>CAVVGK010000019.1:0-92607 GCA_963747755.1 uncultured Ignavibacteria bacterium | reverse complement strand
CATTCCAAACCATATGGACTATTGGTACTAATAACGCGGCAGGGACCCTGCCAGCCTAGAATTTCATTTCCTTGAATGCCAGCCACTTTTTCACTTCCCGCTCTCTGCCCCACATATATCCCCCATTATTTTTCTGTACTCTCCGAATAGGTTAAAATTCCTAATATCTATAGGATACAACCATTATCTAACAGGAGGTACAATGCACAATTCTAATTTCACTCTTTTTTAATTCTGATTCTCACAATGTTTTCGTCCATCAATTATTCTCAGGATGTTACTGTTGAGGAATTAGGAAATTTTCCGGTATCAATGCATGCTTATTATCCATCAGATTTTGTTTGAATGGCGTATATTTATTATTTTGGAGGCAGAGAATTATACCTGGTTCATCATATGTCAATGCCAATGATAAAATTAGAACGTACAATATTAACACCAAGCATTGGAGTGAATTATCGTATACGTTACCTTATCCGTTATCTATGTATGCAGCTTCTGCTTTGTATAATGATGGTCATTTCTATCTGGGACCTGGATTTCGAACTGGTAATACAGGCGGATGGGGAAGTGATAATCATTCAAATCGACATTAATCTTCAAAATGGTTCGTCGAGTATATCATTCGCAATACCTGGCTATAATACAATTTGGGATATGAACGGATGTACCGCTAATGGCAAAATTTATTTTTTTGGAGGCCATACGGGCGTGGATAAGACAGAAATTTATGAGCTTGATCCAGTTTCAAATCAGTTAACAATGGTTGCAAATATGACTGATGCAGCAAATGGTGTTACAGCAACACTAGCAGATGATGGCTGGATATATTATTGGGAAGGGCAGGAATATGCAAGTGCGAGGAATATCGAGCGATTTAATCCGTTAACCTATGAAGTAGACCCTTTGAATGCTCACATCCCTGCTACAAATTCCAATTCAATGGCTATTTAATGATGGTATATTCCTTCAGAGAATGCAATTTATTTTTTCCAAATCACTTGAAAATAATCCTATGATCTATAAATACGATATCGCTCAGGATGTTGTAGAAACAACGGCTACTCAACTTTCGGGCATGTATTCCTGGTCCCCTGCTGTACAGGATAAAGATCATCATAATATAATTTATGCCTTTAAAAGAAAATCCTAATGGAGCTGTTCCAAATATTTAATCAAGATATTCCATAGGTGCAAATAAAATAACTATAACAAACCCGCAAAGTGGAAATATTTTTGAAGCGAAAAAAATAATGTTAATATTTCTTGGGAGACAGATGTAGATTATAATTATTTTCAATTGTTTTATAGCACTGACGGTGGTGGTTCTTGGCATACTATTCAGAATAATCTAAATGGTGATGCCAGAAATTACGAGTGGAAGCCCACAGAATTAGATTCGAGAAATACAAAAATTAAGGTTATAAAGGTATAATGAAAATTCAGATGAAAGAATCAGTGATCGAATATTTGGTTCTAGGCCCAGATTACTTTTTTGATGATTTTGAATATCAAGGAATAAAATAGTGAGTTAACTGATTTTGGATGGTATCCTGTCGAAGGATATGGTCAAGCCGCCTGTAGATAAATTTACCTATTACAGCGAAAATAATATGAATTTCGATAGCGGCAACTTAATCCTGAAAAACAACTACTATACAATAATCTTGTGAATTCCAGGTTAGAAAGTGTGGAAATCAAAGGAAATTTTTTGAGGGAACATCATCTACAAAGGTTAAATTTGATCTTTCACCTTTTTATAAGACCATGATAGCAATGTTGAAACCTTTTTTACAATAAACAGTGTCCCCGGGGGTTTGCCATCACATTCCGAATGTGATTTTGGAGTATTTACCCTATGATTACTGGGACATGAATGGAAATAGAGAATCTAGTATGTATTTTAATACATGGCATACATCTAATAGTGCGGATCGTGCTAAAGCGGACCTGCCTATAACCTTGAATGACTGGACATATCTACTTTTGTCTTTTACAGATGGCACCAACGTTAAATATGAAATGTACAGTGACTACCAAACACTTGGTGGTGTCATTCAGAGCACTATTAGTGGTGGGTCACAAAGTATTTACCCAACTAATAATATGAGATTATCGTTTGCTAATTGGTTTGCAGATAATAATGATGATTGTTCGTCTATGCCCACCATAACTGGTGATCAAACATCTTTCTTAGTTGACTATGTTCTTTATGTAAAAGATCAAGAGGTGAATATTTTGGAAATGAAGGATATTGTTGAATTTATCAGACAAGCGCGCAAGGACAACTTAGACTATATTCCAAATCCTGAACTAACTAAAGTAATCCCAGAAGAATTAAATCAAGATTTTGATTATCTACGGATTAACGGAAATATTACGCTTGGGGAGTGCAATGAACTAAAAAATAAGCTTGAGGAAGCACTTCAAGCTAAGGCTGATGGAAAACATATCGCCGCCAGTAATAAGTTAAATGCCTTGGAAAACAAGATTCAAGCTATGTTGAATTCAGCAAAAATAGACAGTAATCAGTACCATGCGTTAAAATCAAAAATTGAAGAAATTAGAAATAATTGGAACATTTATAAAGCTAATCATAACAACTCACAAGATATATCAGTTAATTACAGGATATATGATAATTATCCCAATCCTTTCAATCCTTCGACTAAAATTGAATATTATTTAGCAAAGGATGGCTATGTTTCCTTAAAAGTCTATAATATACTTAGTCGAGAAGTTCAAAATCTTGTCCAAAATTATCAGAAAAAAGGATCACATACTATCATCTTTAGCGCTGAAGATTTAGCCAGTGGGGTTTATTACTACAGAATTGAAACGAATAATTTTAGTAAGACTGAAAAAATGATCCTTCTGAGGTGAGGAAGTACTTAATTTAACTATTACAAGATCTCAGCCGGCAGCATCCACGCTGCCGGTTTTTGTTTATAGGATTTTTTCTTTCTTCCCAAAAGACGCATGAGCTAGGACGAATTGACAAAGGATAATATTCCTTATACGAAAACTTTCACTAACCGTAAATGGATAAAGAAAAAAGAAAATTTTGGAATTTAAACCTTGGGAATATAGCGGGTTTTTTTTATCTTTCAATGGGGATATCTAATGAAACTGTATTATAAAATATATAATAATCTATCCTTTTTACACTCAAATTTGTCTCACATTCCTAACCAAATACATCCACATATATAAATAGGGAATTCGATGGACATGATGGACATGCATCAAAAAAGTTGTGAATAGATGCTGAAATCTAATGATTTCCATGTCCATACCGCTTTCCTGAGGCGATATGAGATGGACATGGATGGACATGGACTGAGCATGGGGTGTCCAGGCAATATACCCTCCGGTTAAAGGCTATCAACTCTGGTTTTCTTATGGAACCTTTCCTCTCATTCCTTTGTTATCCATTATAGAACTTGTTCACAGAGGTTTACCCCTGCCTCGTGATGATTGAAAGAGTTCGGCCCGGCAGCACCCCCGTTGCCGGGTTTTTTTTGTTAAACCATAAATGGTAAAAGAAATGAAGTGATTTTTTCAAATGAACGCCTTGAGAATATAGTGGGTTTTAGGACCCTGCCGCGTCCAGGACTTTTCAGCTTCGGATCTGTATAAGGTGGCTTTTTCGGATGCGAATACCGGGGTGGCGGTTGGCTATTTCGGAAGGATCGTGAGGACGGAGAATGGCGGCCGGACATGGACATTGCAGTCTTCCGGTACAACGGAGGAGCTCTGGGCTGTGTATTTTAAAGATTGGAATGAACGCTGCAGCTGTGGGACTCCTTGGAAATATCCTCAGATCGACTGACGGCGGAACGGGTTGGTTTGAACTGAGTTATTCGGTGAGTGACGGAATTCTCCAGGCGGTCGATTTTCAAAGTTTGAGTAACGGAACGGCCGTGGGTCAGTATGGTACTTTTCTCCGCACTGCCGTAGTACGCTGATTACTAGGTATTCTGCGATGCAGGATTATGAGGAACATGGATTTTAAGGGCGATTCTTCTATTCATACTCATCTTCAGGGGTATGACGCGGCGGTTGATATGTTTATTGATAGTCCCCTTGCGGGGGAGGGGTTTGGTGGTTTTAAGAATTTTAGAGGAATAAATTACGGATTTTATGTCCTACCCGCATAATATTTTTCTTGAGTTTGCGTCAGAGCTGGGTATTATAGGTTTATTGTTCTTTTTTGTTTTGCTTGCCTTATATTTTATTATTCCTGGAAACTTGGACCTCCGGTGATGTTTTTTTTTCTTTTTGCTTTGTTCCTTGCTCAGTTCTCGAAGGATATTTCGGCGAATACGTTGTTGTGGCTGGGGGTCGCGGGATTAATAATAAGAAGAATAGGGAGTAAGTAAGGATTTTCCGAAAGGAGGGATTTTTTGTCTATTATAATGGGTGAGGGAAGTATGATTGAAATCATTTCGATGTATTAAGTAATTATTATTATTTCAGTTGTTATTTTGAATTTTTGAAGTTAATTAAATTTGTGTAGTTATTACACGAATAGTGGTCTTTTCAGTAAAAATATTTATAAGTGTGTTAGGATTTTAATCGATTCTATGCTGTTTGACAGGCAAAGTATTTGATATATAAGATAATATGAAGAAAAATTTTACAACTAAATGCTGAAGTACAGGGGTAATTCCCACATGCACGAAGCCAGACCTAGTTTTAAAGAGCTTGCTCTTAAAGCATTTCCGATACCTGTACGTCAAAGAGCGTTAGTGAAATTCCTGGGTTCAGCCCAGTCTTCACCCGGAACTGTCTGATTTTATTTCCCAATATGCTGATCTGGATTGTACTTTTACCAAAATCGGTTAATGTTAAAAAGAGATCTGAAATACCTGATGTTAATAAGGCTGAAATTTATAACCTGGTTAATCTTCAGCGTATAAATGATATCCGGTTCCTTAATAAGTTCTTTAATAAGATCAATAATCTTGTACCGTTTAATGGTATCTTTATCGGGTGTGTCGAGACAATCGAACTGAGGAAAAAAAGGATTTACAGGAAATATACTCCTCTTGCCGCGCGCCTGTTTTATGTTATTGATTTTACGTATAAGAGGATTTTTCCTAAATGGAAACCTACACGTAAATTTTATTTCTGGCTTACTAAGGGCAGGAACAGGGTGATCTCGAAAGCTGAAACTCTTGGGAGGTTGATCTCCTGCGGGTTTGAGATGAAAGGTCTTAAGGAGATAAATGGTCTGCTGTATTTTGCCGCCCGAAATGTTGAAGGCCCTTCTTATGACCCTCATCCTACGTATGGTCCGTTTGTTCAGCTGGCCCGTGTTGGTAAAGAACGGCAAACCTATAACTGTTTATAAGCTGCGTACTATGCATCCGTATGCGGAATACCTGCAGTCTTATGTTTTTAAGCTTTATAATCTTAAGGACGGCGGGAAGTTTAATAATGATTTCCGTGTAACAAATGGGGAAGGTTTTTAAGGAAAGTCTGGCTTGATGAGCTGCCCATGCTGTATAACTGGATGCGCGGCGATCTGAAGCTTGTTGGGGTGCGTCCATTGAGTCCTCATTATCTTAGTCTTTATTCCGATGAACACAAATCAGAGGCGGCTGAAGTATAAACCCGGACTGTTTCCCCCGTACTACGCAGATATGCCGAAAACACTGAACGAAATTATGGCTTCTGAAGCCAGGTATTTTGATTCGTATGATCAGCTGGGCTGGAGAGCGGATGCTAAGTATATGTGGATGGTGTTGTTAATATTGTGGTTAAGAGAGCAAGAAGCAGTTAGTAAGTAAGCAGGTTATTCCCCAGCAAAAATTTCTATTCGTTTATTTCCTTCAGTCTCAACCCCATTGCCGTCGCGTTTTAACCGACGGACCAGACAACACTATACCCCCCCCGGCTTTAGCCGCATCTTTTCCCTGGATCTCAGTTCGTAAATTTGCCTATTATCGATTATATTTTAAGATATAATTCATTTCATTCATAAGACTTATCATTTTATTGAGAATTAAATCTCTTCTTATTGCTTTATTATTAAATGCGGCCTGCATCTGCTCAGGTTGTTTATACTCCTGCGGATAATGGGGTTTATGATTTTCTGGAACGATTGTCGCTAAAGGGAGTAGATTGAGTTTCATAATGAGGTGCTGCCGCTGCCGAGGAAGCTGATTGCTGATAAGTTGATCTGAGGCGGCAGGGAAGTCTGGCTCAGCTGAATGAAGTTGAACGGAAACAGCTTGAGTGGTATGAGGAGGAATATGCTTATGAGATGAACCTTCCCCAGAAACAGAGATGGTATCTTTATCATTATGCGATTCGCTTTTCAGGGTTTCGGTGTGGCCGGTGGCCGGGTATGGGATTTCTTCTATCGGCGGGAAGTCGGGACATAAGCGCTGGTGGGGCGCAGGGTTCTTCGGCACTTACGGCGACTGGTTCGGCGGTTCTCTTGATCTTCGCGATAACGGCGAGTATGGTGATAATACTGATAGAACAAAGGCTTTTTCTCCTGTAACGGGTGCATCTGTGAAGGGAGCCCCTAACGGGATTGAGTATACTGAGCTTACCGGGGCTATTAACTTCAACTGGAAGTGGGGATCGGTTGGACTGGTTAAAGGAGCATATGAACTGGGGGCACGGAAAGATGGGTCAGCTTATCCTGTCATCCAAACCGCCGTCTTATCCTTATCTGCGGCTTGATCTTCGTCCTGTTTCCTGGTTCAGGTTTTATTATATGCACGGGTGGCTTAATTCGCTGGTGCTGGATTCTTCAAAATTTTATTATGCGTACCCGGAAAGTATTGCCCCGCGACTGAGGGAGGCTTACCATTCAAAGTATATAGCAGCTAATTTCCTGAGTGTTACTCCTGTTGAGTGGCTGGATGTGTCGCTGGGGAATTCTGTTATTTATACGGGCGATCTTCGTCCTGAGTTTTTTATTCCTTTCATGTTCTTCAAGTTCCTTGATCATAATACCGGTCGGCTTGATGTGGAGGACAGCAACGGACAGATGTTCTTTGATGCGGCTGTACGGCTGCCTGAGACTTTCGAGTTTTATTCGACTGTATTTATAGACGTTACCGAGATACGCAATGTTCTGAAGCAGGATTTCAGCAATACCTGGTATGGGGTAACAGTGGGAGGGAAGAAGGTCGACCTCTTTGTCCCCAATCTTGATATAAATATTGAGTATACGCGTACATCCCCCTGGCTGTATGAGCATAAGGATGAAGTGACTACCTATAAGCATCTTGATTATCCGCTGGGCGACTGGCTGGGACAGAATGCGGACCAGCTGAGTCTTAAGTTTGATTACCGCCTGATGCGCGGACTGGATCTGTCATTGACCGCTGCAGCAGATCAGAAAAGGCGGCCTGAAGGATATTGCTTATGCGTATTCGCTTATGGAAGATGAGACGTTTTTATATGGTCCTGTAAGGAAGGAAACCAGTATCGGTTTTTCCGCTCAATATGAGTGGCTGCACGATCTGTGGGGCCGCTTCGAATACTGGTATTCGGATATCACCGATGAGGATGCCGCCCGCACCCCTGATTATCTCTTAGGCCAGAAAAATTCCTTCGCCCTCACCCTCTGGTACGGTCTCTAACCCATTCCCGTTGCTTTTAACCCTAACATTGCCGTCGCATTTCAACCCCCATTGCCGTCAGTTTCAACTGCATTACCGCTGTTTTAACAGCATTACCGTTGGTTTCAACTGATATTGCCGTTGGTTTGCATATCCTGACCTCATTACCGTTGGTTTTCAACTACGGACATTTAGCCGTTGGTTTCAACTGATATTACCGTTGGTTTCAGCTGATATTACCGTTGGTTTTCAACCAACGGACATCTAACTGCTAATAACAACAATCCGGGCTTTAGCCCCATATTTCTCCCCCCGGGAACCTTTTATACTTTCCCCTTGTTATATACTTTAGAACTTGTTCACAGAGGTTTACCCCTGCCTCGTGATGATTGAAAGAGTTCGGCCCGGCAGCACCCCCGTTGCCGGGTTTTTTTTGCCCATTAATGGTATGAGGAAATATTCTATGATATTTAACATACGTTAATTATATTTGATTTGCGGTTGTAGAATTAAGATATGGAACGTTTTTTAGTAGATTATTAGGGAAAAAGAACTTTATAGTCACTTTTTATCCTGAAAATAAGCCTAAGAAAGGCAAATTATTATGGAAGAAATCCAATTAAAAATAGATAAAGAATTAGATTTACTAACTGCTTTTGTTTCTAATCCTGAGCTTAATAAATCTCCTCTCGAGGTCAGAGAGATAGATGGGAATATTTTATTCCATATTAATCCGGAAACTAATGAGTTGGTTATGATCCAAATTTATGATTTTTCCATCGTAAGAAGACAGTTAACAAGACATCGGATGATATTGTTAACCAAAGAATCAATTAAAACGTGGTTGAATACTTTAGTCGAATCCTTCAGAGCTAATAATAAGACTCCCAGGGAAAGGTTTGCCTGAATAATCTTTACTTTTTCTTCCAATAAATGTTTTTCTGCCCGGCAGCACCCCCGTTGCCGGGTTTTTTTTGTTAAACCATTAATGGTAAAAGAAATGAAGTGATTTTTTCAAATGAACGCCTTGGGAATATAGTGGGTTTTAGGACCCTTACGCGTCTAGGACTTTTTGTAAATGTGCCCCGCCTGCCCATGTAACGCCGAAAATGATTACCAGTATGAACACAAATGGGATCCCCCACGCACTCCTGCCAAAAATCGCCGCCAGAATGAAAGCAAAAATAACCGCAATTATCAGCGCGGTAACAAATTTCAGGTTCATTTGATTCCCCGGTTCCGGGTCCACATTATTCCCCAGATGAAATTTATTATTCAAAGGCTTTATTTGAAAATTTCATATATTTATTAAAAGAGTATTAATATCACTGGGCTTTTAATGATAATGGATTACAATAATACCCCGCAGGCGGAACTTGAGGGATTTACTCCCATGGATATGCACTTGATGCTTACGGACCACAGCGACCAAATCTTAAAATCCTTTTAAATTAAGCTAAAATCGTATAAAATTTAGGACCATACCCCTCTCATGGAGCGTCCAAGGATGGTCCATAATGGTCTAAAGATGGTCCAAAGAGAGGATTTGTATTGATATTTATACAAATATGCGTATATTTGTAAAAAAAGTCAGACAAATATGAAAAAAAGATATCTTTTTAATGATTTACAGAAGTACCTGGATCATAAAAATGCTTTGATTATTACTGGTATGAGGCAGGTGGGGAAAACCACGCTTATGAAGCAGCTTTTTGAACAAGTCAGCCATCCGAAATTATGGTTCGATTTTGAGAATCCCCTGGATCATTTGAATTTTGAGGATATCGATTACAATGCTATTTATCACCGCCTGAAGCGGGAAGCGGGGGTGAAAGGGGAGGCAAGACTGTTTGTGTTCATCGATGAGATTCAGAATTTCCCCGATATTACGAGGATAATAAAATTTCATATCGATAAATTTAACGTGAAGTATGTGGTAACGGGCTCTTCGAATTATTATCTGAAAAATCTGTTTCCGGAGTCTTTGAGCGGCAGGAAATTTTTGTTCCTTCTGAAACCTCTCAGCTTTGATGAATATTTATTTTTTAATGATAAAACAGATCAGGCCTCAGGAAAAAACCAGCTTGAATTGAAAGATTCTTATCCATTAATTGACTATAAAAAATATGAATCCAGGTATAATGATTACCTGGAATACGGCGGCTTTCCTGAGGTTGTAACAACCGCGGATACAGGTACAAAGAAATTAATATTAAAAAATATTTTTGTGTCCTTTTTTGAAAAGGATATCAAAATATTATCAGATGTTAAGGATATTAAGGATATGCGCGACCTGATCCTTTTGCTTGTCCCGCGGACAGGAAACCTTCTTGACATCACGAGACTCTCAGGTGAGCTGGGTATTGCAAGAGCTAAGGTTTATGAATACCTCGAACTCCTGCAGGGAGTATTTTTTATTAAGCTCATTCCGAAATATTCTAAGCGTATCGATAAATCTGTTGCCGGCGGAAGAAAAGTGTACTTTGAGGATACGGGACTGCTTAACACAATCGGGAAGGTGAATGATGGTCAGCTTTTTGAAAACGCAGTTGCTAATCAACTGGGTTACTACGGCGACCTGTACTTTTATAACAAACGGGGTATCAGCGAGATCGATTTTATCCTGAATAAGGAAATTGCATTTGAAGTAAAATTGAAATCCTCCGAAAGTGATTTGAAAATGCTGCGGAAACGTGCTGAAGAACTTGATATTTCCAGGTACTACGTTATCAGTAAAGGTTATAGTACGATTGCGAAAAGTGTCTTCCCAATGTTTATTTAATTTATGCTCTTAGCCATTCCATTATTATTCCGTGACATTTAACATTTTTTATCGTCCTCCGGTTGGATATAATAAATTCCAAACAAATTAAATTTATGGAGGATTATATGGCTGTTTTATCGGCAACAACGATGATAGGGGATGATGTAACTAATTCGGCCGGGGAGGATCTCGGAAAAATCGAGGAGATTATGCTGGATGTAGAAAAGGGTAGAATAGCATACGCAGTTGTTTCTTTTGGAAGCTTTTTAGGCATTGGCGGAAAATATTTTGCGGTACCATGGGAGAAACTGCGTCTGGATACCGTAAATGAACAATTTTTGCTTAACGTGTCTAAGGGAACCCTGGAAAATGCACCGGGTTTCGATAAGGACAATTGGCCTAAAACCCCGGATTATGAGTATATGACTGATATTTATAATCATTATAATGCAAAAATATATTGGTAGATAGAGGTTAGTTGGTGAATGCTTCAATACCCCTGCAGATATTAGTTGAAATTGATGGTAATACAAGAGAGTGATAAGATGCTATATTGCCGTCGCGTTTTAACTGTATTCCCATCGTGTTTTACCTTCTATTGCCGTTGCTTTTAAGCAACGGAGCTTTTGTAATCATAATACACCCTCCCGGCTTCAGCCATTAATTATAAAGTATCATATTATCCTTCTATTGCCGTCAGTTTCAACTGACGGGCTATAGCAATCCCACATACCCTCCCGGCTTTAGCCGCATCCTTCCCCCTGTACTATTTATAGTTCTTCGATTAAGCCGGGAAGTTCTTTTATGCGTTTTATACTGATATCTTTTACCTGCATAGAAGTTTCACCTGCTTATAGGCTGGGTTCGCCGCCAAACAGGGATTCAACGTAATGAATGAAATGAACGTATGTCTCAACGTATTCTCTGCCTGCGGTTAAATCATCTACGCTATAGTCCATCTTCGATTGAAGGGTGCCGAACAAGTCTTTAAGTTTTTGATGATATTGTTTATCTGTATGATCCAGTATGCCGTCGATTGAATTTTTCCCGATAGCAATGTCGGCAGCCTCAATGCCTTCTTCTGGTTTATAACCGGCAGGCTTCAGACCTGTATAACCCACACCCTCACCCATACGATGTATTCTTACCACAGTTTCGAAAAAGTACATATCTGCAAGCTCTTTTACTTCCTGGTTCAAAGTCCTTACTTTGCTCACTTTTTCGAAGATATCCCTTACCTGCGATTCATCTTCCTGCCTTACCCAGATAAGGACATAATTAATATTTCCGGTTTCTAACGCTTTTTGTGAGGCCTTTACAACCGGACCTTCTACAGAATCACAATGGGCAAATGCGTTATTATCGAAAATGACCAGAAATGAAACAAACAGAAGTATCCGCGTAAATTTGAGATAGGTTTTCATAATTCTCTCCCTGAAATTATTTTGATAGTTTATTGAAATTCGTAGGAAAGTTAATCGGCCGGGATTCCCAAAACATTGACTTAAGTCAGATTTGATCCGATTTTCTTATTGGCTATGCTTTACCGCATTGCCGCCAATCTCAACTGACTATTGCCGTTGCTTTCAAGCAACGGGCTAGTTAAACAAATAATACCCCCCAGCTTCAGCCATTAATTATAAAGTATCATATTATCCTTCTATTGCCGTCAGTTTCAACTGACGGGCTATAGCAATCCCACATACCCTCCCGGCTTTAGCCGCATCCTTCCCTCTGTACTGATATCTTTTACCTGCATAGAAGTTTCACCTGCTTATAGGCTGGTTTCGCCGGAGCTAGTTAAACAAATAATACCCCCCCAGCTTCAGCCATTAATTATAAAGTATCATATTATCCTTCTATTGCCGTCAGTTTCAACTGACGGGCTATAGCAATCCCACATACCCTCCCGGCTTTAGCCGCATCCTTCCCCCTGTACTGATATCTTTTACCTGCATAGAAGTTTCACCTGCTTATAGGCTGGTTTCGCCGGAGCTAGTTAAACAAATAATACCCCCCAGCTTCAGCCATTAATTATAAAGTATCATATTATCCTTCTATTGCCGTCAGTTTCAACTGACGGGCTATAGCAATCCCACATACCCTCCCGACTTTAGCAGCATCCTTCCCCCTGTACTGATATCTTTTACCTGCATAGAAGTTTCACCTGCTTATAGGCTGGTTTCGCCGGAGCTAGTTAAACAAATAATACCCCCCAGCTTCAGCCATTAATTATAAAGTATCATATTATCCTTCTATTGCCGTCAGTTTCAACTGACGGGCTATAGCAATCCCACATACCCTCCCGGCTTTAGCCGCATCCTTCCCCCTGTATTTATATACCTAAACCCACTCGGGGTTACATATTTGTAACTCTGCCTATCCAACCTTCCCTCAGAACCCCATCGGGGTTCAACATCGCTAATCCTGCCTATACAATATTCACAGTTATTGCGGTCAGTTTCAACTGCATTTGGACCCTGCGGATGCACATTTTCATTAATAGAACAAATACTTAAGTTTGGATATCGAATCAGTAATTTGAAAATGCGGAATGGTACTACAGGATATCCCTCTCTTTTCTGAATTGACCCGGGAGGAGTTGAGGAAGATAACTGCGCTTAGCAGACTTGTTAATTACAACAAGGATGAATATGTGTTTCACGAGGGCGACGAGTTTCTCGGGATATATATTGTTTTAAAAGGACAGGTTAAAATCTTTAAAATGTCGCCTCAGGGTAAGGAGTATATTCTGCACCTGTTAACTAAGCCTCATCTTTTTGGTGATGTGCCTTTATTTACCGGGGGCGATTGCCCCGCAAGTGTGCAGGTACTGGATGATACTACTTTACTTTTTGTTCCGAAAAATGAATTCCTCAACCTTCTGGAGGATAATCCTAAATTAAGTTTTAAAATAATGTCCGGGTTTGCAAAGCGGCTTAAAAATATTACCGTTAAGGCAGAGGATCTCTCACTCAAAGAAGTTGTGAACCGCCTGGCGGATTATATTGTAAAAGGAATAGAAAGCGGGGAGAGTAAAAACCTTCCCGAACCGTTTTTTAAGATCCCGCTTTCCAATCCTACTTTAGCTGCTTACCTCGGAACAATCCCTGAAACTATTTCGAGGGCAGTTAAAAAACTGAGGGATAATAATATAATAAGGGTACAGGACCGCACTGTGTTTGTTAAGAACTTTGAAGAACTTAAAAAATTGGCTGATTGAATCCTGTACCGTGAATTATTTTATCGGACCGGCCTTCTCAACTTCTTTCATTAGATCATCGTTCCATTTGCCTTCAACTTTTATCTGCGCAGCCGCACCGTATGCCAGCGCTTCTATAAGATTGTGATCCAGTAAAGTGTACGTTCCCGGCTGCCTGAATTCATAAATTGCCGCAACGGCTGTTCCTCCGGGAACCGGCCAGGTTTCAAAGTCGGCCAGCGGTCTGTTTTCAAAGGAGCCGCCTACCCAGTAGAGATCTGCATGGCCGCCTATCAGATGAATCCTTGTATCCCTGTTTGCGCTGGATGTAATGAAAAGTACTTTCTCACCGACTTCTGCTTTCATTGCATTATCACCAGTGAGGGCTCCTGCAACGCCGTTAAAGAATATATGCGTGGGACTCAGGGTTTTCATCGACTCTATTAAATCACCGAATCCTTCTGCAGGTGTTGCGTATTGCTTATATTTTCCCTTTTCATCTTTCGGAAGGTAGTAGTCCTGCTGGGCAATATAATACGCCCTGTCATAATGAACGGAGTTACCATTTTCATCTGTTAAGCCTTTCCGCGGCAGAACCATTATTGCACCGTTCATTCCCGAAACCACATGCAGCGGAACCATTATACCTCCGGGTGCGCAATGATAAACGAAAACTCCCGGCTTGATTGCTCTGAACCTGAAGGTGATATCCTGTCCGGGAGCGACGAGGGAAATATCTCCTCCTCCCATCGCGCCGGTAGCGGCATGGAAATCAATATTGTGTGTCATTGTATTGGTGGACGGATTAACGATCTTAACTTCAACATAATCGTATTGGTGTACTACTATAAACGGTCCGGGCACTGTACCGTCGTAAGTCAAAGCCCACGTAAAAACCCCCGGTTCAATCTCAAGCTTTTTCTCAACTACTCTCAATTCCACTTCCACTACCTTCGGTGCTCCGTCATCTGTTTGTTCATACGCCGGGAGAGAGGGGGGTGCCACAAGCTTTTCCTGAACGCGCTCCAGATTTATGATATTCTCTGAATTCGGGGTGTCAAATGCCGACCCGCTGCTGCCGGCGTTACCGCAGGAACTTAATGATACCATCAGTATTGCCAGCGAAAAACTAAGTGCTATTTTTATTAAATGTTTCATAACTAATCACGCTTTCCGGTTTTCAATTAATAATTATTTCCACATGTTAAAATTGCCTGATCATACCATTAAGTCATTGACTAAAGTCATGATACACGGGATTTACAGCCCTGCACCAATCTTCAATCTTCAATCTTCAATCTGCAATAATTTTTGGTTGCTGACTTAAGTCAATGACTATATCTTCAACCGGGTATATTTTTCGTGCAGTAAAAGAAAATGATTTTCACAAGAGGATTATTGCTATGGCGCTTTTAATAACCGACGAATGCATTAACTGTGGAGCCTGTGAACCTGAATGTCCCAATTCAGCCATCTATGAAGGCGGAGTTGAATGGAAATTAGACGGGAAATCATCTCAGCCTCTGTCAACCGACTTTTTCTACATTGTTCCCGATAAGTGTACTGAATGCGTCGGCTTCTATGACCAGCCTCAGTGCATGGATGTGTGCCCGGTTGATTGTATAATTAAAGATCCGGCCCATGTTGAAAGTAATGAAGAATTACTGTTGAAGAAGGAAAAACTTGAGCCGATAGAGAAGTAACCATCTGCAAACTGTCTTGATCATTGCCGTCAGTTTCAACTGCCTATTGCCTTTGTTTTTAACCGTATTGCCGTCAGTTTCAACTGTCTATTGCCGTTGCTTTCAAGCAACGGACCAGTTAAACACATAAACTCCCTCCCCGGCTTTAGCCGCATCCTTCCCACTGTGCCGCGGGCATTTAACTATTAATGGCTAAAGCCTGAGTTTCAACTGTATATTGCCGTTGCTTTCAAGCAACGGACCAGTTAAACACATAAACTCCCTCCCCGGCTTTAGCCGCATTCTTCCCACTGTGCCGCGGGCATTTAACTATTAATGGCTAAAGCCTGAGTTTTTATATTCCATTAATTATCCGTCGGTTAAAACACGACGGCAATATAGCAGCCTATCACTCTCTTGAATTGCCGTCAGTTTCAACTGCCTATTGCCTTTGTTTTTAACCGTATTGCCGTCAGTTTCAACTGTATATTGCCGTTGCTTTCAAGCAACGGACCAGTTAAACACATAAACTCCCTCCCCGGCTTTAGCCACATCCTTCCCACTGTGCCTCGGGCATTTAACTATTAATGGCTAAAGCCTGAGTTTTTATATTCCATTAATTATCCGCCGGTTAAAACACGACGGCAATATAGCAGCTTATCACTCTCTTGAATTGCCGTCAGTTTCAACTGCCTATTGCCTTTGTTTTTAACCGTATTGCCGTCAGTTTCAACTGCCTATTGCCTTTGTTTTTAACCGTATTGCCGTCAGTTTCAACTGACGGGCTATAGCAATCCCACATACCCTCCCGGTTTTAGCCACATCCTTCTCTCAGCATCTATAACTAACCCTACCCAGGGTTACATTTGTAACTCTGCCTACCCATTCTATCAGATGCCTGTCTGTATATCTAACTTCGTGCGTTCACGCACGGAAAATAATGCGTTCACCCTCATTCATGCCATCGGCACTTATTCTATTTTAACTGACGATCAATATCCGTGAATATTGACGACAAAATTTATTATTGAGGGAATAAACTTTTATACGAAGGGAAGCGAATGAATATTACTCGTATCCTGGTCATTTGCAGGCATTATACCATCAATTAAAAGAATACTTCTTATAGAGATTACTGAAAGGAGGGCTCAGTTTAAGATCTCTGTATAAAAGGTATTATGCCAAAAGAGTTCCCCCTCTGTTTATAAAAAAAAGAAAAGGATGGAGGATCAGTATATGAAAAAGCTTCTTTGGTTGATTTCGGTTTTATTTGTGGCCGGGATAATTTATAATGGCTGTCAGGAACAGCCGGTTACCGTTCCAAATACTACAGGCTCACTTGCCCTGATAAATATAGATAACTCGGGTGAGGGATGCACTACTATTTATGCGGGGCAAAATACTCCAGTAGGGACGTTATGTCTGGAAGATAACTTCAATGACAATACGCTGACTGTTACGTATACCATTACAACACCTGGATGGGAAATAACACAGATTCACTTTATTGTTGCTGGGAAGACAAGCGATATTCCGCAAACTAAAAAAGGAAACCTCATTCCAGGCCAGTTCCCATATAATGAATCATTTGCCCCCGGTGTAACTACTTACTCTATAACGGTTCCTTTTAATAATTTTGGAGCATCTGAATGTGACGATGATAAAGACTTCTATGCAGCGGCACATTGCGTTGTTCAATTCGTGGATAATGGGACTGTAGTTCAAACCGAAACCGGCTGGGGTAATGGATCATTGACGCCGGGAAATAACTGGGGTGAAATATTCTCATTCAAAATGGAATGCAATCCTAATGAGGAAGAACAGAATAGTGAGACTGCTTTCGCATACGGCTGTGAAAACGCAACGTGCTTCCTGGATATTCCGGATCAAGATTTTACAAGATGGGGGTGGACAAACGGACCACTAACAGATTATGGAACTTATTATTTCGATATGTATGCCGGCGCCGGACAATGTAATATTGCTTCAGCTACTCGTGTAGGCGAAGTAAGTGTCAATTACAATGGATCGACAGCTGAAGTAACTTTCACAACTTGCGGCAATTATACCATGGCTGAGACCCACTTGTATGTGGGATGTGATATCCTGCCCATGAATGAGGGTGCGTATACTATTGCCCCGGGACAATTTGGAAATATTCACGAAGGTTTAGCAGCAGGAACTCAAACAGATTCATATACGATTTCCGATTTAGCTTGTTCTGATGGTATATACGTAGTGGCGCACGCTGTCGTAAAGGGTGATTATGGGGATGGTGATTGCGGAACCCCTGGTTGTGATTTTGTTCCGCCTTGCAATGAATGGATTGTTTATGGCAGCAATCTAGGGACTAACGATAAAATTTATTCAGTTGATTTGAATTCGAATCCAATCTCGGTACAAGAGGTCTTTGATCCGGGAATTATTGACCCTGATGGAAATTGGCCAAATGGAAATGCTTATGATCCGGTTAATCACAGAATTTATTTTGCGAGCAAAATAAATGGTGGAACAATTTATTATTACGATATTGATGATCATGCAATGACTACAATTGGATCGGGATACGGTATAGTTGCCAGCGGCGCATGGTATGATGGCGAGTACTATTTTGTCCCCGATAATTCTAACAAACTCTATAAATTAGTTGGAGCAGCAAAAACATTTGTGCACGATGTTCCAGCAGGTGCCAATTATGGAGATATAATTATTAATGCGGATGGTTTGCTCATCGGTAGTGCATTTAGCCTTGTTTGGTATACCTATGATATTGTCCATAATACGACCCCGGTTTCATTAATCAAATCTGGTGATGGGTTAACGTCAAATGCGGCTTGGCAGCTTGCGTATGCCTCGAATGGAGATCTTATAGCACATGCTGCTACCACAGGGGAGTGGTTCCGGGTCACCATCAATGGCACAGATGTGCACTTAACTTCTATTGGAACTACTTCGATTCATCTTACTGATTTAGCCAGTGGTCCTGCGTGTCAATAGAATAACCCTTTTTTACTAATTAAAGCCGGACTAACCCCCCGGCTTTTTTATTTTCTCTCGAAATCATCCTTTCCCACGCTGAACACCCCCAAATATTTTTTTTATCAATTTTCCATCTTATTCTTCCGCTAAATCATTATTTTCACTATCTTTATGACTGAGGCCTGATTCTCATATTAGCAGAGGGAGATGCTATAAGTAGGTATTCGGTCATATTACTAATAATCATTTCTTTTTTCACATTTCTGCTGCGTGCTGAATATACGGGAGATAACAGCAGAACGGGTAAACCGGATGATGTCGACCGTCTGAGTACAGCTGACCTGAATGAAACTATTGTTTTTCTTCAGGACTGGCTTGTTCTTTCGGAATCCTCCGCAGAAGACAGACAGCCTGTCATGCAGATAAGCGACACAACAGCTTCCGGAAACTGGGTAAATGTGAAGTCCCTTGCCTCCGCTTTTGAAAAAGTTAAGAATCAGTCTGTCTGGCTCAGAACAAAGCTGCCCGACTGGCAAGGTGCGGATCCCGCCTTGTATATAAGTCAGGTTGACCATTTCATGCAGGTTTTCCTGAATGATAGTTTGATATACACGCTGGGTAGTTACGATTCAAAAAGTACTTTTCTCGGGAGAAATCAGAATCTTATACCGCTCTATTCCTTCAGACCGGGCGATGAATTAACTCTTCATATATGGGCCGGCAGAGGTTCGGTTGAAGATGACCGGAGCGTCATGCTTGGTTCCGCTGCGTACCTGGTGAAAGATATTTTCCGTTCTGACATGACAAATTTGATTTTTGCTGTGCTGTTTTTTTCATCCGGGATCGTGGTTCTCCTTTTTATGTTTCTTTTCTGTGACAGGAAATTGTTGTACGGACTGGGCATTTACCTGGGATTGCTGGGTGTATTCGCCCTCGCTAATTCTTCGTTCCTTCAGCTTGTCTTTAAAGCCCCTTACTTTTATTACCATGCGGGCTATCTAGCAATGATCGGTTCTTCCGTGGGCGGTTTCTATATTATTGAACAGATTGTGGCCGATCAATATAGAAGAATTGTAAGCTTTGCCTGGAAGATCCTTTTTCTTTACCTGGTTTTCTGTACGGTCTACAGCCTGACGACTAATGGCAGGTTTTTAGATATAATCGATTACTACCTGCTGCTGATAATGATAAGTGTTATAATTAGTTTTATCTATCTTGTTAAAAGCTTGAAGAGCAGTCAGTATGAGATAAAAATAATTATCGGGGGAATCGCGGCGATTTTCCTGTCAACTTTAATTGAGGTAGCTCTATATCTTTTTTATGGATTTGGGACCAGATACGGTTACAGTCTGAGAGCTTTATATTTCGGGGCCACAATTTTTGTATTTACCATAGTATGGGCTGCTGTTGATAAATTTCTCAGGACAAACAGGGAAAGGGTGGATCTTCAGATGGCAGAGCTCGAAACTATTAAGAATGAAAACAAAGCCAGAGGATATTTCGCGGCAAAATTGATAGAGTCGCAGGAGAATGAACGCAATAGAATAGCGCTCGGACTGCATGACAGTCTGGGACAGAAACTTCTTCTGATCAGGAATCAGCTTTTATCAAGACTGAACAATACTGAAGAAGTCAGTTCTCCGGATTCGCTTAAAAGCATAAGCGATCTGGCCGGCGAATCTATTAACGAGGTAAGGGATATTATTTATGATCTTCGCCCTAAGTACCTGGATCAGCTTGGCTTAAAAACCGCTGTCGAGTCAATTGTGGAAAAGGCTGCGGGAGCTTCAAAAATCAATTTCCATGTCAGCATTGACGAAATCACCAATACCTTCTCTAAAAGGGATGAGATAAATTTTTTCAGGATAGTTCAGGAGAGCATTAACAATATTCTCAAACATTCCGGGGCGGAGGAGGCGTTCATTGATATAACTGTTGACCCTGATATGATTACAATGAAAATATCTGATGATGGTGAAGGCTTCGATGCAGCCATAAGCAGCAGAGAGAACGGTTTCGGCATTACGGGAATGAACGAACGCGCACGGATGATGGGTGCGGCGCTGGATATTATAAGTAGTCCCTCCGGCGGAACTACTGTGTTTCTTGAATACCCAAAGGATCATAAATGAAGCAGCACAATAAAACGAATAAAATCAGGATATTGATAGCAGATGATCACCCGCTCTTCCGCCTGGGGGTGAAGCAGGAGATTGAAAGTTGTCCTGATTTTGAGGTTGTCGGCGAATCGGATAACGGCAGCGAAACGCTTGAGCTGATATTGAAATTAAATCCTGATGTAGCCATCCTGGATTTTCAAATGCCGGGACTTAATGGTATCGAGGTTGCCGGCCGGCTGCGTGAGCAGAAGTCAGGAACTCCGGTGATCCTTCTGACGATGCATAATGAGCAGAAAATATTTCTTAAAGCTCTGGCTGAGGGCGTGAAAGGTTATGTTTTAAAAGATGACGCGGTTCCGGATATTATTGATGCGGTTCACGAAGTGGTTTCGGGCAGGACATTTGTGAGCAAGAGTCTTTCCGGGGTACTTGTGGAGAAGTTAACTGATCATTCCGGAAATGATAAAACGGCCGGCCTACCAAATTGTCTTACTGCAGTCGAAAGGAAAATACTTTCTCTTGTGGCCGAATTAAAATCGAATAATGAAATAGCGGACGCGCTCTTTCTTTCGAAAAGAACGATAGAGAATCACAAAGTAAACATCACACACAAACTCCGGCTGGAAGGCTCAAAGGATCTCTTAAAATATGCCCTCCGGAATAAAGATATATTATTATAAATAGTGCGTTTACGCACGGTAGAAAGTGCGTTCACACTCATTCATTCCGCCTCCTCACCCCATATTTTAGTTCCGGTTAATTGTAATCGAGATATATATATACCGCAGGGAATAATTCATTTGATGAGAGCAAGGTCTATGAGATTCCTCGTAGTCGAAGAGAATAAGGACTTCAGAAAATACTTAATGGAATTGATAAGTAATCATGGCGATGTATATTTTGATCATAATGAAGAAATCAGTCTTAACAGAGATTATAAAAACTGCCTGCCGGATATTGTCGTGATTGATCTTCAACTGAAAAATATGAACGGATTCAGTGCTGCGAAAGAGCTGATGGAGGAGTTTCCCGCTGCTGAAGTTGTACTCTTAACGAATTTTGAAGATAGATTTTTCTCAGAAACGGCCGAAAGCCTGGGGATAAAAAGAGTGATACCGAAGGGCTTATTGTATGAATTTTATGATTGGATTAATTTTAAAAAGGATGATTCTCCCGTCGGTTAAAACGCGACGGCAATATAGCAGCCTATCACTCTCTTGCATTATCATCGTGTTTAACCTTCCATTGCCGTTGCTTTCAAGCAACGGACCACTTAAACAAATAATGCTCCCCCCGGCTTTAGCCGCATCCTTCCCTCAGCATTTATATTCCTAACCCCGCTCGGGGTTACATATTTGTTACTCTGCCGATCCAACCTCCGGAGCCTCATCCGGTATACCGCCAATATACACCATTCGGGTGATTGTAAATCATTAGTCTCTGTAGGATTTTAAACAACTGAAGGATTCGGCAAATGTCCTTTTTTAAGTATATCACCCAACTTTAGTAATACTTTAAGGAGAAATAATGAAAAACTTTTCAATTCATTTTATGCTGCGGGTTTTGTTCGGAGTGTTATTTTTAGCATATGGAGCTGATGCACAGTGGTTGTGGCAGAACCCGTCACCGCAGGGAAATAATCTTAATAATTTAATATTTGTTGATGCTAATACCGGCTATGCGGTCGGAGAGGGCTGCAGCATTCTCAAGACGACTGACGGCGGAATGAACTGGTCGGATCTCAGCTTACCTGATTATCCCGGATACACATTGATGGATATATCTTTTGTGGATGTTTCAACCGGGTGGATCACCGGTTATTACCTCGCTTCTGATTTTTCCAGCGTGTACGGACTCGTATTAAAGACTACTAATGCAGGAGCAACATGGACAGAACAGTACAATGGCTTTTTCAAACCTACCTTCGGTATACAGTTTTTTGATGCACTAAATGGAACGGTCGTGGGGTCTGACCTCAGCCTCGGTCAGGGATTAATTTTGAGAACTACTGATGGAGGAAATACCTGGCTTCCCCAGAATAGTGCTTTCGGCGGACTACTTACCAGCGTTTATTTTTCTGACGCTAATACCGGAACCATCGTTAATGACGGCGGAAATATACAGCGAACTACCGACGGAGGGACCTCCTGGAATGCACAGGTGAGCGGGACATCTGAGCTGCTTACTGATGTTTATTTTACGGATACAAATATAGGAACAGTTGTTGGCGGAAATGGTACTATTCTCAGAACAACTAATGGGGGTGGTACCTGGACGGCGCAAAATAGCGGGTTGTCCAATCAGATCGAAAAGGTATTCTTCCTTGATGCAGACCACGGCTGGGCGACAACTCTGGGATTGATAGTCGGAGGAAATGTTCTCCATACCACTGATGGTGGAGATACCTGGACTCTTCAGTTTACTACAACGTATGGTACTAATGGCCTCGAAGGCATTTATTTTAATGATTCTGAGAATGGTTTTCTCGTCGGCTTTCATGGACTAATATATTCAACAACCGATGCAGGCAGCAGCTGGGCTGAAAGATCGAATCACCTTACTACAGAAAAGCTCCTCGATGTCTGTGCAGTTGATCAGTATACTGCTTATGCGGCTGGAACGGGTGAAGTGCTTCTTAAAACTACCAACGGCGGGGATCAGTGGGATTTTATAGCTAGCCCCGGAACGGAGAATTATAGCGTTGATTTCCTTGATGCGAATACAGGCTGGATAGCATCGAATAACGGCGGTAATACCGGAGGGGTCTATAAAACTACAGATGGCGGAATCAACTGGATTCAGCAGTGCCTGGTTAATGGAAATATTCGCAACCTGCATCATACGGATGCCGACCATGTATGGGGGTGCGGTTATATTTCCGGAGAAACACCGGCTGTTCTAAAAACGACTGACGGAGGGAATACCTGGGACAGCGTGGCTATTTCCGCTGCAGGTGAGAAA
This sequence comes from uncultured Ignavibacteria bacterium, assembly GCA_963747755.1. GTDB lineage: Bacteria > Bacteroidota > Ignavibacteria > Ignavibacteriales > Ignavibacteriaceae > DATFVA01. The sequence continues at coordinate 69,313 of CAVVGK010000019.1, read as the reverse complement.
ATAAATTCGGTATGCTTTGTAAATAATAATACAGGCTGGGCGGTTTGCGGTCCGGTTATGGGAAACACCGGGGGGCAGCTTTTTAAGTCGACTGACGGTGGTGCCGCCTGGACAGAGCAGACATTTCCAGGAACTACCCCGCTTAATAACATATATTTTATTGACGAAAATACAGGCTGGATTGTCGGAGGCGCGGCATATGGTGTTGGAATATTATTAAAAACTACTGACGGTGGTGCAAACTGGACAAGCGTACCTTATGGCTCTGCAGATCCGCTTCAGGATGTTGAGTTTTTAGATTCTGATAACGGAACTGCCGTCGGCAGCAATGGAATAATAATTGCGACAACTAACGGCGGTGATGCTTGGGAAAGTTCAGCGGGTATTTCGTTGATTGATTATTTGCATTCAATATCATTCTCCAATGAAAATACAGGGTTCATCGTCGGCAATTCGGGCGTAATACTTAAGAATAATTATGTAACACCTGTCGAACTTTCGTCGTTCACTGCGGGTGTCATTAATGATAAGGTGATGCTTACCTGGAGCACCTCAACTGAGACGAATAACCGCGGTTTTGATGTTGAGAGGGAGACTGCTGCCGGCGATGAGCAGAGTTCCTGGATTAAAATAGGTTTTGTGCATGGAAATGGAACTTCATCTAAAACTCATATTTATAAGTATGAGGATAATCCCGGTACTTCCGGACAGTATTGTTATCGATTAAAGCAAGTTGATTTTAGCGGTAGTTTTGAGTACTCAAAGATTGTTGAAATCAGCTTTGATCGCCCGAAGGTATACAGCCTTTCACAGAATTATCCTAATCCTTTTAACCCCTCTACAGATATAAACTATTCTATTCCTGACGATGGATTCGTCCGACTGAACGTTTATAATGTGCTGGGACAGGAAGTAGCGGTTCTCGTGAACGGAGTGATGAAAGCCGGTAATCATCACGTGAATTTTAACTCTGCTGATCTGAGCAGCGGTGTATATTATTACAGGATCGAAATGAATGGACATAGTCTTACTAAAAAGATGATGCTGCTCCGTTAATACGTTCGGCAGGAGAAGTGTACATAATGATTTGCGGAATTCAATTTCAATATTGCCTTTGATATCTTTTTAAGTATTTTAGCTTAAATTAATTTCATAGTGAATTATTATTTAATTCTATGGCGCTGTACTTCAACTTTAAAAAAGGATTCCTCCCGCTTCGCTCACTTCTCCTGCTGTTTCCTTTTCTTCTATGGGCACAGGATAACAGTCTTAATGGTTTAAGTTATGATAAGATTTGGCTGGATCAGGGACTTTCGCAGTCAATCGTATGGTCTATCGAACAGGATAATAAGGGATTTATGTGGTTCGGCACTGATGACGGTCTTAACAGGTTCGATGGGTATTCAATTAAAGTATTTAAAAACAATCCTTCCGATACTGCTTCTCTGGTTAATAATACGATCATCAGCCTGCTTGGAGAGAATGACGGCAGCCTTTGGGTAGGAACTGTAAACGGGGGACTTGACCGCTATGATATCGCCGATAATAAATTTTACCATCATCGGCATATGAAGAACAACCCGGCAACGCTCAGCGATAATAGGATTCTATGCCTGTTTGATGATCCGGCAGGTAATACCTGGGTTGGTACAAATAACGGACTCAATGTATATGATAAAAAATCGGGGAAGTTTAAGCGTATCTTTCTTGATGAGAAGGAACCCGCCCTTCAGCGAATCCATATCAAGGCGATCTGCAGCGATAACAGCGGCAGGCTGTTTATTGGTACTTCATCCGGTTCGTTCAGGCTCTCGTATACAGATCCTTTTAATGAGCAGGTCAGGGTGGAGTCTTTTCACCACAAAGATAATGATCCTAAAACAATCGCCTATGATGATATCAGGTCGCTTGCCCTTGACCGTAACAGCATCCTCTGGATAGGAACCTGGGGAAGGAGCTGACAATCTTGATACAAAATCCGGAGCAGTAAAAAAACATGATCCGAGTTCATCTGAGGTGGAAATTTTATCTCTTCAATCATAGAGGATTTTAGAGGAAATATATGGTGAGTGCATATGATGACGCACTTTAATATATTCGCCGAGCACAAGAACATTTGAAAAACAGTTTTCAAGTCCCGTTATTAGTCTTTACCAGGATAGGTCAATATTATATGGATCAGTACATTCACAAACAGCGTTAGAGTATACGACTATAGAAAGAACAGGTTTAAACATTATGGAGGCTCAGGTAGCTCCGATAGCGACCTTGTATCATCTTTCCTTGAGGATGATGATAGATTCCTCTGAGTTGGACGTATAACAAAAGCTTGAAACAATATTCGCCTAAGTCCAGCCGCCCGAGTATTCACCGCCGTCTTTTATCTGTCTACAGTGCTGAATCAGGAAAGCGCAGCTTAAGCAGCAGTAAAATCATTTCGCTCTGCAAATCAAAAGATGAGCTCATCTGAGTGAGCACGGAAGGGGGCCTTACCTGTCTGAATAAAAAGAAGAATACATTTACAGGTTACCTGCACGATGAAAAAAATAAAAACAGTCCTGCCGATAACCAGATCACTACCTTGTATTTTGATTCAGCTAAAAATGTAATATGGATAGGATATTTAACCAGCGGTGTCGATGAATTCGATATCAGCAGGAAAACCTTCAAGCATTACCCAGCTGAAACAGATTCTGAAAGTGTTTTAGCGGTACTGTAACCACCATAAATTATGGAAGAAAAAGCGGTCTATGGTGGGAACGTTAAGGAGTGGATTGTGCCGTCTTGATACTGTATCTGATACTTTCAGTTACGATCCTTCGCTTTCTGAGTTTAACAACAGCGTTAATGATAACGGAGTTTTTTGTGTTTATGAAGATCCGGATAGTATCGTCTGGATCGGAACATATGGAAGGGGATTATGCAAGCTTGACCCAGCAGCTGATTCTATTAGTTTTTTCAGAGAGCAGGATGGACTTCCTAATAATATAGTGTATGGTATACTTCCTGACACGAGTGAGAACCTCTAGCTGAGTACAAACCTCGAGATATCAAGATTCAATATATCGTCGGTAAATTTAAGAACTTCGATGTTGAAGACAGCCTGCAGAGTAATGAGTTTATACAGAGAGCTTATTACCGCAGCAGTTCAGCGAGCTTTTCTTCGGAGGGTTAACAGATTCAGTGCGTTTTCCCCTGACGATATTAAAAATAATAATTTCAGACCTCCTGTTTACCTTACTTCCTTTAAGGTTTTCGATAAGCCAGTTGACCTCCCGAATGTATTTTCGGATACCAGTAAAATCAGTTGTCCTATTCGCAGAACTTTTTTTCGTTTGGTTTGTAGCGTTGAACTATACAGTGCCTGAAAAAAACAGGTACGCCTATAAGCTGGAAGAGTTTGATAAGGACTAGCATTTCGTATCAGCAGATCAAAGGTACGCAAGTTACACTAACCTTGATCCCAGTCAGTATACAATAAGAGTTAAAGCGTCTAATAACGACAGCATATGGAATAACACGAGCACATCAGTTTCACTTATTGTTCAGCCTCCTTTCTGGATGACCTAGTAGTTCAGGATACTCTTATACGTAAGTGCAGCAGTTATCCTGATACTAGTACTCCGCTATTTTATGCAGAAGAAGATCAGAGAGAGAACACGCTTAATTGAGAAGGAAACTGCAATTGAAGAGAACGTGTGAGGATAGCCAGAGATATGCACGATGACCTTAGTGCCAGAGTTACACAGATTTCTGTGTTGAGTGAAATTGCTAAGCAGGAAATTGGAAAGGAAAAATCCATACAGAGCTACCTGGAGGATATATCGTATGTAGAAGCCAGTTGTAAATACGCTAGATGAGATTGTATGGTCTGTTAACCCGAGGAATGATACGCTGAAAGTCTCATAGACTATATCATCATGTATATAGAACAATACCTCGCACATCTGAATATAAAGTACCAGCTCGATATTCCTTCGGAGATCCCGCCTGTGAAGGTGCTCTTCGATAAAAGACACAACCTCTTTATGATAGTGCAGGAGCTTTGAATAATATTGTGAAACATGCAAATGCGACAGAGTTGATGTTGGATGAGATCTAGAGTTCCACGCTGACAATCAGCATCAGAGATAATAGATGCGAGTTTAGTAATAACAACGGGAAGGAAGCCGCCGGAGCAGAACCTTCTCCCGATAAAGCTTCGATGTTTTCAGATGACTTCGAATGAAAAAGAGAGTAGAGAAATCGAAGAAAGTTTATCCTTAAGAGTGAACCGGGGAAGGTACTGAGATTATAGCGGAAGTGCAGCTGACAAAAAACATCACCCGTTCGGGTGATTGAAACAAAATTAAAATGGACTAAATTTATTTCAGGAGAAATCAAGGATTAGAATGGAAATAAAGATCTCGATAGTTGAAGATCATTACAGATAAAAACCGGCATAGCGGCGCTTATAAATGGTTCCGAAGGCTGCCGGTGTATTAGTTCGTTTCCCAATGCGGAAGAAGCTCTGATTGATATTCCTTTAGATAAACCCGATGTTATTCTGATGGACATAAATCTGCCTCATATGTCGGGAATAGAATGTGTAAAAGCAATTAAGAAAACTATTCCTGATGTACAGGTAATTATGCTCACGGTGTACGAAACAGCGAAAAAATATTTGAATCGCTGAAGGCCGGAGCTAATGGTTACCTGCTTAAACGTACCCCTCCGGCTGAACTGCTCCGAGCTATCTCTGAAGTCTATAACGGCGAGTCTCCTATGACAAGCCAGATTGCGAGGAAGGTTGTTAAATATTTTCAGCAGAAACCTTCTGCGGAAGAGACACTGAAAGACCTTACTCAGCGTGAAGAGGAAATTCTGGATCTTTTGTCAAAGGGATTTAAGTATAAAGAAATCGCCGAAAAACTTTTTATCAGTCCCGATACGGTACATACCCATATTCATTCTATTTATGAAAAGCTGCAGGTCAGATCGAGAACCGAAGCCGTGGTTAAATTCCTGAATCGGTAATTTCTTGATTCATCGCTCCCGGTGTTAATATCCAGATTCAACCAAATGGGTGATTGCTACTCACCGGGTAAGAGCAATATACTTTGGGTGAGAAAATAAACAGCATCACTCTATAATAATGAGGTTGACATGCGCAAATTTAATTTACTCTCAATCTTTTTCCTGGGCTTGCTTTTGTTCCGGCCGGTTAGTCTTCAAGCACAATGGATACAGACAGGCGGTCCGGAGGGGGGAGTAGTTTTAACTTTTACTGAAAATGCCGGAAATATTTATGCCGGGACTTACGGAGGCGGCCTGTTTGTGTCAGCCGATGGCGGCGTAAACTGGACAAATACTGGGGCTGCAGGTTTAACCAATACTTATGTTAATACGGTGTTGTTTAATGGCGGCGATATTCTTGTCGGAACCTATGGCGATGTAGATACACCCGGTGACGGGATTTTTCTTTCAACGGATAATGGTTCAACCTGGGAACAGGTTAATTCGGGACTAGGAAATCTTAATGTTAAGGATCTGATATTGGATGGAACAAATATATTGGCAGCCACTGAAGGAGGCGTGTTTGTTTCAACTGATAACGGCGGAAACTGGACGGCCTCGGGCAGCGGGATGACAAATAGTGATGTGAGAGCCCTGGCAGAGATTGGGAGTAATATTTTTGCGGCAACTTACGGCGGATATGCTTTTCGTTCGACTGATGGAGGTGTTTCCTGGAATTTAATAAATAACGGGTTTGCGAGCAATAAGGTTATAGTTCTTGCTGTTATGGGGACGGATTTATACGCCGGCACTGAAACAGGCGGTATCTTTAAATCAACAAATAATGGCGACGGTTGGACGGTAATAAATTCCAACTCCTAATAATAATGTGATTACCCTTGGCGTTAGCGGCACAACTTTGTTTGCCTGTATGAATCTCGGTACCGGTATCTTCCGCTTTGAATCTCCAAACTGGATCCCGGTAAATACCGGACTAACCAATACGTACGCTTCCTCAATTATAGGTGATGGTGCATATGTTCTCGCGGGATCCGGACTTCACCTTGGCGGGGTTTTCCGATCTACTAATAATGGTGATGACTGGGCACCTTCAAATGGCGGTCTTACAGCTGCCTTTATAACGGGTCTTGATACGGATGGTTCAAATATTTTTGCGTCCTCCTACGGTGGAGCTTTTTATAGCTCTGCCGACGGAGGAGAAACCTGGAACCAGAGCATCAGCGGTATTACATCGCCGTATGCATTCTGTGTGAAAGCTGATGGAGGTAATTTGTATATCGGCACCTTCGGCAGCGGTGTATTTCGTTCAACCGATAACGGAGCAAACTGGTCGGGTGCGAATAACGGACTCACCTATCCGCTGGTTTTTTCTCTTGCTGGCGATGGCACAAATTTGTTTGCCGGGACATACGGCGGAGGAATATTCCTGTCGACTGATGCAGGTGATCCTGGGCTGAGGTGAATAATGGTCTCTCAAATCCGGCAGTCGTTGCCCTTGCAATAAATGGAAGCAATGTCTTTGCCGGTACTCTTGGCGGTGGAGTTAATCTTTCAACTGATAATGGTGGTTCGTGGGTACCCGTGAATAATGGCCTGTCATTCCCGTTTATTAATTGTCTTGCTCTTTCGGGAGATATCTTATTTGCCGGTACTCCGGGCGGAGGAGTTTACAGGTCATCCGATAATGGTGGTAACTCGATTGAGGTGAATAATGGACTGACAGACCTTAATGTCTCTTCAATGACAGCAGGTTCCAACACTGTATATGCTGGAACGGATGGCAAAGTTTTTTATTCAACTGATAATGGTGATAACTGGCAGGAATATGGGAATCAGCTTCTAAATCTTCCCGTGCAGTCACTCATTGTTTATGATGTTTACGTATATGCCGGAATTAGATTAAGCAGTGTATGGAAAGCCTTTGGCATTACCCCGGTAGAGCTTACTTCCTTCTCGGCTGTAGTAAGTGATAATACTGTTGTCCTTAACTGGCGGACAGCAACAGAGACGAACAACAAGCGATTTGAGATTGAAAGGATGAAGGAAACTGAGAACGGCCGGAAGGCCTGGAGTAAAATAGGATACCTGGCGGGTAACGGTACCACAACGGAACCGGAAACTTACAGCTTTACCGAGAATCCTCAGGAAGCCGGGAAATACTATTACAGGCTGAAGCAGCTGGATTATGACGGTAGTTTTGAGTATTCAGGAATAGTAGAAGTGAATTTTGATCAGGCAGCGCAATACAGCCTTTCGCAGAATTACCCGAACCCTTTTAACCCGGCAACCAGGATAAGCTATGCAATCCCGAATGACGGCCATGTTCAGTTAAGTGTGTTTAATGCTCTTGGACAGAAGGTGACGGACCTTGTTAACCGTGTTGTTACTGCTGGAAGCTACAGCATAAACTTCGATGCAGGCTCGCTGCCTTCAGGAATATACTACTACAGACTTGAGGCAAGCGGCTATTCATTTTCTAAAAAAATGATTTTAATAAAGTAAGTGCAGGATATAAAATGAGAAGTTATTTATTTAATAGTCTTTTAGTGATCATACTGCTTTCGTTTGCGGTTGAACTTCCTGCGCAGTGGGTTCAGACTAATGGTCCCGATGGTGGAATTATTTTATCTCTCACTGCCGGGGAAAACGTTCTGATAGCAGGCACTATGAATGGAATATACGTTTCTACTGACAATGGTGCGCAGTGGTCTGCTTCAAATACCGGAATAACCGAAAATAATATCCAGACATTATTTTATGTGAACAATAGCGCATTTGCCGGTTCACCAAACGGGATCTTCCGTTCCACAGATAACGGAATGGCATGGACGGAAAAAAGCTCGGGACTGACTAACACTAACATCCACGCTTTCACTTACGATGGAACTTATCTTTACGCCGGAACCGGCGAGGGTATTTTTCGTTCAGCCGATAACGGCGATTCATGGACCCCGGTAAATACCGGCCTGCTCAATACCCAGATCTGGTCACTTGCATATAATGGTACTTATCTTTTTGCCGGGACGGCGAATGGGATCTTCCGCTCCATTAACAATGGATCAAACTGGATTATTATCAGTTCGGGACTGCCTAATTTTTCCAAAGTAGTTACACTAAAGGCCGATGCTGACAATGTTTTCGCAGGAACTGTTTCTACTACTTCGAGTCCGGGCGGAGCTTTCCGTTCAACCAATAATGGATCGTTGTGGACAAATATAAATAACGGACTGACGAATCCGAATATACACACAATTGAAACTATTGGTCAGGTTCTTTTTGCCGGAACCGGTTCCGGCGTTGTAAGCTCCGGCGGTAGTGGGGTTTTCAGATCGACTGATTTCGGCGCAAACTGGTCGGAGGTGAATATGAGGCTGACCTGTAAACTTGTAAATATACTTTATGCTGATGGCTCAGACTTATTTTTAGGGACGTCCGGCGGTGGAGTGTTCATCTCTCAGAACAACGGTACTTCATGGTCCTCATCCAATTCCGGAATCAGGAGTAATTCTGTATTGAGCCTGCTCCAAAATGATTATGGAGTGTTTGCGGGAACTTCCGGTGGAGGTGTCTACCGGACTGCCGATGAAGGGCAGACGTGGACGTGGGTAAGCGGAGATATACCCGGCTATGAAATTAATTCCCTGGCACAGATTGGTTCTTATATGTTTGCAAGTTCGTGGGGAAGCTGGGTATGGAGATCCTCAAATAACGGCGATACCTGGGAGATTGTTGATGGAGGACTCACTACAAGTCATCTGCAGTCGCTCGGTACAAAAGATACCACATTGTTTGCTGGAAGATACGGTGGAGGACCCGGAACGGGTGTATTCCGCTCTACAAATTATGGTGTGCCCTGGTTTGAAACTGCAAACGGTTTGACGAACAGCTATGTGTACTCGATTACCTCAAATGAAACTAATGTTTTTCTTGGTACCGGCGGCGGCATTTTTACTTCGATTAATAATGGCGATACATGGACTGCTGTGAACAATGGATTAACTAATACATATATCAGGTGTGCAGCAGCAAAACGCAACACACTGTTTGCCGGTACAAATGCTGCAGGCATCTTTATATCGACTAATAATGGCTCCGACTGGAGCGAAGCGAATAATGGGTTAACGAACCTGAATATCAGGTACATCTGTATAGCAGGGAATTACGTCTTCGCAGGAACTCAGGGAGGAGGAGTATTCTTATCCGCTGATTTAGGCAGCAGCTGGTCTTCCATAAATGACGGCCTGTCTCATCTTGATATCCAATCAATTTGCGCAGATGCAGATTATGTTTATGCTGGTACGTACGGTGGGAGTGTTTGGAAGCGTCTTTTATCTGAAGTTGTTCCTGTCGAACTGGCCTCATTTACTGCAAATGCTGCCGGTGAAAAAGTAATACTTAACTGGGTGACTTTAACAGAGACTAACAACAATGGCTACAAGATAGAACGAAGGAGTAAAGATGCCTGGAATAAGATAGGATTTGTGCAGGGGAGAGGAACATCAACCGAACCGGAGAGCTATAGTTTTACAGATAAACCCGGAAAAGTTGGAACATATTATTACAGGTTAAAGCAGTTGGATTTTAACGGGGATTATGAATACTCAGGTACCGTGGAGGTGAGTCTCGGTGAACCGGGAGAATATAAGTTATCGCAGAACTATCCCAACCCTTTTAATCCTACCACTACTATAAACTATACCATTCCTGCTGATGGATTTATAAATTTAAGTATATATAATCCCCTGGGTCAGAAAGCGGCGGAGCTGATTAACGGGACAGTTAAGGCCGGAAGCTACAGGGTGGATTTTAATGCAGCCGGACTGAGCAGCGGGGTGTACTATTACAGGTTGGAGGCAGATGGTTACAGGGAAACAAAAAAGATGATTTTATTAAGGTGATTATGCCGGTAACAAATATTCAGTCCTTCGTCGCCGGTGGTACAGGCATCGAGACTGCATATACCGTTTAGGAATTTACCCACAAACAGATGCGCGGTCCGGTCATCGTCAATGTATAATACTTCCCGGTTTGCAGAGGAAGAACCTGGAGGTACTTTACCGGTCTGACTGCCGGTATACCTGGTTGATATTGCTGAGTAATGCGTAAACCCTGTTGAGATGCAATATTTCATCGTGCGCTTTCTTCTGGCCGGTGATGTCTGAGGAGAGGATCAGCAGTCCTTCAGGTACAGGTTCGATATGAAGGTAGAACCAGCCATGCGTTCCGTCCTTGTAGGTGAACTCATTTTTCATAATGTGCGGGATTCTTTTGATCATACAATTTTCCTGAATCCCGAATAATCCCGACTTTTCAATTCCGGGGTATTTTTCCATCATCGTAAAGCCGCTGAGTTCCTCCTTCGAGCTTCTTCCCTGCGAAGCGGCGGAATTATTGATGTAGACATATTTCCAGTCGGGTGAGATTATCTGAAAACCTTCAACTGATCGTCCCTGAAAGAGAAGGATCCTTTTTTCATTCATCCTCGCAATTTAACACTGAATAGGAGATAGGGAGCATTCAACGTATGTTTTTTTGATGCCCTCTATGTATTTAGTAAATGGTTATTGAACTTTAAAAGTAAGATAAGGAGAATATGTATAAAAGTAAAAACAGGAAATTTTTTGCAATATTGCTGTTGCTTTCAAGAATAGGGCAGTTGTACAAATATCCCAACAATCCCTTCTATTGCCGTTGCTTTCAAGAATGGGGCAGTTGTATAAATATCCCAACAATCCCTTCTATTGCCGTTGCTTTCAAGAATGGGGCAGTTGTATAAATATCCCAACAATCCCTTCTATTGCCGTTGCTTTCAAGAATGGGGCAGTTGTACAAATATCCCAACAATCCCTTCTATTGCCGTTGCTTTCAAGAATGGGGCAGTTGTACAAATATCCCAACAATCCCTTCTATTGCCGTTGCTTTCAAGAATGGGGCAGTTGTACAAATATCCCAACAATCCCTTCTATTGCCGTTGCTTTCAAGAATGGGGCAGTTGTACAAATATCCCAACAATCCCTTCTATTGCCGTTGCTTTCAAGCAACGGACCAGTTAAACACATAAACTCCCTCCCCGGCTTTAGCCGCATCCTTCGCACTATGCTCTGGGCATTTAACTATTAATGGCTAAAGCCTGAGTTTTTATATTCCATTAATTATCCGCCGGTTAAAACACGACGGCAATATAGCAGCCTATCACTCTCTTGTATTGCAGTCAGTTTCAACTGCCTATTGCCTTTGTTTTTAACCGTATTGCCGTCAGTTTCAACTGACGGGCTATAGCAATCCCACATCCCATTCCGGCTTTAGCCGCATTCTTCGCACTATGCTCTGGGCATTTAACTATTAATGGCTAAAGCCTGAGTTTTTATATTCCATTATTTATCCGCCGGTTAAAACACGACGGCAATATAGCAGCCTATCACTCGCTTGAATTGCCGTCAGTTTCAACTGACGGGCTATAGCAATCCCACATCCCATTCCGGCTTTAGCCGCATTCTCTTATCACTCTCTTTTATTGCCGTGATAATTAACATTTTTTATAGCCGTCCGGTTGGTTATAATGAATCCAAAGTAATTTAAAATAATGGAGGTCTATATGATAGTGTTATCAGCAACAACGATGATAGGGGATGATGTAACTAATAAAGCCGGAGAGGATCTTGGTAAGATAGAGGAGATTATGCTGGATACGGATAAAGGGAAAATAGCATATGCCGTTGTTTCATTCGGGGGATTTTTAGGAATGGGTGGAAAATATTTCGCCGTCCCATGGGAAACATTGCGGCTTGATACCGGTAACAAACAGTTTTTTCTGGATGCATCAAAGGAAACCCTGGAAAATGCTCCGGGATTTGATAAGGACAATTGGCCGAGAACCCCGGATTATAATTATATGAAAGATATTTATAATCATTATGATGCAGAAATATATTGGTAGAATATAAATAGGTGGTAAAATGCGCAGCCGGCAGTATTCCACTGCCGGTTTTTTATTTTAAAGAGATTTTGCTTTAGCCATTCATTATAAAGATGGATTATCCTTTTTCATTGTCATTCCAATCAGCAGGACTGAATATTCCTTTGCCCGATTCATACCTGAAAACTACCGCGCCGCGGAATATTTTTTTGCCTTTTGTCTGTTTCCATAACCATCCGCCGGTGTTGCACAAACTGATCGAAGTGCCTGCCGGCGAGTTCATAACAATGGGATTGTCCATTGTTACGGGTACGTGTGTGTGGCCGAAGATCATTTTGTCGGGATAGGGGAGACTGATTTTATGCACTTTATCAAGCTGATCCAGTTCGGCGAGACAGGCGTTATAGTAAGTGAAAAATCGTTCCTGTACTTCCGGAAGCCGGAAATACTCTTTGTTGTACCGCACTTTTGTTTCGGGGGAGAGCATCCCGAGGATCAGCTTCTTTGCTCTGCCCACTGCGTAAAAACCGGATGCTGCTTCGTAAAGGAACTTGTACCATTTCCTGTACATAAATAGATGATCGTCAAGGTAGCTGACGAGGTTATCGACGTAATGCCGGGTGTTCTTTGTCTTGCCTTCTTTGATCTCTTGCTGAACCCGCGAAAGTGTTTCAGAGAGAATTCCTGCCTCGCCTACTCCCGAGCAGGCAAGCTGGTTGAAGGGGAAATTCATACCTACCATCTCTTTAATATCCATTTGCGTTCCCTGATTGAGATCGCTGCCGAAGATGATTGGCGCCCATTTTGAGAGCATCGACCAGTAGCTGCCGAGATACTGCCCATGTGTAATGAGGATGTTTCCTTCGTCTGTTGCTAGGTACAGGTTGGGATAGACGAAGACGAAGTTTGAAGGCTCGTCGGTTATATGATCTAAGAACAATCCTCCGTAGGTGTAACTACCGTCCTTTCTTTTACCAACGCCGGGGAGCGTGAGCCCGGGGGTGCTGGTACCGGTTCTGTCATCGAGAATCCCCGGTATTGCGGTTCTGAACTTCCGCGGTATCTTCTCCTCCCTGATCTGGAGAATAATGTTCACCTCGTTCTCAACTATATTCCAGATTTCGTAATCGTGATTACCCGGGATGTAAATAATCTGATCTGCTATCCCGTCTTCCTGCACCAGTGTGAAGAAAACTTTTGCCGCTTCGTATGCTTTCTCATAACCTGCGGCTGAGAAATCCAGTGCATCACCAAGCAGGATGAGATAATCATTCCCCTCTCCTGCAGCTTCACAGAAATCCTTATACTTTGATCCTTCCACATATTCATTTCCGTTCCACTCTACCAGTGAGCATGATAAATTTCCGAGATGTAAGTCGGATAAAATTGCAAGCTTCATCTGTCTTCTCTAATTATTCCATTTTGCTGACATTAAAGTAAAAGAATTCTTCCTTCCTTCAATGTGCTGTGCTTTTTCTCACGCAATTCCTTAACACCGTTCTCTATATTTCCACCTTAATAATGGTAATCATAAACCCTAGTCGTGTAATCTTTTAGGTTTGCCGGTGCAGGTGAACAAGGCGTCCCATAATGAATACTTTAACCGGTACAGACTATAAGGTCCTTTTCGATCTTAACCCTCTTCCGCTTATTGTCTACGATCCTCAAAATTTCAGGATCCTTGATGTTAATAATGCGGCAGTAAAGTTCTATGGTTATTCACGCTCCGAACTCCTTTCCCTGAGAATGCAGGATCTCTTTTTTGACCACTCTCTTAACGAGATCAATACTCCCGAAAAACTTAATGGCTATTCGCGTATCTATCATCGTAAAAAGGACGGTACAAAGGTTCCACTTACTGTAAAGTTAAGTGAAGTTACGTTTGATAATAAACCAGCAAGGCTTGAGTCGATTATCCCGGCTTCGCCTGAACCGGCGTCCGACTACCTTCGGATTCTTTTCTCTTCAATTATTGAATCCTCGGACGACGCAATAATAAGCAAGGACATGGACGGTGTCATTCTCAGCTGGAATAAAGGCGCTCAGCAAATGTACGGCTATAAGGCTGAAGAGGTGATAGGCAAAAATATTGATATCATTGCTCCTTCTGATAAGAAGAATGAAATAAAGGATATAATGAAATCGTTGGCTAAAGGGGGACGCTATGATCATTATGAAACGAGGAGACAGACGAAAGATGGCAGGATCCTCTGGGTATCTATTACTGTATCTCCCCTGAAGGATCTTTCGGGCAAGATTGTCGGCGCTTCTGCTATTGCCAGGAATATTACCAGGACTAAAGAGACAATATCGCGCCTGCAGGATAATGAGATCATCTTTAAACATCTGATTGAAAATCTCACCGAGGTATTTTATGTAAGTAATCCTGCTAAGCCTGAAATCATCTATATGAGTAATGCATATGAAACGGTTTTCGGTGAACCGGTGCATAATATTTATGAGAACCCGGGTGCCTACCTCGATTATATTATTGCTGAGGATAAGCCGAAGGCACGAAGGGCAATAGTTAAACAACTTAGAGGAATTTCGACGGATTATACTTACAGGATAAGGAGATCCGACGGGAAGTTAAAATTTCTTCGTGAACGCGCTTTCCCTGTCAGCGATGCCTCCGGCAGGGTAGTGAGGGTTATTGGTATTGCAGATGATATTACTGAGCGCCTTGCCTCAGAGAATGAACTCAGGAAAAGTGAGCACCGGTACAGGGGTATTTTTGAATCGACGGCTGTGTCGCTATGGGAAACGGACGATGCTGATGTTAAAAAAATGCTGGATGAACTTAGGGCTTCCGGCGTTGAGGATTTCAGGAGCTATTTTAAAGGGCATCCGGAATTTGTGCAGTCCTGTTTCCGTAAGCTCCGGCTAATCGACGCGAATCCACGTAGTGTTATGATGTTTTAAAGCCCGGAATAAACGGCACCTGTTTGAAAACATTGCAGAAGTTATGACAGAAGATTTTTTTGATAAGTTTAATGAACTGCTGATTGTGCGCGCCAACAGGGGTAGGCATTTTGAAACTGAGTATGAGGTGAGAACTTTCAGCGGGGACCCAATCCATGTTTATTCTATTACTAATTTCCCGGATGAGAATTCACCGTACCAATATACTATTGCGAGTATTGTGGATATTACTGAACGAAAACTGACTGAGCGCCAGCTCTCCGAAAGCGAACTACGCTTCAGGGTAATGGCCGATACTGCCCCTGTTATGATATGGACCGCCGGAGTCGACCGACAGTTTTACTATTTTAATAAGCCGTGGCTGGATTTCCGGGGACGAACAATTGACCAGGAAATCGGCGATGGTTGGATGCAGGGTATTCACCCTATCGATCTTCCGGCATTTCAAAATGCTTTTAATCTTGCTTTCGACAACAGGAGTGAGTTTCGTTTTGAATTCCGCCTTCGGAGGAATGATGGGAAGGAAAGATGGCTGCTTACTCACGGTGTGCCGCGGAATTCGCTCGATGGTACCTTCCAGGGATATATTGGTTCTGTAGTGGATATTTCGGAACGTAAAGCTGATGAGGTTGCGCTTTCAAAAGCGCTTACCCGTGAGCAGAGAGCATTACACCATGCTGAAGTGGTTCAGACAAAGCTTAAATATCTTGCCGAGGCAAGTTATATCCTTAATTCATCACTTGACTACACGGATACGATTAAGTCGCTCGCGAAGCTGCTTACTCCCGAGGTGTGCGATTGGTTTGCAGTGGATCTCAAAAAAGGAGATGGGATCGAACGTCTTATTGTTTATCATAAAGATCCCGATAAAATACGCTTTGCAAGGGAGCTTCAGATTAAATACCCGCCTAAAATGGATGAGCAGCGGGGGGTGCCTAATGTTATCCGGACCGGGCGATCAGAGCTCTATGCAGTTATGGATGATGAATTCCTGCGTAGAAACATAAAGGATAAGGAGCTTTACGTAATCTTTAAAAAGCTCGGAATCAGGTCGATGATGTTTGTGCCGTTTGAAGTGAGAGGGAAGGTGCTGGGAGCGCTTACTCTCTGCACAGCTGAATCCGGTAAGAATTATGATGATGAAGACCTTCGTTTTGCCGAGGATCTTGCTCATAGGGCTGCAATGGCTATTGATAATGCTTCGTTATTCAGACAGATTGGAGAGCTCAATAAAAATCTTGGAGAAACGATACGGCTTCAGCAGCAGGAGATTAAGTACAGGAAAAAAGTTGAGCGTGATCTGCGGGAGTCGGAGGAAAGGTTCAGATTAATTACCGAGAATTCAAGTGATTTTATCTCGCTGCTGGATGAAAATGAAATTTTTATTTATGCTAATCCCGCCCTGGTAAAGGAGCTTGGCTACAGTGAGAATGAATTGATTGGTAAGGTTAGTCCTAACGACCTTGTGTATGAAGAGGATCGTCCTTTCCTGGAGGATTATAAACGTCATCCGATAATCGAGATACGCTACAGGAAACGAGACGGCGGGATTGTGTGGGTTGAGAGCAGCAGTCTTAAGCTGAATTACCATGGCAAAGCGGTTACAGTGAGGATATCTCGTGATATTACTGAAAGGAAGAGGATTGAAAGAGAGCGTATTAAAATCTACAGTCAGCTAGAGATACAGCGCATACGAATCGACAACCTTATTGCCAATGTTCCGGGAGTTGTGTGGGAAGCCTACGGCGAACCGGGTACCCCTGATGCTAAACTTTCATTTTTAAGTAAGTACATTGAGAAATTGCTCGGTTATTCTGTGGATGAATGGAAACGAGACCCTTACTTCTGGCAGAATGTAATGCATCCGGATGATGCCGAAAATGTGATAAAAAATGCCCGGCAGCAGTATAAGGATAACAAAGCGATGACTGACAGGTTCAGATGGATTGCAAAGGACGGTTCGGTTGTCTGGATGGAAGCGCAAACGAATTGTATCTGTGACTCTGAGGGAAATGTAATAGGACTTCGCGGTGTTAACATCGACATCACCGAACAGATGAAGTTTGAGCAGGAGCTCAGTGCCTCACTGAAGGAGAAGGAGATTCTGCTTAAGGAGATACATCATCGCGTAAAGAATAATATGCAGGTCATATCGAGTCTGCTTAGTCTGCAGTCGAAGACTATACCCGACAAACATACACAGGAGATTTTCGACGAAAGCAGGAACCGGATACGTTCGATGGCTCTTATACACGAGAAGCTTTACCGGTCTAAGGACCTGTTTAACATAGATTTCGAAAGCTATGTGCGCGACCTCCTGAATAACCTGATGATTTCTTATGATTTAAAAGGCAGGAGCATTGAGACGAAAGTCGATATCCAGGATATTTCTTTCGATATCAATAGTGCTATTTCGCTGGGACTTATTATAAACGAGCTCGCATCCAATGCATATAAGCACGCTTTTCCGGATCGTACCAGCGGCGAAATCCTCGTCTCCATACACCGTGATGTAATCCCGACCGGTCCCAAGGTAACCCCGACCGGCTCCAAAAATATCCCCAACGACTTCAATGTCATCCCGACAGAAGCGAAAGATCTTATCGGGCGGAGAGTTTTTACCCCATCCGCATACGAACTCATCATAAAAGATAACGGCGTCGGCCTTCCGGAAGGAGATTACCACAAAAGCGATTCTCTGGGACTCCAGCTCGTCGAAACCCTTATCGAGCAGCTCGACGGTACCCTTGAAATGATATCCTCACACGGTACTACCGTCCGGGTTATCTTCAACATAAACGATTAACCCTCAGCAATTAATAATTAGACCTGCGCTTTGTCCTTCGTTTTTCAATATTCAATTTTCAAATAAATCCTTAAATTACCTTCCGTAACATTTGGATAAACTTTATGCAGAATGATCAGATTCAGAGATTAATTGATGTAAATCCCGATCCCGTAATTATAACTGAACGGGATTCGGGCTGTATCCTCCTGAAAAACAGGGCTGCTTCCTTTGCTATTCAGCCGTTTAACCATTTGGCCGCCCAGCCGTTTATCCTTTTCGATCTGATCGCCCCATCTGAAAAAGAAAAACTCTCATCGATTCTTAATGGTAAAAACCGGACTGGCGATTTCCATTTCAGGATGAACAGCGGTACTCTGATACTGCATAAACTCTACATGGACGACTTTGATGACGATAAAGTAATAATCACCTTCAAAGATAACAGCTCCTTTTCTCCACGTACTTTCCAGGCTGAGGTAATCGATAATCTTAATGATGCAGTCATTGCGACAAACGTTTCGTTGGAAATAATAGCTTGGAATAAGGCTGCGGAAAGTATTTACGGCTATACAAAAAGCGAGGCAGTCGGCCGGAATATCAGGCGTCTTCTACAGACTGAGATGACCGATGCTGAAAGGAAAAAATTCAGCTTCGAAATGTCGGTTAACGGTTCAGTTCAGTGGACTGCAGCCAGAAGAAATAAAAACGGAGAGCCCATATTTGTTGAAGTTAATTCAATTACTCTTCACGATGATAACGGCAGGGTGACCGGATATGTTTCGGTTAACAGAAACATTACGGCTAAACTTCAGACCCTCGATAAACTATCTCAGTATTCCTCAAAGCTTGCGACTATCATAAATAACCTGCCGATGGTTCTGCTTGAACTTGATAGTGAAGGGAAATTTATACTGCAGCAAGGGAAAGCTCTTGCCGGAGCTGGTTTTGAACCGGGACAGCTTTTGGGGAGCCGATTCCAGGATACGCTGTCGAAGGTCAAGGTTACTCAGAATAATGGTGAGACGATTGACACTGAGGAAGCATATAAACGGGTAATGAATGGCGAAGTTATTGCCGGTCAGACTCTCATAGCAGACAGGCACTTCGATAACTATTTTGTGCCCGTAAGGAAGAATGACGGGAAACCAACGGGTCTCCTGGGGATTTGCCTCGATATTACCGAAAGAGTGAACTTTGAAAAAGCAGCTGAGGCCGCTCTGAAATACAGCGAGGAGAAATACCGCCTGATAGTTGAAAATGCCAACGAGGGAATTCTCCTGATTGACGATAAACAGCAGATAACTTTCATTAACTCTAAGCTTGCACAAATAGTGGGAAGGCCGAAAGAAGAACTTGAAAACAAGTCTGTTTTGGAGTTTGTATTTGAAGAGGACAGGGAAAATGCTGAAAAGTATATAAGGGAGAACGCCGCTGGTTCCCGCGAAACTTTTCAATTCCGCCTTAAGAATAGTCAGGGTTCGGAAAGGTGGGTGAGAGTAAATGCCGTGTCCGTATTTGATGAACAAAAACGGTACGCTGGTGGTTTGGCGCTTATTACCGACATTACTGAACAACGAAAAGCAGAAACAGAACACCATCGCCTTAATGAACTTCTCCGGTCGCTGATAAATTATTCGCCGCTTAGTGTCATTATACTTGATAAGAATGGAAAGACAAAATTGTGGAATCCTGCAAGTGAAAGGATGTTCGGCTGGAGGAGTGAAGAGGTATTGGACAAACCGGTACCGTTCGTACCTCCCGACAAAAGGGAGGAGCATTTAGCACTCAGGAATACGGTTATGGGCGGCGAGAGCTTCCCCGACAGGGAGGTTGTACGCGTAAAGAAAGACGGTAAAAAAATAAATGTAAGTATTGCAGCTTCGCCTCTGCTTGATTCTGATAATAATCCGATAGGAATTTCCACCTTCCTGGTTGACGTTACCGAAAAACGGAAATCGGAACGGGAGAGAGAGAAACTCTTTAAACAGATATCAGCAGCCCGTAACCGGTTGAAAATACTCTCTGCGAAACTCATAAGTGTGCAGGAGAATGAGAAGCGTAATATCTCAAGAGAGCTTCACGATGAGATCGGACAGTTGCTTACCGCGATAAAGATTGATGTCCAGCGGATAAAGGACGGGGGGAATCCCGAAGAAACTATGGAACTTGCAGATGACTGTACTAAACTTGTAGAAAATACAATTTCTGTCGTCAGGAACCTCTCACTTGAGCTTAGACCGGCAATTATAGATGATCTGGGACTTGCGGCTTCGCTCCGCTGGTACTTGGATAAGTTCCGGCAGAGAACGGGGATTGAGGTGAAAACTGAAATTAAAGAGGTTTCTAACGAACTTCCTGCTGAATGTGCCATCACTTTGTTCAGAATATGCCAGGAAGCGCTTACCAATATTGCAAAACACGCTGAAGCTGGTTATGTTAAGATGTCGTTAAATCAAAATAAAAGATCCGTAGTCCTTACTATTGAGGACAACGGAAAAGGTTTCGATACACAGAAAGCATTAAAGCAGGCTGCCAGAGGTAAAAGTCTGGGACTAATAAGCATGCAGGAAAGAGCCGAACTTCTCGGCGGAAGATTCAGCATCAAATCGGCTAAGGGTTCTGGAACTATTATTACGGCAAGCTGCCAGGTATAATCATCATGAAATCAACAAGGGTTATCTTAGCCGATGATCATAAACTGGTCAGAGCAGGGATAAAATCTCTCCTTGAAAGTTCCGACGGGATTGAAGTTGTCGGAGAGGCCGATAACGGACGTGAAGCGGTTAAATTAACAGGTAAGCTTAAACCTGACATGGTTTTCCTGGATATCGCTATGCCGGAGCTGAACGGACTTCAGGCTGCTGAAATGATTAAGAAAGATTTTCCCGAAGTTGCTGTCGTAATTCTTTCAATGTATCTCGACGAGGAGTATGTTATTCAGGCTCTGAGCGTGGGAGCATCGGGTTACCTTTTGAAAGATTCGGCGCCTGGCGAACTTCGACTTGCCCTCAATACAATAAAGGAAGGGAGGGTGTATATTAGTCCGGCTATCCCCCGTAAAATGATTGATGAATACAGGGAGCGCCTGAAGCATGCCTCATCCCCCGGCGACGCAACCAGGAAGAAAGAAGATCTTTCATCACGTCAGAAAGAAGTACTTCAGCTGATAGCTGAGGGAAACTCCACCCGCGAAATCGCTGACAAACTTTTTATCAGTATTAAAACTGTTGAAACTCACCGTTCCCAGATAATGAAAAAACTCGCCATTACCGACATCCCCGGCCTTGTAAGATACGCCATTAAAAAAGGCCTCATCAAGTAATCTTCAATGCCTTCAATCTTCATTCTTCAATCTTAAATCTTCAATGCCTTCAATCTTCATATCTTCTTCAATAAAAAATCAGGGAAACCCTTATTGCCTCGCTACCCCCCAAGCCTTAAGTTATTCAAGATAAATATTGAAAACATTCACGCGGGAGACTAAGGAGTTTCATTTGCGGGTTTTACTGGTTGATGATAACGAAAAATTTCTGGAAACCCTTGTCAGATACGTTGCTACCTTTCCTAATGTTAAAATTGCCGGGAAGGCAGTTTCAGGCGAAGAAGCTGTGAAATTGTGCGGCAAACTTAAACCTGATCTCGTGTTGATGGATGTTAAAATGCCCGGATTGAACGGTTTTGAAGCTGCTAAAATTATGAAATCTCTGATTAATCCGCCAAGAATTCTGCTTTTATCATTTAATGATCAGCCCGAATATCGCCTCGAAGCACTTAGTGCAGGAGCAGACGGTTATTTGTCAAAGGCTGAAATAAGTTCGGGGCTGCTCCGGCAGATCTCCTCTATCTTCTCAATCAGTTCCGGGGCTGCCTCATAATATAAATATTAAACGTCCCCGTGTTCTTTAATATTGTAGGATCATCGAAAAAAAAGTGCCCTCTTCTTTTAAGAAGATCCTGATCTTTCCGGACAAAGAACCGGTGACGTTTATATTTTGTGATATCCGATTTCTAACAAACGATCCAATTTTATATTAATAATTTTTACCAATACCAGGTATTCCAGGTTGTGAATGAAGCCTGAGTCCAAATTTAATCTCCCTATTTTAGGGGCATTTGCCTTCTTTCTAATAATCACCGTTATCACCGCGGGCTATCTATTTTCTAATAACCAGCTCGAAAAATCTAAACGGGAAGCAGAGGAAAAACTCGAAGCTGTCGGGCACTTGAAACAGGCTCAGCTTTCACAGTGGCTTAAGGAGCGAATGGGCGATAGCAGAGTAATTAAGGAAAACTACAGAAATTCCCGCCGGTTTTATGATTTTTTAATCAACCCGGATGGAAAAACGCAGAATGAACTTATACAATGGATGAATTCCCGACTCTCTAACTACGGTTATGAGAATATCTTCTATTTTGATCCCGACCGGAAGCTTAGACTGAAAACGGGAGGTGATGAAGAAGATTCTTTTGAACAGGAATTTTATTCTCTTCTCGACAAATCCGATTCAACAAACAAGGTGGTATTTTCCGGATTGTATAAAACCTCCGGCATCGGCAGCGATGTGGATTTTATTGTCCCTCTGTCATCTCAACCCGGCGGCGTAACAACAGCTGGTTTTATTGTTCTCCGTTCAGATCCGAAATCATTTCTCTTCCCCCTCCTAACTAAGAAAGTTTTATTCAATACTACATTGGAAACCGCCCTTGTTGAGATCGGGTCTGAAGAGAAGAGAGTTTTTATCCCCCTTAAGAAAGGTGAGAATAGAATTACCCTGGCGGGTTCTTTTATTGATTACAATGATTTTGTATTAGGCTCTGATACGGTAATTGAGGCCGTCGACTATAGAGGCAACACTGTCCTGGCATCTCTGAACAGCGTATCCGGCAGCAGCTGGTTCCTGATAACCAAGGTTGACAGAGCGGAAGTGTATGCTCCTGTCAAGAAACAGCGCTTACTTATTATGGTAATAGCCGGACTTATTGTGATAGGAGCATCCGTGGGTGCAGGCCTTATATGGCACAACAGGCAGGCTAAACTTTATAAAAGGCTGTATAGAGAGGAGCTTGAAAAAGAAGCACTTTCTGAACAGCTTGACGTCTTACTCAGACAGGCAAATGATATTATTGTTCTTGGCGACCGCTATGGTAAAATACTTGAGGTGAATGAAAAAGCAGAAAAGTATTACGGTTATTCGCGGGAGGAACTTATTGGTATGGATGTCGAGATACTGAGAGCTCCAGGATATAAAAGGGGACCTGCTGAAATATTTTTTAAAGAGTTGGATCAGTCGGGTGGCCGGGTTTATGAAACTTACCATATCAGGAAAGACAAGACAATATTTCCCGTTGAAGCAAGTGCGCGTGTAATCAGGAAAAATGGTGACTTTTTTGTCCAGAGTATTATAAGAGATATTTCCGACCGGAAAAAAGCCGAGCAGCATCAGAACAGGCTGAACCGGCTGTATGATATTTCGGGTGCGGTTAATAAGGTTATCCTTCACCAGAGTGAAATGAGGGCAATTCTGGAGGGTATCTGTGGCGTAATTGTGGAAAAAGGGAATTACCTGATGTGCTGGGCAGGTATTATTGAAGGAGAGAGAATTCTTCCAGTGGCCTATGCTGGAAAAGAGGATGGCTACCTTTCGAAGAAGCCTTTTACAATTGATAAGTCAGAATACGGTGAGGGACCAGCTGGAAGAGCTGCCAAAACAAATCGTGTTCATTTTTCTAACGACATTGCGGCAGACCTCTTAATGAGACCCTGGCGTGATGCAGCTCTCGATAGAGGTTACCATTCGCTGGCAGCCGTTCCTTTGGTTCATGATGATCACGTTCTGGGTGTGCTTACTGTAAAATCTGAAACAAAGAATCACTTTGATGAATTTGAGCTGCAGCTTCTGAAGAATATAGGTTATGATGCTGCCTATGCTCTTCAGAAAGTATTGATTGTCGCACACGATATAGCTGAAATGAAAAAGGCGGATAACAAAATCAAAGAACTGAACGCTGACCTTGAAAAGAAAATTAAGGTGCGCACTCATGATCTTGAAACAGTAAACAAAGAATTAGAGGCATTTGCTTATTCAGTAAGCCATGATCTCCGCGCCCCGTTAAGGAGTATCGACGGATTCAGCCAGGCGCTGGTTGAGGACTATAAAGATAAGCTGGATGATACAGGTCTAAATTACCTTTCGCGTGTGAGAGCTGCCAGTCAGCGTATGGGTAAACTAATTGATGATATTCTCTCCCTGTCGCGCATTACCCGCCGGGAACTCGGTATTGCTGATGTAGACCTGACTGATCTGGCGAAATCGATCGCTGAAGACTTGAAGAAAATCTCCCCGGAACGTAAGGTTGAATTTATGATCCAGGAGGGACTTTGTGCCAGGGGAGATAAGGTGCTTTTCCAGTCAGCTCTTAACAACCTGCTTGAGAACGCATACAAGTTTACTTCCAAAATGGATAATGCAAGGATCGAGTTCGGGTGCCGGAAAGAGGATGAGAAGTATATCTATTATGTTAAGGATAATGGTGCAGGATTCGATATGAAGTATGCGGAGAAGCTCTTCTCGCCCTTCCAACGCCTGCATCATGCGGATGAATATCCTGGAACAGGAATTGGTCTTGCTAATGTTCAGAAGGTGATACGCAGGCACGGCGGGGAAATATGGGTGGAAGCTGAGAAAGACAAAGGAGCCGCTTTTTATTTTACTCTTAATGAAAAAAATATGAGGGCATAATGAAGAAAAAGTTTGTTTTACTGGTTGAAGATAATCCCGATGATGTGGAGCTTACGCTGAGAGCGTTCCGGAAGAATAATATTGCTAACAGGATAGTGGTTCTGGAGGATGGTGAAAAAGGTATCGATTTCCTCTATGGTAATAATGAATTTAGAGGAAGGGATATTTCTGATCACCCGAGCATTATTCTTCTCGACCTTAAACTGCCGAAACTTGATGGAGTAGAGGTTCTGCGCCGGATAAAGGCTGATGAAGTGCTTCGTCTTATACCCGTGATTATATTGACATCCTCCCGGGAGGAGCAGGATCTTGTTAAGAGTTATTCCTTCGGTGCTAACAGCTATATTCGCAAGCCCGTGGATTTTAACGAGTTCATGGAGGTTTCAAAACAAATGGGTATGTATTGGCTTATGTTAAATTCCTCCCTCGAAGATGTGGAAGATTGAAAATTGAAAAACCATACGATAATGAAAAATATAAAATAAGGAAACTGGCAAGTGCATATGAAGACCTGGTAAAAGCGGAGGTAAGGGTAAAAAATCAGATATCTGCTCTCTACAGGGCAATAGGAATAAAGAGTAAAAGAGGAAAGGCTGATTATAATAACAGCGATGAGACGTTGAATTTCATATTAGAAGAAAAGACCAGGATCCTAACATTATTGTTGGAAGAACAAAAGAAGTATAAAGAAGTCTTTAAGAAGATATCAAAAAAAGAAAAGATCATTCAAAAAATAGAGAGAATATCGGGGTTTGGTCCTTTACTGGCAGTACAGGCCTATGGAATAGTAATAGAAGCCGCCAGGTTCGAGAACAAATACAAGTTTTGGGCATATTGCGGGCTGGTAAGAAACAAAAGAGAAAGCGGAAAGACAAGCTATAGCAAAAGACATAAACTTTACTCAAGGAGATTGAAAACTATATTTAAGATGGCTACAAAGGCTGCATTAAACGGAAAATTGAAGATTGAAAAATGAAAAGTGATATGAAAACAGGAGAAAACAAAGAGCTTAAAGTATTAATCCTGGAAGACCAGGAGAGCGATTTTGAACTATTAAAACTTGAACTGCAGCGTTCGGGTCTGAAGCATATAATCTCTCATGCAAAGTCAAAAGAAGAATTTGTTAACTGCCTGAATGAAGATGTTGATATTATTCTGGCCGACTATAACCTGCCTCAGTTCACGGCCCTCGATGCACTCGAAATTCTCAGAAAAAGAAATTCAAAGATTCCGTTCATTCTTGTAACAGGTACACAAACCGAGGAAGTGGCTGTAGAGTGTATGAAGAAAGGTGCCGATGACTACATACTGAAGGCTAACCTTACAAAACTGATGACGTCCATTGAGCACGCAATGTATAATAAGCAGGTTGAGAATGAAAAAGAAAATGCCCTGCAGGAACTGGAGAAATCCGAGTATAAATTCCGTTCGCTTTATGAATCAATGCCCTATCCGGTAATTATCTACAATCCGGATACTTTCGATATACTGGAGGTAAATGAGGCCGCCACAAACCTTTACGGTTATTCCAGGGAGGAATTTACACAGAAAAGTCTTGTTGATATAAGATCGGTTAAAGAGCTTGATAAACTTTATAAAAAGAAGGAAATGTATTATCCCGACCGTGCGAGCTATCTTGGTGAGTGGAAGCATATAAATAAGTGGGGTGAGGAATTTATCGTTGAGATAAGCAGCTATCCCATCAATATTGAGGGCAGGGATGCCCGGGTTTCGATAATAAATAATATAACCGAGCGAAAAAGAACTGCTGAAGCATTGCTGCGGAACGAACGGAAATACCGTTCTATCTTTAATGAAGCTCCTATAGGTATAAGCAATGTTGATGCTGCCGGGAGAATGATTAATGTGAATAAGGCATTTGCGGAGATGCTTGGTTATACACGCGATGAAATGTATAATCTTTCGATGTATGTGATCACCCATGCTGACGATCGTGCATCAAATAAGAATCAGCTTGCTGATCTGGTTTCGGCTAAGACAAAAAGCATTAAGATAGAGAAGAGATACCTTAAGAAATCAGGAGAAACTGTATGGGCCCACGTTACGGTTACTGCGGTTTATGATGACGGTGGTAAGTTCCTTTATACAATCTCAATGATTGAGGATATTACCGACCGGATCAGACACGAGGCAGTTCTAAGGGAGAGCGAAGAGAAGTACAGAGAGCTGGCCGACTCGCTGCCGCAGATCGTTTTTGAAACAGATAATAAGGGGAAGCTTGTATATGTGAATAAACAGGGGGCTGATTTTATGGGTTATACAGTGGAATTCCTTGCAGGAAATCCCGATGTGCTCTCATTTATTCATCCTGATGATAGAGATGAAATCGCTGTGCGGATGCAGGAAATTTTTGCCGGATCTGAAGGCCGCGGCCGTGAGATCAGGATGATGCGAAGGGATGGTAAAGTGCTTGAGAGTTTGATATACTCCTCGCCTGTCAGAAAGGGAAATAATGTTGTGGGCCTCCGTGGTATCATCGTCGATGTTTCCGATCGTAAGAAAATGGAAGAGGACCTTAAAGAGGCTAAGGAACGTGCTGAGGAAATGAATAACCTTAAATCTATTTTTCTCGCTAATATGAGCCACGAGCTCCGTACTCCTATGATAGGGATTCTCGGTTATTCACAGATGATTGCTGAAGACGTTAAGGATCCGGAAATAAAGCAGATGGCCGGTACTATTGTAAAAAGCGCAAACAGACTGACAGATACTCTGAACCTTATACTCGACCTTTCAAAAATTGAAGCAAATAAAATCGATCTCAGGCTCCATCCGGTAAATATTAATCGGATCGCCGAAGAAACTATAAATCATTATAAACTGGCAGCTGCCGAGAAAAATCTTAAGTTTAATTTCAAAGCGGCTGGGCCGAATATCGCTTCCTGGCTCGATGAGAGACTTGTATCGCAGGTAATGGGTAATCTCATAAATAACGCAATCAAATATACAAATGAAGGAAGTGTTGATGTTGAGCTGAAAGTTGATAAAAAGGATTCGGTTATCAGGGTCAGGGATACCGGAATTGGTATTTCGGAAAAGGATATCAGTGTAATATTTGAACCTTTCCGTCAGGTAAGCGAGGGGTATAACAGGAGGTTCGAAGGTACGGGACTTGGACTTACTATATGCAAAAAGTTTATCGAATTGATGAACGGATCTATTTATGTTGAAAGTGAAGTAAATGTAGGATCGGTTTTTACGGTTAGATTTCCGAATGTAAAGATACAGGGAGACAAGGGAGGGGTGCAGAGTGAGGCAAGCACGTTAAAGGAAAGGGTGAAAAAGAGAAATTCACAACTGCTGCTGGTTGAGGATGATAAGGTAAATATCGATGTCATAAATCTTTTCCTGCGTGATTACTGCAGCGTTGAGCATTCGATGTCAGCTCTGGAAGCATTAGAGAAAGTGAAATCTAAAAAATATGATGCTATACTGATGGATATCAACCTTAAAGGTATGTCGGGACTCGATGCTGTGAAGATGATACGCCAGCTGGATGATTATAAGGATACCCCTGTAGTTGCAGTGACAGCCTATGCCATGGCAGGCGATCGTAAACGCTTCCTGAGCCAGGGCTGCTCCCATTACCTCGCAAAACCTTTCACCAAAAAAGAGCTGATCGAACTCCTCGAAACAATCCTGAATTAAGATTGAATATTGCAGAATGAATATTTAAAATTGCAATTTACAAATTGAATATTCTTCGAGAATTGCAATTCGCAATCTGCAATCTGCAATATTAAATGCTTTACTCCGCTCCGTGGCAGTCAGTACACGTTAAATCCTCTATATCCTCGCCCAGGTCAACCGGGTGCTGGAATGATATTCCGTCAAGATTTACCATCGTTGTATCGATTATTGTCTGCGCGATGATTGTGTGGCAGAGATTGCAGTCCTTCGATAATACATTCCCTTGCTCGTCTTTATGCTCGCCGTCGTGGCATCTGAAGCATCCGCTGTAATACATATGCCCTATGTTATTGGGATATTTCTTCCAGCTGACGTTCATCGAAGGGAAGTAATTGTTTTTGTAGATATCCTGTATAGATTCAATGCTCTTATCGATCTTACCCTGGTTTGCATCAGGGTAATACTGTGCATAGAAGTCTTTTACATGGATTTTGATGCTGTCGAGCGCGACTTCTTTATCTGTATATGACTGTTCAAGTGCTTCAACGGCTGTGCTCTTTATGTACGGCAGGGTAGTGTCGATGCGGTTGATAGCCATAAATTCATTGACCATCCTGTTAGGCTGATTGTATATGTGGGATGGACGGTTGTGGCAGTCGATGCAGTCCATCTTTCTCAGCAGTCCTTCATTTCTCATCTTCTGAGCATCGAACTTCACGTCGCCTTTGGTGTAAACGGTTACTTCACCTGTTTCACGGTTCTTTGCCTCTACCCAGTCGATGATCTGTCTTGATGAATCGGCTGCTAGGTAGGTTACTTCATTGTCTATATTCATATGCCAGTGAATACCTGTCTGCTTTGCCAGTATGCTGTTGCCGCCGCCGACCTTTAGAAGCATTGTAACTTTTGATTTAGTATTCTGTTCATCCGACAGGTAGTAATGAAAATCAACTTTTTTCTCGGCGAAGAAATTCCCTGGCCAGTGGCAATGCTCGCAGGTTCCCTGGGCAGGACGAAGATTCCATATTGGTGTTGGTATCGGCTTTGAATATTTATTGAATAAAACCGAGTATACCTGGTAGGATCCTGATATCTTTGATTTAACAAACCAGTCAGCTCCCGACCCGATGTGGCACTGTACGCAGCCTACCCTTGAATGGGGGGAATTCTTGTATGCGGTGTATTCAGGATTCATTACCTTGTGACAAATGGTTCCGCAGAACTGGTCGGTCTCCGTGTACTCGTATGCCTTGAAGCTTCCGAATGCCGTGAAGAAAAGAAGTAAGATTGTACCGCCGGAAAATATGAGGAATGACGTCCGCTGTTTGGGATCATTCAGATCCAGCCGCGGGAGACTTTTTTCTTTGAATGTCCCTGCATTTTTCCGCTTCCTTGCACTCCATATTCCTATGGCGATAAGTATTAGTCCCAGTATAAGGAAAACCGGAAGTATTATAAATGTTATAATGCCCGCATAAGCATTGGGTTCTGCGGTGAAGGCTTCAACGACTGTCAGAAAAAGAATGAGACCGAAACTAAGCAGCGCGAGTGCCGCGCCGATAAAAGTTGTTGTGTTGTAAAACGTATCGGGGAAGCGTTTGTTTTTCATAGTACCTCGATGATTTATATATTATTTATAGGCGAAGATCATTGCATAAATTATCCATACAACAATACTAAATCCCGTCGACAAAGCAATCCATCCGAATATCTTTATCGCCCGCACAACGATGGGCGGATACGACTCAACTATATACTGATCCAGCGTACCTGCACTTACGAGTTTGGCGTATTCGTCAGGTCTGTCTAATTTTAACTCTTCTACGGGCATTCGACCCGAAAATATAACAATATCCATGGGAAATTTCTCGGGCCGCAGGTGAGTATTGAAAAAATGTACGGTAAATATGAACCCGGTCGCAAGTAGAGCTTCATCACTGTGAATGATGGTTGCAACGTTTATGAACCAGCCCGGGAGGAATCTTGTGAAGAATTCGGGCATCCATAACATGAGTCCTGTTGAACCGATAACGAATATTCCCCAGAAGACTGCAAAGTAATCAAATTTTTCCCAGTACGTCCATCGGCCGTACTGTGGCCTTTCACCCATACCAAGGAACCATTTCATCGAACCGATGAAGTCCTTCCAGTCTTTCTTGTTGAACATAAGTCCTTCCGGATTGAAGATCATTCTGAAGAACGACTTATGTTCTTTATTCTTGCTGATAAACAAATCGGTTACATGGGTGATAAATACGCCGAACATAATAACTGCAGCGAACCTGTGTATGAAACCTGCGCTTTCAAATCCTCCGAGTATGTGTGAAAGTACTTTTGCCCAGCCGGTGTATGAAAATTTAAGTGTCATTCCTGTAAGGGCAAGACTAAGGAAGCTGACGATCATAAGAATGTGCAGTACACGGTTTAACCTCGTGAATCTCTGATACTGCATTTTGCTGTTTCCGTTTTTTATTCCATTCATTTTAAACTCTCAGGATTATCATTGTTTGCTTCATTATTCTGCTCCTTCTCAGCCTCAGCCAGTCTCTTTCTTAGTTCTCTCCGATACTGGAGTGAACGGGGCAGCCACAACAGTGTGTGAACTCCGGCTATGAAGAATGTACCCACAAGCAGTATTGTCATTCCCCAAAACGACCAGAATAGCCAGGGATACTTTTGAGGATCGTGGTGCGTAGCGTGTGTGAAATATCCCGCAAATTGGCGCGTTGCGGTTTCGTGACATTTCTGGCAGGTCTGAAGTACGTTATCTCTGCTGAGGTGCGATTTGGGATTTGCTACAGGAAGTATATCATGAGACCCGTGACAGTCGTAACACTTCGCAGTTTTTGAATACCCGAGCTGAGAAACTTTGCCGTGGTAGGTATCGAAATAAGTCTCTGCAATTTGCTCGTGGCAGTGTCCGCAGGTATTCATAATTTCAAGGCGGAAACCAACCTGATCTGTCCTTTTTATGGTGTGGGCAGTATGGCACGTATTGCAGACAGGCAGTTTCTTATCTGTTTTGGTTATAAGTGGCGAGTGAACACTCTTATTAAAGCTTTCTTCGATGCCGAAGTGACAGTTCCCGCAGGTATTTGCAATATTTGCCGGATAAATGCTCGATGTGCTGTCGGTATGAGGCAGCTCATGATGCGCGGTATGACAGTCGGTGCACGTTGCGGTTACAGTTAAGCCGCTCTTCATAAGTCCCTTGCCGTGAATACTTTCTACGTAATTATTGATAATATCATGTTCTGTTCCTGTATATCTGACAGCTGCCTCTTCTCCGTCGCGGTGGCACCTGCCGCATAAAGCAGGGATGTTCGTTGCGAAGATGGGTGATTTTGAATTCTTCCTGCCCAGCACAGAGTGGGTACCGTGGCATTCTTTACAGGTTGGTGCATTTTCATCTTGCTTGGCAAAAAGCTGTCCGTGAATACTCTCCGCATATTCCTGCCCCACAGCTTCGTGGCATTTGGAGCAGTCCACATTTTGTGTGATGCTGTCGCAGGGTCTCACATGCGAAGTATTTACTTCCGAGTGACACTGGCTGCAGGCAATCTGCTTATGCATTGAACCTTTAACTTCGTCATAGTTCACATAGAGAGAACGGCCGTCTTTACTCGACCTCAGATCCTGCTTAGCATGGCAGGTGAGACAGTCGGTATCTGCCATTCCCTGATCGTAAAAAACTTTCCTTGCCTTATGCGGCTGATGACAGTCGACGCACGCAGGCAGTACATTCGCTTCTTTCTCCCATAGCTCGCCTTTAATAACCTTCCTGTGTACGAGTTCAATTTCAGAATGACACTTTGCACAGGTGGCAGCAATGTTCCTTCTTGCTATGGATGATTTCGGATCAGTATGTGGAAGTATATCATGAGGCGTATGGCAGGATACGCAGGTAGCTGCGACTGCAAGTCCTTTTTTCAGCAGACCCTCGCCGTGCATACTTTCTGAGTAGTTCTCAAGTATATGCGTTTCAGGGATGTTCCTCTGAAGCTGTACCGGCGATCCTTCCTTGTGGCACTTGCCGCATACATAGGGAACGTTGATTGGTGCAACTTTTGATTTTGGATCCTTTACAGAGATAATATCGTGAGAACCGTGGCAGGTCTGACAGGTTGGCGCAAGGTTGTCATGCCGTGCCTTGGCCTTGCCGTGAAGACTGCTGTCGTAATGCGACTGAATATCATCGTGGCAGGCATCGCATTTTGCAGGCTGAACATTTTCAGTATGAGGGAAATCTGTTCCCTCAAGGTCCTGGTGGCACATAATGCATTCAACATCTGCATGCACTGATTTGCCGAGCTTCTTCTCATCCACAAATACAGAGAATGAGTGCCCGCTCTTTGTACCCTTCAGGGTATTATCAGCGTGGCACATAAGGCAGTCGTCATTCGACTGCGCCTTCAAAGCAGTAAATGAGGAGAGCAGAAATATCAGGCTAATGAACAAAAGTTCAGAGGTAATTTTCCGGTACGACATAGTGGTTCCCCGCACATAATCTGTAATTGTCAATTAAAAGTCATTATTAAGCTAAATCTTGTTCTTCTTCTTTTTCTTCTTCTTCAGGCTGATCCTGATCTTTCTTCAATCTTTCGAGCTCTTTAGGATGTTCTTCAGCCATTTCTTCTTCAGAGATAGTTCCCTTAAGCCATGCCAGGTTCATCGGGTAGATTTCAGGGTTGAAGATTACAAAATAGAAGTGCCATACGACTATTGCGAGGAAGGCAAGCCATGCTTCATAGTAGTGAACAGTTCTTGCTATATCCCATCCAAGCTTTGTCAGTAATCCGATAAATGTATTATCAAACCACATAATGAAGCCGGTAACGGACATTACTATTGTTCCCCACACGAGAGCCCAGTATTCAGCTTTTTCAACGTAGCTGAAGCGGTCAAGTTTAGGCTTTATGTTAGAAATTCCAAGATTGAATTTAGCGACTGCAATAGCGTCCCTGGCATCCTGCAGAATAGGGAGGAGGTCTTTTACAAGCTGCCTTCCCCGTTGGGTAAATGAGATATAGTATACGTGGTAGAGACTAGCCGCAACCATAACAACTGCTGCGATCCTGTGAAGAATACTGCGATATGTAAAAGCATCACTGCTTAAATCTCTTATGTGTGATACCCACCAGGAATCAGGAAATTTGAGCATAAAACCGGTAACAACCAGGGTGAGAAAACTGACCAGCAGGGCAACGTGCTGGATTCGTTCATTAACCGTCATTCTCAGATATAATGCATGCCCGTGCTTCTCTTCTTTAATCAGTCCTCTCTGCTTCATCTTTTTGATCTTTGCTTTCTTAATGAAATCGAAGATGTTATGCAGAAGCATGAAACCGATAGTGGAAATTATGAGGATAATATAAATTGTGGCAATCCAGTAAAGTATTGGCTCTTCCTGCTCACTCATTATTACGTGGATTTTACCCTTTGCGAAGTTCTGGTTTGCACCCGGGTGACAGGTTCCGCAGGTCTTTGCAAGGTTATTCTTATTAACCATGGATGTCGGATCGCTCGACGGCTTGATATTGTGAACGCCGTGACAGCTTGAACAGTTCGCAACGACAGTAGATCCGCCCTTAAGAGCAAGTCCGTGATAGCTCTCTTCGTAGGTTTTAAATCTCTCTGCTGGTATGTCGTATTTTTCTGCAAGTCTTACCGAACTGTGGCAGGGCGAGCAGACCTGTGATGAAACGTTTTTGTAAGCAATTGGTGCTTCGGGATCGGTGTGTTTAAGAATATTGTGTTCGCCATGACAGTCGGTACATGTAGGAGCATCTGCTATATTATCCTTTAGAAGTGCAGTTCCGTGGATACTTTCCCTGTACTGGGCAGAGATATCCGTATGACAATTACCGCAGGTAAATGGGATATTAAACTTATTTATAGATGAATTTTCGGATGAGGGTGCTTCAATATCGTGATGATTATGGCAGTTAGTACAGCTCGGAGCTTCTGCATTTCCCCTGGAGAGAGCTGTACCGTGTACGCTGTGTTCGTAAGCCGTAATAAAACCTGCGGAAGGTGTTGTCTTGGCCCGGATTTTAGGATCGTCGAGATGACATGACAGGCAGAGTTTCTGCTGGTTTAGTTTTGTTTGAAGGGAGTTTTTACCTTTGTTTACAGATACTATCGAGCTTTGGTGACAGGATATACAATTGGGCGCTCCTTCAACACCTTCCGCAAAACCTTTTCCATGTTCTGAAAGAACATATTTATCTTTTGCATCCTTATGGCAGCTGCCGCAGGATTCTACTAAATTCTTTTTGTTCCACTTTCCGTCAGGACTTGTAGTCGATGCTACATTATGAGTACCATGACAATTCTTGCATGATATGTCCTGTGTTCCGTTGATACCATTAGCCTTCACCATTTGCGGATGGAATTTATGAAGAACTTTCGCATCCGTATGACAGTTGAGGCAGTTTATCGGCTGAATATTTTCTTTATGAGGAACTTCCTCAGGATCAAATCCGACGTGACACGATACGCATTTTAATTTTCCGTGAACTGAGTGCTGGAAAACATTCTGGTTAACGAAAAGGGATACTTCCTTTCCGTTTTTTTCCATGGTCATAGAGTCGTCACTATGACACATCAGGCAGTCATCGTTGGATTGAGCGTTAACGGGAACCGCTGTAAAGAATAAACTAACAATAATTAAAAAGAACAACTTGAAGGCAGTAAATCTTGATAAGAACATCTTCATCTCTGTATCAACTCAGTTTTATTGAATCTGCAGCCGTGCTGCGTATCGGTTAAAATAACTTTAAGAACACTCATTTATTCAAATTAAAAAAATCATGCCATTGAAAATGCGAAACCAAATAATGCAACTATCGACATTACAAAAAGCAAATAGAGTACAATATTTTTCATTTTTATCAGTATCCTTAAATGAGTAGTGTTTATTCACGACCCTTTATTCAAACATAATACCATAATTTAAAAACGGTAAATAGTTGAAAAATTGAACATAATTTTAGATTTATTCTCAGGAATGGGAGACCGCCATAAAGCCCTTCGCAAATTGTAGAATGAAATTTTGGCTGATTTCCGCCATTTCCAGCCCCAATCTTCAATTTTTAATCTTCTATTCTTCAATTTTCAATCTTCATTGGTAAATAGCAAAGCCCTGCCCCCAATCTTCATTCTTCAATTTTCAATCTTAAATAGTAAATACCCTGCCCCCCAATCTTCAATTTTCAATCTTCATTGGTAAATAGCAAATGCTCTCAGACCATAAGGGAAGCCATCTTCATGGTGACTTCGTTGAGGTCATACGGCTTGTAGAATATGGATGTTACATACTGGCGGAGTGAAGGTTCAAAGTCTTTTGTCTTCTTATCAAATACGTAAGTTATAATAACAGGGACTTCCGGTTTCATCTCTTTAAGGTCTTTGCACAGGTCGAGGATCTCCTTGCCCGGAGCATCATCCAGGATGACCAGATCAAAATTAGACGAACCAGCGAACGCTCCTATTGCCTTCAGGTTGGTGGTTGCAGTAACCGAATACGATTCCTGCAGGTACATGAGTAGACTGTAGCAGAGGTTAAAATCGTGACTATAAAATAATACGTTCTTCATTAAATGTTTCTCTATTAACATTAAGAGGTTGTCTCTTTTGTCTCATTCCGGATTTATTCCGGAATTTACCATTGAATTGACCTCAATAATTGGTTTTGTCAGGCTATAAACGTGCCAAATCACGCTTTTACTTGATATTGATACAAATTATTAAATTACGGCAGATTTGAACGTAGAGGTAAATTATTTTCCCCTGCTGCTAAAGCCCCTGTTTCTCGTAAATAAAAAGAAGGATAAAAGTGTTTTTCAACTAATGAGAAAGATATTTCAGGTTTTTATATCCAGCTCTTTTAATTTGCGGTATAATGTTGAGAGTCCGACCTGAAGATCCTCGGCGGTTTTCTCTTTATTAAGTTTATTATCGTCCAGCGTTTTCATTATAAGATCCTTCTCATATCTCCTGATAGCGTCATCAAGCGACATTTTCCCTGATATATTTATCGGTGCATCATTCGGTTTGAATCCTGATGGAAGCTCTTTCAGTGTTATAAAGTCGCTCTTGCAGAAGATTACGGCTCGTTCCATTACATTCTCTAGCTCCCTTATCTCACCTTTCCATTCGTAATTCATCAAAGCGCGGATAGCATCGCTGTCAATTCCCTTGATGTTCTTGTTCATCTCCTTACGGTATTTGTCGAGAAAGTGGTCAGCCAGCAGGGGAATATCCTCTTCTCTTTCTTTAAGTGAAGGGAGGTTGATTTCAATTACGTTGAGACGGTAGAAGAGATCCTCACGAAATTTTCCCGCTGCTATTTCATCTTTTAATATTCTGTTGCTTGATGCTATGAACCTCACGTTTACGGGAAGCGAAAGTGTTGTACCCACGGGTGTGTATTCTTTCTCCTGCAGCGCCCTGAGGAATTTTACCTGGAGCTGTAGTGGGAGTTCGCTTATCTCATCAAGGAAAAGTGTTCCGCCTTCAGCCGCCTTCATAAGTCCTTCTTTATCAGAGATTGCCCCGGTAAAAGATCCTTTTTTATGACCGAACAATTCACTCTCAATGAGATTTTCTGAGATGGCGCCGCAGTTGATCGCAACGAACGGTTTGTTCTTCCTTTTACTCTTGTAGTGAAGTGAACGGGCGACAAGTTCCTTACCTGTGCCGCTTTTTCCAGTAATGAGTACTGTGCTGTCTGTGTCGGCAACTGTATCTATCATTTCATATACTCTTTTGATAGCATGACTGTTGCCTATGATATTATCAAAATCATATTCCCGCTGAACTTCTTTCCTTAGAACACGGTTCTCGAGCAGCAGATTTTTCATATCAAGAAGACGGTTTATCTTTATAATCATCTCATCGAATTCAACCGGTTTGAGTATATAATCGCTCGCCCCGCTGCGTAATGCAGATATAGCGGTATCCAGTGAACCGTAGGCTGTAACAACAACTACGACTGTATGAATGTCGAGTTTCTTTATTTCTTCAAGAAGCTGGATACCTTTCATCTCCGGCATCTCAAGGTCCGTAATTACCAGGTCATACGATTCTTTGAGGATCATTTCATATGCGACTCTTCCGTTTTCGGCTTCCTGTACGTTATAGCCCTCTTTCTTTAAGACGTAGGAGAGAGATTCTCTGATTATTTGTTCGTCATCTACTACAAGGATTCTTTCGTTCATTTTTTTATCGTCCTGTTATTTTACGTATTGAAAGGAAGTGTTATTGTAAATGTTGTAAGCTCATTTGGTTTACTTTTAACTTCTATGTTTCCCTGGAAACTCTTGATGATGCCGTAGCTTACCCAGAGTCCCAGTCCTGTTCCTTTTCCCGGTTTCTTGGTAGTGTAGAACGGTTCGAAGATCTTGGAGAAATTTTTCTCTTCAATACCGGGACCCGAATCGGTGAACTCCAGAATAATCTTTTCGGTATCCATATGCGTATTTACTCTTATTTGTTTTTTCCTGCCGGATATCTGAGTCTCCGACATTGAATCAACAGCATTGATTAATATGTTAATAAAAACCTGCTGGATCTGGTCGGATATAAGCGGCATCAGAGGCAACTCGTGTCCCAGCTCAAGTATAAAATCAACATCTTTAGCCCGGGCACCTACTTTGACAATCTCGACTGCCTCTTTTACAGACTCATTTATATTCATCACCTGCAGTTCATAATCGGAAGGACGGGAGAAATCAACAAGATCCCTGATAATCTTGGATATTCTTGTTACCTGGCTGCGCACAAGTCCAAGCTTCTCCTTAATAAAATCATCATCCGTGGTTCTGAGTACAACCTGTACGAGTGCGGAAATGGATGCAAGAGGGTTGCCGACTTCATGCGCTATTCCTGCGGCAAGTGTTCCGATACTCTCCATCTTCTGAGTGTGGATCAGCTGCTTTTCAAACATACGCTTTTCGCTAAGGTCACGGTGTATTCCGAAGAATCCCCATATCCTCTTTTCGGAATCCAGTATGGGAGATATCAGTAATTGCGTGTGGAAAGCTTCCCCGCTCTTTTTTTTGTTCTCGATTTCTCCTACCCAGACTTTGCCTTCATTTATTGTATCCCACATCTGTTTCCAGAACTTCCTGGAACTCTTCCCGCTGCTGAAGACGCTCGGGTTTTTGCCCAGCAGCTCATCTTTTGTATAGCCGCTGGCTTCAACAAAAGCCGGGTTAACGTAAATCATTCGTCCTTTAAGGTCCGTTATCTGAAGGGGATTGACTGTATTCTCGGCAATGTTGTAGAACCTAAGAAGGTTCATCTCTTTTTCTTTTTCCGCAGTGATGTCGTGGGCCATTACAAAGTAATAGAGTTTCTCCTTTTTTCCTACCTGCTGAAGAGTTGGAGTAAAGACTATATTAGCATCAACATTTTTGTCGGCTGAGATAAACCTGGCAGTGAGGCTTCCGCTTTTAGTATGATCTACACAACTCTGAAATGTTTTACGCACTGCTTCGGTATAACCGGGTTCCACCAGGTTGAAAAATTTCCTTCCTTCGATCTGGTTCAGAGGTATACCAAGCTTAATAGCCCCGGAGATATTTACATCAAGTATGTCGGCAGTCTCCGAGAGAATAAAACACATATCCTGAAGACTATTAAAAAGGTCGAAATCAAACTTAAATGTTTTTTCCAGCAGCTCTTTTCTTAACATATACAAAGAAACTTTCGGGGTTTGTAAAGATATTTCACAGACGTAAAATTAAACTCATAGTGAATGAGTAAAAATACAAATATTTATTCTCATTTCTGAGAAGAAGGGGGATTTTTTTTGTTTTTGACGTTTTTTACAGGATATAACCGTTAACTTTCATCAGTTCAGCGCAAAGAAGTGCGCCGCCTGCTGCGCCGCGCATAGTGTTATGAGAAAGAATTACGAACTTGAAATCAAAAAACTTATCCTCTCTTAGCCTTCCGATTGATACAGCCATTCCTTTATCAATATTCCGGTGGATTTTAGGCTGCGGATAATTTTTTTCATGGAAATAATGTATTGGTTTTAATGGCGCTGATGGAAGACTTTTTTCCTGAGGTTCCCCTGCAAAATTGTTCCATACCTCCAGTATTTCGTCAGCTTCTGCTTTATTCTTCAGCTTTACCTGGACGCATTCTGTGTGCCCGTCGATTACAGCTACCCGGTTAACCTGGGCATTGATTTTTATATCCAGGTCTTTTATTCCTTTGCTGGTGATGCTGCCGAAGATTTTGTTTGGTTCTGTCTCAATTTTCTCTTCCTCACTTCCGCCGATGAAGGGGATGACGTTGTCTATTATATCAAGACTTGAAACGCCGGGGTATCCGGCACCTGAAATAGCCTGCAGAGTAACTACATTCACACTTTCAATACCGAACTTATCGGCAAGAGGTTTTAAAGCAAGTACGAGGCCGATGGTAGAGCAGTTGGGATTTGCAACAATACATCCTTTGTTTTTATAATCCTGTTTCCTGATTAGCTGCAGATGATCCGGATTTATTTCGGGTACGAGCAGGGGAACAAATTTGTCCATCCGGTGATTCTTTGAGTTCGATACAACAGTATATCCTGCATTTGCAAAGTCCTCCTCGATCGTTCCGGCTACGGATGAATCGAGTCCTGAAAAAGCTGTCTTTATTTCCTTAACGGGTACGCAGTTCTGAACTTCAAGCTCCCCGATCTCAGGTGGCAGGGGATCACTTAAGATCCAGTTGACGGCATCTTTATATTTTTTTCCTGCCGATCTGTCGGAAGCAGCTATCATTTTAACTTCGAACCATGGGTGATTGGAAAGCAGCGAGATGAATTTTTGTCCCACACTGCCCGTAGCGCCAAGCACTGCAACAGGGATTCTGGATGAAGACATACTGTAATAATAGTAATTAGTAAAAGGTTAAAAGTAAAAAGTAAAAGGGAAAAAGGAAAGCGTTAATACAATATCATGATTCATTAAAAATGAGATTGCAGACTAAAATATTTTTTAATCTGCAATCTTCAATTTGCAATATTAAATATTCTTTACTTCACCAGCAGCATTTTACGCGACTGTGTGAATTTCCCTGCACTCAATTTATACAGGTACATTCCGCTGGGTAGGTTATCTGCAC
Organism: uncultured Ignavibacteria bacterium; assembly: GCA_963747755.1. Lineage (GTDB taxonomy): Bacteria > Bacteroidota > Ignavibacteria > Ignavibacteriales > Ignavibacteriaceae > DATFVA01. Next base: position 29,154 of record CAVVGK010000019.1, on the reverse strand, counting down.
TAAATCTGACCGTGTATTTTCCGGTTTCTTTTGTTTCATTCACCAGCGTTTTGATTTTTTGTCCTAATGTATTGAATATTTCAAGACTCACAACCGACTTCTCAGGAACAGAATAACTAATGGACGTAGCCGGGTTGAATGGATTCGGATAGTTCTGGGACAATTCATACGACAGGTGATTGAGATCTGCATTTACGACAGGCGAATAACTAAAGCTGCCGTCAAAATCGATCTGTTTAAGTCTGTAATAATACTTCCCGCTGCTCACATTATTATCTACGTATGTATAAACTGATTTACTGGTTGTAGATCCATTTCCTTCTACAAATGCCATGCTCTCCCAATCCTCACTGTCTCCGGTATGCATTTTGCCTTCTGCTCTCTGCCTCTCAACTTCAAACCCTCTGTTATTAGTCTCCGTTGCTGTACTCCAGTTTAGAACGATGCTGCTGCCTGAAACTGAAGCTGTAAAAGAAACAAGTTCTACAGGTACGGTTAAACTTAAGTCGCCGTAAACACCGTTATGCCTTTCGTTATACTGGAAAACAGGAAGTGTATAATTTTCGGGTACAAATTGATTGCCTGTATCCCACAAATGGATAAGCACAAAGTCGGGAGAAAAGCCTTGTTTTCCGGCGCCGAGCATATCGAGAACTCCGTTGCCATTGATATCAGCCAGGGCCGGCATCTCATAAAAAGTAGATTCTCCATTAACCATTATCGGCCATCCGGGCATAATGGATCCGTCAGCGCTGTAACCATGGTAGTAAGGTGCACCGTTGTCGTCTGTTATAAGGTCCATCATTCCGTCGTTGTTGATATCGCCGAGGATGATCTGACTGTTGATTGCATTGGTTGGTCCTATCGGGAAGCCCGGAAGAGCTGTTCCATTTACATTCCATGCATACACATAATCAACAGGTGTTGTGCTCAATACCTGGTCGCCTACGGCGACATCCAGAACATTATCATTATCGATATACCCGACTGCAGGGGGAGTATATACCCAGTTGCCTGTTATCTTCGGCCAACCGGGATAAACGGTTCCGTCATTCTTAAGTATATGAACGTATCCCTGTCCGTTATCGGCCTGAGATCCGAAAATGATTTCCCGGATGCCGTCGCCGTCAACATCTGCAAGCACAGGAGATGAATATGAATTGGTAACTCCTGCAGGAAGATTGAAAGGAAATCCCGAAAGTATGTTTCCGGTATTATCCATTGCATAGAGACTCAGGTATGATTCGCAGATAATCTCAGGGACGCCGTCGCCTGTTATATCACCTACTGCCGCACTCGATGCAGGGACATGGTTGAGCGACTGTGACCATAGCACAGAACCGTCCCCTTTATAAGCCCACTCCTCGCCAAGAGGATATATTCTTTTATTTACGATGATTTCCATAGCCCCATCATTATCAATATCGGCCAGTACCGGGGTTCTGGTTGAATAGCCGTGGACAACCGGAAATCCTGCAACCAGAGTTCCGTCCTTATGCCACGCATATATGCTTCCCTGGGATGTTCCAAGGAGAGTAGTAACAACTAGTTCTCCCTCACCGTCGCCGTCGATATCACCGAATGAGGGTGCGCTCTGTGTTGGCTGAGGCAATGTTTTCGGCCAGCCTGTAACGGGTGTGCCGTCCATATTAAATGCCTGCACCGTATAAGTGATGCAGTAAACAAACTCCAGCTCCGGGTCATTATCCAGGTTGCAGAATATTCCTCCTTCATATGAGCTTCCTGAAATAGTTATAGGGAATCCGCTGAATAATGGAAATGAATCAACCCGCACCGGACTGCTCACTCCTGACGGAGGTATGTAATTTATTCTTCCCATTACATCTGGGATGATAGCGGAGTTTTTATATAATTGTTTTACCTCCTGGCGGTCTGTTGTGATCTGTGTTTTTTGAGGATATACGACTGCAGAGAGAAGAAGCAGAACAATTGAAAGGGTAAAGAAATTTCTTATCATAGTATCCCTCTCTTTTTTTAATTAAACAGATAATGTAATTTAGAGTATGAACATTGAATAATATGAAGAATAAATCAAAAAAGAAACAAGGTGTGAGTTTTTAACAATGAGAGCAGGATTGGTGCAGTACGATCCCGAATGGGAAAATAAGAAAATGAACAGCGATAAAATCACATGGCTGCTTTCTCATAATTTTGAGAAGCAGGATCTGCTGATATTCCCTGAGATGACTCTTACCGGCTTTACAATGAAGGCAGCAGATTATGCTGAAGAGCTGAACGGTGAAAGTTTTAATTTCTTTGCGGAAACGGCCGGAAAGTATTCCGTTCATTTACTGGCGGGACTTATAGAAAAGAGTGAGAAGAAATATTATAATACACTCGTTCATATCAATCCTGACGGCCGGCTCATTAAAACATACCGCAAGATCCATCCTTTTTCATATTCAACTGAAGATAAGAATTATGCAAAAGGTGAGGAAACAGTAATAACTAAAATAAATGATATGACCGCTGGTTTATCGATATGCTACGACCTCAGGTTTCCTGAGCTTTACAGGCAATACGGAAAAAAGAAAGCTGATATGATTGTCGTGATTGCCAACTGGCCTGATACAAGGATAGAACACTGGCGAACTCTGTTAAAGGCGCGTGCTATTGAGAACCAGTGTTATGTACTCGGGGTGAACAGAGTTGGTGATGATCCGAAGTTAAAGTACCCCGGCTACAGCAGCATTATCGATCCCATGGGAAATGAGATAGCTTCTGTGTCGGCTGAGGAGAAAATTGTTACTGCTGAAATCCTAAAAGAAAAAGCAGATGAGGTTAAGACGAGTCTTCCGTTTTTGAATGATATCAGACTCATTTAATATTGAGAATTATCAATTATTCATTGTCAATTAGTTTTAGCTGATATGTTTGAGTTTAAAAGAGAATTAATTTTTACGATTGTGATCCTGCAGGAATATTGTTCTACGGCAGGATATTCGAAATATGCCACTCTGCATATGAAGACCTTATCAGGTCATTTGAACTGAGTTCAAATTTCTGGAATAATGAAGAGTACGCTGTGCCGATAATTCATACGGAAGGAGAGTACCTGCTGCCTCTTAAACCCGGGAATGAAGTAACTATTGAAGTTATTGTTAGCAGACTAAAGGAAAGTTCTTTTGAGCTTTCATATGCATGCAAAAACATAGACGGTGAGATTACAAATCAGGTTAAAACGGTTCACATTTTTGTTGACAGGAAGAAGTGGAAAAAAATGCCCATCGTTGATGAAGTCAGATCCGGCTTGCAACGGCATAGCACCTGATAACGTTGCCCTCAATCTACAATCTACAAATTTTCAATTTTCAATACTTCCCCTGACCTTCTCCCTCAAAATCTTCCCCAGCGGTGACCGCGGGATGATTTCAACAGGGAAATATCTCTTCGGTATCTTATAACCTGCGATCCTTTCTTTCAGATATCCCGTAATCTCCTGAATAGAAACGTCAGCCTTTAATACAACTGCCGCAGCAACAATCTGCCCCCATTCCTTATCAGGCAGAGCAAATACGCAGCTGTCACCGATACCGGGCATTTTATTCAATGCTGTTTCAACTTCAATGGGATTAACGTTTTCGCCTCCTGTAATAATGAGATCAGTCCTTCTTGCCGCCACAAACAGGTCGCCGTCATCATCTATATAACCTACATCGCCCGTGAGAAACCCTTCCGGTTTTAATTTTTTTGACGTTTCTTTTTCATCTTTATAGTAGCCGTGGAATAAGGCTGTGCTCTTAATTAGTATCTCTCCGCTGTGTCCCTTTTTCTCTTCATTTAGCTGATCGTCCACAATCAATACTTTGCTTCGTCCCAGCGCCCTGCCGGCTGAAAGAGGTTTGCTTTTAACACTATCCGGATCGCCTGCTGTGATGAAAGCAGATGTTTCCGTGGAGCCGTATACATTGGAAATAGGACACCCGGCTGCTGCGGCCTCTTTAATAAGTTCTTCATCTGCAAACCCTCCGCCTAAAAGGATATTTTTTAACTCTTCTGATGGTCTCCATCCGCTTTCAAGCATTCTTTTGAGCTGGGTTGAAACCAGAGAAGCAAATGAGGGTTTCAGACTATCAAATGCCTGTACCAGAGAATCATTTTTCAGCGATGAAGGAATTATAAGCGGTGAACCATACCGTAATGCTCTTATGATGATCGATAAACCGCCGATATGATAAAATGGAAGGCTCGCCAGCCAGCGGTCGCCAGGTTTTTGGTTTAGTAAATCCTGACTGTTGTCTGCACTGTTCAGCAGATCATTCAATGAATGCATTACGCCTTTGGGTTTGCCGGTTGCTCCCGATGTAAACATTACCAGGGAGATAGCATCGGGATCGAGACCCTGAACCTTAACGTCCGCCGCTTCTGTTGAAATCATATTGAAATTAAACCGCGGGATTTTAACATCAAGGTTACGCTTCTCATCATTACCGTAGAAGAGAAATTCAGCATCAGAGAAATTTATTAATTCTGTAAGCTCGGAATCCGATAACATTATATTTAGAGGAATTATACAAGCATTCAGGTTCCACAATGCAGAGATTAAAACAACATAATCAGGACTATTACTACTCAGCAGTGCCGCCTTCGTATGCTCTCTTATTCCAATAGAACTCAGCCATGCAGATGTCTGTTTCACCAGTTTAGAAATTTCTTTGTTTGAGATTACGGAATGGAGGGTTATGATGGCTGGACTATTGTCCCGGCGGCTTATTTCTCCTTTTATAATGTCGCCGGGTATAATCATTCTCAACCGATCTTTATCAGACCATTTTCTACAGGGAAGGGATCGTTTACGATTGTATCTTTGAAGTGGTCGTGCACAGCAAGCCCATGCGCGGTTTGCTCCTTCAGAATTGCTGCTGCGAAGACAGCGGCAGACCTTCCAATGGAAGATTCGAAAGAGGAGGTAATGACTATCTTCATCCCTTCCTTTTCTGCTTCATCAATAATTTTAAGCGTGTGAGTCAATCCTCCCAGCATCATTGGCTTAAGAATCAGTACCGAAGCTGATCGGTTCTTCATAATATCCAATGCATCGGTGTAGCTTCTTACGGATTCATCGGCAGCAAGGGGAATAGTGGTTCCGGCGCTCACTGCAGGAAAGTCAATTATATCTTTCACAGGCTGCTCGGCGTATTCGATTTCGAACTGTTCCAGCTGTTTCAAATTATCGGCAGCTTCCTCAGGCGTCCATTTCCCGTTTGCGTCAATACGCAGATTCGTATTTCTGCCCGCTTCATTTCTTATTGCCCTGATAATTTCAAGATCGTCTTCAAATTTATCCCTGCCGGTTTTTATCTTAAGAGTTCTGAATCCCTTCGATTTTAATTCTTTTGCTCTGTTTACCGCCTCCTCTTTAGCTGCCATCCCGATAACTCCATTCACGGCGATATTTCTTGCGACAGGCTTATGAAAGAGTTCACTTAATGTCGTGGTTCGCTCAACACAAATTAAGTTGAGGATTGCCTGTTCCAGCCCGCTTCTTAACGCAGGGAGATGGTCAAATTCAGCAAGACTTGTTTCAATTGAAGGAAGGATGTTATTAAGATCCAGCTTAAGATTCAGATTAATATTTTCGAGAGCCTTTTCATCATCCTCGTAACTCTCGGAGCCGAATTCGGGCAGGGGAGCTGCTTCACCGATTCCCTGCGCTTTGGCAAGGTTCTTTAATGAAATGACAAATCCTCTTCTCTCTTTTATCTCTCCCTGCGATGTAATAAATGGCATCGAAAGCTGAAGATGGTAAGGGGAATATGTAAGCTCAAGGTTTGTCACAGTGCAAGTCCTGCAGAGAAAAGTATTCCGAATAATGCTGAAAGCTGAGCGGTCAGCTCCAGTGTCTTATTTAAATCTGTTCCCTCCAGGGTTGTGATCATCTTTACGGCTTTTGCCGCAAAAGGTACCGTTACATAAGGAAGAAATATCCACAAGGTATAATCAAAGAATAAAAAGAGTGCAAGAGGAGTTAGAAATGAAATTATAATAAGGAAGATAAACTGATAGCGTGTGAATGTCCTTCCCATCTTTACTGCAAGCGTGTTTTTGTTTGCTGCGCGGTCTTCTTCAATATCGCGGTAATTATTTACCACAAGTATATTTGTTACAAGTGAGCCTACCGGTACTGAGGCCAGTAGTGATACAAAATTTACGTGATGGGAATGCAGGTAGTAAGTGAATACTGTTCCTATAACACCGAAGAAGCCGAAAACAAATATATCGCCGAGTCCGTTATAGGCAAGAGGGAAGGGACCGGCAGTATATGCGATGCCTGCTATGATTGAGAATACGCCAACAGCAAGGATAACCCATCCGCCTACGTAAACAAGGTAAAGACCGAGGAGGAAGGAAACCAAAAAAGTTAAGACAATTGCGAATTTCATTTCACCGACAGATATAAGTCCGCTCGCAAGCACACGCCTTGGTCCTTTGCGTTTCTCATTGTCTGCCCCACGTGTGTAATCGTAAAGATCATTTGTATAATTAGTCCCGATCTGTATAAGCATTGAACATAAGAGTGCTACAAGTGAATATAGCGGTACAAATATACCCTCGCTAATTGCTACTCCTGACCCCACGAATACCGGTACTATAGCGGCAAAGAGCGTTTTAGGTCTGCTTGCTATGATCCAGCTTTCAAACTTTGTCGGTGTTTCTATCTGTTTTTCCATTGGTCCTTTTTTTAGGGCAGTTTGGGGAATTTATTAAACTCGGGTTTTCTTTTCTCAAGATAAGCTTTTTTACCTTCCTGGGCTTCTTCACTCATATAATATAACAAAGTTGCATTGCCGGCAAGTTCCTGTATTCCCGCCTGTCCATCAAGTTCTGCATTAAAGGCTGATTTCAATAAACGAATGGCAAGAGGACTTTTTTCCAGAATCTTCCTGGCCCATTCAACTCCGGTGTTTTCAAGTTCTTCAACAGGTACAACTTTGTTTACCAGTCCCATATCAAAAGCTTCCTGTGCATTATACTGGTCGCACAAATACCAGATCTCGCGGGCTTTCTTTTGTCCCACTATCCTTGCCAGGTAGCTGGAGCCGAAACCTCCGTCGAAGCTTCCAACTTTGGGACCGGTTTGTCCGAATATAGCATTATCAGCCGCAATTGTAAGATCGCATACTACGTGAAGTACATGTCCTCCGCCGATTGCGTAACCGGCCACAAGAGCGATAACAGGCTTGGGCATACTTCTGATAAGTTTTTGAAGATCAAGAACGTTTAATCTCGGAACTCCGTCTTTCCCTACATAGCCCTGGTCGCCGCGTATCCTTTGGTCTCCTCCTGAACAGAATGCGTATTTACCGTCTTTGGCAGGACCATAGCCTGTTAAAAGCACAACACCGGTTTCCTGGTCTTCTCTTGCATCGGCAAAAGCATCATACATTTCGATAACGGTTTCAGGACGGAAGGCGTTGCGTACTTCAGGACGATTAATGGTTACCCTGGCTATTCCATCCATTTTCTCATAAATAATATCCTGGTATTCCCTAGCTTTTTTCCAGTTAAAAGACATCCTTTACCTCGAATTTTTAGAAGTATCTTGTTAAAAATATTGAAAAGTTGTGAAAGTTAGAATAAATATACCATAAGGAAGTTTTATTTAATAGGCACCGGAACACAGAGGCAGGAAGAATGAATAATGAATAATTGATAATGAATAATGGAGATCCACAGACTAATCCCTTAATTATCCATTTTTAATTGTTAATTATAAATTAAAACAAGTATCCCAGCGATACATTCCAGTCAGGTACACTTGTAATATCCCTGTCGAACAGGACGCTCTTCCACTAAATCTTCAATCTAGATTCTGCAATCTTCAATTTTCAATTTTCACTCTTAAATTTTCAATTTTAAATGTTAATAAACCCCTTCAGAAAATCATTCACTGCCGCCGTGAACTTTGCCGGTTCTTCAAGATGCACGGTGTGACCTGCATTCTTAACAGATACATGCTTTGCAGCAGGGAACTTTTTTGCGATGCCTTTATTTAAGTTCGTGAATTTAGTATCGAGTTCACCGGTGATAAGGAGTACTTTTGTATTCATTTTTTTCAGCTGCGGATAGAGATTCGGCATTCTGCCTGTAGTGAATCCCAGAAGCGAGTTTGATAACCCGATAGGATGATTTTTCATCTTACTCTTTTTGATCTCTTTTCTCTTTTCTTCCGAGAAACGAAGCTGTGTAGAGAATATTTCTTTATTTACCCAGAGGTCGATAAATTCATCCACCGGGTGAGAGGAAATAATTCTCGCAAGCTGCTCATCCTCACGTATTCTTTTTTCCTTCTGTCTTTTATCTCTTAGCCCGGGCGAAGCACTTTCAAGTATTAATCCAAGTACACGTTCCGGATAAGTATAAGCATAACATAATGCAAGCCGGCCTCCCATGGAATAACCGGAGAGAATAACTTTATCTTCGGTAAAGTTCGTGATGATCTTGTTAAGCTGTTCTACCTGGAGCTCCCAGGAATAGAGTGAAGGATCATTAGGAAAATCACTTTTACCGTGACCAAGAAGATCTATGGTGAACTTGTTGAACCGGTTGTCTATCTCCGTTATTACGCCGGACCAGTCACCCGAACTTCCTGTAAATCCGTGAAGAAAAAATATGTCCGAAGCCGATTTATCTATCTTAGAAGGTTGGTTAACATTCAAAAACACATTCGAATACTTTACTCTCATTCAATTCCTTCCGGCAGACTTCCGGCCTTTTTGAAATATTCTTTTCTCTTCCTGATGGAATTCTTCATATCTGTTTTAATTTCGAGCACGGTAATTCTTTTTTCCTTAAATGCGGATGTCATCGAATTCTTAAGATCCTCCCTGTTTTCAATAAGACGGTAGCCTGCGTTAAATCCTTTAATAATAGCACCGAAGTTAAGGTTGTGGGGATTAACGAAGTAGTCTTTGAATTTTTTCCCGTATGATGAAATTGGAAGCATTCCGAAAATCGCTCCTCCGTTGTTGTTAATAAGTATAACAACCATTGGTATATTGTACTTTAAAGCAGTCAGAAGAGCTGTGAAGTCATAGCAAAATGCCATATCGCCCGTTATAAGCGCAGCAGGCTTATTTAAAGCTTTACTTATTCCCAGTGAAGTTGATAGTATTCCGTCGATCCCGCTGGCGCCGCGGTTGGAATGTATAATTATGTTCTTTTCTGTCTGCGGCGAAAAGTAGTCGAGATCTCTTACGGGTAGACTATTGGAAATCATAAGGTGCGAATTATCCGGCAAATTATTAATGATTTCCGGAATAAGGATACACTCGTCAGAAACTGAGGATTTTGCAAGAAGTTCTGCTTTCACCTTACCTGCTGAATCATCTGCTTTAATATATCGATCAAGAAATGCACGGCTGTTTGTTGTCTCAGTATCTTCTATGAGCATTCTGCAGAAAAGGGAGGGAGAGGATTTGCATACTCCCGAGGCATTATTCCAAGGATCAAAGATATCACCATGTTCATTTATTATATACCGCTTTGCAGGTATTTCCCCGATCCAGCTTTCAACAGCTCTCGATGAAGGTGTTCTTCCGAAGTGGAAAATCACATCCGGACGGTGTTCATTTACAAATTTCCCATTTCTCAGGAAAGCTTCATAATTAATGAGGATGTTCTTTGAGCTGTTTCCGTACCTTAGCTGAGAACAGGAATCCGCTATAACAGGATAGTTCAGTTTTTCAGCAAGTCCAAGCAGTTGTTTTTTTGTATCCCTGTCGTATTTCATAGGTCCAGCCAGTATCAATCCATTTTCAGCGTCATTCACAGCACGCAGGATTTCCTTGTAAGTATTTCTTCCGGGTCTGATTTCTTTTGTCAGAACTTTAGTTTCACGGGCCTTGTGAGCTCCGATCAGCATTAAGGTTCTTTCATTCAGCTCATCTGTAAATGAATCGGGTTCGAGTGGCTTACGAAAAGGGAAGTTAATATGTACAGGTCCGCCTGCACTGAAAATAAAAGCCTCACCGGCATATTTCCTTATCCTCCTGATGGCGGAAGCTGAAGGTCCTGGTAGTCCGGTATCCTTAAAATATCGTATATGATTACTATAAAGGTTGTGCTGGTTTATTGTCTGGTTTGCACCTCGTCCTATTAATTCTGGAGGACGGTCGGCCGTACAGACTATAAGTGATGTTCTTTGCTGATATGCCTCTATTATCGCGGGGTAGAGTTCGGCTGAAGCTGTTCCTGATGTGGTTATTATAACAACCGGTTTTCCGGATGCCTCTGCCAATCCCAGTGCAAAAAACGCACTGCTTCTTTCATCAATGTGAACGAAACTTCTGAGTTTTTTTATAGATGAGGCAGCCATCGTTAACGGGGTGCTTCTCGAGCCGGGGGAAATACAAACATACTTTACACCCAGATCAGCAAGTCTGCTGAAAAAGTTTTCAGCCCAGAAAGTATTCCTGTTAATTTTCATTATTGAAGATAGTAAGAAATGGTTTCAGTTTCAGCTCGGTTTCTTTGTATTCCTCATCGGGACTGCTGCCGTTTAATATTCCGCAGCCGGCATAAGCTATCAGTTTATTTCCGGATGCAAGCGCTGAACGGATTGCAAGTACGAACTCTCCTTCGTTATGAAGGTTCAGCCAGCCGATTAAGCCTGCATATAATCCTCGCTGATGAGGTTCGGTTTTTTTGATAAAGTTCAATGCAGCATCCTGGGGTGATCCGCATACGGCCGGGGTGGGATGAATTTTCCCTATAATGTTTATGAAGGAAATATGTTCATTCAGGTTAAGCTTAATTTCCGATTTTAAGTGCTGGATGTTCTGCAGCTTTTTAATTACCGGTTCGCTTACCTCCATATTTTCCACAACCTTCTGCAGGCTTTCCTTAATATAATCAACCACTATCCTGTGCTCGGCCAGATTCTTAGCGTTTTGAAGGATATCTTTCTCAATTTCCTCATCCTCTCCGCTGTCCTTTCCTCGGTCAGCCGAACCGGCAAGTATTTCTACTATCATTTCTGAACCATTGATCCGTGCCAGTGTCTCGGGTGACGCCCCGACAAAAGACGATTTGCCGATATGAAACAGGAATACAGTACATTCGGGATAATTAGACAGAAGACTTTTAAGAACGGTTTCTGCTGAAATGCTGGCAGTGAAAGTTAGCTCAACCTTCCGTGATAATACTACCTTTTCCAATCTGCCGTCTTTTATCTTTTCGAGTACCTGGTTTACCTGGTTCTTCCATTTCTTCTTATCCTTGGGCTCACTACCGGATTTTTTCAGTACCCTTAATTCTTTTGTCTCTCCGTTGGATGCATCTGAAAAGAATACTTTCAGCACATTCTCAAATTTTGAGGTAAGCGATTCTGTTCTCATCTTCGACGGAATGAGACAATTGAAAACAAAATAATATACACCGTTAGTCTTAATGTATATCAGCTCCGGTATAAACCAGGTTGAGTCTTCAAAATCATTCCAGTATTCATCTGAATGCTCGACTGTAAATTTCATTCCTCCCATAAACAGGGGAACACTAAATTCGTAATCCCTCTCGTTAGAGACATAATTTTCCCCGGTTTCTTTAATTTTCTTTTCGAGAGAAGAAAATCTTTTCTCGCCTTTTTCAGTCAGAGTTAATATCGAATTTACCCCGAGGAAAAATTTATTCTCAGAAGGTTTCTCCGAGTAAAAAAGGATTTCCTGCCTTTTCCTGAGATTGTTTATCCTGCTGAATATTTCATACTCTTCGGCGGGAAAAATATAGCTTATAAGGGATTGTCCCTGATGAGACTTTATTAATTTTTCGTTTTTTTTAAGGAATTCAGCAAACGAGGACGCTGATGAGGTTAATATGTTATCTTTCATTCATTAAATACTGCTTATTGGAAACACTGTAAATTTGTGACAAAAAGATTAAAATTTCAATTAAAAACTTGTGCTACAGATTACCTGAAATTTATATCGTCTTCAATGGTATCTAGAATACGTAGATAACTGTCGTACCTGTAAGGCGAGATTTTGTATTCCTCCACAGCCTCAATAACAGCGCAGCCCGGTTCATGATGGTGAGTACAGGTGTTAAATTTACATTCATTAAGATAGGGGAGAAATTCAGGGAAATAATGTCCGAGATCTTCTTTTCTTATTCCGTAAGGTTCCACTTCGCGTATACCGGGAGTATCGATTATGTAAGTTCCGGGCTCAACCTTGATCATTTCCGCGGTAACGGTGGTATGTGTCCCTTTATCTGTAAATGAGCTTATGCTTCCTGTCCTGAGGTCAAGCTCAGGATACATCCTGTTCAGTATTGATGATTTGCCAACCCCTGAATGTCCCCAGAATAGATTTATTTTTCCGGTCAGGGATGCCTGAAGTTTGTCCACTCCTTCTCCGGTTTCTGCACTCGTCAGATAGACATCATAGCCAATCGACCGGTATAATTCATCCCATTCAGAGATATTATTCTCATCATCCAGGTCAATTTTATTTATAACTAAGTTTACCCTGATATTCGAACTTTCGCCGGTTATTAGAAAACGATCGACAACCTTGTTATTAAAATCAGGTTCAAAAACACTGCTGACCATGTAAAGATTATCGATGTTGGCTGCGGCAACCTGTTCAAGCCTTTCTCCCCGGTATCCGGCTCCTTTTATTCGGGGGGCCTTTCTTGACAGATAATTGGTTCTCCCGTCAACTGTATGAATGAAACCTGTTCCGTCTTTATTGAGGTCGAATTCAACCCTGTCTCCTACAACAACTATATCAGTTAAATATAGCTTGTCCTTTTTTAGATTGAAGTCTTTCTTGAATTTCCCCCTCAGGGCACTTCTTATAACCTCATCCATTTCTTCGCAGTAGACATAATAATCCTTGCTTTCTGCTCTTAGAACTATTCCTTTAATGGTAACTCCGGTTAAAATAAAAAAGCATCCTACCGAAAGATAAGATGCTTTAAATACTCAATCAATAATTATTATATGGTCTTAAAACCTGTAAGTTGCTGTAAGTATTACTTTGTTGACGGAAACATCCTGGTAAGTTCTGGAAACATTGCTGCCATAATTATCTCCAAAATCCTTCCACCATCCGTGAGCAACTCCTAAATCAAGTCCAATTGTTTCATCAGCCAGGAAGCCTATTCCCCCGGTTACATACTGATGATTGTATTCAGTTGGATCGCCCCTGTAAGGCGATGGCTGAGCCATATACCCGGCTCTTAGCCTTAACCCGATAACCGGGAAAGTATATTCAAACCCAAGGTTATAATTAAAAATCGCTGTAAGCTGATCCTTAATATCCTGATTTAATTGTTCAACAAGAGTAGGACCCAGACCGTCTATATCTTCAAACTTCATCTGAGAATAATCTATCAGTGTACCCTGCAAACTTACAATCAAACCCTGCAGATTAAATGAAAAGCCAGCTCCCAATTCAAACGGCGTTGTTATATTGTATTCAACCTGGTCGCTGTAATCTGAGCTCGTAAGTGAAATTCTCTCACTGGCAAAATCGCTGTAACCGTTCACAGTAAACTTTTCCTTAATGTCATATGATTTCGGGAACTGTACTGTGAAACCGAAACGTGCAATGTTTCTCATCTGATACAGAACTCCCAACTTTGCATCCCAGCCTGACAGATCCCAGTTAAGCACCCTGTTAAGGTTAAATGTCTGGAAATCACTATGGTATGGATCTGTAGGATCAACTCTTCCGTAACGACCGTTGGTATCATCCTCGTAATAATCATTATTTGAGGTATAGCTTCCGGTAATGATATTGAGGTTTAATCCAACGAAGAGATTTTTGTATGCTTCGACAGCTCCTGAGAAAGTCCAGTTCTTAATCGCTCCTGAATTCAGGATGGTTCCGCTCTGGTTCAGGCTGCCGTTAACCAGCGTCTGGTTGCTTGAGTCAGCCAGGTATAGCTGGTATGGTATGTCTGAAGGGTATGGACCTGAAAGAAGCGACTGGATAAGTGAAGTATTGCCGCTGTTGAAACCGTTAAATTTTACGGCCCCGGTAAAGTCTTTCGTGGTATGATAAGCAAGTCCGAAAACAAGACTACCGCGTGTAGTAGGGAAGGGGAATGCAAAATTCACCCTGTCAAGTGAGGTTGAACTATTAGAATAATCGGTGCTCTCATTAAAGAGGTCGGTTTTGTTGCCGAAATTGGTATACTGTAATCCGCCTGATATTTCCATTCTCTTCAGTAATCCGAATCCTGCGGGATTAAAATATGCTGCTGAAGCATCGTCGCTAAGACCGATATAACTGTTACCCATACCCAGGGCTCTTGCATTGGCGCCGAGTCCCGGCAGGCCAAGTCTCACTGCGTCATTGACATTCTGCGGGTACACTCCGGCCGTTCCGGCCAGGACGATAAATATTATAAGCTTTGAATATCTGCCGAATAAGCTTCTCATTGTTATTTCCTTCCTCCTGAGCTTCTTCCGCCGTTGTTATTTCTTACTGTATTTCCGCTGCCCGATGAGTTCTCTCTGCTTGAAGAACCTGAGCTTGAAGAGGATGAACCTCTTACTGTTGTTTCAGTAGATGAACCGCTGCTGCCGGTATTGTTTCCATCACTGCCGTTAGACGGTGGATCAACATCACGGGTTGGAGGAGCAGTCTGTATGGGTTCCCTGGGAGAAGGTGTTCTTCCACCCAGATCTCTTACCGGCTGAGTACCTGCGTTCCTGACTGGTTTTGTTATGCCGGGACTATAGGTATAATCCCACCACCAGGGCGTATCATAGAAATAATAATAATCTCCGTAATAAGTATCGCCGTAATAAAAGTTTGTTATAGAATTATCTTCTGTAGGTAATTCCGAATCGGGACTCCAGATGATTGTATAGCATCCGTTAAGTCCCAGTGTAACTAAAGTTACAAATACAATTTTTAATAGTAGCGTTTTCATTTCTTTATGCTCCTATCTTCTGCTTCTTCCCGAACTGCTTCCGCTGGAACGGCTGCCGCTGTCGTGAGACGCAGGAGGACTTGAGCTCCTCTGCGGAGGCGGTGAATAGGAACGCGGTGTAGAACTCCGCGGTGGATTACTTCTCTGAGGCGGACTGTAGGTCCTTGGAGAACTGCTCCTTTTGGGAGGAGTGTATTGCTTCGGCGGTGCTGTTCTCTGCGGTGGTTTGTATTCCCGGCGCGGAGGGTTATAGCTTCGCGGTCTAACATTTCCATTGTCCTTTTTGCCTTCATTGTTTTTACGAATATAAGGAGGACTAACTCTTGCATCTTTCCTGGTATCATTTCTTTTCTGTACCCGGGGAGACGGTCTTCTTTGATCGACACGTGGTGATTTACCTTCACCTTGTCTTCTTACACGCTGACCTTCTTTCGTTGCCGAACGAAGTCTGGGATCTTTTTGAGGTTCTCTTACCCTCGCAGTTCTTCCGCTTTGAACTCTTTCTGATGAACGGGCAGCAGGACTCAACTTCGATGATTCACGCTGACGTTTTGTTAAACTTCCATCTGTGTTCCTGTCCCTTGAAACTATTGCACTCCTTCCTTCCCGGCCGCCTCTTAATCCGTCGAGATTCCTTATCCTTCTGATATCCCTGCTTCTCTCTCTTGAGGTATAGTAATAATTTGTAAATGAGGGATATCCTCCGTAGTAATAATTAAATCCGACATACCATGGAGAAGGATAGTAATAGTAGTAAGGCAGACAAGTCCATCCCGGATACCAGCTGTTGTAGCCCCAGTAGAATGGGTCGTAACAATATGAATTATAATACCAGCTGTTCCATCCGATACCTACCACAATTGAAGGCTGATAACTCCAGAAATACCTTCTGTAAGACGGATACGAATTATAAAAGTCATCATAATAATAAGGTGAGTTACCGTAATTATAATCACTGTTATCACTGTACCCTCTGTCATCATAGTAGGCTGTGCTGTCATCGTAGTATGCGGTGCTGTCATCATAATACTGATCGTCGTAGTATTCTGAGGAATCATCGTATGCATAGGAGCCGCCCTGATCAGAATAACCCTGATCATTTCCATTAGTGTTCTGTCCATATGTACTTTGACCTCTGTCAGAGTAATCGCGGTCTCTTGTTGCAAGCTGAGTGTAACAGCCTGTAAAAAGCAAGGCTGCTGCCGATAAAATGTAAATAAAATGTTTCATGACCTTTCCTCCGAATAATAACTACCATAATATGCGCAAATATCAAGCCTGATTAAAGGATTAAATTTCTATATTATAGACAAAATTAAGGGGTGTAAAGTTTCAATTAGAAGTGTGATGTACAGAAAAGTAGATACTTTTGTATATAATATTCTACAATAGGAGCTTAAAAGAGTGAACATCCTAAAATATGGATTTTATATACTCTATCTTCAAAGCCCTGTCTGCTGCCGAAGGGGTTAGTTTTTTATTGCTCAAAAGATCGCGCAAATCAAACTCCAGTGTAAAACCTGCACCGATAGACCACTTAATTCCAGCGTTAAGATAGCCGGCATCACTTCCAAAGTATTTCGTCTCATTATCATTAAAGGCAAAATTGTACTCTGCAATAAGAGATACCGAATTCCCGAGAGTTTTCTCTGCTCCGACATAAAAATCAATAAAATTATCGCCATCCTTTGATTCAAGGGAATAAGACGCCGTTGCGTGAACGCTGAGGTATCCTAGAAATGCAAAGTTTTTGCTTGCAGCTGCATAAAAGCCGGGTGATTTTATATCGTATCTGCCCAATGAATCGTGGTAAAGGCCTTTCCCCTGGGAATCGAAACCAAAAGATATAGCAGGGAAGGTGAGCGCCTCGTTGAACAACCTGAAACGAATATTTACGCCGGGCAGCTTGTACCAGTCGATTTTTCCTTCACCGATTACATTTGCCCCTCCGTATGAAATTCCGAAGCTGACATTGTCAAAAGCCCCTACCTCCAGCTTTTCAATTACCACTCCATTTGGAAGCACGTCAGTCGTGGCGCCGACATAGCCTTTTTCAAGTACTCCTGCCGTAGGCATATCTATGAGGGTTCTATATTCATATTTTGCATTTTCGCCGGCAGTACCCTGTGAATACGAATTCACTGGTACTGTGAATAATAAAGCGATGGCTGTAATGATAGTTTTCATTTTTCCTCGGGGAGATTTTTCTGCTCCACAAATATAGTAATTATTTCAGATTATTCTATTCACTTAATGTTTTACTTCAACAAGATTAGCATATATATTCACTGTTATGCGTGAGGGGAGAAATGCCAGCGGGGATTTTGCTTTAATTCTCACGGTGCCTGCTTTATCCTTTGCCCGCAGTACCAGAATCCCTTCTGTTTCATCATTTTTAATTACCAGTATGAGGTCATTACCTTCAGTTATAGTGTAAGAGGCTTCAGCTTTTCTGAACCATGCTCTTCCTCCCAGTCCATTCAGCGGTACGGCTGTTACGGTTACCTCCGATTTATTATCGGCATAAAGAGCTTCTGGTTCAACCGTATATACTACCTCGTATACGCTTACAAGGTAATTATGTACAGCAAAAACTGCAATTAACAGAATCAATGTTAATATAATGTAAATAGATGCTCTCCTTTTCATCCTAAGGTAGATTTTTTTTGCAAAGTAAATTTCAGCATATTCCTCATAATTTCATTTACAATGTTATCCGGTATGCCGTCGTAATGACCTGATTTCATCCTCATATCACATTGGTCGTTTACATAATCTATCAGAAGAAAACTGTCATCTTCCGTAAGAACAATTTCAGTTGAAAAGAAATCGAGTGAAGTAAGCTCCGCTATCTTTTTTGTGAGCCGGCGCAGGTTTGTAAGCCTGAAATTCTTATAATGCTCGGGTAGTATTTGCTCATAAAGATGAGTCTGATCGTCCCACCACACAGGAATCGCTTTACCGAAAGCCCAGAATGACCGGAACCAGGCCCTTCTCCCGTCAAGTATTTTGGGATATATTTTTTCCTGCAGAATATATTTATCATCGGAGTTGGTAACTCTTTCATCAAGGATCTCTTTCAGCGTTTCCGCACCGGTAACCACACCTACGCCTCCCCCGGTGGTATTACAAGGTTTGATGATAAAGGGTCTCCCCAGTTTTGCGAGATCTTCCACCGATATGAAAAGATCTTCGCTCTCGCTGTGAGGCGGGATAATCATTGAATACGGCACATGTAGTCCTGCGGTTATAAACTCCAGATGCATGCTGGCCTTATCGATTGCGTGGAGAACTTTCTTATAAGGATTAAAGAGAATACTATTTCGGCGTGTGAGAATCCTTCCCAGGTGTTCATACCTTTCGTCTACATCCCAGGCACGGTCAAGATAAAAATGGAAATGAAGTTTTCGCTTAAGAACCTTATCGAGAACTTCATCTATGTTGTGCTCGGAAATAACGAAGGTAGAGAGTCCCGCTTCCTGGAACTTCCTCTCCGCCAGGTTTATAAAATCAATGTCATATTCCCACACGTATGCAAGCGCAAGATCGTAAGTCGTCATTTCCCTCAACAGTTTTTGCAAAGATATAGTTTAGTATATTTGTACGCAAGAAAAACGGTCTGAAGGCATGGCTGTTCTACTCAAGTGCCTTGTAATTGAATGATTAGAGCAATATTTTTTCCAAATTAACCCTGGAGATTATGACAAAAATTTCTGTGCTCGTTTCCGCAGTCTTATTATTGCTGTATACTGGCTGTTCCTCATCGGAAAAAGCCGTAAAGAATGAAGAAGAAATTCAGAATGATGAACAGATAAGCGAAGCCGCCAATCCTTCCGACGCAGAGAATAAGGCGATGGAGTACTTCATTAACGGCTCGATCCTCGAGACAAAAGGGGATTATGCCGGTGCCATCCTCGAATTTCAGGATGCTCTGAAGTATGATACCAGTGCGGGAATTTACTACGCGTTAGGCAAGAATTATTATTATCTCGGAAAAACCCCCCAGGCTTTGCAGTATACAAAAAAAGCCGTTCGACTTAATCCCTCCCGGATGGAGTATAAATCACAGCTGGCTGATATATTATCATCAGCGTCACAATTCGACTCCGCTGCAGTGGTGCTTGAAGAAATGATAGCGCAGGATTCCTCCTCGATGACCTCTTATTACAGACTGGCCCGCATCTATGAAAATTCAAAACCATTAAGTGCTATCCGGATATATAAAAAACTTATAGGAGTGATCGGCTCCGACTGGAATGTGCTGATCAGAATTGCCGAGCTCTACGAAAAGATGGGTAATATCGATGAGGCTGCTGCCTCCATAAAGGAACTTCTTAAAATTGATCCCGGTAACGCTTCTCTCTATAAGCTGTTGGTAGACTATTACACAAAAGCGCAAAAATATGATGAAGCACTTTCTGCGGCTGATGATCTTCTTCAGCTTAATCCTGATGACATGGAAGCAAGAGAGAAGAAAGCTCAGGTCTATATTGATAAGGGCGACTGGGAGGATGCTGCAAAGGAATACACCTATATTCTTGATAAGACTAACGTTCCCCTTGAAGCAAAAATCAGTGTGGGACGATCATATTTTCTTCAGTCGCTCAAGGATTCAACCCTTACTCCCGTTGCAAAACAGTTCTTTGAGAAAATAGATAAGGATACTACCGATTGGGAAGTGAAGATGTACCTTGGTGCAATTGCTATAAATCAGCACCAGGACTCTACTGCAATAGATCTGTTCAGGCAGGTTACAAAGATGGCCGGCTGGAATGTACAGGCCTGGGTGAGACTTGGCGGATTGTATTTTGATAATAAGAAATACGATGAAGCTGTAAAGGTTATGAATGAAGCTATTCAGCTTTTTCCCGATGATTTTACTGTAAACCTGATATTGGGACTATCGCTGGCGCAAAGTAACAGAGGCATCGAAGCCGAGCCTTACCTGAAGAAAGCCGTGGATATAAATCCAAATGATGTGAATGCACTTTCTGCCTACGGCTTTACGCTTAACCAGCTTAAGCAGAATGAAGAGGCCGCTGAATATCTTAAAAGGGCTCTGCAGCTTTCACCAGGCAATGTGAACCTGCTGGGCACACTGGGACTAATTTACGACGGGCTCGAAAACTGGGAAGCCTGCGACAGTACTTATGAAGAAGCTCTTAGTATTGATTCAACCAACGCGCTTGTTAATAACAATTACGCTTATTCTTTGTCTGAAAGAGGAATTAAGCTGCAGAAAGCTTTGCAAATGGCTAAGATTGCTATTGAAAAAGAGCCTCTGAATTCATCCTATCTCGATACAATAGGATGGGTTTACTTTAAGCTGGGAGATTATGAAAAAGCAAAGGAATATATTGAACAGGCAATAAAAGCGGGTGGTGAAAGTTCTGTTATGCTTGAGCATCTGGGCGATATTAACTATATGCTCGGAAATAAAGATAAAGCAAAAAAGAACTGGGAAAAATCTTTGAGTCTCGACTCAACCAACAACCGGGTTAAAATCAAAATTGAAAAAGGTGAAATTTGAAAAAATACATCATCCCTTTCCTGATGCTCTTCGAAATCATTCCTTTCCTGTTTAATGGCTGTGTACCTTCCCAGCCTAACGAGGATGTCGAGCTGCTTCCTTCGGAAAGGCTTATAAATAAACTTGAGGTGAACAGGCGTCGGATTAAAACCTTTGAAGGTTACGGAACTATCGCAGTTAAGTCGCCTCAGATAAACAACAGCGCAAACTTCCGGGTGGTTATAAATAAACCTGATTCGATTTATCTCAGCATCATGGGACCTTTCGGGGTCGAACTTGCACAGATCCTGGTTACAAAAGATAATTTTATTTTCTATGACGCTCTTGAGAATACAGCATATGAAGGAATCCCAAGCAATGAAACGCTGCAGGATATTTTTCACATAAACCTTCCTTTCAATGATATAATCGATGCCTTTGTTGGTTCAGTTAACCTGACCAGGAATCTTTACAAAGTACCTGATGACTACAAAGTGGATTACGATCAGTACGTTCTCACCTATGTGGATTCAGTAATGAATACGAAGACACAATACCGGGTAGACGTCAGGGAACTGGGTATAACAAAGTACTACCTTTGGGACAGCAGCGACGAGCTTGCACTTCAGGGTAATTATTCTAAATTTAATCTTATGCAGGGTGTTCCTGTACCATATAAAATAGAAGTTGAAAGGCCTCTGGAAAACCAGCATATCAGTATTAATTATAAGAATATGGAAGCAAACAATCCTGATATCTATATCGATTTCAAAGTGCCCAAAGACGCATCCGTAATCAAGATCTGATGAACCGGACTTTTTACAAATACTCTTTGATCGTTTTAATCATACTTACTGCGTCGGGAAACCTGTTTCCGCAGGAGCAGGAGATTAAAGCAAAACAAAATCAGCTTTCCTCCATAAAAGATGAGATAGGCTCGCTGGAAGCAGAACTTAAAAGCAAGACGAAGAAAGAGAAGGAATCCTTTTCGGCCATTGAAAACTATAACCGCCAGAGTTTTTTACTGAACAAGCTCATCAGTTCGTACCGTAGCGAGGAGAGGCTGAAGGTTACCAGGATTAAAGAAAGCGAACGGAAGATTGGTCAGCTTAAAGATGAAATTGAACAGCTGCAGAAAAATTACGCAAACTACATCAAGGCTGTATATAAGCACGGGCAGCCGGATGAACTCGAGATGGTTGTAAACTCATCTTCTGTTCAGCAGGCGCTGCTGAGGATGAAATACCTTGAGAAATTTTCTGAACAACGAACCAAAGACATTGCTGAACTTAAAGAGAGCAGGGAAGAATTGATTGCTGAAAAAATGATATTGAAAAAAGAGAAAGAAGAAAAAGCAGTGCTTGCAGCGGAGAAGGAAAAGGAGGAAACAACTCTTCTCAGCCGGCTGGATGAACGGAAGAGAATACTTGACATCATAAAGCACGACAAATCTGAACTGAAGAAAGACATTGATGCAAAGAAGCAGGCTGAGATAAAGATAAGGAGTATGATTACAAACCTTATAGCCGAGGCAGAAAGAAGAAAGAAAGAAGAAGCCGACAGGATGGCCAGGGAAAAGCTTAAAGGAGATGTTAGACCTTCAAACGATATAGCAGAAATAAAATCAGAAAATAAAGCGGATGAATCATCTGCCTATGATATCAATCTTTCAACTTCCGGGTTTGCTTCTTTTTCATCATTAAAAGGAAGGTTGAACTGGCCTGTCTCCAACGGTAAGATCATAAGGAAATACGGTGAGAACAGGAACAGCAAAACAAATACAATAATGCTGAATTACGGGGTGGACATTGCGGCGTCAAAAGATATAAATGTTAAAGCAGTCAGTGAAGGTATAATTTCCGCAATAGACTGGATCCCGGGCTACGGCAGTGTGTTGATCGTTACACACAAGGGAGATTACAGAACAGTATATAGTCACCTCTCAGAGATATACGTTAACGAAGGAGATAAAGTAAAGCCCGGAAGTGTTATAGCGCAGGTAGGCGAAAGCATTGAAGGTAAGATTCTTCATTTTGAAATCTGGAACTCCCGCGAAAACCAGAACCCCGAAACCTGGCTCGCAAAGAAGTAAATCGCTCGTTTAGGGAATTAACCTGCCGTAATTAAGACCCCTTTCAATAACAGATGAAATTTTTATATTTATCATTATTAAAATGATAATTATTCCGGAGGATGTAATGAAAGGTTTTTTTACTGCCCTGTTCGTTATTCTCATCTCTGTTTTTGTAAAAGCACAGTTTAATGAATACCCTCTGCCCGAACACGGAAAGCTGCAGGGCGGCCTTGGACTGAACTGGATTGACGGCGAACTATATTATACTTTTCATTTTACTCCTGAGATATCCTTTGCGAATTTCGGTGTGGGACTTGATCTGATGCTGGATATCGACAAGAACGGGAACCTTCGTAAGGAAAATTTTAATACTTTCTCTGATTACCTCAGCGTCATCCGATATGTACGCTACGGCTTTAAAAACGATCCCGTGTATGCAAAGCTGGGTGCCCTCGATTATTATACACTCGGGCATGGAAGTATTATGTATGCGTATAATAATAGTCCTACTATCGACGCAAGGAAAACCGGACTCTTACTGGACATCGACTTTGGCCAGATGGGCTTTGAATCTATTTATTCTTCTTTTTCTCAAGCGGGACTATTCGGACTAAGGGGCTATGTTCGGCCGCTTCAGTTTACTTCTCTTGCACCTGTTCCGATAATCGGAAATATTGAAGTCGGGGTTTCCTATGCGGGTGACTATAACAGCAAGGCCGGTGTTGTTTCTGGAAATTACAATCCCGCCACCGATAACTTTACTGCAACAGATGATAAAGGTTCTACTAATATAATCGGTGCCGACATCGGACTACCGCTGCTAAAATCGGAAATGCTGAACCTTGAACTTTATGCTGACTATGCAAAAATAATTGATTATGGAAGCGGCGTTGTAACGGGTATAATGGGTGAACTTAATCCGCTCGGACTAATAACAGCTCACGCAAAGCTCGAGCGAAGATTTAATCAGAAGCATTATCTTCCGTCGTACTTTGGCCCTCTTTATGAGATTGAACGTTTCCGGCTCGGCCAATCAGGTACGGTGCATAGTAAAATTCAGCGGCTTGAGTTAAATGAGAATGCGGATAATGGCATATTCGGCGAACTGGGAGTGAATGTGCTTGGAATTTTCGATATTGTAGGCAGCTATCAGAGACTTGATAAAACCCCTATGAGCGGCGTTCTTCATCTTTATACTGAAATTGCTCCCGAGGATGCTCCTTTTCTGCTGAGAACCGGATATGATAAGACAAACATTGGCAATGAAACTGCTATTTTTAAGCTTGATGACAGGTCTTACCTCTTTTTCGAGATAGGTTATAAACCTGTTGACTTCCTGGTTGTTTCAATTGTATATGACTGGACATTCACACCTGTCTACGATAATGATAAAAATATAATTGATTATTTACCTCAGAAAAGAATCGAACCTCGCGTCTATTTTGTTTATCCCTTTCAGTTCGGCGGAGGAATGTAAATATTAATTATGGGATGAAAAAATTCCCCTCCCTCAAAACTAAAATTTAGATTTATATGGGGGAGGAGACTAAGGAGTGGGTCGAGGGCTAAATAACAAAAATTCTTTTAATTCCGCTACGGTATTGAACACATAATCACTATCCATCTTCAAAACGTGATCTTTTGCAAGACTGTCCCACACTACAGAGGCCACTTTTACCTCTGCTGATCGCGCCGCTTTGATATCTGAGGGAGAATCTCCGATCATTATCACATCATCTTTATCGAGCTGAAATTTTTCAAGGAATATTTCTATTCCCTCCGGCGAGGGTTTGTGTTCTTTTACTTCATCGCCTGTTATTATCAGATCGAAGAACCCGTAAATCCCTAATTTCTTTAGTGTTATAGCAGCTGCTTCTCTTCCTTTACCGGTATAAATAGATAATAAGACTTCCTTTTCTTTAAGTTCTTCCAGAATTTCCTTCATACCTGGATAAATATCAGCCATAAAATGGTTATCTGAGTAAAACCTGTAATATTCTTCCCTGGCCTGCTCATATTTTTCACCGCAGAATTCTTTCAAAATTACATCCTCGGTAGGACCAAACCATTTTAATATTTCTTCGTTAGAATAAGTTTTACCGAGATATTTTTCGGTAATAAAATTAAATGAGGCGAAAATAAGGTCATTCGTAGAAGTAAGGGTTCCGTCTACATCGAAAATTATTCCTTTAAATTGATTCATAATATTCTTTTTATTTCTCATTAAGTTAACATCTCAGCTTAGCCTTATAAAATGGCTGTCTTTATCTTCAAATATACCTTTAATAAAATAATACACAGCAAAAAGCTCAAGGGAGAACGGGAGATACCCGGAATCTCAGTGCAGGTTAATTTTTCCCCATCCTTATAGACGTAAATGTTACAGGTTTTCAAGTTTCTGCTGAACGCTTTTTATCTTATCATCCATGGTCTGATCTCTGTCGGTACGCGTGCCAAGATGGATTGTGGTGGATATCCGCGGCGCACCCATATTATGTATCTCCTGGTGGCATTTTTTAATTGCGCCAAAGACATCCTCCCATTCTCCCTCGATGTTTGTTCCATAGGAATGGAGTATTGTCTTCAAGCCGGCATCCTTTAGGATTTTCTCGCACTTCGCGATATAGGGGGAAACAGAAACGCCGACCCCGATGGGTACAACACATAAGTCAACTAATACTTTCATTAAAATCTCCTTCTACAATAATTAAACTTCTACCAGTAGAAAACAGCAAAAAAACGCAATATCTGCCTGTTGAAAAATTAGATAGTATGACAAAATGTCAGTGTCCCAATTATTCATTTGTTATAATGTATTAAAGCGTCAATATTTATATCTTAATACAATAAAATTACAAATAATAAGCAAACAGATGAATTCCAGAATATTACTCAGAACAAACGAAGAACGAAGAATAAAAACAGGACATCTGTGGATATTCAGCAATGAAATAGGCTCAGCAGAAGCAGATTCCCAAAACGGGGATATGGTTGATGTATATGACTCCAGGAATAATTTCCTCGGCACAGCATTTTACAACAAAAATTCGCTCATCGCCGGAAGGTTTATTTCCACCGAAAGAGTTGATGACCTGAAGGCGCTCTTCAGGACCCGGCTGACAGCGGCTTACGAACTAAGAAAAAACCTTTACCATGAAAGAGATTCTTTCAGGATGGTGTTCAGTGAAAGCGATTTTCTGCCGGGTTTAATAATAGACAAGTACAACAGCACATTTGTGCTGCAGGTTTATTCCGCGGGAATGGAAAAAAATATCGATATACTGGTTGAAATACTTAAGGCAGACTTTTCTGCCGAAAATATTTTCACGAAGAATGAAGACTACCTCAGGAAGCTTGAGGGAATTGCCTCCGGCGATAACATCTACCTCGGTGAGAGGAAGAGTGAGCTTATAAGCGACAGCCTGATTAAATATAAAATAGATTTTGAAACGTCACAGAAAACCGGGTTCTATTTTGACCAGTCAGATAACAGGTTCTTCATTGAAAAATTATCCGCCGGCAAAAATGTGCTTGATGCTTTCTGCAATTCAGGCGGGTTTGGACTCCATGCTGCAAAGGCTGCAGCAGAGTCGGTTGTTTTTGTCGATTCATCGGCAAATGAAATTCATAGTGCAGAAAGCAATTTCAAACTGAACGGATTAACTACTGAAGCTCAATTTATTAAAGAGGATATATTTGATTATCTCGGTACCTGCATTAAAGAAAAAAGAACTTTTGATATTGTAATGATTGATCCCCCGGCCTTTGCCAAAAACAGGAAGTCAATTCCGGTTGCAAAAAAGGGTTATGAAAAATTAAACCGGATGGCAATGCAGGTAGTTAAAGAAAACGGTTTTCTTGTTACATCATCCTGCTCCCATCATATATCGGGAGCTGATTTCAGGCAGGTCATAAACCAGTCGGCCGGAAAAGCTGACAGGAGAGTGCAGGAACTCTACTTCAACGGGGCCTCACTAGATCATCCCGTGCTTCCTTCAATGCCGGAAACCTCCTACCTTAAGTTCGGTGTATACATGGTATCCGGTAAACCTTGGTAATAAGCACTTAATGCCGGTGACAAATAAAAAAAACTGCGACCCCATACCGGATCAGTTAAACTTTTTATCCATTATACCGGTATTACTCTTTCCAGCTTTCTTATCCCGTTTAGCAGCCTTTTTTTCTTTCATAGTTTTTAAAGGTTCTTTCTTAGAACCTTTCTTTGTATCCTGTGTCTTACTCATGATATTTTCTCCTTTAGTTATCAGGGGATGAGGATGTTTAAAAATCAGGGTGTCCGAAGACACCCTAAAGATAGTTAATGTTCAGTTCATTTAATTCGTTTAAATTCTATACGTCTGTTTTTCTGTCTGCCTTCAGGCGTATCATTTTTGGCTGTTGGCTGAGATTCGCCGTAGCCCACTGCCGTAAGCCGGTCAGGATTTATACCTTCACGAATGAGCCAGTCTCTTACAGCATTTGCTCTTCTTTCGGAAAGCTTCTGGTTTGATGCATCACTTCCTACATTATCTGTATGACCGGAGATCTCCACGTCAATATCAGGATGTGTCTTCAGACTCTTTAATGCTTTCCTCAAAGTATTTTCAGATTCAGGAGTAATATCCCATTTAGCTGTGGCGAATGTAATACCATCCAGTATAATAGGAACTCCGGTTTTAATCACATCATCTGAAGGATCAAGAGGATCAGTTCCGCGTTTTACCTCAACTCCGTCAGCTATTGTTCCGCCATCTGTATCTTTTACAAGCGGATTTGTTTTATAAGTGACTACCTCATCATAATCTGATAATTCATCACCGTCAGTATCTTTATTAAGAGGATTTGTTAAGTTCGTTAAAATTTCCGCTCCATCATTCAAGCCGTCTCCATCGGTATCAGCTTTAGAAGGATCCGTCTGGTATTTAATCACTTCCTGGCCATCCTTCAATCCATCTTTATCAGTATCTGTATTAAGAGGGTCGGTTTTGTATTTAAGAACTTCTTCACCATCATTTAAATTATCTCCGTCAGTATCTGCCTTAAGAGGATCGGTTTTATATTTTTTAACTTCATCAAAATCGCTCAATCCATCAAGGTCAGTATCCGCAAGCAGGGGATTGGTTTTGTACACTCTTACTTCTTCACCATCGGTTAAGCCGTCACCGTCTGTATCGGGATTCCTGGGACTCGTGCCAAGTTCCTCTTCTTCACACTTACCCAATCCATCATTATCCCTGTCAGTACTGCAGCCTTCCCCGGTGAAAGTTAAACCAACACCTATGTTATAATAATTATCAAGAGCGCTGCCGTTGTCGTAATTGTTCAATGCACTGGTAGAAGTAAACGCGCCGCCTATAGAAATATCTGCAAGCACTTCATCGCTTATTGCAATTTCAGTTCCTATACCTAAGGGGAACACTCCCGCCCAGCCTTCACTTTTTACTTCTGTTGGTGAAGTTACATTGCTTAACTCAAAGTACTTATTACTGTAATGCAGCATACCGCCGCCGGCATAGAAGTACGGGTTCCAGCCTTTAAGGTCAAAAGGTGCCACCCTCAACCGCAGGCTGACGGGAATGATTTCCGATTTATGATAGCCTACATAATTAAACTGAAATCCGGCATATGAACCATAACCTGCATTTATATCCAGTTCAAGTGCGGGCGTTAACTCGAAGCCAACAAAGCCTTCAAGCAGCCACGACATTGTATAGTGGTCGAATGAAAATTTATCATTTGTCCAGATACCAACGTTCGGAAACTCGTCTTGAGGAAGAAGCATATTATACCGTGCCCCGAATTTGGTTCCCCAATCTTTATATTGGGCCTGAGTTTGCTTACTCATTAGAATCAGTCCGACCAGTATCAAAAAGTAAACTAGATTTTTCATTTTTCTCTTATTTTGTTGATTTAATATTTCAAGTTTATTCTAATAGAAAAGCTTCATGGAGCACTTCTTTTTATATAAAGATAGAAAAAGACGTCAAATGATACAATCATCCTAAAGGATGAAAAAAGAACTATAAACTTTGCGTTATCTTGCGCTCTTTCCTGAATATTTACAGTAAGCTGGCCATGACAATTATTCCTGAGATAATAATAAGAATACCCGCAATTTTGTTTACCCACCCTAGACCTGCCAGGTCAAGTTTGCTTCTGAAAAGTATAACAATTGAACTAAGCAGCAGAAACCATAATGCTGAGCCCAAAAAAACGCCCGCAACAAGAGCAGCCGCAGAAAAGTTTCCGAGCTCGCTCCCTAAACCAAGCGCGGCAAATACTGCAAGGAATGCAAAAATTGTTATAGGATTTGTAAGAGTTATAAAAAATGCTGTAAGATATGTTCTTAAAATTCCGCTATTCTCTGCCGGGATTTTAGGATCAGCCGGAATTTTCCTGAATATTCTTATGCCAAGGTACAGAAGCAGTACCCCGCCTACAAGCCGTATCCAGATCCTTTGACTGACAAGGGTATCCGAAATAATAGTTAGTCCGAAAGCAGCAATACAGCCGTAAATTAAATCTGCAGTGGCAGCCCCAAGTCCTATGATTAGTCCGCGTAAACGTCCCTCGGTCAATGTCCTGCGGATGCACATAATACCAATAGGCCCAAGGGGAACTGCCATCGCAAAACCGATAAAAATTCCTTTTAGTAAAATTATTA
>CAVVGK010000018.1:0-453131 GCA_963747755.1 uncultured Ignavibacteria bacterium | reverse complement strand
TTTGAAGAGTACCTGCAGAAGTGGGGTGAAATTGAGGGAATATTTTCCCGCGAAGCAATTCTCAAAGGCTCGTTTGATAAGTATGTAGAGAGTAACAAAAAGAAACGCGGTACTGCAGAAGTTGATTCTGTTTTTCTTGTACAGATGGAAGAATGGCGAAAAATGCTCGCAAGAAATATTGCTCTGCGTAATCCCTACCCTAAGTATACGAGAAATTAATTACGCGGTACAGAAGACAATTGACAGGGTAATCTTCTTAGGAATATGTGAAGACAGGGGCATTGAAGATTACGGACAGTTAATGAACCTGCAGAACGGTGTAAATGTTTATGAAAGACTTAAACAGATTTACCACCGTGCAGATGAAAAATATAACTCGGGGTTATTTCATTTTGAATCTGAAAAAGAAAAAAGCAGAAGAACCTGATAATCTCACTCTCGATATTTCTATTGATGATAAAGTAATTAAAGATCTTGTAAAGCATCTTACTACCCCGATAGTCCTTATGAATTTTCTGTTTTACCGGCAGATATACTTCGCCAGGTATATGAGCAGTTCCTCGGGAAGGTAATAAGACTTACCCCTTCGCACCAGCAGTAATAGAAGATAAACTACCGAGGTGAAAAAAGCAATGTGGAGTCTCTTACACTCCGACCTACATTGTTAATTACATAGTTGATGATACGCTCGAAGATGCTTACCGATAAGACTTCGTTAAAAGAAGCAGCAAAATTAAAAATACTCGATCCAGCCTGTGGATCCGGAGGTTTTCTTATTGGAGCATTTCAGTATTTAATTGACTGGCACCTGAAATATTACACAGCAGATAAAGAAACATAAGAAATATCTTACTGTTAAGATTCTTCCCATTGGCCAAACCGCAAATGGAAGTTACCTGCTTACAACATCCGAAAAGAAGAGGATATTGCTTAACAACATTTACGGGGTCGATATTGACTCACAGGCAGTTGAAGTTACAAAACTCTCTCTGCTGCTTGAAGTGCTTGAAGGTGAAAGTGAAGAAACCATAAGTAACCAGATGAAGTTTTCCCTTGAAAGAGACTCCCCGATCTTACTGAAAATATAAAATACGGCAAATCTTTTAATTGAGCCTGATTTTTATGACCAAATGGAGATGAGCTTTCTTGATGATGAAGAAAAGTTGAGGATTAATGTACGACTCAAAAAACAGATTTTAAAGCAATAATGGACGCCGGCGGATTTGACGTTGTGATTGGTAATCCGCCTTATTTAAGGATACAAGGATTACAGGAATTTTATGAAAATCAAATAAAATATTTTCAAGCACACTATAAGTCTGCGGTTAAAAGATTTGATTTGTATTTACTATTCATTGAAAAAGGTCTTCTCTTGTTAAACATTAGTGGAAAGCTTGGTTTTATTTGCCCTCATAAGTTTTTGAACAGCGACTTTGGATCAGGTATTAGAGAAAAATTGATTGCAGATAATTCAATAGATTCAATTATAAGTTTTGGGAACAATTTAATTTTCTCTCAGGCTACTACCTATACTTGTCTATTATTTTTATCAAATAACAATCAATCTGACTTTAGATATTATGAATTTGGTAATAAGGATAAGATACAGTTACAAAATAAATTATTTGAATTAGAAGAAGAGAATTTTGCCCTTTATAACCAAAATAGAATGACTTCAGAGCCCTGGATATTGAATAATGATTCCATATCTAAGGTAATGGCCAAAATTCAAATGCAGCCTAAAACATTAGGTGATATATTTGAAAAAGTATTTCAGGGAATAGTTACAGGAGCAGATGATATTATTTTCTTAAAAGAATATCGGATATTACAAATGATGATTTGATTGAAGTATATTCCGAAAAGGAGCAGCAGAATATATTATTAGAAAAAGCTGTGCTTAAACCAATTTTAAAAGGAGAAGATGTAAAAAGATACGCCAAATCGGAATTTCAATTCTATTGTGTTTATCCATACAAATTAGTTGACGGTAAAACTGTAATACTTCAGGAAAAAGAATTTGAAAATTTATTTCCTAATTGTTTTAGTTATTTAAAGAAGTATAAAATTGAATTAAGAAATTTAAGGGTAAAATATAAAACCAATCCTCGATATTGGTATTCTTGTCATCGAGGGCGTGTGATAAATGATTTTGAAACAGATAAAATTATTTCACAAGAAATAAGTGATTACCCAAGTATGACGATTGAATTGAACAAACTCTACCATAACCCAACAGTTTATAGTTTGATACCAAACCAGAATATTACTGAAAGCATATATTATTGGCTGGGAATATTGAATTCGAATTTATTTTGGTATTACTTAAAAAATACAGGGAACGTTTTAAGGGGTGGTTACTTTAGATTTAAAACAAATTATTTAAAGCCTTTTCCACTAAAAGCAATAAAGTTTGAAAGCATTGAAAAAGAAACACACGATCAAATAACTGAAAAAGTGAAAAATATAATTAGTAACAAAGAAAATCTCTCCAATGCAAAAACCCCACAAGAAAAAACCGCACTCCAGCGGCAGATAGACGTAACAGACAAGCAGATAGATCAGCTTGTTTACCAGCTTTACGGCTTAACAGAGGAAGAAATAAAGCTTGTAGAGGAAGAATAGTTCGTCCACCTTTGAAGAAATTATAAACAAAATATTAAGTACCGAAATGCGGTATAAGAAAGATATACTAACAACTAATCAGGAGTTACTATGTCTTTCACCATCGGCTGCGACCCAGAACTAATACTTAGGAAGCAGGGTCAATTCACGCCGGCTCATAATCATTTCAAGAGCTCAAGTTCATTCGGGTTAGATGGCTGTGAGAGTACAGCAGAAATTAGGCCCGGCTATTCCGAAAGTCCTGTCGATCTTACCAGCAAGATTTATCAGATCCTTGAATACGGACACGAAAAGGTACCTGACCTGGAATTTTACTCAGGTGCATATGTTGATGATTACGCTATTGGTGGGCATACTCATTTTTCACTGGATCCAGAGCCAAAAATAATTGATGCCCTCGATATAGTTCTCGGCAGCCTGTCTAACTGCATCGATGATAAGCAGCAGAAATTAAAACGGGAAAGAACGGGTTATGGAAAGAAAAGTGCTTACCGGAGAAAAAGCTGGGGGTTTGAATATCGCACACCAGGCAGCTTTCTTTTATCTCCTTCAGTAACCTTGGTTCATCTGACTCTCGCTAAACTTGCAGTTATTGGAGTTCTGGAGGATAACCTGAACTTCAATGAACTTAAAAATCGGCAGCATAGCTGCACATTCTTAAAGAACCTGAAGCATTACCTGCATACGATTCCAGATGATACAAAAGAAGGCCTGAAAGAACTCGATATCCTGCTTGGCAAAAAACTAAACTGGAATCAGGATATCCTGCCAAACTGGGGCCTGAGGAGGGCTGCGTAATGTATCAATGTACCAGCTGCGAGGCAGAAATTGCGGATTCTGATGTCCGGTGGGCATTTGATGAACCTTACTGTGATGAATGCTTTTCGGAATCCTATAACTACTGCTCGAGATGTGATTCAGTTATCTACAGAAGTGAGACTCATTATAACTCTGACGGTGATCCCTACTGCAGTGACTGTTATGATGATGACTATGACGATGACGCTCCAAATAATCCTGACGTATATGATTCTGACAGGGAACTGATAATCAGTCTTTCAAGAAGCTGGCTTCAGGGGAAGACAGAGACAAAAAGACCTATCTACATCAATTCGAAAGATATCCTTCTTAAGACCATTAAAGATAGGGTCGGTTTGGTTGATAATCCAATATATCTCTTCGGTCTGATCGACAGAGATGAATATCAGATCTCAGCAACGGAGGATATATACCCCCTGGCCCAGGATTACCTGCTCAAAAAGCAAAGTACTGCCAAAGTCATTTCTACACCTGGATGCAATCGCCTCGGGGTAAGCCTCTCACTCAGAAAGAATAACCAAAGAGAGGTAATCGAGCTTATCAAACTGGTTACGACTGTCAAAGAAACAGTTCCTGCCTGAAAACTTAAAAAAATGGAGAAAACTAATGTGTGGAATAATGGGATACTATTCCTTCGGGAGTAGACTGCCCGATAAGAATAAATTAACAGATATGTTCAGTCTTTTAGAATCCCGCGGCAGAGATGCTTCGGGATATGCTTTTATAAGAGATAATAATCTTGTAGTTCATAAAACTGCAGTGAAGTCATCTGATCTGATCAAAACAGATGAATGGAAGAGTCTTACGCTCCCTCCTATTATGATATTACATACCCGAATGAAAACCCAGGGATCGGAGAAGAATAACAATAATAACCATCCTCTGTTCTCTAAATCAGGTACTGCCATCGTTCATAATGGCATTATCTACAATGATAAGGAGATATTCGGGAGAAAGCAGCGTGACGGCGAGGTAGATAGTGAATGTATTCTTCACATACTGTCTATGAAATACAAGGGAGATAAAATAAAGCGACTTTTCGACAGAATAGAAGGTTCATTTGCTGTAGCAGCTATTGATAAATCCCAGCCCGAGAAGTTATCCCTGGTTAAAAGAGATAATCCAATAGATCTCTATTATAACTCAGATGAGGATATTCTCTATTACTGCTCAGAGCGAGCAATAATGCAGGAGACACTGAACATATCTCAGGTCAATAAAAGAGGGTTTAACCTCGGGGAGAACTCATTTCATTTCTATGAGATGGAGAATAACCACGCCTTGATCCTGAATAAAAACGGTGTCGAATCCTACCAGAAATACTCACCAAGGTACAGTGACTGGTGGGATAGAAGATGCTACAGGGATGAAATGCTGATCGAATGTCCCTGGTGCTTCTGTCAGACCAGGTATTACGATGGGAAACTGAATAACAGATGCACGGAATGCGGAATGGAGATAGCAGAGGAAGACTTATTTAATGTATAGGAGGAGAAATGGAAAGAAAAAAGATCGTCAAAATCGCGGTTAGAATAACAGAGGTAATAATTGGAATACTTAAAGATGAATTCGGAGAAAAAGATGAGAATAAACAGAAGAAAAATAAAAAAGTACGCAAAAATCGCAGGACAAGTCCTGATAGAGTTAGTGGTAATAATAATTGACAAGCTGAAGGGAGGAAGGTTTTGAAAATAGATTTTCTTGATGAGCTGCTTAAAGAGGCAGAAGAAAAAGAAGAAGAACAGACTGAAGCATATTATGACCTGCTTCTTATGGGTATCAGGAAACTTCAGAAGCAGATCGAGTACAACTTCCAGGAAGCTGAGAAGGAATGCCAGATGATAAACTCATTTACACTGCATAAGAATGCTCAGCTGCAGGAAAAAATACGCTGGTCTGAGATGAAGCTGGAAGCATTCATAAGGGAGAAAAAGGAGAAAACTATAACTCTGCCTAACGGTATACTCAAGATGCACAAAAAACCAGATCGTGTGGAGATAGAAGACCTGGAAGCCTTCCTGAAAAATGCCAAGCCACAGATGCTCAGCGTGGTGCCAGAACAAGTCAAACCTGATCTGAACAAGATCAAAAACTACATAAAATCAAAACCAGTCCCGCCTGGGGTAAAACTAATTGAGGGGAAGGAAGAATTCAGCTATAAACTAAATAAGGATGAAGAAGATGCCGGAAAGAAAGAAACTGGAACTGGATCTGAACAGGACCCAGACCTTAGAATTGTTGTTTGATGAACCGATGGTTGGGCAGAGCAAATATGGAGAATATTATCTGTATGCGGTAAAAAATGGCTCGAACACAGAATATTCATTCTTTGCACCTACAGAGGTAAATGAACAGATAAAGACTCTCCGCAAAGGTGATCGCTTCGAAATTACCAAGTTGGCAGAGAAAAGTGGGGTAAAAATACTAACTAGGTATGACGTTAAAATTCTTGAGAAAGAAAAAGCTGTTCCGGAGGTAGCAAACGGTCATACAACCGACGGTGATAATTATTATAACATTATGCTTAACTCCTGCAAAGATGCAATCAAGCTGCAGAATGAACTTGGGGGTATGTTCGATGCTAAGTCGCTGGCAGTCACGATATTCATAGCCCGCACTAAAATTAACGGTTTCAGCTAATTAAAAGGCACTCCTCGATCTGAACTAATCCCAGGCTTTGTAATTCGGAGAGAGGACTGCCTGATTATTAAGGAGATAATATGACTAAAGAAATAGAACGAAGATTAAACAAATTTCTGTTCCCTGTTGAAGAAAGACGCCTGTACTTTGATAATCCTGATACTGGCATTACTTCAACGAAAGAATATAAAGCAATAGTCAGACCTGATAAGAACAAACTTGTTTCAATTATGCAGGATAGCTATCAGCTGATTCCCAATCGCGATGTAATAATGCCGCTTCTTGAACAGCTTTCACAGCTTGATACCAAATGGAACTTCGATAATTCACATACGTTCGTTGATTTAAAAAGAATGAGACTGCAGATTACCTTCCCAGAACTGACACTTAATGATGGAAAATCTGATATCGCTCTGTCTTTGTTTCTCCATAATTCATATGATGGGTCGGAAGGAGTAAGGGTCTATTGGGGAGCCATAAGAGCGATTTGTTCTGATGGATTTGTATTCGGGGAAGTTCTTTCAAAATTCTACTCAAAACACACGAGCGGAATTAACCTTGCAAATCTCAAAGAACAGGTCGAAGCGACATATGAGAAAATTCCTGCTATAAAGGAAAGAATCTCTGTCCTTCAGAATCTCGAATTAAACCAGGCGATCACCGATGGGATAGAGAAGAAACTCGGCAAGAAAGTATCCGCATATGTGGCTGAACAGCCTAAGCCTGAAAATCAATGGCTCTTGTACAATATTCTCACCTATTACATCTCCCATCTTATCGATAAGAGAATGAGAGCGTCCTACCAGATGAGAGCCAGTAAAATCTTCAAGCTATGAGGCAGATATGCAGGTAAATGACTTAATTCATAATGTTAAGGAATGGTATAAGCCCGATGAGCATCTCGCTGTTCACATATGGTCATCAGATGACATCAAAGAAGCGGCGCAGGAACTGGAAGCTGGATTATCCCAGGAAGACATAAACAATTTTCTCGATAATCTGGATAATAATATTGATTCAGAATTAGGGATTTCCTGGGATTCTCTCAGAAGTGCAATAGAAGATTATAAGGGAGAGAAGACAAATGAATGATATAGTAGTTATTGTTATCGATAAAGGAATCGTAGCAGAAGTTTATTCAGATAATGCAAATCAGAGAATAATTATCGTTGACCTGGACAACAGAAAAATCGGTGAGGATTCAATTACAGAATTCAACTGGCCAGAGACGCAGTTTGATGAGGAAAGAATTCAGGAGCTCTTGGGGGCTGACTATGAATAAAGCAGTCCGCTTTCGGACTCTCGAATGGAAATTTCGGGATACATCAATAAAATATCCCGAGTTAGATCAGTTGCCAAAGAAGAAAATCACCTCACCTGGTCAATTCTTTGAGCTTTTCCGACCTGTATTTTTTGAGCAGCCCTGCGAGATATTTCTTGTAGCCTGGTTAAGCAGCTCAAATCGGATCATAGGCTTTGAGAAAGTCACCCAGGGGACACTAAATACTTCTGTAGTGGATCCAAGAGCTGTGTTCAAAGGAGCAATTGTGTCTAATGCTGCAAGTATCATCGTAGCACATAACCATCCAAGTTTCAATCCAGAACCGTCTACCGAGGATATCACTATTACCAAGAAGCTGGTTGAATGCGGGAAGATTCTTGAAATACCGGTATTTGATCACATAGTCTTCGCAGGAGATCAGTACACATCTTTTGTAGAAAAAAGACTTATCTGAAGCCAGATGAAATACTCTGGCTTTATTTTTCAACCTATTAAAAAGGAAAGCTATGAAAAAAATAATTTCAATAGTATTGTTTATGCTTTTTGTATTTGGATGCCGTTCGGGATATGATGTTCAATGGAAAGAGACAGGAGATGAGGTAATAATCCAGATAGATAATACGAATTCGAATATCGATATGTATTATGCGGAAATTACTTTGGAATCAGGAAGCAGAATTGCAGTTAAACTAGGCAAGCCGAATGAGGAAGGAATGTTTCGGATTAAAAATACATTCGGAAAGTTCAGGAATATTTCGATTTATACTGATTCGGATCTAGAGGAGGGTGAATAGCCCTCTTTAGCTTGAATATTTTAGAAACAAAAAATTTTTGGAATTCAGATTTTGCATATAAAATCCGAAAAACCTTGGGCAGTTGATCTGGTAAGTCAACCCCGGGGTAGGGTATAGAACCTAAATCCTTGAGATTTATTTAGACATGCTTGTGTATTATTACTGATGCTGCAATTTTACATTTTGACAATTTCTGAAATAAAAAATAATTCATTCTTATATAAAAAACTTGGCGGATTAACTTTACCAGATTTATAAAAATGTTTAATTATGCCGGCTGCTACTTCAGGAAAAGTAATAAAAGGTTTTTCAGTATTAACTAGTTGCTTGCAGTATTTTTGAATAATATCTTCTTCAGGATTTGGATGGACTAAGAAGTCCCTCGTTTTTTCAAGTAATTCAAGAAATTCCTGCCAAAGTTTAGGTTCTTTTTCATAAATCTGTGGAAATTTGAACTCTTTACATAACACTTTTATTTTTTCTTTCATCTTTCCAACTTGAGTATTTTTTAGATTGACGAAATTTTCTTCCTTTCCATACTCTTGGTAAAAGTCATCATATAAGGCTCTTGCATTCAACTCAGGATGTAACTTGTTAAGCTCTTCGATTTGTTGATGATTATATCTGGAATCTTTCCATAATTCATATAGGTGATAGTTTGTAAACGATTCAACAGCCAGATAACTATAAATTGTCGTTAGCGTGGCAAAAGAAAAAGTAAAAGAAGAATCTCTATCAATTTTTTCTTCCTTTACTTCATTATTATGTCGAACATTTGCATAGATTAAACTCCTTGCCATTTCTAAATAACATTGAGTTATTGGTATATAATATATTTTTTGTTCCATAATTAATGAGCTACATTTCTTTTGGCTGGATGCGAAAGAGCTGCTTTGGTTTACTGCTGTATAGTGCGTATTTATGAAAACCCTAGATACTTTTTTATAATATTACCATTTTCATTATACATATTTTCAAAATCAGTACTATAATCATATCCTAAATATTTAGTGAGTTCATAACCTTGTAATAAATCAAATGTTATATTATTCATTGAGATATTTTTACAATTGAATTCATCCATACTTTTGTTAAAACTGGATGCCATAACTAAAATATCGCTATGAATTAATGAACTGGCACCTTTATAAATAGTTGAATAAATAGATTCCAAAGATAAATTTGAACAAATAGAAGCATCTTTATTTAGCTCATCTCTTTTGTGCGCCATGCTTCTTAAATCCAATTCCGTCCATTCTCTGTCATATTTATCGCTTACCTTTTCTTTGTCCTTATTTTTTTCCTTTTGAGCTAAGTCTGCTAAACTTTTATAAAATTCTTCATTAACACCAACACTTCTTAATAAAGTATCAAATAAGTTTTTGTTTTGTGGGACTGAAGCTGTGGAATTATATATTTTTAACAAACCAATCCCAGATTGAAGGAAATATAGTGTGAATCCATCTTTTTCATCACTGTGAATTAAGTAAGAACTAATTATGCTTTGCTCTAATCTTATCCTCATAATTGCATAGGCTGGTTTGACAAGATTTTCTTTTAATAAGAGCCTTAACGACTTACTTGTTTCATTTGAATAATTTAAAAGTTCCCAAACGATTCCTTTAAAATTATCGATTTGCAAATCAACTTTATTTTCTAAAGGTACTTTTAATATATCATCAAGCCTTGAATTTAAGGTAAGAAATTCCGAAAGTATCTCATCCATAATTTAGGATTACCTATTCCTGTATTTAACTCTAAACACCGTTACTGCACACCCGAAGCCTGGAACAGAATGCCAAATGCGAATACGGCGCCCGCTTGATTGGCGGGAAAGGCAGTTTTTTTATTCAAAATAGCCTCTCACATACAATCTGTAAAAATCATTTAATAACTTGTTTCTTCTTTTAAAGATAATATTGAAACGATAAAAATCACTCCTACAATTACATCAGCAACTTGCCAACAAGACCTACCTAAATAAAATGGAATAATAGGATTGAATAAAAGTGCAACTAATCCGAATAGCCACACCCCCCAAATAATATTTTCTTTTATGTTATATAAAAAATAGAGGGAATAAATTGCTGTGGCACAAACAATCCACCGTAAAAATTTATAGTATCCAATAGGAGGTTTGAAAGTGCAGTAAATAAGAATATTTGTCTCATTTCTATTGACAAGTTCCGCTAAATAATAATTTAGCTCTATATTTTTTCGCCTTCTTTTAAAAATAAAAGATAGAGCAAGTAAAGATTTGCAAAGGGGACGAAAATTAATAGAAAATATGTCCAGGATTTATTTAAATCATTAAGCCTTAATCCTATAGCATTGAAATATAGTGCTAGTGCTATAAAGACTAAAAGTAGTCCCAAAAATGCAAATGAACCTTTCATTATTATACTGGCAACAACAAGGATGAAAACATAGATAAACATCCGCAACAGAAAATTTCCCCTTCCTATTTTTCCTTGAAAATATTTCCATTTCTTTGTCTTTTTAATTGTCCCAGTTTCGTGCAATTCAAGTTCTTTTTTTAACTCAACTTGACATATCTCTGATTCACAGTAATAGTATTCCTTACCTTCATTTAAGCATTGTTCGCAATAATCTTTTCCGCAACTATGGCATATTGAAAATGTTCTTCTATTGGGATGATTAACACAAGTTTTCATTTTTACTCCTTTGTTAATGTAACTGCCTAACGGCGTTGTCTATACAAAAGAAAGTCAAGTTAAAACAGTTCACCCGTGGGATTTATCATCTTAATTTTCTGACTTCGGTCTCACAGACAACACTTATTTTGATTATTATTTATGTTGAACAACTTTTCTTATCTGTTCCTTTTGTTCTATCTTTCTTTGTTCGTTACTTTTTTTATGCGTCTGTTTTACCAGTCGTCTATCTGAGCTCTCTATTGGGTTACGTTTAGCGGCACTAATGTCGCCAACAACCGCACCCCGGAACAGACTGGTGGATGCAATGCTGTCGGGTTGATTGGCTTGTTGGTTGACATTACTAGTTCTGAAAGGTGATAAAATTTAATTCACTTCTTTTGTGTCCAAATAATTCAATCACTTGATAACTTCTTTCAACGTGTAAATTTGCTTGATAGTTTGTCTCCATATAAATGTTCGTATTTTTTATTCTGCGTGGTGCGTTTTTTGCTTCAAGTGATGACAATTGACTTTTTGATTGAGCAAAGTATAATCTCGTTCTGCCGCGCATATTGAGGACACGATTAATTTCATTTGGGTGTAACTCTTGCATTTTATTGCAAACACCTTCTAAAACATCCTTCCAATCTTTAATGTAGATTTTCTGACAAAAACTATTTGTGAAAGAAGTATATTCGTTATTATTGAAAACGAATGAGCGTGGTTTCTTAAAAGTATAATCCTTATTTAACGCGCTAAGATGAGTAACAACACGCACGCCAGTATCAATTTGTGGAATACGAATATTTGGTTGGCCGAGTATTTTCTTCTCATTTACAGAGTAAATAATTTCTAAATCGCCGTACTTTGATTTAATGAACTCAATTTCATTTTTAGCAGATTCTATTTGAGATAAATATCTATTCTGACTTTCAATATTCTTTAATTCATTCCGAAGTTTTTGAACAGCTTCTGAAACCCATTGTGATGGATTCTTTATTTGTTCTAAAATCAATAACTGACCTTTTAATTCAGAATAACTATTTGTTTCCATTATATGCCTATAATATTATTTTGCCATGTGACGGGGTTGCCGCTAACCCGCAGTCCAGAACAAACTGGGGATGCATAAGTGTCTGCTTTATTAGCCCTAGAGCGTATTTTAAAATGGTAAATCATCTTCATATTGGTTATCATCTTTTTCTTTTTCCAAAACGTTTTCCTTCTCGATTGACTCAAGAAATCAAATAATGCTAGATATATTTTTGAATATCAGCATACTTTCGTCATAGTTAAGAATCTGGTTATCGTGTGCAAAACTTTTATCATTTCTAATATTTAGTGCCACTAGGACTATCCAGAGATGAATGCTGGTTATGTGATCTTGTTCCTTATAGTATGTTAAACCCTGGGCAGGAGAAAGCATTGGGAAGGAACGAAGTGTTGTTTGAGAAATTCAAACTTAAAAAACATTCTACGAAGTTGGCTGATAAAGAGAACAGAATAATTGATGATAAAAGACGGATTGAAATTATAAATGAAATTAATAAATCCAAAGCACAGTACTTAATCACACTGGGAAATGAGCCGCTGATTAACTTTGTTATAAAATATAACCCAGATATAAAACCTCTTAATCTTAAAAAAGAGTATGGTTGCATTCGGAATATCGTTATTGATGGCTATCCAATTAAGCTGATCGCCCTTGTTCATCCTAGGCAGGCTGGTAAGTTGGGTCGATATTCACCTGAATGGTATGATATTCACTCAGAATGGAAGAGAAACACTGCTCTGAAAATTCGTAAATTATTAGAAACTTAACAGAACTCGTTCACAGAGGTTTACCCCTGCCTCGTGATGATTGAAAGAGTTGAGCTCGGCAGCACCCTCGTTGCCGGGTTTTTATTTTGTACCGGATGTTAGGTATCAGATACCGGGGTAGTGAGTCTTAGATACTTTTTCCTTTGATTTGATCTTGAACTAATACAAAATTTTACTTTAATCAAAATTTTATTTGACATTAGTATCCATTTTTTAGAAATTAAAGACGCGCTCACGAGGGAGTACTAAAAAATAAATGGGTTGAGTGCAGCAATTTCTGAAACCCACTTAATTATACAGTAATCTTCGGGATTATTATATCCAACACATCAATTACTTAGACTAAAATGAATTTGAGTATATAACCCGAAGGTTTAGGCTACAAAATTCTGATTGATTAATTTTTTATTATACATAATCAGGAGTAAAAAAATGGAACGAATCTTAATCTCTCAACAAGAGAAATACAGATTTTATTGGAAATTGCAGAAGGGAAGAAAAACGCTGAGATAGCAACTGTTATTTATTTCACACCATACCGTTGAAGCACACAAATTTAATATTATAAATAAGCTAAAGTTAAAGAATTCAAATGAATTGTTAATTTTTACAGTTAACCATAAAGATGAAATTAATGCTTTAATTAAGAGGGAAGTTAATCCCGCGGATAGCTCAAATAATTAATGGTTTCCTCTACAGATAAACTGAAATATTTTTAATAAATTAACTTTAGATAGTTATTTATGGTTCGATTACAAAAAGTACAGTATTTGATTTGGACAGATTTACGGACTGTCCTACAGTCACAGCAATAAAGATAAAATCAAAACAATTAAATATATAAAAATTAGATGTGATTATTTGAGTATAATTAAAAACACGGCTTTAGAAATACCTAGAGATGTTCTTTGTAAATAAAATCTTATCAACATTAATAAAAGGAAAGGGAATAATTATGAGAACTAATATATCGTATAAATGTTTCTTATTCATTTTTTTATTCATATTAACAGGAAGTCTACAATTAACTTCTGGTCAAACACATATTGCAAGTTATACAATTCCGAGTTGGAATAATGCTACTGGTAGTTTTACTTTCGAGGCAGGTACAATAGAAAACCCTGTTACGCAACAAAAGGAGGGATATTTTAAAATTATTTTGGACGACGGGGAAATAGTAGAAATCACACCCCGTTTTATAGATTCATTTATCCAAAAGATTAACAACTCGGTTGTTGTCTTTAAAAATACAGACAACTTGAAAATTAATGAGGAAAAAATAACCGCAATAGAAAAATTACAAGAACTCAAATCGATACTTGAAGATAAAACCCTAATGAATGAATTGATTACTAAAATGAAAAACACTGATATTTCGGGGCTTAACTGGGATTATACAGTTCAAACGATAAGAAACTTCCAAACACAAATTACCGGGACATTAGATTAGAATGCGGAAAAAGATATACACAATCTTTACATTGCTTGCGTTATTACTCTCAGAATGTTCCGATCCGGTTAGTTCTATTAATGAACACATTATAAAACTTTGGGAAGTACCTCTGAGCGAAGTTTCTAACTCAGGGATTTCTGTCTCAAACAATTCATTAATATTTAAAACACAATTAAACTTAGCAGGACAGTTGTATAAAGTAAGCAAAGATGGTAAATCCGTACAAACAGCTTCAATCGGAGGCTGTACACACGGTATTCCTGTGGTACAAGATAATGTTATTTATTATAATAATTGCGTTTATTCTCTTTATGCACTTAATGAGAATGATCTTTCCGTTTTATGGAGTAAAACAAATTTTACGTGGATACCTATACCTGCAGTAGACGAAAACTACGTTTATGTAACTGATGAGAATGAAGTCAGTGCTCTCGATAAAACCACAGGAAATACAGTTTGGACAACCCAAATATTTGGCAAAAATTCGGTAAATCCCGTTGTAGATGGCGATTTCCTCTATTTCGTAACAGGATCTATTTTTCAGGATGGCTATTTATATTCTATAAACAAACATGGTGGTACAATAAATTACAAAATCACTATTCCTTATCTAGAAGAAAAATCTCAGTTCGGTGGTTCTTTGGGAGGTGTTTCCATTTGGAATGATCGCATTTTTGTACCTGGGGATAACTGGATTTTCTATTGTTTTGAAAAATCCACGGGAGAATTATTGTGGTCATTTGAAGCTGATGCCCCGATGGAAGTGACTCCAAAAGTCTCTGAATATTATGTTTACTTTGGAACACTTAATAGAACCTGTTATGCTTTGAACATTTATACAGGTTCATTAATATGGTCTTACCAGGGTGGTGGATCGATAAGTTCTGAACCATCATTTTATCAAAACTATGTTATGTTCAAAGCCAGTGGTGCTTTGCTTATCCTCGATAAATACAACGGCAAAGAATTCTTTAAGATGAGTGGTGCAAATACTGAATATGGATTTATGAATGCTTTTTGGGATTCTGACGGTAAAATATATACAACGGCTTATAAAGAGTCGGATCAAAAGGGAATATTATTAGCTTATCAATTCAAATAATGAAGAGTAATTGATTTATGAAAAGTTTACTTTGTTTATTTTATTGTGTTTGTGTTTCTTTAATACATGCTCAACACAATATAATTGGGCCAAATGCTGCGGGATTAAAGTTAAAATTAACGTTTAGTTATGCATCATATCATGGTTATAATTATAATTATAACAGAAGCAAGTTCTTAAATGACAATTTGAATTTTTCGGGTACTGAAAATACATTATACTCTTCTCTTAAAGTCATCGGCAAAATTATATTAGGAAGGATGTTGGGAGTCAGCTGCGCTAAGTTAATGAAAAGCTTTAGCAACCCTACAAAAGATGCGGTGAATTTTTTTATAAGTTCCCATATCCAGGAGCTGAATTATTCGAC
Source organism: uncultured Ignavibacteria bacterium (assembly GCA_963747755.1). Classification (GTDB taxonomy): domain Bacteria; phylum Bacteroidota; class Ignavibacteria; order Ignavibacteriales; family Ignavibacteriaceae; genus DATFVA01. Next base: position 437,571 of record CAVVGK010000018.1, on the reverse strand, counting down.
CAATAGATAGAATAAACTGTTTTTGTCTTTAACCAAATTAAGTTAGAATAAAAATGGAGTTTAAAATGAAAACCAAAATATTTATAATTTTAATTTTATTCTCTGCACTTTTATACGGGCAAGATGGTGTTCTAGTACATGGCTGGCTTAATACTGGTGCAGTTTGGAATGGCACGGGAGTTAAAAGTGTTCTTCAGAACGAGTACAATTTCAATAGAATTTTACAGCCAACGATAGGTGGTACTTATGGAACTTATAGTGCAAGCCAGCAAAGTCTAAATTTAAGAGATTACCTTATAAATAATAGCGTAACTAATTCAGTTGCTATTTCATATAGTATGGGCGGAATGAATACAAGGTATCACTTAAAACGTCAATTTGAACAAGGGCAACCAGGTAGAGTGCAATATCATTTTACTATTGGTTCACCGCATATCGGCGCGATGCTTGCTAACAATTCAGCTGAAGTAGTACATAGATTAATTATAACTTGTGAAGCTGCATTGCATCCTGGCGGTTGGTTAGAAGAAACGATCGAGGGAATAGGAATCCATTATGCTTTTGCACAAGCAGCGAATTATGCTGGGGTTTTAATTGCTGCGGATAAATTTAACCAATTAGTTTTTAATTTAGGTGGTCCGGCATTCAATGACTTAAAAATGGGTTCAAACGCTGACCTTTACATAAATCACCCAAATACAAATTATGAAAATAATGTTATAAAAGTTGGCATTGCAGCCACCGAAGATTATCCACAAGTATATAGAGCCGCTGCTTCCTTATTTGGGATAAGCGAAAACCAGATGTTGAATACGGTGGACGATGTAAAAGCTTGGAAATATATGGTTTTAATTAGTGATTTTATAAATTATGCAGAAAACCCAACGCCGCAGAATCTTTCTTATTTGGAAGAATCATTGGGTACCTTATCTATATTCTTAGAATTTCCCAAAACATGGAACTTATTGATTACAGGCAACACAAACGGAGAATCCGATGGTGTGGTTCAGAAGTCAAGCCAAATTTATCCAAACTATAACCGGCAATTTTATGCTAATCATACAAATCATGGAGAAGAACTAAATCATGCAGAAGTTTTATACCGATTAAGGGAAGGTTTAAATTTTTATGGCATCACTATACCATCTCTTCACGTTACGATTAATGGACCTACAAGCGCACAAAATAATACTACAAGTAATTTTACATCAACCGTAACAGGTGCACAGGGCGGAGTCACATACCAGTGGGAGCAAATGTATCCTTGCTGTGGAGATGCTCCAGATTGTGGTAATTATTATTATAGAGGTAACAATTCAACAGTAAGTATTAATAATCTTCGTTTTCATTATTATCTTAGATTAACTGTTTGGGATGGTTTAAACAGGAGTGCATCGGACTATCACTGTCCCACTTTAGCTTTTGAATCGGATTCAACAAGTGACGCTGGATTGGAGGACGAAAATACTTTGCTCATTACTTCTACTGCTAAGCCTACAGAGGATGTTGTGGATTACTATTTAATTCAATCTGAAATTGCTCCCAGAAATGGCGAGATCAATTTCATAATACGCGAACCAGAAACTGAACATACATGGCTTGACAAGGTTGAAATGATAGAGGTAGATGTGAATCAGGATGAATTTGTGGCTGTTACTGATAACGGTGAGGTTATTAATTATTTAGAACCCACAAATCCAATTACTATTTTACTTAATGATTCAATTGATGTTTCGAATACTTTAAATGCATCGGATGAAAATACACTTGATGTAATTCCTGGAGATGTATTAAAGATAGATTTAACCAGCAATGATATAGATATAAATAAGAATATCTTTATTATCCTTGAAGGATTTATTCTAGCAAAAGACATTACTGCGGATATAATATTTATTCCTGAAGGAGGAGGAGATCAAGATTTGGGTGATATTTTCTTAAGACCAAATGTGAGCATTGCCTCTCATAACCTTGGCAACTTAGAAGAAGGAACTCTTCTGGTTGAATTTCACCAAGGAGGAACAATGAATTATCTAAATCTAATCAAAGACCTTAACACTGCGGACATAGAAACTCTTGAGATGATCAGCGCAGTACATAATGAGCAAGGAAATGTTCTGGAACTTTTAGTCGGTGATCCAGATCAACAATATGCAGAAATCTTCCCTGGTCAGCAATTAGATTTTGTATTCAGAAAAGGGACACATTTATTTCCTAAAACAGAATATATTCTGAAAACAGTCGGAAGATATGAGACTGATACTACATCAGAAAATTTTCAAAAATCCTTTAGCGATCTGATAATTCCACTTGAGAATAAATTATATAATAATTTCCCAAATCCATTTAATCCGAATACCAGTATAAAGTATTCATTGAAGCAGGATGGTTTTGTTTCCTTAAAAGTTTTCGATATACTTGGCAAAGAAGTTGCTACTTTGGTTAATGAGAATAAAATACAAGGGAGATACAACATAAATTTTGATGCTTCACACCTAGCAAGCGGAATCTACATATACAAGCTGCAGGTAAACGATTATGTAAGTTCGAAGAAGATGTTACTGTTGAAGTAATTTCAAGGGAGCAAAAGCTCCCTTTTTATATATCTTCAGCGCCAGACTTTCCTTCTCGTAATGAAGGATAAGTTTCACCTCTTAATTCATCAAATGGATTCCTTGGCTTCTTCTGTTTCGCAAGCAGCTTGAGAAATACCTGCTGTGCCTTGGAATTATGCTTTGTATCCCTCAGGATGTCATCCATTGAATAATTCTTTTTTATTTGGTTCATTTTTTATCTCCCCGTTTCATTATCATTTAATTCTAAATAATTAAGGTATGCTTTTTTATTAAATATCAGGTCGAATCCATCACCATCAGGGGCCATATCGTGTATTTCTTTTCTATGTTTGACTGCAATAGCCAGGCAGCCCATTGGAATTGATACGTTATAGTACTTTTCAATCAGATCGAGTACTCTTACATCTGGAACGTGATAGTAAGATCTTGCATCGTGCCAATAGTAACCATCGAGCCAGTAATCGCAAATGTAAATTAATTTTAAGCTGTTGTTTAATTCTTTCCTGCTCTTCTTGTATTTTTTATTAAATGGTCCATAGTAAAAACCATCAAGAACGATGTTTGGATTCTCGTATATAGTTACATCGTAAAATTCCTTATCGAGATTATTCGGATATAATATGTTCATTTTTATTTTCCTCCATCGGAAATATCAGGTGCTTGTAATAAGCTGCTGGGACCGTTCCAGCTAATACACCTTTATATATTGCACTTTTCTTGTTTACGGGCCGTTTCCAACCGTATTTATTCGACATATAGCGCAGGACGTAGGGGCTGACATATTCATTCATTCTTATACTTAGCTCTTCCCAGGCATTCATTCCACGCTTCTGCCAGGCTTTTTCTACTTCTGCAAGTCCGATTGTTTTTATAAGTTTTTGAGTTGTACTGTAACTGGTATCCCTTTTCTTTTTATCTCCCATTTTTAAGTCCTCTTTTTCTGAGTTTAGAAAAACGTCCCTACTACGTTTTAGATTTTACCCTGCTGGTTATTTGTATAAGACCTAATAATCATCAAAAGGGGGTAGGGTAGTTAGGTAGAGTAACCATCACCCCTGGTTCAGGTAACATAAGTAACATAAAAGTAACAAAATGCTTTGATTTTAGTTTAAATTCGCAATTGTTACCTGTGTTACCTTGTTACCTGAATTCTACAGTTACTGGAGAAAATAAATAATTATTTTTTTCTTTGCCCTTCTTTATAAAAATATTTAATTATTTATTTTATTTTCTGATTATATAAAATATAGGTAACAAGGTAACATACCCCTATTTTCTTAGAAATCAGCCTGAATTCAAACAATTCAGAGGTAACAAACAGGTAACATAGGTAACAAAATTCCAGCGCAACCAGGGTTGATTGCGCTGTTGAAAATGTATCTAGATACATTCATATACTTTCATTGTCCCGTCGCCTGGAATTCTTTTCGTATTACTTTTTACTCCTTTTAATTCAAGTCTATTCAATATCGATTTATAATTATGATACTGGAAATGATACTTACAGATCCTGCTCATATACCTTGCAGGAATTGCTCCATCCTTATCAATCATATCCTCAACCATAGCAGCTATATCTGACTTACCAACTTCTTTTTCAAAATCTGTAATCGGGAAGACCTCTTCCAGTAGAAACCAGGCTGCATCTTTAGCCTTCAGTCTTTCGGCAAATTCCTCGTACTCATCTTTTGATAATGCCTTCAAGCGGTTCTTTGCCTCTGAATCAACAGGGGTATCTGCAAGTTCCCTGTCATACTCGAGCCTGAATATGATATCCGCAAAATCAGGAAGCTCGGCAGCAATATCAGGTTCGAGATATTTCTCGCCCCGATAAATTGATAAATCACTTACCTTCTTTGCATTATCATTTCTGATCACGTTAAATCTTCTGTCCTCCTCATCGATAAATATGGGGTGTTCACTGTTGGAGAATAATATGAAGTTCATAAAGTTATGTGTCTGGAATGTATCAACACCTTTTATTTCAATACTCTGGTATATTGCTGTGATCTGGTCCTTCAACATTTCTTTCCTGTGCAGGTTTTCCTTTGCATTGCCGGCGCTGAATACCTCATTGTATCCTCTCAGGAAACAGTTCATATCAATTTTATTAAAGTTCTTCGCGATTCTGCTTCCATTCATAAGCTGGGATTGCTTCTGCCCGAAGAGCGGCATTAGCATTCTTACGAACATCAGGTCTTTCCCTATACCCTGAACCTTGGAAGTAATAAGCCAGGCTGTACCTGCTTTCGTTCTTTCCTTTAATATGTATGCTATCCAGTTCAGAAATCTTTCAAGGTATTCTGCTTCCCCAAAGATGTTATTCATAACTTCATATATGACATTGCATCTGCTTTTTAATTCAGCTACGGCTTGATTCAGGGCAAGGGGTGATAAGGTAGAATAGTCCTTTTTCATAAATTCAGTTTCTTCAAACAGATTATAATAACTATCATTCAAGCCACCGTGCAAGCCAGGATTAAAAATTATTTCCCTGCGAGGCAGATATGAACGAATATTCGGATCAATGTTATTCTGGACGCAGTAATTTTCAAAATCCCCGTTGTTCTTGAATATATAAAGCGGACCATCGCCATTATAGCTTTCATACCCTATCATAGACGGACTGCCAACGGACTCATTCCAGAATAATTTTGTCTTAGCTGCATCAATTTCTTTTTTATCCTGCCAGTAAGTCTTATCCTCGGATGAGCAGTATATATAATACTGACCCAGATCATTGATATCTATGAAGGCATTATGTTTATCTGGATGAGTACGTGTAGCAGGGTCGCAGAACGGACAGAATATTTTAGTTTTACCGGTAATATTTCTAATTATTTCTTTTGTAGTACCATCTTCAAGAATAACTTCATCATTCAGAGAGAATGTTTCTTCTTCCTTTTTAGGTCTTCCAGGTTTTCTCTTCTCTGGGACAATCTCATCTGGATCAAGAAATACGACATTACCTTCAGGATCAGTATAATTATGTAAATCTGTAATTGCACCGGGGTTCATCTTGAAGTAACGATTACCATCAAAACAAGTCTTATCAATAGATGGATATCGTTCGATCAATATTTTCTTTATATCCTGAAGTTCATCATATGAAATAGGTCTTGAAAGAGGAATAATGACTCTGTATTTATCTCTTGCTTCGATCTTGATTCCCTCATCGGTGACAGTTCTCTGATGGTTAACCGTGGTATGTAGAAACCAGCTGAATTTTACCGAACTACTGGCCTTGATATAATCTTTCATCGATGGCTCACCCTTATCAAAATCCAATGTCAGGAAGTATACCTCTTCAACATTCTTTTTTAATTTTTTGCCATCAGTGAGCCTTGAAGGTAGATAAGAAACTGTTTTTACAAAATTATCTAAAATGGTTTGGAGGTTAATTGTAAATTAGAGCTTTCACAGTTTTTACACTACTTTGAAACTGATGGGGACTGACTTTTAGCTTGTCGTAAAAGTAATCCTGCACTAATTCACGTAGCCCTTCATCTTCCTCGAAGAAGAATACAGACTTATTATTCTCATTTATATGCTTGATTATCTTGTAGCCGTACATTATGAGTACTGCTGTAAGATAGAAGTCTTTTGTCTTGTAATACATTTTCATTTCCTCTGATGTTGTCTTTGAATTGGTGGAATGCCCTCTCATCGAAAGAGCACTCCTAATAAGTTTAAGTTTTCCGGTTTTTAATTTTCTTGTGGTGGGTTTTTAAGTTTTTTCGGTTGTCAGTCGTATATCTATAATATAGTCTGACAAAGCAGCCTTGTCAAGTCTTAAAGTCTCTTAGTTTTCAATATTACAGCATCCGGTCTTCCGCACAGCACTTGCAGTAGATAACATTCTCTATATCTATCTTTTTTATCGGAAGAAAGACGCAGGCTAATGGGCTTTTATAATCAGGGTAAATACCTATGCATTCTACTCTCCCGCTGTATACCGTTGAAATCGAGCCTTTATTAAAATCCTTATAAATAATGTATGCACAAAGCTTTTCATCAAGAAGCTCCGGTATGGTATTGTAGATTATGGGATTACCATCTTTCAAATTTTTTTCTAATTCTTCGTAGAATTTAGACTTGGATAAATCAGAATAACCTAAAACCGGCAATTCGGAATTTTTGATTTTTAATTTCATTTTTATTTTATGATTAACAACCGGGACACATCCCGGAATAGTAAATATGCAAGTAGCCAGTTTTTAAGGTAAGTTGTCGGACAGGTTTTAAATTTTCAATTAACGTGGTTTCAAAAGAACGGTACTAATTAGAATGTAGACAATTTCGCTTCATCGGTCAAGTGCCTACGAATATATTTCCTATAAATTCACAATGGAAGTGAAAAATTTTAATCGAAATTTTTCGATCATAAAAATTTTGATCAAATTTAGTAATCATCTAGGAGAAATCCCGGGTAGGCTTACGTATTAAATATTAAGGGTTGGAGGAGCGTTAAATTAGAAATTTAGTTCCAGCTGATCCGATTCATCTTTTACATTATTTATTCTATTTAGCATCAAGTCAACCTCAGCCTTGGACATTTGAATTATCAGAGGTTTTAACTCTTCCCATTTATCTTTAGCCTGTTCGCTTGTAAAACCCATTAACCCAAATCTATATTGTTTAAATAGCTCGAAAAATGGTGCCTGTTGATTTTTATTGCACAGGGCACCAGCAAAAAAGAATGCAAGAAGATAACCATCGTGTATAGGTAATTTGATTTTTTCAGAAGCTCTTCCAATAATTTCTTCTCCTTCAGTAGTATGCTTGTCAATTGCAACCCAATATTCAAAATTTGGATCATTATTTGGTTCTATAATTTCTACATCAGGAATCGGATTCGTCACCGAGAAATAAGCCGCTGCAAACATTATTGATTTATCCTTCTGCATCAGGTTTTTTTTCCTTGCACTTTTTGCAGCCTCAATTCTTTGTCTATGACTTTCATATACTGGTTGTTTTTCTATCCAGGACCAGAATAGAGTATCATCTTTTATCGCTTCAGCAATCCTGCGAATGGCTAATTGTTGTTCCTCAGTTCCTATGACCGCATTTTCATTCCCTTGATTCAATCTTTTGGCCAAATAAGCAAGCCCATCACAATCTTTATTTTTTACTCTGCAGGCAATTGCTTTATACTGCTCGAGCACCTGATAATCAGTGCCGGTGAATTTTAATGTATTAGCATACGGCCAGCACTCCTCATATCCGATGACAGCCAGCCGATTTCTAAGCCATTTGTCCTGACCTTTAATTGTCAGTAAATACTTAAATACTTTTTCAACTAGCTCTACATTGCCCCGTCTGACGGCCTTTGTAATTAGTGAGTGTTCTATTCGATTTGGGCTTGGTTCAATATTGTACATAATTTTTCCAGAACTGCCATTCAATTTTTTCTAATGTCATACCCAGAATGAACATTAACACAAAATGTAATAAAATGGAAATATAATTGTGTCCACAGATCAAATTTAAAGGATAACTGGTTTGTGATCAGGCTCGGGGCACTGTATAAAAAAATTAGTTGCGAAATATTCTAACAAGGGCAGCTAGTAAAATGATGCGTTTTTGAGCTAAATTCGATGTCCTATCACCTCTAATTTAGGCAGAAAATCTCGATAATTGTTTGTATTTAAAGGAATTAGGTAGGGTAGTAGAGTAAAAAATCACCTCCCAATCAAGGGCCAAATCCCTATATATAATGTAAGAATATATGATACATATATAGTGTAAGGTATATATATAATATTATAATAATAATAAATATATTATATATGATAGTGACCCTCCTTTTCTTAAATTTAAGTGCTTATAATATAATTACTTATGAAAACTTACAGAATTATTTACTTTAAGATAGTGGCTGTTAGCGACCTGAGAATTCAGTTCATTTTCAATATATTAACTGACTCGCTCTAACAGTTTGCTTTTTAAGAGTTCTGAAATAATTCCTTATACTTAAGATTTGTCATTTGACTTCAACAGAGACCCGTGGTCATGAAACTTATTTTAAGGGGTATATCTTATAGGGTATCGGTATAAAAGTAGTTTAAAACATTTATATGGAGCTCTGGGCGTGCGATTCTTCAATCCTTTCAGTTCTAGTACTCTATAAAAATAAAAACAGGTGAGTAACTAGAGTTTTTTATAGTTACCCTTTAATATTACATACCCCTTTTTATCGGGATGTTCTTTTTCAATCTCGACTTGTTTCACGGGTGTTGTCTTAACATGACATTTATTCCCATTTGTATTTGAGCCACCAAGAATTTCATATTCCATTAACCAATATATAACATTTCCCTTTTTATTGATTATTTTCACGATTTCTTTATTATCAATCCCTTTTCCGATAATATAAAATGTTTCTTCAAAAGGATGTCCTTTTCTTATCATTTTAGCTAGGTCAGAATTATATGAATGATTTGTAGGATTCAACCGATAAACGGGTAGCTCGAATTTAAATTCAAATTCATCATTTTGATATACCATATTCTATACCTGCAAATTATTTTTTGATTATCAAATTAATAAGATTATGCGAATAGTATAAAGAGGACCGAATTATATCATATTACAGTCTCTTTAATAATATCATAATAAGCACTCTTTGATATCTTGACATTCTTAGTTTCTATTGAACAAATTATATCTTTATATTTCGGCATTATGTCTTACAAACTCAATAAAATAATCTTCCAGCGCGACTATGAATGGGGTTATGAATCCCATACTTATGATTTGAACACAGAGATAGAATTTCCATTTGCAGCGGGTATGCTGCAGGAATTAGTTCCGACAGAAAAATCTCAGATAAGTAAATACAAACCTGAGATTTCTGATACTCCCCTGTTTAACAAGAAAGGTCTTGGAAAGTTAATTCAAAATATTGGACCTAATGGTATTTATTATTTGGAGCTTCGATCAGGATATAAACTAAAACAACTAATTGTAAATCCTGAAGATATTGATGTTGATATTTATATAGGACCGAAGGATACTTTGATATATAGTTTTTATAATTCTACAAAAAGGAATTCTATTTCTATTAAAGCAGCAATCGAAAAGGATAATGAGGGAGTATATTCAAAATTAAAGGCCGAACCAGAAGATTTAATCTGGAGACATTATTTTGTAACAAGAGCCTTATCAAGTAGCCAGGAGACAATATTAACATCAAAAAAATCTGAGACAACGGGAAAAGATATATTAACTGCTGATGAAGCCGCTGTTTATACAAGGAGATCTAAAAAAACATTGCAGAATTACGCATCACAGGGTAAATTAAGATCATTAAAAGGCGGTAAGTTCAGAAGAACGGACCTTGATGATTTTTTGGAGCATGTGAAGAAAAAATGAACTTGTTTAAATGACCTCACTTTGGTACTTTTGCGAATAGAAAAAGTGACAAATACGTGTCAAATTTTTTCTGAGTTGTTGGGAAAAGTCGGGAATTTATAGGAAAGTATTTTATTAAGGAAGCTTAGTAAGTCATTCTCTTTATTGATATTACAGACATATTGCGGGAATTGAAAAATTATCAATATTGAGTCCGGCCTTCGGTACTAGTATTTCGGGATGTTTTTTTAGTTTAGCCAGCCATCCTTCATTCCAGGATAATCCTCATCATGATTATTCGTTATCACACCAAAAGTTTTTGTGGTTTGTATTTTAGTCCCAGGTTCAATTCTTATGGGATTGGGGTCGCACTAACGCAATGTGTGTTACAAATGTTAATTCCTTTAGGGAATTTGAATTACAAATGTTAACTACCAACTGAATTCTCTGCTTCGAAGAGATTCATGTTAAAGATGTCAATTCCCGATGGTATTTGTTTTGAAAGGGTTTTATTTCTAGATATAAATTTCGCTATTGGAATCCTTGCTTTGAGTTAATTCTCAAAGGGAATCAACTTTAGGTAGTAATGATTTTTAATTATCAAAAAGAAAAAGGTATGGAGCGTTCTACGGCAGAAAACTTAAAAGCTTTCCCGCCTGTAAAATCAATAGTATCGGAAAAAATAACTGACCGGCGATGGGATTTATTTGTTCATTCAAATCCATCAGGATTTCATGAACAAACAGCTGCGTGGGCTGCTTCTAAATCTCTTGAAGGATGGAAGCCTATAAGGGTTATCTTTGAGCAGGATCAGCGCATAAGAGGCGGATTCCAGATACTCATGAAGAAAAAAAGATTTGCAGGTGCGGTAGGGTTTCTTAATAAAGGACCATTAATTGATTCAGATGATCCTTCCCTGAAGGAAATGATACTTACAGCACTTAAAGAAACTGGCAGTGATTACAATATAAACTTATTAGTTATCTCCCCTCCCGGAGGCAGTCATGCAGATTTATTCAGATTCGATGAAAACGATTTCTCTATAAACAAAATATTTTCAATTATCGACAGCACGCTCGAAATTGATCTGAGAAAATCTTCTGATTCTTTACTGAAAGACTTGAGAAAAACTTTACGCAAGAATGTCAGACATCTTGAAGCGCTGAGATTTCGTAGGGGGAAACCGGAGGATCTGGGACTTTTCTATGATTTAATGCTTGAAACATGCAGACGCCAGGGTGTTTCGCCCAATCCTTCAAGTCTGGAAATATTTAAAACGATATGGAATAACTTTTTTCCTGATGATATGATAAGACTTTATTTCATTGAAAAGTGCAATGAGATAATAGCAGGTATTGTAATGCTGCTCATAAGAGACCGCTTTATAGTATGGAAGATAGGATGGAACGGTAAATATCCTAAATCAAATCCAAATGCAGCTCTAGTCTGGTATTCAATAATGCTAGCCAAGGAGGAAGGTTTTAAAGTGTTTGATTTTGCCTCTGTCGATCTGAAGACAGCTGAACAGATCAGGAATCAAAAAAAATTACCACAAGAGGTAGTAAGTACTCCAACGTTTTTTAAACTGGGTTTCGGAGGAGAGCTCGTAACGCTGCCATGTTCGTATATTTATTTTCCAAATTCATTACTCAAATCTGCTTATAAAGTCTATTGTGCACTGCTGCCTATAATCCCCATACTACCTCGTTCCGGTAAAAATGATAAGCGGGTTGTGACTGTCCAAAAAAAATGAAATTGTCATTTCTTTTCTGAACAAAATTCGGGAGAGAAATCTTAGAATTTGAATGATTTCTTTAACAAAAACGAATTTTTTGGATACCGTACAAATATTTATTCCCTAAAGGGAAGTTTGTTGGAGGGATGCATGCGACAAAGATACATATACAACGGGGATGCGTATTCGATTAAAATTATATTTGATTTCAGAATGATTATAATTAAATTTTGCTACATACCGAGGGCATTTTTTACATAAGAGAAGATTCAGACTATGCGTATTTCGTTCACCAAGATACTTCTGATCCTGCTGATTGCTATTGCCGCAGCACTTCTTGTTAATTATCTTCAACCTGAAGGTTTGCCCCTATTTAATAAGGAAAAAGCTCTTCATGCAGATGAAAGTTTAAATAGCCAGTCCCCTCCTCCTCCGGAAAAGGCTATCGAAGCCAGGCCTGAATCTCTGAAAACTGACTTCAATAAGAAGGCAGTGGAAAAGAGCCGGGTGCAAATTGACGAAGAAGTCCTGCCGCAGTATAAATATAAAACTGACTCAGACCTGGCCAGGAATGACGAGGATAGTTTTCGTCCCAATAATTCGGATAATAAAGATAAAGACCTTGATTTAAGCAATCTGACACGGGATGTTTTTAACCAGCCCCGTCTAATTTCTTTGGCACAGGCTTACGAGTTATACAAGGATAAAATTTTATTTGTTGATGCAAGAGACCCTGAAGAGTATGAAGACGGCCATATTGCAGGCGCAGTTAATCTTCCTCTTTTCCGGATGAATGAATACAGCAGCCAGATCACTTCAATGGATAAAACTGAACCCCTCGTTGTTTATTGTGAAGGTTCTGATTGCGATATGAGCATCAGGCTGGGTAATGAACTGTTCTCAAAAGGATTCAGGAAAGTTTTCGTCTTTTTTGGCGGATGGGAAGAATGGAAAAAAGCCGATTACCCTGTAGTTACATCAAGCATAGATATACAGTTAAACTAGATGACAAAGTTTCTAACCAACAAATATTTGTTATTTGCAATACGACTTATCCTGGGAGCTCTATTTATCTATTCGGCTCTGACGAAAATAACAGACGTAGAATATTTTGCTAAATCGCTTTACAACTACAGACTGCTGCCTGAGGAAACCCTGAACTTTTTCGCTTTAATTATCCCCTGGCTGGAATTTGTGGTTGGCCTATTGCTTATTGCCGGGATCTACGTCAGAGAAAGCGCACTTCTGGGAACGATATTAATGATAATTTTTATAGCTGCGGTTGGAATAGCTCTTGCAAGGGGGCTTGACATTGAATGCGGATGTTTTGGTACCAGGGACGGCAGCAAGGTCGGGGTTCTGAAGATAATAGAAGATATATTTATTTTATTTGGATTCATCTGGCTTTCGGTGTTCGGTTCCGATTTCCTTACATTCACAAAATCAAAAAAAACTGATGGAAATAAAGCTGGATCTACTTTTTAACTATTCTTTTCAACATCATCCATAGTATCCCTTAGAACACCCAGTGAACGCTGGCTCAGTAAATCAATCTTTATCAGTCCCAAATCTTCAACAGAATACATATCAGGTTGAGTTATAATTAGTCCCAACCCCTTATTTTTCGCATATTCCAAAGCAGTATAATTTATTATGGGACCTGGTGTAATCAGGATTCCGCTTGGATGAATGCTCAGATGTCTCGGAAACCCGGCCAGTCTTTCGGCCATAGAAACAATTGATTTCCAGGGTTCAACCTTAAAGTTGAGAGATCTTGCCTCAGGAAACTTTTCAGGAAGTTCCCCCAGGTTTCTTGCATCGGTCCAGGGAATAAACTTACTATATTTTGATATTTCACCGTTTGTTAAACCATAAGCTTTTGCAACCTCTCTGAATGCTGACCTTGCACGGAAAGTAACAGTTGTAGAAATCATCGCAACATTTTCATAGCCGTATTTATCAAATACATATTTTACAATCTCATCTCTCTCTTTCCATGAAAAATCGATATCGATATCCGGCGGACTGCTTCTGCCTTTGTTGAGAAACCTTTCAAAGTAAAGATTATATTTAATTGGATCTACTTCAGTTATTCCAAGACAGTATGAAACAATACTATTAGCTGCCGATCCGCGTCCGATAGTTATCATTCCCCTTTTCTTTGCTTCCATCAGTAAATCCCAAACGACAAGGAAATAATCCGTAAAATTCATTTCGCGTATCACCTGGAGTTCCATTTTCAATCTTTCCACAGCTGCGTCAATCATTGGAGAATATCTCCGACTTAACCCTTCGGAGCATTTCTCCCATAACATTGTATAAGAATCTTTCCCGGGTGGAACATCGAAATGCGGAAATTTGTATTCATTGAGACGAAGATCGACATTGCAATTCCGGGCAATATATTCAGTATTCGAAACCGCTTGAGGAACCCTGCTGTAAATATGGTTTAGCTCATTTATATCCCGGAAATAAGCTTCTCTGTCAGCCAGCTCTGAATCCTTTACATTATCCGCATTCTTATTTAATCCGATCGCAGTAACCACGCAATGCAATTCAAAATCATTTTCATTAAGGAAGAATACCGGATTAGAGGCAGCCATTTTAATTCCATTTTTTTCTGCATAAAGGTAGAGGCTGCGTGCATTATTCTTATTAGCGGCCGTTATAGTAAGTTCTGCATAAACGTTATCCTGTTTCCCGGATATTTCAAGTAATTCGCGCGAAGGGGTTATAATAAACAAATTATCAAGTGGGCGGGCTACCAGTGCAAATAGATCAAAATCATCATTCAGCTTTCGTGAGGTGATAATTCTGCAAAGATCTGAATATCCCTGGTTATTCCTGGCAAGAAGCACTGCATAGACAGAATTATTTCCCGGTTGATCGATAACACTACCGAGTATAGGTTTAATACCGTGTTCTTTTGCTTTTTTCGCAAATGGGATAAGTCCATACATTCCATTTAGATCAGTTAATGCGAGGGAATCAAGTTGATTTTCCTTTGCTTTCTCAATCAATTCTACGATACGGACTGTACCCTTGAGCAGGCTATAATTAGAATGTACATGCAGAGGTATCATTTAATTCTGTCTTTTCCGAAAACTAAAGTAATGTGAGGAAAAAATGAATGGAGAAATAGAGGCTATGATCTGTTTAACGCCTTCATCCCGATATCCCGACGGAAATATATTCCTTCAAATTTGATTTTGTTGAGAGCTCCGTAGGCAAGAGTTCGTGCTTTTTGAAGATCAGCTTCCCGGAGGACTGCTGTTACACCGACAACGCGTCCCCCTGCCGTGAATATTTTTCCATCTCTCTCTGAGGTGCCTGCGTGAAAAACAAATATTTGACTGGAATCGAATCCTTCCAATCCCGATATCTCAAAGCCTTTGGGATAACTTTCAGGATATCCACCCGAAACGGCAACAACGCATACAGCTGTTCCTTCTGAAAAAGATACAGCATGTTTGTCCAGTTTCCCGGAAGCAGCAGAATAGAGCAATTTAAGAAAATCACCCTCAATAAGGGGAAGCACTGCCTGGGTTTCAGGATCGCCGAATCTGCAGTTAAATTCAATAACTTTGGCTCCCTCAGGAGTAATCATTAGTCCGGCATACAGGCAGCCTGAAAACTTCCTTTCTTCTTTCTTCATACCTTCAAGTACAGGTTTAATTATTTCACGACTTATTATTTCCAGCATCTTCTGATCAATTACAGGAGCAGGCGAATAAGCTCCCATCCCCCCTGTATTTTTTCCTGTATCATTTTCTCCGATCCTTTTGTGATCCTGGGAAGACGGAAGCAGAAGGAAATCATCTCCATCAGTAACAGCAAGAATGGATGCTTCCTCACCTTCAAGAAATTCTTCAATTATGATTTTCTCCCCGGCATCCCCGAAAACATTATCCAGAAAAATTTGTTCCAGAGCATTATCTGCTTCATTCTTATCGTTACAAATAATCACTCCCTTTCCCGCAGCAAGTCCGTCTGCCTTAATAACAACAGGGTATTTTATATTTCCCAGGTATTCATAGGCATCGTTGATTTGTGATTTATCAAATTCTTTATACCCTGCTGTGGGTATTGAATATTTTACCATCAGCTGCTTTGCAAACGATTTATGTCCTTCAATTTCTGCAGCTTTTTTGTCTGGTCCAAAAACTTTAATATTCCGGCTGCGCAGAAAATCGGCAAGACCTTCAACAAGGGGTTGTTCAGGACCAATAACAACCAGATCGATGCCTTCGGAGAGACAGAAATCGGCAATGAACTGATGTCCTTTTTCCAGGTGTACATTTTTTCCCAACGAGGAGGTACCGGGGTTACCAGGACTTATGAAGAGTTTGGTTAAGGAATCACTGCTTGAAATTTTCCATGCAATTGCATGTTCTCTTCCGCCTGACCCAAGCACAAGAACGTTCATTATATTTCTGCTTTTATTAAAAACTGGAATTGTTTCGTCAACTGTTCTGTAAGGTAGTCTCTACGGTGTTTCTCAATAAAATCCTCATTGGGTACAGGTAGTTTATCAACAGAATAGAGTTCATATACACTTTTAATAGCGTTCTTTATAGCCTCCAAATCATCAGGAGGGGTAATGAAGGAAGCACCGTATTCCTCCATCGCAGTTTTTACTGCACCATCCGGGACGCAGGCAATGATTGGTTTCCTTGTACCCATATATTCGAATGTCTTCCCGGTAGAAATTGTATCGCTGTTTTTAGCCCGACCAACCATAACCCAGAGAACATCACTGGTCATAGTCTTAACTAAGGCCTCGTTATGATCAAGGTATCCATATTCTTTTACAAAATCACCGAGATCAAGTTTTCGTATCAGTTTCCGGTTTTCATTCCGTAGAAATCCAATAAAATGGAGTTCAATATTCGCTGCAATATCCGGTCTTTCAAGGGCAAGTTTCTTAAATGCCTGCAGGAAATATTTAGGAGTAATAAACTCATAGAATAATCCAGAGAACGTCAGTCTCATTTTCTTATTGTTTTTTTTCTCCGGAACCAGGTTCTCAAAATCCCTGGGATCGAAACCCTGGGGAATAATGAATACGTCTTCGAAGGTTATGAACCTGTACCGGTCCATAATTCGTTCCTTCATTCTTCTGTTAATAACGATTATCCGGTCTGCTGCCTTCAAAGAGGCATACTCCATTGATTTATGCAGATAGCTATGCAAGGGAGTAGGATAGAATCCGAAATGATTACCATACCATAAATCCCTGTAATCAACCACCAGTGGAAGGCTGAATTCCTTTTTCAGTTTAACCGCTGTATTGAAAGAAGAAAATGGCGGAGCGGTAACGAAGATGATGTCGAATTCCTCTTCTCGCAGCAGCTTCCTGGCCGTTACGAGCGCCTTAGAACTCCACCCGATTTTGTTATCAGGAATAAATACAGAAGCACTCAGTCGACTTAATAATTTTCTTAACCACTCAGGCGGTATTTTAACCGTACCTTTCTTATGCAGCCTGGAATTTAAATCACCGCCCTCGGTCCTGATAATTCTTATTCCAGCGGCTTCAGCTTCTTTCAGCATCAAATCGTCGTGAGCATAATATGCAGTATCTCCGGCAGTAAGTACTGTTGGCTTCCAATTATACTGACTCAAGTATTTCGTAAATTTCAGTGTCCGCTGAACTCCGCTAAGCCCCATCGGAGGGTAATAATACGATATCACCAGAACTTTGAACATAGGACTCCCTGATTAATAACACCTCCAAAAATAAAAATAAATTTTTAAATCATCCTTATGAATGATAGTTCGGAGCTTCCTTGGTTATAATAACATCATGAGGATGACTCTCCTTCAAACCTGCAAGAGTTATCTTTATAAATTGCGTTTTCGTTTTCAACTGCTTTATATTACGAACCCCACAATATCCCATAGCAGCCCTTAATCCGCCAATGAGCTGAAGTACTGTTTCCGACAGCGAACCTTTATAAGGAACTCTTCCTTCAACACCCTCCGGAACGAGCTTCGCAATATCCGCTTCCGGGTCCTGAAAGTAACGATCTCTGCTGCCTTTGCTCATAGCAGCCAGCGAACCCATCCCACGGTAATGTTTAAAACTTCTTCCTTCAAACAGGATTGTTTCACCCGGACTCTCTTCAACACCTGCGAACAAACCTCCAATCATAACTGAGTCTGCTCCCGCGGCGAGAGCCTTGGGTACATCACCGGTTTGTTTTATGCCTCCGTCAGCTATAACCGGAATGCCTTTAGATTTTACAGCCCGAAAAACGTCCTGAACCGCAGTGATTTGAGGAATACCCACACCAGCTACGACCCTGGTAGTACAAATTGATCCCGGACCGATCCCCACTTTAACTGCATCTACTTTACAACTTAAGAGATCAAGTGCCGCTTCATAAGTGCCTATATTGCCAGCAACTAGCTGCGCATATTTGAATTTCTTTCTAACCTCTTTTACCATTTTTAACACACCGGTGGAATGACCATGTGCTGTGTCGATTACGATCGCATCGGCGCCTGCATTCAAAAGAGATTCTACTCTTTCCATTGTATCGGGAGTAGTACCAACTGCTGCTCCAACCCTTAATCTGCCATGCTCATCTTTACAAGCATTCGGATGCTTTTTCTTTTTCTGAATATCTTTAAATGTAATAAGTCCTTTTAGAACCCCCTCCTTATTCACTACAGGCAGTTTTTCAATCTTATATTTCTGCAGCAGTTTTTCGGCTTTCTCAAGCGTTGTTCCAACAGGTGCTGTAATCAGATTTTCCTTCGTCATAAGGTCCTTAACAATCACTTTACGGTTAGGTTCGAACCTGAGATCACGATTAGTTAAGATACCCACCAATTTCCCGCCGCCATCTATGATAGGGATGCCTGATATCCTGTATTTCTTCATTATATCGAGGGCCTCACCTATGGTTTTATCGGGACTAAGAGTTACGGGATTCTGGATCATACCGCTCTCCGATCTTTTAACCCTATCGACTTCAGTGCTTTGATCCTCAATGGTCATATTCTTATGAAGTATACCTATTCCTCCTGCACGAGCCATTGCGATTGCGAGAGCTGACTCAGTTACAGTATCCATTGCAGCTGAAATTATCGGAATATTTAATTCGATTTCCGGGGTTAAAATAGTTCTTAGATCAACTTCCCTCGGGAGAACGGAAGATTTTCCAGGAACCAGGAGAACATCATCAAAAGTTAAACCTTCCCTGATAACAATTTCGTTCTGCTTCATAAATTTATTTCCTGTTGTTTGTTAATCATATGCCGGCAACCCTGTTATATCTTCACCAATGATCAAGGTATGCATTTCATGAGTTCCCTCATAAGTCTTTACCGATTCAAGATTGGCTGCATGCCTCATTACAGGGTATTCGTCAAGGATTCCATTTGCCCCGAATATTTCTCTTGAAATACGTGCAATTTCCAGGGCTTTCTCACAGTTATTTCTTTTAGCAAGAGAAACCTGCGTGTGTTTCATTGTACCCTTATCTTTCATTCTTCCAAGCTGAAGATTAAGCAGTTGAGCTTTAGTAATCTCGGTAAGCATGTAGACGAGTTTTTCCTGTGTCATCTGGTAGGCTGCGATCGGCTTACTAAACTGCACCCTTGTTCCAGCATAATTCAGCGCTGCATCATAGCATGCCATCATCGAACCAACTACCCCCCAGGCAATCCCATACCTGGCCTGGTTTAGACACATAAGAGCGTTTTTTAATCCTGTTGTTTGAGGAAGAAGGTTTTTTTCAGGTACAAAAACATTATCAAATATTAACTCTGAAGTAACCGAAGCTCTGAGTGAATGTTTGCCCTTCATTTCAGGTGCGGTAAAACCATCGAAAGATTTTTCAACAAGAAAACCTCTAATCACACCATCAAGCTTTGCCCACACTACTGCCACGTCAGCTATGGTACCATTAGTAATCCACATCTTTGCGCCATTCAGCCTGAATCCATCTTCGGTTTTCTCTGCTTTTGTAACCATACCACCAGGATTGGAGCCGTAATCGGGCTCTGTAAGTCCGAAGCACCCGATCTTCTCACCTCTTGCAAGCAGAGGCAGCCAGTAATCTTTCTGTTCATCACTGCCAAAAGTAAAGATAGGGTACATCACAAGAGCACTCTGAACGGAAACAAAGCTTCGGAGGCCGCTATCCCCTCTTTCGAGTTCCTGCATAACCAGTCCGTATGCAACATTATTCATTTCTGCACATCCATATTTCTGGGGAAGATTAGAACCGAACAATCCCAATTCGCCCATCTGGGGTATAAGTTTCATAGGAAATTCTGACTTGCGGTTATATTCTTCGATTTCGGGGATAACTTCATTAGATACAAATTCCCGTACGGTACTCCTGATCATAATCTCCTCTTCTGATAAAAGAGATTCTATATTATAATAGTCCACACCCTCAAACCTTGTCATTTATTCCTCAATTACATATTAAAATTTAATCGTTAAAATTAAGCGATATAGGCAAGACAAGCAAACTTGAAATACTTACAGCATCCGGTAAAAACTATACATCGCAAGTATGGATTCAGCCGGCAAATAAGAATATAAAAATAAACCCGGATGTGGGAATCCGGGCTTATTTCATCTAACTTAGGATTCTTAATTATTTTTTTAATTTTCTATAAGTTTTCTCTCCTTTCCGGATATTTGCCAATAGTTACTTTAGTAGAATCATTTTTTTGACCCCGATGAATGTTTCGCGGGCTTGACCTTCTGCTGTAAGACGGTATATATATGTACCCGAACTCAACCTCCTGCCCATATCATTCATTCCATCCCAGGCAAAGCTATATGTTCCCCGCATAACCTGTCCCGCAAAAAGAGTTCTTATTTGCTCACCCAGCATATTATATATTCTCAGCGTAGCGTAACATGACGCAGGAACCTGAAAATTGATCATGGTAGAGGGGTTAAAAGGATTCGGGTAATTCTGGGATAATGAATAATCGAGTGGTAATGAAGGTGCATTTTCATTTATGACTTCGATTTCAACATTTTCCAGACGATGACGATCAGCATCCACAAGTAAAATCATGCCAGGGATGACATCTTCAGGATTAGTTATTCTGAAAGGCATATCAGCCAAAAAATGCACTCCCTGTTTTATTGTTTTGTTGGCAAGCCTGTCATACAACAAGGTTCTCATAGAGGAGTCTGCGATAAAATAATAAGCCTGTCCAAGGTCAGTATTAATCATAAGATCTCCGGCAGGATTCTGAATATTATTGAATTCGATTTGTGCTCCCCGTAACTCAACTTTACTGTCAACAAACAATGTTATTCCCTCACCGGTAATGTAGGCTTTGACCCTAGCATCGACTCCCCCTGATATTTTAGGCAATGTGCCGGAAAGGCTTTTTCTGATAGGGTTATTATCAGGATAAAATCCTGAAAGGATAATGTTTTGAATCAGCGACAGATCCTGAACATTTACTATACCATCAGGTTCGGGTTCCTGTGTGCCTGGTATCCACGGTGAAATATCAGCCCTGGTGAAATTTTCTCCTGTCAGAGAATCTTTTCCAATAATATGATCGACGACCATTATAAGATCAAGAATATCGATATATCCATCACCATTGACATCGCCGCGGGACGAGACTCGATTAATAGCCATTATGGTCATTTTGTTACGTGCTGAAGTGATGTCTACCGGATAACCATTACTCGTTGTTGCAGATGCATTTGAAATAACGAGCGAAGATTTCAAAGTATCGTTCAGAGCAGGAAGGTTTGCGATCCTGTACTCAATAGTGAATAGATCATTATAATCAACTGTCGGATCAAGGCCTCCATTTTGTTGAAGATTGTAAAGCAGAACATACACCGAATCCACAGATGCACCGTTTGCTGTAATTGGTCCTCTGAACAGGTTATATTCCAGCACCCAGTTTTCATCTTCAACATCCGAACCTTTTTTAATGTTTCTGAAAGTCAGGATAGTATTATCATCAGAGGCTTTGTTAACAGTTAATCTGAACTGGATCGCCTGAACTTTTTCACCGAGTGGATCCAGTCCTTTCAACTGAACAGAAGTTGTATAAATATCGTCTTCCAGCTGACAGACATATTCCTGGTGGAATAACAGACCGCTTTCCCCTGCACCCTTTCCGGTAAGAAAAACAGTGTGAGGAGATATGGGATCATTTGAGTCGAGAATAAGACTGCCTGAATAAGTTTCAGCAAAAGCCGGGGAAAATGTTATTGTGAACACCTGGCTGCCGCCGGCTGGTATGTTAGCAGAGGATGGTGATACAGTGAAACCCGAATCATTTATCGAAGCCGCTGTAACCTGAAGTTCATTGACTAAGCCGGTATTACTGACGGTTACCGTCATATTTTTAGCGGCATTTACGCTAACCAATCCAAAATTTAAAGAAGAAGGGGAAACCATCAACGATGGTCCCTCATCAGAACCTGTCCCGGTAAGATTATAAGTAACCGGTGATCCTGCGGCATTATGTGTAATTGCCATAGAAGATGCCGCGGCACCGGTTTCCGTTGGAGAAAATGTAATATCGAATATCTGACTATAACCGGGACTAATAGTGACCGGAAAAACAGATGGTGAAAATGTGTATTCCGGGTCTGCAGATACGATATTATTTACAACGAGATCCTCGTCGCCTGCATTGCTTATTTCGGCCTGGAGGGTCCTTGAATTACCAATGCCTACCGAACCGAAATCAAGTTCTGAGGGGTTTATTGAAAAGGCTGGAGGCATCAGGATCTTTTTTATTTCCAGATTATCAATCATCAGATCATTATCAGTATTAGCGACTGAAGATTCACCATAAAATCCCAGCTGAATCATTCCCGAGTAGCCAGACAGATCAATAACCTGATGTTCACCAAGCGGATTAATATCATCATAGACGTTCTCTGATCCGCTGTTATTCCACTCTTTCAGGATATTTGATTCCAGCCAGGTAATTCCTGCATCCGTGGAAATAAGCAAAGCAAACCTATCGTCTGTTCCACCCGTCTGAGGTGGGTCTGAAGTACCTGCAGCGTTAAGGGTGAGATCAAATTCTAGTTGGTAATCAGTACCGGTTCCAAGATCAGCAAATGTCGTCATCAACCAGTGGTTCACTGAAGTACCTGAGATATTCAGTTTGGCTGCTTTATTAACAGGCGCGGCCAAATTCTGCCAATCGCTCTGTTCCCATCCTGAATTGGTTGAACTTATTGTAACAGGGTCGGATAATTGTCCTATATAGCGAATATAATAAAGTGGCGGAAAAGATCCTTCGAAGTCTTCTAAATAAGGATACGATGTAACCGGGGGATCCTCCATCACAGTAAATGACCATATCGGAACTTCTGAAGCGTCACCCGCAGCATTATAAGGGACTATCATCCAATAATAAGTAGCGTTATATAATAAAGGTGCATCAGGCATGTATTCGGTAGTCAGCTGCAAATCCGTATTGTTTTCAATGTTAGTGGGCGGAGTGACTCCACCGCCGTCAGTTCCAAAACAGAGTCTGTATCCAGATGGCGCTGCCCCATTGCCTGCTGCCCAAACGAGACTACTGTTAATATCCACGTCAGCAGCACCATCAGAGGGTGAAACAGGAATGGCCGGATTAGGCGGAGGATCAGCACTATATACCAGAATATTATCGATTAACCAGAACTGAGAGAAATTCCCTGTCCATCTGAACCGGACCCGTGAATCATTTACACCCGAAGCTTCAGGAGTAATATCAATGATATTGTGCTGAGGATTTCCCTGTGATGTTGTGGTAGAGCTGAATATTGTTATCCATGAACTTCCATTCCAGACTTCAATAAATATTTCAGCCGGCTGGGAGCCGTTAAAAAATTGATCCAGTTCAAGGATTATTTCTGATCCGGTTTCAGCCGTAAAGGGAGGAGATTCCAGGGCCACGTTTTCAGCCTGACCATTATTGGATATCCGACTGCTATTGAATATTGCAACCGGAGAGGACATGGGTGGATTAATAGTTATACCTAAGGGAGCTTCAAAATACCAGAGGTCGACTCCCTGCTGTCCATTTATTATATTTTGGGTCCATCCTGCCGGGGGGGTAACTCCGGATGCAGAAGAGAAATTCTCATCTATATATACAGTCATGGGTGAAGCAGGCAGCTCGTCATTATTTATTTGCGATAAAGCTCTGTTCATTTTTTGTGCTTTGTCCTTCTGAGCAAATCCGTTATAGGGGATAAGCAGAAGAGACAAGAGGAAAGTAATAGGAATAAACTTGTGCAAGTTTATTTTCAAGGTTCCTCCTGAATATTATTATTTTGAGTATTATTGGTAAGATACTGCAGCGGTCCATTCAATTGGACTACCGCCAGTTTAATCGATATGTAAAAAAGTTGGAAACTCATTAACTTAGGGCTTTATTATAAGCCAATAAAAAAACTTAAAACTTAAACTTTCAAAATTAGGCCCCTCTACGCACCCTGTTGTTTTTCCGGTTTTTACCGGCCGGGATCTATTTATGAACCAGAGTATCCGGCTGCAACTCGAAAATTATATACACCAGTAATAAACTGCATTTCAGGGCCTGAATTGAAACATAAAGCTATCAGAACAAGGAGATTATATTGTTCCACTGGTTAATGAATCTCAAGATTACTCCCATTAAGATTTATTTCTCAATAAAATCAGCAAACCTTATAAATCTTTTCCTAAATCTCCCTCAGTATTGTCGTATGAGTTATTAAAATACTGTTAAAACAATTTTAATAATTTTATTTTCTTATGTCAAATATTTCAGGGGTAAATTTTTTACCTCATCAAGTCTGTATTAGCAAATTTTATTCCCTCTTGAATTTTTCTTCCACACGAAACGACCTGAGTGCTAGTACTGAGAGGAAATCCTTCAGTATGGACCCGGCGGGGTTTATAGTAAAGTTTCCATTAAGGATAACCCCAATCTGAATACGTTCTGAAAACGTTCTGAAAACGTTCTGAATACGATCTGAAAACGTTTAACTCAGAACGATAGCGAAACAATATAAGAAAGAAGAATTTATACCTGGAGAGAAATAGTAATGATGGAAGAGGTAAAACGATTAAAGGTATCGTTGCTATAAATCACTACATATTTACCTGCTTTAATTATATTAGCAGAAGCTACGATGAGAATGTTAATTGGTGAGTGATAATTGCTGCCTCCGTTTCAAAACGGAGGCTTTTTATTTTAAATCTTATTTTATATTTTTAGATATATCTTTTTATACTACTCTCTTGATGAAACCCGATATTGCGTCCCGGAATATCGGGTTTTCTTTTTTAGTGAAATGATCACATTATAAGTTCCTCACCTTTTTTTGTCTTGAAATGATACGCAATGTTTAAGTAATTATACATTATTGGGGTGGGAATAGGCCCGGCTTGTACGCCCTCAAAGCCGGGCACTTTTTTTATATTTTTTTGTTTCTTTTGATATCAATATTTGTTAATATCATCTTTCAATTTCCACAGGTAAAATGATTCTTATTGCCGAAGACCAGCTGATAACTGCACTTGAACTGAAAACCATACTTAAAAGAAACGGATACCCGGTATCATGTATATTTACGCGTGGAGCAGAAGCTATTCAATTCCTTATTTCTGAAAAACCATTATTTGCTCTGCTTGATATTAAACTGGCTGACGAAGTTTCAGGAATCGAGATAGGTAGAAATCTTAAAGAGAGGGATATTCCTTTTATTTTTATATCGGCATTTTCTGATCCCGAAAACTTGCGGAAAGCGAAAGAATTACATCCGGCAGGAATTGTCACCAAGCCGCTGGATGAAACCTTACTCGAACGATTAATCACCGGTATAGCATAAAAAACTCAGATCCTGGCAATCCCCCTGTCATTTGGAAAAAGTACCGTCCATTTAACCCCTTCGGAAGTATCCAGATCTATAGTAGCATCTAGTTGACCTACGGCAATACTTTCAAACAACTGAAGACCGAGTTTACCATCCTGTATTTCATTCTCCCTGGTAAATCCTATACCGTCATCTTTGATTGTCAGGATAAAATCATTTGTATTCTTCTGAAGATCAATAGTTATTGTTCCTTCTTTGTTTCCAGGAAATGCATGTTTGAAAGAGTTTGTGACAAGCTCGGTGATAATCAGTCCTACCGGGATGGCTTTATCAATTAGTATTCCTGCGTCTTCAATATTGAGATTTAGTTTTACGCGATTACTCTCAATCACATATCCTTCTGATATTAATGCTGCAAGTTCCCGGACATATTCAGCAAGATTGATCTTTGAGAGGCTACCGGATTGATAAAGTTTTTCATGAACCAGCGCCATCGAGCGTATTCGGGTTTTAATATCCTTAACAATTTCCCTGAAAGTTTCTTCCTGAACTGCAGCCGCCTTCAAACCAAGCATTGAAGATATAATCTGCATATTGTTCTTTGTTCTATGATGTAGTTCCTTAAGAAGGACTTCCTTCTCAGCCAACTGACTCTCAATCCTCCGGTAAGCTTCTTTTAGATTATTCTCAGCTGTCTTTCTCTCAGTAATATCGGTATTCGTTCCAAACCAGCGTAATATTTTTCCTTCATGGTCTTTCACAGGCTGGGCTCTTGATAGAAACCATCGGAACTCACCATCGTGGTTTTTCAATGGAAACGTATCTTCCCAGGTTACGCCTTTTTCGATATGGTCACGGAATTTCTTCTCAACCCGATCAACATGATCAGGGTGATGAACAATCTTCCATCCCCATCCAACTACATCCCCGAAAGTGGTTCCTGTATACTCATACCATCTTTTGTTATACCAGAATAACGAACCGTTTTCATCAGCCATCCAGGCCAACTGTGAAATATTATCCGCCAGAGTCTTGAACATTTCCTCTCTATTACTCAGGTCGCTTTCAACCTGCTTCTGAGCTGTAATGTCAATTGACTGGACAATAATTCCTTCCTGTACGGGATAGGACTGTACCTGGTACCAGTTTTTATGTCCGTCGGAGAACTGAAAGAAGTTTTCAACCTTCTGAGGAATTCTATCTTCCATAGTTAGGCGGTATGCTCTAAAGAATTCCGTATCGTCTATGCCGGGCACGACTTCAAAAATTTTTCTTCCAAGCATTTCGGTAATACTGCTTTGTGCTTGCCGGGCATTCATTTCATTGACGTAGAGAAAATTCCAATCCTTATCCAGGATGGCACATCCTTCTATTAAATTATCTAGAGCCGGACTATACTTTCTGTAAATCTTCTGTATTTTGTCTTTTAGTGTGATTTTAGTTGAATTAAGGGGTAAATCTTTCATATGTATGTTGATCTATAAGAATTACTTAAAGAAATGAATCCTTATAGAATATTTACTCTAAATTGTTTCCCTACTGTGTGATTTAAATCATTGTGAATGGAAAGATCATTCCAGGGATAGTTCTTCGCATTTCGATAAACCGGGGCTCTTTACCTCACTATCCAAATTTACCGAGGCTATTGCGATCCGTTCGGATTCAATTTCAATAATCAAATCTTTTTTACTGATATTTTCAGAGGCACAAGACACGAAGTCGCCAATCGTTTTAACCGATGTCATTAATAGCATAACCTTCCTCAAAATTACACTGTAATAGTAAATATTATTTACGAGAAATGAACTGACAATTGTCACTAGTCAACTTTTGGGATCTTACGAAGCTTAGGGGTATTTTTTTTGCCAGGTGCAAAATAATTTCGAAAGATATTGTATTTCAATTTATTATTTCCTACTATTATTTAAAATAAAAATAATTTATTTTCTTTCCGATTTGAGTAATTCTATAACTTTTACATCTCCATAAATTTATAAATATTTTTTTAGGCTTTAATGCATAGCAAATCAGTATTCATAGCGTTAGATGACGGTATCACCGCCTCAGATATAAGAAAAGTTCTAATGATGGCGGGAATCTCAAGACTTAAAGTCTTTTCCACCTGTGAGAATATGTTGAGAGAAGTTATAAATAGCTCACCTCCTGATCTCATCATTGCAGATACCGAGGTGAGAGACCGAAATAACCTTCTGAACTCAATTGATCAAATCAGGGCAAAATTCAATATTCCTGTTATATTTCTATTAAGGGACAGAAGGTTATCTGAATTAACTCTGCCGGATGATTCAGGATGTGATTTTATTTCAAAACCCCTGGCCGACAATAAACTGCTTAAATCTCTTGAAAAATTTCTAAACGCCCCTACCTCAACCTCGGAAGCACCATTCTAACTTTCAGGAATTGAATTCCAGGATGAATGTTGTTTTACCATTTCTAATAAGGTTTATTGAACCATTAAGCTGCTCTGTTAATGTGTTTACAAGCTGAAGACCCAGCGAGTCGGTATTCCTGAAATTTATATCAGCAGGAAATTCTTTGCCATTATTGCTTATCTCAAGGCTGTACCGGCCGCCGTCTATTCCCAGTTTCACACTGATCTCTGCATCAGCCTGAGATTGCGGAAAGCCATGTTTCAATGCATTAGAGATGAGTTCGTTGACTATAAGGCTAACTGGAATAAGTGTCTCGAGCTCAAGGTTGGCATCTTCAACGTCCAGGTTAAGTTTTATTTTATTTTCATCAACATTATAAGAAGAATATAAGTAGGAAATTAGTTCCTGCAGGTACTCCCGGATATTGATATCTGCAACCCTGTCAGATTTGTACAGTTTTTCATGAATAAGAGCCATCGACCTGACACGATCACGACTAATATTAAGTATTTCACGTGCTTCATTATCCGTCACACGACTCGACTGCAGACTGAGAAGGCTCGAAATTATCTGCAGGTTATTCTTAACCCTGTGATGAATCTCTTTAAGTAAAATCTCCTTTTCCTTCAGTGTATGTTCCATCTCCGTTTGCACATTTTTTCTTTCAGTAATATCCCTGATAATGGCCGTAATAGATTTCCTTCCATTCTGGTTAACTTCACTGAGTGATAATTCTATCGGAACTTCAAATTCTCGCTTATGCCAGGCTGAGGTTTCAAAGGAGGACCATGACATTGTTCTTTTTCCGGTTAAATCGTACTGGTTCATAGCATTTTTATGTTTTTCTTTCAGTCTGGCAGGCATTAATAACGTGAGATCCTCGCCAATCAATTCAGATGATCTATAACCAAAGATCCGCTCAACTGATTTATTACAGAATATAATACGGCTGCTGGCGTCAATAGTTATGATAGCATCGTTTGCTGTCTCAGCCAGCTCACGGAATTTTTCCTCGCTTATCTTAAGGTTTCTCTCAAATTTCCTTCTTTGAGTGACTGCAGTACTAACCGACATTTTCAGAAGAAAGATTATCATTGTAAAAATCTGCAGGTTTATAAAGGAAGTATCGGGATTACCGACCGCCATTCGTCCGGAACCTATGAAAATCCCCCCTACGGCTATTGAAAAAAAAATAAAAACAGCTAAGGCTGTCTCCCTTAAACCAAACCTGAACGCTACATATAAAAAGAGCGGAAACGTTAACAGGGGAAATGGGTAACGATTTATTATCATAGGCAGATCAATATAAATAAAACCGGGGATGAAGATTATTGTGGTAGTGAAGACCAACATTATGAGAACAACGGAAGCTTCAATTATCTTATCAAAGGACCATGTAACCTCATTCTCTTTCCAAAGGAGAATAACACTGGCAAATAATACTGCACTACCCATATCCCCTATCCACCAGGCAAGAAAGACCATTGAATAGTTTCCTGGACGGATCATTCCGGCTGCTGTAAGGACAGAGAAACCGATGACGGCACTGATGGCTGTACTGACAATTCCCACAAGCAGCGAATATTTTATCATAGCTATTGATGACCCGAAAAGGTTCTGTTTATCGAGGAACTTATTGATAAAAAATAATGCTGCTATACCCTCAAGCGTGTTGCCGCAGGCGATTCCCAGAGACGTAAGGATCGTACCTGCTGTTGTTAAATTTACCAAAAAGGATGCAAGAAATACGGCAGGCCATATCCTGTATCCGAAATAAATAAAGGCTGTTATAGAGACTGCAGTGGGAATCCAGATTGCCGAGGCGCTGGCGTTGAGAAAAGCAAAACCCAAACTTACTTTTCCGGCTGCAAAGTATAGTATCCCTATAATTATTGCGGGGAACAAAGGACTATTTCTGATGTCTTTATTAAGCATCCTTAGAAGTAATTGTCAATAATAAAAGATGAATAACCAATCCCTCGTGTGCGATGCTTCATCGATTTGCGGTTATCATACTGGTTAAATTTATCAGGCTGACCGAATTTACCTTGCGCTATTTTGCATTGCACTGATAAAAATCACATCGGATAAACTTAAATAAAAAGGATATCTGTTGAATGACATTCAGCCTTTTTCAATACTTTTTTATTATCTGCCTCAAATAAGGGGTAATACAGTTAATGTGATTCACTTTTCATGATATTTTCGCATCACAGTTTTAATCAACGGCGAAAGTTACTTTCAGATAGAATTTATTCTCTACAGGGTAAAGATGGTTGAATCAAAAATTTCTCTTAGATATGTGCCTATATTTTTCGAACTGGAGGATGAGGATCTGAAAGTAATAGAAAATGCAGGTATTTCAAGACGCTTTCAGAAAAATATGGTCATTCTTGATGAGTCGAAAGAAGAAAGCAGCGGACTTTTCATTATTACCAAGGGATCGGTGAAGGTTACACGAAATGATTCTAAAGGTAATGAGATAATACTGGCAATACTCAATGAATTCGATTATTTCGGTGAGATGTCACTCCTGGATGGTCAGCCCCCAAGCGCCAATGTTATAGCCACCGAAAATACTGAGGTTTTCTTTATCGGGAGAGACGAATTTATGCAGCTTATACAATCACGGCCCAAGATTATGGCTTCCCTGCTTGATGAAGTTATAAAGAGGCTTCGTGCTGCGGATGACAAAATAAAATCTCTTTCTCTAAATAAAGCGAGGGATAAAATTATTGGTGCAGTTATCCAGCTGGCAGAGATCTCCGGTGTCAGGAAGCATGGATTGGTTGAATTGAATCTTCCCTTTCAGCATGAGATTGCTAATATGGCGGGAACCTCCCGCGAGACGGTATCGCGTGTATTGCATGCACTTCATAAAAAAGGTCTGGTTGAGCTCGAGGGTTCCATCATACGGATCCCTGAATATGACAATTTTAAAAAAGTACACTCTTAAAAATATTTAATACTATTGCCATCTGCTCCTTTATGCGGGATTATCCTGTTACAAATGAGCGGCCCCCCGTTACACCTGCGGGGGCATTTTTCTCCTTAATTGCCTTTAACAAGTATTTATAGTACGTTTCATCCGAGACTTATTATGGTTCCTCTTTTCGATCATAGGAAAACCTTTCTTTATATCAGCCTGGGCATTGCTGCTGTTTTAATATCTTCTCAAATCACTTCAACGGTCAGTCCTTATGGAATTTTCTTGAGCTATCTAGGCAGTATTATCTTTGTTATTGCATTAACACATAGATGGGTTAGCTCAGGTTCCTATTTATTATTGACAATATCTTCGACGGGAATAATCATAATAAGCATTATATTAAATAACCTTACAGGCGGATACGGCCGTGATTCATTTTTTCAAGATATAAAAGAATTCTTATTTTTCCTGGCTCTTTTTCTTTGTCCATTCGGGATAGTTATCGGTATAGTAGGATGTTGTCTTTATTCAAACAAACAGCAGAACAAATAGCATTTCTCTTCTCTTATTATTTTAATCATCCCAATTCATTTATATATTGAACTCTAAAAGGAGGATGATCTACAATCTTGGAAGCTTCAGAAAAATCGGAAAATCGCGTCGGAGAAGGAAGAAAATAAAAAACCCCGATCAGGATCGGGGCAATCTATCTGGCGGAGAGGGCGGGATTCGAACCCGCGATACCAGTTTCCCAGTATGACGGTTTAGCAAACCGTTGGTTTCAGCCACTCACCCACCTCTCCATAGCTGAAATTCTTAATTTTTTTAGGATTCAAAGATAATATTTTAATCAATAATTAAAAATTTAATTATACGGCCGTTTTAGGTTTTACATATGCTATATGCGGTGAGAAGAAGTGAGACTATGTTTTTCCTAGATGCCTTGGTCAGATTTCCCCATATTGTCACGCTATTAAAATAAACTAATTAAAATTTTTGTTGTGTCTCGCAAATAATTAGTATATTTTTTAATCAGTTCTTTTCAATTATAGTGATTGTTATTTTAATTAAACATACCCACCAATAATTCCAGATTTTTTCCGGGGAGAGAAGAGATGAGGAAACATTGTTACTTTATTGTTTTATTAGTTCTTCACTTTAGTTCGGCTGGTAGAGCCCAATGGATGACACTTGATAAGTCTTCTTTTCCAGGTTCGAAAGCTGAAGTTCAGTTACTTACAGATACACCCACTGAAACCATAATCAAGGTTGACCTTCCAGGCTTTTTTGTTAGGGAATTCAGTTCGGATGGAAAAGTCTACCATAATATTAGTATCGGTGATGAAGCTATCATCTCGGAACCGGGTGCACCTCAACTTCCATATATTGCAAAGCTACTGGCTATCCCCGATAACGGCAGTGTTGAGATAGATGTTATCGAAAATGGTACTGCGCAGACTTTCAGTGGAATAAATATACCCCCTGCAAGAGAGAGCTGGAGTGAAGGAAAACCTGAAACACCATATATGGAGAACCAGGCTTATTATGGTTCAAAAAATTTATATCCCTTCATCTCAGTCACTGCAGATGACCCTGCAGTTTTCAGGGATTTCAGGATTGCACGAATCTCCATATTTCCTTTAAGGTATTCTCCTGGAAAACATGAACTTACCGCTGTCTCTTCAATCACCGTTAGAGTTAGGTATATTCCCGGAGAGGGTTTAAACCCAAGAACTACTATTCATCGTCCCATTCCTCCTTCGTTCGGTAAGCTTTATAGAAGCTTCATTTTTAACTATTCTGAGGTCCTTCGGCGGGACTATGGAGGTACAGAAACCGGGCAGGAACATATGCTCTGTATTATGCCTGATGCCTATGCAACGACGTTTCAAACATACGCAGACTGGAAACAGAAAAGCGGAGTACGTGTTACTATTACCAAATTCAGCGATATCGGGGCTAACCAGAGCGACCCGAACATAATAAAAAATTTTATACTCCTTGCTTATGAGAGCTGGCTGAATCCCCCTTCTCATGTGCTCATTGTAGGAGACCAGGGAACAGCACCCGTTAAGTTCGTAACACTGGATGGATGGAACTTTGTTAATGAAGATTTTTTCGTTGAGCTCGAGGGTAATGATTACTTTCCTGAGATGTTCATAGGAAGATTTACTAACCAGAATGATTATACTCTCCAGGTGCTCATAAATAAAGCCATGAATTATGAACGGCATCCTTATACTGAAGATGTTGGCTGGTATAAACGCGCAACAGTATGCTCAAACAATGCTTATGCCTCACAGGTTGAAACAAAACGTTTCGCGGCATCAAGATTACAGGGGGCCGGTTATGAAGTTGATACGTTGATGAGCGACGGCAGCTGGTCTGGCAGTGGATGCTCCATGAACCTGGCTGATGTGCTTTCAACAATAAATAGTGGTATTGGCTTCCTTAATTATCGCGGTGAAGGCTGGAGCGATGGATGGCATGCTAACTGTTACTATTTTAATACCTCCAGTGTTTCCAGCCTTAACAATGGGAAAATGCTTCCTTTTGTGACAAGCATCGGCTGCGGAGTGGCAATGTTCAATGGCGGCCAGTGTTTCGGTGAAGAATGGCTTGAGCTGGGTACTCCCACAGCCTCGCGTGGTGCCTGCGCATTTTTGGGTCCCACTTCAAACACGCACACCGCCTACAATAATGAGATTGATAGAGGCATCTATATGGGCATGTTTGGTGAGGGTATAGAATCTCCGGGAGAGGCTCTGGTTCGCGGAAAACTTAATATGTATGATGTTTTCGGCGGTACTGATCCTTTTGTTGAATATCATTATAAAATTTATTGTGTTCTCGGTGATCCAAGTCTGCATATATGGAAACAGGTTCCCGGAAACGTTACAGTAACTTATCCCGATTCTATTCCCACAGGATACAGCCAGGTTGAAGTGACAGTTAATAATACAATGACTCCTGTAAACAATGCACGGGTATGTATAACCGGAGCAAATTTTTTCGGAGTCGCTTATACGGATATAAGCGGCAAGGCATACCTTGATGTGTCGGTAAATGAGCTCACTCAATTGGCAATTACTGTCTGCGGACCAAATGTGTACCCTTTTGAAGGAACGATACAGACAATACTGCCCGATGAGAATATAGCACCTCTTAGCAATCCGATTGTAACTGATCTTGATGGAAATCTCGATGGACTTATAAATCCAAACGAAAATTGCTCTATAACTTTTACACTTAAGAACTGGGGAAATGTGGCGTCACAGGGTGTATCGGCGACTCTCCAGGTACCAGATACGATTGATTATGTAGAAGTAACCTCACCGGGTCCAGTAAATTTCGGCAATATCACCGTAGGTGATTCAGTTCAGGGTGACCCATTTAATTTTTATGTACAGTCTGATTGTCCGGTTGGATATGTTATTCCATTCAAGTTATTGATTGAGAGCAGTGCTCATAGCTGGGATTACTATTCTTTGCAGATTGTGCACGGTTGTGTGCTTAAATATAATGAGCATTCTATCGCTGACAGCGGGAATGTCTTATACAACCACAGGATGGACCCGGGCGAAACGGTAGACGTCACTTTAAAAATAAAGAATAATGGTGACGACACTGCTCCTGAGGTCAAAGGAATATTGAGATGCAGTGATCAGTATATTACCGTGCTCGATTCCATAGGCACCTTCGGTACGCTTCTCCCGGATAGTAGCAGGGTAAATAAGACTGACAGATTTAGAGTTAAGGTGAACGAGAACTGTCCTCTGAGACATGAAGCTGCTTATACAGTTGTTATGATGACACAGAATGGATATTATCCTTACGCTTCCTCAGAATCTTTTATTATACCGGTGGCTGCTCCAGCCAAATCAGATCCTACGGGACCAGATCAGTATGGATATTATGCCTATTCATCCGACGATACGCTTTGGAGACAGTCACCCGAATACGATTGGGTTGATATCACCACTACAGGTACTCAGGTTCCAAGATCCGGTAATATTAGTGACTTTACGAAGACCGTCGATCTTCCTTTTTCCTTCAAGTATTATGGGAATAACTTCACTCAGGTAAGTATCAGCAGCGATGGATGGATCTCATTCGGCAGTACTATTCTGACAATTCATGAAAATTCAACCCTCCCAAATCCTGACGAAATCTATAATATGACAGCAGTTTTCTGGGATGACTTATTCTCCACCAATAGTCTGGAAACCGGAAAAATATATTATTATTCCGATCCTCCTAATCATCGATTTATAATTAGCTGGGTTCAGGTAGGACATGCCGACGATTATTCAAACCAGGAAACTTTTGAAATCTTCCTCAGAGATCCTGCGTTTTACCCTACAGCAACCGGAGACGGTGAGATAATAATGCAATATCAGGTTGTTGAGGAACCGGGAAGTTGTACTATAGGGACAGAAAATGGAGCGGAAACGGACGGATTAAATTATCTGTTTGATGATAGCTATGACGCCACAGCAACACTTCTTCAGTCACATTTAGTTATTAAGATTACAACTAATCCACCACAACTTGTCGCAATAGAGCCAGGTAGTGATAAGTCGCTGTTACCAGATCATTTTGTACTTGAGCAGAATTACCCTAATCCTTTTAATCCTTCAACCCATATACGTTTTGCACTGCCTGAGGCCAGCCAGACATCTCTCGCAATATATCGCATAGATGGTCAGCTTGTGAAGGTTTTAAACAATGATTATCTGCCAGCCGGCATTTATGAGAATCTGTGGGATGGGACAAATGATCATGGGGTCAAGGTGAGCTCCGGTGTGTACTTTTACCGGCTCACTACAGGGAATTTTACCCAGGTTAAAAAGATGTTGTTTATCAGATAGGAGATTCATGTGTACATGGGTTAAGAATTTAACGGGGAGAATTCATTGAAAACGTCATATTATTCCGGGGAACAATAATTTATGTATACATTTGTTGTTCTCCTTATTCTATTTTCTATCTTCTCCTCCTACATAATTATAGAATTTCTTGCTCACCAGAAAAAGATTTATTCTATACCAATAAGAATACACGTTAATGGTACACGTGGAAAGTCGAGTGTAACCCGATTAATAGGGGGCGCACTTTCTGAATCCGGACTTCGTACTATTACAAAAGTTACTGGAACATATCCTCGTCTGGTCTTAGAGGATGGGACTGAAACTATTATATACAGGAAATCCGGAGCCAATATTATTGAGCAGCTCTCGGTTGTTAAGCTTGCGGCAAAACGGGAAGCACAAGCCCTCGTGGTTGAGTGTATGGCCCTACAACCGCAATACCAAGAGATTACCGAAAAGAATATGATCCATGCCACTATTGGTGTCATTACCAATGTGAGGCCGGATAATGTAGAGATTATGGGATATACCCTGCCTGAGATAGCTTCCGCCCTTGGCAGAACTATTCCGACGGGGCAGCACTGCTTCACATCAGAAAAGATAGTTTTCCCTGTGCTTAAATCAATAGCTGATAAAAAGAAGTGCAGCCTGTTTTATGCTGATCCTTCAGGGATTTCTGATGAAGATATGAAGGATTTTAAATATATGGAGCATAAAGAGAATGTTTCGCTCGCCCTTGCTGTTTGTAAGCATCTCGGGATTGACCGGAAGGCTGCTCTGCGGGGTATGTATAAAGCTGAACCCGACGCAGGTGTGCTCGTGGTTTATAATCTTATTCACCAGGAAAAAGAGATTAAATTCTACAATGCTTTTGCTGCCAACGACCCTCAATCAACTTTGATGATTGCAGAAAAACTCTTGCGTGAAAAGAAATTAACCGGAACGAAGATCGTCCTATTAAATACAAGGCAGGACAGACTTGATCGCGCAAGGCAGCTTTCGGCAATGGCTGGTGAAAAATTAAACAATATTATCGATTATCTGGTATTGATAGGTCAGTCAACCGGGATGGTTGAAGATCTTTGCATTTCAGCCGGCGTACCTCGAAAAAAAATTCTAAACCTTGGAAGGACAGATCCGGAGAATGTACTGGATACAATTTTAGCTGCTTCAGGAAATACTTCATCGGTTCTTGCTATAGGTAATATGGGAGGTATGGGAGCACAGGTTGCACAGCTGATTGAGCGCAGGAGCCTTGTTTATGGTTGAGCTTGCTATTACACTAGGTCTAATTTTCAGCCTGCTTTCCTATGAAGTGTTTGGATTGGCTGCCGGAGGCATTGTTGTACCCGGCTATATAGCTCTGCACCTTTCCCAGCCCGATCGGCTAGCCGGAATCATTCTTGTTAGCTTCTCAACATTTCTTATAATTAAAATTATCGGCAATTATGCATTTCTTTATGGAAGAAGGCAAATGGTGCTCTGCCTACTCGTCGGATGTCTCCTCGCTAATGTTTCCCGTCAATTTCTTACGTTTGATATAGCAGGGAACCTGGTTCAGCTTGAGGCTGTCGGATGGGTTGTACCCGGACTTATTGCTCACTGGTTTGGCAAACAGGGTATATTTAAAACTCTCAGCGTTCTGTTTATAACTTCCGTACTTGTAAGACTAATCGTAATATTAATTTTTAACGGGGAGTTATTTCCGGCATGACGTATCCTGATATTCTTAAAATGAAAGATTTTTCAGCAGGATCTGTCAGGGTTCTGGGTTTGATCTCTTTCGTATCATTTTTAGGACTGTTCATAGTTGAGAATTATAAGGTTGATTATAAACGAGAGTTTTACCAGGAAAAAGTGGAAGCTTCAAAACTGGCACAAAGAGCCCAGGATGCCCTGAAAGAAAAACGTCTTCAAAAAGGTATTTTCATAGATGCCGTCAACGATCCAAACAAAACAGCTTTGATTGGTCAGGATATTACAGCTATTACTACTGACCGCGGTTACATTGAGGCGAAACTTACATCTCTTAATCCTAACTTTGCTGCTATTGTTGTTGAGATGCTTAAAGAGGCTGAACTGAAAGAAGGCGATGCTGTAGCAATTTCTTTCACAGGATCCTTCCCTGCATTGAATATCGCAGTACATGCAGCGGTACAGACACTGAAACTCAGGCCGGTTATAATTACTTCGGTGGGTGCTTCAAATTGGGGTGCAAACGATCCCTATCTTACCTGGCTGGACATGGAAAAAACATTATATGATGCAGGAGTTTTCGCGAACAAATCTTCAGCAGCATCCTTTGGTGGAGGACTTGACAGAGGTCGTGGTCTCAGTCCCGAGGGGCGGGATCTTATCCGTTCTGCCATCGACCGCAATAATATCGAATTGATAAATGAAGAGTATCTCGAGAATAGTATAGAAAGACGACTTGAAGTATATAACAAATATGCTGAAGGTCCCACAAAACTCTATATTAATGTCGGGGGAGGGATTGCAAGCATTGGTGCCACTGAAAATTACCAGTTCATACCTGAAGGTTATTTTCCTCCCCTCCCAATGAAGAATTTCCCGATCAAAGGAGTTCTCATACGTATGTCGGAAAAGAAAATCCCATTCATCCATCTTCTTAATATTACCAGGCTTGCAGAGAAATACGGACTCCCCGTTAGTCCTTCACCCCTCCCTCTTCCCGGTGATGGTGAGATTTATGTTCAGAAGCGATACAGCATTGCACTCACAGCCGTAACAACGCTGGTTCTTATTGTTTGCATTTTTATCGTACTTGTATTTGAGAAAAAAAGGCACAAGATAGGAACAGAAATTATATCAGGTTCTTATCCTGTGGATATTATTGAAACCAAACAACCAGAAATGACAGAACTTTAAGATGCGAACCTCTAATTTTATAGCAACACTTCTGATTCTATCAACTGTTTTTGTCCCTGATGGTTTAACCCAGTTTAAATCCCTGAAACCGCTTTATCATGGCGACAGGATTAAAATCAGTGTATCCGAAGGAAATAATTCAGTTCCATATTACATGCTTTTGAAAGATAATCCCTCATACCTCCTGGTTAAAGGACCGGGTATTTTGAGGGTTGTAACCAGAGCACTTATAAAATCGGGCGATTACACGAAGGAGCATTCATTATTTTACCGAATAGACGGCAGCAACCCGGTAAAGCATAGCTCGGTTCCAGAGCCCGGCAAATTCTCTGCTAAAAAGGTAAATTCAGGTAAGCCCGGAATTCTGAAAAATCTTGATATTGAACTTGGCCCCGGAGAACATTCCCTTGAATTTACTTCCAGCAACGACGGTACTTCTATTATTGCCAGGTATTTATTCAAAAGGAAAAAAACTCAGAATATCAGATGGGTGATGCTTTCACCTTCACGCCCGAATGAACCCGTCGATCTTGTGACACATGAAAATGTGGTCCATTACCACCGATTCACACAGAAAAAACCCTTGAGGATCCGGATCAACGGACCTACTACATTGCGTGTTCTTACCCGCTTCGAGGTTAATTATGAAATGAAAGGGAGGATCGACTATCGTGTACAGGTAAAGGAAGATGGCAAGGTAATCCATACCTATCTCTTGAGCAGTATTTATTCTGAGGTAACAAACTACAAAAAAAACAAAAAGCTTATCCCGGGTAAAGGGCGTGAGTTCTATATACAAGTGCCGTCTGGTCTGCATAATTATACCATAGTTCCTCTGGACAAGGATAAAAACACAATACTTGCAAGGTTGTTAATTCCCAAAAAAGATGTAAAGCTGGAAGAGTAAAAATGAGTTATAATGTAATAAACAGGCTGTCATACAGGATGATATTCATATTAACTATCATGGTGTTTTTTTCTTCAGGGGATAGTTATGGAGAAGGCAGTCCAAAAAAGAAGGTCAAACACTGGCAGGCGGGGTTTTCTATAAGTCCATACTATGACAGCAACATTCTCAAATATTCTGACAAATACATGCAGCGTTTTCTTGATCGACAGGACGAGGGACGATTTCATATCAACAGGTATGACGATTTAGTGATGCAGTACTCGGGGGAAGTTTCATACCAGAGTACCATCATTAAAAAACTGAAATCAATTTTCTCTCTCGATGCTTCTTATAATATGTACACATTTAATAATGTGAAAAACTGGACACGTTTCAGTATAAGCTGGCGTCAATATTTTTATTCGAAATCAAGTTTTATGATATCTTATTCCTATATCCCTGACTTCTATGTAAGGCATTTCAGAGATGAGGACTGGATTTCGGTTTATGGATACACTCCCGTGACATTTAAGCCATATGAATTTTCAAAGGATGATTTCAGCTTTTGGATTCAGCATTATTTATTCAAAAAGACAAGGTTGAGGCTATACGCTTCTTTTTACAGATATTTTCTGGATGAGAATAACACTGAGTACGATAGTGATGATATTATGCTGGGAATTAGATTATTCCAAACGCTGACAAAAAATCTAAGTGTTGATGCCGGATATAAGTATTATAAATCTATTGCTAAAGGTTATGATGAATCCGGAGAGAGTAAAGGGACATCAGACGATGTTAATGCTGATAACTACAGTCATAACTACTTTGCAGGATTAAGCTATAAATTCCCTAGAGTTCTTAAGATGAATAATTCTCTCAGTGTCGACTTAAATCTTGAGAGGACATTCTTTACAACTAACGGATTTTACGAGATAGATCCTATTCATGCCGGACGTCATGATAAAGTATTCGATCTGAATTTTGAGTATCACGTTACCTTACCTGGTAATACTGAAGTTACTGCTTTCTATTCTCTAACAAACAGGAAAACGGACACGCCGGCTGCAGTTAACGCTGAATATATCTCAAATGAAAAAAGCTATGACCAATATCAGACGGGACTTAAAATCAGCTACCTTTTGAAGTTTTAAAATCTAAGGAAATAAAAAATGATTAAATATATAATCTCATCATTCTTACTAAGTTTTATCCTGATATCAGGATGCGGAACCCCGAATGATCCGGACTCGATAATGGGCGGCGACGGCGGGTATAAGATAGTAGGTAAATATAGGACCTCGGGATACGCTCAGGACGTGGTGGTAAGAGATACGCTTGCCTATATAGCTCAGGGCGAAGGCGGGTTGGAAATTATAAATATTGCAAATCATTTATCCCCGGAGATTATCTTTAACCTTACGGAGGGATGTCGTGGTTATTCATCTAAAATTGCAATTCTCGACACTATTGTATACCTCGCTTCAGGAATATTCGGCATAACTGTGGTAGATGTATCCAACCCTTGTCAACCCTGCACGACAGTTAACAACAGGAACATAAAACCGGGCAAGGACTTCTGCATATATAAAAACTTTCTTTTAACCGCGATCAGCGAAGAGGGAGTAAGTATAGCGGAAATTAGCTATCCATCTCAGCCTGATCCCCGCGGCACTCTGATAACTCCCGGTTATGCCCAGGGTGTTGACTGTTCACCTGACAAAAATTATGCATTGGTAGCAGTTGGAGAGATGGGTCTTGCTTTATATGATATTTCTCAACTGCAGACCGGTTGGGGCAACTACCCCCTTGTTAAATTGGTTGATACCGAAGGATATGCTGAGAATGTTTGCATAAATCCTGATCATCCTATAGCATATATTGCTTCTGGTACAGGGGGGCTCGCAATAATTGATTTTTCTGATTCACTTAACATAAAACTAGTTGGTAAATTTGAGACCGGTGGTTATGCAAAAGAGGTATACTATAATTCTGGGAAGGTATTCATTGCTACCGAGCTGCGCGGACTTCAAATTATCGATGTTTCAAACCCTTCGGCCCCCTTCAGGATCGGTACTGTCCAGACGGAATATGCAAAAGGGGTTGCTGCTGATGATCAATACATTTATGTTGCCGATGAAATTGAAGGGTTAATCATAATCAAAATACCATAAAGAGCAATATGCTGGCAGAACTTGAAACCGTGATAGGGGAAAAGAAATCAGATGTTGTCAAATCCAAACCTGGACGATTCGAATTTATTGACCAGTTCAGAGGCTTTATCGTAATCCTGATGCTGCTCGATCACAGTTCCTATTATCTCAACTCCATCTGGAAATATCTTGACCCGCTTGATCCGCTTTTCTCATCATGGGGACAGGTAATTCTTCGTTATTCATCCTACCTCTGTGCACCTGGCTTTCTTATGATGAATGGAGCCATGGTATGGTTCACATTTCAGAAAAGAACGCAGAAAGGGATCGCTGTTAAAAAGATAAGATGGGACCTGATTAAACGAAGCCTTTTCCTGGTCCTACTCCAGATAACGTGGGTGAATTCATCCTGGAGCGGCTTCGAACGTTTCGATCCATTCCACCTTGGTATAATATCCTCCATAGGGATGTCAATGATCCTATTGACCTTAATAATACAGTTTAAATGGGAGTATAGGCTTGTTTTAGGGATAGCAATACTTCTGATCCACCCACTTCTGCTGCAGATTCATTATGACCCAAAAAGTACCTGGCAGATGGTTTTGATGCAGTCATTCGTTGATGCAGGTGAATTTAATAAATATCCTGTGATCCCATGGTTTGCGATAGCTGTTCTGGGATCTGTAATGGCACCCTTCTGGCTTCAAGCCTGGAAAACCGATAGGGAGAAAATCTTATACAGTTTAGGTATTGCCCTCGTCGCTTTCTTAATAGCTTTTGGCATAAGGATGATTCGGGGCTACGGCAACATATTTCCTTTCTCTGAGATAGGCTCATACTCCTTCTTTTTCGATCAGAAGTATCCTCCTAGTTTATACTTCAGTATCTGGTTCTTTGCAAGCGTAGTTGCAGGAGTAGCTTTCTTTATAGCATTATTCAAATATATTCCAAAGGTTCTTGATGTTGTCGGTATTATAGGGAAGGTTCCGCTCTTCTTTTATTGTATGCATATCGCTTTGCTTGGCATATTTTCGAAGCGCATAAATTTCTTTTACCGTGTAGGTGACCTCACCGAAACACTTATCGGAGCTGCATTATTGCTCACGGTAATGCTTCTGCTTTCTGCATGGTTCTGGAAAGTTAAGCAGAGAAGTTCTAATATGATAATTAAGATGATATAGGTACCATGGAGAGATATCGCGCATCAAATTCTTTAGCTATTGTCATGACGTACTTAACCATTCTGTGCACCATGGTATGTACAGGCTGTTCATCTCGTCTCGATCCTGTAGTAGGTCAAGAAGAGAGCACCGTTCTATATTCACCAAAGGATACTACTGATTTGGATGTATTAGTACAACTCTACAAAGGAAGAGATGAGGCAGGGCGTCAGCTTATTTCAAATACATTTACTTCCGGGGAAAGATCAAAAGTCTACGCCTCAATTAAGTTATTAAATCGCGAACTTCATCCTGGCCGTGATGTAATGGTCCATATAGATTGGATAAATCCTGATGGAAATTCATTCTTTATGAAACGGGAGGATATAGCT
The DNA here is from genome assembly GCA_963747755.1 of uncultured Ignavibacteria bacterium. GTDB lineage: Bacteria > Bacteroidota > Ignavibacteria > Ignavibacteriales > Ignavibacteriaceae > DATFVA01. Next base: position 394,415 of record CAVVGK010000018.1, on the reverse strand, counting down.
GCTGACGATACCGTATCGGAGATATGCAGTATAATTTCTATTCCGGCGGACAGAAGGGAAAACGGTAAATACAAATTAAGAGTCTACCTATTCAGAGAGCTAGCAGTTGAAACTAACTTTACAATCGTTAATTATAATGCGGATTCCGCGGCAGTATTTCCTAAGGATTACTCCCACCCTGTTTCCGCAGTCATCACCCTTGATAAAACTATTAACCATAATGATGGGATGTCGGGAGATACTATCCCCTCGTTTGAAATAAAAAACAAATCCAAAGTATTTGCAGCGATTAAATTTTTTAATAAAGAATTTTATAAAGGAAAGGAATTTTCAGGTGAAATTAAATGGTGCGATAACGAGGACAAACCATTTTACAGTAAAAATTTTTCGATATTACCATTTGATACAACTACCGAAGTCGGCAGTGCAATTTCTGCAAACAATAAATCCAGAGAGTCAGGTAATTACAGCCTTAAAGTTTACCTCTATAACAGGCTCATAACTGAAAAGAGATTCAGGCTTGTACCTGAGAAGAAAGAGGAATTGAGGATAGCTCAGATTAAAGGTATTGATGCTGATATAATATTCTGCAGCAAAGTGGGTAAAAAAACAAAGAAAGCATTTGGAATAAGAAACAATTTTATCATTTCTCCAAAAGGAAAAGTACACGCAGTTATCAGTATTATTGATACCCGGATAAAGTCCATTAACTCTACTATCAGAATAGAATGGATCTCCCCTGACAACAGTTCATTTTACCACAAAACATTTAAATTCGGACCAAATAATATTTCAACGGTTCTATCAAACTCAGTTTCAGTAACAAAAAGAAGAGAACCCGGGATGTACAAATGCAGGGTTTATTATAACATGTCGCTTATTGCAGAAAATTCATTCACCCTTAACCAGCCTTAAAAGGTTGTGGCGAACACTGAATCTTTAATAATGCTCTCCTCCATTTGCGCAATACTTTATGCGTTTCTTTGTCTTTCGGCTGTTCTTATTACGGATGTGAAATATCTCAAGATTTCTACTAACTTGAATAAATAATTTTGTATAGGTTCAAAGCCTATAATTCTAAGGATTATTTGAAGAGAGCCATTAACCAAAATATGAGGTCACAATGAGAAAACTTTCACGGAAAATCTTTCTTAAAAACCTTTTCTTCTCAGGATCTATACTGTTTGGAGGAAGTACTTTACTTGCGGCTTGCGGCGGCGGTGAAAAAAAGCCTGCTGAAAATGAAAACTCAGGACAACAGTCGAATGCCAGCGATCCCTGCAGTGATGTAAGTAAGCTTTCAGATGCTGATCTTGCCACCCGCAAACAATATAACTATACCGGACAAACTCCAAACGAGGATAAATATTGCAGTAATTGCCTTCACTGGAGACCACCGACGGCCAGCGGTCCCTGCGGAACTTGTGAACTGGTTAAGGGTCCTATTAACCCCACTGGCTATTGCGACCAATGGATGGTAAAACCAAAAACAGTCGGCTGATTACTCAACCTTAAACTCTATTTTAGAATTATAGTTATATTTGAGTGAAATCGGATCTCCTCCAGTACCGGTATGTCTTTCGGAGACATATTTAATTACGAGCATCTTCATCGCAGAATCGAAGTGGTATCCTGCTTCGTTTCTATCAAGGTAATCTTTTTGTGTAAATCGGTTAAGCTGATGCCCGTTTACCGTTACACTTGTAACGGGTTCAGTTCTGTAAATTTTGAGCAGATACGAAATTATTTCCGGAATGTAATTGCCTTCTTTTTTCTCTAGTTTGATATCCAGAATTGGATTATTGCTTACCGTTATGTTTGTCACCAGATAATCCCCTTCCTGGTACTTCAGACTCTGCCCGTCATCCTGGTAGAACTCATTCTTTGATTCCTCACCGGGGAAAATTTTGAGTATTAGACTACTCGCGTCCTGAGTATGTTCTCCGATATATTCCATTTTCTCACGCATAGGAATTACACCGCCCTGCTTTATATAGAGGGGTATCTTATCAATCGGGGCATCCACAAGTATCCACTGCCCCCCCTCATATACTTTATTATCCCACCAGCCAAGCCACTGACCTTCCGGAAGGTACAACTTCTTTGAATTTTCAAACTCTGACAGCACCGGAGCAACGAGCAGGTTCTCGCCTATCATATACTGAAACTGTGCTTCATTGGAATAGCACTCCTCATCATCCTGGTAATTAAGGAACATAGAACGAACAATCGGCACTCCGGTCTCCGATGAATTATGAAATTCTGTATAGAAGAACGGGAGCAGTTGGTAACGAATTTCCATTATATCCTTTACCCACCTTTCCACTTCTTCGCCGAATGCCCATGGCTCCTGATCGCGCGTATTAATTATTGTATGTCCCCGGTAAAAAGGAGTGAACGCACCCAACTCCATCCATCTTGTATATAATCTTTGCGAAGGTGATCCGAAAAAACCGCCTACATCACTTCCGCAGAATGGAACGCCGCTAAGACTTAAACCTTGAACCATTGTACAGGCTAATTTAAGATGCGCCTCGCTGGCAGCGTTGTCGCCAGTCCAAACAGCTGCATATCTCTGAATGCCTGCAAATCCTGCACGGGTAAGAATAAAAGGACGTTTATCCGGGAGGTTATTCTTGATTCCCTCAAAAGTGGCCTTTGCCATCTCCAGCGCATAAATATTGTGTATCTTCTTGTAAGTCGCTCCAAAACCATTATCATCGAACTGAATTATATCAGGAATTGCCTGTCCCCACGCAGAAGGTTCATTCATATCATTCCATATTCCAGCCACACCTTGTTTCAATAATTCAGCATTTTGCTTACCCCACCACTCACGTGTTTTCTTCTTGGTAAAATCAGGAAAATATGCCCACCCCGGCCATACCTCTCCCTGGTACACCACACCATCAGGATATTTAATGAAAAGATCATTTTGTAATCCTTCAGCAGCAACTTTATAATCTATTGAGTCAGCCTTTACCCCTGGATCGACAATAGTAATCACCTTAAATCCCTGTTCCTCAAGATGGTTAAGCATTTTGGAAGGATGGGGAAACCTGTCACGGTTCCAGGTAAATACCCTGTATCCGTTCATATAATGGATATCGAGGTAGATTACATCGCAGGGGATATTCTTATCACGGAATGTTTGTGCCAGGGTAGTGACTGTCGACTCAGGGTAATAGCTCCATTTGCTCTGCTGGTATCCAAGTGCCCACATTGGCGGCATTTCCATTCTGCCTGTAAGCATCGTATAAAGAGAAATGACCTTTTTTATCTCAGGTCCATTTATAAAATAATAATCAAGCTCACCCTTCTCGGCACCAAACCAGTAAAAGCGGTTGTTGCTTGCACCCATATTAAAATATGACCGATACGTATTATCAAAAAATATTCCGTAAGCTTTATGGTTCCTGATCCCGATAAAGAAAGGTATAGACTGGTAGAGAGGATCCTGGTTTTCTGTATAATCAGGAGTATCAGAATTCCACATCGTCCACTGTTGGCTATTCTTCTTCAAGCTCCCGGTCTTTTCTCCTAATCCATAAAACAGTTCATCTTCAAATAATGTTTTAAAGCAGCGGACTTCATCTGCATCAAAAGCTACTCCGAAGCTTTTTTCATCTTCATTCAGCAGGTGCATATTTTCATCATAAATGCTTACCCTGCACGGGGATTTCGAAACCCTTACAATCAGTTCTTTTGTTTGGATCTCGTAATAATCGGCGCTTTCGATATATGAAAATTGACCTGAAGGGTGAGTTATAACAGCATAAGAAGGAGCTTCTGAAAATTCTTCCTGATTTGTGAACCTGAAACGAATCATGTCATCATTCAAAACATACAGGTTAAATAATGCATTACTGAGCTTAAATTCTACTCTATCGTCATATTTCTCTGCTGAAATAATATTCCCGGCAAATTGAAAATCAGCATATGTATTTTTAATTAAAGCTGTCATAAATACAAATATTAATATTTTCTTCAACATAAATCTTATCTTAATATAACTAAGAAGTAATAGCATGAAAAATAATTAAAAGATTGAATTATAACCATATTATTTAGTATATATGCAGCTATCAGTTTCAAGTATCAACTGATTTGTATGATAACAAATCGGCCGCAATATTAAGGATATTCTCCCGGCCATCTCTCGGCCTCTAACAGGCGCCTGATAATCCTCTGACTGGCTAATTAACACTAACCCTTCCTCTGCTCGCCCTTTGTCCGGGCTTCAACTGGTCTTTACTCTCAACATCTGATTGACTTCTACCTTGTTTCTGCCTGCGCTCTGTTAATCCTCGCTCAATCTCCACTGAAGATTTACTCAACCTTTGCTTTGCGCTCAACTCTCTCCCCTTTTCCTCTCTCTTTACTCTCTGCGATCCATTTTATCTTATCACCGTTGATATCCATCAGGTATATCTCCCCCCTGCTCTCAAACCTTCGGCTAATAAGGCATTTAAAAAAATGCAGGATTATAAAATCTGATTATCCCGGGGGTTGTGTGATTCAGAATAAAATCTTATATATGATATGGGTCTAACTTGATTTAGTTTCCTTGCCTTAATCAGCTATAAATGGGAGTAAAGATTTTAATGTCTCTTTTTGTCAGCCACATAACACTATCTATAACAAAAGAAGCGAGATCAGTTTCCTGCTTATCGATCACTTTGATTTTATTGATAGCGGTTTTGGTCAATACCAGGTTGTATTCACAGGAAAAAACCGCAAATAATTCACTGCCGGGATGGATTGCAGACAAATACGGAGTGCAATCTTTTTCAAATGTCACATCAATTAGTTTTACTTTCAACGACCGGAGTGATGTAGCGAGTGTAAAGAGAAGCTGGGTATGGGAACCTAACTCAGGCAAAGTAATATATAAAGGTCCAGATAAGGATGGAAAAAACACCGAGTATGCTTATAACAGGAACCAGATGGATACCACCAACGCAATAACCAAATTTATTGACCCGAAATTTGTTAATGATCAATACTGGCTGTTATTCCCGTTTCATCTTTTATGGGATAAGAACATCGATATTACTTTAGATGGCAAGCAGCAATTTCCTTTAAGTAAGGAATCCGGAAATAAACTGATCGTAACTTATAGAAACAATACCGGAATAACCCCAAATGATGTTTTTGAATTGTTCCTTGACGATGACAACATGATAAAGGAGTGGATTTACAAACCCGGGGGGAATTCCGGAAACCAAAAATATTACACCTGGGAAGGGAACAAAAATTATAATGGAATTATCCTTACTACAGAACACTATGGTCCCGATAACAAAACGAAAATCTGGTTTACAGATATAAAAATTGAGACCGATCATATTTACAGATAATTCTTCACTCTAATTTAGATTATTAGTGCTTCTTTAAAAGAATTTTTTCTATTATCGGGTTAGCATCCCGTCATAAACAAAATGAGAAAGGATAATTATATGAAAACTGTGAGAGAAATACTATCCAGCAAAGGTTATGATATATATTCCGTTTCTCCTGATGATACGATTTTTAGTGCATTGAAAATGATGGCGGAGAAAAAAATCGGGGCTATACTTGTAATAGAAAATGGAGAAATTATGGGTATAATGTCAGAGAGGGATTATGCAAGGAAAGTTATATTGGAGGGAAAATCTTCGAAAGACTCGAAAGTGCGTGATATTATGTCGGATAAAGTAATTTATGTTAGTACAGACACAATGGTTGAGGAATGTATGGCCCTGATGATAGAAAAGAGAATTAGACACCTCCCTGTACTGGCAAACCATAAATTAATGGGAATAATATCGATAGGTGATGTAGTAAAAGCCGTAATAGATGAAAAAGAATTTGTAATCAGCCAGCTAGTTCATTACATAAAAAGCACTCCTGAAATCCTGGAGGATTCACGCAAGGCTGAACCTGCTTAACTGCATGTCTCTCGCTTATTTTTTTCTCTGGTACGTTCCCATAAGTTCACCACGAGCAATAACGTGACCTTCCATCTTCTTTAGAACTTCTCTTTTGGTTGCCCCGGAATCAAGGTGTACTGCTGTATTCAAACCATACACTCTGAAATAATAGTGATGAGTTCCGGATGGAGGGCATGGTCCACCGTACCCGATCCTGCCGAAGTCATTCGTCCCCATCAGAATTTCATCCCGTACATTTTTAGTGGGTGTAGAATTTTCCATCAATAAGTTTACACTTGCCGGGATATTATAAACCAGCCAGTGAGTAAAGTTTCCGCTAGGAGAGTCGGGGTCTTCAATTATAAGTACAAAGGTCTTTACTCCCTCAACACTGCAGTTCCAGTTTAATTGCGGTGAAACATTTGCGCCGTCGCAGGTAAACTTTGAGGGAATACTTTCCCCTTCCGCAAACGAACGTGAATTTATTTCTATTTCCATATCATTATCCCCCTTTTCCTGTTGAGGAAAAGTATTTACTGTTAAGAACGTTGTAATTAATAGTGAAACCAGTGCTATTACATAACCAGGAAATATTTGCATATGCAAAACTATTCTAAATTTTGATCAACTTAAACTTGCGACAAGCGATTTAATGAGACTGAGAATTCCTGCCGGAGCTACCCCGAACCAAACAAGCAGAATTGTCAAAATTCCAAGGGCGAATCCGCTTCCAAGAGTAAAGCCGGGGAATCGACGTTCTTCTGATGAATCTGGTTTTGAATACATTGCTACAATGATTCTTAGGTAATAATAAAGTCCTACCACGCTATTTATGACAAGACTGATTACTAACAGCCAAATCTCAGTATTTACTCCCGAAAGGAGGATATAGTACTTTCCAATAAAACCTGCGGTTAAAGGAATACCAGCAAGAGAAAAAAGCATTGCTGTAAATATAGCGGCTGTTAGTGGCTTGCTCTTGTATAATCCCCTGTAATCGTCTATGTCTTCAGCCTCCTTATCTTTTGTCGACAGTATAGTTACTACTCCAAATGCACCGAGAGTCGTAATAAAATAAGCTACGAGATAAAATGTAGCTGCATTCAGTCCCATCTCCCCTGCTGCTAAAAATGCAATAAGAAGGTACCCAAGATGGGCAATCGATGAATAAGCCAGTATCCTCTTTACATTCTGCTGCCGTAAAGCAAGCAGGTTTCCTGCAAACATTGATGCAATCGAAATAACTGTAAAGATTATTACGAGGGGATGAAATCTGTACAGATTGAGTTCATAGAACAGTCTTAGGAGGAAAGCGAATACACCTCCCTTCGATACAGTAGCAATGAATCCTGTTACCGGGGCCGGAGCTCCCTGGTATACATCGGGAGTCCATAAATGGAAGGGTACAATTGCAAGCTTGAAACCAATTCCTATGAACATTAAAGCAAAGCCAAAAAGCGCAAAAGGTGATATTTCGACTCCGGATAACAAAGCTTTCACTATTGCAGGAAAAAACATTGAACCGGTATCTGAGTAAACGAGGGCCATTCCATAAAGCAGAAATGCCGAGGAGGCCGCAGCAAGAATCAGATACTTAATTCCTGCTTCGAGGTGCTTCTCACTGAACTTCGGGTAGGCAATTAATACGTATAATGAAACACTTAGTAATTCAAGTCCCAGGAAGAAAGAGATAAAATGGTTGCTGGCTGCGATTACCGAGGAACCTAGGACAGCATTGAAAATAAGGATATAATATTCCTCGCTGTTTTGCTCTTTATCCTTCATATACTTGTAGGAAAGCAGAACCACAAAGAAAGAAGCAGCAAATATCAACCCCCAATAGAAAAGGGTGTAGTTATCTACCAGAAGCAAAGGAGTTACCTGGCGCGGTATATATATTTTTATATAAAAGAGAGATATCAATGCTGCTGCCAGGGCTAACAGCGAAAATGCATTTACCACCGCATGGTATCGCTTAATCGCTATAATAAACATTATTGTAATCGGAACAAGCGCGATTATAATAAGGGGAATTAATACATAAAAATCCTGTGCGTTCATCGTGAATCAGCCTGATTTTTGCTTTGGATATTTCCGTTGTTTGTAATACTGCTTTGCATCTCATTTTTATTAAGAACTTCGTAAGTACCGGGCGCCTGGTTCTGATTCAGGATTCTTTCTATGGAGGCTTTTGAAGTATTCAGAAATGAACCCGGATAAATTCCGATCCAGACAATCGCAATGATCAGTCCAGCCATCACAAGGATTTCCCTTCCATCAAAATCAGATATCTTCCACTCTTCTTCTTTTTTTCCGTAAAATACTTTCTGCATAATTCTTAATGAATAAAGCGTTGAAGCTACAAGTCCAAGTGCTGCTATAATTGTCCAAAACACGTTTGCCTGAAATGAACCGGCAAGGATTAAAAATTCTGCTACAAAATTGCCTAGTGCAGGCAATCCAAGTGATGCCATAGCGAAAACTAAAGCAATGCCTCCCATACGTGGAACCTGGTCCCACAAACCTCCAAGTCTGTTCAGGTCACGTGTATGTATTCTATCCTGTATAGCACCTACAAGGATGAATAGTGCTCCTGTGCTGATTCCGTGCGTCAGCATCTGAAGAACAACTCCCTGTAATGCAAGCTGATTGAATGAAAATGCACCAAGGAGAATAAAGCCCATATGACTAACACTTGTATATGCAACAAGGCGTTTAAAATCAGTTTGTGCAAATGCAAGTTTTGCTCCATATAGTATACCGACAACACCAAGTATGATTGCAACGGGTGCAAACGTCCTGCTGGCGTCGGGAAAGAGAGGGATCACGAAACGGAGTATTCCATAGGCTCCTGTTTTTAGAAGAAGACCAGCGAGTATAACGCTGCCTGCAGTTGGGGCTTCGGTATGAGCATCCGGCAGCCAGTTATGGAAAGGAAATGCAGGAAGTTTTACTATAAAAGCAATGAGGAACCCAAGCATAATCCACATTCCAGCAACAGGTGAAAGCTGAGTTCCCAGCAATGCAGTATAGTCAAATGTATATGTGCCGGTATTCTGGCCGTGAATAATATAAAGGGCAAGAATGGCAATAAACATTAGAAGTCCGCTTGCCTGTGTAAAAAGAAAAAACTTAAAGGAGGCATAGACACGGTTTTCGTGACCCCATATACCTATTAGAAAATACATCGGGATGAGCATTACTTCCCAGAAAGAATAAAAGAGGAAAAGATCAAGAGAAGTGAACACTCCTATTATCCCTGCAAGTATCCATAGCAAATTGAAATGATAGAATCCTACACTTTTTGTTATGCTCTTCCAGGAAATAAGTACTGAAATAATACCGAGGAAAAGTGTAAGGAGCATCAATAGTATGCTTAAGCCGTCAGCTGCGAAATGCAGACTAATACCGAACTGCGGAATCCAATTCCACTGCACCTCTGCCATCCATTTACTTCCGGCACTTACAGATGTAGATGCTCCAGCTGTCAGCCAGAGGTAAACCGCGAGAACAAAAGACGCAAATAAAAAGACGAGCGAAACCCATCTCGCTCCCGCCTCGCTTATTTTAGAGATCAGCCAGGCGAGGAGTCCACCTGCAAACAAGATTATTATAATATAAACCAGTATCACGATAATAACACTATTGATATTGTTAAGATTGCACCTATTACCAGTCCTGCTGCATACCAGCGCAGATTACCAGTCTGAGTAAGCGATAGGAGCTTATACGCCAGTCCTGTCAACCAGGCTATAAAAGTATAGAAATAGTCGATGAAGTCGTGCCTGTCCACCTCCGCCATCCATACAACGGGACGAACAAAAACCCGGTCGTATATCTTATCAAACCGCCAACCTGAGAGAAGGAATTCGGCTATAAAAGATTTGTGTCTTCCTTCAGGTTTCCTTTTAACGTAGAGAATGTAAGCGATGAATAATCCCGACAATGCAAGCAAGGCAGTTATTACCTGGAACAATATTTCAAGTCCTTCTGAAGAATGGGTTACAACTTCAGGGAGCGCTTTCGTTAAAAAGTTTGAGAATACTGTTATATCACCGAGTGTTGAGGGAGTCTGAATAAATCCTCCTATAATTGACAATACAGCCAGCACAACCAGCGGAACCTTAATAAATCCGCTGAGTTTTTTCTCCGGCTTCATCTGCATTCTTCCATAGAAGGTTATAAAAACCATCCTGAAAGTATACACAGCTGTTATAAATGCGCCTATAATTGCTCCTATCCAGAGCCATGGATTTCCGTTTGAGGCAGACCAGCTGTACCAGATGATTTCATCTTTGCTATAGAAACCGGCAGTGATGAGAGGAAGTGCAGCCAGAGAAGCTGATCCAATGAGAAAAGTATAAAATGTTACAGGCATCTCTTTGCGAAGTCCGCCCATCTTTAACATATTATGTTCGTGATGGAGAGAAATGATGACGGCTCCGGCTCCAAGAAATAGCAGGGCTTTAAAAGAATGCATGAATCATAAAGTGAAAAATAGCCGCAGACCAGGCTCCAACACCTAAAGCAAGGAACATATAACCAATCTGACTTATAGTGGAATAGGCCAGCACCCTCTTAATATCATACTGGGTGAGAGCGCTGAAACCCGCCAATAGAAGTGTTAAAGTGCCTATCACAGCAACAATAGTTTGAACTGGGGGTGATAGAATGAATAATACATTTGTTCTTGCAATGAGATAAACACCTGCTGTAACCATTGTAGCTGCGTGGATTAATGCGCTCACAGGAGATGGTCCTGCCATAGCATCTGGCAGCCAGGTCTGCAGAGGAAGCTGTGCCGATTTTCCTAAAGCGCCGCCCAACAGAAGTATAGAAGCAGTAAAGGCCATTGTAGAACCTGACGGCCATTGCTGCTGAGCAGCTGCTAAAATATCACTTATATTCAGCGTATTAAAATTCATTACCAGGTAGAAGAGGCCTATAGCCATTGCGGTATCCCCTACCCTCGTCACAATAAATGCCTTCCTTGCTGCTGTCCCATTAGCGGGATCTTTATACCAGAATCCGATCAGAAGGTAACTGCATAACCCTACTCCCTCCCATCCAAGATAAAGAAGCAGAAGGTTATCAGCCAGGACAAGTATAAGCATAGATGCTATAAATAGGTTCATATAAGCGAAGAATCTCGAGTAACCCTCGTCATCTATCATAAATTCTGCTGAGTATAAATGGATGAGGAAACCGACGAAAGTGATAACGAATATGAAGGTCAATGAAAGCGGATCGAGATGAAAGGAAATTGATGGATTGAATCCTGCAACATCAAACCACTGCCAGAGGGTTTGGACATATGCAGTTCCCTGGCCCGACGCGGTTATATAAAAGATACCTATAAGGATAGTTATCAGAGCAGACGACCCGACCGAACCTACTCCGATGATTCCCACTGCAGTCTTACCCATTCTCTTACCGAAAATAGCAAGCAGCAGAAAACCTAATAAAGGTAAAGCAACTATAACCCATAACCAGCTAAGCATCTATCGTTTTCCTAATCTTTCATCTTATTTAGTTCATCTGCATCAAGTGATTTGGTTTTGTAATGTATCCGCAGGATCAATGCGAGTCCTACTGCGACTTCAGCAGCAGCCATTGCAAGAATAAAAATAAACATTACCTGTCCGTCCGGCTGAACCCATTTGGAACCGGCAACAATGAATGCCATTCCTGCTGCATTCAGCATTATTTCGATTGACATCAGCATAAAGATCAGGTTTCGGCGAACAAGCAGTCCCGTTACGCCAATCATAAATAGCACTCCTGTTAGTATTAAACCTGCCATTATAGGTACGTTATTCATTCTTCTGTATCTCTAATCTCTGATTCCATTATTCCAATGTTAAGATCTCGGCATTTTCTAATTATTTTTGATTTCTTGTTTTTCAATTCACTCCTTCTCTTCCAGATACCTGTGCCTCATTTTCTTTTTTTGCTGCCCCAGGTGATAAGCGCCAACAATACCCGACATAAGAAGCATTGCCGTAAGTTCAACTCCCAATATATAGGTTGTAAACAGCGATGTGCCTACTTGTTTCGGATCCACTTTAATAAATTGAAAATATGAATCGCCTGCGTTGGCCAGCATAATTATAAATTCCGCCAGCAGTATCCCTATCAACAATGAAGGACCTCTCCATATTTTCGGCTTCATCCAGTTCTTTTCCTGTTCTTCTGAATGTTTCCCAAGGTTGAGCATCATCACCACGAAGATGAAAAGCACCATTATTGCCCCTGCATAAATAATTACCTCAAGGGCTGCTATATAAGGTGCACCGAATAGATAAAATATAAATGAAGCCGAAAGCAGCGATGCAACCAGGTAAAGTAATCCATGTACTGCATTGGTCCGGGTTACTGCCATCAGTGATGAACCAACTGCTACTGCTGCCGATATATAAAAAAGTACATCCATCAGGGAATAAGACTCCTTATGTCAATCGGTTTTTCTTCATTCTCTGCTTCTCCTTTATCTTTTCCGCCTATTTTCAATCCTGCTACCCTGTAAAAATTATATCCGTAATATTTTCCCTCGCCTTCAATAAGAAGATCCTCTTTTTCATACACGAGGTTTTGCCTGTCATATTCTGACATTTCGAAATCGGGTGTCAATTGTATAGCGTAAGTCGGACAAGCATCTTCACAGTATCCACAGAAGATGCATCTGGAAAAATTAATTCTGAAGAATTCAGGGTATCTCCTGTTGTTTCCATCCTCTGTTGCCTGCAATGAAATGCAGTCTACCGGGCAGGCTACTGCACAAAGATAGCAGGCCACACACCTCTCACCTCCATCGGGATCACGTGATAGTATTATTCTGCCTCGCCACCTTGGAGGTAGATATGGTTTTTGCTCAGGATACTGTACGGTATCCGGAGGGGTGAATGCATGCTTAAAAGCTTCCCATATAGATCTCAAATTGCTTAACATAATTTCTCTCTGTTATCTAAGTTGCTAACACTATCGCTCCTGTCACCAGCAGGTTTAGTAATACAAGCGGGAGCAGGATTTTCCATCCATATTCCATTAACTGATCATATCTAGGTCTTGGTAACGATGCCCGGAGCAGGATGAAGAAGGATATAAACACAAACATCTTTATTATAAACCAGATATATGGAGGTAAAAAACCGAATCCCAGCCAGCCTCCAAAGTAAAATGTAACAATAAGTGAAGAAATCAGGGTTATTCCAAGATATTCACCAACGAAGAACATCCCGAATTTCATACCTGAATACTCTGAATGGAACCCTGCTATGAGTTCACTCTCGGCCTCAGGAATATCAAAAGGCAATCTGTGTGTTTCTGCTATACCCGCAATAAGGAATATAACAAAGCCCGCAAACTGAGGTATAAAATTCCAGATTCCCACCTGCGCTTCTACGATTCCTCTCAGACTAAATGTTCCATTCAATATTACAATACCCATTAAAGAAAGGCCCATAAAAACTTCATAAGTAATCATTTGCGCTGATCCTCTTAAAGCTCCTAATAGAGAATATTTATTATTTGAAGACCAGCCCGCCAAAACGATACTGTATGCTCCCAGAGATGACATAGCCAAGAAGAAAAGTAAACCCACGTTCATATCGCTTACAAATAAAGTGGGAGAAAAAGGGACTATAGCGAATGTCATCAGAACTGATATCATTACTATCGTGGGAGCACCTACAAATATTGGTTTATCGACGAAGGATGGTATCCAATCCTCTTTCATCATTATTTTGAGTGTATCAGCTAAAACCTGAAGCAGACCAAAAGGTCCAACCCGGTTGGGACCATAACGGTCTTGGTACAAAGCCAGCATTCTACGCTCAAGCCAGATTAATCCAGCAGCTATCGATAACATGATTATCAGTACACCAAGTATTATCGCAACTTTTATTAGAATATCAGTCAGCATTTTTCTTTACTTTTAGCCATTTATTGTACTCTACCGCAGGTTTTACTTTACTAACTCCGGCAGACAACTGGATTGTTTTACCGGGCAGAACAGGAAATCCAACCGTACCCTGCGGTAAATCTAGTTTTATCTTAACCGGAAGTTTAAAAGATTTACCACTGGACTCTATCTCGATATTCTCGTCTTTTTTAATTCCTTCCTCTGCAGCATCATCGGGATTCATCCAAACACACAGTTCCGGGATCAATTGCTGAACCGCCAGGGCTTCAGAACTCAATTCCTCTGATCCATATATGTGGTATATCGGTACAGCCAAATATCCTTCGTTTTTTCTTTCGAATTTTTTCTGCTTTATATCGAAATATTTCATAGTTGCAGATTCGTTCTTTTCGAACAATCGTCTGCCGGGGTCACCTCCATGTAAAGGTCCTCCCACTTCTATCTGATACTTATTGATAGATTGGACGGAGTTCCAGCCAGGGGACCAAAAGAAAGGAATAATTGACGAAGGCGGTTCTCCTCTATACCCTTCCATAGTAAAAGTCAGCGGAGAATCCGGATCATCTGTCGGTTTGGGCTCACTGACATCGACATTAGCGTGCATTGCAGTTCTTCCGCTGAACCTGTGCGACTCACGAGGAATCTTCTGTCCCACTATCCTGAACCCGGGGGGCGGCGTTATTGTAACTATCTCTTTTAGTTCAGGTATTGTTGAGGCTATCTCCTTAATTATTTTCTCAAAGCCCGAATCAGGGAAAGCTGCCTGTCTTTTAACTTCTTCTTTTCCTTCTGCTATTTTGCTGCCTGCATTTATTTCTACCGGTGTTTCCTTTCTACTTTCGTTGGAATAAGGAGCCGAATCCTTTGATTCTGTTGCTTCAGTAACCGGTACAGCCCCGGATGCAGGAGATATCAGCCGTTCCAAAATTCTCCAGCTTTCCATTATTTCCTTATTATCAGGTTTATATACCTGGTAATACCGCTGGGCTCTACCCTCATTATTTATGAACGTGCCGTCTGATTCTGCAAATGTTCCTGCCGGAATAACCAGATCTGATCTTTCCGTTGTTTCGGTTTCCAGAGCAGTCGATGGTGATCAGTTTTGATTTATCGAATATCTTACTTACAACTTCCTGCCCAAGATTCATCAGGTCGTTTTTAAGATTAATAATAACTTTACCTTTTTCATTCTCAATGGAGTCAAGCGGTTTGCCATCCAACAGCATTAATCCTGCACTATTGGCATGAGGAAATATAAAACTAAGAGATAAATTGTTATTTACCTTCTGCAGAGCCGCAGCCGCATTGACAGCTGACATAATTATAGCCTCAGAAAATGATCCCGCCCCTGTAATAATCAGCGGCTTCGATGCCTTACGTAAGGCATCAGATGCCTGTTCAACGAATTTCTTTTCATTATCTGTCATATCTTCCGGAGCCGGAATAGCATTGTCAAAACGTGCAGCTATTGCATTTCCAATCCTTGCGGTATCGCCTGGAGTGAGGTTTATTGACATCGCAGAAACATCATCAAGTTTTGTAGAATAAGATGCAGCAATAAACAACGGAAGCTTTTCCTCCTGTAAAGCTTCACGGATGGCTGCATCCTGCCATTCAGGAACTTTCAGTTTTGCCAGGAGGTCGGGAGGAGCTTTTTTAAGCGCCTGGCGTACAGACAGAGCGAGCATAGGAGCTGTATTCGTGATATCTTCACCAAGTATAAGCACAGCATCCGCTTCTTTGATATCCTTTAGTGAGGGAGAATGAAATGCACCACTTCTCATGATATCCAGCTGTAATTTCTGAAGTTTATATTGTTCAGGAGAAATTCCTGAATAAAAGTTATCTTCCCCTACGAACTTTCTAAGCAGATAATTCGCTTCCAGTGAAGAACGGGGTGAACCAATGCCGATTACAACAGCGGATTCTCCCGCAGCCATTTCGCTTACCCGGGAAAACGCCGTTTCAAGATCAATGAACTGATAATCTTTGTCCGTTTTTATTGAGGCATTTTTTATTCGTTTACTGCTGTTTACAAATTCATATCCGAACCTGCCCCGATCGCACAAAAAGTAGCCGTTGACCTGACTGTTGTAACGACTTAGGATCCTTCTGAGACTACCGTATCTTTCCCCGGCTATTGTATTACATCCTACACTGCAGTGAACGCATATCGAAGGTGTAGTTGTCAGATCCCATTTACGTGTGTAGTGCTGCTTAAGCGTTTTATCCGTAAAGACACCTGTAGGACAAACCTCAACCAGGTTGCCGCTGAATTCATTTTCAAGGATTCCGTCTTCGTGCCTGCCGAAGAAAACATGATTGTGTGCCGCAAATGCATCCAGATCCCTTCCGTCCGCATAATCTCTGTAGAACCTAACACACCTGTAACACTGTATGCACCTGTTCATTTCATGATTTACAAAAGGACCAAGATACTGGTTTCTGTACGTTCTCTTCTTAAACCTGAACCGCCGGTAATCGTGTCCCGTCATCACGGTCATATCCTGAAGATGACATTCGCCGCCTTCGTCGCAAACAGGACAATCATGGGGATGATTCGTCATCAGCCATTCTATTATTTCCGCCCGGAATCCTTCAGCCTCGGGATTCTTTAACGAAATAATAGACCCATCGGATGCAGGTTCCATACAAGCCATCACAAGTTTACCTTTATCATCATTCTCATCTTTGTATTTTATAACTGCACACTGCCTGCAGGCTCCGACCGAACCCATTGCCGGGTGCCAGCAGAAGTACGGCAAGTTGTAGCCTAGCGATAAGCATACGTGCAGAAGGTTCTGTTTTTCATCAACTTCGTGTTTTGTGCCATCTATCGTTATTACAGCCAAATCATCTCCAGGGACAAGTTTTTTTATGTATATGTTCTTCGAAATCATTCCGGTAATATTTCAGTGCGCTCTGAAGCGGCTCAACAGCACCAGGAGCAAGCGCGCAGAATGTATGTCCCGGACCTAACCTTTTTGAATGCATTTCAAGCAGATCCAGGTCTTCCATTCTCCCATCACCATCTTCAATAGCCTTTAATATTTTTTCCGTCCATGGAAGACCTTCCCTGCATGGAGTACACCAGCCGCACGATTCCTGTGCAAAAAAATGTTCGAGGTTATGAACCATTCCAACAGGACACGTTTTATCATCAAGTATGATAATAGTACCCGTACCAAGACGGCTTCCATATTTCTGAACGTTTGAATAATCCATTTTTACATCAAGATGCTCTTCAATCAAAAAATCTGTTGAGGCCCCGCCCGGAAGGGCACCTTTGAACTTGTATCCATCCAGCATACCCCCCGCATGTTCCTCAATTATTTCTCTCATTGAAGTTCCAAGAGGTAATTCCCAAAGTCCCGGTTTCTTTACCCTGCCGCTTACCCCGTATAATTTCGTTCCTCCTTCATCTGTCACGCAAAGACTTTTGAACCAATCAGCACCATTATTTACTATGCCCGGAACACAGGAAAGTGTTTCTACATTATTGACAATGGAGGGCTTACCGAACAGCCCGCTTACCTGAGGATAAGGTGGTTTCGCTCTCGGTGTCGCTCTCTTTCCTTCGAGGGCATTTAACAATCCTGTTTCCTCACCGCACATATAACGCCCTACACTGGTGTGCAGCGCCATATCCACCGAATACTCACCTCCGAGGATATTCTTCCCAAGATACCCCGCCTCATAAGCTTCGTTTATTGCCCGGTTAATGATTTCTGCTGCATTCTTGTATGCCCATCTTAGGAATATATATGCTTTGTCTGCCTGGATTGCATATGCGCTCAGCAGCATACCTTCAATCAGAAGGTGAGGATCATTTTCCAGAAGCAAACGGTCTTTGAATGTTCCGGGTTCCATCTCGTCGGCATTACATAAAAGGTACTTGTGCGGAAAGTCTTCTCCCATCGGCACGAAGCTCCACTTCATTCCTGTTGAAAAACCTGCACCGCCTCTTCCCTTCAGATTTGAATCCTTCACTATTTTCTGAACATCTTCCGGTTTCATCTTCAGAACTTTTCTCAGAGCCTGGTAACCCCCGTTTTTTTCATAGTCCTTCAGACTTACGGGAGTTTCAAAAGATTCGATATTTCGGGTTAAAGGTTTTTCCATTATTCCTTTTTAAATCTTTATATTCATGCAATTATGTAATCTCCCATTCTGTAAACTTATATTTTGAATCTTCTCACTCATATTTCTCCAAAATTGCATCGAGTTTCTCCGGGCTTAAATCTCTATGTAAATCATTATCGATCATCAGAGCTGGTGCATGATCGCAGGTTCCTAAACATGGAATAGGAAGCAAAGTAAACCTGTTATCTTCAGTTGTTTCACCAAATGAAATACCCAGAGTCTTATTCAAATGTTCATAAAGTTTAATATATCCAAGAATCCAGCAACTGATGCTGTCGCATATAAGTATCACATGACGTCCGACCGGTTTCCTGAAAACAAGGTTATAAAAAGTAGCAACGCTGTCGAGCTCATCTGCAGTCATATCCAGGTAATCAGCAATGTCTTGTAGACTCTCATCAGAAATCCATCGCTTGCTCTGCTGAACCACCTTAAGTGCTTCAATGCAACCCGCACGTTTCGTCGGGTACTCCTTAAGATGATTATCTATTTCCTTTTTTTCTTTTTCCGTTAACATCAACAATCAGTTATTAGTAATTCCATTATTATTTAATATTCAATTTTCGATCATAAATAATTTCATCTGTCTATGTCCGCCAAAACAAAATCTATGCTTCCCAATATCGATAGTAAATCAGCAACCGTATATCCGCGGCTGATATACGAAACCATCTGAATATGGGGAAAGGAAGGTGTCCGTATGCGCACCCTATACGGAATCGTATCACCGTTACTGACCAGGTAATATCCGTTGTTGCCTTTGGAAGCTTCTATTCCAACAAAAGCTTCTCCTTCGGGAATAACAGGCCCCCAGCTTACATTCAGGAAATGAGTAATAAGCGTTTCTATATCGTGCATACTGTATTGCTTAATAGGAGGAGTAGTAAGCGGATGTTCCGACTTATAATTACCCACCGGCATATGGTGCATACACTGCTCTATGATCCTGAGACTTTGCCTCATTTCTTCAACCCGGACAACCGCCCTGTCATAGCAGTCGCCGTTATTTCCAATGGGTATATCAAAATCAAATTGATCATAACTTGAATAAGGTCTTTTCTTCCTGAAGTCCCAGTCCATTCCTGTGGCTCTCAGGCCGGGGCCGGTTATCCCCCACTCTATAGCTTCATCAGTATCATAAACACCTATTCCAACCGTTCTTGCCTTGAAGATACGATTCTTCATCACCAGGTTGTCGTAATCCTTCAGCCTTGGGGGCAGGTATTTGACAAAATCACTCACTAGCTTTTCCCATCCGTTGGGAAGATCCTGTGCAACTCCGCCTATCCTGAACCAGTTGGGATGCATCCTGTCTCCGCACACAGCCGCCACAATATCGAATATCTTTTCACGGTCGCTGAACATATAGAATACAGGCGACAGCATTCCAAGATCCTGTGCAAATGTACCGTACCATACCAGGTGTGAGGCTATCCTGAATAACTCACACATCATAACCCTGATTACCTGCGCTCTGGGCGGAACTTCGATACCAGCCAGCTTTTCAACAGCGAGTACATAAGCAAGATTATTCAATACTCCGCCAAGGTAATCCACTCGATCCGTGTAGGGCAGGTACGTATGCCATGACTGTCTTTCTCCCATCTTTTCAGCACCACGGTGATGGTAACCGATATCAGGTACAACATGAAGAATTTCCTCCCCATCAAGCTGCAGAACCAGGCGCAGTACTCCATGGGTACCTGGATGCTGTGGCCCAAGATTCAGGAACATAAACTGATCTTCATCATCCTCACGTTCAAGTCCCCAGTCCTCAGGCTTAAACTGAAGCACGTCCTGCTCAAACAATGCAGTATCTTCCGGTAAATGAAAAGGACCCATCTCAGTGGCCCGTGCAGGATGTTCTTTTCTTAAAGGATGACCCTCCCAGGTTTGAGGCATAAGAAGACGACTCAAGTGGGGATGACCTTCGAAATTAATTCCAAACATATCGTATACTTCACGTTCATACCAGTCGGAATTCTGCCAAAGTCTAGTTATGGAGGGAACCGAAAGGTCACCTTCCAGAAGAGGAACTTTAAGCCTGATATCTTCATTACGTTCAAATGAGAGAAGCTGGTAGACGACCGTGAAATCATCCGAGGGAGTTTTGTTTATCCGTGATTTTGTTCTTTCATCTATTGCTGTGAGGTCGTACAGCATTTTATAAGGTTTGTTAATATCTTTTTTAAGGAAACTAAGTACATCTGCAAGTTTTTCTCTTTTGAGCCATACTGTAGGTACTGCATCCCTGGTTTCCTCAAAACGGAAATCGTCTTCGTTAAAATTTTTCTTCAGTTCATTCAGCACTGAATTTTCCATATCCTTAGTCTGAAGATGACCTGATTAAATCTCGTCAGGAGGCCGTAAAGTTGTCATCTTCATTCTTTCACTCCTTTTCTTTACTTTCATTGAAATTTTAGGAACCTTCTCTACTCCCTGAGGACCAATTGCCCAGCTCAGCGGTCTTTTTTCTTTTCCGACACCTTCCCTTAGAAGAACCAGTCCTTCAAGGAATGCATCAGGACGAGGAGGACAGCCGGGTACATACATATCAACAGGTAAGAACTTATCTACTCCCTGCACCACGCTGTATATATCGTACATCCCTCCGGAATTTGCACACGAGCCCATCGAGATAACCCAGCGTGGTTCCATCATTTGTTCGTATAATCTTTTTATGACGGGAGCCATTTTTATAAATACCGTACCTGCAATAATCATCACATCTGCTTCACGGGGAGTTCCGCGGATTACTTCCGCTCCAAACCTTGCAATATCATATTTACTTGTAATGCTCGTTGCCATTTCAACATAACAGCACGACAATCCGAAATTAAATGGCCACATAGAATTTTGCCTGCCCCAAGCTACCAAAGATTCAAGCTTACTCAGCACAACAGTTTTCTGTACTGCCTGTTCAAACGATCCAGTTCCGTCGATTGTCTTAACCTGATTCTGTGTGTTTGTCAGCCACCATCTCATATTATAATTACTTCTTTCCGCTTTTTATTCTTCTATGGTATTCTTTTAATATTTTCTTTCCGTTGGGTCCGAAATCAAGGGCTCCGATTCTCCATTCATAAAGAAGGACAACCATCAGAACCAAAATGAATATTGCGGCTCCAATATAGCCTCCCCATCCTACATCTCTGAATGCAATAGCCCAGGAGATTATAAATGCTGCTTCAAGATCGAAGATGACAAAAAACATTGCCACAATATAAAAATGAACTGGAAACCGCAGCCTTGCGTCCCCGGTAGTTTTAATACCTGATTCGAAAATAGTATCGGTTTGTTTTTCTTTATGTCTCTGACCAAGGAAGTAAGATGCAGCAAGCATCCCCCCTACTATCAGCAGTACCATTGCAGCATACACGAGTAGGGGCCAGAGTTCAAAGGATAATTGAGTCGAAGCTAAGAACAAATTCTTCTCCTCAGAGATTAAGAATTAAGAGATTCACTTTCGTTTAATTGAAACAAAATTAGAGAACATTTGAGGAAGGGATTGTGATGCAGATTATTAAATCATATATAAATAAAAAGGATTATCCCTGGTTTTTTAACTTATGTATATAGATTTGTTTGTGTATATTTAACAACTATTTCTAACAAAGATATATAATAAATATGAATCAAAAGGTGATAAAAATGAAAAGAATCCTCCCTCTTATCCTTATAGCTCTAATGGTTGCATTCACAGCCTGCGAAAACAAAAATGAAGAAGCAAATGAAAATCTTCCTGAAGGAACCCATAAAGTTACAGTAGCTGATTTTATCCAGACTCCCAATTATACATATATAAAAGCATCTGAAAATGGAAACGAATTCTGGATCGCTGTTACTAAGATGCAGCCTGAAAAAGGAGAAACGCTCTATTTCTCTAAAAGTATGGAAATGAAAAACTTTAAAAGCGAAGCTTTAGATAGAACATTCGAGTCTGTCCTTTTTGTGCAGGATGTTTCCCAGACTCCTCCTTCAGCTCAGAAACCTGTAAATCATCCCCAGGTATTTAACCAGACAAAGCAGGAAGTAAATGTTGAACCTTTAAAGGATGGAAAAACTGTCGCCCAGATTTATGAACAGAAAGATCAATTGAATGGTGAGACAGTTAAGGTTAAGGGCAAAGTTGTGAAGTATAATCCTCACATCATGGGCAGGAACTGGATCCATATCCAGGATGGAACCGGAAAGGATAACAACTTTGATTTAATGGTTACCACTCCCGATTCAGCTAAGGCCGGAGATTTAGTGGTTGTTGAGGGTACTGTTGAAATTAACCAGGATTTTGGTGCAGGCTACTCATACCCTGTTCTTCTCTCAAACGCTGCAGTTAAAGTTCAATAAATCTAAATTTTCCCCGGGCAGAAACCAAAAGGCTGATGTCTTTCTTTTCTGCCCTCTTTTTTAATTCCCTTGATAAGTCGTCTGATTGCGTTGATCTTCGTAATCGTCCTCACCATTAATCTCTATTCTAATTTCGGTACATTTCATATAACCGAAACTATGGGAAATTCCCTGAAGATTCGTTTCTCCTAATCAGATACCATTTCTCTCCTAAGAGTACTGAATTCAACCGGATAGCCACGCGCAACAATAGATTTTGTTAGTACTTTGATCTAACTCTCCCTATGCCAAATAACTCTCCTATTGTTATCTTCAACGTATTCAGAACGTATTCAGAACGTATTCAGATCGTATTCAAATCGCATTCAGATTGGATTTATACCGTATTTGTATCCGTATAATAAGCTGGAAATGAGGCTGTACTCCTACTTGAAAATTCGAGGTATCAGACAAAATTGACGCTAATCGATAACTTCTGTATCCGCCTCACATCAAGCACGCTTGGTTGAAAATTCTCACAGCTTATCTGTCATCAAGAGATTAGATTCAATTCATATTTTATATGAGGAGTGAAAAATGGAAAAGCCAAAACCAACCAGGGATGAATATAGTTCTTCTATTAGCATCAATAAATATTCGGGTAAACTCTATGTTGACCCTGTCTACGGAAAGGAATTACCGAAGGTAAAAATACAATATGCCATTTTTTCCAGTAAATGGGATATTGAGGAGATAGCTGAGGATAATATACTCAGGATAATCCATCATGACAGCGGGGATAGCATTTCAATTTCCTTTGAGAATATAATGGATAGGATAGAATTCGTAAAGAATATTTATGCTTCTAAACCTGTGAAACAGATTGGAAAAGGTATGAATCTTGAAAAGTATGCTAATCTAAATATAAAACCCAGGGAAGCAAATTTATTTGATAAATTAAAAAGCAGGCTGGCAAATTAAATTGCCGGGCCTGCTCTTCTAATCTGATTACTGAGTTAAACCAATGCTTCTTCGTGCGCCTTCTTAACCGGTTTCACAAGATGCACCGAATCCACAACAGCAATGGCTGTCATATTGATGATATCATCAACTGTTGCACCTCTCTGGAGAACGTGGATAGGTTTTTTCATTCCGCGCAGAATGGGACCTATAACTGTTGCTCCCCCGATTCTTGCCATTAGTTTATACGCTATGTTTCCGGAATTAAGGTCAGGGAATATCAGTACATTTGCTCCGCCCTTAAGTGAACTGAACGGAAAATCCTTGTCAACAATTTGAGTAACCAACGCCGTATCTGCCTGCATTTCTCCATCAACCATAATATCAGGACGAAGATTTTTTACGATCTCAACCGCCTTCTTTACCTTGATTGATTCAGGATATTTCGAACTGCCGAAATTGCTAAAAGACAGCAATGCTACCCTTGGGGAAAGGTCAAATGCTGTAACAGTATCTGCAGCAGTAATGGCAATTTCAGCCAGCTGTTCTGCAGTCGGGTTAACGTTAACAGTTGTATCAGCGAAGAAGTAAGCGCGTTTCGTAGTTACAACGATGTATAAGCCTGAGACAACCTTGAAGCCTTCTTTCACTCCAACACACTGAAGAGCCGGTTTAATAGTGGCCGGATAATGTGAAGTGAGTCCGCTTATTAAAGCATCGGCATCACCCATTTCCACCATCATCGATCCAAAATAATTAGCATCTGCCATAAAATCTTTAGCTTCCTTCAAAGTAGCGCCTTTTCTCTGCCGTTTCTTATAGAAAGCAGTTGCATAAATTTCACGTTTCGAGCTGGTAGCGGGATCAATTATCTTAAATTCATTCTGATCAAAACCAAGGTCAGTTATTGCTTTCCTTATATTAAATTCGTCACCAAGGAGAATCGGGAAAGCAATACCTTCGTTATACGAAGCGTTTGCCGCCCTTATTATCTTTTCCTCTTCGCCTTCAGGATAAACAACCTTACGAGGGTCTTCCTTGGCTTTATGGATCATTACCCTGATTACTTCTTTCGATAATCCAAGTCTTTCCTTTAATTCTTCTTCATATTTTCCCCAGTCCACTATTGGCTGACGTGCTACACCTGTCTCAATTGCTGCCTTAGCAACGGCAGGAGCAACATGCCAAAGCACGCGTGGATCAAAAGGCTTCGGAATTATATATTCGCGTCCAAATTCAAAATCAAGTCCTCCGTAAGCATTTTTAACCATCTCCGGTACTTTCATCTTTGCCAGATTTGCAAGTGCCCTGGTTGCCGCCATTTTCATTTCTTCATTTATTGCAGAAGCTTTTACATCAAGAGCACCTCTGAATATAAACGGGAATCCAAGTACGTTATTTACCTGGTTGGGGTAATCACTTCTTCCGGTCGCCATAATCAAGTCGTCGCGTACAGCAACAGCGTCTTCATAATTGATTTCAGGATCAGGATTTGCCATAGCAAAAACTATCGGATCCTTTGCCATCGATTTAACCATATCCTGTGAAACAACCCCGCCCACTGATAAGCCGATAAATACATCGGCGCCTACCATACCATCAGCCAGGGAACCCGAATCTTTATCCTGAGCAAATATTTCCTTGTACTTGTTAAGATCCTTCCGGCCTTTATGAATGAGTCCCTTCGAATCATACATATAAATATTTTCTCTCTTCGCACCGGCCATCATATATAATTTACAGCACGAAATTGCCGCAGCTCCTGCACCATTCACAACAATCTTAAGATCCTCCAGTTTTTTATTAGCCAGCTCAGCTGCATTTATTAATGCTGCACACGAAATTATCGCAGTGCCATGCTGATCATCGTGAAAAACCGGAATGTTCATTGTTTCCTTGAGGGTCTCCTCAATTTCAAAGCACTCAGGGGCTTTAATATCTTCCAGGTTTATTCCGCCGAAAGTAGGTTCAAGCAGTTCAACAGCTCTTATTATTTCTTTGGGATCCTTGCTCTTCAGCTCTAAATCAAATACATCGATGTCTGCAAATCTTTTGAATAATACTCCTTTGCCTTCCATAACCGGTTTACCGGCATGAGGTCCTATATCCCCAAGGCCAAGTACGGCCGTACCATTAGAAACTACAGCTACAAGGTTTCCCTTTGCCGTATATTTATAAACGTCGTCGTCGTTTTTCGCTATCTCTCTGCAAGGTTCGGCTACCCCGGGAGTATAGGCTAATGACAGATCTCTTGAGGTTAGGCATGGCTTTGTTGCAACAACTTCAATCTTTCCGCGCCTGTCCTGACTATGGTACTCAAGAGCTTCTTCTTTACTGATTTTCATTTTATATTTTCTCCATTCGCCTTTTTGAATTAGAATTCTATTACAAACGTATTAAATACCCACATAATGTGCCACTAAGAGTCATCTCCAGAGAATCGAAAACATTAGAAATCCTGCCCAATTATCAGATTTTTATGAAGGAGGGAGATCTTTTTTTATATGATTCTCACTTGTGATAAAAATATTCACAAAACTGACATATTTTAGAAAAAAAAGCAGAGAAAATTATATCGCTGTCAGGTTACAGTATTGCCGCTGATTGCCGTTGATTGTTGGGATTGCAGTTGGTTGGTGACCAATGTTGGTGATTGGGATTGTCGCAGGTTTTAACCGACGGCCAACTATAAGGATATAGTATATAGGCTTTAGCCGCATTGCCGACGGTTTTACGCCAACCATGGGAACTAGTATTAGAGTTAAAAAAAATCTTTTACTCTGAATAAAAAAAAGTACCGGTGGTTAAACCGGTACTTTTGGAGGAGAGGACCTGAGAAACGGTCGGGTTATCTATGTCCCCTACCGCTGCTGGCTTCTCTTTTTTGTTCTGATTCCGTTCTGCTGTCATTTTGTCTTTGAACAGCTGAATTTCTACTTGACGAACTGTTTGTGTTAGGAGTCCTGTTAACTTCAGGTTTTTTCTGAACAGGAGGAGTCGCCGTCCTTGTTGCTTGTCTCTTTTGTGTATTTGGCTGTACTCTCTGGTTTACTTTAGGTTCATCTCTTCTCGGAACAACCGTTTTATTCTGAGTTATAGTTTTCTTGTTAGTTTCGGTTCTGTTCGGTGTTACGGTTCTGCCCGGAGTTACTGTTTTGTTCGGTGTTACGGTTCTGTTCGGTGTTACTGTCCTGGTTTCTTTCCTTACAGGCTCTTTCCTTACAGGTGTTCTTACGTCTTTCCTTTCATTCTGCTTTACCCGTGTATCAGGTACAGCTTTCTTTGCAGGAGCTTTCTGGTTCCGGATATCAGGAGTTCTGTTAACTTCCTGTTTGGTTCGTGTATCTGCTTTCTTCTCAACAGTCGTTCCAGGTCTCTGTATGTTTCTGCCGAATTCAAGTTTCGAAGTCTCCAGTGCCGTTTTCCTTGCTGTTCTTTCAATCTTTACATCCTTAACCCTGGAATTTGTGAATGCTTTTCGGTCAGGAATAAATGTTCTTACTTCCTTATCTGTAATACGGTTTCTGTCGTTGATGTCTCTCAGTCCTGATACAGTTCTTATCTTTCTTTCGCGGATATCAATTTTACCGCGTTCTCTTACTATACCGACATCTACACCTCGATTTACAACTCTACCGTTCCTGAATCCATAATTATTTCTGACTTTGGTTCTTGAGTATATCCTGTATTTGTATTTAGGACCTGCGTAATACTTGTATACATACGGATCGCAAAAGTTATGATATCTTACAAAATGCCAGTGTGAATAAGGTGAATAATATGAATGCGTAAAATGTATCCCTATCGAGATCGAAAATACTGCATATGGAGGCAGCGGTGTCCAGCCTATATAATCGTTATCGTATCTCCACTCAACCCATGCAGGTGCCCATTGATAATCAGGTATCCACATCCAGCCATAGTAGTCATCGAAATACCATCTGCCATAGTGATAAACTATATATCCGAATGGCTCATATGAATCCCAGTACCATCCGTCTGAGGTCCATATCCAGCGGCCGTTTGCGTAAGGAGCCCATCCCGCTCTCATCTGAACAGGTTTCCAACCGTAAACTCCGTCTCCGAATTCTATCCAGGATCCGTATGGTGATAACTGGGTATAGAAGTATCCGAATCCATCATTGTTATTGTAACCGCCGTAATTATAGCTGTCATCATATCCCCGGTCATAAGAATCCTGGGCTTTGGTCTGAAAACTCAAACCTGTTAAGATGACTGCTGCTATTAAGAGTAACTTTTTCATTTTAGACCTCGCTTTTTAGATCACTATTAAATACCCAATGATCATACCAGGCCCGAACCTTTATTTTTGGCGAAAAGAGCGAAATTTTGACGGTTCGATTGTATAATATTGTGGACAGAATAGCTTCTTCTGTGTACAATGATTTACCGCTTTAGGTTCCTCCCCTTCCAGGTAAACCCCCCTGCTAAACCTGTTATTGCGGCGATAATTATATAAGGTACCTGGAACAGTTCGGTTATTAAAAATACTGATATCTTCTTCTTTGACAGAAATAGTTTCTCGCCTTTACTGATGATCGAATATTCGGTCAAAACTTTGATTAGAAGACTCATTAAAAGAGTAGCGGCGAAATAAAAATAACCGTTGAATACCAGTATCGTCTGTACAATCAACCCCGCATAGAAAAGGAAAATCAGGATCAACCCCACGGTAAGTAATTTATCTCCGTAAAATATACTCTTGCTTGCCCATCGTTTTCTTTGATCAAAAAAACTTCTAAAAGTAGAATTTGGTTCAGTGTAAACTACAGCCTCTTTGTCAGGACAAAATTCAACTTTATAATCTGTTTCACGCGCAATTTTCTGCATCAGTAACTCATCATCACCTGAAGCAAGATGCATATTGTCATTAAACCCATCAATTTCATTGAAGACTTCCTTCCTGTACGCAATGTTTGCCCCGTTGCATATAGTCGGCCGGTCTGCTCCAATCAAACCTGCTCCCGCTAATATAAGTCCTGCGAATTCCATGCTTTGAATTTTTGCGAACATACCTTGAGTTTCAATAAATTCCACAGGACCAGAAACAAAGGCCGTCCCCGCATCAAAATAGCTTGTAATGCAACGCAGCCAGTTTGCTTGATGAATACAATCGGCATCTGTGGAAATTATAATTTCTCCCGATGAATTTTTTATACCGTACTGCAATGCACGCTTTTTATTTCCGTTTCCTGATAATTCCCCGGGCAGTTTCAAAACTCTTATATTCGATGACATCTTTGCCGACTGCGCAAGACTAAATGAATCATCATTCGAATTATCATCAATATAAATAACCTCAAATTTATCACGGGGATAATTGAGTCCTTCAATACTCTTAATGCTTTTTAATATATTCCCGGCCTCATTCCGGAATGGAATTATTATCGAAATAAAATGATTTGTTGTACCATTTCCTGAATGCCGCGATATTTTCCCCAACCCGGCGTAAATTTTTAAAAGAAATAGCAGATAGTATATGGCAAGCAGTGCGAAAATTATCAGCAGTATGTTTATCATTTTCTTTTAAGTAATAATATCAAACCTGTCAGAGCTGGAAGTAGTACATTGAAAAGGAATAGGAAAATGGAAGCATTAAAACCCGCCGCTGCGCTTACCCCTACCTGTTTTAAGAAATAAACGGATGCTCCTTCCCTGATTCCTAGCTCACCGAAAGAAATTGGAGGGATGATAGTCTTTGCAAACATTACTAGGTTCCCGCTCCATATGTAATCTAAAAAATTGCTCTGATGAGAAAATGCGGTAACCAGTAAGGCGAACTGAAATACAAAACAGGCATAAAAAAGCAGAGATAGCAAGGAAAGCCTCAGTCGGAATCCATTGCTGCTCTCTTTAAGAATAGTCATTCCTGAAAAAAGATCCCTGGTCCATTCCCTGCGGTTAATTAAATTTTTAAGAAACGGAGTTAACGCTGCGCCCTTCATTAAAAAGTAAGACAACAACATGAACAATATTACAACTAATGCAGAATAGAGAAGTCCTAAATTCATAAAAAACAGGAAGGAAACCGACCCTATCAAATAGACAATAACCAGACTAAATAATTTATCCACGAAAACTGCGGATGATATTTGGAGCAGCGATTTATCGTTGAAAGGAACTGCTCTTCCTACATATTCACCGATCCTGGCGGGAGTAAAAGATCCTGCAGTGAATCCGTAAAACAGAGAACTGATGATTTTTCCGCGTTCATATTCGCCCAGAAAACTTCCGCAAGCCAGCTTCCACTTAAGATATTGAAGGTACACATTCACAAAACTGAGCAGAAAGGCAGCAGAAAGAAATAACTTATCTGCGTTGGTAAATACCCTGATGGTACGGCTAATATTTAATGAATAAATTATAAATGTCAGCAAGCCTGTTGCTATCAAGACCTTCAATAAAAATAGGAACAAACTCCGGTTCCTTAAATAAACATTCTTTACTGCGAGGATTGCTTCCGCCACTATTGTTCCACTTCCAGTATATTCATTTTCATTCCCTCGGTACAGTTTGAACACATATCAATTCCCTCCCTGCCAAATAGAATCTTCTGTCTGAACACGATGTATTCATCAGAAGTCCATACTCTCTTAAAACCCCCTCCGTTTAACATCCCGAACCCGAACTCCGCATCCTTATCAAAACAGCAGGGTACAACCGTGCCGTCCCAGGTTATAACAGAAGTTCGCCACAGGGCAAAACATTTATTTTTCAATTTCCCCTTCACTTTAAATATACCTGCGCCTACTTCATAACGTCTGTACTTCTTGTTAACAGGTAAAAAATGAAGAGCATTCTCGTATGTGGAAACCTGCATTGTCTTAAAAACAACTTTATCAACTCCTGCCTCCCTGCCGTATTCCAGTACCTTATCCAGAAGGTGCTCATTTTGCTTCATCACAATGAATTGCAGTTCCACAAAGGGCTTCTTTCGTTTAAGACTTTTTTTTCTCGAGGTCAGCACACGAAGTCCATCATCAGCTTTTGCAAAAGTGCCTCCAACCCTGTAATTCTGATAAGATTTTTCATCCAGACCGTCCATCGAATAAATTATTTTATCCGGAGCAGCTTCCAGCACTTCATCAACATTATGTCTATTTATAAAATGTCCGTTCGTACTCACAGAAACATACATATTCTTCTCCTGTGCATACCTTATCATACGCGGCAGGTTTTTGTTTATGTAAGGCTCCCCCTGGAAAAAAAGTTGAAGGTAAAATCCATCCAGGCTTATCTCATCTATAAGCTTTTCAAAGAATTCGGGTTTCATCAGGCCGGCAGGACGCGTAAGGCTGCCGAGTCCAGATGGGCATTCGGGACATTTAAGGTTGCAGTGGTTCGTTGGTTCAATTGAGTAACTGACAGGCATCCCCCATACAAGTGCTTTTTTTGATAGCACAGAGAAGTTATATGATAATAGAATTTTAAGTGAATTTACAAACCTTTTTAAGGTAAAGTATTCAAGTAGATTTATTTCCATTTATTCTGGGCTATTTTTCTTTTTGATTCTTTACTTATCTAACATCTTCGCTGCAATTATTTCTCTCTGCTTTCCAAAATAAAAGAAATGCCTGAAGTTTACAAAATTGGGAAAACTAGGACGTGTCCGGAAATAATGCTTATCCCTGAGATTTGTTAGGAAATCGAGTTTTTCTTACTTTTCCATTCAAAATTAATAAAGAGTGGTGCAGGATGTTCATAAATTATGCTGATCTTCCGGATCAACATCAGTTATTTACTGATTACCTCTACAACTTCGATAAAGTAAAAGGTTATTACAAGTATAACTTCCGCGATAAGGAAGAGTATATTAAGCTCTTTAAAAAGAGAGCCGAAATGCAGGGTGAAATTCGCGGTACTATGTACAGCATTCTCCAAAATCAGTATAAGAACAGGCAGATTTCTGAAATTACCGGCAAAAATCTTTCCCTGCTGCAGGAAAAAACAACTCTTGCTGTTGTCACGGGACAGCAGCTGGGAATTCTCGGAGGACCGCTTTATACTTTTTATAAAATAATTACGGCCATCAAACTCTGTAACAATCTCAATGAGAGATATGATGATTTTCACTTCGTTCCGGTATTCTGGCTTGAAGGTGATGATCATGATTTTGAAGAGGTCAAATCAATAAATATAATAGATGAAAATAATGACCTTAAGAAAATCTCCTATGAGGATGAGGCACCTGAAGAGGAGAATAAAGGAAGTGTGGGATTTCTCAAACTCAACGCAGATATAAACAGGTTTTTCGATGAACTAAATGCCGAGCTTAGGGATACTGAATTTAAAAACGATGTTTTGAGTAAACTCAAATCATTTTACTCCGAAGCGAGAACTTTCAAAGATGCTTTCCGCGACCTTATTTTCTGGCTTTTTGATGAATACGGATTAATAATTTTTGACCCTCAGGATCCCGAAATTAAAAAGCTCCTGGCTCCTGTTTTTCAAAAAGAAATTTCCGGATTCAGAGCCCATTCTGAGAAGCTCGTAAATGTAAGCGCAAGGCTTGAAGAAGAATACCATGCTCAGGTTAAGGTAAGACCCATCAACCTCTTTTTCCATACTGATGAAGGCAGATACCTTATTGAACCTGTTGAAAATGATTTCCGCTTAAAACGGAAACGTAAAAAGTTTACTTATGATGAACTACAGTCCCTTATTGAGAAAGAACCTGAACGCTTTTCTCCTAATGTTCTACTGAGACCCATATGTCAGGATTATCTGCTTCCCACCGCATTCTATGTAGGCGGCCCAAGTGAGATATCATATTTTGCACAGGTAACTCCCCTCTACAGTATCTATCAGCTGGAACCTCCAATAATTTTCCCGAGATCATCTGCTACGCTTATTGAAAAAAATATTGCATCGCTGCTCGAGAAGTATGAACTGAAAATCGAAGATGTATTTATTCCATCGGATGAATTAAAGAATAATGTTCTCCAGATAATTTCACCGAACTCGCTCGATGATACATTCAGCCATGTTTCGAATGAAATTGAACTTACGTATGACAGGCTGAAGGAGAAACTTTTTGAGTTCGATAAAACCATTGCTGATGCCAGCACTAAGTACAGGCAAAAGAGTATTCAATACCTTGATGAATTGAAGGGTAAAGCGCTTGATGCTCAAAAGAAGAAGCATGAAGTTACATTGAGACAGGTTGATAAATTAAGTACAGCACTCTTTCCGGCTTCAAACCTCCAGGAAAGAGAGTTGAACTTCATATACTTTGCTTACCGTTATGGAACTGATTTTATCAAGACTATATTTAATGAGCTTTCAATAAATAAGTTTGAGCACCAGGGAATTAAACTTTAATTAATTGCCATTTCCGTTTCAGCATCAAAAAAGTGAAGCTTATTATTATCGAACATAAGCTTCCTTTGTGACCCTGCCGGAGGCTCTTCACGTGCCGGAATCCTTGCAACAAACTCCATTTCGTCAAGCTGGAAGTAAAGGAAAATTTCGTTACCCATCGGTTCAACTACGTCAAGTTTTACAACGAGATTCATCAGGTCAGTTTTCCCTGAAGATACAGCATCATATATATCTTCGGGTCTTATACCCATCCATACATTTTTATTGACATATTTCTTTAAAATATCCGACTTATTTCCGGGAAGGTCCATTTTAAGATTACTGCCCAAACTTTTAAATGACAACGTGCTGCCGTTTTCTATTTTTCCCTTAATGAAGTTCATAGAAGGACTACCTATAAATCCGGCAACAAACCTGTTCGCAGGCTTGTTGTAAAGACTTAGTGGTGTGTCCACCTGGTTAACAATTCCGTCTTTCATGATTACAATTCTGTCCCCCATCGTCATTGCCTCTGTCTGGTCGTGGGTTACATAAATCATGGTTGCACCAAGGGTTTGATGCAGCTTTGAGATCTCCGTACGCATCTGTACCCTTAGTTTAGCATCGAGGTTGCTGAGGGGCTCATCAAACAGAAACACTTTGGGTTTTCTTACGATTGCTCTTCCAACTGCCACCCTTTGTCTCTGTCCTCCTGAAAGAGCCTTCGGTTTTCTATCGAGGTAGTCTTCCAGTCCCAGTATCCTTGCCGCTTCATTAACCCTCTCCTTAATCTCATTCTTATCAAATTTCCTGAGCTTTAGTCCAAAGGCCATATTCTCATACACGCTCATATGAGGATAAAGAGCGTAGTTCTGGAAGACCATGGCAATATCCCTGTCTTTGGGCGACATATCATTAACTTTCTTTCCGTCAATAAACAGTTCGCCTTCAGTAATCTCCTCAAGTCCGGCAATCATTCGCAGGGTAGTAGACTTTCCGCATCCCGAAGGACCAACGAGAACGACAAATTCTTTGTCTTTTACATCTATGTTTATGTCTTTAGCGGCTAACTGCCCGCCTTCATAAACTTTTGTTACGTTTTTAAGTACTACTTCAGCCATAACTTACCTGTTTTAATTGGTTTAAGAAGCCGGGGTTTGATATTTTAACACAATCAAAATTATCAACTTTCCCCCCCTCTTTCAATACGGATGACAAAATTCCGAATGCCATAGCGATACGATGATCATCATAACTTGAGAATACAGGATTACTCTTTGTTATGCTTCCTGATATTGAAAAACCATCTTCGAATTCTTCAATATCGAGTCCTATTAATCTCAGATTTTCGCAGACGGCTTTTATTCTGTCACTTTCCTTGAATCTTAATTCTTTTGCTGTCTCTATTTCGAAAGCGCCTTCTGCAAAGATACCTGCAACAGCCAGAACAGGAATTTCATCTATAAAATTTACAACCGGGTAATTTTCAAGGTTTATATTTTTCAATTCACTGCTTTTCACAAGTACATCCCCATAAATTTCACCGGAATTCTCTTTTTGGTTCAGCATCTGAATATTCCCTCCCATTTTAATCAGGATATCAAGAATTCCAGTTCTTGAAGTATTCAGAGAAACATCTTTAATTAATAGTTCGGAATCTTTTGATAACAAAGTCAGTATTATAAAATATACCGCGGTTGATATATCCCCAGGAACAAAAAATTCTTTCGGTTCAGGATAATTTTTCCCAGAAACGTAGCAGTAATATTTTCCGTCTTTAACCTCAGTTTTTAGGTTAAGCATCTTTTCAGTATGGTTCCTTGAAGATTTGTTCTCCACTACAGTGGTAACATCGTCTAAATGTAAACCAGCAAGCAGCACAGCACTTTTCACATGTGCGCTCGCAACGGGGAGTTGATAGCTAATGGGGTTAAGTCCCTCCGACGGGAATATATTCAACGGAAGCGTAGAATCGGGTGTAGCTGTAATGTTAGCACCCATAGACGTCAACGGTACTATAATTCTTTTCATCGGCCTGGAGGAAAGCGACCTGTCGCCAATAATCACCGTTTCAAAATCCTGTGCAGCCAAAATACCTGTAATCAATCTTGCAAGTGTACCTGAGTTGCCCGCATCAAGAGGGTCTGAGGATTTTCTTAAGCCTTTATACCCCCGCCCTTTTACTAAAACCACATTACCTTTTTCTTCAATGGTGATACCGAGCTGTCTGAAACATTGAACAGCTGATTTAACATCCTCTCCCATGGAAAGATTTCTAATTTCTGATGTGCCTTCAGCCAGACAGGAAAGCATAACAGCCCTGTGCGAGATTGATTTATCACCGGGAAGTTTAAGCTCACCTTTTATGTGTGCAACCCGGCTAAAGGCATGTGTATTATTCATTTTTTAAGCCAATCCTCTGCTTTTTCAAGTAAACCGTCATTTAATCCCTCGATATCATACATCCCTTTTAATAATCTCTGCCGGAGCGCTTCGTAAAGAATTACAGCGGATGCAACTGAAACGTTGAGACTCTGAACCATTCCAAACATTGGTATCATAAAGGTTTCATCGGCTTTTTCAGCTGCATCTTCAGATACCCCCCTGTGTTCATTGCCCAAAACAATAGCAGCTTTTTCTGTCAGGTCAAGATCAAAAAGACTCAATGAACTTGCGTTTAAGGCCGAGGCATAAATCTTAAAGCCGTCTGAATGAAGACTGGAATAGCATTCATCCACCGTCTTATATTTTTCTTTTTCCACCCACTTGAAAGCTGATGCCGAAGATTTTTTTCCGATCTTTGGAAACTGTTCAACATTATAAATAAGTGAAACCCTTGGCACACCCACTGCATCGCAGGTTCTGAATATGGCACTCACATTATGCGGGTCATGAATGTTTTCTATTACCACCCTCAGGGAATTCTGGCGTGCATTAAGGACTCTGTTAATTTTTGTAGTTCTCTTTTCTGTCCTTGTACTTTTCACTACATGCTTTTATTAAATACCAGTTTATAGATTATTTTGTTTTTACTGGAACGTGCTCTGTCAATCTTAAATTTTTCTGTTGAGTCAACCTTCAGGTAATAGGCTGCAAGGTCAGTAATTTTATCCAAAACCGTGTCCTCATCATGAGCCCAAGTTTCACAACCTTTCAATCCGGGTATTTCTGCCGTATACCCGTCATCTGTCTTCTTAACTATAATATCTAGTACCATTTACCTTATCGATAACCTCCAATTATGATTCACCGAGGACGATTTTAACGCTTGCACTTGCACCGATACGGTCTGCTCCGCTGGCAACCATGGCTTCTGCATCCTCGCGCGATCGTATTCCGCCTGAAGCTTTTACACCTATACCGGCACCTACAACGTATTTCATCAAAGCAATATCACCTACAGTTGCCCCCCCTTTTGAGAATCCTGTCGATGTCTTTACAAAATCGGCTCCTGCCTTCTTTACAAGTACGCAGGCCTTTACTTTTTCTTCATCGGTCAGCAAGGCGGTTTCGAGGATTACCTTGGATATCAAATGATGCTTTTTGGCTGTCTGAGCTACCTGGAAAATGTCATTATAAACATAATCATAATCACCGGCTTTCAGCCTGCCGATATTTATCACCATATCTACTTCTGTTGCCCCATTTTCAATTGCCTGCTCAGTCTCAAATTTCTTCACCTCTGTTGTGGTGGCACCAAGTGGAAACCCTATCACAGTGCAAACCTTAACCTTACTCCCTTTAAGCAAATCGCTGCACAGCGGAACGAATGATGGATTGACGCAAACAGATGCAAAATTATATTCTCTGGCTTCTCCGCACAATTTGGTTATATCATCAGGAGTAGCGTCAGGTTTCAGAACAGTATGGTCAATCATTCCTGCTATTTTCTTATCCTGCAGAACATGCCCGACACCTATACCTGCAGAGATTCTTTCGGCTCCAACATTTACTATATTATTCACAGCCCTTGGCTGGGTAACAACATTCGTTTCCCATCCTTTGCACGATTCTGTTTTACAGTAAAAATCCCGTAAGGTTTTTTCGAGAAACTCCTGCGAAACTTCTTCTGTTGAAATATCATATTTCATATCATCCGCCGTATTTTTGATAAGCTTTAAATGTATTCTGAAGTAGCATAGCGCGTGTCATGGGTCCAACGCCGCCGGGAACAGGTGTAATATATGAACTTTTCTTTGAAACATTTTCAAAATCTACATCACCCGTAAGCCTATATCCTTTTGGCTTGGAAGGATCATCTACACGGTTAATTCCAACGTCGATGATCACTACTCCCTCTTTTACCATATCAGCTTTAACAAACTCAGTCCTGCCGATAGCCGCAATCAGTATATCAGCCTGTTTTGTGTAATCCGTCAGGTTTTTTGCCGCCGAATGGCATATAGTGACAACCGAATTAGCGTGCTCCTTTTTCTGCAGCATAATGTTGGCAATCGGTTTTCCTACTATGTTGCTTCGGCCCAGAACTACAACATGCTTCCCTTTAGTTTCAATATTGTACCTAATGAGCAGTTCCTGAATTCCTGCGGGGGTGCAGGAAGCAAAGGTGTCTTTCCCGATAACCAGGTTGCCGATGCTGGTAGGACTGAATCCATCTACATCTTTTTTAGGTGAGATAGACTCTATTATCTTATTTTCATCTATATGTTTAGGGAGAGGCAGCTGAACAAGAATACCATGAAAATCAGAATCTTCATTGTATTTTTCAACCAAGGCCAGGAGCGCTTTTTCGGAAATATCCGCATTATGAAATTCTGATTTGGTTTTCATCCCTATCTCTTCACAGTCCTTTATTTTACTTCTTACATAAACCTGTGAAGCAGGGTCTTCTCCTACCAGGATAGTAACGAGTCCGGGAACATTTTTGCCTTCAGCTTTCAGACCGTCAATCTTCTGTTTCAATTCCTCTCTTATTTCTGCTGCTGTCTTTTTTCCATCAATAATTGTCATTACTCTTTTTTCTTTCCTCAATTGATTTCATTTAATGATTTTAGCTTTGAAAAATCAAAATCATAATTGTCGTTCAAATATCGTTTTATCTTTTTGTCAGAAAGTATTTCTTCTGCGAAGGGGTTGGAATTCTGCCATCCGGTCAGTCCATTCTGCCTGTAATTTTCGAGTCTTCTAAGTGTTATTTCACAGAAGAGCGGATCAATATCAACAGTATAGCAGGCTCTATTTTCAATTTCTGCGGCTAAAAGAGTTGTTCCTGAATGGGAGAAAAAATCTATCACAAGGTCATCAGTCCTGCTGCCGGATTTTATTATCCTTTGAATAGCCTTAAGCGGTTTCTGTGCATAACAGCCGTTAATATTTTCATTCATCCTGTAAAAGATCTGCTGAACATCCACCCACACGTTGCCAGCCCTGATAAATTCAGATTTGCTCCTCTCAAAGTTCTGTGTTGTTTTTCCGTTAACCTTCTTATAGTAGCCGTTCATAATTTTGGGGATATCGGTGTATTCCGCTTCAGGGTTGAAATAGGGCTTCCCTTTTGTGTAGTAGAGAAGTTCCTGGCGTACTGACATCCAGTTTTTCTGCGTCCCATAGCCTCTCTGGTTCCTCATCGTTATAAAGCTTCTGGAAGAGAAACCTGAATCTCTCATCATCACGATAAAATCAGCAAGAGGCTGGAAATGATTATTCTGATCCGCACCGAGCCATACATATAGCGAGGCATCTTCAGCAAGGAAATCATTGGTGTTTTCAATCCAGAGTTTGCTCCAGCTAATAAAACCTTCAATATCCGTTTCCCTGAATGCAACGAAATTGTAGGGGGGATCGTGAATTGCAAGGATCGCTTTTTTACTTCCCTTAAGAGAATTCAATGCCGGAGAATCCGTGCAGTCAATACAGGCAATTTTATGTGGTCCAGCATTATCTTCCCAGGTATCACCTGACTTAAAACGCGAATAAGGCAGCAGTAATTTCCGGAGTTTTTCATCAAGATCGATCCTGGGTAACGGAAAATTTATCATAAAATCTTATTCTGCTTTTTTAACAAACTCCGGGAAGAGAATCTTCTCAATTTCGATAGTTTTACCTGATTCTGCATCTACCTTAAATAGCATTCCACATATGTGTACATCGTTCTGGGCGGTCTCATATTTCTGAGGAGTCTGGTACAGAAACCTGTTTATAGCTGCAATGGTTTTCATCCCGATCACTGAGTCATATGGACCTGTCATCCCAACATCGGTTATATAACCAGTGCCCATAGGAAAAATCCTTTCATCGTTTGTCTGGATATGGGTGTGGGTTCCTACCAACACGCTGATCTTTCCATCCAGATAATTCACAAGTGCAAGCTTTTCAGCAGTAGCTTCGGCATGAAAATCAATAAAGATTACATTTGTTTCATCTTTAATTTTAGGAATGATCCAGTCGCAGGTACGGAATGGATCATCGATAGTTGCCATGAATGTTCTTCCCTGCAGGTTGATTACTGCAACTTTCCCTTTCTTTGTTTCTGCCATACAGTAGCCATTTCCGTAAGTACCCCGGGGATAGTTCAAAGGACGTATTGCACGTGGTTCATTTTTGAGGTAATCCTGCGATTGATGTTTATCCCAGGTATGATTACCTCCGGTAATTACATGCACTCCGAGATTGAAAAGAACTTCTCCCTCCTTATTAGTGCATCCTTTTCCGTCAGAAGCATTTTCACCATTGGCTATAACAAGATCGGGTTTGTATTTCTGGATAAGTCCCGGCAGCCACGTCTGCACCATATCCATGCCGGGTTTTCCAACAATATCCCCGATAAAAAGAATATTTATTTGATTCATAATCACCATAAAGTAATTAATAAATATATCGAAATCGTGAGAGAATTAAAAAAATCCGTATCGAACTGTTATCCATTAAACTAATTCCTCAGAAAATATTATCTTTGGGAAACCGATTGGAAAAATGCTTAAAGACTCGCTGGAAATACCCCTTGAACAAGCCTCCTTCTCTATTATCGATATTGAGACCACAGGATTATCCCCACGCTATAATAATATCATCGAGATCGGAATAGTTAAGGTTTCTGATCTCCAAATAAAAGAAACGTTCCAGTCAATGATAAATCCCGGACGACAAATCCCGTATTATATCTCGCAGTTTACAGGGATTACGGATGAAGATGTTTATAATGCACCCTTCTTTGAGGATGCAGCCGATGAAATACTTGATTTCATATCCGAAGATATTATAGGGGGACATAATTTTTCTTTCGATAAAAGTTTCCTGAAAAGAGAATTGTTGTATGCGGGAAG
This sequence comes from uncultured Ignavibacteria bacterium, assembly GCA_963747755.1. Lineage (GTDB taxonomy): Bacteria > Bacteroidota > Ignavibacteria > Ignavibacteriales > Ignavibacteriaceae > DATFVA01. Next base: position 354,549 of record CAVVGK010000018.1, on the reverse strand, counting down.
AGGAATACTTTATAACAGGGACATCTGTACACTGAAGCTGGCCCGAAGGATGTACCCGGATCTCCGCAGCAGATCATTATCTAATATGTGCAGACACTTTAAGCTTCATAACGAAAATTCTCACCGTGCGCTGTCAGATGCTAAAGTTACTGCTCAATTGCTCGTAAGGATGATTGAAGAACTGAGAGATATTCATAAAGTCATTACAGTTGAGGATCTTCTAAGCTATCATAAAAAGCCGGCCGCGAAGGAGAGAGTCAATCGTGTAAAAGAACCTCTGCGTGAATATGTAGCTGGACTTCCCCAGGCACCTGGCATTTATTATTTTCTGAACTCAAAAGGAAATATTATTTATATCGGCAAGGCTAAGTCGCTGCGCGACAGGATAAAATCCTATTTCTCACCAACCGCCCCCCGCAAAGCAAAGAAGATTGTTCAGCAGGCATCCCGCATCAAAATTGAAATGACCAACACAGAGCTTACAGCCCTGCTGATGGAAGCCGAATCAATAAAGCTTGTTAATCCACGCCATAATACGCAATTGAAGGAGTACGGGAATAAATATTTTCTGAGAATTGATGCAGTAAATGATTTTCCCGGTGTTGATATCTGCAATTATTTCGATTTCGACGGAAGGGATTACTTTGGACTGTTTATTACCAAAAAGAAAGCTCTTGCCATCCTTGAAATGATACATAAAACGTTCGCTCTGAGGGAATGTAATGACCTTGAGTTTAGTAAAGAGAAAGTTTGTTTCCTTGCGGATATTGAGAGATGCCTTGCCCCCTGCATAAATAAATCAAAAGAAGTATACGATGGCGAACTGGAAAAGGTATACGAATTCCTTTATGGCAGGAATCAGTTCGCATTAAACCGACTCCTTAATAAAATGAAAGATTATTCCGACAGACAGAAATATGAGAAAGCCGCTGAGGTTAAAGAGGTAATTGATATGATCCTTAATCAGACATATAAATCTTCGGTGCTCGCAGAGCCTGTTAACAAAGCCAATGTGATGTTTGAAGTTAAAGGAAGTTTTGAGAATGATTATATGCTGCTGCTGTCGGGAAAAATATATATAAGGAAATACGTAGTAAATGGCGAAGATCATTTTGAAGAAGCTTTGGATGACTATTTCAGCGGAACAATAAATTTATCGGTTCTGCCCGAAGAAGAAGATCTTGAAAAAATGAAGATTACTCTCAACTGGCTGGTCAAGAACCGTGATCTTGTAAGGGTATTTTATCTGAAGGAGTACAGCGGTAAGGAAGAACTTTATACAAAGATTTCATCAGATAATTTCAAAGCGGCCCCTTCCCGCGAGATTTATTACGATATAAAAGAATTTATGCACCAGGAAGCCGGGGAAAACGTATAACCTCAAAAATCTTCTCCTGATAAAGTAATAAAATCTAAGAGGCGGCCCCATGCCCTTCACGCATTACTGTTACCCTCAGCCCCATTCCTCAGCGTTATGCCCCTGCACTTTGCGCATAGCTCACTGCACCCTGCCCTTTGCCTCTCACAGGTTCAGCAAAAAAGCGATACCGGCTAATATGATTATCACCGCCATAATCCTTCTTAACTGTTCACGCTCTCTGAATAATTTTCCTCCGAAAATTACTGCCATTAAAACGGACAATCGTTTAACCGAAAGAACAAGGGCAGCGGGAGCCATTTTAGTGGCTTCTATCTGTGTAAAACGGTATATAACCGTCGAAACAGAGACAATGAATAATAAATAGACCATTTGCTTCGGGACTCCCTTGAACGGCTGCATCACTCCTTTGTACCTGATTAGAACAACGATCGTAAAAATAACTGCATAAAAAAGTTGCTGGAATGCCATAAAAGAATAGGGTGAGAGCTTTAGATCCGTTAGAAGTACTCTATCCAATAATGAAGTGATTGTAAAAAGAATCAGTGCAATAATTACATAGGAATATTTGGAAAATCTGAATAATGCTGCCAAGTTTAATCTGCTTCGCTTCCCTGTCTCGTTATCACGCCTGCGTACTTCCAGGATAATGGTACCGGTAAGCATCAGAGCTATTCCAAACCATTCGTACAGTGTTAGATAATCATTTATCATGATCACTCCCAGTACTGCAACCAGTCCGGGTGTTAATGCCAGCAGCGGCAGAGCTTCACTTATTTCCAGGTTCTTAATTGAATACATCACAAAAAGAAAAGCTGCCGCGTTTAATATTGTTTTTATCAGCAATACAAGCATGCTAAAAGATAAGAGGTTTTCGTATCCAATCATTCCGAAAAAAGGCAAAGAAAAAAGTAGAGTAATAATGGAAATCAGAAAGGTAAAATTCAGGGCGTCTGATGAGAATAAAGCTTTCTTCTCATAGACAGCGGATAAAGCAGAAAAGACTGCAGAGATAAAAGCTAACCAGAACCAATCCATATATATAATATTTCCTTAACCGGAACATCCGGACTATATTAAATGTCAGCTGCAAATTTAATATAAAAATTCCTTCCCGGCCCGGCTGTAATATTTCCTCGTATTGTCGATAAGTGATCACGGTAATTCTTATCAAAAATATTTTCGATACCTGCAAATATTCTCAGACTGTAAGTTGAGATATTTATGGGTTCAGTATTTACTGAAAAATTAAACACTGCGTACCCCGGCGTTGAGATCTCAAATGGAGCAATATCATACTGTGCAGCAAAAACATCTGCTGAAAGTTCAGCGATGAGTATGTTAAATGGTTTAAATTCTATAGCAAAAATGCCGTTCAAAGGCGGGATTTCGGGCAGACTGCCGCCGGCGGTTATATCTTCGCCCTTCACATATGAAACTGCTGCATGTAAAGTAAATTGCTCGTAAAAGTTATAATCTGTACGTAAATCAAAGCCGAATAACCTTGCCTCCCCGATATTCGTTTTTATGAATGTCGGTCTCTCTTCAAAGAAACCTGATTTTTCCGAGACCAGATCTGTGAAATAATTAAAAAAGAAACTTGATACAAATTTGAAATCTGACTGATAATACCGAATTCCAAGGTCAGCTGACTTACCTCTTTCCGACTTTAGAGCAGGATTGCCAAGCCGGACATGACTTCCCTGATCGATATACTGAAATCTTTCTTCCAATGAAGGAGAACGGAAAGAATAACCGACGCTCAGTGTAAAATCAAGACTGTTATTCATCGAGTATTTTACCCCCAGATTTGTGCTGTAGGCATTATCATTTATATCTCTTTTTTCCCAGATAGTTTCCTGCCCCGCAGGAGCATAGTTAATAATTCCGTCAACAATTTCATAAACCGGATTCAGGGTATTTTCTCCTTCTATTTTAATTAGATCCAGGCGGGCACCAGCCGAAAGAGAAAGTCTGTTTTTTAGAAATTCATAATCATCCTGAAGATAAAAACCAAGGTCATGGTATTTAGAATCAGGCAGCGGCATTTCTCCTATAGTTTTGTTGATTGTATTTACAACTTCATTCTGAGCATTAAGCACCTCAATAAGCTGATATTTCTTTCTGAAACCTTTATAACTTCTGTCCCAGTAATCTAATCCTGCGGCAAGGTTATTATTTCCGTTCAAGAGGAAATTTCCCTGCAGCTGAAGGTTGTTATTTTTATGATCGGCCTGAGGAGTAATTTTCAAAACTGATACCCTGCGTGCGGGTGTTGTCATTGTTGCAGGAATTTCCTGAATAACGTGAGGTATATTTTCGACATTTCTTGTTATTGTCTGGTATGAATATTTCAACGACAGTTTATATAAAAAGGGGGTAAGATTTTGTATTTCATAACCTGTAGAAATGAACTCCCTTTTTTCAGCTGGATACCTGATATCAGCGTTAGAAGGAAATACAAATGAACCAGGTATTCCGACATTAAGGGCCTTATAAAATTGATAGTTAAGACTTATTTTATGGTTTGTAAATGGAGCTGCGCTCAGATCTGCCGAAAGACTGTAATCTTCAAATTGACTGTTCCTTAATTCACCCGCCGGAGTTTTTATATTTCCTGCCTTTCTATATGATCCCACGATTTTTGAGGACCATACAGGACCCCCGCCATATAGCGAACCCGAGACAGATGAGAGATTGTTTACCGAATTATAACCAGTTGATATATTTCCATTTAAAGAAGGATTGTCCCTGAACCTGGATGACCGGGTGATAATGTTTACGACCCCGCCTGTTGCTCCCGATCCATAGATCGATGAAGAACCTCCTTTAATGATTTCAACATTTTCAATATCGTTCATGTCGACCATGGAAAACCTTGCCGCTACATCCGTTGACGTTGCTATCCTGTTTCCATCGATGAGAGCGACAACATTTTCACGACTGAGTCCCCGTATATTCAATTCTGTCCCCCATGCCCCTTCACTGATTAATGATATTCCGGGTTCAGTTTTGAGTGCATCCGGAAGCGATTCAAATGGTTTTTCTTCAATTTTGTCTCTGCCGAACAATAATTCAGAGTAAGGTGAATCGCGCAGAAACCTTTCGAATCTTGGCGTGCTCACAATTATTTCATCGAACTCAATTGGTGTTGATTCAAGAAAGAATTCTTTTGCAGTAATACCATTTACATTTATTGTATCTTTCAAAGATTTATAACCTAGGTGAGTGATATGTATTTGATATTTACCTTCATCTAACCCGGAAATTGAAAATAATCCGTTAGAGTTTGTATATGCTCTCAGGTTGTATGAAATGTATATCTCAGCATCCTCAATTTGACTTCCGGTTTTGTAATCGGTTACTCTACCTTTAATTTGATTAGTTTGACAATAAGAAATCGGATAAAAAAGGAATAAATAAAGAATTAAAATGAGCCTTAAGGATTTGACAATCGTGAAGATAGATGTTTCAGAATGCGAGGTTTGTGCCACTTTTAATCTCTCCTTTTCTCCGCCTGTTCTTCGTAGCATATTCTATTTTTATATAATTGACTAGTCTAATTTAGCAATTTTAACTTTATGCATCATTTTTTATCACCATGATATAACTTATTCATAGGTTGTTTATTATTCATAATATTGTATGAAGAGAGATACACTATTATAAATCCTTAAAACTAGCTTGCCTACGAACTTAATTATCGTTTGTAGATATCCTTTTCCCGGCAATTGAAAAGCGAACCTTTAAATAGATATATATCAATGATTCCACCAACCGCTATATAAAGGATCGTCGGAAGCCACATTATACTTATGCCATTAAATATTCCATTAAACCATCCTCCTCTTATCTTTTCATTGCTAAGTATAACCCATCCAAATACAAGAAATATTAAGGAAGATAGTCCAAAAATTATTAGGAAAGCTTTTTTACATGTTGCATCAATTTTCTCCTCCTTTATTAGTTTCGAGCCATATAACGTATCAAACACTCCCGCCATTAGAGTATTCTAATTAACCATTAATTGAGATTATGGTAACAGTATAGCAGCAGCAAGAACGGTGGTCCATAATCCTTTTTTATCGCCTTCGGCAGTTTGAGTAATGTTGAAAGTCTTAACAATTTTGCTGGACATTTTAAAGACTTGCTCTCTCTCGTTCCAGTCGACTTCGGCATCGAATTCAATACCCAGTGTTGTAGCCAGCATTTGAGCGGCTAAATCTTCGGCATAATCACCTGCCTTTTTTTCTTTAACGCCGCAGGGATGGTGCTCCGATAAATAGCCGTACTGCGAATTCTCTGCCGGAATTGCAACACCGATTGAAGAGGCTATCAAGCGGTTTGGTTCATTAGTTGAATTTTTTGCCATTACTGCAAAAGTGATTTGCCCAGGCTGTATTTTCTTTAAGCCGTCTTCACGGGAAATTTTTTTGCAGCCCGGAGGAAATATGCTGCTGACCGCAACAAGGTTACAAATTTCAATACCCGCATTTCGCAGAGCCGCTTCAAAAGAGCTGAGATAATCCTTATGCCTGCCAACACCTTTCGTAAAAAATATTTTCGTCGGAATATACATTTCTTCACTCCATAATTATGAGAAAAGAATTCAATAGTTTTAATTGAATGATTAATTCACTATCCACACCAAGCATTTTAGCTAAGTTTGGACCAGTAATATCAGCATCAAGAATTCCTGTAGAAAAACCTTCCGATCGCATTGCGTAAGCAAGATTCACACTCACGGTCGTCTTTCCAACTCCGCCTTTACCACTGAAGACAGCAATGCGGTGTTTTATTTTTGAAACAGTTTCGGATATTCTTTTTTCTTCTTCCTCATATGATTTTATTTTGTCTTGTTGATTCAAAATTATCTCCTATATTTTAAGATATTTATTCATAACAGATTTTACCGAACCGGTAAATTTCATAAGATGAATGTCAATATGTTCTTTTGTTAAAACAGAATAGGCCTTACGTCCGATTTCATTCGTCAACAAAGCACCAACTTTTTTTTGGATTATAATTTCCGCCGCTTTTAAACCTGAACCATCCTGAAGGCTGGCACCAGTATTTTCAAAAGCACTATATTCTCCATACTCTATATGGTAAATAATTATATGGGGCAACGGCCGAAACTGCTGCTCATGAGAGACTCAGGAGTTTCACCCATTGACGGTACTGCAATTTTATCAATGTCATTTTCTAGCTTCATCAAGAGTAGTTCCATTTGAACCAATAAGTATTAACGTCATTGTTATTCTTTCTATATTCTACTTTTATTTTATTTATACTAACCTTTAGGATCATTACCATATCTTTTCCTGAATTTCCTATCAGTTAAAACAGATGGCACATTCAACTCATGCAATTCGTTATTTACCAGAAGTTCAACAGCATTCAGCGCCGTCAACCCTGTACATTGATATACTTCTATATTCGCTGACAGCAATAATCTGAATGGTCCCGCACCCATCCGGTTGGTAATTACCGAATCTGCCTTTTTATCAATCAGGAGGCGGGCAAGTTGAATACCCGCCCCAACTCCCATCATATTCGCAAATGGATTCTGTAATATCTCAGTGCTGTTTTTATCTTCATCAAAAAGTATTAAAAATGCACACCTGCCGAAATTCTGCGAGATCAAAGAATTGAGGACAGGGCTATCCGTTGTGGCTGCTATTAACATTCAGCCTCCAGATCTTCTCCCCCGGACCTGCTCTCTTCGCCTTCTGCATTCTCCATTTTTTCTTCTTCCTTTGCCAAAGCCATATCTTGTTCCTGAATCGGATGCTCCCTCTATTTTATTTGCTTTGTTTGAGGATCTGCGGCATCTTCCTTTATTTCTCCCGGTTAATGGTCCTTTTCCTGAAGGACCTGTTCCATCAAAATCAGGCATTATACCCTCCTATTTATTTTTTACGTAATATGTATTCCCCGAATACTCTTCTGTCCTCAGAATATCTTGACTAATTAATGTCTTTATTATATCCCAGGATAAGTCAGCATTTGTTAGAAAATCTTGTATGGCCTTTTTTTTCATAGGATGTACTGAAAGAATATCCAGTAATTCCTTCTTTGCATCAGATGTAAAACTGAAATCATTGCCCTCATCATAGTCTACTATAAAGGAATTATCGATTTTACTTCTGAAAATATGTAGTGCCGTGTTTCTGGTATTCAAATCAGGAGCAGCCGCCTTTGCTTCAGCCGGAGGTCTTGTTGGTACAAGTAGATAAGCTTTTGCAGGTTGAATACTTTTAATAAAATCAGCTGTTATATAAATAGATTCAACAGAATCATTAATTCCTTCTACGAGCATTGTCTCGGTATATAACGTACCTTTAAAACTATTGGAAAATTCCAGGATACCCCTGGTTATATTATTTAATTTAAGCTCTCCATGTGGTCTGTTTATTTGCTTCCATATTCCACGAAATACCGTATCAATTTTAAGAGAGACAAGGTCGGCATTCATTAGCTCTCCTTTTACTGAATCATCCCATAACAAAGAACCGTTTGAAATTACCACTATTCTAATTCCAAATTCTTTCAGCATTTTTATTGTGACACCTAAATTAATGTCAAGCGCAGGTTCTCCGTCGGGTACGAAAGTGATATAATCTATCTTTTCGCCCTTGACCCGGAGCTGCTTTATTTTATATGCCGTTTCACTGTATATTCTCTCGGGTGAGAAAAAGGGTTTTCGTTTCAATGTCAGGCAGTCTGTTCTTCCTACCTGGCAGTATATACACGAGTAACTGCAGGTTTTCGGCGGAATATTATTGATCCCGAGACTTCTACCTAGCCTGCGCGACGGTATAGGACAAAACACAATCATTTATGTTTTACCTTAAAATATCCTCTAGTCATAAGAGGTACGCGAATTTTTATCTTTAAGTATAGGCTGCATGAGTTCATTCCAGCCTGGAATATTTCCTGTGTTACTTTTTAAATGCGACATATAGTATTTTTCAGGGACAGGGTGAGTACCTACAACAACTTTAAGGTTAAACCTGTTCTGAATATACGTTCTGAAATAATCAATATAGATACAGGGAGGGAAACCAACCAGCATTCCTGTAGCGAAATGAATAACCTCCACTCCGTTTTTCTTCATTTCCTCAGGAGCATATTCTATGTTTCCGCCGGGACAGCCCCCGCAGGTAGTATAGCCAACCAGTTCTACATCTTTGTCTTTGTAAATATCAAACGCACCTTCCCTTTTCCTCATAGACCGTAAGCATTTTCCACCCGTACAGGAAGCATATCTCCCGCAAGTGATAATCCCTATTTTCACTTTTTCTTTCATTGTCATACCTTAATCAAATTAAAGATTTCTATCTATGTATAGCAGCTGACACTTTTCTGTAATTCACCGGAGGATTAACTTATAATTTCATATTCTTTCTTTAGGTATTTCGATACAATCTTACGCAACATCTTATTATTCTCTCTGTCTAGTAATACGCATTTTTGCACTGCTTCGGCAATCAACCTGTCATTTAATATAAACCTCGCTGAAATGTACCATATGCCTTTATAATATTTATCGATCTTTAGAATTCCCCTGGGGTTATCATAAAGAAACAGAGGAGCTTTGTATTTTATACTGGTTGATGCTACAACCAGGTATATATTCCTCTAAGTGAGCGATTCCAGCGGTATTATTTTACTAAATAATTTAACTCGCAGATCTTCCAGCCAATTGATATATACTGCATTGTTTACGTGTCCGGCCGCATCGATATCATAAGGCTTAATCTTAAACGTTATCTCAGTAAATTCTTCAGTTGGTTCCATTCAGACAGGTCCATATTTTGTCAAAAATCTCTTGTCGTTAAATTCTACCGTTTTTATTCTTCCGTCATTCATCATTTCAGCCAGTTTATCCTTTTCATTATTGGTTTCAGCAAAATGGATAACTGCCTGCTCGCTCACTGGATGAAGGGCAAGCAGTCCGAGAAGTTCGTTCTCAAAATCATCGGAAGCTATGAATTCATCTTTTTCAGGAAAGCACAGCATAATAGAATCAGGGATCTTATTCTTAATAAACTCCGATAACATTTTAAGAGTTTTCTCTTCGGGACTAACCGCGTAGGTTTCCACAGGAGGGTAAACCGGAGTTAGAAAGTAAGAAGCATCTCGGGGCAAAGATTTCAGGTATTTACCTAATTCCATAACTTCATCAAGATTATCATTAACATCTCTGATAAACGTAGTTTCAGTTGTTAGATTGCCTTTAAAAGTATGGGCAAATTCCTTTATACCATCCAGTATGTGGTCATATTTTAATCGTACATGCGGGCGGTTTAACTTTAACCACGTATTTTCATTCACTGTATCAATTTTTAGAGAAACGTAATCGGCGAACATTAAGTTCTCATGTATAGTTTTATTCCATAACAATGCAGCGTTTGTGAATACAGCAATCGTATAGCCAAATTCTCTGAGCAGTAGAATCTCTTTTGATAGAAGAGAATCAAGGCAGCAGTCACCTCTGCCGTAAAAGAGGATGGATTCTATTTTAAGTCCTAACTTTTTCAATTCATTAAGCTTACTTTTTACGGCCGCAAATAGTGTATAAGGTGTTATACAATTATCATTACAAACGCTTGTGAATGATGTTTTGCCGGAGGGACAATAAATACAGTTGTAGGAGCATGTTCCGGGCTTGACATTGTTGATCCCCAACACCATCCCCAGTCGCCTAGAATACGCCGGTCCGTACACAATTCCGCATTTCAGAAGTTTATTTGACAGGAGATTTTTTTCTAACTTCCGGCCTAGCAATTCAATTCTCCCGTTCAACCATAAAATTGGATTGATTTTCACTATGAACCTCTATTTCCATCTGATTTATAAATCATTATTTGTTCAGATTTAAAATCAGTTATTTATGTGTAATCAATGGAAATGCCATAATTAAAGGGTGAAAATGTTGTGTTTTAATAAGTTTCTGCAGCGGTTTGATTGCATTTCTGCAATATTCTTTGCGCGCCATTGAATTACTGCAATAGTATTGCAATATTAAAACAATAGAAATCTCATTTGGTGGAGGCATTATGAATAACGCAAAGAATACAGTATTATCTCTATCTGAAGACCTCGCGGCAAAGAACCAGGAACTAATTGATCAGCGTAATAAATTTGAAGCTATATTCAATAGTAATATAGAGGGGACATTTACAATTGATAATGAATGGAATATAACTGCATTTAATAATTCCGCCGAGAAAATAACCGGGTACAAAAAGGAAGAAGCTGTTGGAAACAAATGCTGGAATATTTTTGCATCGAGCCTCTGCAGAAACGGCTGCCACATGGAACAGACCATGAACAAGGGTAAATCGACCATCGGCAATGAACTTGAAATTGTTCAGAAAAATGGGAATAAAGTTCCAATCCGAATCAACTCCGCAATTCTCCTTAACAATAAAAATGAAAAGATCGGAGCAGTTGAAACTTTTATTGATATATCGGAAATTAAAAATTTGGCTGCCCATCTCGATGAGCGATATAGCTACGAAAATATAATTGGAAAGAATAAGGATTTCAAGAAAATTATCTCGGTGCTTGAGAGTGTGGCACAAACCGATAGTTCGGTTTTATTAACCGGCGAGAGCGGTACAGGGAAAGAACTTGCAGCGAGGGCAATCCATCTTCGTAGTCCCCGAAGGACTGAAGCTTTCATTGCAGTAAATTGTAGTGCATTTGTTGAATCTTTAATTGAGAGTGAACTGTTTGGACATGAAAAAGGAGCTTTTACGGGTGCAATTAAAACCAAATTCGGCAGATTTGAACTGGCAAAAGGTGGGACTTTGTTCCTTGATGAAATCGGTGATTTGTCATTAGCTGTCCAGACCAAACTTCTGCGTGTACTTGAGACAAGGGAATTTGAGAGAGTCGGCGGTACAAAGAGCATAAATATGGAAGCAAGAATCATTGCCGCCACTAATAAAGACCTAAATGAAGAAATACTTAAAGGCAGGTTCAGAAAAGATCTTTTTTACAGGATAAACATCATCAATATTCATCTTCCTTCACTAAAAGAAAGAAAAGATGATCTGCCTTTGCTTGTCAGTCATTTCATTGATCATTTTAACGAAAAATTCGGCAAATCGGTTAAGCAATTTTCCACAGCTTCCTATGAGTATTTATATGATTACGAATGGACCGGAAACATAAGGGAGCTGGAGAATGTAATTGAGCATTGTTTCATTTTATGCAATGGCAGTATAATTCAGACCGAACATCTTCCTAAAAGTCTACGGGAAGGAAAAAAAGAGATTGTAATTAAGGATTCATCCCATATCAGAAAGAATCTGATGGAGACAGAGAAAGAACTAATTCTGCATACTCTTGAAAAGAATAAATGGCATAAAAAAGCAACTGCCAAAGAACTGAATATTAATCCCGCCACTCTGTGGAGGAAGATAAAAAAACTCGGTATTTAGCAGAGTTTATTATCCGCTGATAACCTTAATCCCTTATTTCCGACCTAAATTAATTTTGAGCTGTTATTGGGCGTCATATGCATTTATGGCTGCCGGCAGGACCTGAATGACACTGTGGCCTGCAGCTGGAAGACCTACCAGAATTGCACTAATTACTTCTTCACGTGAGGCACCGGCTTTTTTTTGCCGACTGAACGTGGAAAGGTATCCCGCTCTCCATTTTTACAGCTGCTAATACGGCAAGATATGCCAGTTCTTCAGTTTTTTTGTCAAGTGCACTCGCTTTGCCCACTCCTTGAACCATCTCCATCCATGCACCGGCTTGTCGAGGAGCTTCATTCAAAAAAGATTGGAAGGCATTACTTAGTAAAGATTGTTTAGTATCCATTTTAGAACTCATAAAATGTTATAAATAAAGTGAGCTAAATCTAAACATTAAACCTTAATTATATGTTTACTTTTAAAATTAAAACGCATAGTAAGAAGTGAAGCAGAAGTTGTTAACCCCATAAGTAACCCTATCCATACTCCCACTATTCCGTACTCCAAATTAAACCCAAGGAAATACCCTGTTGGAAGTGCAATTACCCAGTAAGCAATAAATGTAATCAGTGTCGGAGCTTTAACATCTGTCAATCCCCGTAATATACCTATACCGACTGCCTGTACACCATCAAATATTTGAAATAATGCTGCAATAATCAGAATTGTGGAGGCGAATGAGATTACTTCGGAATTATCTATATAAAATGTTGGAAGAATATTTCTGAATATAATAAATAAGATACCGAATGTGCCCATTATTGAACCGGATATAAATATGGCTGTGAATCCCGCTCTTCTTGTTTCTGAAATATTCCTTCGGCCAACAGCATTTCCCACCCTTATACTTCCTGCCGCAGAAACTCCTATCGCACACATAAATGATATTGATGCAAGATTAATTGCAATCTGATGAGCTGCAAGCTGATTAGTTCCTAGCCAGCCGACCATAACTACGGCAAAGGAAAAGGCTCCGACTTCGAAAAAGTACTGAATCCCGCTTGGCAGTCCTAATGCCAGAATTTTCTTTATTATTTTAGTGTTAATTCCTTTGAAATGGAAAGTTACGTCATATCTCTTAAAATGTGCCGCCCGCATTACATAAACCATCAAGACTACTGCCATAAAGAATCTGGAAGCAAATGTTGCCCATCCGGCACCGTTGAGTCCAAGCTGAGGGAATCCAGCTTTGCCAAAGATTAATAGCCAGTTAGTAAGTACATTTATAAGGTTTGCCAGCACTACAACAATCATTGAAGGACGCATTACTGAAAACCCCTCAATAAATTGTTTATAAGTGGCAAATAACATGGAGGGGACTGTAGAAAACCCCAGGATACGTGCATATGACTGTGCCTGAACTACGACCTCAGGCGGTTGATCTATGTAACCCAACAGAAAAGAACTCCCAATAATAACCAAAGCTATAACAACCCCCGTAATAAGATTTATTAAAAGGGATTGGCGGAAAAGAATGCCGCATTCCTCATATCTGTTTCCTCCAACTGCTATTGCAACCAATGGGGTAACTGCAATGGAGATGCCCAACCCTACTATCCAGATAAGAATAAAGAGACTATTGGCCACAGAAGCTGCTGCAAGAGGAACTGCACCCACACTACCGACCATAACACTGTCTACCACACCCATCATTATAAATCCTAGTTGACCTATGATTACAGGATATGCTAGCTCCAGCGTCTTCTTAATTTCCTGTTTGTACAGATTCATAGAGGTATTAATAACTACTAATAATATATAAAATCCGCCGGGGAATAGCGGTATTTACATAAAAAAACCGGGATGGGCAATCCCGGTTTGGAGGAGGTTCTCTAATGAAGAAACAATTTACCGGATTGCTACTTCACTTTCTTTTTTAACAAATTCAACGCCGCTGTATTTCTCTTTGTGAGTTTCGTTATAAAAATTGGTGCACATTTTTCTTACCCTCTCACTGCTGTCAAACCTGGTTGCCTGCTTTAATGCAAAAATGCCTCTCGGGTTATCAAGTTTATAGAGTGCCAGTGCGGCAACTATCCTTGCCTCCTCACTATCCTCTGTTCTCAGCATTTTCATTAGAGGAATTACTGCCTCTTCTGCTTTGATCTCACCTAACATAAAGGCTGAACCTGTCCTCAATCCGTCATTATCGGATTTAAGACCTTCTAATAAGTTTGATACCGCGGCTTTCCTTATCTCAGGATTCTCGAGTAATCCTTTATTCATTCCAAAAGAAGTCATTACAAATAGAAATAGGATTAAGGCTGAAAGAGTCATTGCTGATCGGTACATATCGACCTCTGATTCTTTTATGATTTTAACTTGTTCAAAGGTAAGATTATAAATGGGGCTTGTAAATTGATTTTGGATAAGAGGAAAGTTTCAGGGATTTATGAGTATGGAATGATGACTAACGATGAGCGTTTTCGCAGACATCCTCCTTTTTACTTCTAAATAAAAGCCTTACGACTAATTTACTTCAGTAATAAAAGTTTTTTAGACACCGTATATGTTCCTGATTGACTGCTGCCTGAGGAACTCTCAAGTCTGTAAATGTATACTCCGCTTGCAAGTTTTTCAGCATTAAACCTGACACTATATGTACCTGGATTTTTTACTTCGTTTATGAGAACAGTTACTTCTTTCCCTAAAACATCATAAACTTTAAGGGAGATTTCACTTCTGTGAGGAATGGAGAAACTTATTGTTGTAACAGGATTAAAGGGATTTGGATAATTCTGGAATAACTGAAAATCAGGATTGGCAATCTTTTCACCTGCAGCATAAACAGGATCCGTAAGTTCATAAGTAACCTTAAACTCTCCACCTGTGCCAGCAGGCAGATTCAGTATCCTGGTTTCTGCATTAAAGTCGGTATAAACTGAACCGTCCCTTTTAATTTCTTTGATCTTATATGCTGAAGAAGCAAATGCCAGCGGATTCATGTTCAATTCTCTATCGAAATCCATCGGTGTGAATTGATAGTATAATGCAGCAGGCTCACCTTTGAAGAAAAGGCTGCCGTACAGATAAGTATAATATCCCAGCTCAATAGAGTGATAGCCGGCCTTGCCGTTATTGCCCTTCTCAAGCCCCCATATTTGTCCACCGTACCTTGTCCTGTCAGAATAAACTTCACCATATTCGTGATCAACAAAATAGTTCATAAAAAATTTCAGGGTTTCGTCAGCCATCTGAAGATATTGAGATTCACCAGTGATGTTGTACATCATAAGTCCTGCAGTTACCGCCTGCTCCATCTGCCACCATGCTTTGGCCGTATCAGCCTGTCCCCACATAAGCATTTCCCCTGTAACACGGTTAAAATCTTTATAAGGTCCTCCAAGTTCATGATCATAGCCATTATCCCCTACATTCTGGATTAATTCCCTGGCAGCACTAACATAATTTGTATCCGGTAAAAGCTGATTGATCCTCCCCAGGCACCAGCCTGATTTAAGGACGTGTCCCATAATTGTCATTGTTTCATTATTATTCCACGACCAGTCAGAATAATATTGCTCTACAAATCCAATTTCCTGCTGAGGCATACTTTCATATAAATGAGTTAAAATATTATCAGCCAGTTGAAGAAGTTTATCCCTGTAAATATTCTCACCGGTCAGCAGATAAAGTGCGAGTACATTAGTGGTTATAGCATCTACCGTAGCATTAAAACTTTTACCGGAAACGGATGACCAGTCATATGCCCCAGTGTCAAAATAGCCGAATGCCTGTGCATTACTATCCCATAGGTGATTTTCGCTGCTGTTGTAACCTTTTATCAGCTGGTTCCAATCATTTGTATCTCTCGTTGCTTCAAAGTAGGCTGATATACCCAGCAGAGCATAATGCTGATCGAATGCAGTCTTTGCATCCACTGGATTTATAGGGTTGCCATACCTGTCATTGCTATGATACCATCCATCGTTTGCGGAATCCCACGCATGAGCATACATAAAATCCAAAGCGTGCCTGGCCATTGTGAGATAATTATGATTTCCTGTAAGCATATAAGCCCTTACAAATCCATAAGCGTCCCTGGATTGAGTAACGAGATCCTTGTTGGTCCCCCAGCTTACGATAACGTTGCCGAAACGATTAACGTTTGTAAAAAAGCCACCGAAAGATGAGTCATATACCTGTGTCCAGAATTGAGCACAGCTGTCGACATAAGGGATAGCCTTTGATGGATCCTGCAGGTAAGGTGAGTCAGGAATATACTGTGCGTAAGAAATATTCATTAAGAGTAAAAATATGTAAAGTTTTTTCATTCTAGACTCACTTTCGGAATAACAGATCTAATAATATCACTCTGTATAATGCTTTATTACCTTTTTTATACTTTCCATACAGACAGTGCAGAAAGGTTTTGCACCCTTTGAGAACATTATGCAGTCGATCATGGGCCTGTACATTCCTTTAGAGGAATACCCCGCACCCTCAAAGGCACCAGTCTTTCCCCAATATTTACTATCGTGAAGGAACTGATCAACCTCATCACTATGTTCTTTATCAAGTTTATTATACTTCGCCTTAAGTGAATCAATGTCATGTTCCGGAGCTTTATTCCTCTGAAGTTCAGCAATCTTTGTATTTAATTCTCTCCTGATTTTCTGCCAGGCAAGATCAAATTTATCATATTCTTCTTTTTCCCAGGGGGTAGGTATTTCGAGCCCCGGTGTGACAAGATTTTTCCACTTAAGGTTATTCTTATCAAGCAATCGGGTAATATTTGGCTCAACAGGTTCCACTCCCTTCGGGTAAAAATCATTGTAGGCTACATCAGAAGTGTAGTATTCGTCAGCTAGACCTGAAAACGAATGTCCGAATTCGTGCAGGAAAATATAATCACTAAACTGATTATCTGATATAAAAGTGCAATAGAAGTTATAGATACCGCCGCCGCCGTATCGTGATTCATTTATCATAATATAGATAGCATCATAAGGTACATTTGCAGCAAGATTTCTCATTGCTTTATTGTCTTCAGTAAGTATATAACGTTCGGAACCGAATGAATAATATGTAGTGCTCAGAACCGTATTCTTGTAAATACCGGCACCGGGATTATCGCAGCCGCTGTCCTGGGAGGCTTTATATACGCCATAAATATTAAAATCATTTTTGAGTGATCTATAAGGTTCCTGGTTCATAAAAAGATCAGCAAAATGTTTAAGATCCTTTTCGAATTTTGCCTTTCCATTTTTTGTGTACCCTTCCCCCAGAATAACTACATCAACTTTTTTATGTGGGTCACCCGAATAGTACTGCTTATAGACCGTTACACCTGTACTGTCAACTGTTTCGTCGGATATATAGATATCAGTCGGATCAATCACAGTTGAATAAATTTCGTGAAGGTTATTTAATGAATCCCTTTTTTCGAGAGCAAATCTAATCTTACTTTTTGGTGAAGGGATTATTGCACTCTCCTGAAATACCTTTTGAATTCCATTCAGGGCTTCATTGCTTGTCTGGTACTCCTTGAAATAACTATCGAACCCTCTGGAATAGATTAAGTTACTGGAGGCTTCGTCATAAACCTTATAATAATAAGCTCCGTTATTAAAATTATCGATCAGGTTAGCCGGACTGCCTGCCCAGATTCCGTATTTATAAATATGATCAAGAGTGACAAGTTCCGAAGAAGAATTGCCGGTATGGTTATAATCGATCCGCATCGTCTTATCATTAAAGTAATCATTAAAAGATTGGGCATAGATGAGAGACGCAGAGAAGAATAAGAGAATAAGTGTTTTCATAACTATTTTCTTGTTAATGTGATTTACAAACTTATTAAAGCGGTAAGAGAGTTGAAAGCTTGAAAAGGTTAGAGCATACGTTATAAAGTAAGCTAAGAAATTTTCATTTCGAAAAGTAGGGAAAATCCTGGAATCCGACATGATGTCTCGGTTCGAAAACTCCCTCGGAATGAGAACTATTGAATTTGCGGAGAGACAGGGATTCGAACCCTGGGTAGGGCAAACGCCCCACAACGGTTTTCGAGACCGTCCCGTTCAACCACTCCGGCATCTCTCCTCGATTTATTATAAAGAACTAATAGCAATGCCAAATATACATGACTTATTACATTAGGGTGACTAAATTAATAATATTAAACTTTATAAGAAAATTAAGTTCTCCCATTCAAGTAGGCAATAATCCTTTGTAACGAATATATCCTAAGCCAACCTCAATCCCGGAGGAATTGCACCGTGGAATCAGAATAATAGAATATTCACGAACTTTTCAAATCTTTTGAATACATTTAAATCGTGTAAATATGCTGAACTAAAGTCTATATTTTTGGTAAAGGGAGGGCTAATTTTTATATTTGCAGTTCGTTTCAGGAAAGGTGCAGGAGTGGTTGAACTGGCACGCCTGGAGAGCGTGTGTATGGGTAACCGTACCGAGGGTTCGAATCCCTCCCTTTCCGCAAATAAAAAAGCCCGATTAGATTTGGGCCTTTTTATTTTCAGAACCTCAAAAAATATCCTTTTGTAAGCAGTCCTCCCCGGAATCTTTTCCACAATAAAGCTAAAGTCGTTGCGTAGTCAATTTAATCAGAACCTCAAAAAGTGGCAGGTTTTCATTGTAATCTTTTTGTGAATGAGTTGACTTTTGGAGAGATTAATTCTTATTTTATTCTAAGAATATCTTCAGGGTACAATTTTCTAATTAATCTGAAAACTGGCCCTTGAAAATTTGATCGAATGCTTTCGCAGGAGAGAAATGAAAGCTTTAGATAAATTCCCCCGTTTTTCAGCACAATGTTCCGATATTTTTCTATTCAGAGAATAAATGATGGTTAAGAGAATAAAATATCTCTGGTTATCCATTATACCCTTAATCGTCTGTATCTTATTCATTATTGCACTGAATAAATACCCGATGGGGTGGAATGATATTATTGTCCAAGACGGTGTTGTTGTCCAAATAAATCCGGGGAGCCCCTATGCAGACGCAGGTGTTAGAAAAAGTGATAAACTTATATCATTCAATGGAAATTCAAACATTACATTTTTAGAGGAAGGGAATCCGTACGATACATGGCTGCCTTATGAAGCAGGGACTACTTATTATATTTCTCTTCAAAGAGACAGTAAAATTCTCAAATTCAGTATATTATTTCCTTCATTATGGTCAACCGACAAAGTATTCTTCATTTTTTATAATACATTAATAATTCTTGTAATCTTTACAGGAATTTTTATTTTATTGAAAAGACCTGGAGATAAATCTGCCAGGATATTTTATTTCTTCAGTCTCATCTTGGCAATCAGTTCTCATACGCGGCATTTTCTGATAGCTTCTTCTTACGTTCCCAGCTTATTCTTCCTGGCTAGTTATCCTTTTATTTCAATACTATATTTTCATTTTCTAACCGTTTTTCCTCATAATAATAAACTTAATAAGAGCTTAAAACGTGCGTTAATTTTAATGTATGCTTGCGGCATCTTTTTTAGTTTATTTAATTCAGTCACTTATCTGAATTTTATTTTGTTCAAGATACCCCAGTACAATATTTTTGATCCAATTGCCAGAGTAGCGGCAAATGTCTGGATGGGTATCTCAGTGCTTCTGGTTGTTGTCTACAGCTTCATCAGATACCGGTATCTCGAGGATTCATTTTCAAAAAATCAATACCGTTGGGTTATTACCGGGTTTCTTTTTGGTGTTTTTCTGCCAATGATTTTCGGACTTATGCAGCCGTTAACTCATATCAATGAAAAATTTATCTGGGCTAATTCTCCGAATATTCTTTTATATGTTAATGGAATAGTAACGCCAATTATGCTTATTTGCTTCCTTTTCGCAATAATGAAATATAAGGTCTGGGATATAGAACTCATAATAAAGAAGGGATTACTTTACTCGGGAGTTACATTTTCTATTATCGCAATATATTTTCTATCAATGTATCTGAGCGAATTTTTGCTTTCTGAATCATCCCGAACGGCAAAATTTATTGCCATAATAGCTGCAACGATAGCCTTCATACCTGTTAGGGAGGGAATTCAAAAAAAAGTAAACAAAATATTCTATCGTGAGAAATTTGATCCGGCCATGGCAATATATAATTATGAAAATAAACTTATGGGAATTTATGAGACAGAAAAATTATATCCGGCAATTTTAGAAGAGATAAATAATATATTCCACTTTGAAGGTTGTAATATCTATAAGTTGAAGCATGATAATATATTTGAAGAAGTATGTTCGGCTAAGAGGGATCCGGAATTAAAAACGGGATCAGCTGATAAAAGCTCAGAAATACTACCTGATTCTGAATTTGTTAGAAAACTTGGAATTATTAAACCTTTTGCCATTGGTGAATTGAAAAATAAAAATTGCTTCCCGGATATTGAAATAATCACTCCCCTTACAAATGGAGAAAATATATTTGGATTTCTGGCATGCGGAAGGAAGAAATCCCACGAAATATTAACTCTACAGGACATTAAACTTCTTCAGATGCTCGCCCAAAGAACATTAAGTATAATAAATACATCGGATCTTTATAAGAAAGAACTGGAAAGGCAATTGCTTGTTGAAAGAGAAAGAGATCGCATCTCAAGAGATATGCATGATGAAATAGGCAGCAGTTTAACAAGAATATCAATAATCAGCCAGTTAATAAAGAAGAATTCTTCAGAACATGAAGAAGTAAATAAACTGATTGAAGAAATCTCACAATCATCGCTTGAAACTATATCTAATATAAGTGAAATAATCTGGGCAATAAATCCAAACTATGATTCCCTGGACGACCTTGTCTCGTATCTTAACAATTATGCATCGAAATTTTTTGAAAGTACAGCGATCAATTATAAATTTTATGGACCCGATATATTGCCTGAACTAAAATTAACTTCAGAACAAAGAAGAAATGTTTTTTTAACCGTTAAAGAAGCATTGAATAATGCGCTTAAATACTCAGAATCTTCTTTAATTATACTGGAAATCAAATTGGAGGAAGACTCTGTCACGATTCGCATTAAAGATAATGGAAAAGGATTCTGCACCGGAGAAAAATCATCAGGCAATGGTTTACGCAATATGAGAAAAAGGATAGAAGCGGCAGGAGGCAGTTTTTCAATTAGTTCTTCAGAAGGGAGCGGGACGGAAATTCAG
Organism: uncultured Ignavibacteria bacterium; assembly: GCA_963747755.1. GTDB lineage: Bacteria > Bacteroidota > Ignavibacteria > Ignavibacteriales > Ignavibacteriaceae > DATFVA01. The sequence goes on along the minus strand of CAVVGK010000018.1, from coordinate 333,534 downwards.
CTAATGTTGAATGAATAATACAACTTTTGTGTGATTGCTTACTGCAATTTAATTGAATAATTTGAAATATCATATGGATATCAAAGTAGCAATAGTAGAAGACGATAAAAGAATCCGCGAAGGGATATGTGCTTTAATTAAAGGCTCCCCGGGATTCGAGTGTACCAGTATTTACGAAACTGCAGAAGAAGCTGTCAAAAATATTAATGATGATATTGATGTTTATCTGATGGATATAAATCTTCCCGGCATGTCTGGCATTGAATGCGTTCGAATTATAAGGCAGAAAAAACCGCAGGTACAGATATTAATGCAGACAGTCTATGAAAATGATGAAGAAATTTTCAAATCAATTCTTGCCGGAGCTAATGGTTATCTGCTTAAAACAACACCTCCTGTAAAACTTCTGGAAGCTATCCAGGATGTTTATAACGGCGGCTCTCCGATGTCAAACCAGGTTGCACGAAAAGTAATCAATGCTTTCTCAGCATTTGACAAGACAAAACCTGAATATGAGCTATCACAAAGAGAAACTGAAATACTGTCATTGCTTGCAAAGGGATACAGGTATAAGGATATCGCTGAAAAATTGTTTATAAGCATTGAAACCGTAAGAAAGCATATTCACAACACCTACGAGAAATTGCATGTCCACTCAAATACCAAAGCCGTTCTGAAGTATCTGGGAAAGTAAAACCTTACCTCAAATAAATTATTAACTACTCTCTTAGTGTTATCACAAAATGATTTTAATGCCTTAAATACTACTAATGTGTTATTGTAACTATCATTAAATAATTGAACATTTCTTTGTCTTTACTTCCTACTCTGCTAGGCCATTAATTATTAAATCATCCATTAAAAGGAGGCTTATTGTGAAAATTCGATTACTACAAGCTGCAAGCAGGAGACTTTGTTCAGACGAAAAAGATGATTCTTCTTAGATAGAAGAACTATCCTAATCCTTTCAATCCGGGTACTAGTATCCAGTATGCAGTTAGCAGTAGGCAATTTGTTAAGCTAACTGTTTACGATTTACTTGGAAGAGAAATAGAAAATCTCGTAAATGAAGAAAAACCAGAAGGTACATATGAAGTTACCTGGAATGCCGCGAATCTACCAAGCGGAGTTTATTTCTATCAATTAAGGACAGAAAGTTTTGTTGAAACGAAGAAGATGTTACTGATAAGATAAATTATATATGACGCGGTGCATTATGCCGCATTAAAATTCTAATTTGTCAACAATCCTTACCCAGGAGGTTGTTATGAAAAGAATATTTTGTTTATTTGGCATTTTAAGTTTTTGTTATCCATTAGTCTACGCACAGTATTTTGATCCTGATAAAAACGTGAACAGAGTAAAAAAGGACTGGTCTTATACAATAGATACAACCTGGGGAGCAGGTATTCCTACTGAGCAAAAACTGCTGGTGTTTAATACATGGTGGAACAGAGTAGATCAGACCTGGGGCGGATTCCCTAACATTGAAGATAAATGGGATTCACTCAAAATATTTTATTATGACACAATCGCATCAGGTATAAGTAATGGACGTTTTCAAGGAATACTAGGAAGATTAACACGTTCGTTGAAAGAAGCCCATTCTTATATTACAAACACTGGTATAAATTCCACTTTCGGAATCTATGAAAATGAATTTCCATATTTCCCTTCTTTTAACTATAGGCCTGGGATACCGGCATTACATCTCTCGGGGATCTTGAACCGGAATTATTTTGGTGCAGGTGTTACTGCGTATAACGACAGCATAGCCCTTGTTTACAGTATAATGCCAAACCATCCGCTTAACCTGCAGCCTGGCGATATTATTCTAGGATATGACGGAATTCCCTGGAAAGAAAACCTGCAGGACCTCCTTGACCAGGAGCTGCCCCTGGTTTATGGCGGGCTTTTTATGGGTTCCTCTGAAGAATCTATTAAACATTTAAATACTTCTTCTGTCGGTTTAAACTGGGGACTCTTTGATACTATTGATATATTAAAATATTCTACCGGAGATACGGTTCATTATTCTACTTCTCTACTCAATGATATTCAGTGGCCCTACCCGGTAACAGTACCTGTTAGGGAACAACTGCCTGTAAATGGCATTCCATTTATAAATAATAACGACCCGACGCCTGTGGTATGGGGAATAGTTTCAGGAACATCTATAGGCTATATATATGTATACAACTGGTCGGCTTCAACAAATGTACAAGCGCTTTTCGGTAAGGCGGTTGACACATTAATGCACGGACACAATGTAACAGGGCTTATTCTCGACTTCAGGTCTAACGGAGGCGGTCAACAGTATACTGCGAATGATGGTTTTAAGCATTTATTTAATGAAGATCCTACTTCGAACTTTTGTGATTATATTAGAACCGAAGGGAGCGGCCATCTCGATTTTCATCCTTATCAATCTGGGATGATCTCTGAAGCTTTTTTTAATCCAACTTCTGAAATATTCGATCACCCTATTGCGGTTTTGACAGGTCCGGAATGCCTTAGCTGGGGTGATATGAATGCCTTCAGAATGAGATCTCATCCTATGACACGGATATTCGGAAAAGGGACCAACGGGGCATTTGTATCCTATGATCACTGGTCAACTATTCCATTCGCAATGAATGTTTATAAAGGATTAGTATATAATGGTTCCGTATTTTCAAATTACAACAATGAAGGATTTATGATTCATAAGGAAAATCCTGTTGATGAAAAAGTTTGGTTTACACCTGAGGGAGTAGCAAGCGGTCAGGATGAAATTGTGAACAGGGCACTTGAATGGATAAATAATATGGTGTATCCTCACAATACTAAAACAGACACAATATTTTATCCGCCATCAGCAAATTTAATTAGTTTATCTACAGTAATTGAGAATCCGAATTCGCATATGATTTCGTCAAAGGGATATATTCATGATCTTAATAATGTTCTGATTGATTCAGTGGATCTTACAAAACATTCAGCAAATTCTGATGGTGAAATCTGGACAGGCAATATAAATGTACCGGCAACGTCAGATTTTTTCAAAATATCTGCTGGTGTATATGATCAGACTGCATCTACTTATTTCACAGTTCCGAACGCTACAAGGTTTACTACCGCCGGACCTGTTATTCTGGATAGTATACCCTATTCAATGAGCTACGGCCATTATTACTGCAGACCATTTATAACGAATATAGGTGAATCAGTTATAAAAAATTTATCGGGACTGATTAAATGCGAAGATTCAAGACCGATTAATCCAGCAACATGGGAACTTGATTCGCTGCCTCCTGGAATCTCAACAATGACAAATGTTTTTGTTACAGATAGTTTACCAGGATGCTTTAAGGTACTAATTGGGAATGCTAACTGGTATTACTGGGAAGATACAATTACTGTTATTCCTGATCCGATTGGTGTGAATGAAACAGTTAAAATTCCAACAGAATTCTCATTGCTTCAAAATTATCCGAATCCATTCAACCCATCAACAAAAATAAAGTATTCTATTCCAAAACCATCGAACGTAGTAATTCAAATATTTGGCATACTTGGTAACGAATTAGAAACGTTGGTTAATGAAGAAAAGCCTGCTGGCTCATATGAGGTGGTTTGGAATGCTGCTCACCAGCCAAGCGGAATATATTTTTGCCAGATAAAAGCAGGTTCGTTTAATCAGACAAGAAAAATGATTCTTATGAAATAGTCAAATGACCAATAGAGAGGAATTATGAATAAATAGGTTAGAGAAGAATACGGATCCAGTATTCGACTCCCTTCCTGCTTCAAACCAAAAAGCCCCGAATCATCGGGGCTTTTGTTATTTTTATTTAAGAGCTTGCTTTATTCGCCAAATACGTCTATGTGTCCGTTTATGTGTTTGGTTGAATCGATAATATTGCCTTCAGCATCAATAACACCCGTGTGGCATATTACACAACTGGTGGGCCATGTCTGAAACCTGTGCCCTGTCGGCGGGAGACCATGGCATGATCCGCATTGGGCTTGAGTACCGTCTACCTGGTTCCATACTACTGTAACATTATTTCCGTACATAGAATCAGATGGCTCTCCAGTTTCATTGTTTATATATATAAACGAGTACTGCGATGTATCTCTTTTGGTAACGAAGTTGCCGTGACAATAAGTATTGGCACAGGAATGCGTGCTGTAGTCATATGATGATTCCACTCCGTGATTGAATACAGCTTTCCTGCCGAAGTTTATCTGCGCAGGCAGACCATCAGGACTGATGTGGCTCGGGGCAAAGAAATCAGACGGGAATGTATGGCAGTTTGAACACCTTATATCACCGGTTAAATCATTTGTAACCAAATGAGCTACATGTGCTCCAACTCCTGCGGCTGTTGTCGAAGTATCACCGGAGAGATCCTGAGGGGGAAATATGTGCCCGCCCGGATTTGAATCACCATGACAGGTATTGCATGCAAGAGGACCATTCTCTTCGGTATGACAACCAAGGCAGCTCTTATCAACTGTACCTCCGGCAAAATCTCCACCATGACACTGCTGACAGAATTTCATATTCCAGTTATTCTCTTTTATCAGGTTAACATGAAAATTGGGAGAATCAGGATTTAGGATACCTTGTTTATGAACACTTATACCGGTAGGAGGAGGTGTTATTTCCTCATTTAGATCGCTGCAGCCGGTCATAAAAATTCCTGAAAATATTATTAAGACTAGGTAGATAATTTTATAATTCATAATTATTTCCGTTTTAATCACTAGGGTTTGAACCATGACAATATCCACAGAATCCTGCACCAGCAGGCGTCTGAGGGGATACGCCTATGTGACAATTAAAACAAACCGAGCCAGGATCATCGTGCCAGTCGCCATGTGTATCTTTCATTAACCCGGCAGGATGCGTTTTGGGATTGGTTCCTTTCACTCCGTCATTGTCAACATGGCAGGTCAGACAGGTTGGATCCGCTCCCTGCACATCGTGGCATGACATACAGGATTCGATATCTCTCCTTGCAAGAATAGCATGTTCTCCTCCCCCTGATCCAACGCCTAAAGTTGTAAAGTTAGGTTTAACGTGCGATACCGGCGCTACACCGCTTAATTCAAAATCCTGATTTTCACCCTGATGGCATTGAGTACAGAATGATTCATAACTGTGGCAGGTTTGACATTCGCTTGATTTCTGTTTGGCATCGATTCCATGTGTGAATCTGTAATCCAACTGATGCACCTTGTTAATTTTCTGCTGTTTTGGTCCATCTTTGGAATTGTCTGGTTCGTAAGGAGTAAAGAAATTTTTCGATGTATTGTCTTCCGTTATCATCGTAGTACCAACGTGGCAGTCCTCGCAGCTATTGTTGTCGTGGCACATTATACAGTTTGCATCAAGATCGCGTGCAGCAAATTTATGGGTATGAATAAAATTGGCGCTTTTATGTGTCTGCGGTAATAAACTGGCTGTTGAAACATGACATCCTTCGCAGGCATTTGCTGCAACTTTTGTTGCCCCGTGGCAGGACCAGCAGTCATTCATTTGAGGGTAAGGCTGCTCGGCCTGGAAGGCATAATCTACCTCATTCAATCCCTTATGACAGGTTTGGCATTCGAGCTTTTGATCCTTAACGTGAAAACTATGGTTGAAATATATATCGGCTTGCTTTGGTTCAAGGGTTTCATAAACACCATCATAGTGACACATGTTGCAGTTGTCTTCGCTCTCAACATCATGGCACTGGGCACAGTCAGCCATGGTAGGAATAAGACTCACACTCAGAGTGGTTGCTGTATCAACAGCACTGTGACAGGTAGAACAGTCAGCCAATTCACTGTGGAATTTATGTGAGAACTTGATCAGTTTATCATGTCCGCCGTCTCCCTGGTCGGGCCCTGAAAGAAATGCCGAGAACAGAAGGGTTGTAATCAAACCTATTGCTAAGAAAATGTAGAAAAATTTTAATTTCATAATTCATCTGCTAAAAATTAGTATTAAACCAGTAATTTAGTTTTGCAAATAGACGAACATCGTCTTTATAGATTTTATTATTTAAATACTGGCCCTGAATATCCAGCGATAATGTGCGGAGAGGCCTTATGTTACAGCCTGCCAGCAGAGTAGTCAGGTTATCGGTTTCAGCATCGTCGGATAACTTATAGTTGGTGTATGACACTCCCAGGGAAGGAGTTAACAATCCCTCGAGGAAAGTGTAAGCTGTATACAAAGAAATAGCATCCATCTCACCGGCATAACCAAGGTTTTTCCTGTAGGTGATGCTGCCGTAGTTTGATATAACTCCAGCACTTATACGTTGAGAATTTTCATCCGAATAAGTGACGTTGGCCACTTTTCCATTGAGCGTAAATATTTTATTAAGCTTATAGCTAAGGCCGCCTTCAACCTCCTGAGTATTTCCGTAATCAAACACCGCAAAAATAGAGTTATACCTTATCTTTGGGGATCGGTAGTTATAATAGACATTAAAACCAAGTTTGTCGAGCTGATCGTATGTGCCGTATACCTCAAATTTTGATGTCTGCATGAAATTCAGATCGTAATCATACCTGGTGTCAATAGTGAAGGTTTTGGGCATCTCATAAGATGCTTCTGCGGAAGCAAACTGATACTGGTTAGATTTGTTTTGAATTAACACCTGGATCGGGTTCAGGTTTTCATCGAGCCTGGTAGCTGTATACTCATCAGCTTTAAAGTTTTTATTTATATAACTTAAACCGAACCGGAAATCTTTCAGTGCTGTGGTTACAAATCGGCCGCCGGCAATAAAATTATCATTCCAACTGTCGGTTAGCTCAAGCTTCTGATAGGCCGGCACATTTCCTCCGTAATAACCGGTAACTTTATAATCACCGTTCCGGTAATCGACGTTAACACCGTCGAATAATCCCCCCGCTACCATATTTATTATAGGCTGCCTGCCGAGTTTGATGGTAAAAGCATCCAGAACTTTCCGCGCTTCAAAATAAAGATTATAAAATCTAACTCTTGGATCATTATCGAGGGGGTTTGAAATATCGCTCTCAAAGTTCAGGTAGGTTCTTAACGAATAGTTATCCTTATTTAGATTCAGACTAAGCATTTCATACGCCCGGAAAAATGTTGTGGAGACATCCACCGTATCGTATCTTTCAAAAGAATAAATGGCAGATGAAAATCTGCCATTTATGTTTTGTGCATATGTCAATGAAACAAATAAGGATAAAGCTATGCTGCAAAAAAGTATTTTTTTCATAGAATTAGTCTTATTTATTCGAACAAGATAGATAAATTATTTATTGCCTGGGATTGGATGTTTGATTTTCTCCCACATCTTATCCAGATCCATATTCTTGTCGAATGTTGGACTTTCAGAATTATGGCATTTTACGCAGAAAGTATGAATATCTGAAACTAAAACTAATCCGTTATCTACTGCAGCTTTTTTATCTTTCATAATTTTGATGCTCTTGTAATCCTCACCTGGTCCGTGACAAGTTTCGCATTGAACGCCGTCTTCAACGTTGAACTTCTTTCCTATGAACTTAGCATCCACATTATATCCTGAAACATGGCATTTCAGACATTCAGGAGTTTTGGCTGCAGGGGTGTTAAAGCCTTTCTCCTTAGCTATCTTGTCAGCTTTTTCGGTCTGAAGCGTTTTATATGCCTGTGCATGCTGAGATTTTTCCCAGATACCCAATTGATTCCCCTGTTTTTCAGTTTTGTGGCACATTCCACAGGTGGCTGCTCCTACAAAACCATGTTTAGGGGTTTCCTGGCTAAATACAAGAGTTGAGAATAGAATAACTACTAGAATTGATTTAAACATATCGACTCCCACAATTTTTAAGTTATTTCACTGTGTAAAATATTAACAATTAATTTCAGTATCCAAATAAAATGCAAAAAACTTTTTATTTGTGACTTTGGAAATATTGATGAATATTCCATCAGCCTATGCTCATTATCAAAAAATAAACCAATTAAATTGATTATTATTTGAACATAATACGTTGTTGAAATTTTCAATAGTGAGAATCGGGCCTTTTTCGCTTCTCTTTACGGAGAACACACGAAGCCCGGATGTGATTATTTGTTAAATATTTTGTTTTACTTTAAACATTTTTTTCGTATTATTTAGATATCTAATTCTGGTTGAGGGGTGCAGCAGAAAAACTATTTGTGTGTCATTAATATAAAAGTACTATGCAAACAACAAAACTACTCTGTTGCAGAGCAGCCTTGCTCTTATTATTAATTCTTTCTTCCGCTTTCCTTCTTTCATCCTGCGGCCGTGAAGAACCTGCCTCTAAAAACATTATTCTTAAGGACGGTTTAATTTGCCTTATAGATAATGGTAAACCCTATACTGGAAAAATACACGACGTTATAAGCTCACAGATATTGGAATATGATGTTGTGAAGGGTATAAAAACCGGAGATTTCAATGTTTACTCCGAGGGTGGAAAGGTCCTTATAAATGGCAGAATGAAAAACAACAAAAATGAGGGACTCTGGCAGTATTATTATCCTGATGGTCAGCTTGAATCTCAGGGTTATTTTAAAGACGACATTACCTCCGATAAGTGGTTCTGGTATTACCCCGATGGTAGATTAAAAGCCACAGGTTACTATTCTAAAGGTAAGAAGGATGGTAAATGGACGGATTACGATGAAACCGGAAAGGTTATCTCCGAGGAAGTATATCGTAATAACATTAAAATAGCTGGAATGGAAGAAAAATTATCCTGATTTTTCTGCATCCTGCTTAAACAGTCCTTCAAGTTCATACTTCATAAATTTGGATGTCGGAATTATTCCTTCACCATATTTAATTACATAAACCTGGGTAAATTCAGCCCCTAGAAAAAGAATTTGTGCAGAATAATATACCCAGAGTAGGAATACTACCAGTGAACCTGCAGCTCCATATGTTGAACTAAGGGTACTTGTACCCAGGTACAATCCTATAAGGTATTTTCCCAGTACAAAAAGAACCGCTGTAACCAACGCCCCTACCCATACATGTTTCCATTTTATATGGACGTCGGGCAGTACTTTAAATATCATCATAAAAAGCAGAAAGGTAATTAAGAGAGAAATTATTATATTGGAAAAATCGAGTATGTACTTTGGGATATCGAAATAAGCTTCCGCCATATAATTATTAATAGAAGAAATTACTGCACTTACAACAAGGGAGACCAGCAGCAGAAAACCGGTGCCCAGCACCATTGCAAATGACTGAACTCTGTCCTTTATTAATCCCTTAAACATGTTTCTCCCCGGTTTAGGTTTAACTTTCCAGATCATATTTAGAGAATCTTGAAGTTCAACAAACACGATAGTTGAGCCTATCACCAGGGCAACAAATCCGGTAAGGATGGTTACTGCACCCTGGTTTGAATACTGAGCATTCTTTAAGGCTGTCTGTATCACCTTGGCCCCATCATAGCCTACTAAGCCTTGCATCTGTGCAATCAATTCACCTCTTGCAGCATTTTCACCGAATATAAGAGCTGCTACAGAAATCGCAATTACAATAATCGGGGCTACGGAAAAGATAGTATAAAATGATAAGGCAGCACCCAGTTTTGGGCACTTGTCGTCGATGAACTTATTAAATACATCTTTTGTAAATGCCCAGATACCTTTTAGTTTTATGTTAATCATATAGTTTCAATATTTGTTTGTATATAAAATAAACACAATGGAATCATTAACATATTAGACAAATCAAACCTGTCTGTTTTTTAATAATGAATATAAATTTCGTAACTTTGTGACCCGTAGAACTTATCACAGCTGCTTTAGAATGAAGCTGGTATAACTTAATTGTGAATCATTCTATATTTTGTAAGAAAGGAAAGTACTGGACTTGAAAAGGGAAAATTATTTTCTTGAAAATTCTCTTTACGTAACGGAATCTGAAATTCATGGTGCGGGATTATTCACCTCCATCTGTATTAAGGAAGGTCAAAAAATCATGATTATCAGGGGAGAATCAATTTCTGGGGATGAATGTGAAAACAGAGAGGAATCCGGAAACGTCTATATATTTTGGAATGGTGATACTTATATTGATACCGCGATGACAAATAATATCAAGTTTATTAATCATAACTGTAAATATAACTGTGATGTTGTAGACAGGGATGAAGAAAGCCTTTACCTGATTGCTTCAAAAGATATCGAACCTGATGAAGAATTAACAATCGATTATGGTTATGAGGAAATTTATGAAATTTGCCGTTGTGAGATATGTTCAAATTATGTGAGTGAAGAGCTTGAAATAAAAAAGGCTGTCTGATAAACAGGCAGCCTGTAATACTCGGAATTTATTTTACTTCTTTTCGGCAAGCTTTTTTAGAATTCCTTTTAAAAGATCATAGAATTTCTCTACTGTAGCAATGTTTACTTTCTCATCCGGCGAGTGCGCTCCTTCGATGGTTGGACCAAATGATATCATATCAAGTCCGGGTTTCTTCGATCCCAGGATCCCGCATTCAAGACCTGCATGAATAGCTTTTATTTCCGGTTCTTTATTAAATAAATCTCTGAACACTTCTTTAGAGGTTTTTAGGATATTTGAATCCATATCAGGCTTCCATCCCGGATAACCATCACCTACTGTAACTTTACCGCCAGCCAGTTCCAATGCTGATTTAACGCTGGAAGCGATATAATCTTTAGCACTGTCAATTGAACTTCTCTGGCTTGTGCTTATATTTATTTTTCCGCTTTCAGTTGATATAACCGCAAGGTTAGTGGAGGTTTCGACTAAATCAGGAATATCCTGGCTCATCGCAATTACTCCATGAGGAAGGGCGAGAAGCAGATTAATGATTTCTTTTTTAAATGCCTGGGTAAACACAGTATCCGGTGATGAATCAGATTTCTTAAATAATATTTTCAATCCGACGTCAGTTTTTCTGAATTCATTCACAAGATCTTTCTCCAAATCCCTCACTATTTTTTCAACGTCATTCTCTGAACCTTTCTTAATCATCACTATAGCTTCTGCTTCCCTCGGGATAGCGTTTCGTAGACTACCACCTGATAATGAACACAGAAAGTAAGGAAGATCGCCAAATTTATTGAGTGTACGACCGAGGAGTTTAATTGCATTTGCTCTACCCTGAATGATATCGAGTCCAGAATGCCCCCCCTTCAATCCAGTAATCATTATCTCATACGCTGTATAACTATCTGGAGCTTTCTCAGTTTTAAGATCGAAAGAAGCCAGGGTGTCTACACCGCCGGAACAGCCGACGTAGAATGCTCCGTCCTCTTCTGAATCCATATTTAATAATATCTTTCCGTTCAGTAGACCGGCATCAATGTAATTAGCTCCGGTCATCCCTGTCTCTTCATCAACTGTAAGAAGAATTTCAATAGGACCATGAACAACCGATTTATCGCTAATTATTGCAAGTGCAGCCGCTACTCCTATTCCATTATCACTACCTAGCGTTGTCCCTTTAGCAGTAATCCAGCCGTCTTCTCTCTTTATTTCTATTGGATCGTTATCAAAATCATGTTTTGTTTCTTTATTCTTTTCGCATACCATATCGACATGACCTTGCAGAATAACAGTTGGTGAATTTTCATACCCGGATGTAGCAGGAATTTGGGCAATTATATTTCCTGTCTTATCTTCCTTAAAATCAACCTGCTGTTCTTTCAGGAAACTTTTAAGATGCTCTCTGATTTTTCCTTCTTTTTTGGATGGTCGCGGAACTCTTGTAATTTCGTAAAATCTTTGCCATACTAATTCAGGTTTTAGATCTTTAATCGCTAATTCTGCCATAACGACTCTCCTTTTTAATTTTTGTAATTAATAAAAAAGACGCTTTTGAGAGCGCCTTAATACTTATTATCTATATTACATCAGCTGCTGCTTTCTGTTTTTCAGCTAGCCTTGCATTCTTCCTGGCCATATCAGTGAGGTATCGCTTCCTGATCCTGATATTGACCGGTGTAACTTCAACAAATTCATCGTCTGTAATCCATTCGATAGCCTGTTCGAGAGTAGGCAGCGTAGGCGGTTCAAGCCTGATCGCCTCATCTGCTCCCGAAGCTCGCATGTTCGTAAGCTGTTTGGTTTTGGTTACATTTACATGCATATCGTTATTTCTTGAATTCTCCCCCACTACCATCCCTTCATAAACTCTGGTACCTGGTTCAATAAAAAATACAGACCTTTCCTGTAATTTAAACATGGCATAGGCTGAGGATGTTCCTGTCTCCATTGCAACCATAGCTCCCCGCTGCCGGTGCACTATATCTCCCTTATATGGTTCATAGCCATTAAAATTGTGATGGAGGATTCCGGTACCCTTTGTGTCTGTCATAAATTCAGACCTGTAACCAATCAAACCTCTGGAGGGAATTATGAATTCCACTCTGGTGTTTTCATTAAAAGTCAGCATATTCCTCATCTCTGCCTTGCGTTTACCGAGTTTTTCTATAACTATGCCGACAAATTCTTCAGGTACATCTATTATCACATGTTCCATCGGCTCACACACAACATCATCAATCTTTTTGAGGATTACTTCAGGCCGGGTAACCTGGAGCTCATAATTTTCCCGCCTCATATTTTCAATCAGTATGGAAAGATGAAGTTCTCCCCTCCCGCTTACTTTTAAATATGTCGGGAGATTCTGTCATTTCCACCCGCAGACTTACATTCGATTTTAACTCTTTGGATAATCTGTCGCTTATATTCCTGGTTGTAACGTATTTTCCTTCCTGTCCTGCAAATGGAGAATTGTTAACCATGAAATTCATTGTAATTGTTGGTTCATCTATAGCAACAAACGGTAAAGGTTCAGGTTTTTTAGGACTTGTAATAGTATCTCCAATATCTACATCTTCGAGTCCCGCAATCCCGCCGATATCTCCGGAGGTAAGTTCATTCGTTTCGACCCTTTTGATACTTTCGAAAGAATAAAGTTTTGTTATTCTTGCTTCAGTTCTTGCCCCTTCTTTTGAAATAAGAATCATATTATCGCCGGTTCTCAACACACCCTTATGTATCCTCCCTATACCTATGCGTCCCAGATAATCGTTGTAATCTATTGCAGATATAAGCATCTGAAAAGGAGCTTCCATATCTGCATCAGGTTTCGGAACCTTCTCGATGATTACATCAAGAAGAGGGAGAAGGTTATCACTTTCGTCTTCAGGGTTCAATTTAGCAATTCCCTGTTTGGCAATTGTATATATATAGGGGAAATCAAGCTGTTCGTCAGATGCTCCCAGGTTAACAAAAAGATCAAAAACTTCGTTAAGCACTTCATTGGGGCGGGCATCTTTCCTGTCGATCTTATTAATAACGACGATAGGTTTCAATCCAAGATCAAGAGATTTTTTCAACACGAACTTCGTCTGGGGTAAGGGACCTTCAGCGGCATCCACCAGCAGAAGCACGCCATCTACCATCTTCAAGGTTCTTTCAACCTCACCTCCGAAGTCGGCATGTCCTGGTGTATCAATAATATTAATTTTACAGTTTTTATAATGTATGCTCAGGTTTTTAGCAAGAATTGTTATCCCTCTTTCCTTTTCAAGGGCATTTGAGTCCATAACTCTCTTCTCAACCTGCTGATTCTGGCGAAAAGCTCCCGTCTGTTTTAAGAGGTGATCGACCAAAGTAGTTTTTCCATGATCAACATGTGCAATAATCGCAATATTCCTCAAGTCATCTCTATGACTGCTCATCGTATCCTTTCAGTTTAAAAGTTAGAAAAGAAATATATGGATAATAGGAGGTTTTTACAATGAATTTCGGAGAGTACCTTGCAGGATATCAGGTAATAATCTGAGTGTTGAGGGCTATTTCTTCAAGAACTGACGATACTTTAAGACAAGCTTTCATATCTCCTGTATAAACGATGCTTTTACCTCTGACATGCACTTCAAAAGCATAACCTCTCGCTTTCTCATAGGAGCATCCAAGTGCTTTAACAAGTTGAAAAATCACTTCATCAAATGTATGCCAGTCATCATTATAGAGCACAACCTTACTTGAAATACCTATACTGACTTCTTCGTTCTCTAAAACATCTAGCCTTGTCTGTTTTTCAGGTTTTAATTCCATTACTCAAAATTATGAAATAAATGAGACAAATTAAATGAATAAATAACAGGTTTATGTTAGAATATTATTGACAGCCGTTACCTCTTAAGTTTGATTTTATAAGAGGGTATGTTTATATTTTTTAATCTAAAATTAACTAAAATAACGGAGGTTAAATGAAAATAGCAGTATGCGTGAGTCATGTACCGGACACTGCTACAAAAGTTAAAGTGGGGGCAGATCAAAAGACAATAGATCCTTCAGGAGTTACCTATATTATTAATCCATATGATGAATTTGCCGTAGAAGAAGCTTTGAAATTGAAGGAAAAATCAGGAGGAGATTCGGAAGTAACTGCCCTCAGCGTAGGCAACGATGCGAATAAAGAAACAATTAGAAAAGCACTTGCTATGGGAGTTGATAAAGGTGTACTGCTTAAGGATGATAATAAAAGAGATTCTATGGGAATTGCTATAGCCCTTGCAGAGGAGATAAAAACAAATGGGTACGAAATTGTTTTCTGCGGCAAACAGTCTGTTGACTATGACAACTCTGCCGTACCTCAGCTCACCGCAGAACTAACGGGATTCTCCTGTATTACTGTCGTTGTTTCACTTAAAATCGAAGGTAATAAGGTTACAGCTGAAAGAGAGATCGAGGGCGGCAAGGAGGTGGTCGTTACTGATCTTCCTGTGATCATCGGAGCACAAAAAGGTCTAAACGAACCCAGGTATGCTTCTCTTAAAGGAATTATGGCTTCAAAGAAGAAACCTATTGAGGAAAAACCGGCTGCATCCGCTAACCAATTCTCCGAAGTAATAAGTATGAAAAAACCCCCCGAAAAGCAACCGGGTAGAATTATCGGTACAGATAAATCAGCAGTGCCTGAATTAGTCAGGTTATTAAGAGAAGAAGCAAAAGTTATATAGGAGTCTATCAAAAAATGGCAAATAAAATTCTAGCAATCCTTGAACAAAGAGACAATAAACTTAAAAGATCTGCTTTCGAAGTGGTGAGCACTGCGGCAAGACTTGCAGGTGAATTAAATTTAGAAGCAGAAGCCGTGGTAATAGGCAATGATATCGAAAATATATCTGAATGCGGGAAATACGGCATTAAAAAGCTGCTCCATTTTAAGCATGAACAGCTTGCTAATTATTCAACCTCAGCTTACACAAGCATAATTAGTGATTATGCAAAAGAAAACGGAGTTTCAATAATAGTGATCTCCGGAACTGCATTAGGCAAAGACCTTGCACCTCATATCAGTGCAAGACTTAATGCGGGGTGTCTGATGGATTGTATAAGTCTTGAAACATCTTCGGGTGAAATCACGGCTGCCAGACCGGTATATGCCGGTAAAGCTCTGGTTGACGCCAGGATTAACACGGAAGTAAAAGTTTTTGTATTAAGACCTAATGTATTTAAAGCTGAAGTAAAAGATGAAAATGGTTCAGCAGATGTAGAAATCAGGATTGTAGAAAATCCCGACTTAAAAACCCGCGTAACTGAAATAAAAAGATCAGAAGGCAAGATTGATGTTGCAGAAGCAGATATCATAGTTTCCGGAGGAAGAGGATTAAAAGCTCCGGAGAATTTCCATCTTGTTGAAGAGCTTGCAGATGTACTTGGTGCTGCGGTAGGAGCCTCACGCGCTGTAGTAGATGCCGGCTGGAGAGATCATCGTGAACAGGTTGGCCAGACAGGAAAGACAGTTTCACCTTCATTGTATGTTGCATGCGGTATTTCGGGTGCAATACAGCACCTTGCAGGAATGAGTTCTTCAAAATATATTGTAGCAATAAACAAAGATAAAGACGCTCCCATTTTTGGTGTAGCTGATTACGGAATAGCAGGTGATGTGTTTGAGATTCTGCCGGCTCTGACCGAGGAGATTAAAAAAGTAAAATCATAGGAATCAGGAGTTATAGTGCAAAAGGTACAGTGCGAAATATTGGGATTATCGTCAAGTCCGTCAACCGGCGGTGCTTATGCTATTTTACTGCGTGAAATTGGTGCTGCCAGAAGGCTCCCAATCATAATAGGAGCCTTCGAAGCCCAGGCTATCGCGCTTGAGATAGAAGGTATAAAACCTCCACGTCCTTTGACTCACGATCTTTTAAAGCATATGATCGATAACCTTGGAGCCACAATTATCGAGATAATTATCGATGAGCTGAGGGAAAACACGTTTTTTGCGAAGATAGTGCTGGAAGTTTCAGGATTGACCAATGAGGTTGATGCAAGACCGAGCGACGCTATCGCGCTTGCAGTCAGAGCTCGTTCACCTATTTATGTTGCAGAACCGGTTATGGAAGCGGCAGCATTTATACCTTCCGAGGAAACTGAAACAGAGGAGAAGAAAAGCGAACCCCGGGAGCAGGAGGAAGTTCCTAAAACCAAGGAAGCCCAGCTTGCAGCTCTGCAGGATAAACTCAGAAAAGCAATCGAGACCGAAGAATACGAAAGAGCTGCAAAAATTCGCGATGATATTCAGAAATTAACAGGTAATAATTAAAGATAAAAATCTCCTCGGCTGCAGGAATGGTTAATTCAGAATGAGGATTGATAATTTAATTTAGCCGAAGACTTTTTTTCCGATACTGCATTCCATGCAGTTGTCTTTGCTGCAATAATTTCTAAAAAGGTCTATCATCCCCTGATATAATACACTTCTCTTCCACGCATTATTAAGATTTAATGTCTCTGAAACTTCGAAAACCAGTCCGTTTTCACTCTGCTGGTAGTAATTTTGATAAACTTTAAAAACTTTTGCCGCCAGGTCTTTCCTGTTGAACATTTCAAAATATACCGAGAATACCGGCAGAATTACATTTATAATAATTTCATCTGCTCGGGAAACGCCAACGAAGTAATTAATTCTGATATCAGTTTGATGGTCAAATGTATAGTGAGTATGCCAGAAGCCATCCCCTTTAACAATAAACTGGCTTCGCAATGAGCTTATTATTTCCTTATTAGTTTTGAAATTTTCAAATTCTTTTACTATGGATTGAACCAGACTGCCTCTTATTAACTGGCACAATAACCTGACCCCTCCGGCTATTCTTACGGTTGGGAAATTATATGGCCTGAGCTTCGCATAATTCCACTGCGTCTGGTGAAACAACCTTCCCTCATATTCATTTTTGTGTTCAGACCATATTTCGACAAGCTTTCTCACATATTCTGAAGTTTCCTCATCTGGAATTTTTTCAACTGGAGGGATTAAACCGCTTATATTAAAGAATATTGACTCAAGGATCAGAAGGAACTTTTGGTCTTTTGCAAATTTCTTAAGGAAATTTAATTCAACACTGGACGCTAGTCTGTGCATGATATCTTTGTTCTTAGAAAAACCCAAAGCTTCATACATTGCTTCATAAATCATTTGTTCCCATAAAAAGGGATCACTGAAATCTCCAGAGGTAAATTCTCTCTTATAAAAATTATCATCCGGTTCATAATGAACAACCGGTTCCTTCAAGTTGATCTCTTTTAAGTAAACTAGTTCTTTAAGTCTGCTGACGACTCTTTCACATTTCTGCTTGAATCTGCCAATTCCGAGTTCATAAACGAAATCCAGTTTTTCTTTTTCAGTCAATTCAGAATTCACTTCCGCACAGGGCATTTTGTTTATTCTTCCGGATCTTTCTGCAAGAATCGCATCCTGAATTTTTGTTCGGATACTGCTGTTGAGAAAGGGTTCCAGCGAAAATGACTGCACTTTCCTACCATCCTGCGTATATACGAAGGAATCTTTTCTGGAATTATTAAAAACTACATGGAGGATAACACTGTTATACTTTTTGTTGAGATAATGGCCGTGTGCTTTCCAATCGGAATGGACTCCGTCAATTTCAATATCACCGGAATAGGTGAGGTTGCCGATCTGTATTCGGGCGTGCTTGAAGTCGGGACCGCCTGTTTCTTTGTTTTCCGTTCCGGGATCGATAATTTTTATTATCTGTCCGTCGCTTATTTCAAGATCTTTAATGAAATCCTGCTTTTTCCAAATTTCATAAAGAAATTTTTCAAGCATTTTGTCTTGTTTCATACTCTACCTGCCGGGTTCTTTTATTACCACAAGTTTTGCGGGTAGGGATCTCCTGCTCCCCAGACGATATAGAAACACCAGGTTATTAATTGAATCATCAAGGAAAATATTCCTGAAGATATAATTGCCTCCACTTACCTGGTAATACATATCTTTCTTCTTATCATTATTAAAAAGAAAAATGTCTGCACCGGAAATTTTTTGGGGTACCGTTACTGAAATCTGTATGGCAGATGAATCAGTATGAATTGTATCCTGAAGATTACTGATCTTTAGATCAGGCAGCTTCGAATCAATCCTTAACGAACTGATCTCATAGATGTCGGGAGTTTGATAATCCTGTTTACCGGACTCCCCAATATTTGATTCCGGAGGTTTTTGTACAGCAGATTCCTGCATTTCTCCCTCTTTTGTCCAAGAGGATTGTTTAATGTTTAGAAAACATACTAATATTAAAATTAAGAGTAAAATTACGAACAGGAATTTCTTCACATATTGAGTTCTTTTTTAACTTTTGTATTTAAAATGTTTAATTCTTCAGCAGCGGCACTAGCAAAATCCTCCCCGCTGCTTTTATAAATAATTCCTCTGCTTACATTAATAAGAAAATTAAGTCTATTAGCTTTAGAAAAAACATGCAATGTATCCTCAAGACTGCCTCCCTGCGCACCCACCCCGGGAAGAAGTACGGGCAGAGCGCCTATTAGTTCAATATTGTTATTTAATTCTTCCGGATGTGTAGCTCCGAATACAATTCCGCAGTTTTTATTATTATTCCAGACCGCTATTTTTTTAATTACCTGCTGATACAGGTAACCTCCATTTTCAATTTTTAATTTTTCAAAATCGACTGAACTAGGATTTGATGTTAAAGTAAGTATAAAGTTCAACTTATTTTCAAACTCAAGAAAAGGCCGTACCGAATCATCACCCATATAGGGATTGATGGTTGAAGCATCACAGCCGAAATAATTAAAAATCGAATCCGCGTACATCCGGGCAGTATTTCCAATGTCTCCCCTTTTAGCATCGCCGATTATTAGTATGTCACCAGGAATTATTTCTATGGTTTTTTTTAATTCTTCGAAACCCTTGGGTCCCGAATTTTCATAAAAAGCAAAATTTAGTTTGTATGCAGCTGCTGAATGTGAAGTGTTTTCGATTATTTCCCTGTTAAATTCAAACAGAGGGTTGGTTGACTCTTTATATTGCGTAGGTATTTTATTAAAATCTGTATCCAGACCGACGCAGATAAATTTTCCTTCAGAATTTTTACTATTAAGTTTTTCCAGTGCGTTCATATTATTTGAAATTTTTATACATCATTGATTCAACCGGGAATTCAGTTCGTTCATTATATTTTGCGTTCTTTTTTAGGTTATACGGAATTTCAACTTCACCCTTCATTTCAAAATATATGATCTGTCCGATCGGCATCCCAGCATAGATCCTGACAGGCTGCTTGACAGATATTTCCAGAGTCCATGTATTGCAGAAACCTGCATCTCCCTTCCCTGCTGTAGAATGGATGTCGATCCCGAGTCTGCCGACACTTGATTTACCTTCAACAAAGGGAACATATTTCCTGGTTTCTGTATATTCTTCGGTGACACCTAGATATAATTTGGATGGCAGAAGAATAAAACCGTTTTCAGGCATTTCAAACTGTTTGATTTTATTATGGAGTTTTGCATCAAGGATTTCGCTTTCATAAACGGCAAGCCACTTTCCAAGATGCACGTCATAGCTGTTGCTTCCCAGGTTTTCTCGGTCGAATGGTTCAATAACGATGTTTCCCTGTTTAATTTCTTCTAGTATCTGCCTGTCGGATAATATCAATAATCCTCCTTATTTATGTATAGTTTTTACGGGTACGGTATACATTAGCCACTATACCAAGCATAAACATATTTACCATTAATGAACTGCCTCCGTAACTAACAAAGGGCAGGGGTATTCCTATCACCGGCATAATTCCAACTGTCATTCCTATATTCACCATCAGATGAACAAAATAGACCGCCAGTATTCCAATTGTAACCAGACTTAAGAATTCATCCTTAGAAGAGGATGCTATTTTAAGTATCTTGATAAACAATACCAGGAAAAGTATTAAAGTAATAAAACTGCCTATAAAACCAAGTTCCTCCCCTATGACGCAATAAATAAAATCTGTCCACTGTTCAGGTATAAACTGCAGCTGGGTCTGGTTGCCCGCAAGAAAACCCTTTCCCCAAAATCCGCCTGAACCAATGGCAACCCTCGCCTGGATTGCATTATAACCTGCACCGAGAGGATCTGCCATAGGATCGATGAACGATTTTATGCGATTCTGCTGATGAGGACTAAGAACATTATATACGTAATCTGCGAAAAAGCCTGCACCAAGGTTAAGAGCGAAGATCGATCCGCTGAAGAAGATATCTTTTTAAACATCAATAGCGCAACCGAAACCAGAATCAGCGAGGCAACGAAATAATATACTCCAAAGAGAGAGGATAATGCTACAAAACCCGGACTAAGTACTATGAACAGGCCAAAAAGACTAATTCCCTTCCAGAAAATCATAGTGAGAATTATACCGATAAACACGAGCGCAGTACCCATATCAGGTTCAAGCAGAATTAACCCGACAGGTATCAATCCTATTATGAGAGTAAAAACAATATCTTTAAAAGACTCAATATCTGTATTGTTACGACTAAGATAGGATGCAATAACAAGAATGGTCCCTATCTTTGCCATCTCTGAGGGCTGAAATCCTATACTTCCTAGGTCAAGCCAGCTTTTTGCGCCTGATATTTGACGTCCCATTACAAGAACAGCCATTAATAATCCAAGTGAGAGAAGATATAATGGAATAGCCATCATCCGGAAAGAACTGACAGGTATCGAATAAGTAATAAAAAATATAATAAAAGCGGCTATACCCCATATAACCTGTTTATCAAAATTTCCGGAAGCCGTGGGGTGATGAACGGTTGAACTGTAAATAGCTGCCAATCCAATTCCAAACAGCAGAAGACATGGAATGAAAATTCCGAATTCAAACTTATCCTGAAGTTTATAATCAATTTGCAATTGATGCCCCTATAATATTCTGCTGCAGTTTCTGTTCATATTTATTAATTTCATCTTTTTTAATTTTATCTTTTAACAGGTATGCTTCGATTAGTTTTTTCGCGATCGGTGCTGCATAGGTTGCTCCGAACCCGACATTTTCAACGACAACGGCAACTGCTATCTGTGGATTGTCGAAGGGTGCAAAACCGATAAATAAAGCATGATCTTTACCATGAGGATTCTGTGCAGTTCCGGTTTTACCGGCAATCTGTATTTCTTTAGATTTTATTCGTACTGCAGTTCCTGAACCATTAACTACCAGGAACATTCCCTGCTTTACGAGGTCAAAAACCTGCTTCTTTATGCCAACATCAATTTTATCAAATTTGAATGGTATGAAATCTTTTGTCTTATTATCCAGGTAACCCTTTACAATATGCGGGATGTAAGTTACTCCGTCATTAGCTATAATTGACACATACTTCGCAAGTTGTATAGGTGTTATGCTTACTTCTCCCTGGCCTATTCCAAGGCTTGCCATGATGCTTCTTGGCCAGTTCGGTCCGTATATTTTCTCATAATAACCCTCGCTCGGAATAAAACCTTTTGCCTCCTCACCTATGTCGATGCCTGTTTTCTGAGCGAATCCGAATTTTAATGCATAAGTATGCCAGTTTCCAATACCTATTTTATATATCAGATTATAGAAGAATGTGTTGCATGATTTTTCTATCGCGTGAATAACATTAAGGCTGCCATGCACACCATCGCACTTAAAGTACCTTCCGAAAGTAAAACCTCCGCCGCAGTAAAATGTGCTGTTTATATTTATCACTCCAAGATCAAGTGCAGCCATAGCCTCCATTATCTTAAAAGTTGATCCCGGAGGCTTCATTGACATAGTGGCTCTGTTAAATAACGGCTTATCTTTATCGGTATAAAGTTTATTCAAAAACTCCCTGGAAGTTACATAAGAAAATTCATTCAGATCATAATCAGGAAAACTTCCCAGTCCAAGCACTTCACCTGTCTTGGGTTCAATAGCGACAAATGCTCCACGGTATCCTTTAAATGCCTCCTCCCCGGCTTTCTGAACATCTGCATCTATCGAAAGGACAAGATCATCTCCCTTTATTGATTGAACATCCGAAGTTCCGTTCTTGAAAGGTCCTATCTCTTTTCTACGTGAATCAACCAGGACATAATTGTAACCTTTCTGACCTCTCAGGTACTTTTCATAAGTTTTTTCAAGTCCGTTGTTTCCCACATAATCACCCGGGTCATAATAATCATTTTCTTTTTCCAGTTGTTTAGGAGAAATTTCCTTTGTATATCCAAACATATGCGAGCCCATAACTCCAGCTGGATAACCACGCTGCATTTCTACGATATAATCGACCCCCGGGAGAAACTCGGAATTTTCTTCAAGCCACGATACCGTTTTGAAGTCGATCCCTCTTTTTATCCTTACAGGCATATAGCGCGAATATATCCTGTTATTATGCAGTATTTTATTAATATAGCCTGAATCTACGTCAAGCACATTTTCGAGAAGTCTATTTAATTTGCGGTCATATTCTGCCGGTGTAATCCTGAGAGTATAAGCAGGCAGGTTGCTTACGACTACCTCCCCGTTTCTGTCCAGAAAAATCCCTCTTAGCGGGGTCTGTTCAATTGCTTTTATACTATTGCTTGCAGATTTTTCATCATATTCTTCATGGTTAATAATCTGCATCTGGAAAAGCCGGAATGCCAGTAGAGCGAAGGAAGCAGCAATGATGAAGAAGGTAATGGATTTTCTCTGCAGCGAACCAAAGCTGGAAGATCTCAAACTAACTCAAACTCCTCTTAGGATAAAAAATTGATACGATTATACTGATGACAGCTGTATAAAGTGCAGGCAGCATAGCCTGCTCAAAAAACAATACAAGGATGCTCTTACTCAAGTCAATAGTTGAGAAAAATGAATAAACAATTGTGTCAATCAGGGTACAGAGAAGAACTATCAAGGAGAAAATATAGGATTTAAGATAGGCTTCTCTTTTATTGTCATTTGAGAAATAACCTGCTACAAAACCCGCAATGGTCTTAGACAACATTGCACTGCCGAGTAAACTACCCGTAATCAGGTCAAAAAGAAAACCATAAACAAATCCCAGAATTGTTCCATAAACCTGTCCGTACCGAACTGAATAGAAAACGAGAAGAATTAAAATAAGATCAGGTACGACTCCATTAATTGAAACAAGCGGTATTACTGTGGTTTGAATTACCAGCAGCGGGAAGAAAAGGAGGATGGAAAATATGTAATGAGACCGCATTATTTACGATTATAAAAATTTAATTCGAGATCATTTTTCTGTTTGCTTTCAACTAGTCCGACCACAAATACATTTTCAACGCTCCCGAAATCAACAAACGATTTAACGCTTGCTTCGTTGAAGATGCCAGTTTCAACTTTACTCAGTCCTGAAACAACTCCCACTGGCACAGGTACCGGAATAATTGAGCTTATTTCTGAGGTAACGATTCTGTCACCAGGCTCTATATCATATGTTTTTGGAACATCAACTATAACGAGTTCTTTGCCGTTCCATTTCATTATGCCGTCTATTCGGCTTCGTTCATCTTTAACTGTCAGTTTAAGGTCTATATTCTGAAGAGTTCTGGCTATGGCATAATCCTGTGAAACCGAAGTTATAATCCCCACCATACCTTTATCGTTGATTACCGGCATTCCCGGTTTTACACTATCCTTTTCACCGACATTAATCGTTATACTTCCCTGCGATCTGGTCGACAATTTTGAAACGACCGCTGCAGGAATCAGAGGGTATTTAACTGAGTCTTTGAGGTTAAGAAGATTTTTTAATTCCTGGTTAATAATGCCGTATTCACGCAGACGGTTGACCTGGAGCATGAGCTCCGCATTTACTTCCCTTAGTCTATTATTCTCTTTCTTATAACTCGAGATATTGATAACATCGCTTACAATCGAAGTAACAGCAGCGAAGCTGCCGAATGCAACCGCTCTTACCTGACGGACTTTCGAATTTTGATTTTGTGAAAGAATAAAAAGGCTGACAATCAGAAGTATAACAAGGATTATGTACTCTTTAAAATTTTCCCAGAATTTGGAAATAAATCTAAACATCAGTATCTGCGGTTACGTATTAAAACTTTTGAATAATGATTTAAATTGTCTATTACTTTACCGGCTCCGCGTACAACGGCAGTTAATGGATCCTCTGCGACATGGACAGGAAGATTGGTTTCCATTCTTATTCGTTCATCCAGTCCTTTTAACAAGGCTCCTCCTCCGGTAATCATCACCCCCCTGTCAAGTATATCGGCAGAAAGTTCAGGTGGGGTTCTCTCAAGTGATTGGCGTACAGCGTCAACAATCTGTACAACTGCTTCATTAAGAGCTTCCCTGATTTCAACCGAACTTACTTCTGTAGTTTTAGGAATACCTCCCACCAGATCTCTTCCTTTCACCTGGATGGTAATTTCTTCTTTTAAAGGTACGGCTGAACCGACTTCACACTTAATTGCCTCTGCAGTTCTCTCGCCAATTAGGATATTATGATTTTTCTTAAAGTACTGCATAATGGCATAATTCATTTCATCCCCTGCTATTCTTATGGACTCTTCATTTACAATACCTGAAAGTGCAATAACGGCTATTTCTGTAGTACCACCTCCAATATCAATTATCATATTTCCAACCGGAGCTTCAACATCGATCCCGATCCCAATAGCTGCGGCCATTGGTTCTGCAATAAGATGAACTTCTTTTGCACCTGCATGCTCAGCACTGTCTCTTACAGCTCGCTTTTCAACCTCCGTAACTCCGCTTGGGACAGCGACCACCACTCGCCTTGCAGAAAATGCACCTGCCCTGACTTTCTTAATGAATGCCCGGATCATACCTTCTGCGATTTCAAAATCAGCAATAACTCCATCACGCATAGGACGCGTAACCCTTATTTCCTTGTGTTCCCTTCCCTGCATCTCCTTTGCTTTATTACCGAGTGCAATTATTCTCTTGCTGTTTTTATCAAAAGCAACTATTGAAGGTTCGTTGAGAACTATCCCTTTATTTTTAACGTAAATAAGGGTATTGGCAGTGCCTAAATCTATGGCTATGTCTGCGGAGAAAAAATCAAATAGACCCATTGTGCCTCTTAGTGTTTAAAATGTCTAATTCCTGTAAAAACCATTGAGATACTGTTTTGATTGGCTGCTTCAATTACTTCGCTATCTCTTACTGATCCGCCGGGCTGAATTACAGAGACAGCTCCATATTTAATTATTTCAAGTAAAGCATCTGCAAATGGGAAAAAAGCATCTGAAGCGGCTACTGATCCTGTTAAATCCAGGCCATGTTCCTCAGCTTTAATAGATGCAATTTTAGCAGAGTCAAGTCTTGACATTTGACCTGCCCCAACA
Source organism: uncultured Ignavibacteria bacterium (assembly GCA_963747755.1). Lineage (GTDB taxonomy): Bacteria > Bacteroidota > Ignavibacteria > Ignavibacteriales > Ignavibacteriaceae > DATFVA01. The sequence goes on along the minus strand of CAVVGK010000018.1, from coordinate 307,893 downwards.
GCAAGGGTTGCATCATTCTTTACAAAAACGATAGCATTTGATCGCGTATGTTTCGAAACAATCCAGGCAAATTGAAGGTCGTTCAATTCTTTATCTGTTGGTTTTCTCTCAGTAATAACTTCAAGCTTTTCTTTATCCAGAGTTGCTCTGTCAGCATCCTGAATGATAGCGCCGCCCGGGATATTCCTGTAATTTATTTTATCAACCCTGACAGATTTAAGTTGTTTTAGTAGTCTTCTGTCTCTCTTCTTCTTCAGGATCTGCATAGCTTCCTCAGTATATGAAGGAGCACAGATAATCTCCAGGAAAATTTCATTCAGTTTTTCAGCTAACGTTGAATTTACCTCCTCAGTGAAGATAACGATGCCGCCGAAAGCTGAAGCGGGATCGCACCTTAACGCTTTTATATATGCTTCCAACGGATCTTTACCCTTGGCAGCGCCTGCCGGGTTTTGGTGTTTTATTATCACACAGGTTTTATCACCCAGGTCTTCAGCTAGTTCGGCTGCGGCAAGAAGATCAAGTATATTATTATAAGAAAGTTCCTTGCCATGCAGCACCTCAAAGTACGAATGGAAATCGCCGTATAATGCACCATTCTGATGAGGATTCTCGCCGTATCTAAGGTCATTTTCTTTTTTAAGGTTAACTCTTAAATAAGAGTGAGGTATAGAAAATCTGTCCTCAAGGTAATTTGAGATATGAGTGTCATAATATGCTGTATGAGAGAATGCTTCAATCGAAAATTTCAGTCTCGTGCTATTACTGATTTCTCCCTTTTTTAATTCCTCAAGGAACGGCCCATATTGTGCCGGATTAGTGAGCACTGAAACATACTTATAATTTTTTGCGGCAGCCCGAATTAAACTTGGTCCTCCGATATCGATATTTTCAATTATATCTTCCAGAGAAGAATCTGGATTCGCGGCAGTCTTTACGAAGGGATACAAATTAACACAGACAATATCCACTGAATGAATCCCATTTTCTTCGGCTTGTTTCTGGTCTGCTTTATTATCCCTGCGCATCAGAATTCCACCGAATATTCTGGGATGAAGCGTTTTTACTCTTCCGTCAAATATTTCGGGGAAACCGGTCAGCGTACTAATCTCCGTTACTTCAATGTTTTCGGCTGAAAGTTTCTTTGCTGTATTACCCGTAGCAATTATTCCATAATCCAGATTTACCAGTTCTCTGGCTAAATTTACTGCCCCGGTTTTATCGGAGACGCTTATCAATGCTAATTTTTTCAAATTTAACTTCCGGTATTATTCAGAAATTTCAACGCGATTATTTATAATATGAACCTTATTTCTTACAATCATTTTGATTACTCCAGGAAGTATCCGGTGTTCTGCCTTCAAAACCCTTTCGGCGATTTCATCAGGAGACTTCACGTCCTTTATATCAACACATTCCTGAGCAATTATTGTACCTGTATCATAAGATTCATCCACGAAATGGACGGAAGCGCCGGAAACCTTCGCGGATGATTTGTAAACTGCTTCATGTACATTCATTCCGTACATTCCTTTACCGCCGAATGAAGGAAGAAGAGCAGGATGAATATTTATTATTCGTCCTTTGAAATTCCGGATAACATCCTCAGGAATAAGTTTTAGAAAGCCCGCAAGCACAATCAGATCGATTTTTAGCCGAGATAATAAATTGGAGAGGTCATTATAACTGATTAAACCGTCTTTGTCGCCAAGAGTATAAGTTGGAACGGAATAATTCTTTGCAATTTCGAAGGCGCCGCACTCAATCTTATTGCTTATTACAGCTTTTATTTCGATCAGGTCTGCTAATTCCCGGGATTCTAAAATTGACAGAAGGTTTGATCCTCTTCCCGAAACAAAAACAGCTAGTTTCAAATCAATTTCTTAATAAATATTGGCGAAAATTACCGAAATAGTGAAAGATTGTCAATCGATATAATTAGTGAGGAATCTAAATCAAAAATATATCGTTTTAATTTTTGGTCGAATCCTCCATCAGCGGATAAAGCAGATTCCTGAGCTTATTCTGATAGTCATAGTCATTTTCCTCTTCTGCTTTTTCGGCATTAATTTTCACCATTTGGGTGTTACCGAGTTTTTTATTTGCCCTTGCAAGATTATAGTATGAATAAGGAATCACCCATTTCTCATTTGATGAATCCATCACGAGAATCCGGGAGGCAAGATCCACTGTTTCCTGGTAATTGCCCATATAGAATGCAGCATCACTTTTATAAAGCAAAGCTTCCGCTTTCAGCTTTTCTGATTGAATTTCAGGGAGAATGGAATTTACGGAATCATAAGCTGCTTTATATTTACCGGCTTCTATCATATTTGAAATGAATACCAGGTTCAGTTCTACCGGTGAGAGAGTTCTTTTAGCATATATCTCACTTTTCCGTTTGGCATAGATATCATCGTCAAGATCCATATTACCATCACGGGCTTTTTCAAAATAGTTTACCGCCTCTTCCCTATTCCCATCTGCTTCATAGCATAATCCCAGTCTGTAAGCAGCAATCCCTTTATAATCATTATCGCCCGAATCTGCCAGGAAATGCTCGTAATATGCCTTCGCTGAATCAAGCCGGTTATTTCTGAAATTTATATCACCCTTAAGGAAATATGAGAACGAGGCAACCTGGCTAAACCGGTTTATCCGGGCTTTTATTACTTTATCCAGATATCTATCAGCTTCACTGAGTTTTTTCTCTTTCATAAGCAGGACTGCATATGAATAATTGAAAAGGACATTCCGCGGATACTTTTTAACTAGTCTTTTCAAAATTGCAGCCGACGATTCGTAATCTATGAGAAAATCCATTTCTATCTGTGCGAGGTAATACTGAGCTTCCACACGTGTATAGTTTCCGTTTTCTGCGGCTGTCTCTATATATTTAACGCCGGTATCCTTATCACCGCTGATCCCTACAAGATTCAAGGCCCATTTAAATGCAGATGGTATCTGTGCAACTGCGAAGTTGTACAGTCCGAGTCCAAGATATGCATCAGTTTTTCCCGGATTAATCTCCTGAAGCTGGGAAAGAAAAGTTTCAGATTTTTTTGTTGCCCAGGCTGCATCAAGAAAGTTACCGGCTCTGCCGAACGCAATAGCCCGATAGCAATAGTTTGCCCCAAGGAAATACAGAGCCATCTCACTTTTATCATTCGCTTCCAGAACGGCCTCTGCTTTATCAATCGCCTTATCTGAAAAAGTTTCAAATGTATCCAGGTCACTCTTATCTTTGCCGCCGAGGTAATACCAGAGGTATATGCTTGATTCAAAATGATAGCCTCTCGGATCATCAGGATACTTTTCGATTAAACCCTTAAATGTATGGTCCGCCTGTTCCCAATTGAAATTATAACAGGCATCAAGTCCCTTATATATTTGCCTCTCTATCTCCTGCTGCCCGAACATCAGAAATGAAAAAACAAACAGTAAACAGAGGGTGAGAATTACTTTCATAGAGGATTTTACTTATAATTTTCTTTAGAAGAGAGTTATTAATTTTCCTGAGCTGAAGATTTCTCGTCAGAATAATCCAGAGCAGCTCTTACGAATTCCCGGAAAAGCGGGTGAGCATTTGTAGCTCTGGATTTTAATTCCGGATGAAATTGACACCCTACGAACCAGGGATGATCAGGAAGTTCGATCATCTCAACCAGTTCCCTGTCCGGCGAAAGTCCGCTGAATATCATTCCGCCTTCAGCAAGTTTGGTTCTGAATTTATTATTGACTTCATAACGGTGTCTGTGTCTTTCAGAAATGAATGACATTTTATAAGCTTTCATTACGTTGGTTCCTGCTTGAATATTGCAGGGATATGAACCAAGCCTCATTGTAGCACCCATATTTTTTACATTTTTCTGTTCCGGCATCAAATCAATTACGCTATACTTATTTTTCTTGAATTCAGAGCTATTTGCATTCCTTATTCCGCAGACATTTCGTGCAAATTCTATAACCGCACACTGCATTCCGAGGCAGATTCCAAAGAATGGGATCTTATTTTCACGGGCATACCTGATAGCTTTAATTTTTCCTTCTATTCCGCGTTCTCCGAATCCACCCGGAACAAGAATTCCGCTTATTCCTGCAAGCAGTTTTTCTGGTTCTTCTTCATCAAACCTTTCTGCGCTTATAGATTTGACAATTACTTTAGCATTATTTTCCGCACCTGCATGAATAAAAGATTCCATAATACTCTTGTAAGCATCAAGGTGTTCTACATATTTACCGCAAAGAGCTATTTCTACAGTTTTCTGAGGATTTTTTACATTGACTACCAGCTGCTCCCAGTCATCAAGTCTAATTTTCCTGTCGGCAAGGTGCAGCCTGTTTAGAACAATGGAATCCATCTTCTCTTTATAGAATACAAGGGGTACTTCATAAATGGAAGAACAATCGTAAGCAGAGATGACTGACCTTGAATCAACATTGCAGAAAAGTGCGATTTTATCCCTTATATCTTTGGCCAGCTTCTTTTCAGATCGGCAAATCAATAGATCGGGTTGAATACCAAGTGCGAGCAGATTTTTTACGCTATGCTGGGTAGGTTTGGTTTTTACCTCACCCGCTGCCGGGATGTATGGTACAAGGGTGACATGGATACTGATAGTATTCTTCCTTCCGTACTGCATCATCAGCTGACGCATTGCTTCTATAAAAGGAAGACTCTCTATATCACCAACAGTACCGCCAATTTCGGTGATAATTATGTCGTATTCACCAAGTTCGGCAAGCTTAACCATGCGCTGTTTTATCTCATCCGTAATATGAGGTATTACCTGAACAGTTGCTCCAAGGTAATCGCCCCGTCTCTCTTTGGTCAAAACCTCGTAATAAACCTGACCTGTAGTTGTATTATTTGCCTGGGTCATATTAACACCCAGGAATCTCTCGTAATGACCAAGATCAAGGTCTGTCTCGGCGCCGTCATCGGTGACATAAACTTCGCCATGCTGGAAGGGGTTCATTGTCCCGGGATCGACGTTTATATAGGGATCAAATTTCTGGATTGTGACTTTATATCCGCGCTGTTTTAAGAGGAGACCGAGAGATGAGGCAGTGATGCCTTTACCGAGAGATGAAACAACTCCGCCTGTTACAAAAATAAATTTAACTTTGTTCCGTGCAGCCATATATTTTTTGTACTGCAATATAGAGGATGTGAGTCTGATTTACAATTATAAATTATCATTTATTGAAAATAATTTTTGATTTGGCTGAGCCCAGTCCCGTTTTGCCTGATATAAGCCGAAAACTTCAACTAATTTCCACGTGAAATTTATTAAGGAAATAACATAGGTGTGTAACCCCTTTGATAGTCTTTATGATTCTATTACCCCGAAGTATCGATTTACAGAAGAATAAAAATGCAACTTGATTTCAAGGACAAATTATGTACGTTAAATTTTCTTTCATATATTTGTTCATCCCTAAAGAATAATATATAAAAATGGAACCGATTAAAGTCGTTATCATAGGCGGTGGTTTCGGTGGATTAACCGCGGCTCGTCATTTAGAGTCCTCAGGACTTAAAATAACTCTTATAGACCGAACGAATCATCATCTTTTCCAGCCCCTTCTGTATCAGGTTGCTTCTGCAGCACTTTCCCCCGGAGATATAGCTGTGCCAATCCGCGCCCTTCTGACGGGAAGGGAAAATACAGAAATAATTATGGCCCAGGTTGTTTCTATAGACAAAGAAAAAAAACTCGTTCATTTGAAGGATCGCAGCATACAATTTGATTATTTGATTGCAGCACCGGGCTCAAGTCATTCCTATTTTGGGAGAAACGAATGGGAAAAATATGCACCGGGACTTAAAACCTTGAGCGATGCACTATCCATAAGGGAACGAATACTAACTTCATTTGAAAAAGCCGAAATGATTTCTGATCCTACTCTGAGAGGTCAATACCTGACCTTCGTAATTATAGGCGGCGGTCCTACAGGGGTTGAAATGGCTGGTGCAATAGCTGAAATCGCCAGAAAAACCATGTTGAAGAACTTCAGACATATTAAACCGGAAGAAGCCAAAATTCTCCTGATTGAAGCTGCGCCGAGGGTGTTGACCACGTACTCTGAAAATTTATCACGAAGTGCGGAAAACGCGCTTGAAGAACTTGGAGTTGAGGTTGTAACCGGCAAACTTGTAACCAATATTACAGCGTCAGGGGTCAGCCTCGGAAATGAATTTATTAGTACAGAAAATATTATTTGGGCTGCAGGAAATGAAGCCTCTCCCCTTCTGAAATCATTAAATACGGAATATGACAGGACGGGCAGAGTTATAGTCGAAAGTGATTTGACCATAAAAAATTATCCCGATATTTTTATTGTAGGTGATGCCGCAGAAGTTAAAGATGAGAATGGAGAACTTCTGCCTGGTATAGCACCAGTTGCTATGCAGCAGGCCAGGTATGCCGCTGAAATTATAAATAATAAAACTGCTCCCGAAGACAGGAAGCCTTTTCGATATTTCGACAAAGGAACGATGGCTACTATAGGCAAGGCGAAAGCTGTAGCAAAAATCAGGAAACTTGAATTCAGTGGATTTACTGCATGGTTTCTCTGGTCCTTCATACATATTTTCTTCCTTATAACTTTTCGCAATCGGGTAAGGGTTATGGCTGAGTGGGTTTGGTACTATTTTACAGGGAGACGGGGTGTAAGGTTAATTACTGGAAAAGCTTCGAATAAATAGTACTCACTTGGAGTAAAAAAATCTTCCGTTAGAACCATCTCCGGTGACAATCTTATAATTTAAACAGTTTCATATAGATAAAATTCGTTAAGTTACTACTGAACTTTTGCTTTTTGTTATGAGTCTGAAACCTAAAATAGTTTTTTTCCTGAAGCTGATATTTTCTGTATACCTCGGTTCGGCGGTTGGATACATCATCAATTCTTTGGGGTCAACTAAAACTGATTATTTCATTAAGGCCCTCTCACCGGGTATCTTATATGATGAAATCATATCGGGAGATCCCGTCATCATTCTATTCGCCGTTCTCGGAATTGTCTTCTTTATCCTGTTCAAATGAGCTGGGAACGAACATCAGGTTTTAAGGTTTGCTTTCTTAATTACTACAAAAACAACAGCAACCGAAATAATACCCGAGGCAAGAACCAGCATAAGAACGAAGAGGTCATTTCCTTTTGGGATGAAACTATAGCAGGTCTGAAGAACCTTTTCAATTGTGGAGGTTACTTCACCCTTCGATGCCTTTTGTATGGCTAACTCAAAATTAGATGGAATAATTTGAAAGTTCCCGGTTTTTTCATAACCGGGATCAAGGTATTGAACAATTTTTCCGGACCTATCCAGAACGATAAGTACGCCTTTATGCAGAAATCCGCCATGGCTTCTTTTAAATCTAAAACCTGCTGCGTCAGTCAGTTTATAGATATTGGTGCTATCTCCGGTTAGAAACACCCACGCTGAATCCGGAACTTCCCTCTCTGCCATTCCCGTCATTGCTCTTTTTTTATCTGCAGCCATTTTCGAAGTTTCATTCTGATCAATGCTGATACTTATGATATTGTAATCTTCGCCGGGGTTGTATTTTACCTTCCCGATAACATCAGAAACTTCAAGCATTAAGGGAGTACAGATACCTGCACAATTGTAGTAACAGAAATCGAGTACAGTAGGTTTATTAACAAGATCCTTTAACAACACTTTATGACCATCCGAGTTTGTGAATTCAAGGTCCAGGGGGATTTTTTTGCCGAGATGATGGACTATCTCAAGAGAATTATAATCAGCCCATGTAACTGAAGCTGTAAAAAATACCAGAAGCGTAATAGCCGGAATATTTCTAACTATTTGATAAATAAATCTCATTAACGCTTATCGTTTGAATTTATTTAAAATATATAAAAACCGTCAAAAAATGAAGTGACTTTCCCTGCCTGTTATTGAAAGCCTCTAATGAAACGTTTTCAGAACGTTTTCGGAACGTTTTCAGAACGTATTCAGAACGTTTTCAGATCGTATTCAGATGGTAGTGGGACCTTTGTATATTCGGTAGTTTGCCATAGTCAGACTCACAATGGGCAATTCAAAAACATTGAGAACACAGTTTTTTTGAATAGACAAAAATTTATAGTTTATTCTGTGTTTAAGGATACAGCGAGGAAGAAAATTGTTGACTCTTATTTACGCGGGATTATATTAGCAGGTAGAAGTTGATAATTAATTATCAGCTTTCATTTTAATACTTATTAATTTATTTATTAAAATTGATTGGATAACCAAGTAAACAGAGTAACATCTGCAGAAAAGTTATCCAATCCTTTTTTTAAACCTCTCTACTCAAAAACTTTATCTTCGTGGTTAAGGATAATCATCTATTCTGTCTTCTTCCATTCACTAAGTTTCATCTTCATATTATCAAAATCAAAGGGTGGATCGTCCAATTTCGACCCATTGTCAATCGCCTTCTCCATTACAGCAACCGCTTCATTCATATTACCCATCTTGGCAAGATATTGAGCCTTTATCCTCTGGTTCCAGTAGTTTTCGTTTATTAGTACCGAAGCCTGTATCCATTGAAATCCTTCATCAATGTTGACATTATTCTGCAGGCAGTATGTAGCTGCGGAATTAAGTTCTGACCACGCTCTTAAATTCCTGGCACTCTCCAGCACAAGGTTCTGTGTTTCGACCTCGACATTAAAAGTTACTCTCAATTTTTCCCACAACAAATTTACCTTAGCACTGTTTTCATCTATATCAGTTATAGTAAACGCCATCCGTTCCGTAAATGGATTTTCCTGTGGTTTAACTTTTATTCTCAGAGCATCCTTTGAACTATCATAATTCATTGGATCGTCCGTTTTCGTATCGCCGCTGAATATTATTTCCCATATATCTTCTCCGGGAATAATGTGGATGCCATATGTACCCGCATCCAATTTGTTACCGTTTACTTTTGCAGGAGTACTAAACGATATGGAAGTAACCTCGTTTGCGCCTGTTCTCCATACCTTTCCATATGGAACAAGATCGCCCCATATAGGTCTCCCCTTCACACCGGGCGAACTGTAATCTATAGTAATTTTCGTTATCCCGACCACCTGGCTGACTAAAGCATCGGGACTAGGTCTCGGGGTTTTGAAGTCCTGAGCAAGTGTAAATTCTCCGATTAACAGAATTAAACTTACTGCCAGAATATAATTTCGCATACGGCTCCTCTTAGTTTATAATGGGTCTGTATATTTAGTAAAAAGCAATGAGATAATTCAAGATACTTAAACGGGACAAATTATCCAACCTGGCTGCGCTGCGCTAATTCATTCTGAGTTGGTCAAACAAAAAAAAGGAAGGTAAAACACCTTCCTTTTTCGGGAACCGATTCTATTTACTATCAGGAAAATCTTCCTTATTTCAAAAAGGTCATCTTTCTTACCTCAACATTATCTCCGGTAATAAGCTTATAATAATAATTTCCGCTGGAAAACCCTGATGCATTAAATACTGCAGTATGATTTCCTGATTTCATAAATCCATGAATAAGTTTTGCTGCTTCCTGGCCGAGAGAATTGTATACTATAAGACTCACGAAAGCATCGCGGGGAACAGAAAATTGGATGCTTGTTGATGGATTAAATGGGTTCGGGAAATTCTGCTCAAGGGAAAATGTCCCCGGTATATTTACACTCACCTGTACTTCATTGGAATAACTGTATGATCCGTCAAAATCAATCTGTTTCAGACGATATTTATAAATAGCAGGGCTCAATGCATTATCAGAAAATGAATACGATATTGGTTCGGTTGTCGTTCCTGATCCCTGGACAAACCCGATTCTCTCCCACTGAATTCCGGATTGCCTCTCAACTTCAAAACCATTATTATTGGTTTCTGTTGCAGTTATCCAGTTTAATATTACTCCGGTCCCTTCAGCCCGTGCCGCGAATGATACTAATTCAACAGGTATAAAGGTGGCTTCACCATCCCAGCAGGATGCCTGATAATTCGTGGACGAACCGCCTTCATTACCACCCCCGAAGAATAGCTTGTTAACATCAGGAACAAAGAATGCAAGTGCCAGTCCTCGTAATGCCGGTGTTTCACTGTCGTATGTCCATACATCACCGGAAGGCTCGTAGTAATATATACTGGCGTCAGCCGGATAGGTAGAATAACCTCCCCCAAATCCTGTCAGGACGATATATTCAGGAACCTTTGAAGTTGTCCATTTACAGAAACTAACTGCCTCAGGAAGAGAGGCGATCGCACTCCATGTATCGGTACCAGGATCATATTTTGCGCATACTGTTGCATCATCCCCTGCCGGAACCAAACCCCCGATCAGGTAAAGGTACCCGTTAAAAAACTGAAGACCTGCATATCTCTTAGTTAATGCGGTAGGGGTAAGATCAGTCCATGAATTACCTGAAATGCTATACTTTGAAAGATAGGAAACAGGCGGTGTACTATAACTTGAACTATGAACATAGATATTGTCTCCGCCGTCCCACGCCATTGCACTCTGACTGTTCATTATTCCCGATGAACCGGAGGTCAGAACTGTCCATGTGCCGGTTCCGCTTCCATCCGGCGTAAATTTCTCAAAAACGGCAGCTGCACCCGTTCCGGACAGTTTATAAAGCTCATCATTTGCTGTGCAGAAAGACGGATTGTATGCAGGAGCGGTAGGGGTGGTCGATGCCACCCAGGAAGTTGTGGATATCTGGTAGGCAGCAGCCATCGAACTATTCGCCTGGCCGCCGAATACATATATAAAATCACCGATTTTACCTCCAATCGATCTTCCGAAGGGTTCAGGTGCATCCTGGAGACTTGTCCAATTAACTCCTGATGGCACATCCTGTGAATTTACCAATATGGATTTACTTGTGATTCCGTTTTCTTCCAGGTTCTTCTGATTCAATTCTGAGGGCGTCAGATAGTTCTGAGCTGTAACAGGTAAAAAAAGTAGAAAAGAAATTAAAGCGATTTGTAGCAGATGTTTCATGATTCCTCCTTTAGTAAGTTGAATAACTTCTAATTTTAAGCTACTCATAAAAAAAGAAATGCGCAATTAGAATAAATAGTCAATCTTAAAAAATGTATTCCTATTTTTAATCAAAAAAAGTATATTGAAGAAAGCTTAAAATCATTTTAATATAATTAGGGAATTTTGTTATGCTTAAAAACCTGTCACCTGAAGAAAGAAGGTCGGAAGAAACAACCATAATCAGCGCTGGAGTAAAAATAGAAGGCAAAGTTAAAAGCAGCGGGAATATACGGGTTGAAGGAGAAATACTGGGAGATATTATTTCCCAGGGAAACGTAGTTATAGGCAGTAACGGTGAAGTGAACGGTCAGGTAAATGCTGACTCTATTGCTATCGGTGGAAATGTAACAGGCACCGTAAAAGCAAAAAACCGGCTTACCCTGGAAGAGAAAGGCAATCTTCAGGGTGATATTTTTACAAAATCTTTAATAGTAAAAGAAGGAGCTAAATTCGACGGCAAATGTAAAATGGGCGAGTAGAGGCGTAACTTATGTTCATAGGGCACTTTGGAGCAGGTTTAGCCGGTAAGAAAGCATCATCCAGACCATCATTAGGAACAATGTTTCTGGCGGCGCAGCTGCTTGATCTTGTTTGGCCGATATTTATTCTTATGGGGTTAGAAAAAGTCAAAATAGATCCGGGTATTAGTTCAGCTAACCCTCTGGAGTTTACTTTTTATCCTTACACTCACAGCCTGCTTTTGGTGCTGTTATGGGCTGTGATATTTGGAATGATATATTATTTTATCAGGAAAAACCTTAATGCTGCGGTGGTACTTGGAACCCTGGTATTAAGTCATTGGGTTCTGGATCTCTTAGTTCATATTCCTGATCTGCCTCTGTATCCAGGAAGCAGTATGAAAGTCGGTCTGGGTTTATGGAATTATCCGGTAGCATCTTTCATTGTTGAAAGCCTTATCTTCATCGGTGGTATTTATTTGTATCTTAGTTCAACAAAGACAAAAAATAAAACCGGAACATTTGCATTCTGGGGTTTAATAATATTTCTTACTGCAGCTTATATAATGAATATTATAGGTCCGCCTCCGCCTTCTGTTGAAGCGATTGGTTATGCAGGTTTGCTTCAGTGGCTCTTTATTCCCTGGGCTTACTGGATCGATAGGAACAGAATACCCGTTGAAGCGAAAATGAAAATCCGTCAGCCCGCCTGATTTCCTATAGTCAGTCAGGGACTTCATTTCTATAAGTATTCTGCTTTTGAGTGGCGTCTTTTAGGTGACTGAATTGTTTTCCTGACCGGGCCTTCTTACTTAACCTTTACTATTACCATTGTCATATCATCATGCTGAAGGGCTTTGCCCATAAATGTATTGACATTTTCAATCGTCTTCTGAAGCAGTTCGTTCGCCGGGAGATCGGCATTCAATGCTATGGTTTCCTTCAATCTCTCTTCCGTAAATTCCATTTTATATTTATTCATTGCTTCTGTAAACCCGTCGGTATAAAAGACAAATGTATCACCGGAACACATATCGACTTTAATTTCTTTGATTGTCTTACCGAATAATTGCCCTTTTTCTAATCCCAAAGCCAGACCGACAGGATTTAATAGCTCTATTTCTTTTTTACCTGATTGTCTGGCTAAGACAGGATTGTGTCCGGCTCTTGAAAACGTAAGCGTCTTCTCCTTCAGGTCGAATATTCCATAAATCATACTAATAAATGTACCCCGCTCTACATTTTCATAAAATAATTCATTTATTTTGATCAGGAATTCGGATGGAGAATTTATCGTTTTTGACAGAGCCTTGACGAAGCCTTTGGTAAGCGTCATATAAAATGCAGCCTGGGTGCCTTTTCCCGAGACATCACCGATGATAATCCCCAGCTTGTTTTCATCCAGTTTAACAAAATCATAATAGTCGCCTCCTACTTCAAGTGCGGGTATACATTTTGCTGCAATATCAAGCCCGCTGAACTCGGGGTTCTTTACCGGAAGAAAACTCATCTGTACATCCCGCGCGATCTCAAGTTCCCTCTGCATCCTCTGGCGTTCGGTTATATTTTTAACAAAGGCCGGTGTAATAGAATCAAAGTCTGTTACTTTATCTTTTGTAAGTAATCCGATTACAAGGAACAAAGCAAAAAGAATGAGTACAAGGATCAGGTAATATCCTGAATTCATATAATAAGTATTTCCACTGCTAAACAGAGAGAGACCTACATCTATAATACTATAGAGAATCAATGCTGTCAGCGCAGCCAGGACATCATAAAAGTTAAAGAGTAATATGAATAGGGCCCCGATAATAGTTCCGGTTAAAACACCCCAGTAAATGGGTAAAAGTCCATTAAAATTTATTAGCCCCCAAAGAAACGCACAGATTGGAATAAGCAGGTAAAGTGAATTAAATCTCCTCTTTAATCCGGAATAGACAAACAACATGAAGATAGCTGTAATATATATCTGGGGGTAAATACTTTTATTTAATACATTCATAGCCGGACTAACTGAGTGAAAATGGGAAATTAAACTAGAACTGTCTCTTATATCAAATGATATATTGAATAATTTTTCCGATATGAATAAAAGTCCGGTCAGTACGAGGTAGACTAGAAAGCCTCCGATTAAACCTCTAATACCTGAAGTCCCCACCTTTGAATGGAAAACATATCCCTTAGTAAGCAGATCAAGCGATATAAATTTATCCTTCCACGCCTCTCTTGCTACTGTTTCGCTTACTGCCCAGCTTATGAATACACCGGCTGAAAGAAATACCGTACTGAGGATCAAAGGCAGCCATAGCTGCCACCCTGTGGAGGAATCAGCAATGATGGTGTAAAGATTTATACTGAATGAAACTCCGAAAATGAGGCCCATTATTATTGCCAGCCTGAAACTGACTTCATAAGCGCGGATCCTTTTGTATCCTATAATAATGATCAGAATGTATATAGCGATGTAGAATGGGACTTCGGTTGCTGCGGAATATACACTGTTATGAGCCCGGGAAACAATGTCAGGAACATCATAAGCCAGACTATATTCTGAGGCCGTCTCTCCTGAAATAGTAACATTAATCTCTAAATCATTATCTATATCAGCAGATCTTCCCTTCCAGGAGAAAATATAATCTGTTCTGAACTGGTTTTCGGTTTTTCTGGTACTTTGTTCGGATAAACTTGTGGAGACTTTATATTTATTTGCACGATCTTCCTCACCGGGAACAACAGGGGAATATTTCTGAAGAAATATCAGCGCCAGCTGTCTGGCCTGTTCTTCAGAAACCGGAATAATTTTAATTGAATCGCTTAGCTCTCTTTTAAACTTGAGAAGATTACCGTCTGTATCAAAATTAAGCTGGATATCTCCTGCTGCCAGGTTTTCATTAACGTTATCATTATTGTTTATTACCACTTTCCCCTCGGAATTCTTCCACTCAAGTTCCCAGTAATAACCCGGAATCATATCGCGGATAATTTCATTGGCCTCCGAAAATGAATATGAATCATATATACTCTTTATCAGGTTACTATTCGACTGAAGAGTAGTAGTTTCGGTTTTATTTTCAGTATCCAGATTAAACTGATCTGCCAGTTTCTCCCCTTTTTCTTCTATCTGAAGTGAATTATATTCGAGTTTAATGGCTCCAAGCGGATGCACTGATGGATAAGCGCGGTAGATGATATACGCTGAAGCAAGAGAAACAACAATTAGTGTAAAAATTAGATAAATTCTTTTCATATAATTCCGTTTTAGTTGCTCAACCGAAAGTCCACCATAACACTGCCAGTAGAGCGACAAGAACAACTGAGGCTGCTATATTGACTTTTCTCCATTTTGAATCTGACTTATAATTAATATCCCCGGTTGATATTACCAACCTTTCCAGTTTCTTTCCTGCCGGAGCTTCAGTAGCAAGACTTACAACGATCAGCACCGCTGAACAAACTACAAAAAGAAAGACAGCAAAATGCAGAAAATTAATTGATGCTGCATACCGAAGGAAATCACTGGATAAAGGAGAAAATTTGTTTTGTATTTCCAGGATAAGTCTTGTTCCGCCAAGAACTAGACCGGTCAATAAAGCTGCAATGGCTCCTTTACCGTTCACTCTTTTCCAGAAAATTCCGAACAGGAAAATAGCTGCAATGGGCGGTGAGATATATGCCTGTACACTCTGAAGGTAAACGTACATTCTGTTATCACTTAACAATCCTATGAAAGGAATCCAAAGAAGGCCAAGTATAACCATAAAAACAGTCGTAATCCGTCCGAAATTTACCGTAGCCTTTTCATCAGCATCCGGTTTTATCTTCTTGTAGATATCAATTGTAAGCAATGTGGATGTTGAATTAAACATCGCGCTGAGGGATGACATCAACGCAGCAAGTAGCCCTGCCACAACCAGACCCTTGAGACCTGAAGGAAGGAGGTTTGTAATCATCCACGCATAAGCCTGATCGCCGCTGACTGTTCCTTTGGAAAGGTAATATGCTATTATACCAGGCAGGATCAAGATAAACACAGGGAGTAGCTTAAGGAATCCTGCAAAAATAGTCCCGCTCTGTGCATTCGATAAATTCCTTGCACTTAATACCCGCTGTACGATATATTGATCAGTACACCAGTACCAGATACCGAGTATAGGCGCACCAAAAACAATTCCGGTCCAGGGAAAATCAGGATCAGTCATAGGCTTGAACATATGCCAGAAGGATACAGGCGTCCCGGCTACAAGATTATCCCAGCCTCCAGCCTGGTTCAGTCCAAGGATAGTTAATATCAATGATCCGCCGATCAGAATAAACATCTGTACCAGGTCCGTATAAATTACAGCCGAAAGTCCACCCGTAACTGTATACAAACCTGTGATGAGAACAATTATAACAGCCGAGGTGTACATATCCCATCCCATCACGGCATTAAGCAATATTCCACCTGCATATAGGGCTATGGATATTTTTGTGAGTACATAAGCTATTATGGAAATTATGCTTAAATAATACCTGGAAGCACTGTTGTATCTTTTTTCCAGAAATTCCGGCATTGTAAATACACCGGATTTGAGATAGAAAGGAGTAAAAACCCAGCCCAGGAGAAGAACTATTAGACACGCGAGCCATTCAAATTGGCCCACTGCCAGTCCTGATTGTGCGCCTGTTCCTGCAAGTCCCAGAAAATGTTCACTGGAAATATTGGTAGCAAAAAGAGACGCCCCTATAGCTACCCAGCCGATATTCCTTCCTGCGAGGAAGTATTCCTCACTATTCTTATGTTTTTTTCTGAAATAGAATCCTATTGCAAGAACAAGAAGGATATAACCCGCTATTACTATCAGGTCTGCTGCGGAAACATTAACTCCCATAGATGTCCTTTATAGCGATAGTGATTCTGTGATAAAAATCAGTTTTTATGGGATTCAAATTACTTTAATAGGCTATCCAGATCAAGAAAAAACATTATAATCAGGAAATTCAGTTGAAGTCACAGAAGAATTATAAAGGTATTGTTAAAATATCATTATAAATAATATCTTGATATATGATAAAAACCAGAAAAGTTGTTCTTACCATAATTCTTTTATTGGTTCTCCAGTTTAGCTCCTCTGCCTTCACAGATTCAACTCGTGTAAGTCAAAGTGAAGGAAAAATCATTACAAATATTTATATAAATAGCATTGATGTTTCAGGACCGTCTATTAATGACGGAGAAGATTGGAAACCTGATATTTTTGGAAAAATAGGTAATGCACTTCACTTTAAAACTAAAACCTGGGTTATTAAGAATATTCTCCTATTTAAAAAGGAGAAAAACTTGATCCGCAGTTGATTGAGGATAGCGAAAGATTATTGCGCGAGTCGGGTTATTTCTATGATGCAGCGATAAAGACTGAAAGTGCCGATAAGCCCGATGAGGTTAATGTTTATGTTTCGACAAAGGATAAATGGACGCTTGATCCGCAAATTTCTTACAGTCCTAAAAGCAGGAATGGTTACCTTGGATTAAAAGATAAGAATTTTATGGGAATCGGCCACTCCGCGGGATTGCTTGTTACACATGATGAAGATACTTATATAGGTTGGGGAGGAAAATTTGATTATACCATAAATAATATAAAAGGATCATTTGTTAATGCATCCCTTAACCTGGCAAGTAATAATAAGAGTAATCTCTTCCGGATGGGGCTGAGCCGGTCCTTCGTTACAACACAGATAAAGTGGGCGGGAGGATTGGATTTGGCCTGGGAACATGATGATTTACGTTTTCTGGATGGCAGTAAAAATTTTATTCTGATACCACACAGTTATGATTCTCAGGACTTATGGGCGGGACGTTCATTCAAGCTGCCCGCTATTTCAAAATTAATCGGAAATAACTCAATATTTATTCTTTCTGGAAGGTATTTCCGCAAGCACTACAGGATCAGGCCGCCTGTCAGTCCGGATTCAAATAAAATCTTTGAGAATCACAGGCTCTACCTGGTGAGTGTGGGAGCAATCAATAGAAAATTTTATAAGTCGTATTATGTCAGTGAATTTGGAATTACTGAAGATATTCCCGTCGGCGGAATGGCAGCACTTACAACAGGTTCTGACTCAAGAGAATTTTATAATCGATGGTATTATGGAGCGCAGCTGATATATTCAATTCATTTCAACCGTGTTGGTTATTTCTCCGGAAATTTTGAAGTGGGCGGTTTCAGATATTCTGATAAATGGGAACAAAATACAATCAGGTTTGATTTAATTTATCACTCACCTCTCGTCTATAGAGATGGGTGGAAAGCAAGGTTCTTTGTTCAGAATAACTATATATTGGGATTCAACAGGTTCGAAGGTGAGCAGATTTATCTTGACCGTACTGCAGGTATGCCTGGATTTAATGAATTCGCAATAGCCGGAGTTAAACGAAACGTGCTTGACCTGGAGATGAGACTTTTTACTCCCTATGATATCCTGGGATTTGTAATTGGCGGAATAGCTTTCGCTGACTATGCTTTAATATCAGGGGAGAATCAAAACTTATTATCGAGCCGGGTTTACCAGGGATATGGATTTGGATTAAGAACTCAGAATCAATCGATATCTAAGACTAACTTTGAACTGGCTCTTGTATATAATCCATATAACCCTGTTTCGGGTGCGGGTAAAACTGAGATTATTTTTTCATCAGCCTTCGTACTTGGAAGCAGGAACTTTAATTTTGGTGAGCCGGCAACCGTTCACTTTTCAGAGCAATAATTCTATGGGTTTTTTTTCAAATCTTAAAGATGACTTTACAAGTGCTTCAGCAAAGCTTTTTATCCGGAAGCAAATTGAAAATTACGGGGAACTCCTGGATTTTGAAGTCGACAGCAGCAAAAAAAGTATCTTCGTTTCTGTCATGCTTGCCGGCGAAGATAAACCGGTTGAATTACATATAAAAAAATATTTCCTGGTTGAAAATAATCCCATGAAGATTAAACTCAATAATATTGAATCAAACCGTGAATGGATTACACGAGCAGCAAAGGAATATATTGAAAATAGAAAGTTTCCACTCCCCGAAAAATATATTCCCATTATTAAACTTTTATTATAATATTTGTTTCTAATAATCATTCAACTTGAAAACCAGGTATTGAAACAATTTTGAGAAATTCCCTTTTACTTCTATTCTGTCTGCTGACGACTATTACTATTTTCAGCCAGGATTCCACAAAAAGTTTCGCCTTTAAGAATAATAGACCGCAGAACCGGCCGAACCTCTTTTATCAGCCCGATTTATCCTACCGCATATGGCAGCAATTTAATTTAATAAGAGAAGCCAATTCCGGTGATCCTCTCGCTCAGCACGAATTGGGAATAAGATATCTTCTTGGTGAAGGAGTTGAAGCTGACACGGTCAAGGCAGCAAAATGGATTAAAAGTGCAGCGGACCATGGAGTAACTGCGGCCAAATACAATTATGCAATTCTTCTGATAAACGGCTGGGGCGCAAAATGGAATCCCTTTGAAGCCTTCAAATTTTTCAAAGCGGCCGCCGTGGAGGGTATGCCAGAGGCCCAATATGCCGTGGGTCTCCTTTACACTGATAATCTTATAGTTAAACGCAATTGGGGGAAAGCTTATACCTGGATCAGTCGAGCTGCCGGAAGTGGAATTCAAAGTGCGGAAGAAACTCTGCGGGAAATAAAGAAGAAGGTCCCTGATTCCAGAATAGATACAAGCCAGGCTAATATTGGCACTCAGGATACTTCTGTAGCTGCCAATAATAACTCGCCTATTAAATCTTCACTCGGTCTGGTTTATATCAATTTTGAAGATGTGTTGGATACAATTCCCGTTGTAACCAATAAAAGACTTCTCGAGGACCTGCAGCATTCCGGATTTACTGAGCTTTCGGATACAATTAAAAACAGTCTCAAGGATACAAACTTTGTTACGATCTCCGGTTTTATCCCGCTCATCAATCAGGCTGCTGACTATGGCAGTCCTGAAGCACTGACTTTTTTGGGGAGGCTTCATCAGAAAGGCATCTTCTATAAAAAGGATCTTCTTTCGGCAATCGAATATTATATAAGAGCCTCAAGGTTTGATAGTCCCACAGCAGCAATTCTTCTTTATAACATGCAAAAGGATGGGACATTCTTTCCTCTAATCAAAAAAGAAAGTGATTCCGGTAATCCGATTGCAATGTATGACTGGTATGGCCTGGAGATACTTGGTCTTGACCACCAGATTATTTTAAACGATGCTGTCAATCTTCTAAAAAAATCTTCTGAAAATAACTTCATCCCTGCCCTGATTGAATATGGCCTTTTTTATTACTCAGGCATACAGAAACAGGATTTGCCGAAAGCTTTCGTATTATGGGAACAGGCTGAAAAACTTGGATCAAAGGACGCTGAGATCAGAATGGATGCAGCAGTTATTCTCGATCAACTGCCGTCTTCAGATTACTCTGAGAGAGTGGATCGGCTTCTTTCGGCGACTGTCAAAGGTTCAGTGCTGGCGCAGTCTGCAGCCGGATATGCGTATGAGAATGGTATCGGAGTGGGGAAGGATATTGCAAAAGCAGTTTCATATTACAGAGATTCAGCCCAGCGGGGCAATCGATTTGCATACAACCGGCTGAAAGCACTCTATGATTCCATCCGGCCCTCCGGCAACGAATTCGAGGTTGACTGAGTTGTGAACTTCAGACAAACGTATATTTTATTTATTTTAAGTATACAAATATCGAAGAAGTTCCGAAATGAATACCTATAACGGATCGCTGAATTCGAAGCTCCCTGATACAGGGATAACCATATTCACCATAATGTCCCGCATGGCAGCCGAAAACCATGCAATAAATCTAAGCCAGGGCTTTCCCGATTTCAACTGTAATGAAGAACTTCTTGATCTCGTTGATTACTACCTCCGAAAGGGTTTCAACCAGTATGCTCCTATGCAGGGAATTCCTATCCTCAGACATAGGATATCGGAAAAAATAAACAAGCTCTATGGTCATAAATATAATCCTGAGAATGAAATCAATATTACTGCGGGAGCTACCCAGGCAATTTATACAGCAGCATCGGCGGTTATCAATCCCGGCGATGAGGTTATTCTTTTTGAACCTGCATACGATTGTTATGCTCCTGCGGTGAAAATCAACGGAGGAATTCCTGTCTATGTTCCTTTGAAAAAATCAGACTTCTCGATTGACTGGGATAAGACAGCAGAGGCTGTCACAGCCCGTACAAGAATGATATTTCTCAATTCACCCCATAATCCGACCGGCAGTGTAATAAATGAGACAGATATAAAAAATCTTGAGGATATAACCAGGAATAAGGATATTTTACTGCTCAGCGATGAAGTATATGAGCATATAGTGTTTGATACAAAACAACATTTATCCGTTTCCGGGTCCGAAGAATTGGTAAACAAAGCTTTTGTAATCTCATCATTCGGTAAAACATATCATACAACTGGTTGGAAGATGGGATATTGTGCTGCTCCGGACAATTTGATGAGAGAATTCAGAAAGGTACATCAGTTCATTGTATTTGCAGTTAATACTCCAATTCAGTATGCATATGCCGAGTATATGGATAATGAAAGTCACTACCTGAAGCTTAATAATTTCTATGAAAATAAGCGGGATGTCTTTCTGAGGAGCTTAAAAGATACCCGCTGGAAGTTTAAACCTGCCGGCGGCACCTATTTCCAGCTTCTCGATTATTCGAAAATTACAAATATGAATGATATGGAATTTGCTGAAAAACTTACAATAGAAGCCGGTATAGCTACTATTCCTCTTTCCCCTTTCTATAATGATAAGAGAAGTTTAAATCTTTTGAGGGTTTGTTTTGCAAAGAGAGATGAGGTCCTTGAAGAAGCTGCTGACATTTTAAGTAAAATATGAGATTTATCTAATGAGTAACCTGTTTGAAAGGTTAAGAAGATTATTCCATTTTTATACCGGAGAGCTTAATTACAATGAGTTCCATAAACTCGTAAAAAGAGACGTACCGGACGTTTATGATTTTTATGTAAGGAGAATGAAGAAACCCGAAAAGAGCAGGAATAGGGTTTTTGATTTTATACTTTTTTCCCGAAACCTTTTTTTAGAATTCTTAAATCTGCTTACACCGGGGAGAAGAATAATATATTCCCTCGGATTGATTCTATTCGTACTAGCTTATTTTGGAAATGATTGGGGATTTGCAGTCTGGGGCTTCATACTCATAAACCTTCTTGTGGCATTTGAGCTTGCCGATAAGCTTACCGCAAAGGATGAGCTTGAAGTTGCCCGTGAAATACAAATGAATATGATGCCAGGGGTGCCTCCGGAAAATAAATATTATCACATAAGCTGCTACATGGCAACAGCAAGGGAAGTCGGTGGTGACTATTATGACTTTATTCAACCAGATCCCGGAAATGAAAAGACTTTCGTTGTAATAGGAGATGTCTCCGGAAAAGGTATGTCTGCAGCTCTACTTATGGTTCAGATCCAGTCAATTCTTCACAATATTGTCAACTTAGAATCTTCTCCCAAAGTTATCCTGAATGCTTTAAATACGAATTTGAAAAGGGTCTTGAGAAAAGGTTCATTTCTTACATTGAGTATAGCAGAATTAAACTCAGGCGGAGAAATTATACTCTCCCGAGCTGGTCATATGCCGCTGCTGCATTTTAATAAATCTGAGGGAAAATGTACCAGGATTACTCCCGGAGGCATAGGCATTGGACTTGCAAACGATCTTCTGTTTTCTAATTCTACAGAGGAAGTTCTGGTGAAGCCTCACTCGGGAGATCTTTTCATCTTTTTCACAGATGGTGTTGTGGAAGCAATGGATAGTTACTACAGGACCTTCGGTGAAGAAAATCTTACAAGACTGATATGCGCCAATTCTGAGAAATCGGCTTCAGAGGTTCGGGATGTAATCGTAAATGCAGTTGGAAATTTTACTTATTCTTCTCCTGTTCAGGATGATCTTACACTAATAGTAATGAAAGCAATTTAATCCGGGGAACCAGCATGTCTGATAACATAATACTTAAGAAACGAGCTGCCTATTTATCATTGTCCATTGGCATTATTATGTTTCTATCAAAGATGGGTGCTTATCTCCTTACCGGGTCAGCAGCCATTTTTTCTGATGCCGCTGAATCTGTAGTACATGTGCTCGCCACTTCTATGGCTCTCTATAGTATTATCCTTAGTTCAAGACCTCCTGATGAATCTCATCTGTACGGACATGGAAATGTGGAGTATTTCTCGGCGGGTATTGAAGGTTTTCTCATTTTTGCTGCCGCTGTCTTCATTATTTATACTTCTGTGCTTGATATTATTAATGGATCACATCTTCGTCAGCTTAATATCGGTGTAATAGTTGTAAGTGCAGCAGGAGGAATAAACTTACTCCTTGGTTCATACCTGGTCAGGATGGGAAAGAAAACAAATTCTCTCACCCTTACAGCTGATGGGAAACACGTTCTTACCGATTCTTATACCAGCATCGGAGTCATCGTCGGTATTCTGCTTGTTATGTTCACAGGTTTTCAGCTTTTTGATCCTCTATTTGCTATTGCCGTAGCAATTAATATTTTGTTTACCGGATTCAAACTGATAAGGGAATCGATAGGTGGTTTGATGATCGAAACCGATCCTGAACTTCTTGAAAAGATTGTCACTGAAATCGGAAAAATAAGACAACCATACTGGATTGACCTTCACGAGCTAAGATTCTGGAGATCAGGAGATACCATCTATCTAGATTTTCACCTTATCCTTCCTTATTATTTTACCATTCAGAAATCTCATACCGA
The DNA here is from genome assembly GCA_963747755.1 of uncultured Ignavibacteria bacterium. Lineage (GTDB taxonomy): Bacteria > Bacteroidota > Ignavibacteria > Ignavibacteriales > Ignavibacteriaceae > DATFVA01. The sequence goes on along the minus strand of CAVVGK010000018.1, from coordinate 284,588 downwards.
GGAAAAGGAGATTGAAGAGAAACTGATGAAAGCTTTCACGAATATGCAGATCAAAATACATTTTGATTATTGCATACCCGAACTATGTAAATACTGCGGGTACGCTGAATGTACCGTAAGGCAGGAAACTAGGAAAATCACTTTTGAATTGAATGAAGAAAAGATGACGGGGAAACCGATTTATATGATAAGGTAAGTCAGGCTGTATCTTCGGCCGGTGTTTTCCTGAAAAAAGGCACCTGAACCTTCTGAAGAATTATAAGTCCCGCAATAAAAAATAGTCCTATCGCCAGAGCCGCAAACCTTTCATTCGAAATATCGGATATTACCCCGTAGACAAAGGGTCCTACTACAGCGGATGATTTACCAAATAATCCGTCATAAAATCCAAAGAACTCAGCTTCCCTCTCATGGGGAGTAAGAAGTGCCATCAGGCTTCTACTGCAGGATTGTGAACTGCCTATAGACAGACCTGCCAGCAAACCGACTATATAAAATTCTGCTATTGTCTGAACGAAAAATGCCCCGATGATAACGAGTATCCAGACTGCAAGAGTTATGGTTATTGTTTTCTTCGGTCCAATATGATCGGAAATAATACCGAATATAAATGAACCTGCAACTGCTGTGCTTTGAACTATCACAAAGAACAGGATGATCTGCTCATCGTTCATCTTAAGAATATTTGATGCAAAGATGGAGGCAAATGCTATGATGGTTATAATTGCATCATTATATAAAAAGAAAGCAAAAAGGAATCGTGAAACTGCAGGATATTTTTTCTGAAAGAAAATCGCCTTAAACGTACTGAAGCTTTTCTTTATCCCCCTTTTAAAAGATCTTTTTTAACAGGCTCGGATATACGAGGTTCACTAATTAACAGAAATAAGGGAGCCGAAAAGAAAAGGAAGAAAGCTGCCGCCACAATAAAAGTAAGTCTGATATAAAAATAATAATCAGGTGAATCGGCAGACGGAAGGAGAACCATTACGATCAGTAGTACAGCCAGGGCGCCTATATATCCCATTGCAAATCCATATCCCGAAACCCTTCCGAAGTTTTTCTTTTCCGTAAGGTTGGGAAGGAAAGCATCATAAAAAACAAGTCCTGCTTCAAAACCAATATTTGCAAGAACAAAAAGAATAAAACCGGATAGAATGTCACCCTTCTCCACGAAGAACATAAGCGCAGTGGAGCTTACAGAAAGTAGTGTAAACATCAACAGGAAACGCTTCCTGTTCCTTGAAACATCTGCAATTGCCCCGAGAGGTGGACTTAATAAAGCTGCAATTACCATCGAAAGACTTACAGCAAGTCCCCACAACCATCTCTGTCCTCCCGTAACATAATTAGAGAAGTATTTGGAATAAATGACAGTTACTATTATTACAGAAAAAGCAGTATTCGCAAAATCGAATAGAGTCCAGACAAAAATCCTGCTTCTTTCTCTCATCCGGCTCTACTTTTTGTGAGGCTGTTTTGAAATAGTTTCCTCTACCAATCCCCTGCCGCTTTTATTAAGTTTACCATCATGCTTCATCTCATTAAGAATGGCATCAAGTATCCCGTTTATAAACTTCCCGCTGCCCGCTGTGCTGTATATTTTAGCTATTTCAATGGCTTCATTTATGGAAACCTTTGGGGGTATATCGGGGAAATAGAAAAGCTCGCATATTCCCATACGCAGTAAAAGCTTATCAATCAATGCAATCCTTCCCATTTCCCAGTTATCAACTCTTTCTTTTATTTTTATATCCAGTTCTTTACGGTGAATGATTACCCGGTTCACAAGATCATTCGCGAACTTTTTGTCGAAAGGATCATTAAGATCAGCAAGAACCCCTTCGGTTAATAATTGAAGAGATTCACTGTTTAGTTCAAATGCGTACAGTATCTGCAGTACTCTTTCCCTTACGACTCTTCTTTTAAACATTTGTGTCATTTGCTTAGCTACCAACTTTATAAAGAACAACTGAATTTATAAAAAATATTCTGAATTATGTACTTATAATATTCTATCTATGAAATAACTCACCAAGTCTTCCGGAGAAGGCAGACTGTCCTGTATAGATATTGCTTATTCTCCCGACGCTTCCAAGCCTTTCTTCAGCCATTTTATTTGAAGCTTCATAAGTTGGGATATTTTCCTTAGCTGAGATTCCGAGAATTTTTCCGATAACGTCATAGATTTTTTCTGCTTGTTTTAATGCGCGGTCCTGCCTGTAACCTTCAAGCTCATTTGCAACGTTTATTAAACCGCCTGCGTTGATCACGTAATCCGGAGCATACAGGATGCCCTTTTCCATCAGCAGCGGACCATGGATATCTTCCTTCTCTAGCTGGTTGTTAGCACCGCCGGCTACTATTTCGGCTTTCAATTTTCCTATTGTATCATTGTTTATTATGGCACCGAGAGCGTTCGGTGAAAAGATGTCAACATCAAGGCCGTATATTTCCTCAGGTTTAACTACCTGAGCTTTAACTGTTTCCAGAACCCTGTTTACCTTTGCTTCATTTATATCAGTAATAAAAATTTCTGCGCCCTCATTATACAAATGTTCACATAAATACCTGGCAACCTGACCTGCTCCCTGCACGGCTATCTTTTTACCGGCAAGAGAATCACTCCCCCACTTGAATTTTGCACAGGCTTTCATACCTACAAATACGCCATATCCGGTTACAGGCGATGGATCTCCAGAGCCGCCAAGTGCTTTGGAAACACCGGTTACGTATTTTGTTTCCATCCTTACATATTCCATATCAGTAACGGAAGTACCGACGTCTTCAGCGGTGATATATCTTCCTGCCAGACCTTCAATGAATTTACCGAAAGTTCTGAAAAGCAGCTCATCCTTTTGTGTAGCTGAATCGCCGATGATTACTGCTTTACCTCCGCCCAGGTTTAAACCCGAAACAGCAGCTTTATAAGTCATACCTCTGGACAATCTGAGTACATCTTTTAAGGCATCGTCGTGACTTTTATAATTCCACATACGGGTTCCGCCTAAAGCAGGACCCAGGGTAGTGTTATGAATGGCTATTATTGCTCTTAAACCCGCTTCTTTATTGGAACAGAAAACAACCTGCTCATGATCGAATTCTTCTATTATTTCAAAATTAACCATAGTACTTCTCCGTTATTTCAAAAAAGTTAAATTGCAAAGAACCAAAATATCAAAATTGCGGCACTTTCCCTTACCTTATTATATAATTTATTCTCAAATTTCAGATCAAGATCGGAGGGAGCCACTTCAACATCCAGAAGATAAAAATCGGCTATCTCTTTTACCCTGGGTAAATGGTATGAATCGGATATTATGATGATGTCGCTGATACCGGGCTTGTTACTTAGGTTTTTTTTTATAAACTGAATTTGCTCTGTGGTTGAGGTGGTCTGCTCCTCAATCCAGATATTTGATGTATCTATTTTCCTGGTTTTAAGGTAATCGTAGGCAATTTCTGCCTCGCTCAATTCTCCCGGAGCATTCCCTCCCGTTAACTGAATTTTCTGCAGACTCCCATCCTTGTACAATCTGAATGCTTTGTTGACGCGGGATTTTAAACTGGGACTTGGTTCATTCGTCCATACGGCTGCCCCCAGAACAACTCCTACATTGTTTCCTTTTCCGCTCAGAAAGAACTCCCTGTCGGGAGCTTTATTAAAATTCAAATAGAAAAAGGAAAATACAAGCAATATCATTGTGATTAATACAGAATCAACCACAGCACGTAAAAAGATTAAATTAGAATTTTGGGATAAGCTCAGCCATACTTCAACAATCAATATAAACTGAATGAACTGATAAATAAAAAACAATCCGCTTACGAATACCTTATTGAGCGGTTGCTTAAAGATACTAACGTCAGGTAAGGTAATGGGTGATTTTGAAAATATCCAGGCTACAAACAGAAAGATTGTCATCGCAGCGGCAAGTATAAAAATGGTGACGGGAGGAAGATTAACTTTCTCTTTGAACATATATGCAATCAGTCCTGCAGTCAGTATAAGACTGAAGCCAATATTGAAGAGGTTTCCTATATAATAGAGTCTGAAATCAGAGAGCGGAAGATGCTGATTGTCATATTTAATATATAAGATGAATATCAGGTTAAAAACGTTAAGGATAATAACAAAGAGAGTGAGCCCTACCTTATTTTTTGTATTCACTTTCTTTCGAACCATCACCCAGCCGTATTAAAATGTTTTAGTACCAAATTTTTAAGAACAATAAATATAACCACCGGAAAATTAAATTTCCCGCCAAATGCATTTGTTTAAAAAAGAAAAGGCGTCACTGGGACGCCTTTCAAATTTACATCAATAATACGAATTATTGAAGTTTAAATACTATTGGAATTGAAACCTGAACCTTAACAGGTTTTCCTCTCTGTTTACCGGGTTTGAACTTGGTAGCCTTTACAGCATTTAATGCTGCTTCATCCAATCCTGCACCCAAACCTTTTATAATCTGTGCTTTTGTAACATTACCAGTTTCATCAACGAAAGCCAGTACATAAACTTTCCCTTCAATTCCTGCTCTTTTAGCAATTTCAGGGTAAACAATCTTGCTTTGAATGGCCTGGATACCGCCGATAGGTTCCGGCATTTCTTCAACTGCTACGAAATATTGAGGTTCTTCTTCAACTTTCTTCTCAACTTTCGGAGGCGGTGCTGCCTCTACCTGTTCGTTAACATTAAGTTCGGTTTCACCGATTTCAATATCTTCAAGAACATCTTCTGAAGGAGCTTCAATTGGTATCGGGGGTTTTGGAGGCGGCGGAGGCCGATTCTCCTGTTTGGTCTGCTGAACGTCTTCAACCTTAAATAATTCCTGCGGTCCTTCTGACAGCGCCGCTTCAGTCTCGACATGCGGAAAAAACTTAAACGCTACTATTAAAAGAGCGAGAGCAATAATTAAACTCAGCTCGTAAACCTTTTTGTAGCTGCGTTTCAAATCCGCTTTGGGATTTTTAATAAGTGCCATTACCAACTCCTCCTAAAGGGCAAATTAATCGCCCGGCAAGTTAATAAATGATGTTTCTTTTGTCAAATTCTGCTAATATTCTTACTACAATATTGTTCAATAGTTCCATTGAAAGGCTATTATTATTTACCTTTGCCTTAAAACTTATATTTTTACCCGGTTTGAGTCTTATATCTTGAAAATATAATCAGCATTTTCACAAAACTAAGACCAAGAAGTACGCCTGTAGAATCTGATAACCAGTCGAATATATCACAATCTCTCCCCGGTATGAAAAGCTGGTGAAATTCGTCCAGTCCGGCATAGGTAAGGATAATTATTAAAGTATAAAGCCAGGCCTTACTTTTTAGTTTTGGATATTTATTCTGGAACATTAATGTCAGGTTAAGTAATACAGCCAGGATCATATATGCCGCGAAATGTTCGATCTTATCACTTACACCAGTGTCCGGCAGGTCCTTTGAAGGCAGAGTAGTTGCCACAAATAATAATATCCAGTAAAGAATTAATGGGAAGTAAACCAGCCATTTCTTGTTTGATTCAATTTTATTGAGCAAAAGTCTTCCTTAAAAATTTTATTGCTGAAGAAATGTTACGGCTTATATCGGATGCCGTATATCCGAACTCAGTGGATTTTTTTAGAAGAAGATCTGCCGCTAAGCTGTGAATATAAACTGCCGCAATTATCGCTTCTTCTTTATTCTTTTTCTGAGCCATAAATGAAGCAATTACACCGGTTAAAACATCTCCGGTTCCAAATTTAGCCATACCTGGATTACCGGTTGTGTTTATAAGCGCATCGCCTCCGGGAGTAAAAATTATGGTAGGGGCACCTTTAAGCACGAGGTAGCATCCGGTTTCTCTGGTAAAATTATGACCGTGACTTAAAATATCTTTCTCAACTTCAGCAAGGTCTGCTCCGATAAGATGAGCGAATTCAGCATGATGAGGAGTTAAAACGACATCTTTCAGATCGTAATGCTGATAACCGTCCTCACCTACAGCAAAGATAGCGTCTGCATCGAGTACGATATTTTTATACTTTTTTTCTTTTAATACTTGCAGAACCGCTTCCTGAGTTGCCTGTTCCCTCCCAAGTCCGGGACCTGCCGCTGTCACATCAGCCCATTTTATTCTTTTATTAAGCTCTTTAATGTTGCCGGCGGTCAGTATTTCCTTTTTATTATCATCATAAGCATCTACTATTACTTCACCGAGGTTCTTATGTACAAGACGCCTCACAGACCTCGGAAAGGCAAGTATAGATGCGCCTGAACCCGAAGCAAGGGCTGCTTTTGAGGTCAGTACTGCCGCTCCCGGTAAATCACCTGAACCTGCAATCGTTAAAACTTTCCCTGCGGAATATTTGTAATCATCTTTCTTCTTCTTTGGAAGAAACTGTAAAGCATCTTCGGGTTCAACCAGGTACTCGGAAGTATCATACCCGTCATAAGCAGAAAACCCTATACCAATACTACCCTTAAATACCTCTCCGCAATAAACCGAACCTTTACCGAAATACAAACCTTTCTTCAGTTCTCCAAGGGTCACTGTTAAATCTGCCATAAAAGCACTATCAGCATAACCTTTATCAGCACTTAATCCACTTGGAATATCAATAGCAGCCTTCAAAGCATTGTACTTGTTTACTTCATCAACAATAAATTTATAAGGTTCACGAAGGGCTCCCTCTATTCCGCTCCCCAGCATTGCATCTGCAATTATCGGTACGTTTTTTATTTTCCTGATATCGCTTGCGGACTTATAGTCTATTATGGTTAGTGCTTTGTTCCTGCGTCCGAGATTTCGGAGTATAGTGAAATTTGTATTACAGTCAGATGACATTTCGCTTTCTTCACCGATCTTAATTACGGTAGTTTCATAACCATTATTAAGAAAATGCCGGGCTGATGCATACCCGTCGCCGCCGTTGTTTCCCTTGCCACAGATTATCGCTATCCTGCGCTCAATATTTCGCTCTTCACGAACTGCCTCTACATAGTAAAAAATCTCCAGGGAAGCATTCTCCATCAGAACCGCGCCTGGCACTCTGAGCTCTTTTATGGCCCATTCGTCTGTTTCACGAATCTGACGGGTAGAAAACAATGGTATCATAATTATTCCGTGTTATAAAAAGCCGTTATTTAATTTAGTATTCTGCTAAACTTTCAAACCGGCAGGAAAAATTCAAGTAAAAAACTAGTTCTAGGATAGAAATGACGAGATTAAACCGATAATTGTGCCGGGTGCAACGCCGAGTATGATTACCAGGAGAACCGAGATAATCACTGCAAGCAAACCGGTATTAGTCTGTGAAGGTGATACTACTTCCTCAGCATCTTTGAAATACATCAAAACCACTATTCTTAAATAGAAGTAAACGCTTATAACGCTTGAAATAACACCAATTATGGCCAGCCAGGTTAAACCTGATTCAATCGCCGAAATAAACACATAATACTTGCCGAAAAATCCTGCAAAAGGAGGAATTCCTGCCAGGGAGAACATAAAAACTGAAAGTAGTCCTGCCAGTAATGGATTCCTCGAACCCAACCCCGCATATGACCGGATAGAAAGATTAGCTTCATCCTTCCCTTCCACGATCGATACAATACCAAATGCTCCGAGGTTCATAAAAGTATAAGCGGCAAGGTAGAAGATGATTCCGGCAATTCCATCGTAGTTACCGGCTGCGAAACCTATCAGCATATATCCCGCATGGGCTATAGAGGAATAAGCGAGCATCCGTTTTATATTATCCTGTGCGATGGCAACGATACTTCCGAACAGCATCGAAAGTACTGCGATCACCGCAAGGTAGGGAGTAAATAAATGATTCGAAGCCGTGCTGAATATGGTTCCCAGTGTGACAATAATAGCGCTGAATGCGGCAGCTTTACCGCCAGTAGAGAATAATCCCGATATTGTTGTTGCCGCTCCTTCATAAACATCAGGTACCCACATATGGAAAGGAAAGGCCGCAATTTTAAATGAAAATCCGATCAGGAATAGCAGTATACCTGTAACAAAAATGAAGTCGCCGGACAAAGTACTAAACCTTGCTATAATCCCTTCGATTGAAGTTGTTCCTGCTGAACCGTAAATAAGTGCAATGCCGTATACCGTGAAACCGGTGGCAAAGGCACCTAATAAAAAATATTTGAGTGCTGCTTCATTGGCTGTTAACCTCTTTCTGTTCAATCCTGCCAATGCATAAAAGCTGATCGACATTAGTTCAAGTCCGAGAAAGATTGTGAACAGATCCTTTGCACCTGCCATAAACATCATCCCAAGCACAGAACACTGCACCAGAAGATAGAACTCACCGTAACCAGCTCCGTATTTCTTCATGTAGTCCATGGAGAGAAGACAGACTAGCGCCGCACCGAATGTAAAAATGAAATAAAAGATATTTACTGTCCCGCCTGTAGCTAGCATATTCTGAAGTACTACCGATACCGAATTAACGGTAGCAAGCGAGTAGAAGGCAGCAGCCATAAAAACCACAACCGAAATCCAGCTGACGGCAGTCTCACCCTCCTTCTTGAACATTTCCACCAGCAGGGAGATAAGAATTCCGCTGCCGACTATAACAAGCGGCAGTATATTGTAAAATTCCTGAATGTTATTGAGCATATCTTTTAAGCCTTAAACCTGCCCGCGGCAGACTATATTATTCAATAAATAAAATGTCTTCTTCTGTTTCTTCAATCTTCACCCGGTGTTTTTCATCCAGGTAAATAACAATCTTTTTATGATTATCGAAATTGAAAATATCTTTACCTTTCTCAACAAGAACCATCTTTATCGCTTCATATTTTGAGACAGCATCTTTAAGATGTTTATATTCCTTAAAATAAATATCTGTATAATCTTCATTCTCAGAGATATATACATGTTTCGATGAAGGAGAAAAATCCATTATTATATCATCGTCAACAATTACTTTCAGGAATACACCCTGGAAAGGAAGTATCAGCCTGTTCTTATAATATAAACCCGAAGGTTTACTTTTCAGTATTTCATTCAGCGTAGCCATATTCGTATTCCTTTAATGAAAAAAGAGAAAATAAATTATCAAAAACAGTGGTATCAGTATTGGTATCGAATATTTTATCATATAAGTGAAGAAGCTGGGCATCTCAATACCAGCCCTTTCACATATTGATTTCACCATAAAGTTAGGACCATTCCCAATGTAAGTCATCGCTCCAAAGAATACGGCAGCGACTGATATTGCTCGCAGGTAAATAATATCCTGCGAAACAAAATCGAGTACATGCGCTTTTACGTTTACGTCAAGGGTATACTTACCCATCGCCGCACTTAAAAAATTCAGGTAAGTAGGCGTATTATCCAGAAATGAAGATAAACCGCCTGTTGCCCAATAAAACGTTCCGGCATTTAAGATATCACGGTTGATTCTTGCTTCTTCGGCTATCAGTTGAAGTGCGGGAACCATCGTTAAAAATATGCCAATGAACAGGTACGCAACCTCTTTTATAGGTTCAAAATCAAACTCGTTTGCCCTTAGTATCTCCTCATCAGCCTGTTTGTAGGAGAAATAGACAACCGCGAACATTATTACTTCTCTTATTCCGAAGGGTAAAGGACTCCAATCAGGTACCCACGAGAAAACTCCGGGATCAAGGAAAACAGAACCTATTATAATTGCCAGGTAAACTAGATTCCGGTATCCCTTGAAATCAATTTTGCCGCTGTATTTTAGTTCTTCAGGTGTTTCCGATTTTTTATTATTATACCAGTCGAAAAGAAAAAATACAGATAGAATGAGTAATATCATCGGTATCCATATAAACCATATGTTATCAATCACCCAGAAGAATGGTACTCCTCTCAGGAATCCGATAAATAACGGTGGATCTCCGATCGGAGTTAAAGCTCCGCCGATATTACTTACAATAAAGATGAAGAAGATAACGTGATATGCCTTTATCCTGTTCTGGTTCATCTTAATGTAAGGCCTTATCAGAAGCATTGAAGCGCCTGTAGTACCTATTACATTTGATATAACGGCACCAAACAATAAAAAAAGAACATTCATATAAGGGGTGGCTTTTTTATCCACTTTTATAAAGATTCCACCCGAGGCTACAAAAAGCGAACTCAGCAGTGCGATAAAAGATATATACTCAGCCAGTGTATGAAGGAGACTGTGATACTCATTCAGAAATACCAGGTAATAAGCAACCGTGATAAGTCCGAGTATTATGGCCATCTTCGGGTAATGCCTCTCCCAGAAGTGCTTATAGAACAGCGGACCTGTCGCAATCATCAGAAGCAGAACGATAAACGGTATTACCATATAGGGTGAAGGAAGAACATGCTCACCCGCCGTTTCCAGTACCTTTACCTGTGCCAGACTGTCCTGTACTGCCGGAATTTCAGCTGCGCTTATATTACAATAAAAAAAGAACGACATTATTATAGCCGCAATAATTCTGCCGCCGTATCTCATATATTATTTTCCTATTCAATGACTGCCTGGGTTTGTACATGAACCTGCTCAATTACTTTTGCTGTCGATTTATCTGATACTTTCAAAAACGTACCGGGATATATTCCAATCCAGACAATGAAAATGAAAATTGGTATGAGTACAAGGATTTCTCTTTTATTCATATCCGTTAGAGAATTCATCTTTGGATTTGTAACCTCCCCAAATGCAACTCTCTGATACATCCACAGCAAATAGACTGCTGCAAAGATTACTCCTGAAGCGGCAAATATGGTGAACCACCAGCTGCCGAGCACGGGAGATTTAAAAGCCCCTAATAATATTAAAAACTCTCCTACGAAACCGTTAAGTCCGGGCAGCCCTATCGACGAAAGTGACGCAAATAAAAGGGCGAAGGCAAAAACCGGGACTACCTTAGCGATACCGCCGTACTGTGAAATTTCCCTCGTATGAGTTCTTTCATATATAACTCCCACTAAAAGGAATAAAGCTCCTGTAGATAAACCATGGTTTACCATCTGTATAACCGCACCCTGCACTGCTTCCTGGGTCATTGCAAAGATACCGAGAACAACAAAACCGAGGTGGGCAACGGATGAATACGCAACCAGCTTTTTCATATCCTTCTGAACCATTGCTACCAATGCACCGTAAATAATTCCTATTACTGCCAGTACGGAAATGTAAGGAGCAAAGGTTATTGCTGCCTGCGGAAACAGAGGCAGACAGAATCTTAACAGACCGTAAGTTCCCATCTTAAGCAGTACCCCGGCAAGTATAACGCTGCCGGCTGTAGGCGCCTGTACGTGAGCATCAGGAAGCCAGGTATGCAAAGGGAACAGAGGTACTTTGATTGCAAAGCTGAAGGCAAACGCAGCAAACATCCAGTTCTGAATGTTTGATTTGATTGTGGGCCCTACCGCATATAACTCTGTCAGATCAGTAGTGAAATGTCCAATCGGCCCTGAGGCGTATACCGCAAGCCAGATAATAGCAACCAGCATCAAAAGGCTGCCGAACATAGTGTAAAGGAAAAACTTTACAGATGCATAAATTCTCTGATCACCACCCCAGATACCGATGATAAAATACATCGGGATGAGCATTGCTTCCCAGAAAATGTAAAACAGAAACAGATCAATCGAGATAAACACTCCGAGCATTCCTGCTTCAAGCATCAGCATGAAGAATGTAAATTCTTTTACTCTCTTATTAATACTTTTCCAGCTCGATAATAAAGTCAGCGGGGTAAGGAAAGTTGTCAGCAGCAGTAAAAGCATTGCAAGTCCGTCGATCCCTACTTTATAACTTATATTCAGTTTCTCTATCCATTTGAACTGGTGGATAAACTGGAATCCTGATTGCGTTATATCAAAGTTAAAATATATTACAAGGGATATTATAAATGCTATAGTCGATATAATAAGACCAAACCATCTTACCGCGTTTTCTTTTTCCCTGTTAAAGAATAAAAGCATGATCGCACCGGCAACCGGTGTAAAGAGGAGGTATGTCAGCAGATAACTATTTTCCATAAATTATAAACTTAAGATTATCCAGAAAAGAGCGATAACTATTCCCAGCATCATAACTACAGCATAGATCTGGGCAACTCCGGTTTGAATCTTTCTTATCCTTGCCGAAATAAAATTTATTACTGAAGCTGTACCGTTAACCGCACCGTCAATTATTTTTGCATCTGTAAACTTCCATAGTACGGTTTCAGAACCTTTTTTAATGGGGTTAACTATTGCGGCATCATATATCTCATCTACAAAATATTTATTCCAGAGAAGGTTGTATAGACCCTTGAATCTGCCGGCAGCCGACACGGCAATAGAGGGTTTCTTAAGATATATGTTCCTTGCAATCCATATTCCGCTGACAGCCAGTATAACTGAAATTATCATAAGCGTTATTTCTGAACCGGCTGAATGTGCACCGTAGAGTGCAAGTTTACGCTCGGCATTCTCAAATATAGGGGCGAGCCAGCCCTCAAACATATTTCCGCCTTCACCTGAGAAAAGTGCAGGTATACCTATAAAGCCGCCGATGGCTGCGAGCAAGGCCAGTACCATAAGCGGTACAGTCATAACCAATGGTGATTCGTGTGGATGCAGGTCGTGCCCGAATCTTTCTTTTCCTTCGAACGTCAGGAAGTAGAGACGGAACATATAGAACGCTGTCATCAGAGCTGTAATTGCTCCTATCAGCCAGAGGATAAAACTTCCGTTTGCAAAAGAGAGCCAGAGTATTTCATCCTTGCTGAAGAAACCCGATAAGGGGGGCACACCTGAAATAGCCAACGCGGCAATGAGGAATGTCATCGCAGTTTTTGGCATATACTTTCTGAGTCCGCCGAAACCCTGTATATCCTGGTGTTCGTGCATCGCGTGGATTACAGAACCCGCTCCAAGGAATAACAGGGCCTTGAAGAAGGCGTGAGTCATTACGTGAAATATACCCGCAGAGAAAGCACCAACGCCTATAGCTAAAAACATATAGCCGAGCTGACTTATAGTTGAATAAGCAAGCACTTTTTTAATATCATTCTGCACCATTCCAATCGATGCCGCAAATAATGCAGTAACAATACCGATGACGGCAACAAGAGTCATTATCGCAGGAGCAGATACAAAAATTATAGAACATCTCGCGGCCATATATACACCCGCAGTTACCATGGTAGCGGCATGTATAAGCGCGGAAACAGGAGTTGGACCAGCCATAGCGTCGGGCAGCCATACAAACAACGGGATCTGGGCCGATTTTCCGGTTGCACCTATAAAAAGAAACAGAGCTATTAAGGTGAATACTCCTTCGTGCACATTTAATACATTTGCACGGGCAAAGACTTCGTTAAAATTGAGACTTCCGAAGGTTTGGTAGATTAAAAACATACCCAGCAGAAAACCAAAATCGCCTATCCTGTTTACAATAAAAGCTTTCTTGGCAGCATCACTGGTAGTGCTCTTTTCGAACTTCCTGTCATACCAGAAGCCGATTAAAAGATATGAACAGAGACCTACCCCCTCCCATCCGAGGAAGAGAAGAACAAAATTATCACCCAGAACCAGGTTCATCATTGCAAAGATGAAGAGATTCATATAAGCAAAGAATCTCCAGAAACTTTTATCGCCATGCATATATCCTATTGAATATACATGGATTATAAAACCAACCCCCGTAACTACTAATGCCATTACAAGCGAAAGCTGATCAACCTGGTATGAAAAACCGACATCCAGGCCTCCTACTTTCAGCCAGGTAAAAAGATTAACAATATGCTGTCTCTCCTCAACAGGTAAACCCAGCGTCTGAATGAATGCTCCCGCAGCTATCAGGAAGGATATTCCTATCGTGCCGCTGCCGATTATTCCGATAACTTTCTCATTTTTGATCCGGGATCCGAATATTCCGTTTACAAGGAATCCTGCAAGCGGAAGAAGAATTGTTAAGTATATAAGATTAATCATAAATTTCTGCTATTAAGAAATTGAAATGATACCCTCCCGGGCTACCACTTCAGGATATTTACTTCGTCAATATTCAGGGTCATTTTATTCCTGAAGAGCGCGATTATGATTGCTAGTCCTACTGCGGCTTCTGCAGCAGCTACCGTCATCACAAAGAAGACGAATAACTGGCCGACCGAACTGCCAAGGTATGAGGAAAAAGCAACCAGCGTCAGGTTTGCTGAATTGAGCATAAGCTCAACCGACATAAAAACAATTATTGCATTTCTCCTGATCATCACCCCGGTTACACCGACAATGAACATAAAGGCACTCAGGATCAGATAAAATTCTATTGGAATCTGCATAGTCTATTCAAATTTCTTTTTTGCTAATACCAGTGCGCCGATCGTAGCGGCAAGAAGCAGGAATCCTGCAGCCTCAAAAGGCACTACATAATTTGTAAATAATTCTCTTCCTATTGATTCAACAGTACCTGCCTTAACGCTGGCGGCTGCTTCACCGGTAAGACTGCCGGATTTGGAAAAGAAAATCATATACGCAATCTGGATGAATACAAGTCCCGCAACAACCATCGCCATAATCTTAATTGCAGGTTTCTTGCCGAGGATACTTTCTTTTTCCGGACGTAAAAGCATTATTACAAAAAGGAATAACACCATTATCGCCCCTGCATAAACAATTACCTGGGCAACTGCAATGAATTGTGCATTTAATAGCAGATAGAGACCGGCAAGCGCAGCAAAGTTAAGTACTAAAAACAGTGCGGCTATAACAGCATCGCTTCGTGTAATCATTATTACTGAGGAAACTGCAGCTACCGCGGCGAAAAGAATAAATAGGATAAGTTCTAAGGTCATATAAAAATGTATGATGTATGATGGTTGATGGATGATGTAAATGCCATTAACATTTCACCTTATTAAGATTCTGCCGGGTAGAAAATTGTATTGAGATAAATATCCTCTTCAATTCTAAACTTTCAGGGAGTATTGCGATAAATCATTCTTGGGAAGGGAATAGTTTCCCTGATATGTTCCAGTCCGCATATCCACGAAACAGTTCTCTCCAAACCCAAACCGAAACCTGAATGAGGCACCGATCCGAATCTTCTCAGATCAAGGTACCATTCAAAGTCCTTCATCGGTAGCTCGTGTTCCTTGATTCTCTCAATCAGTAAATCAACATTATCTTCCCTCTGACTTCCGCCTATTATCTCTCCATATCCTTCGGGAGCCAGGACATCTACAGCCAGAGCCAGCTTCGGATTCTCAGGATCTCTTTTCATATAGAAAGCTTTCACTGCAGAAGGATATCTGTGAACCATTACAGGCCTGTCGAACTGGTTCGATATAATCGTTTCATCCGGCGCACCGAAATCATTTCCGTACTCAAACTCGCTCCCATTCTTTTTCAGAATTTCCACGGCTTCATCATAAGATATCCTGGGAAGCGGCTGTTTAACATTCAACAAGAACTTTGTATCTCTCTCAAGAACCTTTAATTCCTCTTCCCTGTCTTTAATAACAGTCTGTACTATATATTCCAGAAATTCTTCCGCTAAATCCATATCATCATTCAGATCTGCGAAGGCAACTTCCGGTTCGCACATCCAGAATTCAGTTAGATGTCTTTTTGTTTTGGATTTTTCAGCGCGGAAAGTAGGACCAAAAGTATAAACCTTCCCGAGGGCCATCGCTCCGGCTTCAGCGTAGAGTTGTCCCGACTGGGTAAGATATGCCTTACCTAAATCAAAATATTCGGTTTCAAAAAGGGTTGAGGTACCTTCACAGGAAGAAGGAGTTAATATCGGGGGGTCCATTAATGTAAACCCGTTGCCGTCAAAGAAGTCTCTTATAGCTTTCACGATCCTATGACGGACACGCAGAATAGCAACCTGTTTGCTCGATCTCAGCCACAGGTGGCGGTTATCCATAAGAAATTCAGTACCATGTTCCTTGGGAGATATGGGGTAATCGTGAGATTCGGAAATAATTTTCAGGTCTGTTGCATCAAGTTCATACCCGCCCGGTGCTCTTTGTTCTTCTTTAATCTTTCCTGTTATCTCAATTGATGATTCCTGTCCGGTTTTTCCAGCTAGTTCAAAAATCTCTTCAGAAACATTTCCCTTAAAGAACACACACTGGAGATAACCCGTACCGTCTCTTAATATCAGAAAATGCAGTTTGCCGCTTGATCTTTTATTGTAGAGCCAGCCCTGTATCGTAATTTCTTTGCCAACGTATTTCGAAAGGTCTGATATGAATATTTTCTGCATTAATTACTGCAATATGTTAAAAATTTTAATTGACAAATATAAAGAGGGGTGGATATAAATGCAAAGAATTGCAGAATTAATGGATTAATGGATTCACCAAGCTCCCACCTTTTGATTAACAATTAATCAATTTAACCGTTTAGCTATTCAATCTTCCAAACAGCGACTCTCCATTCTCCCTCAGGTTCTTAGCCCGTGCAATTGCAGCTACAAATTCATCGCGTTCAATCGCATCCATCGCCTCAACAATAAACTCTGTTGTATGAATACCGGCCTGATTATATACAATTCCTATTATATTCGACTATCGGATTAGTCGAACGTATTCAGAACGTTTTCAGAACGTTTTCAGATCGTATTCAGAACGTTTTCAGATGTTTGTTATTTCGTAGTTATTCAGACCTTCAGTTTGAAGGAACCGGCCAATGCATCACTGAAGATCTATAATGTTCCTGGTCGGGTGGTTACTATCCTGATTAACGGGCAGAAACCAGCCGGAACTTTTGACGCTTAATTTTTCAACAGTCTGACAATATTGACATACTCCCTCCCATCCCGTTAGATTCTCGGGATATTGCCGTATTTATGCCGTATTTGCTCACCAAATTTTCCGGGACTTAAAGTGCGAATTTGCTCAAATTTCAGCCGTAGAATAAATCTACAGTATGACAAAATGTCATACGTATTCCAACTCTAACTTTGATTTAATACTCTTCTTCCCTTAAGTTTCTAATTCTAATTTTACCAGTTAACAGGAATAGGCAATTGATTAAATCAGATGATACCCGGGAGAATTTTCCTGTTGTAGAAGTTAAAGATGTCTATAAGTCGTTTAAGACCGTCAAAGCCGTAAACGGAGTGAACCTCGCTATCCAGCAGGGTCAGTTTACCGCTCTGCTTGGCCCAAATGGAGCAGGGAAAACCACCCTCGTTGAAATGATAGAAGGAATTCAGAAACCTGATAAGGGCGAGATTACTATACTGGGGAAAAAGTGGGAAGGACACCAGAACGAGCTCCACCAATCAATAGGACTCTCGCTGCAGGAAACGCGTTTCATCGATAAGCTTACAGTCGAAGAGACGATGAAGCTGTTCGCCGGATTCTACCAGCTGGGTGATGAAAGAGTAAATGAAATCATCTCCGAAATCGACCTCAAGGAAAAAAAGAAATCATATACTGTAAACCTGTCCGGCGGCCAGCGCCAGAAGCTCGCGCTGGGATTAGCACTTCTGAATAACCCGAAGCTGCTTCTGCTCGATGAGCCCACAACGGGACTAGATCCCAACGCGAGGCGCGAAATCTGGCATATTCTCCTTCAGCTTAAGGCGAAAGCTCACACGTCCCTAATATTAACCACGCATTATATGGAGGAAGCAGAGCAGCTCTGCGATTATATTATTATAATTGACGGCGGGAAGATACTACTTGAGGGAACAAGAGATCAGCTGTTAAACTCCGATGATAAAAAAATAATCGAATTCACTCCCGATGGCTCCAATGAAGATTTAAATGAATTAATAAGCGGCAATTCAAACTTTGAGATAAACTGGGATGCGAACAGCAGGAAAGGTCTTATAACAATCGACGACCTTGAAACCGAACTTCCTGAGTTCATCAATTATCTGAAATCCAAGAATATTCAGCTGAAGAACTTCGAAAGCAGAAGAAAAACACTTGATGATTTATTTACCTCACTAACCGGAAGACATTTGAATGCGTAACCAGTCGTTAAACCAGTTCTTTACTCTTTTCCTGATGCACACAAAAACCCTTATGCGCGAACCTGCCGTGCTGTTCTGGGGAATTGTGTTTCCGCTGCTTATGGCACTGGGACTGGGACTTGCATTCACTCAAAAACTGGATACAGAGCATACGGTCGCTGTCATCCGGAATGCAGAAATTGGGTCAGACTCCACCAACAGGTTTGAAGTATTCTTAAAAACCAGGACAGCAAGAACCCGCGACAGCATTACGCAAAAAGCGCAGTACAAAATCACAGTTAAAGATAAGAAGCTTGGCAATAACACTTACATCTTCGAAAGAACATCCCGGCCTGAGGCGATGAGAAAATTAAAAAGAGGTGAGATAAATCTTTTGATTGAAGAGAAGAAAGACAGCGTTGAATTTCACTTCGACCCCGTCAATTCAGAGGCGCATCTTACCTATCTCAACTTATCCCGTGTTATAAATAATACTAAGATAACTACTAAAGATGAATCTGTAGTACCGCTTACACTTAAAGGAACACGGTACATCGACTTCTTTGTCCCTGGCCTGATTGCTATGGGTATGATGATGTCATCTATATGGGGACTCGGTTACGGCATAATAGAAAACAGATCGAAGAAGCTGCTTCGGAGAATGATAGCTACCCCAATGAAAAAATCATACTTCCTGATCTCACTCATCAGCGTAAGATCTATAATGAACTTTGTTGAGGCAGCACTCCTCTTCCTGTTTGCCTGGCTCGTATTCGGCATAACAATTCAGGGAAGCATACTGGCGCTTTTGCTGATCTTCATTGCAGGGAACGTTGGTTTTGCCGGGATCGCGATATTAACCTCATCCCGCACAGCAAATCCCGAAGTAGGCAACGGACTTATAAACGCCATCTCCACCCCGATGATAGTCCTTTCAGGTATCTTCTTCAGCTACCACAACTTCCCCGACTGGGCAATCGGCTTTATTAAAATACTCCCCCTTACCATGCTTGCCGACGGCATCCGAAGTATATTCATCGAAGGAGCCGGCCTCCCCGACGTAATCATCCCCTTCTTCGCCCTCTTGATCACAGGGGTAGTTTGTTTTTATATCGGCCTGAAATTTTTCAAATGGTACTAACTTCAATATTCCGTTGACCCCTTTCCCATAACGGTATTTTCACTTTCGATTGCGAAAAGTCTGGAACTGAAATGGTCAACCTTACTGGGTTGTACTACTTTTGATCCAATCGGCTTTTTGCGTCCCGACCATGGTCTCTCAGCTGAGCATCAAACCATAGATGTATCGCATTTATTACTTCTGCATTGTGGGAAATAAAGGTCAGCTTAGCACCGTCGGATAATTTTTCATACTCTACTTTATACTCACCTTTCGATTCTGACAAAGTTTTTAAGCCCGGCATTTCTTTTCCGTGCAGGGTCCCGGGGTCTCTGAAATCAGCATTTGAAAATAATGAACACTCTTTATTCAGATGGCTTTGTACCAGAGCAGCTTGTGTTGTGTCGCCGGGATCTTTTGTTTTTATCATCAAAATTCCCCCCGTACTATCTTTAATAAAATAGTGAGTAACTTTATCCATCTTGAAGGGCATAACCTCAGGACTCATTGAATGAATCATATGCTGTTTGTGCATTTGTGTCGAGTCACTTTCACTGTTTTCATCCTGCGCGAATGCCCTGTCAGAGAAAAACCCCGAAACAAAAAGTATAAATAGAATATATCCGGATTTGCTCATCCATGGATCCATCATCATTTTAATTCCTTTATATAGTTGATTTGTAGCTGATTTGATATTCACTTTAACTTATCAATTCTAAATCTTTCAATTTAAACCTGTATGATCATTAATCAAAGATCGGAAGATTTGAATGATAAAATCGCACACTCTGAAACTATAAGCGGGTACGGGCATCGAATGTATATCTTTTGTTCCATTTTTGATAATTTCTGTTATAAAAAAATTACCGGGTCCGGGAATTTTGATTTATAATCGTGTTTTATCGAAAATTTATACCTCGGCACGGATGTTGCTTTTTAATGCGCGATATTATATGTTTGACAACAATTGATGAATAGAAAAATTCTCATATTAACATTACTGAGTGTTTTCCTGGTTTCGGCCACGGGATTGCCGCTTAGTCTGCATATTTGCAGCATGGACGGATTATCGTCTGCTTCCTCCTGCAAAATGCATAATGTTGTAAAGGAAGATCATAGCTGCTGCAACAAAGAGGAAGAATCTCCCGTCAAGCTAACTGTAAATCATTTCGACGGCTGCTGCCAGTTTAAGATAATCGATAGAAACCTGACTGACCAGTTTGTCACAACCGCAAACGATATAAGCTTAAAATCCAGCGTTAAAGTCTCCCTGACAGGTATAATTGACACCTACAGCGCCCCCGATTTTATTGAGAGTTTTACTTATAACAGCAATTCGCCTCCGCTTACTGCCGGAAACCATCTCTATTTAAATATTTCAGTCCTTCTCATTTAATACCCTTACAGTCTTTTGTAATGGGACAGGTATACCTGCGCCCTAAGTTAATTCATTTTGATTTAACAGGTTAAGGATCAGTCTACCTGATCAAAAAATTGTAAGAGGATTTTAATGAAAAGTGTAAAGCAGATATTATTTCTGTTATGTTTTTTAACCGCGCCGGGAATTGTTTTCGGTCAGTCGCTGGACTCATTAACCAGCCTCGCGGTAAAGGTCAGTCCTAAATTAAAAATGCTTCAGGCGAAAACAGAGGCTGCGGCAAGCAGGATCGAACAGAATTCAAATCTCCCCGACCCGACTCTAACATTAGGTCTTGCTAATCTCCCCGTCAACAGCTTTTCCTTTACACAGGAACCTATGACAGGAAAGATTGTCGGCTTAAGCCAGGGTATCCCCTTTCCGGGAAAGCTTGGTGCAGTCGCCGAAGCTGCCTCAAAGGACGTGGATATTGTAAAGCAGGAATATGATGACGCAAAAAATGAGATCATTAAAAATGTAAGTCAGTCATATTATGAGCTCCGCTACATCAGGAAAGCAATCTCTGTGGAGAAGGAAAGTAAAAATCTGCTGAGTGACATCGCAAATGTTGTAAGAACAAAGTATGAAGTCTCTACTGCCAGTCAGCAGAACCTACTGAAGGTTGAGCTTGAGTTAACCAATATAAGCGACAAGATTGAAGATCTGAAGAGTAAGGAAGCCTCCATTAACGCTGATCTGAATGCTCAGCTGCTTCTTCCTTCGGATAATCTGATCGTAACCGGGGAAATACCGGAAATATCTTTCCGGAAGTATACGGTGGAAGATCTCGATTCTCTCGCTGTTCGGAATCGTGCTTACCTGAAGGGATTCCGTCTCGCACAGGAGAAAGCAATCCTGCAGGAGAACCTGGCAAAGTATGACCGCTATCCGAACTTTAACCTTTCACTGCAGTATTCCCAGCGTGATGAGATCGCTAAAACCAATACACCCCTTACCGATTTCTTTTCGGTAATGGTGGGTGTCAGTCTCCCCCTTAATTACGGCGGAAAGATATCTGCCAAAATTCAGGAGACAGAGTCGCTGCAGGAAATGTATGCTCAGCAGTACTCACTGGCTCAGCAGATGCTTGCTCAGAATTTCGGTTCTTCCGTCGCAAAGCTTAATTCGCTGGAACAAAGAATCAAACTTATAAATGAGGCTGAATATCCGCAGGCGCAGCAGACTTTTAATTCAGCGCTTTCCAGCTACCAGACGGGACAAATAGATTTTATAAACGTTATCGATTCTCAGAGTAAGCTCTACCAGGTGGAAACAAACCTGTACAGACTGAAAACAGATTATCTGAAAGAAATTGCCGGACTTGAATTCTTAACAGGCTCGGATCTAAATGTGAATTTGAAATAGGAGTTAGAAATGAAAAGAAAATATTTAATTATAACACTTATTGTTGTTGCTGTGGCCGCAGCGGGACTAATTCTCACTACAACAATAGGCAGCAATTCAGAAGTAAAAACAGAAACACAATTATATACATGCGGAATGCATCCGCAGATAATTGAGGATCATCCGGGCGACTGTCCGATATGCGGGATGAAGCTTGTTCCCCTTAAAAACAGCACCACCGGAACAGGTCAAACAGCTGAGCGTAAGATTCTCTACTGGCGCGCCCCAATGGACGCCAACGAAATCTATGATCATCCCGGTAAATCAAAAATGGGTATGGATCTCGTACCGGTTTATGATGATGCAGCCGGAAACTCGGGCATAGTGAAAATTGATCCTGAAGTAGTTCAGAATATGAACGTTAAGATAGCTTCTGTTGAAAAGAAAAACCTTTCGTCAGTTGTTACAACAAACGGAGTCCTGAAATCAAATGAAAAGACTGATTATATCGTAACGACAAGAGCAGGCGGCTGGATTGAAAAACTATATGTTAATTACACCGGTGAAAAAGTAACCAGAGGCGAGAAGCTGATGGATATTTATTCGCCTGAGCTTGTATCAGCTCAGCAGGAACTTCTCACGGCTCTTTCATACAATAATAGTGTAAACCAGTCATCTATAAAAGAGGTAATGGAGAGCGGTAATGAACTTGTTAAAAACGCTGTAAGAAAACTTCAGCTGCTCGAAGTGCCGGAAAGAGATATAGAAAAGTTAAAAGAGACGAAGGAAATAAAAACCTACGTAACTCTTTATGCCCGCAGCAGCGGGACGGTAATTTCAAAGGATGTTCTTGAAGGCCAGAAAATAAACGCGGGCATGCCTCTGCTTCAGATTTCTGATCTTTCAAACCTCTGGCTTGTTGCTGATGTCTATGAGTATGAATTGTCAAAAATCGATGCAGGTTCCCCTGCCAAAATTAAATTCAATTACCTGCCGGGACAAACATTCGACGGTAAGGTATCTTTCATTTATCCTATCCTTGATCCGAAATCAAGAACAGTGAAGGTACGTCTCGATATAAATAATTCTTCAGGAAAACTGAAACCCGAGATGTTCGCTAATGTTGAGATAAGCGGAAAGAACTTCGGTCTTTCTCCCGTGATCCCTGAGAACGCCGTTATAAGAAGCGGAGCAAGGGATATTGTTATTGTTTCACTCAGTGACGGCAAATTCAAGCCTCAGCCGGTTACCCTGGGCGGATATTCAGATGGTTATTATGTGGTGCTAAACGGACTGACAGAAGGGACGAAAATTGTTACTTCAGCCCAGTTCCTGATTGATTCGGAAAGCAACCTTAAATCCGCTATCGGTATGATGCAGGATGAAGGATCCAACAGTGAAGATCGAAAATCAAATACTGATGAGAAAGAGGCGCCGAAGGATAAGGATCACAACGTGAAGCTTAAGCCGAAAACTGAAATGAAGCACGAACCCTCTTCAGCAGCCGCTGAAACTTCTGAGAATATTGTACGCAGCGGAGTGATCGATCTCCGGACAATCGATAAAAATAATGACGGTAAAGTTTATCAGGATCAGATGGACTGGAACGTTATTTCCGATCAGCCGGGTAAATGCCCTCTTTGTGGAATGACACTGAAAGAACTGCCGGTCGAACAGGTTAAGAAGAACCTGGAAGATAACGGTTTCAAGGTTAGGGAGAATTAGATGAAATCCAGTGAAACTCAAAAGGAAGGATTGATTCAAAAGCTCATAGAGTGGTCAATCAATAATAAATTTCTGGTAATTCTTTTTACGGCGGCATTGATCCTGGGCGGCATCTGGGCGGTATTTAATACAAACGTCGATGCTATCCCCGATCTTAGTGATGTGCAGGTGATAATATATACGGAGTACCCGGGTCAGGGTCCCCGGATAGTTGAAGACCAGGTAACTTACCCCCTCACTACAAAAATGCTGTCAGTTCCCTACGCCGAAGATGTGCGTGGTTATTCATTCTTCGGATTCTCGATGGTTTACATAATCTTCAAGGATGGTACTGATCTTTATTGGGCCCGCAGCAGGGTGCTTGAATACCTGAACGGATTAAGGGGACAGCTGCCGGAAGGCGTTAGTCCTCAGCTTGGTCCCGATGCAACAGGACTCGGCTGGGTCTATCAGTATGTGCTTCAATCTGATAAGAGAGATCTGCAGGAATTACGCTCTCTGCAGGATTATTTCCTGAAGTATGAGCTTGCATCAATACCCGGTGTTTCCGAAGTCGCCTCAGTCGGCGGCTACGTTAAACAGTATCAGGTTAATGTTGATCCGAACAAGCTTGCCTACTACGGCATCCCCCTCCAGAAGGTTAAGATGGCTATCCAGCGCAGCAACAACGATGTTGGAGGCCGGTTATTGGAGATGGGTGAAGCTGAGTATATGGTAAGAGGTCTGGGTTACATTAAAAGCACTGATGATCTGAAAAAGATATCAATAGGTGTTTCGTCAAACTCGGGCTCGCCCGTTTATTTAAGCGACGTTGCCGATGTAACAGTGGGGCCTGAGCTTCGCAGAGGCCTGGCCGAGTGGAACGGTGAAGGTGAAACTGTAGGCGGAATAATTATCATCCGTTATGGTGAAAATGCCCTCTCGGTTATAGAGAAGGTTAAAGCAAGACTGACTGAACTTAAGAAGTCGCTTCCCCCTGATGTCCAGATTAAAACTGCATATGACCGTTCAAGTCTTATCGACCGCGCTATCGACAACCTGAAAGACAAGCTGGTTGAGGAAACAATCGTGGTTGCTCTGATAATCATCCTCTTCCTCCTTCATATCAGGAGCTCGCTTGTCGCAATCTTCACACTTCCTACGGCTGTTCTTGCAGCTTTCCTTGTTATGAAGCTGCAGGGAATAAACGCAAATATAATGTCGCTCGGAGGTATTGCGATTGCCATCGGGGCTATGGTGGATGCCTCTATCATATTGGTGGAGAATGCGCAGACGCACATGGTACATAACCAGGAGAAACCCCCTGGTGAGCAGCAGGCCCACTGGAAGGTGATCCTCGAAGCGGCAAAGGAAGTCGGTCCCTCAATATTTTACTCGCTGCTGGTTATAACTATCTCTTTCATCCCGGTGTTCACCCTCGAACAGCAGGAAGGCAGGATGTTCAAACCCCTGGCTTTTACAAAGACATATTCAATGGCAGCGGCGGCAATTCTTACCGTAACTATCGTGCCTGTTCTCCTTGGTTATTTTGTAAGAGGCAGGATGCGGAAAGAAGAGGAGAACCCGATAACAAAATTCCTGGCAAGACTTTATCACCCTGTTGTTGATTTTGTAATGAACAGAAGATGGTGGGTTATCGGAGCAGCAATAATAATCGTTGCTGCCACATACATCCCCTATTCTCAGCTCGGTTCAGAGTTTATGCCCCCTCTTGATGAAGGCGATCTTCTTTATATGCCTACTACCCTTCCGGGAATTTCCATTACCAAGGCAAAGGAAATTCTTCAGCAGACTGATAAGATTATTAAGACGTTTCCTGAGGTTGAAACGGTTTTTGGTAAAATAGGAAGGGCTGATACACCCACAGATCCTGCTCCGCTTTCGATGATAGAAACAACAATAAGACTGAAGCCCCATGATCAGTGGCGTCCTGGAATGACGACCGATAAGCTGGTTGAGGAGATGAATAATGCTATACAGATACCCGGACTTACAAATGCGTGGACGATGCCCATAAAAACCCGCATCGATATGCTTTCGACAGGTATTAAAACCCCTGTGGGAATTAAGATAGCAGGACCTGATCTGAACGTTCTTCAGAATATTGGAAAAGAAATAGAACAAGCAGCTAAAACTATTCCCGGTACGCGCTCAGCTTATGCCGAACGTTCTGTCGGCGGCAATTATGTTGATTTTGATATAGACCGGGATGCAATAGCGCGATACGGACTGACAGTCGGTGATGTTCAGGATGTCTTTATGTCGGCCGTGGGAGGAATGAATGTAACAAAAACAGTAGAAGGATTGGAACGATATCCTGTAAATCTTCGTTATCAAAGAGATTACCGGGAAAACCTGGAATCACTGAAACGCGTACTTGTTCCAACGCCTCAGGGCGGTAATATTCCTCTTAACGAACTAGGTACCCTGGAGGTGAAAAAAGGTCCTCCTATGATAAAGTCGGAAAACGCGCGGCCTAACACCTGGGTATACATCGATATCAAGGATATAGATGTGGGTACTTATGTCGATCGCGCCAGGGAGATAATAAATAAGAAGGTAACGCTTCCCCCGGGCTATTCAATAAAGTGGAGCGGACAGTTTGAATATATGGAGAGAGCATCAAAGCACCTGATGCTTGTAATACCTCTTACAATTCTAATCGTAATTGTGCTTCTATATATGAACACAAAATCGATGCTGAAAACCGGTATCGTTCTGCTGGCTCTCCCCTTTTCCATGGTTGGCGCCATCTGGTACCTGTACTTCGCGGGATTCCATCTTAGTGTCGCCGTGTGGGTAGGTATTATAGCGCTGCTGGGAGTGGATGCGGAGACGGGAGTTGTGATGCTCCTTTACCTGGATATTGCTTATGAAAGATTCAAAAGTAAGGGATTGCTTAAAAATATCGGGAACCTTCGTGATGCAATTTTCGAAGGAGCGGTTAAAAGGGTGAGGCCCAAGCTTATGACAGTACTTACGATGCTGTTTGGACTTTTGCCTATTCTTATAGGAATGGGTACAGGAAGCGATGTTATGAAAAGAATTGCCGCTCCTATGGTCGGAGGAATACTTACAAGCTTAATACTCGAGCTTACCGTATATCCGGCAATTTTTTATTCTATTAAAAAAAGAGAAATGAAAAAGAATAATATGCTTGCTGAAGGTACGGTAGAAATTTAGATAATAGTAAATCATATAACAAAGGAGAAACAAATGTTATCAGGTAACTTAAAACGCACACTTTATATATTTATTGCTGTGGTTATGTTGTCAGGTCTTTCCTCTGCGCAGGATAAAAATGACAACCAGGGTTCACAGAAAATGAATATGGAGCATATGAAGATGAATCATAACCACATGGATAATGCTGATGATTCAACAACATTCGATCTGCAGGCAATCGACAAAAACAACGATGGTAAAGTTTACCAGTGCCCGATGGATTACGACATTATTTCCGATAACCTCGGGGAATGTTCAAAATGTGGTATGAACCTGAAAGAGGCTTCTCTCGAAACAGCTGCTGATCACCTTGTAAAAAAAGGCTATAGTGTGAAAGGAAAGACAGATACTAATTCAATCGTCCGTGAAGGAGTTATCGACCTTAATGAAATAGATGCGAATAAGGATGGTATGGTTTACCAGGATATGATGGACTATAACGTCATCTCTGATGCTCCCGGATCGTGCCCTCTCTGCGGTATGACTTTGAAAGAGGTATCGGTGGAGAAAGCAAAAGGATATGCTGAAAAAGCAGGATATAAGGTAAAGTAACCGGGTAAGCCCCTATAACTAATGGAGAAACTATAACAATGATCGGAAATATATTAATCACAGCTTCTCTTATAACGGGTATCTTTACCGTTATAATGTATTATTATACATTCAGAGGATATACCAATACCCTTGCGCTCGCGCGCAGGGGTTATTATGCGATGACATTCTTTGCAGCCGCCGCCGCCGGCTTTCTGCTTTATTTAATACTCTCGCATCAGTACCAGTACAGTTATGTATTCGAATACAGCAGCAGTACCCTTTCGTTCGGTTTGCTGCTTTCCTCATTCTTTGCAGGCCAGGAAGGCAGTTTCCTTCTTTGGCTGTTATTCGCTGCGGTCACGGGGTTATTCTTGATCAAAAACCTATCGGGTGATACTGCACGTGAATCATCCTTTATGATATTTTATACCTTGATTGCAGTGTTCCTTGCGGTGCTGATAAGTCCTTTTCTTAAGAACCCGTTCACTTCTATCTGGGCTGAACCTAATTACCTGCAGCTGAAATATTTTAACTCATCCTATCTCGCAATGCCGAACCTGAGGCAGTTTATAATGGCAGATAACCAGGGACAGCAGTTCCTGCATATAGGTCCTCAGCTTAAGGCTGCGCTCGCTTCGTTGAATATTCCTGTTAGCGAATTCCTTATTGCGGGGAAAGGACTGAATCCCCTGCTTCAGAATTTCTGGATGCAGATTCATCCGCCTCTGCTGTTCGTCGGTTTTGCAATGGCAGGTATTCCTTACTCATTCGCAATGTCGGCAATTTTAAGGAAAGATTATAAAACCTGGGTAAGTAAATCGCTTCCATGGCTTTCCGTTTCTATGTCGGTACTGGGACTGGCAATTATGATAGGCGGCTACTGGGCATACGGCGTTCTTGGATGGGGTGGTTTCTGGGGATGGGACCCGGTTGAGAATTCCAGCCTTGTTCCCTGGATCATCGGCGTCGCCCTCTTACATACTCTTATAATTCAGAAGAATACACAGCTGAGAGGCGGAAACGGTAAATATATAAGAACAAACCTGGTGCTTTCGATACTCACCTTCGTTTTTGTAATTTACAGTACGTTCCTTACCAGGAGCGGTATACTTTCTGAAGCTTCAGTGCATTCATTTGTGGCTCCGGGGATGACAACTTATTTATTCCTTCTCGGCTTCATCCTGACTTTCACGTTAATCGGATTTGGCGGAGTAGCTGTAAGATGGAAGGAGATGAAAAGTCTTTCAAACTCTGAGGAATCCTTCTTCAGCAGAGAGACCGGATTATTCTATGGCTCTGCGCTCATGCTCGGTTCGGCACTTATAATTATACTTGGGACATCCTCCCCTATTTTCGGAAGCTCAGTGGAAACGACCTATTATACCCAGTTGAATTTCCCCCTTGCCATTTTTATGATGTTTATGATAGCCTTCACCCTCATTTTACGGTGGCGCAATACCGAAAAGAAGGAAATGATTCGCCTGGCTGCGATTCATCTAGTTATTTCAGGCGCGGCAACCGTGGTGATTGCGTTTGCTACCGGTATGGCATCGATTTATTTTATAGTCTACACTATAACAGCCTGCTTTGTAATTTCAACTAATATCAGTACGATTATGAAGAGTCTGAAAGTAAACTACCTGGTTACGGGCGGGCAGATAGCTCACATCGGGGTTGGAGTATTTTTACTCGGTGTCCTTCTATCGGGCAACTTTTCAACCTCCGAACAGCTTACCCTCCCCCTGGGAAAGGAAGTTAAAGCAATGCATCATTCATTTATGTTTAAAGGCTATAACAGAATTATGGGCAGCGATAAGTACTCCTTTGATGTTGAAATAAAAGGCAGGAATAAAACGTTGCAGGCATCCCCGGTAATGTTTATTTCCGAATTTAATAATAGTCTTATGCGTGAACCCGATATCCTTCCCGGCTGGGGAAAGGACATTTATATTTCACCAGTAGGCTATGATGAAAATGCATCAGGGAACAATAGTTTCGGCGGTACACAACAGGTGCTTACTGTTGAGGCAAGCATTAAACAGAACATGGACCTGGTTTGGTCGGGTGTCATACTGATAACTGCAGGACTAATTATAGCTGCATTCAGACGTAAAAGCGAAAACAGAATTTTAAGCTCTAATAATTAAAAAATATATATAAGGAAATCGGAATGAAAAACAATCGCTCAACAATAAAATTATTGTTCATCTTTTTATTCTCCGTTCTGTTTACTGCAGCAGTAGCTGCCCAGGAGAAGGAAAGCAAATCCTGCGGTAATTCCTGTTGTGATGGAAATACAAAAATAATGCATCAGAGAAAAATGAATGATTCTACAATGGATCATTCGAATATGGATCACTCAATGATGAATCACCAGAATATGGATGAAAATGCTGATCCGACAGCTGTAAATTCTAACGGATCTGCAGTTATAGCAGTCGATGCCGATCTTCAGGCGTGGAATGCCGTTTGTCCCGTTCGGGGAGAGGATATAGATCCTGAAGGTACTAAAGTACAATATAATGGAAAGGTTTATGCTTTCTGCTGCAGCGGCTGCATAAGTAAATTCAAAAAGGACCCGGAAAAATATTCAAAAAATCTGAGTGACGACGGAAAATTATTTGTTGGAACCCCATAACCCAATATGTAGGCGGCACCTGTTTCAACAGGTGTCGTCTTCTGCTTCATAAAAAATACCTTCAATTCTGCATCCAGATAAAATTCATGTAATTTTTTTTATGAATTCTATAACGCATCTTCTTCTTTTTATATTATTTTAAAAAATAGACACAGGTCACAATTTTGTACGTATATGAACCATTAGGTTATTATATATGTCTAATATTAAAGAACAATAATGAGGAAAAAATAATATGTTTCATAATTGGATGTGGGGAGGCGGAATGTGGTTCGGATGGATATTTTGGCTCGTAATAATCGGCTTAATAGCGTGGCTGCTAATAAATCAGTCGGGCAAATATAGAAATCAAAACCATGTAAATCCGCATCTCGAATCTCCCCTGGATATATTGAAGAAAAGATATGCTAAAGGAGAAATAAACAAAGAGCAATTTGAAGAAATGAAAAAAGATCTTCAGTAATTGAAAATATTTAAGAGTAGAAAAAGATTAGATTAGAACTCCGGTTCGAGGTTCTCATTTTCTTCGGAATAAGGAAAATATTCAAATTTTTCCTCTTTCGGCTGAGCAGGAATACAAAAATATATTCGAACTTCTGTTCCGTCTGCCCTGCGATACTCAGCTTTTCCATTAATCTGACTTAATAATGTCTTTACAATGGATAATCCGAGGGACTGTGCATTTTCAAAATCCATATCCTCCGGAAATCCCACCCCGTTGTCTTTAACAATCAGCACATATTCATGATCTTTCTGATGGTTGAGTGCTATCAAGATATCACCCGTCCGGCTTTCCGGAAATGCATACTTGATTGCATTTATAATAAGTTCGCTTAAGATTAGTCCAAGCGTTATCGTCATCCCGATCTCAGTTGTTACCTCATCCATCTCCAGTCTTGTTCTTACCCTTGCAGAGCTTGTATTATATAAATTCAGCAGGTAAACAATAAGTTCATTTATATATTCCTTCAGATTTATCCTTGCAATGTTTTTTGATTTGTAAAGTTTTTCATGTATCAGGGCAATTGATCTTATCCGCAGCTGGCTCGACTTAAATATCTCTTTGATCTCCGGGCTTTCTATATTACCCGATTGCAGGTTAAGCAAACTGGATATAATTTGAAGATTGTTTTTTACACGGTGATGAACTTCCTTCAGCAGGATTTCTTTCTCTTTTAACGAATTCTCAAGCAGGTAATTTTTTTCTTCAACCTCGTTTATCTTCTTCTCAAGTTCATCTTTCGAATTCCTGATCTTCCGGCTCATCTGGTTAAAACTGTCAGCCAGTACTCCCAATTCATCACTACGGTTCAATTCGATAGGCGATGAGTAATTTCCATCTGCTATTCTGGCAGCGG
The DNA here is from genome assembly GCA_963747755.1 of uncultured Ignavibacteria bacterium. Lineage (GTDB taxonomy): Bacteria > Bacteroidota > Ignavibacteria > Ignavibacteriales > Ignavibacteriaceae > DATFVA01. The sequence continues at coordinate 253,305 of CAVVGK010000018.1, read as the reverse complement.
CCATACTCAACTCATGAAGCGGTTTGGTAATATTTCTGCTTAAAATCCATGTGAATACCAGTCCTATCGTGAGAAGAATAATGCCGAAGATGATCACCCATTTAAGGAAGATGCCGGTATCTTTAAGTATCAGATCTTTGTTCAACTCTACTACACAGACCCAGTTTGTTCCGGGAATCGGGCCGGCCTCTGCAATTACGTTCTCGCCTCTTCTACTAAGATATTCCATTGAATTATTATCATCTCGGGTTTCAATCCGTGGATCGGGTATAACTGTAACCAGATTCGTCCATACTGAACCATCCGAATTTCCAAGGAGAATATTTGCATTTCTTCCAAGTAGAAATGATATCTGTTGAATCGCCTGCTTCGTTGCATGGATGCGTCTCCACCTTACGACATATCCCAGCTTATGTCCTTTTTCCGTTACGGAAATAATCACAGGCCAGAGGATTTTACCATCGATATTATAAAGCTTACCTGCATATTCCTGCGCAGCTGATGCCGCTATCGCAAAGGCTGAGTCACCCGGACTAATATCAGACGGAAACGTGTCATTTGTATTATACAAAACTTTCCCTTTCACACTCCATAGCTGAACGGTCTGAGTTAGTGTATCATATCTAAACTTTATTTCATCGAAGTTTTTCAGCGCTTCTCTGTTTTTTTCACCCGGATTGCGGAGAAACTGAATTACTTCGTTAGTATGTGCAGCCTGATGTGTTACAGATACCAGGTTTTTTACCTGCAGGCTGAAAATAGAACTGAATTGAAGGGTTAATGTTGTAAGCCTTTTATACCCTGCATCAAGAGAGTTTTTTCTTACCGTTAAATAAGAATAACTAATAAATATAACCAGAGATATAAACAAAAGACTGAAAATAAAAATCGGAAGTCTTTTCTCAATAGAATAATTCATGAATCTAAATTTTTTCATATTACTCTTTAATCAAATAAGATAAATTTTCTGATTATATTATCAGATGTTAAACATAACTGTAAACAAGATCCTTTCCGGGATCTGCGGAGAACCATTATAATCCCAGTACCTTTCATCGGTAAGATTATTTATTGTCAGGTTCATCTTAAGTAAATCAGCATTATAAAAAAGGCTTCCCTTTATAACTTTATATGAGGGAATAGTCAAGGTATTAAGATCGTCAAAATAAAAATCACTGCTGTAAATTATGCCCCCGGCTAATCCTGATCCCCTCAGGATTCCATCCTGTATAGAGTAGCTTGCCCATAATACAGCCATATGTTCAGGTACACCGAGCGGCCGTTTGCCGATTAAAAGAGAATCGGCTTCTTCAAATTTACTTTTGTTGAATGCATAACCAATGATAAGGTTCAGACCTTCCAGAGGATTGGTCCTTATATCCACATCAACTCCTCTGCTGATTTGAGTACCGTCCTGAATTGACAGCAGAGGGTCTGTGGGATTTCTTCTTACTTTGTTCAATACTTTAATATCATAAAAGCTGACTGTGGAAGAAAACAGGTTATTGAACAAATTTGTTTTTATTCCTGCTTCGTATTGGTTTGCAAATTCGGGATCGAAACTTTGTCCTGTTACATTCGAAGTTATGTAATTAAATCCCTGCATATAGTTTCCATATACCGAAAGCTGATCTTTTATGACCTGGTATGAAATTCCTGCCTGGGGACTCCAAGTGCCCTGATTGAACGGATCTGAATTATAATTTCCTGTAACAAGGTTCTTTGTTCCGTTATAATCCATATAATCGTATCGCAATCCAAGTATTATATCCAGTCTGTCGATGAAGGTAACAGCATCATTCACATATAACGAGTATGAATTCCTGTTCTCATCTGAACGAAGGGATAGATCATAATGCATTCTTGATGCCGCGGCATTAAGCACAGGCACAAAGTTCCTGAGATAATTCAGTGTATCAGCACTCATAATCACTGAAGCAGAAGAATTAACATCCACCCACTGATAATCAAATCCTCCAACAAACATGTTATTAATGTGTCCAACCATAAATTCTCCTTTTATCTCCGGCTGCACGTCAAAAGAATTTATATTGCCGCCGTAATCATAAATTCTTCTGGTTAGAAGTGAATCATTAAGGAATATCGGTATAACGCTTGAACCGTTATACGAAAATAATGCGGCGGCAAAGTTTGTACTTAATTTCCATTTATCAGATAACCCGTAATCTATCCGTGAATAATAGTTATTAGAAATGTCCGGTTCATGTGTCAGGTTTTCCGAACTGTATGATTTAAAATAGTCTGTTCTGATTCTGCTGATATTATTTATTCCCAGGGATGCTGCTCCGCCGAATAAAGTTGTGGCCGACATATCTGTTTCGGATATTTCCGCTCCAACAAGCACACTGAAATCTTCAGCAGGTTTATATAAAAAGACCGGTGATATCATGGAAGACTTTCTATAGCCATAATCCTGAAAACTTCCTTCCGAATGAACCGCTGCATTGACTCTCATCAGCAGGGATTTGTCATCATTCAAAGGAAGGTTCACATCACCGAAATACCTTTGAAGGTTGAAACTGCCTAAAGTTATACCTGCACTATAAAAGGGCGACTTAAAAGGTTTCTTGGTCACCCTGTTTACAAGTCCTCCGTAACCAACTCCCCAGGTGCCGTAAACGGGTCCCGAAGGTCCCCGGATTAACTCAATTCTTTCGATTACCTGCGGATCTCCTCCGTCAGGACTGAAACTATACACCCCATTCTGTATAAAAGTATTTGTATGAAAACCCCGCAAAAAAATTCCTGTTATCCCGGTAGGATTTTCTGAAGAGGCATTTCCCCCGGGAATTACTGATAGTGCAGAAGAAAAATCAACTATATTCTGTTCGTTAAGTATTTCCGCGGTTGTGCTGCTGTATGATTGGGGGTTTTCAAGGTTTCTGATCTTCAGTTTTGAAATGTATTCGCTTTGAGGGTTTTCGTATTTGTTAGTTTTATCTGCACTCACTACTACTTCAGACAGCTCGCTGGCTGATTTATCAAGGATAATATTATTATAAACATTTTCACCTGACTTGAGCGTTACCTGAAGTTCTTTGGTTCTGTATCCAACCGATGATAATCTCAGAGTGTATACCCCGGTATTCAGATTTCTGATTTCGAACCATCCGTCCTTGTCACTATAATCTCCTGTTTTTGTACCTTCAATTAAGATATTGACAAGCTCATTCGGTTTCCCGTTTTGATCTATGACTCTGCCCTTGATGGAACTCTCGAAATTTTGTGCTGTTAATTGGCTGCTTATAAAAATTATAAAGAGAACAAACAGAATATATTTCATAAGTGAGGGGTTTGATTGTCCGGTAATTTTAAAGTAATTAAATGCTGCGCCGTATAACTTAACAAGGGCATAAATTCTAATAAAATAATTAAATATTTTTGCCGTATATCACAGCTCATTCCCTTAGGTATTATGATGGTAGCTAATCTTTCCGTAGGGAGTCAATCTTCAATTTTCAATTTTCAATCTGTAGTATTCCCGTAGGGAATAAATATCTGTAATTGCATCATCCAAAGAAGTTTCCCTATTCCCGCAGGGAATAAACCTTGCATTTCAAAATCTATAACAAAATATCAAAATTCTGTAATGCAAAGGCTGCCTCCGGGTTATATATTTGAACTGGGATTTGACAATATGATAAACAAATTCCTATGAAAGGAGAAGGAAAAATGAAGTCGAAAATTTTTGTCCCGATGGTAATATTATTGATTGCAGGTATTTCAATTCTGTTTGCTCAGAACAAACCTGACCCTCAATTGCTTAAAGACCAGAAAACACAGAATGAGGCAATACAGGATATTATTTCACATCCTCAGATGATGCGGAATTTCATGCACGAATTGGTCAATAATCCTGAAGCTATGAATGATATGATGGGTTATATGATGCAGAATCAGAACGCACGAAGAATGATGATGAATAATATGTTCTCAATTGCTAACCAGGATACCTCATACACTAATTATATGTACAATATGATGGGAAATTATCCTCAGATGTGGAACTATATGAGAAGCATGATGGGTAACCGTGGTATGATGAGGCATGGCGGAATGATGGGAAATCAGAATAATAATTAATCATTAAACTGAGAACTCTGACATATTTTCCAAAGGATGGTTCAGCCATCCTTTTTTTTGTCGGTTTACACTCTCTGCAGGATCGGCCCTATTTGACCCAGAACAAAGAATAGTAGTCTGTATTCATATATTTTGTAAATAAATAAAATTAAAGAACTTATAATGATTTTAACCTGGTACTCTGTAGTAGGTCTGGTAATCCTTGCCTCTTCCGGTTTTATCCTCCTGCTTTACGCTTTTTCACGAAAGCAGAAAGAGTGGATAATGAATTCATCCAAATGGAATAATTACCGTTTTTCATTTATAACATTCTCCCTGATTTTTCTTTCGTTTGACATGGAAATGATATTTATGTATCCCTGGGCGGTGGTATTTGCAGATATCGGGATGAAGGCCTTCCTGGATATGCTTGTTTTCATTGCTATACTGTCATCCGGAATTGCTTATTCCTGGGGAATGGGGGGGCTCGATTGGGAATAACGTACGATCTCATTTCAGTCCTGTTGTTATTTTCAGCCGGTACGTTTTTAACTCTGCTGATTGAACCACGGCTCAACATAATCAGTGCAAAAGGTCCCTCGGCTGAACTCTCTGCTAAAAATATTTACCCTGCTCATCCCGACAGCTGGCTCTATAACACAGCACCCGTTATAGCATTGATCAGCATGGCTGCCGCCTCAGTTGTAATACCTATCGACAGATACCTGGTCGGAGCTGACATAGGAATCGGTTTATTTTATTTTATCGTGGTGGTTGATTACATGGTTCTGGCTGTTGCATTGGGAGGATGGGGCAGCAACATTTCACAGACTTTAGAATCCTGCTACAGAATCGTAGCCCAGCTAATCGCTTATGTTGTTCCGCTCGGACTGGCAGTAATTGGTCCCATCATGATGGCTAAATCAATGTCCACTCAGAATATCATCAACTCACAATCTTCATTATGGTATATAGTTTCGCAGCCCCTTGGTTTTGCTTTATACGTGATCACAGGATTGATGCAGGTGTACCGCGCTCCTTTCCTTGAACCATTTTCAGACAAATTAAACAACGGGATAATCAGTACATACGGCGGATGGCGCGGAAAATTGTGGAGAATTTCTTTTGCTGGAATTTTGTTCGTTGTTGCTGCCATGGGTGCGGTTTTATTCCTTGGCGGTTGGAGCGGACCCGTTCTTCCGGGCTTTGTATGGATGTTAATAAAAACTTTTTCGGTTTTGATCTTTATGAAGTGGATAGGCCAAAAAATAAAACTGAAAAGTTCTGCACAAATGCTTGAACTTTCTTGGAAGATCCTGATCCCGGTAGGGCTGCTTAATGTGCTGATTGTTGGAGGTTTAATCTTACTCGGAGTTGGAGGAAAATGAATTTAGGAGAAGCCGCTCAAATATTTGCCTTCGCAGTTTTTGCCTTCATCTCGGTGGCGGGCGCCCTCGGTATGACAACAACCAAGAGTATGTTCAGGAGTGGAATTTTTCTCATGGCCTCTTTTATAGGTGTTGCAGGATTGTTCATCCTCCTGATGGCTGATCTTCTCGGTATGCTGCAGATTATGATGTATATCGGCGGAATGCTCGTGATGATTTTATTTATGGTGCTCTTTTCACACGATCCCGGCGGCGATATGATGGCAAAAATGAAGATGCCTTTTATAGAGAAATTCTTTTCGCTGGGACTACTGCCGAAAAAGAAAAATCAGAATGGCCATTCTCATCATCATAATGACGATGATAATAATGAGGATGAACACGGCGGTATGGATATGGGAATGGATATGTCGATGTTTACTTCGATAAAACCCTATGCGGCATGGATTGGTTTAGCTGCGACAGTGATATTAGTATTTCTATTTCTCCTGTTCCCCGACTGGCCTGTAAAAACTATTATTCCTGATCAGGATTCCTCGCACAGAATAGGGCATCTTCTGATGGGAAAGTATATGATGGCTTTTGAAGGAGCCGGGCTGATGATATTGCTTGGAATTTATGGTGCTATTTATCTTGCGCGGCCCGGCAAACATCCCGATTCGAAAGACAGGAATAACGCTTCGGCCATTAATGAAGACCCTCCTCCTGCTTCCGAAGATCCCGTCGAACCTTTTTATAAAATCAACATAAAGGATCTCTACGAAAAAGCGGAGACAGACAAATGATCATTCCTGTAAGTGCATATCTGGTTGTGTCCGCAATACTATTTGGAATAGGAGTCTATGCCATACTTGCTCAGAGAACTGCGGTAATGGTTCTTATGGGAATTGAACTTCTACTAAACGCTGTGGGACTTAATATTGTTGTCTTCTGGCGATATATTGCGCCGTCAGACTATTCCGGACAGATATTTACTATAATTATTGTAACAATCGGCGCTGTTGAGATGGCAGTAGGCCTTGCGATAATGATGCTGCTTTACCGCAATAGGAAAACTATTCAGGTTGATAAGTATAAGGAGTTAAAGGGATGATTCTTTTACTACTAATTCCATTGCTTCCCTTAGCAGCCTCACTGATTTTATCTCTTCCGGTAAAATTGTTAAAAGAGAAAGCTGGAATAATATCCTCTTTATTTACAGCCGTATCTCTGATATTGATTATTCTGCTCAGCAGCACCAGGGGAAAAATTGATACAACGTGGTTTTCCACTGCAGGTTTAAAGCTGACCTTTTCCCTGGTTATGGGCGGACTTGAATGGCTTGCTTCGCTGATTACTGCAGTAATCGGACTTACTATATCAATTTTCTCAATTAAGTTCATTGAAGAAAGAAGGCAGTTTTTCTTCAGGGTTTTCTCTTTCTTTATTGGTTCGATGCTAGCGCTTGTCCTTTCCGATTCATTTATTCTGACCTTCATCTCCTGGGAGTTTGTGGGATTATCCTCTTTCCTGCTGATAGGGTTCTGGTTCGAAGAATCTGATGCCAAGGAAGCTTCCCGTAAGGCCTTCCTTATGACAAGGATCGGAGATTTCGGTTTTTTATTGGCGCTTTTACTGATTTTAATCAGTTATGGTTCAACTGATATTTCAACTTTTCTGAAAAATCTAAATGCCGAACAAAATCTTAGTCCTGTTCTTCTTTCATTTCTTTTCCTTTCGGCTGCTATCGGTAAAAGTGCGCAGCTTCCTTTAACTTCCTGGCTTCCGGATGCTATGGCTGGCCCCGCCCCTGTGTCAGCCTTAATACATTCTGCCACTATGGTTGCTGCCGGTGTATTTCTGCTTCTGAAATTGTTTCCTTTGTTTGAGGCTTCGGAAACCGTCCTGAGCTGTATAACCTTCATAGGAGGAATCACCGCTTTGACTGCTGCTCTAATCGCATCTACACGGTATGATCTTAAGAGGATACTTGCGTGGTCGACGATTTCCCAATTAGGTGAAATGTATTTTGTTATCGGGTTGGGAGGTGCTCTGGCTGCAGCTTTCCACCTTACAGTGCACGCTGTCTTCAAGGCGGGCTTATTTCTTACGGCCGGAGTAATTGGTCATTCTGCGGGAACAAAGGACATCCGCAAACTTGGCAGCCTGGGAAGGTTCCTGCCATACACTGCAGCAGCATTTATACTTTGCGCACTTGCATTGTCGGGCTTCCCACCCTTCGCCGGCTTCTGGAGCGAAGATGAAATTATGTCTGATGCACTAAAACACGGAGCTGTCTATTCCTCATTTATGCTTATCCTGATTTTCCTTGCAGGCGTTTATATATCGAGAGCAGGAGCATCTGTTTTTGCCGACTGGAACGGAAAAAATAATTGGCAGATATCGAAGCCGGGCAAAATGATAACGTACACTATGCTCTTCTTAGCAGGACTTGCGGTAATTGCCGGGTACATTCTTAAGCTGAATATTGAATCGTTCCTCACCTTTCCGTCGCCCGTTTCTATCGGATGGGGCTGGAGAGGCGCAGCAATTGCGGCCAGTACATCCGGCCTGGCTTATGGAACTGTTAGAGTAATTCGGTCAGGTCCGGTTCCATCTTTCGGGAATCTGTTTTCCTATTTAACCAAAGCCGTGAATATATTCGTGCTTGTCCCGGTTAAGATTATACGGTTTGCTTCAATGCTCGTGAATCTTTTTGAAGGGGTACTTGATTCTGCGGCAAAAGGACTCAGCAATACAGTATTAACCCTTGCAGGAGTAGATGACAAAGCTGAACTTGCTCTTGACAGATCTGCACAGGGGTTATCATCATTAGTTCTTAAATCAGCAAACGGTGTTGACAGGAGCGAAGTTACAGGTTTCTCGCAGATGGCAGATAAGTTTGCTTTTTCCTTTTCCCTTGCAGGTAAAGAATTAAGGAAGATCCAATCAGGTAAAATTTTTATTTATACCCTTATCCTCTTTTCCTGGATAATCGTTACAGCTTTAATAGCGGGAGTGTTTTTTGCTTTCAGCTAAACGCTTGAATTAACAATAATTATTGAAAATAAATGTTAACAATAAATATATTCTTCCCTTTATTTACTGCTTTTATCATCCTGCTTTTACCTAAAGGTAAAAGTAAGGCTATACGACTGACAGCATTTTCGGGATCCTTGATCACCTTGATTCTATCCATCCTCATTCTTGCAGACTACGATATTTCGAGGGGCGGAATGCAATGGATTACCGATATCCCCTGGATACCTTCTATAAATGCAGGTTATACTATTGGAGTAGATGGACTATCGCTATCTGTCATCCTCCTTACCGATATACTTATGGCAGCGGTAATGCTTTATGTTCTGAATGAAAATGATAAGGCAAAAGAACATGCATTTTTATTCCTTTTGATGCACACCGGATTACTGGGACTTTTTTCTTCGATGGATCTGCTCCTCTTTTATCTCTTCTTTGAGGTTGGCCTTGTACCGATGTATTTCATAATCGGCATCTTCGGAAGCGAGAGAAGAAAATATGCTGCAATGAAATTTTTCCTTTATACACGGGCAGGAAGTCTTGCAATGCTTATTTCCTTTCTTGCACTTTATCTCTCAGTTGATCCTCATACATTTTCCCTTCAGACAATAGTACAGGCACAACCCTTTGCGGGATCGGTTCAAACAGCAGGATTTGTAATGCTCGGTATGCTGATCGGATTTGGTGTTAAGCTGCCGACATTCCCGATTCACAACTGGCTTCCTGATGCTCACGTTGAGGCCCCGACAGAAGGTAGTGTTATTCTTGCCGGCGTACAATTAAAAATGGGAGCTTACGGCATTCTTAGGGTCATGATTCCTGCACTCCCATTCGCGGTATCCTATTATAGTCTCTGGCTGATCCTGCTGGGAATATTTTCAATGATCTATGCCGCACTTGCAGCGCTGGCCCAGAAAGACCTTAAGAGATTAATTGCCTATACTTCAATAAATCATATGGGTTATATCATGGCAGCAGCAGGAATTTGGGGACTTACGCAAAATGTAAGCATAAAACAGCTTGCCTTAAACGGCGCAGCTTACCAGATTATAAGTCACGGTCTGCTTACCGGCGGAATGTTCTTTATTGCCGGCATGCTGCAGCATAAAGCAGGAACGAGGGATATAAATAAATTCGGAGGACTCCTTGGGGTTGTCCCTGTTTTTAGTGCGGTGCTCGGAATACTTGCATTTGCTTCGCTTGGACTTCCGGGTTTTTCAGGATTTATAGCAGAATTCCAGGTCATCGGGGCTTCTGTGGGTACAAATATCTGGGCTGCAGTAGGCATTATTGCAGGCCTTATCCTGATGACAGCTTTATACTTAAAAATTGTGGTGAATATGCTATTCGGAAAACCCCCTGATGATATGCCTGAAATTGCTGAGTTATCCAACAGAAATAGTTTCATAGTTACAGTACTTATTTTGATTTCATTATTCCTTGGTATTCTGCCGGGATATTTAACAGGGTTGATTGAGAGCGGAACAAAATTATTAACAGCAATATTATAAGCCGATGAAACTTTGGGCGATAATACCTGAACTTATTATAGCCGGTTCTGCCCTCTTCTACATTCCTATAGCAGGGTGGGTGAAAGGAAAAAATCAGCTCATACCGGCCTATCTTACGCTGATATCTTTATCATTTGCAATTTTATTTTCCTTCAGGATGCTTCCCTGGCCGTCTTTCGATATTTTCAAAGGTACTTATGCTGTAGATAATTTCGGTACCGTGTTTAAAATTCTGATTCTCTCAGGTTCTTTAATTACACTCCTTCTGCTGTTATTTTATTTTAAGAAAAATTCTCACATAGCTCATGCTCCCATCGCCCTGCTCTTCTCAACATTGGGCGCAATGTGTATTTCATCCAGCCTGGACCTTGGGCTAATAGTTCTTTTTCTTCAAATGATGAGTCTTGCCGGCTACGTGCTTGTTGCTGTGATCAGGAGAGATAAAATGGCGAATGAGGCTGCTATGAAATTTTTTATCTTTGCTGCAGCCGCACTTGCTGTAATGGCTTTCGGACTGACATTTCTTTACGGCCTTACAGGAAGTCTTGATCTAAGGATTATCGGTATAAGTCTGAGCGGCAGCAATAACGTCTGGATCTTCGTTTCACTGATCCTCATCCTTATCGGCTATGGTTTTGAAATAACCCTCGTCCCTTTCCACTTCTGGGCTCCTGATGTATATGCCGGCTCAACTGCTCCTGTAGCCGGTTTTCTTTCTGTCGTTCCTAAAATAGCAGGGTTTGCAGGACTCCTCCGCTTCCTGCTGACTGCAGTACATGGATAACGTCGCCGGCTGGAGTATGATCATAGCAATTTTTGCAGCTGTTACAATGACTATTGGTAACCTCATCGCTCTCCGCCAGACGGGATTAAAAAGACTTCTGGCTTACTCAAGTATCGCGCAATCGGGAATACTTTTAATGGCAGTGGCTTCTGCAGATAGTATTTCTACCGCCGTCTCCTATTCAGGCTTTTACTTAATTGCATACCTTTTTATGAATATGGGAGCTTTCAGTGTAATATCCCAGATAGAGCGAAACTTCGGCAGCGATGATATTATTCTGTTCAGAGGGTTAAGCAGGACATCTCCCTTCTCTGCAGCAGTACTTGCACTCTCCTTTTTATCACTGGCCGGGATACCGCCGCTGGCAGGATTCGCGGGAAAAGTATTTGTTATAAGCGGTGTGATTGACAGAGGATATATTTGGCTTGTCATCATAGCAATTATTAATCTTACTATTGCATTGTATTATTATGTCTCGGTAGTAGCAGAAATGTATTTGAAGCAGCCGGTAAATATGATTAAACCAGTGAAGGATTTTTATTTTCTGCTATCAGCGGGTATCTGTACTGCAGGAACAATTTTCTTTGGAATCTTCCCTGCCTCTGCCCTGAACCTTTCCAACCTCCTCCTCAACTTCTTAAAATAGAATCCCTTCATACCGCAATATTCAATTGTCAATTTTAAATATTCTATGAAAAGGGCTACTTATCACAATAATTTACAAATAATATCATTTGATTTAGTACCGAACATTTTTTCAAAAAGAAGGAATAGGTAAAATGAAATTTTTTGCAGGTGTTGTGGTAACGATTATTTTCTTAATTGTTATCGGGTTAATCATCATATATTCCGGATGGTATAATGTAAGTGCCGCAAACAAGGAGCCTGATTTCTCACGCTGGATATTGAATACCACTATGGATAATTCTGTCGAAAAGCATGCAGAAGGTATTACCGTTCCTCCGCTGAATTCTCCGGATCAAATCAAAGAAGGATTTGCTCATTATAATGAAATGTGCAAAGGTTGTCATGGAGCTCCCGGGAAAAATGAAACTGAATTGGCAAAAGGCTTAAATCCAAAGGCACCGAATCTGGCTAATAGCGCTAAAGATATGCCTGCTGAAGAGCTCTTCTGGGTTACAAAGAATGGAGTTAAGATGACCGGCATGCCGGCCTGGGGAGTGACACATTCCGATGATAAAATCTGGGCAATGGTTGCGTTCATCGAACAGCTTCCGGGAATGACAGGTGCTCAATATGATTCACTTGCGGCTCACACCCCTCCTACGGAAGAGGAGGAGGAATAACAGTAACGGCTTTATAGTATTCCCTTACCAGTCTGTAAAAATAAAAAATACAGCCAGAATTATCAGACTAAATCCTATGGCGTGGTTCCACCTGAATTTTGCATGCAGGTATATGATTGAGAAAATTATAAAGACGACGAGAGTGATGACCTCCTGTATGGTTTTTAACTGTACTGCATTAAATTCACCGTAACCAATCCTGTTTGCGGGGACCTGGAAGCAATATTCAAAAAAGGCTATCCCCCAGCTGACCAGGATTACTTTCCATACTGGCACATCCTTGAATTTAAGATGTCCGTACCAGGCAATTGTCATGAACATATTCGATACTGTAAGAAGCAGTACAGTTTTCATATAACTCCTGTATTGATTGAATGTTAATACAAACTAAAATCAGGGAGCAAATTTTATGAATTTTTAGGGAAATAAAAAGAAGGATGAAAAATTACAATATATACCTGAAGGAAAGGATTTCCGGATTAAAATGAAGCAAAAATGAAGAAAAAACTTCCACTAATTTATTTCAGAAAGATGACAATAAATACTTATAACGCATATCATGAATCCTATTGAGGAATTCTTCTGCTTTGTAATTATCACCGCGAAGTACATACAGACGGTATAGATCCGCTAAAGATCTGTCTGCGTTTTTCTCATCTAAATAACTCTCGCGGCTGGAAATTTTACCAACAGGATTGAATCCCTTAAGTAGTTCAAGCTCTTTCTTCGTAACGTTATGTTCAAATATGGTTTCCACTCAACTCACACACTTTTTGTTACATTATAACATAGTCTTTTTTTTTACAAAAATCCTTGTCAAAAATCACGGATAATGGAAAAGGACTCATACTATAGTTCTTTAACCAGGCCCGAGTATCTCCTTTCAATTTTAAATCCAAATCTGTAAAAATATTCAGGCCGGAAGAACCCGGTTGTAACAAATTTCGTACTATCCGATTTTAACCTGCTGACTAACTCCCTCATTAAACCTTCGCTGATTCCTTTGCGTCTGTATCGGTTGGATACGACTATTTTTTCCATATGAACTGTTTCTTCATCACTCCTGTAATAAAATAAACCGCCTATAATAAATCCCCGTTCCGATACTGCCACAAGAAACTGATGCTCCGGCCTGAAGTTAACAGTAAGATTTGCTTCGAGAAAAAGCTGGTGAAGCTTTGATATTTCTTTAGGATTAATAGGGTTCCTGATTGTGAACAGATTTCCGTCATCGTCCTGCAGCTGCACAACCAGATTTGGGCCTCCTGCCAGCTCTGATTTCATTTTTAATAGTTCAGCTGAATCTGAGGGTTTAAGATGGGGATATCCCAAACGCGTTATAAAATAATTTTCTTTTTCATCCAATTCGAATTCAAAATTCAGCGAAGAGATAAGTTTGAGTGATTCCTCTTTTGATATCTTACGGTGCCTTTGTTTTGCGGCTAATTCACTTAATACGTCTCTAAACATCTCGGGCGATTCATAAAATACCGATTCAAGGAAAAATCTTGTCCGGACTGCTGGATATTGTTCTTCCAGATCAAACAGATGGTATGTTTCATATAATTCATATATCATTTCTGCCTGGGCGGAAAGCGATGCATCTTTGTTAAGCTGATACCAGCGATGAAATCTTTTTACTGCGAAATAAAGCTGTTTGGGCAGAAATCCATCGTTTCTAACATTACGCAGGAAGGATTTTATACGTTTAATTATATCATCCTTTCTTTGTATTCCGGAATTCTGAAGTTCCTCGCCGAATTTATTAATCAAATCAATACCATCTTCAACTCCCAGGGCTTCAATAATTCCCGAAAAGATTGCATTCCAAACGGATGCTTTTTTTATTAGCGGATACCTTTCTTCCGTTTTACTTACAAAACTCTCATAAAAATTCATGATCATATTAAGAATACTATCAGTTTTTTCTCTCTTATAAAACGAAGTAATTATGCAGCCTGTCTGATAGTCATGAGAAGAAACGATAATTCCGTCCGGAGTAATATTTGCAAGCTGCATTTTCATGCCTGATAATTTCCAGAATTTGATATATGCGGCAGACGCATTCCATACAAAGAACTTCCAGAGGTTACGGAGTTTTTCAAAAGCAGCTTCATCATGCCGTTTATATTCACGTCTGATAAATCTTTCGATTGATTCATCGCCTATAAATTCTTCCGTCCATAAATTATATTCTTCCCATAGGCCGCCGAATTTTGCGGCAAGCTTTTCATCTTCTAATTCTGTGCCTGCAATAACTTTCCATTTTATTTCTTCCTCAATTTCTTCCATAGAGGTGTTCCGGTTGAGATGAATTGCAATATCAAATCCTCCCTGGAACCTGGTTTGAACGGTCACACGAAAAACCGACCTGTTTTCTATCTGGGAATGACTGCTTATCCAGATACCGGAAGGTAATATATTATTCAATGATACAAGGACACCCCCATTGAAAAGAAATATTGCTTCACGTATAATCTGATTTTCGCTGATCACTTTTTTCAGGGTATATTGATCGCTTTCTGAAATTTCCTGATCAAATATAAGAACATCATCCCAGCGGTATTCTTCACCTGTTTCAGGATCAATAGCCACACGTTGAATTTGTCCCAGCCAGGCAGTAAACAGTCTTCTTATTTCTAATCGTGAGTTTTGTGCAAGCTCCCTTATATCATTTCTTTTTCCATATAATTCATGCAGCAAAAATGTTCTCCTGATGCTCTCGAAACTAAGAGGATGGTTAATACCGTAACTTACAAGTAATTTAAATAGCTGCGGGATAGCAGTTTCGCTTAAATTTGCTTCAGGCTCTGCCGATTCAATTTGATTCTGCAGCACAATTTCTATCTCGTTCAGATTCTCACCGCCGCGGCTGACTTGATTAATTCCTGTTATTATTGCCTCGTTGAGAAACCCGGAGTAAAGCCGCGTGTACAAATCGAGTAATTTCAGAAAATTATCTTTTCTTAATGTCTGCAGAGCAGCCAGGAACATTTTTCTTTGAGCAGAAATACCGGTTAACAGGTTTGGACGAAAAGCAATTTCGACAGCAAGTTTATAATGATTTGAACCGGAATCTTTAAGTATATAGCTGAAATATTGTATTGATAGGTCATTTTCATCTGGCAGTTCTGATTGAAGGAGCACGGCCGCATAATGTAATCCTGAAATTGAAATTTCTCCTGATTCTAAAATCCCTGAAAAGTTAGCCGCTAATTCCTTCGGTGGTTTGACAGGAACAACAGGATCGATAAATGCTATGTCTTTTTCGGCATCTGTTTTCCTGAACCATCTGAAAATTCCTTGTCCCGCAAACTCCACAAGCTGAACATTGCCCAGGAAGTAAAAAGGGTTCGTAAGGATATCCTGGAGATCAATTTGTTTTGAGTTTACCAGGTAAGAAAAGTTTCCTATCTGAAATATATTTCGTTCTTCATCAGTTTTTTTTATAACCAGGGATGATTCTGCTTTGGGAATAGAAAGGACATTACCGGTGAGAATAACGTCCCTGCTCAAGGCCCCTTTTTCACGTAAAAACCAATTGGGAATTTTAATCTCGTACTTGCCGGACAAAAGAGACAAATGGTCTTTTTTGTACATGGAATTTATAATTTCATCAAAATTCTTTTCTATGATTCTGCGTTTGTACGTTCCTTTAGGTGTCAGCTCGCGGTGAGCATCACTGAATGGACGATCAATCAGTCTGAAATCAAGTATCCGTTCAAAAGGTGCCAGGAAATTGTTTACTGTAACAATTGTGGAGGAAAAATATTCCTGTCTCTGCTGTTCATCCATACCTATGAGCGGAGATGATTCTGATTCAAGATCGGGAAATATCAAAACCGAATTAAATGGACGATGATCCCCGACAAGAAAAACCTGTTTGACAAATTCAAAATCCCGAAATAGATTTTCAATTTTCTGAGGCGCAATTGTCTCCCCTTTAACATTTTTATAAATTTCTTTTTTACGATCTATAATCTCGATAAATCCATCTTTGTCCATCCTCATTATGTCCCCGGTGGCCAGCCAGCCTTCAGCATCAAAAGTTTCTTCCGGTTCCTGGTTGTAATAATTCATCATCACATATGCGCCGCGAATTAATATTTCCCCATCTTCATTTAGTTTAATTTCAATTCCCGGCAATGCCTTTCCGAGCGAATTCTCCCGGTATTCGAACGGTGGAGTCAATGTTATTCCTCCCGTTGCTTCGGTCATACCGAACCCGCTCATTAATTCGATGCCGTATCTCTGTAAAAATCTAAAAACATCGGGCGGGAGATAACCTGCCGCAGAAATTCCCCACTTAAGATATCCCCCTGTTGCATCAGAAACTGCCTGTTTAATTTTATCATCATCATCAGCCTCAATGTCAGCCCTTGCAGTGATATACTCATAAAGCTGAATCCACTTTTTAGGAATGGAGATAAAGATTGAGGGTCTCACAAGCTGCATATTGTCTATCATTGTTTCAACAGCAGGATTTTCCATAAAGCAATATTCGGCACCCCAGAAAATCGAGCCTGCCATTTCCAGCCATCTTCCAAAAGTATGATAAAGCGGAAGGAATGCAAGAAAACGATCGTCTTCGCTGATAGCAGGAATTGCCATTGCCCGGCAGAATCTTTTGTAAACTATATTCGTATGAGAAAACATTATTCCCTTCGGCTCACCAGTCGTTCCCGACGTATACATAATTGTAGCAAGCGAATCCGGTTTAATAACGGTACCGTTCTTTATTTCATCACCGGAGGCCATAGCCTTGAATTCTTCAAAGTTAATCACCCAGTCTTCAACAGCATTGCCTCTAAGCATCACAACAATTTTCAGAGAAGGAATCTGGTGCTTTATCGATCTGATCTTTGCGAGCTGTTTTTCATCATTAACAAAAAGAACCGGAGATTTTGTCTGGTTCATAATAAAGGTAATATGTTCGGAAACAGAGTTTGCCGGGATCATAACATTTACAATTCCTGATGTTAAACAGGCAATGTCAAGCAATGCCATATCCAGACTGTTTTCAAGCAGGAAAGCAGCAAAATTACTTTCACTCTCCAGTTCATAAAACAAGTGGCTGACGGATGAACGGTAAGCTGAAACCATAGCGGATGTTTTCTGCCAGTCATAATCAATTGTTTTATGTTCCTTAATTACGCGGAACAATTTTTTCTTTTTATACTGCTCAACCCTCTGTTCGAATAAAATATCAAAAGTGTAGGAGCTTTGAACAATGAGGGAAAGAATCAAACTATCCCACTTTCTTTCATTATATATTTTCTGTAAAAATGAAGAATATCGGAAAAGATTAAGATAGTTGTGAATAATAGGAACAATGTTCGGGTCGGATTCAACCGATAAGGAAATAAGATATTCACCGAACGAAAAGAATAGTTCAGTTTCCATCTTTTCCATAAACAGATCTGCTAGCCCGCTGCTGAACAAACCTTCAGAAATATCCAGCCAGACGGCCGTTTCAGCACTGTGATTTAGTAGTTTCTCACTGACAGCACGCCCGAATTCAGTACCGAGATCCTGTATAAGATCTTCAATCTCGGAGGTTTCTAATGCCGCTTTACCTGCCAGGAGTTTTTCTTTTATTCCATCTAGGGATGATATGGATTGACTGCTCATTTTTTGCTTTTTATAATAGAATGAAAATAGTTAAAGGAATATAATAATTTATTTGCGAGAATGTTGAGAGACTGGAGTATCATTGCTGTTGATTTTAGGAGGGTATAATCTCAAAAAAAACGGGACTGTCTCAAGACAGTCCCGTTTCTTATCATGAAAAGAAAACTATTAGTGTACTTCAGCCATTTCCTCTACCCCAGCCATTGCTTCAAGCATAGCTGTTGTAACTGATTTTGGTCTTTCGATCGGATAGCCGAGAGCACGATCCCAGATAATGTTTGCAACAACGCCAAGCGATCTTCCGATTGCAAACAAGACTGTATAGAAATCATATTCTGTCAGGCCATAATACCACTGAATGACACCTGATTGTGCATCAACGTTAGGCCATGGATTCTTTGCCTTGCCTTGTTCAACTAAAATTGGAGGAACAACTTTGAAAAGCAGATCAACATATTTAAATAACGGATCATTCGGTAAATGCTTTAAGCAGAATTCTCTCTGTGCCATATACCTGGGATCAGTTTTTCTCAGAACTGCATGCCCAAAGCCCGGAATAACCTGTCCGCTTTTCAATGTATCCCATACAAATTTTTTCATTTCCTCTTCAGTCGGGATCTTTCCGCCCATATTGTCGTAAACACCCTGCAGCCAGCGTAATACTTCCTGGTTTGCCAATCCGTGTAAGGGACCTGCAAGTCCGTTTACGAGACCGGAGATTGAGTAGTAAAGATCTGAAAGGGCGCTTGCAATAAGATGGCCGGCGTGTGCACTTACATTCCCGCTTTCGTGATCGCTGTGAAGTATGAAGTACATTCTGGCAACATCATCGTAAGGTTTTTTGATTCCCATCATATGAGCAAAGTTCCCGCCAAGATCCAGTTTTGGATCTGAGGCGATGATATCACCGTCTTTATATTTTAATCTATAAATGAAAGCTGCAATCTCTGGAAGCTTTGCGAGAAGGTTTAAGCCATCTTCATATGTAGGTGACCAATAATCATTTTTCTTCAAATTACCTGTGCTGTATTCTTTAACAAACTCTGATTCGCGCTGCATTGCTAAAATGGCTTCAGAAAACATTACCATTGGATGAGAATCAGCAGGCATAGCTTTTAATATATCAAAGACATATTTAGGTACGGAAGATCTTTTACGGAATTCTTCAGCAACTTCTTTTACGTCTTCTTCTGTTGGAATTTCACCTGTCAGCAGAAAGAAGAAAAATCCCTCTACATACGGCATTTCTCCGCCGGGAACTTTGGGAAGTTTCTCAAGGACTTCCGGAATTGTAAAACCACGAAAACGTATTCCTTCATTGGGATCAAGATAAGAAATATCGGTTACCAGACTCTTAATACCTCTGGCACCCCCAATGACCTGCTCGATAGTAACTTCTCCAACTTTAACATTACCGTATTCTTTTACAAGACGGGCTGTACGCGGACGCCAGGCTTCAATTTTATCCTGGACCTGTTTTTTCAATCGTGACATTTTCTCCTCCTGAGATAACATTGAAAATTATTAATTCCCCTATTCCAACAGGAAAATTAAACTTATTGTATTACAAATATACAAGAAAAAATATTTGTTTGCTTTTAGCAAATAAAATAATTGTGATTTTTTACTGTTTTTTAAATCAGGCAACTTCAGTCACATATGACTGAACTCTATTCAAAATGGGGTTTAATAATTCAAATTCTCCCTTTTTTAGGGTAAGGAAGCGGTATTTTCCGAAAATAAAAGGCTGAATGTAAATGTGGTTCCTTTTCCCGCTTCACTTTCTACCGAAATTTTCCCCCCATTTTTTTCTATAAATTCTTTAGCCAGAATCAACCCGAGTCCCGTTCCCTCTTCATCAGCCGTTCCCGGTTTTGATTTCTTCGTAACAATATCAAATAGGGTATCCAATGTTTGTTTGTCCATTCCGATACCATTGTCTGAAACAGATATATCCAGATGGTTATGATTTGCTTCGGCAGTTATTTCAACTTTTCCACCTCTGGCGGTAAACTTTATGGAATTGGTTACCAGGTTTCTCAGGATGGAATTGAGCATATCCTCTTCCGCCATTACGGTGTAATCCCTGTCTATGCAATTCTTGAGGGAAATTTCTTTCTGTTTTGCAGGGACGGAAAGAAATTCAATATTTTCATCTACAACTTTCCTGATCTGAACTTCCTTAGGTTCAATTTTAATCATTCCCAGGTAAAACTTTGAAAATTCAAGCAGATCATTTAGCAGATTGTATATATGTCGGGTTGATTCATATACCGAATCAATAAAAATATCTCTTTCCTCCTTTGAGAGATCATCGATTTCATTTTTCAGGATCTCAGTGTAGCCCATCATTGAATTGAAAGGACTTTTAAGATCATGGGAGATCAGAGAAAGAAATTTATCTTTTGTCTCATTCATGTTTCTTAATTTTTCGGTATAGTTTTCTCGTTCCTCCTCCTTTTTATTCAGCTCAGTAACATCTCTTATCACAACCTGGATGGCAGGTTTTTCAAGGTAATACACAGGTATGGCTGTAAGTTCAATATCCAGCACCTTTCCGTCAAGAGTAGTCAATTTTTCATTGGTGACTTCAACAACCTCACCTTCCTTAAAGATTTTCTTCATGGTTTCTTTAACCCTGTCGGCAAATTCTCCCCTTATAAAATCGAATATATACCGGCTTTTCAATTCTTCCTCAGAATCAGCACCGAGCATCTTTACGGCATAGGGATTGGCATATACGATATGACGGCCAGTTAGAATTCCTATCGCCACAGGAGACTTCTCTACTAATTTCCTGTACCTTTCTTCATTTTCTTTAAGACGGCGGTCAAGCTGATGTTTGTAGACAGCCATTTCAATGGACGAAACCAGGTTTTTTTCATCAAAAGGTTTAAGTATATATCCGAACGGCTGTGTTAGTTTTGCCTGAGATAGCGTGCTTTCATTAGCATATGCTGTCAGGTAAATAACAGGAATATCTTTTTTATTCCTTATCTCGCTTGCGGCCTCAATCCCCGTAAGTTTTCCTTCGAGCATTATATCCATCAGGATAAGATCCGGTTTAAGTTCAAGGGCTTTTTTGACTGCGAGTTCCCCTGATCGGATTACCCCGATAACTTCATACCCGGAACTTTCCAGCGTTTTCTTAAGATCTATGGCAACTATACTCTCGTCTTCAACGATAAGTATTTTTGTTTTTGTATCCATGCGTCTCTGATATTATCAGGATATAAATTACTAAAAAGTAAACTGTTTGAAGAAAATATTAATCGGCATGTGATTTGCCGCCGGATGTTTACAAATGTTCGGAGACAGGCAGAGTGAATGAGAAACTTGTACCATGGTTTAGTTTGCTTTTTACATCAATCCTGCCGCCGTTCTTCTCAACAAATTCCTTCACAATCAGCAAGCCGAGACCTGTCCCAAATTCCCGTTCCGTACCTGGGGTGCTTACAATTTCTTCTGAAAGGATCTTATCAAGCTCACTTCGGCTTATCCCTACTCCATTGTCTTCTATGGATACCTTTACATGCGTTGCTTCACTGAAAAAAGGTATTATTTCTGTATATATTTTTACCTCGCCGCCCCTGGGAGTAAATTTTATGGAATTCGAAATAATATTCTGCACTGTAGAGTTCAGCATTTCCTCATCGGCAAATACATATACGTCCGCGTTTAACTCTGCTGAAAGGGAGATCTCTTTACGGATAGCATTCCCTTTTAACAGATTTAGATTTTTCTTGAGGAGATTGGTAAGGTTTATCTCAACGGGCTGAAAATCAAATCGTCCTACCTGGAACCTTGAGTATTGGAGCAGATTGTTTGTCATTCCATACAGATTTTTGGAAGCTTCATAAATTACATTGAGATATTCCTTCACCTCATCATGAGTAAGACTGTCGTATTCTGTTGTAAGTATCTCCGAGAATCCCAGCAGCGAGTTGAAAGGACTCCGCAGATCGTGTGAGATCAATGAAAACAACTTGTCTTTCGAGGTATTCAGTTTGCTTAACTTAAGGATGAGTTCTTTTCTCTCCTGCTCAACTATTTTTCGTTCTATTGCCCTTGAAATCGGGTATGCAACAATCTCAAGTATCTGCTTTTCTTTGTTGGTATAAGTATCTTCATTTTCGTAATCCTGCACAACCAGCGCTCCCATGGTATGGTCGCGTATCTTCAGAGGGATTCCCAGCCAGATCGCGGATTGGGTTCCTACTACTTCTGTCTCCCCTTCTGAAACAAGTTCGTTATCTCTTTCTCTGGTAATTAATTCTGCTTTGCCCGAGCGCAGAATATATTCGGTTAAGCCTCTGCCGAACTTCATCGGCGGAGCATCCTTATCATATTTATCAATAAAATAAGGAAAGGTAATCATGCCATTCTTCTCATCGTAGAGGGCGATATAAAAGTTCTCGGTGAGCATAAGTTCGCTGATGCCGGAATGAATAAAATGAAAAAGCTCATCAAGATCTGTTTCTTCATTAGAATGCTGAATAATCCGGAATACTACCTCCTGGATTTTTTCTTCCTTCTTCTTATTCGTTACATCAAGTCCCAATGACATAATTCTGACAATTTTCCCGGTTTCATCACGAAGTACGGTATTATTGTACTGGATTACTTTTGGTTCACCTGATTTGGAGATAAGAGTTATCTCACGGTTCTGAGGAGGAGTTATAATTTCTTTGAATGTCTTATCAATATTGTCACTGAGTTCACCTGCTGTTTCCGCTGGTACAATTTTAGTCCATTCTTTACCAAGGATATCAGACTGCCTGATGCCCAACAGTTCACAGGCTTTTTTATTGACCATCCGGATCTTCTGATCTTCGTCGATAACCAGCAGAAGCAGGTTTGCCATGTCGAAAACAGATTCGATATTCTCATTTGAATATTTGAATTTTTCGATGAGATTTTCCGATTCGGTATAGAGCTTCAGAGTTCCGACGCTAAAAAGATTATTTCCCTCTGGATCAGCAAAGCGTGTTGCTTTATCCTGCAGCCATTTTTCTTCTCCGTCTTTCGTTACAACAAGGTATTTCGCATAGAAGTGACGTGCCTCCCTGCCGTTGGGTTCTGTTTCCTGTGTGGTAAATTCATCTGAATTAATTTCGGAAACTTCCTTGACCAGGTTTTCGAATCCAAGCTCATTGATTTCCGCACAGGAATACCCTATAAGCTCAATAATACCCAAACTCATGAACTCGTATTTGCCGGTTCGATGGTTTAAGTGATATGTGACGGAGAGTTCCGTACGGGAAAGCTCATTCTCAATCGATATTTTTCCGTAAGGTTTCAAGAAAAATTTCCTTCCTTCTGATCAGGTGTCTATTAATTATCAATTTTTATGCTAAAACTTTTTGCTGCTTTTTTGTCAAATTTAATCAAATACTCCTGAATTTATACGATAAGAAGATAAAGATTACGATAAAAATAGTAAACGTAACCTGAATGTCAGTATAAAAATCTCTTGACATTTCTTCTGTATGGTGTTATTTTTATGTAGATTAAATATAAATAGTATGGTAAATCTTATTATTTTGGATTAAAAATGAAAACTGCTGCAGAATTAAATTTCGGAGAAACGGGTGTGATATCTGAGATAGATGAGAGCCATCCCTCCTCAAGAAGAGTGTTAGAATTCGGCTTTACTCCCGGTCAGGAAATTGTGCTTTTAAATAAATCAATATTTAATGATCCGCTGGCCTTCGCAGTCAGGGGAACTCTAATCGCAATCCGCAAAGAAGAGGCAGATTGTATTAAGATTTCATGAACGTTCAGACTGTAAGTACTTCCCCTCTTGTCTCTCTGGTTGGCCCCCCCAACTCGGGTAAAACTACGTTATTCAACTATCTTAGCGGGAAAAATTATAAGACTGTAAACTACCCGGGCGCGACAGTGGAATATTCTGTAAGCCGTCTGCTTGAAAGATTCGGACTGGATGCTAACGTTGTCGATACCCCTGGAATTATTAGTCTTCTTCCCGGCTCACCCGATGAAGCTGTTTCAATAAATTCTCTTTACTCCCATCCCAGGTTGGGTACTCCTGATGTTATTGTTGTAACCGTGGATGCCAGTCAGCTCTCAAGACATCTTCTGCTCGTTAAACAGCTGCTTTCCTGTAAATTCAACGTTATTATTGCATTAACAATGCTTGATATTCTTAAAAGGAAGAGTCTTGGAATAAATTCGGAGAAACTTGCAACTCTGCTGAATTGCCCGGTCATTGAGGTAGACCCCAGACTAGGTAATGGAATCGACAAACTGATTTCAACGGTTGAAACAAGCATTACAAATTATAACTCTGCTGAAAAAGATAAGATAACCAGACTTAACGGGGAAAGTTCTTTTAATAGTCTGCTTCAGATGTACCGTGAAATTGAGATAATTGAAAAAGATGTTCTGATCAGAACTAATAGTGAAGTACCAAAAGTTAATCTGAACAAGGCAAACAAACAGCTCAGATTGCTTGTTAATCCTAAAGCTAAGGTAGAGTGCAAACAAATTGACAGAACAACGTTAAAAATAGACAGACTGCTTCTGCATAGAATCTGGGGAATATTTTTCTTCTTCCTGATAATGGCAGGAACTTTCACTTCTATATTCTGGCTTGCAGAACCTCTGATGGACCTTGTTGATTCCGCATTCGGATTTTTATCCTCGGCAGCATTCGGTATTCTCGGTAACAATTGGTATGGCGACCTTGTTGCCAACGGTATAATCAGCGGAACAGGTTCGGTGCTGGTTTTTGTGCCGCAGATTCTGATTCTCTTTCTTATACTTGGACTGCTTGAAGACAGCGGCTATCTTGCCCGCGGCGCTATGCTGATTGACAAACCTCTGTCAAGGATAGGATTGAACGGTAAGTCGTTTGTCCCTATGCTCTCAGGATTTGCATGTGCAATTCCTGCTATGATGGCGACACGAACTATCCCAAATAAACGCGAGAGGTTTCTGACAATCTTTATCCTCCCACTGATGAGCTGCAGTGCAAGACTTCCGGTTTATGCTTTGCTCATAGCATTTCTTTTTCCGGGAGACAAATCCTGGCTGGGAGGTATAATGCTGGCCTGTATTTATATTTTCAGCGTGGCTTCATCGGTAATAGTTGCAGGACTTATCAATAAGTTTAAGAATACGCTTATAAAAACTGAGGACAATTCGTCTTTTATTCTTGAACTTCCTGCATACAGGAGACCGAAGCTCAGAGTTATAGTTATTAATACTTATCATAATGCCAAGCATTATCTCAGAAAAGCAGGCCCAATTATCTTTGGATTCTCAATCATCTTATGGTTTCTCACTTATTTTCCTAATACCAATCCGCAGGTTGATACTGGCGGATTGTCAAACAACCAGGTCATTGAGACTCAGGCAGCGGCAAGACTTTCTTCTTCTTACGCGGCTGATCTTGGCAAATTTATACAGCCCGTTATGACGCCAATCGGAATGGACTGGAGAGTTGGTGTCTCCCTGATTGCTGCATTTGCTGCCCGTGAGGTTTTTGTAAGTTCTCTCGCCCTGATTTTTAAAGTTACCGACGAAAACACTGATAACTTCCAGACTTCAATGATTAGAGCCATGAGACAGGCTGAAATTGGGGATACCGGCCAAAAGCTTTTTACAACTTCGACTATAATGGGACTGGTGGTGTTCTTTATTTTTGCACTTCAGTGCCTTTCTACAGTCGCCGTTTCCAGGAAAGAAACAGGAAGCTGGCGTATACCCATCCTGCAAATAATAATTTTTACCTCAACTGCATACATCCTGACGTTTATCACGGTTAATGGGTTGAGAGCGCTGGGCTTCAGTTGACAGCTGAACCTCAAAATCCAGTTTTCTTGCTATTATAACTTATCCGTAATATTTTTGAGATGTTAAAAAGAGTTATGAAATTGAAACACCCACAAGCAACCGAAATTTTCAGGGAATTTCTCAAGAGCGAAAAAAACAGGATAACCCCTGAACGCTTCGAAGTAATGGATTCTGCTCTTGATTATGAGGGACACTTCGGAGCTGATGATCTTTATGTACTAATGAAAAATCAGAATTCTAGAGTTTCCAGGGCCACTGTTTACAAAACCCTGGAGCTTCTTGTGCAATGCGACCTGGTTATTAAGAGAAATTTCGGCGATAACCTGACGAGATATGAGAGTAATTTTAAGAAGCAAAGTCACGACCACCTGATCTGTATGGACTGCGGCAGGATAGTAGAATTTACTGACCTTTCTATAAAAGAACTTCCCGAAAAAATCAGCAGCGAGCTTGGATTCGATGTAGAAAGTTATTCTTTTAACATTTTTGCACGCTGCAAGAATATCAAAAACTGTAAGTACAATAAATCAAATCATTAATTATGGCTCCTCAAAAGTATCCTATTAACTGGAAGAAAAAAGATTTCTCTATAAAAATATTCTGCTCCATTCCCAATATTGCCACAGGCATTTTGATCAGGGGCGGAAAGAATTATTTTGTTGTTGATCCCGGCGACGGGATCCTGCGTGACCTGAATAATGAAATCGGTATGAAAGAGATCCTCGGAATATCCGACCTTTTTATTACGCACGGTCATCATGACCACGTTGGCGGCGTATGGGCGCTTCTTACATATATGAGGGTAATGCACAAAACCTCCCCCCTTTCTATCCATTACCCTGAAGGTTGCGTTGAAATTGAGAGCATACATAATGCTTTCAAAAAAGTTTATTCGTCTTCGATACCATACAAAATAAATCTTAAAGTAGTTAAACAGCCAAAAAATTTTAAAACGAGAAACATTATTGTCAGACCTTTCCCGGTGATCCATAAAGAGTACCTTCATGATGGAGTTACAACCAGGCAGGTGCCTGCACTGGGGTATTCTTTCAAATTTGATGGAATAAAAATTTGCTATGGCGGTGATACGGCATATTGCAATGACCTTGTCAGGCAGGCTAAAGGAGCCGACCTGGCAATCGTTGAGGCTGGCCATGAGGATGATACACCTGATGATATGCATATGACGATGAGTGAAGCAAGATCAATTGGTGAATCAGCGAAAGAATATTTTATGGTGCACGTCCCCGAATAAAGAATTGTCTTTGCGAGCGAAGCGAAATAATCTCTAATTGTTACAATATCTGTCATATGTGATGTCCTGATTATCTTCACAAAAGAGAAATAGCTAATGAAATACTTGTTCCTACTACTTACACTATTCACGTTTACTAACATTATCTTCTGCCAGGACGCTAAAGATCCGTACCGAATGGAAGGCGAGAAACATCTGAAAAACATTAAGATGCTTACTGATAAAGGTGAAAATGCCGAGGCCTATCTTTCCTTCGATGAACAGAAGTTGATCTTTCAGAGCAGCCGGGGTGAACTTCCCTGCGACCAGATATTCATTATGGGAACCGACGGCAGCAATATTACACGGGTATCCAATGGTGAGGGTAAAACGACCTGTTCATATTTCCTTCCGGGAGATACAGCAATAATTTATGCCTCAACATTCGGTGCAGATAAAGAATGTCCTCCCTTACCTGACTATTCCAAAGGTTACGTCTGGAAACTCTATGATACTTTCGATATTTATACCGCTGAACCTGACGGTTCCAACATAAGAAGGATGACTGATACACCGGGATACGATGCGGAAGCAACAGTTTCGCCGATGGGTGATAAAATAGTTTTTACTTCCACGAGGACGGGCGACCCGGAAATCTATACTATGAATCCCGACGGAAGTGATCAGACGCAGCTGACTTTTGAAAAGGGTTATGACGGCGGCCCTTTCTTTTCTCTCGATGGCACTAAGATTGTTTTCCGTGCAAGCAGACCCAAAACAGAACAAGATTTTGCAGACTATAATGATCTGGTTCAGAACGGTCTTGTGCGTCCTACTGCACTTGAGCTGTATGTAATGGACGCAGACGGAAAAAACAAAAAGCAGGTAACAGATTTTGGAAAGGCAAGCTTTGCCCCCTTCTTTTTCCCCGACACTAAAAGAATAATATTTTCATCAAACCTGAACAGTGAGAACGCAAGGAATTTTGATATCTATATGATTAATACAGATGGAACAGGATTAGAGCAGATAACTTTCTTTGAATCATTTGATGGTTTCCCTATGTTTACACGCGACGGAAAGAAACTTGTATTTGCTTCAAACAGGTTCAGCAAAAAGAAGGGCGATACGAATATTTTTATAGCAGATTGGGTAGAATAAAAAAATAAGAATTGCTGTTGCGAGTGAGTCTTAGACAGGACAGCATTCGTTTTGACATATTTATCCGCTAATTTTCTAAACAGAGGAGAACAATGAAGAAGCTGTTTTTATTACCTCTCCTGGTATCCCTGTCATTCGGATTTTATTCCGGAGGACAGGAGGATAAGAACCCGGAGATAACCGAATCAGAAATTCAGGATCACATAAACTACCTTGCAAGTGATAAACTTGAAGGCAGATTCACAGGCTCCAGAGGCGGAGAAATGGCTGCTGCGTACATCCAGTCTGATTTTGAAAGTACCGGCTTACAGCCCTTATTCAATGGAAGCTTCAGACAGAATTTCCCTTTTGTAGCCGGAATTGAACTGACTGACAACAATAGGCTTCTGTTTAATATTAACGGCGAAGAGCTCTCTCCTGAAATTGAAGATCAGTATACCCCTGCCCCTTTCTCCGGGAATGCAGATTATCATGGGGAGATTGTTTTTGCGGGGTATGGAATTTCTGCTCCTGATCTGAACTATGACGATTACAAAGATCTAGATGTTAAAGGTAAGGCTGTTCTTATAATGAGATATAATCCCGAAGGCGCTAACCCTCATTCTGAATTTGGAAAGTTCTCAGCCTACAGGTATAAAGCAGACGTCGCTAAACAGAAAGGTGCTTCTGCAGTAATCTTTGTTACCGGCCATATTCCGAAAGACGATGAAGATAAACTAATGAAGCTGCGTTACGACGGAGCCGGACCTGTGCAAGACATGGCTATAATACAAATTAAAAGAGATATTGCTGATAAACTGTTTAAAGGAGAAGGGCTCGATTTTGAATTGATGCAGCAGAAAATTGATTCAATAAAAACTCCTGACTCATTCAACTTTAAGAACACCAAGGTTATGCTGTCGACAGGCGTCGAGCAAATTACAAAGCAGGCTGATAATATTGGAGGTTACCTCGAAGGAAATGACCCGGAGCTAAAGAATGAATTTATCGTAATCGGAGCTCATTACGATCACCTGGGATGGGGTGAAACCGGATCTCTATACACTGGAAGTGAGCCCCAAATCCATAACGGTGCAGATGACAATGCTTCGGGTACGGCCGGGGTTATGGAGCTTGCTGAAAAGTTTGCCTCACAAAAGGATAAACTAAAAAGAAGTGTGATATTTTTATGCTTCTCAGGAGAGGAGCTGGGACTAATAGGATCTTCTTATTTTACCAACAACTCCCCTGTCCCCCTTGATAAGATCGATGCAATGCTCAATCTTGATATGGTCGGCCGGCTGAATGATCAGGACCAGCTTACTGTGTACGGCACCGGAACATCTTCTGAGTTTAAAGAACTGCTGGATACAGACAATAAGGATTATGATTTCAAACTTACATTTAATGATGAAGGATACGGACCAAGTGATCAGTCATCTTTTTATGCAAAGGAAATCCCGGTATTGTTTTTCTTTACCGGTACACATACCGATTACCATCGTCCCACTGATGATGCTGATAAGATTAATTCCAAAGGCGAAGAAGAAGTAGTAAAATATGTATATGAAATTGCAGATAACATGGATGAGAGCAGTACAAAACCTGATTACATAAATGTTCCACGTAAAGGTGGAGGCCGTGATATGGCATTCAGCGTTTATGTTGGTACGGTACCTGATTACGCCAGCCAGGTTGACGGGTTGAGGATTAATGGCGTAGGCGAAGGCAGTCCTGCTCAAAAAGCCGGACTCCAGGGCGGAGACGTTATTATCGAGTTCGGAGGAAAGAAAATCTCCAATATTTATGATTACACCTATGCATTGGGCGACCATAGTCCCGGCGACATTGTGGATGTCGTTGTTATGCGCAGCGGCGAAAAGAAAACTATGAAAGTGGAACTGGGCGCCAGATGATATCATTCAGTACTTAACAATGAATAATGTGCAATCAGCGATCAAAAATGTTTTAATGGATTATTAATCTTTCATCGTTAATTTTCAATCAATTGTGACGATCATCTGCGGTACTGTTACCGGAGGTTCAGTCTCGCTCATTTTGAAAGTATATGTCTGATTCTTTGATCCCTTTATTTCATATTTATGGTAAGTTCCGTCATCAGGCACAGAAAATCGGGATGTTGATTTATCAGGAGTAATTACTTCCAGATCATATTTTTTGTCCACTGCAGTGAAACGGATATGTTTCTCATTTTCCATTCCCAGTGCACTGACAACTTTGTCATCATACCAGAAATCATCTTTTTTGAGATTTACTTCTTTCATCCAGCCTCCGGTTTATTTGTTTGTTAATAATATTTGTTTGAACCTGTTATCCGCTCTAAGTTTTTTAAGTTCAGGGATATGATCCAGTTCTTCAACTGCATAACCGTTTTTCAGTGCTTTTCGAACCCAGTTAAGGGCATTATCTCTTTCACCAAGCTGTTCAAAAACCTCACTGACGAGGATCATAACGTTTACATCTTTCGGATCTAATGATACCACCTTTTTAATTATCGATCTCGCTGAGTCGGCCAGGTTTAATTCTGTGCAGTAGCTTGCTATATTGGTTAACACCTGGGGATCAACCGGGTTGACTTTAAGCTGTTCTTCCGCCAATGCCTTTGCCTTTTGCAATGCAAGAGTAATTTTTGAAGAATCAGCTGAACTCTGCCTGTAAGCACCTGCAAGGTAACCCCATACGCTGTAATCTGAATCCTGCATCTTCAATGCCTTCTCATAGGTGGAAGCTGCATCGCTGTACATGCCTTCATAATAGTAAAGTGTAGCGAGATTGGAATACACAGTGTAGTCAGGCTGAATTTCGAGGGAACGCTTGAACATAACAACGGCATCCGCTTTCTGATCAAGATAATAATACATTGATCCTAGATTCCTGTAAGCAGTTGCATTCAATGGAGTCATTTTAATTACCTGTTCAAACTGTCGTGCCGCATTTTTATAATCTCCGTGAAGATAATAGAAGACTCCGAGGTGATTATAACCTGCCCAGTAATCAGGCTTCATCTTTATTACTTTTTTATATATTGATTCAGCTTCATCAAGTTTACCCTGCTTATTGTATGCAGCTGCCTGTCCCTGGTAAGCATCAACATTTGAAGGTTCAATATCCTGTGCAACAAGGAATTCTTTGTTTGCTTCTTCATACTTTCCCGTTTCTGTATAAAGCTTACCGAGAGTGATATGTACCTGTGCCAGGTTTTTGTTAAGCGAATCGGCTTTGAGGCAATTCAACTTTGCTTTTTCTACCAGGGAAATATCTTTTGTTTTTGAGTACAACCGCAGATAGGCGTCGCCTAATCCGGCGTAAGCCAGTGCAAATCCTGAATCCACCTCAACTGCTTTTTGCATTAAGACTATAGTCTTTTTCATACCTTCTACATTAGAGAAATTCAGCAGGTTACCTCTTGCCTCAAGGTATAGCTCATTTGCAGCAAGGTTGGAAGTTTCGCCGTCCCTGAGCCGGTTTTTTATTACATCTTCAATCCGGAGATCAAGCATTTCTGCAGTTTTTAAAACTGCTTCATCCTGTATTGTTGAAATTTCCGTCAACGGTTCGTCAATCACCCTCGAACTTATTTGTCTTTTTTGTGCGGGGTCAACCAGGTTTAGTATCAGCTGCCACTTGTTTTTTATCCTCTGCAAACTGCCCGTAACAGCCAGGTTAATACCGAAGGCATTAAAAGCATCTTCGGGAGTCGTAACATTACTCTTCTGCATTTCACTCACCGGAACGATCCATAATTTTTCTTTGTACTGTTCAAGCTGGGAAAGTTTGCTCGTTATTATTTCGCTTAATCCGTCTGCCAGCGACTTATTTTCGGTACCACCGATAATGTTGAATGGTAGGACAGCAATATGTTTTTCTGCAGGAATAAGATTGCCGCTTATCCCCGGGGAAACATCGGAACGGGATATATAATCATATAACAATAAGGCTGTTGCTATGAGCAATATAGCCACTGCACCCCATCTTAACCAGGGAGATTTCAGCAAATTAGCTTTTTTAACAGGTGGAGTGCCCGTAATAAATGAAAAATGACGCGATGTCGGTATGGATGACTTTCCCGATACTTCCCTCAGCAATTCCAGGTCATTCAGTAGTTCCGTTACCGATGAGTATCTTTCTTCTTTATTTTTTGCCAGGGCCTTAAAGATGATGGCCTCAACCGGTTCAGGAATACTTTCATCATAAAATTTAAGCCTGCGCGGGTTTTCGTTCAATATTGAATATACTACCGCCTGGTCGTAATCTCCTCTGAAAGGAAGATTGCCGGTAAACAATTCATACATCACAACGCCAAGTGACCAGATATCTGTTTGCTGATCAACATTCTCACCCGCCGTTTGTTCGGGCGACATATAAGAAATTGTACCAAGCGTGGTTCCCATTCTGGTGAGGTTTCCGGCATTCCCCAGTTTGGCCAATCCAAAATCCATAATCTTAACCGCACCGTCATGAGTAATCATGATATTAGATGATTTAATATCACGATGTACTATTCCTTTGTTATGAGCTGCTTCAAGTCCCCTGCATATTTTTATCGAAATATCAACCGCTTCTTCGTATGGGATCTTTTTTATGTTGATCTTTTCCTTTAATTCGATACCGTCAATAAATTCCATAACCAGGAATAATTGGGATTCCCCATCTCTTTCCTCATTTTTAGCAATGGAATAAATTGTTGTGATATTCGGATGGTTCAGGGCAGCGGCAGCCTTCGCCTCGGTTTTAAACCTGTCAATACTTTCCTGGTTAGCAGCAATATGACGGGGTAAGAACTTCAGAGCAACCGTTCTATCAAGTTCAGTATCAACTGCCTTATATACCACACCCATTCCCCCCTCGCCCAGTTTCTCGGTGATTTTATAGTGAAGTATAGTTGAACCTGTCATAAATTTTACTGTTACCTTTTTATTTTCAACAGGATAAAGGATAGAATTTTTCCTGTGAGTCCAGCCCGTTTTCATAGCAGGAATTCACACAGAACTCAGAAAATATCTTGCATCAGGATGATGCAGGAATTTAGTTAATTTTTCTCATAAAACAAGTTAAATATTAAACTTATTTCCTTATTGATACATCCGAATGAAATTGGCGGCTTATAACTTCAACGTATAAAAAAAGGCAGCCCGCTATCTGCAGGACTGCCTTTTTTCTTCATAACACTAAACCATCTTCTTACTATCTCTCTTCACGCAGGAACACTGCATCATCCATCCAATCCTCTACTTTCTCCACTCGGGGAAACGGCCGGGGGTGTAGGGAGCGCCGTATTTCTCGAGGGTGGATTCGAGAGATTTAACCTCACTGTCAATAGATTTTAAGTCTGCCAGCAATCCGTCAAACTGACTTGCTGCGGCATCGTATGATTTAATATATGTATCAGTTGGAGCGGAAGTGGTTGTCCATAGCGCACCGGTAACCAGGTCAATTCTATCCTTAACAGAAGTGGGTGAACCGCCCTCATATCTTGCCCTCAGGGGGTCGCCGTTCAGTTTACGGTTAAAGTCACCAAGTTCTTTTTCAATCTTTAGTACGGTGTTATACGTTTCCTCGGGAACATCAGATCCTTCTATAACAGCTTTCTTAAAGTATTTTATTTTATCGTCAAGTGATTTCCTGTATGCGTCAGTTCCTGAAATCGCGCGGGTAAGTTCGGCGACCTTCCTGTTGAAAGTATCGAGCGACTGTTTATCTTCTGCGGGAAGTGATGTATTGTTTAACGATTTACATACGAATTCCTGAGGTGGAACAAGTTCGGTAAACTTCCCGTTCTGGAATTTTGAAAGGGACACTTTATATGTGCCTGGTACAACCATATAGCCTCTGTCCGGTTCATTCCATGGAACTGAACTGTCAAATGGTTTCAAAGAAACGGGAGTAAATGGATTGTACCTGAAGTCCCATGTTAAGCGGTTAACTCCTTTTTTAGGATCAGTCTTGATTTTGCGTATCACATTACCCTGCTGATCCGTGATTGTAAATAGAAGATAAGCATCATGTTCTTCTTTTTCGTTAAACAGAGTCTGGTATGTCGGATACTTGATATCTTCATTTTTCTTCTGCTTTTCTTTTTCTTCATCCCTTCTTATATCTTTAAGAGATTTAATTTCATCTTTCAGGTAATAAGTAAAAACCGCTCCGAAATCAGGATTGGGTGCAGCGTAAAAACTTGCGCCCATAAAACCGACGCCCGGGAAAGCAAATGGCTGGGCTTCAATATACATCAGCGCATCTTTAACAGGGAAAAGGAAGGCGTCTTTTTTCAGATTGTCTTTCGACATATATCTTAGTGGTGAAAAATCATCGAGAATATAAATTCCTCTCCCGAAGGTGGAAACGACAAGATCATTTTCTCTTCTCTGGATGGTAAGATCCATCACCATTTCTGTTGGAAGACCGTTCTTCAAAGGAATCCATTCATTCCCTCCGTCGACTGTGAAGAAAACACCGAACTGTGTTCCTAAGAACAGCAGGTTCTTATCCACATTATCTTCGGAGATGGTGAACGTGCTTCCATATTTATGAAGGTTGCTGTTGAACAGTGACCAGGTTTTTCCACCGTCGGCTGTCTTATACAGATACGGTTGAAAATCACCGGCAACGAAGTTTTCACAGGCAGCGTAGGCGATGTTCTTATCAAAATGCGAGGGCGCTATGTCATCTATCCTTGAATATTCCGGAAGGCCGGGTGTGGAACCTTCATGCCAGGTTGTTCCGCCATCGCTTGTATAATGTATTAAACCGTCTCCTGAACCTGTGAAGAGGTAATTTTCATCTAGGGGGGATTCAGCAATTGCCGATAGCTGAGCCATTGAACCTTTTCTTGAAAGGTCATCAATGCTCCAGCTTCTATCCATCAGCTTACCCATTTCCTGCGGTATGCCGCGGGTAAGATCAGGACTTATGATTTTCCAGGTGCTTCCCTGGTCATCTGTTCTGAACAACTTATTGCCGCCAAAATACAATCGCTTGTTATCATACTTTGAAATGAGAAGTGCTGCATCCCAGTCAAACCTGTAAGCTGTATCTGCAAAATCATAAGGTTTAATGTATAAACGCTCTCCGCTCTTTTTATCGAACCTTACAAGTCCGCCGTTCTGAGATTCGGCATAAATTATATTCGGATTCTTCCAGTCGACCTGGGTCTGAAACCCGTCGCCCGAGCATGTATAGTACCAATCCTGGTTAGTTATACCACCTGTATTAATGGTTCGAGAAGGTCCTCCGAAACTGCTGTTATCCTGCGAACCCGCAAAAACATTATAGAAAGGAGCATCGTTATCGGTTGTTACCTTATAGATTTCAGCAATCGGAATATTCGATTTGAAATTCCAGTTCTTTCCCTGATCGTATGTTTCATAAACACCGCCGTCGCATCCCGCAATTAAATGTTCATTATTGTCAGGATCGATCCAGAGGACGTGGTTATCAACGTGCTTTTTATCTTCGCCAAGGTTATCCCAGTTCTTTCCGCCGTCATTGGTAACCTGCAGAAAGACATCCATACTGTATACGCGGTCAACATTTTTAGTGTCGCAGAATAATTTCTGGAAGTAAAAAGCATATGATGAAACATAGCTGCTCTGCTTTGACCAGCTTACGCCGCGGTCGGTACTTTTATATACTCCACCGTCTTTTTCGGCAGCTTCAATTATCGCGTACAATACATCCGGATTAACGGGTGAAATCGCGAGACCTATCCTTCCCATATCCGCACCGGGCAATCCCTTTTTCATTTTATCCCAGGTAGCTCCGCTGTCTGTACTGCGGTATATCGCGCTCTCAGGACCGCCGTAAACGCCAGTATACAAATTTCTCATCCTTTGGTGCATAGAAGCATATAGTATATTCGAGTATCTGGGATCCATATGAATCTCAAATGCACCGGTATATTTGCTCACGAACAATACATTGCTCCAGGTTTTTCCGCCATCGGTTGTTTTGAAGATCCCGCGGTCACCGCCCGAAACTCTTGATGGACCATATGCTGCAACATAAACTATGTTACCATCGTTCGGATCAACCACAATTCCGCCGATCTGCCTGGATTCTTTAAGTCCTGTATTCGTCCAGCTCTTACCGCCGTCTTCGCTCTTATATACACCGTCGCCGTAAATAACATTATTCTGATTGTTATTCTCACCCGTTCCAACCCAGACAACATTGGGGTTCGCCGGATCAATGGCAATGGCACCGATGGCGTATGAATCCTGGTTATCAAAAGCAGGTGAAAAAGTTACTCCGCTATTGGTTGTTTTCCATAGTGAACCGTGTCCCGAACCAACGTAGTATTCACTATGATTGGATGGATTTACGGCAAGGGCCACTACCCTGCCGCCTGTAATAGCAGGACCAATGCTTCTGAAGGATAATCCACTCATAGGGATTTTTTTCAAAGAATCGGGTTCGGATTTATCTTGTGGTTTAATATTTACAGAAAATACGAGCAGGACTGCAATGAATGCAAAGATTACATTTTTTTTCATGTTGCCAACTAAAATTTTGTTAGTAGATATGGATTGTATTTGAGGATTCAAGTCTGAGATTTATGTAGTTAAGTTAAAACCGCATCAAAGTTAATAGAAACTTTGAACTTATTCTAACCATTTTTAAATATTTTGGGATGTATGGCCGTATTTTGGGATAAGCCTTCAGCGTTTAGAAAAGCTGATCCGGCAGGTACTGCCTCCTCATATCATCTCAATTAGATTAATAATTCGTTAACTTTTAATTGTTAATTATTCATTGTTAATTATCCATCGTTAATTGCTTTATGAAACGCATACAAAAAGAATTCAGCGTTAAATCAAGAGGGAGAGGATTTCACCTGATCACCGATGAGATACTGAACCAGGTTGATGAAATTAAGGATATAAAAACTGGGATTGCTCATATATTCATCAAACATACCTCTGCTTCACTGACCTTGAATGAAAATGCCGACCCCACGGTTAGAAGCGATATGGAAAAGCATTTCAACAAAATGGTTCCTGAGAATGCTCCTTATTACGAGCATAATGCCGAAGGCTCCGATGATATGCCGGCTCATATTAAGAGTGTAATCCTGGGAAGCAGCGTTTCGGTTCCTGTGAAGAACGGCGACTTTAATCTCGGAACCTGGCAGGGAGTCTATTTGTGCGAGCATAGAAACCGGGGCGGCAGTAGAAAAATTGTGGTCACAATAATCGGGGAATGAGTTGACCTCTGACTTAGTCTAAGGTAAGTTACTGAACAGGTTCAGTATATAATTTTTCAACAAGTATGACGTTTTTGTCATACCTGGTGGGTTCCAGTTAGATTCTCGTAGTTGTACCGTAGTTGTACCGTAGTTGGTCCGGAAAAAGAGTGCGAAAATTCGCAAAATTTCGCCGTTGAATAATTAAACAGTGTGA
Organism: uncultured Ignavibacteria bacterium; assembly: GCA_963747755.1. Lineage (GTDB taxonomy): Bacteria > Bacteroidota > Ignavibacteria > Ignavibacteriales > Ignavibacteriaceae > DATFVA01. The sequence continues at coordinate 215,972 of CAVVGK010000018.1, read as the reverse complement.
GAAAAATGGTAAGACCTTATACGACGCAGGACAACCAGGTCGAGAGGTTGTTCCATTGTCCATTATAAATTATTCATTGATCTAATAGTAAAATCTGAAGCCTACCCTGAACATCACTCCGCTCATATCAAAGACTCTCTCAAAAGTTCTCTTCATTCCAACTGCATCCTGAGTCTCGTACGTCCAGCTGGGTGCCGATGAATGATAAGTGAGTTCTGCGAATACATCCGCCTGTTTACTCATTTCATAGATACCGCCGATGCCCACTCTCCAGTTAAGATCAAAAGCTGTATGGAATTCATCCTGTGAAGGATCCACATAGTCGTTATAATTTATAAGCAGAACTTCCGCACCAATTCCAGCCGTAAGGTAAGCCTGCGTATACGGAGCCACAAGTGTCTTACCTGTAAGATGGATCATCAACGGGAAATCGTGGAGATTTGTTTTCGCCCTGAGTTCATTTATCTGGCCGCCGCCTATAGGGTTGGGGTCCTGCTGGTTCAGATCATTTATAAGAGATTTATCTACATAGTTCTTATGATACCAGTCGAAACTCCAACCGAAACTGAAATTTTTATCAACATAATGTGAACCTTCATATCCGATGATAAAACCGCCGCCGGCAGAAGAGGGAGAAAATATACCGAGCTTAACGGCTGCTGTATTCACCTGCGCATAAATGCCAGGCACTGCAAGTGCGAAGAGTATAACCAGTAACTTTTTCATCTTTTCCTCAGATTTATGAGTCTCCCCCAAAAAGCAAACAGAATGCCATTTGAGAAATGTGCGCAAATATCAATTATTCAAATTGAAACGGAATATATTGTACAAAAAGCAGTACAGCAGGTATAATTGAATAGACATTATAATCTGCGCTTAAAAAATAAAAAAGCCGGACTAATTAAACAATTGGATGATTACCCGGTGTATCCCCATTTTTTCTTGTTCGCCTCTATTTCCTCGGGCGTCGGGAGCGGCTTGCCCTCTTCGCGTTGAGGCACTACTCTTGGTTTATCTACTATCCTGGCGTTCAGTTCTATATCTGCATTAAAAATATCGGGAACCATTTCCTCTTCGAAGATAGCTTCCCAGGGACATTCGGGAACACACGCATTACAGTCAATACATTCATCGGGATCAATCAGCAGCATCTCCTTAGGAATTGTCGGATCATCGCCGGTGTACTCATAGATGCAGTCCACCGGGCATACCTGAGTGCATGCAACATCTTTACAATTAAGACATAATTTGGTGATGATATAAGCCATAGTTCATCCTTTAAGAGTTATTAAAAACCTTATTCTTCTTAGTTAAAAATTTAATTTCTGTAAACAATGCTTAAGAATAAAAAAATATTAATCTTTAAGCAAGCATCTCTTCCAGCAGTCGTGACCTGGAAAATAACTGATGGTTTGCGGGTAAATACTTATATTTGTTTTCTTGTTTATTACACCTGAAAGAGGAATTCAAATGCTGGAAACAATCAGGATACTCTTTGTTTGTATGGGGAATATCTGCCGCTCTCCCGCTGCCGAGGGAATACTAAAAACTATGGTGGAAAAAGAAAAGTTGTCCGACAGGATAGAAATCGACTCGGCCGGTACTATAGGCTACCACGCCGGCGAGAGTCCCGATCCCCGTATGAGATCACATGCCGCCAGTCGGGGTTATTTCTTGAAAAGCAAGGCCCGTCAGTTCGACCCCAAAAGTGATTTTGAAAAATACGATTATATAATCACAATGGATGACGATAATTATAAGGAGATTTCAAGTCTGGATAGAAGAAAAGAATATACTAATAAGATCCACCGGATGGTTGAGTTCAGCAGGTTAATTAAGGCGGATGAAGTTCCCGATCCCTATTTAGGCGGACCAGAGGGATTTGAAAAGGTAATTGATATTCTTGTTGACGCATGCCGGGGTTTGTTAAAAAGGCTGAAAGATGAGCTTGCCCGAGAAGATAAAAAAGGATATTGAAAAGAAACTGGACTCACGGATAGAGGACACCAGAAACCTTTCAGGAGGCTGCATAAGCAACGCTTACAAAATCGTAATGGAATCAGGCGAAAACTTCCTGCTGAAAATTAACAGTAACTCCCCTCCCGATATGTTTGAGAAGGAAGCCCACGGTTTAAATGAGCTGCAGAAACCGGATGCCATAAGAGTTCCGGGTTTGAAAATATTTTCTGAAAATTATATTGTAACCGAATTTATCGCAAGCGGAAGAAAATCCTCTTCCTTCTTCCGTATATTCGGAAAGCAGTTCGCTGATCTTCACAGGTATAAAGGTTCGGCTTTTGGATTCTACGAAGACAATTATATTGGTTCCACACCTCAAAAGAATATGACCGAAGGAAGAGAAGATAATGACTGGACAGAATTCTATTTCAATAAAAGATTACTCCTTCAGTTGATGCTTTGTGAGAAGAATGGCTATGCTACGGAAGAACTGACCAAAAACTTTGGCCGGCTTGAAAATAAAATCGGGGAAATACTTAAAGGATCGGAGGAAGAACCCTCGCTCCTTCATGGCGATCTATGGAGCGGAAATTATATGGTTGACGATGAAGGTAATCCATGTATTATTGATCCTGCAGTTTATTACGGCCATCGTGAAGCAGACCTGGGGATGACAAAACTTTTCGGGGGATACCCTGAAGAATTTTATGCCTCATATAACGAAAGCTATCCCTTAAAAGAGGGATGGGAATACAGGGAGAACGTATACAAACTTTACCACGTGCTGAATCACCTTAATCTATTCGGCAGAGGCTACTATTCGCAGGCAGTCTCCCTGATTAAATATTATCTATAGTAATCCATCCTACTCTTTCTTAACCTCTACCAGATGCACATCAAAAATCAAAGTTGAATTCGGGGGTATAACGCGGTTAGGTCTGTTTCCGTAACCAAGCGACGGTGGAATTACGAATCTTGCCTTGCCTCCCTTTTTCATCAGGGCAATCCCTTCGTCCCAGCCTGGAATAACCATGTGAGCACCGAGCTTAAATGTGAACGGTTCATCTCTTTCCACAGAACTATCGAACTTGGTACTATCCTTTGCAAGGTAGCCGGAATAGTCAACTGTTACAATGTCGCCTGAATCCGGTTGGGCACCTGTTCCCTCTTCGATTATTTCATACTTCAAACCATCTTTTGTAGTTTTATATTTTGTAGTATCCACATCCCATATATTAGCAACCACAGGCTCCTTGGCATCCATCAGGGTGATAACAGCCTTCAGATCAGTATTCGGAGGAATAGGTCCAACACCATTTTTTCCATATGCCAGATCAGACGGAATTATTATCGTTCTTGTTCCGCCCACCTTCATCCCGGCGATTCCTTCAGCAGAACCTTTGATGAAGCTGTCTTCCTTTAATAAGAATTTATATGGTTTACCCATTTTTGCAGTTGAACCAATCGATTGCTTGGCTTTGCTTGAGTCATTTGTCCAGTCTTTAAACGGGTTCTCTGTTGAATCCTTAATAACCCATGCGCTGAATTCAATCGACACAAGATCTCCAATCTTAGCTTCTTTGCCTGTACCAACCGTGTCGTCAGTGTACTTAAGTCCGTTATCTTTTGTTACAACATTTGCGTTGTTGGAACAGCCCGAAACATATAACAGCGTTACCGCAAAAAAAGCTAATGCAAGTACTTTCTTCATTTTAATTCCTTTATTTTAACTCATAAATATATTTATTTATACCTCTAAATCATAAAATTGAAGCAGATTTACTTGATACGGATCATATTAATTATTTGTATAGCCGGTTTTATTTTGAACAGGGCCGCAGAGGCTACTGTATATAAATTTAGTATAGAAAGGCCTGAAATGGACGACAGTACCTCTGGTAAAGTAATTGTAGATTCGGATTGCAGTCTTGAGGATGCACTAAAAGGAATTAACATACCATCTGAAATAAAAAAGGATCTTGTACTTATTGATGTTCAGTATTTTTCGTTCGATAGCAAGCTGCACCGGGGACAGCTGGTAATCTCTAAAGATTTGAGAAGCGACATAGAAAAGATTTTCAGGGTGATTAGAAAAGAAAAATTTCCGGTAGCAAAGGTTATCCCTATCGTATATTACGATTGGGACGATGAGAAGTCAATGGCAGATAATAACACATCGGGCTTCAACTACAGGTTCATTGCCAAAACAAAAAGGTTGTCAAATCATTCGTACGGAAAAGCGATAGATATCAATCCCCTGCTGAACCCTTATATAAGAAGGGACCTTCATCAGCCTGAGGGTTCTGTGTACGATCCCTCGAGACCCGGCACAATAACTAACAATTCATTCCTCGTAAATGAGTTTAAAAAACTGGGATGGGAATGGGGCGGAGAATGGAAAAATAGTAAGGACTATCAGCACTTCGAGAAACCATAACACCATCCCTCATTGCGAGCACAGCGTGACAATCTTTACGTCATCCGGTATCACCCGAAGGCAATTGGTGGCCTTCGCATTATCGTCTGCTAAAGAAAAACAACAACGGCCGCCATGCTCTCGCTGCCCATGAACTTTCATTATGCTCTCCATTCTCATCCTTGTACCACATAATGTCCTTACCTTCTTCATATCCCCTGATCTCAAGCGTCTGTACCATCTCTGTTACACCGGGAACCAGCAGCGAGTCGAGTGAATTCATTCCGCAATCAAAATAAAACTTTATGTTTTTTCGAGGACCGCTATAATCTTTCACATTGTCAACATAATTAAAATCGTAAACATTGAGAGCCGGAGAAACACACATCGCCATAGAGAAAACTTCGGGATAATTCCAGGCAAGCATGAATGAAATAAGACCGCCAAGAGATGACCCCCCGACGGCAGTACTGGCGCGATCCGGTATGGTACGGTACGAAGAGTCCATTAAGGGTTTCACCTTTTCAATAACGAACCTCATATAGGCATAACCTGTATCGTTTTCTGCGTACTCAGAGTTTCGCCGCTTCGTATTTGAAATTCCTGCGATAATTATGGGTTCCATCCTTCCCTTTCTTATGAGACTGTCCGCTGTCTCATCCAGCTGCCAGTCTACTCCGAAAGCTGATGTTGAAGGGTCGAAAAGATTCTGACCATCCTGCATATAAAGAACCGGGTACCGTTTAGTTGTGTCTTCATCATATCCGGGCGGAAGCCAGATTACTATATCGCGCGGAAGAAGGCCCTCAGCTTCCACATTTCTGATATAATCGAGATGTCCTGTTACCTGTCCCTTTAACTTATGTATGAACTCATCTTTCCAGGCATTGACGGTTAAATTTATCGTGGTGTCTGAAAATACTATCAGCTTTATATTTGGGGGAACACTGCCGTCGCTGTTTACGGCTTCGTTGTCCCAGCTGCCGCGGGTTATTTTAAACTCGATATCCTCTCCGGCCTTAAATAAAAACGTTCTTTCCCGGATGTTGCCGGATGTATTAGTTAAAGAAACTGTACCGGGACTCCAGTTACCTAATTCAGGCTGGTTGCCTGAGATGTAGACCTTTTCTGTATCGGGTAAATTATTTGCTTGAATTTTGAAGGTAATTGCGATGGATTCCTGTGCCCTGATCATCACGGAGGCAATGAAGAATAGTAATATGATTTTCATCTTATAATAAAAAATTTATTTTTTCATATTATGACTATCCGAAAGATAAATAAAAATTAGAGATCCGCCCTGCCGCTTTCCAACCGACGATTGCCGTCTGGTTTTAACCGACGGATAATAGTATGCGTAAGACATACCCCGGCTTTAGCCATATAAATCTTCTTACCACCTGATCCGCTTTCCAACCGACGATTGCCGTCTGGTTTTAACCGACGGATACTAATATGCGTAAGACATACCCCGGCTTTAGCTATATAAATCTTCTTACCACCTGATCCGCTTTCCAACCGACGATTGCCGTCTGGTTTTAACCGACGGATACTAATATGCGTAAGACATACCCCGGCTTTAGCCACATAAATTGTAACACCGCCCTATCACTCAGAACAAATATTCCCGGACGGGAATAGACATTTGTAACACATGAAACCTCTGCCATTTACCTGGCAATTTTTCCTCTGATTATGTTTTAGGGCCTTGACAAATCCGATACTGTATCGTATATTTACGATATACGTTTGGAGAAATAAGATGGCATTTTCAAAAAAAGAAGAGTTTACACAGGAAGACATCTGGCTTTCAGAGGTTGCCAAAGCACTGTCGCATCCTGCAAGGATAAGAATATTAAAAATTCTGAAGAATATGGATTCCTGCATGGTTGGGAGTATTGTAGACCTGCTGCCACTGGCCCAGGCAACTGTTTCCCAGCATCTGAAGGAATTAAAACGCGTCGGCCTGATAAAGGGTGAAATCGATGGTATCCGGATCTGCTACTGTATTAATGACAAAAATCTATTGAAAGCTAAAACTGCCCTTGATAAAATGTTCACCAAAATAGGCTGCTGTTAAATATTTAATAGGAATTAAAGATGCAAAAACCAATAACAATAAAACAGGAATCCCTTGCTAAAATAGCCGAAAGTTTAAATATCAAAAATAATTCAAGCTGCTGCGGCTCAAATTGCTGCAGTGATAAAAACAAGAAAAAACACAACATTAAAAAGGAAATTTAATATGAAAACTGCAGATGATTTGAAGAAGGTAGTTAAAGATAAATACAGCGATATTGCTAAAGCTCCCCGGGGTTCGGGCTGCTGCGGACCCACCTGCTGCGGGACGACAGAAATTGACGTTTCTGGCTATACGGTGATGAAAGAGGGATATGAGAATATTGAGGGCTACATTCCGGAAGCGGATCTTGGACTTGGCTGCGGGTTGCCGACTGAGTTTGCCGGGATAAAAAAGGGAGACACGGTTGTTGATCTGGGCAGCGGCGCCGGTAATGACGTATTCGTTGCCAGAGCAATTACAGGCGATGAGGGTAGGGTAATTGGACTCGATATGACGGAAGAGATGATTGAAAAAGCTAATTCTAATAAAATAAAGTTAGGCTTTCAGAATGTCGAGTTTCATTTAGGAGATATTGAACAGATGCCATTTAAAAATGATATTGCTGATGTTGTTGTAAGCAACTGTGTCCTTAATCTTGTCCCCGATAAACGGAAGGCATTTTCCGAAATTTTCAGAATACTGAAGAAAGAAGGACATTTTTGTGTCTCTGATATCGTAATCCAGGGCGAGATGACTGAAGAACTACAGAGGTCTGCAGAAATGTATGCCGGCTGTGTTTCCGGCGCATCGAAGCAGGATGAATATCTGCAAATAATTAAAGAAGCCGGATTTAACGATATTGAAATCAAAAAAACAAAAAAAATAGATCTTCCTGAGGAATTACTAAAAGAATATCTTTCAGCAGATGGGATCAAAGAATATAAGGCAAACCTTCAGGGCGTTTTTAGTATTACAGTTACCGGTTATAAAAGCTGATAATTAACCGGGGATGCAAATTTTGATTTGCATCCCGTTTGTTATAGATATATATTTCGTTAGTTAACGAAATAAGACTTACGGTTATGGAAAAAACAAGGTTGTTCAAGGCTCTTTCAGATTCAAACAGGCTGCGGATCCTTAAGATGCTGCAGTCAAAACCTTTGTGTGTCTGCGAAATTACAGAAGTTCTTCAGCTGGCAACCTCTACGGTATCGAAGCATTTAAGTATTCTGAGGGATACTGGTTTTATTATTGAGGAAAAGGACGGGAAATGGGTTAATTATAAAATAAACCCGCATTCATCCGATGATAGGGTCTCATCGATTCTCACCACCCTGGACTTCTGGATTGCCGATGATCAGACTATTCTCAGCGATAAACAAAAAGTTCAGAATGTAAATCGTTATGAAGTTTGCAGCCGTTAAAAAATTTTTAGGGTATAGTTCGTCAATTAGCGAAGCATCTAATTGGAAACAAGAGAGAGAATAAGCATGAAGAAAAAGATACTCATATTATGTACAGGCAATTCTTGCCGCAGCCAGATGGCGGAAGGTTTTCTGAAATCTTTTGATTCAGAATTAGAAGTTCATTCTGCAGGCACAAACCCGTCGGACCGGGTTCATCCGAAAGCAATCCAGGTTATGCAGGAAGAAGGAACAGATATAAGTAAAAACCGTCCTTCGAATGTTGACCAACTCCTGAATGAATCTTTTGATTATGTGGTTACGGTTTGTGATAACGCAAAAGAAACCTGTCCTGTTTTTTTCGGGAAGGTTGGAGCACAATTACACATAGGATTTGAGGACCCGGCTGATGCACAGGGGACGGAACAGGAGATTCTTTCAACATTCAGAAGAGTAAGGGATCAAATCAAAAATGAGTTTTATAAATTTTATAATGAAACGATTAAGGCTGACGAGATTGGGTAAAGTAATCGGGACTGAACTTCTAACTGAGGCGGAAGAAAATTATTATGCCTGAGGTTACTAAAAAATTGTCCTTCCTTGACAGGTATTTAACATTGTGGATATTTCTTGCAATGTTTATCGGAGTTTTTTCGGGATATCTCTTTCCCGGAATAGTGGGTTTCTGGAATACATTTCAATCGGGTACGACAAACATTCCCATCGCGATCGGATTGATTTTGATGATGTACCCTCCCCTGGCAAAAGTAAAATATGAAGAGCTTGGTGATGTTTTCAGAAATGTGAAAGTACTTTCTCTTTCACTGATCCAGAACTGGATAATTGGTCCTGTTTTAATGTTTGCACTTGCAATAATTTTCCTGCGGGGTTACCCGGAATACATGGCGGGATTAATTATGATAGGCCTTGCCAGGTGTATAGCGATGGTTATTGTGTGGAATGAGCTTGCAAAAGGAGATACAGAATATGCTGCAGGACTGGTAGCTTTTAACTCAATCTTCCAGGTTTTATTTTTCTCGGTATATGCTTATGTGTTTCTTACAGTGCTTCCATCAGCAATGGGATTAAAAACATTCCAGGTTGATATCACAATAGGACAGATTGCCGAAAGCGTTTTTATTTATCTCGGAATTCCGTTTGTCGCCGGAATCATTACCAGGTTTACGCTGCTTAAACTGAAAAGTAAACAATGGTATGAACAAAAATTCATTCCGAAGATTTCGCCCATTACGCTCATTGCCCTATTATTCACAATAATTGTAATGTTCTCGCTTAAAGGTGAATATATTGTAAAAATACCGCTTGATGTTATAAGAATAGCAATACCGCTGGTTTTCTATTTTGTTATAATGTTCTTCGTTTCGTTTTATATGGGAAGGAAAATCGGGGCCGATTATTCGAAAACAGCTACACTGTCATTTACCGCGGCAAGCAATAACTTTGAGCTTGCAATAGCAGTTGCGGTAGCAGTATTCGGAATAAATTCAGGAGAAGCCTTTGCCGCCGTTATTGGTCCCCTTGTGGAAGTGCCTGTGTTAATAAGTCTTGTAAGCGTCGCATTATGGTTTCAGAAAAAATATTTCAAGGTAGTTGAAGTGGGGACGGTTAAATCTCCTGATGTTTGTCCCTAGGAGGAAGTTTCAAATGAATTCATTTATAGAAATTAAATCAATTAGAAATGATAATAGCAAAGTCATAATCCCTTTTTTGCTTCTGCCTGTATGGCTGCTTCTTTATTTAAATCTGCAGAACCTCACCGATTTGATAATATTCGATTTAATTAATCTTCCAAAAGATTCCCATTTAACCAGTGCAATCAGCTTTTTTATTTTCGAAGTACCGAAGGTTTTACTTCTTTTAATATTAATTGTTTTTGTAGTGGGAATAATCAGGACGTATTTTTCTCCCGAACGGACACGCAAAATGCTTGGCGGTAAAAAATTATTTGCAGGAAATGTTTCAGCAAGCTTTCTTGGTGTTGTTACACCGTTTTGTTCGTGCTCGGCAATTCCTTTATTCCTCGGATTTGTAGAAAGCGGTGTACCTCTGGGAGTAACTTTTTCATTCCTTATAGCCGCCCCGATGATAAATGAAGTTGCAGTAGTTCTCCTGTTCGGTTTATTCGGATGGAAGACCGCAGTTCTGTATATGTCAACCGGTTTAGTCATTGCAATGATTTCGGGTTACATAATCGGGAAACTTAAATTAGAAAGATTTGTTGAAGACTGGGTTTATAAAATAAAAGCCGGTCACATAAATTCGGAAGAACAAAAGCCGTCATTTTCTGAAAGAATTTCTTCCGGTGCTGATGCTGTTAAAGAAATAGTAGGAAAGGTCTGGATATACATTATCATCGGTATTGCCGTAGGAGCAGGCATTCACGGCTACGTACCGGAAAACTTTATGGCCGGTTTAATGGGTAAAAGCGCCTGGTGGTCGGTACCGATTGCTGTTATGCTGGGTGTCCCGATGTATTCGAACGCAGCGGGAATAATTCCGATTGTTCAGGCATTACTTGAAAAAGGCGCATCGCTCGGTACCGTGCTTGCATTTATGATGTCGGTTATTGGCCTGTCATTTCCGGAAGCTATTATTCTAAAAAAAGTATTAAAGCTGCCTTTGATCTTTGCATTTATAGGTATTGTTGCAGCAGGAATAATTATAGTCGGTTATTTGTTCAACCTGGTCTACTAATGGTATGCTGAATACATTCGTCGAAAGGTATTATAAAGAAAGTTCCGGTTAATTCAGCCAAATTAATTATTGGGGAGATTTATGAAACACAGTTACTCATTTAGTTTACTATTGTCACTTTTTATTGCCCTTCCGATCTTTCCGCAGGCTGCCGGTGAAATAAATGATAAAGCCGCCTCAGTTCTTCTTTCACTTGCACAGGATAAAATCCTTCCGGAAACGGAATTTAGTGAGTTGAAAAATTTATTAGTTCGGGGAGAAGGCGGGGGATCATCTTTCGATAGTCTCGCGACCCACTTACTCGAATATGATAATGACCGTGCAGATATAGATGCCGATTCATCACTTGTGCTGTTCATCGACTGGTACCTTCATCTTCAAAGGACCATTTATTCTTACAACAAGCAGAATTTTTTCAATTCATCAAAAACAAAAATTCTGCTTTTCACCACATCGATATCCTGCCACTGCACAATGGAGATGTGCAGAAAGCAACTTATAGAAATATTATCATTAAAAAGCGAAAATGATGCGTATTCATTTCTGATAGTAGATTCTTACTGGAATAACGATCTTCAGATAAAATACGAAACTTACTTTGCACCCTCCGTGCTGGTTTTCGACAGCAGTAATAAGCTGCTGTCACTCATTGAATATGATGAAAAAATGTCAGAAAAATTAAACGATACACTTAAAATATTATAAGGTGGAGAAATGATTACAGTTAAAGTACTTGGTTCGGGCTGCAAAAAATGTCAGAACCTGGAAACAAAAGTCAGAGACCTCGTCACTGCAAATAATATTGATGCAGTTGTTGAAAAAGTGACTGATATTCAGGAAATAGTAAATTATGGAATTATGATGACCCCCGGCTTGGTAATTAATGAACAGGTAAAAAGCTTCGGAAACATTCCGAAAGATGATCAAATATTGAACTGGCTGAAAGGAAATTGAAAATGAAGAAGTATATAATTTTTATTATGCTGCTCCTTCCTGCACTTTTTTATTCTCAATCAAAAGAAGTAAAACCTAAAGTTACATTTGTAGAGCTGGGTTCGGTCAATTGCATCCCCTGCAAACAGATGCAGCCGGTAATGAAAGCTATTGAAGCAAAATATGAAAACCAGGTACAGGTGATTTTCTATGATGTCTGGAAAGAAAATCAGAAAAAGTATGCACAGAAGTATGGAATTAAACTGATTCCAACACAGGTATTTTTAGATGAAAACGGTAAGGAGTTTTTCCGCCATGAAGGCTTCTATCCTGAAGCAGAGATTGATAAACTGCTTAAAACTAAAGGATTAACTCCAAAGGATCAGAAAGGTTAATAATGTTTGAAGGGATTTTTACCGCTTTATACGAGGCTATGATGGGCGCGGCCTGGGCTGCTGTGCTTGCCTCCCTCGGCTGGGGTGTACTGAGCATTTTGCTTTCACCTTGTCATCTTTCCAGTATTCCTCTGATAGTGGGCTTCATTAGTTCACAGGGTAAACTTACGGTAAAAAGAACTTTTAACATTTCACTTGTTTTTTCTATCGGCATATTAATCACTATTGCTCTGATTGGAATTATTACAGCGTCACTTGGAAGATTAATGGGAGATCTTGGCTCTTTCGGGAATTACTTTGTTGCACTTATCTTCTTCATCGTCGGACTGTACCTTCTGGATATAATAAAATTCGATTGGAACAGCGCAGCCTTGAAACAAACTAAGATAAAAGGATTATTTGCAGCACTGATACTTGGTTTGCTTTTTGGTCTGGCCCTTGGCCCCTGCACATTTGCTTATATGGCACCCGTTCTGGGGGTAGTATTCCATACTGCTCAAACAGATTACATCTTTTCAATCATACTGCTTGCTGCATTTGGTATAGGCCACTGCAGTGTAATTGTAGGGGCAGGTACATTAACCGGAAAAGTGCAGAAATATCTTAATTGGTCGGAAGGATCCAAAACTATTAAATGGATCAGACGAACCTGCGGTGTTCTGGTAATAATTGGTGGAATATACCTGGTATATACTGTTAATTAGTTATTGATGCTAATGACAAAAAATCAACCTTCTATTTTAAAACTGTTTTCTTCCTTTTTACGTCTCGGGCTAACAGCCTATGGCGGACCATCTATGATAGTTTATATCCGCAAGATGGCTGTCGAGGATAAACAGTGGCTCGATAAAGAAACGTTCGGAAACGGGGTAGCTCTTTGTCAGATTATCCCCGGCGCTACTGCGATGCAGGCCGCAGCGTATGTGGGATTAAAAAAACGCGGCATATCCGGCGCTGCTGTTGCTTACATCGGCTTCGGACTCCCTGCTTTTTTGCTAATGACTCTGATTGCTGCTGTTTATGAATCGGTAATACATTATCCGATTAGTGTATTCGTATTCAGTTGCCTGCAGGCTATAATTGTGGCTATAGTAGCCAACGCAACAATCTCTTTCGGAAAAGTTACCCTGAAGGAATGGAAGTCGATACTTATAACAATTTTTTCGATTGTATTATTTGGTTTAAAGTGGAATCCTATCTTAATAATTGTACTGTCTGCTGCTTTGGGAATATTGCTCGGAATGAAGAATAATGTTTCGAAAACTCAGGGTGCAAAAAATATTTCTTCACTTCAGGTTTCAGCAAGCGAAGAAAAAACAAGGTCATATATCAGGAATATTTTTATAATACTGCTGGTTTATGCACTATTGCTTTTAGTGCTGTTCATTATGAATAAAAAGCTTTTTGTTTTTTCCACACTGATGTTTAGAATTGATTTGTTTGCTTATGGCGGCGGTTTTGCGTCTGTTCCGCTTATGTTCCATGAAATTGTAGATGTCCGGCATTTATTGAACAGTCAGACTTTTTTAAATGGGATTGCATTAGGACAGGTGACTCCCGGTCCTATTGTAATAACAGCTACTTTCATAGGGTATTTATTATATGATTGGTCTGGTGCGGTAATCGGAACAATCAGTATGTTCCTGCCTTCATTTCTGATTCTTACCGCCATTACACCTGTATTTGATAAACTGCGTACTAAAAAATTATTCAATGAAGTTATCATAGGAGTGTTAAGTTCATTTGTGGGATTGTTGTTTACTGTTACTATTCAGTTTGGTTTAGCCTTGCATTGGGGCGTGGTTCAAATATTACTTGGTACCGCAGCCCTGATTGCATTATTGTTAAAAATAGATATACTCTATGTGGTGTTGACAGGAATAGCGCTATCTTTTTTAATTTTTTTCATAGTATGAAGCAGAACAAAAATGGGCATCATAACCAATGATTGCCGTCAGGTTTTATCGATTTTGCCCGTCAGACTTCAACCGATTTACCGTGTGGTTTTAACCGACTTTAACGTTGGTATTTAGACGACTTTGCCTGCCACCGGGTTTTAGCCCACTTACCCTTGGGTTTTAATCGACTTTAGCGTCTGGTTTTAATCGACTTTGCCGTTTGATTTTAACCGACTTTGCCGTTTGATTTTAGCCGACTTTGCCGTCTGGTTTTAATCGACTTTGCCGTTTGATTTTAACCGACTTTGCCGTCTGGTTTTAATCGACTTTGCCGTTTGATTTTAACCGACTTTGCCGTTTGATTTTAACCGACTTTGCCGTCTGGTTTTAATCGACTTTGCCGTTTGATTTTAACCGACGGACAATAATATAAATATCACCTACCGGCTTTAGCCACATAAATATCTGGATTCTTGTGCCCCCCTCCCCCCAAAGCAAATATTCCCGATAGGAATACACATTGTAAAATTTGCAGAGAATTATTTTACTCACTAAATTTTGCCTCGGATACGTTATATTATTGCTTCTAAAATTCCGGATGTTTATGAAATTATTTTTAATGTTAGTTTTTTTATTTGTAATAGCACCTGCACTGATCTTTCCGCCGTCACATTCCCAAACTCATCCCTCATCCGAAGGTGATGTGAATGTAAAAAAGTGGGAGGATGACAAAACTGCAGCTTTCTCCTTCACATTTGATGATTGTATGCAGTCACAGTACGATTATGTCTTCCCGATGTTTCAGCAGTATGACTTCAGGGGAACGTTCTTCTTAATAACAGGCCCCCTTGATGATCCTTACGGTCCGTACTGGAGATACGGCACATGGCCTGAATTTTTAGAAATGTCAAATGACGGTCAGGAAATGGGTTCGCATACCGTAACCCACCCCCATTTGGGCAATCTGGCAATCGGTGACACTTCAAGCCCCGGAACGCTGCAGTATGAACTGTACCAGTCAAAGAAAAGTATTGAAAGTAAAATTCCTGATAAGAAGTGCTTTGTTTTCGCGTACCCTTATTCCGAATATGATAATGATGTTCTTAATTATACCAGTATGTTCTATGAATCAGCACGTGCAATCTCTGTAGATCCGGTTGATTCCACTCTATCAGGTCAGGATTGGTACACTATAGGTTCCAGGGTGATTGTTTTTAGTATGCCGCGCAACTCTCCAGCAGATGACCTCGATGAGCTGCAGGACTTCTACGATTATGTTGACAGCAGTATAAATTCTGGTGGGTGGGGACTGCTTCAGACTCACGACGTTATACCCTTTGACTCTATCCAATCCGCAATCGCTGATGGCTCGTACGAACCGATCTCTGTGCAGTGGTTCGATTCCGCCTGCCAATACGTGTCTGATGCGTCAGATTCCGGCGATTTATGGGTCGCGCCCATGGGCGATGTTACGAAGTATATGAAAGAACGTGACTCATATAATTTTAACATCGTAGCTGTTACAGATACAAGTATTACCATAAATGTAACAGATACCCTTGAAGATGATATATACAATTATCCCTTAACCGCGGATATCGTAGTTCCGGCCGGCTGGGAAACCGTTACCGTATTCCAGGGAAATTTTTATGACTACACAACCTCATACTTATCAGGAGCAAACACCGTTATTGAAACTTCTGTTATCCCCGATGGCGGACACGTTATCCTTTATAAAGGACACGTAACAGGTCTTAAAGAAGAACCCATACCAACAGCATTCCGGTTGGATCAGAACTATCCGAATCCTTTTAATCCAACTACAAAGATCACCTTCACTATTCCAGCTGATGCATCTGTAACCCTTAAGATCTTTAATACGCTGGGAGAAGAAGTAAAAACCCTGGTTGAAGATCAATCTTATTTAAAGGGGACGTATAGTGTGGATTTTAACGGAAAATCTCTTCCAAGCGGCGCATATTATTACAGGCTTACAAGCGGGAGCTATTCTGCGGTCAAAAAAATGATGCTCATAAAATAACCCCTGCGTTTAAGCAGGGGTTATAATGAGTTGAATCTCTCATTTTTCAGTAGAAGACTGTCCTACCCCTCGGGTCATAATCTTCTTACACTCCAAACCTAGTTACTTAATTATTAAAGCGCATCCGTACAATTACGGATTTTTTTAAAAAAATTTGCCCAAAATCGAATAAAAAATGCCCCTGCCAGCTAGCAGGGGCTTGAGAGAGAGTGTGTTGAAGCACTATAAAGCTATAAAGCCATCCTACCCCACAGATTGTACTTCTGATGCTAAAATAATCCTAATAAGTGATTTGCGCATCCGTATGATTACCATTTTTTACTGATTTCAAACTAATTCCTAAAATCCGTAATTGTACGGATGTGCAGAGCTATTCCTTATATTATATTCCATCAAAAAAAAATGATTTCATATAAAAACTTCCATATCGTAATCAAAACAATAATTGAAGATAATCATTTCAACATTGAGGAGTATCAGGATAAATATTATTTTAAGAAGAAAGTTCAGGAATATTTTCCCGGGTTTTCTGATGAAATTATATTTGAAGCCATTGATTCCTACATCAAGAATGATTCTTCCTATCTACGCAGAGAAAGAACCCTGCGGTCTCTCAGCGAGAAACTCTATTATGGTGCTTTAACCTATTATGAAGGAAGAACTGCATGAATATTTAAAATACTTCCTCTCTCCCAACAACCCTATACTTTTCTCCCTGCTGTTCGTTATCCTTATCGCCGTCCTTGTCTATTTTATATCAAGATACATCATACTTCCGATGAATAAGAAGCATCAGAATGAAAAACATGAAATTGAACTTAAAAGCAGCAGGCTGATGGCCCTGTTTGCCGAGCTGGATCCCGACCCGATAATAAGGATAGATGCAGCGGGACAAATACTCCTTAGCAATCTTGCCGCAAAGGATTTGTTTAAGGTAAACCCGGCCTCGGTAAATATTATGGATATACTCCCCTTCCTCACCCAAAGTGAAATACAAAAGGGTATTCAATCGGATAAAAAGTTCTCAAACACAATTCAGGTTTTTAATAATAATTACACAATTCTTTTTGTCGGTAACTCAAACCTTGGAATAGGACAAATATACTTCCGCGATATAACTAAAAGAAAGATCCTTGAGGACCGCCTGAAAAAATTGGGTAATTATCTCCAGGAGCAGATAGAAGATGAGAGAAACCGGATAGCTTCTGAACTGCACGATAGTATAGGACAGCAGCTGCTTCTTACTAAATTAAGAATACAGAAAATAGAGGAAAGACTTAACCTATCTGATGATGATGAGATTTCGGATCTGGATAAAATACTGCAGGATACGATAAATGAGCTTAAAGCTATTATCTATAATCTCAGACCCAAAATTCTCGATGAACTGGGACTCGGTCCCGCGCTTACTTCGCTTGTTCATCTTATCTCAGAAGAGAGCGGTATAAAAGGTTCTTTGAATATCCAAAATCTCAACGGAAGACTCGATAAAAGACTCGAATTGTTTACATTCAGACTTGCCCAGGAAACTCTTAATAATATTATGAAACATTCGGGTGCTAAAGAATTTGATGTTATCATACAGGAAAATAAAAATAATCTCAGACTGATTGTATCGGATAACGGAAATGGATTTTCCATAAAAGAAACCGGAAACGGCGATGGGCTAAATGGTTTTGGCCTTCTCAACATGAAAGAAAGAGTCGAAAGTTTCGGCGGCGAATTAAAAATAGATTCAACACCGGGTGAAGGTACCGTTATAATGGCATCGATTCCGGTAAAGGGAGAATAAAATGGCGGATAATAAAATTAATATTCTGATTGCCGATGACCATACTCTTTTCCGGAGTGGAGTTATCAGTCTAATAGAGGATGAACCGGAGCTAAGAATCATCGGAGAGGCTTCAGACGGAAAAGAACTACTCAGTCTTTATAAACAGCTGAATCCCGATCTTCTGCTCATAGATATTTCAATGCCCGGAAAAACGGGCCTTGAGGCCGCTAAGGAGATCAGAGAAAATGACTCAAAAACTAAAATTCTGTTCCTTTCCATGCATGAAGGTACTGATTATATCTACCATACAATAAAATCAGGGGGAAACGGACTTATAAATAAAAATATCCTGAAGGGTGAACTTGTCACCGCCATTAAAAGTGTTATGAACGGAAAGGATTATTTCGGAACCAGGTTTACCGAAAGCGAGATACAGGGTATAGTTAAAAAATATGATAGTTTTATAGAACCGCCGGCCTTTGTGCAGTCTTCCATGCTGACCGAAAAAGAAAAAGAAGTTCTTCTGCTTATTAGTGATGGTTTAACCAGCAGCGAAATTGCTGAGCGATTGTTTATCGGAAAAAGAACCGTTGATAGTCACAGGTTGAGCATCATGCAAAAACTAAAACTCAATTCGCTCCCCGAGCTTATAAGATATTCTATTGATTTCGCGACCGCGATGGGAATCAGATTAAGAAATTCTGAGTAATAACAAATTTTATAATTAACTTGTAAAACAAAAAGGATAAATTATGGCAGAAAGTCAATCATTAGGTGAGATTATTACCAGCGATACTGCCGAGCGCGAGTTCGGTTCGGCAGGAATATCTGTATCATTTCCTTCTGAACAGCTTCTGAGCATTGCAGAGATGACCTCAAATCTTTTAATGTTTAATATTATTGAAGAAAAGCTTATTATTCTCGGAGATAATAGAAAAGTTCTTTATCCTGAGGGATTCATCATCTCGGCAGAGACTGTCTTCAAAGTCTTTTCAAAAGCAAAAGTGCTTGAGCTTATTGATTCAGGCGGCGCGGATGTGAATTCTATAGAATTCCGTGGGGAGACTCTTACTATAAGCAATAACGATTCCACCCTGGAGTATGGAACGATCTGTCCTCCCTGGTGTTAGCTAAATAATGATTATACCCAAAATAATTTTTATCGCTACGATCATTGCCTGGCTGTTTCCGCCGTTCAGACAGAAAGGTCATCGCTATTTCCTCTACTTCCTGATCCTTGCGTTGAGCGATCCCATATGGTTCCTTATCAATAGTTTTTATTCCAATTCCTCTTTCTATTACCTTGTAATCAGCACCCTTACTCTGATAGCATTAGTAAGGAAAAAATCTCTTTTCGCCGCTTTCATTCCGATAATTTTAATTGGAATATTTTTGGATTCTCCCGAGATAAGGATCTTTACATTTATCGTTCACTTTATCCTCCTTTTGTATTTCCTGAAACAGTTTATCATTATAATATCTGAAGATAGTAAGATTGTCTTCTTCAATCTTATTCTGCTATTGTATGAAACATCCGTGCTATTCAAATTTGGGGCATCTTATTTCACCACCGCAGGATATTTATTCTTTTATTTAACAACTGCTTTTGAGATATTTATTGCTGCGTTCTTCACATTGTATAATGAGGAAAATAGTCCCGTTATTAAGCTCCGTATGATGCCTGAACAGGGCGAAAGTCGTTAGTTTAACTCCTATGTTTATTACTTAAAAAGAGGGAAATTTTTATGAAAATATCGGAATTCAGAGAGACGGGACATAAACTCGTTGACCTTTTATCTGACTATCTTGATCAAATTGAGCAACATCCGCTGCTGAAGGATACCGACCCTGAACTTATCGAAAGCTTATTTGATGAACCCCTCCCTGAGGAAGGTATAGATTCCGACGCTGTCATAGAGGAATTACAGAAGAAGCTCTTTCCTTATACGACAAATGTAAATCATCCCGGTTACTTCGGCCTAATAACCCCGAGTCCCTCGCCTATCGGCATCCTCGGTGATTTTATTGCTTCGGCACTGAACCAGAACCTGGGAGCTTACTCTATAGGTCCATCAGCGGTTGCAATGGAAAGAAGAACTGTTAAATGGCTCTGCGATCTTGCAGGACTCCCCCCTTCCTCGGGGGGAAACCTGACTAGCGGAGGTATGATGGCAAACTTTATAGGTTTGAAGCTGGCAAGGGACTGGTCATCCGGTAACCGCGCTCAGCACCAGGGCGCTGTATTTGAACATGTAGTTTATGTATCGGAAGAACGACATGTTTCACTTGATAAAGCCATAGATGCTGTGGGGCTTGGGAGAGATTCCCTAAGAACTATCCCTACTGATGAGGATTTCCGGATTAACCTCGATGCTCTGGAGAGTGAAATACGAAAGGATAAAAGCAATAAACTGGTTCCGGCCTGCATAATAGGACTTGCGGGAACAACGAATACGGGATCGGTTGATCCTCTTCCGGCTCTGCGCAAAATTGCCGATAAATACGGGGCCTGGTTTCACGTAGATGCCGCGTACGGAGGAGGAGCCTTGTTATCAGAAAAAAGAACAGGACTATTAAACGGTATCGAAACAGCGGATTCAATAACGCTCGATCCTCATAAATGGTTTTATGCCCCCCTTGATGCAGGCAGTATACTTGTAAGGGATAGGAGGCAATTAACTCTGTCATTTGGTATTCAACCCAGTTATTTGAAGGACAACATAGATGATAAACGGTTTCAGTATTTTGTTCATAGCTTTGAGCAGAGCCGCCGTTTCCGCAGTCTTAAAGTATGGATGAGTTTTAAGAGATATGGAACAAGACAGATAGCAAGGTGGATCGACTCAAATATTGACCAGGCTGAGCATTTGTATAAACTTTGTAAAGAGGAAAGAATTTTCCGTCCCGCTGTAAATCCTCCTATGTCGGCTATCTGCATCAGGTTCGAATCCGATAAGCTGGCATCTGCTGAAACCGAACTGCTTCACAGCGAAGTGTCAAAAAAAGCAGAGCTGTCAGGGAAATTCTGGATATCGACAACTGATTTAAAAGGAAAGATATTTTTTAGAATTAACCCGGTAAATTTCCGTACACGACTGAAGCATATCGACGAGCTTTATGCCTTTCTGAAGAAAGAATGTCTTGAGCTTGAAGCAAAACTTGTTAAGCTCTCGCAGGGAGAATAATTACTCCGCGTAACATACTTCATTTGGCCGAATATTTATATTTCTTATTTTAACAGATGAATTTGTTTTCCCTATGAAAAAACTCTTACTAATTTTAATTTTACTTGCACATATCCCCTTAACTGCAGGCGAAGCTCCTGCAGAAAAGGCCCGCGGTCTGTTCCTGGTCTTCGGCGTCGGTCCGAGACTTCCGATCAGTTCTTTTTCTAACCAGTCTGCTTTCGGGTATGGGTTCAACGTTGAGGTTGATTATACCGATAATGTATATCTTCCCATTTTTCTTTTCACAAGGTTAGGATTCCAGCAGTTTCCGGGATCGCAAACTTTTTACGAGTCGTCTGATTATTCCAACTATTCAATAAATTCTTTTCCTCTTACAGTCGGGGGACGATACTTCTTTGGCCCCTTGCTTGAAAATGTTGTACTCTTTATGCCGGTCGTTGAACTTTCGGCTGTGTACAACTTTACCCAGGTGCTCCACCAGTTCAAGTCAGGATCTGGCAGGAGTAACTTCGTGGAGAATAATTCACGTTTTGGAGTAAGCGGAGGGGTGGGAATTTCAATGTTTCTGCTGGAAGTTATGGCCACTTATAATTATTTTCAGTCTATCCAATATGTGGGAATTGACCTCAAAGTAAGGCTTCCTCTTTATATAGTTTTTTAGGAGAATAAAATGTCATATCAAAATCTGCTTATAGAATCAAAAGGTTCAATCAGTATTCTTAAAATCAACAGACCTGACAAGCTTAATGCGTTAAACGACGCTACTGTCAGCGAACTTCAAAATGCATTCACCGACTTAAAAAAGGACGACTCAGTTAAGGCTGTAATTGTTACAGGCAGCGGAGAAAAGGCCTTTGTGGCCGGTGCGGATATATCTGAACTGAATAAGCTGGATATGATTTCCGGGAAATCATTCGCTGAAAAGGGACAGGAAGTGTTCAGCCTAATCGAAAGCATGGATAAACCCGTTATTGCGGCCGTTAACGGATTCGCTCTCGGCGGCGGTTGTGAGCTTGCTCTTGCCTGTCATATCCGCCTGGCTTCTGAAAATGCAAAGTTTGGACAGCCTGAGGTAAACCTTGGTACCATTCCCGGATACGGCGGTACGCAGCGGCTGGCACGACTGGTAAACACAGGAAGAGCAATGGAATATACACTCACCGGGGATATGATCGATTCTGCAGAAGCTTTCAGAATAGGTCTGGTAAACCACGTCTACCCACAGTCGGAATTGCTTGCTAAAGCCGAAGAAATGGCAAATAAGATTGCAGCAAAAGCCCGGCATGCTGTCAGGCTTGCTGTTAAAGCTGTTATTGCAACAAAGGAAATTTCTCAAAGAGAAGGTCTAAACTTTGAAGCAAGTCTTTTCGCCCTTTCCTGTGGTACCGAAGATTTTAAGGAAGGCACAAAAGCATTTCTTGAAAAAAGAAAAGCGGAATTTAAAGATCGCTAGCTTTAGAATGGCTTAATTCCTTTTATGAAATTTTCATTTAGTAAAAACAATCTGATACAGCTGCTCCTGCTGCTTGTTATTCTGCTGCTTGCAGTGAATATCATAATTGAAAAATTCTATCAGCCTGATTTTTCAGGCCTGGAGAATACTCTGCCTTCTTCTGTAATAAATGCACGGTTTTTAACTTCTCTGAACAATTTTAATATGGATTCCACCTGGATTACTGCTAAGAAAATTAAAAATGACGGCAATGATTCTCTTAAATTCAGCTACAGAGTAGACGTTCCTGCTGATCTGCCGGTTAGTCTTCTTATAAGGGAAATCCAGAATCAGTTTGATACGAGTGAAGTGAATATTGAATCCAGAGAATTCAGGAAGGATAATTCCACCGAACTGAATATATCATCCGGCGGATATGTGAAATTAAAAGCTGTGATGGCTTATGATAAAGAAATAAAAAGGGGTACGGATACTATTGGTTTTGTGCTGTCGGGCATCGGTGAATTGAATAATAATGACTTAAACAACCTGCTTCTGCTTCCGGAGTATTTCGCGGGAGTACTTATTCCCTCAAAACATTCGCAGGAGCTAATGAAGGTTCTGCGCGCAAACCAGAAAGAAGCTGCTGTTATGTTAAATGATGACATATCTGAACTGGAGTTTAAGCTTAATACAGGGTATTCCTCAAGAAGAATTAAAAATTCTGTCCTTTCAATCATCGGGAAATTTTATGAAGCAGCTTTTTTTATAATCGATGAAAATTCAGATATTTATAACTCACTTCATTATAAGTTAATCAGGGATGAATTTTCAAAACGTAAGATTACTCTTTTAAGATGGGACCGGTTTGTGGAATTGAAAAATGGTTCCCCGCAAAACCTTGTTTCGGAAATTGCCGCAGCAAAAAACAACTATAAGATTTTCAGGCTTTCAGCCGGGGATTTTCTGGAGATGCCTCCCCTGCTGGCTGCATTACGGAAAACAGGATATAAGTTTGTAAGGCCATCAGTGTTGATTGAACAATAGAGGGACCTAAGCTAAAATTCTTCCATTCGCATCAAGTTCGGTTATCTCTCCCTGATAGATTTCTTTAATCTGGCTTATTATTTTCTCTTTATTCCCTGCGATTACCGTTGTAAGTTTATCGGGAAACAGGTTATCACCTGCTGCCTTATTAACATCTTCCTGCGTTACCTGTTTTATCTTTTCAGGGTATCGTTCAAAATAATCCCCTGAAAGGGAGTGGAGAACCTGGCTTATAATATTGGAAGCAATCTGTCTGTTTGTTTCAAACCCCGAAGGAAATTTTCTTATGAGCGATGACTTCGCAAAATCGAGCTCTTTCCGGGTTACACCTTTTTTTATTTTATTAATTTCCTTATAGATTTCGTGTAGAGAAGCCCCGGTATTTTCTGAAGATACCGAAGTAGTAGTAAAGAAGTATCCTGAACATTTCAGGTATATAAACCGAGAGTATATACCGTAAGTAAACCCTCTTTTTTCCCGCAGGTTAAGATTAAGTCTGCTCGTAAACTGTCCGCCCAGAATAAGATTCAGTATACTCCTTGAGAAAAAATCATATTCATCGCGCCTGTAGCAGATCAGACCTGTCCTGATTTCACTCTGCACGCTGTCTTTCTTATCCACGATGTATAACCCCTGTCCGGCAGAAATTTCTGTGTTAATCAGAGGTTTAGGCACTCCCTGTGGTTTCCAGTCTGCGAAGTATCGGTTGAGTATACTCTTCAGTTTTTCTTCTTCATAGCTGCCGACGATAACCAGAAATGCATCGGCGGGATCAATAATGTTTTTATAGTAGTCTTTCAGCTCTGCCGCCGAAATGGACTCAATATCCTTCTGATACCCGATTGAAGGGGCCGCATAAGGATTATCACCGCCGAATAGTTTAAACTCAAATACTTCGTTGGCAATTTCTTCAATGTCGTCTTTGTTCTGCAGGATCCGGGTTAATATTTTTCTTTTTTCCCGTTCAAAGTCGTTTTCTTCCAGGTGAGGATCAAGAACAACTGAAGAAAACAGCTCCGTGCCCCGTTCAAATTCATCCGCAAGAACCTGAAGTGATAGATAGAGCGAATCCTGATCGCAGTGGATACTAAAGTTTGCTCCTAAAATCTCAAATTGATCGCTGAGCTGAAGGGAATCATATTTACCGGCTCCCTCATCCATCACCATTGCAAGAAGGTTAGTTAATCCTTTCTTCCCCTGCGGATCATACCTGGTGCCGGCATCAAGAACTAGACTCGTAGTCATTATCGGCAGAGTTTCTTTGCGTACAAAATATACCTTGAGATTATTATCCAATTTAAAGGATGAAATTCCCGGCAGGGTAAAATTTGTTTTACGGCCCTGAACAGGTCTTTTTCTGTGTTGCATAATCGCTTTATTCATACCTTCTTACATCGCTCCTTCCATTCACCTTCCATCTTCTATTATACATCATTTGGGTTTCACCCTTAATTCCAGGAAAGGGCTTGAAAAATATTTATCGATCATACTTATGATCTTATCGTCGGTAACTTCATTAT
Source organism: uncultured Ignavibacteria bacterium (assembly GCA_963747755.1). Classification (GTDB taxonomy): domain Bacteria; phylum Bacteroidota; class Ignavibacteria; order Ignavibacteriales; family Ignavibacteriaceae; genus DATFVA01. The sequence continues at coordinate 191,189 of CAVVGK010000018.1, read as the reverse complement.
ACCTGTTCAGGTCATAGTTAAAGGAATTTGGTTCACCCAGGAAGAAGTCGTAATAATTCAGCTGGTTAGCCATCGTATCAAGGTTCTGCAATGAATAAATAAATCCTGAGCGGATCCCGTTGCGCGTCTTTTTCAGTTCATAGGGTGTTATCCCTTTCGACCGTATATTATTCAATTCCTCAAATATTTCTTTTTTAATAGTATCTGCTGATTTCCCTTTTTTAGCGGTGGCGATTATCATAAAATGCCCTGCAAGTGCGCCTGAGAAATGAAAAGCGGATATATCCTGGGCAAGCTCTTTATCAAAAACAATATTCTTATACAAACGCGAATTCTTTGAGCCCGATAAAAGATCTGCAAGGATATCCAGTGCAGCATCATCACCGCTGTAAGCCCTGTCGGTGGGCCAGGCAAGATAAATCCTTTCAAGCTGAACATTTTCTTCCCTTGTAATAAGCTTTTCTTCATTAAGTTTTACGGGAGCAGAAATAATTTTCTCTGTCTCAACTGAACCGGGTATCCCGCCGAAATATTTTTCAATTTTATCTTTAACAAATCTTTCATCAAAATTACCTGCAACGGTTAAAGAAGCATTTGCAGGAGAATAAAACTTCTTGAAGAAAGATGATACCTCATCAAGACTGAAGTTTGTTATATCATCGATGAATCCTATGGTAGGCCAGCTGTAAGAATGTTCCTGCTTATACAGTTTTGAGAGGATAATTTCCCATGCAAGTCCGTAAGGCTGATTATCGTATCGTTCCAGGCGTTCATTTATAACAACGCCCTTCTGATTGTCCAGTTTTTCAGTAGTGAGTGCAGGCAGGAAGAAACCCATCCGGTCCGATTCAAGCCAGAGTGCAAGTTCAAGGAAATTTGAAGGGAGCTTTTCATAATAGTTAGTTCTGTCGAAGTTTGTAGAGCCATTAAGATTTCCCCCGGCTTCCTGGATATACCTGAAATGCATTTCTTTAGGAACATTTTCCGATCCCTGGAACATCATATGTTCAAACAGGTGAGCCATCCCGGTTTTACCCCTTTGCTCATTTGCCGAACCCACCCTGTACCAGACATTTACTGCGACCAGAGGAAGATTATCATCTTTATGGAGTATTACATCTAATCCATTCTTTAGTTTGTATTTTTCATACTCGATATTCAGTAAATCCATACTATTTGCTTTGCCGATACTACAAGCTTTATAATTGTTAATTATTCGTTATTAATTATCCATAATTCATTAATTCTAGTGTAATAGTTTTAAAACTCTGTCCAGCCTTATTGACCCTATTAACCTGAAAAGGTCCGAAAAAGGAATATCCCTGTCCCATGAAAACAAGGTTATAAATGCTTCTCCCACGACCATGTCCCTTGCAACGAAGCCCCAGAACCTGCTGTCGAGACTATCATCTCTGTTATCCCCCATCATAAAATAATAGTTCTTTTTGAACGTATAGGAAGTCACCGGCTTTCCTTCAATGGTCACCATTCCCTTACTTACGCTAACCACTCTTTTTCCGTATTCCTTGTTAATGGTCATTGCCCATTGTTCAATATTATTCAGGTTCAGAGGGATAGTGTAACCCTTCTTCGGTACCACAAGTGGGCCATAATTATCTTCATTCCAGGGCATTCCTTTAGGGAAGATCCTGGGTTCAATCATTCCTTTAGGCTTAGGGAATGGCTGAAGGTATTTTATATGCGTCGGTATCCAGAACTGCTTACCGTTTACATATACAACCTTGTCTATTATTTGTATCGTGTCGCCGGGGGTGCCAATACATCTTTTAACGTAGTTTACACCCAGCTCATCGGCATGCATCTGATCTCTGCCTCCTGGAAATTCAAAAACTACAATGTCTTTGGGTTTTGGATCTCTAAAGGCGGGAAGCGTGAAGTAAGGTACTTCAACTTCAGTAAATGGGATATACTTGGGCGAAGATGAGCCGTATATGAATTTGTTTACAAGTACAAAATCACCGACGAGAATTGTATCCTCCATAGAGCCTGTCGGGATTCGCGTATTCTGAATAACAAATGTTATGATAAAGAATGCGGCAATTCCTGCAAACAGCAGGGATTCAAAAAAATCTCTGGTCTTTTGTTTAGGGGTCTTAACTTCATTTCTTTCCTCTTCCGATTTAATACCAAAGAATCTTCTCAAACCACTTTTGAATGACAATGTACGCTCCGGAATTTATGAACAATAACATGGGATAGCCGGAGAATTACCGGCTACTTAAAATTATCTATAAACTTAAATATATAAAAGAATTAGAATAGAGCGAAAGACAAATCCTCCATTATTACCCCGACCTTTGGGTTGAGACTATTACCCGCCCGTCTTTCCGTGGCTGCTGCTTTATTACCCCGATCTTTAGATCGAGGGACTATAACCCGCAACCCTCTCCCCGGACTTTAACTTTATTACCCCGATCTTTAGATCGGGGATCATAACCCGCAACCCTCTCCCCGGGCTTTAGCTTTATTACCCCGATCTTTAGATCGGGGACTATAACCCGCAACCCTCTCCCCGGGCTTTAGCTTTATTACCCCGATCTTTAGATCGGGGACTATAACCCGCAACCCTCTCCCCGGGCTTTAGCTTTATTACCCCGATCTTTAGATCGGGGACTATAACCCGCAAACCTCCCCAGGGCTTTAGCCCCATTATTTCCCTGTCCCACGGGTTACACTTCTCCGGGGTTAGGCTTATCACATTAAAAACGAACTTTAATATTATCTTCAAAATAAAACTTAGCTGCCGATGAACATCAAAAATGTATATCATACAGTAACCGACAAGCTTCAGGAATGGATAAACACCCTTATCCAGATGCTTCCCAATATCGCTGTAGCTGTGCTTGTTATAATAGTCTTCTATTTGTTAGCGAGATTAGTAAAGAACATTACCTCTAAAGTTCTTAATAAGATCTCTGATCATGTGGCCGTAATAAGGCTTATTTCACAGGTAATGTATCTAATCGTATTCTTTGTCGGTTTCTTTATTGCACTGGGAGTACTAAACCTTGATAGGGCCGTTACAACCCTGCTTGCAGGCGCCGGAATAATCGGACTAGCATTGGGATTTGCCTTCCAGGATATTGCAGCTAATTTTATAAGCGGTATAATACTAACCATCCGGCAGCCCTTCAGGATAAATGATATAATAAAATCGAATGAGTACTTCGGTACCGTTAGCCATATAACCCTACGGACCACAAATATAGTTACTCCCCAGGGAGAACAGGTGCTTATACCTAATAAGGATGTCTTTCAGAATCCATTGATAAATTACTCACAGACAGGAAAAAGAAGGATAGACCTTGGGGTAGGCATCTCCTACGGCGACGACCTGGAGAAAGTAAAAAAAGTAACCATCGATGCCGTTAAAATCGTCCCGAACCGATTGGAGGATAAAGAGCCTGAATTATATTATTCAGAGTTCGGAAACAGCTCAATTAACTTTGTGATAAGAATATGGACAAAATATACCACCGAGAAAGAATTCAAACACTCTACAAGCGACGCTATACAAAATATTAAAAAGGCTTATGATGAAAATGATATAATGATTCCATTCCCTATCAGAACATTGGATTTTGGAATTAAGGGCGGTGAGAAATTATCTGAAGTTCTTCCTTCGAATAACTCTGATAAAGGGGATAAGGAGTAAAACCCTAAACACCTGATGATGCTGAGGCTGCATAGGTATCATTAAATTTAATTTTATTCAACTCTCCTATTATTTTATCCCTCAGTTTATTGTATTCTTCCTTATAAGCATCTTTAATCGGGTTTGAAGAAGGCATCTTTTCCTTTAACGGATCAACCTGTACACCATTTTTCCAGAATCTATAACATAGATGGGGTCCTGTTGCGAGTCCCGTGCTCCCGACATACCCGATCACTTGACCCTGTTTCACCGGAGCACCGCTTCTCATCCCTTTTGCAAATTTCGACATGTGCAGATATTGTGTAGTATAAACTGAATTATGCCTGATTTTTACGTAGTTACCGTTTCCTCTGGTATAAGCTGCTGCAATCACAACACCATCACCTACACTTCTTATTGGAGTTCCGGTAGGTGCAGCATAATCCGTCCCCAGGTGGGCTTTAACCCTTTTCAGAATTGGATGGAATCTTCTCCTTGTAAATCTTGAACTTATACGGGAATATTCAAGTGGAGCTTTAAGGAATGCTTTCCTCAGACTCTTTCCGTTTTCATCGAAATATTCATCCCTGCCATCAGCGTTGAAATCCACAGCATAATAATCTTCGCCCATATGGCTAAAGTATGCTCCCAATATCTTGCCTATACCCACTGATTTATCGCCTACCAATTCTTCCTCATAGATAACCTTAAAGTTGTCTCCCTTCCGGATGTGGTAAAAATCGATCTGCCAGGCAAAAATGTTCGACAATTTTACGAATAATTCGGGATCCGCTTCGTTTCTCTCCAGTGCGGTATACAAAGAATGCCTGATTATTCCTGATACCTCTTTCCGTTTCCTTGTGATTTTCCTGCTCCCGGCATAGACAGTGAGCGTGTCATCAAGATTAATAATAACATAATTGACCGGATCTTTCTCATATACAAAGTACTGCAGCGAGGCATTGGAATCGACTGAAGTATATGTTCTGTAATTCCTGCCGGCTATAACCTTTCTGAAGTCAAAAATATCTTTGAAGCGGCTTTGTAGATAATATGTTGTTGAATCCGCGGCACCCAGTCTGCTGAATATGGATGAAATAGTTTCGTTACGGCGTATCTTTCCATCAATTACCTTGAAGGCATCGGCATTTAATCCATATTCATCTAGTTTTGGGACTATTTCCGCTGCTTTATCTTTGGAAGGAGGATTTTCAGAAGCAGGACTTGAATCGAAGAAAAGTGTATATCCAAATAAGAATACAACAACTAAATAAAATGGGATTAGAAGTTTTTTAACTTTAAGCATAATATTGAAGTTTGTTCATCGGTGTCAATAATCACAAATTTAGGGATTTATCTGCTCGGGTTCAAATTAAAAGCTTATGGCACCAATCACTCAAATGCCCTAACTTTTTTATTAAAAAGAACTTAAGTCTCCTTTATACCTTCTAAAATAATGTGGAGATGTTGTGGATAAATAAATGTTTAACAATTTATCCTGGAAAAATTGTGCGATCAAGGTAGCTATATGACTCAATAATCAACAATACAGGAGAATATGTGATTTTAAGCAGGTTCTTAAGCCTTTATAATTATCCACATACTTAATAACATTATCGTGAATAAGGAAAGATAGGAAATTACAAGAGTTTACCATCTTTCACACTAAGTATATTGTTCCACAGTGGTTATAAGTTCATTTGATATAAATCACGTATTCATCTTCTAATCATAATCTATATAACGATATCACTTTAATGGATAGATTAATTTCATTTAATATTTATATTAGCATTTAGAAAATGAAAGAATAAATTGAATAAGAATTTCCGTTTTAGTTTAACCGGACTACTGCTCATTTTAGTCTTTATCCCTTCCTGCCGTGAAGATATTGTAGCTCCGGGGAACGCAGCCGGCAATGTAAACCAGCCGGTCAGGCTTACGTCAGGCTCTTCATATACCTTCTTAATTAATGCTGAGAATATATCCACTACATTCAAAGATTTTTCGGGGATCAGCAGTACTCATTCAAAACTTATATTATCACTCGACGATTATTCCCACGGCCAGGCTGCTTTTTATATTTTTGATTATTCAAAGCAGCTTCTTTACAATAAGCTGATGAAAGATAATATCGGTACAATCTCCGCCAGCCTTGAGGGCAGAACTCCCGACATTATCTCTGTAAGCTTCTCCAATTTTACCGGTAAGTTAAAAATCCAGGTTTTCACTAATTAAACACCGGACTCCAACTTTTTTCACTCAGATTCATTATTTTTAATTAATACTCACCATAGTGTAAAGGAATTTTTTATGACAAAACGCAGATCAGGAAGTAAAAGAGGAATGCCTCCGGGTTCACTGGTTTTTACAGGTGAACAAAAACTTCCAGCTATGAAAATTACTAGCTATGATTATGACGCTAAAACTTTCTACGAAAAGGAAATCAATAATGTTGAAGAACTTAAGCGTTATAAAGAGAACGGTCATGTAAGCTGGATAAACGTCTGCGGGCTGCACGAAGTGGATAAGCTGGCAAGGATTGGTGAAATTTTTGATATACATCCCCTTATACTTGAGGATATTCTTAACGTGCATCATATGCCGAAACTGGAGGATTACGATAATTACCTCTTCCTGATATCTAAAATGATTGATGTCGACCCGAAAGACAAAGAACTAAAAATAGAACAGGTATCCTTTGTGCTTTCGAAGGATAATTGTCTTATCACTTTCCAGGAAGTTGAAGGAGATGTTTTCAACGCCATCCGGGAAAGAATACGAAGTGATAAGGGCAGAATAAGAAAGCTGGGAGCCGATTACCTGATGTACCGGCTGCTGGATACAATGGTTGATAATTACTTCTTCGTATTGCAGGATATGGATGAGGCAATAGAAAATATTGAAGATGATCTTATCTACGATCCAAACAAGGCAACCATAGAAACGATCCACAGTATGAGAAAAAAGATTATCAAACTCCGCCGGGCTGTTACACCGCTTCGTGATATTATCTTCTCAATCGAACGGGAGCGCTATCCCTATATAGCAAAAAGCACGTACATATTTCTGCGGGATCTGTATGATCATATACGTCAGAATATCGAAACCATGGAGAATTACAGGGAAATATTAAACGGTATGCTGGAAATATATCTTTCCAGCTCAGGCCAGAAACTTAATGAGGTTGTAAAAGTACTAACTATTATATCAACTATTTTCATTCCATTAACGTTCCTGGCAGGAATTTACGGTATGAATTTCAATCCGGCCGTGAGCAAATGGAATATGCCGGAAATTGAGTGGCAGTTTGGCTACCCTGCAATCATCATTGTTATGATAGTTATAGCCGCAGGGATGATGGTCTTCTTTAAGAAAAAAAACTGGCTTTAAGAAGTTCGTTTTTATCTTTTTTTGAATTATAGTTTCGCTTAATTTTGGTTTTCATTTTAACCGGATACGATGAATCAGATACTTGAAGCAAAATTGAAAAATCTTCCCGATTCCCCGGGAGTATACCAGTTCCTCAATGAAGCCGGCAGAGTGATCTATGTAGGTAAAGCCCGGAATCTTAAGAACAGGGTGAGAACCTATTTCCAGAAAAATATTCCCTCTATTAAAACACAGACACTTATCAGCAAAGCCGCCGACCTTGAGCTGATTATAACCGATAATGAAATAGAAGCCCTGGTACTTGAAAATAATCTCATCAAGGATCTCAAGCCACGCTACAATGTTAATCTGAAGGATGATAAATCCTATCCCTACATAAAAGTTACCAACGAACCCTTCCCGCGGATTTATCCTACCCGAAGAATTATAAAGGATGGATCGCGTTACTTTGGTCCTTATACGGATGTTAAGACAATGAAATCTGCCCTCCGCATGATTAACCAGGTGTTTAAGATCAGAAGCTGTAAACTTAATATCACTGGCGAAGCTATTGAGAAGAGGAAATTCAGGGTTTGCCTGGATTACCATATAAAGAAGTGCGATGGACCCTGCGAAGGTCTCATCTCTGAAAATGACTACGGTGAAATGGTTGATGAAGTTACAAGAGTTCTGCGGGGTAAAACCGACGACCTTATAAAAGAACTTAAAGGCAGAATGGATTCTGCCGTTGATCTGCTTGAGTTTGAAAAGGCAGCCGAGCTCCGTGATAAAATCGATCATCTTTCGGTCATATCGTCGAGGCAGAAAGTTGTAAGCGACGACTTCAATGACCGCGATATTATTGCAGCGGCATATGAAGGGAAAGATTCCGCCTGCACGGTTTTTAATATCAGGAACGGGAAGCTTACAGGCAAAAAACAATTACGTCTGTCGATGGAACCATGGGAGGAAGCGGGTGACATTTATTCAGCCGCTGTTAAGTTTTACTACGGCGAATTCGTCGAAGTACCGAAGGAGATTGTCCTTGAGGATGAACCATCCGATATAGAAACACTTGAGAAATGGCTGAGCAGTAAAGCAGAAAGAAAAGTACGTATAACCGTCCCCCAAAGAGGCTCCCTGAAATCGCTTGTAAAGATGTGTAAAGAGAATGCGATTCTTCAGCTGAAGGAACTGCAGATCCAGAAGATGAAAAACCAGGGACAGGTGCCGTATGCTGTCTCTGCGCTTCAGCGGGACCTGCGCCTGAAGGATCTTCCTAAAAAAATCGAATGCTTCGACATCTCTAACCTTCAGGGAAGCGATTCCGTTGCAAGCATGGTCGTGTTTGAGGACGGAAAGCCGAAGAAGAGTCTTTACAGAAAGTTTATTATAAAAAGCGTAGATGGCCCGAATGATTTTGCCAGTATGCAGGAGGTAATCCAGCGGAGATACTCAAAGCTGAAGGAGGAGAATGCTCCCCTCCCCGATCTGATAATGGTTGACGGCGGAAAGGGACAGCTTTCCAGTGCTGTGGAGATACTTGATGATCTCGGTTTCAGTGATTATAATATTATCGGACTCGCCAAAAGACTGGAGGAAGTTTTCTTTCCCGGCAGAGCAGAAGCCGAATCAATACCTAAAACCTCATCAGGATTGAAGCTTCTGCAGCAGGTTCGCGATGAAGCTCACCGCTTTGCCATTACATTTCACCGCGGCAGGAGAAACAAGAGAACAATTAAAACCGAACTAACAGACATAAAAGGGATCGGTCCGTCAACTGCACAGATTTTATTGAAAGAATTAGGTAGTTTAAACATCATAAAAAGTTCCTCTTTTGACCAGCTCTCAAAGCTTGTAGGTAAAAAAAAGGCGGACATACTAATTCAACATTTCCAGGAGAACTAAAAGTTTTATGAAGAGGGTAAGCTGGATCATATTGCTGCTTTTCTCTTTCACCCCCCTGTTACACTCTGCCTCTGTCATTGCGAGCGTAGCGAAGCAAACCCTTACCAATAATTTAGCAATTAAGCAATTAAACAATCTAGCAATTAAGCAATCAAAGCCTGCCCCTCCCCCGGCAGAAGACTTCTCCTGGGTAAGGGATACTGTCTACACGCTGATGCCTTACTTTATTGAAGTTAATTTGTCCACCCAGAAGGGCTACTTATACTCAAGAACAGAACCGGTTAAGGAGTTCGGACTTTCATCCGGAACGAGCAGACTCGAAGACGGCGTCGATACGAAGCCAGGCTTATTTGTAATCCAATCGAAGATGGAAAAATGGTACTCGCGTCAGTTTGACAGCACACTTATGCTGAACTGGATGGGTTTCAACTGGGGAATCGGCTTTCACGCTCTGCAGGGAAGAGGATACTATAAATACCTTGGTAAGAAGAAAAGCTCGCACGGATGTGTCAGACTTACAAGAGATATGGCCAAAGAACTTTACACCAGGATTAAAGAAGGAACCCCTGTGCTGGTTCACGACGGACACAGCGCGGTAAAGGTGGCCTTCTGCGATTCCTCCGAAGCTTATGCATATATGAAACTATCCGACCTTAAATACCAGCTGAAGAAGCGGCTTAAACAGATTTATTCCGGACAGTACTTTATGTCCTATAATCCGAAACTTATAATTGATTTCAACAATGTCGGCCACGAAGGACTCCCTATAGGAGATTCAAGGAAGATCCTGAAGTACCAGGTTACCCTACCTGTCTGGAAATACATCAGCGCCTCCACTCCCCCGCCCCTGGAATGCATAACTTTCTACCGTCCCCTGAACAAAGTCCTCACAAGCATGGAATATAAGTCATTTAACTAACCCCCCCCCATTCTCTTATGCTAATTGATGAAAACAGTCAGATCGATTTTAGGTGAATTTCTATCGGCCAGAAAAACAATCAAAGTATAATAACCCCGATCGATGTATCTGCCGCTGTGATCCTTGAAGGTAGTCCGTTGGGTTAGTTCTTTAGTTTCTCCGGGTCCTACAATTAATCTGCTTGTTGCGGGCAAAACGATATATGGATAGGACATAGCTATCCGGTTAAATTTATCTATTAATTCGAAAGAGAGCTGCTGCAGGTTGCCGAAACTAAATTCCTTTGGGGCTAAAGTATTATTACTGACGCGGAAACTTATCTGAAGAGTATCCAGAACCGAAAATATATCTGTCGGAATATCAGCTGAATATACTATCCCATCTATGGTCGCAGATTTATGAAGAGAGCCTGAGCTGTCGGAAGAATCTGTTAATAAATCGCATCCCGGAATAAGCCAAAACAGCAGGATGCTTAGAAAATAAATCCTCATATATCCCCCGGATATTAGTTTTTATTAATACTTAAATTTACTTCTATTGCATTTTGGAATCAAGACTCTGCCCCGCGATTTGCCCTGCCTTAAGCCTGATCATTGCATACGAATTGTTACCCTGACCTTTGGCAGGATCATCACTAACTGACTATTACCCTGACCTTTAGGTCGGGGACTACATGCACAAAAACTCGCTCCGGGCTTAAGCCCCATCATTGCCCCGGTTTACCCTGGGTCATTGCTTAAGGAGCCTTTACCGCGCCCTTCAGGTCGGGACAATATCGCGTAAGTTATCAGTAAACTCTGTACAGTTTATAGAAGAAATTCCCCGCTGAATATTTCAACAGTATGACATTTCTGTCATACTCCTTCCCATCTAGTTATAGTCTTGGGAGATTGCCGTATTAGTGCCGTATTTACTCCCTAAAAATTTCACCCCTTACCCCCTCAAAATCGCTCAAATTCCGCCGTTGAATTCCTAAACAGTATGACAAAAATGGCATCACTATCCATCCTTCCAAACGGACGCTCAAGTAAAGGCAATACGGCCGCTTAATCAGTATTGAGCGGGGAATCCGAATTGTTGCGGATAATGTACAAGATAATACCGCGCGGTAACTCTAACTTTAACCCCTACTGATAAATCATTCATTCTGAAATTTTAACCGGGAAAATATGGTAAGGATAAAAGTGAAAGGTAACTGTCTGAATGACGGAAAAGTTGTGTTCGAAACAAACGATTTTATAGAATGCAGCGGACTTATTCTTACCGGACCGGCAGAACTGCCCGATGGATGCCGCATTGAAGTTTTTATTTCTTATGATGAAGAGGATTTCCTCAATGGTAAGAACGGAATTGTGTGGGCAACCTATGATATAAGACAGGCTGAGATTTTACACCGTGCTTTACTTGCACAGGATATTAACACTGAAATACAAAAAACTGATCTTGAAGAAAAAGAATTGTTCCTGGTAAAAATAACAAGCCGGTCAGATCAGAAGGATGCAATAGATTTTATCTGGAAAAGCGACAGCGGACTTAACCTTAAACCCGACTGGACTTACTCAGATAACGAAACAAACAAAAGTTTTGAGCAATGGCTGAGTGAGCATTAATAATTCACAATGGCACACAATGAAAAATGATATCGTGCCATTCTTTTTATAAAATAAAAGCAGCCGCTTATTTGGTAACTCAAAATAACTTTTCGTAAAATTTCAGCCCGGCTATTTACTTCTATCTATAATTCTTATAAATTCAATGCATCACCCTGCTTGTGCGGAGATTCCGGCATAACTATATCAAACAGCAAAATAAAATGAAGAGTAAACTAGAAGATATTTTAAGGATCATCCACCAATCTGATATTCCCGATGCGGAGCGGAAAAAAACCCTCATAAAAGCAGTTGAAGATCAGAACCGGGAACTTAGACTTGAGGCCGCCCTGGAGAAGGTCGGGGGCCGTGCTATGGCTATGCGCTATACAACGGAGCTGCAGGAGGTTGTTAACCTGGTGGCGCAGCAGCTCTACCGGATGGAAATGGATATAACGGGAGTCTTTATAGCCATCAACGAGCAGGATGTTGATAAGGAGTTCACTTTCTGGGGATCGTCGGGTGTGGCTGAAAACTATGTAAAGAAAGCTGCTATCCCTTTCCTTAACAGGCCTATGTACACCGTGCTTACGGGCGCTGTCAGAAAAGGAGATGTATTCCTTACCGAAGAATATTCACGGGAAGAGAAAATTGAATTCTTTAAACACTTATTCAAATACCCGCCGTACAATGCTTCAACCCCGGAATGGAAAAAGCAGGTGCTGTCGCGTAAGGGTGGCTATACCAGGGCAGCAGCTGTATCTCACTATACAACTATTTTTGTGGTCAACCATAACGGAAATAAATTCTCTGAAAAAGATAATGAGATACTCCAGCGGTTCGCAAGGGTTTTTGAGCGAAGCTATATAAGATTCCTCGATATCAAAAAAGCCGAGGAACACGCAAATGAGGCATTGAAGCAGGCATCACTCGATAGAATCCGCGGTGAGATTGCGAGTATGAGAACAAAGGATGATCTCAACAGCATAACCCCGGTTATCTGGAGGGAACTTATCTCGCTTGAGGTACCCTTCAAGCGCTGCGGCGTATTTATTTTAGATGAAAAAAACGAAATTGTACAGGTATACCTATCCACACCCGCCGGTAAGGCACTGGGTGTGCTGAACCTTCCCTTTAACGCTAATGAACTTACCCGCAGCACCGTGGATTACTGGACGAAAAAGAAAGTCTATAGGGAACACTGGGATAAACAGGACTTCGTTAACTGGACGAACTCTATGATAAAAAAGGGGCAGGTACAGGATGCCGCAACTTACCAGGGCTCCTCTTCCCCTCCCGAATCGTTATTCCTTCACTTTGTTCCGTTCGCGCACGGTATGCTTTACGTGGGAAATGATTCTGACCTTACCGATGAGAAGCTCAGCCTCGTAAGGTCCGTTGCAGAAGCGTTTTCCATTGCCTATACACGCTACCAGGATTTTCAAAACCTGGAGAAGGCGAAAAATGAAATAGAAATTACATACAATGAATTGAAAACTGCACAGGCACGACTAAAAGAACTGGATCAGCTGAAGTCGCGGTTCTTCGCAAATATCTCTCACGAATTCAGAACGCCGCTTACCCTTGTGCTCGGCCAGATCGGCAGCGTTATGTCAGAAAATATCGATGTTAAAGTGAAAGGCAAACTGCAGGTAGCCGAAAGGAATGCCAGAAGGCTCCTTAGTCTTATTAACCAGCTGCTTGATCTCTCAAAACTTGAGGCAGGCAGTATGGAACTAAATGCCCAGCAGCATAATCTGGTTCCGTTTCTGAAAAGTCTGTTCTACTCATTTGAATCAATTTCAGAATCACAGGGAATCACCCTTAAATTCGAATCGGAATACGAGAACATACCTGTCGTCTTTGATCCCGATAAAATGGAAAAGATATTCTACAATCTCATCTCCAACGCTTTCAAGTTTGTTGCATTAAACGGTGAAATAAAAGTTAGTCTCACTACCGTTAACGCTGCCGCCGAAATAAAGATTAAAGATACGGGCATCGGTATACCATCCAACCGCATCCCGCATATATTCGATAGGTTCTACCAGGTTGACGGTTCGGCCTCAAGAAAGCATGAAGGTACAGGCATAGGACTGGCGCTTACCAAGGAACTCATTGAACTTCATAAAGGCAGTATATCTGTCAGCAGCAAAGAAGGCGAAGGCAGCGAGTTTATCATCCTGCTCCCGACAGGCAATTATAAATCTGAATCAGAAGGATTTATGGAACGGCAGCAGGAATTCTCATTACCGATGAATACTCATCGCGAAAACGGATCATCAGAAACAAAACCGAAACCTGCCCTCTCCCCTCCCGGCGCCGGTAAACGCGAGATCATTTTAATAGTTGAAGATAATTCCGATGTAAGGAGCTATGTATGCAGTCTGCTTGAAAATGACTACACTGTAATAGAAGCTTCGGACGGTGAGGAAGGAATATCGAACGCGAACGCTGAAATACCCGATCTTATAATTACCGACGTTATGATGCCGGGAATGGACGGCTTTCAGTTCAGCACGAAGATAAGGAGCGATGTGAAGACCAGCCACATTCCCATTATAATGCTCACCGCAAAAGCAGGACTTGATGACAAAATAGAAGGACTGGAGACCGGCATTGACGCATACATTACAAAGCCCTTCAGTGCAAAAGAACTAAGAGTACGCGTAAGAAACCTGATTTACCAGCGGAAGCAGCTCAGGAAGCGTTTCAGTAAATCTACGATAATAAAGCCCTCGGAAGTCACCGCAGTTTCAATGGACCGTGAATTTTTAGAAAAGACGATAAAAGTTATCGAACAGAATTTTGAAGACCCGCAGTTCAGCATCGAAAAACTTGCCGATGAAGTTAATATGAGTCTTTCTCAGCTGAACAGAAAACTCAATGCACTCGTTGCCCAGCCGGCGGGAAGGTTAATCCGTTCACTTCGTCTCCAGCGGGCAGCCGATCTCCTGAGGCAGAATGCCGATACCGTCGCCGGGATCTGCTACAAAGTCGGTTTCAATGACCAGGGCTACTTCGGGCGGGTTTTCAAAAAACAGTTCGGAGTTTCGCCGAATACCTACAAAAAACAAATGACCGACTAACCCCGCGGCCGGTCAACCTCTTGTTCTGATTTTATATTAACTTATCTGACGGTCATTTTTTTGTTTATTTCACTCCTTCATTATAGGCGCACCTGTCCGGCTTTTCCGGATAAACCGTAAAGTACTATACGGGAACTTCGGCGCCCGAAAAATTGTTTTTAGTCACTATAACCACACTTCGTTTACTGTGCTATCATCTATTTTATAATCAGAAAAAGGTTGAAACCTTATGAGATATTTTTCGCTTACAATAATCCTGATATTCAGCACAACAGGGGCCATAATAGCGCAGGATTATTCCTGGCGTTATTACCGGGCGGGAAACACCGGTCTTCAGGGCGATTACAACTATGCGCTCTGGATCGATCCTGAAGGTAATCCATACATCAGCGGCTATGATCCATTCTTTGGGGAAGGCGGTTTTGCCAGGTTCATTCAGAGCGAAAATCGCTGGGTCAACTACTCAAATGTTGATTACGAAGCCATCGGCAATCCCTATGAAGACGGCTGTATGATAGTGGAGGATATAGTTCCCGATTTAAACGGCAGACTCTGGATGGCAACCGGCCGGGGAGCACTCCTCTTCGATCCGGCTGCCGGTCCGGCCTCACTAACCCGTTTCGGCTCCGGAAACTCACCTTTATCAGATGAAAGGACGTTCGACGTAGAGACGGCGCCGGACGGAACAATATGGTTTTCGAACAACGGCTGTGTTAGTTACGACCCTTCCAATGATAACTGGACACAATGGAATACCGGCAACATTCACCTCGCAGCACAACCCAAACAAGGCGGAGGTTACTATATCTGGTCGGCCGACAGCTACTTCGGATACGTTTTCCGGTTTGACAGTGATACGCAGGCATGGACTTCCTGGACACCGCAGTCACCGGGGGAAGTAGCGGGGATACCGGGCCAGGACTGTGTAGACGATGCGGGAAATTTCTGGGCTCTCCGGATGCCGGAAACTCCCGGCGATTGGGAAACACTCGACTGCCGCCGTCCCGATGGTACCTGGGTAACACCTTCTCCCCCTTATCCTGCAGTTGCATTCAGTACCAATGCATTTAAAGCTTATGGTGATGGTCGTGCTATACTGGTTGACGGCGGCGCTAACGTTTACCAGTTCGACGGAACCCAATGGACAAATCTCGGATCCTGGAATCCGGGAACGAATACAACCGCAGTAGATATCGATTTGGCAGGGAATGTTTGGGTCAGCGGAGTCGGTGGTGCGGCAAAGTACGACGTACAGACCGGGCAATGGCAGCGTTACAGGGTAACCAACACAAGCAATTTTGACAGTTTCAACCGGGATCTGACACTTGATCCCGTAAACGGATATATGTACACCGGGGCCAACGCCGGTGCCGGAATCGGCGGGATGGTCAGGTTCGACGGCGAACGCTGGATGTGCTGGAATCAGCTTACATACGGGTTAGGAAACGACTGGCCATTTCCCAATGACTTCTGCGATGCACTGGCCTACCGCCCCTCAAATGGATTTGTAGCGGTTTCCCCAAGTTGGTTATACGGCATTCACGAATGGACAGGCTCGGGTTTTAATCAGCTCTCCGAGGGTGACGGAGCAGAGCGGATGTGTGAAGATTCACAAGGCCGGCTCTGGGTTCTCGGTGAATACTACAATCTCAGGTACTTCGATGGCACCGGCTGGACCACGATGCCGATAACCGGGTGGGGTTCCAAAATTCAGAAAGATCCGAAATTACCGGGGACAATTTTAGCAGCAACAGATTACGAAATTCTCCGCACCGATGGAATTAATACATTCTCCCGCTCTATAAGCGATTTCCCGGGAGCGGCAGCCTGGTTTACAGGACTGGCAGCCGACACAAACGGCATACTATGGATCGGATCCTGGACGCAATTTACGAGCACCGGCAGCACACTGATCCGTCTGGATTCCAATACAGGAACATATCAAATGTTCCTGCATGACTCAGGATGGCCATTTCCGGGCGAACATGTACGTCCCCTGGCAGTCACTTCTGACGGACGCCTCTGGATGCAATATGATAGCGAGTACCCATCAGACGATGCCGGATTATGCTGGTACGACGGAACGAACGTCGGAACCTTTCCTGCACCTCCCGGCGGACTGCCCCAATGGGGAGGAATACCAAACTCATCAATCGACGATTTAGAAGTACTTGAATTATCCGACGGTTACGAACTCTGGATGAGCTGTGTTAGTCGCGGTATTGCCGTTCTGAAAGTTCAGTACCAATCAGTTTCCGCAGAAGACGACAACAATCCCCCAATCAATTTTTCATTATTACAAAACTATCCCAACCCCTTCAATCCGGCAACCACAATCAGATACTCAATTCCGCAATCATCAGGTGTAGAGCTAAAAATATTTGACATACTCGGTAACGAAATTGAAACCCTGGTGAACGAACAAAAACCTGCAGGAGCCTACGAGATCATCTGGAATGCCATCAATCAGCCAAGCGGAGTATATTTCTATCAGCTAAAAACAAGTTCACAACTGGAAACCAGAAAAATGATTTTAGTCAGATAAAAAAAGCAAGAGAATCCCAGTAGAGGATCTCCTTTACGGTAAAAGCTGAAGGTTGTACCATTTTTTTTAGCCAGGTAGTTAAAACTGAGGGTAAAGATGAAGGGAAATGTGAGAAGGATTTAAAGGATTATTTATTATCTTTGTTTAACCCAGGTATATTTAACAGCTGCAGGATTACTTTCCTTTTCCTGCGCTGCCCAATTGAGCATTTCAGCATAACAGGAGATTCAATTTATGAGTAAGAGCAGACTAGTCTATCTTTTTGCTTTTGTAGTATTTTTCACCTTCAGCATATGCACACTTGCACAAAATTCCGGTTACAGGGACAGGCTTAACCAGGTAAAGGATCTTGTTAATTCGAATGAATTAATTATGATATGGAGCCAGGGGGAAACTTCGAATAACCAGAACCTGCATCAGAGAATTTACGACCTCGATTTAACCCAGCCGGGCGGTGTTGATTCTACGCTTGTAAGAAAACCGCTGGAGATTGATTCGTCCATTACGGGAAATAAAACTCTTGCCGTTACATCAGGGAATTTTCTTGACGGAAAATATAAAAATATAGTTGCTGCCTGGGAATCGGGAGATAACACGGTGCGGGTATCTGTTCCTGAAATAAATCATGAATCGTTATCGTGGACGAACACCAATGAGCTGACGTTAAACGGACTGGCATCTTTTCAAAAAAATAAAATACATGTTGCGGCGGGAAACTTTTATGGTAATCCCCAGGAAGAATTTGTAGTGGCATTCCAGGGGCAGGATACAACAATACATCTTCAGTTATGCGGGTTTAATCCGGGAAGTCTTGTTCCCCACCTGGAGGGAAATATAAATGATGAGCCGTCTTACAGCACTGAAGTATTTCTGAATAATTTTGATGTTGTTACCGGTGATTTTAACAGCGACGGTTATGATGATATTGCTCTACTGTTTCTGAAGCCTGCGGGGGGAAGCAGCTGGGCTTTATGGATTACAATTTATACTATCGACAGCAGCGGAAATTTTGTAAGAAGATCTTCCAAACAGGTTTTTGAGCAGCCTGCATATACTGTAGATGATGTGAATATAGATGGTACTGCAGGATCATTTGACGGAGATGCTGAGGAAGAAATTGCTTACGGGTTCTCATTTTTCCAGAGAGATCAGCCGGGGAATGATACTTACGTTTATCTTCTTGATATAAAGGACAATCTTGATTCAATAATAGTTGATGATTCAAAAAGAGTGGCTGCGAATTTAGTAAGTCCGAATGATCTGCCAATGTTTAATGTAGCCGCAGGTGATCTTAACAGGGATAATCATGATGAACTGGTTTTAATGTCAGACAATACATTTTACGTTTATTCAATTGATAATAATCTCAACGCACAATATAAATCACAGCGAACCGGGCTGACGTCGGGGGCAAACTGGGACAGTGATGCTTTTCTTGCTGTCGGTGATATGGACCTTGACCAGAGTGCGGAGATTGTAGTTGTGAAAAATTTCCAGGACTTTGAGCCGGGAGGTTTGCAGTATTTTCAAATGGGTGTGTATAGTCTCGATTCAACGCTTACAACCTACACGGTAAAAGCAGAAAGAATGCAGGAAGAATCAATACCGAGAAACTTTAATGAAAGAAAATATGCAATTGCCCTTGGAGATTTTGACGGCGACAGGGTAAGGCTGGGTGATCCTGTTCATTACAGCCGAAGAGGAATTATGCAGCCGGAAGTGGTTCTGAACACTCCGCCGATCCACTATGATATTATTGATGGAACTACTTACGATTTGAGCGGATGTTATCCTGATCAGAACTGCGGTTTCTCTTCTTCGTATATACAATCCACAACCAGCGATACTACAATCACTACAGAAGTGCACGAAGACTGGGGCGGCGACGCTTCGATAACCGCTTCAGAGTTTTTACTCAAAGAAAAAGTCACAGCAACTTACGGTGAGAACTTTAGTAATAAACAATCTTCCGGAACATCGTATACGATCACCACCGGCAGGGTTGCTGCAGGAGACGACTGGATATATTCGAATGTTTTTGATATAGATTTTTACGAGTATCCTGTCTATAACGGCGAAGATCCGACACCAATAGGATATTTTATGGTAACTATTCCCAAAAGCCCGCGGCCTTTATGGATAGAGATGAAGGATGATGATTTACTCGGCAACCAGTTCAGACCCGATCACGAAACAGGTAATGTACTTTCTTACAGATCAACGGATACTTACGATACAGCCCGGGTTATTGTAGACTTTCCGGAACAAACTATCGGGGCTACGGGAAACAGTTTTACTTCCCTTATGATTCAATCATTCCAGGAAAATAATGTTGAAACAAGCTGGGATGAAGGACTGGAAGTTGGCGCAAGTCTCGATCTCTCAATAAATTTATTCGGCTTTGATGCAGGTGTGGATGTAGATGCAAGCGGGTATTATAATAAGGGTGAAATTTCCACGCAGACAGTCAGGGTTCAGAATTCTCTTGAAGTAAGAGGCGACCTTGGTCATTTGAATAGTCAGTTTGGAACCAGCGGAACTTATTATGTACAGCCTTATGCTTACTGGACATCTTATGGTGCTCTTGCCTTGGATTACAAAGTTACTCAATTGCCTATCGGGGGAAATTCATTCTGGCAGACTCACTATGGCAATAAAAGCGACCTGGCTTTTAGTCTACCCTGGAGATACGACACTGAAAAGGGTTATCCCCTTCCGGCAAATGATACAACATACCGGTATCGTTCAAGGGATATAAGATTATCAAAGATTCAGCCGCTTGGTGGAGATACTGTTACCATTTTTGCCAAAATACGAAACTTCGGACTGCAGGCTGTTACAACTCCCTTCAGTGTAAAATTTTATAAAGATGATCCGGACAATGGCGGAACTATGATAGCCCAGACAACAGTTGATACAACTATTGCGGCGCGCGGCTACAGGAATGTTTCAGTCCATTGGGCAATACCTCTCAGCCAGAATTTAGACAGCCTGAGAATTTATGTAGTACTTGACCAGGAAAATGCAATTGCAAATGAAGTTCATGAAAATAATAATAAAGGCTGGACTCCGGCTGTCGGCTATGGATCGATAACAGGAATTGAAAACGAACATAATACAGTTCCTGATAAGTTTACACTTTATCAGAATTACCCGAATCCGTTCAATCCTGTATCCACAATTAAATTTGAACTTGCGTCTTCGGACAAAGCGACTCTTATCGTTTATAATGTACTCGGGCAGGAAGTAAAAACACTTGTTAACGGATTTTTAAATAGCGGAACTTATGCAGTGCAGTTTAACGGAACCGGGCTGGCGAGCGGTGTTTATTTCTATCGCCTGCAAACTAACGGCTTTACGCAGACAAAGAAGATGATCCTGATGAAGTAAAAAATCCATTTACTATGGTTAGCTCGTTTCCAAACCGCTTTCCGTATTCCCCCCAAGAGCATCTTTTGATGCCCTCGGAATTTTAGTAACAATGGTTCTGGGATATATACTGCTTGTTATATTTATAAATAAGGAGGGAATAAAAAATTTTCGACTTCAGGCTGAAATGAATCTTGCGCAGGAGAATATTCAACAGCAGGTCATCTTCCGATTTTAAAACTTGCAGATGATTCAAACAATTTTGATGAATTGATAATAAAACACCTTCCAATTGCGGCGACAAAAGATTTTAATTATACAACAAACAGTACAGTATGTAACAAGAAAGATTTATTCATATTACTGACTGATGGAATTACAGAGACGTCAAATAAAAAAGATGAAAACTTCGGAATGGAAAAAGTAAAACAGACTATTCTTAATAACAGACATGATGAATTGTCCCAAATGTAATTTTTCATTATACCGGGAATGATAATTATAATTACCTGGCAGATGCTTTCGGAATAGGTGATGTTAATAATGAAGGTTACGATGATTACGTAATTGCGGGTGATTTCGGTGATTGGCCTTTCCCCAAGGGAAAGGCTTTCCTGTATTATGGCGGTGAAACGATAGACACAACACCTTTCGCTGAATTCTATCAGCCTAAGCTTTCAACCCCTGTACGCGGTTGGTGGTTGGATTTAACTGTATGTAATTACAAATATTGAACCTCTAAAGAGGTTCAGTGAAAGCCATCAGTCGAATGAAATCGAAGGCAATGGGGGGTTCAGTGAACGCGGCGGTTAAAACCGGGGGCAGTTGGGGGTTCGTATTTAACGGACTTACCGAATATGTAAAGCACAGCTGTTAGGACGGCGGAGATGATTACTATCGATAAATAAGGGGAAAATCCCCAGGCTGTGGGGATGTCGCCGATCAGCATACAGAATACTGCCGTAAGTACGGCATACGGCAGCTGTGTTCGCACGTGCTCTATGTGATCGCAGCTGGATGCCATAGAACTTAGTATCGTCGTGTCCGAAATGGGTGAGCAGTGATCGCCGAATACGCAACCCGCAAGCACAGAACTTATCACTCCGTGAAGGATTATATCATAGTCAACGGGACCGTAATGATTCAACACCGAAACTGAATGTGCAAGGGGAATCACAATCGGCATCATTATGGCCATTGTTCCCCAGCTTGTCCCCGTCGCAAAGCTGGTTAACGCACAGACGAGAAATACTATTACCGGAAGCAGCCTGGGATTTACTGTGTCGCTTATTATGCTGATAATGTAATCAGCGGTCTTCATATCCTGCGTGATGTTCCCGATCGACCAGGCCAGACTTAATATTATCACCGCCAGCAGCATCGATCTTAATCCCAGGAACCAGGCGTCAATGGTTTCGTTCAGCGTCATTATCTTCTGCCATAAAATCATCACCGCCGCAACGAGGCACGCAGAAAAACTTCCCCACAGCAGCGCAGCGTATGAATTTGAGTTCCCGATAATACCTCGTATCGTGTAATCTGTTATCCCCTGCTCTCTCAGTGAATCGATCCCGGTGTATATTAGTCCTATTATTGTACCTATCACGATCACCGCAATGGGAATAATACCGTTGTACCATTTCGCTTTTTCTTCATTCCCGAAGATATCGGAGGTCTCTGTGAGATCCCTGGAAACGGTTGCGCGATCCCTGTTGAGCTTACCTTCTTCTACCGCTCTTTTTTCGGCTTTGTACATAGGACCAAAGTCTCTCTGCAGAAAGGCAGTCATAAAGACAAATATCAGCATTGCGATCGGATAGAAACGGTAAGGTATGGTCTGTAGAAAAATGTCATAGGCATTCTCGGTAGAACCTATAATATGCAGCCCGTTTTGTATCAGGCCGACTTCATACCCGATCCAGGAGCTTACAATAAAAATGCTGGCTACCGGAGCTGCGGTGGCATCAACAAAGAAGGAGAGTTTCTCCCGCGATATCCGCATCTTGTCAGCAACGGGACGCATCAGGTTCCCCACAACAAGCGAGTTGGCATAATCATCAAAGAAGATAAGGATGCCCGAAAACCACGTGGCAATTAAACTTGATCTCCGCGTCCTTGCAAAACCGGTAACAAGGTTTGCAATACCGCGCGTTCCGCCGCTTTTTGATATTAACCCGATTACTCCGCCGAAAAGCAGCGTAAAAACAATCACCTGTATGTGGGAAGTGTCTGCAATGGCGTTGATGATGTATGTATCGATCAGCCTCAGGAACCCGGTAAGCGGATTGTAATCGTATATGAAAACGGCACCCAGGTATACTCCAAAAAGAAGTGAAACAACAACCTGCCTGAAGATGAGTGCCAGGATGATGGCAATCAGCGGAGGGAGGATACTGAGTATGCCCGGAAGGACGCGTAAACTTGCTTCTGTTTTGTACGCGGGGAGACTTATGGTAAAGTCGCCTGTTCTATCCAGCGACAGAGAGGTATCAATGGTTCCTTTGTTCACCCGTAGAAGGTAGTCGTGCGATTTTCCATCCGACGTAAAAGTGATTCCTGCGCTGCTGATCGAATCCGGCAGTCCTGTTACTTTTACCGAAAAATTAATATCCTCGAGTACAATAGATGATGTTGTTATCTTCTGCGGAAAGCAGGATGCGGTAAGTAACAGAAAAAATAGGACTAGTTTCAAAAGATACCGTTCTAATTATCTTCTGATAAGGTTATTATTTGAAGTGAAATATAAACCCCTTGCGGAAAAAATCAAAAATATTTTTTTAACTTTGTACTAATCTTTACGGGTTTTATAAATCAGATGAGCAAATCCTTATATTTCGTTGTTGTTGGGCTGCTAATGCTCGCCTCCTGCGGTCCGCTTAACAGGAAGAAACTTTATGACGATAATCTCCCCAACTTAGTAAAGCAGGTAATTGCGGGAACTGATACAACTTCACGACTATCTGTTTTGAGAGATAAGGAAATTCCGCCGTCCGACAATCCGAATTCTATTTCCGAAGATACTTTCAGCTTTTCGGGTAAACATTATTATTCAATTCTTGCAGAGTACCCCGACCCGGTTTACAACCGCTTTGCAATTATCGATACAAATTATAATGTACTGCTGGTAGACAAATCGCTGAACGGCTACCTTACTGAATCGAAGGCAGCGGCTAACTATTTAAGTTTTATACGGGTTGAAGAAAGTTTTATCTCTAAAGGTGTTCTTGGTTTGAGAAGGGTCAGCTTCTATTCTGTAGACGATAATGATAATGCCGAGCTTGTATTCAGGACATTCACAGAACTGCGTAAGCCCGAAATCACCTACAAGCAGGATATCGTTAGGATTGAACCGAAAGAAATAAAAACAATAATGTACAGCACTGATCCTCCGAAATCCGGACTCGTCCGGGACCATGATATTTTTCTTTTTGATGCGAATACCGGAAAATATACCGGCACCTCGGGAACCTTTGATGACTTTGTGCTGTCTGAGGTTGAAAATTTCGAGTCGGCATCGGATAAACCCCAAATAATAAATCGCGAGTCCTATTTAAAACAAAGAGGAATAACCTCCCCCGAAAAGAGTGTTCCTCATAGGCTGGGTAAATTCTCAATGCCTTTATCGGGCGAATGGAATGAGGTTAAGGATGTGAAGATCACGGGCCTGTTGAAGCGCCCGGAGCCGGGAGTTAAATATATTAACAATCATTACGGGGCAGAAATATCAGTTATCCAATTACCCCCTGATGATTCAGCTGAAAGCTATATTAGCTACCCCCTTGAAAATATCTCGGCAGGCAATTACAGGGTCCGTTTCAGTGAAAAGGTTTCGGGAGGAAAATACTTTTACCAGTTCTTTGAGTATAGCTGCGGGAAAGAAAAGTTTTTGTTGATTCTGCAGACTTTAAAGACTACATACGACTTATACAAAGATGATTATCAAAATTTAATTAATTCATTTTCGATGGAATGCTGATGTATAAAATGCTTATGTTCTTTTTGGATATTTTTTTTGTAAATAATAAAGAGGAATTATGAACCTGTACCTGGTGAGACATTCTGACGCTGAAAAAACTGCGTCCGGGAAAAGAGACGAGGAAAGAAGGCTCGTTAAAGAAGGACGGGAACGAATTAAAACTGCCGCAAAGGGATGGTTGTATATTATTAACAAGATTGACCTGATCTGCACTTCTCCCTACCTGCGTGCTGTAGAGACAGCTGAAATAATTGCTGAAACTTTTGAATATGATAAGGAAATTATAAAAGATAATTCGCTTATGGCCGGATGCTTTACTAAAGATCTGATCACGTTTGTTAATTCTCTAGATGCAGATAATATAATGGTTGTGGGACATCAGCCTGATCTGTCCGAACACATTTCCAACCTGATATCTTCAACCGGCGCGCTGGTCGATTTCAAAAAAGCCGCCATCGCAAAGATTTCATTTAACGGGAAAGTGAACCAGGCGAAAGGTTATCTCGAATACCTCATCCCTTCAGATGCCTTTATGCAATAAAAAAAACCGGGTGACCGCTACACAGGCTTCGTGCTTACCGCTGCTTCCTTCCGGACCTGACGGGGTTAGGCACTAACTTGTTAACGACACCCGGAAATTCATGTAAAATTTATAAAACGAGGTTCAAATGTTTGAAAATTTAACTTATGGATCAAGTTATTTACAGATAATTATTTAGTGTTTTTCTTCTGTTCGGATAGTGTATTCCTCTCCCAGAACAATCCGTCACTGAATCCCTGTATCGATTTATTCCTTCCCGCAAGGTTTAATCTCTTCTGTGCCAGAAGGCAGTAGTACTCATCAATCTCAATTCCGCCGTAATTTCTACCAAGCTTTTTTGCGGTAACAGCTGTGGTGCCTGATCCAAGAAAGGGATCAAAAACCATATCACCTACATTTGAGCTTGCGAGAATAATTTTGGCAAGGAGTTTTTCGGGCTTCTGAGTTGGATGATCGGTGTTCTCGGGCATCGACCAGAAAGGCACAGTGATATCCGACCAGATGTTAGAGGGATGTGTGATCCTGAAGTTTGTACTGCTGTCCTCCACCCAGTCCTTCGGTTTTCCATTTTCTCTGTATGGAGCCAGCACCCTGCGCTTAATTTTAACATCATCAATGTTGAAATTGTATTCATCGCCCGCAGTAAAATACCATATGTCTTCAGAGCAATTCTTCCAGTTTGCTTTTGCCCCCCTTCCCTTTTCTCTTTCCCAGGTAATCCTGTTCCGGAGCACGAAATATTTAGATCCGGAATTATAAATCGCTGCCGAAGCTCTCCAGTCACCGCAGATATATATTGAAGCATCGGGTTTCAGAAGCCGGACGAGCCTGCTGAGCCAGCTTTCCATCCATTCTTCATATCTCCCGGATTCGATGATGTTAAATGAACTTGTGTTGAACTTCTTGTACATATTATAAGGCGGATCCACAAACAGGAGGTCGATAAATGAGTCGGGCAGCAGGTCTATTACCTGAAATAAATCCTGGTTTATAATTTTATTGGTGATGAATTCTTTTGCAGCTGAAGAGTTTAATTTGAGAAGAGAGGATTTTAGTTTTTGTTCTTCACCCTGAACTATTTCAAGCGTGCGGTTATAAGGAGCTTTTTCTTTTTTTGGCAATTTATCAGGTCTGACTGGTTAAATTATTGTATTTCGTCCTGATAATTTCCAGTTCTTTTTCAACAATTTCAACTTTTTGTGTAAGTTCATTCCCCAGCTTCCTTACACTGTCATTAAATATACCCGATTTGGCAGCATTTTCAAGCTTAATACTTATTTCGGAGATGACATCCATACCAAGGGTAAGACTGCTTCCCTTTAATTTATGCGAATTAAAAAGAAGATCCTTCGAATTTTCATTGGTTATTGCATTGGAAATAAGACCGATAGTTTTCGGCAGTTCAGTGATGTAAACGTCAAGGAGTTCGATCATGAACGCTGTATCTTCATCTGAATTAACATCCTGGAGAAAACTGATTTTACGTTCATCAATGATTGGTAACTGATCAGGTTCGGGATTATGATTATTCTTCTTTTTTTCTTCTCCCCATTTTTGAAGACATTCGCCAAGCTTTTCCTGTGAGATCGGTTTCTGCATAAAATCCTGCATTCCTGCCTCCAGACATTTTTCTTTATTTTCTTCAATATTATTAGCCGTCATAGCAATAATAACCGGCTGATTTGATTTTGGAATTGCATTAATAATAAGTCTCGACGTCTCTAATCCGTCCATCTCAGGCATAAACATATCCATCAAAACCACGTCGTACTTTATTTTCTGTACGGCATCAAGTACCTCAAGACCGTTAGCGGCCACATCACCCCTGTATCCGAGCCTCTCAAGCATTTTCAGGCCAACTTTCTGGTTAACGACATTATCTTCTGCCAGCAGAATCTTCAAGGGATATTTCAAGCCCTGAAGGAGGTGTTCCGTGCGGTCGGCTGATTTATTATTCCTGCCTGCATCAAGGAGCTGCTTTAATGTATCCCTCAGGCTGTTATATTTTACGGGTTTATTTATCACGGAAATTAGTCTCTCTTTATCGGAATTATTTCTTTTTATTTTTTTTGTCATCATTCCAAGGATAACGATGGGCAGGTTAGCCCCATTTTTCATTTCTCTGATCTGCCCGGCAAGTATGAATCCGTCAACCGACGGCATATGCTGATCAATTATCAGAATATCAAACTGATCCTTTTTAAGGAGATCAAGAGCTACCCCGGGATATATTGTTCTTATAGGAATCATATTCCACGACAGTGCCAGCTCGGTAATGCTTTTCAGCGAAGCCTCATTGTCATCAATTATAAGAACCCGTTTATTCTCAAGTTCCTTAATCTTCTGCTGGTAAATTTTCGATTGAAGTTCCACTGCTTCCACGATTATTGTAAAATAAAAACTGCTCCCCAGGTTAACTTTACTTTCCATCCACATTTTGCCGCCCATAAGTTCCGTAAGCCTTTTGCTTATTACAAGGCCTAATCCCGTCCCGCCGTACGATCTGTTAATGGAAGCGTCAAGCTGAGAGAATGCCTGGAACAATCTGTGCTTTTTATTCTCAGGTATTCCTATGCCTGAATCTCTTACGCAAAACTTAATCTCGTATTTGTTGTCGTCTATTCTCTCAGGGAGAACAGTAATCAGCACCTCACCTTCTTCAGTAAACTTCACAGCATTACTCAACAGGTTGGTTAAAATCTGCCTTACCCTGGTAACGTCGCCTTTAATGGTAGATGGACAGTCGGGATCCAGGTTATAAATCATATCAAGTTTCTTCTCTGCCGCCCTGGTGGCCAGCAGATCAAGTGAATCCTCGATACAGTCCCTGAGTTTGAACGGATGTGATTCTATCTCGAGTTTTTCCGATTCAATCTTTGAAAAATCCAGCAGGTCATTTATAATAACAAGCAGCTGATCACCGCTTAACCTGATCGACTCCACATATTCCTTCTGTTCGGTTGAAAGTTCGGTATCAAGAAGGAGTCCGGTCATTCCTATTACTCCGTTCATAGGCGTACGGATCTCGTGACTCATTGTAGCGAGAAATTCACTTTTAATCCTCGCAGCATTTTCTGTTTCAATTAACGCTTTATCAAGTTCAACGTTTTTCTTTATAAGCTCGTTTTTGATATTATCCTGCTTAATGACCGCACCGATAGTTGCCGCCATAGTTGAGAGGAAATATTCTTCATCCTCATTCCAGAACCTGTCGCTCCGGCAGTCATCAAAGCCTATGAAACCCCAGTACGTTCCGTCAATCATTAGCGGGACAAGCAGAATAGATTTAATATTTCTGTCAACGAAGACTATTCTTTCATTGGGCGGAAGTTTTCTGATCAGGAATTTTAGAGTCTTCCCTCTTTCAAAATTTCCATAAAAATCGAGCGAGGCAAATCGCGAATAGGAAAGTCGCTGCAGCACAGGATTCTTAATCTGCGATTCAGAATTAACCGACGACCATTCGTATAGCAGGCTTACATACATTTCATCGGTCTCTTCATTAACCTGGTGCTTGTATATATACACCCGGTCAACCTCAGCCGCCATACCAAGGATACGCAGAGCTTTTGATAAGCCTGTGTCAATTTCCGAATTAGATATGGCTGTTTGTGTTGCTTCTGCGATACCCTGGAGCAGGCGGTCTTTTTTTCGAAGAAGCCTTTCGTTCGATTTTCTTTCGGAAATATCCCTTAGTATACTCAGCAGAAATTTTTTACCGTTCAGGTCATCAATAAAAGTATTCGAAACTTCCAGGTCAATCAGCAGCCCATTCCATAATCTTACGTTTGATTCATAGTTGGACCGGAAAGAATCCTCTTTAAAAAAGCTTTTGTATTTATCAAGAGCATCCTGACCTGTAACATCATCATAATGAGTCGACAGGAGTGTACCCTCTATCTCTGCTTTATGTTTGTCGATCATTCGGGCATATGCATCATTACACATGAAGATATAGCCTTCTTCGTCTGTAAGAAGCATACCTTCAGAGGATTTATCCCACACTGTATGAAAAGTGTTTTCAGAGGATTCAAGTTTCTTTTGAGACTTAATACGGGTACTGATATCCCTCAAAGTAGCCTGGGCAAAAAATCTGCCTCCCAGCTCAATTACCCTTCCATTAATCTCTACAGGAATGATGCTGCCGTCTTTATGGACTATATCCATCTGGAATATCATTTCTTCTCTTCCACGGAAAAGATTCAGCAGGAGTTTGGTGTATTCATATACTTTTAACTGCGGAATGAAATCAGTGAACGACTTGCCGATAGTTTCGTATGGTTCGTAGCCTGTAAGTTCTTTGCAGGAGGGACTGATATAGGAAATTTTTCCTGAGGCTGAAAGCCTTAGAATTACATCCAGCGAAGCCTGGGTCACAAGGTTAAACTCGAGGTACGCCTCCCGGTACCGTTCTACAGCAATCGATAAGTCTTTCAGAGTTTCTGAGAAGCCATTGTAATTGTAGGTAGGGTTCTTGTCATTGCGGGCAGAGTCCTCGTCATTGCGAGCGGAGCGAAGCAATCCCTCACCCGTCTCCTCACCGTTATCATTGCGAGCAGAGCGAAGCAATCCCCCGCCTTGAACGCCATCCTTCCGGTTCCGGAGCAGCTCTTTTAAGAGACTCTGAAGATTATGTAACTCTTCCAGGTTTTGTTCAATATATTGTAAATTTTTCTTCAAAGAAAGTAAAATTCACCTCAGTATGTACCTGTGTAGATGATTTAATTCGAATTGTCCACTATTATGAGACATTTCTCGTAATATGTCACAATTTTTATTCCACAAAGTCATCGCATATTACCCCAAGCATCAGTTCGGAGATGATGACAAACCCGCAAACCCATCCGAGGCTCCAACCCGACCCTGCCCGTACATCAATTAAGCAATTGACAATTCAACAATTAAACTATTTATCAATTAAACCGTTAAAGCATTTAACGGTTGGCAGTTTGCTTAGCTTGTACATATTCTCTAATTTTGATCACAATTTTTTATTGAATTCTGGAGAAATCTTTGTATGAAAAGAACGATAGTTACAATGCCCGGTGATGGTATTGGGAAGTCTGTTTTACCCGAGTCTCTTAGGATCCTTGAAGCAGTAGGATTTGAAGCTGACTATATTCACGCGGATATCGGATGGGAGTTCTGGTGTAAGGAAGGAAACGCACTGCCTCAGAGGACAATTGACCTCCTCGAAAAACATAAAATAGGTTTGTTTGGAGCGATAACTTCTAAACCAAAAGATGCGGCAGCCAAAGAGATTGATCCCGGCCTTAGAGACCAGGGATTTGTGTATTTCAGTCCTATTGTAGGACTTCGCCAGCACTTTAATCTTGACCTGTGCATACGCCCCTGCAGGTCATTCAAAGGCAACCCGCTTAACTTTATAAAAAGAGACGCAGAGGGTGGATTTGAAGAGCCCCTGGTAGATGCCGTTATCTTCAGACAAAATACTGAAGGATTGTACGCCGGTGTGGAATGGACGGATCCTCCTAAAGTTGTAAGGGATGCCCTCGAGACCCATCCTAAGATGAAAGCCTTTAAGCAGGTTCCGGGTGAAGATCTTGCGGTTTCAACCAGGATTATGTCGAGGAATGCCTGCCGCAGAATTGTTCGTGCAGCTTTTGAATATGCTAAGAAATATGATTACAAGAATGTAACAGTCTGTGAGAAACCGAACGTACTTCGGGAGACCTCCGGGATGATGCTGAATGAAGCAAAAATAATCGCAAAAGAATATCCCGGTATCGATCTGTGGGATACAAATATCGATGCACAGATGATGTGGCTTACCAAGAATCCGGAGATTTACGGAGTCATTGTGGCAGAGAATATGTTTGGCGATATTATAAGTGACGGATTTGCCGGACTGGTTGGAGGACTGGGTTTTGCCTGCAGCGCTAATATAGGTGAAGATGCGGCCGTCTTTGAGCCTACACACGGTTCTGCACCTAAATACCAGGAATTGAATCCTTCAATTGTAAATCCTATCGCGATGTTCCTGAGTGCATGTATGATGCTTGACCACATTGGAGAGAATGATAAAGCTGAGAAAATAAGAACGGCTATTGCGAAGGTAATTGAAGAGGGTAAAGTAAAAACGTATGATATGATGAAATTAAAAGGTAATGCTGAAGTATTTAAGCAAGGTGCATGTACTACTCAACAGATGACCGATGCCGTAATAGCTGCGATGTAATTGTCGACATCGTCATTAGCAGTGAGTGTTCCTGTTATTTCATTGCGGGCGAGTCTTCGGGTGAAGCAATCTCTAATTCGTTTCATATTTAAGGGAGGATATCATTATGAACGGAATTATACTTATTCTATTTGCTATCGTCTTCTATGCAATAGCCTACCGTTTATATGGTACATTCATTTCCCGCAAGCTGAAAGTAAGCGATGAACAGGAAACCCCTTCGCATAAATTGTACGATGGAGTTGATTATGTTCCTGCTAAATCACCTGTCTTGCTGGGTCATCATTTTGCCTCAATCGCCGGTGCCGGACCAATAGTAGGTCCCGTTATTGCAGCAGGATTCGGATGGATCCCCGTTTATATCTGGGTTCTGTTCGGAGCGGTTTTTATTGGAGGGGTGCACGACTTTACAAGCATCATTGCCTCAATACGCCATCAATCGAAATCAATCGGTTATATAATTGAAAAATATATCGGGATAAGCGGGAAAAAACTTTTCCTTCTTTTCGCCTGGGCAACGCTCGTTCTGGTTGTTGCTGTTTTCGCAATTATAGTTGCAGATACTTTCACAAGCATTCCGGCTGCGGGTACTTCATCAATATTATTTATGCTCCTTGCTGTATTGTTCGGAATAGCAATTTACAGGGTTAAAGTACCGTTGTGGATTGCCTCTATTGTGGGAGTAGTTTTATTATTCGGATGTATCCCGCTGGGTGAAATGTTCCCTCTTCATCTCTCGAAGCTGACATGGGAGTTTATACTTTTCGCATATATTTTCATTGCCTCAGTAACTCCGGTATGGATTTTACTGCAGCCGCGTGATTATCTGAACTCTTATTTTTTATATGCTTTAATGCTGGGCGGTGTAGTAGGAGTTTTATTTGCTTCTCCTCATATGAACATCCCTGCAGTCGCATCTTTCAGTCTCGATAAGGTCGGCTACCTCTTCCCCGCTCTTTTTGTAACCGTGGCCTGCGGTGCGGTCAGCGGATTTCATTCCATCGTTGCCAGCGGTACTACTGCTAAACAGCTTAATAAAGAGACGGACGGTAAGTTAATCGGGTATGGAGGTATGCTGATTGAAGGCGTGCTTGCTGTGTTAGCCCTCATCGCAGTATCAGCTCTTGGAAGTACACAGTTTACCGATATACTTATCAATAAGGGACCCGTAACAGCCTTCTCAATAGGAGTTGCAGCCTTCATAGAAAGCATTCCTTTCATTTCAGTAAGTGCTTCAACAGCGACGAACTTTGTAGCCCTTGCTGTTGCCGCCTTTGCGTTAACATCTCTTGATACGG
The DNA here is from genome assembly GCA_963747755.1 of uncultured Ignavibacteria bacterium. Taxonomy (GTDB): domain Bacteria; phylum Bacteroidota; class Ignavibacteria; order Ignavibacteriales; family Ignavibacteriaceae; genus DATFVA01. The sequence continues at coordinate 158,729 of CAVVGK010000018.1, read as the reverse complement.
CAACAAGATTAGGCAGATATGCCTTCCAGGAATTTTTTGAGGTAAGCGGTACTAAGGAGCAGTCGTTTCTTGTAAAGAACAGGTTTGCAGCGACAGCAATTACAGTATTTTTTGGAGCTGCATTAACTTTCAGCGGCCAGACTATGTCAATCTGGCCTGTGTTCGGAAGTGCTAACCAGCTCCTTGCAGCCCTCGCATTACTGGCGATTACTGTCTGGGTTGCAGACCTGAAAGAAAATTACCTTTTTGCTTTAATTCCAATGCTGTTTATGTTCAGCGTTACACTTACAGCACTTGCAATGCTGTTCTACACTAATTTTTCGAATGGTCATTATACGCTTTCTTTTATATCAGTGCTTTTGTTTTTGCTTGCCGTGCTGCTTGGTATAAAAGCTTATTCAGTGCTGATGCATAAGAAGCCTGAAAAAATTAAAGAAAAATTAATCACCGGATAACTGAGGAACCTATGCGTGATAAGATATTAAAAATCTGGCCTGAGCTGGAATGGATTAAAAATGAAGAACTGAAGGAGAAAACTATTCAGTGCTGGATTTATGCAGTTGAGAATAGTGTCCTTAATACCGATGACCTTGAGGTAATTCCCTTCACTCTGCTCATAAACGACTGTAAAGTATCTTTTATGAACCATAAAAGAACCGCGGTACAGTTATCTGTTGATATTGCAAAAAGAATGAAAGAGAACTTCGGCAGCGAGATAAAGATCGATATGGATATTCTTGTTTCGGGAGCAATACTTATTGACGTGGGTAAGCTGCTTGAATATGATAAAGTCGACGGCAAACTTACAACGAGCAAAGCCGGGAAACTGTTGAGACATCCTTTCAGCGGAGTATCTATCGCCGACCGTTTTGGTCTGCCCCCTGAGGTTCAGCATATTATAGCCTATCACGCTAAAGAAGGCGACCTGGCTAAAAGAAGTGTCGAAGCTATAATTGTACACCATGCAGATTTTGTTTCATTCGAACCTTTTAAAGCCTAGTATAATGACAATACATAGGAGTTAACTATGTCCCAAACACTGATTGAAAAGATTGCACAGAAATTTGCGGTAGGATTAGAACCGGATCAGAAGGTTCATGCAGGCGACTACCTTTCAATTCGTCCCGCTTATGTTATGACGCACGATAATACCGGCGCAGTAATTCCAAAATTCAGATCAATAGGCGCAAGCCGGCTTGCTAACCCCAGGCAGGTTGTTCATACACTCGATCATAACGTTCAGGATAAAAGCGAAAAAAACCTTGAGAAGTACAGGAAGATTGAGGAATTCTCGAAGAGTATGGGCGCGGATTTCTATCCGGCGGGTCGGGGAATCGGGCACCAGATTATGGTGGAGGAGGGTTATGCGTGGCCAGGTACAATGGCAGTTGCTTCAGATAGTCACTCTAATATGTATGGCGGAATCGGCTGTCTCGGTACTCCTGTCGTAAGGACAGATGCCGCTGCTTTGTGGGCTACGGGAAGAACCTGGTGGCAGGTCCCTCCCATTGCAAAGGTTGAATTAAAGGGAAAACTCAGAAAGGGAGTGACAGGTAAGGATCTTATAATCGCCCTCTGCGGTTTCTTCAATAATGATGAAGTGCTTAATCATGCTATTGAGTTCACGGGAGAAGGAGTTAGAAATCTCTCTATCGAGGAAAGATTGACAATTGCCAATATGACCACCGAATGGGGTGCACTTGCAGGAGTTTTTATAATTGACGAAAGAACAATCGACTGGCTGAAAAAGAGAGCGGACTTTATAGCCCGGCGCGGTCCTGAGAAAGTTAATTCCGATGCCGATGGTAATGGCACTCATCCAAGGATGAATTCAAAGCATATTGAAGAACTTGAAAAGAATCACCCCGCGGCAGACAGCGATGCATTTTATGCAAAAGAACTTACAATAGACCTGTCGACAATTGAACCCCTTGTATCAGGACCGAATACTGTTAAAACGATGACCCCTGTTTCAGGACTTAATGATGTAAAGATTAACAAGGCCTATCTCGTATCCTGTGTGAACAGCAGGGTTGACGATATTGCCGAAGCAGCCGCAATAGTAAAGGGGAAGAAAATTGCTGATGGTGTGCAGTTCTATATTGCTGCGGCTTCAAGTGAAGTACAGGCAGAGAGTGAAAAGCAGGGTTACTGGCAGACACTTGTTGAAGCCGGTGCAATCCCCCTCCCTCCAGGATGCGGTCCCTGTATAGGATTGGGAGTCGGTCTGCTTGAAGACGGTGAGGTAGGAATATCAGCCACGAACAGAAACTTTAAAGGAAGAATGGGTTCGCCGAACGCACAGGCTTATCTCGCTTCTCCGGCAGTGGTTGCTTCGTCAGCCATTGCAGGAAATATATCATTTAAATGGACTGAGCAGAATCAGACTCTGCTGGGTGATATAAAGGTTAATGAGAAACAGGAATCAGAATCCGGAGAAGTGAAAATAATTGAAGGCTTCCAGAAAGTTCTCAAAGGTGAACTGATCTTCTGCGGCCAGGATAACCTGAATACTGACGGAATTTATCCGGGTAAATACACTTACATAGATGACTTTACTCCTGAGCAGCAGGCTGAAGTCGTAATGGAAAATTACGATCCTGAATTCGCCAAAATTGTGAATGAGGGAGATATACTTGTCGGTGGTTTTAATTTTGGAACAGGCTCATCACGTGAGCAGGCTGCGACTGCTTTGAAATACCGGGGAATAAAACTGGTAATAGCAGGGTCATTCAGTGAGACATATAAACGTAATGCACTGAACAACGGTTTTCTTATTATCGAATGTCCGAAACTTGTGAATGACCTTAAAGCAAAATACGGTAAGGGTAAACTAACCGTTAAAACCGGCATCTCGGCAGAGATAAACTTTACTAAATCAAAGATAATAGCCGACCAGAAATCTTATTCAATCGACCCTGTCGGCGTTCCGGCACAGGAGCTGATAGTATTCGGCGGCCTGGAGGAATGGGTAAGGAATAATTTATAATTAAGAATCTATAATTTATAATTAACAAATGAGTAATTGAATAATTTAATATGAATAAATCCATCTCAAGAACAATATCCGAATTTGCTGTAAACTTAAAATATGAGGATCTGCCCTCTGAGGTAATAAATAAAGTAAAATATTTCCTGTACGATTCAATCGGCTGCGCTTACGGCGGCTATCATACAAAAGATGTTAATATCCTGAGGGATATTTACCTGGAAATGGGAGGAAAACCGGAAGCTACGCTAATAGGATTCGGGGATAAAATACCTGCAGTCAACGCTGCCCTCGTTAATTCATTGATGATACGCGCCCTCGATTTTAATGATATATACTGGAAAGAAGATCCTTCTCATCCATCTGATCTGATTCCGGCAGCACTCTCAACGGCTGAGATGACCTCGGCATCTATGAAGGACGTTATTACCGCTGTTGTTCTTGCATATGAATTTGAACAGCGACTTTGTGAATTCGCAGTACCCGGCATACGTGAGCGAAAATGGCACCATGCAGCGCTTACCCAGTTTGTTTCGCCTGTAGTTGCAGGAAAAGTACTGGGACTGACTATCGATCAGATGGTCAATGCAATAGGAATAAACGGCAGTCACAATCATACGATAGGCTGTCCCACTGCGGGCAAATTAACAATGATGAAAAATACCGTCGATCCGATGGCGGTACAGTCGGGTGTATTCGCAGCATTGATGGCTCAGAGAGGCTACACAGGAACAGAGGCAGTATTTGAGGGGAAAGAAGGTTTTATGGATACATTCCTTGGCTGGGACGCTAAGGAACAAAAGATGTCGCCCGTAAAGATGCAGGGACGCGATGGTCTTTCTGAATGGAAGTGGAATATCGGGAAGCTGACCGACGGACTGGGTGATAATTATAAAATTCTGGAATGCGGAATGAAAGCATTTCCTACCGAGGCACTTACACACACACATCTTTCCGCTACTCTCAATGTAGTAACAAAGAATAATATTTATTACGATCAGATAGATACGGTTACACTGACGACGCTGGCGCAGGCATATGATATTTTATTCGGTCCCCATAAGTACAGACCTGAATCGAGGGAAACTGCAGATCATTCCCTCCCTTACTGTATCGCTGCTGCATTGGTCGATCATAAAATAACCACTCAATCTTTCTCAGATGAAAAAATGAAGGATCCGAGAATCTGGGAAGTTATCGATAAAATAAAAGGCGAACCTTCCGAGGAATTTGAGAAAATGTTCCCTGCAAAACAGCCGAGCAAGGTAATTGTAAAAACCAAAGATGGTAAAGAATACTCAGAATACCTGGAATATCCTAAAGGCGATCCAAGGGAACCGATGACAATTGAAGATCTCGAAAATAAATTTAACGCATTATCCGAAAAGCTTCTAATACCGCGGAGACAGAGGGAAGTTAAAGAGCTTATCTTTAAATGCGACCAGCTTACAGCCCGGGAATTTATGAATAAACTGACCGTGGTTTCTTAAAAGCGGGGCAATCTTTTTGAGACCGTTTCAACCAATCTGAATGTAATGCCTTCAGGACATTTTCATTTATGATTTATAGTATTAACCTTTAATTTGCTAAATTTGAGTCAGACAAATTATTGTTATTGCTAACATTCATTATGTATAACCCACAGTATGGAAATGAAGAAATAAATGAAGACAAATAGCAACAAATCTTCCGCCGGGAAACGAGGGGATTCTGTACGATCTGACTGTTACTTCGAGATAAGCAGGAAGAATTCAGGAGGCATAAAGGTTGATCTTAAGAGCAAAGTGAATGTAATGTACGGGGAGTCGATAAAAAAGCAGATCAGCGGTATGTGTAAATTCTTCGGTATTACAAATGCTGAGATTTTCATAGAAGACAGCGGGGCGCTCCCCTTCACAATTGCGGCACGTTTTGAAATGGTTGTTAAGAAACTTATGCCTGAGACAATTACCGAATTCCTGCTTCCCTTTAATAAAAAAAATCAATATAAAGCTTCCAGGGATAAACTACGAAGAAGCAGGTTGTACCTTCCCGGTAATGAACCGAAATTTTTTGTTAACGCAGGACTTCATTCACCTGACGGCATCATCCTCGACCTTGAAGACAGCGTTGCACCTTCAGAGAAAGAAGCCGCACAACTGATTGTAAGGAATGCACTTCGCTCTGTTGACTTCTATGGTGCTGAAAGAATGGTGCGCATCAATCAACTTCCGAAAGGCTGCGGCGACCTTAAATATATTGTTCCTCATAATGTCCATGTTATCCTCATCCCTAAGTGCGAGTCGGCTGATCAGGTCATTCAGATTGAAAAAGAAGTTGAAAGACTTCGCAAAGAACATAATGTTAAAAATGAAATTTATTTTATGCCGATCATAGAAAGCGCGCTCGGTGTTATTAAAGCATATGAGATTGCCTCTGCATCTAAATATAATTGCGCACTTGCTCTAGGATTGGAAGATTATACTGCCGACATAGGAACGCAAAGAACGAATGAAGGCCGTGAAAGTATATTTGCACGTCAAATGCTAATTAATGCGGCCAAAGCAGCAGGAATACAGGCAATCGATACTGTCTTCTCCGATGTAGGTGATATGGAAGCTTTGCGTCAGAGTGTAATTGAAGCTAAGAGTCTCGGTTTTGAAGGAAAAGGCTGTATCCATCCGCGGCAGATACAGGTTGTACACGAAGCGTTTGCTCCAACCATTAAAGAAATTGAAAAAGCAAAGAAGATCGTGATTGCTTTCGAGGAGGCTGAAACAAAAGGATTGGGTGTGGTTTCCCTTGGAAGCAAAATGATTGACCCACCTGTAGTAAAACGTGCCCTCAGAACAATAGATTTAGCAATAATAAATAATCTGCTAAATAAGGATTGGAAACAAACAATTTAACAATTAAGCAATAAAACAATTAAGCAGAATGAAATTAGTAAAAAATGCAGCCGGCAGATTAGTCCCTGATGAAATAAACGGCATTCCACAAATCCCTTTTAAGGGAATAAATAAATACAAACCTGAAGGCGGCAAAGCTAAACCTTCCATCAGCAGCTGTATTGATTATCCTGCCGATGGAAATAAAACAGTAAAGAACTTAAAAGAAGCTTTGAAGAAAGCCGCGATAAAAGATGGCATGACAATCTCCACTCATCATCACCTCAGAAACGGAGATGTGCTTACAAATATCCTTTTTGATACCATCAATGAAATGGGCATTAAAGATATTCGCTGGTTCCCCAGCGCTTCATTCCCTGTGCATGAACACTTAATCAAATATTTGAAGAACGGAACGATACATCATATTGAAGGAAGTATGAACGGTCCATTAGGCAGGTTTACTTCTGAGGGAAAGATGAGAGGTGTGGGAGTATTGCGCTCGCACGGCGGCAGATATCAGTCGATTCAGGATGGTGAAGTCCATATTGATATTGCGGTCATCGCTGCGCCCACTGCAGATCCATTCGGCAATGCTACCGGCGATCGTGGTCCTTCGGCATGCGGACTCCTCGGATTTGCTCTCGGAGATTCTGAGTACGCCGGTAAAGTAATAATTGTTACGGACAACCTTGTCCCCTTCCCCTGCGTTCCCTGGCAGATTCAGGGAAATAATGTTGATTATGTAGTCGAGGTCGACACTCTTGGTGATCCTAAGAAAATAGTATCCGGAACTACGGAAGTCACTAAGTCACCCGACCGTCTCTTAATCGCAGAATACGTTGCCCGTTTCCTTGATGAGGCAGGAATAATGAAGGATGGATTTTCTTTCCAGGCCGGCGCGGGAGGAACTGCACTTGCTTTCGCTCTCTTCTTAAAAGATAAGATGAAAGAAAAAAATGTCAAAGCCAGGTTCGTCAGGGGAGGAAGCACGAAATATCTCGTACAGATGCTTGAAGAAGGTCTGACCGAATATATACTAGACGGACAGACATTCGACCTTGAAGGTGTAAGAAGTATGAGAGAAAATAAAGGTCATGTTAACACCTCCCCTTTTACAAGCTACAACTTTCATGGCAAAGGAAACTTTGCATCAATGGTTGATGCCGTTGTTCTGGGAGCTACCGAAGTTGATGTGAATTTTAATGCAAATGTTGTAACTCATTCTGACGGCTACCTGCTTCACGGTATCGGCGGATGGCAGAACTGCCTTTTTTCGAAGTGTACAATACTCGCCATCCCTTCATTCAGGGACAGGATTCCTGTAATTGTAGATGAAGTTACAACGCTATGCGGTCCCGGTGAACTTGTGGATGTGATTGCAACTGAACGCGGACTGTGTATAAATCCAAAAAGAAAAGACCTGCTTAAAGCACTTAAGAATACCTCTATCCCTATCGTCGATATCAGGGAACTTAAGAAAGAAGTGGATGAAATCTGCGGAGCCCCTTCAAAACCGAAATTTAATAAGGATAAAGTTGTCGCTGTTATAAAATGGGTCGACGGAACCGTATTGGATTCAGTTTTCCAGGTTATAACCTGAGCACTCCATCGCCGTTAGCTTTATCCACTAGCCGCATATAGCGTTTAGGATTAACTTCTAACTGCTATTGCCGTCAGTTCTAGCTACTAACTACTATTGCCTTTATCTTCTGACTGCTATTGCTGTTTGCTTTAGCTAACGGATTAATGACATTCCCTAATATCCCCGGCTTTAGCCGCATATAGCTTTTAGCTTTATCCACTAACTACTATTTCCTTTATCTTCTGACTGCTATTGCTGTTTGCTTTAGCTAACGGATTAATGACATTCCCTAATATCCCCGGCTTTAGCCGCATATAGCTTTTGGCTTTATCCACTTCCACATATTGCCTTTATCTTCTGACTGCTATTGCCGTTTGCTTTAGCTAACGGATTAATGACATTCCCTAATATCCCCGGCTTTAGCCGCATATAGCTTTTGGCTTTATCCACTTCCACATATTGCCTTTATCTTCTGACTGCTATTGCCGTTTGCTTTAGCTAACGGATTAATGACATTCCCTAATATCCCCGGCCTTAGCCGCATATAGCTTTTGGCTTTATCCACTTCCACATATTGCCTTTATCTTCTGACTGCTATTGCTGTTTGCTTTAGCTAACGGATTAATGACATTCCCTAATATCCCCGGCCTTAGCCGCATATAGCTTTTGGCTTTATCCGCTTCCACATATTGCCTTTATCTTCTGACTGCTATTGCCGTTTGCTTTAGCTAACGGATTAATGACATTCCCTAATATCCCCGGCTTTAGCCGCATATAATAATTTTGTATTTTAAAATTTCTGATTATAAAAAAGGGCCGCATTGGAACCAATTAATATTTTAGAAAAATACTTCGGCTACAGCGAATTCCGGGGCAAACAAGAAGATATAATTCGAAGAACGCTGAATGACCGGGAACATTCACTTGTAATAATGCCCACCGGGAGCGGCAAATCTTTGTGCTACCAGATCCCCGCATTACTAATGGACGGCGGAACAATTGTGATCAGTCCTCTCATCGCACTTATGCAGGACCAGGTTGATGCTCTGCGCAAAAAGGAGATCAGCGCTGCGTTCATTAACTCTACCCTCTCGAAGCAGGAAAGAGATCAAAGACTTAAGCAGTTTGTTGCGGGTAAGATTAAGATGCTTTATGTAACCCCTGAAAGATTCCGGAAACCTGAATTTGTTAAAGAACTCCGGAAGGTAACTATCTCCCTGCTGGCCGTGGATGAAGCTCATTGTATATCAGAATGGGGGCATGATTTCCGTCCCGATTATTCGAGGCTCGGCGAGTTCAGAGAATTGATGCATAACCCTTTAACCATGGCTCTTACTGCCACTGCCACAAGGGAAGTTCAGCAGGATATAATTAAGAAACTCCATCTTAGTAATGAAAATATTAAAATTTTCCACCAGGGAATCGAACGACCTAACCTAAGACTGGAAGCACAGGATATATTTGAGGATAAAGAAAAAACAGAATGGATGCTGAAAATAATTAATGACTATAACGGCTCGGGAATTATCTATTTTTCACTTATCCAGACCCTTGAGAAATTTTCACAGGTACTCCGCGATAAGAAAATTGCTCATGGAATTTATCACGGTAAACTTGGCGATAAAGAAAGAAAAAGGATGCAGAGGGAGTTTCTAAACGGCAGACAAAATCTCATCCTTGCAACCAATGCTTTCGGGATGGGTATCGACAAGCCTGATATTCGTTTTGTAATTCACGCTGAAGTTCCATCTTCTGTTGAATCATACTACCAGGAGATCGGCAGGGCCGGAAGAGACGGCGAACCATCCGATTGTCTCCTCCTGTACAAACAGGACGATCTATATATACAGATGGATTTTATTAAATGGTCTAATCCCGATGTAAATTTTTATTCGGCTTTATATGATCTGATCAGGAGGGAAATTTCAGCCGTGAATTCTCTGGGAATAGAATACCTGAGAGAACAGATGAACTTCAAAAACAGGAGCGACTTCAGGATTGAAACAGCCCTTGGAATTTTCGACAGGTATGGCGTAACAGAAGGTTCGGTTGATACAAATGACCTAAAAATCACCGGTGAATTTCCCCAGGAACTAGAGGATGAAGAAATGCTTCAGAAGAAGCTGATGAGCGATAATAAAAAGCTTCTCTCAATGGTAAATTACTTTAAGACAAACGAATGCCGGAGGGTATATATATCAGAATATTTCGGGTTTCACGATGAGAAGCCCTGCGGCAATTGTGATAACTGTCTGAAAAATTCGGCTATTATAGATTAATCCGCCCCGCCAACTGTGTTTATTGACCCCATGCACAACAAGTTTACTTCCAGGTTTTATACTATAGTATAAATTCATATGCTAAAAAGGAACCTGATGAATCTTCCCTATTCAAAAATAAAATATTTAATAACAGCTGCCTTGCTTTTTTTCGTGTTTCCTGCAATCGGAGAAGTGATTGAAAAACGAAAAAGATGATTGAATTAGATCACACAATCTACATTTCTGTGTTTAAGCTAATACGCTTGAAGTACTCTCTATAGGTATTATTGCATACTCATTTAAGGCAATAAAAATGAAAATAACATACTTTTTTATATTTGCATTATTCCTGGTAATGGCAGGATGCAACTCCAAAGATAACGACAGCGCAAATAAACATTATCCTCATCAGACTAAAGATCAGCCTGTAAAAAAGGTTAATGTCTCTGAGGATACTCTAATGGGAGGAGATGTTTTTGTTACTACAGGTCCGGCAGGTCAAATGGAACAAAAACAGGGAAAGATAGTAATGATAGCCGATTCAGGACTGGCCTTACCAATTAAATTAAATGCTGATAATAAAATTATGGCAGTGGGATTAACAGACAGTACAGTCTACCAGGTAAAAAAAGATGGTGACCATTCGGCACTTATACTTCCTGATTCCAATAAGGTTCTTAAGGATGGTCGGATGATGCTCCTTACTGATGACGGTGAAATGCTTGAGGTCAGGCTGCTTGGTGATCAAATGGTGGTCTTAACCAGAAATAATACAATGCTCCCGTTGGAGAAGAAGTAAAGCTGAATCTGAAATATTCCTTGCCCGGAACTGGAATAATCATAATATCCTTTTTGGCGGGCCCTTTCTTTATTAATTTAACTGTTTTATTTTATCTTCAATGATTAGAAGGATAGATAATATTATGAAAGCAGATAACCAGGAAGGAACCACTCTTTACATCAGAAATATGGTATGCAACAGGTGTATCATGGTTATAGACGATGAATTTGAGAAACTTGGATTAAATATCAAAAGCATCAGCCTTGGAGAAGTAAAGGTGGAAGAAAAGCTGGATCAGGAGATGACAAACAGGGTGAGGGATATCCTTGATGAAAACGGGTTTGAATTGATCGAGGACAGGAAGATGAGAACAATAGAACAAATCAAACTCCTCATAATTGACTTAATCAGGGACGAAGAGAAGATTGCAGGTAGAATAAATATCTCCGATTATCTCTCAGAAAATATGAACGCTGATTATCACTACTTAAGCACCCTTTTTTCATCGGTAGAAAATATCACAATCGAACATTACTTCATCCTTCAAAAAATCGAAAGAGCAAAGGAGCTTCTGAAATACGGCGAGCTTACCCTTAGTGAGATAGCATTCCGCCTTGGATACAGCAGCGTTGCCCATTTATCCGCACAGTTCAAAAAAGTTACTGGAATGAATGCCAACCAGTTTAAAACGATGACGGAAAATACCCGAAAACCGCTGGATAATGTTAAATAAGCCTTAAATATCCGCGTCGGATCTGTAAAAATCATATAACTTTTTTCCAAAATTATATAACATCTCCGGGGTACCGGCGTACTATATTTGTACCGTCAATATTATTAATCAATAAATCAGGATATCTAAAAATGACAACTAAAGAAATCAAAATCGATGGAATGAGCTGCGGACATTGTGAGATGGCAGTAAGAAAAGAACTGTCAAAACTTGACAACGTGAAAGTTAAAAAAGTAAAAATAGGTGAGGCAGTGGTGGAATTTGATGAAACGAAAACAGATGAGCAGAAAATTTACCAGGCAATAAAAGAAGCCGGATATACACCTGTTTTAACCAGGAATTAACTATCAAGCTTTCTATGCAGTCATTTGCATGCACTGACAGATGGATCAGACTTTCAATAAAGATTTGGAACATTTAGCTCGGATTTGCGTCCGGAGTTTTCTTTGAGTTATTAAGGAATAATAAGAATGAAATCAGTATCAGAAGAACAAAAAATAAATAACCGGGAAATTAAATCATTAACCCTTCCAGTGGAGGGAATGACCTGCGCCAGCTGTGTAGCGCGGGTTGAAAAGGCGCTTAAGAAGGTCGAAGGAATAAGTGAAGTAAATGTAAATCTTGCTACAGAGAAGGTTACCCTTTCCTATGACCCTTCCCTGGCTGACCTTTCAAAGTTCACCGATGTCGTTGAAGATGCCGGGTATAAGCTCATTCCTCCTGCAATGGATAAAGGGTCTGCCGAACCCGGTGAGATCGAGTCGGATTCTGACATCCGTCATAAGGAATCCTATCTGAAACTCAGGAATGAATTTATCTTCAGTGCCATGCTTTCCGTTCCTATAATGATTGTCAGTATGCTTATGATGACTGACTGGTTCAGGAACCTGGTGCCCCTGACAATGGAGGAAGTTAATAAACTCCTGTTTCTCGGCTCTACCCTTGTAATTTTTATCTCCGGCAAAAGGTTTTTCTCATCTTCATGGAAGATTGCAAAGCATTTCTCAGCCGATATGAATACTCTGGTTGCCGTCGGTACAGGTACAGCATACTTATATAGTACAATAGCAGTGCTGTTCCCTGAATTACTTAACCTCCATAATGCTGATGGTCATATATATTTTGATACTGCGGTAGTAATAATAACCTTAATTCTGATGGGGAAACTCCTTGAGGCAAGGGCTAAATCAAAAACGTCTTCAGCTATAAAGAAACTGCTCGGTTTGCAGCCCAAAACCGCAAGAGTCGTGCGTAATAATCAGCAGATAGATATCCCCATACAGGATGTAATAAGCGGCGACACCATAATAGTGAGGCCGGGTGAAAAAATCCCTGTGGATGCTTCTATAATTGAGGGTTATTCTTCCATTGATGAATCGATGATTACCGGCGAAAGTATACCTGTTGAAAAAACAACCGGGGCAAAGGTGATAGGCGGAACGATAAATAAGAACGGAAGCCTTACCATTAAAGCCGAAGCAGTTGGTAAAGATTCCGTTATTGCACGAATCGTGAAACTAGTTGAAGAAGCACAGGGTTCTAAGGCTCCTATACAAAGTCTGGCCGACAAGGTTGCCTCCGTCTTTGTACCCACTGTTATCGGGATTGCCGCGGTTACTTTCCTTATCTGGTACTTCATAGGGGGGGTACCGTTTACGGCGGCAATGCTGAACTTCATAGCCGTGATGGTAATTGCATGTCCCTGCGCGCTGGGACTAGCAACGCCCACAGCTATTATGGTGGGAACCGGACTTGGCGCATCAAACGGAATAATGATAAAAAATGCGGAAAGCCTGGAACGGCTTAATTCCGTCACGACAGTAGTGTTCGATAAAACAGGTACAATAACCATCGGAAAACCTGTTGTTACCGATGTAATCTTAAAAAACGGCACGGATGAAAATGTGCTTCTGCAGACTGCAGCTTCCCTTGAAGCAAAGTCGGAACATCCTCTTGGTACCGCTATTGTAGATTATGCTTTTTCAAAAAATATTACCCTTAATGAGGTCAGCAGGTTTAACTCATTAACAGGCAGCGGAATTGAGGCAGACGTTAATGGTTCAGAAGTTCTGATAGGCAATGCTTCTCTTATGAAGGAAAGAGGAATAGATATAGATGGGCAAACTTCTGACAAAATTGATGAATTAAGCAGTGAAGGAAAGACGGCAATATTTGTTGCCTTTGATAACAAACTTTCCGGTATTATAGCTGTGGCTGACATTATCCGTGATGAGACCAAAAAGGTAATAAGCGAGATTAAAAAGAAAAATATTCAGGCTGTTATGCTCACAGGTGATAACAAAAGAACAGCAGAAGCAATAGCAAAAGAAGCAGGAATTGAAAAGATATACTCAGAAGTTTTACCGGCCGACAAAGTTGATGTAGTTAAAAAACTTCAGTCGCTTGGTGAAGTTGTTGCAATGGTAGGCGACGGCATAAATGACTCCCCTGCTCTTGCACAGGCGGATGTAGGGATTGCAATAGGAACCGGAACCGATATAGCAATTGAAAGTGCCGATATAACTTTAATTAACGGTAATATTAAAGAAGTACTCAGTACGCTTAAGTTATCAGCAAAAACTATAAGTACAATTAAGCAGAACCTCTTCTGGGCTTTCATTTATAATGTGATAGGAATACCGCTGGCTGCACTGGGACTTCTTAACCCGATGATTGCCGCAGCTGCCATGGCCATGAGTTCTGTAAGTGTAGTCTCTAATTCGCTCAGACTAAGGAAAACCAGACTCGGATGAGTCTAATGCTCTCTTAGCATTTCTGCAAGACTGAGTTCAACCTTTTCCTCACAAAAGAATGGTTCACCATATCTTTTATCAATCTGGAATCCGTAAACCTGAGCTCTTGATTCAATATAACTGATGAATTCGGGCCTGCTTATGAAAGTCTCCGGTTCTTTACTCCTTGGATTATGAAACTGACTCTGATAGCACTGTACAGCTTTCATTTTAGTCTCGAAGCATTCAGAAATATCAATAATAAAAGATGGTTCAAACTGGTATGTCTGCATATAATAATAAAGCTTCTTCGGTCTGAAGGCATTCTGAGCTAATTCACGATCAAACGTTTTTAACTTAGAAAGTCCTGTGGCAAACATAGCCTCCTTAACAAGCCGGCTTGCATATATATGATCGGGATGTCGGTCATTAAAATAGGGGGCGAATATTATTTTGGGTCGGTATTTCCTGATACACATTACAACCTTAATCAGGTTTTCTTTTTTTCTTTCGATATTCCCATCAGGAATTTCAAGATTTTCCCTGATTGAAACTTTAAGAATACCCGCAGCAAGAAAGGCCTCTTTCTGCCTTATCTCCACAGTCCCCCTGGTTCCAAGTTCGCCTTTGGTAAGGTCTATTATACCTGCCTTAAGTCCATTTTTAGTCAGTTTAGCAATTGTTCCACCCATTGCTAATTCGGCATCGTCAGGATGGGCTGCAAAAACAAGAACATCAAGATTCATTAATTCTCCCTCTAATTTTGTAATCTGGATTGGCAAACTTAACAAATTTTTTTTTTGGATTCCATTTACTCTGTTTGTATATTATTTACCGGTTCTTACGAACCAAAAAACGTCGAGCAAATAAAATAAATTTCAATACAATTACAGGCTGACTCAAAAGTCGCGCTTGTCATTTTTGAGGAAATCTTCTCCGCCCCGGGCGGAAAGAAACTCTTCCGGAAGTGCTTTGCTTGTCATGCCTTTTCGGGGTACCATAAATCATGGTAGAAACGATAAGAAAGCTTTTGGGATAATCTGTAAAAATATGTTTATGTGTACCCTTGTAAGATTATACTAATATTCTCTAACCAGGCTATAAGGTATTAATTAACGCGCAGCATACGGACTGCGGAATTTAAATCATAAACACTCAGGAGATATGAAAAACAATTACATTCTTTTCATCCTCATCTTTCTTTTCTCATTTTCTCTCTCTTATTCGCAGAACTACAGCTGGCAGCTCAAACAATCGGGGAGTAGTCTGGGCGATCCGATCTGTGTGAATAACTGGGATGACAACATCATTTATTACGGTTCAGGAAACAGGCTCTATATAAGTACTGACCGCGGTGACACATTTTCACCATACGGGAATGTAATTCCCGGCTCATCCTCTATCAAATGCGTGCTTCAAAGCTCATATGATGAGAATACTTTTCTCGTGGCAATTGAAAATGCGCAGCAGACTATGAAAACAACCGACGGAGGCAGTACCTGGATTTCGACCGGTTCTTTCTCATGGTATTATTTTGGAGTACCGGTACAGAAGGATCCTGCCCATCCTGATACACTGTATGCTATGAACAGCAACCAGTTTATGGCTTCTTACGATTTCGGCTCAACCTGGACGACCATATCCTCCTCCCTCCCGTTTGGTTCTCCCTGCGATATCGATGTTTTCCCGGATCAGTCGAATGTTATTATCGTTGGTGATAATGGCTACGGCATAGCAAGAAGTACCGATTACGGTGTTACGTGGACTCACCCTTATTCTACCGGCGGTGAAACCCCTATCATAGCTATAGACCAGAATATTCCCGGAACAATATGGGCTACAAAATGGTCAGGCGGAGGCGGATTCCTTAAATCCACTGACTACGGACAAACCTGGGTAACAATCCCTTACTTCAGCGGTAGAAATATGTGGGGTTTATCGATTGCACCCCAGCTATCTGATTATATAATCTGCGGTGAATATTCGGGCAGCAGCTATTTTACCCACGACGGAGGAGCAAACTGGACAGTGCTCAGTAACCCGTCGAGTAACTATGCATACCACGTGGTTGACACCACTACCGTCTTTGCAGCCTTCGGCAGCGGATTATACAAACTTTACTCACCATGGTTTATTCCTGTTGAAATGACATCATTCAACGGAAAGGTTGTTAATGGCAAAGTTGTACTAAACTGGCAGACAGCAACTGAAACAAACAACCAGGGATTTGATGTTGAGATAAGTTCTGATAACCAGTCCTTTAAGAAGGTTGGCTTTGTGCCCGGGTTCGGAACATCAACTGAAAGTCATTCTTATTCCTATACTGCAGATGTTCAAAATTCAGAGAAATCATTTTACAGGTTGAAACAGGTTGACTTTGACGGAACATCGGAATACTCGAAGGTGGTTGAGGTTTCATCTCCTCTGCCTTCTTCCTATAGTATTTCGCAGAATTATCCTAATCCTTTTAACCCGACAACTAAAATAAACTTCGATGTACCCGCCGATGCAAAGGTGAAAATCACCGTTTATAATGCTCTGGGACAAAAGATTTCCGATCTTACAAACCGTCAGTATTCTGCCGGCAGATATGATGTCAGCTTTGCTGCAGGAAATCTTTCAAGCGGTTTATATTTTTATGTTATCGAAGCAAAAGGAAATGACGGATCTTCTTTCGTAACAACCAGGAAAATGATGCTGATGAAATAAATATTATTGCGGGCGAAGCGAAGCAATCCCCCTGATGCTTCGCTCAGCTTGTTCACACCTTATTCATTTACTAAAAATATATTGATATGAAAATAAATTACTTATTACTGATAGTTTTTATTTCCGCTGTAATATATGCCGGAGTTGATTTCTCAACAGGTATAGCGGGAGTTACCCGGCTGAACGGTAACGGATGCGTCTGTCACAATATTGATCCTGATGCTGGAGTTCAGGTATGGATTGAAGGTCCCGATTCCTTGTTGAGGGGCGAGACTGCAGAGTATCATATATATTTAACCGGAGGGCCGATGGTAAAAGGCGGCTTCGATGTGGCATCGCGCTTCAGCACACTAACCGCAACTGATCCCGGAACCCAGATTCTTGCTGACGAAGTGACCCATAATCAGCCAAGGATATTCTCAGGAGATACTGTCTCCTGGTATTTTAATTATACCGCGACAGACTCTGTAGACTGGGATACGCTCTATTCTGCAGCAAACAGTGTGAATGGCGACGGAATTCCTTCTAACCTGGATCACTGGAATTTTGGCTCAAATTTTCCCATACGTATTCTTGAAATTGTACCTGTAGAGTTTATTTCTTTCAATGCAGTAAGCAGTAATGGTGAGGTTCAGTTAACCTGGTCAACTGCTTCAGAAACCAACAATAAAGGATTCCAGGTTGAAAGAAAAGATAACTTTTCAGGAAAGTGGAACCCCGAAGGTTTTTTAAATGGGGGAGGAACGACTACTGAAAAAACAAGTTATGTATTTACTGATAAAAATCCGTCTGCGGGAATGAATTACTTCCGGCTGAAGCAGATGGATCTGAACGGAAGTTTCTCATATTCTGATATAGCTGAAGTAAATGTTAACCTGACGAATTTTGCTCTCAAACAAAATTATCCCAACCCGTTTAACCCGGTTACAACAATAGAATATTACACAGCTTTGCCCGGCAAAGTAAGTCTTAAAGTATATGATGTTACCGGGAGAGAAGCTGCAAGCCTTGTAGGCGGAAACCAGGAAGCGGGCCGACATTCTGTTCAGTTTAATGCAGCCGGACTTGCAAGCGGCGTGTATATCTACAAACTAGTTACGGATAATTTTTCTGCTTCAAGGAAGCTCCTGCTGCTTAAATAATTTTATAGGAGGCTGCCAAAAAAGACCTGATGTCACCTCGACCGGTCTTCTGTAACAGCCTCTTCATTTTCTTAATCGCCTCCGTTTTTTTATATTAGTGCCAGCCAGTTAAACTGAAAGCAGGATGGTATATGCTGCACAAAATATTTTTAGTAATAACCTGTACTATATTTATTATGACCGCAATTACTGCTCAACAGAAGAAAGCATTTATAAACGGCATTATCTATACTGTAAATGAGGAACAGCCGGAGTCAGAGGCAGTATTAGTTGAAAACGGCCTGATCACCTTCGTGGGGTCAAACCAGGCGGTTAAAAGCAGGATAGATAGTTCAACTGAAGTGATCGACCTGGGCGGAAAGTTTATGATGCCGGGATTTAACGATGCACATCTTCATTTCCTGGGCGGCGGATTTTACCTGATGGGGATCGATCTGCGGCCTGCAAAATCAATCAATCATTTCAGAGAAATACTGTCGGAGTATGTACAACAATTTTCAGGCAAATGGGTAACCGGCGGAAGGTGGGATCATGAAAGCTGGGACATACAGAGACTTCCTTCAAAAGAGGATATCGATGATATCACCGGTGAGACTCCTGTCTTTGTCAGCCGGATGGACGGGCATCTTGGTCTTGCAAACTCCAGAGCGCTTGAACTTGCAGGAATAACCCGGGAAACTAAAAGTCCTGAAGGCGGCCTGATTGTTAAAGATCCTAAAACAGGTGAACCGACCGGCATCCTCAAAGATAATGCAATGGAGCTTATTTTCGATGTGGTTCCTGATCACAATGTTGATGATTTCTATGAGGCTGCCAAAACTTCACTTAAGGAAGCCGCGCGGTTCGGAATAACAAGTGTGCAGGATATCTTCTCAATTGAAGAAAGACCGGCGTATGATGCATATAAAAAACTTGAGTCGGAAAACAAACTCACATGCAGAATTTCCATCAGATGGCCTATTGATGATTACCATTACCTGATTAATAATAATATTTCTGCCGGTACAGGAGACGAATTCCTTAAACTGGGAGCAGTAAAAGCATTCTCTGACGGGTCGCTTGGTTCAAGTTCCGCCTGGTTTTTTGAACCATATGAAGGAGATACAACAAACACAGGATTACCGAACGATATTATTCTTGACGGGAAACTAAGTGAGTGGGCTTCTGATGCTGACCGTAATCATATACAGATATCAACACATGCAATCGGAGACAGAGCTAACTCTTATATGCTGGATTTATATGAAAAAATCAGGAGAGAAAATCCTGCGTGGGATAGAAGGTTCAGGATAGAACATGCACAGCACATCCGGCCTGATGATATACCACGGTTTTCAGAAATTGGTGTGATCGCCAGCGTTCAGCCGACTCACGCAATAGAAGACGGTGCCTGGGCTGTAAAGAGAATCGGGAAAGAGCGGATAAAATATACTCACCCGTACCGGTCATTCCTTGAAAGCCATGCAATGGTCTGTTTCGGAACCGACTGGCCTGTAGTAACTATAGATCCATTCCTGACCCTTTATGCTGCTGTTACAAGAAGGACTGTAGATGGTAAAAATCCTGAAGGGTGGATCCCTGAGCAGAAGATCAGTATCAGGGATGCAATAAAATGCTATACTCTTAACAGCGCTTATGCGGAGTTCACAGAAAAAGATAAAGGAAGTATAGAGTCGGGGAAATATGCAGACTTTGTGGTCTTAAGCGACAACCTGCTCACTATTGATCCTGTGAAAATCAAAGACGTGAAAGCTGAGATGACCATTGTCGGTGGTAAAATTGTCTACAAGCAGTGAGTTTATATCACGCCTTAACTAAACTGAGTGCTATCCAGTCATCCAATTGGATGGTTTCAAGATGACTGAATCCTTTTAATTCATACTCTTTCAGTATATCCCGTTCATCATCTGAAAGCAATCCTGATAACAGGATAATACCTTTCTGCTTCAATCTGCCATGAAATTCTCCTGAAAGCTCAAGCAGAATATTCTTTTGAATATTTGCAAGTATAAGATCAAAATCCTGTTCTTGTATAATACTTATATCCCCTATCCTGATCCGGATTTCATCAGATACATTATTCAAATCTGTATTTTCTTTTGCATTCTCATAACACCACTCATCGGTATCAAAAGCAAGAGCACCTGAGGCTCCCAGTTTGACTGCGGCAATAGATAGAATGCCCGTGCCTGTACCCGCATCAAGAATCTTCATCCCTTTCTGCACATATTTCTCCAGCAGCCGGATTACTAATTTAGTTGTCTGATGCTCCCCTGTACCGAAGGACATCTTGGGGTCAATTGTAATAATTATCTCATCATCCTTCTTATCATAATTCTTTGATGATGGTTTAATCACGATTCGTTCAGAGACCTGGATAACATTGAGGGATTTTTCCCATTCCTCATTCCAGTTTTTCTCTTCAAGGATGGATTCTTCGACTTTAAAGTCACGCAGGAGATTCTCTGACTTTAATTTATTCAGCTGAGAACTTATAATATCAGGAGTAAGTTTACTTTCAATCTCTGCAAACACACGAAGGCAATTTACATCCTCATTAATACCCGTAATTTCCAGCTCCCACAATATACTGGAGAGCAGTTCAGCGTTGAACGGTTCAGCCGTGATAAGAAATTCTTTATACTTTTTCATTTATGTATTAAAATGTATTGAATAAAGAAGAGTGACAAGTACGTTACCAACCTGCTGCAGGGTGCCTGCTGATATATTGTCGATCGTATCCCGGTCAGAGTGCCAGTAATTCCGTCTTTCAACCGGAGTATCAGCTCCTACAAGTTCTGCATCGATAATATCCACTGATTTAATTCCCGCCTGGTTTAAGGGAATATGATCATCATATATAGATTCACCCTTCCTTGGAATGAATGAGGAAGCACTCTGCTGAGAAGCAATATCCCAGACAAGGTTAACAATATCGGGAGCATATTCCAAAGAGGCTGCCTCTTTCATGAATACAGCATCTTTGTCGCCTACCATATCAAGCAGGATTGCAAAACGCGGATAAGTACCACCAGGAATATTCACAGAATAATATTTTGAACCGAGACAATAATTGTCGAGATCATTTTCCTTCCCGTAATCCTCGCCGTCAAAGAGCACAAGGTCTACACCAACATTTAACTTCTTGTCACCAAGCGCCCTGGCAAGTTCAAGTATTACCCCGCAGCCGCTGGCTCCGTCATTAGCTCCCGGGATGGGGAGATTACGTTTTGTACTATCCTTTGTACGTTCTGAACGGGGTCTTGTATCCCAGTGAGCACAAATCATTACCCGGTTTTTATCGCCGGGGTTAAATCTTGCTATAATATTGGTAAGATTTAACTCCTCGTTATAACCCGCATAAGAAAACGATTGTAATTTCACTTCATCTGCATACCTGTTTAGTTCATTCTGAAGGAATGATAAAGTCAGAGCATGACCCGCAGATTCGGGGTTCCTTGGACCGAAACCAACCTGTGCTTTCGTCATAGCATAGGCATTCTCACCGCTGAAAGAAGGAATGCTGTCAGTTTTTCGAATTTCAAAAACGGGCCTCGAAATTATATTTTCTTCTTTCTTTTCACAGCCTGTAATAAGGACAGCTGCGAAAAGCAGAAGCAATATTTTGTTTAGCTTCATCTGTTACTGTAGATAAGAATTAAAAAAAATAATTTACCAGAATTCAGTGAGGATATAAAACCATTTACTTATACTCAGCCAGTACCTGGCAAATTTTATCCTGGAGGAATCTTGCATATGCTGTTCTGTCAATAAAGTTCTGTTCCAGAATAGAGAACGCCAGCAGGTGGTCATTTTTTGTAGCAACATAACCCGAGAGGCAGCTGACACCTCTTAAAGTTCCTGTTTTAGCATGAACCTTTCCTTCTGCATCCGTTTCATTCATTCTTTTTGAAAGTGTACCATCGACTCCTGATAGAGGCAGCGAATTTAAATAAATGTTGAAAAGATACTCGTCAATAGAATACATATATTTTAACAAACTCAATATTTGTTCAGCACTGACAAGATTGTAGCGTGACACACCGGATCCATCAGCCAGAACGTAATTGTTCTTTAATACACCGGAAAGGGTGAGCAGCGAATCAAGCACCTCCAGTCCCTGCCTTGCCGTAACAGGATAGGTATTAAACGAGGCTGCAAGTGAATAAAGGACCATTTCAGCACTCAGGTTATCGCTTCGCTTATTCATATATGTCATCACGGAGTCATAACGTCTGCTGAATACAGAGAGCCAATTGGAAGTTGCCGGTTTTTTCTTTAGAGCCATTTTTCCTGAGAATTTTATTCCGCTTCTGGTAAGGAGTTCCTTAAAAAGGCTCATAAAGTAAAAATCCGGCCTGTATATATTCACACTGCTTTCAACGGTATCCTCACTCGTAAATTGCGGTGGGAGTATATATCCTGATATGTATATATCATTCTTCCTGTTTTTCCAGTCTCTCGTGATATTTATTTTTTGCGGGTCAACCGAAGAAGTCATTGCATTATTAATAACTTTAACATATTCAGTTTCGGGATCAGTTCTGACATTCGGTTCCCTGCCCTGTACCGAGCCTGTAACATAAACATCTATGGAGTTACTATTGATGTTCAGTGCCGAAAGGTAAGGAGCATCTGTTGAAGGATCATCATCCCACATCCAGCCCCATCCCCAGAATAGAGAATCCTTTTTGGAAACATCACCGTAAATATTTCCTGATATTTCTTTGATTCCCGCCTTCCTGATATCCTTTATAAACCTATCAAGGTCGGCGGTACTGAAAACAGGGTCGAAGCCGCCAACGACATACAGATCGCCGTACAGAATA
Organism: uncultured Ignavibacteria bacterium; assembly: GCA_963747755.1. GTDB lineage: Bacteria > Bacteroidota > Ignavibacteria > Ignavibacteriales > Ignavibacteriaceae > DATFVA01. The sequence goes on along the minus strand of CAVVGK010000018.1, from coordinate 136,101 downwards.
TTATTAACAATTTCGCCGGTATACTGAAGCGAAGTAACAAAATTATAACCCGGTCCGAGGAAAACGAGTCCGGCCGCCGAGGTAAGCAGTTTCATATTAGAGGCAGGATTCAGAAGTAGGTGTTCATTAACCTGGTAAAGGTACTCACCGGTGGTAAGGTCGTATACATCTACAGCAATTGTTGTGGTTTTAAAGAAATCATCCTTCAGGATATCATCCAGCTGATCCTTAAGCTGTGTCCTGTTCAGCTGGGGAAAAATGTCTGCTGAAAAGAAGAGGAAACCGATTAAAAGTATAAAGATCTTCTTCATATCAGAAATAAGGCCGAACTCTGAATTCTGCCTCGAATTTGTTCTCAACAACTTCCTTTGCCTTGTTTATCTCAACATCATCTATTGAGACAACGCTCATCACAAGCTTACCTGTATACTGCTTCACGCTTTTCGCAAAAGTGACCATTTCATTAAAGAAACGCGTATCGAGTTTCATAATCTTAGCATATTGTCTTGGATCAACCGTATTAATACTTATCGAAACAATATCAATCAAACCTTTAAACTCGGGTGTGATATCTCGTTTATTTATAAAGCTGCCGTGTCCGTTTGTATTTAACCTTGTTTTCCCGCCGTTATCCTTCACATATCGGGCAATTTTCTTTACAACATCCCAGCGTATGGTCGGCTCACCGTAACCGCAGAAAACTATTTCTTCATAATCAGCAGGATCTCCGATTTCCTGAATATAAATTTCGGCCGGCGGCTCTTCATCCTTCGTCATCTTTAAGTTATAACCGTGGAGAGTGGCGTCGCCTTTCCTGCTGCAGAAGAAACAGTCGGCGTTACACCTGTTTGTAATATTGATATAAAGATTTTTTCCGATCGGATAGGTGTAGCTGATTTTATTTTTCACACCAATCCCGAAAAACCTGAAGGCATTAAATGAGGTAACCTTAGCGATATCCTCCGTTTTTATATTATGAACCTCAGCCATTTTTTCAGCAACCAGTTTAACATTTGCGGGCTCATTCCTGTGGCCGCGGTGAGGTTCGGGAGTCATAAACGGTGAGTCAGTTTCGAGTAGTATATTATCAAGACTTATGCCTGCGAGCACCTTTCTGTGATCATCCATTTTCTTAAATGAAATATTTCCTGTAAACGAAACAATATGATTCATCTTTATATATTGCAGCGCGTCTTCCAGTGACGAATTAAAACAATGAAACTGCGCTCTCAACTCACTTCCACAGTATGATGAAACAATTTCCATCATATCTTCATCTGATTCCCTGTTGTGGATAACAACAGGCAGTTTAAGTTTAACGGCGAGATCAAGCTGCGACTTAAAAGCTTCAATCTGTTTTTCTTTAGGAGAAAAATCATAATGGTAATCCAGACCTATCTCCCCTATTGCCACAACCTTGGGATGTTTGGCGAGCTCTTCAATTTCCTGTATCCAGGAGGATTCCCAGTCCTTTGAATCATGAGGATGAACTCCAACGGCAGCATAAATAAAATCATATTTATCAGCAAGCTGCAGAGCCTTCTTTGCGGTAGCTATATCGGTAGCCGGAACTATGATGTAGTCAACCTTGTTCTGCCTGGCTCGTTCAATGACCTCGTCGAGATCATTCTCAAATTCCGGTAAAAATAAATGTGCGTGTGTATCTATAAACATTTGATTCCCCCCTTCAGAAACTAAATTGAACACTCAATGAATAATTCCTGACAGGTTTTAGATTACCAATTAATTCAACATAGTTATAATTTAAAACATTATTTGCATTAAGAAAAACAGAAGCAGGAATGCCAAGCGGCTTAAAATCATATGATGTCCTGAGGTCGAGTATGTACGCAGCAACACGGAGATCCCCGTCATTTATTATTCTAACCAGTTCATCGTCAATCTCCTCCATCCGGCTCCAGAACCGGAAATCGGCGCCCAGGTCCAGATTTCCGAAATAGTAATCGATCGAGCCGGTAAAAGTATGCCGGGGTCTGTATTTAAGTGCTTTGTTTTTATTTAAATCTTTTGTCCACAAATAAGTATAACTCAATGATAAAACAATAGTTTTATTAAACAACTCAGAGTTGATATCCATCTCAAAACCCTGTATCCTTGCCCTGGTTACATTACTGAACACGGCACGTCCATCCGCCGGATCTATCCTGGGTTCAATAAAGTCATAATATTCACTCTGAAACAGTGCTCCATCTAAAGTTATACCTTTGAAAGGTTTATAATCCGCACCGATCTCAAATGTAAGATTCGTCTCCGATTTCAGGTCGGGATTTGGTTTGATAATTATCCCGCCGGCTGTAGTCGATGTAAAGCCTTCAGCAAGCGACGGTGCTCGGAATCCTGTACCCGCAGAAGCCCTAAGGATGAAGTTATCAGAAGCTTTATAATTGAAACCTAACTTGGGAGACACTGCATTTTCACCCTCAAGCGTATCCAGTTTTGAATAATCATAACGTATCCCGGCAGAAATCGTCAGAGGTGAAAAATAAGAAATATCACCATGGACATATACTCCTCCGCTGATCATATCAGGATTACCGAACAAATTTGATTTAACATTTGCGCTTAATCCCTCAATACCGGTAACCAGTACAAGGTTATCGGAGAAACTTTTATTTACCTGTATCTCACCGCGGTAAAGATTCGTAACCGACTTATCCATTGCCGGAGAAGTATCGCTCCAGTCAGTTTTGTAATAACTGGTCTTTATATTCAGCAGCAGATCATTGCTTAACACACTTTTATAAATAGCTCCGAGAAGGTAACGTGCTGTTGTAACCGTCTGTCCCTGCTGATCATCAGCTGGAATAAGTGCATGCCTGGAATCTTTCCAGTAATAAAAGTTCCCCCCCTTCTTGTTAAGGGTATTGCCAAGGAGAGTAATTGAACTTGCGGGTGTAATTTCAAAAGCACCTTTCAGGAATCCAATATATTTGTGAGAGAACCCGTTCTGTTTGTAGCTCATGTCTTCAAGTCTTGTAAGCGAAAGTTCCAGTCCCACCCTGCCCAACCTTTGTGCATGAGCCAGTGTCAATCCATTAAAAAATCTAGTCTCCGGCGACCAGCGCCATTCTGCATAAGCCGGTTTATCATAAACCCCCGCAAAAGATTTTATGAAGGTTGCGGGATGTTCAGGAATATCACTTGTAATCACATTCACCACACCGCCGATTGCTGTAGAACCGTAAAGGGAACTTGCAGCGCCTTTAATGATCTCAACCCTCTCGATAGCAGCTGTGGGTATCATTTCCCATATCGTTTCCCCGGTATCACCGGTATAAAAAGGGATTCCGTCAAGTGCCAGCAAAACCCTTGAGCCTGCACCCCGGCTGTATCCGCTTGATCCACGGATGCTTATCTGGTCCTCTGTCATATTTACTCCCGGCACATACCGAAGAGCATTTTCCAGGTCATTAATATTCTTTCTTGAAAATTCATCTGAATGAATAACATCGGCACTAACAGGCAGATCAGATAGGTACTGTTCCCTCTTTCCGGCGGTAACAATAACCTGAGCAGATTCAACAGCCTGCTGTTTTAAAGTTACATTTATAATCTGCGGTTTTTCATCAAGACTAAAATCAATCGTTACCGGCGAATAACCCACTGCAGAAAACTTAAGTGTGTAATTTCCGGGAGATAAATTTTCAATTTTATACCTGCCGTTTTCATCGGTAGCTGTTCCTGCCCGGGTATCCGCAACAATTATATTAACACCTATAACCGGTTTTCCTTCCGTATCGGTGACTAAACCAGTCACAGAAGATTTCTGAGCGACAGCTTCACTGCAAAAAAGCAGGATTACGATATAAAAATAAAATGATTTCATCCGCCGCCTGTAGGCTGTGGCGGAGGATTATTATAATCACACCATATGTCGATATTTTTGACGAAGGACTTCTCAGGAATTACAAGTTTTCCCGGATAAGTTGTATCTCCGTAAGCATAATAAATTCCTGCAACAATCCAATCACCTGGATTCAAAGAGGGATTTTCTGTTTTCTGCTGAACAACAGCTACGTAGGAAAAGGTACCGGAATTAATAGGAATGAGAGCGCTGTCCCTTGAATCAAAATCATAGGATGTTACGCCATATGGGATTTCGCCGCTTATAAACTTAAGGTTGAATATATTGAAATCTTCAGGAGATTCAAGGAGACTATCGAACGCAACGACATAGGTTCTTTGTATGCTGTCGGGCCAGGCACCTATAAATGTAATTCTTCCGCCAAAACCCGGGACTTCATCTGCAGGTCTTGGTTCAATGCCTTTATCACAGCCTCCGGTTATTAATAAAATAACTAATAACACCGGGAGCGTTATACATTTAATAAGATGCATATCAGACGGTTAAATTACTTCGCCAATTCTTAATGGATGTTCATTTATTTCGTTGGAGAGGGAAACCATTCTGCTTTCATCATCAGGAGATATAATAGCAATCAAGCCAATACCAAGATTAAAAACAGTTCTCATTTCTTCAAGACTTATTTTTCCTGTCTGCTGATTTAATCTGAACACGGCCGGCATTTCCCATTCATCCCATTCAATACTTAATCTTAATCCTTCAGGCAGTACTCTTTTAGTATTACCGATTATACCGCCGCCGGTTATATGAGAGAACCCCTTAACTTTCATGTTTTTATTTAAATGGCTTATGAGTCTCAGATATGATTTATGAACTCTAAGAAGTTCATCGCCCAGGGTGGAACCGAGCTCATCGATTTTTTCATTTATCTTAAACTTTGGAAGAAGCACTTTACGGGCAAGTGAATAGCCGTTCGTATGAAGTCCGTTTGATGGAAAGCCTATGAGTACATCACCCTTTTTGATATTGCCTCCGTCAATTACTCCTGACTTATCAACAATACCAACAATAGTTCCCGACATATCATATTCATCCTCTGCATAGAGACCGGGCATTTCAGCAGTTTCGCCGCCGATAAGCGCACATTCATTTTCTTTGCAGGCGATAGAGAAACCTTCAATTATCTTTGCAGCTTTATCAGGATTAAGTTTTCCAAATGCCAGGTAATCAAGGAAGAAAAGAGGTTTTGCTCCGCATACCGAAATGTCATTTACACAATGGTTCACAAGATCGCGTCCTACTGTATCATGCTTATCGGCTGCAAAAGCAATCTTCAGTTTTGTTCCTACTCCATCAACGCTTGAAACAAGTACGGGCTCCTTAAATCCCGCGAGGTCAGGCTGGTAAAATGCACCGAACAGCCCGATATCGGAGAGAACATTCTTATTAAATGTGGATTTTGCGAAACCTTTGATTCTTTTTATTGTTTCGTCACCGGCTTCAATATCAACACCGGCTGCCTTATAAGTGGAATTTCCTGACATATTTATTTACAAATTATTGGCTAAAAATCAGGCAAAATTTACGATGAAATGAGCTAGGAAACAAAATAAGATTACTTTTAGTACCAATTAACTCATATTTGACCGATTTATCACTCTCTTATGATGACTGCTAAAATCTCTTTCAAATCTTGCGAATTTTAATTATTTTTGCACGTTTTTGGGTTAACAATTTTTACTTATTTTTTTTATATTAGCGAATTCAAAACGAAAACAGACTAATATGGGACACGAAGAATTAAGCGATAGAGAAAAACTGATATTAAGATCTATAATACAGCAGTTTATACTGACAGCGTCGCCTGTCGGCTCCAGGTATATAACAAAGAAATATGATATCGGTTTTTCACCCGCAACGGTGAGAAATATTATGGCTGACCTTGAGGAATCCGGTTTTATCGGGCATCCCCATACTTCAGCCGGCAGGATACCAACTGATAAAGGATACAGGTTTTATGTAGATTCCTTAATGGAAATCCAGAAGATCAGGAATTCCGAAAAGGGTATTATTAATAAAAACCTTAATGTTGAACAGATCGAAACTGATGAAATACTTCGTTTAACTACTTTAATCTTAAGCAATATTACCAAACAGCTTGCCTGTGTAACCTATCCCCGGCTCGATTCAGGAATTCTTGCGAAGCTGCAGTTAGTTTCACTCTCATCAAGCCGTATTCTTATAGTGATAAGCATAAAAGGTGGACTGGTTAAGACCATCACGATGGAAATCGATTCGGAAATTCTGCCTGCACAGATAGAATCGGTGCAGAATCTGCTGAATGAAAGGTTATGCGGCCTCACCTTCAAAGAAATAAGAACTACATTCAGTGAAAGGCTGAAGGATATTGAAGAAGATCAACGACCTGTTATCAGACTTTTTGTTGATTCTGTAGACAAGATTTTTAAAGATATAAATTCCAAAGATAGTATTTACCTTACGGGCGCAAGTAATATAATTAAGCAGCCCGAATTTGAAAATCCCGAAAAGATTCCGGGGATTGTAGAGCTGATTGAGAATAAGGATATTATAATCCACATACTCGATAAGGGCAGCGATGCCGCCCTTGACCAGGTATTTATTTCTATCGGAAGTGAAAATCAGGATCGAAAACTTGAAGAATACAGTTTTGTAAGCAAAGAATATTCCATTGGAAGTACTTCCGGAACGCTCGGAATTATTGGTCCAAAACGTATGGAATACTCAAAGGTGGTTGCCATAGTAGATTATATGGCTAAAATGCTATCAGAAATTTTAAAGAATGAATAAACAGCGGAGAAACGTAAATGAAAAAAGATAAAAAAAACAATGACCGTGAAGAAGAAGTGAGTGAAAATGCTGAACAGATTCAGGATAAGCAGGAAATGGACGAGGAAATGATGAACAAAAACAGAAGGATTGAGGAACTGGAGAATGAGATAGCTGATCTGAAAGACAAGCTGCTCAGGCGGGCTGCCGAGTTCGAGAACTATAAAAGAAGAACAGAAAATGATCAGCTTAATCTTCTTAAGTATGCAGCAGAATCATTCATCATCAAACTTCTGCCTGTCGTAGATGACTTTGAAAGATCTCTTCAGCATATCGATAATTCCAGCGATACCGAATCGATTAAGAAAGGTCTGAAGCTTATTTATGATAAGCTTGTAAAAGTGCTTGATGACCAGGGGGTAAAGAGGATTGAATCTTTAGGACAGCCTTTCGATGTAAATTTTCATGAAGCACTATTGCAGAGGAAAGCTGACGACGTAGCACCGCATACGGTTGTTGACGAGCTGGAGAAAGGTTATATGTATAAGGACCGTGTCATCAGGCATGCGAAGGTTATTGTCAGTGAAGACCAGGAGGGAAACGGTAATTCAGCAAATGAAAATAAAGAGGATTAATATTCTTATATGTCAAAAAGAGATTATTACGAAGTTCTGGGTGTAGAGAAAACTGCCTCCAAAGATGAGTTGAAAAAAGCATACAGGAAGCTTGCTATGCAGTATCATCCCGATAGAAATCCGGAGGATAAGGATGCGGAAGAAAGGTTTAAAGAGGCCGCTGAAGCATATGAAATTTTAAGTCACGATGAGAAACGAGCCAACTACGACAGGTTCGGACATGCAGGTATGAGAGGAGGACAGGAGGGATTTTCCGATATCAACGATATATTCTCCCACTTCTCCGATATATTCGGCGGCGGCGGGGGATCGATATTCGATGATTTCTTCGGAGGAGGTCAAAGAAGAACGAGGCGGCGCACAGGCGGCACTCCTGGTTCCGATTTACGTGTCACGCTGGAGCTTACCCTCGAGGAAATTGCAGAAGGAACATCCAAAAAGCTTAAGATTAAAAAGCAGGTTAAATGCGATGAATGCGGCGGATCCGGTGCCGAGGAAGGGACATCCAAAAATACCTGTCCCGTCTGTCATGGAACCGGTGAAGTAAAAAGCGTATCAAGATCGGTATTCGGTCAGTTCGTTAACATAACAACCTGCAGCAACTGCGGCGGCGAAGGAACTGTAATAGATAAACCCTGCAGAAAGTGTATGGGCGACGGAAGGGTTCAGGCGGATGTAAATATAAATATCGACGTTCCGGCCGGGGTAAGCGACGGAAATTATATGACGATGCGCAGCGATGGTAATGCGGGTAAACGTGGAGGTCCCGCCGGCGACCTGATGGTTATCTTCAAAGAAATCCAGCACGAATATTTTCAGCGTGAGGCCGATGACATTCTGTATGATCTTTTTGTTAGTTTCCCTGAGGCTGCCCTTGGCGGTGAGGTTGAAGTCCCAACCCTTACAGGCAAAGCTAAATTAAAGATCGACTCGGGGACTCCTTCAGGCAAACTTCTCAAGATGCGGGACAAAGGAGTAAAGCATTTGAATCATTCGGGTCGTGGTGATCAGATTGTAAGAGTAAATATTTCGGTTCCTAAAAAACTGAATTCAAAGGAAAAAGAGCTTCTGAAAGAGCTTTTGAACAGTCCTAATGTTAAATCATCCTCCGGGTCCGAGGAGAAGAATTTCTTCAAACGATTCGGACTTTGACATAATGTGTTCGTGGTATTCTTTTTCTTTTTATATTATATTCATTGTGATTTTTTAGAATAATTATCGGGATTTCGGGGGTGTTTGATAAACTATCCGGAAAAATCGGATTTACTGTAACAGAAATTAAAGTATTGTTATTCCTGACTTCAGTTTTTACAGCCGGTTTAATATTCAAGGCTTATACTGCTGATGCAAGCAGTGCAGATTATAAAAACTTTGATTATAGTGCGGAAGAAAGACTTTTTGATCAATCCGGCGCAGATACAGCCGGGATTTCAGATGATAAATATATTGACTCTAAGCAGGAAGTTTTAGATTTTAACACCAGTAATTTTCATAAAAAAGAAGCTTTAAAGCTTCCCGGCGAAAAGACAATAAATATTAATACCGCCGGCGTCAAAGATCTGGTACTTCTGCCCGGAATAGGTGAAAAAACCGCGCAGAAAATTATTGAATTGAGGAATAAAAAAGGCCGGTTCACAAACCTGAATGAACTTTTGGAAGTTAGAGGAATCGCGAAAACCAGATTTAATAACATTGAAAAATTTCTATATATTGATCAATCAAATTTTTTCAAAGCTCCGGAGGAAAAATGACTAAGCCAGAACCCTGGTATCTTCACGCTATACTTTATTTCATTATTGTAGTTTTAGTTGTAATATTAGTTAAAGTTGCAATTATCGACCCGAAAGATGCAGTCGAAAAGGAAAAATACTACAAGCAGGAATCGCACCTCAGGATGAAGAATATCAAGGAAGCCGAGATATTGTGGAATAAAAAGTACGGCCAATACACCGCGAATCTCGATAGTCTTATAAATTTTGTCAAAACAGATCCTATGGTTGACAGTGTAATGAATGCATTCGATTCACTTTCAAGAAGACCTGCCAACCCGTTTGTTCCGTTGACCTCCGGCCAGTTTACTCCCGATAGCTTATTCAAAACTCCTAAATCTCATTCTCCCTATGTTCTTCAGGTTGACACATCAGTTTCAGCTGATACTATCTACGGAAGAAACAACCAGGTAAAAAGAATTGATTCCACCCAGGTAATCGGCAGCCGGTATTATCTCAACGATCCTGATGGTTATGGTTCTGTCGGAAGTCTTGAAAGCGATGCACTTAAGAATACCGCTTCGTGGGAATAAATAAAGGATCTGATGACTGGATTTGAAAACCATGCCGGATTTTCTTTAACTTCCTCCAGGCTTCAGGTTGTGGAGATTGTTCAGAAAGAAGATCAGTTTGTATTAGAGAATGTTGATGAAGTCTTTCTTAACGAACCATTAAACCTTGAACTTGATAAAGAAACAAAGATAAGCGCCCTTCTACAGGGCGCTTTTGATGAGATCCTTGTCAGAAACTCACTTAAAAGCAGCACTGCTTCATTCTCACTTCCCCCGGAGATATTTAAAATTGTTCAGCTGCCATATGATAATACCCTGCTGCATCAGGATCTGATTGAGGAATTCAGGTGGGAGCTTTCACTGATTTATCCCGACATCAACCCCGCAGACCAGGTAATCCAATATATGGAAATTGAAAAGAACAGGCTTATCGGTCAGAATACCTCAATCATAATCTCTCTTTCAAGGAAATATGTGAAGCTGATAAAAGAATTCTGTGAAAGGAATAAGCTGAAGCTGAAGTTTATTGATAATGTACATCTGGCTTCTGAAAGAGCTCTGACCGCTACTAATCCCGTCTCTGAAAAAGGATTGATCTTAAGCGTATTCCTTGCCGGAAAGCATCTTTCGGTTATATTCTCCTACCAGGGTAAACCTGTTTACTTTAAAGTCTATTACCTTCATAATGCAGGAGAGATTGTAAAACATATAACCTCGGAGCTTGAATCAGACCGCCATCCTAATATCAGCAGGCAGATGCTTGAATCAGCCTATATAAGCGGGGAAGAAATCTCCGGCTCCATGGTCGAGACTCTAAGAGAGAAACTTGATATCCCTTTTGTTAACTTCAATCCTTTCGCAAAAATAAAACCGAATCCCAGGCTGTTTGAGAACAGGTGCTTTTCGGAAAAATTTAATTCGTTTACACCTTCAGCAGGACTAGCTTTAAGATTAGCCTGAATAACTTATTTTTATTTTATTATTCGGGTCCCCTCGGCGGGCTATTTAATTTTTTGTATTAATACTTCTGACTGACATTTATGAGAATGAGAATAATTTCAGGTGAATTTAAGGGTAGACTCATCAGGGTTCCTGACTCAAAACTTATCAGGCCTACTACAGACAGGGTAAGGGAAACATTTTTCAATCTTCTTAATAACCGCATTTCATTTGAAAATATCAGTGTACTTGATCTTTATTCAGGCTCAGGATCTCTGGGACTCGAATGCCTCAGCCGCGGTGCCGCATCGGTAGATTTTGTTGAAAAGAATTATGCCATTTACAAAAACCTGCAGGAAAATATTAGTTCGTTGGACCTGGAGACAAAAAGCACCGTTCATAAAATGGAAGCAGTGAAGTTCACTTCTCTCAGCAATCATAAGGAGTATGATTTAATCCTTGCCGATCCCCCCTTCTTTAAAGATGATATCTATAAAGTGGTTGAAAATATATTAACTAATAGATACCTTGCCAATGACAGTTTCTTGTTTATCGAGCGTTCAATACAAACAAAAGAAAAGGATATGGTTAATCTTAAGAGCGAACCTTTTAAGATTATCGGAGACACATGTCTCTACCAGATCGGCTAATAATGAAATATTTTGCTGTTATTTTATTATTCACGGGAATACTGTATCCACAGACATTCAGGCGTGAACTTAATTCAATTCCATTCAGCGATCAGCAGGGTCCTCTTACGAATATTTTTTCGGGAGGAACTAATAACCCTGAACCGCAGTTCATAGATATCGATAATGATGGTGATCCGGATATCTTCTTTATCGACAGCGACGGAACTTACGGCTGGTACAAAAACGACGGTTCTCCTTCAGATCCTCACTTTGTTCTATCATTTGACACCATACCCGGGTTATATTTTTACGACTGGTTTTTCTTTGCCGATATTGATAACGATAATGATTTTGATCTATTTACGGGTACCCCCGGAGCTTATATACAATTCCGCATAAATATTGGCACTCCCTCAATCCCCTCTTTTACTCTTGAAGAAGATACCTTAAAAGATAATAACGGCGATCCTATCTACAGCGAGTTCGGATGCAACCCGGTATTTGCAGATGTAGACGATGACGGAGACAAAGATTTCGTCTCGGGAAACTCTGTAGGGACGCTAAACTATTATGAGAATATCGGTACACCATCATCCTTCAATCTCAAATTTATCACGAACATTTGGCAGGGCATTTACATTATAAGCGGCGGAAAAAGAGAAGGAAGCAGGCATGGAGCCAGTTCACTGGATTTCGCTGATATAGATAGTGACGGCGACCTGGATTTGTTTTGGGGGGACTTTTTCAGCAGAAGTCTTTATTTCATAGAGAACCAGGGCACTCCATCTGTTCCTGATCTTAATGTAGTTTACAACAGGTACCCGCACAATCAGGACAGTGTTTTTACAAGCGGATTTAATATGCCGAGATTTACCGATATAGATAATGACGGCGACCTGGATTTATTTGTTACTGTGCTTTACGATCCGACAGTTCCTCAATCGCTTATGTATTACAGGAATGACGGGAACGCAAATGTTGATAATTTCCAGAAGGTCACAGAAAATTATCTCAAGACGCTTGACGGTGGAAATGACAGCTCTCCCTTTTTTGCTGACCTTGATAACGACGGTGATCCGGATCTGTTAATGGGATCGACGCAAAACCCTGATGGTACCTTATTTTATTTTGAGAACACGGGCACCATCACACAGCCTTCCTTTTTATTAATCGATTCAGTTTACTTCGGCATTAAGAATGAATTGTTTATCTGTCCCGCTGTTTCCGATATTGACGGCGACGGCGACCCCGATCTTTTAATCGGCTGTTTCGATGGAACAATTTCACTTTACATTAATATCGGAACTTCTTCTTCACCCGATTTCAAACTAACCGGGAAGCTCGGGGACAACAGCGGCGCATTGATTGATGTTGGAGTGTATGCCCGTCCTTTCCTTTTTGATTATGATAATGACGGTGATCCTGATCTTGCAGCGGGGGCATTTAACGGCAAATTCTATTTTTATAAGAATACAGGTACCCCGCAGACATTTCAGTTTACAGCAGATACCACATTCATTCACAGGCTCAATCCGCAGGATCCCGATTCTCCGGTTATTGATGTTGGAGACAATAGTTCGCCGTTTTTTATTGATTATGACAATGACGGCGACGTCGATTTTTTTGCGGGTAACCGTGACGGCTTCATTTTTTATTATCGGAATGACGGAAATAATGTCCATCCTTTATGGACTTCAGTCACTAATAATTTTATAGGTCAGGATCTCGGAGCGGATATATTCCCCTGCTTTGCAGATATCGATAATGATACAGATCAAGATTTTTTTGTTGGTAATTTGAAAGGAGGTCTGTATCTTTACAGGAATCAGACCGTGACAGGTTTAACAGATACTAAAAACAAAATCAGAGATTATTTACTGGTCTCTGCTTACCCTAATCCATTCAACCCTTCAACAAGGATTGATTTTGAGGTTGGAAAGCAGGGTCGTTATTCTATTATCATTTATGATATTCTGGGAAGAGAAGTAAACTCTGTATTTTACGGTGAACTTCCGAAAGGACTCCATCAGTTTAACTGGAACGGAAAAAATAAAAATGGTACTCCCGCTGCTTCAGGTATTTACCTTTTATCGGCCAGGGGTAATGACAGGATAAAGACAATTAAATTACTTCTACTTAAATAATCATTCGGAGACCTAATGAAAAAAGTCATTTTACTTCTTTTACTGGTGTACATTGCAAACCCGATCCCGGCGCAGGAGCTTAATACAACATTGTTAAGCAACCTTAATCAATACCCTTCCGCGGGCTATAATGATATATGGGGTTACACCGATCAGAACGGAAGAGAATACGCACTGCTCGGTGTGAATACAGGAACATCAGTAGTAGATATAACTGATCCGTCTAATCCTGTCGAATCCGCATTTGTAACGGGACCGTCATCAATCTGGCGGGACATCAAAACTCATGATCACTATATGTATATGGTTTCAGAAGGCGGAAGCGGGCTGCAAATAGTTGACCTTGCCAACCTGCCTGGCGGTGTGACTTATATTGGAAATAATACCTCCTACTTCTCAACAGCACACAATATTTTTATTGCCGACGGTTACGCCTATGTAGTGGGAGCCAATAACGGAAGCGGGATACACATATTGGATCTCTCTGATCCCGTCAACCCGGTTCAGACTGCATATTATTCATCCAGCGGTTATGTACACGATGTATATGTTTATGATGATACGATCTACGCTTCATCAGAAGATACTTATGATGTTGTCGATGTTTCCGACAAAGCAAACCCGCAGCTTGTCAGTCAGAGTGCGGCCCTGCCCGGTATTTATGCACATAGCGGCTGGCTTACAGAAGATAAAAGATATTTCGTAGCCTGTGAAGAATTCAATGTCCGTGATGTTACAGTATGGGATTTACAGGATCGGACAAGTTGGGATCTTGTAGTCACGAGCTGGCAGATGCCGGAGAACACCCCGACTCATAATGTATTCATCCGCGGACAATATGCTTATATGTCATATTATAAAGATGGATTCGTCTGTCTTGACGTTTCTGACCCCACTAACCCGATATATGTTGGACGTTATGATACTTATCCATCAAATACCGGAACCTATGAAGGAGCATGGGGGTGCTATCCGTTTTTCCCTTCCGGAAATGTGATAATATCTGATATCAGTACAGGACTTTACGTCCTTGATTTTCTGCCTGATAATGTCCCTGTGGAATTAAATTCGTTTACTGCATCAACTTCGGGAGCATCTGTCGAATTAAACTGGATAACTGCTACCGAGACGAATAACAAGGGTTTTGAATTACAGAGATCTCTTGATAAACAAGATTGGCTAACTATTGGTTTTATTGATGGTTATGGGACTACATCTGAATTACATTCTTATTCATATTCGGATAGAGATCCAGTTAGAGGGAAATCTTATTACAGGCTGATACAACAGGATTTCGATGGAAGCCAAAAAACCTATGATCCTGTTGAAGTGAACTTTGATACTCCCGTTCAGTTTTCGCTGGAGCAGAATTATCCCAACCCTTTTAATCCTGCCACCACAATCAACTATAATATCGGCACCGATTCACACGTCAGGCTAACTATCTTTAATTCATTAGGTCAGAAAGTTAAGACGCTTGTTAATGGGTACAAGCCGGCCGGCCAGTACCAGGTTGAATTTGATGCTTCCGGTATAGCTTCCGGTATATATATTGCAAGAATTGAAGCAGCAGGGTTTATAAAAATGATTAAGATGAATCTGCTAAAGTAAAGAAATTCAAGAAGTTAATGAGGTAAACGTCATTTCGATCCGCAGGAGAGATCTTAAGTATTTCTCCTTGTGAAACGGGTTTGGAGACAGGTCAAAAACCTGTCTCCGCTTACCTGATGAACTTATAACCTGCTGTATGAACAGTGACTATATGCTCCGGACTGGATGGGTCATCTTCAATTTTCTTACGGATAGAGAGTATATAGTTGTCCACAGTTCTTGTAGTTGGAAAAGCATCATACCCCCACACATCATCCAGGAATTTATCCCGTGTAATTACCTCTCCTTCGTGCTCCACAAAATATTTCAAAATCTTATATTCGGTAGCTGACAATTTTATGGGAGCACCCTTTTTCTCAACTTCCATTTTTTTCAGGTTCATGGTAATATTTCCGAAAGAATATTCAGCAATTCCCGGAACAGCGGGCTGTGCCCTTCTCAAGAGAGCCTTTATCCTGGCGAGAAGCTCTTTAAGACTGAAAGGTTTCGTCATATAGTCGTCCGCTCCGATCTCCAAACCAAGCACTTTATCTATCTCTTCAGTTTTACTTGTCAGCATCAGAATCGGCATATTTCTCTCCCCCTTTCTAAGGTCTCTACACACCTCGAAACCATCCTTAAGGGGAAGAATAAGGTCGAGCAGCAGCAGATCAAAATCGACTTCCATCGCAAGTTTATATCCCTTCTCACCATCCTCTGCTTTAGTAACGTCATATTTTTCACTGCAAAGAGTTTCAGACAATCCTGTCAGTAAAGCAGGATCATCTTCTATAATTAGAATTCTTTTCATTCAGACCTCCTCTTCCTTAAAAAAGCTGCTTATCCAGCTCTGATCCTCAAAATATTTACTCTCATAAACTTCGATCGGAAATTTCAGAATAAAAGCAGTTCCCTCACCCGGAACGCTCTGAACTTCAATCTTACCCTTATGAGCATCCATTACGTGTTTGATTATTGACAATCCCAGTCCTGTGCCGCTTATTTTCATATTAGCGGCGATCTGCGAGCGGAAGAATGGCTTAAAAAGGTTTTTAAGATCCTCCGGTTTAATTCCGATTCCCTTGTCCCTCACCTCTATGCAGGAGAAATTGTCATCCCTGTATGATGATACAAGAAGCTGTTTGTTCTTTACCGAAAATTTTATTGAGTTCGAGATTACATTTACCAATGCCTCCATAACTGCCTCATCATCAGCCGAAATCATCCAGTTAATCGAACTTAGTTGCTTTTCTACTGTAAAGCCTTCCATGTTAAACTGGTAATCAAGTACGGTCAATGTTTTCTCAATAACTTTATTCACGGAGATACTTTCAAAATTATACTGCCTCGCACCCCTTTCAATCCACGCAAATCCAAGAACATTATTTATCAGTCGTGTCAGCCGATCGGCTTCACCTTCGATTATATCCAGGAAGTTTTTTTGTTTTTCGGAAACCTGTTTATCATTTTTTAATATTTCTGAAAATACTTTGATCGACGCAAGTGGGGTTTTGAGGTCGTGGGATACTGTTGACACAAACATTGTCTTCTGTCTGCTCAACTCCTCAAGTTTTTCAGCTTCAAGATTTTTCCTGATCAGTTCCTCCTGGAAATATATCCTTGAAAGCGTCGAAGCAATACTTGAAGCAACGTTGTTCAGTAAGTCAATATCTTCAATAATAAACCTGCTGTCTGACTTCTTACCGCCAAGAACAAGGAAAGCATAAAGCTTACCATCACCCGATCTTACCGGAATTACAAGGTCTATTCCCCATCTTTTAAAAATGGTGATATCCGCAGGTTCAAATGTCACGCCAGTTTCCACCCTGGAGGGATCGGCAACCGGAAGAGACAATTTCGATTTGAGGTTTTCTGAATTAAAAGGCAGACTTCGGTTAACCAGCAGTTCAAAATTCTGGTGAGCTACAAGTTTTATATGATTACCCTTCAGGAGAAAGAATCCGATCTTTTTTACGGGAATAAACTCCTGGGTTTCTTTCACGGCTGTTTCTGCAAGGTCATAAATAGTGTTGATCTCAGAAATACCATCAAGAAATTTTTTGAGTGTCTCGCGAAAATTATACTGCACCCTGAAGAATTTTTTATCAACGAATAACTGCACCTTACTTCTTATAGGCTGAAAGAGCAATGCCACAAGGATAGCTGCAATGATGGATGGAGTCTGATTATTTATTATACGAATCTGATTGCTGATTATCGAGATTATGCCGATATAAATGATCACCAGGAAGACTATTACAATTGAATAGACAATACTTCTCCTGATAAGGAGATCAATATCCATCAGATGGTAGCGGACAATAGCGATTGTAAAAGTAACAGGAATAAAAAGCATCAGTAATGGAATAAATATTTCAGGCATCAGGGACTTACCCGAAATTAACAGAGGAACGGTCCAGAAAGCAATAAAGCTGAAAGGACCTGTCAGAAATCCTGACAGCAGCCATTTCAATTTCTTTTTCTCGACTTCATTTTTCGTAGTAACATAGGAAACCAAAAAAGTTGAGATAGCGGCCAGGATACTAACGATGGCAAGTACCCGGTTATACAGAAAAACGGATAAATAATTATTTATACTCTGTTCCTCCGGCGGAGGGAGCATGCCGATAAAATAGTAAGTATTAACAATTGCTATTACAAAGGCTGAAGTATAAAATCCAATTATTAAATTTCTGAAAAATCTCTCCCTGTCTTTTGGAAATGCAAGCGAGAAATGCAGAAAGGCGACAGGAGTAAAAACATAGGCGAAATGAAAAATCGTCCTTACAGAAATACATAGACCCGGGGGATACATAGTATATTTTCCCCACGTAGTCAGAAGCATGACTGCAATCCCGATGCTGCCCCAGTGAAAAATTTTAGCAGCTTTTAATTTAGGACAACTGAGCAGTACAAAAATTCCGAAAACAATGAACAATAATCCTGCAATTGCATTAGAGGCAATGAAAGGAATAGTGTAATATTCTGTCAGAGGGATCTCAGCAACTTTTGCTATGCCTTTATGAGAATAAGCAATAGAAATATCATCTCCGATAGATTTGCTGTCGAGATAAACCTCCAGGGCTTCCCTCTCTGTAAAATGCATTTCCTCAAACAAAACCAGCGTATCCCCGGGCTGAATATGACCAGCTGGGTAACCATGCTCGCCGGCGAGAAAAACACCGTTATCATTGAAGATGGGAAAAGGTAAATCAGCTTTTTGACTAAGGTGGTAGACACCAATCATGCAGAAGATAACGAAGATCGCATCGAGAATTAGGAAAAACCGAACCTGCCTGCTTAACTCTTTCAAGTGTATCCCCCGATACAGATTCCTGATAATATTTGTTTTCAATTTAGTTCTTAAAGGGTTCAGTAGCAATAAAATAATTGACCACGAAGTCCGGTATAAAGGCAAAACTGGCTGCTTTTAGCCATTTGTCTATAAATCCCGGACGATTGAGCACGAGTCGGTATCTATTCTCAATTTAAATCTTAGAAAAAAAGCGATGAAAATTGTCAAAATAATGTAAAATTTTTGTTCGGAATGAAAAAAAAAGCCATCTGCTGCTGATGGCTTAAATGGGAAAGAAATCGATTTACAATAAAAAGTATTGGGATGTTTACCTCCAGTCGGGCATCAGAGCATCATCGATAATCATTCTTCTGTTGGTACCTTCGTTATCCATTATCCAGATTTCGGGAGTTTTGGAACCATCGTTGGGAGCATTGTTAAATATTATTTTTGCACCGTCGGGAGAAAACCTGGGATTGGTATCATTTGTACCGGCTGGCTTATTTACTGAAACATCGATTGAGTCACCGCCGTTAACAGCGTAGATAAAGATATGAGAATCAAGCTGTCTGCCGTCAAGTGACTGATATCCGGAAACATCGTGTGTAAACATTATCCTGTTTCCATCGATGCTGAAGGATGGGCGTTCGGTTATACCTGATTCATTTCCAACGAATAATGTCATATTACCACCGTCGGAATTCATAAGGTAGATTTCTGAATTGTAAACCTCGCTGCCTATTGTCAGTACAACAAGTTTTTCACCCTGAGGCGACTGTTCAACCTCACGGAAATTCCTGCCGGCCGGAGCAGTAGCAATTTCAGTTCTTCCGGAACCATTTATATATATGGAGTAAAGTTTGTCATTATTGGCATAAAAGAACTTTCCGTCATCGAAAGACCAGCAAAAACCAATACCGTAATTATTGTAACCTGAAACAGGAATATTTGTCACCCTGAAGATATCTGATCCGTCAGGATTCATTGTATAAATATTTGCGCCAATATTTTCATCCGAGGTGAAAGCAATTTTACTTCTCCGTGAATTAAACCTCGGCCACCATTCCCTTGAAACCATGTCGGTCAGCTTTACGATTGTTGAGGCTGATGTATCATTTGAAAAAATTTCGTAGTTATCATTTATCCTTTTGGAGTAAACAATTGGGTTATCGGGGAAAGGCATCGTTGTAAAGGACCAGGCCTCTCCATTCACTGAGAGTCCGTTTGAATCCTTTACAACAACCTGCCAGTAATATGTAGTACTATACTCAAGGTCCTGAACGTCGACAGTAGTATCAGAGATATCTTCAGCTATAATCTCTCTGTTGAATGAACCTGACTTATACAGAAATACAGTATAGGAAAGTGCATCACCAGCATCAGGATCACTGGCACTCCAGCCTAGAGTAACATTGACAGTCTGATTTGCTGCCTGGTTAGAAGGCTGAGGGTCGGAAGGAGGATTAGGAGCCGCATTTGTTCCATTATCCACTTCCAGAAAAATTGTAGCCTGTGCAGCTGCATTCTCACGCACATTTACAGAGACGCTGGCTTTCTTGTATCCGCTTTTCTGAGCTGTAATAGTGTAATTGCCGACCGGAATATCTTGAATTGAAAACTTTCCGTCATTGCCTGTCAGGATGGCGCTTGTAGGAGGAGCTGTTGTAATACTCGCCCCACCTATAGCAGATGATGCATCCTGATCCATCACTATACCGGATATTGATCCATATAGTTCAGGCTGAATTGTATCTTCCTTGCACGAGGAAAGAAAGATAATGCTTAGTACTATGAATATGTTTCTGATTAATCCGAACTTGCTTAACATTGTCTCTCCACTGTAGAAATAATTAGTGCTTTTGAATTTCCGAACCCTTTAATTCCAGTTCTTTATCAGCCAGGATAATTTGTCCGCTTTGAACAACGAGGTGAATTTTGTATACAGCGTCTGTTGCATAATCGACTACACATTGTGAGAGTATTTTTTTGCTGTCAGCTGGCACCTTCATCTGACCCGATTGTGCTGTCGATGAATTTCCCGCTTCACTTTGTTTTTCGACCTTGAGGTTATAGGATACCTCCTTTTCCCCATGGTAAAATTGATGAACGTACCCTCAATAGTAAGCTGCTTCCCGTTCACCTTGTATTCTATATTTATCTCATACTCTGATGACTTACACAAAGAACTATTATTAAAAAATATAAAAACTATAGCTGCCTTAAATAAAAGAAACCGATTTTTCTTCACATTCAAAAACACTTAATGAATTCCCCCGTTTATAATCGTTAATCTCATTCCGTTTCCGGTTTGGTGGATTTGGATTGGGATGGAAGTAGGCTGAGTCTGGACCTGGTTAATTAGATTATCGTCGCCGATCTTGAAATATCAGATATGCAATACCATCCCCAATTAAATCCTGCTGAACGGTATTTCCATTTCCGACTTGCAAAACACCAGCAAGGTTATTATTGCCAACAACATTAATATACAGCTAAAGTTCGTTGAACCATACTGCCCTATCAAAGTTAGATTTGAATTTCCATTCTGGTTTGACGAAGCAAAATTATCATATCCTTGCTGATTTATTTCGGCAATATTCGGCTGAATCCCTGAACTCCCGGTCTGGTTGATATTCGCCTCATTAAAATTCCCCACCTGCTGTATCATCGCAACATTATTTAATTCAGGTTGGAATTAATATTCTCAATGTTCTGATGAATATTAGCGAATCGAAATAGCTAATTTCTCCTGAGCTTTAGCATAGAACAAGAAACCTAATAATATTATAAAGCATATATTTTTTCATAACTTAACTCTATTGATATATTAAGGGCAGGGAATAATCCCTGCCCAAATTTTATAGATTTTAGTTCTGAGTAGTTGTTGAAACATTGTTGTTCCTGTGATGTTCACAGTAGTGGAATGACCAATCCCACTCTGATATATATCGACCGTATTTGAATTGCCTGTAATAACGACTCCATCTTTGACATTCCAATTTCCAGAATCAGTACCTATTAAAAATCTGTTCCGATCTGGTCAACTATGTATGTTATTGTATTCACCTACGATATGACCGCCGGCAATATTTGAATTACCATTCTGCACTTCGATTATTGTATTATTATCTGAACCACCATGTAACCACCAGAATCCCCTGTTGTGTCCGCCAGTTCTTAGCAATAATATCAATATCATTGTCCATTGCCTTTCATTACTTGTATATATGCCTATCACCTGAACCATCAAGCTTCCCTTATACTTGACATCATTCGTACGATCCATGTAAAGTGTATACTGATGCATTTTGTCCACCAGTGTTTTGCTTAATATAAACTGTATTATTATTTCCAACGTACGAATCTTCATCTTTGATTTCAACTGTAGTTACTATTGTTATTATCATCCTGGTCACTTGTTACCATATTTCCATTACCTTCAATCGTAAATGCACTTGAATTACCTTCACCATCAACATACTGGTAAGTTGTGTTACTGTTACCAGTCATGTCTGCATCAACGTTCAGTCTTCCATCCATGAACGTTTTGTTTAGAATAATTATAATTACCTGTTTGAACTATATCTGCATCATTATTATACGTTGATCCACCAGTACTTATGTATGTCCTGATCCGTCTCATTCCAGTTTCCATTCTGATCGACAGTGATTCCGCCTGCATTGTAACCATTATTTGCACCCTGTAATAATCTGATTTGCGGTATTATGATTACCATCCTGATTTACTATTCCAGTACTATGACTACCCCTCGGCATGTGTTGGAAAGTTGTATTGTAGTCTCCGGTTTGATATGCTGAAAAATTATCTGTGTATCCACCGAGGATTTGTTGATTTAAACTATTATGATCTCCTGTTTGATCTCCATATACATGCTGATCGCTATTGTAGCCAGGTGCATAAACTTTCTGGTACGATAGTTGACATTTCCTTGCTGATCAATATAAGCTGAATTCGTATAATGATCTCCACCACCGATCTGATCCATAAATATTTTAGCATCATTATAATTACCTGTCTGAATCATATTCAGCAGTCTGAATCCCATCATTATCGGTATTCTGATCAACCTTACCAGTATTCCAGTTTCCATCAACTGTAACTGTAGCAGCCTGATTATTTCCAGTCTGATCAATGTCATCGGTGTTGTTACTGCCTGTAACGGTAGTTGTAGCTGTATTCTGTGCCATCATGAACCCGGCGAAGAATACAACTGTTAAAAGAGCAAATAACTTTCTCATTTGAGTTTCTCCTAATAAATTTTAGAAAATAGTTTATAAATATCCCCTCGGACAATGGGTCTAATAAGTTCCATAAAAGCACAAAAACTCATCTTTCCCGCTAAGCTGAACATTAAGGAGAAATCACCAATTTACATTTAACCGATTTTTTTGAATATTAGCCTGTCAAATGTTTTATTGGTGGCGCCTGAGTTTGTCAGGGACTTCAATACACTTAGTGTAAAGAAGTACCACTCTTGCGCCGCCTTATTATTCAAACTTTTTTGCAGCTTACTTACCCCCGTGTTATCTTTGCCTACCCCCTCCTTTCATGCGATTCTTTCCCATATATGACCTCTGTTATTATTAATTGATTAGTTGGTTAATGTTTGTGTTTATTTAACCCACTCAAATTCAGGTTCTGGTTCATCCTCTACGAGGATGTCAGGTTTTGCGTCAAGATCTGTCAGTTAAAACTGACGGCAATGTTAAATGGCTAAAACCTGGGTTATTGGATTACTCTTTCCCCGTCGGTTGAAACCGACGGCAATGCTTAATGGCCTAAGCTTGGGTGTTGGATCACTCTTTTCCGTCGGTTAAAACCGACGGCAATGAAACTGTAATCCGGCAATACACTGTAAGAAAAGCTTATCAATAATTTCAAAGAACCTGGAGGAAGAGTTATCTTCCTATGTAATATCTTACTCCGAACAGGGCTTCCCAGTAGTAATCGTTGTACTTGCCTCTGTCGATTTTATCGAGATTGTCTGAAAGTGAATAATTAAATGTTAATCCCATATCGATACCTGTTTTGCCTACCATATATTCTGCGCCGGCACCAGCTTTTACTGAAGGATACCAGCGACTGTCAAATTCGAACAGATCATTATCCTGCACCATAAGGCCTACGCCGGCAAGAATAAATGGCGACAGCTTATAATCGGGGAGCATATAGTATTCAGCCTGAACACCCACAGAATTTACGGTTGCTGAGTAAAACCTGTATCCTTCCAGCATTTCCCTGCCAAGTGTGAGGGAGACCGCAAAATCGGGTTCAGCAAACCAGGATACAGAAATGCTGCCGCAAGCTTTTGTTAGAGGATTGGGATAATCTCCATTATACTGTGAGGCTCCGAAACCCAGTCCTATCGAAAAGTTCTTTCGCTGCGTCATAGTCTCCATTCCAAAATAATCCGTTCTTGCAGCGACTTCCTTTTCGTTCTCATATTTTTGAATGACATTTGAACTAATATCCGCGGGGTTCTGCAAAGCCCACAGGTTTTCTTTTACACCTTCGATAACAAGACTCTGAACGGCTTTTTCAATTGCCTCTGTAACACACATCTCAGGGGGTTCATTATAGCTGTACCCTGTTTCCACTTCCAGAAGTCGCTGGAAATTAACAAACCTGTAAAGTCCCACATCTACCATCTGTGAAAGAATAGTCTTTGTTGTATAAACTGTTTTTAGTATTCGTCCGCTCTGTGTTGAAATTGCACGAAGGTAGATGGTTACCCTATCCTGCCTGTACTGTCCCGATGCACCTACACCGAAATATTTTATACCCGCTCCCCCGGTAAGGACATTAGTGTCATAAGAAATAATTCCGCCCTCCAGGATAACGCCGGCAAACAATAACGGAGGCAGTAGCTGTGAATCTTCACCCGGATCTCCCTGTCCCTGGTAATTGGCGCGGCTAGATCTGATTATTTTCCTTTCATTCAGAAGATCTGAAAGTCCCTCTCTCTCAATAACAACAAACCAGCCTGATTCCTCCAGAGCGCGCAGCAGTATCGAAGTTGCTCCCTGGGTAACAGCTGTTGAGAAGGTTGAACTAGTTGATGAACTTTTGTACTGTCCAGTCTGATCCCTGAACTTATAAACGGCTGCGACAATCTTATCTTTAGGTAACGGAAGAGAACGGAGATCCCTGTTTACTGCCGAAGGAGTTCCTACAGTTGCATTAGTTGTTTTCATCGGCTGCATATATGTGGTACATCCGAACAGGGATACCATCGATATCATAATCAGGAAATAACTTAAATATTTTACTTTATTCATCACTAACACTTTCAGGCTTAGAAATATGGAAGAACTACTGTTGTCTGATCACCTGTTCCGGTATCAAAAATGTCGATGTGCACGCCGTCTCCTCCGGGAGTAATATCTATTGAATAATCACCAAGGTCATAGTGTCCCTCTGTTAAGCCGGCTTCACCGAATGCGTTAGTCAGGAGCTGACGTGAAAGCTGACTTAGCACCTGACGATTCAGGCTGTTCTTAAAATCATCAAGCGGATTCTGCGAATAAGGATTATAAGAACTTGAACCTGAAGTAAATCCATTCTGTGCCTGTGCTTCACTTAATAATGTCTGTCCGTTAAAATAATATCCTCCGAATGAGGGGTTAACAGGAGTATAAATCAGCTGCTGAGCAGACACATTTGTCGCTGCAAATAAGATCAATAGGAATCCTGTAAGTAGTATTTTTCTCATTCTTTCCTCACTGATTAAAATATTCCCGAACCCTGCAGGTCGTCTCCTGCAAGCTGCTTTTGTATTGCTTCATAGTTCTGGATGTAATTAAAGGATAGTTCCACTCCATACTGAGCCATAGATTCAATAATATCATATCGCGGCTGAAGTATCTGCTGAAAGATCTCGTTGTCATTCACCTTTATTGTTACCTGTGTACCTAGCTGCGGCAAAGGTTTTTCTTCCACTATTATGGTGTAATCCCCGAAGTTATCGGGTGGCTGCCAGTTGGAATAGAAGAGATCATAAAAATCGTGACCTATTTTTGTTTGCGTCTGATCTACTATCAAGCCTTCTATTTCAATATCCCTGAATGTTTTTTTCTGAATATTTTCTGTAAATAACTTCAGGGTGCCTTCACTGAATAACGTACTGTCCTTCATTATTTCCTGTACAAAATTAGGGTTACGTATCTGCAGCCTCTGATAAGGAACGATAACATCGGGATTAACTATTTCACCCTTATTATCCAGAAAGATTTTTCTCCATTCATTAGGATCGTCATACACACTTTTTTTCTTTGCTATATCCCAGAGATTATCACCCGGCTTCACGATATAATCAATAGAAGGGGCTTCCATTTCCCATCGCCTCAGCTTTTGAGGCAGAATATCATAGACTAATTTTTGAAATTCCGGTGATGAACTCATTTTTAACAATTGCAGCGAATCGACTATCCCTGAATAATATTTTAATGTGCTGTCCCTGTTATCTATCTTCTCAACCAGGCTCTTTAGGTACAGCTGATAAGCTTTATAGCTTGAGTCTGTTACATTCTGAGCTTTTGTGAAAGAGCTGCAAAGCAGGATTAAAAATCCCACAGTTATAATTTTCATCATTGGCTGATCATCTATCTTCTATAATTAGAAGAACCCTCGTATTAGGAAGGAATTAAATTCCCTCAATTCCATTGCCTATTATTATGGATCAAAGCATATGCCAGTGTTCATTCTTCAGATTTGCCCTTATATCACTGATATGAGACAACTACGGTAAAATTATTTTACCCTGAGAGTAAATTTATTTTACTCAGAAAACAACAACAGTATGAACTTCTCTTGCAATCCTGCTGTAATCAGGAAAATAAAATCGCTTGTCCTGTATACTCATTACAAATGATACGTAATCCTTATCAGAGCATAATTCCATTTCAACAGATTCTTCTATGAAAATTTTATCCAGTGAAATTATTTCAAGCACTTTATCTACATAAAATGAAATCTTCTGTCCGTACACCTCAATGAAAAGAACCCTGCAGGAATCCTGCATCTTAGCGGCTTTCATAGAGAAATATTCTGCGAAATCAATCGTCATATATTTACGTTCAGAAAATTCGTTGGTGAGCCTGTTCCCCAGTCTGTCCATTTTAACCTCTTCAGGTTTCATTATGGCAGAAATGAGTTTAAGGTCGGTGCAGAACTCCATATTCCCGATTTGAAAAATCAGGAGACCGGATATATTTTCTATTGAAACAGAAGAAGACATAATACAGGAACATATCCTGAAAAAAATGAATGTGATATTCCCTCACATATTTTAAGTCAATATATATACCAAATATAAATGCGTGATTCTGGTAAAAAAATAGATGAATAGATAATAGAAACGGGAAGGTTCTTTTACCCCGGGGTAAAAGAATTTACTTACTGTACAAAAAGGAAGGTTAATTTTTTGAGATGTTATAATCTCTTATCTTATTATTCAGAGTTGGTTTTGAGATCCCCAGGATTGTATAAGCTTTCTTCTTATTCCAGCTTACGGACCTCAGGACTTCAGTTATATGTTCTTTTTCTACTTCAGCCAGCGAAAGGCTACGGCGTTCACAACCAACACCTTTCCCGGGATTCTTCTGCAGAAGGATGTTTTCTTTTTCGAGCACATCACCTTTAGACAACACTACAGCCTGCAGAAGGATATTTTCCAGTTCCCTCACATTCCCTATCCAGGGATAATTCTGGAGCATCTCCATGACTTCGAAAGGTATCTTGCGGACTTTTTTATGAAGCTCATTATTTATTTTTTTCAGGAAATGCACTACAAGTTCAGGTATGTCCTCTTTCCGTTCGCGAAGAGGAGGAATATTTATTGATAAAACCTTCAGCCTGTAGTAAAGATCTTCCCTGAATTTCCCGCGGCTTACTAATTCCTCAAGGTTCCTGTTAGTTGCAGTTATAATCCTTGCGCGCATAGGAAGAGAACTTTCTCCGCCTACTTTTTCAAATTCTCTCTCCTGTATTATCCTGAGCAGTTTGACCTGAAGATCGGCTGATATCTCCGATATTTCATCCAGGAATATCGTTCCGGCTCCTGCCAGCTCGAATTTACCCTTCTTATCTTTTATTGCACCAGTGAAGGATCCTCTCACATGACCGAACAGTTCGCTTTCAAGAAGTGTTTCAGATAAAGCCGTGCAGTTTACAGGAATGAATGGTTCATCCCTGGTAATACCAGAATAGTGTATTACCCTTGAAATTAATTCTTTCCCTGTCCCGCTCTCGCCCTGTACAAGTACCGTTACCCTGTTCATCGAGACCTGCCCGACGAGCTTAAAGATTTCTTTCATCTGGCGGGACTTACCAATCGATTTATTCTTTATATCATATTTCTCAAAGTCCTCCTCGATGGCTACGGCAAGTCTTTCACTCAGACTCTTACTCTCAAGTGAACGTTTTATGAGTGCTTTGAACCTCGGCGTATCAATTGGTTTTTCTATATAGTCGTAGGCTCCCAGCTGCATTGCCCTGATGGTGGAATCAATATCCTCGTAGGCAGTCATGATTATGCAAGGGATGTTCGTGTCTATTTTCTTTATCTGCTCAAGCACTTCAAGTCCGTCGAGTTCAGGCATCTTCAGATCTGTAATCACGAGGTCCGGATGTTCGTTTTGAACGTACTGAACACCCTCGGCCCCATTAGAAGCCGTGGCAACTTTATAATTCATTGTTGCGAGAAAAATTTTCAAGGATTGAAGAATTGATTCCTCGTCGTCAATTAAAAGTATTTTCTCCATATGTCATACCATGGGTAAAGAGACCTGGAAGATGGTATTTCCGGGTTCAGAAAATATTAACGAAATAGTGCCATTATGATTTTCGATGATCTGCTGGACGATAGATAGTCCCAATCCTGTACCCGTTTGTTTAGAAGTATAGAATGGCTCAAAAATTCTTTTGGCAGATTTTATTCCGCAGCCTGTATCGCGGATAAATATCCGGTGCATCTTCTTTTTATCGTCATGGACCGAAAGAAATTCGATTTCACCGCCGGATCCTATAGCATCAATGCTGTTTTCAATCAGCTGATGAAACATGGTTTTAAGATTGCCGGGATCTCCTTTTACTGGACCTGAACTTACCTGGTTGATTATCCTTATGTTTTTTGCCTCAAGCACAGGGTTAAGCAGCGAGACTACCTGCTGAAGAATTTCATCAGGAGATACATGCTGAAAGCGAGTTTCCTTCTCTTTAGAAAACTGCAATACATCTTTTAAAAGTCCATCAAGGCGTTTGATTTCTTTATTAATTATCATAAATGAATCTGAGAACCCTGTCCCATCCTTCATCTGCTCCCTGAGTATATCAATATTCAGTTTTATTGCAGTCAATGGCGATTTGATCTCATGTGATAAATAACTGGTCATTCGCCCAAGCGAAGCCAGGGTTTCTGATCGTTTCAATTTTTCTTCAGCTTCTTTCCTGGCAGTAATATCCTCTTTAACACCTACGAAATGCGTTATATTACCTTCTGCATTTTTGATAGGGGAAATAATGGCATGCTCACTGAAAAAAGAACCATCTTTCTTTTTGTTGACAAATTCACCGGTCCATTCCTCACCGGAAAGTATTTTCGACCATAATTCTGCATATTCCTCAGGCGACATGCTGCCTGATTTTAATATCCCGGGAGTCTTTCCGACTATTTCTTCGGATGTATATCCGGTAACTTCAACAAATTTAGGGTTTACATATTCCGCAACTCCCTGTTTATCGGTTATAATAATTGCAGCAGGATTTTGTTCTACCGCCTTCGACAGCTTTCGAAGAGTCTCTTCGGCCTTCATCTGTTCAGTGATATCTTTTGCAATACCGATATTGCCGATTGGCTCACCGCGATCATTTTTGACTACTGAAGTCTCCAGCTTTATGTGGAACTTTTCACCGCCTTTTGTAACATTTACAAGTTCACCGCTCCAACGGGATCCTCCTAATACAACGGGACAGCGGCGGCCAGGATCAGGACTCAAAATAACCGGAGTTTTACCAATCACCTCTTCTTCGGAATAACCATAACGGTCAAGAAAAGCCTGGTTGACAAAAATAAATCTATTCTCCTGATCAGTTATTGTAACTATTTCAGATATACTATTAATTGAATGACCGAGCAGCTTTAATTCTTCATTTTTTTCTTCCTGATCTGATAAATCCTGAACCATCAGGACTGAGTAAATCAGATTTCCTGATTCGTTTCTTACAGCCGAGGAATGAATCTGTACAGGAACCGTTTCACCCGTGTAAGTGATATATCTTTTTTTAATTTCGTAACCGTCCATTTCACCGTTCTGCACTTTGTTCATCAACTGAAAGGTGGAACCAAGATCCTCAGAGCACGTTATCTGCCTGATATCTTTTCCGGTGATTTCGAGGAGAGAATACTTTAAGATTTCACAAAGTTTCTGATTCGCATCGATTATTTTCCAGAAAGGATCGATTATAGCAATGCCGAGAGGAGCATTTTCAAAAACCAGTTTGAATTTTTCCTCATACTCGGACGGAAGTGCAAATGAAGTTTTTATGGAATAGATATTATCTTCGTATGAATCCCTATATTCAAATACACCGCCTGGTTTACTAACTTTTCTGTTCATTAGTTTACCCCTATTTGAGATTTACTCTAGAAATTTAATAGTTCCCAATTTACCCGTTATCCAGTGTGCTTAATTATCAAAATTTCACTGAAATTATGTCTGAACATAATCATTTCTATTAATATATTCTATAAAAATTCGTGCCGTACGGTAAAAAAATTTTACCTTAGCATAATTGATCATAGCTAACCATAACTGAACATTCCGAAGGATTCAGGATCAAACTGAAATTTTATTGTCCCACGATGATACTTTTGGGTGTCCTTTTTCTCAATATAGTACTACTAAATATCCAAGGAAAAATTTTCAAATGTGGCTAAAGCCGGGATGTTCTGTTGTCAATTTTTTTAAAAATGACTTCCTTTTTTGTTGAGAATATTCTTAACTTCATTACCGCAGATCGAGCAATAAATATAATTTATAATTCTGATACACAGGAGAACTATGCGATACTTCTATACTCTCTTCTCCGCGCTGCTGATTATGTCCCTATTTGCAGCGGGATGCAAGGACAAAGTAACCGAACAGCGGCCCGCAGTTGACGAGAACAATAACGGCTTTGCAACTTATAAGGTTGCATCAATCTTTGCGAATAATTGTGCGGTTGCCGGCTGTCATAAAGGACCGGATGCAGCACACAATCTTTCACTTGAATCCTATACCCAGATGATGAAAGGTTCGCTCGGACGGCCTTTCAATGATTCAACCCACGTCCACACGTCTAAACCAGCAATTGCAGCCTCTGTTGATGTTTACGGCGGTGAGGCTGTTATCCCCTATAATTCTGAACAGAGTCTGCTTTACAATCTTATCACAGGAAATATTGCGGATTCAACTTTGAGGATGCCCTATCAACAACCGCCCCTGAGCCAGGAGGATATCCAGACGATCAAGGAATGGATTGATAACGGCGCGAAGGATGTAAACGGTAACGTACCTTTCCAGGGCAGCGATCATAAAGTTTATTCATGCAATCAGGGAAGCGACCAGGTTTATATTATAGATACAGATGCAAAGCTCGTTTCAGGAATCCTTGATGCGGATTTTAACCCGACGATCATCGATGCCCCTCACAACATCCAGATGTCGAACGGCTTTTACTACTTTACTGAAGTGGCAGGTCAAAAATTTATAAAGGTCGATGCTGCAACGAACTCAATTATCAGTACCGCAGAAGGGATTGAAAAGGCCGGCATGATACAGATTACCGCCGATGGAAGTAAAGCCTTCGTTTCGCGTTCCTCAACAAGCGCTCCTATTTACAACATAATATACTCTGTTAATACGGCCGATATGGCGAAGACGGAGATTAATCTTCCGGTTACCGGTGTGCCTCATGCTCTTGCATTAAGTCATGACGGTCATACTCTCTATGTTGCTAATATGAGCAAGGACAGGATCTCAGTTGTGGATGCTGTTAATGACGAATTTGTAGAAGATATAGTGCTTCAGCATACCTTTCCCCCTCCATATTATGAGCCGATGCATATGTATATCTCCCCGGACGATAGATATTTATATGTTAACTGCAGGACATCAAGTTCAATAATTATCCTGGACACACAGTCTAAACAAATCGTTAAGGAATTCCCCGTACCGGATCATCCTATGCAGGGAGCTATTTCAGCAGACGGCAGCAAATATTATGCAGTATCGCATCATGAACCATATTTATCGGAAATTACTAAAGCAGGTAATGACTGGACGATACAGGAATATCAGATCGATGCATTTCAGCATGCATACGGCGCCGATTTAACTCCCGACGGCCGGTACCTTTATGTAGGCTGCTCTAACGATGAGAATGAGTTCCAGCCGTATTTCCGGATACCCGGAAAGGACCGCCCTTCGATAATGTGTGTCTATGATGTACAAAACCATGAACTGGTTAAGGTTATGGATATAGGAAGTTATGCAACAGGACTTGCAGCCAGATAAAATCCGGCTTTAATCCCTGCAACCCTATTTTAAGAAATTAAGGCTCGGGATAGATTATATTTTTCGAATAAAGATAAAAACCTTTATTTTATGCGTAGTAATTTCTAATGTTTACTCCTGAGGGAATTCAATGAAAAAAGTAATCTATCCGGGAACCTTTGATCCTGTTACATACGGTCACATCGATATAATAAAAAGAGCAAAAGAGCTATTCGACGCGGTAGTGGTAACGGTAGCTGTTAATACCGGGAAAACCCCGCTTTTCTCTCTTGAAGAGAGGGTCTATATGCTTAAAGAAAGTTTAAAGGAATATGAGAATATAGTTGTAGATTCTTTTGAAGGACTGGTGGTTGATCATGCACACCAGTTAGGTGCAATAGGAATTATAAGGGGTCTGCGAGCTGTAAGCGATTTTGAATATGAATTTCAGATGGCGCTTATGAACAGAAAACTTGCCAAAGATATCGCCACAATCTTTCTGATGCCCGGGGAGAGATATACTTACCTCAATTCTTCCATTGTACGCGATCTTGCAGCACTCCACAGCGACGTCAGCGAATTTGTTCCCCCGGTAGTTGCTGAGGCTCTAAAAAAGAAAACTACCCGCTGATTTCCGATCTCGTGAGGGCAATCATCCGTTTTATATCTATCACGCCGGGTTAACCTCAATTTTTAAACCTTAAGCAAGTGGAAGAGAAATCAAAAAAGGTTATCATCATAGCCCTTCTGGGCAATTTCGCAATTGCTGTAAGCAAGTTCATAGCAGCTGCTGTAACCGGAAGCTCTGCAATACTATCGGAGGGAATTCACTCCGTTATTGATACAGGGAATGAAGGTTTGATGCTGCTGGGACTTCATATGGCAAAGAAGCCAGCCGATGAACTTCATCCTTTCGGCCGCGGTAAAGAGGTATACTTCTGGGGCTTCGTTGTTGCAATCTTGATCTTCGCCGTAGGAAGCGGCGTATCTGTTTATGAGGGCGTGCATAACTTTCTCCATCCCGAACAAATTAAAAACCCCCTTGTTAATTATATAGTGATTGGGCTCGCATTTCTTTTTGAAGGAACATCCTGGACATATGCCTTAATAAACTTCAATAAGCAGAGAGGAAAACAGGGTTTTATTGAAGCAGCCCACAAAGCCAAGGATCCCTCAACTTTTATAGTATTGTTTGAGGACAGCGCTGCACTGGGCGGTCTGGCTGTCGCCGCTATTGGTATCTTCCTTGAACAGATGACCGGTAATACTTTATATGATTCCCTTGCTTCAATATTCATCGGACTAATCCTGGCTGTTACCGCAGCGTGGTTAGCCTATGAAACCAAAGGTTTGCTGATTGGGGAAAGTGCGAAAGGTGAGATTGTGGAAGAAATTAAATCGGTTCTGAACGGATTCGATTCGATAGAACATGTTAATGAGGTTTTAACAATGCATATGGGACCGCATTACATCCTTTTAAACCTTAGTATTGATTTTAAAGATTCAGTATCCGCGGGAGAAGTTGAGAGCAGTATTGAAGAGATGGATAAAAAAATAAAAGAGAAGAACGGGGATATAAAAAGAATTTTTATCGAGTCAGAAACCTATACTAAAAAACAAAAAAGTGCTTAGTTGATAATGCACAATTCTTAATCTTTTCATTCTTAATTTCTTATCGTATATTTCAACCGGTTTAGTAAACACACATTACAAATTTATTCCGGCTCATAATAACATTATTTCTTTAAGAAAGGAGCTTAACATTGTTATCTGAGAGAGTCAACAGGATAACTGCGTCCCCCACGATGAAAGTCGCAGCAGAGGCAAAGAGATTAAAAGCAGAGGGAATAAATGTAATAGATTTAAGCGTCGGTGAGCCTGACTTTCCAACTCCCGCAAATATAAAAGAGGCTGCCAAAAGAGCTATAGACGAAAATCATACTAAGTATACTATCAATGCAGGAACGGTTGAACTAAGAAAAGCGATAAAGGATAAATTCAAAAAGGATAATGAGCTCGACTATAAGCTCAGTGAAATTATCGTATCGAGCGGCGCCAAGCAGAGTATTTTTAATGCGATTCTTTCAACTGTATCGAAAGGCGATGAAGTTATTGTACCTGCACCCTACTGGGTATCTTATCCCGAAATGATCTCCCTGGCGGAAGGCAAAACAGTGGTTATTGAAACTACGGAAGAAAACGGTTTCAGGATTACCCCGGATCAGCTTGAAGATGCGGTCACGCCTAATACTAAGTTATTCATCCTCTGTAATCCATCAAACCCGACAGGTTCAGCCTACAACAGGAAACAACTTGAAGAGATAGCTGAAGTAGTTAAGAAATATGATTTCCTTGTAATCTCTGATGAAATCTATGAAAAGCTTTTGTACGATAATTTCGAATTTATCAGCTTTGCATCACTGAACGATGAGATGAAAAAGCGTACAATACTCGTAAACGGGGTAAGTAAAACGTATTCAATGACAGGCTGGAGAATCGGATATACAGCGGGACCGGAGGAAGTGATAAAAGCGATGGACAAGATCCAGAGTCACAGTACATCCCATGCATCCTCGATATCCCAGCAGGCTACTATTGAATCTTTGAATGGCCCTCATGATTACCTCCGGCAGATGCAGGTTGAATTCCATAAAAGGAGAGATTACTTGTACGACAGGCTTATGTCGGTAAAAGGACTTTCCTGCTACAAACCTGAAGGCGCCTTTTATCTTTTTCCTAATTTTTCAGCTTATATGCACAAATCGTTGAATGGAACCACAATTAATAATAGTCTGGACCTTGCTATGTACCTTCTTAATGAGGCGAGAATCGCGCTGGTTCCGGGAAGTGCTTTCGGAGCAGAGGGATATATGAGGTTCTCATATGCTACTTCTATTGAAAATCTATCTGATGCATCAGAAAGATTAAATAAGGCACTAGGTAAACTAAGCTGATTAGCCCTCTAACATCATCTCAAGCGACCGGATGAGTTCCGGTACGGGCATAGTTTCGCCTGTCCACAGCTGGAAAGCCTTCGACGCCTGGTTCACGAGCATTTCTATTCCGTTGATTAGGTGGGCGCCCTGTTTTGAGGCTAAGGACAGCAGCTTTGTTTTAGATGGGTTATATACAAGATCGAATACAACCTGGTCCTTATTAAAATATTCAGGCTGTGAAACTACTGCTTCATCAACTTCCGGAAACATACCCACAGGAGTAGCATTAACGATCAGTTTTGAATCATGGAAAATTTCCTGCAGGTTATCGGGGAAAAGCTCAAAGCACTGTATGGAATCAAATTTCATCTTTTCAGAGAAATATTTCCGGATCGCTTCAGATCTCTGCTCTGTGCGGTTCACAATGTTGATGCAGGAAGGTTTAAAGTATTTAATAAGAGTATATACTACTGCACGTGCACTTCCGCCGGCACCTATAACCGTAACTTTATTACCGGCCAGGCTGTTCTTATACTTATCAAGAGATTTCAGCACTCCGAATACATCAGTATTATAGCCCGTCAGTCTTCCGAGATCATTTACCACAGTATTTACTGCACCGACACCTGCTGCCTCATCGGATACATTATTCAGAAGCTGCATGATATTCACTTTATTGGGAATGGTGACATTGAATCCCTTTATACCCAGGGCAACCATCCCTTTTAATGCATTACCAAGGTTAGCTGCAGGTACATCAAAAGGAAGATAAAGATAATCAAGTTTTTTTATTTCGAAAGCAACGTTATGGATAAAAGGAGAATATGTCTGCTTAATGGGATGACCGATCAAACCCACAAGCACAGTATTCATGTGGAGCGTATTTTTCATAGACCTTTTCGGGATAAAATATTTAAGTACTGTTGTCAGCCCGGAAATGACCGGCCGGGCAAACGGATCAGAGTTCCCCTAACAATTTTCGAAAGAGTTTGGATGATTTAATTTCAGGGTACTCTTTGGCAAATTCCGATTTAATATCAGGATCGATAACGAAGGCCTTCTTCAGACACTCAACAGCTTCCTGGGTCCTGCTCAGTATAAAATTGATTTTTGCCTTACCATAATAGGATGAAGCATCATCGGGAGTAATTCTGATGCATTCATCAAATGCTTTTTGCGCCTCAAGCCAGTCTCCCATCTCAAAAAGTGTTTCTGCAAGGTTAAACCAGATCTCATAATTGCCAGGTTCGATCTTAGCGGCCTTACGGTAACTCCTGATAGCCTCCTGAAGCTTGCCGAGTGAATATTCAAGATCAGCTTTAGCATACCATGCATCCGCACGGTCCTGGTATAATGATATCGCCTTATTAAAATCTTTCAATGCAAGCTGGAATTTCCCGGCTGAATCATAGCAGAAACCTCGGGCAAGGTAGGCTTCGTAATATTTGTCGTTAATATTTATGGAACGTGAATAATAATCGATAGCCTTATTAATCTCTCCCAGCTCCTCGTATATATTAGCTATATTATAGCATGATGCTTCATCAAATTTATCGATTTTGAAAGCCTCATTGAAGCAATCAATTGCCTGCTGGTAGCGTCCCAGATCAGCGAGTAAATTACCTTTATTAAACCAAGCACCCGCAAAATCATCTTTTATTGCAATTGCCAGTTCATAACTATCGATTGCCTGTTCAAGTCTGCCGAGTTTAGTAAGTACCACACCGCGGTTATACCATCCGTTAGAATTATACGGTTCGGCATCAATAAATTTATCATAGGCTTCAAGAGCGCGCTCATTATGGTCAAGGTTCTCAAAGCAGAAACCAAGCTCAAAATAGGCATCAGAAAAGCCGGGATCGTTCTGAATTGCGCGAGTAAAGAATTCGGAAGCAACTTCAAAGTTGCCGCCTTTCTGGTATAAAAGTCCAAGATTGAACAGAGACTCCTCGTTATTCGGTTCCTGTGCAAGTGCTGTTTCAAGCGATTCTTTCGCATCTTCCATCAGTCCGAGATTCTCTTCTGCTGCCGCCCTTTCGATAAGGGCATCGGGATCACCGGGATTAAGGGAAAGGGCCTTATTATAACAAATTATTGCCTCACCAAAGCGGAACAACCCGTTCAGTAATGCTCCTTTTTTAACCCAGTATTCGGAATTGTAAGGAGAAACTTCGAGAAGTTTATCAACCAGGTACACCCCGTCTTCATATAAGTAGTTATCTATACACGTCTGGATTGTGTCCTCAACTGTGTCAATACAACTATAAATTCCGCTTTCGTCTACCAGCTGTCTGCATCTTTCTATTTCTTTGGATATTTCGCTATTCATATCTGCATTTTCATCATAATTGTAATCGGGTTCGAAAAATGACATTCAGCATTCTCCAAATAATTAAAAATTCCGCAAAAATGTATTACTATTAAAATATAAAATCAAGATGATTTTAATCATCCTTATGTGTATAATATAAACCCTGTTTATAAAATTTCAGGCCAAAAGGTAAAAGCTGAAAATCGATCGATTTTCAGCTTTTTTTATGAAATGATTACCTGGAGAGTACAGAAGTTACCTTTTCAGCGGCATCTTTTAGACTGCCGGCTACCTCAAAATTTAATCCGGATTCACTCAATAATGTACCGGCTTCAGTAGCATTAGTTCCTTCAAGGCGGACAACTATAGGAACATTTATGTCCATCTCCTTTGCGGCATCAATTACACCCTGTGCAACCCTGTCGCATCTTACAATTCCGCCGAAAATGTTAATAAGAATAGCTTTAACATTCGGATCCGACAAAATAATCTTAAAGCCGTTAGCAACGGTAGTTTTGTTTGCTCCGCCGCCCACATCCAGGAAATTAGCAGGTTCTCCGCCGGCCAGTTTGATGATATCCATCGTAGCCATCGCGAGTCCGGCACCATTAACCATACAGCCCACATTTCCATCCAGCTTGATATAATTAAGGCTGAATTTAGAGGCTTCAATTTCGAGGGGATCTTCCTCATCAAGATCGCGGTAATCGAGAATATCTTTATGTCTTTCGAGGGCATTATCATCAAAATTCATTTTAGCATCGAGGGCAATAACGTTGCCTTCCGAGGTAACCACAAGGGGGTTTATTTCTGCCAACGAGGCATCGGTTTCCACATAAGCTTTATACAGGCCTGAAAGGAATTTGACAGCGTTTTTGTTTTGGGCGCCTTCGAGTCCCAGTGCGTATGCAAGTCGCCTTGCCTGGTAACCCTGAAGACCAACGGCCGGATCAACAGTTTCCTTAATGATCTTTTCGGGAGATTCAGCAGCAACCTTCTCTATCTCCACGCCCCCTTCAGTTGATACCATTATAACGTTTTTAGAAACAGCTCTGTCGAGCGTTATGCCGACATACAATTCCTTTGCAATGTTTATACCCTGCTCGATTAAAAGGCGTTTAACCAGCCTTCCTTCGGGTCCTGTTTGATGAGTAACAAGTGTCATTCCCAGCATCTGGCCGGCAAACTCTCTTACTTCGTCGAGACTCTTAGCCACCTTAACGCCGCCGCCTTTACCTCTTCCACCGGCGTGTATCTGAGCCTTAACCACCCACACATTTCCGCCTAATTCCTCCTGTGCAATTCTTACAGCTTCATCAGCATTAAAAGCGACTCTTCCGTCGGGAACGGCAACATTATACTTACGCAGTATCTCTTTTGCCTGGTATTCGTGTATTTTCATTTATATCCCTGAAGTTATTTTGTAAAAAACTAAGGCTGCCCTGCTGTACTTCAGAGGCACCTCTCTAAATTTCCTCATTAATCAAGCTTTCTGAGCAAAACTTCGAAAGAAGAATACAAAAATTACAAGTTTTGTGGTAGATAATCAATTTAAACAGCATTTGTATTACTGAGTTTCATTCACTCCGCCGAAGATTAATGAAGGGCTTATGCCGGTAGGTAAATTATCGGGCAGTAAAAAAAGGGAAGGCATTCCGACCTTCCCTTAAATAATGACTTTTTGTTGTAATCACTTCAGCAGCATCATTTTTTTAACCATTACTTTGCTGCCTGACTCAATTTTGTAATAGTAAATACCGCTGGCAAGTGAGCCTGCATTAAATGTTACCGAGTGACTGCCTGCTTTAACGAAATTATTTACCAGTCGTGAAACTTCCTGTCCCAGTGAATTATAGATCCTCAGTGTAACAAATCCATCCTGCGGGATTGAGTATTCAATCTTTGTGGAGGGATTAAAGGGATTCGGATAATTCTGTTTAAGCGAAAATTCAGCAGGAGAATTAATATCCACTTCAACTTCTTTTGAATAAGAATACGAACCATCAAAATCCACCTGTTTTAGCCTGTAAGTATAATTACCCGAGGCAACATTTTTATCTGTATAAGAATACTGCTTTGGTTCTGTTGTGGTTCCGTATCCGTTGATGAAAGAAATATCTTCATAATCTCCGTCGGTTGATTTCCTCTCGATCTGGAAACCCTTGTTGTTTGTTTCTGTGGCTGTCGTCCAGTTGAGAAGAACATCTTTGCCGGAGACGTCTGCATTGAAAGAAACGAGTTCAACAGGGACAACGAGATTTGGATTCCTTAAAATATGCCCAAGTGAACCGCAGGCATATACCGAAGCAGTACCTGTACTGGCTTTCTCTATATAGACAGAATATAAAGTACCTGAGCCGATATTTTCATATATCCATGCAGCGCCTCCGTCAGTCGTGGTAAATGTGGAGCCATAGCTGCCCACGGCTATACCATGATTCTCATCCCCGAACTGGATATCGTTCAGAGTAACCGACACGTCAACATCTTCATTTGTCCATGTGGTTCCGCCGTCAGTAGTTTTCCTGACTTTCGAAGAAGTCCCGCAGGCATATCCAACGTTCTCATTCACCATATAAATTGCATAGAACGATGATGTTGCGCCTGTTGTTTGAGAAGTAAACGAATTACCGCCGTCAGTTGTCTTTAGAATAATTCCGCTGCCTCCGCAGACAAACCCTGTGTTCGCATCAAGGAAATAAGACCCATACAAGCCGGCTGAAACTCCAGTTGTTAAAGGCGACCAGGTCGATCCTCCGTCGGTGGTTTTATATCCAAGTCCTCCCTCTCCGAAAGTATAACCGGTATTCACATCAACGAAGTATATAGTTTCAAGATCCGAAGTACCAACCATCGGACGGGTAACCTGAAACCACGATTCACCGCCGTCAGTCGTCTTATAAACATAATCATCTTCGCAGGAAACATAACCGACCAAAGGAGTAGCCATACTGACAGAATTAAAATCATTGTCCGTTGAATCAATTGTTTCAGCAACAGCCCAGGTTTCTCCGCCGTCGGTGGAGTACATTGCCTGGTCGTAAGTTACCCCGCCAATACCGGGCACACCAACTGCTACCACCCTCCCTGTGCTGCTTTCGGCCCAGTCGTCATACAAAGAACCTGCTTTAATCCAGTTATTATGTGCAGTAGTAGAAAGCGGGGAGATAATTGTTTCATTTATCATCCCGACAGCACCGACTGTTACAAAATTATTATCGTCGATAAAGTCTGTTGCATAGAACGATGATGTATATGATTGATTTGGATCGAGGTAGCCAAAGGAATTCCAGGTTACACCGAGATCGGTTGTATAGTACATATCATAATTATCCCCGGTAGCGTAAAAGGTGCCGGCTCTGAAACGTATATCAAGGAAATCGGATGTTGCGGGAATTCCCGAATTTCTTACCGTCCAGGTAGCACCGCCGTCTGTAGTTGCAGCCAGTGCTGCATCTATGCCTGAAGCCATACCATTATTAGCATCCATAAAATCGATACTCCAGATAAGACTGCTTCCTGCTGCATAAACGGTTGCCCAGGTTGAACCCCCATCGGTTGTTCTGAGAATATTTCCGTTAGTGGAGCCGAGCAGAATCTTGTCTTCATCAAATGCATATACCGAATATGCATTATCAGGAAGTGTACCCGGCACCTGAGACCATGTATCGCCACTATCGGTGGTTTTCAGGAGACCGACATTGACAAGGCCGCAGGCAAAGCCTACTGTGGGACTGAGGAAATAGAAATCATAGATAAATCCTGTAGTTGCAGAATAAACAGAAAACCATGTATCCCCTCCGTCAGTTGTCTTGACCAGGGTACCATCTTCGCCACATGCCAGTCCGTGAGACATATCAAAGAAAAAGCCCCCGAAGAGATTGTGTCCATATCCAAAATCAGGATCGACACCTCCTATATTTTTATTAAGATACCAGGACGCTCCTCCGTCTGATGTCTTCAGAAAGGTTCCCGAATAACCTAAAGCATACCAGTTATCGGCATCCCACACTTTAACATACCTCAGGTTGTTGCCGGCAGGTGTAGGGTGCAGCCATTGCCAGTCGGAATTATAGATAGGCTGAGCATCAATGTTCCCGGAAATTCTGTCAGTTCCGGAATTATAAAAAACTTCTGCCTGGTTCCTTTCTTCCTGGGCCATACTAAAAGCAAAACTCAGAAGAAGGGCAGCAAGCATTGGTAAAAATACATTTTTCATATCATCCTCCGTGGTTAAATTGAAGTCGAAGGTTTATTACTGATTTCCGGTTAAAGATGCTGTGATAAATTGTCGATTTTTATCTCAACATTTATAAAAAAACCCTCCCTGTTATCTTTGGGGAGGGTTTGAGGAGTGCAAATTGTACGGTTGGGATACCGAACAATTTTATTTGACACTCTTTGTAAATAATTATTCTGAACCGGCCTTGTAGTCCTGATCTATCAATTCAAGCCGCATACCATTAAGTGTAATACCTTCCGGTGATATAAAGAAGCTGCATATAAGGATCATATCATTAGCATTTTTCTGAACCTTGAATGTTTTACTAAAGGAATGGTTGCTATCATCGGTAAAATTTATAACATCACTTGTTTCAGCTGAGATAACTCCGGCAAATGTCTCAGCTTCAGGAGACATACATACAGTGCAGACACTGTTTAGTTCTGCATATGCACTCAGCTGAACGGTTATCACCTGTTGATTGTTCGGAGGGATTGGATCAAGGTTAAGTGAAGTTATCTGATAGTTGATCTCACCGTCAATTACAAAAAATGAATTAAATACAGGATATGGGTTTTCCAAACGGCCCTGCAGCTGAATGGTACCCATAACCGGTGAATCAGAAGTTTTATTGATATCCGCAGAAGCAGGGATGGGATCGGTTATCGAATTTTCGCGGCAGCCTACTACTAATAGAACTGAGAAAACAACGAGAGAGAAAAGTGACTTTTTCATTTTACACTCCAATATTTTTGTTTGTGAATTATTCATTAAAAATCTCACGAGCAATTAACAAAATGGAGGGTGGGGGTACCTAGCATCTATGTTTCGTAAATTTGAAATATTGTTTCAATGACTTGCAATTATGTATGATTGACTTGAACTTATGTCACATGTATTGAATTCTGCTAAAAACGAATGCTTTTGAAGAAACTTTTTTTTCTTTAATTTTCATTGTTTTAATTCCAACTGTGATAACCGGACTTCTTAACTATGAGCAAAATACAGTTATATACAATCGGCGTATACGGGTCGGTCCCTGATGAATTCTTCGGGAAACTGACTGGTAACAACATTGATACGTTCTGCGATATAAGGAGAAGACGCGGCGTAAGGGGATCAGAGTATACATTTGCCAACAGCAACAGGCTGCAGAACCGACTCTCGGATCTTAATATAAATTACCTTCATATAGCTGACCTGTCACCAACCCAGGAAATAATACAGATCCAGTATGCCAGCGACAAGGAGGGGCATATTTCACAACGAAAAAGAGATTCTTTATCGGGAAAGTTCATTTCTGCTTATAAAAAGGAAATTCTGGGAAATTTCGATTTTAAAACTTTTATCAAGCAGCTGGAATCATTAAATGCAAAGAGGGTGGTGCTGTTCTGCGTAGAGAAAAATCCTTCGGCCTGCCATCGTTCCTTAGCAGCAGAGTATCTTAACCGGAAATATGGATTTAATGTAAAAAACCTGTAAGTCAGAAGAGTTATATTATAATCAGCCGCCGGTTGCGAATCCGGGATAGAGGGTCATTCCGCCATCGACGAATATGCTGGTACCGTTAATATAGTCTGCCTGATCGGATGCTAGCCAAGCTGCAACCCGCCCGATATCGTCAACATCCCCTATACGTTTATATGGAATAAGATCCATTAACTTGTTCAAACCGGTTTCAGAGCTCCAGACTGATTTATTTATCGGAGTTTTAATTGCACCCGGACAAATACTATTTGCTCTTATTCTGTATGGGGCTGTTTCCTGGGCAATAGTTTTCATAAGCATCATAATACCTCCTTTTGAAGCGGCATAGTTTGCATGTCCTGCCCAGGGAATCACTTCGTGAACAGAACTGATATGAATAATTTTACCGGCGGCGCAGGAAATTTCCTTCTTCACTCCCCTTCTTTTAAACTCTTTAACTGCCTCGCGGGCACATAGAAACTGACCGGTGAGATTAACGCTAATAACCTTGTTCCATTGATCAAGCGTCATATCTTCAAACTTTGAATCCCTCTGGAGTCCTGCATTGTTAACAAGGATATCTATCGTTCCAAGTTTTTCAATCGCAGCCCTGAACATATTTACAACCTGCGTTTCATCGCTGACATCAGCTTTATATACAAAAGATTTTACTCCTTCTTTCTTAAGCTCTTCGACAAGGTCCTCAGCAGCATCGGGGTCGGCAATATAATTAACGACTACATCCGCACCGGCTTTCGCAAGTTCCTTTGCTATCCCTCTCCCTATTCCTGAATTGGCACCGGTTACCAGAGCTTTTTGTCCCGGTAACAGCCGGGGGGTTTTAGTGGAAGGTTTTTCAACTTCAGGTAAGTTATTATTTTCTTTCTCCGCCATTTTAACCTCAAATTTGATTTTTATCAATTCTAAAAATTAATATCAAATGATTTCTGTTGGGCTTATGTGAATCACAATTACTTTCCAATAATGAAAATTATTCGCATCTATTGGATTGTCTCCTTTTGAGTGCAACTACGGCACAAATACGGCACTCCCGCGAGAATAAAGCAGCCTTAAAAACGGATAGGACAATTTTTCGTACCTGCTGAATAATCTAAAAGCGAGGAGGCCATAGCAGCATTTAAGGCCCTGGAACTACCTGCCTAAAAGCACCTGAAAACGTTAAACGAGGAAATATGACTAATATCCTACGTTAAAAGTGAGGCTGGATCTATGGCTGAAAACAGTCCAAAAATCAAATCCCCTCCGGATTCAAAAACAAAATTCATTGCTTCCGGATGCTATACATTAAATTTCCTGCTCTCCCCTATTGATAATTTTTGTTAACGGTCATATTTTCTTATTCAAATTTGACGGAGTATTGGATGTCATTATTAAAGGCCAATAAAACTATTGCTGAACTCTACACCTTCCTGACAGAAGAATTCGGGAAAAATATGACACGACCTGTGATGATGCGGAAGGTTGACGGAGTTTATAAAGGAATTTCCTACACAGAGTTTAAAGAGGAAACCGATAATTTTGCGTATGGATTAACTGCTCTCGGTGTGAAGAAGGGGGATAAAATTGCAATCATCGCCGAGAACAGACCTGAATGGGTCTATTCTGATATGGGTATTCTAGCATTAGGCGGAGTGGATGTTCCGATGTATCCTTCTCTGACAGCTTCTTCAATTGAATTCATCCTTAATAATTCTGAATCCAGGGGAGTAATTGTTTCAAACAAGCTCCAGCTTAACAAAGTACTAAAAAACAGGGAATCGTTAAGGCATCTGAATTTTATTATCGTCATGAATGAAAAGGATATACAGCCAGACGTTCAATCGCTCTACACTTTTAAAGACGTTCAGGATATGGGTAAGATATATCGGAACAACCATCCCGG
This sequence comes from uncultured Ignavibacteria bacterium, assembly GCA_963747755.1. Classification (GTDB taxonomy): domain Bacteria; phylum Bacteroidota; class Ignavibacteria; order Ignavibacteriales; family Ignavibacteriaceae; genus DATFVA01. The sequence continues at coordinate 91,558 of CAVVGK010000018.1, read as the reverse complement.
GTATCTCAAAGAAACCAAAAAGAATGTACATGAAGATGATCTATGTACTATTATCTATACCTCGGGAACTACAGGCGAGCCCAAAGGAGTAATGCTGACTCACAAAAATATATTATCTAACGTCAATTCAGCACTCGAGAGTTTTCCGATTTCACAGGATGACATATTTCTTTCCTTCCTACCTCTGTGTCATATTTTTGAAAGGATGGCAGGATATTATACAGGGTTCTCATCAGGAGGGATGATATGTTATGCAGAAAGTATAGAGACAGTAGCACAGAATTTTATAGAAACCAGGCCTACAATACTTACAACCGTTCCGCGCCTCTTTGAAAGGATGTATTCGAAGATTATAAAAAACGTTGAATCTCAGTCTGTTACGAAACAGAGGATATTTAACTGGGCCATCTACATTGGGAAGCAGGCAGCAAAGGAGAGAAAGAAGGGTAGTTTGAGTCCGGTTCTTGCGGCAAAATTTAAAGTAGCCGATAAGCTTGTGTTGCATAAACTGCGTGAACGGACCGGCGGCAAGTTAAGGTTTTTTATTTCAGGAGGAGCCGCGTTGGCACCTGATTTGGGTGAATTTTTTGAAGCGGCAGGAATTAAAATAGTTGAGGGATATGGTCTAACCGAGTCATCGCCTGTTATTGTAGCAAATCGTGTTGATGATTATAAATTCGGAACGGTAGGTAAAGTCTTTCCGGGAGTTGAGATTAAGCTGGCTCCCGACGGCGAGATACTTGCCCGCGGCCCAAACATAATGCAGGGCTATTATAAAAATAAAAGGGAAACGGATGAAGTGCTTAAAAACGGCTGGCTGCACACAGGAGATATAGGTGCATTTGATACAGACGGATTCCTAAGGATAACCGACAGGAAGAAGCATCTGTTTAAGACTACAGCAGGAAAATATATAGCTCCCACCCCGATTGAGAATCTTTTCTTATCCAGCAAGTACATAGATCAGTTTGTTCTGATAGGCGACAGACGGATGTTTCTGAGCGCACTTATTGTACCCGACTTTGAAGCAGTTAAGGAATATGCGGATTCTCATAAGATTAAATACTCTACTATTGAAGAGCTGTCGGATATAAAGGAAATACGGGAGCTTATGGAGAAGGAAATGAGCAAAATTCAGAAAAACCTGGCCAACTATGAGAGGGTAAGGAGATTCACGCTGCTTGAAAAACCCTTCTCACTTGAAACCGGAGAAATAACTCCGAGCCTTAAGATAAAACGCAAGGTTGTGGAAGAAAAGTACAGCGACAGGATTGAACAAATGTACGCAGGACTTTAATTAAAAATTAAGCAAAGTGCACTTTAACTTATTTACTGAGGAATTCAATCATCGTTTTGTGAATGTTACCATTGGTTGCAAGTATTCGTTTAGTATAAATATCTATTTCATCTCCCTTGAAACCGGTGACAAGTCCCCCGGCTTCTTCGATAATAAGTTTTCCTGCACAGATATCCCAGGGATGAAGATAAACCTCCCAGAAACCATCGAAAACCCCTTTAGCAACATAACAGAAGTCAATAGCTGCTGAACCAAGCCGTCTGATCCCCCTTGATGCCTTTGTTAAAGCGGCAAATTTTTCAAGAGCATTTTCAGGGTTATCGGATATATTATATGGGAACCCTGTTACCAAAACACTATGGGCCAGGTTATCATTACTGCTTACATGTATTTTTTGTGAACCTTCAAAAGCGCCTGCGCCCTTCTCAGCCGAATATACTATATCCTGCATAACGTCATAAACCACGCCTGCGATGGTCTTTCCGTTTTGCTGCAGTCCAATTGATATAGAAAATATCGGCAGTCCATGTGCGAAATTGGTTGTACCGTCAATCGGATCGACTACCCAGAGGTATTCCGAATCATTCTTTGTTTCCCCTCCCTCTTCGGCCAGTATGCTATGCGAGGGATACTTCTTCTGAATAAACTCCTTAATATACTTCTCAGAAGCCTTATCAATATCAGTAACAAGGTTGGCTTCATTAGTTTTATACTCGACGTTGAAATTTTTTCCGAACCCTTCCCGTACTATTTCGCCTGCTTCGCGGGACACCTGTATTATATCCTGAATCATTTTATCCTTTTTTGTCAGTAAATATATAAAAATGAGAAGGTATTTACCGTGTCACAGTTACCGCAGACTGTTTGTATGTTATTTTTAGTTCCTTGATAGCCCTAATCCATTTTGGTATATTTATCTCCTTGAATGTAATTGAGAAAATTAGGAGATAACCTTGAAGAAAATGGATCAGATTGAAATTTCTGAATCAGGAGATAATTCGATTGTAGACAATATGCCGGAGATTCTGCCGGTTCTGCCTTTAAGAGATATAGTCATTTTTCCCTATATGATTTTCCCTGTGCTTGTAGGCAGAGAGCAATCAATCCGGGCGGCAAACTTTGCGCTTGAGAACACTAAGTACATCTTCCTTGCCACACAGAAAAAATCAAATGTAGAAGATCCCAAGAAAGAAGATATATACAGAGAAGGGACAATAGCCAAAATTGTGCAGATATTGAAGCTGCCAAACGGACTTATGAAAATACTTGTTGACGGCCTTCTGCAGGGTAGAATTTTGGATTTCACAAAGAACGCCAGTTTTTTTGAAGCAAAGATTGATGTTATTGTACCGATTGTAGAAAATGATCATGAAATGAACGCCCTGGTAAGGCAAATGTCGCAGTTATTTAAGGAATATGTTAAGATAAGCCGCAACATCCCGAACGAGACAGTTACAGCCTTTGAAAATATAGAAGAACCCGATCGGAAGCTGTTTTATGTGGCTGCAAATATAAACCAGGGAATGGATGTAAAACAGGTAGTCCTGCAGAAGTTTACCCTGAAGGAACAGTTTTATGAAGTAATAAAAATACTTAACTCTGAGATAGATATACTGAAGATTGAGAAGGAAATCGACAGCAAGGTGCAGGAGAATATAGCAAAGACTCAGAGAAAATTTATCATCCAGGAGCAGATTAAGATACTTCAGGATGAACTGGGCGACGATGAGGATACTTCCCCTGAAGTTGCAAAGCTTAGGGATCAGATTAAAAAAGCAAAGATGACTGCCGAGGCCGAAGCAAAAGCTCTTGAGGAACTAAATAAACTTAAGAAGACCCCATCTATGTCGCCTGAGTCGACTGTAATAAGAAACTACCTTGAGTGGATGACTGAAGTTCCGTGGTCAAAGAGAACAAAGGATAACCTTGACATCAAGCATGTCCGGAAAATTCTGGATGAAGACCACTTTGCCCTGGAAAAACCCAAGGAAAGAATTATCGAACACATCGCTGTACTTAATCTGGTAAAACAGATGAGAGGACAGATACTATGTTTTGTTGGACCTCCCGGAGTTGGAAAAACTTCTCTGGGAAAATCCATTGCAAGAGCCCTCGGAAGGAAATTCGTAAGGATAAGTCTAGGCGGAGTAAGAGATGAAGCCGAGATAAGAGGTCACAGAAGAACTTACATCGGCTCTATGCCCGGAAAAATAGTTCAGTCGATGAAGAAAGCAGGAACGATAAACCCTGTTATGCTTCTTGATGAAATTGACAAGATGAGTATGGATTTCCGCGGCGATCCATCCTCTGCAATGCTGGAGGTTCTCGATCCGGAGCAGAATCATACTTTTAACGATCATTATCTTGAGGTGGATTATGACCTTTCCCAGGTTATGTTCATTACCACAGCTAATGTCAGGTACAACATTCCCCTCCCCCTGCAGGACAGGATGGAAATAATAGAACTGCCGGGATACCTGGAGAATGATAAAATTGAGATTGCAAAAAGGCATATACTTCCGAAACAGCTTGAAGCACATGGACTCGGAAACAAGCACGTTGATTTCAGAGATGAGGCAGTACATAAAATTATCTCCGAATATACGCGTGAAGCCGGCGTGAGGAACCTTGAGAGGGAAATCGCTTCGGTCTGCCGCAAGCTTGCCCGTGATATCGTACTAAGTGAATTATCAAATGGTAAAGCTAAAACAAAAAAGAAAACCAAGTTCATTGTGGACAGGGATAAGATAGAAGATTACCTGAAAGTTCCACGCTATCGTCACCAGAAACACATATCGGAGAAGAGAGTAGGCAGTGTTACGGGACTTGCCTGGACAAGCGTGGGGGGCGAACTGCTCAGCGTAGATGTAACCATAATGAACGGCGCAGAGAGACTCACACTTACCGGTCAGCTTGGAAACGTTATGAAGGAATCGGCGCAGGCCGCTTTGAGTTATATCCGGTCCAATGCAAAGAAGCTTCATCTTAATCCCGATTTCTTTAAGGGTAAGGAAGTTCATATCCACCTGCCTGAAGGTGCTATTCCTAAAGATGGACCTTCTGCAGGTATTACGATGTCGATGGCACTTTTGTCTGCGGTAAGCGGCCGGCCTGCCACTAATGATGTTGCAATGACAGGTGAAATTACGCTTCGCGGAAACATACTTCCAATCGGAGGTTTGAATGAAAAGCTATTGGCAGCAAAGAGAAATAAAATTGTGAAGGTACTAATCCCGAAAGATAATGAGATCGATCTCAAGGAGATTCCCAATGAAGTTAAAGAAGGATTGGAAATAATACCCATTGATCATATAGAAGATGCGATACCTTATGTGTTTCCGGATAAAACGAAGCCTGTAAAAAGAGCTCCGAAGAAAAAAACTGCACGCTCTTCACCTAAAAAAAAGAAATAAATGTCAGAGACACTGGTTGTAAATAACGAGCTTTCCGCAGATGAAAAATATAGTCTCCTTGGCAAACAGCTGAGATCGCTGCTTAATAAAGATGAGAATATATTATCAAATCTCTCAAATTTTACTGCAGCGTTGAAGCAGACATTCGAGAAAATAAGCTGGGTTGGTTTTTACCTTTACGACGGTAAAAAATTATACCTGGGTCCTTTCCAGGGAAAAGTTGCGTGCACGGTAATTGAAATTGGTAAAGGTGTATGCGGAACGGCTGCGGAGAGAAAAGAGACGTTAATAGTTGAAGATGTTGATCAATTCCCCGGACATATTGCCTGCGATCCGGAATCAAGGTCTGAGATAGTCATTCCCCTCATAAAAGGAAATGAATTATACGGCGTACTCGATATTGACAGCGGGAGTACCGGATCTTTTAATGAACTGGATCAGAAATACTTAGAGGAATATTGCAGGTTTCTTTCTTCTGAAATAATTTAGAATAATCTTAAATAATTTTTATCATCCCTGATGGCATATATAGTTACTGCGAGAAAATGGCGCCCCCAACAATTCAGTGAAGTTGTAGGCCAGGAACACATAACAGCAACGCTGAAGAATGCGATTAAGTCGGGCCGTATTGCTCACGCCTACCTGTTTACGGGTCCCCGCGGTGTTGGCAAGACCACCACAGCCAGGATACTTGCAAAAACACTCAACTGCCTTAATCCAAAAGATGCAGAACCCTGCAACGAATGTGAAATGTGCAAGTCGATTCTCAATTCACAGTCGCTCGACATTATTGAGATCGATGGTGCTTCCAACCGCGGAATTGATGAGATCAGGACCTTAAGGGAATCTGTAAAGTACGCTCCTACCAGAGGGAAGTACAAGGTTTATATCATAGATGAAGTTCACATGCTAACCCGCGAGTCCTTCAATGCGTTTTTGAAAACACTGGAAGAACCTCCCGGACATACAATTTTCATCTTTGCGACAACGGATGTTCACAAAGTTCCCCTGACCATTATTTCGAGGTGCCAGAGGTTCGACTTCAGGCGGATCCAGATGAACACAATTAAGGAGCTGTTAGGCAAAATAGCTAAGGAAGAAAATATTGAGATAGATGATAAGACCCTAACAATAATTGCCCGTAAAGCCGACGGTGCTCTGAGGGATGCAGAGAGCTATTTCGACCAGGTGATTTCATTCTGCGGGAATAAGATCGACGCCTCAACAGTATCGCATATGCTGAACCTGGTTGACGATGAACTATTTTTTATGATATCGGACGCAGTACTTCAGAAAAACTTTAAGACTGTTTTTGAAGTAACAAAGATTCTCTATGAAAACGGATGGGATTTCGTAGATTTTATTGACGGACTTACAGAACATTTCAGGAATATTCTGACTGTAATCCTTACCGGAAGAACCGAACTAATTGAGACAGCCGAAGTTTTCAGGAAAAAATATATAAACTACCTTGACAGTTTCACAGAAGGAGATATGCTCAGGCTTCTGAATTTTCTGAATAAAACCAGGCAGGAGCTCAGGTTTTCCCAGAATCAAAAGCTGAAAGTTGAAATATCTTTGAGTCACCTTATAGGGCTGGAAAAATCTGCGACCATCTCCGGTATAATAAACGGAATCGGTGAAAAAAAAAGTCCTGAAGTAAAGAATACTGACTCCCCCTCTTTCAGAGTTAATTTTCCCGGGAAAACAGAAGCCCCACGGCGCACAACTGTCCAGAATACCGTAAAGCAGTCAGTTACACCAAAAAAATCAAAGCAGGCTGATCCCCCGGCTGCATTAGACCTTGACGGGGTTAGGAAAAGCTGGGAGGGCTTTGTTGATGCAGTAATGAAGGAAAAAGCCCTGATCTTTGGTCCTTTCCTGAACAATGTGGAAGTTTCGGATCTCAATGCCAATCGGCTTGAAATTATCTCGTCAGATTCTCATGCTCAAAACATAGTAGAAAATGATAAGGACTATATTTCGAAAAAAACACTGGAGTTCTTCGGAAAAAAACTGAATTTTACTGTGAAACTTACCGATCAGCCTCAGAAAGCAGATAAGCATTTAAAAATCACTAAAGAAATTGAGCAGAGCAATGATCCTTATGTAAAAGCGATAATTTCGGAACTTGGAGGAGAAATGATCGAGTAAAGGCTTGAAAAACAGACCAAATTCGTCACTACCCCGTTATTTCGCTTTTCTTCTTTTTTGATAAATATTATGAATATATGTATTTTAGTAAATGTCCAAAAATTTAATTGTCGCTATTGATGGTCCTGCCGGAAGCGGAAAAAGTACTTCCGCCAAGCTTGTTGCGCAAAAACTTGGCTATCTTTACATAGATACAGGAGCTATGTACAGAGCAGTTACTTTTTTATCTCTAAAAAAAAAATTAGAATCTGAAAAAGACATCACCGGTCTTGCTCAAACTGCCGATATAAAACTGAATTTTGATAAAGGATATACTCAGGTAATAGCTGACGGTACAGATATCACTGACGAGCTGAGATCTTACGAAGTAAATACCAGGGTAAGTGATGTGAGCAGAATTGAGGGTGTAAGGAAGGCGCTGGTGAAGAAGCAGAGAGAATATGCAGACGGGAGTACAGGAATCGTAATGGAAGGCAGAGATATAGGATCAGTGGTTTTCCCGCATGCAGATGTTAAAATATTTTTAACTGCAACAATAGATAAGCGGGTCGACAGAAGATCAAAAGAATATAAAAGCAATGGGATAGATATCCCTATTGAAAATATTAAGGAGAACCTGGAACAACGTGACAGGATTGATTCCACACGGGAGGTTAGTCCCCTCCTCAAAGCCGCAGATGCTGTAGAAATAGACACTTCGGCTGTAACGATTGAAGAACAGGTTCATTTAATTCTTGAAGAAGTCAGGAAAAAAGAAAAGTTTATTAAGTCATCATAATCAAATAATGTTCAATTAAATATTTGCGGCAATGTTTTTTAAGATGACTTGAAACATTAAGCTGCAGAGAATTTATTTATTTCAGGAGGATTAATGTCCGAAGAGACAAAAGAGAAGACCCGAGGTATGGTAACTGCTGACGATTACGAAAAAGCAAAAAGAAACTTTCAGAATGAGGAATATTCTCAGGAAGAGTTTCTTACTCTTGCCAGGCTTTACGCGGACTCTTTCAGAGATGTTAAAGAAGGTGAACTCGTTAAAGGTAAGATTGTCAGGATCCAGGGCGATAGTGTAATTATCGACGTTGGATTCAAATCCGAAGGATCGATACCGAAGAATGAATTCCGCGAAGACGAAGAGATCAAGATTGGAAACGAAGTTGAAGTAGTTCTTGAAAGCGTTGAAGACCAGGAGGGAAACCTGGTATTAAGCAAACAGAGGGCAGACTTCCTCAGGATATGGGAGAAAGTTGTAAATGCTCATGAAACAGGCGAAATTCTGCAGGGTAAGATTATTAAACGCATCAAGGGCGGTATGGTTGTAGACCTTATGGGAATGGAATCGTTTCTTCCGGGTTCACAAATAGATATTCGTCCTATCAGAGATTTTGATGCATTTGTAGGCCAAACGATGGATTTCAAAGTAGTTAAGGTTAATATCCCTACAGAGAATGTCGTTGTTTCACATAAAGTACTTGTTGAAGAAGAAATAGCGGATCAGAGAAATGCTATCCTTGAGAGTCTTGAGAGAGGACAAATACTTGAAGGTACAGTTAAAGCTATTACCGACTTTGGTGTATTCGTTGATCTCGGCGGAGTAGATGGTTTAATTCACATAACAGACCTCAGCTGGGGCAGAATCAATCATCCTAACGAAGTTGTTAAACTGGATCAGACTATAAAGGTAGTTGTAACCGACTTTGATGAGGAGAAGAAGAGGATATCATTAAGTCTTAAGAAGCTCCTTCCGCATCCATGGGAAAACATTGAAGAGAAATATAAAGTCGGTGATAAGGTTTCAGGAAGAGTTGTATCACTTACGGATTACGGTGCTTTTATTGAGATCGAAAAAGGTATTGAAGGATTGATACACAATTCAGAAATGAGCTGGACACAGCACATTAAACATCCTTCACAGGTTGTAGCTATGGGACAGATAGTTGAAGCTGTTATCCTCAGTCTTGATAAAGAAGAGAAGAAAATATCTCTTGGCATCAAGCAGCTTGAGCCGGATCCATGGGAATCGCTTATGCAGAAATACCCTGTCGGATCCCAGCATGCAGGTATTGCCCGGAACCTTACTAACTTCGGCGTATTCGTTGAACTGGAGCCTGGAGTTGACGGGTTGGTACATATATCTGATCTTAGCTGGACGAAGAAAATACGTCACCCCGGTGAAGTAGTTAAGAAAGGCGAAAAGCTTGATGTAATAGTTCTCGGAGTAGATGTTGACCAGAGAAAAATATCTCTCGGCCACAAGCAGGTTCAGGATAACCCTTGGAATACATTCGAGAAAGTTTACAACGTCGGTACAATTACCGAAGGCAAAGTTGTAAGAATTATTGAAAAAGGCTTAATAGCTGAACTGCCGGAAAATGTTGACGGTTTCGTCCCGACAAATCAGCTGGCAACCAATAAAATTAAAAATATTGCAAACCACTTCCCTGTTGATGATGCAATTCCTTTGAAGGTTATTGAATTTGATAAAGAGAACAAGAAAATTGTTCTCAGCGCAATAGCCGCGTTAAAGGAAAAATCAGAGCAGGAGATAAGAGAATACCTCGATAGACACAAACTCGACAGAGTTACTGTTGAAGAGGTAATGAATGCTGAAACGGGCGCTATCGACTCCTCCGACTTCCCGATCTTCGAGCTTCCCGATGACCAGCGTTCAAATAAGCAGGATAATTCGTAAAAGAATTTCCGGATTATTACAGAGCGGGAATTACATCCCGCTCTTTTAATTTTAAATAAGCATAAAGTCAGATTGAACAAAGTTGCATTACATACCCTGGGTTGTAAATTAAATTTCAGTGAAACATCGACCATCGGGAACCAGTTCCTTGCAAGGGGATTTGATTTAGTTGATTTCAAGGAACAGGCTGATGTGTATGTCTTCAATACCTGTACGGTTACTGAGAACGCCGAGAAGGAATGCCGGCAGCTTGTAAGGCGTGTGCTGCGGCAGAATCCCGAAGCATTTGTTGTAGTAACAGGATGCTACGCTCAGCTCCGCCCTGACGAGATTTCGGCCATTGACGGTGTTGATGCCGTATTGGGAACACAGGAGAAATTTAAACTATTCGACATTCTGGAGGGATTTGAAAAAAGAGACCTCGCCTGTATTTTCGTATCTCCCAATGATGAAATTAACGAGTTCGGTCCTGCACATTCGACAGATGCGGACAGCAGGACAAGAGCCTACTTTAAAATACAGGACGGGTGCGATTATAAATGTTCATTCTGCACAATACCAAAAGCCCGTGGTTTAAGTCGAAGCATGGAGCCTGATTCGGTTATCAAAGAATTCAGATCTTTGCTGGAACAGGGATATAAAGAGATTATACTAACCGGTGTGAATGTAGGCGATTACGGCGGGCAGTACCAGACTGATCTTTATCATCTTATTTTGAGGATGGTTGAAATACCCGGCGAGTTCAGGATCAGGATAAGCTCCATTGAACCAAACCTGCTTAGCGATGAGATAATTCAGCTGACCGCCTCGAGTGAGAAAATGTGCAGACATTTCCACATTCCGTTACAGAGCGGGAATCCAAGAATTTTAAGGCAAATGAAGCGGCGCTATAAGGTTGAGGATTATAAGAGGCTGATCGATAAATTAAACCGGAGCATTCCGGATATAGGAATAGGAGTCGATGTCATTGTGGGTTTCCCGGGGGAAACAAAAGAAGAGTTTATAACAACCTATAACTTTTTAAGGGACCTTGATATATCGTATCTTCATGTATTTACATATTCTGAAAGACCCGGAACAAAAGCCATCGGGTTGCCTGACCAGGTTGATGTGTTTGAAAGGAAAATAAGAAACAGCGAGTTGAGAATCCTGAGCACACGAAAGAAAAATCTATTCTATAATAACAATACCGGTAAAATTGCAGAGATTCTTTTTGAAGCCGATAATCACGACGGCCTAATGAAAGGTTTTGCATCTAATTACATAAAGGTTGCGGTTCCTTACAATTCTGAACTTGTTAATACTCTATCAACTGTTAAAATCGAGAAAGCCGGGGGAAACTTCTGCTCAGGAAAAATAAGAGCGATAAAAAAATCAGTTGACTCATTAGCATCTTAATTATAAAATTAAAACTAAAAAATTATGAAATATTCTCTTTTAGCTCTTCTTTTCATTACATCCATAACACTTGCACAGGTATCAGCACCCAAATCCTCTCTTGAATTAAAAAATATAGTTAAAGAAAACCTTAAACATCACACTACTGATATAACCATACCGGCTGAGAGAACGAAAAAGAATCCAGGTCTGGCTATAATCTATTCCCTGCTTCTGCCGGGGATGGGAGAGTTGTATGCCGACGGTTATTCAAGCGGAAAGTATTTTACCATTGCTGAAGGAACTTTATGGGGGGTCTTCATAGGGATGAATACCTATGCTAACTGGCAGAAAGACAGATACCAGGCATATGCTGTCACGAACGGCGGGGTTAATTCTACCGGCAAGGGCGCCGATTTCTATGCGGCAATAGGAGATTATACCAGTCTTGATCAGTTTAATGAGGAGCAGGCGCTTAACCGCGACTTCAGTGCCATGTATAACGCGGAGACGAACTACTGGAACTGGCCTACTCAGGAGCAGAGAAGAACCTACCGGGGCATGTGGACTTCCAGTGAACAGACTTTTAATGATATAAGGTTCGTCGTTGGGGCAATGATCGTAAACCGTATAGCCAGTGCAATAAATGCTGTACGTCTTGTTTCGGCGTATAATAAAAACCTCGATACGGATTTGAGCTGGAATGTTTCGGTGGGTCTGCAGAATAAGGCTGAACTACCGACTTCCCTGGTTCTGAATTTTAAGACATCACTATAGAAAAGGGCTTTGATCTGGCTATTGGTCTTAGCTCTATGCCCCTGGCTTCAATTCTATTCCCGGAGTATATTGCTGTTCGGCTTTAGCTTTATTGCCGTTTGGCTTCAGCCAACGGGCTCTGTGAATCCTCTATTATTATCCGGCTTTAGCCACATTTTAATTTTACTGTTTGATTATTAATGGGGCTAAAGCCTGAATGTTATTTAGCATTACTATTTTCCGTCGGTTAAAACACGACGGCAATGCAACATCAGTTAAAACACGATGGCAATATCAGCATTATATAGTAGCAATGCATTTAATACTAATATCCATTAGAAAAGGCATTCGGCTTTAGCTTTATTGCCGTTTGGCTTCAGCCAACGGGCTCTGTGAATCCTCTATTATTATCCGGCTTTAGCCACATTTTAATTTTACTGTTTGATTATTAATGGGGCTAAAGCCTGAATGTTATTTAGCATTACTATTTTCCGTCGGTTAAAACACGACGGCAATGCGGTTAAAACACAGGCAATGCAGTTAAAACACAGGCAATTCGCTTAAAACACGACGGCAATGCAGTTAAAACACGATGGCAATATCAGCATTATATAGTAGCAATGCATTTAATACTAATATCCATTAGAAAAGGCATTCGGCTTTAGCTTTATTGCCGTTTGGCTTCAGCCAACGGGCTCTGTGAATCCTCTATTATTATCCGGCTTTAGCCACATTTTAATTTTACTGTTTGATTATTAATGGGGCTAAAGCCTGAATGTTATTTAGCATTACTATTTTCCGTCGGTTAAAACACGACGCTTAAAACAGACGGCAATGCAGTTAAAACACGACGGCAATGCAGTTAAAACACGACGGCAATGCAGTTAAAACACAGGCAATTCGGTTAAAACACGACGGCAATGCGGTTAAAACATGAGGAATGCAGTTGAAACAAGCACAAAAAAAGGCTGCCCGTAATGGGCAGCCTTTATAGTTTTCCGGCTGATAACCGGATGTAAATTTTAACTGAACTTACTTCAGCAGGATTAACTTCTTAGTTGACGTGAAGTTTCCTGTTGACAGAGTATAGTAATAAATTCCGCTAGCAAGGTTTGCAGCGTTAAATATGACCTTATGATTAGTCGATTCCATCCAACCGTCAACGAGGGTAGCTACTTTATTACCGAGAACATCATACACCGTCAAAGAAACGTGACTTCTTTCAGGAGTTGAGAACTCAATACTGGTTGTCGGATTGAAAGGATTCGGGTAGTTCTGACTAAGGTAGTATCTTGTTGGTTTGTTAACCTCAATCTCAGCCACAGGAGAGTAAGCATACCTACCGTCCAAATCAATTTGTTTCAGGCGGTATGAATAGTGACCAGGTTTTACAATATTCTCATCAGAAAATGAATATGCATGCGATTCAGTACTGCTGCCGTTTCCTTTGATAAAGCCGATTTTGTTCCAGGCAGCCTTCTCATTTTCTACTTGAATACTTCTCTGGATTTCAAATCCGCTGTTATTTAATTCAGTAGCTGTAACCCAGCTAAGCATAACATTACTTTTTTGCATATTCGCAGTAAAGGATGTTAATTCAACAGGAACATTATCAATAACCTCAAGAGTAACTTCCCTCCTATGAACCGGAATGCTTGTTACTCCCTCACCCTGAACCTTGACAGTGTATGTACCATTAGGAACCGTACCGACCGTATGAACTGTCATTGTTATGCTGCCAGGGAAAGAAGTGATCGTATTACCCGGATCAAATGTAACATCGAAGGATCCTGTAGCAGGAACCGGATCAATATTAGCCGTAAACATTGCCTCTCCGTCAAAAAGAGTAACTTCGGGAATTTCGATAGTATAATCCGTCTGATCATTTGTATTCCCAACGGTATTATTCTGCGGAGAAACTGTCAATGCAAAATCAGGGAAATACCCGGTATAACTGGCAAAGCTTCCATTTCTGAAGTCAGTCCATACCGACATAGAAATATTCCCGGCGGAAGTTATAGCGTCATAATCACCCTGGTATCTGGGAGTTCCACCACCGCCGCATGTTGTACAGTTAATTTTCATCTTAACGTTTGAAATTTTCTGGTTAACGGCAAAAGTCTGACCACCGTCATCAGAGTAGCTGGCATAAATATACGCGCTGTCGGAAGTTGGCGTATCGCGAGTATCCATCCATTTGATAAACAACCTGCCTGTTTCTGTATCGCACCAGGTGGAAGGATGCCATTGATTATTATTGGCTGAATTCGCATCATCATTAACTGTGACTGCAGCCGACCAAGTTGCACCCTGGTCATCCGAATAACGGCAGAAAATATCAGGTTTATTCCCATTACCTGCAGGGGCATTTGTTGTATACACAAGATAGAGCCGTCCTCTGTACGGACCGTAGCTATTATCGGCAGTTATAAACGGATAAGGTCGTGTTCTCATATTCTGAACCGAATTTCTGCCGTTCACATTTGTGCCGACATAACCGGCAAAATTCTGTGAGGACATTAAGGTAAATGTTGCACCGCCATCGGTAGAACGATAAAATCTGTACGTTGCAGCAAAGCTATTACCTTCATTCGTTGCAAAATACACGCAACCACCAGAGACATCGCCTCCTAATACATTAGGACCTACCGCAACCATAGCACCAGGCAGAGGTGAACTACTTGTTGTAAATGTCTGGGTGAATGTTGCTCCCAGGTCTGTGCTGCGGGCAAAGTTATGGCCGGCAAAACTTGTGCTGGTCATTGTAGCATAGACATAATTTGCAAAAGGACCGCTTGTCTGATCTGCAGCCATCCAGCATTTGTCGCCGCCGCTCACTGCATTTACTGCAGTTGTCCAAGACTGTCCATTATCAGCTGAACGGATTACCTTTGCACCCGAAATACTACCATACATCTGCATATAATACAGATTCCCAAGACTATCATAAGCTGTAACAGGATCTCCTTGTACACTAGTACCAAATGAAGGAGTGGAAGCGAGCCAGTCGTGGCCGTCGTAAGTCCTGTGAGCTCCATTTATATTAAAAGCATTAAAATATTCAAGGGGATCGGTTGGATTTACAGACATATGCGGCTCACCGAAATCAACACCCAGGTTGAAGTTATCGAATCCATCCACGGTAATTACGTCAGTAATATAATTTTCCGGAACATAAGAATTTATCACGTCCGGAGGAAGATGGTCAATTCTTGGATTATCTCCCTGTGAATAGGCTAGAGTTGTAAAGAACATTAACAATGGTAAAATGAAAAGGAATGAGTTTTTCCTGTATATTTCACTATACATAACACCTCGCGATTAAGATTGAAGATGACTGGTTAATTATATTATTTAAATTGGTCAATATATTATACGTTATCGGGTGAGATTTTTGAATTCATCTAAGTGTACTCCGAATCCTGTGATTTCCATTTGAAGATATAAAATAAATTAATAAAAGGGAATAAAAAAAGCAGCTGTGGTATATTATTTTTTCACATTGAATATTTTTTTGAATTCTTCAACACTGTTTATAGCACGTATACGCTGTTCTTCTTCATCTTTATCATTTCTCCTGCTTAACTCAGCAGCAAAGTCTTCTGAGGAGATTACAGATGCACTGCAAACCCGGGCGAATTCCTTCAAATTATTATCCGAGGTAACGACTGTTATAAGCTTTGGATTTTTAGATACCGAGATTTCGGATTTAATTCTCTCATCTGCTGTTTTGTTCTCAGAATAGATTACTTTGGCAGAAGCCATTTTTATAGGAATATTCTGAAATCCATCAAAATGAAGAGAAACTTTAGCTTTTTTTTCCCGAAAGTAACTCTCGATCAGAAAGGCAAGCTTTTCACGTGCCGATTGTTTATCGCTATTCTGCAGGTTCTGAAGCGATTTGATTTTACCTATAAGATTATTTCCGTCGATAATATATTTTCTCACGATTAATACCCCCTTCCGCTGTAGAATTGATCTTGTTTAGTGACTTTCAAGTCCTGCAGCTGAGGCGCTTTCACTCTAATCTCAAATCTGTATCCACGGTAGGTACCAATCGGGTTCCAGGTGAAATTCATCAGCCAGCAGTGGAGGTCGCGTGAAATTTTTATCTGGGGAGCAGCGAACTCGTGCCTTTGGAAATCATAACTTCCGGTAAATGAGAACTTCCAGTTCGGGGTAAGGTTAAAGTTTATCCCCCCGCTCAAGTTTGAAAATTCTGATTTCTGAGAAGGGATGGGTTTGCTTAATGAATAATTATAAGACAGATTAAGATCCCATGGAATCGTAAAATCAGCTTCTTTTTCTGAATAAATTCCTTTATAAACATTATCCCCGTTCTGGAGCTCATATTCTCCTTCGGGCGGCTGTTTATCTTCAGCTGACTTTAGCCTTTCGCCGGATAGACTAGTTGAAATTGAGAAACTGAATTTTGTAAGCCGCAGCAGTCCTTTCCCTTCATTTATAAGAAATTTATTGATCCTTGTTTTATCGGCCGTATAATCATAGGGAGTAAAATTCGTACTTCCCGAGAAATTGAACCAGTCGCCTACCTGGGTTCTGTACTGCACTCCAAGATCGGAAAGTTTCATACTATCAGCAGCAAAATTGTAGCTCATTGCTGCCGATAAGTTCAGCAACTGGATTTTTTTCTCTTTTGAAGTAGTATCTGAAACATCCGGCAGCGTTTTCATCTCAAAAATATTACCGAGAGAAAATGTAATACTTTGCGATTCATTGGAGGGGGCTCCTCCGAATACCTCCCGCTGGAACTTATCATAGTGAATTACCTTATTGTTCGGATCAATGTATGAATCATAATAGCCCCAGAACGGTTTGGAAAAATCAGGGTTATAATTATATGAAATACTGGGATTAACAGTATGCCTTACAGCATTAACTCCGAAGCTGTTCACGGGAAAAACACCATAAAACTTTGTGGAGGCAGTTACGCCCATACCAAATGTCCTGACAAAATTCAGTTCATGCTCATCGTTAATAAAAGTAGTGTCGTTTCCTGTTGTTGGTGATACTGCCCTTTCATAAACGACTCTTTTATTGTACCACCTTTCCTGGTACCGTACTGAAGGTGCGATGCTGATATGACCTAATTTGGGTGAAAGTCCGGCTGATATCTGATGATTAAATCCTCCCCTTATGTTAAGATGTCCTCCCGTCTTAATTCTGTCATTTTCAAACTGCCCCGTATAGCTATAGCCGAACAGCTCATACCATTTCTGTTCTCCCACCCCATTACCGCGGAAAGGGTAACTCTGAGATTTAGTAAAAGTAAGACTTGGCAGAACTTCGTGAATATCGCCCGTCTGCAGAACCTGTCTCCTGGTATAGCTGCCAGAAAGACTGTTGCCCGATTCATCCCATGTTTTTGAAAATGTTGCATTAGAAACAATTTCATTTCGCAGAAGTTCATTAAAATCTGTAACATTTCTTGAAAGGTAATTGCCCGATGTAAATTCGAGGTTAGCATCGAACCTCATGGTGGGAGTAAAAGACTGGTTATGACTCCATTTAATTCTCCAGTCGATTCTTTCAGATCTGTCAGGATCGGACGTCAGTCCTGATATCAAATCAGAATAATCACCCTGCAGGGTACCGGTAAAATTATATCGTTCCGCATAACGGAAACGGGAATTAGCGCGATAGCTGCCGCGCGTATAATAATCGCCTGTAAGGCTCCAGTCCATATAATCACTTATCGCCCAGAAGTATCCGAACCGGCCAAAATATTTTCCATAAGTTCCATCATCACCGAAGACAGGTGGTATAATACCTGATCTTCTGCCAGACTGAAGCGGAAAAACAGCAAAAGGAAGAGGTACAGGAAGAGGTACATCACCGACAAAAAGCCAGATCCATTCAGCCATCACCTCCTGTTTCTGTTCCACCTTCATTTTAGGGGCATAGAAATAATAATCAGGATCCTCTTTATCGCAGGTTGTATAAATACCATCCTTGATAAAATAAGTGTCCTTATCAACTCGTTTTATTTTCGAGCCAGTATAATAGGCGCCTTCATTTTCGGTGGCTGCCGAAGCAATAAAACCCCGCTGGTTTTTAAAATTAAACCTCATCCGGAAACCTTCATACTTTTCACCCTTATCCACCAGCACAGGCGTGCCTGCATATTTCTCAGAAGTATCAGTAGGAACACCTTCCGCCTCCACGCCCCCGGTTTCGAAATCGACCTTAATATTTGCTGCGGTGAGATTCGTTTGTTTATACTGAATTTCACTTTTACCGTACAAATACATTTCCTTCTGACCAATCACAAATACCAAAGAATCAGACGAACTTGCATTTATAACCGTATCAATATCTCCGGGTTTAGTTTTAACAGAGTCAGAGGTTAGAAGTGAATCAATAACAGGTGAGTTGATTGAATCAGGAGGAACCAGCCCCGTAGAATCAATTTGCTGAGCAAATTCCTGGACAGATAGCAATATTAATATCAGTAAGAAATTTCTCATTTCAGAATTGATATGAAGAATAATTCAAAAATAAGCTTGTCCTCAGGATTTATAAAACACTAAAGCAGATGCCCCTTTTATCCCGGCATCATTCTTTAACTTTGCAGGGTGAACCTCAATTCTATCACGCAGAGGGGTCAATACCCGTGATGAAGCAGTCTCCCTGATAGAATCAAACAAAGGTTTTCCGAATCCCGATACACCGCCGCCGATAATAAAAGTACTCACATCGAGCAAGTTGCTGACAGAAGCCATGGCACATCCAAGATAGTAACCCATTTGTTTCACGATTGACTGAGCGTAACTGTCGCCCTCTTCAGAGGCGGTGTCAATAATACGAGGACTAAGCTGTTCAAGATCATTATCTATCAGCTCCCATATTTTTGAATCCGGATGATCAGGCATTTCTTTCTTAATCCTGCCCACAAGATAATGGTTGCCGACGTAAGCTTCTATGCACCCGAAAGAGCCGCAGTTGCACCGGGGTCCTTTGTGGTCGATAGTTAAATGTCCTATTTCACCAGCGGCGCCGAATTCACCCCTGTATATCTTATTATTTATTATGATCCCGCCTCCAACCCCGGTTCCGAGGGTCACCATAATAAAGGAAGCATACTTCTTCCCCACTCCGAATATCAGTTCACCAATTGCGGCAGCATTTGCATCATTTTCAACGAAAACTTTTTTATCAAATTCTTTCTCTATCAGTTTACCAAGGTTTACTTTTTCCCATCCCGGAAAATTTGGAGGATTCTCTACTGTGCCCTTTTTAACCGAGACAACGCCGGGAGCTCCGATACCTATCCCGTAGATTTTCTTATTTGTTTTCCCGAGAATTTCATGTATTCCTTTTTTAATCTGTTCAACCACAGCATCGGGACCATCAGAAGCATGCGTCTCAACGGAAATCTTCTTATTTATTTTCCCTTTTTCGGATACTATCCCTATTTTCACACTCGTTCCACCGAGGTCAACCCCAAGTGTATATTTATCTGTTTTAGCCATTACTCATTCCGTCTTTTCCTGAATTTTTATAAAGTTATCCCGAAAACGGTAAAATACTGAATTACTATAAACAAATATAAATTTATTAGGGATTTTTATTCCAAAATGAGCAAAGAAATTTCAAAAATGTAAGCTTTATTACATTCTCAAACATCAATATGGCCCATGAGAATTAAATAGAGGTTAGTTTCATTTATTTGTAAAACCAACGCTCACTATTCTTAATTCCTCAGGGTATTGAATCGGTCCTATTGTGGTCGATACTGTAGGACGAGCATAAAGAGTCAGATTTGAAGAGGAGCCTTTATTGCCTCCAATTGCCAGCGCCAGATTGATTAAATCTTCATATCCCTTATTCTGAAAGAACTTAACCAGGTCAAGGCTCATCTGGATGGGGATAACACTTACTTCGCCTGTTCCCGGAACAGACACTTCGTTTTTTAATCCTCCGGAAATTGTCTCATTACCATTTATAAGCAGTCTCCAGGGAAAATTTGTAATTGTGGCATTAGTGTTTGGATAACCGCCTGTACCGTCGTTTGGATTTTTCGCCTGAACATTCAGCACAAAAGAAACAGGAAGTGATCCGTTAGCTACAGCCTGAGATATCCGGAGAATTTCTATTGAACTGAAGTCGGATAATCTGGACTTCCCGGACAGATTGACACCATTGAGAGCAAAACCATTAACATTACCAAGCTTGAACTGAAGTCTCGATAAATTGACCAGCGATTGATAAACGCTGCATCCGCTTACAGTAAAGAGCAATATAAGCGTGTATACATATAGTTTCTTCATATTCATCACCTTCAATTGGAATTGGATAAGATCAGCTTTTGCGACTCACCTATCTTCTGGAGTATCTGCTCTGCAACACGAAGAGCGCGAAGCCCTTCTTCACCGGAGACCACTGGTTTTGTATTATTCACCACCGAATCGACGAACAGCTGAAGTTCATACTGCAGCGCGTTCTGTTCCTTTATTTCGGGCTGCTCATATATAACCCGCTTCTTCTTCTCCCCTACCCCGATCTCACCGAATGAAATCGTTGTCATCCCCGTATCCTGATTAAGAGGCACAAGCCGGTAGACTTCGGAAAGACCCGTAGTAAAATCGAGAGAGATATAATTATCTCTCTGGAATATTCTCATCTTCCTCATTTTCTTTTGCGATATTCTGCTTGCGGTAACGTTGGCAACTGCACCGTTTTCGAACTTAATTCTTGCATTTGCTATGTCAATAGAATCTGAAACCACAGCAACTCCCGAAGCATCGATCTGCTGAACCTTGCTTTTAATCAGGCTCAGAATTATATCAATATCGTGAATCATAAGATCCAGTACAACGGCAACGTCGGTACCACGCGGGTTAAATTGGGCAAGCCTGTCTGTCTGGATAAACTTGGGTTCAAGAATATATTGTTCCAGCGATACCAGTGCGGGATTAAATCGCTCTATATGTCCCACCTGGAGATTCAGATTCTTATCCGCAGCGAGTTTTACGAGCTCTTCGGCCTGGGGAATTGTGGTTGTTATCGGTTTTTCTATAAATGTATGTTTTCCTGCATTCAGGCATTCTTTAGCAAGTTCATAGTGAGCACTTGTAGTGGCAGCAATAGAAACTGCATCAACTTCTTTGAGCAAATCAGGAAGATTATTAAAGACTTCGGTTCCGAATTCCTCACTTACCGCTTTTGATTGAAGCTGGTTAACATCATAAACACCTGTTAATCCGGAGTTTGGAATCGCAGTAAACATTTTTGCATGCAGTTTTCCGAGATGACCTGTTCCGACTATTCCAACTTTCAATTTTTCCATTTCAGCCTGTTATTGTTTACTATAAATTTTCGCATAACCTATTATGTGATCATAACCGCCCAAATCGGGATCATTATAATACAAAAATACATAATAATAATTTGAAGTATCCCAGCTGTTTCCTTCGAGAGTGAACCAGTCGATATCAGTAACTGTATTCCCTGAAGTATTGCCGACTACATATTGATAATCATAAATTCCTCTTTTAAGCGGAATGGTAAGAGTATATAACCCACTCTGTTCATTCATCTTATAATCAGGAGAAACCACCCAGTTGTTAAACGCTCCCACCAGAAAAATATCGTTGTAAACGGGATCAGGGGGCTTAACTGAGAAAACCACATCTTTATAAGTAGCATAATCGTTTTTGTAGTTTAGTAAAACCTCACCGCCGTTCAGATCAGGAGAACCCTCTTCAAAGAATCTTGAATACTCAATTCCTTCGAACTGCGCCTTAACTGTTTCACCTGTATACTTATTATAATTTCTGATATCCGTCTGGCGGTATTCATTGCCGGGCTGGATGTCCCTTATAGTGAAAGTAAACTTCCGGTCGCCATTCCAGTAGAACTGTCTCTGATTGGTGTTGAATGAGCGGTCCACTATATAAGGATAGTTCGTTTTATGGTTCTCAATGATTTCCAGGTGATCAACGAACATCGGGTGATATTTCAGCGGAAGGTTAAGTTCGGTAGTAACATTAAAGATGTAAGCCAGTTCAGTGGGGAAATAAGTTTTATCCTCCAGTTTCTCCCTGGTTAAGCTTACATTCATAGGGATTGCTCCTTTTATAACCACAAACTTTCCAGAAGCATATACTTTTGAAGTGTCATATGTATCGGTTATATAATACATCCATTTCCCTGACCAGGGAAAACTAATCTGTCCTTTGCTATCAGGAAAAGATTCTTTTAAAATGATACCTGGCTTCTTTAACCGCAACAGGCAGGACATCATAATCAAGGTTATTGAAAATATTGTACCCATTGTTTGCAAGAAACAGATTACCTGTCGGTATCCAGTTTTTATCGCAGAAACGAAAAACGAAGCTTAGCTGAGGTACATCTGCGGCCTGTAAATCAAATTCAACGGTAAGCCTGTTATCAGTAATTACAGGCAGTGCCGTAATATCATTATCCGGATAAGCTATAAGAGATTTAACGGTGATATTTCCCTGCGCAGTAATAACTGCCGGCAGAATTGCAGCTAAAAAAAATAATATTTTATACAAAGTTTCCCCTAAAGGTTAAAGATTTCAACACATTTAATTGATTGATAAGGAACATAAATCCGTACCTGTTCAGTTTCCCTTGTGGTTTCGAGCAGCAGTCCGTCATCGTAGGCATCAGTCAGTTTGCCCGATTTAAAGACTATTTCATAAATCGGGGTATCAGAATGAGGGTCAATCGTAAGCCCGTAATTTTCATACAAAGTTATATGCAGCGTCTTACCCAAAAACTTTTTCCATTCCATTTTCATTGAGTATCTCCCTGGTTAAGAATCTGATTTATATTTCTAAGAAAATCGTTAACATCAGCGCAGAGATAATACTTTTTCAGAAACTGTGATGCAATGGAAACTTCTGCGGCATTGATGTAGTTAGCATACCCGGCTGCTATAGCTGACATGTTCTGTCTGCTCAGATCGCAGTTATATTCACCGGATTCAGTAAATGAATCCAGGTAATCAATAATTTCCTCATTTTCCTGGATGAAAAGATCGTAGATATCTGCATTCACGATGTAAATCTGGCCGCTTTCATATTTCCAGCAGTTTATAGGCAGGAAAATGTCGGATTCATCATTATCGCTATTGAAGGATTCAAAATCGGGATTGCCGGTAACAATAATTTCACCCCCCTCTTCATTCGAGAACATATCATAAGGCTGCGTCGTCCCGCTGCGGATAGAGTCAGCCAGCGAAAATTCATCGAGTGTATTGAAAATATAAATTGTATAATCGGGAAGATCGCCCGCAGTTGACGAATCAATGACGATATATTCGTCCACGCTGTCTCCGTCGAGGTCTACTGTATAATCGCGGGGATTATTGAACGGCATTTTAAAAATAACATTATTGGTCTCATTATCTGCAACAGTAAGGAGGGAGTCGTGCAGCTGAACGGTAATAAGGTCAAACGTGAAAATCTGCTGAGGAAAAGCAGCGGCAGCGGAAATAATAAATAAAAAAAGAAAGAAAAGTTTCTTCATAAAACCCGGATATTTTTCTTTTGCTAATATAGCGTAATTGAAATAATATAACAGTTCAATTCCAAAAAGCCTTAAAGTATTTGGTAGCCGAAGAACACTTATTATTACAATAAGTGCATAACAAGCTCACCTAATACCTTTATTTTCTACTGTAGATAATTACTTTTGAATCCTGGCCGATTATAGCTTTTTCAGAATATGACAAATGCATTACGTCCCCGCCGGCATCAAGATATTTATGATTATTCGGATAATCTGCAATGATGTAATCTGGTTTATAATGCTGTATAGTCCAGTCATAATCTCCCGCATTAATCTTTACAGCAGATTCAGGATTTACCAACCCGAATACATCAATTATTTTACCCTGGCGATAGTAATAACCTACAATTCCTATTTCATCCAGCAAAACCGAAGAACCGGGCGAAGCATTACTATTAAGCCATTCCGCGGCAGCGGTATACATCCTGTATTTATAATTATAGGGTGAAAAAATTGTCTTAAGCGGGATTATCAGACCTGCTAATAACACAACAACAAAAAAAACGTAGAAGATCTTTCTGTGGTGAAATAGCTTATAAATTTCTTCAAGTGCAGCAGAAAAAATAACAGTAAAGAGAAGAGTATAAGGGGCGTAATACCATGGGTATGGAGGAGGGTTCAGAATAAATGCATAAATAAGAAAATGACTGAGGGTCCAAAAAATGATAATGATAAAAAACGGATTTTTAAGCCTGTCTCTGTTTCTAACCAGGATGAAAATAAATGATCCGATAAGCAGACCAATAATTAACCCCGAAACAAATATCCCTCCCGGGAATACTCTGAAAATTCCTTTGAGATAGACAAGTCCGGTACCAAAAAATTCTGAAGAAGTCTGAGTTAACTTTATGTAAATTGTGGAGGGAATAAGCATACCGAAATAAAGCTGGCTGAATACAAACCACGGTACTGCAGTTACGAAAAAAATAAGGATGCTCATCAATGGCGGGATCCTCTTTTCCTTAAAAACCAGCCACAATAATAATACTATGATAAACAGAGCGGCATCAAACCTGGTAAGAATTAAGAGAGCAAGGAAGAAAGCTGAAATATTAAATTTCTTTAAAAAGAAGAAGAACGTGCCCCATAACAACAGAGCAAGCATTAGAAATGACTCCATTCCCGCGCTATTTCTGATAAGGGGATTCATTAAAAATAATAAGGGAGCAGAATAAGATAACCTTTCCTCACGAAAATGCCGGAAAATTTTATACAGCGCATAAGCAGAAAAAAATATGCTGACTGCTGTTATTAATTCTCCTGCAGCCGGGACATCAATACCGGAAATAAATATGGACAGGATATAATATATAAAAGCAGTTAAGAGAGTATAAAAAGGTGATGTGGTGGCATTGATTTTTTCATCTAAATTAAAAACATATCCATTTCCATCAGCAATATTATGTGCATAAGTATAAAATATATAAGCATCATCCTGCTGATTCTTGTGACAGGATAAGGATAATAATATTGTCAGGAGCACAACTGACAGAAACAAATATTCTTTTCTGAAGTACATTCTCAGTTACACAATGCTAAATATTCACCCAAATAATATACCCGATCTCCTGTAAATTATTATGAGTTTTAAAAAAAACTCCCGCTTTTATCCGGGAGTTTTGTACTGAATAAATATTTCCGCTATTAAAGATTCTTTATCTCATTTGTTAGTTTTGTCATTGCTTCCTTCGCGTCACCGAAATACATCAAAGCGTTGGGGTAGAAGAACAATTCGTTATCGATTCCTGCATAGCCAACATTAAGTGAACGTTTGTTAATAACTACTGTTTTCGCATAGTCTACGTTGAGGATAGGCATGCCATAGATAGGGCTGTTTTGATCGTGTCTTGCAGCAGGGTTAACAACATCATTAGCCCCAATAACTATAACTACGTCTGTATTTGAGAAATCGTCATTAATATCCTCCATCGCATAAAGCTTATCATAAGGTACCTGTGCCTCAGCGAGCAGAACGTTCATATGTCCAGGCATTCTTCCAGCAACAGGATGAATAGCAAAGCGGACATTAACACCCTTCTTCTCAAGGACGTTCATTAAATCGCGCACTGCATGCTGTGCCTGAGCGACTGCCATTCCATAACCCGGGACAATTATAACACTGCTCACAGCATCAAGCAGCATTGCAAGTTCTTCGGCATCGATCGATTTAACATCTCCTTTAGGTGAAGTTGTCCCCGTAGATTCTCCCGTACCGCCGGCAGAAGCCCAGCCTCCGAGGAGAACATTCATAAGCGATCTGTTCATACCGCGGCACATGATAAGCGTAAGTATTATTCCAGAAGCACCTACAAGAGCACCCGCAATAATCAGCTCATTATTTCCCAGAACAAAGCCCGTGGTAGAACCGGCAATACCGGAATATGAGTTAAGCAGCGAGATAGCTACCGGCATATCAGCTCCGCCTATGGGGAGAACAAGGAGAACTCCCAGTACAAGAGAAACCAGGGTAATTATCAGTACCAGGGAAATTGAACCGGGATTTATTACCAGGTAAGTTCCTGCTCCAAGAACAGCAAGAACGAGAATAAGATTCAAAGGATGCTGTAAAGGATACTTAACCACTTTTCCTGTTACTATACCCTGTAGTTTTCCAAAGGCTATCATTGAGCCGGTAAACGTTACACCTCCTATGAGCAAGCTAAGTATGATCGCGATACCCTGATCTATAGGGAGGTTGAATGGGAGTCCCTGATTTACCGGATAATTCGGATTCAGTTTATAATATTCGGCAAGTGCTACCAGTGTTGAAGCGCCTCCACCGAAACCATTCAGCATGCCGACCATCTGAGGCATACCAGTCATAGGTACCTTAATTGCAAGTATTACGCCTATAAGCGAACCCACTATAACACCTATCAGGATCCACTCATAAGTCAGGACGTGCTGATCAAAAAGCGTGATGATAATTGCCATCGCCATACCTATGGAGGCAAAAAGGTTACCTTTGCGGGCTGTCTTCGGTGAGCCGAGGTATTTAATTCCGAAGATGAAAAAGATAGAGGATATCAGGTAAGTTAATTCAATTACTATTCTCATTTTTTATCCTCACTTTTTCTTTTTAAACATTTTTAACATTCTGTCGGTAACAAGAAACCCGCCCACCACGTTTATCATCGCGAAAATCACCGCAATCATTCCCAGGATCGTGCTTATCGTAAACTGTTCCATTCCTGCGCTTAACAAAGCACCTACAATCGTGATACCTGAGATAGCATTTGAGCCCGACATAAGCGGGGTATGCAGTGTCGGCGGCACCTTTGTTATCAATTCAAAACCGACGAATATCGCCAGCACGAATACATATATGTGCATCAAAAAAGTTAGATCCACCATAAATTTTTTCCTTCCTTATATTTGCCTGAACGGCTGCAAACTACTTTATTAATTCTTTTACTCTGGGGTTAATCACTTCTTTGTTATGAGTAATCAGACTTCCTTTAACAATCTCATCCTCAAGGTTCAGTTCAACTTTACCTTCCTTACCAATATGGGTAATAAGGCTGAGGAGATTCTTCGAATACATTTCGCTCGAATGGTATGGAACCAGGCTCGGAAGGTTGGGTTCACCAATAATATTTACGCCGTATTTTTTAACAGTCTTCCCTTTCTCACTAACTTCGCAGTTCCCTCCGAATTCAACTGCCATATCGAGAATAACACTGCCGGGACGCATATTCTTTACCATCTCTTCTGTTACCAGTACAGGCGCTTTTTTACCGGGAACAAGGGCCGTAGTTATCACAATATCGGCTTCAGTGATATGTTTGAATATCAGTTCCTTCTGCTTTTTAAGAAATCCCTCGGATGCTTCCTTTGCGTAACCGCCGGCATCCTGCATATTTTCATCCGCTTCAACTTCAATAAACCTTCCGCCAAGCGACTGAACTTCCTCTTTAACAGCGGGACGGATATCGGATACCTCCACAACAGCACCAAGTCTTTTGGCGGTCCCGAGAGCCTGTAGTCCTGCCACACCTGCACCCATAATCACGACTTTAGCCGGGGATATTGTACCAGCCGCGGTCATCATCAAAGGAAAGATTTTGCCGAGAGTATCGGCACACATTACAACACTTTTATATCCGGCAATGTTGGCCTGTGAACTAAGCGCATCCATCTTCTGGGCCAGGGTTGACCTTGGGATCATATCCATTGAGATAACATTGATACCTTTTTCAGCACATCTTTTTGCTATATCGGGATAATTGAGAGGATAGAGGAAGGTAACCAGGATTGTTCCTTCCTTCATCAGATCCAGTTCATGCTTATTCTGTTCAGGATGCTCCATTGGTCTCTGAACTTTTAATACAATATCGGCTGAAGAATATAGTTCCTGGAGGCTGTCGACTATCTTTGCTCCGGCAGCTTTATATTTTTCATCGGTAAACCCGGCGTTAATACCGGCATTTTTTTCTATATGTACTTCAAATCCTGCTTTGATGAGTTTAGGAACAACATCAGGGACTGTTGCTACCCTGTTTTCTCCTGCAAGGATTTCTTTTGGAACAGCTATTATCAAGGTGGTTCTCCTCCTTTAAATTCTAATTTAATTAGTAAAATTAAGGGTTTGCAGACTAAATTCAAACTTAGCTTAATGTTTTGGATTTGACAACTATTAGTATTTTATTGATGATAGAAGGGACAAAGAGAACGGTATTTTAAGCTGGTTGTTCGTGGGTAAGGCAGTGAAGCGTCCCTAGCCCCCAGACAAGATCAACAGCGTGAATCCCAATGACAGGACGGTCAGTGATAAGTTCTGAGAGTATTCCCAGTGCATTTTTATCATTCGGATCATTAAAGGTAGGAACAAGCACAGCATAATTCGAAAAATAAAAATTTGCATAGCTGGCGGGCAGCCGCTCTCCCTTAAAAATAACAGGGGCAGGCATTGGAAGCTCAATAACACTCAACGGTGTTCCATCCTGAAGTTTAACTCCTTCCAGCCTTTCGCGATTCTCCTTCAATAAATGATAATTGGAATCATTGTAATTCGTTTCCTGAACCAGAACGACCGTATCTTTAGTTACAAATCTGCAGAGATCATCTATATGTCCATGCGTATCATCTCCGACAATACCCTTTCCGAGCCAGATAGTTTGAGAAATGCCCAAGTAATTTTTGAAAATGTCTTCATAGTCTAACTTTGTAAAACCCGGATTCCTTACCTGTGTAATTTCATCCAGCAGGCATTCCTCTGTAGTGATTAAAGTCCCGCTGCCGTTGGTATCAATACTTCCCCCTTCAAGCACAACGTGACGGTTCTTATGAATGGGAACCGACCTTTCGAGACCGAATTTTTCAGCAATGAATACCGGGAGCTTCTCATCCTTTTTGAAGTTATCATATTTAGCCCAGCCGTTAAAGCGAAAATTAACAGCAGCTATATTGGAACTTTTGGATTCCTTAAGGAAGGCTGGTCCTGAATCCCGCATCCATCCACGATTTGTAGACAGCTTAAAGAATTCTATATTACTGAAGTTCAATTCTACCGATTTTAGTACATGCTCTGCTTTCTTACGGTGATCATCATTCTCTACTATAATTCTTACCTTTTCATTCCGTGAGATATACCGGGTTATTTCAGCGTAAACCCAGGGTATAGGTGAGAACCTACCAGGCCAGTCCTGAGTATTGTGCGGCCATCCAAGCCATGTGGCCTCGTGACTGTCCCATTCGGACGGAAGATAATAGTCTTTTATGTTAAAGCCAGGTTTTGGTGATTTCATCGCAGCATTTAGTCAAGGAATCTTTTATCCAGTCCGACATAAGAATCGATCCTGCGGTCTCTGAGGAATGGCCAGTTCCGTCTTATAAACTCAATCCGTGCGGTATCAACTTCGGCCATCAGGATTTCCTCTTTATTCCGGGAAGCTTCAGCTATAACCACTCCCTGCGGATCGGCAACAAAAGAAGAGCCCCAGAATTCTATGCCTTCAGACGATTTATCAGGTTTTTCATGTCCCACCCTGTTGACCGCCGCAACGTAAACACCATTCGCTATAGCGTGTCCTCTTTGAATTGTTCTCCACGAATCGAACTGCGGTTGTCCGTGCTCTTTCTTCTCGCGGGGATGCCAGCCGATAGCTGTGGGATAGAAAATAACACTGGCGCCTTTGAGGGCGGTTATCCTGGCGCTTTCAGGATACCATTGATCCCAGCAGATAAGAGTTCCTACATTGCCAAATTCCGTCTGGAAAGATTTATAACCAAGATCGCCGGGTGTGAAGTAAAACTTCTCGTAGTAGGACGGATCATCAGGGATGTGCATCTTCCGGTATAAACCTGAAACTTCTCCTGCCGTATTGATCATTGCAATGGTATTATGATAGATACCCCTGGCACGTTTTTCGAATAATGAAGCTGTGATTACTACATTATATTTGCGGGCAGCTTCGCCCAGAACTTGTGTAGAAGGTCCGGGAATTGTTTCGGCAAGGTTGAAGTTTTCGATATCCTCTTTCTGGCAGAAATACTGCGACCTGAAAAGCTCAGGGAGGCATATAACGCTTGCGCCTTTCTTTGCGGCTTTTGCAATACGGTCGACGGCCTTTTTAAGATTATCTTCAGTATTGGTCGACATCGACATCTGGATGAGTCCGATTGTAAATTTTTCGGTGGTTGAATTTGGTTTCATAATATCACTCTTTGGCTTCAATATTCTTTTCTGAAACAAGCTTTCCCTCTTCGGAGTATTCTTTGCTTTTAGTCAGCTTTCCATCATCGTAAGTCTCAATATACCATAAAGTTCCGTTACTGCGATAAATTTTAGTATCGCCATCGAGTTTATTTTCTTCATAATGCTGTTCCGACCAAAGAGTGCCATCCTCATAATAAGATTTCGTTATACCGTCTCTCATTCCTTCTTCATAGCCGCCTTCAGATTTTATATTGCCATTCTCGTAATAATTTTTAACCGTACCGATAAGCTGCGAATACTCAAAATTCTTTTCTGCCATAAGCTTGCCATCGGAATAAAATTCTTTAACGGGACCTTCAATATTTCCGTTTACATAATTATATGAGCCTTTGAGAACGCCGTTATCATAGTACCAATCGGTTTGACCGTCCTGCACATCATTCGCATATTCTGCAGACACCTTCATTACCCCGTTCGGAAAAAATTCTGCTGCCTTACCTTCGCGGAGTCCGTTCTCATAGTAATAAACCGAACTCACTCCTCCATTATTATAGAACGTTTTAATTGTATCACTGAAGACTCCCTGCTTATAATGTCCGGTTTCTTTAAGGATACCCTCCGGGTAAAAAGTTGAGTACTTCCCGTCGAGTTTATTGTTCATATAATTAAGACTTTCTTTCAGCACGCCCGATTCATAATAGCTTCTGCTCCCCCCTTCTTTTCTGCCCTTATCGTAATTAACTACATCCTTCAGTACTCCCGTTTCATAATAATACCTGCATTCACCGTTTAATACTCCATTGGTATAATTTTCAATCTGTTTTATTGTGCCGTCAGGATAAGTCTGCTTTACAGAACCATCCTGAGAATAAAGAAAAATGTTTCCCGTTAAGAAAAATAAAACGAAAAATAATTTAGCTTCCGATAGATGAAACAAGTTTTCCTCCCTCGTCATATATTTTGCTCGTTTGTAGAACACCGCTTTTATAGAATTCTTCTTTCTTTAGAGTTCCATTCTCAAAATAATCTCTCACGAAACTATTTAGCTCGCCTGATGAATAATTCTCCTCCCTTTTAAGTGTGCCGTTTTCATAATAATAATATTTACGTCCATCAGGTTTGCCGTTAATGAACGTGCATACTGATTCCAGCGTGCCCTTCTCATAGAATGTCTTATACTCTCCTGTTTTAATATCGTTATTGTAGTGCTCAACATATTTAACATTTCCGTTTTTATAGTAGGCAAGGTAAATACCGTCCTTAACATTATTGTTATAATTCACCTCTGATTCGATAATCCCTTCAGGGTAATAATTCCTGGTAATCCCTGTTCGGACACCACGGATATAATCGATGGAAGATTTCATTACCCCGTTCTCATAATAAGTAAAAGAACGGTCGTTGAGAGTGTCATTATTATAGTGGTACTCCTCCTTCAGGAAACCGCTGTCATAAAAATACTTTGCAAAGTTTTCCTTTTTTCCATCCTTATAAAATACTTCACTTTTAAGGGAGCCGTTACCGTAATATTCCCTGTCCGTATTTTCTTTAGCCTCAAGCTTTCCAAGATAATCATAGCGGATGCGGTTTTTAAGTTCTCCATTTTCATATGTATCGATTACCCGTATCTCGCCTGCGGAATCATAAAGTTTTACTTCGCCGACTATTTTATCATCTTTGAAGTAGGCATCTACAGCCACCTTACCGTTTTCGTGATATACTTTAGTAGGCCCCTGCATCACTCCATTATTGAAATTCTTCTCGACCTCGACTGCGCCTGATTTATAAAAAGTTCTGGAGATTCCCTGGAGAAGTCCTATCGAGAAATTCCATTCACCCTGGAGCTCACCTGTTTTGTAATAGGTATATGTAATCCCGTCGAGTACGCCCTGATAATAATTCTGTTTTGCCCAGAGTTCGCCCGTTTCATAATACCAGTAGGATGTATCCTGCTTTACTCCGTCCTTATAATTCCATTTAGTGCTGACAATACCATCCTCAAAGTACCACGTCTGGATCCCTTCTTCCTTACCTTCGAAATAATGCCATTTCTTCCACACCTTCCCGTTAGGGTAGTACTCGTAATATTCACCGTGGAGCTGGCCTTTCCAGTAGGTGCCC
Organism: uncultured Ignavibacteria bacterium; assembly: GCA_963747755.1. GTDB lineage: Bacteria > Bacteroidota > Ignavibacteria > Ignavibacteriales > Ignavibacteriaceae > DATFVA01. The sequence goes on along the minus strand of CAVVGK010000018.1, from coordinate 59,528 downwards.
ATGGTTTTAATACTACCGTCAGGGTAAAAAGTTTTCTTAACGTTCCCCGAAGTATCAATATCCTGTGCTGAAATAATTGATGTAAGGGAAATAAAGAAAAGAATGCCGATAAGAATAATTCCGAAAATTTTCTGCGTCAAACGGGGACTAATCCTTTTTATCTAAATATATTACGCAAATTTATAATTATTCCCGCACAAGAAAAAAGGATAAAGTAATACATAAAATTACTGAAATGAAAAATCATACCTTCGGAGAATATTTAATGGCCAATAACCAGGCAGAAGCAGGATTTTCTCTAAAAAGTAAATCACCTTCCGCTAAAACTGAAAACCTATCTCCATTTTGCCGGGTATTAAGTCGGGGCATATGTTATGAGTTTGGTTTACTTTAAGAGCAAAACTTTTTTTGTCACAACATATTTATTTTGCTGCAATTTATAGAAATAAATACCGCTCGATAGATTCTCTGCGTTAAATATTACACTATAATCGCCAGCATGTTGATACATTGAAACAATATCTATTATTTTTTCACCCAGAGAATTATATACTTCCAGTGACACAAATCCATATTCTGGAATAGAATAAGAAATATTCGTTATAGGATTAAATGGATTTGGATAGGCGTTTTGCAGAAAAAATTTAACAGGTCGTTCCTTAGGGTCATCGACGCCAGTTAAGGGATATTGGAACCAGAATGATTTTATAAATTTAATCTCCTCAAAAAGACGATCTCTATAAATATCAATTCTATAGGTTCCTTCGGCTACATTTAATACGGGGACTACAAAATCCTGATAACCATAACAGGTAGTCATATCTTCAGCCGTATCTATCTGTGTAATTGTAATAACCGAATCAACGATTTCTACGGTATAATCTAATTGAAATCCGCATTGCTCCCAGGCATTGTAATCCCAAACAAAAACCGTATCATTTGAACTTTTAATGACAATTGAATCTTGAGTTAAATTCGGCTGAGCCGCTAGCAGAGAAGAAAGAAAAAGAATTGAAATGAATATTTTTGTTCTCATTATTATTTCTCCCTTGATTGATATTTTAGATGGAACTTGAATGCTACGCGGGTCCCTTATCGAAGCTTTCTGTTTATATCTCCCCGGCCAATATTAAAAAATTATTCGCCAATTCTCATTTCCAACTTAATTTATTCAGGAATAACAGGCAACAGAATTACTTAAAATAATATATTTGCGGAAAATGATAGAAAGCCATTAAGCCGGTCACCGTTACTAATCCCAAACTAATTGATAATATCTCCTTTGTTTTTGGCCAACTTTTCGCGCCATTTTTGGAGTTCCTCAGGTGTCTGTTTTACCCAATCTGTTACTTCGCCAACGATTTTCAACGGTGCCCGGGAGCGATATGAGCGTGACGGATTGCCGGGAAATTTTTTATCCGTCACATTCGGATCATTTTCAAAACTCCCTGTTGGTTCAACGATATAAATACGTGCATGTCCTTTGCCTTGTGCCAGTGCAGCAGCAAGGCCTGCTCCACTGACCAGAGCAGTGAAATAAATGTGATTCATCTTGAGCTCAGGTTTATAATTGGAACTACCCCCTGGAGTGAGCAAATCGCCTACGTGCAAATCTGCTTTGGTTCCATGGTAAAAGGGTCCTATGTCGGAAGGTTTGTCGTTGAACGAATCTGCGAGTTCATAGTTCTGCCTTGCCCTGGCGGGTAATTCTAAGTCCTCATAACATTTAGCAATGTTCGAATAGAGTGCGGGGAAAGCACTTTTAACGCTGTCGTCATTTATGGTTAAGGCAAACCGCAGCGATGTTTCGAGCCATTTTAGTCTGTCGGAAACGTCTTCCTGATGGCGCGCAGCAAAATAGGCTGCAAGATATTTTTCAAAGTTGTCATCCGCCTCGTTCCATGCCTGCAGGAATACCTCACCTGCTTTTTCGGGTTCGCCTTTTTCTTCCAGGTTCATTCCCTTAAGACATAGTTTAATAATATTATTATTCGGGTTGAATTCCATTCTCTTTTCCAGCGTCAAGTCTTTTAAAACGAGCTGCTCATTTATTATAAAGTTCTTCTGCCAGTCCGATAAGGATACCTTCAGGACCGCGGATGTAGCAAAGCCGGTAGGTGTCCTGGTACTGAACAACTTCACCGACAAGCTGCGCTCCCCGCTTCAGGAGCCTGGCAAGAGTTTCGTCGAGATCTTCTACGGCGAACATTGCGCGAAGGTAGCCGAGAGCGTTCACCGGGGCGTTCCGATGATCAGCAATTGTGGAAGGATTAATGAACCGCGAGAGTTCAAGTTGGCTATGTCCGTCGGGAGTAACCATCATAGCGATCTCGACAGTCTGTGCACCCAGTCCCGTTATACGCCCGGCCCACTCACCTTCTATGGTGCCCCGCCCTTCGAGCTTTAGTCCGAGTTCTTCGAAGAAGGCGACGGCTTCATCAAGCGATTCCACTACGATGCCGACATTGTCCATTCTTAGTAGTTTGCTTTTTGCCACTGATGTATCCAAGAAATATAAATATTAATGACACTTTAACTTTCATTTATTTTTTTTCCTCTCAAAATCCGACCCGATGATATCTGTTTTGTTACCGACTCAACTCGCTGAGGATACATCTACCGGTTTTAAGCGATGCTCGAAGCAATGCGGCAAAACCGGGCAGCAGTCCCGCTCAGGTGTTAGTTGATTTTTGGATGATCAGATGCATTGCCTTCTCGCCCGGAACATTTTTGATACATTTGTATCCTAATGATCTAAGATTAAGGTTCGAAAAAAGATTTTCACCGCTTCCTAATAATACAGGGGATGCAACCAGATGTAATTCATCAATTAGCTGAGCCTTAAGATACTGGCGGATTGTATCAACACCTCCGCCGAGTCTTACATCTTTGCCGTTTGCAGAGCTGAAAGCTTTTTGAAGAGCTGAATTTATTCCATCTGTTATAAAGTGAAAGGTTGTGCCGCCTTCCATCTCAATTGGTTCGCGCTTATGATTAGTTAAAATAAAAGTAGGAACATGGTACGGCGGGTTTTCTCCCCACCATCCTTTCCAGTCAGGATTGGGCTCACCGCGATAAGGACTGAACATATTACGTCCTAAAATCCAGGCACCGATATTTTCAAATCCCTTTTCGGCAAATTCATTATCAACTCCCGTTGTTCCGTTACTCTTTCCTAATACGTTCTGTTGAAAAGTTTTTGTGGGGTAAAACCATTGGTGAAGCTCCGGACCTCCAACTCCCAAAGGATTTTCCAGGCTCTGATCCGGACCTGCTCCGAATCCATCAGCAGATATAGAAAAACTTGCTACGCATAATTTTTGCATTTAAATATCCTGTTTAAAATATTGAATTAACGCCCAATTAATAATCAAGCGTTTGAAAGGTTTCTTTCATTTACCGCGAAATATTTATCACCATTTGCTCGGTGTGAACATAATTGATTTGGGTTTAAGAGGCAATAGGATTGTTAACAGCCTGATGCCGGAGGTCAAATAAAATAAATTTTCTATTATCCTGTATATCAATCTATATAAGGAAGTTTCTATTGTTAGCCTTGTTCAATAATATCAGAATTTCTGGTTATTATTAATATTTATATCCGACAAGTAAAAATACAGGATATTCCCCATATGGTTTCTTAGCTGAACTGGCTGACATAATTTCAAGATCCTTAAAGCCCGCTGATTTGGCAAAACTGATAAATTCCTCTCTATCAAATCCATTATGGAATACACCAGTATCTTCTGTATGAAAACTGCCATCCTCCTTGTCCAGATCCGCTATGGCAATAAATCCGTTTTCATCCAGCATCTCGTAAAATTTGTGAAACATAGCACTGATGTCTTTTACGTGATGCATAGTCATTGATGATATTATTCCATCAAACTTCGTCTCCGGCTTAGACACAGACAGATCCATTTCAAGTATTTCAAGTTCACAGTCAATTTTTTCACGCTTGGCTGCTAATTCGGTGATCATCGATTTTGATACGTCAACCGCAGTAATTTTCCCGACCAAAGGAGCTATTTTCTCAAGCAGCAATCCCGTTCCGGAACCGAAATCCATAATATGCATTGATTTTTTAAACTTCACACTGCGCTTTATCGCATCCGCTATGTTTGCAACATTCTTAACCCTCTTACTATCCTTCTCATAGTCTTTTGATTTGTGCTGAAAATAATCTTTACTCATATTTTTCCTTTCACATCAATGTAAATACTTACTTCTCAAGATTGTCCTTTATTAGAAACTAATGCTAATTAGTTTTGCTTCGGCAAGACAATTTTATTCAGCTGCCGGCAATAATTTACGGGTTATCTCTTCGCGTGAGAAACTGAATTTATTTCCGGAGTAGAATTCCCTCTCTTTCGCCTCAAGAATAGAACCAAGAATTACCTTATAGTCCCTGTCTTTAAAATTATTTATAATCCCTGAGATCTTAGTCAATTTTTCTTTATCAGCAGTCAACTCAATGCCACGCATTAGGTTTTTAGGGCGGTATTATCGGGGTTTTTTGTCATTTTATTTGCTCAGAATTTTAAAAAATAAAATTGTTAAGGTCAATAAAAAAATTCAGATGCGTATTCAACCCATATATCCTAAATTGAAGGGGAAATGGCTAAACGGTCAGGGTAAACGCTGCGGCGGGGTTAAAAATAAATTGATATTCTAGCTCGTTTGCGATATTTTAATTTTTTAATTTTAATGTAGTATGCAGCAGCAAACCCCCTTAATGACTCAGTATTATAAGGTAAAGGAAGCTAATCCTGATACGATTTTATTGTTCAGGATAGGGGATTTCTTTGAAACGTTCGATCAGGATGCAAAAACGGCTTCAAAAGTTCTCGGAATTACTCTCACTAAAAGGTCAAACGGTGCTGCAGAGGATGTTCCGCTCGCGGGGTTCCCCCATCACGCTATCGATACTTATCTGCCTAAACTTGTCCGTGCCGGTTACAGAGTAGCTGTGTGTGAGCAGGTTGAAAACCCTAAGTTCGCAAAGGGTATTGTGAAGCGTGAGGTTATTGAAGTTGTTACTCCCGGTGTTACGCTTTCGGATAAATTACTCGATCACAAAAAGAATAACTACCTGCTGTCGATTTATAAAAAGGATGATTTTGCAGGTGTTTCGTTCTGTGATATTTCGACGGGCGAATTTTATACGTTTGAAATTCACTCTTCAATGATAGGTCAACAGGTTGAATCTATCTCCCCTGCCGAGATCCTGGTTCAGAAAAAAGACAAAGAAGAAATTACAAGACTGGTTCATAAAATTAATTCTTCTATCAGGATAACGAAACTGGACGACTGGATATTTAATTTTGAGTATGCGAAAGACCTTCTTCTGATGCAGTTTAAGACTGTAAACCTGAAGGGATTTGGGGTTGAGAGGTTGACAGCGGGAATAATTTCATGCGGTGCAGTTCTTAATTACTTACAGGAAACTCAGAAGGCAAATCTTTCTCATCTTAATAAGGTTTCTGTTTATAATCCATCGGAGTATATGGCGCTGGATTATTCGACTAAAAGAAATCTTGAGATCACATACTCGATGCAGGATGGCGGACGCGAAGGATCACTCATATCAATTCTTGATAAAACTGAAACCGCGATGGGAGGCCGACTGCTGAAAAAGTGGATCACCTCTCCCTTGATTCAGCTTGAGCCTGTTCTGAAAAGACAGGAAAGTGTTGAAGAACTTCTGAAGAATAAGTCGTTAAGGAAAAAACTTTTTGGTGAATTGAAAGAGATTGGGGATCTTGAGAGGCTGATATCTAAGGTCTGTACGGGACGTGCAAACCCGCGGGAAATCGTTGCACTTAAAACTTCCCTTAAAAAAGTACCGCAGCTGAAAGAATTACTTGTTGACGCAAAAGTCGATACTCTTATTGAGTTAAATGAAAAGCTTCTTCCGCTTGAAAAGCTGATAGGCAAAATCGATAAATCGATTGTTGATAGTCCCCCGCTCAGCCTTGCAGATGGAGGAGTGATAAAAGCAGGGTTCAGCGTTGAGCTGGATGAATTGAGAGATATTTCGCTGCATGGCAAGGACTGGATAGCCAACCTTCAGAAGAGTGAACGGGAAAGGACAGGAATATCTTCTCTTAAGGTTAATTATAATCGCGTATTCGGGTATTATATAGAGGTAAGCAATGCGCATAAGGAAAAGATACCTGATAATTATATAAGAAAGCAGACGCTGGTAAATTCTGAAAGATATATTACGCCCGAGCTGAAGAACTATGAAGATAAGATACTGAATGCTGAAGAGAAAATATACGATCTGGAATCGCAGCTCTTTAATGAAATAAGACTGACAACAGCTGACGAGGCCGAGAGCATCCAGCAGAATGCGAGGATGATTGCGATGCTCGACTGTTTCCTGTCGTTTGCTCAATGCGCCGATGAATATAATTATATCAAACCTCTGCTTGATGAGGGAAATAAAATCGAAATTACCGATGGGCGGCATCCTGTTGTTGAGCGGATACTTCCGCCCGGCGAAAAATACACACCTAATTCCTGCAGGATCGATAATGAAGTGGATCAGATTATTATACTTACCGGTCCCAATATGGCCGGGAAATCTGTTTACCTCCGGCAGCTGGGACTGATAGTTTTGCTGGCACAGATCGGTTCTTTCGTTCCCGCAAAAGATGCTCATATAGGATTGATAGACCGGATTTTTACACGTGTTGGAGCAAGCGATAATATTTCAGCAGGTGAAAGCACCTTCCTGGTTGAGATGCAGGAAGCAGCAAATATTCTTAATAATGCAACTTCACGAAGCCTGATCCTTCTGGATGAGATCGGCAGAGGAACAAGTACATTTGACGGAATATCAATAGCCTGGGCAATAACAGAATATCTTCACGAAAATCCTAAGCTCTCAGCCAAAACTTTGTTTGCAACCCATTATCATGAGTTGAATGAAATGTCCGAGATTTATCCCCGGATAAAAAATTATAAGGTGGAGGTAAGGGAGTACGATGACAAGGTTATCTTTCTTCATAAGGTTAACCCCGGCCGGGCGGATCATAGTTATGGAATACAGGTGGGACAGATGGCGGGACTTCCAGTATACGTAACCAACCGTGCAAAGGAAGTGCTGCAGAATCTTGAAAGCAAGGAACTTACTCCCTACGAAGAGAAAAAAGAAAAGTTGAAGAAGATGAAGCAGCAGGACGATCTGCAGATAAGTCTTTTTGAAGTTAAGGATGACAAGATAAGAACAGAAATTGAAGACATCGAAATAAACAATCTTACTCCTCTTGAAGCGCTTAATAAGCTGAGCGAATTAAAGAAAAAAGTTAAAGAGAAAACACAATGAAATATTATATTTTATTAGGAATTATTTCCGTTTCAGTAATGTTTTTTTCCTGCGGTGAGAAACGCTCTCCTGAAGAAACTCAGTACATGAGCGATGTTGAACAGTACAGGAAGGAAAAAAACGATTATATGAAGAACAATCCTGAATCGCCGTTCAACCAGGACACAACCATAACCTTTGAACATCTGAACTATTTTGACGCGGACCCGGCATTTGTTTTTAAAAGCAAGCTGGTTCAGTACCCTCAGAAAGATACTGTTTCAGTGTTTGGTACCAAGGGGGAGGAACGTAAAGTTGTGCGTTACGGATATATCACCTTCACATACCAAAAACAGCCTTACAAGGTAAATGTATACAAAGGAACGACTTCAACGGGCGAAGGATATTACAGTATCTGGTTTACTGACAAAACGACCGGTGCAGAGACATACGGTGTCGGGCGTTACATAGATTTTGCTATAAACCCCGATAGTAACTATGTTTACACTGTCGATTTTAACCTGGCTTACAATCCCTATTGCGCATACAGTGCTAAGTATTCGTGTGCCATTCCTACCAAAGAGGATCATCTTGACCTTGCGGTAACAGCCGGGGAGAAGAAATTTCACTAAGCTGATTTCGGAGAAATAAGTGGTAATAGTACTGGAAAAAAACATTACAGATTCCCGATTAGAAAATGTTATAAAACACCTTGAGGATTTTGGATTTTCTGTCCATAAATCCACCGGTGACGAACAGATAGTTCTGGGTGCTATTGGGGTAAAACCTGAATTTGACATAAGGAAAGTCAAGATACTTGAGGGAGTTGCTGATGTTTTCCGGATTACCGAACCATTTAAGCTTGCAAGCAGAACCTACAAAAATAAGGATACCGTCCTGAAAATAAAAGATGTTGAGATCGGCGGAGATGAAGTTATAGTGATGGCTGGCCCCTGCTCAATCGAAAACGAGGATCAGATCTTCAGGCTGGCCAAAATTGTTTCAAAGGCGGGAGCGAAAGTGCTTAGAGGCGGCGCATTTAAGCCAAGAACTTCCCCTTATTCGTTCCAGGGACTTGGGGAAGAAGGACTGAAGATGATGCGTGAGGCCGCTGATGCGAATAACCTTCTTATGATAACGGAAGTTCTTGAAATAAACCATATCCCGCTGGTGGAAAAATACACCGATATTTTCCAGGTTGGGGCGAGGAATATGCAGAACTTTTCACTGCTCAGAGAAATCGGGAAGGCCTCAAAACCTGTGATGCTTAAGAGAGGTCTCGCCGCCACTATCGATGATCTTCTGATGTCAGCCGAGTATATCCTTGTGAATGGAAATGAACAGGTAATGCTTTGCGAAAGAGGTATAAGGACCTTTGAAACAAATACCCGGAATACCTTTGATCTTTCTGCCATTCCCGTGATCCACAAAAGGAGTCACCTTCCTGTTGTGGCTGATCCCTCCCATGCTACGGGTATGCGCGATAAAGTGCTCCCGATGGCCCGGGCAGCTGTTGCTGCCGGCTGCGATGCGCTGATGATAGAAGTTCACCATGATCCCGAAAATGCTTTATCTGACGGACCGCAAGCCCTTCTGCCGGAAGACTTTAAAAACTTAATGGAGCAGGTTCGAGCTATAGCTGAAGTAATTGGCCGCAAGATCTGCTGACTCTATATAATGCAGTGTTCCTCCTGAATGACCCCATTGGATTTCCAGCCGAAGATTTACTAATTTTAGGATAATGTAAACATAGAATTTATCCTGAACTCAGTTCAGGTTTGTTCAGATCCTTATTCAGAACCACATTCTGGCTTTGATTCCCATTGGCTGAGAATGTATTCGGTGCATTGTTAATAATTTCAACCTTTCTGTTCAATATTTCAACAAAAAATCCTGAAAATACGCGTTGAACCGTCTTTGAACCGTCTATACATCGAGTAAACAACTATACTAAAGTAGGCAGACCGGCACATTCAGCGAAGAGATTTTAGGACTAAAAGTACAATTTCCGGCTTTAGCCGGATTTTAGAGAAACTCGAGAATCCCTGCCTAATATCTGAAAAACCAGCAGGATATAGGCTAAAACCACCAGCGATACACGCTAAAACCAACGGTGAACCTTCTGTTTTTGTGATTCCGCTCAATCTCATTTTCAGTTCACATTACAAAATTGGATTTGTCATTCTCATAAGTATTTTATTAATAAACAATTATGAAAAAAACAGGATCTTATGGCAAAGTTATCCAGAAATGATACTACCCTTGAGGAATACGAAAAATATATTGGCGCAGAAGCCATTGACAGGATACATAAAAAAGCCGGATCGTTGCAGGACAGGCATATTGTATGCATAAATTCAACTTTTTATGGCGGAGGTGTGGCACAACTGCTCTCATCACTTGTTCTCCTGTTCAATAACGTTGGAATAGAGACCGGCTGGAGAACGATACAGGGATCCCCCGATTTCTTCAGCATAACAAAAAAAATGCACAATGCTCTGCAGGGAGCCGATATAAATCTATCAAAGATCAAAAAGGAAATTTATGAGAGAGTGATTGAGGAAAATGCCATCAGGAATCATCTTAAGCATGATGTAGTTATAATTCACGATCCCCAACCTCTGCCGATGATAGAGCACTACACAAAACGCGGTCCCTGGATATGGCGCTGTCATATTGACCTGACGCAGCCCAATGCAGAATTGTGGAATTACCTGAAACGCTACATCGAAAAATATGATGCGGTAATATATACGCTTAAGGAGTACAAGCAAAAACTGGAAACCCCGCAGGTGTTTTTTCAGCCGGCGATAAATCCTTTCTCTCTTACGAATAAAGAAATGAGTGAGAAGGATGTAAATGAAAGGCTGGAACATTATGACATACCCACTGACCTCCCTATTGTGGCACAGGTTTCCCGGTTCGATAAATGGAAGGATCCTGAAGGAGTAATAAAGGCATTCAAAAAGGCCAGAAAAGAAGTGGATGCAACTCTTGTACTGCTTGGAAACGTAGCCACTGACGACCCTGAAGGCGAGCAGGTCTACCATTCGATATTAAAGCACAGAGAGGACCGAATAATTATTTTAAGTAAGCAGGATACAGCACTTGTAAATGCCCTTCAAAGAAAAGCGGAAATTATACTCCAGAAGTCAAAACGTGAAGGTTTTGGATTAACCGTAACCGAGGCAATGTGGAAAGGAACGCCCGTAATCGGCGGTAATGTTGGAGGGATACGCTATCAGATACAGGATGGCGAAAACGGATACCTTGTATCGTCGTTAGAAGAAACGTCTGAAAAGATGGTAAAGCTGCTGAAAGACAAAAAGCTGAGGAGGAGTATGGGAAAAAAAGCTCAGGCATCTGTTAAGAAAAACTATCTTCTGCCGAAATATCTCGAAAAATATCTGGACCTAATAAATTCCTTTGAGACAAACTTTAAGCTTAAAAGTAAAGGATGAATTATATTTCCCGCCTGATTTCAGGTTGTATTCATGTCTTTATTTCATATATTTGCAGCCAATAAACTCATAAAGAAACAGATAATTATAACTTCATCCGGAGCGGGATATACTTGAAAGAAGCATATCATAAATGGTACACCAATTACCTGAACCGTGAATTCGAATTGCTGGAATTCGGACATTCGGGATACCCGGTAATCGCCTTCCCGACGTCCCGGGCAAGATATTATGAACTAAAAGATTTCGGACTGATTGACTCTGCTGCTCATCTTATAGAATCAGGTCACATTAAGATTTATTGTCCCGATAGCGTTGACTCAGATAGCTGGTATAACTATTCCATACATCCGGCCGACAGGGTTAAAACCCACAACGGTTATGAAAATGTTATTCTCAACGATGTTATTGAGTATGCCAAACACGATTCAGGCTACGGCAAAGTTGCATTAGCCGGAGCCAGTTTCGGAGCTTATCACGCAGCCAATATTGCATTCCGGTACCCCGACAGGGTCAGCCACCTTTTCTGTTTGGGCGGCGCATATGACATCAAGCAGTTTATAATGGGTTATTACGATGAGAACTGCTATTTCAATAATCCTCCTGATTATCTGCCGAACCTTAATGACGAGTGGTATCTCAGCAGGATCAGGAATATGGGGATTGCGCTTGGAACCGGTGACCAGGATATCTGTCTGCAGGATAATTTACATCTCTCCGATATCCTGAACCGAAAAGGTATACGACACTGGCTTGATATCAGGCAGGGTGCCGGGCACGACTGGCCCTGGTGGCGGGAGATGTTTCCGGCTTATCTTTCACAAATCCGGGTAACTGAATTTCATTAATGCGTAATTGTAATTCATTTTAAGAATAGTTAGTTTAATTTCAGTCTTAGAACATTTCAATTTTTTCACCCTAAACTCACAGGCAGATTTCTATGAAGAAAATAGGAATTCTTTTCGGTCAGGAAAATACTTATCCGCCTGCTTTTGTTGAAAGAGTAAATTCAAAAAAGGAATCCGGAATACAGGCCGAATTTGTTAAGATAGAAAAAGTAGAGCAGGGAGAGATCTGCGGGTATGATGTAATCATCGACCGAATCTCCCAGGATGTTCCCTTTTACCGTGCGTATCTTAAGAATGCAGCTTTGTCGGGCACAGCAGTAATAAATAATCCTTTCTGGTGGACGGCAGATGATAAGTTTTTCAATAATGCCTTGATGACCAAACTTAACGTGGCAGTACCTAAAACAGTGCTGCTTCCCTCCAATCAGCACCCTTCCGATACCAACGAAAATTCCTTCCGGAATCTTGCATACCCGCTCGACTGGGATGGAATGTTTAATTATGTTGGATTCCCCGCCTACTTCAAACCTTTCTCGGGAGGCGGCTGGAAGAATGTTTACAAGCTGAATAATGCTGACGACTTCTTCAAAGCGTATAACGAAACCGGTCAGCTTGTAATGATGCTGCAGGAAGAAATAATTTTTGACACCTATTACAGGTGTTATTGTCTGGATAGAAAAGATGTGCATATTATGCAGTACGATCCAAGGCAGCCGCATCACCTTCGGTATGTAAAGGGTGGAATGAATGCAGAAAAGAAAATTCTTAACCAGATAGAGGAAGCAGTTCTGAGTATAAATATGGCGCTTGGTTATGATTTTAATACCGTTGAAATAGCAATGCGGGCAGGTGTACCATATGCTATAGATTTCTGTAATCCTGCCCCGGATGCGGATATAAATTCTGTAGGTGAAGAAAATTTTGAATGGATAGTTGAAGCTTCGGCTAATATGGCAATACGGAAGGCTAAAGAACATCAACCAGGTAAAAATAATCTTACCTGGGGGAATTTTATGAATTCTTTCGTTAACAATAAAAGCCTGAAATGAGTTTTGCTAACTTAATAAAAGAATAATATGACTGAGCCTGGATTATTTACACTTGGAATTGAAGAAGAATTCCAGATAATCGATCCCGAATCGAGGGAACTACGCTCGCATATTCAGCAGATACTTGAAGACGGTAAGATGATCCTTGCTGAAAATGTGAAGCCCGAAATGCATCAGTCGGTGGTTGAAGTCGGTACGAACATCTGCAGAGATATCCACGATGCGCGTGAGCAAGTAACCAAACTTAGAAGCGACCTTGCCAAACTTGCAATAAAGAAGGGATTAACAATAGCAGCGGCCGGCACCCATCCTTTTTCACACTGGAAGGATCAGAAGATCACCTCACACCCTAGGTACAAAACAATCGTAACCGATATGCAGCAGGTTGCAAGAGCAAACCTGATCTTCGGACTTCATGTTCACGTTGGCGTTGATGACCGTGAAGCCGCACTTCACGTCATGAATGCTGCAAGATATTTCCTTCCTCACATTTTTGCTTTATCAACCAGCTCTCCTTTCTGGCTCGGAAGGAATACCGGGTTTAAATCGTATAGAAGCAAAGTTTTCGACAGGTTCCCAAGGACAGGAATTCCTGATTATTTTAACAGTCTTTCTGAATACGACAACTTTATAAAGCTGCTGATAAAAACAAATTGTATCGACGATGCAAAGAAGATCTGGTGGGACATAAGGGCCCATCCCATATTTGAAACACTTGAATTCAGGGTGTGCGATATTCCTATGCGTGTTGACGAAACAATTGCTCTTGCCGCCCTTATGCAGGCAGTTGTTGCCAAGCTTCATAAGCTGGTTAAGCAGAATCTTGGGTTCCGCCTCTACCGCAGAGCCCTGATTGCGGAAAATAAATGGCGGGCTGCAAGGTACGGTATACAGGGAAAATTGATTGACTTCGGGAAACAGACCGAAGTAGCAACAACACAGCTGATTGATGAACTCCTTGAATTCGTAGACGATGTGGTTGATGAACTTGATTCACGTAAAGAAATTAACTATATAAAAACAATTTGTGAGAACGGGACCGGTGCCGATCGTCAGCTTGAGGTGTGGGAGCAGTCGTACGACCCTAAAAATGTTGTCGATTTTATAATTGAGGAAACCCATCATGGGTTAAACCTGGATTAACTAATTAAGTACACTTAACAAGGAGAATTTTTGGCATCTATTAAAGCTGCAGTAATTGACTTATATAATAATGAACCGAATGAAGGGATCCGCTGCATAAAAGATATCCTGTCTGATACTTCCACGGAAAATGAGTTATCTTTTCAGTATAAGGTATTTGAGACCCGGTACAAAAACGAGGTTCCCGCTATGGATTATGATATTTTTATTTCATCCGGAGGCCCCGGAGATCCTTTTGACGGCGAGGGCACGCAGTGGGAAAAACTGTATTTCAAACTGGTGGACAGCATATGGAACCACAACCAGAATAATCCCGAAAGAAAAAAATATATTTTCTTTATCTGCCACTCATTTCAGGTGATGAGCAGATTTTTTAAGCTGGGAAAAGTATCCAAAAGAGATAAAGCTTCATTTGGACTACTCCCATTCACAAAGACTAATGAAGGATCAACTGACAGACTCCTTAAGGATCTACCTGAGCCTTTCTATGCGGCAGATATAAGGCAATACCAGGTAACAGAGCCTGATCAGAAGATATTTGATGAACTTGGAGCGAAAATTCTTTCATATGAAATACAGGCAAAGGAAGTAAAGAATAACAGAGCATTTACGGCAGTGAGAATATCGAATGAGATAGTCGGGACACAATTTCATCCGGAAGCTGATCCTGAAAGTATGCTTTATCATTTCAGGCAGGAAGAACGCAGGAAGCAGGTGGAAGACATATTTGGTCCCGGCAAATATGAAGAGATGCTAGGCTGGCTCAATGATGAAGACAAGGTGAAGCTTACGCGGCAGATCATCCTGCCGGGCTTTATAAACAATGCAATGAAAGAACTAACCTCAACTTATTCAGTTTAACCGGACGTATGATTCCCGAATTAAGAAAAGAATTCAATGCAGCTTTTTCCGGGGAAAAGTATGATAAATTCATTCAGGATATAAACAGCGGCTTACGATATCCTGCTGATTTCAGAATATCAGAGACCCCTGTCTTCCTCACAAAAGAATTCACAGATGAAATAATTAAAGCTTCTGACGGGATTGTACAGCAGTTAAAAACAGATGAGTTTAAGTCGCGCTCGCAGTCAGCAATTCCTCAGGGACTATCAGTGCCCGGCGAAGATGATCACCCTCTTTTTCTTTCTATAGATTTTGCAGTCTGTACTAACGGCCATGGAAAATTTATTCCTTCCTTAATAGAACTCCAGGGTTTTCCGACCGTATATACGTACCAGGCGTACTATGAACACATACTCAGAAAGCATTTTGAAATCCCACCAGGGTTTACGGTTTATTTTAACGGTCTTGAAGAAACGACATACTTTAAGATGCTGAGGGATTCTATAGTTGGTGAAGAAGACCCTGAGAACGTTATACTGATGGAGATAGAACCGGAGAAGCAGAAAACGCGTATTGACTTCGCTGCAACAGAGAAATTTTTTGGAGTAAGGACCGTGGATATTTCGGAAGTAAAACAGGAAGGGAAATCATTATTTTATAAGGACGGCAGCCGGCTGATTCCTGTAAACAAAATTTATAACCGGGTAATTTTTGATGAACTGAAGCGAAAGAACATACACTACAACTTTGATTTGACTCAAGACCTGAATGTAAGATGGGCGGGACATCCAAACTGGTTCTTCAAAATCAGTAAGTATTCGCTCCCGCTGCTAAAAAGTAAGTATGTACCTGATTGCTATTACCTTAACAAACTTGAACAATATCCTGACAATTTAAGTGATTACGTTCTTAAACCCTTATTCTCATTCGCAGGATTTGGGGTAATAGTTGATGTTACCCGTGAGCTGCTTGACAAAATAAAAGACAGGGAAAACTATATTCTTCAAAGAAAAGTGGAATATGCACCGGTTATCGTGACTCCCGGCGATGAGTTATCCAAAATCGAGATCCGGATGATGTTCCTATGGCAGGATACGCCGGTCCTTGTTAACAACCTGGTACGGATGAGCAAAGGAAAAATGATGGGAGTGGATTTCAATAAAAACAAAACATGGGTAGGCTCCAGCTGCGCTTACCATCCTGTTTGATATTTCTTCCGCAAAATTCTTCAAACTGTGAACCAGATCAGTATTACTTTTAATCTATAAGGATATTTTATATTTTATTAAGATTAAACGAGCAAATTTCAATTTTAACTATATGAAAAAACTTTTTAGTAATACCAGAAAAAATATAACATTCGAATTTCACACTTCGGCAGACGCAAGGAAGAAATATAAACTGGAAGAGAACCTGTTCAGTCTCACCGGTGACCTGATTGTAGGTGATTTTTCCCAGGCAAGGAAACTGGCGGATAAAATTAACCGGATAAAGAAAGATGATAATCGTCATCATAACCTTACGACACCGGGCCAAATAAACGCCATGGGACTCATTCACGAGATTTTCCACTTCCTGCTTGGGTACTACGAAGAAAACATAAATCCCGGGGTGTTTACAAGAACGCTTAAACATCTTAAAGAAAATATCACTGCCGAAGAAACAGAGAAGGTGCTGCTTAACTTTATAAAAGACTTCCCCCCTCTTGACGTATATAAAGGAAATATTGGAGCTGAGGATTATTTGATCGGAACCACCGGGAACAAATCAAACCGCGAGATTCTCGTTGAAGAAATAATACTGCTTCATCTACAGAATAACAATCCAGCGGCATCAAATCTCTCAGACCTGTATACCGATAAACCGCTGGCTTCAAAGACAAAATATCCCGCATTTCTTGATGAAACAGAAAAATTCTTCATTACAGAAAAAACTCTTGGGAAAGAAAATCTTCCTCTGCTGCAGTTTCTTAGAAAACCTATAGTCGATAATCCCAATAACCTTGAAGGCCAGCTTGATTTTATCATGAAGGAATGGGGTGTATTTGTATATGATAAATTCGGGAAGAGACTGCTAGGAGGCAAAGATCTGATTCATGAAGATTATAAACTTTTCATTCAGCACGGAGGCGGAGAAAAAGGTACCCCCCCCGTTCCTTCTTATGAATTTGATGAAGAATATTTCAGGAATCTGAAAGCAAGGCTGGAAGCCGGCGAACACCTTACGTCCGACGAAATGAAATATTACCAGGCTGAGTATGAAAAATTCACAGCTGATATTGAATGGATGCCGCGCGTAGTTATGCTGGCTAAAAATACTCATGTTTGGCTAGACCAGCTTTCGAAGAAATACAAAAGATCTATTACCAGGCTTGACCAGATCCCGGATGAAGAACTTGACCAGCTTGCAAGGTGGAATTTTACAGCGCTCTGGCTTATTGGTGTATGGGAGAGGAGTGCAGCTTCCCGTAAAATAAAGCATCTGACAGGAAACCCTGAAGCAGTATCTTCAGCGTATTCATTATATGACTATATAATAGCAAGAGATATCGGAGGGGAGGAAGCCTTTTATAACCTTAAGGAAAGAGCCGCACGGAGAGGTATACGGATGGCAAGCGATATGGTTCCTAATCATACCGGCATCTTTTCAAAGTGGGTGATTGAAAAACCGTATTACTTTGTCCAGCGGAATGAACCTCCCTACCCTTCATATTCATTTTACGGACCCGACCTCTCCGATGACGACAGGGTATCGGTGAGGATTGAGGATAAATATTATTCACGCTCTGATGCTGCAGTTGTTTTCCAGAGAGTTGATAATTCTACGGGAGATACAAAATATATCTACCACGGAAACGACGGAACAAATATGCCCTGGAATGATACGGCCCAGCTTAATCTGCTTATACCCGAGGTAAGGGAATCGCTTTATCAGACAATCAAGCATGTGGCTGGAATGTTTCCAATTATACGATTTGATGCTGCAATGACTCTTTCCAAGAAGCACTACCAGCGGTTGTGGTACCCGGTTCCGGGAACAGCGGGAGATGTACCTTCGAGAGCCGATTATGCAATGACACGGGAACAGTTTGATAATGAGATGCCGAATGAATTCTGGCGCGAGGTTGTAGACAGAATGAATGAGGAGATGCCCGACACTCTCCTGCTGGCTGAAGCATTCTGGCTGATGGAAGGTTATTTTGTCAGAACCCTGGGAATGCACCGGGTCTATAACAGTGCATTTATGCATATGATGATGAAAGAGGAAAATGAGAAGTACCGCCTTCTTGTTAAGAATACACTGGACTTTAATCCCGAAATCTTAAAACGTTATGTTAATTTTATGAGCAATCCCGATGAGGAAACCGCAGTTAACCAGTTCGGTAAAGGCGATAAGTATTTCGGTGTTTGTGTTACCTTAATAACTATGCCCGGCCTCCCGATGTTTGGTCATGGACAAGTCGAAGGTTTCGCTGAAAAGTACGGTATGGAATATAAGCGGGCGTATTATAATGAGTTTGTTGATGATAACCTGATGAGGACCCATGAAGATCAGATCTTCCCGCTGATGCAGAAACGGTATCTCTTCAGCCAGGTTGAGAATTTTGAGTTCTTCGATTTCGTCGATGATTCGGGAAATGTTAACGAATCCGTCTTTGCCTATGCCAACAGGAGCGGAAGCGAAAGGGCGTTGATACTTTACAATAATTCCTACAAGGAATGCAGCGGTACTGTAAAATATTCGGTTGAGAAAGCTGTTTTGGAGGGCAAAAGAAGTAAGTCACTTGCCGAAGCACTGGATCTTAAATCCGATTATAATGTGTATTATATTTTCAGAGATTATCATACCAAGTTTGAATATATAGTACCCGGACGGGATATTTTCAATTTCGGAAGGTACTTCTATCTCAGGGGATACGAATACGCTGTGCTTCTTGATTTCCGGGAAGTTTACGATACTGATGGAACTTATGCGGCGCTTAACGAATACCTTCATGGTGAAGGAGCTTATTCCATCGAGGATACGAAACGCGAACTTACACTCGCAGCCCTGCACAAGGCTCTCTCTTCACTGCTTGAACCAATGCTGTTCAAAGAAATAAAGACAGAGATATTTGAAGAAAGTGAGAAAGGATTGAGCAGCCGGTTTCAGTCAGATCTTAATAATGCCATCGATGAGATCAACAGGCTCAATGACGTGCCTCTTGATAAATCCAAAGTGCAAAAAGATCTTGAATCAAAATTCAGATCAGCAAATACCTTTAACGGATTTATAAATAAGAAAAGCGAATCGAAAAGGAAAATAGTCTGGTTTGAAGAAGCCAGAAAGAACCTGGTTTACTTGAATGGAAACGGATCGGCCGATAACAGCAAAAACATAATTGCTGCCTCTTTTCTTCTGAAAGAATTACAGACCGGTAAACCCGCGGCGGGAGCCGATAAAAACTTCTTCCGAAGGTTTCTTTTAGACAGAGTTGTTCCTTCAAAGCTGAAACAGCTTTCGCCTGATCAGTTTAATGGATTTAATGAATACGACCTGGTGAGAGTCTTATCAGAAGGTAATACCGCATCTAAATGGGCCGAAGAACATGATCTCCTCAATGCGAATACTTCAGGTTCCCGGTCGGGTAAAGCTTCATTTTCCCCGGATGGAACAAAATACATAAACGGACTTATGGAGAGTGACGAGTTCAGGAATTTTATTGATGTACATGAACACCAGGACATTGTCTTTTTCAATAAAGAAAAATATGAAATAGTTCTCGATTATCTGTTTACACTATATAATATGACTTCACCTCTTAAATACGATGAGAAGAAAAAAAGAAGAACTGCAAAAAGCACTGAAAAAGAGAGCAGTACTGCTGCATCAGAAAAGTTCCTTCTCGACCAGCTGAAAAAGTCACACAAGTACTTCAACCTCCTTAAAGAGCTCGCAGCTTTAAAAGGTTATCGGTTCAACGATCTTAAGGATGAATTGAAAACTTACAAAATGGAAACAACCAGACCGATTAAGAAGCAGCCTGAAGTAAAAAAACCAGGCAGAAAAACAAAATAAAGAAAAGAGGCAAAGGTGAATAAAAAAGTTCTTTTACTTTTTGCGGTATTACTAATATTTTCGGGGAAGAACATAAAAGCGCAACTCACTCTTCAGGAAGCGTTTCCAAACCTGACTTTTACAAATCCTGTTGATCTTCAATATGCTACTGACGGTACTGACAGAATTTTTGTGCTCGAACAGTCAGGAATAATTAAAGTATTTGAGAATAACAGTAATACGACCGAAGTCAAAACTTTCCTTGATATAAGCGACAGAGTAACGAGCGGAGGAGAGACTGGTTTGCTTGGACTGGCTTTTCATCCCGACTTTGCTTCAAACGGTTATTTCTATGTGGATTATACTACGCCTAATCCTCTGAGAACGCACATTTCAAGATTCCAGGTAACCGCTGATCCTGATTCCGCTGATGCTTCAAGCGAACTTATACTCCTTGAAATAGACCAGCCCTATTCTAATCATAACGGAGGCAGGGTGAGCTTCGGACCCGATGATTATTTATATATTGGAATGGGAGATGGAGGCTCCGCCGGCGATCCTAATAATAATGCACAGAACCTCGAGGTTCTTCTCGGGAAAATTTTAAGAATTGATGTCGATAATCCTTCAGGAGGATTGAACTACGGAATACCATCCAATAATCCTTTTGCCGGGAATACTCAGGGATGGAGAGAAGAACTTTATTCATATGGAATGAGAAATCCCTGGCGCTTCAGCTTTGATCAGGCTACCAGCAAACTATGGTGCGGGGACGTTGGTCAGGGTGCCTGGGAGGAAATTGACACAATTACCAGCGGCGGAAATTACGGCTGGAGATGCTATGAAGGTAATCATGAGTATAATATGAGCGGCTGTACTGGAACGGATTACCTTTTCCCCATTTGGGAATATAGTCACTCCAATGGATGTTCAATAACCGGAGGATTCGTTTACAGGGGACACAGAAGACCCGAATTAACAGGAACATACGTTTACGGCGACTATTGTTCACGGAGTGTATGGAGCCTGGATTTCAGCGGCGTTAATCTTTCAAATAACCTTATAGGTACAGCTTCTGGTTCTATACTATCCTTCGGCACAGATATGAATAACGAATTATATATCTGCTGCTCAAACGGGAAAATTTATGAATTCCAGTCAGCTCTATCAGCACCTACTAACCTGCTGGCTGCAACAGGAGGAACCGGATCTGTTGATTTAACCTGGGAGGATAATTCAGATAATGAAACCGGGTTCCGGATCCAGCGGAAAGACAGCACCAATATCTTTTCCGATGTAGGAACGGTTAATGCCAATGAGACATCTTTTTCGGATAATGTTTCAGGAATAACCACTTATACTTATAGAGTAATAGCTTATAATGACTCAGCTGTTTCTAATTACAGTAATGAAGCTGAAATAATGATTACACAGGTGCCTGTTAACCTGGTTTCCTTTTCAGGCCAGGTGTCTGGGAGCAAGGTAACACTTAGCTGGATGGCAGCCACAGAAACGAACAATAAAGGATATGCTGTCGAGCGTAGTTTCGGGCATAATTGGGCTGAGATCGATTTTATAAAGGGAAATGGTACAACTTCGAAACGGAGCACCTACAGTTATACAGATGATTTCACTAATGAAAGTTACCGGGGAATAGTGGAGTACCGTTTGAAGCAGGTAGATTACGATGGAACGTATACGTACTCCCGCACAGTAATGCTGGATTTAAATATAAAATCTTTAGGATACTACCTTGATCAGAATTACCCGAACCCTTTTAATCCTTCAACAAAAATACGGTTTAACGTCCCTGAGCAAAGTAAGGTTAAGTTATCTATTATAAATAATTTAGGTGAGGTTATCGAACAACTTTCGGATGGGGAAACAGCGAGAGGAACTTATGAGAAGGTCTGGAACGCTTCAAGGTTTGCTTCAGGAATCTACTACGTTTCAATGCGGGCAGAATCAGAAGTTTCGAATCAGACTTACTTCAAAGTACTGAAAATTCTTTATTTGAAATAAATTATCATTATCTCGTAGGTTAGGTGACATTCACACTCAAGGTGTTTAAGGCTGGTTATTTATATAGGAAACGGCGGCTTCAGCACAGTTTTCTCCATCGAGGGCTGCAGATACGATACCGCCTGCATAGCCTGCTCCCTCGCCTGAAGGGAACAATCCTCGTGCTCCCGTATGCATCATAGTTGTCCTGTCACGGGGAATGCGCATTGGCGAGCTTGTTCTGCTCTCAGCAGCAACAAGTATAGCTTCTTCAGTAACATAACCGCGCATCTTCTTATTGAAAATATGAAGAGCCACTTTCAGATACCTGGTCACGAAATCAGGGAGCTCTTTATGAAGTTCTGAAGAAGTAAGTCCGGGAATATATGAAGAGGGGGGCAGCGATTGAGAAAGCTTCCCTGCCAGAAAATCCGTCACCCTTTGTGCAGGCGCGCTCTGAGTTTTCCCCGCAAGTTCAAAGCATTTGATCTCAAGCTGATGCTGAAGCTCAAGTCCCTTAAAAGGTTCTTCCGCATCAATATCTTTCCAGTCATTTTCGCCTATGGTTACGACGAAACCTGAATTAGCAAAAGGGGAATCCCTTTTTGATAATGACATTCCATTGACTACAATTTCACCCGGAGAGGTGGCGGCAGGAACAATTATACCACCGGGACACATACAAAATGAATATATCCCCTTATCCTCAACCTGGCAGGATAAGGTATACGGCGCAGCAGGCAGATTTTCATGCTTACTCTTTGTGTGATACTGCATCTCATTTATCATGCTCTGAGGATGCTCAATTCTCACTCCCATTGCAAAGGGTTTAGGCTCCAGCGCCAGGTCCTTCCTGTGAAGAAGATAATAAATGTCCCTTGCTGAATGACCGGTTGCAAGGATCAACGCATCGCCTGAAATCTCTTCTTCATCATTTATCACAGCACCTGAAATACGTCCATCCTTTAATAAAAGATCAGTCAGTTTCGACCCAAAATGAATCTCCCCGCCGTTCTCAATAATTGTTTCTCTGATTGATTTAACGACTTCAGGAAGTTTGTTTGAACCGATATGCGGATGGGAGTCTATCAGGATATCCTCAGCTGCGCCATGCATAACCAGAATATTAAGCATTCCGCCAACGTCTCCCCTTTTAGTTGCCCGCGTATAAAGTTTGCCGTCACTATAGGTACCTGCCCCTCCTTCGCCGAAGCAATAATTTGAGTCAGGATTCACCTTATGAAGCTGCTGGATAGCCCTTAAATCTCTTCTTCTGCTCTGAACATCCTTCCCTCTTTCAAGTATGACCGGCTTAATCCCAAGCTCGATAAGTTTCAAAGATGCAAAAAGTCCTGCGGGACCTGACCCCACAACAAGAACCTGTTTATCTCCACGTACAGGTTTATATTCCTTTTGAGGCCGGATCTCTTCGGGAGATTCATTCACATATATCTTAACAAGGACTTTGAATACAGGTTCCCTGCTGCGTGCATCGACCGATCTCCTTACAGGAACGACAGCATTTATCTCTTCCCTGGACAGTTTTAATTTAATTGCTGCCTGCTGGTAAAGCACTTCCCTGTCAAAGATATCACCAGGTAATATTACAAGTTCCACTTCCTTCTTCATCAGTTCAATCGCTTTCCGGAATACTACGATATATCAGAACATTCCTTTATTTAAACCACCATCAACGTTAAGAGTAACACCTGTAATATAAGACGCTTTTTTCGAGGCAAGAAAGAGTACTGCAGAAGCAATTTCTTCGGGAGCCGCCAATCTGTTTGCCGGTGTATCCTTCGCCATTGCAGTCAGAATTTCCTCGTGTGATACCTTTTCTTTTTTTGCTTTGGCAACAGACAGATCATACAAACGGTTTGTTAATGTATAACCAGGAGCCACATTATTAACTGTAATGTTATACTTAGCATATTCTGTACTAAGCGTTTTTGCAAGTCCCGTGACGCCTGTTCTCAATGAGTTTGAAAGAACCAGATTTTCAATCGGCTGTTTCACAGTAATCGAGGTAATATTGATAATACGTCCCCATTCATTTGATATCATATCAGGGATAGCAAGACGTATAAACCTAACTGCACTCATAATCACCTGATCGAAGGAGTTCTGCCAGTTCCTGTCAGAGAATTCATTGAAATATCCCGATGGGGGGCCACCGCAGTTATTAACAAGAATATCGATAGGGCCAAGCTCTTTGTGAACAGCCTCCACGGTACTCTCAATTTCCTTCGGCTTATTTATATCACAGATACACCAGACAGCATCTATTCCGTACCGTCTCCTGATATCATTTGAGAGTTCGAGAAGTTCGCCTTTGCTTCGGGCACAGACTGCCACTTTGCAGCCTTCTGCGGCAAAGCCTTCTGCAATCGATTTTCCGATTCCTTTGCTTGAAGCAGTTATAAGCGCCGTTTTTCCTTTTATTCCTAGATTCATAAAATTTCCCGCTAAAAAATTAAATTGAGGAATTTAATGAATAAGAAAATATTTGCAGTAATTCAAATAATTAATTGAATAAAACAGACCCGATCGCCTCCAGTAAGGCCAGAGTTTTTGAAGAAATTCCGAATCAACAGCTCACATCCCGTAATTTACTTTGCCGGCTGAAGATTCATCTCACTCACTATTTGAGCAGTATCCAGAGCAATAACCAGTTCTTCATTAGTCGGTATTCTCATTACTTTAACACGTGACTCATTGGATGAGATTATTTCCTCATGTTTGTTATTCCGTGACGTATCGATATTTACGCCCAGGAAGTCGAGATTACTGCAGACAGTTTCCCGAACCATTGACGAATTTTCACCAATTCCGCCTGTGAATACAAGGGCATCCAGTCCGCCCATTGCAGCAGCATAGGCACCGATATATTTTTTTATCCTGTAGCAGAAAATATCGAAAGCATACCCCGCTCTTTTTTGCCCTTCTTTCATTGCATCCTGAATCTCGCGCATATCACTGCTTTCACCGCTGATACCTATTAATCCGCTGTGCTTATTCAGCAAAGTTCCGGCCTCACTGAGAGAAAGACCCTCTTTGCCCATAATATAGAGAATCAATGAAGGATCAAGATCGCCGCTGCGGGTGCCCATTAAAAGTCCTTCCAGTGGAGTAAATCCCATCGTAGTATCTACGGATTTACCTTTATCAATAGCGGCCATGCTGCACCCGTTACCGAGATGGGCGGTTATTATCTTCAATTCGCTGAGATTCTTCCCCAAAATTTCAGATGCCCTGTTTGAAACAAAATAATGTGAAGTTCCATGGAAACCGTATCGTCTTATCTTGTATTTCTTATAGAGTTCATACGGTATCCCGTAAAGGTATGCCTTGGGCGGCATTTTAGTATGGAAGGCGGTATCGAAAACACTGCATTGCGGTGTATCGGGCAGAATTCTTTTGACTGCCTGAATACCCTTAATGTTTGGTGGATTATGAAGCGGGGCAAGCTCAATATTTTCCTGGAGAACCTGCATAACCTCATCAGTTATCAGTACCGAATCAGAGAACGTTTCACCTCCATGAACAACTCTGTGCCCTACAGCCTCAATATCTCTTTTATCATCTATTACACCATGATTTTTACTGAGCATCACCCCAAGCACATATTCAATTCCTATTGCATGATCAAGAATTTCACCTACAATCTTTATCTGGTCACCGTCATATCTCTGGTGCGTCAGAACAGCACTGCTCATACCAATTCGTTCCACTATGCCTTTAGCAAGTGCTGTCTGTTTATCTGTATCAATAAACTGGTATTTTATTGATGAGCTTCCACAGTTAAGAACTAATATCTTCATTTTGATTTTCCCGCTAGATTTTATAAAAGTTATTCGGAAATAATTCTTCCGTTATTATCATACTTATAAAAGCCCTCCCCGGTTTTCTTGCCGAGTTTTCTCTCTCTTACAAGCTTTCTTAAGATGGGGCAAGCGCGGTAACGCGGTTCACCGAGAGTTTTCCATAGAGTCTCCATCCATGCAAGCACTTCATCCAGTCCCATCATATCGGCCATTTCAAGTGGCCCGTATGCAAAGTTATAGCCCAGCTTCATCGCTGTATCTATATCTCTTGCAGTGGCAACTCCTTCAAGCAGTATGTACATTGCCTCGTTGAGCAGGGGTACGATTGCGCGGGTCGTAACAAAACCCGGATATTCGTAGACCTCAACAGGTGTCTTACCTATTTTGGCAGCAAATTCTTTTATTATCTCAACGGTCAAATTTGAAGTATGAAGGCATTTTACAAGTTCTACAAGAGGGACTTTAGGAACTGGATGCAGGAAATGCATCCCGATTACCCTGTCGGCCCTGCTTGTACTCTCTGCCAGCTTGGTCAGACTAAGAGTTGAAGTATTCGAAACAAAAATCGTCTCTTTCTTCACAAGATCATCAAGCTGCTTGAATATCTCTTTTTTCAATTCAAAGTCTTCATCAACAGCTTCCACGAGAAGATCTGTTTCCTCTATTTTTTCGTAGTCCAGATTCCAGGAAATCCTGGAAAGTATTGATTTCTTTTCCGACTGAGTAAGGGACCATCTCTTTATTTCCCTGTCGAGGGATTCGGAAAGCGCAGCTTTAGCTTTTTCAAGATAGTCTTTATTCTTTTCTATTAATCTTACATCTATTCCCGCAGCTGCTATAGTCTGAGCAATTCCCTGTCCCATAACGCCGGCGCCTATGATTGTAACGTGATCTATTCTTTCAGTTTTATCATAGTTTTTTGTCCTGCTGAGCAGGTCTTCAAGTTTCAGATTCTCTTCTACCATAATTTACCTTTAGATTTTTTACCCGGTTTTTCAAGTTTTGTTAATTGTTGAATATCATCCAGTTCTTCCCCTGAAAGCTTAAGATTAAAACGGATCAGGTTCCCTTCCCTGTTTACGTCCATCTTATCGAGAATTTGTCCCAGCCTGTAATTTTTCTGTGAAAGGATGTTCATCGCGATTGCTCCTTTAACGGCAGAAGCCAGCAGATATGCATTTCCTGCACTGCTGCATCCAAGTACTGATTCTATTTCTGTTCCTTTGTCGAATTCCGCAGAGATGGTAAAATCATCAATGGAAGACATTATTTCAGGAGAAAGGAGCTTCGAATCTTTTCCGGCCACACGGTCAAAAATACCTGCAGCAAAAGAGCCCTTATCAGTTGCCATCCAGAGACTGTGTTTCTCTTTTATGTTCTTTATTATTGAAATAAACTTTTCGTTTCGCCTGAGAGTTACGCCTTTCAAACCCTGCTGTGAAACAGCGTAATCTTCCTTGCTGGAAACCACCATCATATTTTTGCCCGGAAAATATACCCGGGCTTCAGGTTTGCTGGTTATCGAAAATACATCCGGCTTGTCGGTACTCTTAAAATCAACACTATTTTTGAAATAACTTTTTACCCTGTCATAATTCTTATCAAACCGCACCAGAAGAATAGCTTCGTCTTCCTGGGTATTCGCGATAACAACTTCTTTAATTCCTTTGCTTATTCCGGTACCGGTTTCACTCTCAAATTTCTTCAGCCATGCGTTGGATGGTTTCTCCGGTAATGAAGTCAGAAAATTTTCTTCGCCGTTTTTGGCCTTCCTTATTTCACTCAGATCAGCATAAAAAAGATATTCTGTATCAGAAGGCAGAAAATCGAAGAGCTCCCATTGAGATGAAGTTATGCTGTCGGTTTTGGTTTTAGTCCCGCAGGCAGCACAAAGAAAAAGTAATGGTAATATTACCAGGTACCGAAACATTTCTAAAAATCTTTTTTCCTGAAAGTAATTATGCTTAATATCATCATCAAAACTAAAAATAAGAATGAGCTTATTAAAGGCTGAAAGTCTTCAATGCCTTTTCCGGTCGCAAGGTTTGCGATCATGGCGCCCATCAACTCTGATGTTTTAGGAATAAAGTAATAAATGCCTTTAACTATAACTTTAACCACGTCACTTTTGAAAAAGATGTCGGCGCTGCTGTTAGCAAGGGCAAGTACTGGACTAAGTATCAGGATGATGAAATACGCAAGCATCATTCCGAGCATTGAACCTCTCGTAAGTACACCGCACAAAACAATGAGCGAGTATAAAACCGCAAATGCAAAAGTTATGATAAGGATCGACCATAAAAACGTCGGATCCCAGAACGAGAATTTAAGAGCAATAATCAGCCATATTCCGATCACAAGAAATCCGATATTTAACAGTACAACAAGTAAACCACCGGTATACTTTCCCCATAAAAGCTGCTGCCTTGAAATCGGCTTGCTGAGCAGAAGGTCAATGTTACCCTTCTCAAGCATATTAGGGACAAAGCTAGAACTTGAGAATATTGCGAGCAGCAGTCCTAATCCTGCCAGCGGCGATATAATCATTATTTCAAGAGTAGAGACGATGTTCCTTACAAGTAAATCGTTCCCTGTTTTATTCTTAAGGCCGGAAATAATCGACTGGGTATCAACAAGACTGAAAATAAGTGCGGTAATAATAATTGCAAGAACTGATACCCCGATAAAGAATAGGAATACCTTCCTGGCCATAGCTTCTTTCAGTGTGAAAAGAGTCATCAGGTATATATTTTTCATATCGAATGCTCCGTTTCCGACTCTTTTATAAGGGAGATAAACATATCCTCGAGAGTACTTTTCTCTTTGATAATACCGGATATCAAAACATTATTTTCTCTGATGTAATCAATAAAAGTATTCAGCTGTATTGTGTCAGAAGCTTTAATCACATATGAAGTGTCGTTAAGAGGATTCACAATAACGCCGTTGTAATTTTCGGGGATGGTGAAAGCGGAGCCGGGTTCAATAGTCAGCCTGTATTCCTCTTTCTTCTCAGTCAATTCCTGTACAGTTCCCTCCCTCAGCAGCTTTCCTTTATTCAGGATCGCAACACGGTCTGTAATTAGTTCAACTTCGGATAAAAGGTGACTATTCAGAAATATCGTTTTTGACTGCCCTTTAAGCTCAAGCAGAATATCCCTGATCTCTTTCCTGCCGATCGGGTCGACTCCGTCGGTAGGCTCATCAAGGAATATTAGCTGCGGATCATTCAGCATTGCCTGGGCAAGGCCAAGCCTCTGCATCATTCCCTTGGAATAAGTTTTAACCTTAACTTTTTTCCATTTTGAGAGCTTCATCAATTCAAGCAGTTCATCAATTTTTTTATCCAGAGAGATGCCCTCGAGTCCGCTGAGTTTCCCGAAGAATTTCAGTACATCTCCCCCGGTAAGGTAGCTCGGATAGCGGTGATTCTCCGGCAGGTAGCCGATTTTCTTTTTAATATTATAATCTAAAAGACTATGGTGCAGCATATAAGCCTCTCCCGATGTCGGGAAGGTTATACTTAGTAGAATTTTTATCAGGGTAGTTTTACCTGCTCCATTAGGGCCCAGAAGACCGAATATTGTTCCCTGCTCAATTGAAAGATTAAGCCCGGATAAGGCAAGAACTTTTTTAGCTCCAGATGAATAGAACTTCGTAAGTTCCCTTGTCTCGATAATCGGCATAATTTCTGTTAATTGTTAAAATTCAATGGTTTAAATTTAACTAAAATTGATATGATCTCTTAACAGGGGGCTCAAATTAGACCAATTATTTATATTATTAACTATAATTTAGATTCAGAAAGGGTGCATTTGTTAATATTTTCCACATACTATATCAGATGTTCAATCAACGGGGGTTTAAGTTATCAGGTGATGCAATTGAATGCTCCAAAGGTTAAACCCTCCGGGATTAGTTTGAACTTGTTTATTTGCTGGTAAAGAGCGACAAATAGATGTTCTCTGTGGGAATAAGTGGTATCGGATACAGATGTTGCAAAAGGATAATGCTGTCACGACTACTGTGGCAAAAATGTCCGCAGAAGGCAGGATGTACAGGATTCAACCCGAATTATGCCAGAGTTTCAGGTTGGAGGTCTGTTGGGGTTTGAGCCGGAAGATAGTCGGGATGAGATCGATAAATTTTGATTAACGCTCTATAGCCCAAATGAAGCGTGTACTGCTTAAGAGCTGCCATCAGCAACTGGCCCCCTCCGTTCCAGGCAGAAAAAAAAGGTGGAATCTGAGAATCAATTCAGATTCCGCCTTAAAATACCTACCCAAAATAATAACAGACAAACCCGAAAATCTATTTTACAAGAACGATTTTTCGGCTGTCTTTAAACAGACCATGATTCTGCATATCGGAAACTTCGAGTGTATAGAAATAAATTCCTGATGCAAAATCTATTGCGTTCCAGGTTACCTGGTAATTTCCGGAAGCCTGAACAGAATTAACAAGCTCAGTTACTTTTTCGCCGAGCGAATTGAAGATGGCTAGTGTAACATTGGCTTCAACAGGGATTGAATACTTTATAGTTGTAGCCGGGTTAAAGGGATTAGGATAATTCTGGGCCAGTGTTACCTGGTCAGGAACGAAATCGAAATCTGCAGAAACCTGGTTGGAGTATTTATACGTACCATCAAAATCGAGCTGTTTCAATCTGTAAAGCACGCGTCCTTCGTAACTTTCGTTCATGCCATCATCAGTAAATCCATATGAATGTTTCTTGCTGGTAGTACCGTTTCCATTTACATACCCGATGGTCATCCAGTCCTGATTTTTAAGCTTTCTTTCAACTTCAAATCCCCTGTTGTTAGTTTCGGTCGAGGTTACCCAGTTAAGATCTACGTTGTTCTGCGAAATTGATGCACTGAAAGAAGCCAGTTCAACAGGAAGATAAAAATCAATAACAGCTTCATATACGCCTCTGCCGTGTGTACCAGCTCTCAGTGTGTGGGTTTGAGGTGAATAATCGAGATGCATAACGAGGGTGTTCGGAATACCATCTGCCAGTTCTACCCAATTCACACCATCATTCTGAGTAAGGAACACACCGATATCGGTAGCGGCAAAATAAGTTTTCGGATGTGAATTATCCTCGGTATAGATGAGAACATCATTAACCGGAGTATCAGGCAGATCACCGTTTATATCTTTCCAGTCGGCACCACTGTCAACGGTTGTATAAATCTTTGAACCGCCGAGTCCGAAAAACGACACGATGAAGAAATGTTCATCATTGGGATGGACATAAATAGATGAGATTGTCTTGTTAGGCAATCCCGCGCTGATATTTGTCCATGAAGTCCCGCCGTCATTTGAAGAGAATATTTTGCTCCCCGATGAAGCGAGCATAACAGAAGGGTTCGACTTACTTATTGCGAGTTCACTAACCGCGCTGCTGCCGTTAATATTTCCTGAAATGGCAGTCCAGCTGGCACCATTATTAGTCGACTTGTATAATCTCTGACGCGCTACATAGTATATACCGGAAACATCGGGATGATGAATGATTGGGGCAACCCAAACAACATTTTCATTCTGGTCGATTCCGCCCATCGAATTATAGTTCCAGTTATTGCCGTTGTTGCTTGTCCTGGTTAAACCGCCGTTCTGTGTTTCACCGATAATAAAGTTTTGATCAAATGGATTAAAAGCTACCTCACCACCGTCACCGCCAAACGCGGCGGCCCAGGAAAGTGTAGAAAAAGTCTGTTGGGTTCCGTTATCCTGCGTACCTCCCAGAATTCTGCCGGAGTCAAAGGGACTGGTTGCAATACGGTAAAACTGAGTCAGCGTCAGGTTCTGATTCATATTAGTAAAAGCGCTGCCGTTATTTGTTGTTTTATAAATACCGCCGTCATTGCAGATGTAGAAAGTATTCGCATCCTGGGGATCAAAGAAGAGGTAATGCTGATCAGGATGAACCGGTCCGTTATTGTATGCATTGGTGATATTCGAAAATGAGGTTCCCCCGTTTGTTGTTCGGTAAACATCTATCGTACCAATATAAGCATCATCCGGATTATCGGGATTTACCCTGCAATACATATCGTACCAGGCTTGACCGCCCTGAAAATCAGTTGAAGGAGAAAGCTGGGCAAATGTAACACCGTAATCTGTTGATTTAAAAACCTTGAACGATGATGAAGAATATGAAGCGGAGTACATATAAGCCGGGTTGGAGTAGCAGAAGTCGAAATGATTTCTTTCACCAAGAGTCCAGCCTGAACTGAAAGTTGAGAAATTATTTCCTCCGTCTATCGAGCGTTTAAAGGTTGTTCCAGAGCCGGATACAAAAGCGGAATCACCAGAGGGCGTGAACCTTACTTCATCACAACGCCCTCCGACTTTAACAGACCACGAGTTCCCGCTGTCGGTGCTTCTAAACAACCCCGATGTTCCCAATGCCGCAAGCAGTTCATTATTATGGCCGGGACGAATTACTATTCGTGAAAAATAGGTATGAACCGGCAGTCCCGTTGTTATCCGTGTCCACG
The DNA here is from genome assembly GCA_963747755.1 of uncultured Ignavibacteria bacterium. Classification (GTDB taxonomy): domain Bacteria; phylum Bacteroidota; class Ignavibacteria; order Ignavibacteriales; family Ignavibacteriaceae; genus DATFVA01. Next base: position 27,504 of record CAVVGK010000018.1, on the reverse strand, counting down.
TGGCGCCGCCGTCGGTTGATTTCAACAAACCCAGTCCCGAATAAGAAGCCCCGCTGTATGTTGCTTCACCTGTGCCTGCATAGATAATCTGGGGATTATCGGGATCAAGAACAATGGCGCCCATCGACATGGAGGCCTGGTTGTCTGTTAACGGCACCCAGTTAACGCCTGCGTCAGTTGATTTCCAGACCCCGCCGTAAGCAGGACCGATATAAATAACATCAGGATCCAGAGGATTATAGGTTCCCGAAACGATCCTGGAGGAAATCTTTCCATAATTGAAATATGCACCGGGCGTAGGTCCTAGACTTACCCATGTTATCCCGCCATCCGCGTAGTTATTTCTTTCTCTAAGCGCATCGCGCTGCTCGATTGCCTTTTCATAGGCATCGGCCGGAATATAATTATTTGGATATGCCCGCTGTTCAAAGAAGCGCCATTCTCTTATAAATGCCTTTGAATGCTTAATTTGATCAGGAGCATTACTGTATACTGTATTCTCAAGCTGCTGATTCCGGTACTCAACCTGTGAGAAAACGGCCTGGACCAGGACGAAAGAGAAAAGAATAGTAAAAAGTTTCATAAAAGGAGCCTTTTATATTTAGTTGTTCGGATGGTAGATTGTGCGTAATATTTTAGTAAAGATTTCAGGAGGAATTTAATATTTTTCTTAACCAGGTTTAGCGATATGACAATAATTATTAATTACATTACAATTTATAAAAATAATTTTTTTATTTGTACTAACTTTTTAAATAAATTTTGCTTTTAATGTCGCCCTCTGAAGCCCTCTCAAACTACTTTTCATACAATAAATTTCGTCCCGCACAGGAGGAAATCATAACTTCCATTCTTAAAGGGAATAATGTACTGGCTGTACTCCCTACCGGTGCAGGCAAATCGATCTGCTACCAGATCCCTGCAATAATCTCTAATGACTTCTCGATTGTTATCTCTCCGCTTATCGCACTAATGAAAGACCAGGTCGATAACCTTAACCGCGAGGAGAAAATTGCAGCTTTTATAAACAGCACAATGAGCTTCAGGGAAGCTGAAACGGTTCTGCAGGATATCTCCTACGGTAAAACAAAACTGCTGTATGTTGCTCCGGAACGACTGGGAAATATCCTTTTTGCTGAAAGGATAAAAAAGTTAAATCCGAATTTCCTTTTTGTCGATGAGGCACATTGTATCAGTCAGTGGGGACATAATTTTCGCCCAAGCTATAGCAAGATCAGAGAGTTCGCAGATTTTGTCTCCATAAAAAAAATATCGGCTTTTACCGCTACTGCAACTCCCGAAGTGGTAAAGGATATCGTCAAACAGCTGGCATTAAAAAATCCCGGTATATTCGTAAAGGGTTTCGAAAGAGACAACCTTCACCTTAAGGTTATACCGGGAGCAAATAAATTTGAAAAGTGTGTCGAACTTATATCTATTTATAAAACCCCCGCTATTATTTATACATCTTCAAGAAAGAAGACGGAAGAGATCACTGAATACTTATTGCTTCACCGCATCAGCAGCGCGGCATACCATGCCGGTATGCATCCGGAAGAAAGAAAGAGGATACAGGAAGCTTTTATAAACGACGAGATAAAAGTTATATGTGCTACCAATGCATTCGGTATGGGCATCGATAAAAAAGATATCCGGCTGATCATCCATTTTAATACTCCGGGTTCTATTGAAAATTATTACCAGGAAATAGGAAGAGCCGGAAGAGACGGACAAGAATCACAAATTTTCCTGCTCCACGATGACCCGGATCTGTCCATTCAAAATTATTTTCTTTCCAATTCCTACCCCGATAAAAAATTTATACACGATGTTTACAATGCTGTATGTGATTATGGAAAGATTGCACTGGGTAATGTCTCAGATAAAGAAATTCCTATTAACCCTGAATTTATAGGAACATTTACACAGAAAAAGTTAAACAAAGGACTCCTTTATTCCGCTTTAAAGTACCTGGAAGAGGGCGGCTACCTTAAACTTCTGTCGGAATATGCCAGAAGGTCAACACTGCAAATTAACCTGAATAAGGACGACCTGAGAAAGTTTGTTGAGAAGGTTACGGTCAACACACTTAAAGAAACTATCCTGCTTCTGCTCCGGGAATACGGAAGCCGGGCAATGAACTCACCTATGCAATTTTCTGTTTCAGACCTTACAACTTATCTTGAATTAACTGAACCTGAACTTGAGCAGGCGCTCATAACACTTGACAATCTCGGAGTGGTAACGTACCGCAAAGCACTTACGAGCGATTCTGTAATTCTTACATCACCCAGGATACCGGAAACACGCCTTTCCATCAATTTTAAGAAAATAAATGACGCCTACCTCCATTCACAGAATAAACTTGACCGTATGGTAGAATATGTCTTCACCACAGAATGCAGGTTCCGTTATATCCTGAACTATTTCGGTGAAAATGTTGAAGATTACAAATGCGGTAAATGCGACAGATGCACTCTGGAAGAGGAAATTCCTGAATCTGTAAGAGAATATATTTCCGAGCTGGTGCTGAGAACAGTCAGGATACTAAACGGCAAAACCACAAAGACGTTCCTCCTTAATGTTCTGAAAGGAAAAGGAACTGACATAAGTCTCACCGGGATTGGTACTTTCGGATCCTGCCGAAACTATGATCTTAATGAACTCAAAACAGTCATCCAGGATCTTGTAACCCGTAAAAAATTATCTATGGAAGGTTCGGCTTTAAAGATTAAAGAAGAAGAGAATCTGTTTGTCGATGAAAACGATGATCTTCCTTTCACAGTAGAGACCAACTATGAAAAGGATCTTGAATTATTTAATCTACTCAGGGAAATCAGGAACAAAGCATCACGGAAATTTCTGCAGTCAGCCTATTTAATTTGTCCCGACGAAGTTTTACGTGAAGTAGCACGTGTCCGTCCCAAATCAAAAGAGGAAATCCTTTTGGTTAAGGGTTTCACAAACCGTATGTTCAATAAAACGGGGAATGATTTCATCGAAGCCGTTAAATCTCTTGATAATGATACCAAAAGCACGCAGAAAGAGATGCCGTCAAATATCCAGGAAACATACCAGCTTCTTAAAAAAGGATACGGACTGCCGGCAATAGCTTCTATGAGGAAACTTTCTGAATCTGTCATTTCAATGCAGATAGAGACCATTATAGAATATGAACCAGATATAGCCGTAGAAAGACTTTTTGGTGAGATTGATTATAAAAAAATAATGAATGAAATCACGAGGGGGACCAATGATATCAGGATTCTGAAAGATAAATTAAAAAATGAGGTATCCTATCCCCTGCTAAGGATAGCGCTGGCAAAATATAAGTTTACTTCTTCTGATTCTTCAGACTATCAACGCGTGCAATAGCCTCATTATAAAACTGCTCCCATAATTCCGGGTTTTCATTAAAATACTTAAATGCCGATTCGTATTTCTCTTCAGTAAGCCCATGCCGTTTCAATATTTCAGCCTTCAACCGCCCTGTATCCGTACTATCATTTTTCAGAGTATCCTCAGCAATCCTGATATCAACATAAGCATCAACAAATCTCTCATGATCAGCATCTTTATCAGAACAGGACACCATCAAAACCGAAAAAAGCAGTACAAAGAAGAGAATGACTCCTTTTACAATCCTATGGGTTATTTTCTGTATTATCAGATACCTCGAATCTATTTCATCTTCTTACTGGCTTCAAAAAGTATCTTTTTCTCTTTATCGCTAAGATTCTGATAGCCCGACTGACTTATCTTATCGAGGATTTTGTCAATTTCTTCCTGGGTGATCTCCTCTTTAGCCGATTTATCCTCATCTTTTACCTCATAATATCTGGCCTCCTGCACATCTTCATCTTTATGCTTAAAGGCATCCTTAATTCCTCCGAAAGGATTGTAGGGTCGTTTCGGTTTCGATGAGCCCCGGAAAATATTCCCGATTGAAAGTGTTGTCTTTTTATCAATCATTATATAAATAAAACCTGCAAGTGCTCCGCCAAGATGGGCGAGATGAGCAACACTGCCGCCCTGCGGTACAGCGTAAAGCTCAAGCAGGATGTACCCTATAATCAGGTATTTTGCTTTAATTGGTATAAGAAAATAAAGATAAATGGGACGATTTGGGAAAACCATTGCAAAAGCAATAAGAACTCCGAATATTGCACCCGATGCACCAATTGTAGGTGCTAACTGCTCATTAAATAATGGAGGAAATATAAGCTGGGTAATCCCGGCAGCAACTCCGCACATCAGATAAAAAATAAGGAATTTTTTAGAGCCCCACATATTTTCAATTTCTATTCCAAACATCCAGAGAGCAAACATGTTAAACAGTATATGCATAAATCCTCCATGCATAAACTGGTACGTTATAAGCTGCCATATCTGGAAGTTATAACCCAGAGGATTAAGTGCAAACCAGTGGTCGAGGTAATAAGCACCGGGAACTCCCTGGAATGTCAATCCCTGCATAAGAAGCTGCAGGAAAAATACGACTCCGTTTATAATCAATAAATTTTTAATAACCGGGGGAAAGAAACTGAATCCGAATCCACCGGGCCTATAATAATTACTCACTAAAATTTCCTTTATTTTCAAACATATTTATTTTGAATCACTAAGAGCTTCCACACCGGGAAGGGTTTTACCTTCGAGGAATTCAAGTGAAGCTCCCCCGCCGGTTGATACATGAGAAACTTTGTCATCCAGTCCTGCTTTTGTAATAGCAGCCGCAGAGTCCCCACCTCCGATTACCGTTACAGCACCTTTTTCCGTTGCTTCCGCCAGGGCTTGGGCAACAGCGAAAGTGCCTGTAGCAAAATTATCCATCTCAAAAACGCCCATAGGGCCATTCCATACAATAGTCTTTGATTTCATTATCACTTCAGTAAACAATTTAATTGTTTCATTCCCTATATCCAATCCCATTTTATCAGAGGGAATACTGTCGGCCTTCACGGTTTCCGAAGGAGAATCGTTTTTAAATTCAGAAGCAACTACCACATCAACAGGAAGAAGGAATTTCACTTTAGAGTCTTCAGCTTTTTTCAGCACTTCTCCGGCCAGATCAATCTTTTCTTCTTCAAGAAGCGATTTCCCGATCTCCTTACCCTGTGACTTAAAGAAAGTAAACGCCATTCCGCCGCCGATTATCAATGTATCAACTTTATCAAAAAGATTCATTATTACATCTATTTTCCCAGATATTTTCGCACCGCCAAGTATTGCGCAGTAAGGTCTTTCAGGGGAACTAAGTGCTGATCCAAGATAATCAAGTTCCTTCTGCATAAGGTATCCTGCAGCACAGGTTTTTATGAAGTGAGTAACACCTTCAGTAGAAGCGTGAGCGCGGTGAGCTGTTCCAAAAGCATCATTCACATAAACATCGCCGAGTGCAGCGAGCTTTTCAGCAAACGCGCTGTCATTCTTTTCTTCTTCCGGATGGAATCTCAGGTTCTCAAGAAGAATCACCGCTCCGTCCTTCATCCCGGCAACCATTTGTTTAACCTCATCACCTATGCAATCGGGCGCGAGTTTTACTTCCTGTCGCAGCATCTCGCTAAGTTTTTCTGCAGCAGGCTTAAGACTGAATTCCGGTTTTACTTTCCCTTTAGGTCTTCCAAGATGACTCATCAAAACAGCTTTTCCGCCGTCTTTTATTATTTTCCTGATAGTCGAAAGTGAAGCCTTGATTCTTCTGTCATCAGTCACTCTCTGGTTTTCATCCAATGGCACATTAAAATCAACCCTTACTAACACTCGCTTATCTTTAAGGTTCAGACTATCTATTGAAAGCTTATTCATAAATTTCCCGAATTTGAAATTTTATAAAAAAAGAGATGCTATCTTATGAGGTGTGTGTCAATTCGAGGAAATCTTCGATCGGGCAATCCTACCAGATCTCAGAATTTTTCCCTTAGACCGAAATGACATCAAGCCTATAAGACAGTCTCCCATATAAAATTATTTTGCTACTCTTTTTACCAGGTCGACGACGCGGCATGAGTAACCCCATTCGTTATCATACCAGCCGACTGCTTTAACCATGTTTCCCATTACCATTGTAGATAAACCGTCATAAATACAGGATGCCGGATTACCAACTATGTCTGCTGATACCAGCGGATCTTCAGTGTATTCCAGTATTCCTTTCATTGGACCATCAGCAGCTTTTTTCATAGCAGCATTAATCTCCTCCACCGTTGCTTCCTTCTTAATAATTGCTACAAAGTCTGTGATTGATCCGTCAGGAGTAGGAACGCGGAGAGCAAATCCGTCAAGTTTACCCTTAAGTTCGGGGATTACTTTTGTTACTGTTTTAGCTGCTCCCGTGGTAGTCGGAATTATTGATACAGCAGCTGACCTTGCCCTTCTCAGGTCGCTATGCGGAAGATCCAGTAGTCGCTGATCATTGGTATAAGAATGAACCGTTGTCATCAAACCTTTTTCAAGTCCAAATGAATCATTCAGAACTTTTACCATCGGGGCAAGACAGTTTGTTGTACAGGAGGCATTGGAGATAACCTTCTCATCTCCTTTAATAATCTCATCATTAACACCAAGCACTACAGTTGCATCTATATCACCTTTGGCAGGTACTGTAAGTATAACTTTTTTTGCACCTGCTTCTATATGCTTCATACATGCTTCTTTTGTCCTGAAAATACCTGTTGCTTCGATTACAATTTCAGCTCCCAGGTCTTTCCATTTCAGGTTTGCCGGATCCTTTTCAGCGGTGATTCTGATCCTGTCGCCGTTAACCACAATATCATTACCCTCAACCTTAACCTCACCATTAAACCTTCCGTGTACAGAATCATATTTTAATAAGTGTGCTAATGTTTTCGCATCAGTTAAATCATTTATCCCTACAAAATCGAAACCGCCCAGCGCCAGGGCACGTCTGAATACCAATCTGCCTATTCTGCCAAAACCATTTATACCTACTTTGATTGCCATTCTTAACTCCTATAATTAAATTTTTTTTGATTAATTAAATTAGCTAAAGGGCGTCTGAATTTCAATTCAGAAACCATTGAATTACAATAGCTTAATGAAGTTGTGACAGGAATTAATAGACAGGTTACTATATAAAAATTAAACCTTCGAACCCGCCGGAGCGGGCCCAAAGGTTTCTAGTTGAGTGGGCAGCAATTTCTTTCCCCTCCGTAATGACACAGGAACTATCGGGGTAACAATCTTTCAAACTTTCCTACGGATCTGATTCCGTATATTTTCAAACTCGATATATATTTTTCAACTTGTGTGCCATTGCTGAGACCTTCTATTTGCTCCTTTTATTAAACATTTCCGGAAATATGCTGATTTAAAATGAGATGCTGTTTTTTTTTGAGCACTGTTATGTAAAAACACAAAAAAGCTGTCAATCTTCGATAAACCCTGTCTTTAAAGGGCTAAGACTGACAGCTTTTTTTCAGTAATCTAGAAAATTCTATCGTGCTACTTCATAAGGATCATTTTTTTCTCCGCACTAAAGGTGCCGGCAGAGATACGGTATATGTAGATACCGGTTGAGACTGAATGTCCGTTATTGTTTAAGCCATTCCATTTTATATTATATGAACCGGCTTCCCTGCTGCCGTTTATCAGGGTCTTAATTTCTTTGCCTAATATGTCGTATACAACAAGTTTAACATCCGACTTCTGCGGCAGCGAGAAATCAATTGTGGTTGCCGGATTGAATGGATTAGGATAATTCTGAGATACGCTGAACTCAGAGGGCACCTCTATAGATATATTAACTTCGGTAGAGTAATTTACAGATCCATCGAGATCTACTTGTTTAAGTCTGTAAGTATACTTCCCTTCCTTCAGATCTTTATCCTGATAGGAATATGCTTTTTGTTCAGAGGTCGTTCCTTCACCTTTAATGAAGGCAATTTCCTGGTAATTTTCGTTACCATATTTTCTTTCTACTTCAAAGCCTTTATTGTTAAGCTGGGTTGCTGCAGCCCATTTTAGGTTTACAGAACGGCCTTCAGCCGATGCAGAGAAAGATGTTATTTCAACAGGCACAGCGTTTAGTCCGCCCGAGTAACATACCACTTTACCGTTTTTGGTACCAACAAGCAGTTCATAGCTGGCATTTCCGTCAATTGAAGGAAGAACATTTACTGAGTTAATCCTGTCCCCTCCGAAAGTATGACTAAAGAAAAGCTCGCCGCCTGTTCCGCTTATGCAGTAGAACGTTCCATCCTGATCCCCGGTAACCACATCATCGATACCGTCATTATTCAGGTCAGGGACTGCAGCAACACCATACTGGAAATTCATCGGGTAAACCCATAGCTCTTGTCCGTTAGCCCCGCTGAGACAAAGCACTCCGCCTGAAAATGCTGCGATAAGTATATCATCTATATTATCACCATTCACATCTTTTATTTTGGCAATTTGAATCATGCCGGTGAATCCATAGTTATATGTCCATTCCTGGGTTCCAGTTTCTCCATCTATCCTGTAAACACTGCCGAAATATTGAGATGCAACAACATCCGGCGTCTGACCCGGTATTGGGAGTTCTACAAGCTCCTTGGGCTCGTAACCTGAAACAGGGAATAACCATTCCTGCTGACCCGTTGCACCATTCAGACAAATAACATCAAGATCCGTAGTTCCGTTGTTGCCGACATTCATAACAGCATCGGGAACGCCATCACCCGTAACATCGTTAACAGAAATAATTGTTTTACCGAATGAAAGAAATGGTCCTGGATAATAATACTGCCAGATGATATTACCGTTTACGCCGTTGAACAGATATGCTGTATGATATCCTGTCCCCTGGTCATTCCCGTCGGCTATAGCAAGTATGTCGGGAGCACCATCACCGTTAAAATCACGCTGTCCGTCTACGGCTTCAAAATCACCAAGACTATAATTAAAATCGTCGCCGAATCCCCATATAATTTGTCCGTTCATACCGTCTATAGCATAAACGTGTTCGTTGCCTCCCCCTGTACCAATTACAACATCATTCCTACCGTCTCCGTTCAGGTCGCTAACAATCGCCAGAGCGTCCTGCACACCATAATCATTCGATTGACCGATTGAACCTGCATTCGAATTGTTGAAAAAAGTATTGAGTGTCCAGAGCGTGTCATTAGTTCCCGATGCTGCACCGTCAAGTGCCATTAGGAAATAGTTATCTGTTGCTATGATAACATCGCTTATGCCATCCCCGTTGATGTCATTTATTGGTTTAAGCCCTTCGACACGAAATTCATCGGAACTTGTCCTGGGATTATCCGGCACCTGGTACGACCAAAACTGATAACCCACAGCGTAATTCCCCGCCGTACCGGTTCCTGAAACAGAAACAGTTACAACAGGGTTCAGAACATCATTCGACTGAATGAACAGCGTATCGTCATAGCTGCCGGTTTGGGAAGGAGTAAATCTCAGACGAATAACGGCCGTGTCTGTAGGCTGAACCTGAAAAGGAATACTTTCACTTTCGAATGTAAATTCGGACAGATTGAAGTGCATATCCGAAATTTCCAGGGGAGCATCGCCGGTGTTGTATATATTAAAGTACCAATAACCATTACCGTCGTTATTGACCCATATACTGCCGAAATCGTGATTGTCGTCGCTTAAAACAATTGATGGTCCGCTTACCACCCCCTGTCCCGATAAATCTACATCAAATGATGGTGTAACGACGTCATTACTTTCTATGGTCATTGTGCCTGTATAAAGCTGAAAAGCCAGAGGATGGAAGTCTACCTGTACATTATGATTTCCTCCGGGAGGCACTGTGAAAGGATACGAACCTGAAGGAGAACTGAAAACAGAATTATCAAACGAAATATTATTTACCTCGAGATCCGCATTACCGATATTAGATACTGTAACGGTTGTGTGGGATGTATCTCCTACTGTGGTCAAAGGAAAGATCAGCGATGTCGGAGAAACGGTAATATGAGGTGAACCTCCGCCGCCAAGGTCATATTTAAATAATTGTCTGCCTGAAGAAGCGCCGACAGGTTCGGCCATAAGCCAGAAATATGCCCCGTCCCATGCCAATCCTCGCGGATTCTGTCTTGTCCCCGGAACTTCGGGTACGTGCCAGGAAAAGAGAGTATCTTTCGATGTAAGGTCAACGGCATAAATATTTTCCGGATCCCCTTCGAAACCGTCCATTACATAGAAGAGAGTATCTCCTTTTACGGTTATTCCCGTAGGCTGAACACCGAATACCTGGATAGTATCTACAATCTGTTTAGCTGCAACATCTACTTTGTATAAGGCAGCTATATTATTAGGGTAGTAGACCGAGATCCACAAACCCGTACCGTCCCATGCAGCTCCGCCCAAATACCAGGAACCGCCAATCGACTGGATTGGGATAGAATCAACAACATTACCAGCAGGTGAAACTTTAAAAAGATCACATCTTGCAGTTTTTCTTTCCACGTACCAGAAGTTAGTCCCGTCGTAAGCCAGTCCCTGTGAAGAATGGAGACCGGGATAGTTAATATTTATTGTCGTCAGATAATTACCCGATGCATCCACGGATTTAAGGACGCCGCTTCCGGTAGAAGAAGATTCAGAAGAAATCCAGTAACTGCTGCCATCGTAAGCAAGACCGTAGCCTGAATTAAAAAAGGTCTCAGAAGGCAGGTTGACTGATTCAACAAGGGATTGTGAGAAACTATTTGTGCAGAGCAAAAGAAACATAATGAAGTATAACTTTTTCATTTGCGTCTCCCTTTAATATGTTGTGGAAAGAATGAGTGATTTAGAACTAATTATCTAAAAATATTAATTACTTCTTGGATTTTCAGTGTACCATTCTTTAATGTAGCCTGCTATCTCTGTTGTTGCCGCACCCGGAGTAAAAAGCTGGCCTACACCCATGTCACGAAGAGCCTTAATATCCTCTTCAGGAATTATACCTCCCCCGGTCAGAAGCACGTCATCGATTCCCTTTTCCTGCATAAGTTTCTTTATTCTTGGAAATATAGTCATATGAGCACCTGACAAAATGCTTATTCCTATTACATCAACATCCTCCTGAACCGCGGCTTCCACTATCATCTCCGGGGTTTGTCTGAGTCCCGTGTAAATAACCTCCATACCCGCATCACGGAGTGCAGCGGCAATAACTTTGGCTCCGCGGTCATGTCCGTCAAGTCCGGCTTTTGCTACAAGCACCCTTATCTTTTTATCCATTTTTTTCAACCTTTATTTGTTACAGCATTACGGATTATTTCAGCGATTTCTTTCATTGAACCATCGGCATAGGCCTTAAATCTTGGTCTGTAATTAAAATCGCTGCTGAATCTCGGTATTATATGAAAATGAAAGTGGTAAACGGTTTGTCCTGCAGCTGCTCCGTTATTTATAATTACATTAAAACCGTCAGCTTTCAGACTTTCCTGAATTTTTCCCGATATCAACTGTGTAACTCTTGTCAGTTCCGAAAGATATTCCGGAGTCAGTTCAAGAAAATTACTGAAATGTTTCTTCGGGATAACAAGGGTATGACCGTAATTCACAGGCCGGATATCAAGAATAGCCATTACGAGCTCATTCTCATATAATATTTCGGCACCCCCCTTACGACTGATAATATCACAAAATATACAATCCATATCCAAAAATAATCTTAATTTATTTTTAAGGCAAAAAAGAATGATGATTCATTCATTCTCTTTTTGAAGCCGCAAGTAATAGAAACGTGCCCGTTTAAGGTCATCAGGGGTGTCAACTGCGAGATTTTCGTGTGCGGTGACCACAACTTTTATCTTGAACCCGTTTTCAAGCATCCTCAGCTGCTCCAGTTTTTCTATCTGTTCAAGGTCGGTAGGGGCAAGACTGGTAAATTTCAGCAGGTAATCCCTTCTGTAAACATAAAGACCGATATGCTTATAAACTTCAGCTTTGGTGATGTGATCAAGTGAAGTTTTGGCATCACGGACATAAGGAATTGGCGACCTTGAAAAATAGAGGGCAAAATTATTATAGTCGAACACAACTTTAGTCACAGCAGGGGATTTCAGATCTTCTACAGTTTCTATTTTTTTGGCAAGAGTCGATACATTAACAGAAAGATCAAAAAGAAGTGGTTCAACAGCCTGATCAATCATTATTCCCTGAATAAATGGTTCATCCCCCTGTATATTAACCACTATGTCCGCATTTGGCAGCTGTTCCGCAACATAAGCAATCCGGTCGGATCCTGTTGCTATGTCCCTCGGTGTCACAAATACCCTCGCCCCGAATCCCCGGCAAACTTCAGCAACTCTCTCATCATCAGTTGCAATTATTACTTCCTGCAGAAGCCGGGAGGTTTTTGAACTTTCATAAGTGTGCTGAATCATGGGCTTGCCGCCGATATCCGCCAGCGGTTTCCCCATCAGCCTGCTTGAAGCAAAGCGCGCAGGAATAATTCCAACTATCATCTTAACTCTCGATATTCAAGGGATACCCAGCATATTCAACTGTTGTAATAATTATCATGTATAATATCTCTTACTTTTCCCATAAGTTCAAGTTCATCATTTCGTGTATCAACTTTTGTTGTCATAACAGGCTCGCTGAATGTAACCCTTATTGTACCTTTATTTATCCTTAGTGAACCTTTGGGAAGGAGTTTATCAGAATCACGTATCGTTACAGGTATTATAGGATAATTCACCTGGCCTGCAAGGCGGAATGCCCCTCTTTTAAACTGCTGAAGCTCTCCATCTTTGCTCCGCGTTCCTTCGGGGAAGAGAATCATAGACACGGCTTTCGCTTTCATTTTATGTTTTGCCTTATGAATACTTTTCAGAGCCTTCTCTGCATTGGTTCTGTCTATTACAATATGGGGTCCAGTTAACAACTGCCACCCGAACAAAGGGATTTTAGCCAATTCTTTCTTGAATACAAAACCTGTTTTAAGAGGTATGGTAGACTGAAGTGCTATTATGTCGAACTGGCTTATATGGTTTGAAACAAATATGAAAGGTCCCTCACCTCGTATATTTTCAAGACCTTCTGCTTTAACCTTAACCCCGCTTATAAATAATATCCCCGCGCTGAAGAGCCGGGTAACGTACTTATATGTAAGAAAGGATCTGTCAAGAAGTCCTGAAATAAGGGCAAGGAAAGAAATGAATGTTGTATATAGAATAATGAGGAGGATTTTAATATAAAACAACCCTAAGTCTCCTCAAGAGAAATGTTGCTTTCCCTGATCCCGTAACGCATCACATACTTTCTGATAGCATTTACCCTGTTGGATATAGAGGGGTGACTGTAAAAAAACCATTCGACTAAGGGGTGAGGATTTTTATCTGCCAGGTTTTGTTCCGTAAGCTTATTCAATGTAGAGATGAACGCAGTAGGTTTGCCGGTTACGAAAACTGCATACTCATCAGCTTCATATTCAAACTTTCTTGATAGCAGGTTGGTAAAAGGTGTCTCGATTAAACCAACAAGCATAGCCCATATTGAAAGTATAGGTAAAGCGGCGATTTCCTGCAGCCTTGAAAATCCGAACCAATGAATTGACAGACCATAGAAATATGCAATCAGAAAAAGGGTTCCGAAGCTTGCTGCTGTACCAATGATAATGTTTTTAATTATGTGATTTCTTTTATAATGCCCGAGCTCATGTGCCACGACAGTTTCAATTTCATCATGAGAATAATTATCAAGCAGAGTATCTCCGAGGAGTATTCTTTTCGATTTTCCCAGTCCCGTGAATGCCGCATTTGCCTTCTTCGTATTCTTGCTCATATTAAATCTGAAAATATTCTCAACTTTAATCCCGGCATCTTCAGCAATTATTGTGATCCTGGACTTAAGATCGTCATCCTCAAGCGGTGTAATTTTATAAAATAAAGGGAGAACAATAACCGGCAGCAGCCTTGCAAAAACAACAGAGATGATGAAGAGAACTATAGCAAACGGAAGCCACCACAGTGTTCCGAATTTATTTAAAATAAAGTAGAATATTAGTAGTACAGGTATGCCGATAATAAGTGAAACAACAAGTCCCTTCAAATTCTCAAGTATCCATTTACCCAGAGTTTGATTGGAGAGTCCGAATTTATGTTCAAGGAAAAAATCCTTGTAATAGTTAACCGGGAAATAGAAAATGATTCCGGCTATACCGGTAATAAATATGAATGCAAGAAAAAGGAGGTATGCATTACTGATATAATAACCGAGAAAATTTTCAAGGGCAAGACTGAGACGTGAATAGACAAAAGCGATAATCAGCACAAAGCTCACCACGCTTTTTGTTATACTAATTCCAAGCCTGATGTTATTGTATTTTTTTGATTTCATTTAGGCAAACTAAGGAGAGCCATATTTAAGTTCAACACAACTCGTGATTTAAAATACAAAAAAAACTAGTTAAAGTTCTATATCATTTTTAAATCATTCAGAGGGAGCCAGCCGAGCTTGCCATCCTGTAATCTAATCCTGTAGAAGTTATCAACCTTATCCTCTACTTTAACTTTTAATCCTTCATGGATAACAAAAGCATCCTTACTGTCGGGATCGGGAGAAAGTTTTACGGTGGCCGACTGCTGAACCACTACTCCCCTTTTTATATTGAATTCCCGGTTGTACTTAATTACTGAAATTGAAACGGACGCAGCAAATAAAACCAGAACTGCAATACCAGTAAAGAAAGCCAGTCTTTGATGATCTGCACGGCGGGTAAAGAAATAGAAAATTATGATTCCTATTAAGAGTAGATAAAAAAAATACGAGAGGTACACCCACCCGGCAAAAGTCATCCATGCCAGAAAACTTTCCCACCATTGAAAAATGAAAAATTCGGGAAGCGTATTTATCCTGTCGATTGTCCTGGAATATGCAAGAGCAAGGTTATGCCTGATATCCTCGTCGCCTGGGGAAAGTTTGAGAGCACGTTCATAATTAAGAATTGCATAACCAAGGTTTTCTTTCCTGTAATAAGCATTCCCCAGGTTATAATACAATTCCGCACTTTCATAACCTTCATTAAGCACCTTATCGTATGCCTGTATAGCTTTATCATACTGCTGTTTCTGGTAGAATTGGTTTCCCCGCTCCATAAAATTTTGGGGCTGAGCAGACATAACTGCAGGAACAAGAAGCAGAAACAGGAGAAGTTTTTTATGCAGCATTTTTCTTAAGGGATAAAGATTTTTCAATTTCGGTTATTACATGAGAAAGTTCATTATATATTTCAGCAACTGCTGCTGTCTCGCTATCCTTGGGTGTAAAACGAATAAACTCACATTTATTTGCAACCCTTTTGAACTCTTCAATCAGTTCTTTGCCGACTCCTCTATTCTCAAGTTCTGCGGCAGCTCTGTCAACGCTGAGTTCCGACTTCGGAATATGAAACTTATCCTCCAGATATCCAAAGAGAGCAAGTGAAATCTCAGAATAGAAAGCATTGTGGTCGCCTGCATCCATCAGAACTTTTGCTTTTTTGAGCCGCAGCCTGGCCACCTTCTGAGCCCGCTGATACCGCATCAGCTGCACATTACCGGCAAGCTTATCCTCGCGCTTTCTCCATACCACAAGTCCTAATCCAAGTACAAAAGGAAATCCTACTGCAGCCCAGAAGCCGAAGCGGCTAAGTATAAAATTTCCAGTTCTGTGAAGCGATTCAGTGTCAGTTTTAATATAGCGTATATCCTCACCCAGCATTTTAACATCTTCCTTACCTGTATAGTCGGGTGAATTCACATTAGTTCCCTGTTCCACATTAAGGGAATAGGACGGTGTATTGAGCGTGACATATGATTTTTTACTAATATCGAAATAAGAGAATTTAACAGGGGGAATCTCTTTCTTTCCTGCATCCCGCGGAACAATGAGATATTCTGCTGTTTTCTTTCCCGAAATTTTTCCCTTCCGGTTCAGCTGTTCATTGACTTTGGGTTCATACTGTTCAAACCCCGCAGGAAGGTCTATTTTAGGCATATCGAGAAGACTTATGTTCCCGGTACCCGTTATAGTCAATTTCATCGTTACCGGTTCATTTGTCTTTGTTGTTCTCTTATCGACTTGTGAGCCCATAGAAAAATCACCCACCGCACCATTGAATGAATCGGGTACATTAGCCGAAGGCAATGGCTGGACATTTATTTTAAGTGAATTCGATTTCGCTGTAAAGTCGACCGTCTGACCTATTCCGAAAAAAGGATCATTAAAGAAATCATCAAATACATTATTGCTTTTTCTTTTTTTCTGGATCTGCACAGGGACGTCAAGCTCAAAGGGAGTAACATTCAGTTCGCCTGTCTGCGTCGGGAACAGGGCAACCTTCTTCAGTACACCTACCCTGTACTTCTTTCCCTGGTAGGTTTCGGTTGTGAAAGAAATATTGCCGGGGGTTTCAATTTCCTCTGCCCAAAAACCGGGATATTGAGGAAGTTTGCTTATAGACATCTGGGAAGCGATACTCAGCCTTGTATACAGCTTATACGTAACTGTAACCTGCTCACCCATATAAACTTTCTGCATATCGGCAGTTGCTCTTACAAAAACGTTCTTTGCAATTTCATCGTTGTTTATTTCAGAGGAATTCTGACTATTGTTCGGTTGTGTTCCGGAATTTGCTGAACCTTTTTCCACCTGGATTGAAATCGGATCAGTTTTATAAGGACTGCCTTTATACTTAATAACAGCACTGCCGATAGTGTACCTGCCTAAATTTTTAGGCTGGAGATAAAATGAATATGACAGCGAAGCTGAAACAGAGCCGTTGATAATCTGCATACTGGTCGATTGATTTGGTCCACTTAAAACCATGAAGCCTGCAAAATCAGGTGCATTGAATCCGCTGAGACTGTTTACATCAGTCCCTTTGAAAGTAAAGGTAACCTGAAATCGGTCATTCAGTCCCACCGTAGTATTATCTACCGATGCAGAAAATGACTGAGCCATGCCTGCCGACGAGATTAGTACAACAGCAAAGAATATGTATGCTATAAGTTTCTTCATTTCAAAAAATCTTACCAGTCTTTATCAGTCTTTATAGGAGTTCCCTTCTGCTTTCTTAATTTCTTCTGAATTGCTTTCTCGTTATTCTTCAGAGCCTGCAGAATTCTTTCAGCTTCCTTTTTGGATATCTTGTTCTTCTGCTGTTTCTGTTGAGTCGCGTCCTGTTTAGCTTCCTCGTTTTTCTGGTTCTGCTGCTGATTTTGTTTATTCTGTTGATCCTTATTCTGCTGATCTTTATTCTGATCCTGATCCTTCTTGTCCTGATCCTTCTTATTCTGGTCCTTATTCTGCTGGTTCTTATCCTGGTTTTGTTTCTGCTGGTTCTTCTGATTTTTCAAAAGATCAAGTGCATAGGAGAGATTATACTTCGTTTCTTCATCATTAGGATTCAGTTTCAGGGAATTCTTATATGCTTCTATACTTTCTTTAATCTGCTTCGACTTCAGCAATGAGTTCCCGATATTATGATAAACCTTGGCTTTTTCTTCTTTTGTTTTTGCCTGCGGGAGAGCGGCTTTATAAGAATTCAGTGCTTCATCATACCTCTGCTGCTGATAGTACGCATCGCCAAGATTAAAGTTTGTTATAAAACTTGCAGGTTCTTTATCCAGTCCCTTTTTGAAATTCACCTCTGCATCTGCAAATTTTTTATTTTTATACTTATCCACACCATTATTATTAAGACTGCGGAGACTCTGTGCCTGAAGCATACCTATTGCTGAGACAGTAATCACACAGCCTAATATGAAATTCATAAATTTCATTATTTACACCTTCTGCTCTATTCCTAATTTCCTGTTAAGCTTATCAAAAAGCAGCGACCTTCTATCCGAAATAAAAAATTCCAGCACAAGAAAAATAATTGCCGGAGCTAAAAAATAGTAAAACCTGTCCTCGTAATCAGTAACTTTCCTGACACCGAACTCGCTTTTTTCCAATGACGATAGATCACTGTAAATTCTATCAAGGTAATCATCATAAGTTGCCGCCTGAAAATACTTTCCGTCGCCAGCCGAAGCAATCTGCTTCAAGGTTGTATCATCCAGTTTTGTAAGAACAATGTTCCCGTTCTCATCCTTTTTATAATCGACCTGCTGTCCCTGTGCATTATAAACAGGGATAGGAGTACCTGTAAGTGATCCCAGTCCAATTGTATATATTTTAATCCCTTTATCCTTAGCTGTTTCCACTGCCTGCATAATATCACCTTCGTGATCTTCACCGTCGGTAATAATGACGATGACCTTCTGTGTACTTGTTTTATAGTCAAATGATTTCACCCCAAGCTGAATGGCTGAAGCTATTGCCGTACCCTGCTGGGGAACAGAATTAACATCCACAGCCGAAAGAAATAGATTAGCAGCAGAGTAGTCGGTTGTAAGAGGAAACTGAACAAAGGCATCGCCGGCAAAAATTATCAATCCTATCCTGTCACCTCTGAGTTTATTTATAAGGTTTGATATCTGGTATTTAGCCTGATCAAGCCTGTCCGGTTTAATATCCTGCGCCAGCATACTGCGTGACACATCCAGAGCTATAAAGACATCGATACCGGATTGTTTAACCTCCTGCATCCGGGTACCGACCTGGGGATTTGCGGCTGCCAGGATTAGCAGGATAAGAGAAAAGAGAACCAAGCCGATCTTGAACCAGTTCTTCACTATGCTGAAATCGGGAAAAAGTACCCGGTGGAGTTTCCTGTCGGCAAATTTATCAAGCAGCTTTTTACGGTTCCGGTTAAGATACCAGAAAACCAGTATAAGTACCGGTATCGCATAAAGCGCGTTTAAATATTCAGGATGAGCGAATCTAAACATTAAATTGCCATTTATTCATTTTTAATTCTTCATTATTCATTCTTCACTACGGTATCTTTCTTAAGACTGTGCGTGACAGCGATACCTCGAGGAATAGAAGGAGGATACCGCCGCCAAGCCAGCCGTAAAAAAGTTCCTTAGCATTTCTGTAAGAGGTAATTTCAACTCTTGTTTTCTCAAGCTTATCTATTTTATTATAAATATCTTCGAGTGTTCTGTTATCAGTTGCTCTGAAATACTGTCCGTCGGTTATTGATGCAATTTTCTGAAGCACTGCTTCATCAATTTCCACAGGAGCCATCTGGTACCTGATACCAAAAGGAGTCTGAACCGGAAAAGGAGCGTTGCCTCTGGTTCCGACGCCTATTGTGTATATCCTTATACCAAATGTTTTGGCAATTTCAGCGGCAGATACAGGATCTACCTCTCCCGCATTATTCACACCATCCGTAAGCAGAATTATAATCTTACTTTTCGCCTCGCTGTCTTTCAGTCTGTTAACGCCATTAGCTAGAGCATTTCCTATGGCGGTTCCATCCTCCACCATTCCGCTTTTTATCTGACTGAGAAGATTTCTAAGGACAGGATAATCAACCGTTAACGGACATTGAGTAAATGCATCCCTGGCAAAAACCACCAATCCTATTCTGTCTGATGTACGGCCTTTAATAAAATCATTTATTACATTTTTTGCAGCATCAAGCCGGTTAGGCTTTAAATCCTCCGCAAGCATACTTCCCGAGATATCAAGAACCATCGCAATGTCTATTCCCTCGGTATAGATATTTTCCCCGGAGGAAAAGGTCTGGGGACGTGCAAGCGCAACAATAAAAAGAGCAATAGCCAGAAGTCTCAGTATAAATGGAATATGCCTCAATCTCTCTTTAAAGGTAGGAGCAAACCCTTTGAGAAATCCAAGAGAAGAATATTTAACCGAAGGCTGACGTTTATAGCCTTTCCAGAAATACCATGCGGTCATAACCGGAACTATAATCAAAGTAAACAAGATCCAGGGATATGCAAATGTTATATCATTGAACATTTTCAGCCGCCTCACTAACAGTTTCATCCGATCCGGATTTAGTTTTCTGCACAATATCCTCTGCCTGTTTCATCATTTCTTCATTTACAGACGCCATCGGTTCATATTTGGCAAATTTCACCAGGTCGGCATTGCTTAAAAAATCCTGCGTGTCTCTTAATATTTTCTCTGTTCCGGCCCTTTTGCTCAGCTCATCAACAGCTTCACCTGAGGTCATTTCAAGTGCAGGGAGATTAAACCTTTCTTCAAAATATCTTCTTATAATCTCCGTAATTTCCGAGTGATATTCTTTGATCATCCCCTTCTGCCACAATTGCTTTTCGCGAAGACTCCTTAATGATTTCAAAGCGGCTACATGCGCAGGAATTTTTATCACAACTTTTTCAGGAACATAGCCGGCTTTCCTTTCCTGGTATTTACGGTAAACGTAATACGCCGCAGCCAGTATTATCAGTCCAATAATTACCCACAGTACGATCCACCTCCAGTCGAGAGGTATTGTCAAAGGATCTTTTACATCTTTAATTCCTTCTTCAGGATTTACTTTTAAAGGACGTACGGTAAAATAAATTTCGGACGTTGTTAAAACTTTTTCAGCGGTATCACCCGTAGTTTTGTAATAGACCGGAACAGGCGGAATAGTCACATCTGAGGAATCATACTTTGAAAATGTATATCTGAAGGTTATAACCTGTTTTCCGCCAGCCTCTTCTTTTTGAGGGGTTTGCTGACTGATAAGTTCCATCCCTGCGAGAGTATCGCTGACAGCGGGACCGTATACGATAAGATTCTTGCGAGCTTTTACCTGAATCGTATAATGGATATAGTCACCGATCTTATAGGCGCTTGTATCAGTTGAAGCCTCGACGGATATATTCTGTGCGGAAGAAAACCCTGCCAGCACACAAATAATAATCAGAACATTAAAAAATTTATTTACCATCTTCTTTCACGTAATCTGAAGAATTGAACAAGAGGTTTTACGTAATCATCACCGGTTTGCACCTCAATACTGTCGAGACGGCTTGAAATAAACAACGATTTTCTCTTTCTTATCATATCAGATCTAACTTCTTTCAGTCGTTTCTGAATCTTTGTACTGCTGGTATCCACCCAACGTTCCTCACCCGTTTCGGCATCCGTCAGTTTTACGAGTCCCATTGCCGGGATCTCGCTCTCGCGCTTATCATTCAGCACAACGCCGATCAGGTCGTGTTTCTTCCCGATGATACGGAGAATTTTCTCATAACCCGTATCCATGAAATCCGACAACAGGAAGACAATACTTCTTTTTTTTATTGTGCTGTTGAGGTATTCAAGCGCTGCTTTCAGGTTGGTGGATTTGCCTTCGGGTTCAAATGAAAGCACCTCGCGGATAATACGGAGAACGTGGCTACGGCCTTTTCTCGGAGGGACGAATTTTTCAATTTTATCCGTAAAAAGAATCAATCCAACCTTGTCGTTATTTTTAAGGGCTGAAAAAGCAAGGATGGCACTGAGTTCGGCGGCTACCTGCTGCTTTGTTTTTTCAACTGTTCCGAAGCTAAGTGATCCGCTTAAGTCAACCATCAGCATAACCGTTAGTTCGCGTTCCTCTTCAAATATTTTTATAAAAGGATGACCGAACCGTGCGGTAACATTCCAGTCGATATTCCTGATGTCATCGCCGAACTGGTACTCGCGGACTTCAGAGAATTCCATGCCCCTTCCCTTAAAGACTGAATGGTATTCACCTGAGAAGACCTGGTTTACCAGACCTTTCGTCCTTATCTCAATCTGTCTAACCTGTTTTAATAACTCTTTTGTTATCATATCTTTTACCTGTTACCCTGAACCTGCCCGACCCGCTTCAGCAGGGATTCAGGATCTCATCTCCTTACGGTACTTCAATCTTATTTAAAATCTCCTGAATAATATATTCCGAAGTTATCTCCTCAGCCTCCGCCTCATAAGTAACGGCCACCCTGTGTCTCAGCACATCCTGGCAGATCGCACGCACGTCCTCAGGGATCACGTAACCCCGCCGCTTAATAAAAGCCATAGCTTTAGCGCCCAGGGCAAGATTGATAGAAGCACGCGGTGAGCCGCCGTACGAAATAAGATCAGTAAGATTATTCAGTCCGAACTCCTTGGGAGAGCGCGTAGCAAAAACAATATCGAGGATATACTTCTCAATCTTCTCATCAACATAAATATCCTGTACCAGCTTTCTCGCCTTAAGTATCTCGTCAGTTGAAATAACCGGGTTAATCCTTTCCTCAACAAGATTTACATTATTGCGCATAATCTTCAGCTCCTCTTCGCGGGAAGGATAAGTAATCTTCACCTTCAGCATAAAACGGTCAACCTGGGCCTCAGGAAGCGGGTAAGTTCCCTCCTGTTCAATCGGGTTCTGGGTAGCCAGTACCAGGAACGGCTCTGCAAGGAAGAAAGTCTCCTCACCAATGGTAACCTGGCGCTCCTGCATCGCCTCAAGGAGGGCGCTTTGCACCTTGGCGGGCGCACGGTTAATCTCATCAGCAAGAATAAAATTGGCAAAGAGAGGGCCCTTACGGATGAAGAAATTCCCTTCCTTCTGGTTATAGATCATCGTTCCAACAAGGTCGGCCGGCAGCAGGTCAGGAGTAAACTGAATACGCTGAAACTTTGCCTTCATAGCCGCCGAGAGCGACTTTATGGCCAGAGTCTTCGCCAGTCCCGGCACACCTTCAAGC
The DNA here is from genome assembly GCA_963747755.1 of uncultured Ignavibacteria bacterium. Classification (GTDB taxonomy): domain Bacteria; phylum Bacteroidota; class Ignavibacteria; order Ignavibacteriales; family Ignavibacteriaceae; genus DATFVA01. The sequence goes on along the minus strand of CAVVGK010000018.1, from coordinate 4,963 downwards.
AGGATATGGCCATTGCCGAGCAGTCCAACTATCAGCCGCTCAACCATGCCCTTCTGACCAACAATCACCTTGCTGATTTCACCCATCAGCAGATCAATAAAAGCGCTTTCGTGTTTAATTTTCTCATTGAGAGCAGAAATATCCAAGTTTTACCTCATCATTTTGTGAGTTATCGATTATATAAGCAATAAATAAATAATACCCGGTAGTCAGATTAGACGGTCCCAAACATAAAAATGTTGCATTTCTTTTGCAAAAAAGTGGGCTGCGGGAAAAATTTTGGTATGTATATCCTCAAAACAATTTTAAGAAACTGTCGAAGTTTATAGTTTTATCCGGCAGCAGACATAATCAATTTTACAAGGTCTGCCTTTTTCTGATTCGTAATATGAGTTCTACGGATTTCTCACAGCTTAAAGTGTACCTCTACATTGTGGTCCTGACGGTCATCAACCAGGGGAATTGCTTTGTCAGACATATCATTCCCATCTACTATTATAGTCTTATGAGGGTCACCTTCATGCGACTGGTAAATAGCAATATGATATACGGTTTCCCGGTATCTGTAGTTTACTTTGTAGCTTTCCCAGCCGGCAGGTATACAGGGTTCGATGTAAAGTTTGTCAGCTTCGAGCCTTAACCCGAGTAACGATTCTACAATGAGACGGTAGAGCCATCCGGCCGAACCGGTGTACCACGTCCAGCCCCCCGGCCGGTGTGAGGCTTTACTGCATAAATGTCGGCAGCAACTACATAGGGTTCGACTTTGTATACGGCTACGTCTTCGGGACTGGAAGCATGGTTCAGCGGAAGGATTAGCTGAAGCAGTTCCCATGCGCGTTTGTTGTCACCTAAAGCGGCAAATGCCATCGCCGCCCATATGGCGGCATGCGTATACTGACCGCCGTTCTCTCTTACGCCCGGAACATAACCTTTTATATAGCCCGGGTTTAAATCTGATTTGTCGAACGGAGGATCCAGGAGCTGAATTATTTTGTCATCGCGGTGGACAAGGTACTGGTCGAGTGCGTCCATTGACTTCCTTTGCCTGTCTTTGTCACCTGCACCTGAAAGCACTGACCAGCTCTGAGCTATTGAATCTATCCTGCATTCCGGATTTGAATTTGATCCAAGCGGAGTACCATCGTCAAAGTAAGCTCTGCGGTACCACTCCCCGTCCCATCCGTTCTGCTCTATGCTTTTCTGCAAAGCAGAAGCTCCAGCTTTAAACTTTACTGCAAAAGCACCATCGCCCTGTATTTCCGCAACCTTCGCGAACCGGATCAGCACCTCGTAAAGAAAGAATCCCAACCAGATGCTCTCTCCTTTTCCTTTAATGCCCACCATATTCATTCCGTCATTCCAGTCACCGCCTCCCATAAGCGGGAGACTATGTTCACCAAAATTTAATCCTCTCTTAATGGCGCGAACACAGTGCTGGTATAGACTTCCTGATTCTTCGGCAATAGCCGGCAGGTCATAATTTGAATCAACATCGGGGTTAATTGCGTGACCTTCCAGGAAATTTACATGCTCATTCAGCACACCTGTATCTCCTGTACTTTGTACATACCTGCAAACTGCTAAGGGCAGCCAGAGATAATCGTCTGAACAGTGCGTCCGTACTCCGCGTCCCGAAGGCGGATGCCACCAGTGCTGCACATCGCCTTCAAGGAATTGCCGGCTTGCGCAGAGTAAAAGGTGATTTCTCGTAAGCGCCGGCTCGGTATGTATAAGCGACATTACATCCTGAAGCTGATCCCGGAAACCAAAGGCCCCTCCCGACTGGTAATACCCGCTTCGTGCCCATATACGGCAAGCCAGTGTCTGATACGAGAGCCATCCGTTTGTTAGTACGTTAAGAGCTGCATCAGGGGTTTCTACCTGGACTGCACCGAGCATTTTATTCCAATAGTTCCAAACTGCTTCAAGTGCTTTACGCGCTGCCTGCGATCCCTTGAACCGGCTCAGTAAATTAGCAGCGTCCTCCTGATTTCTTCCTGCGCCGAATTTAAATATGATCTCGGCTTCCTGCTCTTCAGCAAGCTCAAACGAAACTCTTATCACTGCACAGGGATCTAATGCGGCCCCGGTGTTACCGGAGAGATTACTGCTGCTCATGCCTGCAGGATTCTGCAATGAGCCGTTCCTGCCGATGAACTCGGTGCGGTCGCCGGTATAACTACCGGCAGCACTGTCCGTCTGAAGGAACACTACCCTGTTTGCAAATTCTGAGTTATAAGGATTACGCGCAAAAATCGCAGAACCGTCCATCCCGGTTTTTGTAATAACATGCATCCCTGTTTTTGAGCGCAGATCGCCAAGCACCAGCTCAGCATATCCCGTAAATGAGAGTCTGCAGGGCCGGCCTGACTCATTCCGTACTTTTAATACCGAAAACTTGATTGCTGCATCTATTGCGGCGTAAATCCAGAGCTCTGTACGTATGCCGTTTTCTGTATGTTCAAAAACGCTGTATCCGAAACCATGGCGACTGGCATAGGCACTGTTCCCCCTCGCCGGCAATGGTGTGGGCGACCAGTAGTGACCTGTGTCTTCATCACGAATGTAAAATGCTTCTCCGCCTGCATCACTTACAGGATCGTTGTTCCAGGGCGTAAGCCGGAATTCATGCGCGTTCATACTCCATGTGTAGTTGGGACCGCTTTCAGATACTACTGTTCCGAATTCGGGATTAGCAATTACATTTACCCAGGGAGCAGGTGTAACCTGGCTCGCAGAAGTTGTGATTATATATTCACGGCCATCAGGAGTGAAACCGCCCAACCCATTGAAGAATATTAGATCATTCCTGGGACGAAGGGTATCTTCATTAGCTGAACGATGGCTCCTTACAGGTTTGAAACGTCCCCGCGGCGCTTTCTCAAATTGCATTTTGCTAAGCTGCTTATCAAGACTTCCTTTTTGATCGGAGATAATTACACGGGCTGCTGTCTGGATCAGAATACGGTCTTCGCTTGAGATCTGGTCTGACTGTCGTACAAAGATCCCGCCGGATTTGTCAACTAGTCCCGCTTCTACACCCGCAGTTATCAGGGTCAGAATCTGTTCCTGAAGCAGCTGCCTGTAACCTGCCCTGTCCTCGTTCCAGATCACCAGGTCAACTGCCAGACCTTTCAACCTCCAGTATGAATGAGCCTGCACAAGCTGGCGGACGAGCCCTATGTTTTCAACGTCTTCAATCTGAAGCAGTACAATAGGCAGATCACCGGAAATAGCATAGCCCCATAAGCCCGATTGCCCCCTGCGGTTTTTCAAGATGATTTCCGGATCGGCCCGAAGAAATGAATTTCCGTAGATGATGGAACTTGCAAGCCTCCTGTAAATCTGGGCATCTCCCTCCGAAGCATTCAGCTGCCGCAACGTTACCTGGCTGTGCGTCCACGCCAGTTCAAAAACCCTGTTGGCAAGGCGCCTGTCCTGGTACTTATCAACCAGGGTGAGCACTGAATCCAGGGTTTCACCCATTCCATAAACCATATCTATCACGGCGGTTTCCTCGGGTTCAAGAATTAATTTATATCGGATTGAAGCTACCGGATCAAGCACCGAACTCTGGCTGCCTGAAAGAGTGCGGGTGTCTTTCATTGCATCGGGAAATGCAGTAGTGTTTCCGCGGCCGATGAACTTCATCCGGTCGGTTTCAAATGAAATAGTTCCCTTATTAATTCCCCGCCCTGCCAGCATATGAAACATAAACGGCGTCTGCTCGTCCACTGATCTCGGCCTTCGTGTACAAATGATCGCATTCCGCTCGGGCATTATCTCCGTCCTTACAAAAAGGTTGCTGAATGCGGGGTGAAGATTGTCGGAATCGGCAGTGGCGAGAACTACTTCTGCATAACTTGTAATTTCAATAGTTCTGCGCAGGCGCGACTTATTTGTAAGGTGGATCCTGCGGAGTTCGGTATCATCTTCGGGAGAGACTACAATCTCTGTATGCATATCGATGTTGTGATCGCTCCGTTTGAATTCCGCCAGTCCTTCAGAGAAAATAACTTCGTACGATTTTGAACGTTTCAGCGTAGGCTGATGAGCGGTTGACCAGAATTCACCGCTCGCTTCATCGCGTACGTAACAGAATGTACCCCAGTTATCCCTGGTACTGTCTTCCCGCCATCGTGTAACCTGGATATCTTTCCATTTGCTGTATCCCCCGCCCGCGCTGGTAACCATCACGTGGTACCTTCCGTTTGACAACAGGTGAACCTCAGGCACGGGTGTATCAGGATTATTTATTATCTGCATCGGAATTCCTGTATCCCCCGTTTTTACCGGAGTATCTGTAAGTCCCGCTTCGTGTGAATGAAATATCGTCGCCCTGGGAATCCTTTCCTGAAGCAGCAGCATTGTAGCTTCCAGCAAAGGATCAGACCTGAACCGCTTCTGCATCTGCCGGTTAAGGATAAGGTATGCAAGGGAGAGGAGACTCATTCCCTGGTGATGTGCCATAAAAGATTTTATTATCACGCTCGACTGTCCGCGCGGCAGCCGTGATTTTGTATAATCTACAGCTTCATAAAAACCATACTTACCCAGCAGGCCGTCAGCTGCCAGCCTCTCAAGATTCGAACAGGCTTCCTCAGGGTCAATCATCAAAGCGAGCACCGTGGCATAAGGAGCAATAACCAGATCCTCAGCCAGTCCCCTCTTTAAACCCAGTCCCGGAACGCCGAACGCCCGATACTGGTAGTTCAGATTAACATCAACAATGTTGTAACCGGATTCAGAGATACCCCATGGCACTCCCCGGTTTTTACCATACTCCACCTGGTACTTCACTGCAGCCTTATACGTTTGGTGCAGAAGTGTGTTCTCATAGGTAGGCATTACAAGTAGAGGCATCAGGTATTCGAACATAGAGCCGCTCCATGAAAGAAGGATTGGATCCCCTCCTACCGTCGTAAGGAGCCTTCCCAGAGCAAACCAGCTTTCCTGCGGC
>CAVVGK010000017.1:0-29653 GCA_963747755.1 uncultured Ignavibacteria bacterium | reverse complement strand
TTGGTGGTAAGGTCAGGAACGTGTTCTGCGCGGGGATAACAATACACATCGGATTCATAACGGGCAGCTAATATATTTACGGCCCCTGGCAGTTCCTTTTCTTTCCGTACGGGATGCATCGGCAGCTTTTTCAGAATCGGAAGCATCAGATCGTACTTGAGGGAAAAGAGGTTCATACTGACTCCTATATAACCGTGCTTCTGCTTCAGCTCAGCTATTTGTTCTGCTGAAGGTTTCTCAATAATGTTTATTAAAAACCCCTCACTGTTTTTTTCGGTTACTGAGAACTTCTCAACCCTTGACGTTTCAAATTCCAGTGCAGAACGATCATAATCTATTAACGCCCCATCATGTACAGAACCGAGCATTAGAGAAAGAGCTTCCTTTGAATACAGATTGTCGCTATTGCAGACGGTAAACCTGCTGCCCGACCAATCCGTTCTGGACATTAATCCCTGCAAAAGAGCATCAGCTGTGCCCAAAGGTTTATCCCTGCCCGGCGGGATTTTCTGAACAGCGTATGAAATCAGCAATCCTTTGAATTCATTATACTGATCCTTATCTCCATAATATTCTTTTATAGAGCCGTCATTTTCTCCAATCACAAGGACAATATCTTGGTAACCGGATTCGCGGGCGTTATACAAAAGATAATCAAGGAATGGACGTGAATCTCTGCCCACACCGATCATGGATTTGGCTTTTTCATCGGCATCCTTAATCAGTTTTTCATTTATTTGAGGATGTTCCCTGCCAGTAAGTTCCTGCACCGGCTTTTTCATCCTTGAAGAAATTCCGCCAGCTAATATGACTAATTTTCCGTCATGCATTCTTCAACCTGGTTTTCGAAAATTGTATTATCATTGAATGAAGCGTCAACTCTTATATTAAGTTTCTATCGGGTCTTCACGGGATCCTTCATCTGTCCTGATGATAAAGGCTTCACCCCCAGCTGCTTCAATTGCTGCTTTCACTCTTCCGGGATCATCAGGAGCATAGGCAAACATACATCCACCGCCTCCGGAGCCATTTATTTTTGCTCCAAATGCACCGGCTTTAATTGAAGCATCTATCATCCTGTCAATCTTCGGTGTGGAAATACCCAGAACTGCGCGGAGTATTTCCTGGTGAAGATTCATCAATCTCCCGATCTCTTTGTCATCAGGAAGCGGCTTATGCAGCTCTGCCCTGGCAGCTCCGGTGAGAAGCCTATTTTCTATCGTTCCGTTCAGCAGCAGGAACTGCAGCATCAGTTAAATACTTTACATATTCCGGCAATGAAGTTTTTTTAATGCTCAATAATGAAAAATCAGGATCAATTTCTTTTAAGGCAGCGCCAATTTTGATTAACTGATTTTTAACATTGGCCAGAATATACTTTGTATGTTTAGGTTCAAGTGAATTTCCCAGGACGAATGTTCCGAGAGGCGCCTCAATTTTTTCCACCGATAAAGCTGGTGAGAAATCAATTGAAATGATTCCGCCGACGGCTGTGGAAAAATGATCCATCATTCCGCCAGGTTCAGAGAATTCAAGCACTTCAGCCCGGTGTGCATAAAAAGCCAGCTGTTCGGGGGGCAGAATTACTGACTGATCACTCAACCTGGTTAAAAAATTGATCCAGCTTACAACCAGTGCCGATGAACTTGAAGTTCCAGCGTTTATGGGGATCTTTCCGTTTACAATACAATCGAGACCAGCAGAAAAAGTGTAACCTTCTCTGAGAAGTACATTCAGCGAGCTCCTGAAGTAATCCCTTTCCCGGTGATAACTAATTGGCTGAGTAAGATCTATTAACTCACTGCAAGAAACATCGGGGAGGTCGATTCTGATAAGCCTGTCATTTCGACGTTTTCCGGTTATAGTAATCCTGAGAGAAATAGCTGCGGCAAGGACGGGAAGCTGAAGGTAATCCTGATGCTCTCCGAAAAGGCAGACTCTGCCGGGAGTAGATACTGCAAGTTCATTTTTTAGTTGTGTCATACCCGGAGTCCGGAAATCAATTTGTATATGCCCTTAATAATCCGCCCGTAAAATATATTATCATGCCCCCAACAGCAAGGTAGGAGGCGGCGGGACTTCCTGTGCTTCCAACAAATACTCCGACAAGGAACAATATCAATCCCAACCCGAATACACTTAAGCTCAATCTTCCTTTCAACGTCTTAGGAATAATATTGTACACATTACTGCTGCTGATTTCTTCATCGCTGATAGTTCTTGCCCGCCAGATTGCTTCAATACTTTCATTCGATTCTTCTTTAGTGAGCATACTAATCACGGGTGTTATCAGCAGAGCTGTTCCTGCCGTAATGAAAGTTGTGACATTAAAATTTAAACCGTAAAAGAATTGTCCTATTACACCGGAAACAGCCCCGGCAATATATCCGCCGACGGCTCCCTGCCAGTTAATTCTTTTCCATAGTAATCCATAGATCACCGCTATTACAAAAAGAGGCATATCCATAATGGCAATAATTGTTAAATAAGCATTTACTGCCCCGCCGAGGATAGGGACCAGGTATGCGAAGAGTATCATCCCCAATCCTGTTACTAAAGTGATAATTCTTGCCACCCTCAATACATCTCTATCGGCAGCTTTTCTATTCAGCACATTCTCATAAATATCGCTTGAGAAAATTGTCGCAACTCCATTTAAATTGCCTGATATAGTTGAAAGCTGGGAAGACAACAGGCCCACAACCACGAGTCCCATCACCAGGTTTGGGATCAAAGAAGTAATAAGCACGGGAAAAGCTGAATCTGCGTTTGCAAGATCAGGGAATAAGATACGGGCTGCCAGTCCCGGAAGTATCCAGAGAAGTGCGAAGGGTGTAGTTATTATGCCGGCCATAACCAGTCCTTTTGCAACGCTCCTTGTACTTTCAGCGCCGAAAGCTCTCTGAAGCAGGCCCTGGTCGACGCATGCCCATTCAATGCCCAGGAGGAAAATAGCGAGGACAAATTTCCAGTCGTACGTACCGTTATCTTTAATAAGTGTAAGAGCGCCCTCAGGAAGTTTTTCTACAAGGCCCGGCCACCAACCAACAGCGCTCATTACCAAAGGGAGTAAAATGAGGGCACTTGCAAGCATCAGAACAAATTGAATAACATCAGTAAAGGCAACCGACCACATTCCTCCTAATATAGTATAGAGTATGACCACGACAGAAAAAATAAGTACCCAGACTGTGAAGGAGTCATAACCCGATATCGCCTGTGCGGCAACAACGGCGGTATACAAAACGACACCGAGCCAGAAGCTTAAACGCAGGATCCACAAAGCGGCCACAAAAGTTCTTACTCCCCTGCTGTATCTTTTCTCTAAAAATTCAGGAATCGTTCTAATCCTCAATCTTCTGAAAATCGGGATGACGAACAAGCCCGAGAAGACCATCGCCATATTGCCCGTCCATGTCTGCCAGATTATAGGAATACCTTCCTTATAGGCAATACCCGCCTGTCCAACGAAGCTATAGAGGTTTACATTTGTTGCAGCAAGAACAGCGGCAAGAATAAACGGGGTCAGCTGTCTTCCCGCAAGATAAAAATCATCCGAGCTGCCGACCCACTTATAGAAAATCGATCCCACATAGAACATTCCGCCAAGGAAAACGGAAACGATGATGTAGTCAATTGCTATCAATGTGCTGCTCCGTCATTGTTTCTTCAGCCTTTATTTCAGCCCTTTTCTTCTGAACAAGCTTTTTGAATTCCTTTATCGGAACCAGGATCCAGATTACCATTATGATGAATCCTACAAGCCAGATAGACCAGGTTATCCAATCAAAATACATCCGATCCTCTGATTAATTTTTACAGTAAAATGATTATGAATTTTTCAGGACTCCGAGTTCGCGGCTCTCATTCCATCTTCCCCTGGTAAAATCAGGGAATTCGAGCGGAACATTTCCCAGCTCAACTGATAAGATAGAGAGCGGAGTTACAACCGACAAGGATGCAGCATCATATACATCTTCATCAAGGAACCAGCCGTTATTCAAGCAGTCGATCAGCCTGTAGATCATAACAAAATCCATCCCGCCGTGTCCGCCGTATTTTTCTATTCCGTCTTTAAGCTTAAGCCAGAGAGGATGCTGGTACTTTTCCTTATAGAGGTTATAATCCACTTCACTCATCCACTCATGCCCTTTTTCGAAATCGACGAGCGAGAGTCTGCTGGGATATCCTTCATGGTATCCTCTTGTCCCGGCCAAGGCGTTAATCCTGTTGTAAGGTCTTGGAGTAACCACATCATGCTTAACAAGAATTATTCTTCCTTTACGGGTTCTGATAAGCGAGCTGTTCATATCCCCGTGTTTGTAACCCGTCCGGTTATAGAATTCATTTGTGCTTTCGATTTCCTTTGAGTACTCATCAAGGGACGCCTGCAGAGAACTCATTGAAACAATTTTATGAAAGGAATCACCCCTGTTTATATTCATGTACTGAGCGACGGGACCAAGTCCGTGCGTAGGGTAAAGGTTGCCGTCTTTTACTTCGTGGTGGCGGATGCGCCACATATTATAATAATAATCGGGACTAAACATAAGTTCGCGGAGGTTATGTATATAAGCGCATTCAGCATAGGTGAGGGTGCCGAACAGGCCCTGCTGCGCCATATTGAGTACCCAGAGCTCTTCATCTCCATAACAAACATTTTCCATCATCATACAATGACGCTGTGTTTCTTCCGCGGTATCAACAAGTTTCCAGGTATCCTCAAGCGTGATTGCGGCAGGAACTTCAGCGGCAGCGTGTTTCCCGTTATGCATCGAATCAAGGCACATCTGTGTATGATACTCCCATGGAGTTGCAATTATAACAAGATCGATATCATCCCGCTTTACCATTTCTTTCCAGGCATCAAGAGAACCGGTATAAACAGCGGGTTTTTGTCCGTGTCCTGAATTTTTCAACACCTCAAGCGCCGCATCAACTTTAACCTTCTGCACATCACAAATTGCAGTAATAACAGCCTTATCAGGGCAAAGTGAATCGACAACTGTAATGTGATCAGTTCCCCTGTTGCCAAGTCCTATGAAGGCAACCTTAACCTGCTTTACCGGAGGAACAGATAAACCGATTACCGATTTTCCTTTTGCAGCAGGGGCAGATGAAAATTGTTCTAATTTTTCGAGTAGCTCGTCCCTGCTTATTTTAGGCATCAAAGGAGAAAAGCCGAGAAATGCACTGCTGAGTGCTGAAAGAGTAATGAAATTTCTGCGGGTAAGATTTGTTTTCATTTATAACTCCGAAAAATTATTAATCCGACCATTTACTCCCTTAAATTTTACACAAAACAAATCCTTATGGAGAGAAATTTCTTATACCTAAGATTTCTCCCTTCGGTCGAAATGACAGGATCTTCTATTTACGCTTCTCCAACGACTCTCAATATTATTTGATTGGGACGGCTTTAATTAATAAATGTTTTTCAAAGGAACAGTTAATTTTCGGATTAACACCTTCAACAGAAGCGATCTCTTTATCATTTACATAATCAACAATTTTATATTTACCACCAGATAATCCTCTCAGTTCAATATCTCCGTTCCATGAATCGGCGTAGAACGCATAATACATCGCATCGTTTTTCTGAACCACGTGAGTTTCAGGTTTATCATAACCGATATCGTAGAGTCCCCCTTTATAACAACCCTCCGGAAGCAGATTGCTCTTGTAAATATCCAGCCATTTCTGCCATACAACTTCCTTCTCCGGGGTCAGAACAAAATTCTTATGTTCAAGCCGGTCTGTAGGGTAAGTAAACTTTGTACCCACAATCCCGCCTACTCCAACAGCAGACGCAAAGTCATTTCCGCTATCGCTTAATTCCACGTGATCGCCGAAATAGGGCGAATTACATCCCATCAAAGCTTTTAAAGTTTTTCCTTTAAGCCTGATCTGCCACGAGGATTCAGGATCAGAACTGACTGTCTGGTTCATATAAGGCAGGTTATAAAAGGAGTACTCAGTGCCGCAGGGACAAATCTGGATCACCGCATCCGGTTTGATACTTAAAGCGGCATCAATAATGGCCTTAAACAACATAGGGAGTTTTTCTGAAGATTCTTCCGGTGAAGAATGATGATGAGCCGGGTTATAGCAAGGGGGCGCACCGTTAAGATGCTGCCCGTCTATTTTCAAACCATCATATCCCCATTCGCCGATAATTTTCTTTACAAGCTTTACGTGATAGTCGATAACAGGCTGGTAAGCGGGGCACATATAATAACTATCCCACCATGAAATATCCTGTGTTGAACCATCCTTATTCAGAAGCAGATAATCAGGATGTTCCTTAATCAGATCAGTACCCGGATCGACAGCTAAGGGAGACCACCAAAGCATTGCTTTCAGGTTGTGTTTATGAATCTTATCTACGAAGGTCTTCATATCAGAATCGCCGTTTGGAAATCTTACGGGATTAAGATGCCAATCGCCTTCTGCGGTCTGCCAACCATCATCCAAGGTAGCCCAGCTGTAACCCATCTCAGAGACTTTCGGAAGCGTTCCGATTACTTCATCAATTGTAAAGTTCCTTTCATATCCCCAGGCGCACCACTCTGCCTGGTAGGTTGAAGGCGTAAACTTTGCAAACGATATACCTTTGTCCTGCATAATTCGGCTGAATGTTTCCAGTGTATTGAAATAATCTCCTTTATGAACAGAAACAAATGTTTCATATGTCTTGAAGGATTCACCTGAAGCAAGTTTAAGTGGTTCGAGAAACTTATAGGCAACACCGAAACTGGCTCCGTCCTGTCCGGAAGAATAATCAACCGGTATCGAAATAAGTTTCGGAGAAATTTCAAGGTGACCTGCAGCCATACCGGCATCGGGCCTCCATAAGTCAACTACCGGCGTACCTCCGCCGTAATCACTCGCGTTCATCCCCATATAATTTTCCTGCTTAAATCCCTTATTAACCGGCTGTATCCAGTCACGTCTGTCAGGATAAGTAGCTCCCTGGAATGACCAGTATGAAGGCTGAACTTTCTCAGCAGGCAGAAAATTATAATTACTATTCATCCATCCGGTAACTGTCAGAGGATCTGTACCTGAATTTGTATAAGTAACAGTCATCATCAGAAATCCCGGGTAACGGGGATCCGCTTTAACAATAATTTCTTTTACGATATTAAGTCCTCCCTCGGTGAATTTTCCCTTCAGATCCAGAACTTTTACGTCATCCCTATTGAATTCATTCCAGTCAGTAAGCTCAAAATTGGAAATCGTTTTTCCTTCCAGCATTAGCTGCTCTGATGGGAAATATTTATCCATCAATGGTCTGGAATCGGGAAGTTCAGTCCCGATACTGCTGTGCATATTTTTATCATATTTGATTGATATAGTGCCGTCGGTAAAATGAGGATCTTCCGAGGCATATAATGAATAGGCAAGGACCAATAACAAAAGGGTTAATATGTTTTTCATTTACCTGGTAAAAATTTTGTTAATAAATATTAAATTATAATGTTTTCTCCGTTACCTGATTATAGAATGACGAAAAACTTACCCGTCTTCGTTCCAAGTTTTGAGGTCACCACATAGAAATATACACCGGGTGCAGCCAGCTGATTATATTCGTTCCTGAGATTCCATTTTGCTATGCTGGGAGCGCTGTTATTCAACGACGTATGTTCAATTGTTTTTACAAGTTCACCAGCCGAGTTAAATATCTTTATTGCTGCTTCTGCCGGTAAGTTAATAAACTGAATCTGGTGATCGCTCAAGCCTGTTTCCCAGATCTCGGCAATCTTGTAAGGATTAGGAACAACAGAGACTTTATCGAGATTCTTTGTTGACATGGGAGCCTGGGGCGTCACTTCTACGGTATTATTAGAATTATTCGGGTTATTGCTGAAACCATTTTCAAGAGGGCCAATAATCTTATTACCTGTATCGTAGGCAGCCACATAATACCTGTAACTTAATCCGTTCACAACATCATTATCAGTAAAAACGTTTATAGTGTCGCCAACATCAAAATTCTTAAATGTATCAACATCTACAACCTGCCGCAGCTGGGTCCAGTTATCACTTCCGAGATCGAACCAGGCATACTGAGGTATTGTCCTATAGTTGCCTTTGATATCATCTTCGATATCGAATTGTGTCAGCGGGAGGTAATGTATTCCGCCTTCAAAATCTTTAAAGGTTTTACTGCCCCAGGTGATACCGTCATCTTCGGATCTATAGATTTTATAACCTTCAAAGTCTTTTTCCTGTTCACTCTTTGTTCCCCAGACTATTTTAACTTTCCTATTGCCGGTGAAAACTTCAGCCACAGGAGCTTTTGGTGCTTCGATGATCTGCCAGTTATTTTTATATAAAGTAATAGCCCGTTCCGCGTTAACTTTAATATCCTTTTCACTGGTCCCGAAGACCGTAGCAAAAATAAGCGTATCACTTTCACCGGGATTAAGGACAAAGGGTCCGGAGCCAAGAGTCTGAATCCCGTCGGCGCCCAGTCCTAAATAATAACCCTGTCCGCCTTCATCCGCATCAGGTACTCCGTTATGATCAAAGTCATCGTCGATCCCGTCTCCATTACTATCTTCAGGATCATTCAAATTCTCAATATTGTATTCAAAATACCAGTCTGTCCTTGCGCCGTTACCTGCCGGAGTAGTGGCGCCCATCCAGAAATGGAAAGCATCATATGTAGCAACTTTCTTTGAGGGTCCGGGCATCTGTAAAGAAACAACTCCCGCCCAGGCTATTTTATCGGATGGAATTGTTCCGCCGAGAGGTGATTCCTCGTAACCGTTGTCATCAGTCCCATATGCCAACTGCAGATCAGGATCATAATAATGTCTGTCATCATCATAGCCTATTCCCGCATAGAACTGGGGAATAAAACTAAAATCAGCGTGTATTGCCGCACGCATATCAGTAATCGGAGCCGTACCGATATTGCGGATTACATATACCCAGACTATAAAGTCTTCATACAAAGTCCCTTCCCAGGCCATACCCCGGATAATCATCTGGGTTTTGAGAAAGTTAGGATGAGGATTACTTGAAGTGAGCTGATCTGTACCGCCCCAGGCTTCAACCACAGAGAAGGTTTCCTGGTCGGCAAGCTGTTTTCCGCCAGGTCCAAATCCCGGCCAGCCTGTTGCGGAATCAAATTCTATCGGATCATTCAATACAGGGTAAGCCGCAGGCCATGGATCAGGCCAGGTTGAAGGATCTGTACTTAGTATTGCTGAAGGTGAATTAACGAACTGTGCATAGGGATAAAAATGCTCTTCATCCCAGAAAGCAGCGGGGCCTTCATCCAGAGTAGCGTCACAGAATGCAGTATAATCGCCTGCCGGATCGGGATATCCGCCAATAACTCCCGGGTCCTGTTCTATCGGGGCACCCAGCAAAACTCCCACGCCAGTTCCCCAGCTAATCCCGCTTCCGGCAGGGTATTCAAAAGATGGTTCTCTTGCAAGTGAAGTTGTCTGTTCATTTCCGTTACAGAGAAGCCCCGTGTTATTGAACGTAGTTCTCACCTTGTTAATGTCAAAGATATTCCAGCGCTGGCTGACCATAGGATTATTCTGTCCGAAGCATAATCCTGAGAGTAAGACTATAGCTAATAAATATTTTTTCATAACCCGTCCTTTTTATTAACTATAGATTGAACTGAAGTGTAAACTGATTTAGTATACCAAAGTCCCCGTAATCAAGGAACAGGTAATCCAGTTTCAGTTTATAATCGATTATATTCTGAAAATCGAGACCGAAACCAGCTGTATAGTTCACTTCATCGTAATTAAACTTATAGCCGCCTCTGAGATAGAACATTTTGTACAAACCTACCTCGGTACCTACATTGTGCCTTACTTTATAATCTCTGCTATCAAACAGGTCGTATGCTACAAGCCATGATACCTGATCATTATCGAGGATGAAGTCTGATACGCCGAACCTGAGAAGCAAAGGAAGGTCCCATTCAATAGTTGAGAGCTCAGCCGGTATCTGTTTATTACCGGGATTATCGGGAACAGAATAGGTGATTGACAAATCCTGGCCTTTAAATTGCATTTTAGTTCCGAAGTTTGAAAGAGATGCTGCAAACCTGAAGCTATTATCAAAAAATGATGTAAGGAACACCGCGCCAAGGTCAACAGCAAATGCACTGGCCGTAGCATTTGCAATAGTCTGGTTAATAAACTTTGCCTTCACGCCGAATGAGAACCTATCGGTCAATTCCCTTGCATAACCAAGTCCAACTGCCATGTCACTTGCCGAAAGGAATCTCCCTGTGCCGTCCTGGTCGTATACAGTAGTCTCTTCAATTTTTCCATAGTCGAGATACTGAATATCCATACCGAAAGATCCGATGCCTTCTACTTTATAAGCAGCGGCCACATATGAGTTCCGTGTTTCAACCAGCCAGTCCATTGTTGAAATAGAAACCGCAAAGTCATCATTTATCCTGGTCAGCGCCGCCGGATTCCAGAAAAGTGCTTCCGGGGAGTTTATTGAGGCAATTGCCGCATCGCCCATAGCCATCGGCCTTGAGCCGACACCTATCTTCAGAAAATTTGCCGCCGATGTTCCGGAATAATCGACATCCTGCTGCGCAAACACCGGAGTCTCATTGACGAAGAGAAATAATATAGCTGATAAAAAAATCATTTTGGATATGTATAAATATTTCATAGCCTATTCCTGTTAAAGAATTACAAAAAATTTCCCTGTTACAGAGCCGGCAGGTGAACTTATTACGTAGAAGTACACACCGGGTGCAACGAGCTGATTATACTCGTTCTTTAAATTCCATTCCATTATGCTGGTGTTGTCATCCTTTTGAAGGGATTTAATCAGTTCACCGGCTGTATTAAAGATTTTTATCGCTGCCTTTTGAGATAGACCTGTAAACTGTATAATATGTTCATTCCAGCCTGTCTCCCATATTGCGGAAATAATGTATGGATTCGGCACTACTCTCACCTTATCAAGACTGCCTGTGGCAACCGATAGCTCAGGACGAACGCTAACTGTATTATTGAATTCTTCCGGTTTTGACGCAGCAGAATTTTCAAGAGGACCTACGATTCCGTTGCCTGAATCATATGCTGCTACATAATACCTATAATCAATTCCGTTTAACACAGTTCTATCGACGTAAACATTTACCGTATCACCATCCTGAAAGTGAGTAAGTTTATGCTTCCCGAGGTCGAATCCCGGTAGTGAATCACCGCTTACAACGAAACGAAGGTTATTCCATTTATCATCTCCGAGGTAATACCATGCGTATTCCGGTAATGTCTGGTAATATCCTTTTATTCCATTTTCAAGATCAAACTGTGCGAGAGGGACATAATGTATGCCTCCCTGGAAATCAGTAAAACTTTCACTTCCCCACGTCTGTCCGTCATCCTGAGACCGGAAGACCTTATAACCTTCAAACTTAGGATCCTGCTCACTATTGTTTCCCCAAACCAGGGTTACTTTTTTATCATCGATAAAGGATTCGACTGCCGGGGGCTCAGGAGCTTTTAACGGCTGCCAGTTATTACTATACAATGCGATCGCACGCTGCGAGTTCGTTTTTATCTCCTGTTCCGTTGCTCCGAATATTGTCGCAAATATTAAAGTATCTGTTTCTCCCGGCTGCAGAGTAAATTTATCAGAGCCGAGAACCTGCAGACCATCCGCACCGCTTCCTACATAGTAATTGGGACCGCCGTCCTGTACATCAGGTATGCCGTTCCTGTCAAAATCATCATCTATACCATCACCATCACTGTCCTGCGGGTCATTTTCATTCATCAAGTTCCATTGATAATACATCTCAGGATCACCCCCGCTTCCGGAATTCGATGTCTGTCCTTCCCAGAAATGCGCGGCATCATAAGATTTAACTTTTCCATCTCCCCCGGGCATTTTCAGAACAAGCACTCCGCCCCAGGCAATATCCTCCCCGTTAAGGCCGCCGCCGCCAATCGGATTTTCTTCATACCCGTCATCATCCCACCCATAAGCAAGCTGAAGGTTCGGATCATAGTAATGCCTGTCAGCATCCTGCCCTATACCCGGAAGGAATGCCGGAAAGAAACTGAAATCTGCATGTATACCCATTGACATATCAACGATGGGCTTGTCGGTTGGATTGCGGACAATGAACACCCAGACGATAAAACTTTCATAAAGTGAGCCTTCCCATGCCATGCCTCTCATCATCATCTGTGTCCTGAGCCATCGTGTCTGGCTATTTCCGGATCCCAGCTGATCTGTTCCGCCCCAGCCGAACATATAGCTGAAGGTTTCCTGGTCAGCTATGGTTCTTCCGTCGGCTCCTGCACCGGGCCAGCCTGTTTCGGTGTCCAGCAGAATCGGTACTGCAGGCAGATTATTATTGGTAATTTTCTCACCCGACATTCCATTCACCGGATAATAATTCGGCAGTGAAGCCGGCCAGCTTGAGGGCCAGGAGTCCGGATCTGTACTGATACTTGCTTTTTGCGAGTTAATAAATTCAGGGTAGGGAGCAAAGTGTTCTTCATTCCAGAAATCAGCAGGACCCTCATCCATTGTCCCATCGAGGTACGGATAATTTTCGGGATTGGTACCTCCAACCACAGCAGGGTCCTGGGGATAGGGAGCTCCCACAACCACAGCAACGCAGGTTCCGTATTCCTTTCCGCTCCCCTGGGGATATTCAAAGGAAGGCGATCTTGCATTACTATAACTCTGGTTATCACCGTCGCAGAGCATACCAGTATTGTCGAATACAGTGGCAACTTTATTAATATCCATTTTATTCCACCGCTTATTGTCCATCGGGTTTTGCTGCTGTGCTCTTATAAACGGCATACTTATTAAAGCTATGATAACGACAGCTTTGACAAACGTTATGTTATTATTAAAAATCATAAAGCTAATTCCATATTTTTATTCCTAACCGTACTGTTCTGCCCGGTCCGTACATACTCGGGTTGTTTGTGTAATCATATGAGGTAGCCTCATTTGCATCTGCTCCCGCTACACCGGAGTCGGCATATACCCACCAGATATTCCGGTCATTGGTCAGGTTTGTCACCTGCACAAACAGCTGCTGTTTGAAGCCGAAGAAATCAAAGTTCTTGAACACGTTCAGATCAAGCTGATGTACAGCGGGTGAGCGTTCTCCGTTAGGATCAAACGAGGACCGTGTATAAGGGAAACCAGAAGAAATACTTCCGTACATAGAAAAGCCCAGACCATTATCCATTTCAAAATGAACATTACCCTGAAAAACATGCGGCTGATCCCAGTTTGCCGGGAAGGTTCTTGATTCATCAGTAGGCCGTTCAAATAATACAGATGTACTGACAAGGGTATTCGATAATGTGTAATTAAAGAAAGCGGAGAAATTTTTTGAAAAAGTTTTCTTCAATGAAAACTCGAGTCCTTTTACCGTAGCGTAGTCGATATTACCCATTACCTGGAACCTTTTGCCTTCAGCTGTTTCATTGAGGAGTACTCCAATCAGGTTATTCGTTTTCCTATAGAATGCAGTTACGTCAAGCGAAACATAGTCGCTGAGCATTGTCTGCAGCCCGAACTCATAATTCACCGTTTTCTCAGGCTCAATTGTTGTTGCGGCAAGAGGTGTATTCTCAAGCTGAGGATTCGGCCTATACTGTCCGGATGCCGACAAATAATAAGTTCCCTGGAATACCTTATAGTAATTCGGGAACTGGTAATAATGCCCGTACCCGAACCTTACCGCGGCTTTATCTGCAATCGGGAAGCTTATACCAAGCCGGGGCGTAACATAAAAGTCAGCTTTAGCTTGTTCCACAGGAGCATTCGGATTTCCATTCTCCTTTAGATCCACCAGCACTTTCCTGTTTGTATTGATATAATCGAACCTTGCTCCCAGGTTGATTATCATACCCATATCCTCAAATTCCATTTTCTCATTCACATATCCATCTACCTGGTAAGGCTTATAATTATACTGCTCGAGCGCCTCGCCTCCGTCAGGGTTGCGCCTCGTCAGATCAGTCTTCAGAAGCTGAAGACTGGATCCTATGGAAAGGTTATGAATTTTATTGATCTGCCAGACATAATCCAGTTTCGCCTCCTTCCTGCTGAAATAAGTGCTAAAGAAAACCCAGTCCTCTCCGATAAAAGAAAATTCTGCTGTGCCGTTCTGCGGTACTACACTGTAAAGAGACAGGTCATCGTATACACTCGACTTAAATTTTCTTTCGTAATTAGCCAATGAGAGCTCAACGTAACTTCTCTCGTTTATCAGGTAATTAAACTTTACATACCCAAGGTTGTCGTTTAACCTGACGGGAGGGGTTCCATACGGATTATATTTGAAATAGTGGTTATATACTCCTTTATTCGCCTTTGAATAGAAGCCTCCAAGGGTAACTTTAAAGCTGGGAACAGCCTGCCAGATTATCTTGGCAAAATCAAATTGTGTATCGCTGAACTGCATCGGAACTCTTTCGGGTGTTCCGCTTTTGTTGGTTCCCTCACTGTTTACATAGTTCGGATATATATACCCGAATATATAACCATCTGTACTGAACGTACGATGAGAGTACATAAAACCGAGGCTGCTGTAAAAAGGCAGAGCTGCGGACATAGAAAATTCAAGGCTTTTGGTGTTCTCTGAAACAGCGTCGATACCGAAATTGTCAGTAAATGATTTAATAGCAAACTTTGGAGTGGTTGACATATCCGACCCGCTTGATATTTTAACAACGCCCGACATTGCCTCGCCGTACTGAGGGGCGAATGTACCGGTGAATGTCTCCATCGAACTGATAGCCAGTTCACCCAGCTGATCTATGTTGAAATCTCCCCACAACGCATCTCCGACATTTATACCATCCAGCAGGTATTCAGCCTCGTTCTCTCTACCGCCCCTGAAATGGAGCCCGTCAGACGGCACGGTAGCAAACTGGCCAAATACCGGCAGACTTGAAACGTCACGGGTAAGAACCTGTCTTGTTACACCCGCCTGCTGAACCAGTACATCTTTTACTGTCGTTATAGGGATTTGAGAGATCTCTTCCGCTGTCCTTCCCTGTAATTTACTTGTCAGGTCTTTCTGTACAGGAGGTATCTTATAAGATGTTACTGTCACTTCCTGCAATTTTATAGACTCGGGCTGAAGTTCAAAATCCAGTGTGACCGTTAAACCGGATGAGACTTTAACGCCTTCAACAACCTGTGTGTTATATCCAAGCATTTTAGCTCTGACATTATGAGTTCCAGACGGAAGATTAAGAATCAGGTAGTTGCCATCTTCATCAGTTGCGTCACCGAGCATTAGATTCTCAATGAATATACTGCATCCGACTAAAGGCTGCCCGGTTGAAGCATCTGTTATATTTCCTACAATTTTACCGCCGCTCTGTGCAGCTGCCTGAGACGACAATAAAATCAAGGTGCAAAAAATTAAAATGTATTTACTCATAGGATAACCAAAAGTTTTAATGCTATTAATAGTTATTTTTCGTAATTGCCAGGTACTTTAAGCTGCCGCCGACTTTCGCGGCCGAAATTCTTTTCATTGTTTTGGTTTCTATAACCTGTACTGTCGAATCAATCGGGGTCACAGCATACAGCAGCTCTTCGGCAGAGGTCAGCCTAAGCTGATCAACCTGGTATTCCCATTCGAGATGGTCGGCAACGGTATTCGAACTCACGTCAATCTTCAGTATTCCTCCTACATTTTCGCCGCCGGTACCTCTAAAATAGGCCGCATAATAATAATCTTTACCCATCGTCCCGTCTGTCAGGTACTGGTATCCCGGGTCAAGCACCAGGGGAGTTTCAGATTCCACATCAAAAACTGAAATTACACTTGAGTTAGTGCCCAGCAGGTAAAGATAACGGCCGTTATTGCTGATCTCGATATCAGTCGGTTTTGTGGTTAAGCCCGATGAAACTATATGTGAATTGGTGTAATCATTCGCATCGACAACTTTTATATCAGAATTTGTAGTGCTGTAGAAATACAGCATGTTATTCAAAGAACTGAAGGATACATCTTTTGGTCTGAAATCGTCTGCAAAAACCCGGGTGGTTTCAGTTGTAAGCGAATTCAGATCGATAACCGAAAAAGACTTTGCCGACGCGTTAGTTACATAAGCTTTATTATTTCCAAATTCTATATTGGTCGGTCCCAATCCTACAGTTATCTGATTCTCAATCGAAAAATTTTCCGGGTTGACCACAGTAACCAGACCGTCAGTAAGTTTGATACTGACGATAAATAGTTTATCGGAATTTTTTTCGATTTCCAGAGCTGAAGTCTGATAATCCTCGGGTTCAGGAAGCAGGAGGCTGTCGAGGAATCCATCAAATTCTCCGATCTTATATATCATATTACGATCTGATTTATCCCTGATGAAACCAAGAGGAAAACCATTGTCGGAATACTGACCACCAGTAAAAAACCAGCTGGTTTGAGGTACGTCCTCATCGTTCGGTGATATCATCGAATTACCGTGTATATCCATTACTCCTCCTTTAACGGAGACAGTATAATATTCAGCCGGGTTATAATTCCCGATCGGGGTATATACAACTATTGTATCCGACTCACCGTAGGAAAATGTGCCGTCAATTTTTCCACTTACGCTTTCGACAACAATATTTGAAGGAAAAGTATTCAGATCCATTGCTTCATTAAAATAGAATTTGACCTGCTGATCGAGCGGGAAAACCAGATTTGAGACATCAAATCCAATCTCTGCAAATTCAGGCCTGTCAATTTCTACCGGGGCCGGGGGCATTCTGTCCGGATTACAGGAAGTAAGAGTTATTCCAGCAATGGTTATCAGGAATAGTATGATAATTTTCCTGGTCATTTTTTTCACCATAAAATTTCTAAAATTAGGAGGCGTCTCAAAAACTTTCTGTCTATCCGAGCCAGTCAAAGACAGAGCCTGTTGACAAATGAAGAAGCTCAGTATGACAAGAACAGTTACTCTTTGAGACAGCCTCCCGATTATTACTATTTAATTAACATCATTTTTTTGGCAACGCTATACTTATCCGAAGTGATTTTGTATATATAAGCACCGCTTACCATCTGCACACCAGCGTCATTTTTACCGTTCCATATAAGTCTTTGAAGACCGGCATTAAGTTCCTGGTTATTTATTAAAGTCGATATCTTTCTTCCAAGGATATCGAAGACTTCAACTTTAACGATCGTACGTTCCGGAAGAGAAAATTCAATCGTAGTTGAGGGGTTAAACGGGTTCGGGTAATTAGAAACCAGTCCGAATCCCTTAGCTCTTGATATATCTTTATCCTCTCTTACTGCAACCACTGATTTATCATCCAACCTATGAACAGCGGGTCCATCTATGAAGTTATAATTAATTGCGTAGTAAGGTGCAGTATCTTCAATGATCCGGTTTGGACAATATTCTTCATTATCCCAGTTTTCGTCGCCAACAACATAGAGCCAGGGTCTGACATCCGTTCCTGCATTTATAACTGTCCTTGGAACAGCTATTTCAACCACGTTATCCTCTGAGTTCTTTGCAAACGTTGCAATTGCACCTTCAACCTCAGCAAATTCTTCATAAGCTCCGGCCCAATCAGCTATATATTTATATACCGGAACTTCATTGCCTGTTGAATCAGGGTGGAGTGCAGCACTTAAGTCAACCATATAATCAACAGGAAGTCTCCAGAATCCACCATAGCCCAATCCGGTTGTGTCTCCCCAGTTAACCTCGAAGAACAACTGGAACACAGGTGAATTTTCATAGTTATTATACATTCCGGCAAATGTAGCAGCAGGATCTATGTCGATCCTGACATAAAGATATGTTGAGTCGCTAGTGATATACATATCCTGAACATCGAACTCAGGCCCGGTAGGCATATCGCCTAATTCCTCTGCGCACTCACCAACATCAGCCGGCTGAATACCTGCTGCTACCCAGTCGAGCAAATCGCCATCGATAGTTATATCCGACATAATCTGGTCGCCCTGGTGCTGGTAGACAGATCCACCGTACCAGAAATCATATTTCAGCATTGAAGCCCCGCCTTCTAAGGGAAGCTGTGAAGCTCCGGTAGCCCACTGAAAATCAGCTACTGAGTACACCCAGGGTCTGAATTCGCTTCCGAAGTTTATAAGGTTCCGGGGGACAGAAAATTCAAGCTGGTTATTATCACTATTTATAGCCATAGGTGCAGTAGTTAATAATACGAATTCACCTTCCACATAGGTCGGATTTCTGCCTCCTGTATATAAGTATAACTCAACATATTTATTAAGTGAATCAGGATGCAAAGTCGGGGCAATGTTTATATAATAATTATAAGCGTTGTTCCACCAACCCCAGTCAAAGCCGGTAGTATCACCGATCTCTGTATCGAAATACATCTCAAACACAGGCGGATTAGTAAAGTTATAGAAATTGTTAAAGTTTGCAGTAGGATCAAGGTCTATCCTGCAGTAAACATTTTCTGAATCATGCGTTACATAAACATGGCGGACGTTAAAATCAGAGTACTGAGGATCCGAGACCACACCGTAGCATTCTGAAGGCAGCCCGGTATCCAGCGGATCTATTCCTGCCCAATCCAGCATATCCCCGTCAATAACGATTTGAGCGGAGGCTGAACCAAGGAGAAGGATGAAGAATATCAGAGTAAAGATTTTTTTCATGATGATCACCTGGTTTTAATGAATGATTATTTATTTAAGCAATAAGAGTTTCTTTGAGTATAAGTTTTTTTTTGTTCTTAGTATAAAGAAGTACACGCCGCTGCTTAGTTCTCCTGAATTATTTGTATTCGTGTCCCATATAATTTTCTGTCCCGTGTATTCAAAGGGTTCAAATTTTTTTACTACTCTGCCTATAATATCATAGACCACCGCGTCCATTATATCCTGCGGTCTCAAATTGTATTCGATTGTGGTTGTCCCGTTAAAAGGATTCGGGTAGGCATCAATTTTATATTCATCAGGAACAACAGGTTCTTCAGACCTGACGCCTGATACTCCGCTGAACAATTCAAAGTAACTGGATCCTGTGTATGTCTCCCCGCCTGCATTATTTGTAATCTTAACGATATGATTCAGAAAATTATACCCGGTTGAATCTTCCCACAAGTCCTGGTTCGCAAGTCTGATAGCAAAATCAGGATTATCGTGAAGCCTGTTCTCAGGATCAGCCAAAAAAATGAAGGCTGAATAATTTCCTTCTTCCATACCAGCCGGAATTCCGGCGGTGATATTAACGTAAACTGTATCGCCCGCTGTCCAGAACCTGGGGTCTACGTCGGTAACCAGTCTATATCGTTGAAGGCTGATTGTGTTTCTTAGAATAATTTCAAGGTTTCTTGGATTAAAGGGGCTTGCAAAACCATAATTTGCTATCTGAAAATCGAGATTAAAAATGCCGGACGGCTTTATACTGTCTGATATTGTCGCCTGCTGCAGTTCAAACCTATAGCCGAGACGTTTTTTAATTTCATCCATACAGCCTTCAGTAATCCACCGGTTCAACACATCAGGATTATAGTCTTTATTAAGTACGGAGTATCTCATCCTTGCAAGATCAATCAAGGAATTTTCACAGCCTGCGTAACCGCAGTCGCAGCAAGTTTCTCCTCCCTGCGGCACATACCGGTTATCCTGGTTCAGGTAATCCTTATCTCCCTCAATATCATTTGAAAGGTATGTGCCCATATCAGTAGCATCGGAGACAAAGCAGTCGTTATGAGCTCCTACCCTTGAACGGTCCGTTCCGGAAAAAGCTTCGGTTGAATCAAGCGGCTCATTGACCTGGAATATTTTTCTTTTATAATCAGGCGTTCTTACAACAACATCTCTTTTTACAGGCAGCGCATCGAGCAGAGCGAGTGTCACAGCTCTTCTGTCTGCCGTATTATTAAGGTTATGAGATGAATAATACCATTCCCCCCAGGCGCCTATGAAGCCGGCCTCGATATAATTTATTACATCATAATTCTGCTGCAGAAGAGGGGTAAGCTGACTTATATGAAGCAGGATTGTATCCAGCGCCGCATCTTCTCCATTCTGATTATTCGTATACGAAAAGCGCATTACGAGTTTAACGCCGCCCTGACGCGCAGTATTCAGATCAGCCCCGACAATATCCAGAAATGACTGAGGCAGGGGAACGTCATTATACTGAGGGATTGTGTATATCCTTTGAATAACAGATACATTCTGTGCTTTAAGGGTATTAATAAAACTTATCGTGACCGGATTACTACGGTATGCGGAAAATCCTCTTTCCGGGTTGAAGATTATTTCGTCGGTTCCGTTATATACTATTGTACTCTGTGCAGACAGATTGAAAACGTATAGTGAAAATATCAGGACAGTCTTTAATATATATTTCATTATGTTTTCCAGCCGTTTAATTTTTATCTCATTTTCTTTTTATCATTATAACCGCTCCCCTGCCCAGTTCCGGGACGGTAAAGCTGATCTTTTTACCTGTCACCCGGGTTTTTATTTTTTCTTTATCTCCTAAAAACGGAAGCATATAAACCTCGCCACCTGCCACGGCAGCCGGGCAGGTGATCTTAACATCGTTAAGAGTTCTGACAGGCATATCATAAGCTACAGCTAAAGCGCGCACATTGGTCAGATACAGATATAAGTATTCTTCATTTGAGGCGTATGCAGCAATAAGATCAATCGGAGCATCAATTTTAATATCCGGATCAAATGATGTAAACCCTGTAATCTCAGACAGAAATTGATCTCTCACTGAAGACATTTCTGTCAGTTCACCATTTGATCTGAAATAGTTATTAAGTTCCTCTTTCATTGCAGCAGTATATTTTTTGCCGGGATTATTCTTTACTATTTTATAATTCCCTGAAGAAGGTTCGCTGAAATACTGTCTCAGCCAGGAAAGATTACTGCCGAGTTCTGAGGAATCAAGCTTTTCACGGTTCTCATTATATTCAGCAAATTCTCCCGTAATAATAAATTTCGTTCCGTTCCGGCTCATTTTTTTTATCGATCCAGCTTCATTTTCACTAATACATTTAACATCAGGCAAAATCAGAATTTCAGGTGAAAGGTTTTCTATGGTCCTCGATGTTACAATCTGCAGAGGCAGATGCGAATGAATTAATAAGTTTACTATACCCCGGTAGCTGTCAGTAAAGTCTTCGCTGAAATAGTTTCTTGTAAAATCAGAAAAGTAGACGCTGACGGGTTCTTCCGTTATCCTTGGTGCATAGAAAATATCATCATAATGTGAAGCCCAACTGTATACGTCTGTCCTTGTTTTCATATCATTAGTTGATGACATAACGTAGCCTTTTACGTCCCACATATTTGTACCTGTGAAGAGCTGGGAAGCAAAAAGACTTTTCATTGCTTCGGATGGTTCAACGTTTTTATTATCATACCATGAGTAGCATAGCATCCAGGTTGGATCATCTTCAGCGAAGGCTCTGAAAGTACTCATCCCGATAATGAAATTGTACCAATCATACGGCTCTCTGTCGGATGCATAATATTCACCCTCACTATATTCGTGGGCGATTACGTCGACAACATCATACATCTTAAATACATCCGCACCAACTCTTACGGCTTCTTCAGAAATGCCGGGATAAATTTCTGCAATTGTTTTACATTCAGGATTTACAGCTTTTACATTCTGATCTATTTCTGCCATAAAGTCAGTAAGTGTTTTCATCCTGAAATTAATCCATTTAATGAAACCCGGATCCCCGTAATTACCCAACCGAATATCCTCTTTTGCATTGAGTCCCGTAAGCTTTTTAAATTCAGCGACGGTATAATCATCGAAACTTGCCCAGGTATCTTCCCATCCTTCAAAATGCGTCATCCAGTAAGGAATATCAACATAGATACCGTCGATTCCGGTTGATGCTATTTCCCTAACTCTCTGCATATAGATTTTCCGCCATTCTGCCGCATAAGGGCTGATCCAGACGTCCTCATCCCCCTCCACAATCCAGAATGCATCTTCAGCTCCAAACATTGCAGGCCGGCCGTTTATATCTCTCTGAACCCAGTCGGGATGATCTTTATAGAAAGTATGATCTTTGTTATCGGCGTCTGCAGTAATACATTCGAGACCAGCTATATAAACGAATGTATAGTTATTTATTTTGTGGGCTTCTTCCGTTATCATACGAATAGCTTCAAGTTTCTCAGAAGGGTCGAGAAAACTTTCATACCTCCCCGTTATATCATTATCCACTTCAATGCCATAAACGAAACTATCATCTGCTTTTTTTATTATGCTGTCAATTTCCTGATAAGAGAGCGGATTTCCGCAGATCCTGACTTTGTGAGTCCAATCCTGCTGGGCATAAGCGTCAACAACGAAACAGGCAATGAGGAAATAGATAATAATGATTACCGTATAAATTTTCATAGGCTTACACTGCTTTTAGTTGTATAGCTCACTATTTCCATTTTATGCTTAATCATTGCTGTGACCGATTCTAAAGCCGAAGGAAATACTTTTCTAAGGTCGATTTCATCAGAATGAAGAAGAATCTCTTTCAGCGATTTCATAAAAAGGTCTTTAGTCTCGGTAGCAACATTAAACTTAGAAATACCGGCGCCTGCAGCCTCCTGAAGCTGCTGATCAGGAATGCCTGAGGCGCCATGGAGAACAAGGAGAGCGTGAGTGAACTTTTTTATTTCAGCAATTCTTGGAATGTCGAGTTCAGGTTTTCCCGAATAAAATCCATGTTTTGAACCGACTGCCACCGCGAGCGAAGTAACACCGGTCTCTTCAACAAAGAGTTTTGCTTCCGCGGGCTCTGTGAATTTATTTCGATCTATATCTATCCCGGGTTTGGGAACTTGTCCCAACTCCGCTTCGACATTCACATGATAAGGTTCTGCCATTTTCACGACTTTACTTGTCAGGGCAATATTCTCATCAATCTCTTTGTCACTTGCGTCGATCATAACCGAATCAAACCCTTCATCAAGACAACGCTGCAGTAATATTATGTCGGAACAATGGTCAAGGTGAACCCATGATTGTATATTTTCCTCAGCCGAAATAGTCCGTGCAATACCAACTGCAGTTTTCAAACCCATATATTCAATAGAAGCGGGTGTAAGCTGCAGGATCACAGGAGCACCAGTATCAGCAGCAGCCCGGGCAATAGCCTGACAAGTCTCGAGGTTATAAAAATTCGCTGCAAGCAAAGCTTTTTTATTATTCTGAACTTCTTTTAACTTTTCTGTTAATTTCAATTTTTATATCCGAATTTTTCTTTACCGATTCTTACTACCTGTTCATAACTTTCAAATGCTGCAGTGCCTCCGGCTGCAGTTGTGTTAACCGCTCCAGTCAGGTTTGCAAATTCCTGACACTCATCGACCCTGCATCCGCTGATAAACTTGAAAATAAAGCCGGCATTGAAGCTATCGCCTGCACCAATGGCATCAACCACATTATTATTATAATACGACTGCCGGAATACGCTCTTATTGTTTACTGCTGCCATAGAGCCTTTACTACCCAGCTTTACAATCACAAGGTTTCCGTCACAGGTTAGTTTACGGACAGCATTTTCGAGTACAGTTTCATTCGTCAGCAGCAAAGCTTCCTGTTCATTGGGCAAAAAGACATCCACATAAGGAAGAATTTCCTTGTAATTTAAATTCCATTTTTCCTGAGGATCCCACTGCATATCCAGGGATGTAGTAAGACCAAATTCTTTCGCAGACTTAAAAAGCGACAGTAATCCTGCCTGAATTCCGGGCTGCAGAAAATATGAAGAAAAGTGAAGATGGCGGGCCGATTTAATTACACTTTCATCCAGGTCAGCGATAGTAAGATCTTCCATAGCCCCCGGATACGTAACCATTGCGCGATCTTCAGAATAGTTTAATACAATGGTAGCTCCTGTATTCAACTTACTGCTTGTAATTATGAAATCAGTGCTGACTTTCTTCGCTTCAAGGCTTTCTTTCACAAGATTACCGAAAGCATCGCTGCCTATTTTTCCGGCGAAGGCAACCTTTGCACCGAGTGAACTCAAGTTACTTGCAAAAATGGCTGATGAGCTTCCCAGTGTCAGCGTCATCTGCCTGGCAATCTTTTCTTTACCCATTTCGGGAAATGAATCGATTGCATTAAGAATTAAATCGACGTTTAATTCACCAACTACAAGCACATCAAACTGTTTGTTTTTCATTTGCCTTTTCCGCAGTAATTTCAGTTTCAGCTTCTTCCGGATTATCTTCTATTGCCATCATAAAGATTGATATCAGTGCCAGTATCATACCCGTTATGATTATGGGATGAGGAATAACCTGATATATGATTAAAGAAATTATAATCGTAATTACGGGTGCCACAGCATTTGTCATCGGACTTACAATAATTGCTTTGCCATATCTGAATGCATACACAATCATCAAAGCACCTATTGAATTTAATATCTGAATTAACGCAGCCAGATAAGGACCTTTGAATCCCCAGTTGATTTCCTGTGAGAAGTCAGTCATCAACAATGCAACAGGTATTAACAATAATCCTGTGAGCATCATATAGAAAAATATGCTTTCGGCTTTCATAGTCTGGTTGGCAAACCTCATTATATACGCCTGAATTCCCCAGGCAAAGAAAACGACAAGTGCAAGAATGACCCAAAGAAATCCAGAACTATTGACATCATTCGGCGGCTGATACGACAAAAATATTATGGCAATCAAAGCAAGGGCGATTCCGATCCAGCCTTTTTTTGACGCTCTTTCTTTCAAAAAAACATAAGATAAAATGATTGTAATAACCGGAGACAGGGAAATAAACGGGAAAACAAGGTAAGCAGGTCCGGTTCTAAGGGCCTGAAACAGAACAAGCTGTCCTCCAGCACCTGTAAAGCCGATTAAGCAGCCGAGGAAAACAGATTTCTTATCGGCCTCCAGTTTCCAGTTAATAATTTTCAAAGCAACCAATGCAGGAGGTATCATCGTCAATGCCCAGACAGCATAACCGAGTGTAGCGGGAAAACCTGCCTTCTCAGGAATTTCAATTAAAGCTCCCCACACTCCCCAGAATAACGTTGTAACAATTGCATAAAGAAGCCATGGACGAACTTTCAACTTAACCTCCCGTTGTTGCATTATGATAAATGTCCAGCACACCCGAAATTCTATGAAGGATTAATTCATCGGGATTCTCTGTTATAATTCCATCTCTGACAGCATCATATTCCTCAGGAAGATACTGACTTAATACAGTACGAGGAATTTGATTTTCCGTAAGGTTACGCAACAATATTCTTAATGATTCATTAACGGCCTTATCTGACCAATAGTATCTGATTCTATCACTGTAGCTGTATTTTCTTTTCAGCCTGTTTTCATCTTCATCTGAACTATAATAGTTTTGCCAGTACTCTGGGAATTCGAGCATTCTCCGATCAATTACTTCAATTAAATTTGAGAGAGTGAAGCCTTTCTTTCCGGTAAGTAATTCCGCTTCAATTAACGCCAGTGCAAAAACAGCCTCACGGAATTTATAAGTAAGCCAGGGTCCGACTTTAAGTACAGCGAAATGATCATGAACCATCTGCTTAAGAGACTCACTTTTCTGGTAGTCCGTAGAGTGCGCTTCATAAATAAAAGAGGGATATGACTCTATAAATTCCACAAGGTTCTCACTTTTAGTTCTGTCATATTCAAAGACCTCAGTATCACCGAACTCAACGCCCGGCTGGACCACCACCCCGATAACGCGTTCCCAGGCATCAGTAAGATTATATTTTTGAAATGATTTTTCGGTAAGACTTATTGTTTCCCCTACACTTTCGACCGGAGTAACATGCACTTCGCCGTTTTGTCCTTTTGCTCCGCCCGGCGGAGGAACGTCTGTTCCGATTATGTACACCGGAAGCGATTCGCTATTTTTTGATCCCGCAGCATCCTCGGCTGCTTTACATAGAATTGCGGAACGCTTTGCGATTACTTCCGGATCAAGAGAACGATTTCGGTCACCATCATCAGCACATTTCATGCTGGCATCCAGGTGAATTTTATAAAACCCTGCATTAATATACGCAGAAATCTGTTCCTGTGCCTTACGAAGGGCTGATTCGGAATTTTCATTCTGCCACCTGTTAGGCCCAAGGTGATCGCCTCCAAGGATGAGATTTTCAGAAGGAAAATTCAGTTTCCGAACTATTTCAAAGACTGACTGTTTGAACAATACCGGTGTTAATCCTGTATAACCTCCATACTGATCTACCTGGTTTGAAGTTGCTTCGATTAATAAGAGCCGGTTATTTTTCTTTGCGTGCCGAAATGCAGCATTCAGAACGTAAGGGTTTGCAGAACAAACCGAAGTTATTCCGATCCGCTGACCGGATTTGTGCGTGCGGATCACCTGTGATATTTTATTATCAAGGGCTATCACTATTTACCATTTGTATATGGATAAATCTTTACTCCCTGCACAACACGGTGAATCATCCCTGACTCTGATGGAGTGTCAGGATTCAGGCCAAGGTTCAAAGATTTGAACAATCCGAGCAACTGTGCAGTCATAACCATAACCACAGAAAGAAAATCTTCATCAATCTTTTTACCGCCGTCGGAAAGGACAATCTTCAAGTCCAGTTCCGCAGGAAATGAGTTTTCCTCCATAACCCCAACAGAACAAAGCGGCTTGCGGGCTCCTTCTATAGCCGAAACCAGGTCCTTTTCATACAAGCCGGCATAAGGGTTATTCGAAAAGAGATACACAACAAGAGTATTTTCATTCAGCACTGCTTTTGGACCATGACGAAATCCCATAAAAGAGTCATGCTTGCAGATAATTTTTCCATCTGTCAGTTCCTGCAGCTTCAGCTGAGATTCCCTGGCGATACCTTTCAGCATTCCTGAACCAAGAAAGACCGCCCTGTTAAAATCAGAAGCTGCTATCCTCTGAAGAGGTTCAGAATAAATATTAAGCATTTTATTGCCATATTTATTAAGCAAGGCAATCTGTTCATCAAGGTCATCATTTTCCTGAGTTATCCTGGATATCAGGATTCCGGCCAGCAGCATAGAAGTAAAACTTGCTGTCATAGCCAGCCCCTTATCATTAGCTTCGGGGGGCAGCATGAAAATGAACTTGTTCTTTAACCTGACCGATTCCAACAATTCACTTTCATTATTACAAGTGATGATAAGATGAGATACACTCTTTGATAATTCTTCAGCTACCATAATTGCCTGGGCGCTTTCAGGACTATTCCCCGATCTGGCGAATGATAATAACAAATACTTACTTTGTTTATTGAAGAATAATTCGGGATGAGTAACGAGATCGGTTGTGGCAACTGCGCTGACGGGGTTACTGAACCTGCGGCTATAAGCTCCAAGCAGAACCTCGCCTATAAATGCACTTGAACCTGCGCCGGTTAATATTATCCTGGTATCTTTATCGTTTAGGAAGTCTCTGAGTTGAGATTTAAGCTGAGCTCTGACGGTACTGAATTCGTTGTAAAGTCTTATCCAGAGTTCCGGCTGACTGGCAATTTCCGATTCTGTATTCGAGTCGCTTACCATACCAAAACTTTTATTATATGTTCCCATTTGTATTACGAAACCTTATTATTTATTTTCAAAAGCTTTCACTGCGTATTTACAATTTTTATTAATATTAGTCAAGGTTTCATTTCCTTTTTTTTAATAATTCTTTATTTTTCAAAAGCTTTTGAAATTTTTATATAAATGGTGAATAAAATGTCGACAATGGACCGCCGGGTCAGAATACTGGATATAATAAACAAAGAGGGGCAGGTCACTGTAAGCGATCTGAGCAGGATCTTCAATGTAAGTGAGGTTACTATACGGAATGACCTTTCCCATTTAGATAAAAAGGACCTATTAATTAAGACAAGAGGCGGGGGGTTGAAGTCTCAACGTGTTGGAATCGATCAGAAACTGAATGAAAAGGCCCGGATAAATTCCAAAGAAAAAGTTGCTATAGGAAAAAAGGCCGTCGAATTAATAAAGGATAATGATACAATTATACTTGATTCAGGAACAACGACCGTTGAGATAGCAAAACACATTAACAGTATTAATAATCTTACTGTTATTACAAACGCTTTAAATATTGCGGGTCAGCTCATAAGGGATGAAATAAAGGTCATCTTATTAGGAGGGATACTAAGAACATCCTCCCTTTCTTTAATAGGACCAATCGGTGAAACCAATATCAGGAATTTTTACTGCGATAAATGTTTCCTGGGGGTTGATGGAATTGACTCACAGTCAGGGATTTTTACTCCCAACCTCGAAGAAGCAAATTTGAACCGACTGATGATTGAAGCCTCAAAAGAAGTAATTATCGTTACAGATTCGAGTAAATTTAAAAGAAAAAGCTTTGTTCATATTGCCCCGATAACGAAGGTAGATTTGATAATTACCGATTCCAACATTCCTGAAGATGAATTCAAGAATTTACAAAGCAAAGGTATCAAAGTGATACTTGTTTAATCAACTAATTTTAATGGATTATAAAGTTATGAAACTAAAAGGAAGTTCATCATATATTCTATTTCTTGTTTTAATATTTTCACTTAGCCTGCAGGCACAGACAAGTCCTGATAATCTGCTGCTTAAAAATTACAGGCCGAAGAGCATTTACAATATCCCGGCAACGAAAATTACAAAAGCAAAATTTCCTGTGTTTGATGCTCATTCTCATCCATACGCAACGAGTGCAGAAGAGCTTGACTTATGGGTTAAGAATATGGATGAAGCTGGTATTACCAAAACCATTCTCTTAACGTACGCACACGGAAGTGAGTTCGATTCACTTTTAAACTTTTATTCGAAATATCCCGACAGGTTTGAGTTGTGGTGCGGGTTCGACTATACTGGTTATGATAAACCCGGCTATGGTCCTGCCGCTGCAGCAGAGCTGGAAAGGTGTTTTAATAAAGGAGCAAAAGGTGTGGGAGAGCTTGGGGACAAAGGCAAAGGTCTGCTGTACTGCACTCCCCATGCCCCGGGAATGCATATAGATGATCCCAGGATGGATCTTTTACTGGAGAAGTGCGCTGGGCTGGGAATGCCTATAAACATCCACGTCGGGGAACCTCAATGGTTTTATGAAAAGATGGATTCTACAAACGACGGACTGATAAATGCATACAGCTGGCGGCTTGACAATCAGGAAGGTATCTTAAACCTGAATGAAGTACTGGGGACACTCGAAAATGCTATTAAGAAGCATCCCAAAACATTATTTATTGCATGTCACTTCGCAAATCAGAACACCGATTTGTCAAAGCTGGGAAGACTCTTCGATCTGTATCCAAACTTTTATGCAGATATCAGTGCCCGGTATGCAGAGAATGCGCCGGTTCCCAGGTATACAAAAGCATTTATGGAAAAGTACCAGGACCGCTTATTATACGGAACAGATATGGGTTTTGACAAGAGTATGTATGAAACAACTTTCAGGATACTTGAATCAAATGATGAGCATTTTTATAATATCGAACTTTTCGGTTATCACTGGCCTCTTTACGGTCTGGGATTATCTGATGAAACACTAGAAAAATTATATTACCAGAATGCAGGAAAGATTCTGCATTAAATTATTATTTTTATCATTAAAAAAACCCGGATGTTATCCGGGTTTTTGGGGTAAATTGATTTTTTAATCTT
>CAVVGK010000016.1:0-191280 GCA_963747755.1 uncultured Ignavibacteria bacterium | reverse complement strand
ATCCCTCTTACTAATCTGGGAAAGGTGCAAGTACGACAATTAAAGGGTCTATTCCGGCTTTTGATTAAAATCACTTGACAGAACAATAAATATTGTTTACGTTTGTAAGTAAGTGATTACTAATTATTCTATTAAGCTAAAATGTCAAGAGAAACAACAGATATCCGCCAGGAACAAATAAAGAAAGCAGTACTTGAAATTATAGCGGATGCGGGACTGCATAATCTCTCAACCAGGAACCTGGCAAAAAGGATAGGACTTAGCGAAGGGGCTATATTCCGTCATTTTCCTACTAAACGTGATATCATCAAAGCGATAATGGACGATGTGGCAAATGACCTGATTGGAGAATTAAGAAGTATCGCAATCAGTCCGGCAAAGTCAGAAAAAAAATTATATACTTATTTATGCCATAATGTGAAATACCTTAAAGAAAACAGGGGCATTACAATACTTTTATTTTCAGAAGCGACCCATTTGGGCGACACGGAGCTTAAAGAAAAACTGCACAGGATCCTGGTGGAGCAAAAGCAATTGATTATAAAGATGGTTAAGGATGGGATCACTGAAGAAGCCTGGAGTAAAAAAGTAAAACCCGGTGACTTTGCAGTACTATATATGGGCATCCCTATTACTTTTAATATAGAGTTGGTTCTGAATAAAAATGTGCTGAACGTAAAAAACTTTTGTGAGAGAATGTATTCTTTAATTTTAAAGACATTGAAGGATTAAAAAAATTTGCTTAGGTATGTAAGTAAATGATTACTTATTATAAGGATATAAATAATGGAAACAATTGAATTTCACCAGCTCCCCTCCCCCTGCATCTCTTCCTCAACGAAAGAAGAAACAATAATTCATCAGCCTGCTTTTAACAGAGGTGCGTGATGTTATATACAATCATAGCAATAATCATATTTGCAGCTTCATTCCTTTTTGCAATGCTGGGACTCGGCGGGGGAATGATCTACGTTCCGGTTCTTAAATGGGCGGGTTTTTCCGTAAAGGAAGTCGCAATACCGCTTGGTCTGTTATTGAACGGGTTAAACACGCTCCTCGCATTGATACCCTTTGCCAGGAAAAAATTAGTCGACTGGAAAGGGGGACTGGCAATGGCGGTGGCAGCCCTGGTCTTCGCTCCGGTTGGAGCATTCTCCGCTAAGTATGTTCCGGTTGATACGCTTTTGATACTATTTGCAATTGCTGTTCTTGGGGCTGCTGTCCGAATGGTGTTTTTTGCAAAGAGTCCGGAACCTGAAAAAATGATGGATCTTAAAAAGCGTTCCGTTATAGGCAGCGGTGTAGGCGCCTTTGCCGGTTTTACGGGCGGCATGCTGGGTATAGGAGGGGGTTTTATAATTGCGCCGATTTTAATGTGGATGGGCTATAAAACAAAAGAAGCCGCCGCTACCACAGCCTTCGTTGTTACTTTTTCTTCCTTTTCCGGTTACCTCGGACATATGGCCCAGGGTCATTTCAACTGGTCATTAACTATCATCGTTGTTATAGCTGTGATAATCGGGTCTCAGCTCGGCGGAAACTTTATGAGCACCAGGGCTAAACCTAAATGGGTTAAGAGTCTCTATGCTGCAGTGTTATTCGTTATAGCAATTAAACTTTTTATAGGAGCGGTATAATAATGATACGGTACTTCGGAATATTACTTGCCGGTTTGCTTGTCCTTTCAACGCACACAGCATTCGGTCAGTCAAAAGTTAACTGGAACGGCTACCTGCAATATCGGTTTACAGATAATTATTTGAATCAAACTGATTTTTCTGTAAGAAGAGCAAAGTTATGGCTGTATGGTTCGGTTCCGGCAAATGAGGGCCAATGGGGTTATAAATTGCAGGCAATTTTTCATCAGAAAGTTAAGTTCCAGTTTCTGCTTCAGGATGTTTTTGTAAGCTATAAAATAAATGATCTTGAAATTACAGCAGGACAGTTTGTACCGTATTTCAGCTTACAAAGAAAACAGCCGGACTATATTATTCCGCTTAATGAAAGAGCGGACGTTGTTAATGCTCTTGTTCCCGGTGCTGAAACTATGGCAAGGGATATTGGTATTGAATTAGTACTGGAAGATCTTAAAACCGGTTTCCTCACCTTCGGTTTCTTCAACGGAAACGGCGCTAACAATGTATCAAACGAAAAGAATTTTCTTTATGTAAATCACGGAAGTCTGCTCCTTCTCAATAATCCCCGGTCAAAAATGGAACTGGATTACAGTCTTTCTTACAGGCATGCACACAATCTGCAATTCAGCAAGATCTTCGGGAACAATTTCTCTTTTACCGGGAATGATTTCCGCTTCGGCATCGGGGGAAAATTGAATATCGGCAGATTTGAATTTCAATCTGAATACCTGGAAGCTCATCCCGGCAGTCAGAAGGCTTATGGCTATTATGCGCTGTGCGATTATCTGCTGGCTTCAAAAAATTTAATAACACTATCTGTTGAGCAGCTTTATGATCTGAACAGCTCAACCGTCGATAATCCCTGGTATAGCCTGGACTACTCTTATCTTTTCAAAGGAAATTATATAAAGCTTACCCTGGATAACAGAGTTCAATTTACATCAGCTAAAACAAATTCATACACAACTTTACAATTTCAATATTTCTTTAATTAAAGGTCAGGAGAACTAAAATGTCAAATATCAACCCTCGCGAATGGCTGGAATTCGGACAAAAATTCCACGGACACAAATGTCCTGCAATGCCTCTCGGTTTAAGAGCAGGTGCGGCAGCGATGAATAAACTTGGCGTTGAAAGGGCCAAAGACGGACAGATAATGGCTTTCGTTGATCTCGGCGAAGACCATTGTGCTACCTGCTACGCAGACGGACTGCAGGTTATAATGGGAACAACATTCGGCAAAGGCAATATCAGAAAAACCAATAAAGGCAAATGGGCGGTTACACTGGTTGACAGAGCATCAGGACAAGCTGTACGCGTTACTCCGAAAGCAGAAGCAATGCTTCAAAACAAAGAGTCAGATTTTTTCAAACAGTACAGGGAAAAAGGGATCCCGGCCAGCGTAGTCCCCGGCGATGTTGTAGATCCTCTCATCACTAAAATAATGAGTTCACCGGAAGAAATGCTGGTAAAGGTTTCAGATGTATTCAACTATAACCTTGAACCGAAGAAAGATAGTTTCGCGGGCTTCGTCTGCGAGGAATGCGGAGAGATGACGGTTGAAAGCTATGGAAGAATCAAAGACGGCAGGCATGTCTGCATCGACTGTGCGGTAAAGGAAAAGAGTTAAACAGTAATGAAGATCTATAATTTTATTTTGGGAATTTTGTTACTATCGGGCGGCATCTACGCTCAGCAAAACACAACACTGCTTGCAAAATGGGTCCATCCGGGTAATGATGTTATTAAAGCAAACGGGTATGACGGGGCTGAGACATGTACAATGTGCCACGACGATGCGCTGGATGAAATTACCAATTCGGTTCACTGGAACCTGGCATCGCCGGTAAGAAATGTTCAGGGACTTCCGGACAGCTCCTGGTGGGGAATGGGAAACCGTGAATGCGCCCTCGCCGGTTCTACAACGCTGGCAAACTGGACAGCCTCGACGAACGGAAAATTCAGTGTGCAGTCTGCCGGATGCGGAGTCTGCCATATCGGTTCGTTAACCAAACCGCCCATGCCGGGGATGAAGGCAACTGATGCTGAAAAAAATACCGTTGACTGTCTCGTATGCCATGCTGAAGATTATGACTGGAGTAAGAGAGCAACACTTGTTAAAGACAGTACCGGCGTACATTGGGGACAAGATATGTCGCTTAAGTCAGCTC
The DNA here is from genome assembly GCA_963747755.1 of uncultured Ignavibacteria bacterium. Classification (GTDB taxonomy): domain Bacteria; phylum Bacteroidota; class Ignavibacteria; order Ignavibacteriales; family Ignavibacteriaceae; genus DATFVA01. The sequence goes on along the minus strand of CAVVGK010000016.1, from coordinate 187,472 downwards.
TGTCGATAACAAAAACACCCACCAATGAAGCCTGCTTAAGATGTCATGAACACTCTTTCTCAGACGACTACAAACGCGGAACACCATTCTCAGCAGATAACGATGTGCATGCTGCCGCGGGACTCAGCTGCTTAACCTGTCATACCGCGGAACATCATAAAATTGCTAAAGGGTTGTATGAGTCGGATATGGTTGCAAACGATCTGCCCGATACTCCTGTTACCTGCTCAAACTGCCATGGCACCACTCCCCACAAAGGTATGTATGCGGAAACACTCAATCAGCACACAGACAGGATTGCCTGTCAGACCTGTCATATTACAGAGACGAGCGGAATCACCTATGAAAACTGGGGCAAACCGGTAAAGGATAATGTTAATGGCATCTATAGCGAACTTTCAAAGTACGACAAGATTCCAACCAATCCTGACCTGTACGTTCCAACCGATATAATAGAACGATCCCACCCTTCCTATATATGGAGAGCTGCCAACACGAGGGACCAGAAAAATGCACAAAGCTGGATGGCATTTCCCACCTCGGATATTAATACCGAAGGTGCAAAGATCTATCCCGTAAGAGCACTCACACAGGTGATGCTTTTCGATAAAAATCTTAAGATGTGGCAGGCACCGGGTATGTCGTTTCTGAAAAAGGATCCGCAAATGGCACAGTTCCCGCTTCTCCTGGCTCCCAACAGAGAAGTATATAACAAAACAGGAGATATTTACAAAGCAATTGATGCAGGAATGAAACCATACGAATCTATAGGACTAAAATGGAGCGGAGAGTGGATGTCGATGGAAGTGCCGGGCAAATCATACATTTCAGTAAACCATGGCGTAAAAAAGACTGTTCTGCTATGCAGTTCCTGTCATTCGAACCATGGGGTTATGGACTTTAATGCACTTGGCTACACACAGCAGCAGGCAGGCCAGCTCGAAAAGAATGTAGAAAAATAAGCGCTTTCAAGAAAAATGCTCCCAGGCGGAAACCGTTATGTTAGTCTGTGGAATAATACTTCCGGGTGGCTTCCTTATTAAAGGGAAGATATTGCTTTTTAAGGTCAAATATTCTTAAATTCAAACATTGTTATTCTGCTCCAGTTAATTGCCGGTTGTTTAATCATTTATCAGGGGATATATGAGACAACAGGAAAATATATGGGCTGAGGATGATCGATTTTCCTCTTCGGATACAACATCCTCATACAACATTATCCGTATTTTCATCTCCGGGTTAATCTTCTTTTTCTTTTCACAAAGTATTTTCTCCCAATTCGATTCGCCTGTCTTCGAAAATATATCCATCAAAGACGGACTGCCCGAAAACAGTATAACCTGTATTCTGCAGGATCATCTTGGCTATATATGGTTAGGGACTCAAAACGGCCTTGTACGATACGACGGTTATGAGATGCAGATTTTTCAACCTGACGAAAAAGACAGTCTGAGTATAAGCGGAAGAAGAATAACGGTAATATTTGAAGATGGAAATAATGTGATGTGGATAGGGACTTTGAACGGGCTGAACAGGTTCGATAGAGTAGATAATTCTTTTGCATCATATAAGTCTGATGCAAATGATCCAACTACTCTGAACAGCAACGAAATATATTCTATTTATATTGATGGTAACGGAAGGTTTTGGATAGGAACTTCAGAAGGACTGAATTTATTCGATCGCGGGAACAGGAGTTTCACCCGGTATTACTTCAGAAAGAATGATACCTTAGTGTACAACAGCTCATTATCATACTTTGAAAATTTATGCGTCAATGCATTAACCGAAGATCCCGTATCGGGGAATATGCTGATCGGGACCGCAGAAGATGGATTATGGGAATTCAATCTCCGCAATTTGACCTTCTCAAAATACAAATCCGGTAACATAAATTACTCCGATAAAAAAATCGGCTGGATCCAATCATTTTACAGATCAGAGAATGGGAAGATATGGATGGCTTCATATCATACATTATGCAGCCTTGATCCATCAGAAAAGCAAATTAATTATTATTTAGATTTTCCCATAAGAGGAGTTGAACGATACGACAAGCGGGATATGCCGATGGCAGGAATTGTTGAAGATGATAAGGGTTTGATATGGTGCGGGTTTAATTCAGGTGCTAAGGGTTTATTTTGCATAGATCCATTAACCAGTCAGTTTCACAGGTATAATCTGGATCCCGACACTTCAGAAAACAGTTTTGGCAACCATTTATTCTGTATTTATATTGACCGCACTGATATTCTCTGGATTGGTCAATGGGGATTGGGGCTGTGGAAATGGGATAAAAAAGAAAAATAAATTTTTATCCTCTTACAGTGACTCGTTAGGTTTGAACAACCTGATGTATACTTATGCTTCTTCGCTGTGCTATGATGATAGAGGATTCGTCTGGATGACTTCAGGAAAGGGTTTGGAAAAATATGACCTGAAAGAGAGAAAATTTCATTACTATCTTCAGAATGAAAAGTGTATAACCCAAAACAATGTTTATACTACGTTCCTTGATAAAGACAGGAACGTTTGGATAGGCACAGGCAGCTGTGGTTTAATAAAATTTAATCCCTCAGATAATACTTATCATTATTACTTTAATGATTCAAATGAGCCTGCAAATCTGGCTGGTAAAACAATCCTTGTAATGCACCAGGATCATAAAGGGCTGATCTGGATAGGGACAGATGGGCATGGATATTACAAATATGATGCAGCCAATAACAAATTGACCCGGTACAGCCATAATAATGATGATAATAAAAGTATAAGTAATAACAGTGCCCGTTCGATTTATGAAGATCGATCGGGAACATTGTGGTTCGGGACAAACTTTGGCGGTTTGAATAAATTTGACAGGAAGACAGAAACATTTGAGTATTGCGGCTTTAATTGCGTTTTATCTATCCTGGAAGATAAGACAGGCAATTTCTGGGTAGCTGATTACTATACCGGGCTGAACCTGTACGACAGAAAGTCGGGGAAAGCTGTAAAAAGTTACGGCAGAAAAGAGGGGCTGCTCTCGTATTCTGTTTGGGGAATATTGGAAGATGACCATAATAATCTGTGGATTAAAACGGATAATGGTTTATTTAAATTCAATACGGTAATAAGAACTTTCAAACATTACACTACAGAAGACGGGCTGATAGATAATTTCTTTTTACCGTTCCCGGCTAGTCACTGTATGGGACCTGGAGGGACGATGCTGTTCCTGAACAGTAAACGCAACATTGGAAAAGGTGTTGTAATTTTTCATCCCGACAGTATTAAGAACGACCAGTCTGCCCCGATAGTTTTAATTACCAATATCTCATCTTTCAATCAACCTGGCTCCAAACTAAGTTATAAGGGGTTTATATCTGAAATAAAGGAAATTACTCTGCCTTATACACAAAATGATTTGCGGTTTGAATACGTGGGTCTGCAATATAGTGAGCCTTTAAAAAATCAGTACAAATATACTCTGGAGAATTTTGACAACGATTGGACGGGATATGGCAATTCACGTCAGGCAACTTATACTAACCTTGAACCCGGAGAATATATATTTAAGGTGACGGCATCAAACAGGGACGGCGTATGGTCGCCGAAAGACGCCTCAATTACAATTATAATAATGCCTCCCTGGTGGAAAACCACAGCAGCCTACCTGCTTTATATATTGTTCGCTGCGGGTCTTGTTTACCTGACCTGGAAGCTTCAGATGAAAAGGATAAGAATAAAACAGCAGTATGAAATGAGCAGGTTCGAAGCGGAAAAGCTGCACGAAGTAGACGGAATTAAATCACGTTTCTTTACAAATATTTCGCACGAGTTCAGAACACCGCTTACGCTTATAATTGGTCCCGTTAAACAGCTGTCTGAAAAAATAGCAGATGAGAAGGCGAAAGAGGTACTAAGAGTAGTTCACAGGAATGCCGATAAACTTCTGACACTTGTTAACCAGCTGCTTGATATATCCAAAATTGAATCGGGCAATATGAAGCTTCAGACAGCGGAACAGAATATAGCAGCACTGATTAAAGCTATTACACTCTCATTTACTTCTTACGCAGAGAGAAAAAAGATAAATCTGAGTTTCAGCTCGCGGCCGGACAGGATCCCGGCTTATATCGATAAAGAAAAGTTCGGAAATATAATTAACAATTTACTGTCTAATGCGTTCAAGTTTACCCCGGAAGGCGGAGAAATTGGAGTTGAAATTAGCTGTCAGGCTGGACCTGGTTCAGCTTCTTCTGCCCAAAATGAGATCCCGAAACAAGTTCGGGATGACAACCTGGCAGGGAGTAATATTCGGGATGACAACTTTGCAGGAAGTAATGTTCGCGATGACAACCTGGAAGAGGAAATTATTCGGGATGGCAACTTTGCAGAGATGACTGTTCGGGATGACAACTTTATAGAGATTACTGTTCGTGATACAGGTATAGGGATACCCGAAGAGAAACTTCCAAGGATATTCGACCGGTTTTACCAGGTGGACGGGAGTCATAAAAAAGAGCATGAAGGAACAGGGATAGGTCTGGCCTTAACAAAAGAATTAATAGAGCTTCATAAGGGTACAATAGAAGTTGCAAGCACAGAGGGAAAAGGAACGATATTTACAATCAGAATCCCTCCGGGCAGCGGACATCTGCAGCCCGAAGAAATTTGCGATGAGGAAATAGCGCAGGACGCTGATCGCGTGGCGCTGAAGGCGGCGGGTCGCCCCGATATTGAGGAGGAAATACAATATAACGGAAGGCTTGAGAGGGCTGCAGAGCCGGGCGGGGATGGGTCTCCCCCTCTCCTGCTGATAGTTGAGGACAATAATGATGTGCGGAAGTATATAAAAGATAACCTGATAGATAACTATAAGATTATCGAAGCGGCAGACGGAGAGGAGGGGTGGAACAGAGCATTATCCGATATTCCGGAATTAATTATCAGCGATGTGATGATGCCGAAAATGGACGGGTTTGAGCTGTGCGGAAAAATCAAGTCCGATGAAAGGACGAGTCACATTCCTATTATACTGCTGACTGCCAAAGCCGCGAGTGAAGACAAGATAGTGGGATATGAAACCGGGGCGGATGAATACATAATGAAACCATTCGACAGTAATGAGCTCAAGGCAAGGATTAAGAACCTTATTGAACAGAGAAAAAGGATACATGAGCATTTCAGACAGAACGGTTTGTTTGAATTAGATGAATCGAAGATCACTCCGCTCGATAAGAAATTCCTGCAAAATACAATCTGCCTGATAACTGGTAATATTTCCGATGACTCCTTCAACATAGAGAAACTGGCAGAAGGGCTGAATATGAGCCGTTCGGTTCTCCATAAGAAAATTGTTTCGTTGATCGGTGAACCGCCTGTTGAGCTGGTGAAAACAATCAGGATGACCAGAGCTGCCGAACTTATCTGCCTGAAAACAGGCAATATTTCTGAAATTGCACTTGAAGTGGGATTTAAGAATCCGGCATACTTTTCTGAATGTTTCAAAAAACAGTTCGGTGTAACCCCTTCGCAGTATTCCCGCCGATTCAATCATTAAAAGACAAATCTGTAAGATTCAGCTACAAATCTGGTAGAAAAACCACTCCAAAAAACCTTACTTGATAGCGTAAAATAATCCGGAGACAGGGCAAGATGTCAGCTTCAATTACCGGAAATAACTTAATACCGGCAGAATACTACCTAAGCCAGAACTACCCCAATCCTTTCAGCGGTAAGACGACCATAAAATACAGTCTGCCTGCAGAAACAAGAGTGAAATTGATGGTTTATAATTCAAAAGGTGAAATGATAATGAAGCTTGTGGATGAAATAAAAAGTGCAGGCACATACGAAATCGAATTTGAATTACAGTCAACCGGTACCAGCCTGACGGAAACTACTTTTTTCTATCACCTTGAAGCCGGCAGTTACTCCAGTCTTAAGAAAATGACTTTAATGAAATGAATTTCAGATCAAAACAATAAAATAGGAGGTTCGTATGAATTTCAGGTACAATTTTTCAGCTTCTGTTAAATTCATTCCGGCTGTTTTTCTTCTTGTGATCCTGTTTGATTTCAACAGCCAGGCACAAACAGAATGGACCAAGGATATCAATAATCCGGTTCTGATCCCCGGTTCATCCGGAGAATGGGATGACGGAGGGTTTGCGGGTCAGTCGGTTTTGTACGATTCCAGTGAGGGGATTTATAAAATGTGGTACGGTGCTTCCGACGGAAATAATTTCCGTATCGGCTATGCAACTTCGTCTGATGAGATAGCATGGACAAAATATGACGATCCATCAACTACTGCTCCTCCCTATGCTGAAAGTGATCCGGTGCTTGGGTTAGGCCCTGGTTCCTTTGAAACCGTTTGGGTTTATTTTCCCCAGGTGATCTTTGACGGTACAACTTATCATATGTGGTATGCCGGTACAAACGGAACCACAGATCGGATAGGTTATGCCACTTCTCCTGATGGGATAGTCTGGACAAAGGATACGCAGCACAATCCTGTTATAAATGTTGGAGCCCCGGGAACCTGGGATGATGCAGCCGTAGATCCCGGACCTGTTCAGTATGACGGAACAACTTTTGAGATGATCTATAACGGTTCTAACGGACCGGTTTACCAGGGCGGGTACGCGACTTCAACTGATGGTTTTACCTGGAACAAATCACCGGACATAGTCCTACCTGTGGGTTCAGGTTCAAGCTGGGATTACCCAAGGGTAAATCCTTCGTCTGTAGCCTATAATTCTTATCTATCTAAATATTTTATGTTTTATACGGGGGGAGTATTCGGTTACTGGAAGATAGGTTATGCCGTGGCAGAATCTTTTGAAGGCCCATGGACAAAGCATCCGTCAGTTATGATGGAGGGAACGCCGGGAGAATGGGATGAGCAGACAACGGCATTTCCATACGTACTTTACGACCCTGATGAAGAGTTGTATAAAATGTGGTATATGGGTGTCAGTACTACTGTCGGTCCTGAAGGAGGTAAGATCGGCTATGCGACGTCTGTGATAATCCTTCCGGTTGAATTAACTTCATTTGCAGCCTCATCGGATGGTAAAGAGATAATACTCAGCTGGACCACTGCAACGGAGCTTAACAACCGGGGATTCGAAATACAAAGAAGCATTGATGGAACAGGATTTTTCACTGTCGGATTTGTTGAGGGTAAAGGAACAACAACGAATCAGCAGCGTTACAGTTATATTGATAAAAACCCGGGTAACGGAAAAATTTTCTACAGACTGAAACAATTTGATTTGGACGGAAGTTATGAATATTCGGATGTTGTTGAAGTCGACTTTAAAGCATTCAATTCATACCTGCTTGAACAGAACTATCCTAATCCTTTCAACCCCACAACAACTATTGGATTCGGAATACAACATAAATCAAATGTAAAGATCAGTATTCTGAATGCACTTGGGGAGGAAGTTGCTGTAGTGCTGAATGAAGAAAAAGAATCCGGATATCACCAGGTAGAATTCAATGCAGCTAATCTGCCGAGCGGAGTTTATTTCTACCAGATCAAAGCTGGAGAATTTACGGGCACTAAGAAGATGATTCTTCTAAGATAGAATCAAGTGAAAATATACTGTTTTCAAAGGAAATAGAGACAGGGATCACCGCAGGGAATCCCTGTCTTCCGTCCAGAATAAAAAACCTCGGGAATAGCTTGTTTTAGAGGTTTTTTCATTTTAAATACAGATCATATAAGGCTCATTTAGGGTGGTTTAGGATGGTCTTGGTCATTTTTTGGACACTTTTTTCTTAGTGCATTTCCGGAATTCTTGTAAGGGCTGAGTAGTTTCGACCACCCTTTAAAAATGGAGCATTTTCACAACAAATTGAAAGTAATCAGAATCTTCTAAATTGAATTTTATAATTAGTTCTGATAAGAATAGAAGTACATTTTTAATTCCTATTCCTCTATAACTTATCAGTCTCATTTTGGCAAATCCAATAAAACTATCTATTATCGTAAACTTACTTCCTCCAGTTTGTACCCTTGTGGAATCCAGCAGAAAAGAATAAATACTCCCAGATTCTTTATACCTATTAAGCTCTATCACCATATAATTATCTATTCTTTGGATTAAGTCATCGTTCCAGAATTCGCACACTATTATCTGTTTATTTGAATACACTATCAGTTTATCCTCGAAACTCACTCTCTGATTAGGAAAGATTTTTTGCTGAATATCTCGAATAATTCCTGATACTGTCTTTCTGTCCAGACACAATTCATAGCTAATCTGATCAATATTGTATTCGGATGAGTATAATTTTAATAATCCCATGAACTTTGAATATGAGATGTGTCTGGTTTCCAGGAAGCTGTCCTTCCTTCTGTGCCATTCTTTCTTGCATTTATAACACCGCATTCTATCACGTCTGATGTTTCCGATTTTTTCGGATTTACAAAAAGGACATACATAAAATTCTTTAAGTATCTTCTTTTCTGTGAGGTATTTCTGTGCAGCAGATTCATCCTTAAGAAAAGATGATAGTTCAATCAAATTCATTTTATCTCCAAAAATTAAAAAAGCCCTCTGAAAAGAGGGCTCATAATTATTTTATTTCATTTTCTCTATGGAAGAAGTTCGTCCAGGAGAGATACTTGCTTATGCAATTTGCTTGGGTCTATTTTTGTATAATGGTCCGTCATCGACTGAGGTTTATGTCCCATTAAATACTGACGGATTGAATAATCCACCCCAAATTGTGCCAAATGAGAATTAAAGGTATGCCTCCACTTATGCAGGGTTGCATTTTTATCAATCTTAGCTTTCCCAGCAATATTTTTACATATACTAATCAGAGTTTTTTCACTCATTTTTCCGCCTTTAATTGAAGGAAAAACAAACCTGGAGCTCTTTTCCAACTTCTCGATCGCTTCATAAAGTTTGTTGCTCATAGGAATGTTTCTTTCCGAAGAAAATGTCTTGGCTCTGAAATCACCATTAGTTCTTATCTCAATAATCTTATTTTCAAGATCTATTCTTTCCCAGGTAAGATTGCTCATCTCGCTAAATCTCATACCTGTACAAAATAGTGCGATGAATGCATTCTTGTAATTATCTAATATTGGCTGAGCAAAGAAAGCTTTGATTTCCACTGTCGAATAATAATCATCCTCTCGTTGAAGAAGCGTTTTTCTCTGAATCCTCTCGAGTCTGATATGATCAAAAGGATTAAGGGTAAGCTCTTTCCTCAGAACGTGCTCTCTGAACAGACTCTTCGCTGCATTCAAATAGAAGTTGATGGTTTTCGGAGAAGCATCTGATGACATCAGAGCCCGTTTATATTCATCAGCATTTTGAATCGTAAATTCATTCAGAGTAGTTATTTTCTTTTGTGCCGCGAAATTCTCAAGTATCTGGTATACATTTTTATATTTCGAATAAGTTTTCGCTGCCAGTGAAGATTTTTCTGCTAATGCTGCCGAAATGGCAGAATTAAATTTAATCCTTTCTTTAATTAAGCCGGCACCGATTAATTTTAGCTCATACTTTTCATTCTCTATTTTTGCACAAAATAAATCAGCCTCAGATTTTTTACTGAATGTCTTACGTAAACGTATACCATCCTTATTTCTGACATCTGCCAGATACCCTCCTTTCTTTGTTTTCTTTATTGTACTCATGCCATTCCTTCCTCTAATAACCTTATTAGTTCAACTATATTAATTTGATAATATCTGCCAAATTTAATTACCTGTATCAACTTATTGGCTATTCTGTCTCTGATAAAATCTTCGCTAATATTTAAGATTTGAGCAGTTTGTTTAATTGAGAAATTTAGTTGGTCTGGAAATCTTTCTTGAAGATGTTCCTTTATAGAACCCTTAGTTTTTTTCTCAGGTAATGTTTCCCAATCAGGGAGCCTCTCAATATTTATTTTTCTTGGCAATTCATCATCATCCCAACCAACAATATTTGTTGATCAGGTGAATGAAAAAAATTACCTTTAATTTTATTTAACATTTTTTGTTGATTTTATTTTAATCGTAATGAATTCTTTATCTCCTCGCCAGGAAATAACTACACAAGGCATTTCACCTATTATTCTTATACCACTATATTTATAAAAGAGGCCGGGATTTCTCCCGGCTTTTGAATCATATTATGTAACCCCAGTCTTCTGAATTCAAGGCTGAGTATCCGCAATTGATGATCCTTTGATCGGTGGCTATCAATCGCTCATTGATTTTAGTTATTGCTGACCAATCACCCTTACCCGTCGGCATAAGCACATTCTTCGACAATGAATTACCTGTCAAAACATACTCGCCGCTTTTATAATTCAGATCCTCGTATTTTTCATCCTTTCTTCCTTTTACACGAGTGATTTTATCCTGAATTAAGTCAGAGTAAGATAAGCCTTTGAGCTCATCCCAGTCGAAATAGTTCAGACCTTTATTCTTAAAGGCGCTGGCTCCGTACTGAAACGTGATTTCTTTGATTTTTTCGACATCATCATAGCTCCCGATGAAAGGCATAGCCATAACTCTGACGAAAATACCTTCATCGGAGAGGAGCTTAATCGTATCTAGACGCTGCTGGATTGAAGGTGATGAAACCTCAATCTGACGTTTTATCTTTTCATCCAAGGTGGCAATACTCATTTCAACCTGAACCATATGCCTCATATCTTTTAATTTGTCCAGATGATATTTAATTAAAGGACTCTTTGTAAGTATATGAAGCATCCATTTATTCCCATCTTTCCAATGGCGGTGAAAAATATCTAATATTTGATACATTATATCTTCATCCGAATTTTGCAAAGAGTTAATGATCCGAGGTAAATAATAATCATTCGTTTCATTTATCTGCACTCTCTTAAGATGTTGAGGAAGGATTCGGTAGTCTCCCAGTTCCTTTTCGAGTAAAGCAGGGATTTTTTTTCTCAGTATTACTTGTTCGAAAAAATCCCTTCTTTTATTTTCTTTTTGTTTCTTAACAAAGATCGGAGAGTAGCAATATTTACACCCGAAATGACAACCGATAGTAGGATTACAAGTAAATGGAAAACCGTACTGATCGAAAGTCCTTTGCGGATTGAATGCTTTCGATGCACTCTCTCTAATTTCTAAATTAAATTTTCTTGTCATAATATTTCTTATGATAAGGCGTAGTTAACTCATCACCTCCTCGCCAAGAAAGTAATGATACAAGGTATTTCACCTTTTATTTATTTTATGAAGCCGGGAAATTATCCCGGCTTTGAATTAAGTTATTTTATCGTTCACTATCATTAATGGATATGTTGTCATCCCACTTGAAAAGCCTCTCTTTTCTATCACTGTAACGTCATCCGGTCCATAGCTATTTTTATAACGGAATTCGTAAACATATGGATAGCCAGGCAATGCGCTTTTTAATAAATTACAAGAGAGAGTAAAAAATTTGACGAAATATTTAGCACCATAACTATTTACATCAAAAATACAGGCCCCGATAAGTTCACTCTGTAATTTGGATTGCAAAGCTACCTTCCATTCAATAGTTTCCGGTTTTGTTAATAACTGATCAATAAACTGATCTGCATCCATATATCCTGGCTGTAGGGGATATAGTAACGGAATTGGTTGTGAGTTCATTTTATCACCTCCTCTTTGAACTGAGTTCGCGTAACTAATTCATTACCTCCGCGCCCGGAAATAATGAGATTTTGAAGCGGAAGTGAACCGCCCAATTTTTTATATATTATTTTTAATTTCACTATCTAATTTTTCCATAAATTCATCTATGGCTAATCTTAGGTCTCCGAGTGTGAAGAACTTATTCTCTAAGAGAAAAGAGAACAATAAAGATTTTGTATACCCATTCCCATCTATATCTGGAATGGGATACTGTCTTTTAAGTGTATTTGGTGTACGGAATAAAATATCCAGAAGGGTCTCCCAGTAGAAATATCCACGACTTTCTGGTGAATCTCCCAAACAGTCAATAATTTGCAAATCAACCTGAATAAGCCCTGAGGGCAAAAAGCTGAAAGTTGGAGTGTAATAATCAAGCTCTGTTCTTATTCCACCATCACGCTCTCCTGTTATTAAAAAAGGTATTTTAATAAGGTCCTTAATAGGTACATCGTAGCATAAATTACGCGGAAACATTAGACTATCCAGATCTTGGAAACCGCCAGGTCTCAGAAAAGTCATTGTGCCCCAATCGATTACTACTGCCTTATACTTTATGTGGAGTTTATAAATCGAATTTTCTTCGATTACTGACTCAAAATTAGGCAAAACAGAAATATTTTTTGCCGCTTTTCTAATAGTACTTTCCCACGCCATCAATGGATAAGTAATAATATTTTTCGAATTTATTGATCCAATAGCAGGATCTGATAGTATTAGTTTATTTATGATTTCTGATTTTACCATTTTATATGGCCTCCTTATATTTCTTAAGTTTTATTTCTTCACGGAGCTCCATCCAGAGCTTGCCGAGTTTATTTTCTCCTTCCAAGGAGCTATTTGTTTTTACCATTCCCCAAAACCTTGCAGATTCACGAGGATGAGAAGTACAATCCTCAATTATTTTAGCATCACTTGTGTCAACCAGTCTCTGCTGCAATTCAGGATGTTGTTCAAGCTTTAGCTTTAGACAGAAGCTCATTGTATCGAGATCTTCTTCAGACTCATCCCACATTTTCCCTCTTTTCAGAAGGTCCTTATTTTTGCGTGCCTTCATTTTAGCTCCCATTGGAGATTTTTGATCTCTTATTAACTTCTGAATATCAGGATAGCCGTCAAACCTCAGCGATTGGAACAGTGACTCGACAGTTCGATAGGACTGTCCTTTCTTGTGTCAGATAATTAAATACATCAATATTTTCGGGCTGAGTTAATAAAGCATCATTAAATAATTTAATTGTTTTATAATCCGGAGGTTTATTCCCTTTTAATAAATTCTGAGTAAAAATAAATTTTTCTGATTCAGGTATTCCTTCCGCGATCTTGAAGAAATCGGCAATAAAACCTGAGTTTTTTTTATCAGATGAAGTAAAATCACCCAAAGTATCAATTTCTAAAAAACCTCCGTCTGAGAAAGGATTATTTACTTTGTATTTTCCATCCACAGGGTCTTGAGCGTCGATCTCAGGAAAATATTCTGAATAAAGTTTATCTGTAGGGGATTTATCGTGACTCATTCAATTTCTAAGTTTAATTATTAGTTTAATATCATTTTATTTAGCCCGTTTTAACTCAAATATTATCTGGTAACCGGCTATTAATACCATACTTTCCCTTCACCTTCTCATGTCCAGTTAAGGTAGGTAATCAGCTAATTAGCATATTACCCGGTGGTATTTTCATTCACCGGTTACCAGGTATAAACCGAATCATACTTGACATTTTATAGAAGTCTTTGTACTACTTTATCATCATACCGTGGGTAGTCTATAAATCCTTTATACAACTGAAACTTCATAAATTTTTTAATCCTTACATTTAATGAAATAAAAATGGTTCCAACAACTATGGTCAGGACTGCCGGCCAGCTTTTCACTGAGCCTGTACTATCTGATAGTCCGGGGTCTGGGTGCAGACTGTCCTAGAAACATACAAGACGCCCATAGCAGCTATTCTTCATCAGTCTAATGTTGGAACCTTGGTGTCCTTCCTTTTGCCACCAACTTTCGCTGGTCCCAATATAGCAGGGGCTGTTACACCCTTTTTCGGGTTGGTACACCCTATTTCGTTCACGTGAAAATCTTTATCAGTTTCCTGATAAAGACGCTGTCCTCAGCATACAGAAGGAACTAAAAATAACTTCCAGCCACACGGACCAGAATAACACAACATGACAAAAAAAGTTATCCTGAAGTGACTGGAAGAAAATAATAACCCTGATGCACCACCAGTATTACACTGGTCCTACCTAAACAGGGACATCAACTAAATGATGTTAAGGCTTAGCAGGTCACACCCAAACTGGCTCTGGCGTTTCACCAGCAGCTTATCTATTTTTTGTCTTTCCTCAGTGCATCAGGACAAAATAATAACCCAACACACCACCAGTAAAATACTGGCCGCATCCGTCACCCATAGATACGTGGGGCGCTCGTCGGTGCATTGAGCAAAATAAACTCTTCCGGCTACCATAGAATTTCCTCTGTCTTACCTAGGAGCAGAGGGTAAGTGTACTCCGTCATCAGCGACCGGAAGAAAAAGAACAAAAGCGGTTTAGTGTATGGCAGTGACACCTGTGCCGTCCTCGCTTTCGCAGAACCGCTTTATTTTGATGGGACAAATGTAAGAGGGTAGAAATAAAGATGGAATCAAAAACTATATGTAAAATTTTACAAGTTTTCGTCAGCTGTCAAGCATATATTTAGGTAGAATTACCTCCCATCTTTTATCATCATTTAATGTACAATAAACGTCATTATCATTTTCTGTCTTAAAAGAATCATCGAAATATTCCCTTAGTGACTGACTTCCTCTGATCTTTTTTAATTTCCCGATTACTGTATTAAAATTCGCTCTTGTATTAAGGTAACTATCTATTTGTTCATCTTTTTTTTCTTCCGGACCCCTTATTAATATGGCAAGCTCACTACTCTGAATTTTCTGGCCGGGATTTTTCAACAAATATGCTAATGCTTTCATTCCCAAAGTATCCTTAATTATGAACGATTTCTCTTTGAAATAGATTATCCAATAATCTCCTAAATAATGCATTTTATATGTATCGGGTGTAGTGTTTTTATATAAATTCTGGGTAAAACTATGTAGCAGTTCATATCGTCCCGGATGAAAACTCGAAGAATTCTTTAGTCGCTCACGCATAATGATTAGGAAATTATAAAGAAAATCATCATCACATTTGTCTATTGCAAAGTTAACTTCAACTTCGGGATTGGAGAATAAGAAGTATTTCACTTCGTCAAAAACTGTTATGATGAATAAGAAAAGCAAAGATTGCTCCTTAGGTACTGGTCGTAATAGGTTTATGATAAGTATGAGCCGGCTAAATCCAGACTGATTATATAACAAAAGAGATAATCCTTGCCTAAATTTCCGGATAGATTCAGGGGTATAACTCATTAAAGTTATCTGTTTATTTTTATTTATTTTTTTCGATTGTGGATTTATGTAAAGGGATGACTTGGAATCAGTATCAGTATCTATAAAACGTATACGGGAGATTAATTGGTCATAATATATCCCCATCTGATTGATAAATTCAATGGCACGATCGTTTGTACAAAAAAGAGATTTGTCTTCTTTCATCAAGGTCTAAAACCATTAATAATTAGAATCTAAAACATTTTACGTACTTCACCCACGGTGTTGTGTAGTATGTCGTTTTAGACCTAATGGATAATCTTAGGCCTTTAAGGTATGATTTGTTGGTTCCGTTCAGGATGTTCCCAACAAACAGGTATAATTATAAAATATTTTCTGGAAAAAAATTGTTAAGAATATCACTTTCTTACTTGACTATTCCAACTATTTAGCGCACATTATATTATATGAAATAATTAAGCTCAAACCGGAAACGCCCCCAACACACCACCCCCGAAACTCCTAGAAAACAATCAATAATAGCTGCAATCGCAGCAGAATTAAATAAATTTTTATCCAGAGGATAAATAGATGAAGTTATATCAATTAAAGGACTTCTACTGTAGTGCCTTTCTGATAGCAAACGGCTATGAGTTGGCGGATCACAGAAGGAGTCAGGGGTTTACACTCTTTTTCTTTGAAGAGACAGATGAACTGAAAAGACTGGTAAACAAATACTACTCACTGGCTACAACCGTAGAACCTGTACAATACAGTAATGCACTTCGTGCCTTAAAAGGGATTATACATTCCTTATCAACATCAACTTCAGATCAAGGATTAAATAACAATGTCGAACAATACAGGAGAGAAAAATAGTTATAAAACTCTACAGAGTTTAAAGTCTCATATAAATACAATTCCCACCGATGAAATTGCAAAAAAACTGGGCCTGGATTTGGACTATACTTGGAGCAGTCCTCACGGAGATTGCCCATATGGTCATAGTTCAAAAAGCGGAAGATGCTTCAGTATAAATCTGAAAGATAATTATTGGAAATGTTTTCAATGCAATCAGTCAGGAGATAATATAAAATTAGTTGAAGTCGCTCTTAAAACCGGATTCAAGGAAGCCGTCGATTGGATAGCTCAGCAATTCGGTATTGAGTATGACTTTGATATGAAATTATCACCGGAAAATCAAATAACAGAAGAAGAGCTTATAAAGCTAAATTTGGAACGAGAAAAAGCCTTATTATATGAAAAGATATTTTCTTGGATGCATGAACTCTTATTTAAGGATGAGGGTCGGGAGACACTTGATTATCTGGTCAGTGAAAGACGTTATGAAATCGAAGTTCTTAAAAAAAGCGAATTCTGCTTCTTCCCCAGTTCGGGTGAGATAAGAAAATATTTACTTGATTTAATGCCAGAAGCTGCAGAAAAGATAAAGCTGCTGCCTCTTAATGGAGCGTTCGGGGATAATTTCCGGTTAGCATTGCCATACAGAAATGCAAAGGGGCAGATAACAGGTTTTATTAAAAGAGCTATCCAGCCCAAGGGCATTCCCTCAATTACTATTGGCGATAAGATCTACAATGATGTTAGATGGGACAGTACAAAGGGATTAAGTAAGCACGATATTTTTAACTTAAATAAGTGTGATAAAAAAGAAAAAACTCTCATTGTGCTGGAAGGGTATCCGGATGCGGTTTATTTTACTGCATCGGGGATGAATAATGTTGTGGCAGCTGGACAGGGCAGACTTTCAAAAAGTCATCTTGAAGCTCTTATAAGAAATAAGATAGAAAGGCTAATTATCTCCTTCGACCGGGATGATGTCGGGCCTAAAAATACTGAATCAGCAGTTAAGCTGCTGCTTACCGAATCAGAAATTATTCCATTTGTTCTTGACCCTGAAAGCCTTTCACCACATAAAGACCCGGATGAATATGTCAGGGCCAGCGGAATAGAAGAATTCAAGAAGTTACTTACAAAAGTTAAACTAGGGTCGAATTGGTTAATTGACCGTATGGTTAATAAATATGATGAAGACAATGAGTTAAATAATAATATCGTCTTACACGATTTAATTGAGCTGAGTACTAAACTCAGTGACCCTGTCGACCAGGCATATTTAGTAGATAAAGTATCATCAGTCTTCAAAAAAAATAAATCTGATTTGAAGAAACTCATTGAATCGGAAAAGATAAAGTTTAAATATGATTATTATAAAAAAATAAAATCATCGAAGAATTATAATACGGGTAGGTATTTGTCGTTTATTGAACGCAGCACAAGCTCATATTCATACTGGGATAAAGAGAAAGATAAAGTGTATCTTAATGTAGGAAAGGAAATCCTTGAGAACATACTCATCTCTGCACAACAAAAACTACCCCCAGTATTTCCTGTTTTGCAAGCTGATTTCAATGTTCATATGAATGAGAGGTTCGACATACAGCAGGAAATATTTAATTTGTTTGTTCCGACAAAATATCTTCTGTTGAAGAAAAACAGTGAAATAATAAATCCGGTTAAATCATTTCCGGCAATATACAAACTGCTCATCAACCTAATACCGAAATATAGAGAAAGAAAGATGTTTCTCAACTGGTTAGCCGGAATAATGCAGACAAGGGAAAAACAACTGACGGCCTGGGTTTTTAAGGGTGTGCAAGGGACAGGCAAGAACGTACTTCTGGAAAGAGTCTTGCAGCCTTTATTCGGGACTGACCAGGCAAGAAAAGTTGAGAATCAGGAGCTTCATAGCGAGTTTAATCCCTGGCTGCAAAATGCAATGTTCATAGCTTTCAATGAAGTCGTATATGATAAGAATACCACGGCATCGGTTAAGTCAAAGCTGAAAGCAATTATAACCGATCCGGTGATTACTATAAATGAAAAACAAGTTAGGAACTATGATATTACGAATAATGTAAACTGTATCTTTTTCAGTAACGAAAAGATTCCCGTGATTATTGAAAATCAAGACAGACGTTTTAATGTAGTAAATACCGGTAAAGCTCTTAGGGACTATGACTGGTTCTCGCAAAACCCGGAAGGATTTCTCCATCAGCTGGAAGATGAAGTCGGAATTTTTGCTCAGTTCCTGATGAATTGGAAGTATGATTCAAATATGGCAAAGACATGCATTGACAATGAAGAAAAAGAATTGATGGTTACTGCCAGTATGAACAGGTTCGAAGAGTTCGCCTATCATTTAAGGCATGAAGATATTGAATGGTTTGAGGAAAATATCTCCTCTTCAATAGGAATACCAATGGTCAGATTAACAAAGAATGACATTAATGGGAAAATAAGAAAGGAACTAGCGTTGAAAGTTTTCAACGAAATCTTCAATACTAATCCGGTTAATGAAGAACTGCTTGGGCAACATATGAAACTTAATGGAATAAATTCCGATAAGACTTGCGGAAAACGGCGAGAGAATTAGGTACTATAGTTGGATCTAGTAAACTTTGCCCGGGCAGCTGCCCATGCAAAACCCAAGCGGCTGCCCATGCAAAATATTTTATAAATTATTATATATTAATAAGTTATGGCCATTGCCCATGCAAACCCATGCAAATTTAAACTAGCTTTGAAAAAAAAATATTCACAAAATAAAAAAATATTCCCCGGACCTAGTTCAATTGGCCTGGCCAGCATGGGCAGAGTCTTTTAAGGAGTCATTTTATCTTAAAACAGTTCAAAATCGCAACTTTTCGTCTTCCCAAGCAAAAAATTTTGCCCGGGCACGCATGGGCAGGGGGTGTGTATTGTTGCGCAGGTTACTTACAATTCACAATCCAGCAGAGATTCCGGCTGTACGAATAGGGCGTGTAGGTTGTGCACTATTACGATCTGATTACGATTCCTGGTTATCAACATCGTAATTGAAAAGCTTGTAAAACAGGCTGGAAATCAAATATTTGTCCTAAGATTACGAAATTACACTTTTACGGTATTCAAAAAATGTACGGGGTGCGTAGGTTGTGCACGAATAGCAGTATCAGGCAGCTGGTAAGGCTGACATATTTCATCATAAATTGGATAGGACCAATAAGAATTTGAGTTATGGAAGTCAGTCCCTTTCTGTATAAATCTTCATCACCCCCGATTAAGTAGGGCCGGTTGACTTTCGGGTTGTATCGGGGTTCATACACAGCTTTATAAATAATTGGGCATTAATCTTGCGTCTCACCATCTGGATTTCTAAATTCGATTAGCTTAAAGTATGAAAAGGTTACGGGGTCTTATGAATTTGCTTCCTTTGATATAAACGTTTTACCACAGGAGTATGCTATGAAAAAATTGGTACTCTTTCTTTCATTGTTAATTTTCAATTATTCATTTTTAATTCCTGCGGTCCGCTACGTCAGCCATTCCGGCAGCAATACTCCTCCCTACCTCGCCTGGGAAACCGCAGCAGACTCAATTATGAGTGCAATAAATATTTCCTCTTTTGGTGATACTATTTACGTAGCTAATGGTGTTTATGAAGAACAGGTGGTAATGATACCGGGTTTATCGTTGATTGGGGCAGGGATGGATAGCTGCGTGATTGATGCTAGCAGTTTTGAAGCAAATTCGTTAATCACTCGAGACAGCTGTTTATTTAATGGTTTTAGAATAATTTCTGCTACTTATCAATGGTGTATTTATGATTCAGGAAGTACTGGATCAATAATTAGCTTTAATCATTTAGAAAGCATTTCACAAAATGGTGGTGGCATTGAGATTAATAATCCTGACACAAGCAATAACTCTAATGTATATATCTATCAAAATAAGTTTAAAGATGTTTCTATTGGCGTAGATATTTTTAATTCAGATGCTATAATAAGAAAAAATATCATACATCCTTATCCCGACCCACAGGCTTCAATAATTACAGGGATAATGATTGGAGCGTATTTTTTTAATTTTACCCCGATAATTGATTCAAATTATATTGAAGTATCATCTGTAGGCGGATGGGGAATAAGAAAAGATTATGGAGCAAGACCTTTTATAAGAAATAATTTTATTAAGTTAATTCACGGGCAGACCGGGATATTTATTGGTTATACAGACTCCACCAAAGTATATAATAACGTAATAATTGGTGATCCTGGAATTGATGGCATAACGGATGGATTTGAGCAGGAAATTTTGAATAATACTTCGTCGAATCTTTCAGGATCGGGGTTTCAAAT
Organism: uncultured Ignavibacteria bacterium; assembly: GCA_963747755.1. Taxonomy (GTDB): domain Bacteria; phylum Bacteroidota; class Ignavibacteria; order Ignavibacteriales; family Ignavibacteriaceae; genus DATFVA01. The sequence continues at coordinate 167,244 of CAVVGK010000016.1, read as the reverse complement.
TAGTGGTAAAGTTGCCAATAACATTGTTATTGATTCCCGAAGAGGCATAGAAAAATATGGTAATCCTGTCATTAAATATAATGATAGTTGGAATAATGAAGATAACTATAGTGGGTTCACCCCGGACAGTTCTAATCTATCTGTTAATCCGATGGAAATGAAGCCTGATACTGCAAACGATGGTCCGGACTTCCATCTTCAAATGTTTTCCCCGTTAATAGACAGAGGCGACCCTGTCATTCTTGATAAGGACGGAAGCAGAAGTGATATTGGTTTATATGGCGGACCTTTTGGCGAAAGTTATAAATATATTGACCTTCCGCCAGTATCGCCTGTTAATCTTTCCGGTATTTTAGATTCAAATTATATTTTACTCAAGTGGAATAAAAACACAGAAGCAGATTTTAATCATTATAATTTATACAGGGATACCACAGAAAATTTTATAGTTGATTCCACAACTTTCGTTGCTTCAATTTCCGATACATTTTATCTGCACATCAGACCGGAAGGAATTGAAAATCTTTATTTCAAGTTGACTGCCGTTGATAATCAGGAGAATGAATCACAACCTTCAGAAGAACTTCACGTATTCCTTACAGGAATAATTAACAATGAAGAATTTACAATTAACAATTATAAATTATTTCAGAATTATCCGAATCCTTTCAATCCAACCACGAAGATAGGCTACAGGTTAAAAAAACGGGGATATGTAAAACTTTATGTTTATGATATAAAAGGGGAGTTAATAGCGACCTTAGTAAATAAAGACCAGGAAGGAGGATATTATGAAGTAAACTTCAATGCATCCGGTAACCCGAGAATTCATAATCTGGCATCGGGAGTATATATCTACCAGATAATGGTAAGAAACGAACAAAACATTCCGATTTTTACGGATATAAAAAAAATGGTTTATCTGAAATAATTTCATAACCTTAAAAAATGGGAGAAAAATATGAGCGCATTTTTGAAAATCATTTCAATTCTATTATTAATTACTTCCCCGGAACTACTTGCACAGGAGAACTTTCAACCCTCATCTCAGTTTCCGCTTGGAGCATTTCTGACTGGTGGAGACATAAGTCAGGGTGTGCTTGATTCTTTTGATAGTTCGGGTTTAGATATTGCGGCCTGGCGTGCAGATAATAATACAAGATCTTTTCTTGAAAACTATAAGGTAATTGCAAATAATGCAGGTTGGACAGACTGGATTCAATATTACGCAACCAGTTATTATTCACGCTGGGAAGCTGAGGAAAATATCAATATCGATCATATCGGACCAAAACATAAGTACGGAAGTGATACTGTTTGGCAAAATACTTCTTGCTGGTCAAGTTTGGGTGTAACAGCGCCGGCTTGCTCATTGATGTATGGACCGCATTACAGACAGGATCAGAGACATAAAAGTTATTATCATACCGGCAATACTTGGGGAGTTCATTACATTCCAAGATTTAATCTGGCATTGTCAAATCCCCACTCACTTAACCCGGATAGAAAAATTTGTGTTATAAAGGTTGTATATCGTTATGCAGAAGTATATAATACTACACCTCCTTCTTGGACTCTCCACGATACAACTTTTCTTCAGGACACTTTAAAGATATCAGATTTTCCTCAGAACGGTAACTTTAAAATATTTAATGTTATTCAAAATGATACAAATTATTATGCATATCCCGAAAAATTCCACTCTACTATAACCGGCGACAGGGCAGCATTGAGCGCTGCATTTACAGACATAATTAATCCCGGAGACACACTGTTTAAGTATGAAGACCGGAATTCAGATAATGGAATTCAGTTTTGTGTAGATTATCTCGGAAATGACAGTACTACATTGTTCATTGATTATGCAGAAGTTTATGACGAGAATGGGTGGGATGAGTATATGAATCCACTAACGCGCAGTAATGTACTGAATAAAATACAAAATTATACCGAAAGTTATTCTAATTGGAATAACATACTATACTGGTATGGACAGGATGAACCATATTCTCAGGATTCGTTTACCCCAATTCATATTGTTGATTCTCTCGTTCAAGATTTTGGTGGAGCTCCCGTTACACAATACTTTCAGCCGGACTGGCGGATTCTTGTAAATGGTGATTCTTTTATGGTAGATTATTATAGAAAAGCTAAGCCTCCCGAACTAATTATTGATCCATATCCTTTTGGACCGGCCTGGTATCCGGTCAGATGGGAAGACCTCGAATCACTCAGGCAGGAATTTGAAATCGCTCATTCTCTGAAACCAGGTTTCTGGTTTATCGGTCAGGGATTTGGTGAAACACTTGACGGGCAGTGGCACATTTGGCGTCTGCCGGACTCAACAGAGTTAAAGGCATCGGTAATGCTTGCCCTAGCACACGGACTGAAAGGCCTCTTATTCTGGAACTATAACTCATACCAATCAAGTAATGGAGTTTATGTGGTTGGTATAGTCGGTGAAGATGGCAGTCCTTCTGATCTCTGGTATCTTATCCACGATAACTTTGTCCCAAGGCTGGAAGGGAAGCTTGGCGATAGACTTCTTGGTCTTAAATATTCGGGAGATTATATAAAGGCCAGATATTTTGTTCCAACCGATGATCTGTCAAATCAAACTTATGATTATTTAACCCTGCCTTATAATCAGTCTGCAACGACTATGAACTGGCACGCTGGTTTTTTTAATAGAAACGGATACGGTGTGCTGAAAAAATAATTGAAGCTGAATCTGCGAACGGAAATAAGAAAAAAGTTGCCGAAAAGGAATGTTTTGAAACTATCTTAAAACCTTGGTATCACCGCTCATCTTTTAAAGAAGGTTATCGGCCTTTTGAAAATTATGAAAAAATATTTACTGTACTGGATAAGATTAGTCCAGATGCTAAAGATCGTCCTTTTTATCATCAGCCGAAAATTGACTTTCAAAAAATTAGGAGTAAGAAAAAAAACGATCATATTGTAAACCAATGGCTCGAAACTGCTTTACTTGTGGATCAAGAAGCGAAAGTATTGCTCGAATTTGTTTTTCAGCAAGCAATTTCAAGTGCAAAAAGCAAAATGGTGAAATCGATGCTTAAAAATGTTATTGATATAAGCAACGGTGACGATCTTAAAGTAATTGTTGAGTTTATAGAAAAAACTGAGAACAAAGAAAAAATTAATGAAGAAAAAATAAAACTACTAAAAGAAAGAATTGAAACATTAAATTCATTCCAAAGGATAGGAAGTATTTTAAAAAAAGAACTAAAGGCTCAATATGAATTAATTAAAAAAAAACGCCCTCTAAAAAAAGTAGAAAAAAGAATTAAGATTGTGAGTTTTTAAATTTATAATCTAAGTGCTTAAAAGAATATATTATGACCATTCTCAATTTATTCGTTTTGATCCTTTAGTTAAATTTCCTAAATCTTTATACATTAGATATGAAGGAGTTTGAATTCAGTTAAAAGTTAACCTTATTAAATCAAAAAAGTTTTCTTGTATTCTTTTTCGTCACCGGTAGCAAAAGGGTAGCAAAACCTGACACTGAGTGGCTCTATGTGGACGACCCACCCTTTAAAAACAGCGTAAAAACATAATATTCAAAGCTTATTTTAGTCTTATAGGTTCTGTCACGCAGGAGGTCGCGAGTTCGAGTCTCGTCGGCCCCGCTTAGTTAAAAGCCTGTAAGATAAAAACTTACAGGCTTTTTTATTTGTCTTGAGTTACACTCCATCCCAGTATAACACATCTTTATAACACATTTTACGCGGGGGTTTTAAGATCATCCCTGAAATCCTCGAGTGAAATATCATCAAGTTCCTGCCTGACTAAATTCAATCTGAAGTTAATATAGTGCCGGTCTGTGATCTTAATATCTGCATGATCTGCGAGCTTGTAAACTTTATAAATATCCATCTTCAAAATGTTAATTAAGAAGCTGATGAAGGTCGGCCTGATCTGCTTTAACTTATAGTCACGGGATATTATTCCCTTCTTCTTCAGGTTCGTTATCCCCCGTCTCCAGAATATCAAAGGCCTGGTATAGTTCTCAGGCGTAATAGAATAGGCCCCGAAAAGTCTTTCATTGCCACCTGGTGCGGTCAATATCTCGTTTATGAGGCTTCCGAGTTCATTATACAAGGGGAATCTGTAATAGTTTTTCTTCTTCCTTTTACCTGTCTTAATGTTTTTTATTGTGATGATCTTTCTTTTCAGATCTATATCATTCTTCAGCTGCACAATAGCACTCGAGGGCCTGCATCCTGTAAGCAGCATAAAATAAATGATCCAGTAGTGGTGCGGGTATTTCTTCTGGTCCTTATCATTCCTGAAATAATTTATGATCTCATACATCTCATCCGAGGGGATCGGGTCCGGGTCTTTATCCTCCTCCTCTGTGGCCTCAATTATATTCTTGACTACATACCTCTTATCATAAAAATAATTCCAGAGAGAGCTTAGTGCGCGGGTGTAAATCGATATTGTGTTAACGCTCATATTTTTGTCGGCGAAGTAATTAAGGAGCTTATTATAATCATCCTCTTTATACCGGCTTAGCTGTTTGTCTGTGGCTGCCTTGATTAAATGATTGACTGCGATCTCGTAGTTTCCGATAGTGCGGGCCTTCAGGTAATCATTTTTCCCCGGGACGGACCTGATACTCTTAAATTCATCGAACGCTCCGGATAGTGTGAGCTCCCTTAATATCCTGATCCCCGTTTTGTGCTTTATGAATTGTTCATTAAGCCCCGCCCTGAATCCCTTTACAAATTCTTTAAGCTGGTTATTGCCGTTGAGTCTTTCCTTATTATGATAGCGCAGCCAGTCGCCCGGGGTAACTTCGATTTTTGTGTTGAGGAATTTTCTTCTTTTTGATTTTACCGGCTCTGACTTATCGTAATAGCGAAGCCAGTAATAGGGGCTTTTCTGCTGTATGTATATGCCTTTTATCATACCTCATATTCTTATCCCAGATTAGCGGATATGATAGAAATTGCGCTCAGGATATCATCCGGGAATCTGAGGGTGGTATAGGCATGTAATCCCGGGATGTCTCTACAAACAAGCTCTGTTATTTAACACTCTCGGAGTAGAGAAAATTACTTGATTATAATATACAAAGTATTTTCCCCTTATGCATCAGTATAGATAACGGATATTTAGAATAAAAACCGTGAGAAAGTTACTGTTTCTGTTAATGTTTTTTTGATCATCATTTTAACCAGCTAAGATTATTTTCTAATTTCTCTAATTTTTTATTGACAAGTCGGAATTTTTATTTTAACTTTGTTCGGTAAACGAACAAAGTTAATAATTACTCAATAAACAGTCCTATTTCTTCAAAAAACAATCAATTTATCAAAACATTTTGCATATGTCGGAATCGAAGCATAATAAATTTTTGATTTTACCCGCGGTTTTCTGTCTGAAAATAACATTGTCTTTAGGAGGTTAGCATGACCTTTAATCAACTGAAAATTAATCAGTTCAAACTTTTCTTTCTCATTTTTTGTATTTCTCTGCCAACTTTAAGTGCTCAAATTGAGCAGGTTTCTATACATAAAGATGAAAGAGGATCAAAATTACAAATCAACGGCAAAGACTTTTTTATAATTGGCATGAATTGGGATTACTTCCCCATAGGGACAAATTATTCCTATAGTCTTTGGACCCAGACTGACGATATTATAAAAGAGGCTCTTGACCGGGAGATGCCGCTTCTTAAAAATATGGGGGTCAATGCAATCAGACAGTATGCAGGAATTCAGCCGAAGTGGATCGAATACATCTACCGTAATTACGGAATATATACTATTCTGAATCATTCTTTTGGCAGATATGGTGTCACCATTAACGGAGTATATGAGCAGCATACCGATTATGCTGATCCCCAGACCCGGCAAGTACTTCTCGGTGAAGTGGATGCTCTTGCTAAAGAGTATAAAGATGTTCCCGGATTGTTAATTTGGCTGCTAGGCAATGAAAATAATTACGGACTATTCTGGGGCGGGGCCGCAACCGAAGATATACCCAAGGGGGAAACTCTGGAATCTGTTCGGGCACGACACATGTATAAACTATTCAATGATGGAATAAAGGAAATTAAAAAATTTGATAGCAATCATCCGGTTGCGATTTGCAACGGTGATGCATTATTTATTGATATAATTGCAGAAGAAGTTACTGAGATGGATGTATTTGGTATGAATGCATATAGAGGTGTTTCATTTACCGATGCTTTCAAAGTGGTTAAAGAAAAACTAAACGTACCTCTCATGTTTGCAGAATTTGGTGCCGATGCTTTTAATGAGGTGGAGATGCGGGAAGATCAGAAGATGCAGACAAAATATCTTCTGGGAAACTGGAAAGAGATCTTTGAAAATGCTTATGGCAACGGCGAAACAGGAATCTGCATAGGAGGAGCTACTTTTCAATTTAGTGACGGCTGGTGGAAATATTTACAGGATAGTAACTTAAGCGTTCATGATACCCATGCTTCCTGGTCTAACGGTGGATACTCGGAAGATTATATTGAAGGGGAGAATAATATGAATGAAGAGTGGTTCGGAATCTGCGCAAAGGGACCTACTGACGAAAGAGGTTTATATCAGTTATACCCGCGGGCCGCTTACTACGCCCTTGAAGATGCTTATAAGATAGATCCGCTGGATGATAAAACTGATGCCGAAGCAATCCGTTCTTATTTCGGGAATATTTCAAAAACCAAATACCTTCTGGAAGCCCGGGGCGATAAGGCTGCTCTCGAATCTTCCAGGCTTAGTGCTGTACATCTTAGCGGCTTACGTTTAGAATTCGAAACATTCAGCACGGGAGGAGACAAAATAACTACACCGGATAATCCTATTAAAGGCAGCACAAATTACCCGGCATTTTTAGGCTTCGACCACATGGAATCATTTTATGCAGAATTTGAGTCACAGCCATCAGCCAATCTCACCGGAAAACTGGCACTTAATGTCCTCGGCCATGTTCCCATAAATCCTATTGATGAGATTTTTTATGAAAACAGGGGGAGATCGGTCACTGTAGTTACGCCTGATGGTCAAGAAACCTTAACGGGGCTTGACAGGGTAAAAGTTTACTCTGCCAGTATCAATTGGGAACAGAAATGGTTTACCCTTGATGGATTTTATAGAACGGGACATTATCACTGGGGTTATGAAGGTGATTTATTCGGTCTATACCCTGAAGCAAATTATGGTCCAAATATAGATATTTATAATGCTGATGCCCCTCTTGGATTTGAGGTTACCGGAAAAAAACAGCTTGAAGGATTAAAAGTCGCTTTCGGTCCTGAATTATGGTGGGGAGCAAATCCTGCTATTCTGGTTAAATACACGAGAAATTTGGGTAATTCATTCAGCGTTACAGGTATTTACCAGGAGGATCTGGATAAACAGCTTGAAACTGTGAGTTCTTTTGCAGTTCCGGTTCCTCCAACCAGAAAAGCAACGCTCCAGATGGCTGGGAAGCAGGGAATCCTTGGATTTGAAGTTGGTGGAATCTGGTCAGGCAGCACAAAAAAGGGACAGGTCTTTCAAATAGTTGAAGGGGAAAAAGGGAGCTATCGGATCTTGCAAGATCACATAAAAGCCTCAGATGCATTTGGTGGAAAGGCAAAAGTTACTCTTTCAAGCGGGAGATGGAATTTGTATGCCGAAGGTTCTTTACAAGGACTTGTAGCGGACGGGAGCGTTAACCAATCGCTTACTTTTACAGGCTGGAGATTGAAAGACCCGGGTATCGGAAACCATTATGCTTTGCTTTCTGGTCTTACCGTTTTATTTGGGGACTTTCAGATCGCGCCCAATTTCTTATGGCAGAAACCTATTGAGGGTCCGATCCCCGCTGACGTTCCGGCGCCGGGAAGACCGAGAAACATTCTGGATGATCCCTTCGCTGTTTTAGGCAACCGTGAAATGAGCGCAGGTGAATTGTTAATTACTTATGATCCAACACCAGCTACATGGATGTACGCATGGGATAGCGATGTAAGAGAGGATGCAAAACTTGCAGTTAGCGCAGGAGCTATTTACAGGCATTTCCCTGCAACAAGAGATGCGTCAATAGGTATTTCAGCTGATGGAAGAACAACCTTTGCTTTTCCCGGAGCACCGCCTCCGCGCGATCTTTGGGAATTCTACAGCAGGATAGTCTCGAAATTAGCACCTGATTTTGGTCTTATCGCAAATATATACGGAGGTGAGGGAGAACCGAACGGCAGCAGCCAGCGGCTGATTCATCGTTACGGAGGAGATATCCGCTTTGTACTGAATTCGTATAAAGTAATGCTGGCAGCTAAAGTTAACGATTGGGGCCCATATGATTACCACAGAGATTTTAACTTAACATACCCGCTTCAATTAATAGCAGATTTGTCGGTCCGTTTTGGACTACCGGACTGGTTTGATCTTTCACAAACCAGTTTGGGAATAAGAGGTACCTGGCGCTCGCTGGATAAATACTCACCACGTTTCTGCCCGATCATGAGGATAACCGAGTTAGGTCCTGTTTGCGACCCCGACTTTCCAGGTGCGTCGAACGGACAAGAGTGGGAGATACGTACTTATTTAATTTTCAACTTTGGTATGTAACTAAAATAAAACTTGGAGTATCCAATGTTAAAAAGAAATTTTATATTTTATTCAACGACCTGCCTTACGATCTTATTTGCTTTTTTTCAAGCAGGTTGTGAAAGGGATGTAAATACCTTAGAGCCAGCTTCTTATCCCGATATACCTGAAATTTTTATCGATGGGTTCAGTTCCGGTCTTCAGTACGCCGCTTTCGGCGGCTCAAAAGTCACTGCTTTTGATGTAGATAAAGACATAAAGTACGAAGGCACAGCATCAATGCGTATAGATGTTCCGGATTATGGCGATCCACAGGGAGCATATGCCGGAGGTGACTATTATACTGTTGTCGGACGTAATCTTACAGACTACGATGCATTAACATTCTGGGCTAAATCCAGCCAGCCAGCATACCTCGATATTGTCGGAATAGGCAATGACCTTGCACAATCGAGGAATCTGGCCACGGTATCAGGTTTAGCGGTTAACAATAACTGGAAAAAATATATCATACCAATACCCGACCCCAGAAGGTTTACAGAGGAAAGGGGAATGTTTTTCTATTCCGAAGGTCCGGAAAACGGACGCGGTTATACAATCTGGTTCGATGAAGTTAGATATGAAAAACTCGGTACAATTGCCCATCCACGGGCATCAATTCAGAATGGTAAAGACATTAGTATCATAGCATTCGCTGGTCAGACAATTAACCTGGATAGTTTATCTGTTACTTTCAATCTGCCGGATGGTACAGATGAAAGAGTTGATGTTTCGCCTTCATACTTTACATTTTTATCATCTGATCAATCTGTGGCGACGGTTAATGAAAACGGACAGATTTCTATTAATGGTATGGGCACGGCTGAAATAACTGCAAAATTCGGTTCTATGGATGCATCCGGATCGATGACAATCGAGGTAGATGAACTTCCCGAACGTGCTCCGGTTCCTGCTGTTCCTGCACAAAACGTTATTTCTTTATTCAGTAATGCTTATACAAATGTACCCGTTGACAGCTGGGCTACACATTGGCTTTACTCAACAGCTGTTTTAAATGAAATTCAGATAGAGGGTGATGATGTAAAGCTCTACACGGATCTTAATTTCAACGGAATTGAATTCGCATCCCATACAGTTGATGCGACTTCCATGACTCGTTTCCATATGGATATATGGTCACCGGATCCGACAGCACCACCGGCGGCATTTAAGGTAATGCTGGTTGATTTTGGTGCGGACGGAGTTTTCGGAGGAGGAGATGATGTGTCGGCATGAACTCTCGTTTACGGCCAACACTAATCCTGCATTGGCAACCCGTCAATGGGTTCAGCTGGATATTCCTATGTCAGCGTTTACGGGACTAACTACGAGAGCACATCTGGCACAATTAGTTATTTCAGGAGATCTGAGTACAGTTTACGTTGATAATGTTTTCTTTTATAATGATGAGGGCGGTACAGTAACTGAACCGCCTGCTCCGCCACCTGCACCAACATTTCCTGCATCTAATGTGATATCATTATTCAGCAACTCATATACAAATTTACAGGTTGATACATGGTCAGCTCAATGGGATCAGGCTGACGTTGCAGATGTTCAGATAGAAGGGGATGATGTAAAACTATATACGAATTTGGTTTATGCCGGTATTGAAACTACCACCCAGCCTGTTGATGCTTCTTCCATGACAATTTTTTTTATGGATATATGGACGCCTGATCCCACAACACTTCCGGCTATATTCAAGATCAAACTTGTAGATTTCGGTGCCGATGGTGTTTTCGGGGGCGGAGATGATGTAGAGCATGAACTCACATTCGATGCAAATTCAACCCCCCCTCTGGCAACGGGTGAATGGATAAATTTTAACATCCCTTTATCTGATTTCACAGGGTTAGTAACGAGAGGACATATAGCTCAATTAATTATATCCGGTGATCCAAATACCGTTTATGTAGATAACTTATTATTTCACAAATAAAGCAAACTATTTTATTCAGTAAAAGATGAATGATGAATAAGATCAGCAAATCAACTATTACGGTAAAAGACAATCAATCAAATGTCTCCCTGAAGGATTCTGTATTGAAGTTAATCTGGCGAGATCATCAGATCTCCAGAGCAGAGATCTCACGCCAGCTTAATTTATCAAGGTCAACTGTGACAGAAATAGTAAAGGATTTACTTAAAACAGACCTGGTTTCTGAAATAGGAATAGGTGAATCCAGCGGAGGGAGAAAACCAATCGTACTTGAATTCCAGAATGACGCGAAAGTTATCCTGGGTATAGATATCGGGGCTACTCACGTTTCTGTCGCGATGACGAACCTTGTGGGCAAGCTCCTTTTCTGGAAGGAGATAAAGCATCCTGTCAGAGAAGATCCGGAGAGCACTTATGAAGTCATAAATCAACTTTGTAGTGAAGCTCTTATTTCACAATCTTTCGGGTATGATAAACTTCTTAGTATTGGTGTCTCAGTTCCGAGTCCTATAGATCCAATTCGTCCTGAATATTTATCCGAAACAATAATTCCTGCCTGGCATGGTAAAAGCGGTCTGCAGAGATTACGTCAAAAATACGGCGTGCCCGTTTATCTGGATAATGATGCAAACCTGGGTGCGTTAGCCGAGTACTGGTGGGGTGCGGGTAAAAATGTTACCGATCTGATTTACATTAAAATATCGCATGGCATAGGTGCAGGTTTCATATTCGGAGGTGAACTCTATCGCGGATCCCGGGGTATAGCAGGTGAAATGAGCCATATGCCGATTGACCCTAACGGCAGATTATGCGGCTGTGGTTTGAGAGGGTGTCTGTCAACCGTAATATCGGCCTGGGCTCTTAAAGAGAGAGTTAGAGTTCTTTCAACATTGTACCAGAACAGTCCCCTTATAAACGGCGATCCTAACATTATTGATATTGAAGATGCCGCGTTGAATAAAGATCCTCTCGCTGTTCAGGTGGTGACAGAGGCTGCCGATTATCTGACAACCGCAGTTACAAGTCTTGTCAATTTAATGAATCCAGAAATGATCATTATAGGAGGCAGCTTATCAAGACTGGGCGAATTAGTATTAAATCCAATAAAAGAGAAAATAGAAACGTCGGCACTTGTAAGCACCATCAGTAAAACTCAATTAAGAATAAGCGAGCTTGGATCAAAAGGAATCGCGATAGGTGCCGCAACCCTGGCAATTGACCAGGCTTTTATAGATCCGCGGATCCTGAGAAAGAAAATTACTCCGGCGGTCATTAATTAAGAATTTTAAGAATAAAAGAAATCAGAAATAAAAGGTGAGTTTATGAAAACATATACGAAGCATTCTCTGCTGTTTTTTCTTTACTCCGGTATCCTTTTAACTCTCTCATCCTGTGAAACTTCAACTGAACCGGATTTCCCTGAGTATAATCTTGTATGGCAGGATGAATTTAACGGGGCGTCCGGTCAAAGGCCTGATTCAACGAAATGGATCTATGATATCGGAACAGATTGGGGGAATGCACAGCTTGAGTATGATACCAATAGTCCTGAAAATGTATCCACCGATGGCAATGGTAATCTTGTCATAACTGCAAGAGCTGAATCTTTTATGGGACGGCCTTTCACTTCTGCAAGAATAAAAACAGAGGGACTATTCGAGCAGACATACGGAAGGTTTGAGGCTAGAATAAAAATGCCTTGGGGACCCGGAATCTGGCCTGCATTCTGGTTATTAGGTTCTGATGTCGACACTGTTGGCTGGCCTCAATGCGGCGAAATCGATATTATGGAGTATCGCGGGCAGCAGCCTAACCTGGTTCATGGCACTGTGCATGGTCCGGGATATTCAGCCGGAGGAAGTATTACCAAAAGTTATGGTTTTGAACATAACAGGTTTGATGCTGATTTTCATGTATTTGCGGTTGAATGGATTCAGAATGATTTAAGATTTTATGTGGACGATGTTCTATACCAGGAAATCAAACCTGATGATTTAACAGGTCCCTGGGTATTCAACAAACCGTTTTTCATCATATTAAATGTAGCTGTCGGCGGTAATTATGTTGGTTTTCCTACCGAAGACACTCAGTTTCCTCAAAGTATGCTAGTAGATTATGTCAGGGTTTATAAATAATGGCTGTAACTTTTTAGTAAGTAAATCTGAAGTCTTACCATAACGGTGAATAGGAGAATCAATGAGCGGAAAGGAAGTTCATAAAACAGCGCCAAAAGACCGCATATCAAACAAACAAAAGTTTGCTTATGGATTAGGCTCAATCGTAAATAATCTACTGGGGGGAGCTATCGGATATATGTCCATTGTGCTTAATGTTGGACTGGGAATAAATCCGGCCCTTGTAGGTACATTACAGGCAATACCCCGGTTTACCGATGCATTGACCGATCCGATAATGGGTTATATTTCAGACAAAACTCATTCCAAATTCGGCAGAAGACGACCCTACATTTTTGTAGGCGCAATTCTTGTCGGCATTGTATTCGCTTTAATGTGGCAGCTTCCCGAAGGCTATGGCGAAATGTTCTACTTCTGGTACTTTCTCATCGGTTCAATAATCTTCTATTTATTCTATACGATGTTTGCAACTCCCTGGGTTGCCTTGGGTTATGAACTTACTTCAGATTATCATGAGCGAACCCGACTGATGGGTGTGATGAACTTTATGGGTCAGTTTGCCTGGATATCTCTTCCATGGTTTTATTCAATTATGGAAAATGACAGACTATTTTCTGATTCTGTGCAGGGTGCAAGATCCTTAGCAATAGGTATAGGGATCTTTGTAGCTGTTGTCGGCATTATGCCGGCCATTTTCTGCAGAGAACGTTTTGTTCAGGGCGAAACAGCAGCAAAAGTAAAATCCAAACTCATGCAAGGTATAAAGACTAATGTGGCAGAGTTCGTAAAAGGATTAGTAATCACAGTTAAAAGAGTTGAATTTCTAAAATTATGCGCAGGAACATTTTTCTTATTTAACGGGATTATGCTTGTTGGTGCCTTTAGTTCGTACATAACGATCTTTTATGTGAGCGGAGGTGATAAAGATATGGGGGCAAAGTATATGGGATTGTTCGGGACAATTAGTACAATATCTACACTACTGGCAATAGCGGCTGTTACCTGGATTTCTTCGAGAATAGGAAAAAGAAAAACTTTTATCATAGCCACTTCATTTACATTATTCGGCAGTCTTATCAAGTGGTTCTGTTATGATCCAATGGCTCCATGGAAAGTACTGATCCCGGCCCCATTTATTGCCGTAGGAATGGGTGCATTATTTACCTTAATGGGTTCTATGATCGCTGATGTTTGTGACCTTGATGAACTCGAAACCGGGGAAAGACGTGAAGGAATGTTCGGAGCCATCTACTGGTGGATGGTTAAACTTGGAATGGCCCTGGCATTTGGAATATCAGGCTTTTTACTTAACGGAACCGGATTTGACGTCGAATTCGGAGGTGCACAATCATCCAGCACATTTTTCTGGATGAGGTTCGTTGATGTGACTATTCCGGCAGCCGCCGCACTAATTGCGATTTTTGCAATTGCGTCTTTTAAAATCACAGAAGAAAAAGCTTACGAAATCAGAAGTCAACTGGAAAAAAGAAGAGGTGTTATAAATACGCCGGAAACTGCAACTTCGTAGTGAAGAAATATTTGTTGAAAGAATTAAGATGAAAAATATAATTATCAAAATAATAAATCCGGTTTTTTACTCTTTACTGATTGCCCTTATCGGTCTGTTTTTTGGATGTCAGGATTCCAGTGACAAAGCCGGCGATGGAACAGAAAGGGTTGATACACTTACAATTACGATGGTCGGTAAAAGTTCAACTAATCCAGTTTTTTTATCGGCCAAAACAGGTGCGATGCAAAAAGCAGAAGATATTTCTGAAAAATATGGTAAGCTCGATGTCATTTTAAATTGGAGAATCCCTGAAAATGAGAGTGCTTCTGAACAGGCACGAATAATACACAAAGCAGTAAATGAGGGAACTAAAGTAATTATTGTTTCATGTTCTGATGAAGATACATTAACCGGGGCTATAAATTATGCGATAGATAATGGTGTCCCGGTTATGACATTTGATAGTGATGCTCCCGATTCGAAACGATTTGCCTTTTACGGACCTGATGATATTAAAATGGGAAAAAAGATAATGGACGAATTAGGAGGTTTAATAAATGGTAATGGAAAAATTGCGATCCTGGCAGGAAACAGAACCGCTAACAATCTGCAGGAGAGAGTTGAAGGAATCAAAAAAGCAGCTGCTGATTACCCGGATATCGAGATAGTAGGAACATTTTATCATCCGGAAAGAGAAGACGATGCCATTGCTGTAATGAAGAAGGTGCAGGAATCATACCCCGATTTAAGGGGTTGGGCTATGGTGGGGAGCTGGCCGCTGTTCGGTGACAAATTAGAGAACATAATGGAACCCGGAAAAATAAAAATAGTTGCGGTTGATGCCCTACCTGTGGAATTAAAATATATCGAAAAAAATTATGTACAGGTATTATTAGGACAGCCCACATTCAGATGGGGTGAAATAACTGTAGAGACAGTGATAGATAAAATTTACCTGCATAAGGAAGTTAAAGAGATAATAAGGATGGAAACTATTCCGGTATCAATTGAAAATTTGGGCGGATGGTCGAGGCAATTAAGAGCATGGGGCTATAAGAATATACCTGAAAAATATTTGGTGATGTAAATGTCAACTGTACAGGAGAAAAAAATGCAATCTGCAATTAGCTATAAGCATATTCTGTATACCACAGAGTTCTCAGAAAGCTGGAAAGATGTGTTTTGTCATGCAACAGGAATCGCAAAACAATTTAACGCCAGACTTACTTTTCTTTATGTCCTAAATACTGAGCTAATTGACTTATTAACATTTGATGTTGGACTTGAAAGATCTTCAAGTATCAACAAGAAATTTACAGAAGCAAAAGACTTTACCAGCAATGTTCGCAAAAAAGTGATTAAGAAAATATCCGACGCATCCGGCAAGGATACTCTGAAAAACATCAATATTATTGTCGAAAGAGGCAATCCGGTCAAAATAATACTGAGAGTTGCCCAAGAGGAAAAGTGCGATTTGATCGTAATGGGTTTTAAAGGTACAACTGCTCTGGAAGATCACACCATCGGGAATACTGTAAACAGAGTACTGCACAGGTCCAGGGTCCCGGTACTGGTCATTCACAACATTGAGGAAAATAGTTAAGAGGAAATGTATGTCGAAACATGAATCGAAAACAAGTTACATGTCGGGTACAGACACAGCAAATTTCAGTAAAGCAGAGAAGGACGCGACATTTCTAAATATTTTAGAAAAAGGGATCCATGGTATTTCGTTCAGTGTTTACCTTGAAAATCAAAAACCGGGTTCTCTGGTCATTGAAGAACAAATTGAAGCCAGAATGAAAATTATTCAGCCGTATGTTAAATGGGTCAGATCTTTTTCCTGTATTGACGGAAATGAAAACATACCCAAAATCGCACATAAATATGGATTGAAAACACTAGTTGGAGCCTGGCTTGGAAACGACAAAGAGAAAAATGAAATCGAAATAGTGAATGTTATACGGACAGCCAGAGAAGGACACGCCGATATAGTTGCCGTTGGAAACGAAGTTCTGCTTCGCGGTGATTTAACCGAAGATGAGGTCATAAAATATATTCAGCGGGTAAAAAACGAGATCACCAATATTCCGGTAGGTTATGTTGACGCTTATTACGAGTTTGTGAATCATCCCCGTATTTGCAGTTTATGCGACGTAATTCTGGCAAATTGCTATCCATTCTGGGAAGGCTTTCCCATAGAACATTCTTTAGCCTATTTGAAAAATATGTATTATCTGGCGGTTAATGCCGCCCGAGGTAAAAAAGTTATTATCAGCGAAACAGGCTGGCCTGATGTTGGTTCAGCATTTCGTGATGCCATACCTTCCTATGAAAATGCTCTTAGATATTTTATTGACACATTTATTTGGGCTGATCAGGAAAACATAGATGTATTCTATTTTGCAAGTTTTGATGAGATGTGGAAAATAGACACTGAGGGCGATGTAGGTGCTTATTGGGGATTATGGGATAAGGATGGAATTCTAAAATACGGGAATAAATGATTGTCGAGGATCATTTGGAGATACAATTTATGTTGAAGTTAATATTCTTTCTGCCGGTAATAATTCTTGCTTCAATAGCAGTCAGTTCCTTCAGTCAGAATAATAAAAAAATAATAATGAAGGAGAATTATGTTACCTCAGAGTCTGGGGATAAAATTTCCAGAAAGCCGAATATCTCCTTCCTTAAAGGTAAACCTCCAAAAGGCACCTTAATTAAAATACAACCCGAAATTGTTAAACAGAAGATTGATGGAATCGGTTCATCTTTTACAGAGGCATCTGCGTTTGTTCTGGCTCATCTTTATAAAAAAGAACGAAGCCAGGTTATGAGAAAAATTTTCAGCGACGAAGGTGCTGATTTTTCACTGGCAAGAACACATATCGGTTCATGTGATTTTTGTATTGAAGGTAAGTATTCCTATCTGGATATGAAAGGCGACATTGAATTAAAAACTTTTAGTATTGAACCGGATAAAGAAGGTTTTAATACTGATAAGTACCCGGGTATTCAGGACTCAACCTACGATCTCCTGCCGATGATAAAAGAAGCAATCGAAATTAAGAATAAGCAGAGAGATAATGAATTAAGAATTGTTGCGTCTGCATGGACAGCTCCTCCCTGGATGAAAGATATTAATGACTGGTATATTAAGGGAACTGCGGAGAACAATTACCAAGGTACCGGTGGTACACTTAAACCGGAGTATGAGGGAACTTATGCGGATTATCTGATAAAATACCTTGAAGGCTATAAGTCAGAGGGCGTCAAAATATGGAGCATCACACCTGTGAATGAACCTTATGGAAACAACGGGCAATGGGAAAGTATGCAGTTCACACCGGAAACAGAGAATCAGTTCATTAAAGAATACCTTGGACCAATGCTTGAAGACCGTTTATTCAAAGATGTAAAAATACTTATATATGATCAGAACAGAGATGGATTAGAAAGATGGACAAACGTTATTCTGGGAGATCCGGTAACTTCAAAATTCGTTTACGGTTCCGCCGTTCACTGGTACAGCAGCACTAATAAAGTGTATGAGGATGTATTCGAACGGGTGCATTCTAAGTTTCCGGATTTTGCCATAATACACACGGAGGGCTGTATTGATGATCTTGGGAAGGAGTCTCCTGATGGTATTGGGGACCCTGATCGTTTTAAAGAAAAAGACTGGTTTAATAATGACGCTTTCTGGTGGAATAAAAACGCAACCGATTGGGGATATTCCGCTTCGTGGCAGGGTTTGAATCCGGAAGATCATCCTATTTATACGCCGGTTCACCGGTATGCAAAAAATATTATTGTAAGTATAGATAACTGGTTAAGAGGATGGATTGACTGGAATGTTGTTCTCGACAAGAGAGGGGGACCGAATCATGCCGGAAATTTCTGCGGAGCACCAATAATGATCGATACAGAAACAAGACAGGTTTATTATACCCCAATATACTATGTCTTAGCTCAGTTCAGCAGGACAATCAGACCGGGGGATAAAGCGGTTAAAGCAGAAAGATTTTTAGATGGTTTGGATAATGATGACTTATATGCCTGTGCGACAATAAATAATTCTAATTTACTCACGGTTCAGCTATTTAATTCAACAAAAAGACCGTTACAGTTTAATCTTCAAATTAAAGATCAGTATGCGATTGTAGATATGGTTCCAAATTCTTTGCAGACAGTCAGGATTCAATTATAGATGATAATTCTGAATTATATAAAAATAATTTCTATTTCATTTTCAATTCAACTTTTGATATGCAGCGTATTATTAGCGCAGACTGAAAGAGTTAACAAGTTTGAAAATCAATTCTTCATGATGGATTTTAGAAATAATAAGTATGATCTCTCAGAGGTGGAGAAATATTTCTTTACAACATTTCCGCATGATGACCCTACCCGAGGTGATGTAGTTTATGACCGTTTGAAATGGGTAAATAATGACATGATAATGCTTTCCGATTATGATGGCCTTTACAGTTATGTAAAATTCAGAAATGACGGCTCAGGTTTTGATTCATTCAGATTTACATCAAAGTCATACTATAATATAAATGACAGCGTAAAGAAAATATTATTTGTTTTCAAAGGCAGGTTCCCTTCTGCAAAAGGGATATGGTCAGCATGGTGGTTAAACGGAAGCAGACAAAGTGAATGGTTGTACAAAAATAATGGTGATTCTGTTTCAGATAAAGATTTGGATAATTATTCCGGGGCAGGACAGTTCTACAGTACTCCGAGTCCTGTTAATAGTACCGATTGGCCAGGGGCCGGCGAAATTGATATCGTTGAAACTATTAACGCGGATAATATTATTCATAATACTCTCCACACATGTCCTCAGATGTGTAATTCAGAATGGAATAATTCAGGAGTCGTTATCGACTGTTCAAACGCGGTATCAGGTGATCCTAACTCGGGGTGCAGCGGGCTGACATATAAGGTTAACCAGCCTGAAGGTACTTTTGCCTGTTTGTGGGAAAAGGGAGCTGCAAGTTTTTACTATTGGCCGTCCCAGGATGATGTCGGCTTTTTGGGAGGACCGCTGAGCCGCTCACCCAATCCTGAAACGTGGAATACAGAAAATCTTAAAAATCATGTGCGGTTCTTAGAATCTGATACGGATTGCAAAGATGAAATTCATAAAGACTGGCAGTGCAAAAACTGTAAGGGAAGAGACAAATGTGAATTTGTTAATCTTAAAATGATTTTCAATGTAACTCTTTGCGGTAAATGGGCAGGGGATGAATTTGATGAGACTGAAAATTCATCGGAAAACTGCACAAAATACATACTTGGTGAGGGAAAAGATTCAATTGAGAACGAGTATTTAAAGATTGAATATGTGTCAGTGAGTTCGTTGCCCTGATATAAACATCAGTTAAAAATGATAACTGATATTAAATGAACATAAAATATTTTTTAATAGGATTATTTTCTCTGCTTTTTCCTGGTTGTCAATCACAGGAAACAGAGATCAAACAAATAAATCGGAAAGAGAATAACGTAGAATCAATGAGAACGATACAAATAAATTCGGATAATAAATTATCTGTTGAAAGAGAGGATCCATTTAGATCCAGAAAATTTGACCCTTATATAAATGGGGAATGGATCGGTAAAGCAGTTTCATACGGTTGTTATCGTGCAGGGCAGATCCCAGGTGTCAGAGGACCGTCGGAATCAGAAATTCTGGAAGACTTGCAGTTAATATTAGATCATTGGAATTTGATAAGAATTTACAGTTCGGATGATATCTCGGAAAGAATATTAAAGGTAATAAGTAAAAATAATTTACCTATTAAAGTTATGCTGGGTGTCTGGTTAGAAAATGAAACCAGTTCTCCGCGAAAGAAAGATGAAAATATTAAAGAGGTTTTGAATGCTATTAAACTAGCGAACGAGTATAAGGAAATCATTGCAGCAATTAATGTCGGTAATGAAACCCAGGTATATTGGTCTGCTCATAAGATGGAGATTAACGATCTAATTCATTACGTGAGAATAGTAAGGAAAAACACAACCGCACCGGTTACCACAGCAGATGATTATAATTTCTGGAATAAACCTCTTAGTAAATCTTTTGCGGACGAAGTAGATTTTATTGTAGTTCACATTTATCCTTTATGGAATGGTCAGATACTCAATAATGCGATTGAGTGGATGAGCAGTATCTTATTTAATGAAGTAATAAAATTACATCCGGAGAAAACTGTAGTACTAGGTGAAATAGGATGGGCAACTAAGTATGATTCCTCCAAAACAGAAGCCGGCCAGCAAGGTTCTTTAATCAAAGGGGAAGTAAGTCTGGCTGCACAGGAGGAATTCCTGAATAAAATATCCGCCTGGATTGACATGAATAAAATTTCAACGTTTCTTTTTGAAGCCTTTGATGAACCCTGGAAAGGGGGGGGTGAATCTGCCGGTCCTGATGAGATTGAAAAACACTGGGGAGTTTTTTATGAAAACCGTACTCCAAAAGAATCTTTCCAAAATCATTTGAGAACATATAAAAGAATTGAAGTGAAACAACTATAAAATAATAACTTCCCGAAAGGAGTAAAAAAATGAAAAAAGACCTTACCTATCTATTTGCCCTGATGTTCGTTCTTATGTTTGGCAATGTGGTGAAGGCTCAGCCTATCCATAATGTAGATTTTGAACCGGCAGGAGTCGGAGCCAACTGGGAATGGATTGTAGGTGAAGATGGCGATAATCCGCCGCTGGAATTTATTGCAAACCCCGTAAGCGGTGGAATTAATACATCTCCCACAGTTGCTAAATTTATAGCAAGACAGTCAGGCCAGCCATATGCATTGTTTTTTACAGATGATGATGGACAGTTTACTTTTGATGCGTCCAATTCTATTGTAAAAATAATGGTTTATAAACCTGTTATAAGTCCGATTCACTTTAAGGTTGAAGGCTCTACAGGAACTCCCACAGAGCTCACGGATTCAAATACAATAGTCAATCAGTGGGAAGAAATAACTTTTGACTTTTCTGCTGTAATAGGGCAGACATATAACAGACTGGTGATAATACCCGACTTTTATACAAGGCCTCAGGATAATATAGTTTACATTGATAATATTCAGGTTCCTGACGGCGAGATAGTTACAATTCCTGAACCAACTGATCCTGCACCTTCTCCGGTTCCTCCTGCCAATGATGTTATATCAATTTTCAGTGAGGCATATTCAGCATTACCGGGTGTTAACCTAAATCCTAATTGGGGACAAGGAACCCAATTTTCGATAATCACTGTTCAGGGTGATTCAACTATGGTATATGGGAATCTGAATTACCAGGGAACTGAACTGAATCAGAATCTGAACCTGGTCAGTGCCGCGATGCAGTATGTCCATATTGATTTCTGGAATGCGAATTCCACCGATCTGAATTTCTTCCTAATTAGTCCCGGACCAAATCAGCAGTCAGTAGCATTAGTGCCTCCCGGTTCAACCGAACAGTGGATAAGTGTTGACATACCATTATCGGACTTTGAGCCGACGGTCGATCTCACACAGGTATTTCAGCTTATGTTTACCGGTAACGGAACTATATACCTGGACAATATCTACTTTTGGGATGGTGTTGTTCCGGTTGAAATGACATCGTTTACAGCATCTGTGGATAAGAATACAGTTAATTTATTATGGAGAACCGCTACAGAGAGTAATAACAGCGGCTTTATGATAGAAAGAAAATCAGCAGGCGAATATGAGCAAATTGGTTTTGTTCCCGGTTCCGGGACAATTACCGAACCTGCTTCTTACACGTTCAAAGACAGTAATCTGCAACCCGGAACGTACTCATACAGATTAAAACAGATCGACTTTGACGGAACATTTGAATACTCCTATTCGGTTGAAGCCGATATAACTGCGCCAGAAACATTTTCATTATATCAAAACTATCCAAATCCGTTTAACCCGGTAACAAGGATTACATTCTCTCTTGCTTCGAACGCCAATGTGACATTAAAAGTTTTTGATGCACTTGGACAGGAAGTTATGACACTGTTAAATGAGAAACTTACTGAAGGAATTCATACATATGACTTGAATGCAGCGGGACTGAACAGCGGTGTTTACTTTTACAAAATCGATGCAAACGGAGAAGACGGATCAGAATTTATTAATATTAAGAAAATGGTCCTTCTCAAATGAGAGGGATGAAATATTTTTTAAGACATGAAATCAGACTTTTAATTGTTAAATAATAACTATCCGAAAAGGAGAATAAAATGAGAAAGAACATAATTTATTTGTTCGCTGTTCTTTTTGTTATTTCAATAAATGGAATAGTCTCAGGGCAAAATCAGCCAATTGATTTTGAAACAGGCGGGTATGGGGCAAATTGGACCTGGGCTGTATTTGAAAATGATACAAATCCGCCGCTGGAAATTGTATCGAACCCTGATATGTCAGGCGCTAACACTTCGGAAACTGTTGCGAAATTTACTGCTCTTCAATCAGGTCAGCCTTATGCAGGTACTGAATGTTTACATGGGGATATTGGAACTTTTACCCTGGATAATACCAACAGCATAGTAAAAATTATGGTATGGAAACCGGTAATAAGCGATGTTGGAATTAAGTTTGTAAGATCTGATGGAAGTGCATTGCCGGAAATTAAAGTAGCTAACACATTGATTAATCAATGGGAAGAATTAACTTTTGATTTTACTGCCAGAATCGGTGATCCGAACACTGTTGATCAGGATCAAATAGTAATCTTTCCGGATTTTGATCTAGGCGGAAGAACCCAGGATAATGTTTGTTATTTTGACAACATTACATTTTCAGCCGGAACTCCAATTGCTGAACCGACCGTTCCGGCCCCTGCTCCAACGCTTCCTTCAAGCGAAGTCATATCAATATTCAGTAATGCCTATTCTCCGTTGCCGGGTGTGAACCTGAACCCTTTCTGGGGACAAGCAACGGTAGTTAGTTTCGTGGTAGTGCAGGGTGATACTATTATGAGGTATGCAGATTTAAACTACCAGGGAACTGAGCTTAATCAAAATCTAAACCTTGATAGTGCGGCTATGCAGTATGTTCACATTGATTTCTGGAACGTAAATTCTACCGAACTCAATTTTTTCCTTATTAGTCCGGGACCAAATCAACAATCAGTAGCATTGATACCGCCTGGCACGACCGAGCAATGGGAAAGTGTTGAGATACCATTGTCGGATTTTGAACCGACTGTCGATCTTACACAGGTTTTCCAGCTGATGTTTACCGGCAATGGTACCGTTTATCTCGACAATATCTACTTCTCAACCTCAGCGACAGATATAAAGGAAATTAAGAATACACAGCCTACAGATTATTCGCTTGATCAGAATTATCCTAATCCTTTTAACCCTTCAACTATGATCAGGTTCAGCCTGCCCGAAGCGGGACAGGTTAACTTAAATGTGTATAATATATTAGGAGAACAAACTGCAACGTTAGTGAATAAGTATATGGCTGCAGGTTCATACGAAGTTAATTTTAAAGCTCAGGATTTACCCTCCGGAATATATTTCTATTCTATTTCAGCAGGAAATTTCAAATCAATCAAAAAAATGATTTTGATTAAATAATTCTGCTTATTCTGATGCCGGCGTTCTGAAGTACGCCGGCATTTCTAACGTCTGGAACAAAATGAGTAAAGAAAATATTTTTGCCGGAAAGCATAGATTAAAATTTCAGGAAGCTTCTGTAAGGGGGGATTTTGTAAAAATTAATGAAGAAACCTTTTACAAAATTTCTCATTATGACTATATGAATCCTTTCCTGATAAGCATAGTAAGTGCTTCTGATCATTGGATGTATATTTCCAGCAATGGAGGTCTAACTGCCGGGAGGCGAAATCCCGATAATGCCCTTTTCCCATATATCAATGATGACCAACTGCACGATGTTAATGAAATTACCGGCAGTAAAACAATCATCAGGGTACGGGACAGTAAAAAAATATATTTGTGGGAACCATTTTCGAAAAGACTCATGGGCGTATACATAACAGAAAGAAATCTTTATAAAAATATTCCAGGTACTACCATTATCTTTGAAGAAATTAATAAAGACCTGGGGTTAATATTTAAGTATGGCTGGACTACCAGCTTTGAGTACGGATTCATAAAGTTTGCCAAAATATCAAATACTTCCGACCAGGTAAAAGAGATTGAGGTATTAGACGGCATTCAGAATATCCTGCCGTCCGGGGTAATTCAGCAACTTCAGGAGGGATTCAGTTCACTCGTTGACGGATACAAAAAAAACGAGTTAATGGAAAACACCGGATTAGGTATATTCTCACTCAGTTCCATCCCTTCCGATCTGCCCCAGCCAGCCGAATCACTGACTGCTTCAACCGTATTCAGCATTGGTCTGAACGCTAAAAAAATACTTTTAAGTTCAGAACAGTTAGATCTTTTCATTAAGAATTTGCCTTTGAAACAGGAAACAGGTACTAAGGGTATCCGGGGAGCATATTTTGTCAATTCTAATCTTAAAATTCGGTCGGGACAAACAAAAGATTGGTTCATAGTTGCTGAAATAAATCAAAACATCGGTAACGTTGTTGAATTAAATAAATTGTTAAAGGATAAAAAATTAAAATCATTAATCTCAGCAGACATTCAGCAAAGCCGGTTAAGCCTTAATAGGATAGTTGCACAGGCGGACGGACTACAAATGACTGAAAATAAACTTGCTGCCGCCCGTCATTTTTTAAATGTGCTTTTTAATATAATGAGGGGTGGAGTGTTTGTTGATTCATATCTTGTTGATAAGAAAGATTTTATTTCATTCATTAGAAAAGCAAATCCTTTTGTCATTAACGCTCATCGGGACTTTCTTAATAATCTCCAGAATAAAATATTACACAAGGAACTTGTCGAAAAGATTCGTTTGCTGAAAGATTCGCATTTTACCAGGCTTGCATTGGAATATTTGCCGTTGACGTTCAGCAGAAGGCATGGGGATCCCAGCAGGCCATGGAACAAATTTTCAATTGAAATAAAAAATGACAGGAATGAGAAGCTTTTAAATTATCAGGGTAACTGGCGTGATATCTTCCAGAATTGGGAAGCCCTGGCTTTATCGTATCCGGAATTTTTAAATGCAATGATTTCCAGGTTTCTGAATAACTCTACTGCCGATGGGTATAATCCTTATAGAATATCGAGGGATGGTTTCGACTGGGAAGTTCAGGATCCCCAAAATCCATGGGCAAATATTGGTTATTGGGGCGACCATCAGATAATTTATTTATTAAAATTTCTGGAGTTATCAAAACAGTTCAATCCGGCAGCCCTCGAAAAATATTCGCAGGAAGACATATACACTTTTGCAAATGTACCATACAGAATTAAAGAGTATGGCGAAATATTGAAGGATCCCAGAAACACAATTGAATTTGACAGTGAACTAGACAGAAAACTCAAACAGGGAGAACAACAATATGGCTCAGATACAAAATATTTAAAAGAAGGCTGACAATTCACTTGTTCAGGTGAATCTTGTTGAAAAGCTTCTTTTAACATTACTTATTAAGTTGTCTAATTTCATTCCTGACGGCGGTATATGGATGAACACCCAAAGACCTGAATGGAATGACGCAAACAACGCGCTTGCCGGTTACGGTATTTCGATGGTAACCCTTTATTACATAAGACGTTACCTCTTATTTCTGAAAGAATTTTTGAATGGCTCCGAATTTAATGGATACAGGATCTCGGAAGAAGTTCAATTCTTGTTTGAAGGAATTTATTCGGTTTTAAAAGATTTAAAACGTGAAAAAGATGGGAGATTAGAGGCTAGAGAAAGAAAAGAAATTGCTGATAAACTTGGAACAGCTGCCTCGGAATATAGAAAGAAAATATATCAGGGATTCTCTGATGTTCAGAAAGAGATATCAAAAGAAAGAATAATTGAGTTTACAGGATTATGTCTGCTGATCATCGATGATACTATTAAAAGTAATAAGCGTGAAGATGGGTTATACAATTCATATAATTTACTGCATATTACCGGCGGCGAAATGAAGATCACGTATTTATATGAAATGCTTGAAGGCCAGGCGGCAGTTTTAAGCTCCGGATTTTTAACATCGGGTGAAGCTATTAAATTACTAACAGTCCTGAAACAGAGTCGCCTTTACCGTAAAGATCAAAACAGCTATATACTATATCCTGATATTGATCTCCCTTTATTCGTAAATAAAAATAAGTTAGATCCCAGGCTTCTTGAACAATCAGAATTATTAAAATTAATGCAAAAAAATGACTGTGACGATATTATTTATCAGGATATCAACGAAGATTATCATTTCCAAAATAACATTATTAATACTCAGATCCTGGCAGACAAGTTATATAAACTTGCCAATGATCCCGAATACAGTTCCTACGTTAGAAAAGAGTCGGTATTAATTTCAGAAATTTATGAAACAACTTTCAGTCACAAAGAATTTACGGGGAGAGCAAACACTTTCTACAAATACGAAGGGTTAGGTTCAATTTACTGGCATATGGTTTCAAAACTTTTGCTCGCAGTGCAGGAAGTATATTTTAAAGTTGAATTCAATCCTGATGAAAAAGAAAATCTGCAAAAAATAAAAGAAATCTATTATGATATTAAAAGCGGAATAGCCCCGGAATCATCTCCGAAAAAATATGGAGCTTTTCCCACAGATCCCTATTCACACACACCTTCATTTTCCGGGGCACAGCAGCCAGGGATGACCGGGAAGGTGAAGGAAGACATAATTACACGCATTCATGAAATCGGAATTATGATTAAATCAGGTAAGATCATCATTAATCCTTCTTTATTGAAAACAGCTGAATTCATTGAACAAGCTGAAAAATTTAGATTCTATGATGTATTTGGTACAGAGCGTACAATAAAATGCAGTAAAAAGTCTATTGCATTTACATTTTGCCAGGTTCCATTCATCTACCAACTTTCAACTAAGAACAAAATAATTGTGCACTCACAAAACGAGAGGTATATGAATATAGGAGGTTTAGACCTGGGGTTGAATTTAAGCCAATCAATCTTCGGCAGGGAAGGAAAAATCACCCATGTGGAGGTATTCTTTGATGAAAATAATTTATAATTCTTCAGAACCCACAAATCACAAAAAACGGAATATTACTTCAGTTTAATTATTGATTTATCGTGGATGAGTCTACAATTGAAGACCCCATCTGATAAGCTGCTCTTATCCCCAAGCAACCGAAATGTACCTTTAATAGCATTTCTTCTTGCCAATCTCCCTGTTTTCTCTTAATTTTCTAGCGATTATTACTTAGATACCCGGGGTTATGACTAAGTTAAGCTACTTATAAGGGTCAATTCGATGCTTCAGAAATTAAACCGAAATTATGTCCGCACTTGTAAGTGATATGCCGGGAGGTGTATCCATTAAGTTGTTCATTAATGTATGAACATAGATTCAGCAAATATAATATTGAACAAAACTAAATCTTGGATTAAAATATAAACCGGGCTGATAATTGAAAGCCATCCTTATATAACTAACAGTGAAATTATGAACCCAATTGTAATGATTCTTTTCGGCTTTATTTTTATCATAGAGATCCATTCGCAAAATTATACCGTGTCAAAATGCGATACCTGTGCAGTCCTTAACGGTAAAGTTACGGATGCTGATACAAAAGAACCGCTTATTGGTGCTAATGTTGTATTGGTTGCAGATGAAATTGGTGCTGCAACCAATGTAGATGACAATTTCATAGTAAGGGACATAAAACCTGGTTTGTACAATATTAAATGTTCTTATACAGGATATAGTAAAAAAATAATAGAAAATGTGCTGCTTAAACCCGGCGAAATCAGAACTATAAATTTTGAGCTGCCTGATTATGGTGAGGAATTTTCTCTGCAGGCCGATGAGGATATTAAGAATGGCGACGTTAAAATTTTAATAGGAGGTTTACCGGTATTTTGTGTTCCGTTTGATGAAGTAAATGATCTGTGCAGCGAATTTGGTTTCAGGTATGAACTTATGGGCTGTAGTTCAGCGGTTAAATATATTGTTTTAGAAACTGTAATCTTTAACTCTAATTCAGCTGATGAAATAAAAGGTGTATAAAGGAAGAAAAGTACAATTATAGAAAATATTGTTTTCATTTTTTATCTACTTGGTATATTCCTTTAAGATCATTTCTATGATTAGTGCAAAAATGTGGGAAATGTAAATCGTTGACATTTAGCTCTTCAAGCATAATACATTTATCTTCACATAAATGGTAATTCACCTTATTGATCTTGCTGTATGCTGTAGGGCAGGGAGCTTTTTCTTTTTCCCAAATGGTGCGCAGCAGGGGGTGCTTGACTGAACTTTTTTGTTCCACCATTTATTCTTCCCGTTTTTATTCCTCCTCCAAATATGTTAAATTCCAGCGTAAATTCACAGCTTTTGGGGTCTGCCAGCCTGAATTTTTCAAAAAAGTCTTCGGCCTCTCTTCGGCCAGTGTTCGGCCTCTCTTCGGCCTCAAACTAAGGGATAAGTACGGGATCGAAGGCCTTCCATTTGCAGCGAGATAAAATATATACCAGATAATGTTGCAATCTTCTAAAGTTCCCTGGCCAATTAAGTGATCGAAGTATTTCCCTGGCTTCACCCGTTATTTTAATTGTGATCCTGCCTCCCAGCCAAAACACCAGTTTCTCCGAGTAATAGTATTGGGAAGATTTTATCTTCCATTGCTTGTATAAGCCTGGTAAGTTGGCCAATATCGGAGAGGGGGGTGCTTCCGGGTCGAACTTTTTTATTCATCAGAAAGCAGGGGAAAACCACTAACTATTCAAGTCCTTTTAAGCTCCGTAACTCACTCAGGCTCCAGAAAAATAAACCGACACCCACAACTGAAAGTGTTATTATAATTATCCAGCCTGCGATACTGAATTTAGAGATCTGTACTTCTCTGATATTATTCATACTTATCTGATATGGAAGGTCGGGATTTAAAGGAATTGTCATGAAATTGTAAAGAGAGCAGTATTTGAATCAGTTCCATAAGAATTCCAGAAAATCGTGCTTATGCGTTGTATATTTATGACGAGATTTTTAATAAAGATGATTAATCAAACATAAATGGCAATAAATGACCGAAAATAAAAATCACTGGTATGACGGATGGTTTTACGATAAAATAATTGCTCCTAATCAGGACAGGCTTTTCAGGGAGATTGGTAAACACATCAACGCTGATTCTACCATTATTGATGTTGGCTGCGGAACGGGACGTTTTTCTTTCTTCATTGCTGATAAGTGTAAATCGGTACTGGGAATTGATATTTCGGAGAGGAATATTATTCGGGCAAAACGTAACCTTGAAAAATATAATGGTGATAAAATTTCATTTCGACATGTTTCATTAAGTCAAATAATTTCAGAGGACCCACTAACTTTTGATTTTGCAGTGATGACTTATGTTCTGCATGAAATTGACGTATCTAAACGAGTTCAACATCTGAAGGGTATGTCTGAAATAGCCGATAAAATTATTATCGGTGACTATGTATATCCAAACAAAATCGGTTTTTGGAACGGATTGAACGAAGCAGTGGAATTTGCTGCCGGGAGAGACCATTACCTGAATTATAAGAACTTTCTGGCAAATGGCGGAATTAAAAAATTCGCTTCCGAAGCGGGATTGAAAATCATCTTCGAAACAGAAAATCAACCGTATACCAGTCATTTGGTTATTTTATCAAAATGAATAGAATCAGTTGTATCGATGTGCAGCTTGCCTCTTTCACAGGATTCAGGTAAGTTAGATCATATTAAAAAGCACGATAGCCGGGGCTGCAGAAAGTTAGTTAATTATGGGAGACCTGGTTCTGTCTGAGAATGTAAGTGGATAGAATTTAGGAAATGCCGGGAATATAAATTACAGGGAAGGTCACTCCAACAGACTTGCTTTCGGCATCGCTGTATTTTTGTAAATTCTGAGAAAAGAGTGACGTACATAGAGAAATTATGACAAGCAGTAGCCTACATAAAGTGTTTCACTGGGAGTTAATTATTTTAATTTATGGCCTCACCGCTTTACGACGATGCCGATAACAACAATGTACTTCAATTGGAGGAAAGGGCCTGGCTCGGAATTAAAATTCCAAGTCTCTGGCTTAACCCAAATGGTATTGATCCCGCCGGTAATTTCAATATAAAAGTATCCCCGTTACGCAATGATACTGCCAATACCCTCCGGGGCGAACTCGATATTATGCCGATGGATTTATTCAAGGGATTCTTCGATAATATGGAATCAGCAGGGTACATACTTGATAATTATGATGATAACCATAACGAAGGCGAAAACCTTTTTTGTTTTACGTACGACTGGAGAAAGTTCAATATTTATAATGCATTGTTATTGTCCGGTTTCATCGACAGCGTTTTAAGCTGGACAGGGACTTCGTCAGTTAGTCTTGTTGCCCATAGCATGGGCGGCATTATTTCCAAAACCTGCATAAAGCTGTTTGATAATTCGCGTATTAACAAAATAATCTTTATAGGTACACCGAATCTGGGAGCACCCGAAATGCTTACAGTGATGATGAAAGGAAAACTGTTTGATTGGCTGAATTACATCATAGAAGAACCCGTGGTAAGATCGTTAGCCAGAAACCTGCCTTCCTGTTATGAACTTATTCCCTCATCTTCGTATTTAAATACATCTATAACTAATGGAGTTTCTGTAGATGCTGATATTTATTCAGAATGTTTTCAACTGCCCGGCGGAAATTATACCGACTACCAGGAGCTGATAAGCTATTTAAGAACATATTCTTCAACGCTGGGTGAAAATTTAAATGGGGCGTTGATCGACAGTGCTGAAATATTCAAGGAATATATTGATACTGTTGATTTCGATGGGATTATGGTTTTTAATATAGTTGGATATAATCAATGGACTATAGGTAAGAACCGGGTGATAATAGGTCCGCCGCCGCTCAACTGGATTACCATCGAAGAATCAAGGAATATTAACGGAGATTATACCGTACCCCTTAGAAGTGCTGAATTGATAAATAACCAGGTATTTGAACATACTTATTACATACCTGATATCGAACATTGCGATCTTCCCGCAAGTCAGCCTGTTTTTGAAATTTTATCGGGTGTACTAAGCGATCCGCCGATTACTTCATTTCCCCAATATGCATCACCCCCTCCAAGCTACCGATTTCTTATTGACGGGATTAAGGATCAAAATGTTAACATAAATTCTTTTTATTTAGCTCAAAATTATCCAAACCCGTTCAATTCCTCAACGATTATAGAATACTTGATTCTGGAAGAGAGTTATGTAACGATTAAGATATATGATATAGTTGGAAATGAAATAGGAACTTTAGTTGACGATGAAATGCCGGCAGGCAGTTATAGTGTAAAATTCCTCTTAAATAATTCTCAGCTGGCAAGTAATGTATATTTCTACAAGCTGGATGCAGTGGTTAAAAGCGGCAGGGAACATTTCAGTAAAACGGGTAAAATGATACTCTTAAAATGAAGTTTTTGTGGCGTAATTCCTTTCAGGCAGCACTAGTGTTAGACGCGAGGCTGCTTCTGCGGGGCGGAACATCTGCTGACTTTGTCTGCTTCACTTTACTATACAATCTTTCCTGCGCATGGTGTTTCTGAAAGACCGACAGCTTAAAGTATATCACGGCTGAGATAGTTATCTTAAGTATGAATTGTGAAATTGATTCCCGGACTGATTGTTTCCGCATAAATTTCAGCCACCTCTTAATTATATTTTTCCACGAGTAGAATATTTTGTTTACCCTTATATATGCTTCATATATTTCTTCTTCTGTCAGATTGTGATGCTTAAAAAGGACATGGTCGCCTTCATAATGAGTAATGTTTTCATCAATCAGTCTTCCTTCTGATTTGATTTTATGATGTAAGGGAGTTCCGTAAATGGGAATCGATATAGATGGAAGAATTACATTGCATCCCACTTCATCAAGTTTTTGGGGGAGCGTATCATAATATTCTCTTGTATCCTCATCGAGAGCAAACATCAAGCCTGTAAAAGTTAATATTCCTCTTCGGTTCAGCTTATCAAAATATTCCCTGTACTCTTCAACTTTGTTCTGCTTTTTCTGAACACCTCTCAAACTTTCCTCATTCAATGACTCCATTCCCAGGAAAGACATTCTGCAGTTTGCTTTGTCCAGTGCCTCAACAAAGTCATTATCCCTTAAGCATTCTATGCTGTACTGCGCACCAACTGCCCAGAATTTTAATTTGGCGATCTCGTTAAGTAACTCTTTAGCGTACCTGATATCGCCTCCCAGGTTGTTATCAAGGAGCATCGCCATTTTCTTTTTATACCAGGGGAGTCCATTCGTATTTGTCAGATCCCTTATAACGTCTTTAACGGGTCTTTTTCTATGTGGTGTTCTAACGATATTCAGCTGGCAGTATGTGCAGGGATGGGGACATCCGCGGGTTGCTTCCGTTACAATAGGCGAGAAATATTTTTTTTCGACAAGATCATATCTTGGCGGTGGAATATTTTCCAGGGATGGTGTTAATCCTGCCTCATATCTTTTTTTAAGTTTACCCTGAACCATATCGTGAACCATCTGCGGCCAGATACCCTGTGCTTCCCCCACAAGAATAGAATCAAAGTGGGACTGTACTTCGTCAGGAAAAGTTGAAGCAAATTTTCCGCCGCCGACAACAACTTTACCCATTGCTCTGAATCTTTCAGCGACCTGGTAAGCGTGAGGTGCTATGTAATCCATAAAACTTAACGCAATGAAATCCGCATCCGTACTGTAATCGATTGGTCCTACAATTTCATGAAGGACTTCCACATCTACAACAGGAGGGGTCAGGCCGGCCAGAAGTATTCCCGGCAGTGGAGGAGCTGGATTGCGGGCATAGTATGGCTTTTCATCCAGCAGATTCTGAAATAATACAATTATTAAGAGTTTGGGCTTTTTCATTTTATTTCTCATTCCCGTCAGTTAACCATAACTTTCCCGATTGCAGAACCCGTACTTATCTGCAGCTGAGGTTTACTATTCTTCCAGATCTCCTGTATTACTTCCATTAACCTGTCAATATCCTGCTTTGTATGTGTTGCCATTATGCTTATTCTGAACCTCTGCTGCGATTTCGGAACAGCTGGGTATTCGATTGAATTTATAAAAATACCTCTGTGGTGGAATTCGAATGATGCATCCCTGATATTCATCTCTGATGGAACTCTTAACGGAAATATCGGGGTAACCGTATTCGCGGGGAAGCCAAGACGTCTCAGACAGGAGGCAGTATAATTGATGTTCTCCTGAAGCCTTTGATGAAGTTCCGGCTCCCTTTCCATTACATCGAGTGATGCAAGTACTGTGGCTGTGACTGTAGGCGGAAGCGAAGCTGAAAACATATATGAACGGGCAAAGAATCTTAAATAGTTAATTATAGATTTTGATGCTGCAACAAAACCTCCGGTTACCGCAAATGTTTTGCTGAATGTTCCCATTGTGATGTCTATTTTACCTTCCAGTCCGAAATGCTCAGCGGTACCCGACCCCTTTTGTCCCATCACCCCGGTACCGTGTGCATCATCTACAATCAGCAATGCGTTATTATTTCTGCAGACAGGAACAATCAGATCCAGCGGTGCAACATCGCCGTCCATCGAATAAACTCCTTCAACTCCCACATAACGATCTTTATATTTCATTGTTTCCGTCTGCTCCAATGTTTGAGAGAGCAGTTCAACATCATTGTGCGAAAAGTGAACGGCCTGTACTCCCGAAAGTTTAATGCCATCGTGAAATGAAGCATGACTGTATGAATCATATGCCACAAGGTCTTCATTGTTCATTAATGCAGAAACCAATCCAACGTTAGCACCGTAACCGCTGGAAAAAATTAAAACATCCTCAGTGCCTTTAAGCGCCGCAAGCCTTTCTTCCAGCTCACGGTGAAGAACAGTGTATCCGTTAAGTAGAGGAGGTCCGCCTATTCCAGCTCCATATTTTTGAATGATCCGCGAAACTAATTCTTTAACGTATGGATGATTTGCCAGTCCCAGGTAATTATTCGAGCCGAACATCAGCATAGTTTTAATACTGCCTGTGAATTCGTCGACTACCGTAACGGTTCGGTCAGCAGGACTCGATATGCATCTTAGGTTCAGCATCTGCCGGTTAGTTACCAGATTTTCAAGAAATGAATCAAAAAACCTGGTTTTATCCTGTAGATTCATTTTTCTTCCGCTGATAAGGATATCTCTTAAATCAAAATTCTCTCCGCCTGTGTATTCATTATTCTGCAACATTTTTAGTTTCCTTTCTATGGTTAGACATTCATTTTTTCTGGCTATAATCTAATTCGGATGGGGGATAGCGTTGTCAAAGATTTGTCATTATTTTGTAAAAACAGGGGTTAGTTTATTTTTAAGCTGAAAATCATATTCCAGGAGAATTTTTAAATATAGATTTACATCACCTGGTGTTTGATCGGGGAGATTTCTGATGAATTTTGTGTCGATTTGGACGGTGTTTCCGTACAGGGGAATCTTTAATTCGGTATTATTTATCGCCGCTCCCAGCTCTATAGGCTGAAATCCATTCGCTGAAGCATTCTTAAGGAACGGATTTTTTAATTTTGGAGGGATAGTAAATATCAATTCGAATTCACCATGCTGACCGGCAAGCAGCAGCCAGGGAGGAATATTGAGATTGCTTGCGAAATTTAATGCATTGCTGGTAATTGCTTCTTTCCATTCGGGATTTAACTCAAAACCAGCATCATTTAATCTCATCAGCTGATCAATAGTTGCAATCAGCCCGTCGCTTGAATCCATACACGCAGAAGCATAATTACTGATAACCCTACCCGCTGTCATCCTGGCTTCGGGCTGGTAAGAGAATGAATCTGACCCGGGAATGAGTTTTGAAACCGCATAGGCATTCCCATCTCCTAATTTTCCTGAAGAAAAAAGGATGTCGCCGCTTCTACATCCCCTGCGCGAAGAATACTTTTTACTATCAGTCCTACCGATAGCTGTGCCGGTTAATACTAAACTTTCGCCTTCATTTGTATCTCCGCCCATAACGTAGGTGTTGTACTTTCTGCAGGCATCGGAGATTCCTTTCTGCAGTATCATTAATTTTTCAGGACTATAATCCCGGGGAATGATTTCCGAAATCAGAATTCCAACCGGAGATGCTCCAACAGCGGCAAGATCGCTCATATTTACTGTCACGATCATCCAGCCGATTAGATAAGGATCATCATATAATCCAGTACAGATCTCCTCCGAAATGCTGTCAGTTGTTAGAGCCAGGTTAATATCTCCAAAACGTATAATCTCCGCATCACTTTCGTGGGTTCTGTTTAGCTGATCGGGAGATCTATCGAAGCCCGCGATCAGACTGTTGATCAGTTTGTTTTCCGATATTTCGTTTAATTCGTACATACTTTTATTAATCCGGGTATAACAGTGAATTCTGCGCTTTTTGTTGTAGTTACTTCGCCGTCGAATTCTACCGCAAATTCTTTTTCAGAAGATATTTTTACTCTGTTTGTTCTCCAGAATTTTTTATTAAATGAATCGTCGGGTTTACCTCTACTCAGATAGGAAAGAAGCTTCAAAAACTTTTTTTTGGATAAAGACTCATATAAATGAACATCAAAAAGACCATTGTCAGGCAGAGGATCAGACTGAAATCTAAGCCTGCCTGTAAAAAACGGCGACTTAATAATTCCCAGGTTTGAGATATTTGCTGTAAATGATTCATTGTTCACCTCCATCCTGACTGTGAAATTTTTGTAAGTTAAAATGTTCTTAACCACAGCATAGTGAATGGCTGTCTGAGTACTTATTCTTTTTAGGTATCGCAGCATGAAATCCGGGTTATTGAAAAAATGATTTCCTTCCGCTGCTATCCCGATGCTTGCATTGATCAGAAAGTATTTATTAAATGTCTTTCCACCTGATTTGAATTTAATGCATCCGACATCACGAGGGACAGCTTCGTTGAAGTTCAGTTTGCAGGGTATCCTCTCAAAATTATTATCGTGATGAAAAGATTTATGAAAGTCATTACTCGATCCGATGCCTACGGCGCCAAGTTTTATTTGCCGCAGAGTTTCCCGTCCCAGCAAATTGATGCACCGGTTCAGGAAATAATTTACAGAACCATCACCTCCGGCAATAATGAAGCCTGTATCACCTTTCCTAACTGAATCGAGAATAAATTCATCAAATGAAACATTCCCTCCGGAAGTAAAAGGATCAGCTGATTCATCCAATCTCAAATCACGGGAGATACGGTTCCATTTTTTTACGGCTGTTCCGCCGCCACAATTATTATTTAATATTACAGGCATTTTTCGCTCCTATATCTGCTGTTTAACGGGTCTTATTTTCATAATAACCAGATAGAGAAAATAGAACACTATTAAAGGAATAAACCATTCGGATTTGTTCAGCACAGCAATTCCTGAGAGTAAAAGTATATAGCTGTGTACACAGGGGGTTATTGATTTATGTGCCTCATCATCTGTTTCAACGAAATGCAGGTTTATCTGTGAATATACTTCTGCCCCGGCACCTGCAGCGGCAAAGACCAGGGGTTTTATAAGTTCGCTGAATGGTATTAAATCTGCAGTCTTTATGAACAGGATTATGAATACTGATGCGGCAGCAATAAAGCCGAAAACATCGCTGATTACCGAAGAAAGCTTTCTGCCATAAACAACGGGCAATGTATTGTAGCTTGTAATTCTGTCAGCTTCGATGTCTTTGAAATAGCCAGTTAAAACAAAGTTGGCATATCCGAAGAAAACCGTTACAATTGCGGCAGGAAAAACTGGATTATCAAAAGATAGGAAGCTTTTTTCGACCCCTGCCTGGTAGCACATAAGGAACAGCACGACGACGATCCATGCATTATAAAATGGTCCGGCCCACCATTTCCTTTTGAAGTAAGTATAAGTTGCAAGTCCTGTACCGGCAATGATCCCGGGAAGTATATTTGTCGGGTAGTAAAAAGTTAATATTGAAATACAGAAAGATAAACCGAGACAACTGACAATAAAAAAGTGAAATTTGTTTACTATGCCCTGAGTAAGAGGTCTGTAGGGGGAGGAAATACTATCCGTATCGGTCTGAAAGCAGTCAGTCAAAGCCTGACCGAATCCATAGGATAAAAATCCTGCAATAAAAATTAAGATCGTTTTCGTTATATCAATCTTACTCGCAAAAGACATACCCGCGATTCCGGTTATGCCGGAGACAAACATAAGATATGGTCTCATCGTTATTACATAAGCTTTTAAAAATCTTACTGAAAACAGGGGATAATATCCGGCACCACTGCCTATACCGCCTGAACCGGTGGTGACTATGATTACTTTCTTTAATAACGAATTTCGGGCCACTTTCTTTAATCCTTCTTTTTATTCTCAACAAAAGAATATGAAGGATTTGAGAGGTTTTTGTCATAGAATTGTCAAGAGGTTGTAAAAAATATATTATACTAATGACCGCAGAGGCTATTGCTTAGTACAATTCTTCAGGTACTGTAGATTCTCCCTGATGGATGAAGTAGTATCCATTATTTGTGGTATAAATTCTCTGATGTTCAGGATTAAGAGAACTCGAAAGCGTTTTAGATTCACTTACTGTGTAACTACTCTGTAACCACTGTGTAACTGCTGATATACTTAGTTACTGGTTAGACAAGTACGTCTCTGATGGATTTGGTTTTATCAAAAACAGATTTTGCGAAAGGACAAAGGGGAAAACTGAAAAATGGGTCGAAGATCATTTTTTAATTCTTGCATTTGATGTAATTATCTATAATTTTATTTAAAACCAATGGGAAAAGTGATGAAAACGATATTTGATAAAGTAGCCAGGGATGGATTAATCAGCAGAATAAAATTAATTAATGAAAAATGCTCCGCTCAATGGGGTGAAATGAATGTGCATCAGATGGTAAAACATTGCACGATGTGGGAAGAGGTGACATTAGGCAAAAGGAAACTGAAAAGCACCTTCTTAGGTATAGTATTAGGAAAGTTGTTCCTGAAAGGGATTATAAAAGACGATTCTCCGCTTAAACGTTTTCTTCCGGCAGTGAATGAGCTTAAGGTAACAGAGCCTGTCAACGGCGATCTGGAAGCTGGAAAAAGAAACTGGATATCATTGATCAATGAATACCCTAAGTCGTCTAATGAATGGCAGCTGCCATTCTTCGGGAGAGTAAAAAAAGAACAAGCCGGCTTTGTAGCCTATAAACATACAGATCATCACCTGAGACAGTTTAATGTATGAATCAGCCGGCGAGCCAAACCAGGGGATAAATATTATATAATATTCTGTAACTTTTTCGGGACTAATCCATATTATATCTAAAGCAATCTATTTATGACCGATTTCCACGGGTTGTATACCCGGTATGCTGACGACATCTACCGCTTTGCTTTGTTTTTGTGCCGCGACAAAGAAGGAGGCAGAGGATATTACTGCCGAAACTTTCGCCCGTGCAATTACCGGGAAATCACCTCTGGTTACTGCTACAGTTAAGGGCTATTTACTCACGATTGCCCGGAATCTGCATCTTGAATCTCTGCGCAAGAGAAAGAGGCTGATGGAAGTTCCACCTGATCTTCCTGATCCGGGTGCAGACCTGGAACATGCAGTCAGCAGCAAAACTGAGCTGGAAGATGTGCAGGAATTCTTACAGACATTCCCCGAAGCGGACCGATCTGCGCTTGTGCTCCGTGCAGAAGGATTGACGTATGATGAAATTGCGAACGCTCTAAATATATCTTTAGCATCTGCCAAAGTTAAAGTGCACCGGGTGCGGCTGAAACTGGCTGAATGGCGGATGAATCGAGAACATAAAGGAATTTAAAATTAATGGAGAACTCAATGGAATCTATCCCGAGAAATATCATTCTTGATTTATTGCCTGCATTTATTGCGGGTGAAGCAAGCGAAGAAACGCGTAATTTGGTTGAAAAATATGCACAGCATGATCCGGAGATTGCCAGGTTAATCAGATCGGGAAGATTAGAACCTGCATCAATTTCCCCAAAGATAAGTGCTCCCGATGCCCTGGAAATGAAGACGATGAAACGGGTTCGGCGCAGCATCAGGCTTCAAATGCTGTATGTAGCAATAGGAACAGCGTCGATTTTATTAATCCCGTTGATTGCGATGATGTTTACCAATGAAGTAAACTGGAACCTATTCGACTTTGTGGTTATGGGTGTGCTTCTGTTCAGCACCGGCCTTGCGTATGTATTAATATCAAGAGTGTCAGACAGTACCGCATACCGTATTGCTGTCGGCATTGCAGCTGCAGCAGGTCTCCTTCTTATCTGGGTGAATCTCGCAGTAGGTATTATTGGATCAGAGAATAATCCCGTCAACCTGTTGTACTTTGGTGTGCTTGCCGTAGGCTTTATAGGCGCCGGTATCGCACGTTTCCGGGCACGTGGCATGGTTCTAGCGCTCCTTGCCGCCGCCGCCGCTCAAATGCTTGTTCCTGTAATTGCGCTTATCTTCATGCGGCCATCTTTAAATGAACCTCCGGGTATAGCTGGTGTCTTCATCTTTAATACATTTTTCGCTGTACTGTTTGTCGTATCTGCATTACTATTCAGACGTGCTGCCCAGAAGGATGAAAACGACCTTAAAAGTTAAATGTGAATTTGCCGGAAATTATAATTATAAAATGGATCAAAAATCGGGTAACATTATATTTTTATTACCACTGCTAATCCGACAATTCTGAGCATTCGAAGCCGAAATTACTGACCCTGGAGATGACCTCATCCATATTCAGGTTGTCTCCAATCACCCTCAGGACTCTATCCCTGTCCTCAAGGTCGATTGTGCACTCATTAATGTCATATTGTTCGTTGAGGAAATTATCGATAGATGCAAAATCCTTTTTAGAGTTTATGCTTGTTTTCAAAATTAATATATCCATATTTTTCTCACTTCTTTAGTATTAACATGCTGTATTATCGTTATTACAAATAAGTCCTGTTAAGGGTTCTCACCTCCCAAATTTTCATTACCGGTTTCGGCCTCTTTTTCAAATCTTTTTTTCCAGTATTCTCTTGATTTCAAATGATCGATTGGTCTCCTTTTGTTATGGAAACCCATAAATAAGATTTTAGAAAGAAGTAAAATCCCGAATGCCTGGAAGATGGTTATTGCCGGAAGACCGAATATTGCCGGCATCAGCCAGTTCCATAGCAGAAAAACCAGAGTAGACATAACAACCACGAAAATTATCCCAAAGGTTATACCCATAAAAACACGTCTTTTTTTATTTATGTGATGCATACTGTTACCTGTCTAAATATTTATTTAATTTTTGTTTTATCCGCTTAATCGCATAATGTTTGCGCGAAAGCAGTGTGTTTACACTTAAACCTGTTAGCCCTGAAATCTCTTTAAAAGATAAACCATCAATTTCATTCATATAGAAAACATCTCTTTGCTCTGCCGGGAGTTCAGCCAGTGCTTGATCAAATTTGTCTTTGAACTCATCGCGCAAGAATAAATCTTCAGGAGTCAGTTCGATTGACGGAAGGAAATCTTCAATTGAATAGGCTTCTTCCTCATTGTAGCCTTCCGTTATTGTGTCTGAAAAAGCTTCGGCTTTTTTCTTACGGCTTCTGTCTATGATCCTATTCTTTGCTGTCTTAAAAAGCCAGTTATTTACTTTTTCGATTATTTCAATATCGGCATAGTTCACAAATTGAAAAAACACATCCTGCAGGATATCTTCAGCGTCTTCTTTTGAAGGAACAAATTTCCTGATGAAGCCGAACAGCTTATATCTTTCCTTTGCAAATGTCTGCTCAATTCTCTTTGCCTTCGCCGTCATTAACCGGTTTTTGTTTGTTATAAGTTAAGACGAATGATATGAAAAAATATTTTAAAGTACCCCGCAGCAGGTACTGTTCTCATTAAAATATATTACTTTTGAAAAGTAAGATCAGGTTATTATCAGGAGGCAAATAAATTGCAATCGATCTTAGAAAAAAAACTTATGACATCATATAAAGATGAATTGATTTCCTTTATGAAGGCGAATCAGGAGTATTTTGATGAAGCGGTTAGGTTAGCAATATCAGATAAGCAGCCATATTCCTGGCGTGCCGCATTTCTTCTGTGGGGCTGTATGGATGAAAATGACACACGCATCCGAAAATATATTTTATCCATCGTAAAAAATATACAGGATAAGAAAGACGGTCATCAGAGAGAATTGCTGAAGATTCTTTCTAAAATGGAGATTGATGAAAAATATGAGGCCAGGTTATTCGATTTATGTATGAATCTGTGGAAGGATATAAATAAAAAACCTTCGGTAAGGGTTACCGCATTGAAATTCAGCATAAAGATAGCCCAAAAGCATCCGGAATTGCTGCACGAAATTGTTTTCTTATTGCAGGATCAATACCTGGAAACTTTATCTCCAGGAATTAAAGAATCCGTTGAGAGAATGATGGATCAAAGATTCAAGAGCCCAGGTATCAACCCTGCAGAAAACAGAATTAGGATCTAGAGGGGCTATTTTCCCATTCAAGATCCAAATCAGTATAAATAGAGATCGCCGTGAATTTACCGAAGGTATTTTTAATCTTGAATCTCCCTGCATCATCCGGCCGCCCAAGTTTAACAGCTATTCTACTACCTGATTCCAAAGTAATATCCCCATAATACATTACAATATTAGGAATAACATTTTGGATTTGAATTATAACTTCGTTACCGATTTCTTTCCATTGGGCATTTAACGGGATGTCGATCCATCCGCGGCTGTTGATAAATTGTCCGACCGATGAAACATTACTGCTGAAGTCAGAGCGGATGGGTGTGATTGAGTTTTTATCTGAAATCGTTCGGGTGCTACTTGTTTCCATTGAAGATAGAGTAATAAGTGAATCATTTTTACTGTATCCAGTTGTCAGGAGTAATAAAAGTAACGCAGCTAATAAGAGATAGGTATAACTTTTCATTTTTATTTCCCTTTTTTATCGAGTGAATGAGAGTTTGAATAATCTTAGAGAAGATAAGTAACAGGCGGATTACAGCAATTTACCCCTAACAGTAATATTTTCCCTGATTCCGCCTGTTCATTCCCCAAATTCCTTTTAATTTAGTCTGCTTTTGATTACCATAAACTGTACCAGTTGAATTGAGGCCCAAAAGGACATTTTTTACTTCCTGTATCACTTTTTTACTTAAAAAATTCTATTTTTTACACGGAGTCATAACAAAAAAAAATCCCGGCAGAGGGGGAAGCTGCCGGGACTGATCCTAAAATCCGGTCTGTAATCCGGATTTGGTATAAATGTTTTATTAGTTATTAAGTGATTTGTAGGTAAACCACCAATCATATCCTTCTGAGGGATTTCTTCTGCCTTCTGCATCTACAAGATCTTTTGGAGGTGGTATTATTACTTTATCTTTTATCAATTCATTGTTCGGCCAGTTCTCCGGAAGGGCAACTTTATGCTTATCGGAAACCTGCAGTGCTTTTAATGCTCTAAGTATTTCATCTACCTGGCGTCCGATCTCCTGGGGATAGTAAATCATCAGTCTGATAATTCCTTCAGGATCAATAACAAATACAGCACGTACTGTGTTCGTTCCTTTACCGGGATGGATCATTCCGAGTTTGGTCGATACTCGTCCCAAATCATCTGCGATAACAGGGAAGGGGATCTCCTGGTTAAGGTTGTCCTTTATCCAGTCAACCCACTTAATGTGTGAGAAAACCTGGTCAATTGACAGTCCTAATAATTCTGTATTTAATTTCTTAAATTCTTCGTTTCGTTTTGCGAATGCATAAAATTCTGTAGTGCATACTGGTGTAAAATCGCCGGGGTGACTGAAAAGCACTACCCATTTTCCTTTATAGTCGCCGGGAATTCTTTTTATTCCTTGAGTTGTTTGAACTGCCATATCAGGCATTTTATCGCCGATTAAGGGTATTCCCGCTTTTATTTCGTTTGATTCCATTTTTTTTCTCCCATGATTTTGTTTTAGATTTCTGCAGCGAACTGCTTTATTTTTACTTCAGGTATGCAAGCTGCATACCAAACAAATTTTCTCTCATAACTTATTGTAATTAAAAGAGTTACCGCAGCAATTATCTCATACCTTCAAAAATGTACCTATATTTCGTTATATT
Source organism: uncultured Ignavibacteria bacterium (assembly GCA_963747755.1). Lineage (GTDB taxonomy): Bacteria > Bacteroidota > Ignavibacteria > Ignavibacteriales > Ignavibacteriaceae > DATFVA01. The sequence continues at coordinate 123,790 of CAVVGK010000016.1, read as the reverse complement.
TGCACCTAAATATCGTTATCAACGAATTATCGGTTATAAAATGATTTCAAATTCAATAGAGCAAAATGAAACAGCCTATCTATCGCCTAACAAGACAATGGGGATTGTTCTTGATGCAATCAATGAAATAATACCTTATGAGCTAGCAGTTATACTAAGCAAAGAAGCAGATAACAGTTTGAAAGTGAGATTTGCTAAAGGACCCCTGGTTACCGAAAGGATAATGGATTTTCAGATAGCGCTTAAAACTCATCCTGACATAACTGAAGTGTTAAATATCGGGAAGGTTAAACTTGTTGAAGAAACACGTAACCCTGACCATCACGATACTTACGAAGAAGTGGTTGATATGCCCACAGGTCATTCTTGTATGCTTGCTCCGCTTAGAATTAATGGCACCACTCTCGGGTTAATGACGCTTGATCACAGGCAGTGCGATATGTTTACTCCTCAGAGAGTGAATCTCGCAAACACATTAACAAAACTAATTGCACTTGCTCTTGCACAATCGATAGCAACCGATTCGCTGTTAAATGATAAAGAAAGACTTGTTTACGAAAGGAATTCTCTTGTAGGTGATATAAATTCTATTGTGAAAGGATTGATTGGAAAATCCCCGGCCTGGCAGCAGGTGATCGAAAAAATTAAACTGGTTGCCCCCACTGAGTCTCACGTAATGATATTAGGTGAAACAGGCACAGGGAAGGAACAGACTGCCAAAGCTATCCATGCTTTATCAAAAAGATCAGACAAACCATTTATAACTTTAAATTGTTCGGCATTACACACTAACCTTGCGGAAAGTGAGTTATTCGGTCACGAGAAGGGTGCATTCACAGGAGCTGTTTCGGCAAGACGCGGCCGCTTTGAACTGGCGAACGGCGGCATATTGTTCCTTGATGAAATCGGCGACCTTCCACCGGAAGTTCAGCCGAAGCTGCTGCGTGCAATACAGGAAGGAACCTTTGAAAAGCTGGGCGGTGAGAAAACTCTTCATTCCGATGTAAGGATTATTTGTGCTACAAATGCTGACCTGGAAGAAAAAGTTCAGGAAGGGAAATTCAGAGAGGATTTATTTTACCGGCTTAATGTCTTTCCTATTAATCTCCCTCCTCTTAGGGAACGAAAAGATGATATATTCCTTTTATCAGATTATTTCCTTGAAGTTCTTTCAGAAAGGTTCGGCAATAAGAAGCTTATTTTAAGTAATGAAGCTTTAAAAGTTTTGCAGGAGAATCCATGGCATGGAAATGTGAGGGAGCTGCAAAATACTCTTGAAAGAGCAGTAATACTCAGCAGGGATGGTATAATTAAACCGGCTCATCTTGTTTTTGAAAAAAAGCATAAGGCAAGGGATTTTGAAGGTGAAAAAAATTCAACTATCGGCTCACTGGATGATGAGATCAAAAAAATAATAAAGCAGGCTCTTACGCTCACGGATAAAAAGATTTACGGCAGGGATGGGGCAGCCGCATTATTAAAAGTAAAGCCTACTACCTTGCAGAGCAAAATTAAAAAGTTAAAGATATAGTTTTCGCCCTTAAAGCCGGCTCTTTACTTCATTAATAATTATTGAACCGTAATGCTGCCTGTCATTATATCCTGATGGATCTGGCAGTAATAATTAAAAGACCCCTGCGTATTAAATGTATGAGTATATGTACCGCCGGAGCCTATTGTACCACTGTCGAATAAACCATCGGGATTGCCAGGAGTTCCGGAGGTAACAGTATGATTGGCGGCATCTTTATTCACCCAGGTAATGGTTGTGCCTACAGCAATTGTTTTATTCTTCGGATTGAAACTTGTGTTCTGCATCCATACTTCGTTTTCAGGAGGATTCGTTCCGCCCCCTGTATTGCCATAGGTATTAGTGCTATTATCCTTGCACCCTGTTCCAATCAGGACAGTTGAAAGGAATAACATTATTATAAAACCAAATCTCAAAAAATCATTTCTATTTTTCACATTTACACCTTTATATTGTTTTGTATTCTCTGTCTTTCGTCTGTACTAGTATCCGCGACTTTGAAAAGATGACTATTAAATAGATATTGATCCGATTGATCACCGATTAATTCGTCTGTCACTTTTATAAAACCACAACGATTTATCTAACTATATAACCACCTCTTTTGAAGATGATTGAATCACTTTGAGGTATGTCATTTCTGTCATACTATAGAATTTTTCAACAGCCGAATTTGGCGTTTTCTCGCATATTTCGAAGTGCAGTTTTTGAAGTCCAACTACGGTATAACTACGGGATTCTTACCAAACTAAAACTGGATTGAGAGAGCGTATGACATTTTGTCATACTTGTTGAATTTGTGAACAGTTGAAGGATAGCTAAAAAGACACTTTTTTTTCCGGGATGTCCGGTTTTGAAGTAACAAAATTCCTCTCTGCTAAACAGATATGGAGGCCAAATCAGAACCGTTCCTAAATATAGAATTTCCAGGATATTTCGTCAAAGGAGGGCAAACTATAGAGGGCAGGACAGCTGAAGGGGACAAGAGGCAATCCATCAAAAGGATGCAAACGGCCCAGGGGTGTGAATGGTAGAAGCCAAAAGAAAGAAGCTTATTTCAGTGGTAAGTTTATAGTGAATTTCGTTCCTTTGTTCACCTCATAAGAAATACTGCCATGGTACTGTGAAACCATTGAATATACTATTTGGAATCCAAGCGAAGTGGCTTCCTCAAGATTGATATTTTGTTTAATCCCGTTTCCATTATCATTTAAGAGTAGAATTATATTCTTATCTTTCTTTTTCAGTTCAATAGAAATTATTCCCTCTTTCCTGTTATTGAATGCATATTTAACTGCATTAGTAATAAGTTCACTTATCACCAATCCTATTGCAATAGCCAGTCCCGATTTAACCTCAAAGTTCTCAATATCTTTTATGATTTTTATACTGCCGGAATTTGCAATAAGGATTTCCCTTATGTGGTCGGTGATCTTATAGATATAGGTTTGAATATTGACTGAATTAAGGTTAGATGACCGGAATAAATAATCATGCAGGAAGGAGACAGACGCTATCCGGTTTATACTGTCATTAAGTACTCTCTTTACATAAAGATCTTCTGAATTTACTGCCTGCAGGTTCAGCAGACTTGACATAAGCTGCAGATTATTTTTTATCCTATGGTTAGATTCCTTAACGAGCACCTCCTTCTCTGCAAGGAGTTTTTTGAGCTCATTCTCGGTCTCGGCTAGTTTTGTTATATCCTCAATGACTGTAACAGCTGCAATAATTTCATTTTCTATAATTAGAGGGATGCTAGAATTAATTATTACTTTCTTTGAACCATCGAAGCATTCTATCTTCAGAATCTCTCCAAGAGTTGTTTCATTAAATTTTAGTGCTCTATAGCTGGCCCATTCATCGTCTTTAACCACTTCTCCCGTATCAACTTTCCAGGCATGGTATTTTTCATGATCGTTTATATTTCTGTATTTCGAACCCGTCCAGATCTCAGAAAATTTCATATTATCATTCATCATGGTTCCCTCCTTATCCATGACACATACACCCACAGGCAGTATACTGAAAATGTTCTCGAGGAGAGCTTTCTGTTTATGAAATTCCAGCAAGAGAGATTTTTTTTCAGAAATATCTTCGAGGGTAGTAAAAAAATAATCGGCTTCATTGCTGGGAGTTGATATGGAAGTTCTTGTAATATTGGCCCAGACGATCGAACCGTCCTTCCTGATAAATCTTTTTTCAAGCGAATAATGTTTTATCTTACCCGAAATTAATCTTTTAAAGTTTTTGAGATCAGTACCAAGATCCTCAGGGTAGGTAATATCATAGATAGATTGACCAATAAGCTCATCTTTTGTATAACCGAGGATGTCGCAGAATTTCTGGTTAACCTTTATAAATTCAGCTGAAAGGGATAAATGAGCAAATCCCACTACTGCCTGTTCAAAAGTGTTTTCATAGATTTTAAGGGATTCAGTTAAATCCTGTTCAAGTCTGTTCCTGCTGATTGCGTACAAAATTGATTTATTAAGATTTTGAGGATGCAACTCGTTTTTGTTAAGAAAATCCTGGGCGCCCTGCCGGATTGAGTTAATCCCCATTTCATCAGACTCGTTTATAGTCAGAACCAACACAGGAATTGACGAATTTTTTTTACGGATAGCTTGAAGAGAATCGAGACCTTTGCTATCCGGAAGTCCAGGATCAAGGATAATTATATCAAACTTTGCTTTGCAGAGTGATTCCAATGCATCCGACATTGTGGCACAAGCGTGGAGTTCATAATTCGTCCTTCCTAAATCATTAAGGTGTTCTTTGATAATGATCTGGTCACCCGGATTATCTTCAATCAGCAAAACGGAAATAAGCTTTATTTCTTCTTTAATCATGGCATCCTCTCAATGAACAGGCAGCTTTACAATCGTCAGCCAGAAATTTTTTATCGATTTTATGACTTTGATAAAATTCTCAAGGTCAACCGGTTTAGAAATAAAACAGTTTGCATAATTCTCATAGCTTCTAAGAATATCTGTCTCTGCAGTTGAGGAGGTGAGAACCACTACCGGAATTGTTTTCAGATCTTCATCCCGCTTAATTTCCATTAATACTTCACGTCCGTCTTTCTTAGGTAGGTTCAGGTCAAGCAGAATAATATCCGGAGTAACAGCATCTGAATACTTTTTCTTCTTTTTCAGAAAATCCAGAGCCTGTTCACCATCATTAACCACATGAAGTTCTGTAAGGAGCTTATTCTCTTTAAGAGATTCCCGGATGAGCACCACATCGCCGGGGTTATCCTCAATAAGAAGGATTTCTACAGGACCTAAATTTTCCCTGGACATTTCAGACTCCTTTTTTAGGGATTGTAAAATAGAATGTTGTTCCTTTATCGCTCTCTGATTCGAGCCATATCCTGCCGCCCAGGGTATCGACGATCCTTTTGCATATCGCCAGTCCCATACCCATCCCGGGATATTTAGTCTTACCGTGGAGTCGCTGGAACATTAGGAATATTTTCTCATAATAGTCTTTCTCGATTCCGATTCCATTATCAGCGACAGAGAAAATCCATTCTGTTTCATTCTCGGCGGCTGCTAAATTTATTTCAGGATCTTTATCTGCCCTGTACTTTACAGCGTTTGATATAAGATTGGAAAAGACTCTGCTCAGGAGTGATTCATCTGAAACTATAACAGGCATATCTCCAGAGGTTATTTTTATGTTAGTTTCAGCCAGGGTAACTTCATAATCTTCAAGAATATTTTTAATCACCGTTTTAACCGGGATTTCTTTCCATTTCCTTTTTTCAGTGCTCACCCTGGAATATTCAAGCAGCTTATCGATAAGTTCTTTCATCCGTTTAGCACCGTCTACCGCATAATAGATGTATTCATTAGCATCGTCGTCAAGCTTATCCGCATACCTTTTCTGAAGAAGCTGGGTGAAACTCATTACCATTCTGATCGGCTCTTGCAAATCGTGAGAAGCTATATAGGCAAATTGTTCAAGCTCCTTATTCGAGTTCTGCAGCAGAGCAATAGTTTTTGACTGCTCATTGACTTTTTCCGCGGTTTTCCACTGAACTAAAATTTTACTATCTAACTTAAAAATATTCACCGCTTGGTGGGAGTTATTCCCTTCATTAGGTTCAGAGGATAAGAAAAAAGATTCTTCTGTATAGGTCTTCTTAAGCCCTTCAAAGAGATTAAAAAAATCTACGTTCAGGGAAGAGGAAGTAATACTTTCCCCGGCAATTTTTTCAATAGGTAAGTTGAGCGATTCAGCAGCCGGCGAGTTCAAGTGAGAAAAGATAAAATCGCTGATTCCTCCTTCATTGTCAAATACGGGATCAAGGACAGTAATTGGTAATGGTACCGCATCGAGAAAGGAATATAAATTCCTGACATCTACTTTTATGGTGAGATCTTTAGGATCCAGTTGTCTCATTTAAAGTTTCCCTCATCGAAGACAAAGTTAGTCAATTTTTTAATGTTGATGGAGGAAATAGGGGTGACAAGAATCACCCCAAGCGAAGGGAGGATAGAACGTCTGGCAGGGCAGAAGAAACCGGAATTTGCAGTAAATTTTCCTGTAATTAGTAAATTGCATTAACCTTGAACCAGTTCTTATTAATTTTCCTACGGGTTTGATATAAGGGAATTTACGATTGTCTGCTGTCATATATCGATCCGTCAAAGTTTTCTATTTTCATAATTAACTTAACTACAAAGAGAAAATAACATGAAACAACTAAGAAATTACCTTATAACCCTTACACTGTTTTCCTTCTTTTTTATGTCATGCAGTTCAGCACCCATAACTGGAAGGAAGCAGTTAAACCTGATTCCCGAAAGCGAAATGCTTTCAATGAGCTTTAGTCAGTACGACCAGTTTCTGAAAGAGCACCAGGAAAGCAATAATGCACAGCAGGTTGCATTAGTAAAGAAAGTAGGAAGCAATATTGCCTCTGCGGTAGAGCAGTACCTGAGACAAAATGGAAAGTCCGGCGAAATAAGCAACTATAAATGGGAATACCACCTGGTTGTAGATTCACAGGCAAATGCCTGGTGTATGCCAGGCGGCAAAATCGTAGTTTATACTGGAATTCTTCCGATTACACAGAACGAAAACGGCCTGGCCGTGGTACTCGGACATGAAATGGCTCATGCAGTTGCGCGTCATGGAAACGAAAGAATGAGTCAGGCTTTGCTTGCTCAGCTGGGGGGAGTGGCGCTTTCTCAGGCCCTGAACGATAAGCCTCAACAGACTCAGCAGATATGGATGGCTGCTTACGGCCTGGGCGCACAAATAGGTGTTCTTTTGCCGTACAGCAGAACCCAGGAGAGTGAAGCTGATCATCTTGGATTAATTTTCATGGCGATGGCAGGGTATAACCCGAACGGAGCTTTAGAGTTCTGGCAGAGAATGCAGGCGCAGAGTCAGGGATCACCACCAGTATTTTTAAGTGATCATCCGGCTAACCAGACAAGAATTAATGATCTTAAGTCTGAGATGCCTGAAGCTATGAAATATTATAAAAAAGGTTAAAAGCTGTCACATTTGATTAAGGACAAGAGCACCTGGTATGTTTAAGATGCCGTGATGGATTTTACTGTGGGTAATTGTAAAAACTTTTAGTTTAGTATAGTAAACGATAATCAAAAAATAAAACAGGAGAAACGATGGATAGGCTAATGAGCAGATTGTTTGGAACACTTGCCTTGGGAGCAATGCTGATTCTTATAACGGGAACAGCATATTCACAAACAGACAGTACAAAAGATCACAAGATGTATAAGAATCAGAATCATATGTACCAGGACGCAAAATATGACAAAGATGTGGCTGATGCAGCTTCAATTCTGAGAACGAAAGTTGATCTGACCATGGAACAGACAACAAGAGTAGAAGGAATTCTACAGGATTACAAAGATAATGCCTCCAAAAAAGATATGAATGCAGACAATAAAAATATGTCAGCATCAACAATGTCAACTGCTAATAACAGTACATTAAACAAGATAAATGATGTATTAACTTCAGATCAGAAAACCAAGTTTGATAATGTTAAAATGCAGTGGTGGTCTGATACCCAGAAGAAGCTTGCGGGAAGCGCTAAATATAAGGATGCTAAGCCCGGAACTATGAAAGACACTACCTGGAATAAATAGTTAGCACATTAACTAAAAAAAGCATATCTCTCTAGAAGCGATATGCTTTTTTTTTGATAAACAACTCCATACTTGAATTGCCTTCCTGAATATTTTAATTTTACTTACGATTTTTACAATTACTAAGAGGAGGGGAGATGCCTTTTACAACCGAACAGTTCCTTGATATTTTCAGGTTATATAACAATGCCGTTTTTCCGTTTCAAACTGTCTTATTGATTTTAGCTGTTTTCACCGTTTTTCGCATATTCAGAAAAACAAATTATGGTGATAAACTGATTACATGGATACTAGCGTTTTTCTGGTTTTGGGTAGGGGTAGTTTATCAGATATTGTTCTTCTCATCCATAAATCCTGCCGCTTACATCTTCGGGGCAGCATTTATACTGCAGGCTTTAATTATCCTGAAATCCGGAATTATTGACCAAAAGTTAAAGTTCGGGTTCACAAAAGATCTGAATCATTATATGGGGTTGGTTATTATTTTATACGCCTTGATAATTTATCCTCTTCTTAATGTATACTTTGGACATCTATACCCTGAGAACCCCACATTCGGACTTCCTTGTCCAACTACTATCTTTACATTCGGAATTCTGCTGTGTACAATAGAGAGGATTCCGCTGTACATATTAATAATACCTTTTCTCTGGGCATTGTTAGGGATATCTGCCGCAATGCGGCTCGGAATTTATGAAGACACAGGTCTGTTTATTTCCGGATTGCTCGCAACGTCACTGATTATAAACGATAAAGTGCAGAAAAGAAAGTTGAAAGCGGTCTGAAGGAAAACCGGAAGGGTTTTACAACTCACAGATATTTTCTTTTGATTTTATTATTTAAGGTGATAATTAAATAGGATATATTATGTATGTAATATATTTCTTCATCGCGCTGATTGTGATCGTATTGATTATATTATTCATCAGACGTTTCAACAAGAGAAGCGAAACTATTGAAGAAGAAGATACAAAGAACCGTGAGGAACGGATAAAATAAGTTAGACATTACACAAGACCGGTGGATTACCCAAGCCCGAAAGTGAAATATATACCCTCCTGAGGACCTAAAAGGGCGAAAAAAAATTACCTTAACAGGTTCCTGTTAAAACTTTACATTAAAACATCGAAATTTTTGCAGTTTTAAGATGCACTTATATTGAACTTCAGACCTATTTTATATAATTTTTCGCTCGAAACTAAATAATTAATCCGGAGGATCTATAGAATTCTTTTCTACTGTAATTTTTGATTTATTTCTTTCGGGTTCCACATTAATAAAAAGATTCCAAATCTGGTTCGGGAGATAATAGGGGTCACTGCAGCTTCTGTAGTGATCTTTTACAGCTTAGTTAATCTCGGGTTTTCTCCGGCAAGGACCCAGGTGGATAATGCCATCTGGATAAATGCCTTATTTGATTATTACCATAAGCTGGACTCGCTTCCTTTTAGCAATGATTATTCTCCTGATCAACTGGACGGAGACCAGGTTTCGTCTGTTCCTTCCCACGCGGAACCGAGACTTGATTCCATAAAAGTATTAAATCCTCAGCTTGAATCACTTGAGAAAAAACATAATAGCTTTGCTTCCCTCGCCGCTAATGAATCAGATCTATTTGCCGCTGTTACTGGTTTTTTCCCACCCGATTCCACAATTAAAAATGATTCCTTAAATACTGATTCCTTAAATACGGATTCACTGAAGACCGATACGATAGGCGTGGCAGCTGATACAATAAAAGTCGACTCGATGGCTATCGACTCTACTGCCAGGCTGAAGTATTTTCATTATGAGCGCAGAGATGAACCTTATCTAACTCTTCAGAAGCCTAATACTTCACCGTTTATTGCTCAGCCTAAAGCAAGGCAGCGCACTGTCAAAATCGATTCAACAGGAAAGTTTGTAGTAATTGAGGAAAAGGTGGCGGGCCAGGAAACCAAAATATTATTAAGGGTTCCTATCGAAGACTATATTGAGGCGAAACTTGCCCTGCACGAAAGGGAACTGTGGGAAGACCTTGGCTATCAGTATGAACTTAAGTCGTCCAAGAAAGAACTGGGCGAACTTATAAAGAACATTACAGATTTTGAGATACCACTGCCCAAAGTGGGAGTACTGAGTATTTTCGGTGAACCAAAAATAAGTCTGAAGATAGGGGGAGCCGTTGACATTCACGGGGCCTGGCGAAATGAGAACACAGAGGGAGTGACAGCTTCGAGGTATGGGAATACCAGAAATGAGCCTGACTTTAAGCAGCAGGTACAAATAACTGTGGCCGGAACGATAGGAGATAAACTTCATATAAATGCCGACTGGAATACCGAAAGAACCTTCCAGTATGAAAATCAGCTTAAAATAAAATATGAAGGTTATGAAGATGAAATTATTCAGAGTATTGAAGCCGGAAACGTTTCGCTGCAGACTTCTCCTCTTGTTGGCGGTAGTGAAGCTCTATTTGGATTAAAAGCGAATTTTAAACTAGGTCCTCTTTCTTTGACAACACTAGCCAGTCAGAAAAAAGGCGAAACTGAGGAGGTCTCCGTAAACAGCGGAACAACCTCGCAGGAATTCAACCTGAGAGCATACGATTACTCAACAAACCACTACTTCCTTGATACCACTTATGCAAGTGAAAGTCTCCATATATTTAATGATTATTACGGTAAAGCAACACCCGAAGTACACCCGCAATACCGGGTTATAAATATTGAAGTCTGGAAATCTGTTAATGTCGTTACATTTGACAGGACAAAACAGAGAAAGGGAAATGCATATATAGATATTCCTCCCGTACCACAGGGTCAAACTTATCCTGCCAGCTACAGTGGTGATACAACTGCCATACCTGGTCAAGTAGAAACGGGCTGGTTTGAACTGCTTCAACAGGATGTTGATTATGTTCTGCATCCGGAAACTGGTTACATAACATTTAAAACTAACCTGCAGGATCAGGATATTATCGCTGTTGCTTATCAGCAGCAGGGAGGTGATGTCTTCGGAGAATTTCTAAACACCATAAATGTAAACGACACGGCTTCTCATATCGTGCTTAGGCTTGTAAAACCACAGAATCTTCAGCCACAGTTTAAGCAAGCCTGGAAACTTCAGCTCAAGAATATTTATCCTCTCGGAGGGAGAAATATTAAAGAAGAGGGGTTTGAATTTAATATAGAGTATGAGAAAGAAGGACAGGATCCGGTTACTGACCTCGCAACCCCTACAGGTACAGTAAGGTTATTAACTGCATTCGGTCTCGATCTGCTTGATGCCAGCAAAAATTCGAATCCTGATAACAGATTTGATTTCCGTCCGAACCTGACCATCTTTCCTGAAACTGGTGAGGTAATCTTCCCGACGCTTAAGCCTTTCGGAGCGGATCTGCCTGCAGGAATTCCTGATTCTCTTCAATATCAGGAAGTATATGATACGACAAAAACTTTTGCACAACAGGATAAGGTAAAGGATAAGTGGCTCCTCACAGGTAAATATTCGGGAGAAGCATCCTCTGTTTACCAGCTTGGCTTTAATGTAGTTGAAAATTCAGTAAGGGTGTTGTTGAACGGAAGGGAATTGACCCCCGGTACCGACTATATCGTGGATTATAATATTGGTCAGCTTACCATTCGTAATGATGCTGCACTGGTTCCGGGTGCCGACCTTAAAATAACCTATGAAAAAAATGATCTGTTCCAACTTGCTTCTAAAACTCTATTAGGAGCGAGAGGACTTTTTGATTTTTCTGATAAAACCCAACTCGGTTTTTCTATTCTGAATTTGAATCAGCAGACACTCAGCGATAAAGTCAGAATAGGTGAGGAACCTCTGAGCAATACCATTTATGGCGTTGATGCTAAGACGGGTGTGGATATGCCCTTCCTGACTAAAGCACTGGATAAAATTATCTCCACGAGGGAAATGTCATCTGTCAACGTTAGCGGAGAATATGCTTACATTAATCCTGATCCTAATACAAAGAAAAGTACTATTGCTTCTGACCAGGGACAAAGCATTGCGTATATAGATGACTTTGAAGGTGCAAAGAGGATTATTCCAGTAGGAGTTTCATATACTGCATGGAAGGATTTGAGTCCTCCGGATTCAATTCCGGGTCTCACTGGATTAACTCCAAAACAGCTGATGGACTATAAGGGCAAAAGCATCTGGTACACGGTAACACCCGGTGATGTTAATGTTAAGCAGATCTGGCCGAACAAATCGGTAGCGAAGGCAGATCAGCAGGTTACGGTAATGGATTATGTTTTTCTGCCGGATACACCAGGAACTTACAACTATAACCCGCAATTGGGGAACAGGGCACAGGATTGGGGCGGGATTATGAAACTTTTATCCTCAACTGCAAATAACCTGGTTGAAGAAAATATTGAGTTTGTTGAGTTCTGGGCAAAGATTGATGATGCTCCTCCCGGGGCAAAGGTTTACCTTGATCTGGGTAGAATAAGTGAAGATGTTATACCAAACAGGGTACTGAATACAGAAGACAAACCACCGGAAAACGATCTGATTGACCAGGGTGAGGATGTGGGACTTGACGGCTGGACAGATGCGGAGGAAAGATCAAATACCGTCAGTACAAAATCAGATCCCAGCGGCGATAATTTCTCATTTACTCAAACCGGAAGTCAAAAATGGCAGGATTATTTCAATATAAACGGAACCCAGGGGAATGCTGTTCTTACTGATATTGGAAGATTCCCTGATACCGAGGATCTGAATAAAAACGGAAATCTCGATCTGGCAAATAGCTATTTCAGATATGAAATACCGCTGGATACTAATCGAAATTCTAACAGGTTCATAGCTGGCGGCGGCGGCGGTAATGACGGCTGGTTCCTGTATAGAATACCATTAAAAGACTTTCAGAGGGAAGTAGGTAGCCCCTCTCTGACAGATGTTGAATATATAAGATTTTTTGTGTCGGGTGCAGAAAATACTGTTCACCTGAGATTAACCGAATTCAACCTGACAGGCAGTCAGTGGCAGAAGGTTCTCCCGGAGGATACCACGATGTCTATCTCAGTAATTAACATTGAAGATAACCCCGGGTATACTTCTCCTCCAGGTGTATTCCAGGAGAGGGACAGAACAAGACCGGATGAACAGATATATCGTAATGAGCAGTCGTTAGATCTTATTCTGCAGGACCTGCCTGATGGACAGTCGAGGCAGGCCGTTAAGTATCTATTCAGACCTCTTGATGTATTTAATTATAAGCAAATGAAACTCTTCATACATGGAGATGAGAATGCCGCACCTGGATCAGTATCTGATACTTCCGGCGGAAGCTATGCTGCCGAAGTATATTTCAGGTTTGGGGGCGATACCAATAACTTTTATGAGTACCGTCAGCCTGTGAGACCGGGATGGAATGAAATTTCGATAAATTTCAGTGAATTGACAGCTATAAAACTGGCTAGAAGCGATTCATCTATCAATAGACTGGTGGAAAAACCGGTCCCGGGAAAAATTGGACATTCATACGGGGTTAAAGGAAACCCGACGCTCACATCAGTGAAATTTTTACTAGTAGGAATTTATAATCCTAAAGAACCCCCTGCGGGGCAAATTATAGGAGGCACAACGGGCCCTCTCCAGCTTCCACGGGCTTTATCTGGAGAAATCTGGGTGAACGAACTTAGAGTTGTCGGCGCAGATGATTCACCGGGGTGGGCTTATAGTTTCTCGTCAGCAATTAAGCTGGCAGATCTAATGACAGTGAACTTCAATATTAGTCAGACAAATCCTTATTTCCATAGGCTTTCTGACAGGTTCGGTTCGAGAATCGAATCAAAGAACTGGGGCGTATCTGCCGATGTAAACATTCTTAAGCTGCTGCCGGTTAATCTTCCTGAGAGCAACCTAAGATTGAATTATTCTCACACAGAAACTGTCGGGAAACCACTCTACCTGCCGGGCACGGATATTAAAGTTGATGAAGCCGCCAAACAGATTGAATCTTTAAGGCAGGATACTACAGTTATAGCTACTAAAACACCTGAACAGATAATTTCTGAATCACAGACAATAAGCACCTCCGACTCGTGGTCAGCTTCTAACATTAAAATAAAAATTCCTACATCTCAATGGTATATACGAGATACCTTTAACGCTTTATCGTTTGGGTTTAATTTTAATAAGACCTTCAGTAGAAGTCCAACCGTTTTGTCAAACAATGGGTGGGTATGGAATGCTACTATGAATTATGCCCTTAATTTGAGTCCTGATTATTATTTCTACCCGAAAGAAATTCCGGTTTTAGGCTCAGTGGTTGCTTTATTCTCTGACTATAAGGATGTGAAACTTTACTATACTCCCCAGAACTTTGCTTTTAATGTGACAGCAAGGAGACAGAGAAATACTAACATAACACGTTCGCAGACTGCCACTCCTTCCCAGGAAATTATTTCAAGGGACTTTGGAACAACCAGGGGATTTAACTTTAACTGGAAGCTTACAGAAGGCGGTTTCCTGAACCTGGCCACTAGCTACAATGTTAACATAACTTCATCCCTTGCATACCTTGAGACCAATTCAAATGACATGCAGCGTCCTGAAAATGAGATTTGGAAAGATATTTTTTCTGGAGTATTCTTCGGAAAAGATTATAGATATACTCAGACCTTCGACTTAAAATCAAATCCAAAACTTCCCACGGTTTGGGATATAAACCGTTTCTTCCAGGTTACAGCCGGATATAATGTTGGTTACAACTGGAATTTTGATTTTCGCCAGGATACAGTTGGAAGAAGCGCTGGTTTTGCCAGCCGCTTACAGGCTGGTCTTACATTGCGGTTGAAAGCATTAACGGACCCTCTGTTTGCAGAAAAATCGGAACCTTCAGGAGGCGGTCAGCAGCAACGAGGCAATACTAACCGCGGCAAGCGAAGCCTGGAAAACCGTGGAAGGAACTTCGAGGAGGGCCAGAATGAGAATCCCGACTCAACAACGAAGACAGAAAAACAGACTCCGGTTCCTACAGATACCACTAATCAACAAACCCGCAAGCCGGCACTTACTCGTGCCCTTGGTTTCCTGAAAAGTGTAGCGAAAAGTATCTTTTTCGATTATGAGACTATTGCTTTTAATTATAGTCTGGATAATAGTGTCTCTAAATCCGGAATTCTTGGTGAGGGAACAGGATTTAATAATTTCTGGGGTATAAATTATAGTTCTTCAAAGGGGCCGCCAAGAGCATTTATGTTGGGAATTAGCAGCGAGATTGGCAGCCGCGCTCCCAATGCAAACCTGCAGGATGTATTCAATCAGAAGAATAATCTTGATTTCAGGACTTCAAGACCTTTGTGGGAAGGTGCCAAGCTTGATATAAACTGGAAAGTAGGGTGGTCAATAAACAAGAATACCACCATAAGGACAGATGCGTCTGGTAACCCGAGTATCGATAATATCACCGAGACTGGTACCATAGAAAGGTCTTTCCTGTCCCTGCCGCCGTCCTTGTTCCTGAGTGTTTTCGGGAATGGCATTAAAAAAGTTAACGAACTTTTTAATCCTGATTCACCTAATCCGCAGCAGAATTTGTCGGATGCTTTCCTGAAAGGTTTTGAAACACTGCCGCTTCTTGCAAAGCTTAGTTTTCTGAAGGATGTGGAAAAGTATATACCAAGACCCAACTGGCATCTTTCTTGGGATGGTCTTGAAAATTTCCTTTTCTTTAAATCATTCGCGAAGAAAGTCTCTTTGGAACATGCTTATAGTTCAACCTACACTGAGGGAACGAAGCTTAATCCCGAGGGTATACAGGAAATCCTTACACAAAGAATTGAATACGGATTTTCACCTATAGCTGGATTAAATCTTACCTTTAATGATATGTGGGGGGGGAATTTAATAGGCAGTGTTAAATATGGGACAAGGACCATTTATGACCTGGGTCTGACTACGAAAAATATTTCTGAAACTTTCTCGAAGGACATAGGTATTACCGCAGGATTTTCAAAGTCAGGATTTGAACTTCCGTTGTTTGGCATCTCGCTTAAAAACGATATTGAGTTCAGTCTTTCATATACAAGCTCTAAGAATTCGGTAGTACGATATGATATGCTTAATTTCACAGAGGAAGGAACTCCCCAGGATGGAACAATCAGAACCACCCTTGAACCCAGAATAAAATATACTATCAGCTCGAAAGTTACTCTCTCTATTTTCTACAGAAGAACGGCCATAGAACCGGAGGGAGCAGCCAGAATTCCCCCAACAACAACAAATGAGGCAGGACTTGATGTCCATATTTCAATCCAGTGATATGTTTATTTAATCATTTGGTTACAAATTTTGACAGGATTCTTTATTAAATTATTGCATAATTATTTTTAAGAAGTAAAACCGAAGGAAATTAATGGCAAATAAGAAGATTTTATGGGTTGATGATGAAATTGAACTTTTAAGGTCTCATATTATTTTTCTCTCAGAAAAAGGATATGATGTTGATACAGTTACCAACGGCGAGGATGCCCTGACACATGTAAAACAAAATACTTACGATCTTATATTCCTTGATGAGATGATGCCGGGAATGGGAGGATTGGAAGTGCTGGGTCAGATTAAGGAAACTAGTCCCAACATCCCCGTTGTAATGGTTACAAAAAGCGAAGAAGAAACTTTAATGGATGAAGCCATTGGTGGGAAGATAACCGATTATTTGACCAAGCCCGTTAACCCTAGCCAGATGTTTCTTGTTTGTAAAAAAATTCTGGAAGGTAAAAGAATTACGGGCCAGGCCGCTGCAAAAGATTATCTTCAGGACTTTAACGAAATTTCACGCGCTCTAATGAACAACCTTGACTTCGGAGAATGGATTGATATTTATCTGAAGATTGTGAACTGGGATGTAGAGCTTGATACTCATTCGGGTATGGGATTGAGGCAGACGTTAAATGATCAGAAGAAGGAAGCTAACAAAGAGTTCTCCCGTTTCGTAGAAAAAAATTACACCAACTGGATAAACAGTCCCGAAGATAATTATACCCCCACCTTAACCACTGAGATTGTCGATAAATATATTGTTGACGAGGTAAAAGAGGGAAAGAAGTCGGTTTTCTTTTTCGTGCTTGATTGTTTAAGGCTTGATCAGTGGCTTGTAATGGAAAAACACCTGCAGGACCTTTTTAAGATAGATAAAGATTATTACTATGCTATACTTCCGACCGCTACTCCCTATGCACGTAATTCATTGTTCAGCGGACTATTCCCTTCAGAGATAGAAAAGCATTATCCGCAGTTGTGGCAGTCAGGCGATGATGATGAACGAAGTATGAATAAATATGAAAAGGAACTTTTACAGCTGCTTCTTGATAGAAAAAAAATAAAACTGAAGAATGAGCTTAAGTATATTAAGATTATCGATCCTGAAGTTGGACGAAATTTTGAACAGAACATCCACTCATATCAGAACAGCCATCTGACCGCAGTTGTGGTTAACTTCCTTGATATGATCGCCCATGGGCGGTCTGATTCAGATATTCTGAAAGAGATCGCACCCGATGAACCTGCTTACAGGTCCCTGACAAATACCTGGTTCACTCATTCATCTCTTCTCTCGACTTTCAAGACACTTGCTACAATGAAAAATGTTAAGATAGTTGTTACTACTGATCATGGAAGCATCAGGTCATTAAGAGGTGCAAAAGTACTAGGCGACAGAGAAGCTTCTACTAACCTGAGGTTTAAGTATGGCAGGAACCTGAAAGTGGATGATAAAAATGCAATCTACATAAAAAACCCTCAGGAATATAAGCTTCCAAAACGCGGTGTTACGATAAATTATATTATTGCAAAAGAAGACTATTATTTTGTGTATCCCACTGATTATCATAAGTACCTTACTTATTATAAGGATACCTTCCAACATGGAGGTATATCAATGGAGGAAATGATTCTGCCTGTAATTACAATGGAACCTAAGTAACAGTGGCTGAAAAACAGGTATTTGTTAATTCAGAAGAAGAGACAAAAAAACTGGCCAGGCAATATGCTGCCCGGTTATCTCAGGGAGATGTTGTTGTTTTGAATGGAAACCTTGGTGCAGGTAAGACGTATTTTATTCGCGAGGCTGTTAAATTTTTTAAGGTTTCGGCCGTCAGCAGTCCTACATTTGCTCTTGTGAATGAATACGAAGGAGAGACTAAGATTTACCATTTCGATTTTTACCGCATAAATCGTTTAGAGGAATTATACGATATCGGTTTTGAGGATTACCTTAACGATGAAGAAGCTGTCATTTTTGTGGAGTGGGCAAATCTCTTTCCGGAAATACTTCCACGGAAGCGAAGGGAAATCAATATAACAGCAGGCGAAGAACAACAGAGGACATTTGAATTTAAAAGAATATGAATAATGCATCCCCAATCCTTGCTGTCGAAACCTCCTCCCGCCTTTGTGGTGCCTGTCTTTATTTCAGCGATGACAAATTTTTTCAGTCCATAGTAAATTATAAAAATATTCATGCGGAAAAGCTGCTTGAAATTATTGACTCGGTTATGCAAACAGGGGGCATAAAGACTTCTTCTCTCGCAGCAGTCGCGGTGTCTAATGGTCCCGGATCATTTACCGGGTTAAGGATAGGAATGTCGGCTGCTAAAGGAATTGCTTTCGGGTCATCTCTTCCTCTGGTTCAAGTGCCCACCTTTGATGCCCTTGCGATGCAGATTTCACGCTTTTTGCCTGAAAAAACTGTTTTTATCATTGCGAATAAGGTGAATACAGACGAAGTGTATTTTGCAAAGTTTCAAATTAAGGCTAATAATTATATATTTGTAGAAAACCTTGATATTATAGATTATGGTGAATTTCTTAGCAATTCCCGGGAGACTATTACATTCGGAAACGCCGTTAAGAAAAATGATAATCAGGCAAATTACAGGAATGATATTTTTGCTCCACATCCATTATATGTGGCACAATGGGCATTAAAACACGGAGAGATAAAAACCGATAAAGAAATTGATTATATCGAACCATATTATTTGAAAAATTTTACAATAAAGGTGAAGAAAAATGATTAAGCACATTCTTGCATTCGTACTTTTGCTATCCGCAGTCAGCTTTGCACAAATGATCCCTCCCAAAGTTGCATCTCAGCAGATGGAATATGATTGGGGCGAAGTTCCACGTGGTGATCATGTAAAATATAACTTTGTTGTCTCGAATGTGGGTGGTGATCTTCTTAAAATCGAAGATGTAAGAGCTTCCTGCGGTTGTACTGCTGCAAAACCTGAGAAATCTGATCTGGCCCCTGGTGAATCAACTAATATAAACGTCGACTTTAATTCAACAGGACGTTCAGGAAGGCAGACCAAGTATATAACCGTCAAAACAAATGATCCTGAGAAATCTGAAATACGCTTCAAGTTTTCAGGTGTAGTAGTTGATCCAGGCGCTAAAACCGGCAACCTTGTCGATAGTCCAATGATGTATTTTAAGGACACCCAGCATGACTTTGGTACAGTACAGGAAGGTGATACAGTTAAATATACTTTCAACTTTACAAATAAGGGTAATGCAGTACTTAAGATAAGAGACATCAAAACTTCATGCGGCTGTACGGCTGCTCTTGTATCAAATGAGAAAATTGAGCCAGGCAAAACCGGAACTTTGAAGGTTTCCCTTAATACTAGTCATCGTATCGGTAAGCAGAGTAAACGCATTACAATTTATTCTAATGATCCAACCAATCCTGATATGGTACTGACCGTCTTCGCTGATGTACAGAAGGGAACGAATTAATGCCCTGGTTTATGCGGTCGAAAGAAAATATTTCTCCCGATTCCCAGAAGAAGGATCTGCCTGATGGTATGTGGGAGAAGTGTCCCAGCTGCGGTGAGATCATCCATAAAAAACAGCTGGAAACAAATTTGTGGACTTGCATAAAATGCGGCCATCATTTCCGCATCGGGAGCACCGAGTATATACAGATTCTTCTCGACAAAGGAAGTTTTAGAGAGATTGATAAAAAGATGCGCTCCGCAGATCCTCTAGAATTTGAGGATACCAAGAAATATTCGGATCGAATTGCTGAAACAATTAAAAAGCTCGGTCTAAATGATGCGGTAAAAACCGGTACCGGTAAGCTTGACGGAATTGATGTTGCATTCGGATGTATGGACTTTAAGTTTATAGGGGGTAGTATGGGCTCGGTTGTGGGTGAAAAGATTGCCAGACTCACCGATAGGGCACTTAAGAACAAGATCCCTCTTATCATTATTTCTTCCAGCGGAGGAGCAAGGATGATGGAAGGTGCATTATCATTGATGCAGCTTGCCAAAACCAGCTCAAGGATTGCGCGCCTGGCTGAAGCTAAAGTACCATATATTTCTGTAATGACCGACCCTACCACAGGAGGAACAACTGCAAGTTATGCTATGCTGGGTGATATTCATATTGCAGAGCCCCAGGCATTAATAGGATTTGCCGGTCCCAGGGTAATAAAACAAACTATTGGTAAGGATCTTCCGAAGGGGTTTCAGAGATCGGAATTCCTTATGGAACGCGGATTTGTGGATATAGTTTCTCCAAGGAAAGAGTTGAAGCAGAATATCCATAACGTTTTAACATTGCTCAGTTGAGGTTATAATTAAGGTAATAAAAGGCGTTAATAAAATGCAGCAGCTTTCGAAAGCACTGCATGGTGAAGGGAGAACTATAGGTTTTGTTCCAACTATGGGATTCCTTCACGAAGGTCATCTCTCCCTTGTTTCACGCTCCAGAAAAATTTCCGATATTACTGTTGTTTCTATTTTTGTAAATCCCACCCAGTTCGGCCCTAATGAGGATTTTTCAAGATACCCTAGAGATCTAAAAAGAGATAAAAAACTACTGGAATGGGCAGGAGTGGATTATGTGTTTATTCCTGAGGCTGACGATCTTTACCAGCCGGGATTTCAAAGCTACGTAAATGTTGCAGACGTAACCCAAATCCTTGAAGGTGAATTCAGACCAGGTCATTTTATGGCGGTAACTACCATAGTTGCAATGCTGTTTAATATCGTAAATCCGGATTCTGCAATTTTTGGACAAAAGGATGCTCAGCAGGCTTTTGTAATTCAGAAAATGGTACGTGATCTGAAATTTAGTGTGAAAATTGTTGTTATTCCTGTCGTTCGTGAGAAAGACGGACTGGCATTGAGCTCACGGAACATATATCTCTCAGAGAGAGAAAGAGAGGATGCTCTGGTTCTTAATCATTCTTTGATGTACGCCAGGAAAGTTATTTCGGGGGGAAGACGGGACATAAACAGGATAATATTAGGAATGAAAAAAATAGTGGAGCGCATCCCAACCTCGAACCTGGATTATATCAGTATTGTAGATGCATTGACTTTCAGTCCGGTTAAAAAACTTGAACACGGAAAAAAATATTACGTACTTATGGCCTGTAAAGTAGGCAAAACCCGCCTCATCGATAACATCCTAGTTAAAGCTGCCCGTTAACCTCATTTCTCGGTTAGGTCATTTGTAAATTATGGTACCTTCCTTTGCCGGAACGAATTTGATTTCTTTCAGGATTCGAAATCTCATTCTGCGCAGTCTCGTTGCAAGCCGTTCTCGAGCAATCTTGTCCTGCCTCGATTCAGCTGAAACGCGCAATCTTTCGGTTAAATTGGATATAAAAATAAAAACGGAACTTAGCTTTATCCGGGCATATACCGTATTGATGCCGTATTTACCTTGGGGGTTATACGTAGTATTCACGGTTCAACGGGCATATTGAAGCATGATTTATTGAAGAACTCAACAATGGAAGTGAATAATCTGATAATAATTTGCTTCTTATAATAAAAGTGCAATTCTTAACTTGAAGTGCGAACAAGATATTTATTTCAATGGGTGTTTAATTTGCAGATTGACCATATGCCGTAAAGTACCAGGTTTTTCTTATAAATAAATTCAAATTCAATATGAGGAATAATCTTCTCGGCATTCCCACCGGTAAGATAGATTTTGATTTTTCTTCCGGGAAACGTATTTCTTAAGTAATCAGTAATCCTGTAAACCATTCCAAGCGAGGAATTAATTAGTCCGCTTGCGATGGAGGATCTTGTTGAATTCCCTATTATTCCTTCGTAATCTTCGAAATTTGATTCGGGTAGCTGAGCAGTATAGGAGTGCAGAGCATCTCCCATCATTGAAACTCCCGGCGCGATTACGCCTCCTGAAAACACCCCGGGATGCATAGTGATATTTATCGTCGTGGCGGTACCCAAATCAATTGACAGCAGGATTTCATCATCCTTCATACCGTGGTTAAGGAAGAAAGCACCCTCTGCGGAACACAGCCTGTCAATGCCTAGCGTTTCAGGTGTTTTATAATTTATCTTCAGGTTGAAAGCTGAGCTGTGTGAAATCAGATGAACAGGGATTGAGATTGAATCAAGTAGGCTTAGAATCAGATCCGTTTTAACCGGTACAACTGACGAAATACCAGCAGCAGAAATCTCGTTTTCAGCAATGATTTTCCTCAGTTGATTAGGATTTTGGAAAGAAAACGGATTCGATAGTTCATCCCTCTCAAATAAACCAGTCTTTATATACGAATTACCAATATCGCAGGCAAGGAACATTGAGTTAATAAATAAATGAGAAAATTTTAGCCGATGCTTACATCTCCGAAGTATATCTTTTCTAATTTTCTGCTTGTCTTCAGTATCAGGAAGCCTTCATCATCAATATCATCAAAAATACCGTATCTCACCTGGTCGCCCTCGGTGACAGAGATCTTTTCTCCTATCATTCTGCACCTGGCCTTCCAGTCCTTCAAGATTTCATCAGGTTTATCATCAATCCACTGAAGAATTTCCTCTAAAATATTCAGAACCTCTGCAAGCAGAATCTCTCGTTCAATAGTATTTCCTGATTCCTCTTTGATCGAAGTCGGAGGGATTTTAAAAATTCCCTGAAATGATGTCTGGTTAACATTTATCCCGATTCCTGTAACAACTCTCTCTATTTTTTTCCCGGCTGAGGTAGATTCAATCAGTATACCGGCAGTCTTTTTCCCGTTTATTAAGACATCATTTGGCCATTTGAGTGCAATCTTAAGCTGGTAAAGGTTTTCAATAGCTAATGCTACTGCGAGCGAAGAAGCAAAATTTATAAGGTTTATCCTTCGGCCTGAAAAATCCCTGTCCTTCAGGAGGATAGAGAAGGTCAGATTCATCCCTTTGTTGCTGTACCAGACATTATCTTTCCTCCCGCGGCCTTCATTCTGTTTTTCACTTAAGACTACGGTGCCATCTTTATCATATTTGTTGGATTTGTTTAATAAAGTACTATTAGTGGAATCGACTTCATCAGCATAAATGAAGTGTCTTCCTATTACTTCAGTGTCCAGCTTAATATCAAAAAACTCCAGATCGAACAATTTATTTCCTTCAGTTAAATGCTCAGCTAAAATAAAAAAATATTTCCAGAAATTAAGATTTTATTAAATATGACACATTTATTGTCACTTTCATTTTCAGTATGACAAAACGGCATACTCTCTGCCA
Source organism: uncultured Ignavibacteria bacterium (assembly GCA_963747755.1). GTDB lineage: Bacteria > Bacteroidota > Ignavibacteria > Ignavibacteriales > Ignavibacteriaceae > DATFVA01. The sequence continues at coordinate 100,604 of CAVVGK010000016.1, read as the reverse complement.
TATAGCCGCACTTGCCTAGTTTCGGAAGGTGAATGCTAACCTCTTGTTATTAAAGAACTTATGTGTAAAAAACATAATGGCACATGGATTGAATAAACAACTACAGGTTTAATAGACATTATAGGAGAATATAACAATGACATTCGTAAAATTTGAGCCATTAAGAGAATTAGACAATCTGAACAACAGACTGCATAAGTTTTTCGGTGAATTTCCCGCTAATATTGACATGGGAATTCTCGTTTAGTCCCAGGGTGGATATTTATGCCGATGACCAGAATATTTTTATTGAGGCTGAAATTCCGGGAATTAAAAAGGATGAGATGAAAATATCCCTGCAGGATAACATTCTTACAATCAGCGGAACTAAGAAGAGGGAGAACGAAAAAGATGAGAATATCCAGTATTACAGGAATGAAATTATTTTCGGAGATTTTTCAAGGAGTTTTTCACTTCCTGAGGATATAAATCCCGATAATATAGAAGCTCAGTTTGAAAACGGTGTTTTGAATATAAAAATAGGAAAACGTGAAGTTAAGACCACGAAAGAACGAAATATTGATATCAAATAAAATAATATCCAAACAAGTAAAGAGTATGACGAAATCTCAGTCATCAACACAAATCAGGAAGGAGTTTTAGAATGGGTAAGATAATAGGAATAGATTTAGGAACTACAAATTCCTGCGTAGCAGTTATGGAAGGTAATGATCCGGTGGTAATTCCGAATTCGGAAGGAGGGCGTACAACTCCTTCAGTTGTTGCGTTCACTAAATCAGGTGAAAGGTTGGTCGGACAGCCGGCTAAAAGGCAGTCGATTACAAATCCAAAACATACTGTCTTCTCTATTAAAAGATTTATGGGAAGGAAGATAGATGAAGTAACTGATGAAAAAGGAAAAGTCCCTTATGAAGTTATGTCAGGTGATAATAATACTGCCCGTGTAAAAATAGGCGACAGGGTTTATTCTCCGCCTGAAATAAGTGCGATGATATTGCAGAAGATGAAGAAAACTGCAGAAGAGTACCTGGGACAGGAAGTAACCGAGGCGGTTATAACCGTTCCTGCTTACTTTAATGATTCGCAGCGCCAGGCTACTAAGGATGCAGGTGAAATTGCTGGTCTTCAGGTAAGAAGAATAATTAATGAACCTACGGCTGCAGCACTGGCATACGGACTTGATAAAAAGACATCCGACCATATGGTAGCTGTGTATGATCTTGGCGGCGGTACATTCGATATTTCGATCCTGCAGCTGGGCGAAGGTGTGTTTGAAGTAAAATCGTCTAACGGTGACGGTCACCTTGGAGGTGATGATTTTGATCAGAGAATTATAGATTTCCTTGCAGATGAATTTAAGAAACAGGAAGGAATAGACTTAAGAAAAGATCCGATGGCTCTGCAGAGGTTAAAAGAAGCAGCTGAAAAGGCTAAGATCGAGTTATCTTCATCCTCATCAACAGATGTTAACCTTCCTTTCATTACTGCAACCCAGGAAGGTCCAAAGCACTTAAATATTAATCTTTCAAGATCGAAATTTGAACAGCTTATCGATGATCTGGTTCAGAGAACAAAAACTCCCTGCGAAAAGGCAATGAAGGATGCCGGAGTAACCCCTGACCAGGTTAATGAGGTTATACTTGTCGGTGGCTCTACAAGAATCCCGATGGTTCAGGAACTGGTTAAGAAACTCTTTAACCGTGAACCTCACAAGGGCGTTAATCCTGATGAAGTAGTAGCGATCGGTGCAGCGATTCAGGGCGGCGTACTTGCCGGTGACGTTAAGGACGTTCTGCTTCTGGATGTTACTCCGCTTTCACTTGGAATTGAAACTCTCGGAGGTGTATTTACAAAACTTATTGATGCGAATACTACAATCCCTACTAAGAAAAGCGAGATTTTCTCTACAGCATCTGATAACCAGCCTTCAGTGGAAATAAATGTACTGCAGGGTGAGAGACAAATGGCTGCTGACAGCCGCTCGCTTGGAAGATTCCATCTTGACGGTATTCCTCCGGCACCGCGCGGTGTGCCGCAGGTTGAGGTAACATTTGACATAGATGCCAATGGTATTCTGCACGTTAACGCAAAAGATAAGGCCTCAGGTAAAGAGCAAAGTATCAGAATAACTTCTTCAAGCGGATTGAATCAGGAAGAGATCGAAAAGATGAAGAATGATGCAAAAGAGCATGCTGCTGAGGATAAGAAAAAGAAAGAAGCTGTTGAAGTTAAGAACCAGGCAGATAGCCTAGTTTTCCAGACGAAGAAGCAAATTGATGAGATGAAGGATAAGATTACTCCTGATAATAAATCAAGACTCGAAGCTGAGATTAAAAAAGTTGAAGAGGCTATCGCTTCAAATAATACTGATCAGATGAAATCTGCTACAGATTCACTAAGCAAAACCTGGAACGAGATCGCTTCACAGTTGTACAGTCAGACGGGCGGACCACAGGATCAGGGTGCTCCTGGTCAGGGAGCTCCGGGCGGACAGCAGCAGGGAGGCACTACAGAGGAAGGTAAGGAAAACGTACAGGATGCTTCCTACGAAGTGGTCGATGAAGAAGAAGAGAAAAATAAAAATAAGAAATAATTATGCTGGATGCGGTTAATTACCGCATCCTATCCACTGAGTTTATATAAAAACAAAGGAGAAAAAGATGAACGATAACCGTGATAATGAAACAGTTGAAGTTAAAGAAGAAAAACAATCGTGGGAAGAGCTTTTATCAAATGAAGGAAGCTATGCCCCTCTTGTAGATATCTTCGAGACAAATGACGAATTTGTTCTTACCGCGGATATGCCCGGGGTCAGGAAAGAAGACGTAAACCTGAAGATTGAAGAAGGTTCAATGCTGATCTTCGGTAAGATCGATTACCAGGATTTGCTGAACAGGAAATTCATTCTTAAAGAAAAAGAGACAGGACACTTCTTCCGTAAATTCAAAATTTCAGATACTATCGATGAAACCAAGGTATCTGCAAAATTTGCTAACGGTCAGCTGATCGTCGTACTGCCTAAGCACGATAGGGTAAAACCAAGAACTATCAGCATAAAATAGAACACACTTTCGTTGTATAGATTAAATGCCTGTCACAATTGACAGGCATTTTTTTTACCTGCCGCCTCAATTTTATATGTTCTTTTTTTACTCACTATTGGTTATTTTTCTTTTTTTAGTTTACCAGTATTTGCGGAATATTAATGACTCATAGTTCCCAGAAGAACCGCATTATTTTTATAGATCTGATGCGGGCTTTTGCTGTTCTTCAGATGGTTCAGGGACATACAACAGACGTTTTGCTCGCTAATTCCTACAGAAGCGCTGAATTCCCGGCCTATACAATCTGGCTGTTTATGAGGGGAATGACGGCTCCTATCTTTATGTTTTCTGCAGGTACAGTCTTCACCTATTTGTTCCGGTTGATAAAAGAACCATACAAAAATAATCCCAGGGTCAAAAAAGGCTACAAGCGTGTTATCCTCCTTGTGGTACTTGGTTATCTTCTACGATATCCGACTGCAACCGTTGTAGATTTCTCACAGGTTACAGCTGATCAGTGGAATATATTTTTGGCTGTCGATGTACTTCAATGCATCGGAATAGGTCTCCTTCTCCTGATGATCTGTGCCTGGATAGCTGAGAAATTTAACCTGCACGATTACCTTGTCTTCGCTGCGGGCACTCTGATCTTTTTTTTACTGCATCCTGTTTTTGCAAATATTCAGTGGAAGGAATTTCTTCCTATTCCGCTGTCAGGATATTTTTATAAAGGTACGGGCTCGATATTCCCCCTGTTTCCCTGGGTCGGCTATGTTATCGCCGGTGGAGTCTTTGGAAGTTATCTTGCGAAGAATCCAATGGTATTCAAAACTGTAAAATTTAGTACAAGGATTTTTGTCATCGGGGCTTTACTTTTAGGCGGAGCATTGTTGGTAAATTATCTGCTGCAGACTCAGTGGAACGCAGGCTTTGATACCTGGATCGATAGTCCTCTCCTTTCAATAATGAGACTGGGGTTCGTTCTGATACTTAATGCTGTTGTTTCGTTTATCTCCCTGAAGGCGGAAACTATACCCAGATTCCTCATCCTTGTTGGAAGAAACACGCTATTGATATATATTGTACACCTGATGATATTATACGGTAGTGCCTGGAACCCGGGTTTGATCCTGCTTTTTGGCGAAAGTCTTAGCCCCTGGAATACTGTCGGTTTTGCACTCGGGATGATTACCCTTATGTCGTTGATGGTCATCATTATTCACAAGCTTAAAATTAAAAACAAACAACTGGTTACACAGTAGAAATGAGAAAATCCGATACGACTAATCCCGAAGTGAATGAATCAGATATAAAGATTGAGCAGACACTCAGACCAAAGAAACTGAAGGATTTTAAGGGGCAGAGTAAGATAACCGATAACCTCAACGTTTTTATTTCGGCCGCACGTAAAAGAGCAGAGGCTCTTGATCATGTCCTTTTAACAGGACCACCGGGACTCGGGAAAACAACTCTTGCCCATATTGTTGCTAATGAAATGGGCGTTAAGCTCAAGATAACTTCGGGACCCGTACTTGAAAAGCCGGGCGACCTCGCGGGCCTGCTTACCAACCTTGAAGAGAAATCGGTTTTGTTTATTGATGAGATACATCGGCTCAGTCCGGTGGTGGAGGAGTATCTGTACTCCGCTATGGAGGATTATAAACTCGACATAATGATTGATTCCGGCCCTAATGCGAGATCAGTTCAAATAAGTCTGCCTAAATATACACTTGTTGGTGCAACTACCCGGGCAGGCATGCTTTCCTCTCCTCTCAGAGACCGGTTCGGGATCAAGTTCAGACTGGATTATTATGAATCTGAAACCCTCCACTCCATTGTCCAGCGCTCTGCCAAAATACTGAGTCTTGGTATCGAAAAAGATGCTGCTATGGAAATTGCCAAACGATCAAGAGGGACTCCCCGTATAGCCAACCGGCTTCTCCGCAGAACCAGAGACTTCGCAGATTTTGACGATAAAAAAATCGTTGACGTTGCGACAGCTAAGAAAGCTCTGAAGGCACTCGAAGTGGATGAGTTCGGACTGGATGAAATGGACAAAGAGATTATACTTGCAATTATCGAAAAGTATAAAGGTGGTCCTGTAGGACTGAGCACATTAGCAGTTGCAGTCAATGAGGATGCCGGCACAATAGAGGAAGTCTATGAGCCGTTCTTAATTCAGCAGGGCTTTATTCAGCGGACTCCCCGGGGAAGAGAAGCTACTTCGCTGGCGTATAAAAGGTTCAACAAAACAAAATTTAATCAAGGGAAGACTGATTCCTTATTTGAATAGCGGGAGGAAAAAATCAAATGAAAACTACACGGAATTACTCCGTCCTATTAGCAATTCTCTTTTTTTATACTGCTCAAATTTTTGCTCAGCAGGAATATATACCACTGAACATTCAGAAGGCATACGATAAAGGGACAAGATCTTTAGAGGGAACTCCGGGACCAAACTATTGGCAGAACTCATCCGATTACACAATCAAAGCTGATTTTAATCCATCAAACAGACTCCTGACGGGGAAGGAAACAATCGTTTATTATAATAATAGCCCTGATACTTTAAAAAGATAGTGCTCAGGCTCTACCAGAATATTACCGAATGCAGCGCAGCACGGAATTTTCTTCTTAGCCCTGATTTGGTTTCCGATGGAATGATCATTGAAAATGTAACAATTAATGGGAAAGAACAGGATTTAAGTGACCAAAACAGGTTCGGTACAACCGGTACATTTTTCATCATAAACGTAGAGGATAATCCTGTTAATCCTCATTCAGATATTACTCTGAACATTGACTGGAATTTTACTATGCCGAACGGTGAAAGTATACGTATGGGAATGTATGATTCTACTTCGGCTTTGATAGGCTATTGGTATCCTCAGGTATCTGTATATGATGATATCGACGGATGGGATATGATACCTTATTCCGGAATCACGGAATTTTATAACGACTTCTCAAATTATGATGTCGAGCTAACTGTCCCCAATACCTTTGCAGTATGGGGCACAGGTATTCTTCAGAATCCCGAAGAAGTTTTTGTAGAAGATTATTTGAATAAATATAAGGCTGCCTTTACCAGCGACAGTATTGTAAACATAATTTCAAAAAACGATCTGGGGAAGGAGACCTTCAATAGTAGCAAGCCCCTGAATACGTGGAAATACAAAGCCGATAATGTAACAGACGTTGTGTATGGAACCAGTGACCACTACCTGTGGGACGGCGTCAGCCTCGAAGTGGAGTCCGGCAGGCGGGTATATATAGCCGCTGTCTATAAGGAGGAGTCAAAAGACTTTTACGGTGTAGCCGCCGTTGCCCGGGAGTGTATTGATTACTTTTCAACTGAGATGCCTGCAGTTCCTTTTCCCTTTCCTTCTTTTACTGTATTCAATGGTTCCGGCGGAATGGAATTTCCTATGCTGATCAATGATGGAACTACTCAGTCTTATAGAAGCACAGTTGGTTTAACCTCTCATGAAAGTGCGCACCAGTATTTTCCTTTTTATATGGGAACCAATGAACAGAAATATGCATGGATGGACGAAGGCTGGGCGGTCTTTCTTCCAACTGATCTTGAACTTAAGCTGCTGCATGATAGGAGAAGAATAGAAAGTGAAGCCAATAACTTCAACAACTACGCAGGTACGGAGAATGATATTCCTTTGTTCGTAACCACAGATAATATGACTTACAGGCCGTATAGAACTGCTTCGTATACACGTCCCGGACTTTCTTATCTATTCCTCCGTGACGCTCTGGGAGATGAAATGTTTAAGGATGCTCTCCATACTTTTATTGAAAACTGGCATGGCAAGCACCCTATACCTTTTGATTACTTTTTCTCATTTAATAATTCTGCGGGAACTGACCTTATGTGGTTCTGGAAGCCATGGTATTTCCGGAGAGATTATGCCGACCTGGGTATAAAAAATGTTGTCCAGAGCGGGGGTAAGTTTTCCGTTGAAGTTGAAAAGAAGGGACAGGTTCCTGTTCCTGTGACCCTTACCTTTAATTACTCCGACGGCACAAAGGATTCTGTTTATAAATCAACTTCTGTATGGGAGAACCGGAATTCTGTAAAGATTGAATTTCATCCTGCAAAGCCTGTTGTTCGAATCTCACTTGGGCAACTATATATACCTGATAGCAAGACATCGAACAATATTTATGAGGTAGAACGGAATAATCAGTAATTACGTGATTATTTTCATTTGATATTTCAGCTTATTCTTTAATTTATAAGTGTAACTTAAATAATAATAAGGAGATACTTATGGATAGGCTCGAAATAAAAGGTAACTGGAACGAGATGAAGGGTAAAGTAAAACAACATTGGGGAAATCTAACGGATGACGACCTTCAGTATACTGAAGGAAGAGAAGACGAACTCGTTGGAAGGATTCAGAAAAAGACAGGATCTTCCAGGGAGGAAGTTATAAACTATTTACGAAGTCTCTAGACTTTAATTTATAATTCATCAGGACATATTGAACTTGTTCAATATGTTCTTTTATTTTTAAATAATAACGGAGGAATTTATGCCAGGAGGAAAAGGACCGGGGCCATCAATAAAAGATAAGAAACAATATGAGAAACTAAGAGACAAGGGGATGAGCAAAGAAAAAGCTGCCCGCATTGCAAATTCTCCAAAAAAGAAGACTGCAAAAAAGGGGGGGAAACATCCTAAATATGAAGAATGGACAAAGAATGAATTATACGATAAAGCTAAAAAAGTAGATATTGAGGGAAGGTCGAACATGGATAAAAAAGAGCTGATAAAAGCACTTAGAAACCATTAATACTGACCCGAACCCGGAATTCAAATTTCCAATCCGTAATTGGCAGTCTTAATTCATAACGATTATTTAACATTCGAAACCGTCGTTTTATATTTGATAGATGGAAAATAATTAGCATATTAGAAATTCTAATTTTAGCTAGTTATGAGATCCTTAAAATATCTTCTATACCTTTCACCTATAATTATTTTCATCGTTATTTCATCTGCACGTGAGCTAAACGAGGGAGCTCTGGGTACGCGAAGCAACCCGATTAAGCTTTATTTTACTCCCTCTGTAGACGCTAAACGTATAACTACTAATGCAAAGGATTTAACCGATTTCCTCGAAAAGGAGACCGGTTATTACTTCTCGACTGCTGTGCCCGCCAGTTTTATTGCTGTGGTTGAGGCTTTCGGTACAAAAAAAGCAGATATTGCAAGTATTAATACTTTCTCCTACCTCATGGCTAATGCAAAATATGGAGCAGAAGCCCGGCTTCGTATAGTCAGGGATAATAATGAAACAACCTATAAAGGCCAGATAATTACAAGGTATGATTCCGGTATCGATAGTCTCCCAGAAATCAACGATCGCAGTTTTGCCTATGTTGATCCATCCTCTACCTCAGGTTACATTCTTCCCAAAGCTATGCTGGAAAAAAAGGGCATAAAACCGAGTGAAACCGTATTTGCAATGAGGCATGACAATGTGGTAACGATGGTTTATCAGGGACAAGTTGCCGCGGGGGCCACTTATTATGCTCCTCCTGATCCTGAAACTCACAAGATACTCGACGCAAGGATGAGGGTTGAAAAGCAGTTTCCCGACGTTGAACAAAAAGTTAAGATTATAGGCTTCACTCAAAGTATTCCGAATGACCCCTGGGTTTTTAGAAAGGATATGGATGAGGATATGAAGGAAAAAATAATTAATGCATTGATTAAGTATGTGGCCACACCCGATGGCGGGAAATCAATGTACGATATCTATGATATTCGCGGGTTGATCAGAACAAAAGACAGCGACTATGACGGCTTAAGGAAGCTGCTCGAAGAACAAAACATTAAATTTGAAAGCCTGATGAAAAACTGATGCTGCTTGAAATAGAAAATCTTCATAAAATTTATAAGAACGGAACCCACGCTCTAAAAGGTGTTTCCTTTAAGGTGGAAGAAGGAGAATTCCTTGTTATTATCGGATTGAGCGGCTCAGGTAAATCCACTCTTCTGAGATGTGTGAATCGCTTAATCGAACCTACATCGGGTAAAATAAAATTCCTCGGTAAAGATATTACGCATGTAAAAGGTGAGGAACTTAGAAAGGTTAAATCACGGATAGGTATGGTTTTTCAGCAGTTTAACCTGATAAAGCGCCGTTCTGTATTGACAAATGTGATTACCGGGAAACTCGGTTCATTGGGAACTTTCGAGTCTGTATTTGAAAGGTTCAGCGTTGAAACAATTAAGGAGGCCTATCTCAATCTTGATAGGGTGGGGATTACGGAAAAAGCAGGCATCAGGGCTGACTCACTCAGCGGAGGTCAGCAGCAGAGGGTGGCTATAGCCCGCAGCTTGATGCAGAATCCAAAACTTCTGCTTGCAGATGAGCCGGTGGCATCGCTTGATCCTGCTACATCAAACTCCGTCATGCAGTATTTTGAAAAAATAAATAAGGAACTGGGAACTACTGTGATCTGTAATCTTCATTTCCTTAGCCTTGTAAGAAGATACGCCACCCGGGTGATCGCCCTTAAGGGGGGTGAAATTATTTATGAAGGAATGCCTTCCGATATTGATGAAACATGGTTTAAAACTATTTATGGCGAGGATGCAGAAGAGGTGGAAATAAGATGATCGATCCGGAACTGGAACTTCATCCTCAGACTATCCTCGACCGCAATAAAAAGCGTGAGGATAAATTTAATTTTGTAAAGTCTGTATTCCTCGATATTTTCTTCGTCTTCTATAGCCTTATCGTACTTGAGAGAGCTGTTTATTATAAATTCATCCTTAACCTGCGTTACCCTCCGTTCAGCTGGAATAATATCCTCATTCTTCTGATAATCAGTATCATCATCGGATACATATGGACGTTCTCACGTACATCTCTCTCCGCTAAACTTTTTGGAATTGCTAAAGATAATAAGGTAACTAAATATACCGTCGAGATTTTCGGCTGGTTCCTTTTCAATATTACTTTTATCGCTGGCTGGATTGTAACCCGGATATCTATAGTTGATCTCTTCAGCAGCGAGGGGATCCAGGGTGCTGAAAGAATATTCAGCTCATTGTTTCAGCCCGAGCTGGGCATATTTGATGATGCATTGTTTGCAATGATCGAAACAATATATATAGCTCTCCTTGCAACCCTTATTTCAATACCAATCACACTCATCCTGTCCTTTTTTACCGCAAGAAATTTAATGAAGGAAAGCAAATTAAGTTTTGCTGTCTACTATGTTCTCAGGATGGTTCTTAATTTTATTCGTTCAATAGAGCCCCTTATCTGGGCGATTATTTTTTCAGTATGGGTCGGCATTGGTCCTTTTGCAGGAATGATAGCCCTCCTGGTTCATACAATTGCGTCTAATGCTAAATTGTATTCAGAGGCAATTGAGAATATTGAGACTGGACCGGTTGAAGCAATCAGCGCTACAGGTGCAAATAAAGTACAGGTGGTGTGGTACGCTGTTGTACCCCAGATAGTTCTGCCTTTCCTATCTTTTACAATTTACCGCTGGGATATAAACGTAAGGATGGCAACCATAATAGGACTCGTAGGCGGCGGCGGTATCGGTACAATGCTTATGCAGTACCAGGGATTGGCGCGGTGGCACGAAGTTGGACTCCTTGTTCTGATGATTGCATTTGTTGTTTGGGTGATGGATTACATCAGCGCAAGGATCAGGGAAGCTATTTATTAAGTCTCTGTTTTCTTTAATTATTTAATCAGTATCTTACCTGTCATAATGAAAGAAGTAAAAATATCTGTTAAAGATCTGAGCCTGTATTATGGCACCAAACAGGCATTAAAAGATATTTCAATGGATATCGCTGCAAATAAAGTGACTGCATTTATCGGTCCCAGCGGATGCGGAAAATCAACTTTCATCAGGTCCATCAACAGGATGAACGATCTCATCGATGGGGTTAAAATCAGCGGAGAGGTCGTAATAGATGGTAAGAATATTTATGATCGTGATGTAGATGTTGTGAACCTCAGACGGAGCATAGGAATGGTTTTTCAAAAATCCAATCTCTTTCCTATGAGCATATATGAAAACCTGGTGTTTGGAATAAAACTGAACGGAACCCGCGATAAGAAAGTTCTTGATTCTATTGTAGAGAAGTCTCTTACTCAAGCCGCTCTTATTGATGAAGTTAAAGACCGGCTTCATTCACCGGCACTGGCGCTTTCCGGAGGGCAGCAGCAGAGATTATGCATAGCCCGCACTCTTGCAATTGAACCTGAAATAGTGCTGATGGATGAACCTGCAAGTGCCCTTGATCCTATTTCTACAGCTAAGATTGAGGAACTTATTCACGATCTTAAAAAGAACTATACGATTGTAATTGTAACTCATAATATGCAGCAGGCAGCCAGGGTAAGTGACAGCACAGCTTTTTTCTACCTGGGTGAATTGATAGAATATGATAAAACCAGCAGGATCTTCACAAAACCTGAAAAGAAACAGACCGAAGATTATGTTACCGGCAGATTTGGTTAATTAAGATTTTCAATTTTTTTGAAGGAGCTTCAGAATGGAACGGCAGTTTGAGATTCAGATAGATAAACTGAAAACACGGCTCATAAAGATGTGCAGCCTGGTTGATGAACAGGTTGAACTGGCCGTCAAGTCTATAGATGAAGAGAATATTGAACTTGCCGATCTCGTCATTGATAGGGACGAAAAGGTTGATAAATATGATGTGAAGATTGAAAAAATATGCCAGAAAATTTTTGCATTAAGTCAGCCAGTAGCAATGGACCTTAGGCTGATAATGTCAGCGCTTACAATCAATACTAACCTGGAACGGATAGGTGATCTCGCTGTAAATATTGCAGAGAGTGCTAAGGAATTGGGGAAGAAACCCGATTTTTATGATAAGACACATTTAAGGGAAATGTCGCTGGTTGCAAGAGAAATGATAAAGAATGCTATTGATGCATTTATTGATGGGAGTCCTGATCTTGCAAAAAAGGTGATTGAAACCGATGATAAGGTTGATGATTTTAATGTAGAGAATCATGTGATTTTAAAAGCTATTATGAAAGAGAAGCCTGAGAACGTTGATCCCGGTGTTGCTCTTCTTGTAGTTTCAAGGCACCTTGAGCGGCTTGCAGATCATGCTACTAACATTGCAGAGGATGTTTTCTTTATTGTTGAAGCACAGATGGTTAAGCACAAATATGAAAGGATTGTATTTGGTGACGAAGACAGCGACGAATCATCCGATAATTGATTATTGCTAATCGTTGATTGTTAATTATTGATTTGTTAGTCCGGTAGTACGTTTTCGATAAGTGTATTCAGCAGTTCTTTTGGCAGAATCTGATCCTCTCCGTTGGTTATCCGGTTTAACTTAACTCCGAAGAGCCATCCCCAGCTTGTAATAACAAACATAACCGGTAATGAAGGTATGTGTTTCAGATCTTTCGTCCTGTAAGCAGGATTCAGCACCATCTCAAGTATGATTTCCTCTTTTCTCAGCATCGATTTAAGTATGGCCTTCTCTTTCTCGAAAGCATCATCTCCCATTAGCAGCAGAAATATCTCGTACAGTAGTCTATATTTCTGATCTATCTTTTCTTTGAGCAGGAAATACTCGTTAAATCTTTCGCGTATTGACATGGTTTCATTGTCAAAAATAGAGTTCACTTCTGCTAAAAATTGTTCGCTTTCCCATTCAATTGAACTGTAGAACAGGACTTCTTTCGAAACGAAGTAGTGATATATCGTGGCTTTGCCTATTCGTAAATCGCGGGCAATTTCATCAAGGGTGGTTTTCCCCAATCCATGTTTTGAGAACCTTTTTACGGCGGCTTTGATTATCTGTATTTTTCGGTCGTTTTCCAACATGATACCTGATATGAACCGGTTGCAAGATAGCGTTTTCTATCTAAAATTGAAAATTGAATATTCAAAATTAAATAATGATTTATGCCGATGGGCGGGACAATTCTTCCCTTAATAAGCAGTCTGAACTAATTCGCAGTCTATCCAATTAATAGTATAATTTTTCAACAGTATGACAGAAATGACATACTCTTACCAATCTATTTGTTTTACTGGGGGAATGCCGTAGGCATGCCGTAGTTGGACTCAAAATGAGGCATTTCAAATATTGCGAAATTGCGCAATTTTCAGCTATTGAAAAATTCAACGTATGACAAAATGGCAGACTTAAAACTTCGCGGAATTTCCCTGAATTAAAGGGGACCGGTCTATTCCATCCCGGTCCCTAATCCACTAGGCAATTTAGCAATTAAATATTAAATCTCAATGACCCGATAAAATTCCTTCCGGCAGCAGTAATCCCTGAGGAATATGGCCTGTATCGTTGGTCAGTAATATTTTCAACTCCCAGATAGGCTTCAATATTATCGAAAAGTCTGTAGCTTAACTTCAGATTCAGTGTATACCAGGAAGGTGAGTAGACATTTCCATCAGCATCCTTTGCATACAGGTAATCCTTTTCATACTCGGAAGGGGAGAGTTCACTGTAAGCTGTTTCTCCATTATAATCTGCATACACCGATGCACCCAGCTTATCTTTCTTAAAAGATAATTCAGTCTTTCCAAACCAGGGCGCCGCGTGCCTCAGGGGAGTGACATTACCGCCATCATCTTCTTCTTCACCTTTTTGATAATTTAGCTGAGTTCTGAAATTGAAGTAATCTGCAAAGTTGATATTCAGGTCACCCTCTATACCCCATATGTGTGCGTACGCAGCATTCTGTATAGCCTGTATCCGACTCATAGTTCCGTCATACATTATACTGTCCAGCCCGTTTAATGTGAAATCACGCCTTACAAGTGCATTGTCAAGGTAGGTGTAAAATCCGGTTAAATCAATTTCAACCGAATTTCCGAAAACCTTCGCAATGCCTAATTCTGCGTTGTAGGCATACTCAGGCTTGAGATCTGGATTTGGAACCACCACTGAGCCTGGTTCGGAATCGAATACTTTCCCAAGATCGTCTACATTAGGGGCTCTGAAGCCGGAAGATAAATTCATGTTTATCTGCCAGTCGCTTTGCGGATGCCATACTAACCCGGCACTCCCTGTCAGCGCTCCCGTTCTCATCTCTGCTGTCTTGAAGGGGAATTGATAATAGGTATTGTCGAATTCCGCATCCAGAGTCACATAATTATAGCGTATGCCTGTTTGAAGTATATACTGAGGACTGAACTGATTCTTATATGTTACATATCCTCCAAAGGAATTCCAGGTAGAACCATCCGGATATCTTGAAGCATCGGGTAATGAAACTCCTGTTAAAATATTCTCAGTTGTTCCTGAAGAACCTACTTTATTCAGAACAGCCTCGGCGCCGTAATACAGGTTTGAATTATCCGTTAGTTCTTTCAGCAGATCCAGATTGAAAGAATATGCGTATACCTTCTCAACCCGGTTTGTTCTGTTCGCCGAATTCAGATTCCTGTCGTGCCTGCTTTCCTCAAAGTACTGATACGCAGCAGTAAATTTTGAGAGATCGTAAATCATGTTTGCTGAGTAGTTAACGGCGGATAAGGAATGCATCATCCAGTCCTGGGGACCATAATACCACTCGGCTGACCTCAGAGTACTACCTTTTGGCCGAAGGAGCCTGTCGTAACGGGTAACATCTGAAGAACTTGAATAATGGAAGCCGTATTCCAGTTCCCATTGGTCAACAGGACTAAATAAAACCTTCTGCATAAAGTTGATCTGGTTATATCCTGAATACCTCTGTTCTTTGGGATCAGCATTAATAAACACGCTGTCCTTCCCGTTTATTCTTTCCTGATAAGTGGGACGAAGGTATTCATCGGGTCCATTGCTTCCCATAACAAGGTCGTTAAAATCTGTATATGTCAGGCTCGAGAGAAATCCCCAGTTTTTGAATCCCAGGTTAAAATGTACGTGTCCCGTTTTTTCCATATTGGCAGAAGAAAATCTTGTCATCGCACCTGCATTAAAAGATGGTGATCCGTCATATGCCAGTCTTGGCGACAGGGTATGAAAGCTCATTACCCCGGCTATGGCATCGCTTCCGTAGATTACCGATCCGGGCCCGAAGATTACTTCAGTATGGTCAAGTGCGTTTGCATCCAGGGAAATCACATTCTGAAGGTTGCCGCTTCTGAAAATGGCTGTGTTCATCCTTACTCCGTCTACTACTATCAGCAGCCGGTTGGTGGAAAATCCTCTTATCATAGGACTCCCGCCGCCCAGCTGGCTTTTCTGGATGAAAACATTGCCCGACATACCAAGCATATCTGCTGTGGTCTGCGGATTCTGGAAATCAACATCTCTGGGACTGACTATTTTGATTGTGTTCGGTATATTACTTTTATTTTCCTCCCACCTGTTTGTCGTAACGACTACATTATCCAGCGATATCGTCGTAGCTTTCATATATATATCGTAATTACTCTGTTTGATTTTATCATAAGTTAGTTCAAGCTTTTCATACCCGAGTATTCTGAAAACAATTGTCCTGGTTTTGTCTAATTTGCTGATATCCGCCTTACCGCTGGAATTAGTTAACAGCGACCTGTTTGGATCCGAGTTGTAAATCGAAACCAGCTCGAGAGGATTATTTGTCGACAGGTCTCTTACTGTAACCACCTGTGCAACTAAGGAAATATTAATAAATAAAATGAGCGAAATAAATAATTTCATTTTAAATACCTGTATAAAATGTTGGAAAAAGGCAGAACACTATCCTGCAGGATAAGGTCCTGTCACATAGAATATGTTTACACAGAATTATGCAGCTGTACGGGGAGGAGGGATGTTTATTACGTATTCACCTTCAAGTAGATTAATGCCCGGGTTAATACAATAGGCTTCTTCAGATCCCGGACTGTCAAGGTTGTAATCAAAATTTCCGCAGACGTAGTAATTACTAAGAGAGATACCCAAACCATCGGTTTCTTCGGGATCATCTCTGTCATCTTCAATCATACTATCCAGAACTGAGAAAAGTATTGTATCGTCTTCATCGTATAAACAGTAAAAGTAAACCGAGTCTCCCTTAAATTCTGTTCTGATAACATCGAATAACTTTCCTTCGAAACGGAACTCATCGTCGCCCTTCCATTCAACCGGGGTTTTTTCGTTTTCAAATTCTTTTTTATCAAAACAAAATACCGCCCGGCCTGGTTCGGGCACACCTGCACGAATAAGACGGGCTGCCTCAGCTCTGAAATCTGCACGGAAGAGCTCAAACATCCCGAACTGGATTATCCCATGAGAGATTACCAGAAGAAGCAGGCAGAACGAGGTAAGATTTTTTAGTAATTGTTTCATTATATACAAATATTTAATCCCTCCGGGATTAGAAAGCCATTAAGGCAGTCACTGTTACAAATGTTCAATCCCTCCGGGATTAGAAAGCCATTAAGGCAGCCACTGTTACAAATGTTCAATTCCTCCGGGATTAGAAAGCCATTAAGGTAGCCACTATTACAAATATTTAATCCCTCCGGGATTAGAAAGCCATTAAGGCAGCCACTGTTACAAATGTTCAATTCCTCCGGGATTAGAAAGCCATTAAGGCAGCCACTGTTACAAATATTTAATCCCTCCGGGATTAGAAAGCCATTAAGGCAGCCACTATTACAAATATTTAATCCCTCCGGGATTAGAAAGCCATTAAGGCAGCCACTATTACAAATGTTCAATTCCTCCGGGATTAGAAAGCCATTAAGGTAGCCACTATTACAAATATTTAATCCCTCCGGGATTAGAAAGCCATTAAGGCAGCCACTGTTACAGATATTCAATCCCTCCGGGATTAGAAAGCCATTAAGGCAGCCACTGTTACAGATATTTAATCCCTCCGGGATTAGAAAGCCATTAAGGCAGCCACTGTTACAAATATTTAATCCCTCCGGGATTAGAAAGCCATTAAGGCAGCCACTATTACAGATATTTAATCCCTCCGGGATTAGAAAGCCATTAAGGCAGCCACTGTTACAAATGTTCAATTCCTCCGGGATGCCAATGCGCTGAATGATTTCTCAATCCCGTATTGCCGTCGGTTTTAACCGACGGGTCAGCTACTGATCCAACATTCGGGCTTTAGCCGCATTAAACATTAACCCATAAGAACTTTTTTATAACTATCGGATAGTTATTATATTCTCCGGAACAAAAATAATATTTTTCCCGGCTTTATTCATCATAATTACATGCTTAATCGATTATGAAACAGATAAAACCATTAACCTGGTCCCTGCTTGTACTGCTTTTCGGTATCCCCGCATTGCTCAATGAAATTGCCTGCGCAGTCGCAATTCCGTTCCTATATAACAATACCAGTCTTCCCATTGAGATATGTTATTTCCTCTCCGTCGGACTCCTTGTGCTTGTTCCTATGTTCTTCGGCGCTCTCTGGCTGAGCGCGAAAGATACCGGCTCTTATAAAATTTCAGCGCTATTTGAAAGGATGAGGATCAGAAAACTTTCCCTCACTGACACTATGTGGACAATAGGAGGTTTTATATTCCTGTCTCTCACGTCCTTCCTTATCGCAAAAATTATTCTTCCTATGATAAACATTGATGCCGCCCCGTTCTTCTTCAGAAATATGCCGCTTAAAAGCAGTTATATGTACATCCTGTACGTGTGGCCGTTATTCTTCTTCTTTAATATTTTTGGGGAAGAGTTCCTGTGGAGGGGATATATACAACCCAGGCAGGAATTGCTTAACGGAAAATGGACCTGGCTGGTTCACGGATTATTCTGGGCGGGTTTTCATATTCCGATGGGTTTTGATCTGATGCTGTCTGCATCTCCGATATTCTTTATTCTTCCTGCTATTGTCCAGCTCAGAAAGAACACTGCAATTTCCATAATCATTCATTTCGTATTCGGTGCCTTCGGTTTCCTGGCTCTTGCCCTCGGTGCGGTTAAGTAATTGTGTCAGCCGAATCTTCCGGTTACATAATCTTCAGTTTGTTTCTTTGAAGGATTAGTGAATATTCTACTCGTCTTATCATGTTCAATAAGTTCACCCAGGTAGAAGAAGGCAGTATGATCACTTACCCTTGCGGCCTGCTGCATATTGTGTGTTACTATAACAATCGTATAATTCTGCTTCAACTCGAAAATCAATTCTTCTATCTTTGCTGTAGAAATCGGATCAAGTGCACTGGCAGGTTCATCCATTAGAATTACCTCAGGCTCGACTGCAAGGGTTCTTGCAATGCACAGCCGCTGCTGCTGACCTCCGGATAATGCTGAGCCGGGGTGTTTAAGAATATCTTTTACTTCATCCCATAGAGCTGCCTGCTTAAGACTCTTCTCAACTATGTTATTAAGTTTTTTCCTGTTATGGAATCCGTTTAATCTTAGTCCCGCCGTAACATTATCTGCAATCGACATCGTCGGAAAGGGGTTAGGTTTCTGAAAGATCATTCCAACCTTCTTTCTCAGCCATACGGGGTCATGTTCCATAACGCTCTCTCCGTCTATTAACACCCCGCCTTTAATAGTACCGCCTGCTTCCTCGTGCATTCTGTTCAAGCACCTGAGGAAAGTTGACTTACCGCACCCGGAAGGTCCTATAATAGCCAGTACTTTATTTTTCGGAATGGCCAATGAAATGTTTTTTAAAGCATGAACCCTCGAGAAATAGGCGTTCAGTTCTTTGGTTTCTATTCTGATTTTTCCCGATGTATCAGCTTTTGTTTGTGTAGTTTCCATAATATCTGAATTTGTATTATCCATCAAAAATATCTTTCCTTATGCATACTTTCTCCGCCGTGTAGCTAACCTGAACAGAATATTAATAATAGAAACCAGTATAATTAACACCAGCGCCGCAGCCCACGCCTGCCTGTTCCAATCCTCAAAGGGAGCTTTTGCATAATCATAAATAAATACTGTAAGCGATGCTATTGGCTGGTCAAGCTGGGTTGACCAGAACCTGTTTCCTAATGCTGTAAAAAGCAGGGGAGCGGTTTCACCGGCTACTCTTGCAATTGATAACAGGATGCCTGTAAAAATTCCTTTAAATGCGGCCGGCAGGATGATGAATAAAGTTGTCTTCCACCTTGGTATACCGAGTCCCAAGGCAGCCTCCCGGTATGAATCGGGAATAAGATTCATCATTTCCTCTGTCGTACGGGTTACAAGCGGCATCATAAGTATGCCGAGTGCAAATCCCCCCGCCAAAGCCGAAAATCTTCCCATCGGAAGCACCACAATTATATATGCAACCACGCCTATAACGATGGAAGGAATTCCATTAAGCACTTCTGCAAGGAAACGTACTGTTCTTGCAAACCACGATTTACTGTTTTCTGATAAATAAATTCCGGAGAGTATTCCAACAGGTAAACCAATCGCACTGGCAATTGCTATAAGTATTCCGGTTCCCATCAGCGCATTTGCCATACCTCCGCCAACTTCTCCGGCGGGTTTTGGCATCTTCGTAAAAAAATCCCAGTTAATAGCAGATATTCCCTGGGAAATAGAATAGAAAAGAATCAGAAACAGGGGAATAACAGCAATGAAAAAACATAACACTGTAAGGGCAACCATTATGGAGCTTTTTATTTTTCGCCACCGGTAATATGTTTTGCCAGCGTTCTTCATCAGGTCTTGTTATATTTTTTGGTTACACTCCACACAATCAGCCTCGCAATCGCATTAAGAATAACTGTCATTACGAATAAAAGCAGCGCTATCTCAATTAGTGAACTTATGTATAAATCGCTTGTAGCTTCAGTAAATTCATTGGCAAGCACGCTCGCCATAGTATGACCGGGTTCGAATAATGAGAAGGAGATGTCGGGACGATTTCCAATAACCATAGTAACGGCCATTGTCTCTCCTACGGCTCTTCCAAGCCCGAGCAGGGTAGCACCTAATATACCCGACTTTGCCCCGGTAAGTACGACCTTCACAACTTCCCATTTAGTAGCTCCCAGTGCAAATGCAGCTTCTCTCTGTGTATCCGGGATAGCCTTCATAATATCACGTGAGATTGATGTAATGATCGGCAGGATCATTACAGTAAGGATCAATGCCGCAGCCAGCATTCCTAATCCATAGGGTGGACCTTTGAACAGAAAAATGAATCCAAGATGGTCACCGAGGAAAGGCTCCACAGTTTTTCTTAACCAGGGAGTCATTACGAACATTCCGAATAATCCGTATACGATACTCGGTATTGCTGCAAGCAATTCAACCAGCAGCGACATCGGCTGTTCAAGCCATTTGGGTGCAAACTCCGATAAAAATATTGCTATGCCCACACTTAACGGCAGAGCAATCAGAAGGGCAACCAGAGAAGAATAGAGCGTTCCGAAAATGAACGGAAGCGCGCCATACTGATCCTGTACGGGATCCCACGACTGGCTGGTTATGAATCCCCATCCAAATTTATTTATCGATGGGATGGATTGACGGACCATTTCAAAAACCATTATCAACACAAAGGAAAGAAGCAGAATAGCAAAAATCCTGGTTATGTTCTGAAAAATGAAATCGCCCGCATTACGTCCCCGTGACTTAAATTTAAAAAAGGAAACAGCAGGTGATGAACCTTTTGCTCCATCAGCCTGCCGTAATTTTTCGTTTCTGTAATCTGTATTCTTAAAGGGCATTATTTAGTTGATATTTCATCAATTTTCTTTAGATCCAGTTTAACAACTTCCGGTGGAAGAGGAGCATAATATAAGTTTTTTGCATATTTCTCGCCATCTGTCAGGGCCCATTTTAAGAAATTAACAATAGCCTGTGCTTTCTGTTTGTCCTTCATATCCTTATAAACAAGCAGCCAGGTAAAACCTGATATAGGCCATGAGTCTTTACCGTCGGCGTTTGTTATCTCAACTCGTAAATCTTTCGGCATATTATCAATGAATCCTGCAGCAGCTGCCGAAACTGCTTCAAAAGTAGGCATCACAAAGTTGCCTGCTTTGTTTTTAAGTGAAGAATAGGGAAGTTTGTTCTGCTCTGCATAAGCCAGCTCAACGTACCCGATCGATCCTTCAGTCTGCTTGACAAGACCAGCTATGCCTTCGTTGCCTTTTCCGCCAAGACCAACAGGCCAGTTAACTGCGGTACCCTGTCCAACTTTGCTCTTCCAGCTATCACTTACTTTGGTGAGGTATCCGGTAAAGATGTTGGTTGTGCCGCTTCCGTCTGAACGGTGAGTAACAAATATTGCCTCATCCGGGAACTTGCTGCCCTGGTTTATGGAAGTAATTCTGGAATCGTTCCATTTTGTAATTTTGCCAAGATATATATCGGCTAGTACTTCGGGAGTTAGTTTTAACCCCTTACCTACAGACGGCAGGTTATACGTGATAACAACTGCACCCATAACAGTTGGCAGATGTAATATTTCTGTACCGCGTTTTTTCTTTACCTGCTGCATTTGTTCTTCGCTCATCGGTGCATCAGAAGCCCCGAAATCTACAGTGCCCTCAATAACTTGTTTAATACCGCCGCCGCTGCCGATCGACTGGTAGTTAATTTCTATTCCTGTCTTCTGATGATAGACATCGAACCACTTTGAATAGATTACATACGGAAAGGTTGCCCCGGCTCCGTTTAACTTTAACTGAGCCATTGTCAGGGTCGATAATCCTGCTATCATAGCGATTATCAATGTCCACACTTTTATTTTCATTTTATTCTCCTTGTATTTAATAGCTTAAAATATTCTTTTAAAATTCCCAGAACAGTGTTACTCTCGGTATCACATCACTGTCAACACCACTTCTCTGATAACTGAAGACCTCGATATTGGGCGTGATGCTTACATTCTTTGCCGCATTTAATTGTATGCCTCCCAGTATTAAACTCCTGCCGTCATTATCTGCATCGGTGTTTGGATCAGCAGTATCGAAACGGGCTACCAGCTGTATGGTTTCGCTGAAATTAACATATCCCCATAATGATACACCAAATCCACTCTGACTTGCTAAAGCTGTCGTATCCGAATTTACAGTATTATTCTGCTGCGATTTGAAATAGCCTTCTGCTCCCAGACCAAAACTGCCTTTCTGTTTGTAGTTCAAAAAAGCCGCACCTACAATTGCGGAGTTATCTTTCATATCTGTACCAAAGGGATCCGTTATTTTAGGATTTGCAGCATAATCGCCGTATAGTGTAATCAGGAAGTTAGGTGAGGGATCGAACTCCAGTGAACCATAAAATCTTTTATATTTATTTACTTCAGGTGAATTTCCTGAATTGTTTCCTATCTTAACCCAGTATTTTGCCGTCCCATTCTGATCGAATCTTCCCTTCAGATCAACACCAAGATCACGTGACGGAACAATACCGTTCAAATCCATTATAGTTTTCTCCAGGTACCTGTGTCCCCAGGCTCCTTCTGAAACATCAAAAGCTGGTGTGGGAGAAATACCAAAGATTAAATTAGAACCGCTGAATATATTTTTCCATTGCAGCCACGCGTCCTTAACCATTACTCCAACTTTTCCGCCTGCGGTGAGTGAACCGCTTCCCTGGTCGGCTTCAAGCCGGAATCTTGAGCTAAAGTTTTCTGCGACATTATAATCCGTAGTGATGTAGATCCTTCTGAACTGAAACCCGTTCAGATCTTTGTCGGCTGCATTGTGCGAACCGGCAATGTAAAAATAATCCCCGAACATTAATCCGCTGAACTTTGGACCGTTTTCCTGTGCTGATGCGATCCCTGTAAAGATTGCCGCAGCAAAAAGTAACAAAAGTACTTTTTTCATCTCTTCTCGCTTTGAATGTTATTAAATTAATTTTCTTTGATGTCCTAAATTTATAAGAACTGATAATATCAGATGTTAAGGAATTGTTAACTCTGTATTAAGATATTGTTAACACTTCGTTTATGGTTCATTTAGCACGATGTTAAAGAAATAAAGATCTGAAAGCGATTAATTTCCCGCGATATTTACAATTTTAGATTCCGCCGGTTCACAAAACTGCCGTATTTGCAGGATGATGTGATCAAAACAACGTGAATTTTTGACACTTCTGCTATTTTGTATTATAATTACACATAAATACGGAGGTACTATGAGCAAAGATCAGGATAAATTAACAGGATTCGTTTCTGGATTACTAGTCGGCGGCATTATCGGTGGGGTTTTGGCAATGCTTTATACACCTGTTTCCGGGAAAAAGATGAGAAAGAATATTTCGAAAACGACAGATGATATACTGGATAACGTAAATGATTTGGTCGAAACAGGAAAAGATAAAGTGGATGGCATATTAAAAGACGGAAAAAAGAAAGCATCCACAATTATTGATGATGCTAAAAAGATTGTTTCAAATTAGCTAATTCAGAAATTATGATATTAGATTGCAGGTTGAATTCTTAATCTGCAATCTTTCAATTTGCAATTCTCCTCCGAAGTTCTTTCATATTGAAAGACGTGGTAATCCCTTTTTCATTCCAATGTTTACTGCATCCGCAGTAATCAAGCAGGACACACTGTGCAGGCACATTATATCTTTTCAGCTCCCAGCCTCCTTCAACTAGCGTAGTAACACAAGCGGAAGCTACCACGCTCTTTATAGGTTCACCAGGTTTAGGCGACCACAGTGAGAGATCCGAAGCGTGGGGAATAATATATACCTCATAAGCTTCACTCCCGGTTCTTTGTTTTCCCTCCTTACGCAGTCTGTTTACTCTGCAGCCGGGAAGACAGTCGGAACAGATTAACCCCTCCTTTACTCTGACAGCTTCGCACTTGCCTTCCGGCCGTCCGCGCATACATCCTGGAACCAGAACAACTTTTTTCTCTCCCTTATTAAAATCATTTCTGAAGGCATCATTTAAAAGTTCTGCTCCTGCCATATTAAGATGGTACTCAAGCCGTGAACGTGTGCAGGATACCCGATCTTCTCTCCATTTGTATTTCTTCCTCGATTTTTCAAGGAATCCATCGACGTTCTCAGTATACTTGCCCAGCGCTTTTTCAGAAGCTTCTTTAAACCAATCGGTAAAGTTTTCTATCACCATGAATATTTTGAATAATTCGGATTCACTTTTAGTTCCCCAGTATGCCCGCCATCGTATAAAGCGAAGGGCCTGCTCTCTGAATTCACCTGTTGCTTCAAACCATTTACAGACATGATCAACCTGGTCAAGTGTGGGGACGTCAGGGCGCTCGTTCTTCGTTTCCGGAAATAAAAACGCAGTAAGCAGAATACCTCTCCCGAAGTCGATATAAGGTTTTATCTGTTGATGTTTTTTTCTCCACTCGGCCATCTTCGCCATAGTCACAAATGGGGCATGCTTTACCTGAAGTGCTTTTGGAGCATACTGTCTCCAGAGCACTCCGAAACTTAAAAGCTCCAGGATATACTCCTCCAGTCCCCGGAGTTCTTCCAGTTTATAAGTTTTTAAATAATTGATATAATCGTAGATAACAGGAGTAATTGTATTGGATGCTTCTTCAACTACTTCCTTCGCGAAAACCCTGACATCCCTGTAGTAGGCTTCAGAATTTGTTTGCCCCGGTTTCAGCGTGTATGTGATTGCTTCCATTTACTGAATCCCTCCAATCATTAAAGCAAAGTTAATTAGAAAACGAAAAAAATGGTAGGACACTTTCTTTTAATTTTCAATTTTCAGTCTAAAGAAGGGATTAAGCATCATTGCCATGCCTAACACCAGCAAACACCCGATTACGTTATACCACAGGAAGGGAATAGAGGTGAAGAAATAACAATAAAGCACGGCAAGCTCGGCAATCAACGCAGCAATAAAGGTCGGAGTTCCCGTAACCCGCTTCAGGTAGAATGCCACAAGGAATATTCCCAGTATAGTGCCGTATACGAGTGATCCAAGTATATTCACCGCCTCTATCAATGATCCCAGCCGGTTGGCAAACAGTGCGAAGGTAATTGCATATGCTCCCCATAAAACGGTGGCAAGTTTCGATACTCTTAGGTAATGCCTGTCATCCGCATTTTTCTTAATCATCCGCTTATAAATGTCAATAACGGTGGTTGAGGCCAGCGCATTTAGTTCTGCGGAGGTAGATGACATTGAAGCTGAAAATATAGCAGCCAGAATGAGCCCTATTATCCCGGCCGGGAGGAAGCTGATAATATAGTTGATGAAAATATAGTTTGTATCATTTCTGTCTGCTCCCGGATCGGCTTGCTGAATCAGATCG
This sequence comes from uncultured Ignavibacteria bacterium, assembly GCA_963747755.1. Lineage (GTDB taxonomy): Bacteria > Bacteroidota > Ignavibacteria > Ignavibacteriales > Ignavibacteriaceae > DATFVA01. The sequence continues at coordinate 75,408 of CAVVGK010000016.1, read as the reverse complement.
ACGGCCTCATTTCTGATTAAATTAGCCTCTTTCTGCTTTCTCCTTACCTGCTCCAACAGCTCGTCTGTTTTCTTATCTCTTCCGGAATGGATGGAAGCAAGCATCTCTTCAAGTTTTTCCTTTTTCTCAGTATGGACTTTTTCGTATTTACTTTCCAGATCATTATATTGTCCGGCATAAATACTTTGTTTCACTACACTTACAGCATTTGGATTAAAGAAGATTGGGGGGATATTGAACTGATATAAGACAAATACCATGGCTCCGACAAATAATATAAAAAACTGCATGGGAACTTTGATTATTCCGTTTGTCAGCAGCCCAAGCCGACTTTGTGTCACCGTGCTCCCGGAAAGGTATCTTTGAACCTGCGACTGATCCGTTCCGAAATAGGATAACATCAGAAACGTGCCGCCTATGATCCCTGACCAGAAAGTATAACGGTTGTTCAGATCAAAAGAAAAATCTATAGCATTCAGCCTGCCAAGTTTTCCCGCAACGTAGGCTGCATCTAACGGGGAAACATCTTTCGGTAACAGGAAAAAGATCATCACAAAAGCAGTAAACATACCCAGTGTAATTATAATCATCTGTTGAATATGCGTCTGGTTAACGGCTTTTGTTCCGCCTGAGGTGGTGTAGATGACTACTAAAGTACCGGTAACTATAACTGTCAGATCAATATCCCACCCCATAATCACTGAGAGAATGAGCGAAGGAGCAAATATTGTGAACCCGGCTGCTAATCCTCTCTGGGATAAAAACAAAAGACTTCCGAGAGTTCTGTTCTTTAAATCGAATCTTTTCTCAAGGTACTCATACGCGGTATAAACATTCAGCTTGTGAAAAAGGGGGACAGCAGTGATGGATAGAATTATCATCGCAACCGGCAATCCTAAATAGAATTGTACGAATCTCATGCCGTCAACGTAAGCCTGACCCGGTGTGGAAAGAAAGGTTATTGCGCTGGCCTGGGTAGCCATTATTGAAAGGGCGATGGTGAACCAGCGGGTTGTTCTGCCGGCCCGCATGTAACCGTCGATGTCCTTCGTTCCCCTGGTTTTCCAGACTCCATAAACCGTCACAAATAGAAGGAAGCCTATAAGAACAATCCAGTCTATAAGGGTCACTCAAAAACCTTTGTAAATATGTAGAAGAATATGATCAGTATAATAAGATTAATAAAAACCAATGCGTAAACGCTGTTCCACGTTTTGAAAACCGGAGGTTTTTCTTCTGTATCTTCAGGTACTTTTTTTTCAGTTTGCTTTTGAACCATTTTGCTTAGCCGAAATCATATTAACAAAAATTCTGTATGCACCGGGAACGCCTGCGGGAATCTGCCGGAACCATGAATATCCTGTGTAGATAAATACGCCATTTCCGTAATCTGCATAAAGCATTCCACCGTCAAGCGGCTGCTCGCCGGGATCACTGCCCGATAACACAACCTGGTAACGGGGATCCCACTTATCAGCAAAGTAGAGTCCTCTCTCCTGTACCCAATCAGTAAAATCCTCCTGCGTAATTTTATTCGGATAGTTCAGAACGGGAAGAGAAGGGTTAACAAATGTTATCGGGGCTTCTTCAACTGTAATTCTATCATGAGAAAGCGAAAAGGGGTAAGGACCTATGTTATCGATACTCAGGTTGGAAGTTGTATTATATTGCACAACCAGCGTGCCTCCATCCTTCACATAATCCATCAGCCGCGGCTGATCCTGTGTGAGTCTATCTCTTGTATTATACGCGCGTATTCCGGCAATAATAGCATCGTAATTTGACAGATCGGCAGTATCAAGTTCATCATCCGATAGCAGTTTTACATTATATCCAAGCTGTCTTAAATACTCAGGTATCATATCCCCCGAGCCCATTATATATCCGATATTATTAATGGTCTTATTTATACTAAGCCGCAGAAGCTTTGCCTGTGCCGGCGGGAATAATGTCTGTATCGGAATATGCGGATAATCAATAGTTACTGTTCCCCGGCTTATTTCTTTCCCGTCTTCTTCGGCTATGGCCTGTAATGTCGATTGTGAAGAACCTTCCGGAGGAGTAACATTGAACGTAAAGTTTTTTTCCTGTCCGTTTCCGGTGATTGAATATTCATATTGTCCCGGTTCAATCTTCCATCCGTCAGGAACCTGAAGGCGCAGTTTTCCATGGGCTTTCCCCGTATTGCTCTTTAATTTTACATTTACATTTTTTGAGGTGTTATCTGTGAACAGGTAAATATTATCCGAAAGGGTAATAGAAACAGGAGGGGTTATTACAATCGGCCTGTACTCTTCACCGTGTACCGGGTCGGTCCATTGATATAAAACAGGTACCTCCATATTAAGATCGGTAGTTCCGGCGTTTAAAGTAAACACAGCAGTAAGAGGAGGATCATTTGAAGCTTTTCCTATCATTTTCTGGTCGTCAACCGTGTATGCACCCTTTCCGTGAGGCTCCATGAGCCAGTAAGGCTGTGTTACAGATATATCGGCAGGAAGTACGGCGGCTTCATCATATTTCAGCATTTCATTTCTGCTTAATAGCCGGTTAATGTTGTCGGGAGATGATTGATAGGATACTGAAATACTTTTTAATTTAATGGGATAGCCTGATCTGTTAACCAACGACGCAGAAATCTTTACCGAATCACCAGGAATATATGAATAGCCTTCAGCATCTGCTTCCAGCCATAATCCTGCTGCGGCTTTTATTACATCCAGCAGCTCCTTTTTCTTTAACGGGACCCAGTAATCGTCATTCAGTTTATTCAATTCACTGTAGGCTTCAATTAGTTTAGGCAGACTCGCAGAAGGGTCTTCAGGATTATATTCCCGCTCCACGGCTTCCAGTAAAGCTGCGGTTTTTTGACTTCCTTTCACACGATTCCAGCTAAGATCAATTCCCTCAAATAAATCAGATGTTGCTGAATCGCCTTCAAGATACTGAAAATAGTTAACCTGTTCTCCTCGTCTTGCAGACATTCCGAAACCCTGACTCTTATGCATACTCCTGCTTTCCGCCGCAATTTCTGTATAAGATTTACCGAGCAGGGGATTATACTTTCCGAGATCTATCTTTAGCAATCCGGTTGTATCAGGATTTCCGCTCCCTCTTGGAATCCAGGCATTCCAGTAAAGTCTTTTAGGCTGCCACGTTTTAACATACTTTAATTGTTCAGGAAAACTGGCAGGATCACCGGCAAGCTTAAAAGCCTCCTTTGCCAGCAGGGCCGATGCTGTATGATGTCCATGCCCTCCCGCACCTGTACCCGGGAATCGTGTAATGATTACATCAGGACGAAATTTCCTGATAATCCAGACAACGTCCGAAAGTATCTTTTGTTTACCCCAGATGTCGAATGTTTCCTCAGGATTTTTTGAGTAGCCGAAATCAACGGCGCGTGTAAAAAATTGTTCTGCTCCGTCGATCCTTCTTGCGGCAAGAAGTTCCTGCGTTCTTATAACTCCCAGCTCATCAGCCTGTTCATCGCCTATCAGGTTCTGCCCTCCGCTTCCGCGGTTCATTGCACAATAACCTGCCCGCAGCAATCTGCCTGATTCAAAATAAGCAAGCGCTGCAGTATTTTCATCATCGGGGTGTGCGGCAATATATAATACACTGCCAAGCACATTAAGCTTTTTAATTGATAGTTCTAACTCAGCTGCATCCGGCTGTTTAACTGGCTGTGCCTGAACCAAGTTACCTATCAGCATCAAGATAACGGATAGAACAATTACTCTGTTTGAAATTAAAATCATTTTCACCCAACAGGTTTATGGTTATAGTTTAAGACGCTGAATCATCCACACAGAACTCACGTAATCTGTCTGCCGCCGGCAAATGTAGACCGTGTAGTCCTGGCTAATTCCTATCTCTGAATGGGTGAGATAATACAATTAAATAATTAAAGTTCCAATTGATTTATGACTACTTGCTTAATCTTCTTCTTCAGCAACGTGAAAATAAAATCCGGCTGCAGCCACGATGAATGAGAGTGAAGCTGCGGCGGGTTATACTCTTTTTGGTGCACGGATAGGTTATACTATGAATCTTTCAGGACTCAATGCAGAAATAATCCTGCAGGGAAGAAATCTTGGTGATCAGAAATATGTTGCATTCACCGAACCTGATCCAGGCGGTAATGCATACCAGCCCGGTGCCGGAAGAGAATTCTTCGGTACAGTCAAAATCGGTTTGTAAATATTTTACTTGAATATGCCGCCAGCCTCTTGGCGGCATTTTTTATAATCTTCCTCGAAATCTTCTATGCCCCTGTTATCCCGCAGGTTGGGACCGGAAGAAGCCCAACCAATTTCAAATTATCCGTCATCAATTAACAACTCTTGCTTCTTACCAAATTCTTAAATATGTTCCCTCAGATACTTATACTCATAATGAAAAAAAACCTGAAAATACCTTGCCTGCCGCCCGCAGCCTTCGTGGGTTATGCTCTTTGTCCAATGCTCATTTGCCTAGGCAGTTTTTATCCTATGCTCTTAGCACTTACCATCATAAAGGAAAACTAATGGAACTTAGCGGATGGATCTTTTTAATTGGTGCCTGGGGAACAATTATTTTTCTCACAGTTTTCTGCTTTATACGAGTGTTCGCTTCAGAACGAAAAGAAAAAAAATAAGGAAATTAAGCCGGATACATTATATATTTGCTAATGTAAATGAATTTATTTGGGGAGGAAACCAAAATGAAAAGGTATTTTCTGTTTCTTCAGATAATTCTCGGGGTACTTGCATTCCATTCTGAAATTTTTCCGCAGCTGGATGTGCAGAACTATATCAGCAAAAGCCGCTCACAACTAATCAAGTCCCTCGGGAAACCGGTTTACACAGATGATTCAAACAAATCAATGGTTATGATGTTTTATAAGTCGCCCGCCATAAGCAGATCATTTGTTGCGGACGAGAACGGGATTTTCCAGGCTGAAGCCACTCAGTCGTATGGTACAGAGAAAAGCTGCAAGGCGGCTCTTAACGGATATATCGGAGACATGGTGAGTAAAGGATTCACTGTTGATACTCTGTCTGTAAATGAATTTCAATCTGATAAACCCGGTATTACATGCTCAGTGCGCTGCGGATTAAACAGCACAACGAATATGTATGAGATTTTCGTTTCCGCCCACAGAAAAGAAGGATGAAAATATTTAGTATTTAATGTTGTAAATAGAAAATTGAATCTGCAATCTGCTACTCTCCTTTTCAAATATTCAATCTTCAATTTGCAATGTCACATGGTTCGGTTAGAATCCCGCGACTTTCCCGAGAGCATTCCTCAGCGGAACCCATAACACATCCAGGAAGGCATCGTCACTCTTTTTCTTATAGTACAAACTTCCGGTTTTCAATTTATCGTCCTTCGGGTTTGCATCTTTCATCTTAATAGCATTGGCCAGGAAAGTTTTTATTTTTTTCTCTTTTTTATTTTTTGTCAGCATTTCAACTTCGAGGTTACGGTAAACGGGTGTAACCTTTGCAAGTGCCAGACCGTCTTCCGTATCAGTTGAGTACTTGATCTGTGAAATCTGCCCTTTTGTAATCCTTACGAGATTTTCAATGGTCAGCCACTGATTCATAGCTTTAATGGTCATTGAATCAAGTTTTCCTCTATTGCTGAAATTCAGTTTGTCTGATATCAGATCCATCTTCATTTGCATAGTAAGCTTTCCTGCATCAAACATATTAGCTTCCGCCTTTATCTTAAGTTCCGTATCACTACCTTTAATGTTGCTTATATCTGAAAATTCCGCATTCACCATTGTAAATGGTATTACTGCAGCTGTGTCGCTGTTATCCTGAAGTGATTTTACATAAAGTTCTCCGTCTGTAAGCTCAACCTTTTTAATATTTATACCGAATGTCATATCACGCAAAATTTCGTTCGGCATTTTGGGACAGCATGATGGATCTTTCGGCAGCCGCTTGTCAGTAAGGATATCTATATAAAAATCGTTCATCGCGGCTCTTGAGATATAACAAATTTTTTTCTGAACAATTCGCCCATAGTCAATTCCCTCCAGCCTGAACTGTGTGAACCTGAATATCCGTCTGTCGGTCCTGTATTTTTTTCTAGCGAAGTAATCCTGCCTTGATAGAAACGGTTGATAAGAAAAGTTTTTTATCGATAGCAGAGAATCCTCCCCTGAAACATAAATCGAATCAAGTTTAATCTCGTTTCCTCCCTTCACATATAGCCTTTTGATTTTCTCCGCATCAAAATCAAAACCGTCTGCTATGATATATTTAAGCGAACTATCGCTCACGGTCGAATCGATTTTTACCCCTGAAATGTCCAGGCTGAAATTCTTAATAGTATCCCTGGTGGTTTCCTTATCAGTCTCGGATCTATGTATTAGTTTTCCTGAACGTATTCCGAAATTGTCGATATGCAGCGGGTTTATACGCGAGGGTAAATCGGAGACAAATGATTTATCAAAGAGGGGGGTATCTCTTTTAGTCTTTTTGTTTTGACCCTGCTCCTGATCTTTCTGTGAGCTGTTCTTTTTCGAGTTAATCTGAAACACCGGCCGGTCAATAACAACCGAACTCAGCGAAAGTCCCGAACCGGATATAATTGTAAACCAGTTGATCCCTGAAAATCTCAAATGAGGAATTCTTGCTTTGTAGGATGAACTTCCAGCTTCAGATGAATCTTTATATGAAAATTCAATATCCGAGGCCTCCACCGAATTTGAAAACAGATGATAGCTCATATCATCGATGTGCAGCGTGGTATTTTTAGACGAGTTCGCTTTTGAAACGAGTTTATCTTTAACTAGACTATTCAGCAGGGGATCAGAAAATATTATTACGGCCAGAAAGATAAGCAGGAGTACGCCGGCTATAATAATAAGTACGCGGTACGTGGTATCGCCCCATATGGATTTTAAATTCATTCATTGTTCCGGCATTAATATATAATGTTCATTATACCAATTCTGCCGGAACTTTTTCGTGATGTATAGTATTTAGGTGAACTCCCCCGCGAATATTGCCGTCAGTATATAGGTATATTGCCGTCAGTTTCAACTGACGCGTGGAAATAATAGATCAGTGCCATTGCCGTCAGTTTCAACTGACGGATAGTAGACAATACAAGATATCATCCTGGCTTTAGCCACATCATCTCCTCCACTTGCTGGCAACACCGATTATTCCGGGTATATTGCCGTCAGTTTCAACTGACGGATAGTAGACAATACAAGATATTGCCGTCAGTTTCAACTGACGGATAGTAGACAATACAAGATATCATCCTGGCTTTAGCCACATCATCTCCTCCACTTACTGGCAACACCGATTATTCCGGGTATATTGCCGTCAGTTTCAACTGACGCGTGGAAATAATAGATCAGTGCCATTGCCGTCAGTTTCAACTGACGGATAGTAGACAATACAAGATATCATCCTGGCTTTAGCCACATCATCTCCTCCACTTGCTGGCAACACCGATTATTCCGGGTATATTGCCGTCAGTTTCAACTGACGCGTGGAAATAATAGATCAGTGCCATTGCCGTCAGTTTCAACTGACGGATAGTAGACAATACAAGATATCATCCTGGCTTTAGCCACATCATCTCCTCCACTTACTGGCAACACCGATTATTCCGGGTATATTGCCGTCAGTTTCAACTGACGGATAGTAGACAATACAAGATATCATCCTGGCTTTAGCCACATCATCTCCTCCACTTGCTGGCAACACCGATTATTCCGGGTATATTGCCGTCAGTTTCAACTGACGGATAGTAGACAATACAAGATATCATCCTGGCTTTAGCCACATCATCTCCTCCACTTGCTGGCAACACCGATTATTCCGGGTATATTGCCGTCAGTTTCAACTGACGGATAGTAGACAATACAAGATATCATCCTGGCTTTAGCCACATCATCTCCTCCACTTGCTGGCAACACCGATTATTCCGGGTATATTGCCGTCAGTTTCAACTGACGCGTGGAAATAATAGATCAGTGCCATTGCCGTCAGTTTCAACTGACGGATAGTAGACAATACAAGATATCATCCTGGCTTTAGCCACATCATCTCCTCCACTTACTGGCAACACCGATTATTCCGGGTATATTGCCGTCAGTTTCAACTGACGCGTGGAAATAATAGATCAGTGCCTATTATTGCCGTCAGTTTCAACTGACGGATAGTAGACAATACAAGATATCATCCTGGCTTTAGCCACATCGTCTCCTCCACTTGCTGGCAACACCGATTATTCCGGGTATATTGCCGTCAGTTTCAACTGACGCGTGGAAATAATAGATCAGTGCCATTGCCGTCAGTTTCAACTGACGGATAGTAGACAATACAAGATATCATCCTGGCTTTAGCCACATCGTCAACAATTTTCAATATTAAATAATTCTCACTTTGTGAGGATCATTTTCTTGACCGAAGAAAACTTCTTCCCATCCGCGGCTGTGGCCTCCACCCGATAAAAATAAACCCCGCTGTTTAATACTGAGGCATCAAAGGCAACCTCTGTTTCACCCGCAGTTAAATTACCATTTATTAATGTAGTAACTTTTTGACCGAGTACATTATACACATTCAATGTCACCTTCGCGTCAACCTGAAGATTAAAGCCGATCTTAGTAGAAGGGTTAAACGGATTGGGATAATTCTGTTTAAGTGAAAATTCAGCCGGAGCTTTAACCTCTGCTTCCACAACATCTGAATATGCAAATGAGCCGTCAAAATCCACCTGCTTCAGTCGGTAAGAATATTTCCCATTTGTTAAACCGCCGTCTGAGAAACTATAAGCGGCAGGTTCAGTTGTAGTACCCTTGCCTGTAACAAATCCTATCTTTTCCCATTCATTCAGGTATTCATTAACTGCTTTCTGCCGCTCAATCTCAAATCCCTTATTATTTGTTTCGGTTGCTGTTCTCCAGTTTAGCACTACGCTTCCGCCTGCAGCTGCGGCGGTAAATGAAGAAAGCTCAACCGGGACAGCATCAAGGTCTATCAGAGTCACGTCATCAACAAACCACCAGTCAATATCATTTGCATCGCCTGTATAATATAAGGCAATCTGCATATTGTCGATGCCGGTAAAGTCGACCGTTACTTCCTCCGGACCCGAATTTCCGCTGGCCTGCAGTTCCCAAATGGAAGTGTATGAGCTCCCGCCGTCGCCGGTAATAGCTACGCCCACGTAAACAATATTTGACCAGTAATCCTCGTAATAATTAAACTTCAATTCCATGTTATGTCCGGATGTACCTGTAAATACAGGGGAGGCAAGGAGGTATGAGTCGCCGGTAAACAGGAATTCCCAGGTGAAACGCACCTCTGGAGCGGAGTATCCTCCGGCACTGTTTGTATTGACAATCGACCAGTTTTGCTGGCCCAGAGGACCTACAGCGGTCCAATTCGACATATCCTCGAACGGCTCATAAAACAAAGTATCGCCCTGCGCCGCAGCAGGAATATTTATAATAAAAACAAGTAAAAACACAGATATGAAAAGAAATCCGGTAGATTTTTGCATCAGTTCCTCCGGGATTTGTTTTGAAATTGATAAAATTTAAGGATGTATAAACTGTCAGTAATTGAATATACAAAAAAGGGACATTCGATCCCGAAAAATCCCGGTTTAATGTCCGAGGTACTTCAGGGCCATACAGGTGATGTCGTCTGATTGATCCGCCCCGGCAGTGAATTCGCTCAGCCCCGAGAAAATTCTGTTTACTATTTCTTCAGTATCCGGCCCGTCCTGGTTATTAAGAAGTGCACTGAGCCTGTGGTTATCAAATTCCTCTTCATCCTCATTAAAAGCTTCCGTCACACCGTCTGTGTAAAAGAAAATACTGTCACCGGGATTCAACATAATAATATTAGATTTATAATCAGACATTTCCATTACCCCCAGCATCAGCCCCCCTGCATCATCAATCATTTTTATATTCCCGTCTGCAGCAAACAGGTATGGTGGATTATGACCTCCGTTCGAGTATTCAAATGACCCGTTCCTTGTATCCAGAATTCCGTAAAATACTGTCACAAACATATTCGAAGGACTTTCACTAAATATAATTTTACTTACCTCTGAGAGAACGGCGTCGGTAGGAATGCCTTTACATGCAGTTACCTTCAACAGTGTTTTACATACAGCCATCAGCAGAGCAGCAGCAATTCCTTTACCTGATACATCACCAATGACTATCCCAAGTCTGTACCTGTCAATCAGGAAGAAATCATAAAGATCTCCTCCCACTTCTTTCGCAGGCATCATTTTAGCGTAAATATCGAATTCCTTTCTATCGGGAAATGCAGGGAATGTCTTGGGAAGCATTGAAGTCTGGATCACGGTCGCTATATCAAGCTCCTGTTTTAGAGCTACCAGGGTATCATGCGCCAAAAGGGCGATCTTATACTGCTCGATTTCCTTGAGGGATTTTTCTATCGTAATCTCCAGATCCTTTAAATCGATGGGTTTGGTTACGAAATCATATGCGCCCCTGTTCATAGCCGTCCTTATATTCTCCATATCTCCGTAGGCTGAAACAATTACCGATCTCAGTACTTTTTTATTCAGTTCATTTATTTTTGATAGAAGCGTCAGCCCGTCCATCACAGGCATATTTATGTCTGTCAGAATCAGATCAATCGCCCCATCATCAGCAATCAGCTCCAGGGCCTCTGCACCGTTTTCTGCAAAACGAAATTCATATTCATTTGCTTTTATTTTATTCCGGAATTTTTGCCTGATCAGTGCCTGCAGATCGGGTTCATCATCCACTACTAATATTCTAGCATAAGACATACGCATCTCCTTAAATTGAATCCTGTTGATCAAGTTTATCTCTGAGAAGATCAAATTGAAGGGGTTTTGTAAAATAATCATCCGCCCCAAGGTTTTTTGCGATTTTACGATTATGCTCATCGCCGTAAGCAGTAATAATAATAACTCTTAACTCAGGATATCTTTCTTTAATATGCTTAAGAAGTTCTATTCCATTCATCTCCGGCATGTTGATATCTGTGAGAATTAAATAACCGTTTTTATTTTCTATGGATTCCAATAATTTAAGAGCAGAAATTCCGTTAAGCGCATATTTTATCTGCATCGTACCGGCTTTTATTTCTCGCCTGAAAATTTGCTCAAATAAAAACTGGACGTCACTTTCGTCATCAACTACTAAAAGTTTCAATTTGTCCTCAAATCGTTTTTGGAATTATTATTAAAAACTCGGTAAACTCTCCTTCTTTACTCTTAAAAGAAATTTTACCTCCATGCATCTTAGTAACTATATCATGACTCAGAGATAAACCCAGTCCCGTTCCTTCGCCTGTCGGTTTAGTTGTAAAGAATGGAGTAAAAAGCTGTTCTTTAATATCCTCAGGCACTCCGTTTCCATTATCCCATATTCTTATTTCAACTTTATCTTTCGAATTAATAGTTGAAACTTTAAGTAAAGGAGAAAAATTATTTCTATCTCTCTGCTTCTTTTCATTTGCAGCGTAACAGGCATTATTAATTAAGTTAAGAAATACCCGGCTGATATCCTGGGGAACTACGTTTATCTTTTCCAGTGTTTCATCATAATATTTTTCAATTGTTATGTTGAATTCTTTATCCCGTGCTCTCATTCCATGATAGGCAAGAGCAACGTACTGATCAAGTAAATCATTTAGGTCAGTTGAGACTTTTTCACCTGCAGTTCCTCTTGAGTGAAGCAGCATGCCTTTAACTATCGAATCAGCACGTTTACCATGCTGGTTTATTTTTTCCAGATTTTGTTTTAGATCATTAGCGATCGACATTACTTCATCCACGTTATTTTTCATCAGCTCCGATTTCATCTCATCCAGAATTTCCCGGCTTATTTCCGAGAAATTATTTACAAAGTTTAATGGATTTTTTATTTCGTGGGCTATTCCCGCTGTTAGTGCTCCCAATGAAGCCAGCTTTTGTTGGGTAACAAGCTGCTCCTGTGTTTTAATAATCTCATCATTCTTTTCCTGAAGTACTTTTATTGATTGTGCTTTTAATATTGCTGAAACGGCATGTTCCCTGAACCGGCTCAGAATCCTTGCAGTTGAGGCATCAAATGAGTTTTTATCTGCAAAACTATCGAAAACAACATAGGCTTCTAATCTGTTTCCCCATTCAACAGCCATCACCAGCATTGATAAAGCTTTATTAATACCGGCGAACTTTTCATCACCGTAAAGACTTTCAGTATTGCTTATTATATAAATTCCTTTTTCTAATTCTTCTGAATTATCTGTGTATCTTTTTTTAAGTTCTTCAGGACTGAATGAAATCGCTTTAAGCTTTTCAATATTATATCCCAGTGTGAAGGCTGCATGAAATTTACCGTCATTGTGTTCAAGTAAAAAAACTGCTGCCTTTTCTGCTTTGGGAATGAAACTAACTGTCTGTTCCAACAAAGAGTCAAATAGGGTATCGATGTCATCAGCATTATTAATCACACGCACCAGCCTGTCCACTGTTTCCAGCTCTTCAGCCTGTCTTTTTATTAAATCAGCTTCTCTGAGTTTCGCTTTATCCTGTTCTTTTCTAATCACAATGGAACGCATTACTTTGTCGGCTATAAAAATGCAAAGGATGAATAGAATAACATAAAAGATGTAAGCCCACCACGATAAGTACCAGGGTGGTAAAACCGTGAAAGCAAATGTATCCTCCTGTGAAATCATTCCGTATACATTTTTAGCACGTACATGGAACCTGTAGTCACCGCTGGAAAGGTTTGTGAATTCCTTTCTGGATTCGGTTGTCCATTGCGACCATCTTCCGTCGTTTCCTTCAAGGAAGAACTGGTACTGGTTAGCCTCAGGTTTATCAAAAGCAACAGAAGAAACAAAAAAGCTTATGTTGTTATTGCTGAAAGGTAGAATTAGGCTTTTATTCTGAATGCTTGATTGCCTTGCCCCGTAATAAATTACAGAATCATTGTTAAGTGCTATTTTTCTTATCAAGGCCGGATAGCTGCTATCAGCTTCTTTAATTCTTTTGGGACTATAATAAACCAATCCTTCATCTGTGCTCAACCATAATCTGTCCTTCTGGGAAACTGAATCAAATTCAGCATACATCGCTGAAACGCTGCTCAAATCTAATCTTCTGAAAACAGGGAGGGGATGCCAGCTATATTTTCCATCTTTCTGCACTTCTGCCTTACCCAGCTCAGTAGAACCATCAATATTTGCTAAAATCCATAAATCACCGTTCTCACCCTTTGTGATTTTTAAAACAATATTATTTGAATCTGCGAACACGGAACCAAGTGTAGAATCTGGTACAAAATTTCCCGTTTCCTTATCGAATCGGAACAATCCATTGTTTGTTGCTAGAAGTACTTTATTATTAATATCATATAATTCCCATTCGTAGCCGGGCAAAGATTCTTTTCGGTAGCGGGTGTGATGTATTTTATTAACTATACCCTGTTGTAGTTTGTCCAATTTATCTGTTACATGAATTATTCCACCGTCAAGACTCACGATCCACAAACTGCTGTCTTTATCTTCAATCGCAGAGTTTAATTCCTCATCGATATCTGTATTATAAAGATCGAATTCGTTTTTGGTTTTATGCTCTTTTAGTATTGTGAGTCCATCCCCATGCAGAGCATAAAGTCTTTCGGGAAAGAATTTGGAAGGCAGTGTCATATTAGTCGAACCTTGCAATAAATTCTTCTGTAATTTCTCGTTATCTATAAGTATGACACCCCCGTTAGTTGAAGCAATAAGATCTCCATGGTAATCCAGTAATTTATAAGCGGGTTTATTTATTCCCTTTACCATATGAAATGAAGATCTTCCACTCGACCGGAATAATACACCCAGCTCATCAGCAATATAAAATTTATCATTAAAGCGTAACATTGCGTGAAAAGGATATTTAACCAGTCCGTTTAACGGCGTGATTGATAAAGGTGAGGAAGCTTCACAATGTACTATTCCGTTATTTGCAGCCAGCCATAAACCTCCCTGCTTATCGTTGTGAACGGCATAAATTACATTTGTTGGAAGTCCGGCATTTTCATCAATTATCTGAAGAAAATGACCTTGATGGTCCATTATTATAAGGCCGCCCCTCTGTGTTGCAAAAGCAAAATTTCCCTGTGAAGTTATACATGCATTGTAAATCTGGCTAGCCTTCAAAAACGAATCATCATCTGTTTTAAATGGGTAAAATTTTGAACCATCAGATAAGAATAGTCCATTAACATTTGTGGTTACAAGAATTCTTTCTCTTCCTGTTGAAGAGTCCTTCCCGAAAGGCAGCATGTTGAATACTCCGGTGTCAGAAAAATACTCGCCATCAGGCATAAGCTTTATAGAATCTCCGTCTATCACCATCAACCCGGTGCCGTTATTCCTGGAATATATTTTATCATTTATATTATATAATCTGAATGCGTAAACAGAATCCCATACCTTAATATCAGTTCCATTCCATCTTAAAATTTTATCTTTTGTTTTAAAGTAAACTGCTTTTGAGGAAGAAATAACATCCCACATTTCGCCGTACTCGCGGTATTTTACATCGAGATAAGGAAGCAATGATTTGAATTTTAATCGTCCGGCGGAATCAGGTTCCAGGTAGCCAAAATCCGATGAGGCGCAGACGTAAATTTTGCCGCTGCCATCAATAGTCATTGAACGAACTGATGACGAAAACGGTACTTTTATTTTTCGCCACGATATCCCGTCAAATTCTAATATCCCTTTTTCATTACCAAAATACATAACCCCGCGTTTATCCTGAACTATACACCAATTTGATGGTTCTGATTTGTACTCTTTTGGACTGAAATAGTTAAAAAAAGGATGACCTATCGTCTTATTTTTATAACCCGGAGTCTGGCTGAATGAACTCGCCGCAAAAGAGAGAATCAGGAACGTTAAAGCAATATATTTTATTCTCATTAAACGCATATCAGGTTTTTGGCAGTGAAATATTGACAGTTGTAAATTTTCCTTCTTCGGTCTCAAATCTGATCTTACCGTTATGCATTTTTGTAATAATATCATAGCTGAGTGAAAGGCCGAGCCCTGTTCCTTCGCCTGTCGGTTTCGTTGTAAAGAACGGTTGAAATATTTTATCTAAAATATCTTTACGAATTCCGCTGCCGTTATCAACAATCCTTATCTCTATTTTATCTTTTAAATTTTTTGTTGAAACTTTCAAGATGGGGGAGAAGTTGTTATCGCTGCTTTTTTTCTTTCTATCATAAGCTGCATAACATGCATTGTTAATTATATTTAAGAAGACCCTGCTGATATCCTGCGGTACAACATTTATTTTACCTAGTGATTCATCATAATCTTTTTCAATGGTTATGTTAAATTCTTTGTTCTGTGCTCTCATTCCGTGATACGCGAGATTAACATATTGATCGAGAAGATCATTTATATCTGTAGGGATTTTTTCGCCGGTAGTTCCTCTTGAATGGAGAAGCATTCCCCTTACTATCGAGTCAGCCCGCTTTCCATGCTGAGTAATTTTTTCAAGATTTTGTTTCAAATCTTTAATTATTTCATTCACACCCTGGCTGCTTCTGCTGTTATTGTTTAATTCAATCTGCATTTCGTCCAGCAGTTCGTTACTTATCTCAGAAAAATTATTTATGAAGTTTAATGGATTTTTAATTTCGTGAGCTATACCAGCTGTAAGCTCTCCGAGTGAAGCCATCTTTTCTGAGTGAATAAGTTGTGCCTGCGTAGTCTTTAATTCTTTATAGGCTTTTTCAATTTCCCTTGCCTGTTCCAGCTCTTTTTCTTTTGCCAGGGTTCGTTCTTTTTCGATTAGACGTCGTCTTTGAAATCTATCGACACCAAAAACCATAAATCCGAACAAGAAAAAGTAGCCAAGGTAAGCAAAAGTAGTTCTCCACCAGGGGGGAGCGATAAGTATCTTTATTGATTTTC
The DNA here is from genome assembly GCA_963747755.1 of uncultured Ignavibacteria bacterium. GTDB lineage: Bacteria > Bacteroidota > Ignavibacteria > Ignavibacteriales > Ignavibacteriaceae > DATFVA01. Next base: position 59,464 of record CAVVGK010000016.1, on the reverse strand, counting down.
CTTCATCGTTCCAGATTCCATCCCCGTTTGAACCTTTAACCATGAATGTATACTTACCGGGTGTAAGATTAGTATATGAAGCAAAATACCGGTCGTTTGACAGCCAGTGATTATCAAAGCCCTCCAGCTTGTACATAATTTTATTTTTTTCCGGTCGGGAGTAATTAATCGAAGCAAATTCAAAGGACAAATTATTCTGCGTGTAGGAAAGATTAAGTTCATCAAGCATCATTACGCTTTTATCAATCCTGACTGCAGAGGAATCTGATTTAAGCGAAATATCAGAAACCTTTATGTCCTCTATAACTATATCCGGCTTGATCTCGTTAATCTTCCCGGGATAAAAATGTGTAAACCCATCGACTCCTCCTAAAAATATCTCGCCGTCTTTATCTATCCAGGCTGCTTTGCTGTTTGTAAATCCCTGAAGCCCGTCCTGAGTATCAAAATTGACAAAATTCCACTTATTTTCAGGATCATTTTTATTCAGTTTGGATAATCCTGCTGAGGTATTGATCCAAAGGTTCTCTTCAGAATCTTCGATAATGGAATTTATTTGATTGGATGGGAGTCCGTCTGTTTGATCGAACTTACTAATTTTTTCAGACGCGGGATCAAATCTTAATAAACTATTTCCTGTCGCGATCCAGACAATTCCTTTGCTATCTTCAAAAATACAATTGATATAGTTGTTTAGAGAACTGACATTCCGGGAATCGAAATTATACTGCTTAAAATCGCCTGTCGATAAATCATATTTAAAGAAGCCGCTTTGCGTAGAACCCAGCCAGAGAACATTATTGAACCGCTTACTAAATTCAATACTTGTACCTACTTCCATAGGCATAAATTTGTCGGAGTTAATTTCTTTTTCATTCATCCGGCTGATACTGTTATAATCAGATTCCGATAAGCTCAAAACCTGAATTCCATACCATAAGGAATCGGGAGGGGGAATTACGTTCCAGGTTCCGTAAGAGTGGCCCACATCTGATGCATACCTGATTTTGTAGCTACCCTTTTTCAGATTTAAACAGCCGAAGCCGATCCGGTTTTTATATCCGCCCCCGTCATTGAAGGTTTTAAAAAGATCATTCAGTGACCAGATTGTACTGCCGTCTTCGCCTAATAGTGATCCGGCATCCGAGAGACCGACGCCTACATCCATCTGACCTTCACCGAGACAAACTATCAGAACTTTTTGGTCGGAATTAAGGGAGAACGATTTTTCCAGGTTTGAGGCTTCACCAACTTTTAATATTGAGGCTATCGGTTCCTGTGAGCCGGCAATTTTATGTATCTTTTGCGAAAGTTCCTGACTCATTGGTTTAGTCATAATTGTGGGTAAGAACGTATATCGCTTCAGAGAGGGGTTATATTTCTCGAATCCCTGTCTTGAAGCCATCCAGATATTATCCGATGAACCGATTATCAGAGAATTTATATAATAACTTGAAGTTCGGTTTATATAGGGTGATCGAAAGGCGTTCAGTGAATTATTCTTATCAATTTTGTGCAGACCAAAATTATTATACGCAAACCATTTATTACCTTCATTATCAACAGCAAGTCCCTGAATATTTATGGTGCCCTGCGTAACATCTGCATTGTCATTATTGAATTTTAGATTATTCAGCCTGTGATTTTCAAGGTCGTAAACAAACAATCCCTTTTTGGATGTTCCAATGATGAGTTCATTACTTTGATGCGAAGTCGCAAATACTGTAGGATAATCAGCACCTGAGTTTGCTATATCTCCGTTTAAGAACTTATAAAAATTAAATGGCTCTCTAAGCGGGTCAAATTTAATAAGGCCTTTCCCCCAGATCCCAAGCCAGATAACTCCGTATTTATCTTTATAAATGTTATTAATTACGTCCCGCCCATAAGTGTTTAATTCACTATTACTATAACTGATTATTTCGATTTTTTTTGTTTTAAGTCCAATCCGATATAGACCCTGCGAATAAACACTTGCCCATATGTAACCCTCATTATCCTGCATAATTCCAGTGATGTTATCATATGTCGTAGGGTTTTTGATCAGACTGAATAAATCCAAATCTTCAGCAGCATGATCAGAGGGAGAAAATATTATTAATTGGTTTCTGCCGCCAAACCAGAAATTTCCGGTTAAGTCTTCATAGATAAGTTGAATTTCAACCGGACTGAAATTTCCATTGAGATAATACGGCTGGAATGAATTAAGCTTTTCATTATATACTTTTATCCCGTTTGCATAATCGGCTGCTAAGATCTGACCATCTTTTGATTCAATTATACTATAGATATTACCCCATTGTGTATTTTTATTATTTGCATCCAGATGTACCTGTTCAAATTTATCTGATGACTTGTTGAATTTTTGTATCCCGTGGTACGTGGACCCAAACCACAGATTTCCTTTCGAATCTAAAAGTGCGAAATAAGAATATGATATTTTAGTTATGCCGGCAGTCTCTAAGTGATAGCCGTGAAAAGTTTCATTTTTCGGGTCGAATTTTGCAATAGTATTATTGGACGCGCCAACCCAGATAAATCCGTCCGAATCCTCTGCAATAGCGTAGCAGTCGTTGGTCGGCAGTGTAGTGGAATCATTCGGATCATTTTTAAATACTTTTATACTGTTTCCATCATACCTGTTAAGCCCGTCATTAGTTGAAACCCAGATAAACCCGTTGCTGTCCTGGAAGATACAATTCACGGTAGAATTTGAGAGTCCTTCAGGGACTGAGATATCTTCGAAGAGATAATTCCTTTGTGCATAGCTTATATAGGATATGCTCAAAATGAGCAGTACACAAATGGCTGCTGCACTGAAAAAGATTTTTAATAATTTACTTTCCATAAATTTATCTCAAATGTTCAAATTTATTATAAACTCTGAACCCTTACCTTCTTCCGTCTTAACGGCTAGAGTACCGCCATGTACTTTTGTAATAATATCATAGCTGAGCGATAATCCCAACCCGGTCCCTTCTCCGGTAGGTTTGGTAGTGAAGAAAGGCTGAAATATTTTATCCAAATTGCCTTTGGGAATTCCGCAGCCGTTATCGCCAATTTTTATCTCAACTTTATCATTCATATTTATCGTTGTAACTTTTAGTACGGGATAAAAATTGTCATCGCCGCTTGCTTTCTTTTTATCAAATGCTGCATAGCAGGCGTTGTTTATAAGATTCAGGAAGACCCTGCAGATATCCTGGGGAACAACATTTATTTTTCCGATTGTATTATCATAATTTTTTTCAATAGTTATGTTGAACTCTTTATTTTGTGCCCTCATTCCGTGGTAAGCGAGAGTAACATACTGGTCAAGGAGATCATTTATATCTGTAGGGGCTTTTTCTCCGGCGGTACCCCTGGAGTGGAGCAGCATACCTTTAATAATTGAATCGGCACGCTTTCCATGCTGATTGATCTTCTCCAGGTTTTGTTTGAGATCCTTAAGAATATCAGCTGCTTCTTCCCTATTATTATTTTTTAGTTCCTCATCTAATTCATCTAATAATTCGCCGCTGATCTCAGAGAAGTTATTCACAAAATTTAGAGGATTTTTTATTTCGTGTGCAATGCCTGCAGTAAGTTCACCAAGCGAGGCCATCTTTTCAGAATGAACCAGCTGTGCCTGCGCTGCTTTTAATTCATCCAAAGTAATTTCAATTTTGTTTTTTGCTTCTTCAAGATTTTTAAAGTCTTCATACCTGGCATAAGCAATCGCAAATGCTTCTGCCAGAGTTTTAACCAGATCAAGTTTTTCTTCAGTAAGAGGGGAGATATTACCAACATAAAGCATTCCCTGTGCGAAAGGTAGAAAGTGAAGATAAAGCGATTCCGGCGGAGTCGAAGATCCCTGATAAGTTTCTGCGTTCTGAACCTGTCCAAGCTCCATCATCGATTTTGTCCAGTTGATGAAAGCCTGTTTATCCCAGTGCTCTTTGTAAACATCTTTTTTCCGCCAGTATTGTACTGTGTTAGTTGTAAGTTCATTTGAATTGAAAGGTAAGTTGAGTACACCGAGTGATTTTCCCTCCGGTGTTGTTAAATATATTCGTGTTACGGCATTATCTTCATCTATTATGAAAACACCGCATCGTATAAACGGAACCTCGAGTGTTTTTAATTCACGCCAGATAAGGGGGGTTATTCTATTAAGATCTTCTGCAGTCCTCATACTCGCAATTTCACCTCTCACTCTGTCCAGAGAAGCCTGCTTCACTGCTTCACGGGTTTGTGCTTCAGCTTTTTGCAGATCGAGAAAACGGATATAGGTTTGTTCGAATGCAGCAGCAAACCGTTTTACTATTTCCTTTTCTTCTTCACTAAAACGTTTGAGATTGTAGCGCACTATATCAATTCCTGAATGCTTATGAAAGCAGCCCATCATAACCATTCCTTCTGCATTTTCTATCATTTTTACTCTCTTGGGGGGAACAGGCTGAATCTTGAATACTTCTCTGAAGAAGGCATCTTTTTCTTCTCTGTTCAGTAAATAATCCAAAAATCCGTCTCCGGGTGAGTTAAAAGCGTTATTGACTTTTTCAAACATCGGTAAGCCAGAGTACGGCAAATGATATAATTCCGGGTAAATGTCTTCTTCTACCGAAGCCCAGAAATGGATATCTTTTGTGGAATTCAGGTTTAGCTGGATGTTGACAGAATCAATATCTGTTACAAGTATTCGAAATTCTTTGTAGAGCAACCTAACCACATCTTTTAACTCATTACTTTTATGCATACCAATGGAACGAGCCCGTACCCGCTCCAGTGCGCCATCTATTTGTGCTTCTCTTGCCTGTGCTTCTGCTTTTTGCAGATCGAGGAAACGGGTATAGGTTTGTTCGAATACCTTTGCGAAACGATTTAGTATATGCTGCTCTTTAATCGGTGTAATATTAGTTAAGATCAATGATCCATAGGCAAAGAAAGTGTGGTGCATTACCATTTCATCGGGCATTTCTTTTCCGGTATCTGTAAATTTCTTTTTCGTTGAGGCTAAAAATTGACTAACACGTTTGCCAAAAACCCTTTTAAGGAATTCAATATGCTGGATATATTCTTTTCCGGAAGCTTGATTTAAATAAAAAGGCTTACCTTCATTCCAGGCATTATATACTCTTTTCAATATCTGACTTGCGTTAAAATCTACTGGGAATGGCTTCGGTGTTATGTCATCTTGGTAGGATAACCACATCCGCGCCGATTGTTTATCCTTATCAAATATTGAAAACCCGCTGGCAAAATGCTGAATTCCGAGATCCGTTAATTGTTTAAATACGATCGCTGCCACCTCAGCCAGTTCATCGCTTTTGTGCATTGCCATCGTTCTGGCACGAACTCTTTCCAATGCGAGTTGAATTTCTGCTTCCCTTGTTTGCGCTTCCGCTCTTTTTATGTCCACAAAGCGAGTATAAGCAAAATCAAAAACTTCAACGAATCTTTTTGAAACAGCTAAATTCTCTTCGGACAGCCGCTCTTCAGTAATCACTGCCAAATAGCCCAGCTTGAAAAAAAGAAAGTGAGCAGTAAATTTTTCAGGAGTTATATTTAATAATCTCGCTCTTTCTTTATCAGAATACGCATATTGCTCAGCCATCGAATTTAACAAGTGAATGCGTCTTTCCCCTGACATTTCCTTGACTAAGCGTGAGTTTTTTGAACCAAGACCCGCATAAAACTCCGGAAACCACTCGGGTATATTATTTTTCATTGCTTCAATAGAACTTTTATAAGAAACAATTTCAAATGGTTTAACAGCCATCTTTGTTCTCGCCCGCCAGGTTTCCCATCTGTCTTTTTCCTCATCAATTACTACTACTGAACAGCCGATTACTTTTGAAATTATTTTATTAAGTTCCTCAAACAGCCTGTCGGTTACATTACCAACTTCTTCACTCTTGTGCATACCCAGGGCAAGCGAACGGACTATTTCCAAAGAGGCTTCAATATTTGCTTCTCTTGCCTGGGTTTCTGCCCTGGTTATATCAGTATACCTGCGATATGCCAGATCAAAAACATTTCTGAATCTTTTAAGAATATTTTTTTGTGATTCATCAATAGGTTTGAATGTTGAGATCCCAATATCTCCGATTCCGATTGAGAAGAGATAATAATAAAGGGCTTTTGCCTCATCTAATCTGGGATCGTCGTACTGACCTGTCCTTTTCCTGAATTCTCTCCATCCTTTCAGCTGATCTTCTGTAATTAAAACTTCGAAATAAGCATCTTTAGCACTATTAATCTTTTCCATATATTCATCCACAATAGGATGAGAACCATAATCTATTTTGGTTATTTCCCCGCCCATTGAATCTGAATAATCATAATCCATAAAAAAGGTTTTTTTATCGTCAGGTACATGAATTATAACATTACGGATACTGGTAAAGCCCAGCTTTACAAATTCTCTAAATGAAACTTCGCATATTTTCAGCAGATCATTAGGTTTCTGCATACTCATTGCAACGGTTCTAACTCTTTCAAGAGCTGCTTCTATTTCAAGTTCGCGGTTTTTTCTGTCTAACTCTTTTTCAAGTTCAGAGACTTTCTGTTCGGGTTTAGATCGTTGTATATTCTTTTTCATTAAGTGTCAGCGTAACTCTATTAATATGAAGATGCCACCCCAACAGCATTCACCGGGATGGCATCTTCTGGTTTACCACACAAACTTTTCAGTTTCTCTGGTTTGTTTAGTCATCCGAATTATTACCGCCACCGGAAGTTCTTCCGCCGTGATCGCCAATAAGCATCCACTTTCCGTTTTCCTTCATTAGTATGTCAGTCCAGGTGCCGGCTCTCGGCGTTGTCTTGTTTGTCTCCGTGTTCTTACTAAGTTCTTCGTAAGTATAATGTACATAAGCAAAATCACCCTTTACCCAGATAGACAGCGGGGTAATCGAATAAACCAGGGTTGTACTGTTTTTAACATCCTGTGTTATCCACTTGGCTGTATTTGCCTTACTCATCGGTACGCGGGTCTGGTTGCTCCAGCCCATATAACTGTCATCAAAGTATGACATAAATCCGGCTGCATCACCTGAAGATGATGCCTGCCAGTATTTCTCAACTCCTGACCATACATCTTTCTGTGCATCAGACCATTGCTGTGCAAAGCTGCTGCCTGACAACAGCAATAAAACGAACATTGCAAAAAATATTTGAGTTAGTTTTTTCATAGATCTGTTCCTTTAATTTGTGAGATAAAAATAAAAGGAGATAACCGGGGTTATCTCCTTTAGAAACTCGTGCAGTCTATTTATTACTAGAAACCACCTGGGAATATATTTCATCCGAGTGTTTTCCGGTGAAATATTTGCTGTAGGCTTTACCGAATGCCTCTCTGTCGGCCTTGTTCGGCATAGCCTTCATAAACTCTGTGTTGCCTTCAGCTTCAGCTTTATTTATGTCTTCAAAGCTTTTTACAGTGATCATCTGAATAAAATCACGGCTGTCGTGTCCCCAAAAATGACGAACCACTCCATAACTTATAACGTGTGGATTATTCTTGTATGAATTATCCATCATTATTTGCGCAAGTGAATCCAGCTCACTTGCTGTACCGTTATCAGGGAATGCTCTTTCGAAATTGGTCATTACGACCACATTATTCTGTTGTTCCTGTGCATATGCAGAGGAATTAACTGAAATAAAAAGAGCAATTAAAAAAAGTGCTGTTAACAGAGCTTTCATATATGATACCTTTCGGTTTGTTATTGTATTAGTTGCTTAGTAGCAAAAATCTATTCTTATCAATCTTCAATCTTCAATCTTCAATCTTCAATAGTCAATCCCTTCCACCCAGCCATTGTTCAAAACTTGCATTTCTTTCACCTGCCGGGTAAACCCAGTCGGGCTTAAGTCTCAATCCATCACGACCCTGCCAGATAAAATTCACTGAAATTTCTACATCGCTTTCATTTATTACCCGTATTGCATATAATTTCTTTTCTGAGGCCGCTATAGATATTATTTCAGCATTTATGTGTTGTGCAAGAAGGGTACTCTGTATTATTTCTGCCTGGCTGACGCTGTATGTGGCCCAGACAAATCCGCCGCTTCCCAGGAGCAGATCGTTCTCCTTAAATGAGAGCATAAATTCCACTCTTATTGAAGGTGGAAGATCAGGGGAATGGATTTCGCTGATGTCATTCCATTCTAAACGCCTGCCATTTTCAAATACGATAGTCCCGTCACCTTTGAGGATAGCTGCCTTTTTAAGCATTACCATAAAAGTAAGTATGATGATTGATAGTTAAGTTCTTGTTGAGACAGTACAAAGGTAAGTTTAAAAAGAGGCCATTTCTTGCACTATAAACGCAAAAGTTAGGACTTTTAGAACTGAAGATGGGAAAATTGAAAAATATATGTTTTTAATCTGCAATCTTCTTATAGTCGCTTGGACTGCAGCCGAATTGTTTCTTGAAGGCTCTTGAAAAGTACGATTGGTCGTTAAATCCAACCTGGTAGCATATTTCGGCCACCGTTCCGCTATTTTGTTTAAGAAGTTCAGCGGCTCTCTGAAGTCGAAGCGACCTGATCAATTGACCCGCAGGCTGGTCTATCAGTGCTTTCAGTTTTCTGTTCATCTGAGAAACGCTCATTCCTGCTTCTGAGGCCAGTAATTCTACTCCAAACTGGTCATCAGAAAAATGTTTCTCTATTAGCTGCATTGTTTTTTGAAGGAAGACTTGATCTGCTGAAACTGCTGACACCTCTGAAGGCTTTATTAATGTAGCGCGGCTGAATCTTCTCCTTAACTCCTTACGCTGCTGGATAAGATTTTTTACTGTTACTTTCATTTCCCTGGTGCTGAATGGCTTTGTAAGGTAAGCATCAATCCCGGTTTCCAGTCCTTCTATCTTATCGTCAAGTCCCGCTTTCGCGGTCAGCATAATTATCGGGATGTGGCTGGTTCTTTCATCTTTTCTTATCTCCTGACTAAATCTGTAACCGTTCATTTTAGGCATCATAACGTCTGTAATAATTAAATCAGGTACAATTCCGCGGGCTTTTGCTATTCCAGCCTCTCCATTCCGGGCATCTATAATGATAAATTCGGTCTCCAGCTGCTCCCTTATATAGTTACGTACATCGGCATTGTCCTCTACAATCAGAATTATTTCACCTTCTCTGTCTTCTCCGTTTCCTCCGCTTATTAAATTTTCATCCTGTATATCGTTACCTGGCTCCGTAATGATTTCATCAAAGACGTTATCATGAGGAACAGCATCCAGGGATACTTTATGAACAGTTAGACTTCCGAGTGGAAGGGTAATAACAAACTCCGCACCTTCACCGGTTTCGCCTTTTACTTTGATGGTTCCTTTATGCAGCTCAATTAATTCTTTGGTAAGAGCCAGTCCTATTCCTGTACCTTCATGTTCCCTTGTACTTGAATTATCCATCTGGTAAAACCTGTCGAAAATCTTATTCATCCTGTTAGCCGGTATTCCTGATCCGGTATCCTTTATGGATATCACTGCCGATGTATTCGAACTAACTGCTTTCACTGTTATAGTACCTCCCGGCGGAGTGAATTTAAAAGCATTTGAGAAGAGATTGTAAAATACCTTCTCCATCTTATCCGGTTCAAAAACGACGGGAATGTTAACTAGCTCCGATTCAAATTTCAGGGTGATCTGCTTTGTATCTGCAAGCGATTCAAATGAGTAAAAAAGACTCTTAAGGAATGAAACTATATTATGCTGCTCAGCTTTAAGCTGCATGCTGCCTGCCTCAATTTTTGATATATCAAGCAGCTGATTAATGAGCGTAAGAAGCCGCCTTGCATTCCTGTTTGCAATATGAAGCTTTCCTTTTGCTTTGGTTCCGATATCAAGTGAAAGAACACTTTCAACCTGCCCCAGTATCAAGGTAAGCGGGGTTCTGAACTCGTGTGAAATATTCGCGAAGAACCTTGTTTTAAGCTGATCCAGATGGCGAAGCGAATCCGATTCCACTTTCTCCAGCTTCAGCTGGTTCTTAAGGTTCATCCGGTTTAATTCGTACTTTCGCAGCGAATAGAGGCCTGATAGAAAGAGCAGTCCGTAAATTAAGAATGCCCACCACGTCTGCCACCAGGGAGGGAAAATAATAATCGTTAATGACGCACCTTTTTCATTCCACACACCATCATTATTGGAGCCCCTGACCCGGAAAATATATTTGCCTGCGGGAAGGTGAGTGAAAGTTGCACTATGATGTGTCCCTGCATTTACCCAGTTATCATTGAAGTTTTCGAGCATGTATGAATACCTGTTTTTTTCGGGAGCAGAAAAATCAAGCGATGCAAATTCAATACGGATTATATCCTCTTTGTAAGATAAAGTTACTTCTGAGGTACCTGTAAGAGTTTTAATTACAGGTGCATGATTTCCGGTTTCAGATGACTGGTTCTGAACCTCGCAACTTGTAATAACAATGTTGGGTATAAAAGGGTTGTTCTTTACGTCTTCGGGATGAAAATAATTTAATCCCTTGATGCCTCCGAAAAACATCTCTCCGCTTTTACTCTTATAAAAACCATTAGTATTAAATTCATTGCTCTGTAGACCATCAAGAACATCAAAATTCTTAAAGACAGCCGAGGCAGGGTTAAATGAAGAGAGGCCGTGATTAGTACTGAGCCAGAGATTTCCTTTTAAATCCGAAAGTATTCCATAAACAACGTTATTGGGGAGTCCGTCTTTTGTAGTAAAATGATCAAAAGCGGATTCTATTTTATTGAATTTATTTAATCCGCCGCCGGCCGTTCCAATCCATAGATATTTATCGGGAGTACGGGGATCGGGACAAATAGATTTAATATAATTATTATCGAGGCTCCGGGGGTTAGACGGATCATTTTTGAATGTATCGATCGATTTTAACTTCTGATCAAATTTGAACAATCCATTATCTGTTCCTATCCAGAAAATATCGTTCTTATCCTGATAAACAGCAGGATGAGCTGCAACATTCCGAGTATTGCTTGTATTATACCGGTAGTGTATAAACTTTCCCCGGCTGATATCGACAAGCTCGCTGAAGTAATACCCGGAGGCAATCCACACGTGTCCGTGATTATCTACGAATACCGCATCAATCTCCTTTTCAGGTAATCCCGAACTATCTTTAGGATCATACTTATACAGCCGTTCTTTTTCTGAAGCAGGATCATAGCTGAACAATCCCTGAGAAGTTGCAAACCAAAGAATACCGCTATTATCTTTTGCAATTGACCATGCACCTGTATTGCCGAAATCATCGGGTCGCACAGAGGATGTCTCGTAACTCTTAAGTTCCCCTGTTTTCCTGTTCCATCTATACAGTACGTCGGTACTTATCCATATATTGCCTTCATTATCTTCACAAATTGCCCGTACGCTGAACCCTGTAACCCTCGAGCCGGTTTCAGTCTTACGTCTGAGAAGAGAAAAACGGTTTGCCTTCGGATCATAAATATTTATTCCGGCCCCGGGGGTTCCAATCCAGATTATCCCTGATCTGTCGCACCAGATGGCAGATACTGAATTATAACTTATAGAGCCCGGATCCAGCGGGTCATTCGTAATATAGGTGTATTGCCCGGACGAGGGATCAAAACGCATCAGTTCACCAGGTGTGGCAAGCCACAGACCTCCGTTGTTGTCCACGATTATATCTGAAATTATTCCCCAGCCGAACCGGAAAACGGTGTAGTGATGCGGGAAGAAGCTGTAAACGCCATCGGCGGTATTAAATTTTACAAGGCCGCTTGGAGTTCCGAGCCAGAGAGTGTCTTCTTTCAGTTGTTTGATAGCCGTAACCCCGTTATAAGGGGGGTAGGGAGGGGCATCAGGACTCCTGGTTTCAATATTATAATGTCTGAACGAATTCTGTTTTTCGTCAAACTTATCTAATCCGGCTGCTGTTCCCAGCCATACGACTCCTTTTAAATCGGAACGGATCGATGAGATAAAATTACTACTGATAGATCCTGTATTCAAAGAATGATAGAAATGCTCTATTTTTGGTAAAGCAGGAGGGGAGTCAAGCGAAAATCTGAACACCCCATTTCCTTCAGTACCGAACCATAGTCTTCCGGCATAGTCCTCTTCTATAGCTGTAACGCGGTTTTCGTTACCGGGGATAGTGAACCTTGTAAATTTTTCATCAACAGGCTCATATCGATCCAGACTCCCGTTTAATGTTCCTATCCAGATCCTACCCCGGCTGTCTTCGAAAAGGCAAGAGATATAATTTGATGATATGGAAATGGTGTCGGCCGGATCGTTCTGAAATACCCTGAAAGTATACCCATCGTACCGGTTGAGTCCGTCTTTTGTACCGAACCACATATAACCCTGTCTGTTCTGGATAATAGATAGAACGGCATTCTGGGAGAGACCGTTGTCGATACTAAGATGCCTGAAACGAATCTGCTGCGCGGCTAAAGGGATAGTGCAGACAAATAATAATAAGTAGATAGACCTTAATGAAGATTTATTCAAATTTCTCATTTTTCTTTTTGAATTTGCTGAATAAGCATCATCAAATCTTCAAAGGAGCACATTGGGAATTTCGGAATTACTTCTCTGAATAACACACGTTTGAGGGCGAATGGAATTTATTCGTTTATTTGCTCTGAAACAAGTTTATTTGGTAATATAGGGTTATTAAACGCTTAATTCTCCCGAAATGGGGTCTTTTTAGCCTGAGTTCGCCCGTTTTGCTAAAAGTAATATTATGCTTAAATTTCTAGCGGGTTTTTGTATAGAGGGCTGATGAGTTTTTATTCAGATTTACAAAAAATCCGGACTGGCGATATTTCGCAAACCGACCTGAACCATTTTATTGAGAATCTTATCCGGATTGCACTGAGGTTTGTTAAATATAATTCAGGCAGGATTAAAAAAGTGGCTGGCGAAAACAGCAGCTTCCTTGAGGATATTGCTGTGGATTCTATAGTTCCGTTTTTTACACGGAACCAGTCTGACGGCGAGCTGTTTATTATCTCCAGATTCACTTCCTGGGAGCCTGAAATAACTACCGAAGTTGAAGCAAAGTATTTCCTGTTCAAAACAATCTCCCTCAGCGTAAATCAGCGCATAAATACCTTACTCAAGGAGTATGATCCCTTCTTCTCTAAAATCCTCGACTCCGTCAATTATTTCATCAAGTCCCGGAACTTTAATAAGATTAACATCGCCGGGAAAATATATATTAGTGAACCCGGCATCTATCCCGACAAATGCAGGTTTGCCGATAGGGAGTCGCTTTATAATTCTCCGTCCGTTCTCATTAGCGACAGGAAGGAAATGCTTCCGTCGCTTTTCAGCTATTTCAGGGAGATATTCAAATCACCTGCTGCAATCCCTCTTTATGATCTCGTCTACAGGATTAAGGAACTAAATTTGTCGGGTGAAATATCACGCTCTGTTCAGGGAACCGGCGAAAAGCTCGAGGTTAAAGAGATAATTGATAAGGGATTCGCAATCGTCTGCCGGAAAGCAGAAGAATCTTACGTGAAAACAGGAAAGCTTTGCGATGATGAATTTATTTTGATTATGAAGGCTCTTAAGCTTATAGGTAACGACTTGATGGACGGTGGAATAAATCCAGGTTTGTATGACTATCTCTATGAGGCTATGCCCGGGCTCACAAAAAACGATTATGAACAAAAATATCATAACATTTTTGAGTATATAGTTAAACTTTACAGACAGCAGCTGGCAGAATTAATCGTCTGATTTTCCGACGGCGATAATTTTAAGGATATTTTACAAATAGGGAACTGAATATTTTACTCAGTCCCTTTTTACTTAATACATTTTACTTTTTACCTGATCTATGCCTATAACTGAAAAAGATATTTTTTACTTTGTATTTTTTCCTGATGGACTGAGTGACGAGAAACTGCATCATATCAGTGAGAATCAGGACCATTACCCCGCTGTTGAAGTCTATAATAATATAAAGGATGAACTCAGCAAAGATATTTCCCCCTCTCTCAAAACTAAGATTGCTGAGAAAATACCAGCATATAAATTAACTAAAGTCTATGAGCTGCTGCCATGGACTATTGAAGCATCAGAATTTTATCTCGCTTCTGCTGTTCTGGCTGCTGCTACCTCTGAGAGTGATCCCGGGTTATTCTCGAAAACTTTTATCGATAAAGAAAAGAACATTATTATCAGACTTATCGGCACTGTCAAAAAAGCGCGTTTATTCGTGTTTCCTGTGTCTGGGGAAAAGCTGGGCGAATTTACACTCACTCTTAATCCCGGCCTTCAGAAATACTATTTCAAGGACAGCCAGGAAATAAAGATCCTGGAAAATCTGCCCGGTATAAATTCAATTTCTATCGAGGTATATCCTCAGTGAACCGAAGCAGGGGATAAATGGATATTCTTCATCTTGAAACTGAAGCTTCAAAGCTCAGGATTAAGCTTCTTAAAACTATTCCGCCGCGAAATAAATTATTCCTCCTCTATACTTTTTTTCAGCTCCTTCTTGAGGAAAAAAACAGGAACATCGCTGAATCGTATCTCCTTGAATTCGGTAATCAGTATTTTGACCTGCTATCGAGGATTGAAGTCTCAGGTCTGAAATCTGCTCTTATTAATGACATTATAAGACAATCGAAACAGGTTCAGGCTGTTTATCCCGGTGATGATAAAGCATTCCCTGAATCGCATATAAGCATCCTGGAAAAAAAGTATCAAAATTTAATGGAGGTTCTTTCAGGCCATGATTCAATTGAGACTCCTTGTACCTTCCTTCCGCTGCTGCAGAAGGAGAGTCAAAAATTTGATGATGATTATGGCGTAATGAGTACATTGAGTGTGCAGATAAAGCCGGTTGCAGAGGAGAACAAATTTCATATACTCCCGGGACAAGGGGAGCCTGATGCAGGGTTGATTAAACAGGCGCAAAGCTCGCTGGTTAATGCCGTAAGGATTGCGAAAAGATATACGAAAATAAAACATCAGTACTGGGATGTTTACATCGATTTTGAAAATAAGACGGGGGAGTACCGCGGCAGTTCATTCGGAGTTCTGCTTGTGCTTAAACTTGCAGAAGAAATCCTGAGATTTTATGATTCACCAACAAAGATTTTCAGCAATATATCCGCAGCCCTAACAGGTGCTTTAGATGAAGATGGAAACATTCCTCCTTTAACCAAAGAAATTATCGATGTTAAAACGAAAATTGTTTTCTTTTCCCGCATAAGACAATTCATAATTCCTGAAGAGGATTTTCTTGATGCAAAGAATACTCTTCACAAACTTCAGGCGGACTTCCCCGACAGGAATCTTAAGCTTGTAGGCATACAGTCGGCTGATGACCTCTTCAACCTTCGCAACGTTGTCGAAATTAAAAAAGAAAGCACCCTTCTCCGTACAGGCAAATTCATCCGCCGCCAGGCCCTTGCACTTTTCCTTCTCATCCCTCTCACCGCCATAATTATCTTCTCCGGCATCTTCGACTTTGATAACAACCCGGAGATAGCAGATTATGAGAGTAATTTGCTGATGATAAAAAACGGTAATGGAAAAACTCTCTGGAACATAGAACCGCTCGATAATCTGAATGAATCTAATATGGGACCGCTTAGAAATGTAGTTGTAAAGATCCAGGATATTAACGGTGACGGAGTTAATGAAGTGCTGGCCTGCAGGGAAAAGATTTCGCACGATGATCCAAATTACGGGAGAATAATTTGTTATAATAAAAAGAAGGAAAAACTATGGCAGTATGTTTTCCGTGACCAGGTTTTTACTCCCGAATACAAGCATACAACTTTATTCTAGTTCCAATTTAATTGATATAATAAACGAGAACAATCGTCAGGTTTTATATGCTTTTGCGAATAATGATCCCCTATATCCCAGTGCCATATTTAAACTTGATGCGCTTACGGGGCAAAGGGTGGATAGTTCTAAAGTACTATGGAATTCAGGCGGTATTAATAGCGCAGTTATCGGTGATTTTAATTCAGATAACATAAAAGAGATTGTTGCGATAGGTATTAATAATGGCTATGAACGGGCCGTATTATTTTCCATTGATATTGACTCATTGAATGGAAGATCTCCGGCACCTCCTTATTATACCATCCGTTCAAAACCATTGGCTTATTACACCGAATACATTTTACTACCCAAAAGCGATTTAACAAGATTATATTTTCGATGGAACTCCCCGATTGAAGGCAGTTTATTTTATAAACAAAGCGCTGCCGAATTTAATTTTATGATAGGCGAATATGATGCTGATAATGTTCGTCGAAATCTTATATATCGATGTGACGGTGAGTTGAGAAATTTTTACATAGACTGTGGTGACGACTTTCAAACATTAAGAGATTCACTGGTTGTTCACGGCAAATTGAATCCTCCGCTTACTTATACACCGGAGTATTTCAAGCAGCTAAAAGAACAGCTCCGCTATTGGAACGGTAAAAAGTTCGTGACCGCAGCCGAAAGGTTCAATCAATAATGTAAAATGTAGATTAGTAATTATTCATTTTTAATTATACATTTTTCATTCTTCAGTCCTAGAAACTTAGCCAGCCGTTCTGCCTCAGCCTCCGCTAGTTTCCTGCCCTTCTGCGTAACCTTGCTGAAGAATTTAAGCTCCACTTCCACAAAGTCACCTTTTATCGTTCTTTTCCAGGTTCCGGCCACCGCCCCCCGGTAAACAATAATAGGGATGAACATCCCGTTTAACGTTACATATTTTTTTGCATTTGGTTCACTCAATACTGCTGCCCTGTCTGTGTACCCGATCAGGTATTCATCAAATGCAGGCAGCAGGTAAAGACTGTCATCAGGTTCAACTTTCCCGATAGCATCGGAAAACCAGAAAGTGTTTTTCCCTGAAGTAAAGGAAGAAAGTTCTTCCTTCACAAGCTCCAGGCCGTTTCTTGAATCAGTAAGATGTAACCCCGACCACCACGAGAAGTCCTTAATAGTTGCGGGTCCGCGACTATTGAAGTAAATCCTCGCAAGCCGTGCCAGCGCCTCTTCTCTTGTTATTTTCCCCGAACCTTTTACCCTTTCCGAAATCAAAGCATAAGTCTGTTTTTTTCCTTGAGGTATGCCGCTGCATATCAAACCCGATAACTCAGCTTCCGCGAAAATGTGAGAGGCGCGGTTAAGGTCGGTCTTAATCTTTGCATCATTAAGCCGTTTTATCAGTTCATTACGCGTCAGATGGTTCCTGCCCGCAAGCGCTTCGCTCATTATTTTTTTGCATTTCTTTAAGATAGCAGGGGAGAGTTCAAGCCGGCGGTGACGGCCGGTCATACCGGTTTTGATACGTGAACCCGTTAGTTCAAGCATCCATAACAAATCATCTGAAGATACAAAGTGCCAGGTGGGACGCAGCACGTGAGTTCTTATTATATCTCCCTTAATAATTGCAGAATCTACCATTTGCTCATCAGCACCCTTCGTGCGCAAACCAATTGCGCGCTTTGCCATCATAAAATCCTGGGATTGAATTGCACCCATATACCCTGCGAGAGCTTTAACACTTGTGAATCTAGTATCAGATATCTGCTGCACCGCAAGCCTGTGAAATGGTATATCCTTCACTTTCATTTCAGGAAGAGCACTCCTAATTTCAAACTGTGGTTGAAAAAATTTACTTTATATACTAATCTATTAAATTCCTTTGACAATTGGCATTCCCGCAATCTGCAGTCTTTAATTTTCAATTCTCAATTTTCAATATTAAATTGTGACCGCAATGAATAAACTATTGAAAACCGCTTTAATACTTGCCGTTATCACTGTAGTATATAATGTGATAGAAGGACTCGTCTCCGTCTTCTTCGGGGCCAAAGATGAAACGCTGGCTCTGCTTGGATTCGGCGTCGACAGTTTCGTTGAAGTCATCTCCGGTATAGGCATACTTCATATGATATTGCGTATGAAATACTCGAAGGTTAACAGAAGAGATAAATTCGAGAAAACAGCATTGATAATAAATGGTTCGGCGTTCTATCTATTAACGGCGGGACTATTTGCCGGTGCGGTCCTGAATATCATTTATGATGTAAAGCCCTCAACAACTCTTGCCGGAATTGTTATATCGGTTATTTCAATAGCCACTATGTACTACCTGATGAAAGCTAAGCTGGATGTGGGACATGAACTAAAGTCGGATGCCATCATTGCCGATGCGAACTGCACGAAAACCTGCTTCTACCTGTCTTTTATTCTGCTTGCGTCAAGCGGACTCTATGAAATTTTTCATATTGCCTACTTTGATATCCTCGGCTCGCTGGGTATTGCTTATTATGCATTCAAAGAGGGGAGAGAGTCATTTGAAAAATCGCGCTCTGATGAAATCGCCTGCGAGTGTTAAAATCAATTAACAGTGAATAATTGTCAGCTGTTAATTTTTAACTGTTCATTTTGCATTGCCACTTCAATCGGCAGCAGCTGTATCTTTCCGTTGATCTTATAGGTTAGTCCCATAATAATTCCGAACAGCATATACATTCCTGCGAAAGCAATGATGTACGGGAAACCATGGTGCGCCATAAAATAACCGGGGGCGGGAAGGTAGAAAGGAATAACAGGACTAATAACCGGGAAGAGGCCGTATAAGAATCCAGCAACAAATGTATGAAGTACCGCCACTTTAATCCCTGCCACCCAGCCTGTTCTTCGCGTTCCAAGTTCAAAGAAGAATGCATAGATAATACCGAACATCATTCCCATAGCTACATGAATACCAAACCCGATCCACCACATCCCAGGTCCAGGCATTCCGCCAAATAAGGTTCCGAGAATCATCTCGATATCAATCTGCATTCCAAGCCACCTGAGGATGAGGTTGTAGAAAGTAACTGCAATTGCACCAACCGCACCTCCTATCATCGCCCGTCTGAAATTCATCGTATCTCCATTTTGTACATCTGTATTATTAAAGAAATACGAAGAAAAGTGTTGTAAACCCGGGCACAAGGGCAATTAACAATTTAAATCATAAACTAATCATCGTTAATTGCCCCGCCGTTTTTTTACTTCACCAGGTTCATCTTTTTAACAAGATGTTTTCCGTCAGCTTTTAATTCATAAAAATAAGTTCCCGATGAAAGGTTATCAGCGCTGAAAGTAATGCTGTGCTTTCCTGCTGTGAAGCTGCCGTTCACCAGTGTCTTAATCTTTTGTCCCAGTACATTATATAGGTTGATCGTAATATGGTTAGTTCCGGCCATGCTGAAATTTATCGTGGTCGCCGGGTTAAAAGGATTGGGATAATTCTGCTCAAGTGTGAAATCAAGGGGAGCGTTGGCAGCCGCGGGGTCAACTGAAGTTGTCTGGTCGGCCGTCAGAATAACCAGGTTGCGTACAAGAGAACTTGATAAGGTAACAGTATTGTTCTGAGCATCAACCGTTGTACCCGGATATGTTATCCATGCAGATGATTGAGGATCATAATATTTGGCCTGTATAGTTGATTCATCAATGTTCGATCCCGATGCCTGAATATCATTATAATGCAGCTGGTAGTTAACTTCCGAATTGAATGACATACCGTAACCACAATTTCCACCCTGGTGCATCCCATTCATTCCATTGGGTAGATACATATCAATTTCATATGCTGCAAATGGATTTTCATTTCCTGTTCCCGGCATCTGCTGGTAAGTAGTTTCAAAGATCTGGCAGTAGAATGAGTCGGCCATCATACCGCCTCCGCCAGGACCGCCCATATGCCACCATCCGGGATTCACCTGCATCCAGTCTTCATTGTCGAAGGGTGTTTCCACGTTAACAGGATCATTCATATATCTGTGAATCCAGCTGCCTCCGAAGCCCTGACAGAACAAGGTCGAATCTCTCCATTCCAATCCGT
The DNA here is from genome assembly GCA_963747755.1 of uncultured Ignavibacteria bacterium. Classification (GTDB taxonomy): domain Bacteria; phylum Bacteroidota; class Ignavibacteria; order Ignavibacteriales; family Ignavibacteriaceae; genus DATFVA01. The sequence goes on along the minus strand of CAVVGK010000016.1, from coordinate 39,628 downwards.
TAATCTCATACACAACAACCATAGGAAGATATTCTCTCTCGATCTCACCGCCGGTGATAGTAACCTGGTCGCCGTTGGAAGGACGAACAGCACCGGAAGTGGGCTCATACCACCAGGGGCCGAAATTAAGCATATAATCAGGAACTGAATCATTGTCTGCATCAAGGTAGTACATCGTCATCATAAACGTCGTATCAACAAGAGCAGTACCCGACAATTCTACTGTCTGCAGCGAATCATACATCCACCCGAAACCGCTTCCGCCGCATCCGCCGCCGTTATGTGAATAATAACCCATAAAATTCCAGAAAGAATCAAATGGGTCGCGCCAGAACTCATCGTTTATATTGTAAACAATGAGCATCTCGTAACTCATCCCATTCTCAACTAATCCTCCCTCTATAGTAATCTGGTCACCATCATTCGGCCGCACAGCATCACTGCTGTCGGGTTCATACCACCAGGGTCCGAAATTCAGCATAAAATCAGGTGTTCCGTCATTATTTTCATCAAGATAATACATTGTGTGCATAGAGGTGGAATCAACAATGGCGGTCCCGCTGACAGTAATAGTCTGAATTGAATCAGGATTTATAAATCCGCCTCCGCCGCCCATCTGTGCAAAAACACTCATCACCGGAAATAATAAGAAAAGCATAACACCAGGTATAAAAATTTTCATCATTTACTCCTTACTAATGGTTAATGACCCGACTCCTTAGTTAAAAATGATGAATCTCCAGCCTGCATCCGTATTTCAACATTTTTATATTTCATTGGCTCCCAATACTATGCCAGCTGCGAATAATGCCTTTTACGGATGATATCAGGAAGGGAATAGGGGATAGTTTCAGATTTTAGAATGGAATTCCAATAATTGAGAATAGGAAATAAATGCGTCATAGCAACTAAATACCGCCCTCTGCCCCTCCGCTCCTCGCTCTCCGCTCTCCGCCGCCCCCTGCCCTCCGCTCTCTGCTCTTTGCCGCTTCCGCCCTCTGCACTCTGTCCTTTGCCGCTCCCGCTCTCTGCTCTTTGCTTCCTCCGCCATCCGCCCTTTGCCGCTTCCGCCCACTACCATCCCCCGCCGCCTCCTCCGCCTCCGCCCCCTCCGGAAGAACCGCCGCTGCCCGAGCTCGACCCGGGAGCAGTAGATGACGATGATACCGCGCTTGAAAAAGAACTGCTGAAGGATGATGCGAATCCTGCCGCATTAAAGCTGCTCCAGGCTGTACCGGAATACCACGTGGGCGAGTAACTCTGATCAATCGCTGCTTTGGCTAATACATCCGAGAACTGCTCCGACCATTTCTGCTCAACGTTCAGCGCAAACGCATAAGGCAGGTACTTCTCAAACAGCTCAGGAGTCTTCTCAGCAGGAGTCAGGTAATTCAGCCTGTCCTTCTCCGCGGTGGACAGGTACATTTCAAATCCTTCAATTTTATCCAGCAGCTTCCTCCCCAGCAGCGTCGGCGCCTTAAGCAGGTGATAAAAAAGTATGTTAACAAATATTATGATGCCGACGATAATACCCGACAGCATAGATCCCATTGTGTAAAAGAACCAGATCCCTACAACTTCGCCGATAAGAAAGGGCAGCGCAAACAGCGAGGAAAATATCAGCGTCCCTATCAGCGATGCTTTTATCCTGCCGCCTGAAAACGCCCGCTTCCAGACCCGGAAAAGATTTAAGAGAAGCGCGCCCACACCTAAACTCCAGATCGAGATCCACAAAAGCATGAATGCCTGTTCTCCATGCCCCATCACTATACTCAGCAGAAGGAACACGAACGAAATTACGGCCCCTATCACAAACTGCTTCCTGTTGGTTATGAAATAAATTTTCTCATATGAGTTCTTAAGTTCTTTCTTCAAAGCGGAGATAGCACTGCTGAATATCGTATGGTTGGTATTCTTCAGTTCAAGTTCATATACTTCGCCAGTTTCCGGTTTCTCCTTCGGTATAGTTTTCAGCCTGCTTTGTATAGCAGAAGTGATTACACCCGATATTTTTCTGGCAAAAAAGTTATTGCTGTTCTTCAACGAATCAAGCTGCTTTAATGCATCTTCTGCCTGCCCTCCCGGTATACCCGATTTCGAGAAACTCAGCTTCGCCGCTATACTTTTTTCCTCCTTACTCAGCATCGATGTATCAGTCTTAAGTCTTATCAGCGAATATTTCCCATCGTCTTCTCTGATTTTAAGATAACCCTTCACCGCCATATCGATAACCGCCGCCGTGAAAGTCCCGTTATCGAAGCCCATCCGTTTTATGTAGCGGACAGCAGCAGGGGAGAGCCCGTCCGGTGGTTCGAACAGCGGAAAGATCACATTCTTCTCAGGATCCTTTCCTACCCGACTCCATACTATCATGTAGTAAAAGAGGATTACAAGCAGACCAATTATCCCGATAATCTCGCTCCGGTTGTCCTGCGCAAAGTATCCCAGTTTCTCGGCCGAAGTTGGTTCATTCACTATCCCTTTCGGAAATTCAAGTACAACCGTCAGTCCTTCATAAGAACCAAGAGGACGGGTGGTTTGGTACGATACGCGGCCGGGAGAAATCACCTGCGCCGTCAGATCAGCCTCACGCGAGCCTGCGCGTCCTGTGTACCCGTAATACTTCATCTCCCTCGAAGCTGCGCCTTCAGGTAATGTGATAGATGCAGTGACTTTCTCTATATTAAAATCCCATCCATTCCCCGTAACGTTCCAGTAAAGTTCATCGTGATCGTCAAAGTAGCCAATCTGCCGGTTGGTTTTATATTCGATCCTGTAAGTATAATCGCCCGGATCAAGATAGACGCTCTTGCTGCCGGCATAAATGCGGATTCCGTTTTCTAAACTTTCGGTATGATAATCCTCAGTACGGCCGTCCCGGTAAACACCCAGTATATCCATATCCACAACAACTTTATTCCCGTACGAATCCCGGTAAGTAGTAGGGAAATCCCTGTAGATGCCGTGCCTGATGTTAAGTCCCGCCGCCTTCACTTTAATAGTTTCAGTCACTATCATTGAAGCATCTTTGTTGATTACGATGTCGCTGTGGTATGAGTAGATCTTCTCCTGCTGGGGAAGGGCGGAAGAGCTTAAAACGAGAAGTAATATAAGGGTAAAGAAATTTTTCATTCAGCTGTTAACCTCCGGCATGCGGTTTCCATACTTCAATTTCCATTTTTAATTTATAATATCAATTTACGATCTTCAATTTTCAATCTCCGATCCTGACCTCCGGTGTCTGGCGTTCTGTTGCAAACGTAATCTCGAAGAACTCTTCCTGCTTAAAATTAAACAGGGAAGCGATGATGTTTGAAGGGAAGGATTCAACACGCGTATTATAATCGCGTACCGCACCGTTATAGTATCTGCGGGCGTATTGTATCTGATCCTCCGCCTCAGTAAGCTGCTGCTGAAGGTTAAGGAAACTTTGGTTCGCTTTAAGGTCGGGGTAATTTTCTGCAACAGCGAGAAGGCTTTTCAAACGTCCAGATAATGCCGATTCGGGTTTTGCTTTTTCACCCGGCGAATTAAGCTGCATCGATTTCGCCCGGAGAGAAGTGATATCCTGCAGAAGCTCACGCTCATACTGACTATAGCCTTTTACGGCGTCAACCAGGTTAGGTATGAGGTCGTATCTCCGCTTTAGCTGCACGTCTATACCGCTCCATGCCTCTCTAACGATGTTGCGCTGACTAACAAACCGGTTGTATATATATACAAACCAGCCCGCGATTAGTACTATAATTATTATTATTATTATCAAAATGTATAAAATTGTTAATTGTTAATTCTTAATTCTTAATTGATCAATTATTGATCGTCAATTCTTCCGCCCATACCAGTTCGCACGCTCCGCCCCCGGTATCATCGCGCCGCAGCGAGCTCTGCCAGTGCCAGCCGTCAGTCGCCTTAACCGAGACAAGATAACCTTTCATCTCGATTATACATCCCTTGTAGAGATCATCAAGAGTTGCCTCAACCTGCTCATTGGCAGGAATAATGTGCATATTCGAACTGTGAGTGCTTATCTCGCTGGCAGGAATTATAAGCACCTTCGCCTTCCAGCGGTACCAGCGGTTGCTCTGTGAAATATCCAGGCCGTCGACAATCACCTGGTTCGACATCTCACCCCAGCCCAGCGCAAGATCCATCGGCGAAAGATCGCTTTCCCGTCCGAGCGAAAAGCTGTTGGTGCTCAGCACGAACGCTTTTATTTCAAACCGGGCAAGGGGAGTGATAGTAAACTCATCCTTCTCCCAGGGCACAGGATCGGTAACATTGGTTTGTATGGGGTCATCGGGACAAAGTACACCTGCCGGGTGCTTCAGCTCCTTCTCAGGCCAGAAAGCATAAACCATTACACCGGTAATGACAATAATAAGGAATAGGGAGAATTTTTTCATAATTTTTTAGCAAAAACGGCGCAAATTGGGTGCCATCCGCAAAATTGCAAAATCTTCTGATTATAAGCCAGCAAAATCCATTTTCAACTTAAATTCTTACATTCTCCATGTCATTGCGAACGAAGTGAAGCAATCCCTTAGCAATTAAACCATTTATTTTCTTTACTGTCTATTTTATACAGGCAGGCCTGTTATAGGCCTGTTGGAGGCCGGGTGGGGTGGTATGCGGGGCGAAAGGGAATTTTCCATCAATAAACTTTGTTTACTATTTTAGCATGCTAAACAATTAAACAATTTAGCAATTAAACCATTTAACCATTAAACAATTAACCCATTAAAATGCACAATACAATTATTATTTTTATTTTATTATCAGCTTTTACTCTTATGGCCCAAAACAATGAACCCAAAACCGTAAACCATGTCGATCTTCAGAAATACATAGGGACGTGGTACGAGATAGCCAAAATACCCAACCGCTTCCAGAAGCAATGCATCAAAAACACTACAGCGTCTTATAGTATAAATGATGACGGAACCCTCAAAGTTATAAATTCCTGTGAAGACGATGAAGGTGAAATGGACACAGCAGAGGGCGTCGCAGAAGTGGTTGATCCCAAAACCAACTCGAAGCTTGAAGTAAGTTTCGTCAGCATATTCGGCATCCATCTTTTCTGGGGTGATTACTGGATCATCGGATTGCCTGACGATTACTCGTACGCCGTCATCGGCACTCCCAACCGCAAGTACGGATGGATACTAAGCCGCACACCCAGCCTCCCCGAAGAGAAACTTAACGAGGCATATGATATCCTGCGGAAGAACGATTACAATCCAAAGGATTTCGTGATGAGCCCTCAATAGCCCTTGTCCTTTATCACCCCGCCTTAAAATTATTCTTTTACATTTGTGAAAGAGTTTTGAAAAGAGTTTGGTGACAGGATTTGTTTTTACACATATTGAATCTTTGCCGGCAGAAAGGGAACCAGGCAGCCTTTTTAAGAGAAGCGAGCAATACTGATTTTCTGGTCTGCCGGCGCCGATTATTCTTCACTGGATTTGAGTGACATTCCGAACGAAGTGAGGAAGTAACTTTCACCCCATTTTATATAAAATAGATTCTCCATACATAATAGTAATTGCCCCTCGCAAGAGGGGCTTTTGCTTTTTTGGTAACTCCCTGCTCTCTGCATTCCTGAAATCTTAAAATCAGTTATATTACAATCTTCTATCCTGTGGGTATCTGGTTAGTTAAGGCCGAAGAGAGGCCGAAGAGAGGCCGAACAGAGGCCGAAGAGAAATTTGAAAATTAAGACTGCAGCACCCCAAAAACTGTGAAATTCCGCCCAAATTTAGTATAAATTGATATAAATTAAAAATAGGATGTCTGTCCCTCGCTCTATGCCCTATGCCTTTTTTGCTCTCCGCTCCCTGCACCTTCGCGCTTCGCCCAGTGCTCTTCGCCCTGCGCCCTACCCATCTTTAATTGTTTTTATTAGCTGATAAGTGTACTGCAGAATAAAACCTACCCCGGCTATAAGAACAGTATTGATTCCTACATTCCATGCTTCCGTAATTCCCAATACGTACACGGCTGAATCTAAAAAGATTAGTATGAAAAGGAACGATGCAAATCCTGCAAGTCCGGATAAGAAAGGAACTACAAAATAATTGTAAAATAATGAACTCTCGTTTGATGAGCTCCCGTTTTTAGTTAAATATTTAGAATAGATTTTTAATATTTCCTGCATAGTATCTTCGACTTTTATTTAATCACGTATATGTTTAGAATTGTTTCGGTTACTATATATCAAAAGATCAAGCGATTGTCAGTGTGCATTATCTTATGAGCCAAACCGTGTGACTAATTAACAGCTCGCGCCAACTTTGTCGCCGATCTTCCAGCTATCCGCATCCCCAATCTCTTCATTCTTGTATCTTCCCGGTGCTGATTTCTTTTTTCACTTTTGCCTATCTTTGTCACGTTCATTTACATACGCTTGGAATCATGCACAAACAACTTAAGATCATTTCCGTAGTAGGGGCGCGCCCCAACTTTATGAAAATCGCTCCCGTCCACAGGGCATTCCTTCAGCACAAAAGCACAGTCGATCATCTTATCTGCCATACGGGACAGCATTACGACGCCCGTATGTCGAAGGTCTTCTTCACCGATCTTAAGCTGCCCGAGCCCGACTTCTACCTCGGTGCCGGTAGCGGCTCGCACGCTGAACAGACAGCCCGCATAATGATAGAATTCGAAAAGATAGTCATCTCAGAACAGCCCGATCTAATCATAGTGGCCGGCGACGTTAACTCAACTATCGCCTGCAGTCTGGTAGCCGTTAAGCTGGGAGTAAAAGTGGCCCATATCGAGGCCGGCCTCAGATCATTCGACCGCACCATGCCCGAAGAAATTAACAGGATACTTACCGACTCGATCTCCGATTACTTGTTCGCAACAGAAGAAAGCGGATTAACAAACCTTGAGAAGGAAGGCGTAAGTAAAGAGAAGATTTTCTTTACCGGTAATGTGATGATCGACAGTCTCGTTTACTTTCTCCCCGAAACCGATCGGTCACATATCCTGAAGACATTCAGCCTGGAGAAGGATAAGTACTGTCTTGTTACCCTCCACCGTCCCTCCAACGTAGATTCACCCGAATTCCTTGTGAAGCTACTCGAGGTACTAAACGCCATCGCAGAAAAGGTGAAGGTTGTTTTCCCTGTTCACCCAAGAACGATGAAGAATATAGAAGCGGCGGGCTTAAACGAAAACCTCAGCGGGAACCTCCTCCTTACCGAACCGGCCGGTTACATAGATTTCCTGGCACTTATCAAGAACGCGGGACTAATAGTAACCGACAGCGGCGGCATCCAGGAGGAATCAACATATCTCGACGTGCAATGCATCACCGTACGCGACAATACCGAGCGCCCCATCACCGTAAAGCTCGGCACCAATCAGCTCATCGGCACCGATCTCGATAAAGTGAAAGCCGCAGCCCTTGAGATCATAGACGGAAAGAAGAAGCAGGGAACCATCCCCCCGCTGTGGGACGGCCACTCCGCCGAACGCATCGTCGACATCATCCTTAATTCCGACCTGTAGCCGAAGCTGGATTTACGGTTTTATTTGTCATTTTTTACTATTTTCAACCAAACAACCTTTTGATTTTTCTACCTGCATTTATATAAAGAGTACAAAGTATGAAACGAATAGTTAACAAAGCAAAAAATCACAAAGAAGCTGAAGAATGGGAAATTCATCAGGAAGTAAATATGACTCCCGAAGAACGACAGAAGGTTGCTAAAGAACTTAAAAGAAGATTTTTTGGAAATAAACCCCTGGACGTCAGAGAAAGCCGCGAGAAATGACACAATCTAATTTCTCTGGGGATATCCTGGAATTCTTGTATATGCTTTTCAATCGTAAGGTCAACTATCTGATCGTTGGTGGGGAAGCAGTAATATATTATGGTCATGCAAGATTAACAGGTGATATTGATATCTTTTATGGTCTTGATGAAGAAAATATTGATAATCTTTTTGTCGCACTCCAAGAATTTTGGAACGGAGATATTCCCGATTTAGATTCGAAAAGCGAATTAAGGAAAGAGGGAATGATTTTCCAGTTTGGTGTCCCTCCCAATCGAATTGACCTGATTAATACCATTGAAAAAGTAAAATTTAGTGAAGCTTGGAAGCATAAGATCACCACTGAAATTATCTATAATAATAGACCAGTAAGTATATATTATATAGGCCTGGATGATCTCATAAAAAATAAGGAAGCAATAGGGCGATTCAGAGATCAGGATGATCTTAGGTTTCTAATTGCTGCAAAAAAGAAGATGGATAACTGAAGAAATTTCTATACAAGAACCGACTTTGTCGAAGCTGCTGATCTGGTCAGGCTCCCCGGTATGTACATCTCATCCGTAACAGATGACAGAGAAGTGGGGTCTTTCACGCTTGGGCACATTGCCGGACAGTTGTCGGGCACAAAGTCAGATATTTATTTTACCGACAGTTTATCAGCTCTGGTGAGAAATTATTTTAATGATTAAGAATCAGTAGGACTGGCTATCGACCGCAGCCTCTTTTTCGAAGTCGGCGTTTATGAGATGTTCCTCTTTAACACAGATATCCTCTCCGACGTACACAACTTAACCGGTAACAATTACGATGCTTTACAGCGATGACCCATTTGGAGACGCATGGAATAAAGATTAAATTTGGCATTGAGTTTGCGTCTCAAAAAACGCGTATTTTTAATAATGGTTTTCAATTGACGATACTAAATGACCGGGCGTGATGAAGAATACCCTATGTGTTCCATTAAGATACGATAATTGTCCTAACAAAATTTGATTATATGAATTATATCCCGCGACGCGGGAAATCTACATTGAACTACTTAACATTTTTACCCCGCAGTTCCCGCTTCAGGTGGACTGCCGAATGCTGGGCGGGGAGTCATTCGTAAACCTGTTCCGACCTTGCGGCGGGATTAACATTGAAAAAACTTATGAATTATAAAATATTACTACTTCCCCCGGTTCTTTTAATAATATTCAGCCTTTTTCAGAATCAAAAAACGTACGCTCAGGAGGAGGAACCGATACGCTATTACCAGATGGAACCCCTGGATGATAGCCTATTTATCCACATTCAGGATCAGCTTTTCATTGCGCCGCCCGATCCCAAAGCTGAAATAATCGTCGACCTCAGAGACCCGAATAACCAGACAATCTCAATAAAAGGAACCCTTTACCCGTTCCTCGCTCTGAAACCCGAAACCCGGGCTCTTATCATCACCTATCCCTTCAAGATCAACCTTGAAGAAACGACCAACTTTGCGAGCGTTTTCACCCGTGTAATTGAAAAAATCAGATTTGATAAAGTCGCAGCTCCGCCTAGTGTCTTCCAGATTTCCTCTACACTGGCATACATAAACCCGTTCCTGCAGCTGCTGGGAGGAGAAAGGTTTGGTATTTCGCTAAAAGGCGGTGCGGGATTTTCCTTTGGTATCGAAACCCCTTACTCCGGACCCCTCGAATCCAATATGGTAGAAGCCAACTTCCACATACTCGGTTTCCACGGCGGAATCTTTTCAAATGTTGACGCAATAACAGAGCTTCAGACAAAGAATAACCATAACAACATTTACGTTACTAGCGGCTTCCAGCTGGGGTACGTCATCCCCTTGGGTAACTTTTTAGAAGTAAGCTACCTCGAATCGGATATGAAGTTTCCGGAGTCGCGCAAAATCGAATACGCTAAAAATGGCGCAATAGTTTACGGTCCCGACTCTACTATCAAGTATGGCGCCTACTTCGTTGACGGTAATTACTTTAACTTTGAGATAAGATATCCGGTAGAAATTATGGGTTCCACAAGAGGAAAGTTTTACGGAGCCCGGTACCTGGATGAATGGCATGCAGGATATACCGGCAGGGAACTTACACTGGCAGGAAGCACATTCGATTTCAGATTTGATGCAATGTGGGATAGTCCCGTCAGACGCAACCAGATAACGTTCGAAGTGCTCGTTCAGAAGATAATGGACTTCTGGGGATTCAGCGCCTTCGCTATGGGCCCCGCAGGCACAATGACAACCCTTACCGGCGGCAACTATGGTTTCTCCTCTATCTTCTTCAACCTCCGCCTGAAGATCGGCACCTCCTTATAGAGTCATTCGCCATTTATCGCCCTTGACTCTGTTTGCATCACCAGCTGATTGCTCTTGACTTCAGCTAATTGCCCTTAACTTCAACTTATATTATATACCAATTGCCGTTGACTTTAGTCAACGGAACATGCCAATCCAATTGCCGTTGACTTTAGTCAACGGAACATGATCAGCCTTGACTTTAGCCATTAATCCTAAACATCCATCCTGGAAACTCACCCTGCATATCCAACTTTATTGAAATTGACTTCACCTTACTTACCAATCCAATTGCCGTTGACTTTAGTCAACGGAACATGATGCAACCCCCCTCCCTCCGGCTTTAGCCATTAAACCTAAACATCCATCCTGGAAACTCACCCTGCATATCCAACTTTATTGAAATTGACTTCACCTTAGCTTACCAATCCAATTGCCGTAGACTTTAGTCAACGGAACATGCCAATCCAATTGCCGTTGACTTTAGTCAACGGAACATGATGCAAACCCCCTCCCTCCGGCTTTAGCCATTAAACCTAAACATCCATCCTGCAAACTCACCCTGCATATCCAACTTTATTGAAATTGACTTCACCTTAGCTTACCAATCCAATTGCCGTAGACTTTAGTCAACGGAACATGCCAATCCAATTGCCGTTGACTTTAGTCAACGGAACATGATGTAAACCCCCTCCCTCCGGCTTTAGCCATTAAACCTAAACATCCATCCTGGAAACTCACCCTGCATATCCAACTTTATTGAAATTGACTTCACCTTAGCTTACCAATCCAATTGCCGTTGACTTTAGTCAACGGAACATGCCAATCCAATTGCCGTTGACTTTAGTCAACGGAACATGATGTAAACCCCCTCCCTCCGGCTTTAGCCATTAAACCTAAACATCCATCCTGGAAACTCACCCTGCATATCCAACTTTATTGAAATTGACTTCACCTTACCTTACCAATCCAATTGCCGTAGACTTTAGTCAACGGAACATGATGCAACCCCCCTCCCTCCGGCTTTAGCCATTAAACCTAAACATCCATCCTGGAAACTCACCCTGCATATCCAACTTTATTGAAATTGACTTCACCTTAGCTTACCAATCCAATTGCCGTTGACTTTAGTCAACGGAACATGATGCAACCCCCCTCCCTCCGGCTTTAGCCATTAAACCTAAACATCCATCCTGGAAACTCACCCTGCATATCCAACTTTATTGAAATTGACTTCACCTTACCTTACCAATCCAATTGCCGTTGACTTTAGTCAACGGAACATGATGCAAACCCCCTCCCCCCGGCTTTAGCCATTTATCGCCATCCCAAACTCAATCTCTCAATTCAGCAATTAAACAATTTAACAATCCAACAATTCAACAATTAAAATCCAATCAGAAATGTGCTCTTGCGAATTTTAATATTTCCTTAAATTTACGATATTCACCGGTCCAATTTCTCAACCATTAAAAACATAGCGAGGAAAACTATGCCCCATTTCGATCAGGCCTTCGGAGGAGACACAGCAGCGAACTATCAGAAATACTTCGTGCCGTTAATAGGCAGACCGATTGCCGCTGATCTTATAAAAGCTGCGGGAATAAAAAAAGGAGATCGAGTGCTCGACGTTGCCACAGGTACAGGCGCGGCGGCTTTCCTGGCAAAAGAAAAAGCAGGACCGCAGGGGAGAGTTGCGGGTGTAGATCTCAATCCCGGGATGCTGCAGACAGCACGGGCGCTTGCACAGCAGCAGAACAGCGGGTCTGAGCAGGATGAAGGTTCTATCGAATGGTATCATTCATCAGCCGACGATCTCCCGTTTGATGATGAATCGTTTGATGTCGTAATCTGCAATCTATCACTGCAGTTCTTCCCTGATAAGCCGGCCGCTCTAAGGGAGATGCGCAGGGTGCTGGTACCGGGAGGAAGACTTGCGTTCATACTGCCGGCACCCGAACCTGTGTTTGATGCAGCCGCAGATGTTTTCTCATGCCGCCTTGGTCCGGAGCCAGCGGGATTTGTCAGGGCGGTCTTTTCGCTCTATGATCAACAGGAGATAGAAACATTATTGAAAGAAGCCGGTTTCATGGACATAACCATCAGGGTAGATAAAAAGCCTCTCAGGCTTCCTCCTCCCAAAGAATTCCTTGCTCAGTATATATCCGGAATGCCTTTTTCGGCGGCGGCCTCCAAACTCAATGATGAAGAATATACAGCCCTCGAAAGGGAGATGGTTGAAAGATGGGATCCCTTCGTAGAAGATGGGAATCTGATATTCGTGCATTATTCCATCGTCGCCCTCGCCCTTAGGGAGAAGTAAAGATGGATCCCCAATCTTCAATTTTCGATCTTCATTTGGCAGTGGCTTAAAAATAAATTTACCAAACTGACGGAATTTCTATAAATTCCGTCAGTTAATCGATGGTATCAGTAATCTTGTAATTTGAAATATTAAAATTTATTTCAGCAGCGTCATTTTTTTAACCGCTGTAAAACTTCTGCCATCCTTGCCGTTCACTATCAGTTTATAAAGGTAAACTCCGCTTGACAGCCCGGATGCATCAAACTCTATCCTCTGCACTCCTTCTCCCAAATCGCCATTTATCAGATCTGCTACTTCCTGCCCTAAAGTATTGAACACCTTTAAACTTACATTCGAAAATGCAGCCAAACTGAATTCTATGGTTGTTGCAGGATTAAAGGGATTCGGGAAGTTCTGTTCCAGGGTATAATGCCGGGGTATATTAACATTTACCTCAATCTCTTTTGAATACTTAAAAACACCATCGAAATCTATTTGTTTCAACCGGTATTTGTATTTACCGGATGGAACGTTGTTGTCGGTGAATGAATAGGAATGAGGAGAGTTAGAGGTTCCGTTACCGCTAACAAAACCGGAGTTATACCAGGCAGATTGATTCCCTGATTGGCCGGTTGACTGATTAACCGCCTGACGCTGCACTTCGAAACCGTTATTGTTGGTTTCTGTTGCTGTTTCCCATTTTAGAAGAACATTGTTTCCTTCAGTTCCTGAAATAAAAGATTTCAATTCGACGGGTACTGTTGAAAATATACTTCGTGATACTCCACCGCCGATAGTTCCTGCAAATACATATCCGTCTGAATTATCTACCAGGGCTCTTACATCCAGATTGAAGAGTCCACCATTAACTTCAGTCCAGTTCTCGCCGCTATCGCTTGATTCAAATATTCCTCCCGGAGTTCCGGCATATAAATCACCGGCTGAATTAATGGTTAATGCGTTGATATCAAGAGTGGTTAACCCGTTGGTCTGTTCAGTCCAGCTGCTGCCGTCATCAGTTGATCTGAAAACGCCGCCTCCCACACCAAACTGACTAACAGTTCCGGCATAAATGATATCATCTGAATTAATAACCAGAGCAGCTATATCGGTTGAAGTCAGGCCGTTATTTACAAGCGTCCAGCTGTCACCGTTATCCGTAGACCGGAATACCCCTGTTCCGCAGCCCGCGGTACCGACAAATATTTCATCATTTGAATTAATTGCCAGTGACCAAATGTTGGTACATGTTATTCCGTTATTCACAGCAACCCAGCTGCCGCCGTTATCTGTTGAACGGTAAACACCGGTTCCGGGATACAATCCTGCAAAAATATCGCCGCTTGAATTTATCGCCAATGCTCTTACATCCTGCGTTATTACTCCCTGGTTTACTTCCGTCCAGCTTCCTCCGTTATCGGTTGAACGATACACTCCTCCTGCACCATCAATAAAATCTGCGCCTGCATAAATGTCGCCGCTTGAATTCATTGCGAAAGAAGTAAAGTACCTCGCTGTTAAACCATTGTTTATCGTAGTCCAGTTTTCTCCGCTGTCGGATGACTTAAAAACGCCTGTCCCGAACGTTCCCGCATAGAGTTCATCGCCCGGTCCAACCAGAAGGGCATTAACTTCTGTAGCTATTATTCCGTTATTAATTTGTACCCAGCTTTCTCCATCATCTGTAGATCTGAAGGCACCGCTGCCAAGGTAGGCTCCTGCGAAAACATCATTGCTCTGGTTCACGGCTAAAGAGATTATGTAATGTCCTTCAAGTCCGTTATTCATTTGTGTCCAGTTGTCGCCATTGTTGGTAGATCTGAAAATTCCATCGCCATAAGTTCCGGCATACAGGTATCCGTCTGAATTTAACGCCAGTGCATTAACATTATTCCCGGTTGTTAAACCGTTATTCACCTCTACCCAGGTACTTCCGTCATCTGTGGAACGGACTATGCCGAATACTCCACCGAGAAGATCCATTCCCGCAAATATGTCACCGCCAGCGTTAATTGCTAGTGATACCGCAAAAGGAAAGGAAAGCGCGCTGCTTACATCTACCCAGCTTTCTCCATTATCTGTAGATTTAAATATACTTCCGTTTTCCCAGGAGGAGGCTCCCGCAAAGATTTCATCCGAAGAATTTACAGCCAGCGCCTGAACATAAGTCTCATCACCCAAACCGTTGTTCTGCAGCGTCCAGCTGTCCCCGTTATCGGTTGACCTGAAAATTCCTCCCCCTATATAGGTACCTGCGAAAATGTCATCGTTAGAATTGATAGCCAGGGAAACAACAACAGGGAATGACAATCCGTTATTTATCTCAGTCCAGCTGTCCCCGTTATTAGTTGAACGGAACATTCCGCCGTTCATTGCACCCGCAAAGATCACATCACTTGAATTGATTGCCAGAGCGTAGATGTCGTTCGCGGCTAAACCGTTATTTACCGGCAGCCAGTCATCGCCGTTGTTAGTCGACCTTAAAATTCCGTCCCCTTTGGTTCCCGCAAAAATGTATCCCATCGAATTTATTGCCGCAGCCCTTACAGCCCCTCCGTAGGGTCCGTTGGTTTGCTCCCAGAAATTCTGGGACGCAGCATTGCTGTAAAAAAGTAAGAACAGAACAAAGGAACAGACTGAAATCGACTGTTTCATATTACTCCTCTTAATGTTTAAGTAACAAATTATTTAATTAAGCTAGAACTGTATTTTTGCTTGTATATTTTGAGAGGAATTGAAATTTTCCAATAGCTTTCGAATACTTGTTTTTGAGCTTTTGCAAAACTGGGATGAGTAACTATCATGGTGGTGATACTCGGTGTCATTGAAACAGGATCGTTAAGAGCAAGCATTGTTATTTTTTCATCAATCACAACAAGTTTCATCGGAAGCTCCTTAATTACTCTGCAGTCTTCACCTAAACCTGCATACATATCAACTGTTCTTATAAAATTATCCTGATCTTCTTTTGTCTTAAAACTTCCATATTCAAAAATACCGCGTTCCTGAATGTTTCTTTTTAACATCTTCTTTTGATGGGGAGCATTCTTACTATGGACGATACTATAAGGTGCTTTATTGAAGGCCAGAAGTTCAATCCTGGTTTTTTTCTGAAGCTCCAGCCATTTATTCTTAACCTGGTTTATATCTTTAATCACTTCGATATAATTAAGTGCCTCCGACTTTTGAGCATTCTTCGAATATATATTATCAAGCTCATCTTCCAATTCGGAAACAAGGTTCATCTTATCGTTCAGCAGCTGTTCTTTTTGCACAAAGATGTCATTCAGTTCCTGCTTATAGTTGGCCAGCAAATTCTTCAATGCAACTTTGGGCTCCACCGCACTATAAACTTTCTTTCCATTTTTTTGTACCTCGTTACAAAATCCCAAAGAAACCAGCCGGGGGATCAATTCATAGATTTTTGTCCTCCCGATAGGCGCTATTGATGAAATCTCTGAAGCATAAAATTCCTTCTTCTGTAACAGTGCCAGGTATATATGAGCCTCCCTTTGTGTTAACCCGCTTTTTTTAAGCTTATAAATTAAATCATTTTTCATTTATCGCCTTATAGTGTACCCCCTTCTCATTCTAATAAGGGGTACATCAATGTAATCTTTAATAATTTAATTGTCAAATTTTATGAGGATATTTTCAACAGTGTGACAGAATCGTCATACTTTTTCTGATCCCTCTTCGTTCTTAGTTTTCCCCCGCAGTCATGCCGTATTTGTACCCCATTTCCGTATCTTAAAAATCTGCGAATATTCTCAATTTTCGCACCCCTCAGCAATCTAGCCCAATTATTTTAAGTATATCACAAATCTCATATCCCAGTGAAGTAAAGATATTACACAGTCTCTGTACCTGAAATTTTATGTGATCCCATAGAGCCAAAACCATATCCGGCAGACTAAAATGCAGGTTGTTAAGTATCGGGGCAATATCCTCCACCAGCATATTGTAATAGTCTGTCAGAAAGTTAACTATCACCTTCGCATCGGCGCCGATATCCATTAAGTATTGTGAAATTTCCTGACTCTCAAGATTATAATACTCCTTCAGCAGAACCCCGATCTCAGAAAAACTATATCCCATCTCCTTTAATTTAAGTAGTATGTTATGAATGTCATAATTGTAATTATTTTCAATCAGCTCAGTAATCTGTATGATGTTAAGGGCATAAAATTCCTTTAATTCCTTAAGTACCTCAATCAACTCATAATTATTTGCAATTAAAGCCTTGAACATCAGATGATATTCATAATCAGCCACCAAGAGTTGTATTATTTCCCCGGAATCAAAATTCAAATTCTTTAAAATGTTTATTATCTCCTCCAGCTCAAAATTAAATCTGCCGATCAATTCATAGATCTGGACTATTGTAAGATTATAATACTTCTGCACAGCTATAAGAATCTCAATTACCTGGTAGCCATTGGCGGTGAGGAAATCAATCACATCCTCCGCCGAATAACTATACTGATCTCCTAATACTGCGGTTATTTCATAAGCAGAACATTTTAACCTGAGCAGCAATGCCTGAACCTCTTCCTCAGTAAGCGGAAACTGCTCCTGAATTTTCTGAAAGATTATACTTATATCTTCATTCAGCTCATGCAGCATCTTAACGATGTCTTCCGGAGCTCTTCCGTAGATGTCCTTCAGAACACTGATCTTCTCCGTAATCTCAGGCAGCAGTGAAATAAAATATTTCAGCTCGCTCCAGCTGAGGTTTAATTCACTCACATACTCTTTAAGTATTAGACCGGCAATCTGCGCCTCTGTCTCACCATCCAGAACCAACAGTAAAGTGCTGAGGGCCGGCCGCGGATCATAATCGAGCACAATGTGAATAACCTTTACAATACCGGCAGAATCATACCCTGCAGAAAATAACGATTGCAGCAGGGGAGTATCTTCCGGGGTATATTCGCTAATTAAGGTGTCGGCTGCCCGGATAACATCGCACCCCTCTTTGAATAATTCCTGCGAACGTTTATCCATCGTTAATCTATACTGAATATTTTGTTCAAGAGGACTCATAATCTCATCCTTACAACCCATCATCAAAACCATAAAAATCAGTACTGCAGCACAAATTAACTTTTTCATTTTACTCTCCTTGTATTTGCTTACTGCATAAAAATATATCAAGACACAGCGCGGGATGTCATAGAAATGTTAGAGAATTGTCAATAAATTGTAAAAGCCAAACCTAAGGGAAAGCTTCGGCTTTCCCCTTTTTATTTACGTACCATAAAGGCTTTCCCCAAAAAAATCAAAATTATTTTTCGTAAATTCTTCATGATATGTTAAGAAATTTTAGCAGCGTTATCTTCAATCGTAAACCTTGCTCCGCTCTAAGCCCGCTGCCCCCCGGTTTTCAATCTTCAATTTTCAATCTTCGATGGATCCCCGGTCTTCAATTGGCACTCCTCCTCCTGACTCCCATCCTCGCGTTCCCCCAGCAAAACTCATTGAGGTTTGAGCAAATAGGACTCGAGCAGGGCCTCTCCCAGTCATCCGTAAACACCATAATTCAGGATGCAAAGGGATTTATGTGGTTCGGTACTCAGGATGGACTTAATCGTTACGACGGCTATTCTATTAAGGTTTACAAACACGAACAGGATGACTTAAATTCAATATCTGACAACATAATAAAATGTCTGCTGAGCGATTCAAAGGGTGATTTGTGGATAGGTACCGCAAACGGCGGTGTTAACAGATACGTAATTTCTGAGGATAAATTCTACCCTTACCTGAACTCATTTGATGATCCCCTCAGCATCAGCGATAATAACATCACTGCGCTTTTCGAAGATTCCGATTCAAATATATGGATCGGCACAAATTCGGGATTAAATCGCTTCGTAAGAAAGAGTAATACTTTTATCCGCTTCAGCTTGAATTCAGTAAATGCCTTAAGCCTGAACGGCAGCTCGATTACAGCTATTTGTGAAGATAAAGAAAATAATTTATGGGTCGGCACGCATAAGGGATTATTTAAATATAATCTGAAAGATAACCGCGGCTTTTCACAGATCGATAATCTGAATACCGATCCTGCATCCCCCTCTGTCACCACGTCCACACCAGGCACCACCAGGCCTGGCAGTAGTACCACGCCTGTCGCCGCCGATACACCCACACCCGGCACCGCCGCGACACCCTACGGTAATAATGTTACTTGTCTTTACATCGACCACTCGGGCTCGTTGTCGGTGGGCACGTTCGATCAGCCCCTTAAACGCTACGATAATAAATCTGAAACATTTATTACTTATCCCAATACCAGCAAAGCTGTCAGTTCAATTTATGAGGATCCGGATAACAATCTTTGGATCGGATCGATCTATATGAGTTTGAGAGTTCTTAATCTGAATACAAACAGCGCTTCACAAATCGCGTATACCAAAAATGATATTATCAATGTGTTGTATAAAGATAATACTGGAATATTGTGGATCGGTACCAGTTTTCGCGGTACATTAATTTATAATCAGAGCAGCAACCGGTTCAGCCGCTGGCTCGATGATCCTTATAACCCAAATGTGGTCATGTCAGTTGTTGAGGATCGCGATGGTACTCTTTGGGTGGGAACCTATGGTAATGGCTTAAAACATTTCAATAAAAAAAGGGATGAGGTAAAAACTTACAGGCATAACGCAAATGACCCCCGTACTATCAGTAGTGATAAAATATTCTCGCTCTGTATAACTTCGGATGGAGTGCTCTGGATAGGTACAATCGGCGCAGGACTTAATTATTATGATAAATCTACAGGTATGTTTCAAAAATATATGCAGCATTCTCCAATCGATCTAAAAGGTTTAAGTAATAATGATATTACAGCCCTGTATGAAACCTCTAACGGAAATTTGTTAATCGGAAACGTAAGGGGTGGTATCGATATTCTGAATAGAATAACTACAACATTCAGCCACTACTACCCGGCTGAGCAAGTGCCGAATTCTATCGGCGGCGGAAAGTCGGTAACTGTATTCCACGAAGATAAGCAGGGTACTATATGGGCCGGTACTCTCGATGGCTTAAAGTATTTAAACCGTCAGTCAAAGTCGTTTATAAACTATAACCTAAACCCTGAGCCTAAAGGAAAAGCCTTCAACTATAAGGGGATTACCAGTCTGTTATTTGCCGATAGTGTTATCTGGATAGGCACTTCACGGAATGGATTGCTAAAGTTTACCCCGGGAAGTACTTCGATAACCTCATACACGGCAAACGACGGATTACCCGATAATGTGGTTTTAAGTATTTTGCCCGATAACGCGGGTAACTTGTGGTTAAGCACCAACAATGGTGTCTCCAGGTTTAATACTAATACGGGTAAGTTTAAGAATTATGACGTTAATGACGGCCTGCAGGCTAAAGAATTTAATCAGGGTGCCTATTATAAAAGCCGCTCCGGCGAAATGTTTTTTGGCGGCGTAAACGGGTTTAATTCTTTTTACCCCGATCAAATTAAGGATAATAAGAATGTTCCGCCGGTTTACATAACCTCCTTCAGGGTTTTTGATAAAAAACTTAAGCTTCCCGAGGCAATGAATTCAACGGGAAATATTTCCTTATCGTACTCGCAGAATTTCTTCTCGTTCGAGTTTGTTGCCCTTAATTATACCGCGCCCGGTAAAAACCAGTATGCATACTTTCTTAAGGGGTTCGACAAAGCCTGGCACATAGTGTCCGCTAAACAAAGATTCGCAAGTTATACTAATCTCGATCCCGGCCGGTACACGCTTCGTGTGAAGGCTTCCAATGATGACGGAATATGGAATGAGAAGGGCGCCTCATTCAGTTTATTTATTGCCCCTCCCTTCTGGATGACCTGGTGGTTCAGGATTCTGATACTCGTATTTGTAATAACTACACTTATCTCAATCTATAAATACCGCGTTAACCAGATACTTAAGATAGAGCGGCTCCGGGTGGGTATTGCAGCCGACCTCCACGATGAGATCGGAAGCAGCCTGGGTAGTATTGTCCTTCGGAGCAGACTCCTGCAAAATGATGTATCTCTTACGGATAAATCTAAACAGGAATTGAGCCGCATCTATAATACTTCTTCGCAGATTGCAACCGATATGCGCGATATTGTCTGGTTCGTCAATCCCGATTTCGATAAACTGGATGACATGATACTCAGAATGAAAGATACTGCTCAGTCTTTGTTGGGCGGCGTTCAATATGATTTTATTTCGCCTGAGGAAATTCTTTCAACAAAACTCTCGCTGGAGTTTCGCAGGAATGTTTTTCTTAGCTATAAGGAAATACTTCATAATATTGCTAAACATAGCAGTGCCTCTAAAGCTGTTATTAAAGTGCATATAAATAATGGATTATTCAGCCTTGAAATATCGGATAACGGAGTGGGCCTTATCCCCGGTTCGATAGATAAGGATGGAAAAATCACCACCAGAGGCAGCGGACTTAAAAATATTATACGCAGAATAAATACCCTGGGCGGCCATGTTAAAATCGAATCCGCTAAGGAGAACGGTACAAATATAATTGTCGTGGTAAAAACAACGTAAACGCGTAGTTGTACCAGTCAGCACTCCTTGTTATTATTAAGCGACTTTTACAGGGGATCATGGATAATAAAAAAGAAAATATTTCGGTCTGGATTATAGAGGATAATGAAGATTTTCGTTTCAGCCTCGAAAGCTTAATAAATAGTCTGCCCGATTTCATCTGCAGTAATTCTTTCGAATCATGCGAAGAGGCAATTAATCTATTAAAGAAATCTCAACCGCCGGATATTATTTTATCCGATATCGAATTGCCCGGTATCTCGGGAATCGAGGGGATCGATCATATAAAAGAAATCAATTCTGAAATC
This sequence comes from uncultured Ignavibacteria bacterium, assembly GCA_963747755.1. Lineage (GTDB taxonomy): Bacteria > Bacteroidota > Ignavibacteria > Ignavibacteriales > Ignavibacteriaceae > DATFVA01. Next base: position 18,377 of record CAVVGK010000016.1, on the reverse strand, counting down.
GATATAGTAATGTTAACCGTCCACGATGAACACGATAAGGTATTTAAGGCTATCAGCGCCGGTGCTTCGGGTTATTTGCTGAAAACCGCTACCAATGAGGAGATTGTCGATTCTCTCCACCAGGTAATGGACGGCGGCGCACCAATAAATGCGCGGATAGCGCGTTCGGTGCTTGAGATGTTCCGTACAATCAAACCGGGCAAAAATGAATATGGATTGAGTAAACGCGAGGAGCAGATACTTGACCTTCTGGTGAAAGGACTCGCAAAACCTCAGATCGCTGAAAAGATATTCCTCAGTCACCATACTATTGATTTTCATGTACGAAATATTTACAGGAAACTCCAGGTCCATTCGCGGCAGGGCGCTGTGGCAAAAGCTTTACGGGAGAAATTGATTTAATGGGTACAAAAAACTTTAAGTGAAATCCTCACTCAAAACTACGTAAACGCGTAGTTGCCTCTTAGAATGAATAATCCCAATTTATTTACAAGTAATAATTACAATTAATAAGCGGGAATGAATATGAAAAATCTCTATCTGTTTGGAACTTTAATTCTCAGCATTCTTTTATCCTTATCGGGTAAAACAAATGCACAATGGAATCATACAGGACCCGAAGGCGGTGAAGTAAGAGCATTTTGTGAGAGCAGCGGTGCCATTTTTTCTTCTCCGTGGAGCGGTGGTATTTATCGTTCTACCGATAGCAGTTTAAACTGACGGCAGTCAACAATGGTATAACAGAGATAAACATAAGAATAACAGCTCTCTTTGCTGATGGCTCAAATATCTTTGCCGGTTCCTGGGGCAGCGGTGTCTTTCGCTCTACAGACATGGGTAATAGCTGGGTAGATGTTAACAATAATGCTACTGCAGGTACATACGTCCACGCTTTTGTTCTTAACAGATCAAGCTTGTTTATGGCCAGCCAGGGCGGAGGTGTCTGCCATACTACGGATAACGGAGCTAGCTGGGAAACTGTGAATAACGGGATGCTCTCTCTGGATGTCCGCGACCTTGCAGTAGTGAATACAACTATTTATGCTGCTACCTGGGGAGCGGCTTCTAAGGTACTCAAATCAACCGATAATGGTGCTAACTGGGTACAGGCAAGTAATGGTATTACTTTTCCCCTGGACGATCCCTGTCTTGGAGCTGGTGCAAGTACTATATTTTTAGGAACGTTTTCTCACGGCGTTTACCTTTCAAACGATGATGGAGCTAACTGGACCGAGGCAAATAATGGATTACCTGCGGGTGCAACCATACGTGAATTTGCAATTAATGGTACAAATATATTTGCAGCAACCAGGCAGGGAGGAGTATTCCTGTCAACGGATAACGGCTCAAATTGGAATGCCGTTAACTCCGGACTCACCACCAGCAGGGTTGAAGCTATTATGTTCAGCAGCAGCCAGGATCTGTTCGCGGGCACTTTCGGAAAGGGTATTTTCCGTTCCACCAATAACGGCTCAGATTGGTTCGAAGCAAATTCCGGTTTCGATGCTAAAACCATCTATGCGTATATTACAGTTCCTGACGGTACCGGGGGAAAGATATTGTACGCCGGTACAGCCCTCGGTGTTTATTCATCAACCGATGATGGGATAGAGTGGAACTCTGAAGGGTTAGATCTCTGGGTAACCGGCCTGGCTCTTGTAGGAACAGATATCTTTGCAAGTACAATGGGCTCAGGTGTCTTCCGTTCAACCGATAACGGCGCAACCTGGGCGCAGAGTGGACTGGCAGGCTCGATGCTTCAAACGCTCTTTAGTGACGGTACCAATCTCTATGCAGGTGCAGCTTTTTTCGGCGGCGCCGCTCGTTCAACCGATAGCGGCAGCAACTGGACTATAATTCCCGGTCTTGAATATAAATGGGTAATGAGCTTCACAGCGAATCAGAATCATATTTTTGCAGGCGCAATATACGGAGGGGCTTTCCGCTCTGACGATAATGGTGCATCATTTACGGCGGTGAATAACGGACTCGATAACCGCGTCTCTGTACTCGCAGTGATGGATACAAGCACTATCTTTGCCGGCACAGGTGATCCTAACGGCCAGGCTGCTATTGGTGTATACAGATCACTCGACAATGGTGCCAACTGGACCCAGGTAAATAACGGGCTGCCATCAACACTGATGGTCTGGTCGCTGGCTGTTGTCGGGAACAACCTGTTTGCTTCGTCCTCCACAAGCGACGGCCGGATTGCTGACGTATATCTATCTACCGATATAGGCGATAGCTGGCAGCCGGTTACAACCGGGTTAATAAGCAATTATATTCAGACATTATTTGTTGATGATGCAAATATCCTTGCAGGTACACTCGGCAGCGGAACATGGTGGAGACCGTTATCAGAGATGATCCCGATGCTGCCTGTAGCTCCTGCCAATCTTATTGCAGTTGCCGATACTTTTACTGTTGCACTGTCCTGGGATGATAACTCAAATAATGAACTTGGATTCAAGATCGAAAGGAAGGATGATTCATTAAGTGTACCGGGCACCTGGACGTTAATAGATTCAGTCGGAGCTAATGAAACCACATTTATAGATACAGGATTAACTCCATTCACTGTGTACTCATATAAGGTTTATGCATATAATGCAGTCGGTAATTCAGAAAGTGATTCAGTACAGACAGTAACGATTATACCGGTAGAGTTTTTAACATTTACTGTATCAACAGCGGGCAGTAAAGCAGTTCTTAACTGGAGCACTGCAACGGAAACCAATAATCGCGGGTTCGAAATAGAGAGAGCTGTCAGTCATCCTGAACTTGTTTCGGATCATCTTACTCCGCAATGGGCCGCTGTCGCATTCGTATCAGGATCCGGAACAACAACAGAACCAAGGTCATATTCATTTACAGATGATAATATAGCAACCGGCAAATACTCATACAAGCTTAAACAGATTGATCTTGACGGAACATATAAATACTCAAACACCGTAGAAATAAACATAGATGTGCCTCTGCAGTATTCACTGAAACAGAATTACCCTAACCCGTTCAATCCCTCAACCAACATAACCTTCAGCCTTAAAGCAGAAGCAAGAGTAACCTTAAGCATATATAATGTGCTGGGTGAAAAAGCAGCTTCACTTATAAACGATGCTGAAATGAATGCAGGTGAACATAATATAAAATTCGATGCATCGAATATGCCCACAGGAATCTATATCTATACACTTGAAGCAAGAGGAACAGACGGAAGTAATTTTTCTTCATCAAGGAAGATGATCCTGCTGAAATGAACGCCAGGCAAAGCTTGAACTATTCTAATCAGGTGAGGCAGGAAGTTGCGATCCTGCCTGGTCCTGATTGTAGTAAAAATTAAAAGCCAGGCGGCGAGTATCAGAAGAATAACTAACTCCTTATAAAATGGAACATAATGAAGGAAGGCCAATACAGCCTTCCTTTTTTGTTAAATATCAGGTATCGATTTGGGTAAACTTTAGCTTCGAAGCATTATATTTGTAAAAGCCGCCCCTGCCCCCTTGCCTTGCCCTTTGTTCCACGCTCCCTTCCTATTACAAACCTGGAACTATCGAAAAAAACGTAGCTTGGGATCTGATCCGGAAAATAAAAGGAATTTTAGCTTTTTAAAGATAATACTGGATAAATATGCAATTGCAGGTGGGATCGTACAGAAAAATATGATCTGTTAGATGTTTATAATAGATTTAAGAAAATAAATGAGTAAGAATTATATTACACATATTGCGGAATCCAAAGCCGATTACCATCGTTCCCGTGCAAAATTATCCTATGAGGAAAAAGTTAAAATTATTGTAGAACTTCAGAAAATTGATACTGAAATGAGAAAAAGGAACAAGAAGAGAAAATCCGGGAACAAGCTGCGTTTAGTGTGGAAACTGGAATAAATCTAAAATCTGTGTCATCTTGAAGTAGTCCTTAACTGACCGATCTATTTTCCCAATCTTCAACCCTCAGCCATTTAACAATTAAGCAATTCAACAATTAAGCAATTCAACAATTAAGCAATTCAACTATTATCCCAGTATCATCCCCCGAAGAACGTTTGGCGGATTGTTACCGTTACTCTTTGTCGAGAGAACTCTTCTTAGATGATCTATCCCTTTAAGACTTACCAGCTCATAATCATAACACGTATAAACACTATCGCGGTCCTCAAGACTATAAGATACCTGTCCGGTTCGCCTATCATAATTCACAATGCGGATGAATTGATTAGTCATAACATGCACAATATCGGAAGCTGGCTGAATCTCAAGGTCTTTTTTATCCATAATATCCTCCTTCATTTGATAATTCCTTTAAAATACCTGGTTAGGGTAACCTGTAGTTTGCGAAATGAAATTAAAAAATTCCCTTATGAATAAACAGAGGTTTCTCCATGTCAATGGAATTAATCACGCTTTTCACCCTCGACTCTACGTTTCGAATCAATTCTTATCCCCTGAATCTTGGAAAATGAAATCGATTTATAAAGTCATTGCGAACGAGTCCTCGGGTGAAGCAATTCCTCAGCAATTAAACCATTAAACAGTTAAACCATTGAACTATAAAATCATTTAACCAAATTAATTTGCACATTCCCATTTTTTCATTTATGTTTGGTTGTCTCCTTTAGAAGGGATACGTATCCCATACGATGGGAGACAAAAGGATTATAGATTCAGTAAAATAGGATAATGATGCATTTAACAACAAAACTTGAGCAATTCGGACTCTCAGGTAAAGAGGCGGAGGTTTACCTGGCTCTTCTTCAGAAAAAGGAATTCACAGCGCCGGAGATCGCCAAAGTTACTACGGTAACAAGAACCAAAACGTATGAATATCTTGAAAAGCTGGTGCAGAAAGGACTTTGTAATGTAAACCTCAGAAACGGGCAGAAGTTTTTTTCGGCAGTAAATCCCAGAATTGTTTTTAAGGGTATCCTCAGCAATTACGAGCAGGAGCTGGAGGAGAAAAGGAAACAAGCGGCATCACTTGAAATTGAACTTGCATCAATCCACAGCGGAAACCTGGATAATGACGACCCGGTTAGCTACATAGAAGTCCTGACCGATATCTCGCAAATAAGATCAAGGTGGCTTGACATACAGAGCAATGCAAAGAAAGAAATTCTTGCATTCACAAAACCCCCGTATACAAGGAAGGTTCAGGATAACCTTGAAGAAGAATCAGCACTGCTAAATAAAAGTCTGGAAATCAAAAGTATATATGAGTACGATGGCTTAAACCGGGAGGAACTTGATGAACTGATAGCAGGTGTGGAAGCCTTCAGCGATGCAGGCGAGCAGGCTCGTCTTATTAAAGAACTTCCTATGAAACTTCTGATCTGCGATGAGACGATCACCATGCTGGCATTGAATGACAGGGTATCACTCAAACCAAGCATAACTACTATAATAGTAGATCATCCCAGCTACGCAAAGGCTCAGAAAGAAGTGTTCAACGCATACTGGGAAAAATCAATGACAGTGGAGGAATTCAAATTAAATAATCAGTTACCGATCAACAATTTAACATTATAACAATTTAACCATTTAACCATTAAATAATTTAACCATTAAACCATCAGAGGCAGCAAAGTGAAACAAATTTACTTTTTACTCGCAGCTCTTATCTTAACCGCATCCTGTTCGTTCGCGCAGCAGGATAGATATGTACCCAAAAAAGTATATACAACCTCAGAAGAGATCCTGAAGTCAATAGTGGAATCTCACAACCATCAGAGCACAAACGGTTCTCAGCACACAATCGTTACAACCAGGATACTTGATAACGGATACGTGCTGGAAAGCAGGATGGGGCAGTACTGGGACGGCGCAGACTGGGTGAACAGCGGTATGGATTTATTCACCTGCAATGAATCGGGATTAAAGATCGAAGAGATCAATCAGTTGTGGAATAACAACCAATGGGAAAATTCACGCAGGTTTTTAACCACCTACAATCAAAGCGGTGCAGTAACCCGGTATGAGGAAATGTCGTGGAACGGTTCCGGCTGGGATGACTCGTATGAGTACGTTTCGGTGTACAATAATGATCTGCTTATCGAATACGATGTTCAGCAATGGAACGGCGCCGCGTGGGATAGTCTTTACAAAAATACTTATGCATACACGGGTACCGGAAACCTTGAAACCGAAGTTGATTTAAATTGGAATGGAACAGGCTGGGATAACGTGTACAGGTATTCTTATCAATACAATGCGGATGATAAAGCTTCGCAAAAACTGGAAGAACAATGGATGTCGGGTGACTGGGTAAATTCAATCCTGAATTTATACACATACAACAGCGATAACCAGCTTGAACTTGACGCTTCCTTCTGGTGGCCCGATACCGCGTGGAAGGAATCGGTAGATCTTATATATACCTACGATGGTATAGGCAACATACACGATATCGTTACAAAATTCTGGGAGAGCGAAGAACTCGGACTTCAGAACCACTTCCACGTAACTTATGAATACCTGCCGGGCACGAGTGTGCAAACCAAAGCCGAGAACCAGGAATGGGATCTGCAGAACTCTGTGTGGATAAATACCTGGAGGGACGTATATGCATACGACGGAGATAACATTATTCAAAGCCATCTTACAGAAGTGTGGGGTGGAAGCGACTGGATGCCGGGCTCGCAGGATGATTATACCTATGACGTAAACGGCAATCTGGATATGCTCCTTTCGCAGTTCTGGGATGGTTCGCAATGGGTCAACTCATTCAGGCAGACCTACACCTGGACACTGCCTACAGCAATAGAAACAATAAACAGTCCGTCTCTTCCGTCGTCATATTCGCTGTACCAAAACTATCCGAACCCGTTCAACCCCGCAACAGTTATACGCTACTCGGTGCCGAAAGACGGTAACGTAAAACTTACAGTATATAACGCAATCGGGCAGAAGATAACCGAGCTGGTAAACAGGGAAGTAACGGCAGGCATCTATGAAGTCAACTTTGATGCTTCGCGCCTAACCTCAGGTGTGTACTTCTACAAAATCGAAACACAAGGCTATACAGGCACCCGCAAGATGCTCCTGATCAAGTAAACCTTTGCCTCTTAATAGGCCGCTGCAAAAGCGGCGGCCTGAATATACATTCGTGGAATTATGAATTATGCCTGTAATTTGTTCTTCCCAATATGTAAATTTAGTCATTAGTTAAAGAAGGACTTGCGATGAGCGGCAGCAGGAATGTCAGGTTGAACGAGGAATATATCAAAGTAATAAAAAACCTGGCAAAGAAATATTTTGATTCCGAAGAAGTAATCATCTTCGGTTCACGCGCCGATCTTAATAAGCGGGGAGGAGACATTGATATATACCTCCATACTCAGAAAAAAGGCAGTATGCTCCAATCAAAATTAGCTTTTCTAAGAGATTTTGAACTCATACTCGGTGAACAGAAAGTTGATCTTATTGTGCAATCCGGCGGGGAGGAAAAAAAGATACACAAAATAGCACGAACTGAGGGAGTAAGAATATGAAAATTGAGGATGTATTCGCTGAATTGGATCTTCATTTCGGATGAATACAGAAAGAATAACCAATATTATTATGCGGAATGAGAATATCAGGTTTGCCTATATCTTCGGTTCACAGGTAAAAAATCAAACAAGGTTTGGCAGTGATCTTGACATTGCTGTATACTTTGAAAAAGAACCCGAACTGGATGATATAGGAACCCTGGCTCCTGAATTAGAAGAAGCTGCGGGCTGCAAAGTTGATCTGATCTCATTAAAAGGGTTGTACAAAAAAAATCCCAAACTCGCATACTCAGTGATTGCTGAGGGAATCCTGCTGTATACTACAGATAAAAAGCTGCACACGGAATTTAAAAAAATGGCATTTCTCTATTACCTGGATTTCAAACCGGTTATTGACCTTTTTACGGCGAAACTTTATCAGCGTCTGGCCGACGGAAAATTTGCGGTTGCTGAACCTCCTCCGTCACATCCTAAATCAGGGGAAAACAAAAAATGATTGACAAACTCACAAGACTGGAAGAGAATTTAAAAGCTCTTCAGAACTTAAAAAATAGTTATACGCTTGATGACATCCTATCAGATAAAGTTGATGAATGGGGGCTTAGATATGGTTTACTTGAATCCATACAGATAATAATAGATATAGCCTGTCACATCGTTTCGGATAAAAATTTAGGCACTCCTAAAAATTATTCCGAATGTATTTCCCTCCTTGTATCGAATAATTATATTAAAGAGATCGCCGGTGACAAGTTAAAGAAAATGATCGGGTTACGTAATTTACTGGTACATGACTACGGCATAATAGATTCAATGAAGCTCTATGAATACCTCGATCATTTAAATGATATAAAGGATTTTATATACTCAGTCAGAGAAATAATCAGGAACCCTTGACCAATCTCTGCTCCTCCTCTTGCCTTTTTCCTTGAATTTCCTTTTTACTTGGCCAAGTCATTGCGAACGAAGTGAAGCAATCCCTTTTCCTTTTTACTTTTGCCTTTTGCCTTTTTTCCCAATACCTTTTCCCTGGTACCGCCGCGCTGCGGCTAGTTTACATTCAACTATTTTTGTAATAACTTATTACCATTCATTCAATCATCTTGCAAAGGTGTAGTGATGCAAAAAAGTTACTCAGCTTCCGCAATTCTCTCGGCCGTACTATTTTTCAGCCTGATCCTCTCCTCCGGGCAGGCACCCGCGCAGACAAGCGGGAAGATATCCACAAAGGACGGCTTCAGCAAAGTGACTATCAAAGACGGAAATAAAACAATAACAACCTTGCCTGTAATGCCGCCCGATGCCCCATTAAACGCCGTTATACCCGGCGGGAGAAATGAGAATGTTGAACAGTCGGGCTGGGTTCTTCAGCAGACGGTGTCCGGAGTTGTTAAAGCAATCTCTTTCGTTGATCCCAATGTAGGATATATGGCCGCAGAACTGGGAGTGGTTTACAAAACCACTAATGGGGGAGCCGCCTGGCAAAACGTACTGAACCTCGGTTTCCCTTACTACTGGTACGGCGTGCATACTTTTACTCCCCAGAAAGTCCTCATAGCAGGATTTAATAACACCACCGGGGATGGTATAATGAGATGGACTTACGACGGAGGCACAACCTGGTCTGACGATATAATTATCGCACCGGCACCTTTCAACTGGCTGATGGGATTGGATTATGCTGATTCACTGCACGGATTGGCGGTTGGAGGCGTCCTATCTTCAGGTTCAGTATTCGTTACTGATAACGGCGGTACTGATTCAACAGACTGGACCAAAGTGGTTGCCGATCCTACACAGGGATGGTTTGCCGGCAATTTCACCATGCGGCCTGATGGTAATTATTATATCACCGGTATAAGCTTCTGTAATTCAACTGATTTTGGTCTATCCTGGACCCGCAGTAATTCAATCGATAATACATTCGACGGGGGAGTATCCTTTCCTGACGACCTGCATGGATGGACAGGCGGCGGATCAATATCACCAACCGTTGAAGGATGGGCACACCGCACTACAGATGGGGGAGTTACCTGGAGCGGGAGGATACTCAGCACTCCTTACCCCATCAGGGTAGTTTACTTCTTTGACGCGCAGATGGGCATTGCCCAGGGCGGCGAGGTGAACAGCGCTGTCGGCGGGATCTGGGAAACCACCGACGGTGGTGAAAACTGGACAGAAGCAATGACCACAGGAGCGGAGATGGGAAGCATCGACTGGCAGCGGGTGAGTGATGACAGCATCGACGTCTGGAGTGTAGGTTACACAAGCTCCGGCGGATTCCACAGCGACGTATACAAAAAAAGGATCGGATTCAGCATTATACCGGTTGAATTGACCTCGTTCACCGCAGAAGTTCAGAACGGATTTGTGCAGCTGAACTGGCAAACATCAACAGAAACCAACAATAAAGGATTTGAGATAGAAAGATGCAGAAAGGGAGAAGAGAGCGGCAATCAGTGGCAGAACATCGGCTTCTCCGGAGGATTTGGAACCACGACCGAAAAGCATTCATACACATTCACCGACAGGAACAGCCCGGCCGGAAGTTACATTTACCGGTTGAAGCAGATAGATTTCGACGGAAGCTTCAGCTATTCCAAAGAAGTAGAAATTAGTGTGAATACACCCGGAGAATACAACCTGGCTCAGAACTACCCGAACCCGTTCAATCCCACTACCACAATACAGTACTCCGTGCCGAAAGACGGGAACATAAAACTCACAGTATACAACTCAATTGGTCAGGAGATTACGGTGCTGGTAAACAGGGAAGTAAAAGCCGGAAGTTACGATGTAAAATTTGATGCCTCACGCTTAACATCAGGCATTTACCTGTACAAAATAGAAGCGCCCGGCTACAACGCCGTCCGCAAGATGCTCCTCCTGAAGTAGTCATCGCGAGCGAAGCGAAGCAATCCCTTTGCCTGTCATGCCGAACTTGTTTCGGCATCTCAAAAAGTTGATTGCCTTCCCCCATTGTCATCCCGACTGCAGGGAGGAATCTCCTTTCTTAGTGCCTTCGCGTCTTCGCAGCATTTGCTCTTACTTTTTCCTTTTGCCTTTTCACTTTTTCCTTGACCTGCAATTTTCAATTGAGGGGATTGGCTTCTGTCACCGATTAATACAAAATCCACATTACATACACACATTTTATTTTACCTCCCTCAAAATATGCTGAATAACAAACATTGCGCTGGTACTCCTTTTGACATGCGCGCTCAGCGGGCCACTCGGGTGGGTACACCTAATTAACATATCAATTTATTTTTTCTTCATGGAGGGAATTATGAAGAAAAGTTTTTTCTACCTTGTCCTGTTCACTTTAATGTTCCTTTTTTGTGCTGATACATTCAGTCAACCAGTGGAAGATGGTTCCAACAACTCTGCTGTAATTTACGCTACTGTATCTTTCTTAAACTTTGATAATGGCGTCACAGGAGGACCAAATTCGGTCAATAAACCGCGAGTTCAGCTATCAACCACTTCAACAACTTCGGATAACCAGTTTAACTGGACATCTGAGAATCCATTTCAAATTGTTTATGATGGGACAAAACTTACCAGCACGGTATTAACTTTTAGCAAAGATCATTCATCAGGTGATTTGGGTATATTGAACTATATCCAGTTTAATCTTAAATCCAACCAGAAGGATACTAAAATCACCCTGGAAGACTTTACCATCCAGGGGCATAATTATGGAGATTTTGTTGCTGATGGAAACGATAACACCACAAAAATCCTGAACAAGTACATTGCGTCCTTAACCTTAACAGGGTCCTTCACAATATCCGGGAAAATTAAACTGGATGGAACCCAGCCAACAAGCAGCACGGTCACTTTTAGCATTGGCCGCCTGCCGGTTTCTGACGGCGAAGCACCTATCGTATCAAATGTTAAGGCTCTCCCGCCTTATGCAGTGGTTGGTACAGATATAGTTTTGACGGCTAACGTTGATGATTCCAATACAGGTAATTCTAATATCGCAAGCGCTGAATATAGTTTAGACCTTACTGACTGGATCGAGATGGATCCAGTAGATGGTGCGTATGATGAACCGACTGAAGATGTAGCCGACACCCTGATGGGGTTGACCTGTGATAATTATACAATCTATGTTAGGGGAAAGGATGCTCTGGGTAATATAAGTGATACAATCAGCGTTGATATTGTTCTTTTTGAATTGGGTTCTGTCTCAGGTATAATCGATGTAGGAGGTTCAGGAGTAGGAGAAGTTACAGTAAAACTCCTGAAGTTAGACGGTTCTCCGATATTCGTAAGCAGTACAATGACAAATACTTCAATCGGACACTACGAATTTACCGACCTGGAACCTATGCAGTATCGCGTTGAGATTGTAACTCCTCTTGGGTTCTCCGCGGATGAAGAAATGAAGGATGTTATGATTCCTTACTGTAGTAATGATGAAACCGTCAACTTTACACTTACTGCGGTCCCGATCTTAAACGCAGCACGCGGCAAAGGCTACTGGAAGAACCAGTTTGATTTTTATATAAGACACAAAGGAAATGCACAGGAAGCCTGGGCAGATCTTAAGAGTTACATTGCCGCAATTGGAACGCACTACATACCGCACTTCACTGACATCTTTGATGAGGACACTACAGCTCAGTACTGGTCCGATATCCTCAGCTACGGCGGCCCCAATATGTACCTGAAAGCCAAAGCACATCTGGCTACCTTAATTCTCAATATGGCTTCTCTTAAAATTTCTCAGACTGAAATAGTAACAGCTGACGGCAGGGATGTAGCCGACGTAATAACGCACGCCTCCACAATTATGAGCACGCCAGGTTCAACCAATGCGCAGCTCGAACTTGCCAAAGATATTGCCGAAGCTGCAAGTAACCAGGTGATTATCGCGGCTGGAAAAGTGCCCGATTACAACATCCTCTACAAAACCGGCGCATCAGATAATTTACCTACAAAATACACTCTCTACAGCAACTACCCGAATCCTTTCAATCCGACGACAGTGATACGCTATGCGATCCCCACCGATGGATTCGTCACCCTCAAAGTATACGATCTGCTGGGAAGGGAAATCGCATCACTGGTAAATGAAAAGCTGGAGCAAGGAATTTATTCGGTTAATTTTGATGCATCAAAGCTCTCAAGCGGAGTATATATCTACAAGATGCAGGTGAACAATTTTACTGCAACTAAAAAGATGATTCTTATAAGGTAATTCATTTCTGATACTATCAGAGCAGAGAAGGGAGCACAACGCTCCCTTTTTTTGCCTTTTCCTTCGCCTTTTTCCTTGATTTACTTTTTCCTTTTTCCTTGATTTGTCGTCTGCTCCTCCCTTTGCCACCATTACAAACCTTTTACATGGTTATGACATTTTGATGACAACCCCGCTTCTGTAACACCATACCTTAGTCCCGGGAAGAATAAAAAAATGATAACAACTATACATATCGCTCCGGCGGTATTCCCGGAAGAAGTAATAAGATACCTGCTCGGGTTTATCTGTCACCAGGATAACGAAATACTCGTCAGCCTGCGGGGAATTCAGCTGCCTCTTTGTCCCCGCTGCCTCGGACTCCATTTCGGCTCATTCTTCAATTTTCATCTATTAAGAAAAAAGTCAAGAGAACGTAGTTATCCGCAAGTAAAATATTTTACTTCTCTGCTTTTGGGCTCGCTTTCGCTGTGGCAAAATATCAACTTTCTGTATTAAGTAATTTTTTCTTTAATCGATTTAATAGTTTCTATTCGTCTATATGAGCCTTGATGGCTACGTTAAATTTTTCAGAATAACGGGAAGAGTTAACCGATCTTTTGGCTTTCTATGAAGCATGAAAATTGTTGAACTTCATTCCCGGGAAATTAAAATTACCTTTCCGGATTCCATCACAGATTCTATTAGCTCACAGCATATTCTTTATTTATGCTGCTCTAATCTCCGGCTCCTTCCTCCAATAGTAGGGTTCGTAATCCGTTCCATTTTTCATTATTGCGTAAAAGGATTTAGCCAGGTACCTGGTTATTGCATTTCTTGCATCCTTCTGACTATAGCCATCTTTAAGCATACATTCATAATATTGCCTGATATCGTTTTTTCCGTTTAATGCAGCCTTTGTAGCCATCTTAAATATAGTTTTCAATCTCCTTGAGTAAAGTTTATGTCTTTTGCTATAGCTTGTCTTTCCGCTTTCTCTTTTGTTTCTTACCAGCCCGCAATATGCCCAAAACTTGTATTTGTTCTCGAACCTGGCGGCTTCTATTACTATTCCATAGGCCTGTACTGCCAGTAAAGGACCAAACCCCGATATTCTCTCTATTTTTTGAATGATCTTTTCTTTTTTTGATATCTTCTTAAAGACTTCTTTATACTTCTTTTGTTCTTCCAACAATAATGTTAGGATCCTGGTCTTTTCTTCTAATATGAAATTCAACGTCTCATCGCTGTTATTATAATCAGCCTTTCCTCTTTTACTCTTTATTCCTATTGCCCTGTAGAGAGCAGATATCTGATTTTTTACCCTTACCTCCGCTTTTACCAGGTCTTCATATGCACTTGCCAGTTTCCTTATTTTATATTTTTCATTATCCGTATGGTAAACTTCCTTTAACAACCCTCCTCTTAGCAGCTGACAGAGTTTCTTTGCATCTATTTTATCTGTCTTGGATCCTTCCTCCAACAGCCTGTTTCTCAATGGGTTGCATATTATTATTTTATCTACAATCTCCTTCAGCTCCACATACAGCCATTGTGAACCGGTTGATTCCTCAATAGTTAATATTTTACTTCCCTTTAATTCTTTTATGTGTTCTTTAATCAACCTTATATTTGCGGGAATTTTATCTTTTACCCTGGGCTCTATGCTGTTTGATTTCATATATGCTAGCGCTGCACCTTCGATCGACCAGTCAAGACTGATGTAATAATCATACATCTCTATGGTTTGATTATTGTTGTTTTTTTTCCTTTCTTGCATACAGGTCTCCTTTCTAATATGATGTTCATTTTTCTAATCTTATTGTTTAATGACTTTTAAAAGTCCATAAATAAGATAGTAACACTTTTAGAAAGCGAGACCTTCTTAATTTACCGATCATTTAAATATTCAATATTGAATATCCTCGCGTATGAGATCAAAAAAAACCCGAATGGATAATTAGAATTTTTTCGTACATTTGATCTCGTTTTTTTAGAAAGAATTACATCAGTCAATAACAGCTAAATCTCCACACCCTTCATAATATTTTCATATTAAGGAACTAATGTTTAAGCCGAAATTTTTCGTCCTTCTGCCGGGATTGACCAGGGAACAAATCTATAAAGATATCATCGCCGGCGTCCTGGTCGGTATCGTCGCCCTCCCTCTGTCAATCGCGTTCGGTATCGCTTCGGGAGTATCGCCCGAGAAGGGACTCATTACCGCGGTAATCGGCGGCTTTATAATCTCCTTCCTGGGCGGAAGCAGAGTGCAGATCGGGGGTCCCACCGGCGCATTTATAATCATCGTCTACGGAATTGTGCAGCAGTACGGAATGAACGGCTTAATGCTTGCCACAATTATGGCGGGAGTAATTCTCATCATCATGGGCTTCGCCCAATTCGGATCTATCATAAAATTTATACCGTATCCTGTTATCGTCGGATTCACAAGCGGCATTGCTGTCGTAATTTTTTCAAGCCAGGTGAATGATTTCCTGGGAATGAATCTCGCAAAAGTTCCTGCGGATTTTTTCGGGAAATGGACGGAATATTTCCGGCATCTTTCATCCGTAAATTATGAAGCACTTTCCGTAGGCCTTCTGTCACTGCTTATCATCATTCTCTGGCCGAAAGTTTCTAAAAAGATCCCGGGCTCTGTAGCCGCAATCGTAATCGCCACGCTCGTGGTACACCTGTTTCATCTTAAAGTCGATACCATTGAAACCAGGTTCGGTATGCTCAATCCGGTTATTCCTGTCCCTTCAATCCCTTCTTTCGATCTGGCAGCCATTAAAGAACTCATCTTACCCGCAACCACAATAGCCATACTCGCTTCAATTGAGTCGCTGCTCTCGGCGGTAGTGGCCGACGGAATGATCGGGGCAAAGCACAAATCGAATATGGAACTGGTTGCCAACGGTGTGGCCAATATTTTATCGCCTCTGTTCGGCGGAATACCTGTAACGGGCGCCATAGCGAGAACCGCGGCAAACATCAAAAACGGTGGACGAACTCCCATTGCGGGAATGGTTCACGCCCTTACGCTGCTATTAATTTTACTGTTCCTTGGGCGATGGGCCAGATTAATCCCGATGGCTGCGCTGGCATCGGTGCTTCTGGTCGTGGCCTATAATATGAGCGAGTATCGCGTGTTTTATCGTCTGCTTAAAAGTCCCCGAAGCGATATAGTAGTGTTGATCACTACATTCGGTCTCACCGTCATCTTCGATCTGACCGTCGCAATTGAAGTAGGAATGGTGCTTGCCGTTATTTTATTTATGAGAAGGATGGCCGCCGTTTCCAACATAAGCATAGTTACACGCGAGCTTAAGGATGAGGAAGAACTCACGGACGTAAACTCAATTCAGAATAAGAACGTGCCCGACGGCGCGGAAGTATACGAAATTAACGGTCCCTTTTTCTTTGGTGCTGCTACAAAATTCAAGGAAGTAATGCACAATATTGAAAAACCGCCGAAGGTGATGATACTGCGGATGCGGAATGTACAGGCAATCGATGCGACGGGCTTAAACCTGCTGAGTGAAATTATTCAGAAAAATAAGAAAGAGGGAATTCACCTTATCCTTTCCGGAGTTCACGCCCAGCCGCTGTTCGCCCTTACGCAGTACAAGATAATGGATGAGATAGGCGAAGAAAATATATTCGGAAACATCGATGACTCATTAGACCGCGCCAGGCAATTGCTCGGTCTGCCCCCATTAGGCCGGCCCGAAGATTTCCTTCCCGTCGTCGCCAGGGAGAAACCCTCTGCCCCCTAATCTTCAATCTGCAATAACTTCGCTCTTACCTCCTTGCTCTCTGTCCCTTGTGTGTTCTGCCTATGCTCCTTGCTCTTCCCCCTTTGCCCCTTAATCTTCAAATCTTAAATATTAAATATTAAGGAAGTGTTGCTGCAAGGAACGAAAGAACTTCCGCACGTGTAAACGGCTTCGCCAGGTAGTGTGTGAACCCATCGGCAAAAAATTCTCCGCCACGTTCTGCGCCAGTTCGCTCAGGTTCACCCTGGTATAGCTCATTTCATATCTGTCGCTCTCTATCCTGCTGAGGTCTAGTATCAGGTTAACGGTATCAAGCAGCCGCTGGCCGCTGTAGCTGACCGATTCAAGCATCTTCTGCAAAATTTTCATTCTTAAATCTTAAATCTTAAATTTCTACGCTCTCTGCCCCTAAATCTTCAATCTTTTCAAATCTTAAATATCCCTTGCTCCCCCTCACACAATCAGACCTTCCCTTATTGCCAGATTACCAAAATAGATGTTATTTTTACACGATAAAATTCAATATCTAATCATATCAATCTTCAATCTGAAATTTTCAATTGAATATGGCTCAATTTTTGCCCAAATGTTATCAAAAATTTTTATAACTTTACTATTCTCTTAATAAGGGAAACGGTTTTAACCCTGGGCAAATTGTAATGCTGTTTGACCGGAGTTCCACGGGACTACTTCAGTACCAATTTTCAGTTTATGTAGGTAAATTTGTCATTCCGTAAATGGGAGTGACCCGGCGAAGCCATAGAAAAAAGGTGTTTATATTTATAAAGTACGTTTATACAATCTGACATTGATGCTTGATAAACTGATATCTATCGCAGAAACAGCCGGCACGCTGGTTCTTGATGTTTACAACCAGGAAGATTTCGACGTAAAGATCAAAGATGACAATTCTCCTCTTACAGAAGCAGATAAGAAATCTCACAATTACATTGTAAAAGAATTAGCAAAAAACTTTAGAGGCATCCCCATAATTTCAGAAGAAGGGGGGGGATCCGACTATAAAGAGCGCCGCTACTGGAAAGAGTATTTCCTCGTTGATCCTCTCGATGGAACGAAAGAGTTTATTAAGAGGAATGGCGACTTTACCGTAAACATTGCATTAGTAAAAGATCAGAAGCCCGCGGTTGGCGTAATTTACGTTCCTGTTACCGGTGAAATGTTTTACGGAAGCGCTGAGGGGGGAAGTTTCAAAAGAATTAACGGAACTACCACAGAAATAAAGGTAAGCAAAAAGAAACCCGATGATGAGCTGACGGTTGTTCAGAGTAAATCGCACTCAGGTGAAGAAGAAGAAGAATTTTACAGCAAGTTTAAGATAAAAGAAAAAACATCCCGCGGAAGTTCGCTGAAGATCTGCATGGTTGCCGAAGGCAAAGCAGAGATTTATTTCAGAAGCGGACCAACATGGGAATGGGATACCGCCGCAGGTCACGCAATTCTCTCAGCTGCAGGCGGCTTTTTTGTGAATAAGGACGGCACCCCGGTTACCTATAATAAAGAACTCCCGAAGAATTTCGGCTTCATCGCCTCAGCGTTTAAGTTGAATGTTCGCGATGACATTTAAAGTAGTAAAAAATTAAAAGTAAAAAGGAAGAAGTAAAGAATGCAACGAAAAGCAACCAACATCACCTGGCATAACGGAAGTATATCAAAAGAAGACCGCTCACGTCTGCAGGGACATAAAGGCGTGTGCCTCTGGTACACAGGTCTCTCAGCAAGCGGAAAATCAACAATCGCTATGAAGGTTGAAGAGAAACTCTTCGAAAGAGGACTCAGAACCTTCGTGCTCGACGGCGATAATGTTCGCCACGGCTTAAACAAAAACCTCGGCTTCTCTCCCGATGACAGGGCAGAGAATATCCGCAGGATCGGTGAAGTCTCCAAGCTGTTC
>CAVVGK010000015.1:0-85394 GCA_963747755.1 uncultured Ignavibacteria bacterium | reverse complement strand
CGCCTTTTACGAATACTTCCCCCATATGGGAAACATCAAACACACCGACAGAATTTCTGACGGCTTTATGCTCTGCAATTATAGATGAATACTGAACAGGCATATAATAGCCGGCAAACTCAACTATTTTAGCCCCCTCTTTAACATGTACGTTATAGAATTTTGTTTTTTTCATGATGTATAGGATTAAGTTTATTTCTCCCCGGATTTTTTCCAGTCGCTCAAGAATTTCTCAAGACCAGCATCCGTAAGAGGATGGTTGAATAATTTATTTATTACATCGAAGGGCAATGTACATACATCGGCACCTATAAGTGCTGCCTCAACCAGGTGAAGCGGATGCCGGATGCTTGCTACAAGCACTTCAGTTTCATAATTATAGTTTCTGTATATCTGAACTATTTGTGAGATTAAATCCATTCCGCTGGTGCTAATATCGTCCAGACGCCCAACAAAGGGACTAATATATGTTGCTCCTGATTTAGCAGCCAGCAGTGCCTGGGATGGCGAAAAACATAAGGTAACATTTGTATTAACTCCTTCTTCAGAAAGAGTTTTAACTGCTTTAAGTCCTTCCTTTATCAGGGGAACTTTTACAACAATATTTTTGTGAATAGCGGAAAGTTCTCTGCCTTCTTTTACTATTCCGTTATAGTCGGTTGAGATTACTTCTGCGCTTACAGGTCCATCTACAATTTCAAGTATTTCATCCAGAAGCTTCCGGAAGTCTTTACCGGTTTTAGAAACAAGTGATGGATTGGTGGTTACCCCATCGAGTATACCCAGGGATGCAGCTTCTTTTATTTCTTCAATTTCTGCAGTATCAATAAAAAACTTCATTATAACTCCGCGGGAAGATTAGGTTAATTTATTTCCTCTGTTAATTCTTTCTGGCTCTTCTTTGAAAAGAATCTGAACTGACCGACCGGAACTGACTCATCTTCTTCCAGCGTGATCTTCACTAAATACTTAAATTGCAGTCTCGTCAATCCTTTTATCGTTCCTTCTCTCAGCTTACCGGCCACTGAAGGATGACATTTAACTATGATAGATCGTTCTTTTGAAACTCTCCTGAATTTCTTCATCCAGTCTTCAAGATCATATACAAGATGGGAACCTTTTGTAAGGAGTCCTGTACCGAGGCAGTAAGGACAAACTTCCTTCATTGCCTGCATAATGTTCTGCCTGATTCTCTGCCTTGTAATCTGAACGAGGCCAAAATCAGACATCGGCAATACAGATACTTTGGCTCTGTCTTTCCTGAACTCTTTTTTCAGTTCATCGTAAATTTTCTTGCGGTTCCTATCTTCTTCAAGGTCTATAAAATCCACAACTATAATACCGCCTATATCACGCAGCCTTAACTGGCGTGAGATTTCGCGGGAAGCTTCAAGGTCAGTTTTTAGTGAATTTAGTTCCTGTTCCTTACTCTTTGCATATCTGCCGCTGTTTACATCTATTACAACCATAGCTTCGGTATGCTCAATTATAAGGTATCCTCCGCTGGGGAGCGATACTCTTCTTCCCATAAGAACTTTAATCTGCTCTTCTATTTTAAAAGAATCAAAAATAGGAAGATGAGACTTATACCATTCTATCTTGTCAGCCAGTGAAGGTTGAACAAGCTGTACATATTCTTTTATCTGGCGGAATAGTTTTTTTGAATCAATGAAAACTTTTGAAATGTCGGGGGTGAAAAGATCACGGATGACACTAGAGGTTGTGCTTAAATCCTGATAAACCAGAGAAGGCGGTTCTTCGCTTTTAACCGTAGCCTCAATCTCTGCCCAGGTTTTTAATAGGTTCCTCAAATCCTCCTGGAGCGATTCCTCTTTCTGGTTCCTTGCCACCGTCCGGATGATGAGTCCGTAGTTTTTCGGCAGGATGCTCCTTGCAATATGTCTTAGTCTCCTTCTCTCCTTGAAATCAGATATTCTCTTGGAAACACCGATTTTATTATCAAATGGAAGAAGGACGCAGAATCTTCCCGGAAGGGAGACGGAAGAGGTTACCCTCACTCCTTTATTATTAACAGGCTCTTTGGTAATCTGAACAATAATATCCTGACCCTTATGAAGGTGAGGAACGTTCGATTCACGGTTCCTGTTATTCTGCTGGTTGTTGTTTCTCTGCTGCTGCGGTGATTCTTCATCATCGTCGTCGTCGACATCTGTATCGTCCTCGCCGATCATATCCTGAAGCTGTTTTGTTGTTTCACCTATATCAGAGAAATGAAGGAAGGCGTCGTGTTTCATGCCTATGTCTACAAAGGCAGCCCTGATACCCGGAAGCACACGTGCTATTCTTCCAAGGTACATATCACCAACCATCCTGCGGTTTTCGGGATAGTCAACAAAAAAGTCGACTAAATTCCCTTCTTCGGTTATCGCTACACGGGTCTGGGTGGTGGAAGCATTTATTATAATTTCTTTTGTCATAAAGGACAAACTCTTTCAATGAAATAATATATTTCATTTTGAAAAATTGGATGTATCCCTCGCTTAAAATGTAAGCCGGTAATGCTCCTTCAGAATCAGTGCCGTCAGCAGCGTGAAAATATGCACTGTTTTTCAGAAGGAATAGTAAAACCATAAACCTGATGTGATCTAAATACACGGATTCCATTCCAGGCGAATATTGTTATTTAAAAAATATGCCGGACTATTCATCCGGCAAAAATCTTACTTAGCTTCCGTTTGGCTCTCTTTATTGTTGAGAAGTTCTTTTCTGCTTAAAGAATACTTCCCGTTCTCAACTTTTAAAAGCTTTACAGTAACTTTGTCGCCTTCTTTAAAGTAATCAGTTACTTTGTTTACTCTCTTGTTGTCGATCTGAGAGATATGCAGTAATCCTTCCTTGCCAGGAAGAATTTCAACGAAAGCTCCGAAGTCCATTATTTTTGTAATTACACCATCGTAAGTTTCACCAACTTCTGGTGTGGCAGTTAATTTCTTAATATGTTCCTTGCACCTTGCAGCGCTGTCACGGTCAGGAGAAGCAATGCTTACAGTTCCGTCATCTTCGATATTAATATCAACACCGTACAATCTCTGCATACCCTGTATGGTCTTTCCGCCGGGCCCAATTACCAAACCAATCTGGTCTGTTTCAACTTTTATCTGGATTAACCTTGGAGCAAACGGTGAAAGATTTTCACGGGGCTGGCTTAAAGCCTCATTCATGATTCCCAGAATATGCATTCTTCCATCTTTAGCCTGGTTCAGGGCATTTTCCATAATTTCGAACGAAATACCTTCTATCTTGATATCCATCTGGAAAGCAGTGATTCCTTCAGCCGTGCCGGCTACTTTGAAATCCATATCTCCCAGATGATCTTCATTTCCGAGAATATCAGAGAGAACCGAAAATTTATCTCCTTCTTTAACGAGTCCCATAGCAATACCAGCTACAGGTTTCCTCAAAGGTACACCGGCATCAAATAATGCAAGTGAACCTGCACAAACAGAAGCCATAGAAGAGGAACCGTTAGATTCAAGGATATCGGAAATTATACGTACTGTGTAAGGAAAAACGGACTCTTCCGGGAACATTACTTTTAAGGAACGTTCAGCCAGGTTGCCATGTCCTATTTCTCTTCTGCCAACGCCGGTCATTCTTCCAACTTCACCCACACTAAAAGGAGGGAAGTTGTAGTGAAGCATAAATTTTTTGCTGTATTCCTCTACCAGACCGTCTACGGTCTGTTCATCGTTCTTGGTTCCCAGTGTTATAGAGGTAAGACTCTGTGTTTCGCCTCTTGTGAATAAAGCTGATCCATGAGTTCTTGGAAGAACGCTGGTCTCAACTGTAATAGGTCTTATTTGAGTGGTATTTCTGCCGTCCAGTCTTACTCCTTCATTCAGGATTCTCTGCCTCATCAGGTCTTTCTCAATGTCGTGCATTATCTGCTTGATGACTTTTTCAGACTCCGGGAAGGATTCACTGAGCTGTTCAACAACAGAGCTGGTAAGCTCTTTATTTTTAGCACTGCGTTCTTCCTTTGTTAAGACTGAATGAACAATTTCCTTAAATGGTACAAGGGCCTTTTCTCTTACTGCATCCAGAAGCTCTTGTGGAATTTCCTTAACAGGAACTTCACGATTTGTTTTACCCACAGCTTCTCTTAATTCATTCTGAAGATCGATTAATTTTTTAATCTCACCCTGGGCAAATTTGAGAGCGTTTAATAAATCGTTTTCGCTCACTTCTTTCGATTCACCTTCAACCATCATTATAGAATCAGCAGTACCGGCGACAACAAGTTCAATATCACTTTCCTTAAGCTGCTGGTGAGTCGGGTTAACGATAAATTCACCCTTTACTCTTCCAACCCTTATCTCACTTATCGGCCCGTTGAAAGGAATATCCGATATCAGCAATGCAGCTGATGCGCCTGTGGCTGCAAGTACATCTGTATCATTTTCACCGTCGTATGAGAGTACAAATGCTACAATCTGTGTCTCGTTCACGAAACTTTCCGGGAAAAGAGGACGAATTGGACGATCGATGAGCCTTGCGCTTAAAATTTCTTTTTCCGAAGGACGCCCTTCTCTTTTAATATATCCGCCGGGAAATTTACCCGCGGCTGATGTTTTCTCCCTGTATTCCACCTGTAGGGGAAAAAAGTCCTGATCTTCTTTAGCTTCCTCTGCAGCAACTGCAGTAACCAGCACCATACTATCGGCGTATCTAACCATTACCGCACCATTAGCCTGTTTAGCAAACCGGCCGGTTTCTATCGAAAATTTCTTTCCGCCGATCTCAACTTCTTTTGAAACAAACATTTTTTACCTTTAATTCTTTCTATTAATCTTTATTATTTTCTGATATTTAATTCCTGGATAACAGACCGGTACCGGCTGATATCTTTTTTCATGAGATAATCAAGGAGTCTTCTTCTTTTACCAACCATCATCATTAATCCTCTTCTTGAGTGGTGATCTTTTTTATGAACATTAAAATGGTCGGTCAGTTCGTTAATTCTGCCGGTGAGAATCGCGATCTGCACTTCGGCTTTACCGGAGTCTTTTTCGTTACCGCCGAATTTTTGGATTATCCCGAGTTTTTGCTCTTTGGTCATTATTCTTTCCTTATTTTATTATACGATGTAATCCCAGTCGAAACCGGAATTAATTATTAGTTCTTCTTTAAATCCTATTAACAGGTTCAAGGCTCTTTATTATTTTCATTCCGTTTTTCTTATCAATCTGCATCTGCACAACAAGGTCATCTGCAGAAGAGAATTTTTCTTCTCCGCGAAGCCGCTTGAGGAGGGTGACTTTCACCTTCTCACCGTAGATCTCTTCATCAAAATCATAAATATAAACTTCCGGAACTATTATACCGGAGTCATAAAAGGTCGGCCGCTTTCCAATGCTCAGAAGTCCGTAATGTTTTTCATTATTCACAAAAAACTCAACTAGGTAGATCCCGAGGGCGGGAAGAAGTTTATGCTCGTTGTCTCTTTTGATATTAGCAGTCGGAAAGCCAAGTTCGCGTCCGCGTTTATCTCCTTCTACCACGAGACCGGAAAATTCATATCTGCGGTCAAGGTATGCGTTTGCCTTATTAATATCTCCGTCAGACAGAACCTTTCTTATCTTAGTACTGCTGACAATCTCACCATCCAGACGGAATGCGTCAACGGTCTCAACACCGAAACCGTATTGTCCGCCCATTTCTCTAAGGGTCGATTCGTCTCCTCCCCGTCCCTTTCCGAAATGGTGGTCATATCCGATTATAATCTCTTTAATTCCTATCTTATCAATAATATAATTCTTAAAAAATTCCTCTGCTGTCTGCTGTGAGAATTCCTTCGTAAAATGAATAACCAGCAGGTTCATAATACCCAGCTTTTCCAGAACAGCAGCTTTTTCGGCAGGTGTACTGAGTATTTTGAAATCAGTATTTTGTGAAATGACATTCCGCGGGTGAGGGTGAAAAGTGATCAGGAAACTTCTCCCGTTTGCACTCCTGGTTTTACTGATTAATCTATCAATAATTTTCTGATGGCCGAGATGTATGCCATCAAAAGTTCCCAGCGTTATAAAAGTATTTTCATCTTTATTTATGTCAGAAACATCGTGAAATATATTCATACATTACTTAAATCAAACGATAACTTATAAATATAACGTATTTTGTTAGAAAATAAAATATTTTTCCGGTAAGTCTCCTTACCGCAAGGGCTTATGGAATCGGGCACTGCTGCAGCCTTTCAATAAATTCATCTGGAAGCAATGCATTCTCAACCTCATACCTGCCTATTGATGTTCTGCGTAGTCTGCTTAAAAGCCCTCCGCATCCCAGATTGTTTCCCAATTCGCTGGCTATTGATCTTATGTATGTGCCTGCCGAGCATTTGATTCTGAAGAGGATATCAGGAAGATCTATTTTTATTATTTCGAATTCATAGATCTCAATCTCCCTGGGTTCTCTTTCAATTTCTTTTCCCTGCCTTGCCATTTTGTAAAGCGGCTGTCCGTTTACCTTAAGGGCAGAGAACATAGGCGGAACCTGCTTGATTCTGCCCGTAAACTTTTCCTTTTCTTCAAGGATTTTTTCTTCGGTTATACCTTCCAGAGATTTAATCTCAGTTATTTCAGTTTCGGTATCCATGGAAGGTGAGGATTTACCGAGGGTAATCGTTCCTTCATAAACTTTGAACATTCCCTGGTATTCTGAAATCGTCTTTGTTTTTTTTCCGGTGCAGATAATCAGGAGACCCGTTGCCATCGGATCAAGTGTACCGGCATGACCCACTTTCTTTACTTTAGCTGCACTGCGGATTACTCTAACCGCCTTAAATGATGACCACCCTTTGGGTTTATCAATTAATATTACTTCTCCCGCCTGAAAATCAAATTCTTTGTCAATTATCTTCTTTGTTATCATTCTCGTGGATTTTTTTAATCAGGCCTTCAATTTTTTCAACATAATCAAGGGTGTCATCTATAAAAAACTTTAATTCAGGTGTGAACTTGATCCTTATCCTGTGAGCCAGCTCTGTTCTGATAAATCCGGTTTTTTCCCTTATCTTTTCCAGAACAGCTTCTCTTTTTTCCTTTTCGAAGACAGAGATGTATATCTTTGCTATCTTTAAGTCAGGACTTACTTTCACATTTGTTACAGTCAGAAGTCCCAATGCGGGATCCTGTAATTTATACAGGAATATCATACTGACTTCTTCCTTTATAAGGTGTTCTATTTTATCTATTCTATGAGCCATTTATCATCCTGAAGCGTATTCTGTTATACTAAGCTAACTTTTTCTTCGTTTCGACTATCTTATATGCCTCTATTATATCGCCGACTTTCAGATCGTTGAAGTTGTTGAGATTAAGTCCGCACTCATAACCAGCATCGACTTCACGCACATCATCCTTAAATCTCTTAAGTGAACCGATCTCACCTTCGTGAATTACGATTCCGTCTCTTATAAGTCTGATTTTATTGTTGCGTATTATTTTGCCGTCCTGTACGTAACATCCTGCAACCGTACCGGTTTTAGGAACTTTGAACGTGTCGCGTACTTCAAGTGTCGCCACAACTTCTTCGGAAAGTACTGGGGAAAGTAGACCTTCAAGAGCCGACTTAACCTCGTTAATGGCATCATAGATAACACTATATAATCTGATATCTACATTTTGGGTTTCTGCAAGTTTTCTTGCATTCAGGTTAGGACGTACATGGAATCCTATAATGATTGCATCGGATGCAGAAGCAAGGAGAACATCACTTTCAGATATTCCGCCTACGCCTTTATGAATTACCTCAACAACTACCTCTTCATTGGATAGTTTCATAAGAGAATCAGATAGTGCTTCTACGGAACCGTCAACGTCACCTTTAACAATAAGTGCAAGCTCTTTTACACCGCCTATGCTTATTTGTTTTGCAATTTCATCGAGTGTAACATGTCTTACCTGTTTCTGATCCTGCTCTCTCTTCAGCTGCTGTCTCTTTATTCCGATTTCGCGTGCCGTTCTTTCCGATTCAACAACAACAAAAGTATCACCGGCCTGGGGGGAGCCTTCAAAACCTAATACCTGTACAGGGGTTGAAGGTCCGGCGTCGTCAACTTTATTGCCGCGTTCATCGAACATCGCTCTTACCTTGCCCTGGTATATACCGGCAACGAAAGGATCACCGATCTTGAGTGTCCCTTTCTGTACTAGGATTGTTCCCGTTATACCGCGGCCTTTATCCAGCTCAGCTTCCACGACCGCGCCTCTTGCACCTCTGTCGGGATTAGCTTTTAATTCGAGAATTTCAGCCTCGAGAAGTATTTTTTCCAGTAGGGTATCTACATTCAGTCCTGTCTTCGCTGAAATTTCAATACACTGATTCTTTCCTCCCCAATCCTCAACAAGAACATTTCTTTCAGCCAGCTGCTGTTTTATCTTATCGATATTGGCACCAGGTTTATCAATTTTATTTATGGCAATAACAATAGGAACTCCCGCAGCCTGGGCATGATTTATTGCCTCAACTGTCTGCGGCATCACGGCGTCGTCTGCGGCTACAACCAGGATGACGATATCCGTCAGCTGGGCACCTCTTGCTCTCATCGCAGTGAACGCTTCATGACCGGGAGTATCAAGGAAAGTAATATTTTTTCCGTTGCCTACATCTACTTTATAAGCACCTATATGCTGCGTTATCCCTCCTGATTCGCCTGCAACTACATTGGATCTTCTGATATAATCAAGCAGTGATGTTTTTCCATGATCGACGTGGCCCATAATAGTAACCACGGGGGGTCTTGGCTGAAGCGTTTCCGGCTCATCCGTTATATCTTCAAGAGCTTCGGCTGTGTATTCCGTCTGAAATTCAACTTCAAATCCGAATTCATCGGCGACAAGTGTAATAGTTTCAACATCGAGTCTCTGGTTAATCGATACCATCAGGCCAAGTTCTATACATTTAGCAATTACATCACTTACAGGGACATCCATTAAGTTTGCAAGTTCATTTACCGCAATAAACTCGGTGACTTTAATTTTCTTCTCTTCGCGCGTCTTCTCCTCAAGCCTTCTTTCCTCTTCTGCCTCCCTCTCTCTTCTCTTTTTCTTTCTTGAACTTGCTCTTCCGGAAGCAACGCTATCATCCATACTGAGTAGTGTTTTTCGGATAGCTTCTTTTACTTCTTTTTCATCTATTTCAAATTTCTTAACTCTTTTTTTCTTCTTTGAAACGGGGGTTTCTTCAGGAGTTACCTCTGTAGTTTTCTTTTTAGCTCTTGGTTTTTTCTTTTTCTTAATGGGCTCGGTCTTAGGCTTTTCAGCGGACTCTTCTTTTGGTTTTTCAGCTTTAGGTTCAGGAGCCCTCTTTTCATCAAGATCCATTTTCCCAACAACCTTCAGACCTTTTCTTTTGCCTGCTTCGTTTTCTTTGGGGGATACAAACTGATCTTCTTTTTTCTCTTTTTCTTTTTCACCGGGTTTCTCAGCCTCTTTAACTTCCGCAGGAGCTTCTTCTGCTGCCACAGCTTCTTCCGGAACCTCCTCAGGTTCAGGCACTTCTACTTCGGCAGGTTGTTCTTCATTTATCTCTTCTACAGGAGCCGGGGAAGCAGCTTCTACTTTCGGAGGTTCAGCTTCTTCAACTTTAGCCTCTTCCTGCTTCTTCTCTTCCTCCTCAGATCTCTCAATCCGTTTCTTATTGAATTCAGCAATCTTTTTATAGTGTTTCTCGGCCTTTTCAATATCCTTCTTGAAGTGATCCTGGATATCTTTGAGCATGTCATCCGAAACGAGGGACATATGAGATTTGATCTCATGTCCTTTTTTCTTTAGAAATTCTATTAGCTGTTCAGCCGATAAATTATATTCGGAAGCTAGTTTGTAGACTCTTATTTTTTTTGATTTGGCTTCAGCCATAATATCCTTATCTGTTTATATTCCTATTCTTCTTCTTCAAACTGTTCTTTAATTAAATCGATTATCACATTTATCTTGTCTTCATCAAGTCCTTCGATTTCTTTCAGTTTTTCCGGTCCTGCCTGCAGAACCTCAAGTGCTGTATCATAACGATGGTTTATCAGAAGTTCATAAACCTCGGCGCCGAGCTCTTCTTTTAGATCGATAAGTTCTATATCCTCTTCATATTCTTCAAGCGGTTTTTCCTCACGAAGTATCTCTATTTCATATTCCGTCAGCTTCATAGCAAGCCGTATATTAACTCCGTTTCTTCCCACGATCAATGAAACCTGGTCGGCATCAGCTGTTACTATTGCTTTCTTTTCTTCATCATCTACTTCAATTTTTTTAAGTTTTGCAGGGGCTAATGATCTCTGTATAAAGATTATTGAATCCTCGGAAAAATTTATAACGTCAATATTCTCATTATTTAATTCTCTTACGATCGCATGAATTCTGACGCCTTTCATTCCAACACAGGCGCCTACTGCATCTATTCTGTTATCCTGGGATTCTACTGCTACCTTGGCCCTTTCTCCGGGTTCCCGTGCAATCGCTTTAATATCTATAATTCCGTCATAAATTTCAGGAATTTCTATCTCAAATAGCCTTCTTAGAAACATATTGTCAGAACGTGAGACAATTATCACAGGACCGCTGTTTCCTTTTCGGACTTCCTTAACTATTGCCCTTATCGTCTCGCCTTTCTTGTAGCGCTCGTATGGTATCTGCTCATTGCGGGGAAGTACAAGTTCATTCTTGTTATGGTTAATGAGTATGTCGCTTTTCCTGATTTGATATATATCTCCCACAACGATTTCACCAAGAAGTTCCTTATACTCGTTGTATATAATATCTTTTTCGATTTCGCGTATTTTCTGATTAAGACTCTGTTTCGCCAGGGTTATCAGTCTTCTTCCGAGGGTTGCCAGCTGGATCTTTTCCACAAAATCATCACCGACTTCCAGTTCCTCTTCATTTCCTTTTCGGTTTACCTCATCTAAACTCACCTGCAGATTGGGATCCTCTACCTCATCTACTATTTCTCTTTCAAGAAAGATTTCGATGTCGCCTCTGTCCATATTTACAACGACATCATATTTTGCCTCATCTCCGTATTTCTTCCTGACCAGGAGTCCGAATATTTCTTCAAGTATTCCCGCTAATACGTCTTTATCAATACCTTTATCCCTTACCATCTGGGCAAAGGATTCTACAATCTCTGAATTCATCTTTCTTTTTTTCTCCTCTAAGAAAAACTGATTATTACTTTAGCTTTTATAACATTAGAAAAATCGATTTTTATTTCTTCGCGGTTAGTTTTGAGAAACACCAGGTAATTGCCTTCGATACTTTTTAATGTTCCTGTAAATTTAAGGACGCTTTCCGAATCCCTGTAGGCTATATCGAATTTTCTATTAATATGTTTGGGAAATTGTTTCAAATATTTTAATGGTCTGTTTACACCGGGGGAGGAAACTTCAAGCCGGTAACCCGATTCAAATACGCTTTCCTCTTCAAACTTTTTGTCAATCTCGCGGCTAATTGCAGCACAATTTTCAGCTGAAACATTCGTTTCAGAATCAACATATACTTCTACTACACGGTTTTTTTTCTCACCCCTGACTACAAGGTCTATTAAAAAGAATCCGTTGTTAAGTACAACCTGCTCTACCAAATCGTGGATATTTTTATCAAAAAAGTTCATAGAAATAAAAATCGCCCTTAAAAGGGCGAATCAATTAGACTAATTTACAATCAATTTAACCAATAAGCAAGGAAATATAATATATCGCTGCTTACCGAATTATCTCATTATCAGCCTTTTTATCCGGTTTATACTTAGTTGATTCGGTCCTTTTGACAGGGACCGGTCTGTTAAACAGTTTGGCAATTATGAAACCGAAGATTACTCCCAGTAGTCCTATAAGTGAAATTAACACAATAATTGACATCTGGAACTGCCAGAAATAAGCATGCACAGTTACAACTTCCGTGTTCTGAGAAACAAATATTGTAAAGAGTATTACAAGGATCATCAGAATAATAATTTTTGCCTTCATGTCCAACCTTTCTCAGGAAGTTTTAATTTTTAACTCTTCATTCTTTATGTGAAGATCCCTCTGCGGGAAGGGAATTTCAATATTATGTTCTTTAAATTTTCTGAATGCCGCATAATAAATCTGGCTTTTAAGTATCTCTGGTCTGTTTATATACTCCCTTGTCCATATCCTCAAAATAAACACAAGAGCACTGTCACCATATTCCCTGAACAATACATCAGGCTTCGGCTGCTGTAGAATTCCTTTGTTCTCATCGGCAACCTCAATCAGCAGTTTCCTGATTACTTCCGGGTCTTCATTATAGGATACCCCGACCGGAATATTAAACCTGATGTTTCTATCGGTATGACTCCAGTTTATTACTTTAGATGAGATAAAATCAGAGTTAGGGACAATTATTGAAATATTGTCATTTGTGACAATAGTGGTTGATCTCATGGAAATATTTATTACATCTCCGCTTACGTCACCGACCTCAATTCTGTCACCTACTTTTATTGGTCTTTCAAAGAGAATGATAATTCCGCTGACAAAGTTATTAGTTATATTCTGAAGACCGAAACCGATACCTACGCCGAGCGCGCCTGCAAGCACAGTTACAGCACTGAGGTCCAGACCGATAGTCTGCAGCACAATTATAAATCCTATTACCAGAACAATGTAGCGGAGTATAGTCCCTACTGCAACCCGCACACCAAGATCAATTTTACTTTTTGCAAAAAGCTTATACACCACCCATTTTCTAACCTTAGCTGTCAGATAAAACAGCAGGAAAATCAGTATCAGGAAATAGAGAACCGACCAGAGTGTTAATTCTGTTGTACCAACTTGGGTGATTGGTAAATTTAGAAAGTCCTTTATGTTATTTATTAACTCTTTCATAATCAATTTCCGCTGAAGGGGAAAAATACCGGAATAAGCAGACTAGCCAGTATCCAGAAAATTATATCAAGCGGCAGGCCTATTCTTAAAAAATCTGAAAATTTGTAATTTCCCGGACCGAAAATCATAGTATTTGTTTGATAGCCTACCGGGGTTGCAAAGCTTAATGATGCTGCAAAGGTTACTGCCATAATAAAGGGCCTCGAATCAACTCCCACTGAGTCAGCAGTAATAATCGCTATTGGTAAAATCAGGGCTGCAGTAGCATTATTTGATATAAAATTAGTGAAAACAAGGGTTAAAAGAAAGAATGCAGAAAGCAGAGCACGTGGACCTAAATGACCCAGGAGAGATAACATTGATGAAGCAATCAAGCCCGCCGCTCCTGTTTTTTCCATAGCTATTCCAAGTGTCAGAACTCCGGCAAGGAGAAAAATGACCCTCCATTCGATTGACCTGTAAGCCTCTTCAAGTGTGATGATACCAAACAGGATATAAAGGACGCTCCCGATAATCGCACTGGTCACTATCGGGAAAATGCCTGCAGCAGCGGAGGTGACAACGGCGATAAGAATAACAATAGCTGGAATAATCTTCTCTTTTTTCTGTTTCAGGGGATTTACTTCAGATACAATAACAAAGGCATTATTTCTTCTTAATTGAGTCAGCCAGTCCTTTTTTACTTCTATTAAAAGCACATCCCCCGGGATGAGTATCGTATTTCCAAGGTTTTCACGCATCAGCCGGCCCCTGTGCCTGATAGCCAGTACGGTAGCGCCGAATGTTTCCCTGAAATTAATATTTTTTATGGTACGTCCCCGCAGCCTGCTGCCTGAAGTCACTACAGCCTGGACAAGTCTTGATTCATCAAGGTTTAGATCCAGATCACCGAAGCTGATTTCTGATTTCAAGACAATACCTTCACGGGTCTGCAGTTCCTTTAACTTTTCAATATTACAGCGTACCCGAAGGACATCATTCGGCATAATTATCGTGTGGGGCGAGGGTAAAAATTTATTTTTTTCACCACGATGAATCTCTATTATGTCGAGGTCAAGGTCCTTGATAAGGGGGGAATTCTTTATTTCCTTGTGTACAGACTGTGAATCGGGCAGTATGATTATTTCTGTAATATAATCCTCAAGATGAAATTCCTGCGAAAGGTTCCCCGTCTCTTTCCTATCCGGGAGAAGCCTTTTTGCAGTTAAAAGCAAATAGATTATTCCCGAGATAAGAACGATAATTCCGAACGGCGTCATTTCAAACATCCCGAATGGTTTTAAGCCATGCTGATAAGCAATTGAACTTACAAGGATGTTAGTTGATGTTCCTATCAGAGTATTCACTCCGCCGAACAGTGCCCCGAACGAAAGAGGGATAAGAAATTTGGAGGGGCTGATCCCGGATCTGTTTGCCATACGAATTATCACCGGCATAAATATAGCCACTACTGCCGTTACATTTATAAATGCGGAAATAATGGAAACTATCAGAAGCATTGAGGCTAAACCGGTAAGGTAATGTTTTTTTGTCATTCTGGTTAGAAACTCGCCTACAAAATTCAAAGCCCCTGTGTTGAATAATCCGGCACTTAAAATGAACATAGCGGCAACTGTTACAGTAGCTGTATTGCTAAAGCCGGATATCCCCTCCTGCGGAGTAATAATCCCCGTAATAAGCAATGCCGCCATTATAATCATTGCACTAAGATCAACAGGGATCTTATCCCTGCTGAACAGTATTATCGCACCGATAAGTATGACGAAGACTATTATGAGCTCTATAGACATATAAATATATTTTTAAGTATGAAGATAATCCTGTGACGAATGTTAATTGATGATCTGAATTATAACTGAATAACCCAATTGAAAGGAAAACTATTGGAAATTAAATGATAAGGGATTTCTGTTCGCGGGAAGATAGTCAGAAATGAAAATTTTAACAATAGTTAAAATGAGAATTATATTTTAGGATGACTATATGAATTAATTTTTATTATTTTGGGTGGTGTAAGTATAGAATATTCTCAATTTCCCCAACTATTTTTCTTTTCACTGGTCTAAATGTTAAATAAAGGAACGTAATGACGAAGGAATTAGTTGAAGAAAAATCGGAATTGACGTGCAGAAACTGCGGGATAACTATTTCAAAAGTATGGATCTGCAAACTAGAGGTTCCAAAGGTTACGCGGTACGTATTTTTCTGCACCAATTGTCAGAGATGTCTCGGTGTATCTGACAGCAAAAATCCTCAAAACCTGATCCAATCATCTGACAGAATTCCTCCTGCAGCATTTCAGATCTAAACCAATTTTATTTAATCCACTCAAGCCAGATTTCAGGTGTATATCCCGCCGTCGAAAGTTTACCATTCCTTACAATCGGTGTTTTTATCAGCAACGGATCATTAAGCAGTTCTTCTTCGGCGTCAAAAATCATATAACTCATCCCCCGTTCCTTATAACTTTTACTTCCTGTATCAATTAACTCATCAGGGTTAATATTACGGGAGATATTTTCCAGCTCTCCTTTTGATAATCCTTTCTCCGTCAAATCCCTGAAGTGTAACGGGATACTTCTCTCCTTAAAAAAGCGCAATGCTTTCTGTGTCTCCCTGCACTTTTTTGTGCCTAATATCTGGATGTTCATTAGACTTTTATTCTTCGTTAATCAGGTATAATCTGTTATCTTCAACCTTGTAAAGCATAGGAGCAATGGTAATTTTCGGATATCTGAGTCTCAGTCTTTTTGCCTCAATTATTACAAAATCAATTTCATTTCCTATCTCAAACATTGGGGCAAAATGCATAAAATGTTCCTCAGCCCATTCCCTGTTCCAGCCTGCCTTCTCAACCAATCCGTTAATAAACTGGTCCTTTCGGGCGATAAGGTTTACCATCCCGCAGTTATTGTGGCCTATCAATGCAATATGACCTACATCGCCGACGGAGATGGCATAAGATACCTTAAATTCGCTGTACCTCAGGTTAGCACCTCCTGCCCTTATGATGAATGCAAAGTTATCGGGTATATTCAGGTGCTTCCTGTTATCCATACACATACCAACCAGGAGCTGGGCCTTGGTATAGTTATCCCGGGGTCGCTCCAGGTTATGGTATTCAAGCAGAAGGCCTATTGGCGTATCCTTGTACTTTGGAAAAATATCTTCTGTCTTAGCAATGTTGACAAGTCTTTTCAAATTTTTTTCTCACTTTTTAATTGAAATTATTCCGTAAATAATAATGCAAGTTCTAAATACTTTCCGCGTCAACCACACGTTCTATTCGTTTATCGGGAATCAGCCACATTAAAGCAACAAGGACGAAGAGCGTTTCCGCAAGGATTGGGACAACAAATGAGGCCGCTATACCTGCAAGATAAAAGATTGGGGATGATTTTCCTTTGATGTCACGCCCGATAGCTTTAGCCAGCAGCGATTCACTTCCCTGACTTTTTATGATTACTGTCTGTAATATATAATAGGCTATGGCGGCGAAGAACAATACAATACCATATAATGCAAGTGTTGCCGGTGAAAAGGAATTATCTCCCATCCACCATGTTGTAAACGGAAAAAGAGACAGCCAGAATAGGAGATGAAGGTTGGCCCAGAGGATACCGCCTGTTATGCGCTTGACGGTATGCAGCATATGATGATGGTTATTCCAGTAAATGCCAAGGTAGATAAAACTCAATATATAGCTTAATAATATCGGGATGACCGGCCTTAGTGAGGAAAAATCAGATCCTTCGGGAACCTTCAGTTCAAGTACCATTATTGTAATGATAATAGCCAGTACGCCGTCGCTGAACGCTTCAAGCCTGTTTTTACTCACATAGATCCCTGATTTGGAATATGTTCAGATATTTCAACGGGATTGAAACCTATTATTTCCATTTTATAGTCCTTATATCATTTACCAAAGCTGAATGGAATAATAGAAAAGGAATAGAATAGATTCAAGCTGAAATATCCGCCAGGTCTGCCTTAAAAGTTATGAGCAATATTATGACTGAGTATTTCTTTTATGCTTTCTCTTTTTAATCAAGTGATGAATGCCTTCAAGAATAAAAGGTGTAAGGAAAATTGCTGGAAGTATGTAAGGTGATTTTTTTATGAATCCTGCCATTAGTTCTTTATCACCGCTTAATAATGCGGAAGTGCCAATCCACATACCGACCCACAAAGCTGCTCCTATAATATTAAACAGCATGAATTTCTTCCACCTGACGTCACTGATTCCAGCCACTATTCCATTGAATTGTCTTAGTCCCTGGATAAACCTTGCTACCGCAATTATAAGCCCCCCTCTTTTGCGGAAATATCCTTCCAGTTTCTTTAACCTCTCTTCTGTCAGAAATACATACTTACCCCATTTCAATATAACTTTTCTTCCTCCATAATGACCTATAGCAAAACCTGTGTTGTCGCCCAATACAGCTCCTGCAAATCCGAGTACACCTACCAGTGTTATATTTAACTTACCAAGGGCTGCAAACAATGAGCATATTATTAGAACTGTTTCACCCGGCAGTGGAAGGCCGAAATCTTCAAAGAAAATGGCAAAGAAAATTGCCCAGTACCCGTATTGATTTACGTACGGCATTACAGTCTTAATAAACGGGGCAATCGAAGGAAATTGTTTAAGGAGTTCATCCATAAATACTAAATATTTTCTTACAAGAATGTATGAAAAGAAAAGTTCCTGCGAAGTTAATACTGTCATGTTGATTCACCTTCCTCACATATGTAGCATGACGGAGGAAATAAAAAACCCGGCAGTCAGCCGGGTTTCATCAAAGAAATATTAAAATCAGATTTATTTCAGGAGAAGCATCTTTCTGGAAGTGACAAAAGTTCTGTTGTTGCCCTTTGCTTCTATTCTGTAGATATAGATTCCGGATGGTAATCCTGATGCATTGAAATTAATTGATTGGTTCCCTGCTTGAAACGTTTTATTAACCAGTTGATTTATTAATTCACCTATAACGGAGTATATATTTATGGTAACGTCAGCTTTTTCAGGAAGGGCAAAACTTATTGTTGTTGCAGGATTAAAAGGATTAGGGTAATTCTGTGAGAGCGAGTAACGGAGCGGGGCTTTCACCTCTACCTTGATTTCATTGCTGTAAACGGACTGTCCATCCAGATCCGATTGTTTGAGTCTGTAAAAATATGTTCCGGGTGCCAGTTTTTTATCCTCAAACCTATAACTGTGCACTTTAATACTGCTTCCCGCACCAACGATATAGCCGGCTTTTATATATTTGCTTTTAATCCCGGTGAAATTATCAAGAACACACCTCTCGATTTCAAAACCTTTATTATTGAGTTCTGTTGCCGTAGTCCAGTTTAACATTACTTCACCATTGCCTGCGTCGGCACTGAAGGATATGAGTTCAACGGGCGTAATGGTATGAGATACTTCGGTTACAGCGTTGAATACATTCAAACGCCCTCCGGTAACTGTTATTCCCTCCAGGGCAGGTATTGGATCCACACTATTTAACAGATATTCCCTGAATTGAAGAACTCCTGAAGCCGGATCATTTTTATAGCTGATCATAAGGTTCGAATCAGCTGCCGCAAACATTAAGGCGATAGTGCCGGTTACCTGAGGAGTAGCCATTGAAGTGCCTGTAAGGTTAGAATATGAGTTGCCGGGAACTGTTGAAAGTATACTGGTTCCCGGTGCACCGAGATCTATACTTTCCAGGCCGAATGCAGCCCCGTTATTTTTGAGATCATACCTGGTAGTATTCGTTACGGAAATAAGAAAAGGACTGGTGCTGGCAGTAGGTACATCCCCCATCAAATCCACATTAATGTTAAGGTTCGCTGTAGCTGCGCAGCTGAGTATTCCCTGAACTCCCATGGAATCATACATAGAACACCAAATGGGAAAGTCTTCAGGCTGTCCGTAATCGACACCAAAAGAGGAATTGGTTGCAACTATAAAAGCACCCTCAGAACCATTTGTTTCGTTATAACGTGCTCTCATTTCAAGAACATATGAATAGCCGGCAACCACTATTGCTTCCGTTCCTGAAGATGCAGCAACCGGCATTACCTGTGCGTTCCAGTTTATACCTGCAACTCCTAAACCGTTATTTCCATGTGCGGAAGTTATTCCTGAAACATGAGTTCCGTGATAGTCTGAAGGAACATTGCCGTTATTGCTGTAGGCATTCCATCCCCGGTAATCGTCAATATATCCATTACCATCATCATCGATCCCGTTACCGGGTATTTCAGCAAAATTATGCCAGTAGGTAAGATCCTCATGGTTCAGATCACAACCGCCGTCTACGATTGCTATTACGATTGTATCACCAAGAATAGTATTCCCGCCTGTAGTAACATCCCAGGCTTCCGGAGCATCGACATCGACATCCGGCGTGCCGCCTGACTGACCCGTATTGTTAAGCGCCCATTGCTGATCGAACATCGGGTCTGAAGGAAAATTTTCCATTATCCGGTCACCGTTTCTTTTTTGGACGTAATGATTCAGTTGAGCCAAATATACATTCTTATCCTGCCTGACCTGAAGGAGAATATTTTCGGGGGATATTTTTTGGGGGATATAATTAAACAACCAGATATTCATTCTTTTAGAAAGAAGACGGATGCTTTTTAATCCAGCTGCACGAAATGAATCCTCAAAATTTTCTATTGATGTTTGCGGCTTAAACTGGATGATGAGTTCGCCATCAACGATATTACTTACCTGGGAGAAAAGAAAGAATGGGGTACAAACCAGAAGCAGAAGAATTAAAACAGTAGACTTTTTAATCATTGAGGTGTCCCTAATTGTTGTGGGGAATAAAATATTTCATTACCTAAAGTTATAAATTTTTTTTTGGAAAGTTTAAGCATAAAGTTATTCCCAACCCCCGGGAGCCGGAGGCCTATTTTCTATTATGCTGAGAAGGAAACGGAATGACTTTGCAGACGTTGCCAGGTTAAAGGCCAGAGGATCATCGATAACTACTAGAGTCCGGAAATTATACTATTAACATTAATTAAGGTGGTCATTCCAGCTCAGCCTTAACAGTTAATGACAATACCGTTTTTCTGGAACGATGATCTGACTTTCTTTGGTCTTCGATTCTTACGAATAAAAACTTTTCCTGTTTCTTCCCTTCCCCATGCCGAGATGTTTCGGCATCAATTCATCCTCATATTCATTCGCGATAGATTGTCCGTCGTCTTCTATCCGGGTTCCGTGTATTTCAGGGATGCTTGAATAGGAAGCACGCGCAGCATTTATAGCAGATCTCAATCCGGCGATTTCTCTTTCAATAACCGTTAGCGGTTTCTCAATTTTACCGTTTGCATAATTTCTAATACTCTCCATCAGATCCTCTGCCTTTTTTCTCAGAAGCTCACCGGTTGATTTTGATCTATTAATAAGAGTATCCCCTCTCAGTCTTACCTCTTTCAGATACTCATCGGTCTGGTGTTTTATGTCTGTTCTCAATTCTTTTCCGCTCCTGGGCGTAAAAAGCAGAGATGCAGAAGCGCCAAGTATACCTCCTACCAGAAAGGCAGTCAGACTAAAATGTTTATTTTGATTTGACATATTTCCTCCTGTCATTAAACTCTGTTACCTATAAACTTAACTCTTAAGAAGGAAAAAATCTGTGCTTTGTTAATAAAGTTGAATTTTATCCCCGCGGAAATTTGTTAACCTTTTGAAAAATATTCAGTTAAGAGTATTGAATTTAATTTTATTTAAGGTATTTTTCTTTATGAAAACCATCATCTCACGATACTAAAAACCATCTTTTCATTCACAAACGAGGAAAAAATATGTGGAAAGAATTCAGAGAATTTGCAATGAGGGGAAATGTCATTGATATGGCCGTTGGTATCATTATAGGCGCTGCCTTCGGAACCATTGTTAAATCGCTTGTTGCAGATATAATTATGCCGCCTATCGGCCTGCTGCTTGGAAATGTCGACTTCACTAATTTATTCGTGGTAATTAAACAAGGAGTTGTGGCACCGGGACCATATGCCACTGTAGAAGCAGCCACAAAAGCGGGTGCCGTAACTATAAACTATGGCATTTTTATAAATACAGTTATCAGTTTCCTCATTATAGCTTTTGCCATTTTCATGGTTATAAAATCCCTCAACAATTTGAAGAAAAAACAGGAGGAAATTCCACCTGAAGCTCCGACTACGAAGAACTGCCCCTACTGCTATGAGAAAATTTCACTCAGCGCCACAAGGTGTTCACATTGTACATCAGAACTTCCTGCAGCATAATTCCGGTATTAGTTTTACCAAAGGCGGTTTCATTTAGCCGCCTTTTGTAATTCTTTGAGATGCATTATTTCTGTGTCCGCTAAAGCTTTTACGTCTCCCGGGTTCATATTTCCCAGCCTAATATTTTCGATTCTTACCCTTATAAGTCTCAGGGTCGGATAGCCAATCGCCGCGGTCATTCTTCTTACCTGCCGGTTCTTTCCCTCTGTCAGGATCACCCTGATCCAGGCATCAGGAATATTTTTTCGGAATCTGATCGGTGGAACCCTTTTTGGAACTACCGGATCCGATATTATTTCAGCCGGTGCGGGAAGGGTTTTCCTTCCTTTTATGATGATTCCGTTATCCAGTTTCATAAGATCCTCCGTTTCCGGGAGGCCTTCAACCTGAACCCAGTATTCTCTTTCATGACTGTTTGAAGGATTCAGCAAAGTATCAGTTAGAGCTTTATCATTCGTCAAGAGAAGAAGCCCTTCACTGTTAGCATCCAGTCTTCCAACGGGATAAATATCCTGGGAGAAGTCCTGAAGTTTTTTTAATGTCATTCTCCCCGCAGCATCGGTGAATTGGGAAAGCATTCCGTATGGTTTATAGATTTTATAATATTGATATATCATGGAACGTAATTATGTGTAATACTGTCTTCTATTTCCCTGTGATAAATATATGTTGGTATATCAATCTTCTGTACATTATACATTTTTCCTGCCCTTGCTAAAAATTCAGAATCTTCACTGTAGATCTTTTCCTTAAAACCTTTAAGGGATGTAAAAACCCGGCGCTTTCCAAAAAAGGTCGCTCCAATCGTACATTCTGAAAGATGGATGAAGCAGAACCTGTTATTTTTGTCTCTTACAAATTCATTCCCTATAATTTTAACCCCGCCATGGATTAAATCTGTTTCATGGTTTCTGTCCATGAATTCTACTCTTTCTGCCAGGTGGTTATCTTTAAATTCATCATCACTGTCAAGGAAGGTAATATACTGTCCCCTGGAGAGGAATATTCCCCTGTTCCGACTGTAAGCCAGTTTCCTGTTTTCCTGCCTGAAGACTCTGATATTATTAAAGAGTCCTGCATATTCTTTGAGAACCATGAAGGAATCATCCGTGCTGCCATCGTCAATCCCAATCAGTTCCCAATTTCTGTATGACTGGGCTATTAGTGAATTAAGCGATCTTCTCAGGAAATCCTGCCGGTTATATACAGTCAAAACTACGGAGACGAGGGATTTACCAGAAGTTTTCATTCTTTGATTCCTTGATATGAACTTTTATAGAACAAAACCGTCAAATGTATCGTTCCCGTGAAGTATATATGCAAATATAAATCAAGACTTATTAATGTTCATCCCTTAAGTCGCGAATCTGTTTTTTGAGAGATTTAATAGTTAATTTGACCTATAAATTTTCTATTTCCTCAAATAATTACGGAGGATACTATGGCATTCAGAGATCAACAGAAATACCTTGAATCGTTAAGAAGATACGAAAAGAAATTCAACCGGGAGGAAACTGAGATGTACAAAATGTTCCAGAAAATGCATAAAGATGAAGAGGATTTTGATTCTGTTTCTTTTAAAAAGTTGAAGGAATTG
This sequence comes from uncultured Ignavibacteria bacterium, assembly GCA_963747755.1. Lineage (GTDB taxonomy): Bacteria > Bacteroidota > Ignavibacteria > Ignavibacteriales > Ignavibacteriaceae > DATFVA01. The sequence continues at coordinate 62,655 of CAVVGK010000015.1, read as the reverse complement.
TACGACAAATACTACGTTCCGGCTGATAGATCTAAACTGGATAATTTATTTAAAAAGAAAGAAGAATAATCTTTATACCCGATTTTTTTCAGAACTGCCTGTTAACCGCTTCCGCGGAAAGGGGAAAAGTGCGTATTGCATACGTTTTTACCATTGATAAATAAAATCATTGTAAGTAATTTTTGATTCTTTTTCATTTTGAGGTTATGATGAATTATAAGGTTCTTCACAAAATATTTGCCGCCGTTACTTTCCTGATATCACTGCTTGTGCTTTTCTCAACGGTGCAGCCGTCGGTTTCCTTCTGGGACTGCGGTGAATTCATTGCATCAGGTTATTACCTGCAGGTGCCCCATCCTCCGGGAGCCCCGTTCTTCCTGCTCCTGGGAAAGATCTTCTCTATGGTGCCTTTTGTGGAGAATATCGGTTTGAGATTTAACACCATATCGGTGCTTACCAGCGCCCTTTCAATTTTATTCCTTTACCTGATCGCCGTTAAGCTGATTGAAAACTACAGAGGCAGAACCCCGCAAAGCATGCTTGATGCAGTGGGTACTTATCTTGCCGCTTCAATAGGAGCTTTATCCTTTTCTTTCAGCGACACCTTCTGGTTCAACGGAGTTGAGGCTGAGGTTTATGCCTTCAGTATATTCCTTGTGGCATTTATTACCTGGCTGATAATTGTGTGGAGTGAGAAGGCGGAAAACCGTGATAATGAGAAGTACATCCTAATGATAGCCTACATCGTAGGTATTGCAACCGGGGTGCATTTGATGGCAGTCCTTGCTATTGTACCGGTTGTAATGATCATCCTGTTCAGAAAGTATGTTACCGATGAAGAAGCTCTTAAGAAGACCGGATATATTTTTATTGCTCACGCAGCCCTTCTTGTCTTGATCTCGCTGGCAATGTGGGCAAGTACAACCTCCTCTACCCCCCCTTCGCCCGAGGATTACCAGGCATATGATACAAAGTTTAAGCTTATTGCAGTAGGCATTAGTGCACTGATAATGGGAATCTTTTACAAGAAGATATTTACAAGAAACTCTTTCTATATGCCGCTCATAATAGGCGGAATAGCATTGTTTATCACCTACCCGGGAGTGGTTAAATTCCTTCCGGAGGTGATGGCAGGGATAACCGGTGATAACAGCTTCCTTGCAGCACTTGTATTGCTAATTATATTGGGAGCTCTCTGGTACGGGGTTATGTATGCAAGACGTGAGAATAAGCCTACGCTTCACCTATCGCTTATGTCATTTATTTTTGTGCTGATCGGGTTTACGACCTTTGCGATGGTGATAATCCGCGCCAATATGAAGCCCCCGATGAATGAGAATGATCCTGATAACTTCACTGAACTTGTAAGCTACCTGAACCGCGACCAGTACGGCGACTTCCCCACCTTCAAGAGAAGGTTTGCAACAGAACCTCACCAGATGGTGGTATATAATAACTACTCAAGCGATCTTGACTTTTTCTATCGCTACCAGATGAACCATATGATGACGCGCTACTGGTTCTGGAACTATGCCGGACGGGAAGGCTGGGAGCAGGATGATGGTCCTGATATTGCCCCCTTCAACCAGATTGGCAACTTCTTCGGCAATATCCTGGGAGGCATTCACTTTGATGGAAGTACGAAGAACTCCCTCTACGCTATTCCTCTTCTGCTGGGATTGTTAGGTATTTACTTCCATTTCAAGAAGGACTGGAAGATGGCTGCCGCCTTTATGGTGATGTTTATTCTAATGGGCTACCTGACTGCCTTCTACCAGAACCAGCAGCAGCCTCAGCCGAGGGAAAGAGATTACTTTTATGTGGGTGCTTTCTTTGTCTTTTCCATCTGGATAGCCATAGGTGTGCGCGGTCTGATAGACCTGGCAATGGAAAAGATATCTGCCGAGAGTGTAAGAACCGCAAGTGTAGTTGGTATACTCGCCTTCGGTGTAATCTTCGTCCCGTTTAATATGTACAAAACAAATTATTTCACCCACGACCGCTCCCATAACTGGATACCCTGGGATTATTCATATAACCTTCTTCAAAGCTGTGCTCCGAATGCCGTGCTGTTTACAAACGGTGATAATGATACCTTCCCTCTCTGGTATCTGCAGGATGTTGAAGGTGTACGCCGTGATGTTAGGATAGCTAACCTTAGTCTTCTTAATACCAGCTGGTATATAGAACAGCTTAAGGATAATGATCCCTATGGAGTCGGCACTGTAAACATCAGGATGAGTGATGATCAGATAAACCAGCTGCGACCGGTACAGTGGGAACCTCAGAATGTGACTATTCCTGTGCCGAAGGCTAATACGCAGCAGGCATTAAAAGATGTTTACCAAACGTATGATATATCTGATTCATCTGTGATGAAGCAGGGAGCAATACAGTTTACGATGAAGAACACTCTTACCTTCGGAAATGTTAAAGCTGTAAGGGTGCAGGATCTTATGGTTAAGGAAATTGTCGAAGCTAATAACTGGCAGAGACCGATTTATTTTGCGGTTACCTGCAGCGACGACAGTAAAATCGGTCTCCAGGACTACCTGAAAATGGAAGGAATGGCACTGCGCCTTGTACCTGAGAAAAGGAAACAGGGAGTTGAATTTGTTAATCCTGAAATACTGGAAAAAGAACTCCAGGAAAACCCCGGATACAGCAAGACCTATAAACCGGGATTTAAGTTCCGCGGACTCAATAATCCCAATATCTTCTTTGATGATAACCATATCAGAATGACTCAGAATTATCGTAATGCTTTTATGAGACTTGCCATTTATGATATCAACACAAACCAGGATAAGAAGGCTGTAGCCACACTTGATGAGATGGAAAATAAGATACCTCGTGAGAATATTCCTATGGATTACGAGATACTCTTTGAAGTAGGAAATATGTATTGGAATGCCGGTGCTACGAAGCAGTACAAGAGTATCGCAGCTGAGGTTGAGACTGAGGCATTAAAACGGCTTGAACAGAATCCTAACGATGTACAGTCGTATTATAACCCCTACAGAATTTTGATAGAAACTTACGAGAATCTTAAAGATTACAGCAAATTGCTTGGGCTCTGGCAGAAACTTGGGGCAATGTATCCTAATGACCCTAATGTAAAAGCCAACATAGCAAAATATGCTAACCTGGCGAAAAAGGATCAGGTAGAAGTTGATTCAGTTCCAAGACCAGATACCGGCAAATAAAATATTTTAATAATTCTTTTATAAGCGGCCTTGCGCCGCTTATTTTTTTTCAATTAAACATTAACTGAACATTAATGAAGATCCTTATCCTTGCATTATCCGGAATCGGCGATGCACTGATGTTTACTCCTGCTCTTAAATTACTGCGCAGTGAACTGCCCGGCGCTACGATTGAAGCCCTTGTGATGTACAAAGGGGTAAAGGATATGTGTGATCGAAATCCTGATCTTGATGAAGTTTATCATTTTGACTTCTTGAAAGAAGGAGTAGTGCGTTCGTTGAAGTTTCTTCTGGGCCTCAGAAATCAATATGATGCTTCAATTAATGTTTACCCTTCGAACCGGAAGGAATATAATGTTATAAATTTCTTGATCGGTGCCGAAAAGAGAGCAGGTGTAAAATATCTGCGCAAAGATCTTCAGAACCTGGGAGACCTTAATAATATCAGGGTGACGGAGAATGATTTTATTCATAATGTACAGACAAATATAAAGCTTGTTGAAAAACTACTTGGAAAGAATTTTAACGAAGAACCTTCACTTAGCTTTCCGTTAACTATGGGGGATGAAAACTTCGCTCTTAATTTTTTCTCAACAAACGCTCTTTCTGATTCAGATCTTCTAATAGGTTTCCATCCGGGCTCCGCTACATTAAAAAATCATGAGAAAAGAAGATGGGAACCTGATAAGTTTGCGGAACTCGGAAGGAAACTTATAGGGGAAAAAGGAGCAAAGATATTAATCTTTGGAGGCCCTGAGGAATCCGTACTTAAGAATAAGATCAGGGATGCAATAAACTCTGAAAACGTATATGTTATAGAATCCGGCAACCTGGCAGAAAGTGCAGCTCTTATGGCAAGATGTAATGTTTTTGTGTCGAATGACTCCAGCCTGATGCATATTGCCTCTGCTTTGAAGCTTAATGTCGTGGCTATTCTTGGACCTACAAATCCAGATTATATTCATCCATGGAAGACAGGGCATAATATTGTCAGGTTAAATCTCGACTGCTCTCCCTGTTTTATTTATTCGCCTCGCCCCTTAATTTGTTTCAGAGATGATGTTCTTTTTAAGTGCATTAAGGAATTAACTGTTGACATGGTTTATGATGCTGTGAAAGGTTTCCTTAATCAGTAAGCTTATCGAAAAGGTAAGCTGCTATCTCCTCAACACTACTTAAATTCTTTACGAGGCCTGTCACTCTCTTTTCCACAACAAGCTGACTGTCAATAATTCCAGCAATATCTTTCCACATTGATGAGTGTGAAACAATCGGTTTTACAGGAATCATCTTTTTATTGATCAGTTCCCAAACCAGTGCCAGTTCAAGGAGTGTTCCGGTTCCGCCCTGTAAAACCACATAAGCATCTCCTGTGGTAATTAATCTTTGGAGCCGCGCATTCAGATTTTCACATCTGATTTCACTTGTAAGGTATTTACTGGGAATTGAACCCCACCCCTCTACAGTTATCCCTATAACTTCGGCTCCGTTTTCCGCCGCCCCTCGGCTAACTGCATTCATAATACCCTGGTACCCTCCGGTACAGACATTAAATCCTTTCTGAGCGAGCAGCTTTCCAAGGTTGTATGCCGTAGTGTATTCCTCTTCCCCTTCAACCGGTCGTGAACTTCCAAAAATGGTTATAGTTTTATTCATTTTCATTAACCTTGTTAAATAATCCGCAAATATATGCATTGTTTAATTATTGGTGAAGATACTTGGGGAGTTTTCCAGGAGAAAGTCTGTTATAGCGTATGTGAAGCGTATGTGGGCAGCATTAAGACAATATGAAAATAGAATAACCCGGGAAAGCGGGGATAGTATTTTTTATAACGAAATGAATCTGATTTTATGAAAGGTATTTATTAAGAAAACTCGCTGCACTTGATATGCTGCTTATTTTAGCACCTCATAGATATTAACCCAACTTTATGGAAGGCATATAGAAAATATCAACTGATTTTGACGAGATTATAAAGAAACCTTGTCAGAACCTACCAGGTTGACGGTAATCTCGATTTTCTCAGCCACTCTTTTACCAAGGAGCATGTGCCTGATATTATAATCGGATAATTTGATATCGAATTTCGCCTGAACGCCTAGTAAATCTCCCGGCATTCGCTGCTGTGTAACCGGGCTTTCCTCAAGATATGTTATTGTAGCTTTAGCGGTATCCTCCCTGGTAACTCCATGAAGGAAAAAGTCACCGATAACGTCGGCTTCAATTTTACTACCGGAAATCTGCTTAATATTCACAGCTTTTTTTACCTTAAATGAAATTTCAGGATATTTCTCTGCGTCCAGCCACGAATCACTTCTAAGATCTTTAACCATCTTATCAATCCCGGTATTTAATGAGAGTACAGGAAAGGATATTTCTCCGTGCACTGTACTGAAATCATTTATATTAAATGTAATTGACCCCCCGATTTCCTTAGTTAATCCCTGCACATCCTCGAGCGAAGTTGTACTGTAGAAAGAAGCCTGGTTCGTGCCTTCAGATTTAAAGTTAAATGTTTGATCTCCTTTTGTCTGCACGTCAAATCCCTGGGCCGGATTTAAAGCGGTAAAAAAGATTAATAATGATACGGTAGTTAAAATGATTTTCATCGCGGTACCTTCTTTTTTCTGAATACAAAAAATAAAATGCTGCACACCAATACTGCGGCCCCTGAAACATACAGAGTGTAGTCAAGTCCCCATACAAACTTATCCTGCCATTCTTTATAAGTTGTACCGAAAAGTTCGTCCTTTTTCTCTATTAATACCTGCGTTTTTGTAAATAGCTCTCCTCCATAAGAAAGCCAAATAATAAAAGCCGCGGCGATAATCAGCAGCCCTGCCAGCAGGGTAATTTTTTGTTTTCTATTCATAATTTATTTTTTGCTTATGAATTATTTTCTTTTCTTTAATGTTAAAGTGTTTCAAAATACAAATTAGTGACACTTGGAATAGTGCATAAAGCATAACATAAGTGTAAATTTACAGTCACGAAACGGGATATTCCAAAATGAGATATGGGCCATATAGCGACGTAATAATCATAGGAGGAGGCATTGTGGGACTGGCGTCAGCAATGCTTCTGAAGCAGACCCGGGATTATACGGTTACCGTAATTGAAGCAGAGGATGAGCCTGCTGCTCATCAGACAGGAAATAATAGCGGCGTAATTCACAGCGGACTTTATTACAAACCTGGATCTCTCAAAGCAAAGAATTGTGTCGACGGGAGAGAAAGGATGTTTCGTTTCTGTGACCAGAATAATATTAAACATGAGCGCTGCGGAAAAATCGTTGTCGCCGCGTATGAAACAGAGATTCCCCTTCTTCATATGCTTGAGGAAAGAGGAATAGCAAACGGTCTCAAGGGTGTGAGAAGACTTGGCGGAGATGAAATTAAAGAATATGAACCTCATACAAAGGGCATTGCAGGGCTCCTGGTGCCTGAGACCGGAATTGTTGACTACAAACAGGTAACAAACAAATACCTGGAGATCTTTGTTCAAAACGGTGGTGTATTTATTCCCGGCTGCAGATTTTTATCATTGAATAAAAATAGCAGTGAAATAATAGCCGTGACAACAAAGGGTGAAATGAAATGCAGACTCCTTGTAAACTGCGGGGGGCTTTATTCTGACAGAATTGCAAAACTGTGCAGCGTTGATCCCGGGCTGCAGATAATTCCGTTCCGCGGTGAATATTATAAACTTAAGAGGGAAAAGGAATACCTTGTCAAGAACCTTATTTACCCTGTACCTGATCCCAAATTCCCCTTTCTCGGAGTACATTTTACCAGGATGATGAAAGGTGGAGTAGAAGCAGGTCCTAATGCAGTCCTTGCTTTTAAACGTGAAGGATATTCACGTACTGATTTTTCAATGAATGATGTTATGCAGATGGCTGCATTTCCCGGATTCTGGAAAATGGCAGCGAAACACTACAGGATGGGATTTAAAGAATATTACCGTTCAATGGTCAAGACATCATTTGTACATTCCCTTCAAAAATTAATTCCTGAGATAACTGCTGATGATGTTGAACCGGGAGGAGCCGGTGTTCGTGCCCAGGCTCTGGAAAGGGACGGTAGTCTGACTGATGACTTCAGAATAATCGAAACGGCGGACATGGTCCATGTACTGAACGCTCCCTCGCCGGCCGCTACTGCTTCTTTGAGCATCGGATATAAAATCTCACAACTGATTAAAGAGAAACTTCAGTAATCCCTGTTTATAATATCACAAAACTTTTCCCCCGTCACGTCTATTTTTATCTAAAAGAAAGGATTTACCATGCCGGAACTTCCTGATGTAGAAAGTTTCAGAAAATATTTTAACAGGACTTCTCTTCATAAAAATATTCAAAAAGTTGATGTTAATACCAAAAGAATGCTGAAGGGAGTTTCATCCAGGTCTCTTCAGACAAATCTTAAAAACGATAAATTCACTAAAACCAGCCGGCATGCAAAATACCTGTTTGCCCATACAGATGATGATAAAATTCTTGTCCTTCATTTCGGAATGACCGGCCGCCTCCAGTATTACAAAAATGAGGATGAGAAACCCGATCATACAAGAATGCTCATAAACTTCTCGAACGGCTATCATCTAGCTTTTGACTGTCCCAGGAAATTTGGAAAAATCTTTTTAATTGATGACAAGCAGAAATTCATCGAAAAGAAAAAACTGGGTCCGGACCCGGTTGCAGACAGTTTCAACCTCTCCAGGTTCCGCGAGATACTCGACGGGAAACGCGGAACAATTAAATCAACCCTTATGGATCAAAAAACTATTTCGGGAATAGGCAACATTTATTCAGATGAAATCCTTTTTAATGCCGGAATTCATCCGGCATCCAAAACCGAAAAACTAAACAGCAGCCAGGTTGCAAAGATCTATCACATGATGAGCAAAGTTCTTAATAAAGTTATGGACGTTGATGTTGATGTAAATAAGTTGCCCCGCACCTACCTGCTTCCGAACCGTGAAGCGGGAAATGATTGCCCGAGATGTAGTGGGAAAATAAGAAAAAAAACGATAGGCGGAAGATCAGCTTATTTTTGCGATAAACACCAGAAAAATGTTAGCTGACAAAATTCCTTAAAAAATCAGGATTCTCCTTTTTGCCCTCATTTTGTGACACAGCCAAACGCTCCTTGAATATTCAATTCGTAAGTTCCTGTTAAGAAATAAGTTGCGAAAAATATAAGCAGGAGGAACTATGCTGCGCAGCCTGAAAGAAATGGAAGGATTCAAGATAAAAGCAATAGATGGAGAAATAGGCAAAATACATGAATTCTATTTTGATGATCATAAATGGATTATCCGGTATATAATAGTTGATACAGGGAGCTGGCTTGCTGAGAAGCTGGTTTTGGTATCTCCGGAATCGTTTAAGTCGCTTAACTGGGACCACAAAATTTTCGAAGTAAATCTGGATAAACAACAGATCGAAGACAGTCCTGATGTAGATAAGGAAAGACCGGTCTCCAGGCAGAAGGAAACTGAGCTTATCGGATATTATGGATGGCCTATGTATTGGACAGGAATAGGCGGACCTACAATCGGAGCCTTCCCGCCGGCAACTACTGCTATCACAAAAACTGAAGAAGAAGTTCTTGAGATGAGAAAAAAAGAAGGGAAAGATAACCCCAACCTCAGGAGCAGCCGCACTGTCATAAGTTATGGAATACATTCAACTGACGGTCATATAGGGCATGTGGAAGATTTTCTTGCGGATGAGAATACCTGGAATATACGCTACCTTATAGTTGATACCAAAAGTCTGCTTCCCGGAAAGAAAGTTATTATTGCATTAGACTGGATTGAAAAAATTGTCTGGAGCGAATCGGAACTATATCTGAAATTAACAAAGGATGAAATCAAAAATAGTCCGGAGTATGATCCCTCTCAGCCAGTCGAACGCGACTATGAAAATCAGATCCACGAGTATTATGGAAAAAAGAAATATTGGGAAAAATGATATAACAGGAATGGGTGGTAATCAGATAAGACAGAATAAAGCTACCAAAGAATGGGTGATATTTGCACCTGACAGAGGAGACCGTCCAAAAGACTTCAAGAACCCGAAGAAAAGAAATGATCTTCCAAAGCATGATGGGCACTGTCCGTTCTGTCCTGGTAACGAAGACAAGCTGACAAGCATACTAATGGAAATTCCGGCCAAAGACGGAAGCTGGCAGACAAGGGTTGTGCCCAATAAATTCCCCGCATTAATACCGGAAGGCGATCCCCTCAGGGAAGCCGCTGATATTTATTTGAAAATGAATAGTTATGGTAGACATGAGGTGATAATAGAAAGTCCTTATCATAACCGTGACATTCCCCTGATGTCTTCTGATGAAATTCACCGGATTATCGAAACGTATCATAAACGGTACATTGATGTAATGCGAACGAATAAAAACCTGGTTCCGTTACTCTTCAGAAACCATGGAGAACACGCCGGTACTTCTCTGCTTCATCCCCATTCTCAGTTGATTGTAACCGGATTTGTTCCACGCCATATCAGGTGGCATGAGGTGGAAGCTCAGAGGTATCACGACGAATGGGGTAAGTGTGTTTTCTGTGAGATGCTTGGGTATGAACTTGAAAAGAAAATCCGTATTGTAAAAGAACTGGAAACAATGGTTGCTTTCGTTCCCTATGCTGCTGACGTTCCTTTTGAAGTGTGGATAATGCCCCGCAGGCACAGGGCTGATTTTGGAAAAATAAGCGACGGCGAAAAATCGGACCTTGTAGTTATTCTTCAGACTGTACTTCAGACATATTATAATAAACTGAATGATCCGGATTATAACTATATAATTAATACCTCTGCCAGGTATGAAGCCGGCGAGCCTCATCTTCACTGGTACTTTCAAATACGCCCGAGACTGACAACCCGGGCGGGTTTTGAGATTGGTTCAGGTATCAGCATAAATCCTTCCATACCCGAAGATGACGCGGCATACCTGATGGATGACTGAGGAATTATGTGATGCAACTATCAGCAAAGCGAGTAATAATTGCTATTAGGAAACACTATTCCATTAATTATAGTCGAAATTAAAAAAGGAAATTTACATGGCTGAAGAGAAACAAAATAATAACCAGAAGAAAATGAAACCGGAGTACCGGATTCCTCAGTCGACAGGGTGGTGGAAATATCTTATTATTTTTTTCGTTTTCTGGATAATAATTTCGTATTTCTTCAACGTGTTTGGAGGAAATCCTTCCGCTGAAATATCATATTCCGCATTCAAAAACCAGGTTAAAAAAGGCAATGTTAATTATGTTACTATGAAGGGAAACGGAATCAACGGTAAGTTCAACAAGAAGATCATTCCCCCGAATCATGCAAAAAATGATACAACCGAATTCCGGTATTTTTCAACTACAAAACCTGCAGTTTATGATGATGAGCTGATGAAAATTCTCGACAGCAATAATGTTATAATAAATGCTGAAGCACAGGATAATTCATGGTTGACCTATATGCTTATCATGATCCTTCCCTGGATCCTCATCTTTGGATACTTTTTCTATATAAGAAGAAAAATGCAGGGACAAATGGGAGGAATGGGCGGAGGAGGAGCCAGTGGACTGTTCGGTATAGGAAAATCCAAAGCCAAGCGTTTCAAAAGGCAGAAAGCCGGTGTCACCTTCGATGATGTGGCAGGACTTGAGAGTGCCAAACAGGATTTAAGGGAAATAATTGATTATCTCAAGGATCCGGGTAAATTCACAAAACTGGGTGCTGATATTCCTAAAGGAATCCTGCTGATGGGGCCTCCTGGAACCGGTAAAACCCTCCTCGCAAGGGCAACGGCAGGAGAAGCAGACGTGACATTTTATAGTATAAGCGGATCCGAATTCATAGAGATGTTCGTTGGAGTAGGAGCTTCACGCGTAAGAGACCTGTTTGAAAATGCAAAGAAGGAAGCTCCGGCTGTTATTTTTATAGATGAGATCGATTCGGTGGGAAGAGCAAGAGGAACCGGACTAGGCGGCGGACATGATGAGAGGGAACAAACTCTTAACCAGATCCTTTCAGAAATGGACGGGTTTGAAAGAAATGAATCGGTTGTGGTTATGGCTGCTACCAATCGTCCCGATGTACTTGATCCTGCGCTGACAAGACCTGGAAGATTCGACAGAAGGATTACCCTTGAATTTCCCCAGAAAGGCGCACGTAAAAAAATACTTGAGATACATACCCGTCACGTTCCGCTTGATGAAGATGTCAACCTCGAAAACCTTGCGGCAAGAACCGTAAGTTTCTCGGGTGCTGATCTTAAAAACCTTGTCAATGAAGCAGCACTGCTGGCAGGGAGAAAGAAAAAAACGTCAGTGAATATGCAGGATTTCGAAGAGGCAAGAGATAAGATCCTTCTTGGAGCAGAACGTGAAGAGATGATAAATGATGAAGAGAAAAAAGTTGTGGCCTACCACGAGGCAGGTCACGCCCTTGTTGCCAAACTTCTTCCTAATACTGATCCGCTTCAGAAAGTTACTATCATTCCCCGCGGACGTTCGCTGGGAATAACCGAGCAGATTCCGGAAACTGAAAGATATAATCTGAAAAAACAGTACCTGCTTGATAGAATTACAGTTGCCCTTGGCGGAAGAGCAGCAGAAAGAATTGTTTTCGATGACGTAACGAATGGCGCAGCAGAGGATTTTCGTCAGGTTACACGTATCGCCAGAAAGATGGTGTGCAACTGGGGGATGAGTGAAAAGCTGGGACCTGTAATGTTCAAGCAGGGTGAGGAACACCCATTCCTTGGAAGAGAGCTTGCCCAGCAGAAAGATTTCAGCGAGCACACACAGCAGATAATTGATGAAGAGATCCAGAAGATACTTCTTGAGATGGAACAGAAGGCAGAAGCGTTGATATATGATCATAGAACCATGCTCGATGCCCTAGCTGAAGCCCTGCTTGAGAATGAGACACTCGATAAAAAGCAGATCGACTGGATTCTCGATAAGGTAACAGGCAACGGCATACCGGGTAATAACCCTAAAAAAAATGTCAAGCAAAATGAAAAAGTAAATCAATAATGTGAAAGGTCAATTTTAGCAAGCGCTGACATTAAGGCAGGTTTTATTCCTTTATTCCGGAGTGGTTGTAAAAAACGTTAATGCCATTTCTTTTTCTTAACGCTATTGATTGAGTTAACAACCGTTTGAAATACCTGGAGTTAATTTTACTAATTAATTGAATGATGTTTGAATAAAAGAAGAGGTTTACGATGAAGAATTCAACGAAGACAACCGAAAAGGTATCTATTGAAGAGATGAGTATTAATACCATACGTACCTTGTCAATGGATGCGGTTCAAAAAGCCAATTCAGGACATCCGGGCACTCCAATGGCTCTCGCACCCCTTGCGTATGTGTTATGGAAAAGATTTTTGAAATTTAATCCTAAAAATCCGGAATGGTTTGACCGTGACAGGTTTATTTTATCCAACGGCCATGCTTCAATGCTTTTGTATTCCTTACTCTTCCTGACAGGCTATGACATTTCCCTTGATGATATTAAAAATTTCAGACAATGGGGAAGTAAGACTCCGGGACATCCGGAATATAGAAGAACTCCAGGCGTGGAAACAACAACCGGTCCTCTTGGTCAGGGTATAATGAATTCCGTGGGTATGGCACTGGCTGAGGCTCACCTTGCAGCTAAATACAACCGGGAAGGACATGACATTATCAACCATTATACTTATGCTTTCTGCAGCGACGGTGATCTGATGGAAGGAGCTTCAAATGAAGCAGCTTCAATCGCAGGTCATCAAAAACTCGGGAAGCTGATCTGGTTTTATGATAATAACCATATAAGTATTGAAGGTGACACCAACATAGCCTACTCTGATGACGTAGGACAGAGGTTTAAAGGCTATCACTGGCACATACAGGATATTGGAGAAAAAGCGAATGATATCGATGCGATTACTCGTGCAATCGATAATGCAAAAAATGAAACCGAAAAGCCTTCACTAATAATTCTTCGTTCCCACATAGCATATGGTGCACCTGAAAAACAGGATACTCCAGAAGCTCACGGATCACCTCTTGGTGAAGATGAGGTAAAAGCAACAAAAGAATTTTACGACTGGCCGTCAATGGATACTTTTTTTGTTCCTGATGAAGTCCTTGATCATATGAGCGATACTGTTCAGAAGGGTGAGACTGAGGAAAACACCTGGAATGTTAAGATGGAAGATTACAGGAAAAAATTTTCTGAGCTCGCAGACAAATTTGAAAATGACAGAAAAAGAGAATTGCCCGATGGATGGGATAAGGATATTCCTCACTTTGAACCGGGTGATGGACCTCTCGCAACAAGGAAAGCATCGAATAAGATAATAAATGGTTTTGCTTCCCATCTGCCGTGGCTTATTGGAGGAAGTGCAGATCTCGCTCCTTCAACAAAAACCCTTATCGATGATTCCGATTATATCGAAGATGGCCATTTTGAAAACAGGAACATCGCTTGGGGTGTTAGAGAACATGCAATGTGCGCTGCCAGTTCAGGAATGTATCTCCATGGAGGCATCAGACCCTTTGCATCTACATTTTTTATTTTTACAGATTATGCCCGGCCGGCAATAAGGCTCGCAGCCTTAATGGAGCTTCCTGTTATCTATGTCCTTACTCACGATTCCATCGGGCTCGGAGAAGACGGTCCGACGCATCAATCGGTTGAACAGCTTGCCTCTTTCAGGGCGATGCCTCATATGTGCGTCATTCGTCCTGCAGATGCTAATGAAACTGCCTATGCATGGAGAGCGGCTTTAACACGACAGTCAGGACCAACTATGCTTGTGCTAACAAGACAAAAACTTCCCGTATTTGACGGCAGAAAAGTTGAAAGTCCTGAAGGTGTACTAAAAGGAGCTTATATAATATCCAGGGAAAAAGGTGACAACCCTGATATAATTCTGATCGGTTCCGGAAGTGAAGTTTCGCTGCTGCTTGATTCAAAAGAAAAATTATCCGTAGAAAATATTGATGCCCGTGTCGTAAGTATGGCCTCCTGGGAATTGTTCAAGGATCAGGATGAAAATTATAGGAATACTGTACTTCCCCCGGAAATTACTAAAAGACTCGCAGTAGAAACCGGGGCTTCATTCGGGTGGTGCGAATGGGTCGGAAATGAAGGCGGGATAATTGGTGTAGATAAATTTGGAGCAAGCGCACCGTATAAAGATATTTTTGAGCATTACGGATTCACTGTTGAAAATGTAATAAAAAGATCTAAGGAATTGTTAAATAAGTAGTTAAGCTGTTAAATTTACCCCGAGATTGACAAAATAATTTTCAACCAACCTTTAACAGGGCGCTGATTTTCTGAAAGGAGAAATTTGATGAGCGTTTTAAATGAACTTATAAATTACGGTCAGAGTTATTGGCTGGATAACCTGACACGAGGAAAAATAAAAAAGGGAGAAATTAAGAAAAGGGTCAAAGAAGAAGGCCTGAGAGGTATTACCTCAAACCCCAGTATCTTTAATAAAGCGATATCTAAAGGAACCGATTACGATGACCAGATCAAAAAACTGGTAAAAGAGAAAAAAGGTGTGCAGGAAATTTACGAGGGTCTGACGGTTAAGGATGTTCAGGATGCATGCGACATACTCAGGATTGTTTATGATGAAGCCGACGGGACGGACGGATTTGTAAGTCTTGAGGTTTCTCCTTACCTGGCGCGTGATACTCAAGGATCGATTGAAGAAGCCAGAAGATTATTTACAAAAGTTGACAGGCCTAATTGCTACATAAAGATTCCCGGCACGGTGGAAGGAGTCCCTGCAATTGAACAATGCCTTTATGAGGGTATAAATATAAATATCACTCTTTTGTTTTCAATAGAAAGCTATGAAGCAGTTGCATGGGCTTACATAAAAGCACTTGAGAGACGACTGGAGGAAGGAAAGGATATTAAGAACACATCCTCTGTTGCAAGCTTCTTCCTGAGCCGTATAGATGTTTTAGCAGATCAGCTTCTTGGACATTATATTATCCCTGAGAAAACCTCAGGTGAACCAAGGCCCGAAAAACTTTTGGGTAAAGCTGGAATAGCAAGCGCTAAAATTGCCTACCAGAGATATAAAGATATATTTAGCGGTGATCGCTGGCAGCGGCTTGTCGACAAAGGAGCGCATGTACAAAAACCATTATGGGCAAGTACCAGCACAAAAGATCCGCTCTATTCCGATGTCCGCTACGTAGAAGCTCTCATTGGGCCCAATACTGTCAACACCCTTCCTGATGATACCATTGATGCTTTTGCCGGCCACGGGCATATTTATGAAAATTCTATCGAAGAAGGTGTTAAGGATGCTGAAAAAACCTTCGCAGACCTCGGTAAGGTTGGCGTTGATATAGATTTTATAACCCGTCAGCTGGTTAATGAAGGCATAGAAAAATTCATTAAGCCGTATGACAACCTGATGAAAACACTTGCGGCAAAGCGTCTTGATTTTCTTTCCGAAAGGACAGGCAGTCAGGAAATTGAATACGGGGAAAATGAATCTGAGATAAAATCGGCATTTAGTTCTCTGGATGAGAAACAGATAGCAAGGAGAATTTTTGCTAAAGATCCATATGTGTGGAAATCCGGAGAAGATGAAACAAAAGCTATCAGGAACAGGCTTGGTTGGCTGGATATAAATGATTTTATAGAGCGGACCGACGATATATCAGATTTTGCAAAAGAAATTAAGAATGAAAAGTTTAAATACGTTGTCCTGCTTGGGATGGGAGGAAGCAGCCTGTGTCCCGAAGTTGTCAGGGAAACATTCGGTTCAAAGCAGGGTTTTCCGCAGCTTATTATGCTTGATAATACCGATCCGGCTGCAGTTAAAAATGTTGAATCACAAATCGATGTGAATAAAACACTATTCATTGTAGCAAGCAAATCAGGAACAACAACAGAAACCCTGAGTTTTGATCACTATTTCTTTAATCTGTTAAAAGAAAATGAGGTTCAAGATCCGGGCAGTCGTTTTATTGCAATAACTGACGAAGGAACTCCTCTGCAGGATGAAGCAAAACAGAATAATTTCAGGAAAGTATTCACCAATCCCGGGGATTACGGCGGAAGATATTCGGCACTTTCATATTTCGGACTTGTCCCGATGGCACTTATCGGCGTTGATGTTAAGGAGATACTTCATAATGCACACCAAATGGAAATAAACTGCGGACCTTTCATTCCATCTGAGTCCAATCCTGCAATTTCTCTTGGGACTGAGATCGGAATGAATGCCAGACTCGGCAGGGATAAAGTGACTTTTGTTCTTTCCGATTCTATAAAAGCTTTCGGCTACTGGGTTGAACAGCTGATCGCGGAGAGTACAGGAAAAGAAGTAAAGGGAATTCTTCCTGTCGAAGGAGAAGATCCCGATAAACCGGAAGTATACAGCAGCGACAGGATTTTTGTTTACCTGCATTCAGGAAATGATGAAAAACAAAAAGAGGAAAGAAAACTAAATGCACTGCAGAAAGCTGGTCACCCTGTTATAAAAATTGATTTGAAAAATAAAATGGCTCTCGGGGCAGAATTTTTCAGATGGGAACTGGCCACCGCAGCTGCCGGACGTATCATTGATGTAAATCCTTTCAATGAACCGAATGTCTCCGAAAGCAAGAAGAACAGTAAGGACCTGCTGGAGGAATGGAAAGGTAAAGGAAGCTTTGGTGAAGGCGAACCTGCTGTCACCGGGAACGGAATTTCGATCTACTATAATACAGAAGCTGAATGGGCGCCAAAGGGAAAAAGTATTTCTGCATTTATAAACTCTTTCACTAAACTTGCCAAATCTCCTGATTATCTGGCATTATTAGCATATTTTCTGCAGACGCCTCAGAGACAAAAGCTCCTTCATCAGATCAGAATGAAATTGCGTAACAACCTGAAAACAGCTACAACACTAGGTTACGGCCCCAGGTATATGCACTCGACAGGACAGCTTCATAAGGGCGGCCCTAACACTGGCGTCTTCATTATGCTCACCTATGAAGCGCAGGATGATTTACCCATACCGGGGAAAGATTATGGTTTTGCTACACTGCAAAGAGCCCAGGCCCTGGGAGATTTCCGTTCACTGAATGATAAAGGCCGCCGGGTCATCAGAGTGCATCTCGGCAGCAATATTGAAGAGTCATTGAAGATAATCAATGAGAGTTTGAAGTGAGTGGGGTCTCAACTATTTTCTTTGATGTTGGAGGTGTGTGTTTAACGAATGGATGGGATCATATTTCCAGGGAAAAGTCTACAGTCAGGTTTTCCCTTGATTACGAGGAAATGGAAAATAGACATAAACCGGTGTTTAAGAAATTTGAACGAGGAAAACTCACATTAGATGAATATCTGGACCAGGTAGTATTCTTCAAAAACAGAAGTTTTTCGAGACAGGATTTTACGGATTTTATGTACTCACAATCCCAACCGTTTCATTCAACCATAAAATTGCTTGATAAGCTTTCCTCCGGAAATAGATATAAACTGGCAACGCTGAATAATGAATCACGTGAACTGAACAGGTACAGAATAAATAAGTTCGGCCTCGAGAAATATTTTGAATGTTTTTTTAGTTCCTGCTATCTGGGCGTAAGAAAACCTGAGCCTGAAATTTTTTATAGGGCCCTGCACATACTCCATAAAAAACCCGGAGAATGTCTTTTTATCGATGACAGAGAGGAAAATTATCAGGCTGCAAGAGCAACGGGAATGAATGCAGTCCTCCTGGAAAATCCGGAGGACCTCAAACAAAAACTTAAAGAGTATAACATTGAAATCTGAGAAGGAGAAGAAATGAAAATCGGTTTAATTGGTTTGGGGAAAATGGGCAGTAACATGCTCAAAAGATTAAAAGAAGATAATCACGAAGTTGCAGCTTTCGACCTGAATAAAGACCTTGTCAAAAAGGCCAAAGAAGACGGAGGAATCGGAGCTGATTCAATTGAAGACCTGGTATCGAAACTTGAAAAACCGAGGAATGTATGGGTTATGGTACCTCATGGAAAACCTACAGATGAAACTATCAACAAGCTGCTTAACCTGCTCGATAAAGACGACCTGATTATTGATGGCGGAAATTCTCACTTCACCGAATCTATAAAAAATTCCGAAAAGTGTAAGGAGAAAGGAATTCATTTTGTAGACGCAGGTGTGAGCGGAGGTATCTGGGGCTTAAAGATAGGATATAACCTTATGGTTGGGGGTCCTCAGGAAGCTGTAAAGCGGGTCGAACCTGTCTTTATTTCACTTGCACCTGAGAACGGCTATGCACATGTAGGGGGGAGCGGAGCCGGTCATTTTGTAAAGATGATCCACAACGCCCTTGAGTACGTTATGTTACAGGGTATAGGGGAGGCATTTGAATGCATGTTCAGGAGTGATTTTGATATAGATCTTCATAAAGTTGCCAATCTATGGAATAACGGGGCTGTGGTTAGAAGCTGGCTTCTGGAGCTTGCTGCTGATGCATTTAAGGAAGAAGGAAACTCCCTTGAAAAGATAGCTCCTTATGTAGATGATTCGGGAACTGCAAGATGGACATCAGAATATGCGATTCAAAATGCAATTCCCGTCCCCACGATTACCCTCTCGCTTTATGAAAGATTTGCATCGAGACAGGATAATCCTTTCTCTGCAAAAGTAATTGCGGCACTGAGAAACCAGTTCGGAGGACATGCAGTAAAGGAGGAAAAATAGATGGCTGATAATAACAACAAAAATGACAGCAACGATATGATTGAAGTTCAGCAGCAGGGAATGCTCAAAGGTAATCCTCCCGATCCTTGTATTGTTGTGATTTTCGGTGCGTCAGGCGACCTTGCACATAAAGAATTGGTTCCTTCACTTTTTGCGCTCAATTGTCAAAACCTGATGCCCAAACAATGTGCTGTAATAGGATTTTCGCGGACGGAATATTCGGATGATGATTTCCGGAAACAGATGTTTGAAGCAGTAAAAAAAGACAGTATCTGCGGTGAAGATCAGTGGAATGAGTTTGCTAAAAACCTTTTTTATGTGCCGGGGAATTTTAAGGATGATCCTTCTGAATCGTATAAAAAGCTGAAGAAAAAAATTTCGGAGCTTCAGAAAAAACTGAATATACCCGACAATATATTATTCCATCTTTCAACAGCACCTTCATTTTATTCTACAATAGTTAAAAGACTTTCAGAATCAGGGCTTTCAAAAAGCAACGATGGATGGCGCCGTGTAATTATCGAGAAGCCTTTCGGAACCGATGAAAAATCGGCGCGCGAACTCGACCGGGATATTCATGAGGTATTCGAAGAAGATCAGATTTTCCGTATCGACCATTTTCTCGGGAAGGAAACTGTTCAGAATATGGTTGTCTTCAGGTTTGCAAATCCTGGCTTCGAACCTATTTGGAACAGGAACTATATCGATAATATTCAGATCACTGTTGCAGAGGATATCGGCATTGGTTCCAGGGCGGGCTTTTATGAAAAAACAGGAGTGATAAGAGATATGATACAAAATCATCTCTTTGAGCTGCTGTGTATGACTGCAATAGATCCTCCTGTAAACTATGATGGAACTTCGTTAAGAAGTGAAACTCTTAAAGTCCTTAATTCAATCTGTAAGATCGACGTTGAAAGAGATGTTATACTTGGACAGTATGATGCCGGAACAGTAAAAGGTAAACAGGTTGATGCATACCGCGATGAGAAGAACGTGGATAAAAAATCAATGACTCCCACATATGCAGCAATTAAGCTCACCCTCGATAACTGGCGCTGGGCAGGTGTACCTGTTTACTTAAGAACCGGTAAAAGAATGAGAGAGAAGCTGTCTGAAATAACTATAAAGTTCAAACCGACTCCTCACCTTATGTTTCCAATTAATACCGAAGATGAAAAGAAACATAACCTTTTGACATTCCGCCTGCAGCCTAATGAAGGAATATTATACACCTTTACTGCAAAACAGCCGGGAGCTGAACTTCAGCTGAGGCCTGTTAATCTGAACTTCCGTTATGACAGGGCATTTGGCATTAAAGAGCCCCCCAGTTCGTATCAATGGCTGATACGTGATGCAATGCAGGGCGACCAGACCCTGTTCCCTCACGCAGAATGGATTTATAAATCATGGCAGATTGTTGATCCTATTATAAAAAAATGGGAATCAGATCCCTGGCTCGATTTCCCGAATTATAAAGCTGGAAAATGGGGACCAAAAGCTGCAGACAAGCTGATACAAAAAACTAATAATGAATGGAACGTACAATAGAGGAAATTTATGGGAAACGACGGGAATTATGATGCAATTATTATAGGTACGGGGCAATCGGGTGTACCGCTGGCTAAGCGGCTTGCTAATGAAGGCTGGAAAACTGCTATCATTGAGAGGTACCTTGTCGGCGGAAGCTGCATAAACTATGGCTGCACCCCATCGAAGACAATGGCCGCAAGTTCAAAGATCATTCATCTCACAAAAAAAGCTGAACAGTATGGTGTGCATAATTCAAAAGTTGAAGTGAATCTGAAGGAAATTATTTCCAGGAAAAATGGTATAGTAAAATCATTCCGGGACGGCCTTGAAGATACGGTTGAACAAACTGATAATCTTAAATTCTTCAGGGGAGAAGCTACTTTTACCGGAAAGAAGGTTTTAAAAATTGAACTTGAGAACGGGAAAATTCAAACTCTGAGTGCTGATAAGATTTTTATCAATACAGGCGGTAGTCCTTCGGTACCATCAATAAAAGGACTTGAGGCGGCAAAATATTTAACTTCAACCACCGTTATGGAGCTTGAAGAAAAACCCGCACACCTTCTCATCCTGGGCGGCGGCTATATCGGACTTGAATTCGGACAGATGTTTAGAAGATTCGGAAGTCAGGTGACAATTATTGAAAAAGGTCCCCAACTACTTGCCAGAGAGGATGAAGACATAGCAGAAGAAGTAGAAAAGATTCTGAGGAATGATGAAGTCAATGTCCTGAAAAATACGACGGTCACTGAAGTTATCCAGAATGAAGATCAATATGATGTCAGGCTGAAACTTCTTGCAGACGGAAAAGAGAATTTTATCAGCGGCTCACATTTTCTTCTGGCTGTGGGCAGGGTTCCGAATACCACTGCTCTGAACCTCGAGGCTGCTGGGATAAAGACAGATCAGAAGGGTTATATAAAAGTTAACAGCAAACTTGAAACAAATGTTAAAGGTGTTTATGCGCTGGGCGATGTTAAGGGAGGTCCTGCTTTCACCCATATCTCTTATGATGATTTCCGGATAATAAGAGATAATCTTCTTGCAAAGAAAAATCATACCACCCGCAACAGAATGGTTCCGTATACGGTTTTTATAGATCCGCAGCTTGGAAGAGTCGGTTTAACAGAAAAAGAAGCGAAAGAGAAAGGAATTAACTACAAGGTCGCTATACTCGAAATGAGCCATGTATCGAGAGCAATTGAGGTAGGAGAAACCAGAGGTAAAATGAAGGCTATAGTCGATGCTGATACCGGTAAAATATTAGGTTGTGCTATTCTGGGAATTGAGGGCGGCGAAATCACAGCGATGATCCAAATTGCAATGATGGGAAAATTAAAATATAAAGATCTTAAAGAGGGAATATTCACCCACCCGACACTCTCAGAATCTTTGAATAATCTTTTCGGCAAGATAAGTTAAAACTCCATTTTTTCAATATTTGATATAACTCAATACTGCTTACCGTCATAAATGCTAAGTTATTTAATAATAACAGGAAAGAGGTAATAATATGGCTGTATGTGAAGTTTGCGGAAATGATTATTCAGGCTCGTTTGAAGTTCATAAAGGCGGCGAAACTTACATCTTCGACTCATTTGAATGCGCAATTCATAAACTTGCACCTGAATGTAAACACTGCGGATGTAAAATAATAGGACATGGAGTAGAAAGAGACGGCAGCATTTTTTGCTGCAGTCATTGTGCAGATCAATTTAATGTAATATCTACTAAAGGTTTAGCATAGGAGGAAATGTTTTAATATGAAACTCAGAGGAAGAAAAATAGCAATATTCGTTGAGAAAATGTTTGAGGATCTCGAATTCTGGTATCCTTATCTGCGTATGAAAGAAGAGGATGCAGATGTATGCGTCGTTGCTCCGAAGGTTGAGACATATGAGGGGAAACACGGATTGACGGCAAAAGCGGATCAGTCGATTGTAGGTGTCAAAACCGATGAGTTTAATGCTCTCATTATACCAGGGGGCTACTCACCTGACCATATGAGAAGAACACCTCAAATGATTGAGTTCGTAAAGAAGATGAATGACGAACAAAAACCAATAGCGGCTATCTGTCATGGTCCATGGATGCTTGCCTCTGCTGAAGTAATCAAAAGTAAAAAGGTAACCAGTTTCTTTTCACTTAAAGATGATCTGGTTCATGCGGGAGCTGAATGGATTGACCAGGAAGTTGTGAAGGATGGAAATATAATTACCTCCCGCAACCCGAATGACCTGCCCGCATTCTGCAGAAAAATAATAGACACTCTTCAAAAGTAAAATTGATAAGTAATTAAGGTGATATAAAGGAGAACATCGTGCTTAATTCTATAAAATTTTTAACGGTCATCATCATTTTAGCCATTTTTGTATCCGGCTGCCAACAAAATACTGAAAGGCAGATGCCGCCTACTTCTTCTGATACTTCGGGCACATCTATGAATAACCAGCCGGAGATAACGAAAGCTGTTGCTGAACTTCATGGCACTAAGGGAAGTAACGTAACAGGAACCGTTACTTTTACCAAAGAAGCGAATGGAATAAGGGTATTTGCCGATGTAAAAGGTTTGGAGCCCGGTAAACATGGTTTTCACATTCACGAATATGGAGACTGCAGTTCAGATGACGGCTCTTCAGCCGGAGGTCACTTCAATCCTGCTAACGTAAAGCATGGGGCACCGACCGATTCTGTCAGACATGTAGGCGACCTCGGTAATATTGAAGCCGGGCAGGATGGAAATGCTCATCTCGAAATTACCGATTCCTTGTTGAGCTTTTCAGGACCCCATTCAATAATCGGAAGAGGTGTGATAGTACACGGTGGTGAAGATGATCTGACTTCACAGCCTTCCGGTAATGCCGGACCCCGTGTTGCATGCGCTGTTATCGGAATAGCAAAACCCTGAAAACCTTCAGGTGTTGGCTTTATAGAATAGAACTTGTAACATCTAAGATGTTTTGTACAGAATAAATAAATTTTAACCGCAGCATTAGTGTTATCAATAACTGATAATAGAATAAATAATTTTAAATGGTCCATTACAGCCGTATTTCTTATCCTTCTTACTTTTTCGTCTCTAAGCTGCGGCGGTTCAGAAAAGCAGTTAACTATATGGATCGGCGGCTCACCCGAGGAAATAAATTTCTGGCAAACCATTGTAAAGGAATTTGAGGATGAATACCACTACAATCTGCAGCTTGTAAGGCAGCCTACTTATTCCGATCAGCGAAGACAGGCCCTTGTTGTTTCACTTGAAGCTTCCCAGCCGAACCCGGATCTGTTTTTAATGGACGTAATATGGATAAACCAGTTTGTTAAATCCGGATGGCTTGAACCTCTTAATAGTTTCGCGGAGAAAGACAGTTTTTCTACAAACCAGTTCTTCACCAAAACAATCAATCAGGCCGATAGCTATAATAATACATTATATGCCCTTCCTGTCTTTATTGATGTTGCCCTGCTCTACTATAGAAAAGATCTGCTTGTAAAGTATGGGTATTCCAATCCCCCGGATACATGGCAGCAGCTCCTTGATATGAGCATAAGGATTCAGAAAGAAGAACGAAAAAATAACCGGGGTTTTAACGGGTTTGTGTGGCAGGGTGCTCAATATGAAGGATTAATATGTACATTTCTTGAATTCGCTGCTTCAATGGGCGGTGGAATTATGCATGGTGATTCAATAGATATAAATACGACTGATAATGTAAAAGCTCTTCAATTCATGCAGAACCTGATCAGGAAGTATAACGTTTCTCCGGAAAATACCTACACAGAAATGAAAGAAGAGGAAGTAAGAAGAACTTTCCAGCGCGGTAATGCATTATTTGAGAGAAACTGGACATATGCCTGGCAGCTTCATCAATCTGATAATTCGGCAGTTAAAGGCAAAACCGGGATAAAACTTTTGCCGCATTCTCCCGGTGATAGTTCGGTTTCTGCACTGGGCGGATGGCATATTGGTATCTCAAAATTTTCCGATATGAAGGATAGAGCATGGCAGTTTGTTAAGTTCGTTACCTCATTCAAAATACAGAAGGAAATGCTGATGAGAATAGGGTGGAACCCCGGGAGAAAAGATGTTTATGAAGATGGAGAGGTACAGAAAATTATACCCCGTGTTAAGATACTGAAAGCAGCATTCGACCATACGGTTTCACGGCCTGCATTACCTTATTATCAGCAGGTATCGGATGTTATGCAGCGATATATCAATAACTGTCTCGCCGGCAAAGAAAGTCCAAAAGACGCTCTGCAGACTTTAGCAGATGAGCTCGAAGAAATAGAAAAGCTTTATGAAGATTAAACCAGACTATGATCAAAAAGAATTAAAAACCGGTTTATTGTTTAATATTCCTTTGGTAATTACGGCTGCAGTCTTCATTCTAATACCTGTTATTGGAACAATAGTTACCAGCCTGCACAGGGATGTTACCTTTCTTTCACCTGAATTCATCGGTCTAAAAAATTACAGCAGGATGATCGGTGATGCACATTTCTGGCAGTCTGTTCGTTTTACTCTCTTTTTTGTTCTTGCTTCCGTAATACTTGAATTAATATTTGGATTAATCTTCGCACTTGTACTTAATGAAACCCTACCGGCAAGAGGTCTGTTCAGGGTAGCCATACTTATTCCCTGGGCAATTCCTATCGCAATTTCAGTAAGGATCTGGCAGCTTATTTATAATTATGAATACGGGTTGTTTAATTACCTCGTTCATTTTTTCGGAATTTCAAATGGACCGGTCAGCTGGCTGGGTTCATCCTTTGGAGCATTTGCCTCTGTAGTAATAGCTGATGTCTGGAAGACCACGCCTTTTATGGCAATAATAATTCTGGCAGGTTTATCCACCATTCCCGGTGAACTTTATAAGCAGGCAATGATTGACGGGACTGATTTTATTCAAAGATTTTTCAGAATAACTCTGCCGCTGCTGCGTCCCGTAATTATTGTGGCACTACTATTCAGAACGGTTGATGCGATTAGAATATTTGATCTGGTCTATGTGCTTACCGGAGGCGGCCCAGGAGGAAGCACGACATCAATTTCTCTTTATGCATATAACTACTATGTTACGGGAGATTTCGGATATGGTTCTGCGGTCTCTGTTATTGTATTCTTTTTCGCTGCACTACTCGCAGTCGCCTATATTAAGCTGGGTAGCTTCAGAGAGGCAGTCAAATGAGAGAACAGCGGATGATAGTTATATTCAAAATTCTGGGGGCTGTTTTTCTTCTGCTCTTTTGTCTCCTTCCCTTTACCTGGATGATAGTTATTTCCCTGACTAAAAATCCTGACTTTCTTGCCTCAGGCAGTTCAGCATCATTTACGATTAACAACTATACAGATCTGCTGAAAAGCGGCTCAACTCATCTGCTTGATTATTTAAGAAACAGTCTCATAATTTCTATTGTCTCTGCACTGTGTGCCACAATGTTCGCAGGCTTATCAGCTTACGCCATCACCAGGCTTAAATTTCCGGGAAGGATCGTAATTCCCCTTGTACTGCTTGCATTTTCCATGTTTCCCCAAATCAGCATTATTGGATATCTCTTCAAGTTGATGACTTGGCTTGGATGGATAAATACATATTATGCTTTGATTTTCCCATACATCACACTGGGACTTCCACTTGCATTATGGATAATGCTTAGTTATCTCTCGCGGGTTTCCACAGAGCTTGACAAGGCGGCACTGGTTGACGGGGCGACACGCTGGCAGATACTTCGCAAAATAATATTTCCCGTAGCGATTCCGGGCGTCTTCTCAACATTTATGCTGATTCTTATTTACTCCTTCAATGAATTTCTTTTTGCGTTAATGCTTACTATTGATTATAAAGCCCGTACAATCCCCGTAGGAATAGCGCTTTTTGAAGGGCTTCATGGGCAGGTTCCCTGGGGCTATATTATGGCCAGTGCAGTAATCGCTGTTATACCATTAATTATACTGATCGCATTTTTTCAGAGATATATTATACAGGGTTTGACTGAAGGAGCTGTTAAAGGATGAAAAGTGTAAGTATTAAAAATATTAAGAAAAAATTCATTACGATCAGAAGGGGCACCGTAGAAGCGCTGAAAGGAATCAACCTGGAAATTGAGGCAGGTAAATTTTTCGTTTTACTTGGACCAAGCGGATGCGGAAAATCAACACTGCTCAATATAATTGCAGGTATCGAAAAGCCTTCTGACGGAGAAATAAGTTTCGGGGATAAACCAGTAGTATCAGTAAAACAAAAGTTGTTTTTATCTCCCCGGGAACGTGACGTTGCGATGGTTTTTCAAAGTTATGCGCTGTATCCTCATCTGAGTGTGAGAGAGAATATTTCTTTTCCATTAAAGATTGCTAAAATGAATAAAATGGAAATTGACAAGAAGGTGGAGAAGGCTGTTGGAATACTTGAAATCAAAGAAATCCTGGAGGCAAAGCCCGGTGAATTAAGCGGCGGTCAGAGACAGCGGGTTGCCCTTGGCAGGGCTATTGTCAGAGAACCTAATGTTCTTCTCCTTGATGAGCCTCTTTCAAACCTTGATGCCATGCTTAGAATAACTATGAGAAGTGAACTGAAGGAAATCCAGAGAGAACTGAATCTCACAACAATTTATGTTACTCATGATCAGACAGAAGCTATGTCTCTCGGGGATTCAATAGCCATTTTGAGAAAGGGAGAAGTACAGCAGATAGGAACTCCCTACGAAGTTTATAATGAACCCGGAAACCTTTTTGTAGCAAGGTTTATCGGATCACCTCCTATGAATATACTGGAAACGGAAATACTAGATAAAGCGGAAAGAAAAATTGGACGCCTGACCGGAAGGGAAGACGAAAATCTGATTGCTGGATTAAGACCTGAAGACATAAAAGTAGTTCCTGAAAATGAAGGAATACTGATGGGAAAATTAAAGATGATAGGTCCCGTTGGTGGAGAATGTCTTCTTTACCTGTCAGTGGAGGGAAAAGAGCTGATGGCAAAGATGCCTGAAAGACCGCCGTTCAGCGAAGGAGATACAATTGGAATAAATTTCGATGAAAGCAAGCTTCTTCTTTTTGACAAA
The DNA here is from genome assembly GCA_963747755.1 of uncultured Ignavibacteria bacterium. Taxonomy (GTDB): domain Bacteria; phylum Bacteroidota; class Ignavibacteria; order Ignavibacteriales; family Ignavibacteriaceae; genus DATFVA01. The sequence goes on along the minus strand of CAVVGK010000015.1, from coordinate 35,129 downwards.
GTAAAGGAGAAGAGAATTGAGGAATAATTATGGCAAAGGGCAAGTTATATATCGGAACATCCGGGTGGAACTATAATCACTGGAAGAAAAACTTTTATCCTGACGGTCTTAAGCAGAATAAGTGGCTGGAGTTTTATTCCGATAGGTTGAAATCCGTAGAGATAAATAATTCTTTTTATCATCTACCGAATACAAAAACACTTAAAAACTGGAGAGATATAACCCCAAAGAATTTTATTTTTTCCGTAAAAGGGAGCCGGTATATAACCCATATGAAAAAGCTTAAAGCACCAAAGACCAGCAGCCGGAAGTTTTTTACCCGGGTAAAGCATTTGAAGAAGAAAATGGGTCCCGTACTTTTTCAGCTGCCTCCGCACTGGAGCTATAACAAAAAACGGTTTCAGAGATTCATCAAGGCAATGCCGGAGAAATACAGGTATACATTTGAGTTCAGAGAAAAATCATGGTGGAATGATGAAGTATTAAATCTGTTAAAGGAACATAATGCTGCATTCTGTATCTATGAGCTTGCAGGGACTTTAACACCGAAAGAGGTAACCGCAGATTTTGTTTATATACGTTTACACGGTCCAGACGGGAAATACCAGGGTAATTATAGTAAAAAACAATTGTCCGGATGGGCTGGAGTGATTACAGCATGGCTGAAAGAAAATAAAGACGTATACGTCTATTTCGATAATGATGACAGCGGATATGCTGTTAAAAATGCTCAGCAGCTGCAAGAAATGATGAAGCTTTGATTTTGATCATAAATATAAAATCTTATAATGGTTAAATATCATTTTACAATCATCTATAAATAAGGAGAAAATGGAAACTTTAAAAACAGAGGTTTTAGATAAAGAGGTTTCAAGAGTCGGACTTGGAACCTGGGCAATCGGAGGTGACATGTGGGGAGGCACCGATGAAAAGGAATCAGTAACCACCATTCATTCAGCACTCGGGCAAGGAATAACACTTATAGATACAGCACCGGCCTACGGATTTGGTAAATCTGAAGAAATTATTGGCAAAGCATTAAAGAATTATGAAGACAGGGAAAAAATTGTTGTAGCCACGAAGGCAGGACTTGAATGGGATGAAAACAAGAATATAGTGCGTAATTCTTCAAAGGAAAGGCTGTTCAAGGAAGTTGATGATTCGCTCAGGAGGCTTCAGCTGGATTACATAGACATATACCAGATACATTGGCCTGACAGCAGTGTGCCTTTCGAAGAAACTGCTGAAGCAATGAATACGCTTCTTGAAAAAGGAAAAATAAAATCTATCGGAGTAAGTAATTATTCGGCTGAACAAATGGATGAATTCCGCAAATCAGCCCCTATACATTTCTGCCAGCCTCCTTATAACCTTTTCGAAAGAGAGGCCGAGGAGAATATATTTCCCTACTGCAAGGATAATGATATCAGGCTTATCACATACGGGGCATTATGCAGAGGCCTTCTGACAGGAAAAATGAAACCCGATTCTGAATTTAAAGGAGATGATTTAAGAAAATATGATCCGAAATTTCAACAGCCTTTATATAGCTCGTACCTTGACGCAGTAGATAAAGTAGCTCAATTTGCAGAAAGCAAATATCATAAGAGTATCATATATCTTGCAGTAAGATGGATACTGGATCAGGGTTCAGATATTGCTTTGTGGGGTGCGAGAAAACCTGAACAGATAAATGGTGTTAACGAGATATGGGACTGGTCTCTTAATCAGCAGGATATTATAATTATCAATAACCTTATTAATACTACCATTTCTGAACCGGTTGGATCTGAATTTATGGCTCCGCCTGAACATGATCATAAAGAAAAATAATAGAATTATAAATGCTCCGGCTTCTACAGAGCAGAGAGGGGAAATTTAAAAGAAGGATGAAACATGGGATTTAAAGAAATAGCTAAAACCAGTGATCTTAAAAACGGGGAAATGAAATCATTTAAACTAGATGATGAACATAATGTTCTGATATGCAGAATTGACGATGAGTTCTCAGCTGTAGGACCATCATGTACACACTATGGAGCTCCTCTTGAAGAAGGTGTTCTGAAGGGCGATACAATTATCTGTCCCTGGCACCATGCGTGTTTCAATGCTAAGAACGGGGATCTCCTTGAACCACCGGCAATGGATGCACTCCCGGTATTTGAAATAAAAATTGACGGTGAATCCATTCAAATTAATATCCCTGATGAAATTGAAAGTTCACGTAAACCTGGTATGGTCAAAAAAGATAATGTTGCAGATGGCAGAACTTTTGTAATTCTTGGAGCAGGAGCTTCAGGATATGCCGCGGCTCAATCGATGCGTGAGAATGGCTATACGGGAAATATAATTTTGGTGACGAGGGAGAACCGGAAACCATATGACCGTCCTAACCTGAGCAAAGATTACCTTGCTGGAAATGCGGAACCCGAATGGATGCCTCTTCGCCCTGATGATTTTTTCGACGAGTATGGAATTGAAATCAAACAAACCGTGGAGATTAAGGGAGTTGATTTTCAGAAAAAACGGGTTTCACTTGATAATAATGAAAGTCTTAATTATGATAAATTACTAATTGCTACAGGAGGAATTCCGAATAAGCTTAATGTTAAAGGTTCTGATCTTGAGAATATCTTTTATCTCAGGAGCTTCGACGATGCTGACCGGATCATTGCATCGCTTAAGGATTCTAAAGAAGCTGTGGTAATAGGGGCAAGCTTCATCGCAATGGAAACTGCTCATAGTCTTACCGAAAGGAAAATCAACGTCACTGTTCTCGCACCTGATGAAATTCCTTTTGAAAAAAATTTCGGAAAGGAAATTGGCAACCTTTTCAGGAAAGAGCATGAAAAAAACGGTGTTACGTTCAAACTAAAGACAAAGGTTAAAGAATTCAGGGGAACAGGAAAAGTTGAATCTGTTCTGCTTCAATCGGGGGAAGAAATAAAGACAGATCTGGTTATAGCAGGCATTGGTGTAAAACCGGCTACCGGTTTTCTTGATGATGCTGAGCTGATGGATGATAAGAGCATTAAAACTGATACTTTCCTACAGGTAAAAGAGGATGTCTATGCTTCGGGGGATATCGCATCATTTCCGGATTTTCGCACGGGGAATCATATCAGGATTGAGCACTGGCGGCTTGCCCTGCAGCTTGGACGAACTGCGGGAGCTAATATGGCAGGAAAAAAGATTAAGTTCAGCGGTGTTCCGTTTTTTTGGACAGCACAGGCGGGTATGAAGCTGAGATATGTAGGTTTTGTAAAAAACTGGGATGAAATTCTAATTGACGGTAATATAGCCGATAAAAAGTTTGTAGCATATTATATAAAGGATAATGGAGTGATGGCGGCAGCAGGTCTAAACAGAGACAGGGAAATGGATGCAGTGCATCTTTTGATGAAGGAAGAAAAATTACCGGAAGTTGAAGCCCTTAGAGATAATTCTGTGGATATTTTAGCTTTAATTTGAGTGCCATCTAACACAGCCTGTGACCATTCTTAATTTATAGCACATCCTATCGGGGTAATCTACATTTTTCTTAATCACAGTTCAATTTAAGTGGTTGATAGTATCACAGACGAATCTTCCTAATAGGATATATTGTAGTATCAATTTCTTGAATAACAAGATGGAGAAAGACGATGTATAAAAAAATCATTTATATGATGATAATTACTTTAGGATTGATATCATTTAGTTTCGCCCAGGAGAGCACAGGCGGTAACGATAGTCAGAATTACAGAACGAATATTCATAATCCCGTGGCTGTTGGTGTTCAGGGTGGATTTCAGAAAGCCGCTGATGCAGATAATGGAAAATTTATGGGAGGCGGGCTTGTTCGAGCATATCTTACTAATGCTGTGGCTTTCGAAGCATCAATAAATTACAGGCAGGAAGAGTATAAAGACGGAGCTATTAAAGTCAGCAGCTGGCCTGTACAGATTTCAGGACTTTTTTACCCGGTTGAATATCTATACGGCGTTGTAGGTGTCGGCTGGTATAATGCAAAAGTTGAATATTCCGGAGAACTGAATGATATACCGGATAAAACATCGCAGAAATTTGGATGGCATTTCGGAGCCGGAGTTGATGTGCCGTTAGGCGAAAGAGCATTTTTATTCGGCGATTTCAGATACGTATTCCTTAATTACGATTTTCAGGATGTTCCGGGAACAGAGATCAGCAATGATTATTTCCAGATAAATGCCGGACTTATGTTCGTAGTTAATTAAGCCCTGACATTTCATTTTATTTTGCTGTATCGTACTTTAATACAGATGAAAAACACCCTCTCATGAACAAGTACGATGCAGCAGTTATTGGTTCCGGCCCTAATGGATTAGCGGCCGGAATTCTTCTTATGAAGGCAGGTTTGTCAGTCGTAATCCTGGAGGCTACCGATACGGTTGGCGGGGGAACAAGGACCTCTGAACTAACAATTCCCGGATATAAACATGACGTATGCTCTGCTGTCCACCCGCTTGGCGCAGGTTCTCCCTTTTTGCAGACTTTACCATTAACTGAATATGGATTGAGATGGGTTTATCCGCCTAAATCAGTTGTCCATCCTTTTGATGACGGTCAGGCAGCTTTCATTTCTCGATCTGTCGAAGATACAGCAGGGTCTCTTGATTCTGACTCCGAAGCATACAGACGGCTGATGAATCCATTACTTCATCGGTCAGAGACTCTTCTAAAAGATATCCTCTCACCATTATCATTCCCTTCCGATGCTGCTAATATTTTCAGGTTCGCATTACGGGCATTTTATCCGGCTCAAAAATTTGCTTATGATAAGTTTTCTGGTAAAAAGGCCAGGGCATTATTCGCCGGCTTATCGGCCCATTCCATCCTCCCTCTAAATAAACTGTTTACGTCAGCGTTCGGGTTAATGCTCGGGATAACGGGACATAAACCAGGTTGGCCGATCCCTGAAGGAGGTTCACAAAAAATTGCTGATGCACTTTCCGGATATTTTAAATCTCTTGGAGGCGCAATACTAACCAGTCATATCGTAAGGAACTTATCAGATCTCCCCGAAAGCCGGATTAAAATCTTCGACCTTACTCCAGCTCAAATAATCAGAATTATGAAAGATAGTCTGCCGACAGGTTACCTAAGAAAGCTTAGAAGGTACCGATATGGTCCCGGCGTATTCAAAATTGACTATGCCCTGAGTGAGCCTGTTCCTTTTAAGTCAAAAGTATGTTCTGATTCAGCAGCAATTCATATTGGTGGGGAAATTGAAGAGATTGCTTTTTCAGAACACCAGGTCTGGCAGGGCAAGGTACCCCGGAAACCTTTTATAATTTTTGTTCAGCCGACATTATTCGACAAAACAAGATCGCCTGATGGAAAACATACAGCCTGGGCATACTGTCATGTCCCAAACGGCTCTATAATAGATATGACGGATCCAATTGAGAACCAGATTGAAAAATATGCCCCTGGTTTTCGTGATACGGTTCTTGCCCGTAATAAAATGAATACCGGAGACCTGGAATCTTATAATGCAAATTACGTAGGCGGAGATATAAATGGAGGAGCACAGGACTGGAAACAATTATTCAGCAGGCCGGTCTTAAGCTTATCTCCTTATTCTATGCCATTGAAAGGTTTTTATATTTGTTCTTCTTCAACACCTCCCGGAGGCGGGGTTCATGGTATGTGCGGATATAACGCGGCAAAAAAAATATTAGAGGATTATAATATTCAGTTCTCTGTTAGGTAAGTAACTCCTTGACGGAAATAAATAAGCAGGGAACTGCTTGATCGTGCTCCCGCATTTAAGCTTCTCAACAGCGGGAAAATATATGCACTGCAAACTGATCAGATGCCTGCAGAGAATCCAGCTGCAGCTGTATTCAGATATTAGAAAATTATGCTGTCCCCTATCTTCTTTTTTCGATAGTAAGGAGTTAAATTAGTGTAAGTTTAAAATAATTTAATCCTTATAAAAAAATGTTTGTTACCAGGGGGCAGCATAAAAATGATAACATTCGAATTAGTTGATGATCTCCAGGATATTTTAAAGAATCTCCGGCTTGCCTCAGTAAAAAAGCAGGTCAGGCAGCTTATTCTTCTGGTTGATAGTTTTGAGAGCGAACTTGTTATTCATTCTAATGGTGAGGTCGATACGATCTCCAAAATTTATCTTCTCAGGGAATTGAACCAGATATATGATACCAGGACTATTGAGAGAACACACTATTACATAAGAAGATTAATTAAAAGCCTTTCACAGCGAAAAGAGGGGAAAATAAATGATATTAACCTTAACCGATGGAAAGAATACGATGATCTTATGACCGATAGTCTCTGGATCCTCGATAAAAGGGACCGGACAGGCGCACACAATGCAGGTTACTGGGGTAATTTTGTCCCTCAGATTCCCAACCAGTTTCTCCGAAGATATACCAAGAGAGGAGAATGGGTGCTGGATCCTTTCCTTGGAAGCGGTACGACTTTAATAGAAAGCAGGAGACTCGGAAGGAACGGAATCGGAATAGAACTGCAGCCTGAAGCAGCTGCCCTTGCAGGGAAGGCTCTGGCAAAAGAAAAAAATCATTTGAATATTGTCTCTGAAATAATAAACGGCGACAGCTGCGAAATCAACTTCAAAAAGGAGTTGAAAAAATATAAGTGTAATTCCGTTCAGTTCCTGCTTATGCATCCTCCCTACTGGGATATTATCAGGTTCAGTGAGAGGAAAAATGATCTTTCTAATGCACAATCTGTCGAAGAATTCCTTCAAATGTTCGGAAAGGTAATCAGCAATACCAAGCAGGTTCTCGATGAAGGTAGGTATGCTGCTGTGGTGATTGGCGACAAATATTCTTCGGGTGAATGGATCCCTCTGGGTTTTTATACCATGCAGGAAATGCTGAAACAAGGATACAAATTAAAATCTACTATAGTTAAAAATTTTGATCAGACTACGGCCAAACGGAATCAGAAGGAGCTATGGCGCTACCGTGCTCTTGCCGGAGGATTTTATATTTTCAAACATGAGTATATTTTCCTCTTTCAGAAGTGAGAAATATATTCAGGCGACGCGGCGACAGTTATGAATATAAAGCTTTCACAAATAGAATCGGAATTAAAAAAAAGACTGGTATATCCGTATAAGTGGGGACGGAAACAAAACGACCGGTATGATACGCTGACTAACTTTGTTTACCAGGAACCGCTATTTGATAGGATTCTTTCTGATATTAATAAAAGGTTCGGTAACGACCTTGAGCACAATGATATTTCTAATTATGCTTTAAACAGGTGGTACAATTTCTGGTCGGCATACGCGGTTGAAAAAATATTCTGCACTATGCCCGGAGTTGTGCCTGCTTTGGATGAGAAGGACCGGCTGGTAGATTTCACAATTCAGGGAGCAAAGTTTGATCATAAAACCTCCGTATTTCCTAAAGGTTTTCCATATAAAATAAATGAAGCAATCACCAGGACAGATGAACTTATCAGGTGGCTTTATAAAAATCAGTCGCAGCAGCAGCGGAAGCATCTTAAAAACAGGCTTATAATAGTTTTATATGCGGAAGACGGGAATCACTGGCAGCTGAAATCCGAAATCACATGGCTTAAATCCATTATTGAAAGGTATATGCTGGGATTTAACCCGGATTTTCTGCTTAAATTTTCGTTTGAGCCTGGGATAACTATAATTTCTGACGTTATCTGGGCAATAAAGGATAAAAATTTCTGAATTTATGACCTCCCTTTTCTCTTAAATTCCTGTCATTCGGTAACTTAAAATAAAATGTTATATTGGTTTATCCATTCTTAAACAGGAAATTAATTGACTGAAAAATTCATTATCGGTTTATCTGCCATTGTTGTATCCGGAGTGCTCGCTCAATGGATCGCATGGAAATTCAGGTTCCCTTCAATTCTCCTGCTTTTGATTTTCGGGTTTATAGCAGGACCAATAACCAGTTTCATTCATCCGGATTCCTTTTTCGGTGACCTGCTCTTTCCCTTTGTCTCTATCTCAGTGGCTATTATTCTGTTTGAAGGTGGAATGAACCTTAAATTTTCAGAACTGAAGGCAGTTGGCTCCCTGATAAGAAACCTTATAACTATAGGGATTTTGATTACCTGGATACTCGCTACCCTGGGAGCATATTATATCCTTAACTTTTCGCTGCTTTTGTCTTTCCTTTTTGGGGCAATTCTTGTCGTCACGGGGCCTACTGTAATACTTCCGATCCTGAGGCATGTCAAACCAAAAGGACAGATAAACTCAATACTCAAATGGGAAGGAATAATTAATGATCCCATAGGTGCCTTAATGGCGATCCTCGTTTTTGAAGCAGTACTTGCAAGTGGTGTTCAGGAGGCTACCCTGCAGATTGGTTTTGCACTTCTTAAATCGATAGTAATGAGCAGTTCAATAGGCCTGCTGGGGGGTTACTTAATTGCATTCTTAATAAAAAAGGACCTTATCCCTGATTTCCTCCAGAATCCATCTAGCCTGACTATGGTTGTATTGATTTTTACCATCTCCAACCTGGTTCAGGAGGAAAGTGGTCTTTTCTCGGTAACAATAATGGGGATTTATTTAGCTAACCAGCGAAAAATAAATGTAAAGCATATAATTGAGTTTAAGGAGAATTTAAGAACACTCCTGATATCGATGCTTTTTATAGTACTTGCTGCCCGCCTCCGGCTTGATGATCTTGCCAGTTTAAACCTTGGAAGTTTTATTTTTGTTGCTGTTTTAATATTAGTAATAAGACCTGCCGCCGTCTTCATCTCCTCAATAGGGAAAAAATTCAGCTGGAAGGAAAAGCTGTTCCTTTCTATGATGGCACCTCGGGGAATTGTTGCTGCTGCGGTAGCTTCTGTATTTTCCATAGAATTGATAAATATGGGATTTAACGAGGGTTCCCGACTTGTTCCGGAGATGTTTCTTGTTATTGTGGCTACAATAACTGTTTATGGATTAAGTGCCGTACCTCTTGCCAAATGGCTGGGACTATCAAACCAGAACCCTCAGGGATGCCTCATTCTTGGTTCACATTCTTTCGCAAGAGAAATTGCGTCCGTTTTAAAAGACAGCGGCTATAGAGTTTTAATGGTTGATACCAACAGGCATAATATATCCAAGGCCCGGATGAAGGGATTCGAGGCACATCAGGGGAGCGTTAACTCGCGAAGTTTTTTAGATGAGAATGAACTTAGCGGTATCGGAAAGCTGCTGGCTCTCACCCCAAATGCAGAGGTAAATTCACTGGCTGCCATTTCTCTCTCAAGGATCCTGGGAGGAAGTAACGTTTACCAGTTGACTGTAGAGGAAAGAGAGGAAGAACAGGGTAAGGCCGTTTCTGAAGATCTTAGGGGCAAAATCCTTTTCGGTACAAATTATTCATATTATTTTCTCCAGAGAAGGTTTAATCAGAACTCAAAGATAAAATCGACCCCTATTACAGAAGAATATGATTACAGAAAATTTTTGAAAGAAAACGGGGGGGATGAAGTAATACCCATGTTTTTGATCGGTAAAGATAAAAATCTTATTGTCTATACTTCTGAAAATAAACCTGAGCCGAAACCCGGGCAGACCCTGATAAGTCTGGTTTCCAAAGACAGTCCGGTTGAAAAACGGAAGGAAGCAGAACTACTTGAAAGAAAGGAATGACAAGATTCATCCCCTTGGGGGGAGCAGGAGAAATCGGCGCCAATTCTTATTACCTGAATATATCGGGCACGGGGATTATAATCGACTGCGGAATGCACCCTCAAAAAACCGGAGCGGAAGCTCTTCCCGATTTTGATATAATACAGGATGAGGATATCGATTATGTTCTGATTTCGCATGCGCATCAGGATCATTTGAGCGGACTTCCTTTCCTGGTTCAGCGTCATCCATATATAAGAATAATTACAACCCCGCAAACCAGAGCCCTGGCTGAACTAACCCTTCATGATGCTGTATCAATTTTATCCCGTCTGGTTACTGAAGATGATATGAAGTTTTACTCTCACAAAGAAATCGATTTGCTGATACAGTCTATTGAATACAGAGCTCTTGGGGAAACATTCGAAATAAAAGGGTATAACCATATTAATGATGAACCAATTAAAGTTACTTTCCATGATGCAGGACATATTCTTGGTTCAGCTTCTATTATGATAGAACATAATAATCACCGAATATTTTATTCGGGAGATATAAACCTGAAACCTCAATCGTGGATGCAGGGAGCTCATCTGCCGAAAACCAGGGTCGATACACTGCTATTAGAAACTACATACGGCGCAACCGAATCCTCAACAATAAACAGCTGGAAGAAGGAAACAGAAAGATTTGCATCTGCAGCAAATAGAATCATAAATGAAGGCGGCTCAATATTAATTCCTGTTTTTTCACTTGGTAAGATGCAGGAAGTATTAAAGATGATCTGGCAGCTTATGGATACAGGGAGACTTGCAAAGGTGGACATTTATTCGGGAGGAATTGCTGTGAAAATCAGCAGGGCATACGATTATAACAGATTCGTTGTAAACTGTTTAGATCCGGAATTTGAATTAACTGCGGTTCCTCATAAGGATCTATACGAAGTCGAAAACCCTCAGGAATTTTTCACTCACCCCTGTATAGTCCTTGCCTCCAGCGGCATGATGGTAGAGGGGACAGCTTCATTCCGACTGGCTCAGAGATGGCTGAGTCAAAGGAATTCAGCTATATTTACGGTAGGTTATATGGAAAAAGAAACTCCGGGGTACGTAATATCCACTACAGAAAGAGGAATGAAAATCAGGTTATCGGCGTTATATGAAGAAATAGAAGTGAAATGCAGCATCAAAAGTTTCCGTTTTTCGGCCCATTCTCTAAGGGAGGACCTGCTTAAGGTTGTCGATACACTTAATCCCGGCAATGTAATACTCATTCATGGAGATCCTCCGGCCATTGATTGGATCGGAGCATCAATTCTTAAGGAAAATAAAAAACGAAGGGTATATGCTGCAGAACCCGGGAAAGAAATACAACTTAATACGTGATAGTCACAACTTATACCGATTCCGGTAATCAATAATAAATTTGATTCTCTCTCCCGCAGGCCATAAGTTTCAGTTTTCAATTTTAAATGATTTTTTATGTTTATACGAAGGGGATTCAATTTATGATAAAGATAAATACACCCGGTTTACCCCTGCCTGAGGAAAGGTTATGAAGAAAATTGCAGTAGTTGCTCTGGGCGGGAATGCACTCATCAGGGGCAATGAAATGGGTACCATACAGCAGCAGGAAAAAAACACCTACAATACTCTGGTAAATCTTGTTGAACTATTAAAGAACGACTTTAACATCGTCATTACCCATGGGAATGGTCCGCAGGTTGGCAATATTCTTTTAAGGAATGAGGCGGGCTACAACCAGTATAAAATACCCAAAATGCCGCTTGATATTTGCGTGGCCGACTCACAGGGCGGCATCGGCTACATGGTTGAACGGCAGATGAAAAACATTCTGACTGAATATAAGATAAGAAGGAATGTTATAACTGTAGTTACAGAAGTGCTGGTAGATTTAAACGATCCGGCTTACAAGGAACCCACCAAGCCTGTAGGAGCCTTCTTTCTGAAAGAGGAAGCAGAATTACTTGCAAGAGCAAATAATTGGATTATTAAAGAAGACCCCCGTAAAAGAGGTTGGCGCAGGGTTGTTGCTTCCCCCAGACCGCTCGAGATTGTCAATAAGAAAATAATCAGGGATCTTGTGAAAAAAGGAGCGATAGTAATCGCTGCCGGCGGAGGCGGCGTACCGGTCTACAGGGATAAAAAGAAATACCTGCAGGGTACTGAGGCAGTAATCGACAAAGATCTTGCATCTTCCCTCCTCGCCAATGAAATTGATGCGGATGCATTTTTCATTTTAACCGATGTTAAAAATGCGTATATCAACTTCAATAAACCCGGACAGAGAGCTCTGGGAACAATCACCTCAAATGAAGCAAAACAATACCTGGAGAAGGGAGAATTTTCCAAGGGCAGTATGGGTCCCAAAATTGAAGCCGCTATTGAGTACGTTGAACATGGCGGAAAAGAAACTATTATAACTGAATCATCTGCATTATCCGATAAGAATGCGGGAACAAGGATAATAAAAGAATAACAATAAAAATAAATACAAGGATATTATATGGCAGTCTCAATGAAAGGTAAAAGTCTCATCTCTATAAATGATCTCACGCTTGAAGAGATGTACCAGATATTCGATGTCAGCAAAACACTAAAAGAATTGCATCACACAGGGCAGCTGCACAAATGGCTTGAAGGTAAAACACTGGGAATGATCTTTGCAAAACCTTCAACAAGAACAAGAGTTTCATTCGAAGCAGGTATCTATCACCTTGGTGGTATAGGCATGTATTTTGGTCCCAATGATCTCCAGCTTAAGCGAGGCGAGACTATTTCCGATACTGCAAAAGTGCTTTCACGCTATCTTGATGGTATTATGATCCGCACCTTTGATCATCAGGATGTAGTTGATCTTGCAAGGTTCGGTTCGATTCCGGTTATCAACGGATTAACCGACCTTCTGCACCCCTGCCAGGTTCTGACAGATCTTTTCACTATACTTGAAAAAAGACGTGAACTTAGAGGATTAAAGCTTACATATATTGGTGACGGAAACAATATGGCTCATAGTCTTCTGAACGGCTGCTCTAAGGCAGGAATGCATATAAGCATTGCCTCACCCTCCGGTTATAAACCGAACAAGGAAATTGTCAATGATGCCAAAGCAAACGCTAAATATATGGGCAGTAAGGTTGAGATACTTGATGATCCGGCTGCAGCAGTAAAGAATGCTGATATAATTTATACTGACGTTTGGGCGAGTATGGGTCAGGAAGCTGAAGCGAAAGACAGGCAGAAAAAGTTTGCGGGATTCCAGGTAAACGACAAACTTGCCAATAATGCCAAGGACGATTACCTTTTTATGCATTGTCTGCCTGCACACCGGGGGGAGGAAGTTGCTTCCGAGGTTATCGATTCAGAGCATTCGATTGTATTTGATGAAGCAGAAAACAGGCTACATGTTCAAAAAGCTGTTATGGCTCTGGTTATGTAGCTTTTTGTATTTTTAGTCATAAAGTCCTGCCGGTGATTTCACCTGCAGGACTTTCTTTTTCTGGACTATTCTCCTTCCGGGATATTGCCTTGCGGTAATTTTTGTTTTATTTTTAAAGGAGAAAACAACGAAGACTTATTTTTTAGTTACACCCACATATCAATTTACTCTCCAAATGCCGGATATTGCCTGATACTCCGGTAAGTTGAATTCTATACCCATTTAATACTTTATAATTTTTAAAGGAGAATAAAATTGATTAATCTCGAACAATACGGTTTTGATCCATTTTTTAAAGAAGAATTTGAAAAATTTCAAAATAACGGCTTAGAACCCGGAAGGATAACAGCTGAAGATAAACAACGTTATCGTATAATAACCAGACATGGTGAGATCCCCGGTGAAGTAACTGGAAGGTTTTTATACGATGCAGATAATTCATCCGCATATCCGAAAACGGGCGACTGGGTTGCGTTGATGTATTTTGAAGAAGAAAACAAATGCATTATCCATAATGTATTAAACCGCAGGTCACAGTTTTCACGCGGCAAACCTGGTAAAGAAAAAGGAGTTCAAATAATTGCTGCAAATATTGATTATATATTCATAGTACAAAGCGTCAACTCCAATTTGAACATTAACAGGCTGGAGCGTTACATTGTTATGGCAGAAGAAGGTAATTGCTCACCCGTGATGCTAATGAACAAGAATGACCTTGCTGAAAATCCGGAAGAATTGCTAAACCAGGTAACAACACGCTCTAAAGATCTGCCTGTTTTTTCAATCAGCTGTGAGACGGGGAATGGATTCGATGCGTTAAAAGAGTTTATTCTTCCCGGAAAAACGTATGCACTAGCAGGGTCTTCAGGTGTAGGAAAATCATCCATTATCAATTTTCTGATATCCCGGAATCTGCAGAAAATCTCCGGCATAAGGGAGAGCGACGACAGGGGCAGGCACACAACCACCAGACGTGAGCTGTTTCTTCTTCCGGACGGGGGAATAATTATCGATACACCGGGGATGAGAGAATTTGCCCTGGCAGATAATAATATAAATGCCACAGAAGTTTTTGGAGATATTTCAGATCTTGCAGAGGAATGCAGGTATAAAGACTGCACCCATATTCATGAGGCTGGCTGTGCTGTAATATCTGCTGTTCAGCAGGGAAAAATTGCAAATGATCACTATGCAAACTATCTCAAGCTGAAGAAAGAAAGTGAATATTATGATTCATTAATTGATAAGAATATTTATCTTGAGAGAAAGAAAAAAGAGAAAAGACTTCACAGAGAGATTAAAAGATATTTTAAAGGAAAAAAGCCGGGAGATAAATTATGAAATACAGGTTATTACTTACTTTAGGCATCCCTTTGTTGATTTTAATGAATGCCTGCTGCCAGGTTAGCAGCGATCAGACAAGTACCGAAAAACTCATAGGAAAATGGAAAGCTGCTGATTCAACGTCGTTCCGGGGAAAAGAAATAGAATTTCTGCCTGACCACCAGGTCACACTGACATTGGCAAACGGCGGACATCAGAAAGGGCAATATGAAATCAAAGAAAACACGATTATCTTTTCTATCGGTGACGCTCCACCGTTTAGCATGTATTTCAGGTTTGAGGATGGACAGCTTCTTTTAACGATTCCCGACACACGGTCGGAAACAAAATATATTAAGCAGAATGAATGAATCCGAATAAAAATGCACCCTGTCATAATCTTTTTTTACTACGGGACTCTGATTAAATTAGCATAATCAGTTTTTTGAAAAATGGCTTCATCAATCAAAGGTGAAAATATGTTTAAGAGAATATTATTGCTTTCCATATTAACTGTTTTTATTAACCTCAACAGTTTTTCACAAACAAATCGCGATGTACTGCCCGGAAAGTGGCAGGGAATCCTTAAAGTTTCGGGTTTCGACCTTCATATAGTTTTCAATGTATCCGACACTCTCGGGCAGCTCACCTCAACGCTGGATAGTCCGGACCAGAATGCCTACGGTATTAAAGTAGATTCAACTGCATTCATGAATGACAGCGTATTTTTTGGTATACCGTCGATAAAAGGATTTTTTAATGGTGTCCTGCTGGGAGACAGCATACCCGGAACATGGCATCAGGGTGGTAATGCCTGGCCTATTGTCCTTAAAAAGACAGACAAGGTTGAAGAACCTAAACGCACTCAGATCCCTCAGAAACCCTATCCATATAATGAGGAAGAAGTAACTTTTGTTGATAAAGAAGCAGGAATTGAACTTGCCGGAACTTTGACTTTTCCTAAAGAGGGTGGTCCGTTCCCCGCTGTGGTACTTGTAACAGGTTCCGGCCCACAGGACAGGGATGAAACACTGCTGGGACATAAACCTTTTCTTGTCCTTGCTGATTACCTGACAAGGCAGGGTATAGCAGTACTGCGCTATGATGACCGCGGAGTCGGTAAATCGGCAGGCAGGTTTTCAACCGCAACTACGCAGGACTTTGTGAATGATGCTCTTGCTGCTGTGAACTATCTTGAAAACAGAAATGATATAAGAAAAAATGAAACGGGAATTATCGGACATAGCGAGGGAGGGTTAATCGCTCCTCTTGCTGCGGTTAAAAGCAGTGGCGTTAACTTCATTGTACTTATGGCAGGCACCGGAGTGACAGGCAGGAAAATACTCCTTGAGCAAAGTGAACTGATTGAAAAATCAATGGGAATGAAAGAGGATCAAATAGTAAAGGGTACTGAACTGGCCAGGAAGTTCTATGACGTCGTTGAGAATGAAAAGGACAGTGCCGCTGCCGCTGAAAAAATAAAAACGCTTTTCCGGAACTATTATACATCCCTTGATTCAACTGAGAAGGCCGAATTCGGAAATGATCCCGAAGCAGTTTTTGAAAAGCAGGCAAGTACTTTATTAACTCCCTGGTTTAGATATTTCCTTACTTATGATCCCAAACCAACGCTGGAAAAAGTTAAAGTGCCCGTGCTCGCAGTTAATGGAGAAAATGATCTCCAGGTACCGCCCAAACAAAATCTGCCCGTTATAGAAGAAGCCTTGAAAGAAGGCGGCAATAAAGACTATAAGGTAATTGAGATACCGAAGCTCAATCATTTATTCCAAACGTCTGAAACAGGCTCTCCAATGGAGTATTCTAAAATTGAAGAAACCATAGCACCACAAGCCCTTGAAATTATAGGGAACTGGATTAAAAATCACACAAATAAATAATTCTCATGAGCTTAACTGAATTAAGAGACGACCTTAGAAAGGAAGCTAATAGAGAACAGGCGGTAAATCTTCAAAGATTTTTTAAGACCGGGAAAGGTGAATACGGTGAAGGTGATATCTTTTATGGAATAAAAGTTCCCATACAAAGAAGAATAGCTAAACTATACCGTGATATTTCTTTATCCGACCTTCAGAAATTATTAAACTCGTCTATTCATGAAGAAAGGCTTGTTTCTTTGTTTATACTTGTCGATCAATACAACGAGGGAGATGAGAATCAGAAGGATAAGATTTTCTGCTTTTATCTCAAGAACACAAAGAAGATCAATAACTGGGACCTAGTTGATTTAAGCGCACCAAAAATAGTCGGCAGGCATTTATTTAACAGGGATAAAAGCATTTTATTCAAGCTGGCAGTTTCCTCACTCCTTTGGGAAAAACGGATCGCAATCTTATCGACCATGTACTTCATAAAGTATCTCCATTACGATACAACATTCAGACTTGCTGAAATTATGATGAATGATGATCATGATCTTATTCATAAAGGTATCGGGTGGATGCTTCGGGAAGTCGGGAATAAAAGTCTGAGTGAGGAAGAAAAGTTTCTTAAAAAATATTACAAACATATGCCCAGGACAATGCTGCGTTATGCTATAGAAAAGTTCCCGGAAGGTAAAAGGAAAGCTTATCTGTAGGGAAATATTTAAGTATCTGTAGAGAATTCGTTTCAGGAATCCAAAAATGATGAGGGTAACTTATAACTGAAAGGAAAAATAAGTAAAATCGTTAATATCAAGAGAGCTGCTTATAGAGATCGAAGTCACTGCAATAAAAAATAACTAACAACTTTATTATCTTTAGATAACTAATTTTATATGTACGAAAGCAGATAATGGGAAATAGTATTCATCCGGCAACAAGGATAGGTCATGTTCATCTGACGGTTTCTGATCTGGAAAAATCGCTTAAATTTTACAAGGATTTACTCGGGTTCGAGGTTAGTGCCTGGTATGGGGACTCTGCAGTTTTTTTATCAGCCGGCGGCTATCATCATCATATCGGGTTAAATACCTGGTCGGGTAAGGGAGCATCGCCTCCACCTAAAGGTCATACCGGTTTATATCACTTTGCAATCCTTCTCCCTAGCCGCAAGGAACTTGCGAAAGTATTCAAAAGATTGTGGGAGGTAAATTATCCCCTGGAAGGAGCCTCAGATCATGGGGTTTCTGAATCGATTTACGTCACTGATCCCGATGGAAACGGCGTTGAACTTTATGCAGATCGACCTGAACCTGAATGGAAAAAAGATGAATCGGGAAATATTGTAATGTATACAGAGGCCCTAAATATCCCGGATTTGCTATCTGAATTAGAATAATATATAATATTACGTAAGTAATTACTATTATGGGAAAAGAAGATTTAATTAAAGAATTAGGGGAATTGGGAATGGCAACCCGACTGAAAAGGTTAGGTGACCGGCTTTCCCAGGATGTAGCCAGGATATATAAGAGCCGCAGCCTTGATTTTGAACCTAAATGGTTCACAATGATGTACGCATTATACAAAAATGAATCAATGAGCATTCAGTCTCTCGCCCATTCTCTGGGCTTCACTCATCCTGCAATTATTCAATTTGTAAACCAGATGAAAAAGAAGAGCCTGGTTGAAACCAGGCCTGGCGAAGATAAGAGAGTGAACCTGATTTCTCTCACTCAAAAAGGTAGAGAAACCTTTGAGTCTATCAGGCCTTTACTTACCGATATCGAAGAAGTCACTTCCGAGGTTATAAATTCCACAGGACTCGATATGCTGCTTCTGCTGGACAGAATCGAGGAGACCCTGGAGCAAAAAAGTATTTATGATAGAATTTCGGAAAGAATTAAAGAAAGGGAATTAAAGGAGATAAGAATTGTCAGCTACGACCCAAAGTACAAAGATAACTTTAAACGGTTAAATGAGGAATGGCTGAAAAAATATTTCTCTATTGAGCCGGAAGATGAAAGAATATTATCCTCTCCTGAAGAAATAATCAGGAACGGAGGGGAGATATTTTTTGCACTATATAATAACGATGTTGCAGGAACGTGTGCTGCCGTAAAAATCGATAAAAGTACGTATGAGCTTGCAAAAATGGGTGTTACAGAAAACTACCAGGGGAAACAAATCGGCAAAAAACTTGCTCTTACTATAATAGGCTTTGCCGTAGCCAGGAATGCCAGGCATATAGTGCTTGAAACAAGCAGCAAACTAACCGCTGCTTTGGGCCTTTATAAAAAGCTGGGTTTTGAACAGATTCCTAATGACCATCCCGAAAAGTATCAACGCTGTACAATCAAGATGAAACTTGAAGTCTGAAATCCGCAGATAACCTCAGTCAAGATAAAGATACAAATAGAGGCTAAGAGCAAACATTACAACTACGGCGGAGATAAACATTACCAGGAATGAGTTAAAAAATAATTCCATAGTTAAATCCTCCACGTATAATATGGCTTAATTCTCTTAATGTAGCAAGTAATCGTGATCTTTTGAAACTGTGTTTACAAAATATTTCACGTAGCACCTATGTAACTTTACTGGTAAATAGCATCAGAAAAGATGGATTTTGGAAGATCCCTAAGATTATATTGAGATGACATTACCTCACCGTAAGCGCCGGCGGTTCTGATCGCTACAATATCTCCTCTTTTTGTATCCGGCAGCAGCATAGATTTCCCGAACGTATCCGATGATTCACATATCGGACCTACAACATCGTACTTTCTTTTCTTCCCGGAAGAAGTAAGGTTTTCAACTTTATGATACGCCTGATAGAGAGCGGGACGAATCAGTTCGGTCATTCCCGCGTCCAGGATTATAAAATCAGTATTCACACCTTCCTTCACATACAAAACCTTTGAGATTAAACTTCCGCATTGGGCCACAAGAGCTCTTCCCAATTCGAAGTGAAGCTTCTGACCTGGTTTTAAATCAAGGATATTTTTAAATATTTCAAAGAATGATTTGAAATCATTAACAGGATTTTTATCCGGTTTCTCGTAATCAACACCCAAACCTCCGCCTACATTCAAATGTTGAAAATAGATATTACGCTTTGCAAACCAATCCTGAATTTCATTCGCATGCACGCACAAACTTTTGAATATTTCAAGGTCGGTAATTTGCGAACCAATATGAAAATGAAGTCCTACAAGATTTATATTTTTCAGTTTTCTCAAAGCCCCGGTAATTTTCTCGAGTTCCCAGCGGTTAATACCGAATTTGTTTTCCTCAAGTCCCGTTGTAATATAGTGGTGGGTTTTGGGATCGATGTTGGGATTTATTCTTAATGCAATATCAGCTTTCATCTTTCGTTTACCAGCCAGATCATTTATGACCTCCATTTCCTGGAGCGATTCGCAGTTGAAACAGAAGATTTTATTTTCAAGGCCGGTATTGATTTCGTCATCCGATTTCCCTACTCCAGCAAAAACAATCCGCTGATGAGTGAACCCGTTATCAAGGGATCTGGTTATTTCATTACCGCTGACGCAGTCGGCCCCAAATCCATACCCTGCTATAATATTCAGAATTTTAGGATTAGCATTAGCTTTTACGGCATAATGCACTTCATAATCGTATTTATCAATCTCCCCTTTTACATACTCTAATGTTTTTCGCAGCAGGTTAGTATCATAGAAATAGAAAGGAGTTTTTATTTCTCTGAATTTATTTATTAGTTCCTGATCAAACATGATCTACTCCGCAAACAAGTTTGAATGGAGCGACTGAAGAACCTCTTTTTTGTCATTTGATTTAATTAAAAGAGAAATGCTGTGCCTGCTTCCGCCATAAGAAATCATCCTGACAGAAATATGTTTCAATGCTTCAAAGATTCTGCTTATATGTCCTTTCTGCTCGACTATTGTATTTCCCACAAGGCAGACAATAGAACACTCTTCGGCAACCTCTACAGAACCATAAATTTTGAGCTCCTCAATAATTTTATCCAGGTGAGTTGTTTCATCAATCGTCAGAGAAACGGAGACTTCTGATGTAGAGATCATGTCTATTGGAGTCCTGTATCTTTCAAAAACTTCAAAGACTTTTCGCAGAAACCCATAGGCCATCAGCATCCTGCCGGATTTTATTTTCACAGCAGTTATTCCGTCCTTAGCGGCTATTGCCTTAATACCTTCGCCTGATGAGTTAGATGAAATCAGTGTGCCCTCATCATCGGGCTGCATTGTATTTTTTAACCTTACAGGGATACCTTTTTGCTGAGCAGGCAGGATACTCGAAGGATGCAGTATCTTAGCTCCGAAATAGGCAAGTTCTGCAGCTTCATCAAATGTCAGGCTGTAAACAGGTTTAGTATTGCTGACAAAACGCGGATCATTATTATGCATCCCGCTTATGTCAGTCCATATCTGTATCTCGTCTGCATCCGCGGCAGCGCCGATCAGGGAAGCAGAATAATCACTCCCGCCTCTCTTAAGATTGTCAACTTCTCCGTATAAATTGCGGCAAATGTATCCCTGAGTTATGAATAGATTATCATCCGGATATTTCGATAACTCTCTGTTTAGGTTTTCCTTTATATAAAAATTATCAGGCTCCTGGTTGGTATCGATTCTCATAAAATTCAGGGCGGGGAGAAGAACTGAATTAATTCGGCATTCTCCCAGGTAAAACTGAAATAATGCTGTGGATATAAGTTCTCCCTGAGCAAGTACAGCCCTTTCTTCATAGCGGGTGAATATATCCTGAGTAAATGAACGGATATAATTGAAATGAGTTGAGATCAACTCTCCTGCTTTTTCAAGATATTCTTTCGATGAAAATAATTCCCGTATAACAGCCGAATAAACCGCCTCGAGTTCACTAATGATCTGTGCAGCCTTGCCGTTTTCTTTTGCATAAAGAAGAGCTGCTATCTCCACAAGTTTATTGGTAGTTCCTGCCATTGCCGAGAGAACAATGATCTTTTTATCTTTACCGGAAATTAGCTCAGCAACCTCTTTCATACGTTCTGCCGAACCCACTGATGTACCGCCGAATTTAAGAACCTTCATCTTTCTCTGCTCTGTTAATTAGTTTGGGAAACGCCGCCTGAATATAAGAATTAAAAAGAAAAATGCAGACTAAATTATAAGGACATCAAAAATTTTGACTATTTTAATACTCCTTTTAAAGACTATTTTAGGTTATGGAATTGGTTATATCCTTTTGTGATGAATGATTAAATACTTCCTCATACTTATTAGTTTATCTGCCTTTTCGAATTTGGTACCTGCACAAAGCTGCAGCAACGGAGCCTTTGCAGCACCTGTATTAAAGTTGACCAAAATTGGCGATCATACAGGAATTATTGCAGGCGGAAGAGCAGGCTGGATCATTAATAAAAAAATAGTTGTCGGTGCTGGTTATTATACCCTGGCAAATGAAGTTAGTTCAGACTACCGGGTACTGCCCGAAAACCAGGATCTGATGATTGGCTTTAATTACGGCGGACTTGAATTCGAATATTTAGTCCTATTCGAAAGTAAATTTAATTTAAGCTTAAGCATGTTTCTTGGCAGCGGAGGAATAACTTTTTATTTGAAAGACAAAAGTAAAAGTTTCTCATACGGCAATTTACTCGTCTGGGAACCGCAGATAAGTTTTGAGCTAAAGCTTAATGAATGGATACATGCAGACGCAGGAATAAGCTACCGGATGATCTCTTCCTACACTGAAGTTTATGAGGTTTCATGGAATGATTTAAATGGGATAGCCGGTATATTAACTATAAAACTGGGCGGATATTGAAATTAAAGCAAACTAACCGGATTAGATATATAAGCATTTCTTTTATTGCTTATATCCTGCTGATTATTCAGTTTGTTACAATAACCAGCTTTGGACAGAGCCCGGATACCCTTTCTGCATCACCGAACACCACACCTTCTCTCTACCTTTCTGTAAACAAATTTACATACGCAGGTGAAAGAAGATATACGCTTGACGGACTTCTCCCCAATGATAAGACTGAGATCAGGCCTGCCAGTGCTGCAATACTAGGGTCGATTTACCTGGGCACACTTACCTGGCTTCATTTTCATCAGGCAAATGCATGGTGGAATAAGGACCGCGGCAATTTTCATTTTGAAGAAGACTGGGTTTACGCACTCCAGGTAGACAAGGCCGGACATTTCTATGGGGGATACCTTATATCATATTTGATGAGCGAAGGACTGCTGGCTTCCGGGTTTTCATGGGATGATGGGACTATTTGGGGAACGGCACTGGGAATAGCCTACCAAACATATGTAGAAACAGAAGACGGCTTTGCTACAAGCTGGGGATTCAGTCCTTCCGATTGGTATGCCGATGCAGCAGGTTCATTATTTTTTCTTGCACAGCATTATGTACCGGCCCTGCAGAACATAACTCCCAAATGGCAATACATTCCCTCTGAATGGACAGGTAAACCTGTGCTCAGCACCAGGCCGAGAACCTTCATAGACGATTACAACAGTTCAACGTTCTGGTGGTCGGTAAATATCTACAATATCCTTCCGGATAACCTGAAGAAATACTGGATATCATGGCTGGATATTTCCTTCGGCTACGGTGCAGATGCAATTGATGCGGCAAATTCCGGTGGTCCTCCTGATCAGCTGGCAACCAGAAGATATATGATCGGGCTCGACTATAACCTGGTAAAAATTCTGCCCGAAGGCGGGTGGTTCTGGAACTGGTTCCGTCAGTCTCTTAATTATATCAAATTCCCCTCTCCCGCAATAGAATTTAAGAACAACGTTACCAGGTTCTACATGATGTATCCTTTCAGGATTTCGATTGGCAGTCTCAGTTTCTAAAATCTTCAGAAAAGAAAAATCCTGTACATATGAGCGAAGCAGCCACAAAGAACCAGGCACCTACAAAAATGCAGATCAGCTGATCATCAACCGTTTTGTCTCAATTGGCAGCAACTGTTCTATCATTAGCCCATTCTCTCATCGCTTCAATATTCTCGGCCATAATAACTGAAAGAGGCTTTGTTTTCTTAATCTCATCAAGCAGGATCTCAGTTGTAAGCTGTTTATATCCGCCGATAATGGAATAAAAACCGGATACGATCACCTGTTCAATTTCTGATCCGGAAAACCCTTCGCAGGCATCAGATATTTTATTAAGATCAAAGTTTTCAGGATCTAGATCTCTTTTCTTTAGGTGGATAATCAATATTTCTTTCCTGATATCATCCGAAGGTAAGTCAACAAAAAATATTTCATCCATCCTCCCTTTTCTCATTAACTCCGGCGGAAGGTTCTGGATATCATTAGCAGTGGCGACCAGGAAGACAAGAGTTTTCCTTTCAGCCATCCAGGTTAATATTGTACCCAGCACGCGTTTTGAAGTACCACTGTCATTTGATTCTGAGGCAAGACCCTTTTCTATTTCATCTATCCATAATACGCACGGTGCCATCATATCTGCCATTCTTAATGCTTCACGGGTCTTCCGTTCAGTCTCTCCGTAATATTTGTTATAGAGTGTTCCGAAATCCAGCCGCAGTAAAGGGATCCCCCAGGTACCCGCCACAGCTTTTGCTGCCAGGCTCTTTCCGCTTCCCTGAACTCCCAGCAGAAGAATGCCTTTAGGCGTATCAATTCCCCAATCCTTACTATTACTGCCTATAAATATTTTTTTCCTTTTATCGAGCCATTCTTTTAAATTCTTTAATCCTCCAACGTCGGCAAATGTCGATGAATCATGCTCATAATAAAGAACATCATCCTTATTCAGCAGAGAGTATTTTGCTTTTGCAATCTCAGGAATGTCATCCCTGGTAATTGCATTGTCACGCAAAGCATTGAAGAAAATTCTTTTGATTTCCGAAAAAGAAAGACCGTGAAGATTTTTTATAAATAAATCCAGTATGGAATCCTCTATCCGGATTTCACGGACAGAGTTTTCCGCCTTCCATTTTTCAATCAACTCCATCAGGTAGGTTTTTATGTCAGCATCAGAAGGAAATGATAATTCAAAATTTGCGGACAAATGTTTTATTTCGTCCGGCATTTCTATCTGAGCAGAAATAAAAAATACAGTATTATTTAATCTCTCCGAATTCAGAGCTATTTCTTTTATAAGTCTGACATTCCTATCATTGTTTAAATATGGATGGTAGTCTAAAAGTATAAAAATCGCAGAAGCATAACCTTCATAAATTGTATTCAGCACTTCGGTTGGTTCAAGTAAGTTTGATCCGCTGATATTACCATGCTTATCAAGCAGGGCGAATCCCCTTATCAAATTCCAGCCATATACGGGTTTTCGCACTGAAGAAGCCAGGCTGATAATTAACAAAACCGCCTCTTTCTCATCCCTGGTTTCAATTGTTATTAATGGAACCCGGGATTTAACCAGATGAAACAGATCTAAAAGATTATCCATTCTATTGCCAACAGATTTGCTACTTCCTTTTAATGGTAAACATAAGGCAAATAGCTTAATCCGTCAATTCCTCATTCACTCTTTTTCGACAAAAAAGTGCAGCCACTCCATTTTTGTTAAATGGTTTCGCGGCTGATCCGGTTTACGATCAATAAAACCTTTTAATACTAATCTTTTTTAGGATAGGTATAATTCACCATCCAATGAACGCCGAATTTATCAGTTAAAGCACCGAAATATGCCCCCCAGAAAGCATCAGCCAGCGGCATTACAACTTTACCGCCTTCAGATAATCCATTAAATAATTTATCGGCTTCGTCCTTACTTTCAGCCTCAAGTGAAAGATGGACATTATTTCCGAAGACGACATTAAAGCCCTGTGATTTCAAGGCATCGGTAGCCATCAGCATGTTTCCTTCACCTACCGGTAATGCAACATGCATGATTTTGCCGGCATCTTCTTTATTCATTTTACTTGCTTCCGGGGTGTCGGTGAATCTGAAGATTCCACCGGCGAACTCTCCGCCAAAAACAGATTTGTAGAAATTAAAAGCTTCTTCCGTATTTCCCGGAAAGTTAAGATAGGGATTTAATTTAGCCATTCTATACCTTTCTAAAAGTTAATGTTATAAGTAAACTTTAATCATTTTCCTCTTCCGGTTTAATATAATGGAGAGCAACAGTACCGGAATTAAATTTCTTTAAATCCAAAAGTTGAAGCTTATTTACTTTATCAATCCCATCAAATAAGCGAGGACCTTTATTGGCAATTACGGGATGAATCAGAATCCAGAATTCATCAATAAGATCTTCTTTCAATAACTGCTGCGCTATAGTTATACTCCCGGCAGATATGTTTTTTCCTTTTTCTTTTTTTAGTTCGAGTACTGTAGAAGGAAGATCTTTCTCAGCAAGAACTGAATTCTGCCATTCAAGGCGCTCAATAGTATTTGAGAATATTATTTTCTTCATCGCGTTAAACTTATCTGCAAACCTTTTCATACTCTCAGTACAATCAGGATCCTTGTGAGCCACAGGCCAGTAGCTTGCCATTAACTCGTAAGTTTTCCTTCCCATCAAACTAACATCTATGTCATTCAGGAAGTCGGTAAAAAAATCATGCAGCTCATTATCCACAATTCCTGTGGTATGGTCAGCAAAACCATTTATCGTGCTATTAATAGAAAATACAACTTTTCTCATGCCTCTTGTTTCTTTCGGGATAATTTGAGTTTATTGGTCCTCGCTCATCAGCATCCAGGATGTGCCGAATTTATCACGAAGCATCGCAAACCTTGAGGCGAAAAAGGTTTTATCCAGCTTCATAAATATCTGACCTCCTTCTGAAAGTAATCCATAAATCCTTTCAACCTCATCTGTATCCGGGGCACTTAATGTTATGTAGGCACTTCGCATCGGTTCGGCATTGGGGATATCGGCCCCCATAAGAATTCCGTTTCCGATCTCAATTTGTGCATGCAGTACCTTATCCTCCCAGTTTTCACCCGGAAGATTACTTTTATCAGGCATATCATTAAAAGTTGACATCAATGTAATTTTGCCGCCGAGATGTTTTTCATAAAATTCGAAGGCTTCGCGGCAGTTTCCTTTATAATTAATGTATGCATTCAATTTCATTTGATTTGCTTTTGTCATCATCAACCCTCATAGGTTTTTTGTAATTCTGCAATATCCAGCTTTTTCATTTTAAGGACCTTCTCCATAACTTTCTGACTTTTTTTACCGTCACTTAAAAGTCTGGGAAGATCAGAAGGGACTATCTGCCATGATATTCCAAATTTGTCCTTAAGCCATCCGCACATCTGAGCTTTGGGATCACCGCCTTCAGAAAGTTTATCCCAGTAATGATCCAACTCTTTCTGATTATCGCAATTAACAACGAATGAAACTGCTTCATTAAACTTAAAATTATGTTCTCCGGCACCATCCATGGCAGCAAATTTATTCCCTTGAAGAATAAAATCGCCATACATTATGGCCTCGGGGTTATCAGGTAAATTTTCGGGACCATATTTAAATACATTATCAACCTTGCCATCCGGAAAAACCGATGAATAAAATTTCATTGCTTCTCCGGCCTTGCCGAAAGAGTCGCCCGTAAACAGTATACAGGGAACTATATTCTGATTGAAATCATTTTCCACGAGCATTAGCTGCCAGGAAACACCAAACTTATCTTCAACCCAGCCATATTTTTTACTCCAGTCATATTTATTTAATTCCATCAGCACTTTTCCTCCGTCGGCCAGCTTGCTCCACAGATCATCAATTTCCTTTTCATCTTTAGAGTGAGTAAAAAATGAAATTGATGGATTTATCTTAAACACTGGTCCACCATTAATCGCTGTAAAGCTATAGCCGTCAATTTCAAAGGACGCTGTCATAACCGAATCCGGCTGCATACCCGAGGCTGCGGCAGAAGCTTCATTGTATTTTGTGGTACTTCCCATTTTTGAATTCCTAAATACTGATGCATAAAATTTTGCTGCGTCTTCAGCATTTTTATCGAACCACAGAAAAGGACTTATCTTTTGCATTTTTTCACCTTAGATTTAAATTTTTTAAATATCATTCTTCAATAAGGGAAATAAAATTTCCAGCAGGATCTTTAAACCATGCTATTGTCGGCCCATTACCTCGCATAATACCCTTATTATCGGTTTTCAGATTCTCGTCATCGAAAATTTCAAACTTTATACCTTTAGCTGTAAGTTCATCCACCGATTCTTCTACATTTTTTACCGTAAAGTTCAGGACTGTAAAAGTTGCCGGCTGATGATTCGGTTTCGCGTAAACCATTACATCCTCATTCCCTTCGATATGGAGATTAAGCAGACCCTTCATTTCTGGAACCTCTGTAACTTTCAAACCCAGCTTGTTTGAATAGAAATCTTTTGCTTTCCCGGAGTCGTCTACTGAATAACTGCTGAACGCCTTACTGTACTTGACCATGATTTTATCCTTTCGTTTATATTTCCAGATCTAAACAAATTGTTACTCATTAACCGATGTATCCACAATGTAAGATGTCACCTCCCGGATTTTTCCATCCAGAATTCTGTAAACATCACAGTTAGCCGGCTTATCATATGCACCAATACCCTCCACTACCACAAAATCTTTTTCCGCAATAATATTCTTTTCTTTTTCTGAGACCGGGCTGCAGTTCAACAAAGACGATTTCCAGAGCGCCATCATTTCCATAGCCTGAAGCACATTCTGCTTTCCCGCGATGGCGGGCATACCGACAATATTCAATCTAATATCTTCAGTCAGGTACTCCTGACAATGTTGTTTATTGCCTTTAACGAATTCGTCCATAAAATTCATTACCAGTTTTTTATTTCTTGCCGACATATTTCGTAAAGTCGTCCTGAATGATAACAGGCATTAATATCATTTCAGGGTGTCTTTTGTTATTGTATAGCTACTTTAAGCTCAGTACAAATCTAAACGACAGAATTTAAAAATGGTAGGTGTAATTCCGTCAATTAAAGGGGGAAATGCGACAATTTACATATAAATCCTTACTTTCGAGATCTCTCAAATCGACTGTAACTGATTGATATGAAAGAAGATAAAGAAGTAAGAACATTCGCTGGAAATTACGATAACAAACCAATTCAGCTTGTGATGAAAATCCGGAAGGGAGGGATTACAGCAACTTAAGGGGTTGATTGCGACAAAATGGTTATCTATATTCGGTCTTAATTAACCAGAATCTAGTACCACATTAATTTCATAGATGCATTATGAAACACATATCTATATTAATTCCGCTGGGTCATGCAAGTATGGTCAATATTGAAGGAACGTACCAGATCTTCTCAGAAGTAAACGGACTGCTTAAAGAAATTGGCAGAGAACCGATATTTGATATACACCTTGCTGGAATCTCTAAGGAAACCAGGCAAACCACAGGATTGTTTACTGTAAATCCTGATGTTCAAATCCGGGATGTAGAAAAAACGAATTTAATAATAGTTCCGGCTCTGTTCGGTGATCAGAAGAAAGCGATCGAAAGAAATAAAGAATTTCTCCCCTGGATGATCGAACAATATAAGAACGGGGCGGAAATTGCCAGCTTTTGTATAGGATCATTTTTCCTGGCAGCCACAGGATTATTAGAAGGCAAGCGGTGTACTACACACTGGCGGTTCGCAAATGAGTTCAGGAAAATGTACCCTGAAGCAAACCTTCTCGATGATAAAATAATGACAGAAGATACAGGCATCTACACAAGCGGCGGAGCTTATTCATATTTGAATTTGCTACTATACCTGATCGAAAAATTCGCGGGACGTGAGGTGGCCGTATTAATTTCAAAAGCGTTTATGATCGACATTGACCGCGATAGTCAATCGCCTTTTATAATGTTTAAGGGTCAAAAAGAACATGAGGATGAACAAATTAAAAAAGCCCAGGAATTTATCGAAAGCAATTATCAGGATAAAATCACAGTCGAGCAGCTCGCATCTATGCTGGCATTAAGCCGCAGAAACCTGGAACGAAGATTCAAAAAGGCAACCGCGAATACTGTCGTTGAGTATATTCAACGGGTTAAAATTGAGGCTGCCAAAATGAGTTTGGAAACTTCGATGGAAAATATCAGCGAGATTATGTACAAGGTCGGTTACTCAGACACCAAAGCATTCCGTACAACTTTTAAAAAGATAACCGGCTTGTCACCTATCCAGTACAGAAATAAATATAACCGAGAACTTGCCGCATAAACGGGCTGACTAAAAATGGAAACGAAACAGGCATATGACCTTTGGTCGGATCAGTACGACACAAATATCAATAAAACCCGGGATCTTGAGGCGTTGGCTTTTAGGAAAACGCTGAAAGAATTTCACTTCAAGAATTGGCTCGAGATAGGATGCGGGACAGGAAAAAACACTGAATGGCTTCTGCATAAAGCCGATTCAATCACTGCTGTTGATTTTTCAGATGAGATGATTGCCAGGGCAAAAGCAAAAATTAATTCTCCCAAAGTTAACTTCCTTCAGCTTGACATCAGAGATCAGTGGAATTTTCCCAATCAAGAATTCAATTTTGTGAGTTTCAGCCTGGTGCTTGAACATATGGAAGACCTTAAACATATTTTCCGACAGGTTAAAAAAGTACTGCAACCCGGAGGCCTCGTTTATATCGGTGAACTTCATCCATATAAACAGTATTCCGGTACAAAGGCAAGGTTTGAGACCGAAGAAGGACTGCAGGTACTGGAGTGCTATAATCATAATATTTCTGATTTTATTAATGCAGCTAAAAAGGCGGGACTGGAAATTTCTCACCTTGATGAATTTTTTGACGACGGCAATAAAGAGGTTCCCCGAATCCTTGTGATGATATTTAAATATTCTTTATAAAATCCTGTTACTTAAAAGTTACAGTATAAATCAGGTTTAAATCTTTCCATATTTACTTATACCCTGTTAACTTATATTTCCACCTCATTATTTAATATTTCGAACTTATGGCTGAAAATATTACTCCTGTTATTTTAACCGCGCTCGACCTGGAAGTACATTTCGGTGAGCAGATTATTCTGGATAAGGCATCATTAAGCGTTCACGAAGGAGACCGGATTGGTTTAGTGGGAAGAAATGGCGCAGGTAAATCAACATTTCTGAAAATCATTTCCGGACTGATGCTTCCCGATTCCGGCGAAGTCGCAAAAAGGAAGAGTCTCGTTACCGGTTTTCTTTCACAGGAATTTACTCTGGATGAAAGAAAAGATGTATATGAGAATATTTTAAGCGGTGCGGAAAAGGAGCAGGAATTATTAAAACAGTATGAATTGACACCCTTCGACGCACCTGATAAACACGCGCTGGAGCAGACAATTCTCCAACTTGATTCCTGGAACCTTGAAAAAAGGATTAAGGTACTGGCAAAATTACTTGACGCTCCTGACACCGCGAGGAACATTATCAACCTATCAGGCGGAGAAAAAAGACGCACTGCACTCTGCAGAGCATTGATATCGAATCCTGATCTGCTGATACTTGACGAGCCTACTAATCATCTCGATACCAATTCAATTGAATGGCTGGAGGATTTCCTTGCAGGCTATAAAGGGACATGTATTTTTGTTACTCACGATCGTTATTTCCTCGACAGGATTGCAAACAGAATAGTAGAACTTTCATCAGGAACCTTTTATTCCCACCCCGGGAACTATACCGATTATTTGGTCAATAAGACTGAGAGACAGCTCATTAAAGAAGTTGAAGAACGCAAACGTCAGCAGTTTTTGAAGCGTGAACTTGAATGGGTGAGACGCGGTCCGAAGGCAAGAAGAACAAAAGCCAAGAGCAGACTTGATAACTTCGATGAAATTGCATCACAGAAAAGTAATGAAACTGAACTTGATGTGGATTTAATTATTCCCCCGGCCGACCGGCTTGGTAAAAAGGTTGTTGAAATAAAGAACTTATCGGTTAAACCGGGTGAAAATATTTTATTTGAAGGATTCAACTTTAATTTTGAACCCGGCAAGAAGATCGGCATAGTAGGACCAAACGGTTCAGGTAAAACCACACTGTTAAAAACCATTCTTGGTGAAATTCCACCGGCTGACGGAATAATAGAAATAGGTGAAACAACCATATTCAACTATGTCGATCAGGCGAGGCTCATCTTAAATGATTATGATACCGTTCTAAAAGCGATTGGTGAGGGCAGCGAAACTGTTAAATTCGGGAAGCAGCAGATCAGTGTGTGGACCTACCTGAGAAGATTTCTATTTACGGATGACAGGATAAATACGAATGTAGGCAAACTTTCAGGAGGAGAAAAAAGCAGACTTACACTTGCAAAGATTTTATGCAGCGGCGGGAACTTTTTGATGCTTGATGAGCCAACCAATGATCTTGATCTTCCTACATTACGGATACTTGAAGAAGCGCTTATTTCTTTTGAGGGTTGTGTAGTTGTAGTTAGTCATGACAGGTATTTTCTGAACCGTATCTGCAGCGGTATAATCGCCCTGGAGGGAAACAGGGATATCTACTACAGCGAAGGCGATTACGATTATTACGTTGAAAAAAGAAAAAGACGGCTGCAGGAAAAAGAGGATCAACAGTCAAAGGATAAAAAAGAACTGGCCGGCAGCGGTTCCCGGACAAAATCCAAACCGAAAAAACTTAGCTATAAAGACGCGATAGAACTTGAACAGATAGAAGGAAAGATTATTGAAGCCGAATCAGAAGTTGAGAGGATCGAAAAGATATTTACCTCTCCTGATTTTTACATTAAATATGCTGAGCAGACAAATGAACTGAATGCTGAACTTGAACAAGCGAAGGGAAATATTAAAATGCTCTTTGAAAGATGGGATGAGCTGGAGAGGCTGAAGATTAATTTGTCTAAATAGTATTGTCTGTCCGCAACGAGACGCCGCATCAGTTAAATAGTGTCAATGCCAAACCCATATGCTGCACAGCGGTGCAATTTTAATAGAATTCTACCCTTCCCATTTCTTTTTTTTACTCCCCTTATAGCTGTCGATTTGCAGAAGTACTCCCTCTAATTTGCCGTTATCGAGTGCAATTCTTCTGGTGGTTTTTAGTCCTATATACTTCCTTAACTCAGGATTACCGGTATAGATAAAAGCTGAAGTCCCGGTACATTTTGTTTTAAGAAAATCTCCAATTTCCTTATAGAGTGACTGTACTTCCTCTTTCTCTCCGAGTCTTATTCCGTAGGGCGGATTGGCAATCAGGGTTCCGTCTTCAAAACTATCCTTTTCCTGAAATTGTCTTTTCTTTAACTCAACTGAGCCGGTATACGGAATATGAGATAAATTTTCTCTTGCCACATCGATTGCATTTTGTGATTTATCGCTTCCGCTAATAATATTTTTGGGAAGCGGACGGATCCGGCTATCGTATTCTCCTTTTATTTTTTCCCATTCTTCAGGATCAAATTCCGGTAGATTAAAAAATCCAAATTTCCGGCGAAGCTTCTGAGCGGGTATTCTGCAGTAATGCATAAGCGCTTCACATAATATTGTACCCGAGCCGCACATTGGATCCCATAACGGATTTTCTCCGTCCCATTTGCTTATGCGGATTATAGCTGCAGCGAGAGTTTCCTGCATTGGAGCCTCACCTGCAAGCAGTCTGTATCCCCTTTTGTGCAGAGAATCTCCGGAAGTATCAAGACTGATAACCGCCGTATCTTTTTCGATATGCAGGTTAATACGTACATCTGGATTAACAACCTCAACATCGGGACGTTTACCGTATTGATCCCTGAAATAATCAGCAATTCCATCCTTCAGACACTGGGAAGCATAAAGAGAATTAGTTATTCTGCTTTTCGAAACCGATGAGCTTATAGCAAATGTTTTTTTTATAGAAAGGAAATCCTCCCAGTGAATCTTCTTTGCCTTCTGGATCAGATCGTTTGTGGTATGGCAGGGAAAAGATAGCAAAGGCGCCAGCACTCTTGACAGCAGTCGGGATGTATAGTTTATCCGGTAAATAGTTTGGATATCAGCATTAAAATATAACCCTTTATATGAAGGTTTAATATCAAATGCACCAAGTTCAGTCAGCTCTTCTTCGCACAAATTTTCCATCTTCCCGGTCACCTGTGCAAAGTAACCCATTTTTAAGTAATCATACATATAATTAAAATTATCAGTCAGTAATTAGCAAAGAATAAATAGCGGTATCAAGAAATTTTCCATTAAAATAGAAATTTTCCTTATAGTAAGCTTCCTGTTTAAACTTGTTTCTTTTAAGCAGTTGAATCGAGGCCTCATTACTGGGATTAACATTTGCTTCAATTGAATGAAGCTTCATAACTTTAAATCCATAATCAATAACCACCTCAATAGTTTCCTGCATTATACCCTTTCGCCAATAATCCGGCAAAAGGTTATAACCAACCTCTGCCCGGTAATGTTCTTTTTGAATATGCCACAGACAGATCGTCCCTATCAGACTGGGTTCATCCTTTAAAGCAATCCCCCAGGTGACAGCATCTTTAGAATTTTCGAGCTCTGTAATCCTTGTGATAAACTCATATGCATCATCCAGAGATTGAGCAGGTGATTTATCGATATAGCGCATCACCCTTTCATCCGATCTAAGCATAAATATTTCGTTGACGTCATCGTTTCTTATCTGCCGCAGAAGCAGTCTTTCGGTTTCGATAATCGGAAAAGGATTAAAATTTAGATCCAGCATACTATTTACCGGCAAGCTTTTTAATATCATTTACTTCGAGAATTTTTTTATCATAACCTTTTGTCACGGAGTTGATCATTACAAGTCCGATTTCTTTCAGGCTGCAGACATATCCAGGAAAAAACAACTTTACAAACGGAACGAGCGGGACAAAGAACTTATATAAGGTTAGTGTGTTATTCAATCCTTTTGTAGGTATTATAAGCGCCGGACGAAACATATAAGCATCTTTAAATCCACGACTAAGGATATAATTCTCCGTTTTTCCTTTCACCCTTGCCCACATCAGCTTTCCCTTTTCAGAGCTGTCAGTCCCTGAACCGGAAACATAGCAGAATGTTGAATCAGGATTAAGCTCGTAAAGAGTATCCGCAAAAGTTTTAGTAAGGTCAAAGGTTATCTTGCGATATTCCTCTTCTTTTTTACCAACCGAAGTTGTACCCAGACAGAAAAAACAGGCATTATATCCGGATAGCTGATCCCTGATGGAAGAAAGATCATAAAAGTTATCGTGAATAATCTCTTTCAGCTTTGGATGCTTAACATTACCGCTTCTCCTGTTTATCACCAGCACAGATTCCACATCAGGATGATTAAGGCATTCATGCATCACACCTTCTCCAACCATACCTGTAGTTCCTGTTACAATCGCTTTTATTTTCATAATTAAGGGGTTAAAATATCTACTTCTTATTCCTTACATAAATCAACTTAAATCTGCCCTTTTGAGTTTCGGCTATCTCAAATTTATTTATCGAATTGATCAAAGGTGTCAGCTTCTGGAAGCCGTAATTCCTTGGATCAAAGTTAGGCTGTTTTTTCTGAAGAAGATTTCCTACATCACCGAGAAATGACCATCCGTCTTCATCTGCAAGATCAGAAATGGTACTTGCGATCAATTTAATCAGCGCCGGAGTAACCTTTTCTATTTCATTTTTCTTAGCAGTTTTATCTTTGGAAGCATCAGTTTCACCCTCATCAGTTCTGTTTTTAAGGATCTCAATATAAATGAATTTATCGCAGGCAACAATAAAAGGTTCAGGAGTTTTCCTTTCACCGATTCCATAAACTTTCATACCGGCTTCCCGAAGTCTAGTTGCAAGTCGTGTAAAATCACTATCACTTGAAACCAGGCAGAATCCGTCGACCTTTTCCGAG
>CAVVGK010000014.1:0-1355000 GCA_963747755.1 uncultured Ignavibacteria bacterium | reverse complement strand
CCGGAGAGTAAAAAATTATATTGTTAGCTGAATGTTTCTGGAAAGTTCAACCATAGGAGGTGAAAGTCCTGTAAGCGAAAACAATATAACTCTCTTGAATATGTTCCCAAGTACCACGAAGTAAGTGGAATTTTGTGGGAATCCGGGAGAACCATCTCCTAAGACTAAATACTCTCTCGTAACCGATAGCGAAGCAGTACCGTGAGGGAAAGGTGAAAAGCACTCCTTTTAGGAGGGTGAAATAGTACCTGAAACCGTATGCTTACAAACGGTTGGAGTCTTGTTATTTGCTTGCAAATAACCGGATGACAGCGTGCCTTCTGGATAATGAGCCAACGAGTTACTCGTACGTTGCAAGGTTAAACTTTTAAGAAGTGCAGCCGAAGCGAGAGCAAGTCCTAATCGGGCGATTAAGTAACGTGCGGTAGACGCGAAACCGGGTGATCTACCCTTGTCCAGGATGAAGTGAGGGTAAAACCTCATGGAGGTCCGAACTAATGTGGGTTGAAAACCGCTTGGATGAGGTGAGGGTAGGGGTGAAAGGCCAACCAAACTCGGAAATAGCTCGTATTCCTCGAAATAGCTTTAGGGCTAGCCTCGAGTAAAAGTGTAACGGAGGTAGAGCACTGATTGGGCTAGGGCCGTCACAACGGTACCAAACCCAGACAAACTCCGAATTCCGTATACATGTTTCTCGGGAGTCAGGCAGTGGGGGATAAGCTTCATTGCCAAAAGGGAAACAACCCAGATCATCAACTAAGGTCCCCAAATAGTAGTTAACAGAGAAAGGATGTTAAGTTGCTCAGACAACTAGGATGTTGGCTTAGAAGCAGCCATTCATTTAAAGAGTGCGTAATAGCTCACTAGTCAAGCGACTTGGCGTCGACAATTCTCGGGACTTAAACTACTTACCGAAGTTATGGGATCCAATTTATTGGATCGGTAGAGGAACATTCTATGGGCGTCGAAGGTGTGCTGCGAGGCATGCTGGAGCGCATAGAAAAGCAAATGTTGGCATAAGTAACGATAAGATCGATGAAAAATCGATCCACCGAAAGTCTAAGGTTTCCTGAGCAATGTTAGTCATCTCAGGGTTAGTCGGGTCCTAAGCCGAGGCTGAAAGGCGTAGGCGATGGAAAACAGGTCAATATTCCTGTACCTGGTAAATTTTGTTTGAGCGTAAGGAGGGACGCAGGAGTGAAGGTCAGCCACCTGATGGATTAGGTGGTCTAAGCAAGTAGGCTGGAAGTGCAGGCAAATCCACATTTCCTTAAGGCCGAGATGCGAACGGGAGGGCTTAGCCCGCAAACTGACCGTAATCATACTGCCGAGAAAATCTTCGTACGTGAGAAATTTATCAGTCCGTACCGCAAACCGACACAGGTAGACGGGATGAGTATTCTAAGGTGCTCGAGTGAGCCGTGGTTAAGGAACTCGGCAAATTAACCCCGTAACTTCGGGAGAAGGGGTGCCTCTAGTAAGTGAAAATCTTCGCGATCGTAGCAGAACGAGGCCGCAGTGAAATGGCCCAAGCGACTGTTTAACAAAAACATATGTCTCTGCGAAGTCAATCAAGACGATGTATAGGGACTGACACCTGCCCGGTGCTGGAAGGTTAAGAGGAGAGGTTATGCCGACTTGTCGGCAGAAGCTTTGAATCGAAGCCCCAGTAAACGGCGGCCGTAACTATAACGGTCCTAAGGTAGCGAAATTCCTTGTCGGGTAAGTTCCGACCTGCACGAATGGTGTAACGATTTGGGCACTGTCTCAACCACGGGCTCGGTGAAATTGTGGTACCGGTGAAGACGCCGGTTACCCGCATATGGACGGAAAGACCCCGTGCACCTTTACTGCACCCTAACATTGGGTTCGGGTAAAGCATGTGTAGGATAGGTGGGAGGCTTTGAAGCCGGGACGCTAGTTTCGGTGGAGCCAACGGTGAAATACCACCCTTGCTTTATTTGGATTCTAACCTCGGTCCTTGAATCAGGATCAGGAACAGTGTTAGGCGGGTAGTTTGACTGGGGCGGTCGCCTCCTAAAATGTAACGGAGGCTCTCAAAGGTTCCCTCAGCATGGTTGGTAATCATGCGGCGAGTGTAAACGCAAAAGGGAGCTTGACTGCGAGACTTACAAGTCGAGCAGGTGCGAAAGCAGGAGTTAGTGATCCGACGGCTGCGAATGGAAGTGCCGTCGCTCAAAGGATAAAAGGTACGCCGGGGATAACAGGCTGATCTTACCCAAGAGTTCATATCGACGGTAAGGTTTGGCACCTCGATGTCGGCTCATCGCATCCTGGGGCTGAAGAAGGTCCCAAGGGTTTGGCTGTTCGCCAATTAAAGCGGTACGTGAGCTGGGTTCAGAACGTCGTGAGACAGTTCGGTCCCTATCCTATGCGGGCGCAGGATACTTGAGAAGGGTCGCTCCTAGTACGAGAGGACCGGAGTGAACGAACCTCTAGTGCACCAATTGTCACGCCAGTGGCATCGTTGGGTAGCTATGTTCGGTTGTGATAAGCGCTGAAAGCATCTAAGCGCGAAGCACGCTTCAAGATGAGGTATCCCTCCTTTATGGACTTAAGACTCCTCGGAGATGACGAGGTTGATAGGCTACAGGTGTAAGTGTGGTAACACATTCAGCCGAGTAGTACTAATAAGTCGTGAGGCTTAATCGTTTAATTTTTATTCACACGATAGTTCTCTTTTTGTTTGGGCTTGGTTCTTTCAATCTTTCTTTTATTTTTTTGATATGCTGAAATAAGTTCAGCACAAGTTTTAAATTTTGGTGGTTATAGCCCGGGTGTTACACCTCTTCCCATTCCGAACAGAGAAGTTAAGCCCCGGCACGCCGATGGTACTGCATGCGCAGGTGTGTGGGAGAGTAGGTCGCTGCCAAATTTTAATTTATAAAACCCCGTTCATCAGATCGGGGTTTTTTTATACCTTACCCTTCTATCAGATTGCTCCATTCTTATATTTGACCGGACTTAAACCAGGTGGTTAGGTAGACTATTTGAATTTGCTTAGTCGGAGAAACGTGCTATGTACGATATTTATAATTCCGGGCTTTCAAGCAATTATGTTAGCTCCATTGCTGAATACTTTGATGGAAACCTGTGGATATTATCCTCAACCGGTGGAGTAAATATTTTTAATGAAAATTCAATTGTCAATGAACAGAGGATCAAAGACTTCTTCACCTATAAAGGAATAATAAATCCTTTGTCTGATAATTGATCATTTTTTATACATCTGCTTCTGCGGCACATTTCTGCAGAAACGCAAGAACCATTTTTAATTGTCCGAAGGTGACGTCGGGAGAAGCATAATCCTTTATCGTTCTAAGTTTGATGTTCGTAAGGTCATCCGGAAAATATCGCGCAATTTCTTTAACCTCTTCCTCAGGCATTATCTCCCCTATCTCAATGAGACCCTGTCTTATTCCTTTTGCGATATGTCCTTCAATCGTTTCAACTGTAAGATCCCGTTCAACAGCGGTCAGTTGAAGATCCCGGAGTTCACGGAATAAAATTATGGTATGTTCCACTGTATTTCTTTTTTTCGGTGAGTATGAACTACGGATGTTCTTAGTTCTTTGTACTGCCGGGGGAACATACTGCAGGTATTCACTCATAGTAAAACCATTTCGGCAGAAACCAATCCTATCCAAAATATCTTCAAGCAGCCGGTTAATTGAAACTAGATGGTCATCAATAACGGAAGAGATCTTTTTTGTTTCCGAGGTTATCGGATGATTAATGAAAAGATCTCTCCATTTGAATAATTCATCATAAAAATATTCCGCACCTTCCTTAAGCCTCTTCTGAAGCTCCTCGTTTTGCTCAACAAGCGGATACCCTTTGCTGAGATTTACGATAACCTGTCTGAATTTTTTTGAAACTTCATATAATACTGCCTGTTTTTTGCTTAGGCTGCTTATCCAATCCAGAGAGTCCTGATTTATTTTGTCCTGATTTTCCTTGATATATTCGTTCATTTCGAAAAGAGCATGGTACCAGCCTGTCCAGGTGAAGATATCATTTATTTCGTCGAGCATATAATTCTGGCGGGACTCCGCGAACTTCAGAGGAAGATTTTTACTTAGGTTATCATCTTGCCACCGGATAAAATCAGAGTGGCCGCCGAGATAATTTCTACCGACAGGAGTTTT
The DNA here is from genome assembly GCA_963747755.1 of uncultured Ignavibacteria bacterium. Lineage (GTDB taxonomy): Bacteria > Bacteroidota > Ignavibacteria > Ignavibacteriales > Ignavibacteriaceae > DATFVA01. Next base: position 1,350,831 of record CAVVGK010000014.1, on the reverse strand, counting down.
AAGTATCAACCCTTCCAGGGAGGTACAGCGGCTCAGGGCCACATATACCTGCCCTTTTGTAAAAGCTTTCTGAGCATCAATCACTACTTTATCAAATGTTAGTCCCTGACTTTTATGAATCGTAATCGCCCAGGCCAATCTCAGAGGATATTGCACAAAACTTCCCAGGACCTCTTCAGTTATTTCCCTTGTTATTGGATCAAGCTTGTATCTGACATTTTCCCATTCACTCTTTTTAACTGTTATTTCATCTGCGTCATCCTTACACTTTACTCTAATAAAACTTTCACCGAGCCCGGTTACCGTCCCGATTTTCCCGTTAAAGTATTTCCTTTCCTCAGTATCATTTCTCAGAAACATTACCTGGGCGCCTATTTTAAGCTCAAGCACATCCTCAGCTGGATAAGCATTCTCGGGGAAATCATTTATAACCTCTGCCCTGTACCGGTGAACTTCACCTTGAATACTTATTAATTTCATATGGTTTATTTCATCTGCCTGATGATTGTGTGTTGTCAGCGTTATATATTCTTCTTCGTCCGTCGGTACAAAATCATTCGTCAGTCTTGACTGCAGTATATTAAAATTTTCCTCTGATATATTATTATCTCTTATCCCATTCAGGATCTCTATAAAGCCGACATCCTGCTGCCTGAATATCTCTTTTAGCTCCACGATAACGGGTGGATTCTCACGTAATACAAAACTGTCAAAAAAGAAAATCGTTGAATAGTATTCGCGTAAAATTTCCCAACCGTCCCTTTTGACAACCGGCGGCAGCTGGTAGAGATCACCGACAAAAAGCACCTGTACACCACCGAAAGGGCGGTGATGACTTTTTCTTATATAACGCAGTATAGTATCAATTGCATCAACAATATAGGATGCGACCATACTGGCCTCATCAATGATAAGCAGATCAAGATTTCGGAGAAGTTCTACCTTTTCCCTGCTGTACCTTAACTTCGAAAGCAGAGGATGGCGTTTTATGCTTTCACGGTTAAATGAATACTCCTGACTCGGCAGTATCATCCCGAAAGGAAGCTGGAAAAGTGAATGCAGTGTTACTCCTCTCGCGTTTATTGCGGCTACTCCTGTTGGTGCTGCCACAACACATTCCTTCATTGTATTAGCCCGTACATATTTCAGGAAGGTTGTTTTACCTGTTCCTGCTTTGCCGGTAAGAAAAATATTCTGGTTTGTCTCGGTAATAAAACGGTAAGTAAGATCGAATTCCGCAGTTTGTTTGATTACCATTAGTACCCTTAAAAATTTGAATATAAAAAATAGTAATATTTGAGCCCACAAAAAACCATGGTTTTAATACATAAAAGGAATTTGTTGACAGAAATATCTTATCGCTCAATTTTACGATTTCTTCAAAAATGAATCAGAGCTTAACAATTGGGTTTATCAGTGTCCGGTTCTCAAATCTCACATATGTATAAATTCCCCGGCGAAGGTCTTGCTATACCGCCTCATCGTTTTTATATTAACTGATCGAGGCGATGTTTAATCATAATACCCATAATAATTATGTTTAACGATAACAGCCAGGAAAACTACGCCATAAGGGCGATCCTTGAAGGCACCTCCAGTCAAACGGGTTCCGACTTCTTTTTTGCTCTTGTTAAGAATCTGTGCGGTGTTCTCAATACCTCCGGTGCCTGGGTAACAGAATATTTCAAAGAATTACGCCTTTTGCGAGCCCATGCATTCTGCTACCGGAATCAGTGGATTAAGGATTTTGAATACAAGATTGAGAACACACCCTGTGAAGATGTAATTGATCAAAAAAAGTTTGTTCACATTAAAGAAAATGTTTCCGGACTATTTCCCAAATCTCCAGATTTTGGAATTAAAGTTGTGAGTTATATGGGAGCTCCCCTGCTTCATATGAACGGAGAAACATTAGGACTCCTTGCAGTAATTGATGACAAGCCAATGCCCGCAAAAAAAAGTAATGAAGCTATATTTCATATTTTTGCCGGTCGCGCTGCTGCAGAATTACAGCGGTTAAAAGCGGAACAGGAAATTAACGAGAAAGAAAGTAAGCTTCGCCGATTGATAAACAGTGCAATGGACGGAATCATGGAACTTAATCAGAGGCTTGAGATAACCATGATAAACCCGGCTGCCGTAAAGCTAATAGACTGTCAAGCTGAAGAAGCTTTGGGAAAAAACTTCAAGGAACTTCTGTCAAATAAGGGCCGGGAGATTTTTATATCTGCACTTAAAGAATTTGAGAACCTGGAAGAAGGCGAAAAATATATCTGGATAACTGACAGTCTCAATATTTCCTGTAAGAACGGGATCAGCTTTCCTGCCGAAGCGACTGTATCTCAGAATACAAATAAAAACGATATGTTTTATACCGTCATACTCCGCAGCATAAACGATAAAGTTGAAGCGGAGAAAAAGATACATGCGCTTAAGGCAGAAACAGAATACCTTAAGGAAGAACTGGATCTCCTGAATGATTTCGATGAAATTGTGGGGCAAAGCAGGCCTGTAATGAATCTTCTGAAAGATATAAGCCTCGTTGCTAAAACAGACAGCACTGTTCTGATCTCAGGCGAAACCGGCACAGGGAAAGAACTTGCGGCAAGAGCAATTCATATGGCCGGAAGCCGGAAGAACAAACCTTTAATAAAGGTTAACTGTGCTGCTATTCCCTCATCTTTAATTGAGAGCGAATTCTTCGGACATGTTAGCGGAGCTTTTACAGGCGCCACTAAAAGGAGGATTGGAAGGTTCGAGCTTGCTGATAAAGGGACTATCTTCCTGGATGAAATAGGTGACCTTCACCTTGACCTTCAGGCGAAACTTCTGAGGGTGTTACAGGATGGAGAATTTGAACCCGTCGGAAGTTCAGATACCCGGAAGGTCGATGTAAGAGTTATTGCTGCTACTAACCGTAATCTTTCAGAGGATATAAAACATGGAAAATTCCGCGAGGATTTATATTACAGGTTGAATGTTTATCCTATCTATGTACCACCATTGAGAGAAAGAGGTTATGATATCATCAAACTCGCCGATGAATTCACATTAAGGTTTTCAAAAAAATTAGGAGTTGATAATAGGAAACTTTCTTCCACATCTAAACAAAGATTATTAAATTATCCCTGGCCAGGAAACGTCCGGGAACTGCAGAACATAATTGAAAGAGCTGTAATCACTGCTGAAGACGGTACAGTTATAATAGATAATTTACTTCCATATGGAAGGGAACCAAATAAAATTGAAACTAATACACAGCAGGATAATAAAATATTTTCACAAAAGGAGTTTCAGGAGCTTGAAAAAGAAAATATTATACGTGCTTTAAATTCAACTAACTGGAAGATTTCCGGTAGCGACGGAGCAGCAAACCTGCTGGGACTACCTCCAACCACCCTGAACTCTAAAATAAAAGCTCTTCACCTGAAAAAATAAAAATAAGACTTCGAAACCGGCAGTTCTGTTTTATACTGGCGACCATATTTTACACATATTGACACTCGATAGGAAAGGTTTCGATGCAGCTAAAAATCCGCAGGGTTCAATGCGTTATTCAGCAGGCAGATATCTTAAATTTCCTCCGTACCTTATTGAATCTCGTAAAAAAGCATGACGAAATTTCGCAACTCTCTAAAAATCGTAAGAGGGTTCTATCTCATTTTCTTCGATAATTTTCTTTAACTGAAGATTTTTTACGGTTTCTCGCCCTGGCATCTTATATGCTTCCTCCATCCTATATATAAAAATCAAAATTAAAATGCCTGAAAAAATAAATGGTATAAACCACTCCAGGTTATTTGAAATGATGGATTCTGTTAAGCGTCAGCCCTCGCTCTCCGAATTTATTTTCAGAGTAAACAATACATGGATGAATGGCGGACACAGCAGATCGGTCATTAAAGGATTCTTCGGAGCTGAGAAGGAAGATGATTCCCGTGTTTTCCCCTTCATATTTGAAATCGATCAGCCTTCTACTCTACTTGGCAGGGATGAAGGGCCAACCGCTGTTGAATACCTGCTTAGTGCCCTTGCAGGATGTTTAACCAATTCTATAGTATGCCTGGCTGCAGCAAGAGGAATTGTTTTGACAGACATTGAATCGGAAATAGAAGGCAGATTCGATCTAAGATATATGTTCGGACTTAGTTATGATGAAGGAAACATTCTTGAAAACATAAGGATGAAGATCCGGATAAAGGGAAATGAACTTACTTATAAAGAAAAACAGTTTCTCTGTGAATTGGGAAAAAAGACATCTATAGTTTATAAAATTATTACAACACCTTTCCCTGTTGAGATATCTGTCGAGGATGAAATCAACTGTGAATAAAAATGATGAAAAAACCTATTAAGATGATGGAAATCGGGCTTCGCAATCAATTGTAATTAAGTAAACCGTCGGGATAACAGGCAGGTCACGCTGCCGCCAAAGTGAGTAAGATAAATGCAAGTTAAAAACAATTTTTAATGGATAGTTGATTATATAATAACAAGAAGGAGGTTCTGATGAAACGATTTCTTTTTTTTCTGTATGGGATTATTTGTTATTCCTTATTTTTTGTGACATTTCTATATGCGATTGGGTTTGTTGGCAATTTATTAGTGCCGAAAACAATAGACTCAGGTTTCCAGGGGGGAATGGCAAATGGCTGGATTGTAAATGTTCTGCTGCTATCACTATTTGCGGTTCAGCATAGTGTAATGGCAAGACAGGGATTTAAGCGGTGGTGGACCAGGTTTGTTCCGAAACCGATCGAACGCAGCACCTATGTTCTTTTTTCAAGTCTAATTCTTGTTCTTCTTTTTGCATACTGGCGGCCTATGACCGTACAAATCTGGAATGTAGAAGGTACTGCAGCCGGTTCCTTATTAACAGCACTTTATTTTGCAGGCTGGTTTATCGTACTCTTCGGAACGTTTCTTATAAACCATTTTAATCTTTTCGGACTCCAGCAGGTTTATCTCAGCTTGAAAAATAAAGATCTGCCCCGTCCGCATTTTGTTAAGCCATTCTTTTATAAAATTGTCAGGCATCCCTTAATGTTGGGATTTATTATTGCCTTCTGGGCTGCACCGCATATGACAATAGGACATCTGCTTTTTGCATTTGCTACAACCGGATACATTCTGGTAGGTATCCAGCTTGAAGAAAGAGACCTTGTTGCATTTCATGGCGATGAATACAGAAGGTATCAACAGGAAGTTTCACAGATCATACCTATGCCTCCGAAGAAGACAATCCCCGGCGGTGTAATGGAGAGGAATTAGTTGACTGTTCGGAATGTGGAGTCCTGAAAATAAAGCTCTTTAACTCATTCACAGATTTTTTAATAGGGGGTTTTTCAAATAAACATAATTGGTATGATGCCACAGAAAGGAGTTAGAAGTGCAGTTTCACATAACTTATCAAGTCACACCTGAACACAGAGATGAGGTACAGGGGCTATTCAAAAAGACGGGAGCGCGTCCCCCGGAAGGTGTAACAATGAAGGGAAGATGGCATAGCATTAACGGAGACGAGGGATATATAATTGCTGAAACCAGTGCTGAAGACGCAATGGGTAAATGGGTGCAGGAATGGTCTAACAAATTATCATTTAAAGTAGTTCCGGTATTTACCGATGAAGAAGTTGCAAAAATTATCGGTTAAAATAAAAGGCCTGCTTTAATCAAGGCAGGCCTATTTTGTTGGTTGCTCATTTCTGAATATTCTATCCTTCAGATTTTAATTTAAGATAATTAAAATTCTACCCTTCAACGAAAGCTTATTTTTTATTCCTGATTGCGTCGGAAAGAGCATTTTTTAAAAGAGGGTGAGCGAATTTGAATCCTGATCCTTCCAGCTGTTCCGGTACCACCCGGAGGCTGGCTATAATAAAGTCAGCTGATTCTCCTATAATTGCTTTCATTGCCAGCTTCGGAACTCTGAAAAACACAGATCTGTGTAGAACATCTCCCAGCTGTTCAGCAAACTCATTCATAGTAACCGGGTTCGGAGAAGATGCATTAACCGCACCAGTAATCGAATCATTCTCGAGGATGTGAATGTATGTATTCACTATATCATCAATATGAATCCATGAAAACCACTGTTTCCCGCTCCCAAGGGAAGCGCCCATATATAATTTGAAAAGAGGCATCAATTTTTTAAGAATTGCATCCTGAGTGCTAAGTACAGGGCTCGTCCTGATGCTGATTCGACGAACTCCTTCTTCTTCAACTTTTGCAGCTTCATTCTCCCATTCTTTGCACAGTTCTGCAAGGAAATCCTTGCCGGGAACAGAATTTTCGGTTAGGATTCTATCACCGTTGTCCCCGTAATAATTTATTCCTGAAGCACAGAGAAAAACAGCCGGTTTTTTGTTTGTACCTGCAATAGCACTGACGATATTCCTGGTACTAATAATCCTGCTGTTCCTTACTTTCTTTTTATATCCTTCAGTAAACCTTTTACCGGCAAGGTTTGCCCCTGCAAGATGAATTACAGCATAGGCATCTTCAAAATAGCTGTTCCAGTTTTGGGGTTTATGATAATCCCATTCAACGAAATTCTGAACCGATGGTAGTACCGAATGTCCTTTTTTAACATCTCTTGTAAAGACAGTTATTTCATATCCCCGTGAAATCAGAGCATTGGCCAGGTTTGTACCTATCAGCCCGGTCGCTCCTGTCATTATTATCTTTTTTGTCATTTATTTTATTTTTCTATTAAAACAACTGCTATAGGCAAAGAGTTCAAACTAATATTACTTATTTATTTTGAAACTAAAGTTATCAGACTCATTATTCTTTGATTCTTTGCAATTTCCTTAACCTGATCACAATTAAGCTTACCTTTTAGCAGGCAAAGCCGAAATAACATCTTAATCAGGTTTTTCGCAAACTCCCATATTAATTTATTATTAAAATAATTATAAATGCTTGCAGTCGATAAAAATATCCAGTAATTTCAACCCACTGAATTAAGGGAATAAAGATTTATTAAATTATTCAAAGAGGAACTCAAATGAGAAAATATTTACTAACCTTTTTACTTTCGCTGGCAATCATCGGATTAGCATCAGCCAACACCTTCAATATTGATGTTTCAAGCTTTGCTTTTACACCTTCTTCTCTTGATGCTGCAGTCGGTGATACACTAATATGGACACTCTCCTCAGGTTCACATACCACTACGTCGATATCTGTTCCGGCTGGTGCTGCATCTTGGGATTATACTTTTTCAGGAGTAGGAGATAGTTTTTCTTATGTCATCGCTGTCGAAGGTGTTTATGAATATCATTGCGCTCTCCACCCCACTCTGATGATAGCTTCTTTTGAAACCCAAGTTCCACTTCCGATGATTGAAGATTTTGATTATCCTGCTGATGATTTATTGAGTAATCATGGATGGACTGCACATAGCGGTACAGGTACTCAATCAATAACAGTTAACAATGATGGATTAACCTTTCCAAATTATCCTTCTTCCGGAATTGGAAATTCGGCTTTAATTGATAATAATGGTGAAGACATTCACAGATTATTTGAAAACGTGGCCAGTGGTGCTGTATATACTGCATTTATGGTTGATGTAGAAGGTATTTCTGCCGGCTATTTTTTGCACTATGCTCCAAATCCTCATAATACTTTTGATTTCAGGGCGAGAGTATGGATCAAAGGTACTGCACCTAATTTCGGGTTTGGATTAAGTTATGCAAGCAGCGATACTGTCTTCACAGCTCCTATTTATTCTGTTGGTACAACATATCTGGTAGTAGTAAAATATGAAATAATTGACGGAGATTTTAATGATGAAGCCAGCCTTTTCATATTCAGTGATTCTGATCCATTTCCATTTGTTGAACCAACCCCGACTGTAGGTCCTATCGCGAACACAAGTACAACACAGTCAGACATTATTCCAGGTTCAATTAATTTAAGACAATACAATGCTTCTGAAAATATTATTGTTGATGGCCTCAAGATCGGAACAATCTGGAGTGATGCTATACCTGTGGAGTTATCGTCATTTACAACATCTGTAAGCGGTAATTCAGTAACTCTTAACTGGAAAACAGCTACGGAAACTAATAACAGCGGATTTGCTGTTCAGAGAAAAACCTCGAATTCAGGATGGACAAATATTTCATTCGTAAATGGTAACGGAACTTCTACTCAGACTCACGAATATTCCTACACCGACAACAACCTCGAAACCGGAAAATATTCCTATAGACTGAAACAGGTTGATCTGGATGGATCATTTGGATACTCTAATGTAGTTGAAGCAAACGTAGAGACACCAGCCAGGTTTGAACTTGCACAGAATTATCCAAACCCATTCAACCCCACAACCAAAATCGACTTTTCTGTTCCGGCTAACAGCAATGTTAAATTAACCGTTTACAACGTACTGGGACAACAGATTGCAGTTCTGGTTAACGGATTTATGAAATCCGGAAATCATACAGCCGATTTTAATGCTGCCGGGTTTAACAGCGGTTTATATTTCTATAAGCTGGAATCAAACGGAGTCTCACTTGTTAAAAAGATGATGCTCGTAAAATAATATCCGCAGACAAATTTATACCAGGCCCGGTTTAAGACCGGGCTTTTTTATTCCTTTTGAACTTGATTACCTTACCTAAATTTGTATAAATTAAATACTCACTATTTTATTTTAGTATGCTTGGATTTGTAAAATCTGATAAGAACCATGTCTACCTCGGCGGTGAGATATTTAAAACGAAGCAGAGAAAAAGACGGATAATATTAAGCGTTTTTGCCGCTGCCGGTTTTGTGCTGCTTAATCTGGTTTTATATTATCTCACAAATGTATAGCTGCATTTACTGTTGAATTCCAATTATATTGAACTCCTGCCTCTTTAACCTTATATTTCAATTCAATTTTAGCTGAATGATGAAAGAAAACAAAGTATATATAGAAACTTACGGCTGCCAGATGAACCTGGCTGATACTGAGATCGTTATGGGAATCCTTAATAGTTCCGGGTACAGCATATCAAAAACAGCAGAGGAGGCAGACGTTGTTTTGCTAAATACCTGCAGCATCCGGGAAAACGCTGAACAAAGGATTTACGGACGACTGGGTAACTTTAAGACCATCAAAAATTCAAAGCCTGATCTTATCGTCGGTATCCTTGGATGTATGGCAGAAAGACTCAGGAAAGATCTGATCGATAAGAAAAAGATAGTTGATTTGATCGTTGGTCCTGATGAATACCGCAGATTACCTGAACTATTAGACGTTGCTTTCAACGGTGAGAAGGGAATTGGGGTGAGGTTATCCAAAACTGAAACCTATGACGACATAATACCTTACCGTGAAGAGGGACTTCAGGCCTGGATCTCGGTTATGCGGGGATGCGACAAATTCTGTACTTTCTGTGTGGTTCCTTTTACCCGCGGAAGGGAAAGGAGTAAACCGCTGGTTTCTACTGTTAATGAAATTCAGAAGTTATCGGGAAGAGGTTTCAAGGAAGTTACACTGCTGGGTCAGAATGTTAATTCATACCTTGATGGTGAAAATGATTTTGCCGACTTGCTGGCTGCTTCAGCAATCGTCGACAGAACTATGAGAATAAGATTTACAACTTCTCATCCCCAGGATTTATCAGATAAGCTTCTTTATACAATTGCAGAACATCCAAACCTTTGTAATTATATTCATCTTCCGGTACAATCGGGCTCCAATCGGATACTGGAGCTAATGAACAGAACTTATACTATTGAACATTACCTTGAGTTAATTGATAAGGCAAAAAAAATAATCCCCGGCGTAAGCTTCTCCACCGACATCATTGCGGGCTTTCCCACAGAAACCTGGGAAGATCAGCTTATGACACTGGAAGTGATGAAGCAGGTAAGATACGATGGTGCTTATATGTTCAAATACTCCGCCCGTGAAGGTACAAAAGCATACAAGATGGAAGATGATATAACCGATGAAGTAAAAACTAAAAGACTCCAGGATATAATACAACTTCAGCAGAAGATAAGCTTTGAAAAGAACCAGGATCTTATCGGTAAAGAACAAGTAGTTCTTATTGAAGGTTTCAGCCGCAAATCAGAAAAGTTTTTGGCCGGTAGAACGGATACGAATAAGGTGCTGATAGTTCCGTTCGATGAAAGGATCAAAGAAGGTTCTTATATAAAGGCTAAAGTCTCAAGGGCAACACATGCGACTCTTTTCGGCGAAATTACGGGGATTGGCAGTACAATGGATGAAGATCTCGGGATGACCGGTTAACCAGGTTCTCCATGACATTCATATGGAGAGATAAATGCGAATATTCGGTATGACAAAAATCCTTTTTTTTATACTCCTTCTTTTAATCATTGCACCACTGTATTCACAGGAAAAAGATATCGTTCCTCTTCTGAAATTAATTGAAGGGGGTGCGAAGGATTCGGTGATGCAGGTTTTCCCGGAATTAAAAAAATCATATCCTAATGATCCTTCCGTCCTGTTCCTTGAAGGAGTGTTAACCGAAAACGGTCAGGATGCCATCCCTATCTACAACAGAATACTGAACGATTTCCCGAAGAGCAAGTATGCAGACGCATCTATTTATCGTCTTTATTCGTACTATTACTCTCTTGGATTGTATAATACAGCCGAAAGTTTTTTGAAGAGACTGAAGCAGGGATACCCATCGTCTCCTTACATCAAGCTTGCAGAAAGAGAAATACCTTCCGGAAATGAAGTTTCCTCTCCCCAGGAGTTATCTCCGGGAAACACAGAAGATTATCAATTCACTATACAGGCTGGCGCTTTCAGTAATGATTCAAATGCACTATCCCTGAAACAGACATTTGAAGATGCAGGTTACTATTCGTTCATTAAAAATAAATCTGTAGGCGGCACAGAATTCCGGGTTGTTTACGTAGGCAGATTCGAGAAACGCGCCGAAGCAGAAAACTTTCTGCTGGCAGTTAATAGTCAGTTTGACCTTAAAGGACAGATTGTTCCAATAAACTGAATGAAATTGAACATATTAATTACTGATACAAGTTCAGGAAAAACCTTCCTTGAAAGATCATACTTCTTTGAATCCCGGAAATATTTATTTATACATATAGCCTTAGATGCTGAGGCGAAAAAGAATTGAAGGGCACGTCAGAATATTATTACCGGGAACGGGTTTAATTCGGGTGTTAGCCGTTACAGCAACTAAAGTATTCTTTAATAAAGAGTTAAAAAGTAATATATTTAATAGTTAAGTATATGTGCATTTAGGTTGAAATGACGACAGAAGAATTTAAGAATAAGTTTGGAATCATTAGCTCTGCCAAGGAAATTAATGACTTGGTGGATATAACAATGCAGGTAGCCCGCTCAGATATATCTGTACTTATTTACGGGGAAAGTGGGGTAGGAAAAGAAGTTTTTGCCAGGGCTATCCATGGATACAGCAACAGATCCGAAAAACAGCTGGTAAGTGTTAACTGCGGAGCGATTCCCGAAGGAATACTTGAAAGTGAATTATTCGGACATAAAAAAGGATCATTCACCGGTGCAGTTGAAAGCAGGAAAGGATACTTTGAGATAGCTGACGGCGGAACGCTGTTCCTGGATGAGATAGCGGAAATGCCTCTTCACACACAGGTCAAGCTTCTCCGTGCAATTGAAACGAACGAATTTATGAAGATAGGGGCAGAGACTGTTACCAAAGTTGATATCAGAATAATTGCTGCAACTAATAAAGACCTTCAGAGAGAAGTTGACGCAAGGCATTTCCGCGAGGATCTTTACTTCAGGTTAAAAGCCGTTTCCCTTAACATACCTCCCCTCAGAAGAAGGAAAGCAGACATTGAAGAGCTTGCAAGGCACTTTTCAAGGAGCTATACAGAGCAGAACGGAATGCGCCCCAAACCCATAACAGATGAAGCTATTGAGCTGCTTAAAAACTATCCCTGGCCGGGCAACGTAAGAGAGCTTAAGAATACCATAGAAACAGCGGTAGCTCTGAACAGAAACGGGCTTCTTGATACTTCCTCATTCGTATCACTGATACACCCTTCCATTGAAGAAGAGGCTCCTCCGCGCAACCTTCCGATTTTCGTTAAGAGAACCCCTGAGGAAGTTGACAGGGAACTGCTCTATCGGGCTTTATTCGAAATCAAAAAAGACCTTATTGAACTGAAAGACCTTGTGCGTCAGAGGCCGGATGATAGCTATTACGGAGGTGGTGACCAGCGTGAAGTTATACCTCTTGCAGAAGCGGAAATAGCTGCTATAAATGCTGCACTCGATAAAACACGCGGAAATAAAAGGAGCGCCGCAGAACTCCTGGAAATCAGCGAGAGAACCCTTTTCAGAAAACTTAAGAAATATGGCCTTTAAAGCAAAATTTCGAAGAAAAACAGACTTTGATCCACGGCTCACAAAAGTCTCAGCTAAAATATTCTTCTTGTTTATCACTTCAGCCCTAATTAATTTTACAGGGTGTTGTGTATATTCTTTTACAGGTGCTTCGGTACCACAACACCTCAAAACTATTGCGATACCGATTGCAGAAGATAGAAGCGGTTCCGGTGAACCGGGATTAAAAGAGCTATTAACGGATCAACTAGTTCAGAAATTTATAAACGATAATACTCTCCAGGTTACAGAAAAAGTTAATGCAGATGCACTGCTCGAATGTGTTATTCTTCCCCTAAGCGATGCCCCGGCCGTTGTGGCAGCCGGTGAAAATGTTGAGGCAAGAAGAATAACTCTTAATGTGCAGGTGACATATAAAGACCTGGTAAAAAGAAAAACTATTTTCGATAAAAAGTTTTCGAATTACGGTGACTACCCGTCTGGCGGAGATATTAGTCAAAGAAGAGATGCAATACAAACAGCAGTAGATAAAATAACTGAAGATATCCTCTTGGATACAGTCTCAGGATGGTAATATATAGAGAGGTTTTAAAATGGACGATGTAGTTCTTATTGGTTACTTTGTTTCTTTGTTCATTCTTTTTGTGTTCGGCTGCCATGGTTTTATAATGATGTACTATCATAATAAATACCGCAACGTTAAAAATATATCAAAGGCGGTAAATGACTTCAATTCCTCCGTTACAATTCAGCTTCCACTTTACAATGAACTTTACGTGGTTGAACGATTAATAAATGCTGTATGCGAAATAGAATATCCTAAAGATAGACTTGAGATACAGGTTCTGGATGATTCGAATGATGAAACGACTTCGATTACCCGAAAAATTGTTTTGGAAAAACAGCAGCTCGGCTTCGATATTGTGCATATAAGAAGAGGAACCCGCGAGGGATATAAAGCAGGAGCTTTGAAGGAAGGTCTCAAAACAGCCAAGGGCGAATATATAGCAATTTTCGATGCTGACTTCATACCTCACAAAGATTTTCTGAAAGAAACACTTTCTTTCTTCTCAGATGAGAAAGTCGGTATGGTTCAAACACGCTGGGAACATATCAACGGTGATTATTCAATACTAACAAAAGCCCAGGCCCTGGCGCTTGACGGTCACTTTGTAATTGAACAGACGGTAAGGAATAAAGCAGGCTTTTTCATTAACTTTAACGGCACCGGCGGCATATGGAAAAGAGCTTGTATAGAGGATGCAGGCAACTGGCATGCTGATACACTTACAGAAGATCTCGATCTCAGCTATCGGGCTCAGCTTAATGGCTGGCGTTTTGTATTTCTTCCTGATTTTACTTCTCCTGCAGAACTTCCATCTGAAATAAATGCACTCAAGACACAACAGTTCAGGTGGACAAAAGGAGCAATTGAGACAGCGAAAAAGATTCTGCCACTGGTCTGGAGATCAAAAATTCCACTTCGGGTTAAACTGCAGTCGACTTTCCATCTTACAAATAACCTTGTATTCCCTTTTATCCTCCTTGCCGCAATTTTGAACGTACCATTAATTTTTATTAAGAACAGCGGCTCTCACGAAGCATACTTCGCTATACTTTCACTGTTTGTGCTTGCATTTGTCAGCTCGTTCCTTTTCTATCTTTATTCCCAGAAAGACATAAGAACGGATTGGAGAAAGAAAATAGTATTGTTTCCGCTCTTTATGGCCGGCAGTATGGGATTTGCCGTAAACAATTCCCGTGCGGTTATTGAAGGCCTTCTCAACAGGAAAAGCGAGTTTGTGCGTACTCCAAAATTCAAAGTTGTATCTGAGCGGGATACCTGGATGGGAAAGAGATACCTTTCTAAAAAATTGGGCTTCTCTGTTTATGTTGAAGCAATAATGGCTGTATATTGTCTCGTTGGCATTGCATCCTCAATATATTTCCTTGAGATTGCTGCACTTCCGTTTCAGATCCTGTTTTTTATAGGATTCTCTTTTGTATCTGTAACTTCAATAAAACACGCATTTGCAAAGGCATAGGATATTGAACAAAACATCTACAGAATCTTTCAACGATAAAGTAAACCTTATATACGAATATAATAAACGATCCCCGCTGTTTGTCCGTGTTGCAAACAGCGAGATCGAAAAGAACAATACTGAAAGAGCTGCAGAGATTCTGCATGACGGTTTATCCATTTACCCTGATTATCCAACCGCCCACATTCTTCTCGGCAAAGCATTAATGCTTCTCGGCAAATATAAAGAAGCGCTTGATTCCTTCCGCAAAGGAAGCGAGCTTGTAAATTCTCATAGGGTATATGAATACTATATGCAGGAAGTTGAAACCCTGAAAAAACAGAGAGTGCTTTTTGAATCTTCTCCTAAGCCAGGTTTTCTGGAGGAAAAGGGGGAACAGAAAAGCAGCGGTATAAGCCTGGAAGACGAATTATCATCGTTCGATTTAATGTCGGTTACTAAGCCGGGATCAACGTCAGCCAAACCGGCGGCGGCCGAATCAATTGTGTCGGAGACATTGGCAAATATTTATATAACCCAGGGAGAATTTAAAGAAGCACTTACGATCTACGAGAGATTATTAACAAAGAATCCTCAAAAGAAGGATTATTACCTTAAGAAGATAGAGGAGTTAAAATCAAAACTCGAATAAGATTCATGCCTTCTTTGTTCTTAATCCCAAATGAATATATCAAACCTAAAAAAACTTAACCGCACCTTCTATAAAAGAGATGTACTTACAGTTGCCCCTGAACTTCTCGGCAAAATAATTGTCAAAGCAGACGGCACAGAAATACTTGCCGGCAGAATAGTAGAAGTCGAGGCTTATGACGGCAGCCTTGATGAAGCCGCTCATACCTTCCGCGGGAAAACAAAAAGAAATGAGATCATGTTCGAACAGGGAGGGTATTTCTACGTGTACTTCACATACGGCGCGCATTTCTGCTGTAATATAGTTACAGGTATAGAGGGACATGGAACCGCCGTGCTGATTAGAGGAGTAGAACCGGTTGCAGGAGCTGAAAGGATGTCGTTTAATCGTTTCGGAAAAAATTTGTTAAATGAAGCAGAAAAACATAAGTTGACCAACGGACCCGGAAAAGTTTGCCAGGCTTTCAGGATAAACCGGGAATATTATGGAGAAGATCTTATCAACGGCAGAATATATCTTCTGAATCAAAGAAGAATACCTGCTGACCGGATAGTAAAAACAACAAGGATCGGTATAAAAAAATCTGCTGAGCTGAACTGGCGTTTTTATATAAAAGATAATCCGTTCGTTTCCAGAAAATGATCAAACCAAAAAACTTATTAATTGTCAGGACTGACCGAATAGGTGATGTCGTTCTCTCATTGCCTCTTGCCCCAATAATTAAAAAACACCTTCCTGAATGTAAAATAACATTCCTTGTAAGAAATTACACCAAGGCCCTGGTTGATAATCATCCTTATATAGATGATGTAATTATTCTTAAAGAAAAAGGAAAGAAGATTCCTGTAAGGGAGAACGTTGCAAACATAGCAAAGTATAATTTTGATGCAGCGGTGATTGTCTACCCGACATTTGTTACCTCTCTTATTATTTACCTGAGCAAAATAAAAAACAGGATCGGTACGGGGTATCGGTGGTATTCATTTTTGTTTAATCAGAAAATATATGAACACAGGAAGTTTGCAGAAAAGCATGAGTTAGAGTACAATGTAAACCTGCTGAGGAAATTCGGCATCGAAGAAAATGTTAGTCCGGCCAGGGTTGAATTTCATATTTTTCCTGATAAGTCAAGTGAAGAAAAAATTGATGAGATTCTTCGGAGATCCGAAATTAAAACTGATGACCCAATAATAATAATACATCCCGGAAGCGGTGGAAGTTCGGTCGATCTTCCTCAGCAGAAATTCAGATCACTTGTAGAGAAGATCGCACATGACTTAACAGAAAATATTATACTTACAGGAAGCGACAGAGAAAAGTATCTTTGTGAAAACCTCAAATTAAGGGCCGGAATTTTGAACCTTGCAGGAAAACTCGACCTGCCAGGAATGATTGCGCTGATAAAAAAATGTTCCATCTTCATCTCAAATTCTACTGGCCCCATCCATATAGCAGCAGCCCTGAACAAGTATACAATAGGATTTTATCCAAGAATTGCTGCATGCTCGGTCGATAGATGGGGTCCTTATACCGATAAAAAAGTTGTTTTTTTGCCCAAAATCGAATGTACCGATTGCAGCAGGGAACAGTGTGATAGGTTAAATTGTATGAACAGCATCGAAGTGACCGATATCTTTTATGAAACAGAAAAAATTTATAAGTTTATCCAAGACGAACGGAGAAAATAGATGCTCAGGAAATACTTGCTGTTATTTTTATTACTGCCTGTTGTTTCATATGCCGGTTCCGGCAGCGATTCAACAAGTACCGATCCTGAATTTAGAACTTTAGAAAATAATGCATTTACGGTTGGGGAGAAACTTACTTTTGATGTTAAATATGGATTTGTAACTGCAGGAGTTGCAACAATGCAGGTTCCGCAGATGAGACGAATATCCGGCAGGGAAGCCTACCATGTTACCTTCGAGGTTAATTCTGTACCAAGCTTCGACTGGATTTATAAGGTACGTGACCGGTACGAAACTTACATTGATGCAAAGGGACTTTTCCCCTGGAGATTTGAACAGCATATCCGGGAGGGAGGATACAGCCGCGATTTCTCAGCTTTTTTTGACCAGAGAAAAGGAAAAGCAAAAACCAGTGAAGGTGAGTATGAAATTCCTAAATATGTGAACGACATCGTATCCGCATTCTATCTTGCAAGGACTTTCGATTATTCAAACCTCAAAAAAAATGACCGGATCCACTTAAAAAACTTTTATAAGGATAAGGTATACGATCTTGATGTACGCT
Source organism: uncultured Ignavibacteria bacterium (assembly GCA_963747755.1). Classification (GTDB taxonomy): domain Bacteria; phylum Bacteroidota; class Ignavibacteria; order Ignavibacteriales; family Ignavibacteriaceae; genus DATFVA01. Next base: position 1,333,571 of record CAVVGK010000014.1, on the reverse strand, counting down.
ACCTTGGCAAGGAAACAATTGATGTTACCGCAGGCACCTTTAAATGCATAGTTGTTGAGCCTCTTGTACAGGAAGGCGGACTCTTTAAAAGTGAAGGAAGCATCGTTGTCTGGCTGACTGATGATGAACTAAAACTCCCTGTAAAAGTTAAGACGAAGGTGGTTATTGGTTCCATCGATGCTGAGCTGACAGCTTATGAGGGTTTAAAAGGCAAACTCACTTCAAAACAATAATCATTTTAGCTGACGACCCGGTTAAATAGGAAAATGCCACCCATTTAATTATTTTCACCAAATGGATGATTTCAATTCACAGCAGGATCCCTTAAATGAGGGTCCCGATAAGGATAAAAAAGAAGATTCTACTCTTGCTTCAGGCAGAGGGATCCAACCGCAGATTTCTCCAATTGCAGCCGCATTTATTGGCCTAATCGGTGGTTTTATACTCTATCAGGTTGTAGGCGGAGTAATAACTCTGCTGATATTCGGTATGAACCTGGATAAAGCACCTGTGAATGCAGTAAGACTAATGACTATGGCAGGTCAGATTCTCTTTATGCTTCTGCCCGCTTTATTATTTTCAAAATGGTTTTATATTGATGTATCGGCGGTAATAAGGACAAGAATACCGTCCTGGAAAGAATTTGCTCTGTTCGGTTTAGGAATAATAATCCTTACTCCGCTTCTTCAGTATTTCATTACGATCCAGAATTATCTGATAGATATCTGGGCTGCAGGTTCGCCATTCATTCAATCTATTAAATCATCTCTCGATTCATTAAATGACCTTGTGGAAAAAACCTACGGTAATTTATTAAGTGCACATAATTTCTACGAGGCGCTCCTGATAGTCCTTGTAGTTGCCGTTGTACCTGCGCTCTGCGAAGAGACAATGTTCCGGGGGTTTATACAGAAAAGCTTTGAATTAAAGATTAAGCCGGTATGGGCCGCTCTTATCACGGCAATATTCTTTGGAATTTATCATTTTAACCCATATGGTATGATTCCGTTGATTATTCTAGGGTTTTATTTCGGCTTTGCCGCTTATATGAGCAATTCTATCCTGGTTCCGATGAGTTTGCATTTCACTAATAATTTTATAGCCATAATGGTATATTTTCTAATCGGAAATGAAGACCTCATTAGTTCCAAACCGGGAACAGATGTTGATTTGAATTCGTCGCTATTAATGATAATATTATTGACCCTTATTATGATAGGTCTGATCATTACGATCAGGAAATTTTATTCAAAACAGATTATTAAATTAAGGAGGATATATGCCTGTCTGCCCAAATTGTGAATACGAATATGTTGAAGGAATTACTATTTGTCCCGACTGTGGTACCAGGCTTGTGGACGACGATTATTTTGTGCAGCCGGAGGAGTGGACTGAAAAGAATTGGCAGGTAGTTTATTCTTCAGGCCAGGAATATGACGTCGAAATGCTGAGAGATAACCTGGAAAGTGCGGGTATAAAAACATCAATACTCTCACAAAAGGATAGGAATTTTCCTGCACCCGGCGATTTTTCTCTCGTGAAATTGTACGTCAGAACTGAGGATGTACAATCAGCTCTGAACTTTATAGAACAATTAAAGAGCGAAGAGAGCGACGAAGAAAATGAGGAAGAATAATTTCTGATGGCCCCGGGCAACACAACTCAGAGAGTGCTTGTTTCCCTGGTTGCGATACCTGTTATTATTGCAGCAAGCTATTTCGGTGGTATTTACTTTTTCCTGTTTGCGGCTTTAATAGCTGTTGTGTCTTTCTATGAATTCAGCCGATTCGTGAAAAAAAAATCCGTGTATGTTAACACAGTTACCGGTATAACATTCATTCTGCTTCTTCTGATAAACGAATTTTTCCACTATCTCGATATCTATGACCTTATATTAGGCCTGACCGTAATTCTTGCTTTTTTTGAGCTGTTCAGGAATAAAGGTTCTGCCATAATGAATATCGGAACAACTTTACTTGGAATCTTATATATAGGTTTTTTTGCAGATGCATTACTCGCAATCAGAGAATTCTACCCAAGGATTGAATACCTTTACCAGCGCGGAGGTTTCCTCATAATCTCAATTTTAGCTGCTATCTGGATATGCGATTCTGCAGCGTTTTTCGGAGGCACCAATCTTGGAAAGCATAAGCTTTTCCCTCGTGTAAGCCCTAAAAAAAGCTGGGAAGGGGCCATATTCGGCTTTATTTTCTCCATATTAACGATGCTGCTTGCAAAAGTAATTATTTTAGACTTCCTAAGCTGGACTGCAGTCGTTATTTTAGGTATAATTATCGGAATAATAGGTCAGATTGGAGATCTGGTTGAATCTCTCTTCAAACGTGATGCGGGTGTAAAAGATTCTTCAGGGATAATTCCGGGGCATGGCGGAATTTTCGATAGATTTGATTCTCTCCTATATACTGCTCCGGTGATTCTGCTTTATCTTAAAATTTTTGCCTGAAACATAGATTTGTATGAATAACAAAAATAAAACCGGTGTCAGCATAATTACGCTGGGATGTTCCAAGAACACAGTTGATTCTGAGCGACTAATGAACCAGCTTAAGCTGAATAAGCTAAAGCTGAATGAAAACCCTGAAGATTCAGATGCAGTTATAATAAATACATGCGGTTTTATCGAAGCTGCAAAGCAGGAGTCGATTAATACAATTCTGAATGCCGTTTCGTTGAAGAATCAGGGTAAAATGAAGAAAGTAATAGTCGCAGGGTGTCTTTCCGAAAGATATATGGAAGATTTACGCGGTGAGATTCCTGAAGTAGACGCCTGGTTCGGTACGGAAAAATATGAAGGCATACTCAACGAATTAGGTGGTGAACTAAAATATGAGCTTCTCGGGGAAAGAGTCCTATCGTCTCCCTCTCACACTGCCTATCTTAAGATTTCAGAAGGATGCGACCATCCCTGCTCCTTCTGTGCAATTCCACTAATGCGTGGAAAGCACAAATCTAAATCAATCGAGGATCTTGTGCGGGAAACAGAATTCCTTGCAAGAAATAATACGAAAGAACTTGTTCTTATCGCGCAGGATACAACGGATTACGGAAAGGATATTTACGGCAGAAAGATGATTGCGGAACTCTTAACCAGGTTAAGCGAGATAGACGGAATAAAGTGGATACGCTTAATGTACGCTTATCCTTCACAATTTCCAGATGAACTTATTGATGTAATAGCCGACAATCCGAAGATTTGTAAATATGTTGATATTCCTCTCCAGCACATATCTGATAATGTTTTGAAATCTATGAGGAGGGGGGTAACGGCAAAACGAACAAAAGAACTTATCAGGAAACTTAAAAAGCGAATACCCGACATCACATTGAGAACTACTTTTATTGTCGGTTACCCTAATGAGAGTGTAAATGAATTCAAGGAATTGTGTGAATTTGTAAAAGAGACTGAATTTGACAGGATAGGAACGTTTACATTTTCTATGGAAGAAAATACAAGTAGTTTTATTCTCGGAGATCCGGTGCCGGAAAAAGTTAAACAGGAGAGAAAAAATACTTTAATGGAAATACAGAAAGAGATATCATTAAAAATAAACGAAAAGTTTAACGGCAGAAAGCTGGAGGTTATGATCGAGGGAAAAGAGGGAGATTATTTCATCGGAAGATCCTACCGGGACGCACCAGAAGTTGACGGTGAAATTCTTATCCCCTCCAACGGCAAAAAACTGAAACCGGGTGAGTTTTATACTGTTGATGTTTTCGATTATAATGAATATGATTTGTATGCAAACATATCCCGGAATGGGAGAAAAAAATGAAAAATATTATAATAATTGTACTGCTGCTTCTTTTTGTTCAGTCAGTACATGCCCAGGTTGAAGCCGCTGATCACCCGGATGAAACCAGGTCACTTCCGAAGTTTTATCAGGACTTTCTTAATTTTTACACGCCTGACAGCGCAACTACAAGGATGGATGCTTTTATACAGGTTCCATACAATCAGATTCAATTTGTTAAATCCGATAAAGGTTTTACAGCAAGCTATACCGTCACCATTTCGGTGTTTGATGACAGCCGTGATAAGCTGGTTGTTGAAAAGACCTGGAACGAAGAAGTTAATGAAAAGGATTTTGAACAAACGAACAGCCAGAATAATTATAACCTGAGTTTTAAGTCGTTCTTTCTTAATCCAGGTTCATATATAATCAGAAGTTCGGTTGAGGACAAAGAATCCAAGAAAGAATACTCCACTGAGAATCCTTTTAAAGTAAAATCGCTGGAAGAGACACCGGCATTGAGTGATGTTATATTCATTTCAAAAATGTCGGAAGCAGCGGATGCCAAAAAAATTCTTCCAAATGTATCAGGAAATGTGGCAACTCAGAAAGAAGGTGTGCCGGTATTTTTTGAAGCATACTCAGATTCCGCAAAAGATGTGATGATGGAATACATAATTACTAATGACAAAAAGGATATAATCTTTAAGAGTAACGAATCCCAACACCTTGATTCAGGTAAGACCCAGATCTTTCACACCATAAAGGATAGTTCAATAAGTCTGGGTAAATATCTCCTAACGATCTCCCTGCTTAACAATAGTGGGTTAGCTATCACATCAACCAATAAGGGATTTTACTCAAAATGGAGCGGTGTTCCTTCAACTGTAAAAGACCTTGATCTCGCTGTAGATCAGATGGTTTATATAGCTTCTCAATCAGAGTTGGATTATATAAAGGATGCCAAAACAAAAGATGAAAAAACCAAACGTTATATGGAGTTCTGGAAAAAGAAAGACCCCAGTCCCTCTACCGAGGAGAATGAAGTTTTCAACGAATACTATCGCAGAATAGAATACGCTAACCAGCATTTCTCTCACTACGTAAAAGGCTGGAAAACAGACCGAGGGATGGTTTTCATACTGCTGGGTGCACCTAATAATGTTGACCGTCATCCTTTTGATGTAGATTCAAAACCTTATGAAATATGGCAGTATTACCAGATGAATAAACAATTTGTTTTTGTAGATGAGAACGGCTTTGGAGATTACCGGCTCATAACTCCACTTTACGGAGATGATTACCGGTATAGATAAATATGATAGTTACAGTAACATTAAATCCTCTGCTTGAAAGAAGATATACTTTTGAGAGCATCAATTACCCGGGCAGCAACCGCGATGGAAAGGTTCTTATACAGGCAGGAGGTAAAGGAATAAATGTAAGTCGTCAGTTAAACTTGCTGAGTACTCACGGTCTTTCATTCACATTTCTTGGCGGAAACAACGGTAAGCTTCTAAGGGATATCCTGCAAAGAGAGGGAATAAATTTTACAGCAGTAAAGACAAATGCTGAAACTCGTGAGGGTGTGGTCCTGATTGATGAAAAGAACGGGAATGTAACAAGCATATTTGGGGCTAATGCTGGTCTCTCCCAGGAGGAAACTGATGAGTTCAGGGAAAAACTAGATAAAATTATTCAGAACTGTGAAATAGTCATATTTTCCGGAAGTTCTCCCTGTAAAAGCACTGATAGTATTTTCCCTTTCGGTATCATGTCTGCCGCCAAATACGATAAAATTTCGATATGTGACACTTATGGAACGCATTTAAAGGACTGCATAGAGGCAGGACCTACTATCCTTCACAACAACATCGACGAGCTCAGGAATTCGCTAGATATTGAATTAAATTCTGAAGACAGTATTCTTTCTCTTATGAATGGATTGTACAAAAAAGGAATTAAACAAAGCTATCTGACGGATGCCAAAAAAGTTTTTTATTCCTCCAACTTCGATTTTCATTTCAGAGTGACCCCTCCGAGTGTTAAGACATTCGACTCGACCGGCAGCGGAGATAGTTTTATGGCAGGTATTATCTACGGCTGGCACAACGATTTGACTTTTGAAGAAGGATTAAAATTAGCAGTTTCGCTGGGTGCATTGAATGCTTCAAGGAAAGACGTCAGCAATGTCCCGCGGAATGATGCCGAAGAACTTATGTCCATGATTGAAGTTGTTCCTATAGGTAAGAAAATGAAAACTTTAGATGTTACACCTCGTTAAATACATACCATTATTTTTATTATTCATCACTTCAATATCAGCGCAGGTTATCAAGGACTTCAATGTCGACGGCAACCGTGTTTTTGATGATGATGATTATTTTAACTTCAGCGGTTTGAACACCGGGGAAAAGTATTATCAAAATCTTCTGGATACCATCAGGATTAATATTGCCGCTGAGCTCGGGAAGAGGGGCTACCTTGAAAGCACATTCGATACTGCATATGCAGTTCTTTCACCTGATTCCCAGGAAGTAACCTTAAATATATCCATAGACGAGGGGAATCCCACCTACATTAACCATTTTATATATGCCGGGGCAGATTCCGAAGATACTGTTAAGATACTTCCTCTGTTCGATTTTCTGGAGGGAGAAATTCTCGGTAAAGCTGAGCTTGAAACATCGATTGCAAATTCTTTAGATTATTATGAGGACTCCGGCAATCCATTTGCCAGGGTTATAATAAATTCGGTATATGTTTATTACGATTCACTGAAGGACGAAAGTCTGGCGGATATCTACCTGGATTTCAAGAAGGGGAAGGACAGGAGAATAGATCAGGTTGAAATTACCGGAAATTCATCTACTAAAGATTATGTAATTGTACGCGAGCTCCGTTTGAATAAAGGAGAAATGTATTCACAATCAAAGATCGATGAGCTTCCAAAAAGACTCAACAGGCTTCGTTTCTTCGAACCGGTAGATCCGCCGCAATTCTATATAAACAGCGACGGAGATGGAGTTCTCTCATTGAATGTGAAGGAGAAACAAACAAATAATTTTGATGGAATAATAGGGTATATACCGGGAACAAAGGATAACGAAAAAGGTTACCTCACAGGCCTGGTTGATATCAGTATGAGAAACCTTTTTGGAACAGGACGCGCAGCAGCGATAAGATGGCAGCAATTTGATCGGTATTCACAGGAGATGGAGCTTAAATATCTCGAACCATGGCTGTTTGGTTATCCTTTTAACATTAACGGGGATTTTTATCAGCGCAAGCAGGATACAACGTATGTTCAGAGAAAGATAGGCGGCTCACTGGAGTACCTTGCCACCGAAAATATCTCTGCTTCCGTGCTGGTTTCCTCTGAGCATGTAATTCCCACAATTAACAAAAACACTGTATTTACTGTTTATAACAGCAGCTCACTAACAACCGGATTAAATCTCAAATTCGATAACCGGGATGATCCATATTCTCCTACCGAAGGATTACTTTTTCTCACTTCATATTCGTTCAGTAATAAAAGGATTTACGGACCAAAGGAATTTATAACTTCAGAAATCAACCCCAATGTTAACCTGCAGAGATTTACACTTGATCTCGGAGGATATTATCAACTTTTCACAAGGCAGGTTATAGCGTTAGGTCTGCATGGAAAAGAGTTAAGAGGGGCCTTTTTTGAGAACAGCGATTTATTCAGACTAGGCGGGACCAACACACTAAGAGGGTACAGGGAAGATCAGTTCCTCGGCTCAAGGATAGGCTGGGAGAACCTTGAATACCGTCTGCTTTTAACAAGAAGAACATTTGCATTCCTCTTTTTTGATGCGGGTTACTATTACAGGAAACCTGAAGCTGAAAGAAATATTCTAAAACAGGAAGGCTTTAAAACAGGGTATGGTGTAGGTTTAAATATCGAAACCGGGGTTGGGGTACTTGGTGTAAGCTTTGCGCTGGCCGCCGGCGATTCTTTCTCCGACGGTAAAATTCATTTCGGGATAGTAAACGAATTTTAATACGTTTGATTTTAATCTTCCTTTCTTTCTAAATTTCTCCGTAAAAATTATTGAATTAATGAAAATCCTTTCAAAAATTTATGGATTAGTTTCACTGGTACGGATAATTAATGTTATAATTACATTTATATCGGTATTAGCTGCGGCTATAATTTGTTTCGGCATTCCAACTCTTAATATAATGGTCCTCCTGGGCGCTGCGGCAGCCTCCTTAACTGCGGGGGCAGGAAATGTAATAAACGATATATGGGATTATGAAACAGACTCAATTAATAAACCCCATAGATCTCTCCCTTCGGGTATGGTTTCTAAAAAAGCCGCATTAAATTTCTACTTTTCGCTTGTACTTATTTCATTAGTCGTTGCTGAAATTCTTGGATGGGTAATCCTGGGAATAATCATATTAACTCATCTTCTTCTGCTGATTTATTCTATCGGACTTAAAAAGATTCCTCTGCTTGGAAATTTTGTAGTTTCATTCCTGACAGGATTTGTGTTCATATTCGGAGGACTTATTGCGGGCAGTATAAGTTCTGCGATTATCCCGGCTGTATTTGCTTTCCTGATAAACTTTGCACGTGAGGGTATAAAAACAATAGAGGATATACCCGGAGATAAATCTTCAGGGATTACAACTTTTCCCCAGCTTTACGGAATAGATTTTTCAAGAAAGCTTGTATCTGCCTTTTTAATTTTGTTATTACTTTTTACATTTGTGCCGTTCTTAAAAGGCTACTACGGGATTGAATATTTTCTAATCATTATGACGGTAGTGGATCCTCTGCTTGTCTATGTAATTAAATCACTCCTTGAAACCAGCCCGGTATTAAACTTGAATAAATTGAGTTTTATTTTAAAATTGAATATGATTTTCGGACTTACAGCTATATACTTTGGAAGATGAGAAAATTCGATAATACATACCGGACTAATACAATAGAATTAATAGCAGGTTCTGATGAAGTAGGGCGCGGACCCCTGGCCGGACCTGTTGTTGCAGCCTCGGTTATTTTTCCGAAAGATGTAATCATCTATGGAATCAGGGATTCAAAGATGCTTACCGAAGAAGAGAGAGAGAAAGTTCTTCCCAGGATACTTGACCGATCAATTGCTTATTCAGTATCGGTAATTTCTCATGCACAAATTGACAGGATTAATATCCTGCAGGCTTCACTTCTCGCGATGTACACGTCGCTCACAAGATTAAAAGTACAACCTCACCTTGTGCTGGTTGACGGGAATAAGGGTTTCGACTATTCTGTTCCAGTAATTCCTATTATTAAAGGTGATGCCAAGTCATTTTCCGTTGCAGCCGCTTCAATAATAGCCAAAGTAGCACGTGACAGAATTATGAAAAGACTTTGTCCTTATTTCCCTCAATACCTCTGGTCAAAGAACAAGGGATACGCAACCCAGGAACACATAGAGGCAATAAAAGTCTACGGCATTTCCCCGCTTCACAGAAAGACATTTTTAAGAAGGATCCTTGAAGAGGGTCTTGAACCTGAACTTGAATTTGAAATTGAATCGCCGTCTGATTGAATATGGAAATTGGTCATAAGGAACTGGGGAGACTGGGGGAGGAAAAAGCAGCAGAGGAGCTTCGGAAAAAAGGGCTACACATCATTGAGACTAACTATCATTTCGGCAGAGGCGAACTGGATATAATCGCAAAGGACGGTGCTACCCTGGTATTTGTTGAAGTTAAATCCCGTCTGAACCTGGAAATGGGAGATCCTGTTTATAGTGTAACGCCGGCAAAAGTGAAGCAGATTAAAAAAATAGCCGAACTTTATTTATTCGAGAAGCGTATTGAAGACGTTGAATGCCGCTTCGATGTGGTTACCGTTTTATTTGAAAATCCCGGGAACCCTGAAATAGTTCATTATCCTGATGCCTTCAATTAAACCGGTTATTTAAATTTCATACCAAATATTGATTAAATTGTGTAAGCATTATTCATAATTTTTTTAATTGATGCACACTTCTTATCCCCGACTAGGGAGAATTTTAGCTGCAATAATCATCACGCTGCTCATCTGTCCTTTTCTTAAAGGGCAGGAGAAAAATTATTTCTATACAGGGAAACCCTACGGCAGCGAGGCCTTATTTAATCCGATCAGTTTATTTATAAACGGAAGCTTTGATGTAACCCAGCTTCAGTCAGTCTCAAACAGGATAGGGGATCAGGATTATGCTGGGACATTCCATGTTGTGATGAGAAGTCTTGGCAATCCTTTTGAGAACATTCGTCATTATGGCTGGAACAAATTTCTCCGTTCGGAATTTTTCCCGGTAAGCTTTAAGAAAGAGGAAATGCAGTGGATCCCGAATTACCAGCAGCACCTGATCGGAGGAGGCATGTTGTACACGGCTATGAAGGAATGGTACCAGATGCATCATTACCCGGTTCCATGGCTGTTTTCTTCTATAACGCTTATGGCGCACCATATATTGAACGAGATGCTGGAATCAGGTCCGAATGAAGTCTGGAGCGTCGATGAAGTTTCTGATATTTACATTTTTGATCTTGGCGGCATTGTGCTCTTCAGTTTTGATTCCATAAACGAGTTCTTCAGCAAAACTCTCAACCTGTCGGATTGGTCGCTCCAGGCCACAATTTTATTTCCCTACGGTAGAGTGAATGCGGGACAGTATTTCTCAATGAAATGGAAACTTCCTTTTTCAGATAAATATTCTATTTTTTATCGTTACGGAATGGGAGGTGTCGTAGGTCTTTCCGGGAAACTTGAATCAGGTGATAATCTTTCCATCGGTGTGGGCTTCAGATCGAAACACCTGGTTAATTTACCTGGTGCAGCCCGCTGGAGAACAATTGAAACGAGCTGGCAGGCAGGTGTTTATTATGACAGGAATAATTCACTGCTGGCATCCGTAACTCTGAGTGGTGTGAAGGAATATTTTGCCTCGATTGACATTTATCCTGGAATTGTAAGTTTGGGAGGGTTTTCGCCCGGATTGTGGACAGTTATCGGCAGGAACGGAAATACTACATTTGGTCTAAGTACACACTATGTTCTTACTTTCGGGTATGAAATGAATTATTGAATCAACTGGTGAAAAAAATTACAAACCGTCGCTTGTACGGAAATAAAATTGTTTGATAAAAATTGTTCACCATTTACCGTATTTCCCTGTAAGTTTTTGTAAAATAATATGTTGCAACTCACTAATTAACAAAATGATAATCAGGACATCCTTTCTTTCAGAAACATTTTTTATTATTTTCTTTATTGCTAACAAAATTATTTACCAACGAAACCTAATTAGTGAATAGCCTTAAAAAAGATAACCCGGTTGAGTTTAGCGAGTCATTAACCAACTTTTTTACTACTGTTGCTGGTTTGTCGATTTTTTCCCTCAGATTCTTCAAAAGTGTGTTTCTTCCACCTTATGAATTTAATGAGATAAAGAAACATATGGATGAATTGGGAATTAAAACGATGCCCATCGTTACGGTCGCTGGGTTTATAATAGGTTTGGTGCTGGCGATGCAGAGTCAGCCAGTTATGCAGAGATTCGGCGCAGAAGCCTACCTACCAAGTATGGTATCGTTATCAGTTGTGCGCGAACTTGGTCCAGTACTAACTGCACTGCTTTTTGCCGGCCGCGTGAGTTCCGGTATCGGTGCGGAGCTTGGATCAATGCGGGTAACAGAACAGATAGATGCCATGGAAGTATCGGCAGTTAATCCATATAAATACCTGGTTGTAACAAGAATTCTTGCCTGTATATTTATTCTTCCGATCCTGACCTTATATGTGGATTTCCTGGCAATTATAGGCGGATTTGTTGCAATGAAACTTTCAACAGGAACAACTTTTCAGTTATATATTAACGCTATATTCAAGTCGTTAGAGTTTTCCGATCTGATTCCAGGGATTCTAAAGACTTTTGTTTTCGGATTTATCGTAGGAGCTGTCGGTTCTTTCAAAGGATATTTCACTGAGAATGGCACGGTAGGTGTAGGAAAAGCTTCTACGAGTGCTGTGGTAATGTCTTCTCTATTAATACTCCTTGTGGATATGGTACTCGTAAAGATCACGGTGTGGATATGGGCAAAATAATGGTTGAAGTAAAGAATGTCTCCAAATCTTTCGGTGATAACGTTGTTCTTGATGACATTTCTTTTAAGGTTGAGGAAGGCGAAAACTTCGTTGTTTTCGGGCGGAGCGGAACAGGAAAAAGCGTGCTGTTGAAATGCATGGTTGGACTTCTTGAACCCGATTCCGGTGAAATAGAAATAAACGGAAAAAGTGTTCTTAATTTGCCGATAGACGAAATGAATGAGATCAGGAAACATATTGGTTTTCTTTTTCAGGGATCGGCTTTATACGATTCAATGTCAGTCAGGGAGAATCTTGAATTTCCCCTGATCAGGAATTTTGATTTTTCTCAGGATGAACGACTGGAAAAAATAAAAACCGTGCTGGAAAAAGTAGGTTTGGAAAAAGCGATAGATAAAAAACCTGCTGAACTTTCGGGCGGGATGAAGAAGCGAATCGGTTTGGCCAGAACGATTATAACAGAGCCTATGCTCATACTCTATGATGAGCCGACTACTGGCCTTGACCCGATAACAACGAAGGAGATAAGTCAGCTGATAGTAGAACTCCAGGAGGATCTTAACAGTACCTCGGTAGTTGTTACCCATGATCTTATATGTGCTAAAATTGTAGCAAATTCGGCTATCGTATTGAAGGATGCAAAAATAAAGTTTGAAGGTGATATTAATGAACTTGAATCATCTGATGATAATTTTCTTAAAAACTTTTTCAGCGGGGATATAGTCGATGCAAATAGTTGAGAAAATTTATGGCTAAAAAAACTTCTACTGTAAAAATTGGGATTTTTATCTTCCTCGGCATAACCATTCTAGTTGTGGCGATTTTTTTGCTCGGAGGAAAGGAACAGCTTTTCAGCTCGACTTTCAATGTGAAGGCTTATTTCAAAACAGTGCAGGGATTAAAGAGCGGAGCTACCGTAAGGCTTAGCGGTATTGACGTCGGTACAGTTAAGGATGTTCAGATTGTTAATGATACTACCGGGCGGGTGCAGGTTACGATGAAAATCAAAGAGGATGTTGCCCGTTTTATAAGAACAGACACAAAAGCCACGATTGAGACTGAAGGACTTGTTGGCAATAAGGTAGTGGTAATTCAAATAGGCAGTGCTTCAGCAGATCGTGTCCGCGAAGGCGGAACAATACTCACGAAGGAGCCGATGAGCATCTCCGCTGTAATTGAAGAGACTCAAGGGGTAATGGAGTATACAAAACAGATGACCAAAGACCTTTCTGAGATTGTCTCCAGGGTTAACAGAGGCGAAGGATCTATTGGAAAACTGCTTGTGGATGACGAATTATATACTGATGCTACACATCTTACAAAACAGGCAGATAAAAGTCTACAGTCTATTACAGGAGAATTTGATAAGGTTACAGACCTTTTTAACAACCTTGGAGAAGGGGTTAAAAGTGTAGTTACCAATGTGGATTCTACAATAGCGGACCTGGATTCAATACTTACAGGAGTAAGAGGGGGTAAAGGTATTCTTGGTGAAATGCTAGTGAATGGAAGTCCATTCGATTCAACCTTGCGTGAGACAATGACGAATATCGAAAAAACAACTTCCGATGCAAGACTTGCCGCATCCCGCCTTGCCGAGAATATGGAAGCTCTCAAACATAACTGGCTTTTCAAGAGCTATTTTGAAAATAGAGGTTACTGGGATAAGGCTGAATATGAAGACGACATAAATGCGAAACTTAAGGAGCTTGATGAAAAAATGGAGTTGATCGATAACCGGATCAAAGAGTTAAAATCCCTTGAGACACAGACATCCAGCAAGTGATCTTCATAATATTCTAACGCGGAATTACAGCCAGGAAAGAAAACTTACCTATGTGGCGACCCGGAAACCAACCGCACTAAGTGTAGTATTAAATGTTCTTAATACATATGTCACCAGGATTGTCTTCCCAATTTCTAAACATCAATTTATGGTTTTTCGAGGACGCCTCTGAAGATAAAGCGGCATGATACACCCATTTTTACCACCAATTCTTTCCTATCTTTTTGTAAATTAAAGGTTCCGAAATTTTAATTTTATATAAAACGAATGGCAGCCAAAGAAAAGAAAATAATAGTTAAAGGTGCCCGCGAACATAATTTAAAAAATCTGAGCTTTGAAATACCCAGGAATAAGCTTATTGTTTTTACGGGAGTGAGCGGCAGCGGAAAGTCATCGCTTGTTTTTGATACTATTTATGCCGAGGGACAGAGAAGATATGTGGAAAGTCTCTCTGCTTATGCTCGTCAGTTCCTTGAGCGGATGAACAAGCCCGACGTAGATTTTATACAGGGTATTAGTCCGGCTGTTGCTATCGAGCAGAAAACAGGCGCACGGAACACCCGTTCTACTGTAGGAACTACCACTGAAGTTTATGATTATCTCCGGCTTCTATTTGCCAGAATTGGAAAGACGATTTGTTTTGAATGCGGCAAGGAAGTTAAGAAAGCTACGACCACAACCGTAACCCAATGGCTGGAAGAACAGGAAGCAGGCACCAAATTTTATTTAACATTTCCTCTTCATGTTCATGAAGGTACTACGGTAAAGCAGGAGATAGATCTTCTGCAGAAGAGGGGGTTCTTCAGGATTTATTTTAATAACAAAATGGTTGATCTCAGCGAGGAAGCGATACTTCCGAAAAAAAAGGATGATATACGGGTTGTAATTGAAAGGTTTAAGGTATCGCCCGGCGAGATAAGAGAAAAGCTGGCTGACTCTATAGAAGTTACTTTTAAGGAAGGCGAGAACCGGCTGGTTATAATCAACGCAGAAACGGGTGAAGAAAAAGATTTTAATAAGTTCTATGAATGCTGCGGAATAAGGTATGAGGAACCGGAGCCCCGATTCTTTTCGTTTAATAACCCATTTGGTGCCTGTCCTGTATGTCAGGGTTTCAGTAAGACCATAGGAATTGATATGAACCTGGTTGTTCCTAATCCAAATCTGAGTATAGTTGATGGTGCAATCGCTCCATTCCGTTCAGCTAAGTACAGCACTCATCTGCGCGACCTGATACAGAATGCCAAACAGTACGCTATTCCCATAAATATTCCTTACAAAGAATTAAATTCCGGGCAGGTTACTGCTGTACAGAAAGGGTTCGGCGATTATATCGGCATTGACCGTTTCTTTGAAAAGCTTGAGAGCAAGACATATAAAATGCATGTCCGTGTTCTGTTAAGCCGGTACCGGGGATATTCGACATGCTCTGCGTGCAAGGGATCCCGCTTAAGGAGGGAAGCTCTGCAGGTAAAGATAGAGGGTAAGTCGATTTATGATACAGTTAAAATACCAATTGAACAGTCACTTGAATTTTTCTCCAACCTTCAGCTTTCGGAATATGATGCTATGGTCGGTGAGAGAGTACTTAAAGAGATCATCAAGAGGTTAACTTTCCTGAACAATGTGGGTATAGGTTACCTGACGCTTGATCGTTTAAGCAGCACACTCTCAGGAGGGGAAACTCAAAGGATAAACCTTGCAACTTCACTTGGTTCTTCCCTTGTCGGAACTCTTTATGTACTGGATGAACCAAGTATAGGACTCCATCCAAGAGATAATGACAGGCTCATAGCCATATTAAAGAACCTGAGAGACATAGGCAACACGGTCCTTATTGTAGAGCACGATCCCGATATGATGCGTTCAGCGGATATACTAATTGATATGGGACCGAAGGCTGGTGAAGCAGGGGGGGAGATCGTTGCCGCTGGATCCTATGAAGAGGTTATTAAAAATAAAAATTCTCTTACCGGAAAGTATCTTTCCGGAAAGCTCAGCATTCCTGTTCCTTCTGAGAGGAGAACACGGAAAACAAAAGAGATTAAGATTACCGGCGCGAAGGAACACAATCTCAAGAACCTGAATATATCGATTCCTTTGAATAAGTTTGTAGTAATTACAGGCGTAAGTGGTTCAGGGAAAAGCACACTGATACACGATGTATTATACGGTGGGATAGCAAAATACCTGGGGTTCAATCCTTCCAGGATCGGAGACTTTGACGATATAAAGGGCATAGAATACATTGATGAAATTGAGATAGTTGATCAGTCACCTATAGGGAAGACACCCCGATCCAACCCGATAAGCTATATTAAAGCCTTCGAACTTATAAGGGAGCTTTTTGCCTCAACACACCAGGCGCGAGCAAGAGGTTACAAGCCGGGCTTCTTTTCTTTTAATGTTCCCGGCGGACGATGCGAGACATGTCAGGGCGACGGATTTATAAAAGTAGAGATGCAATTCCTTGCTGACCTTTATCTTGAGTGCGAAGACTGTAATGGTACAAGGTATAAAAAAGAAATACGAGACATCACTTACCGCGGAAAGAACCTGGTAGAGGTCCTAAATATGACAGTAGATGATGCAGTAAAATTCTTTAAAGGAAATGACAAGATAGTTAAGTACCTGCAGGTTCTCTCTGATGTCGGGCTGGGTTATATAAAACTTGGACAGCCTTCCAACACCCTTTCGGGCGGCGAGGCTCAACGGATCAAGCTGGCATCTCACCTTACTTCCCAGCGGGATCGCAAGCATACACTTTTCATTTTTGATGAACCCACAACCGGGCTGCACTATGACGACATTTCAAAATTGCTGAACTGCTTTAATCTTCTGCTGGAGAGAGATAACTCAGTAGTTATTATTGAGCATAACCTGGAGATAATAAAATGTGCAGACTATATAATAGATTTGGGTCCCGAAGCAGGTGAAAAAGGGGGGGAAGTGGTGGCCTCAGGTACTCCTGAAGAGATAGCGGCAAATGAAAAATCATGGACAGGAAAATATCTTAAATCCCATCTAAATTAACCCGCCAACCGCCCTTATTGATTTCTTTGCCTGAAAAAGCTAAGTTATCTTTTAAGATATGCAAGGACTTGCAGGGAAGGCATATGGCAGCAACAATTCAGGTTTGGATCAACACCTTCAGGGTAACACTTCTGAATACAAAATGCTGAAGAGATTCAAAAAATATTTTATTTCGAATTACGAGAAGATAAAGCTTTCGATGAGTCTTATGCTTGGCATTACGGCTCTGATCTTTCTGGTATTATATTTAGGCGGCTGCTTGCTCGATTTATGGAAGTATAATATTGTCGAGCTGGTGGTCAATCCTATCGCAGGTTCTATCATCGTAACTGTTCCGGTCTTTTCAGCAATCATCCTCCTGAGATTCTTTAACTACCATAAAACAAGGGTGCTCTTCTGCAATATTGTCAAAACCCATCGAAGTAAAATAAGTTTTTTCCTTCAGAAGGATGATGGGGGTAATCCAGACAATGAGATAAAATATGTCCTCTGGGGAAACTATAAAGATTCTGGTTTCAGGTTCACCTATTCATTAGGGCATCGACTGATGATATCTCTGATCTGCAATAAAGCGGAAACAAAATTAATCGTATTACATAAGAGGCTTCAGAAACTTAATCTGAAAGGCATTCATTTAAATTGTTACGGTTTAACGCTGGGAATAGATAAGCCCTTCTTTGAGGACAACCAGAAAGGTATACTTGAAAAACTCGATTTATTAATTTATAACTTTAACCTGCTGATGAGCGAAACCCGGGAAGCAGTCTGAAGCCCGGTTAAAATCCCTGGGAGAAATTAAATTCCCATATCCAGTTTTTATCGCGCCTGTTTAGCGGTCTGACGAAATCTACCTCACCTATCAGGTAACCGAACAAATTTAGTCTTGCAACAAGACCTGCACTACTTACCGGTTTCCTGTCGCCGCCTGCGAACCATGGTTTGTTATTTTGATCCCATGCGAGTCCTGTATCAAAGAATCCACCGAACTCAAGCGGAAGGAAGCCATAATAACCTTCTCCTATTCCAAACAGACCCAGAAGCGGAAAACGCAATTCAAAATTAGCAATAAGCATTTTACTTCCAATAATTTTGTTGAAGAGATCAGATTCCGAGTTGGAAAAAGTTCCATACTGATAACCTCTTACAAGGTCAGGGTATCCGAGAAATAAGGGATATAATCGGTCATCCTCAGCACTCCTGCCATACCGTCCCAGGTGCAGGATTCTGCCGGCGAGCGTAAAAGGCATTATAGGCATTACATATTGTCTGTAGTCGGCCAGCAGATTCGTCCAGTACAGGGAACCTACGTACTCATCTGCTTCAAGTCTGTACCGCGTACCAAGGATAGGGCTGGTAGCACCAAAGTAACTATTATCATAAACCAATGCTGCACTTGCAGTTGCAAGGTTTACTGCAGGAGAAGCACTGAGGTCCTCAGTCTTATCTTGAATCAATTGTCCGGTATTTAACGAAACAGCTCTTGTTTCCACGCTATTTGTATATGTAATGTTCTGATATCCCCCGGTAAACTCAACCCTGAGTACCTGGCTGAAAGGATACATCAAAATACCTGTCAGTTCCCTGTGAGTTTCCTGATAAATAATTCTTTGTTCAACATAAGCAGGTTCACCATTTATAGTCTGACCGTATGCGCCGAAACCCAGGTATATGAGAGGCAGCTGCTGTACCGCAACACCCCAGTTCCACCTGTGAGCGGTATTCAAATATCCTGCGAATGCAGAAATTGAATTGAAGAAGGATATGCCGGGATTTGTCTGAACCTGAAGTGCAGTAGACAAAGTATAGTTGGAAAGCATATCGCTCCACAGCAGAGATATTCCGCCGCCTACATAAGTTCCGAATCTATCAATTCCGGCTGCCACTGAAGGCTGACTGATTCCGGTTAAAGAAAGAGAAGGGGAATAATCAGTAACTGTGAAACTGCTGTCAGACATCAGGCCATAATTGGGATCTGCAAAGCTGTTAACGAGCAAGTTTGTGGCCCTTGTCTCAGGGGGAAGTTTTGCAGGATCAGGTCCACTCAGTTCCACCGGCTTTTCCGGATTGACACTGTTAAACCTGTAAATGTTGTACTTTCTTTTCTCGAAGGTACTAACTGCTATTTCATCATCTGGACCGGCAACCGAAAGGGCGGGGCTGATAGCAGTAATTCCGGTTATACCGACGAACAGGTTTGTCATCTGTGTAACATCTCCTGAATCGAGATTAACTTTATAAAGATTGGTGATTCCCTGAGGATCGGATAAAAAATAAATACTTTTCCCATCGTGTGACCACTGCGGATTGAGATTTTTAACCTCATTAAAAGTTTCTACTTCTGTCATTTCCCCATTATCAGGATTCATGAGCGCGAGATGGTATTTCCCTATGTCGAGATCCTTAAGATCTGTTGTGAAACGATCAGTAACGAGTGCTATCCTGCTGCCATCAGGCGACCAGGAAGGTTGAAGTTCAGCATAAGAATCATTAGTTAACCTCCTCAGAGAGTCGGTTTGAAGATCATACATAAACAAATCCGTGAGTCCGCCCTGAAGACCAGAAAATACAATATATCTTCCATCAGGCGACCAGGAAGGATTCAATATCTCGCCAAGATTTTCAAACCTTTTTTCTTTTTCAATGTCACCATTACTGATATTGATGATTGACAGGACTGGTCTTCCCTTAGTAACAGCAGGAAATATAAATTTATCACCTTCCGGATTCCAGGATCCTCCGGAGTTAATAAACTCAAGGCTCTCAAGATGGGGATCAAGTTCAGTACTCAAAATAGTCCTTTTAATTTCTCCGGTTTCAGCATCCGCAAGAAAAAGATCGATAGCAAACAAATTTTTTGAAGAGAAGAATACCAGGTTTTTACCATCAGGACTTAATACAGGAGCAATATTCAGTTCACCGCCATTATCCTCTGAGATCAGTTTTTTACCATAATCAGAAGGTCTTTTTGTTATATTTTTCAGAGAATCATACTGATTATGGAGGGATTGAGCCCACAGATTTGACAATGAATCAGGAGTAACATGCAGTAGTGTATCAGTAGCATCATTAATGCTTCCCAGGTATGCTCCGGTGGTTAAAAGGTCGGCAATTTTTTTATCTCCATATTTCCCTGCTATGTATGCCAACAGGGCATCCCCATACCGGTAGGGGAAGTATTCGGGGTTATTAAGGTCATCAACTGTAGGAATCTCATTCAGAACAGCATCACGCATCCACATTGCCGTAAAAGGGTCATCAGGGCCAAGAGTGAGGAACTCCGCCATGCCTTCGACGAACCAGAGAGGTAGTTTTGAAAGCTGGGGCGCCTGACCTCCAAATGTACTTCGCATCGCACCGGTTATATCATACTGAAAAGCATGAACCAATTCATGGCCTATTACATGATTTGTTTCGCTTAACGGACCAGCAAGGGGCAGAACTATCCTTCTTCTCAAAGGTTCGGTTACACCCCCGACACCCTCGCTTATTTGTCCCCCTATAATATTGGTCTGTACGAATTGAGGAAAACTTCCATATAGTACCAGAGGCTGTTTTCCATGCAGGGAATCTCCGAAAAAAAACGACTGGCGTTTGTACCATCTTTCTGCCATCAGGGCTGCAATATGAGCCCCTTTACTCTCTTCAGGGTAAAAATAAATGTTGAAGTTAGGAGTATGCAGAACTTTAAATTGAAAATCATTATACTGAACTTTATTTCTTCCGAAGTATTGTGAATAAGATGAGCTGCTTGAAAGAATGACAAGAGATACAATTAATCTACAGAGAGATGATGTGAACTTTGACATTAGCAATTTCCTAACAAAAATTTTGTAAATAAAAATCAGATTAAATAACGCGTGTAGTGGTGATTGCAGTCAATTTCATTAAAGAATTAAAAAAAAATAATGTGGATTAATTCAAATTTTTTTTCCAGATTGTAAACCCAATGAAGATAAAAAATACTATTTGCTCAGTTCTGGCCGGCTTTATAACTTTTATCGTTATTACCGGATGCGATGATGTTGTAAGCGCGGATCTAAATGTAGAATTTTTTATCAGACCGGGACAAAAAGTGGATGTCCGTGAATCAGGCTTGGAGATAACTTTTAGCCGGGTTATTGAAGATTCACGATGCCCTAAAGGAGTGGAGTGCGTTTGGGCCGGAAATGGAAAAGTAGAATTATCTATTCATTTTCCTGGTGAAAAGGAACGAGTTCAGGAGTTAAACACAAATCTTGAACCTAAAGATATAATGGCTGGAGAATACAAAATTCGTCTTGTGGAACTGCAGCCATACCCGGAAAAAAGCCAGGAAAATCTACAGGAAAAATACAGATTAAAATTGATCGTAGAAAAATGAATAGAATAGGTTAAAAATCGCTGATTTTTCGTCTTATTTTAGTACACACTCCGTAAAAAATTCAAGTTAATTAATTTTTCTTAACTTATTAGCCATAATTTTTATACATTTAGTGCGAAAAATTGTGCCGTTGGATATAGGTTGATACGAAAAATTTTCCTATTATCCAAAACTTTTTCTTCATTTATATGTATTTGCCCGAGGAAAAAATTAAAAGTTTAATAACTTTTTTACTCGTTTCAGGGGCTATACTCCTGAATTCATGTGATGCCGCGAGAGAGAACCCCCTGGATCCCAATTCCAGTGATAATCAGCTCGGTACCATCGAAGGAACGGTTCAAACGTTCAGCCTTCCCTACACACCCATAAAAGATGTCGAAGTATTCTGGAATCCAGGTAATAAAATGGTTTATTCAGATGCTAGAGGGAACTTTTCAGTTCCAAATGTTAAGACCGAAAATGGTCGACTGATTTTTCGCAAAGATGGCTACCATAATGATACTATAATGGTGGATTGGGCAGGAAGCCGTAAAGTTAATGAACAGGTGAACTTGAACAAAATACCTTCACTTGATAGCCTTTCTATTTATAGTATTGTGCTAAATTCCTCCAATCCCCCTTCAGTGATGAGCGCACTTGTTATTCAGACAATGGTTAAAGATATAGATAATGATATAGATACTGTTTACATAATAAATGATCACCTGGGCCTGATGAAAGCAATGGATTTTGATATTGCTTCCAAGATGTTTCTTACCCAGTTAACACCCCAGGAACTTGGCCTTACAAATATCGAACAATCAATAGGACTGATATTTAACTTCCGGGTAAGGAACGTTCTGGGAGAAAATTCGGTACTTCCCGGAGGCGGAGTTAAGAGAATAATAACAAACCAGGTTAGCGGTTTATTACCATCGAATGAACAGGTAGTATCTTCAGTTCCTTTCGATTTATCCTGGGATAGATTTAGTTCAGGTTATTCTTTTCGGTATAAAGTTGAGATATCTACTAATGATGGGAGCCAGATAGTATTCAGCAAGGATAGTATTTCAGCACAGGATACATCCTTCACAATTGAGAACCTTGATGCCGGCAGCTATTGGTGGGTTATATGGGTTATCGATGATTTTAAAAACAAAGATCGCTCAGTTCCTGCATCTTTTAATATACAATAATGGAGACAAAATTTGAGAATGAACGGCTCTGCAGAGACAATTGAGAATATTAAACAAATCGGTAAAGAACAATTCGAGACTCTGTATAAAATCAGCCAGGCGTTAAATTCAGCAACCTATCAGGACAGTCTGATAAAAGAAACTCTTGACGTAATTATCAGAGTATTACATGCAGACAGAGGTTTATTTGTAAAGTATGATTCTGAAACAAATAAGTTCTCAATCATAGGCGCCAGGAATATGGAACAGCAAAGTATCGAAGATATATCTGTTTTTTCCTCCGGCATCCTTCAGAAAGTAATTGAAAGGGGAGACCCCGTACTATATCATGATGTGCAGAACGATCCAAACATTTCGCAGTTTGAGAGTATCCAGATCCACAACATAAAATCCATTCTTGGTGTTCCGATAAAACAAAATGATAACGTTTGGGGTGTTATACTAGTAGACAGCAGTATAAACAGGAAAGAGTTCACTGAAGAGAACATGGTCTTTCTTGATTTCTTTTCTAACCTCGTCTCATTAGCACTCGATAGAATAACCAGGTTCGAAGCGCTTGAAGATGAAAATATTATCCTCAGGAATCAACTGCAGGCATCAAAGAATATCCCCGAATTAATAGGAGATAGTCCTGCAATGCAGAAACTTGCTACGCTTATTCATAAGGTCGCGGGAACGGATGCGACGGTTCTACTTCTTGGTGAAAGCGGTACAGGAAAAGAGCTGGTTGCCAGGGCGGTACACAATCTTAGCCGCCGAAGAGAGCTCCCCTATCTTGCCCAATTCTGCGGATCGATACCTGATTCTCTTCTTGAGAGTGAATTGTTCGGATATAAAAAGGGAGCATTTACTGGAGCAAATAACGATAAAAAAGGATTATTTGAGGTGGCTAATGAAGGCACCTTCTTCCTGGATGAGATAGCTGACATTTCTTTGGCGCTGCAGGCTAAATTACTTCGTGTTCTTCAGAACAGAGAAATAATGAGACTTGGTGACACACAAATAATTAAGGTTGACGTAAGAGTAGTAGCTGCGACGAATAAAGATTTAAGACAATTGGTTAAAGACGGATCATTCCGTGAAGATTTGTTCTATCGCCTTAATGTTTTTCCTATAAGGGTTCCCCCATTGAGAGAAAGACGAACCGATATACCGCTGCTGGTTGATTATTTCATCAAGAAGTATTCAAGCGAAAATATCAGGGTAGCTTCAGCAACTTTGAAAAACCTTGAGGAATACAGCTGGCCGGGAAACGTAAGGCAGCTTGAAAATGTTCTTCAACGGGCTATAATATTATGCGACACTGACAAGCTGATGCCCGAACATATTGTTATTGAAGAAGAATCAGGAGATATGGAATTCGGCGGTACATTGAGAGATTTTGAAAAAATGCTTCTTATTAAGAGACTAAAAGAATTTAACGGAAACAGGACCGCAACAGCAAAATCTCTGGGTGTTTCAGTCAGATGGGTTCAGCTGAAACTGAAGGAGATTGAAGAAAAAGTTTAATGCAGAATACCTCCACAGAAATATTATATGATAAGTTCGAGATAATCGATACCATCAAAAAAGATGTGTATACAACAGTTTACCTCGCAAATCATATATATCTCGGTAAGAAGATCATCTTAAAGACCCTGAATACAGATGAACTTTCTGATAAGACTATTCTTGCAAGGTTTAAAAGAGAGGCAAAGATACTTGCTCAGCTTGAACATCCGAACCTTATTAAAGTACTTGATTTTGGAATGTTTAAGAATCACTTCTATATTTCCTTCGAATACTTCGAAAGTAAAAATCTTAGAGGTATAATCAGGCAGAATAATTATACTCTCGAACAGAAAAGATCGCTGGTGATCAGGCTTATGAAAGCTCTGAATGCTGCGCATCAAAATCATATAGTTCACCGTGACATCAAACCGGAAAACCTGCTGGTTAACCCGAGACTCGAGCTTAAGATAGCGGATTTCGGTCTTGCTTTAATGCAGGACGAAACAAAACTTACCATTCAATCATCAATAGTGGGCACCCCCAGTTATATGTCGCCCGAACAGATAAGAGGTGAAACCGTCCATCCGCAATCAGATCTATTTTCTGCCGGAATTGTTGCGCTTGAACTCTTTACAGGTGAAAATCCTTTCCTCGGAAAAGATATAAATGAGACAATAAACAAGATTCTGACTTTTAATGAAGAGGATATTGGCGCAAAGGTTGCCCATCTTCCTGAGGATATCCAGACTATACTTAAAGGATTGTTGAAAAAGACTACTGATAAAAGATTTCAGTCGGCCGAGGAAGTTTTAAGCATTCTTGGTATTCAGGCGTCGAATCACGACCTCAAGTTAGAAATTGAAGAGGCTGAAGAAGAAAAGACCGGTAAATATTTTATTATCGGAACCTCTGTCTTAGTTGTTATGATCATAATATCTGCAGGCTTATATTATTTTCTTAAACCGGAAAGAAGTGAAGTAATCAATCCTAACCTTGCTGAAAAGAATTACTCTTTCACAGACAAAAATTCCAGGAATACTTTTCTGCAAATGTTTAACAAGGATAATGCACAAAACAACATTGCAGGCTCACTGCTTCCGGGAAAACTTTTTGTTGAGGCCAAACCTTATGCTGATGTGTATATAGATAATCAGAAAGTAGATACAACACCTCTTGATGAATATATACAGCTTGACCCCGGAAAGCATGTTGTTAAGCTTGT
This sequence comes from uncultured Ignavibacteria bacterium, assembly GCA_963747755.1. Lineage (GTDB taxonomy): Bacteria > Bacteroidota > Ignavibacteria > Ignavibacteriales > Ignavibacteriaceae > DATFVA01. The sequence continues at coordinate 1,308,633 of CAVVGK010000014.1, read as the reverse complement.
TCATCCAGATTATCCTCCTTACGTCAGAAGAATTAATATCTCGAATGATAAAATTGAGTCGGTAAAAATAAATTTCCCGGAGTTAACCGGGAGTCTCGATTGTAAAGTACAGCCCTGGGGAGAGGTATTTATTGACGGGAAACATGTTGGAACCACCCCACTGCGGGAACCTATAAACCTGTATCCGGGCAGGTATAATGTGAAAATTACGAATAAGCAATACGCAGACACACTGATAAAAATCGTTAAGATTACTGCTAAGGATACCAGTGAAGTAACTTTCAGTTTCGAGAATACACCAACTAATTAAAAATGTATGCATATTATTTAACTTTCATGTAATTTTACCCAATCCGAAGCAAAATATTTTTATTTATGCGTACTACTGTTAAAGCCTTTCTTTTTTACATAGTAGTAGCGGGCTTTTTTTTCCCTGTTTGGGCGCAGGAAAACGATTCGTCTGCTATATCTAACGATTCTCTTGTCGTACCAGTCTCAGTTCCCGATTCTTCTTTTTCTTCTGATACTCTCAAAATCAAAGCTGTGAATCAGGATTCTCTGAACGTTCAGGACTCCCTGGCTTTAATGGCACGGCAATTCGACCAATTTAAGTACGGTGATGTTATTTCGATTGCTAACAAGCTTCTGCTGAAAAAAACTCCGCTGACAAGAAATGAAGTTCTGAATATTTATAAACTTAAGGGAATATCGCATTATTCCTTATCGGAAGACGATGCAGCGAAAAAAAGTTTTATCGAGATTTTAAGAATTGATACTTCATATTCGCTGGATTCCACAAAGATCTCTCCCAAAATAATATCATTTTATAAAGAGGTTAAGGCAAATTATATTCAGCAGCAGAAAGACGTAGAGGCGAGGACAGTAGTGAGGATAGATACTGTCTTCATTCCGAAAGTTGAATATGATGTACTGCATGAGAACCGAATGAAAAATGCGATAGCACGATCACTGATAATACCAGGCCTTGGACAATTATACCTCGATGTTAATTTTAAGAGTGTTTTCCTGACTATTCTGGGATCGGCATCATTAGCAGCCTCTATTTACTACTTTATTCAGTCGGGAGAAAAGGAGAAGGCATACCTTATTGAAGCGGATCCGAAAATGATAGAATCCCGGTATGTAGATTACAATGATGCCTATAAATACAGAAATATTTCTTTAATCAGTTTCGGTGTTGTCTGGTTTTATTCACAGCTCGATCTGCTCTTTTTCTCCGACGAAAATACGGATAATGAGATACTTAGTAATTCCAGCCTAACTTTCAATCAGTTCAGGGGTTTAACCCTAAATTTTAAGTATTCTTTCTAATTTCCACTTTTACTACCCTGCATTTAGTTTCAAGGCTACGCATAATTTTCGTGTTCAACAGCACAAGCTGAATCTGATAATATGTGATTTCTTGTAATAAACCCACAATTTGACCTTTGGCACAACTTTGGTTACCTACAGTGAAAATCCTGGGGGAGAGTTTATTTCACCAGGTATATTAAATGTTGAAAAATAAAGGCTTTGACGGCCGAAATTTATACAATAAGATTTATTTCTTGATAATTGTTCTTTTTTTTATTGGGACTTTAATTGGCTGCAGTAAAGAAGTTTCTGTAGAGACTGAGGAAGTAACGGCAAAGGTTGCAGGAAAAGTTAGCGATGTTACCGGGACACAAGGTATTACCGTAAGGCTCTTAAGATTAAGTGCGGAGGGAAATACCGAGATTGTTTCTGTAGGAGATGTTAATACCAAATCTGACGGAAAGTTTGTTCTTGAAACCAATCTTGACGGTGTAGGCAGCCTCCTGGTGCAGGCTGAACAAGGAAGTAAGGAGTGGCGAGGTATTCTTACAACAAGTGTAAAACCAGGAATTGCCGTTTACTCTCAGCCGTTAGACAACGTCACAACCCTCTCAGCTGATTTGTATATCAGGGCTCATGATACTGATTTAAACCTGGATTATACTCAAGTCAGAATTTTGATAAATGATGAAATCGCAGCAATAATTAGTGAAAACGAAGAATTGATGGATGTAGTTGTGAACGCTGTTAACCTTGGATTTATTGCTGAAAAAGAAACTATGCTGAAGCCTGAAATAGGCGGAACTACTTCACAGTGGCAGCAGATAATTGTCGCGAAAAATGCTGCCCAGACTGCACTTGACAGAGATCTTTATTATGCTTTGTCTGAAAACGCCGAGCATGCAGCTCTTAACAACTATCTATATTCAATTTCAGATACTTATGTTGATGTGGGCATGCAGTCTGAAACTTTCAGTAAAGTACTTGAGGCTTCCTTAAGGATCTTTATGAAAGAAATTGAAGGAATTAACTCCCTGCTTGAATTTGAGTTTTTAAGAAGGACCTCAGAGATTAGAGCGGGGGTCTTATATGCTTCAGTATTAGCGGAGTTTCAAAAGCTGGGAGCTGATCCCTCAATGGTCAATATGATCATCGAAGCAGGTGTAAACCTTCAGAAAAATCTTGAAAGCAGACAGTCAGCCGAAGATATTGCCAATGAATTTACCAGCTATCGTAATGAGGTTTTAGAAAATCTCGTAAAAGTATTAGGTATATACGGAAATAATCTCCAGACTTTTCAGGAAAATATAGCCGGTTACAAAATTACCCTTGTATCGGAAATTCATCAGAGCAAAAATCCCGAAGATGTAATTAACGCTTATCTCAGTTTTTTTGGCAAGATTAAAAATCTTGTGGCACAGCAGTTGAATCTGGTATCTGTAAAAGCGGACGCTGCTGCTGAAGTCCTGATTTTATTGAATATGTATTTTTAATTTGGCTTGGTATTTGCCTCCCCCTCGGGCAAATATATGTTCCCTCAACAAAGGCCTAACGCCCCTTAAGCAGCACACTTAAGGGGTTTTTTTATTTGATACGTTTCAGAGGTGAAAAACGATATTGAAATAAGCGGCCTTTAAGCGTATACTTATAAAGCGTCCGATAAAATGATAATATTGAGAAATAAATAATTTTTTTCAGGAGATGAATAGATGAAAACCAGTTTACCAGGGCTTATTCCCTACCGTAAAGCTGATAAATGGGGCTTCTGCAATTCAAAAAAGGATATTGTAATCCCTGTTAAATATGACCAGGTTGGTTCTTTCATTGAAGACCGGGTAAGGGTAAAATTAAATGATAAATGGGGGTTCATCGATACTTCAGGGAAAGAAATCACACAGATTAAATATGATGAGATGGAAGATTTTCATACCGGGTTTGCAAAAGTAAATTTCGGCATAAAGAAGAATGACGGCCGTGTGGTTTTTTCAGGGAAGTGGGGAGTTATAGATCATTCAGGCAAAGAAATTATTCCTGTGCAATACAGTGAAATAGGAGACTTTCTGGACGGACTTTTCCCGGTTAAGTTAAATGAAAAGTGGGGCCTCCTGAACACCGGTGCACAGAGTGTGGCCCCAATCCGGTATGATGAAATCGGTGAACTAAGAGAGGATTATCTTCCTATCAAAGAAAAAGGGAAATGGGGATTTATTAACCGGAAAGGTGAGAAGGTTATTCCCGGGAATTTCGATGATGTCGGGTCTTTCTCTAATGGCATTACTTATGTAAGGTTAAATGACTGGTGGGGTTTAATAGATAAAAATGGTAAAGGTGTTACTCCTATCAAATATGATAAAATCGGAGAGATCAGAAACGGGCTAATCTCTGTCAAAATAGGAGACAGGTGGGGATTTATTGATAGAAGCGGATCAGAATATTTTGAAGATTAATGTTACAAGCAATGGTATTAATTCAGGGTTATAATAAAATCACCCGGATAAATAGTGTGCTGTCGGGGTACACTATTGAATTCCTGAATATATGATGCTGGAATTCTACCGGGTGATCAAACAATAATGTAATCTTAGCAATTATTACTCATTTAATTACTAAGAGTTTCCTTGTAGATGAAAAATTGCCTGATTCCAGCCGATAAAAGTAAACTCCGGTTGGCAGTTCAAAATCTTCTGAATTAAAGTTTATCTCATATACTCCCTCCTGCTTTTCTCCACTGAACAAAACTGTAATAAGCATTCCTAAAAGGTTGTAAACTTTCAAAGAAACATAGCTTTTTGAAGGAACCGAAAATCTTATTGTGGTTTCGGGGTTAAATGGATTAGGGTAATTCTGATACAAATGAAACGTTCCTGGTAAACTACCGCCTGATTCTTCTTCTTTGATTGAAGTAAGCACTACCGGCAGGATTGTACTAGTAGGCCCCCCGTAGGCTCCCATATCATTGCTAAGTGTTCCCATTGATGGAAAGAGAGCATAACCAGGATTAACGGGGTCTTCCTGATCGTTATATAGCGGATCAGGATCACCGGCATCTATACAAGGTGAATCAGAATCCAGCAGAAATATCTCACCGAACAACGGATCCTGATTAATATTGCCGTCACCGCTAAAACCACCCTCAACGTCACTATACATTATTTCTGCAATTCCGCCTCCCGTAACCGCCACCTGATCTCCGTTCGTCTGTGTGTTTCCCCAGATAATGTTATTCTTTGCTTTAATGGATGTTGACCAAATAAGGATACCTCCACCTTTACCTCCATTTCCGCTGCTTCCGGCTACGGAATTATAAGCAATCACATTATTATCGATTATCGTTGCACCCATAGCCAATGTCCATACACCGCCTCCACCGAAATCTTCGCCGCCGGTATTGTTTACAATGATATTATTTTTCATTTCCCCTGCGGCATAGTTCCACACGATTCCCGCACCATAGCGACCCTTATTCCCCGCAATGATATTATTATAAATATGTGCATTGCTGTCGCCTGCCCTTATTCCTCCTCCGCCTGCACTGGTAACTCCTGTACGATCGATAGCTTCGTTGTTAATGATTAAGTTATTTTTAATGGTAGGGGAGGAAAATGTGATAAGGATTCCACCTCCTTCTCGGTAAACGCCAGCACCATGTTCATCAACCCACTTTGTGCCTGTGCCTCTGGTTAATGTAAATCCCACAAGCATAGCTGTACTGTCTTCACCTGAAACTATTCTCACACAGCTTGCAGAATCTGGTTGAACCGGATTGCTGCCGTCGATTATGGTATTCAGAATATGTGACGGATCGTTATCAATGATATACCGGCTTGCCACAATTATATTTTTGCCTGAGAAATTTATATTCTCCTGATATGTGCCTTCTGCAGTCAGGACAGTGTCCCCGTCCTGTGAAGCATTTATAGCAGCCTGAATTGTACTATAATCATCAGGAACATTTAATACGCTTGCCTCAAATACTCCCTGAAAAAGAATTCCAAGGAAAAAACAAATGGTCAGGAAAAAACGAATCATTTTGACCTCCGTGATTTATTGTTATAAAATCCTTTGTGAAATCTATATAGAGGAGGGACTAAAGTCGTCCTGATGCATGAATCCGAACCTTTTTCTTACCCTTGGAATGATGAACGGTCTAGGAAGCTGATTTCTGAATGGCGTGGTGTGAATGATACGGAAGGTATTTCTTCCTGTATTGGCTGGGTGTAACCCCAGTGCACTTCTTAAATGTCGTATTAAAAACAGACTTGGAGTTAAATCCTACACCATACAGAACCTCAAGTATTGTCATCTTTCTTTTTGCCGGATTTGAAAGAATCATTTTTGCATCATCAATCCGGTATCCATTTATAAAATCGAAGAAATTCTGATTTCTTTTCTCATGTATAATCTTTGACAGAAACCTCGGGTTCATTTCCAGTTTGTCGGACAGTTCCTTAAGAGTAAGTGTAGAAGTTAAATATGGTTTTTCAGATGCCATATAACTCACTAGTTTTTCCAGGTATTTTTCGGATTCCTCAGCCGGGAGAACAGAACGATCACTTTTTGATTTCGGCAGCTCCTTTTCAATACCGAAAAATTGTAAAGGCTGTTTTAATCCTTTATAAATAACAAGATTTGCGAAAACAAAATTTATCGTAATTGATGTTAACGTCAGGTAACCAGAGAGTTCCTGAGAAATTCCTGAAGTACTACGCAGCAGGAACTGTGTAAAATCTATAAGCCACATAAAAAGAAAAGCATAAAGGACGAGCTCAAGCCAGCCAAGTTCCAGATGATTAATCATCGAATAAAGGGATTTAATCCTCCGGCTGTAACTTATAACAAGAAACAGAGTCACCGTCATATATATCAGGATCTGAATATTCATCAGAAGACTTACCCAGAAACCAAGAGAATGTGGAAGTATGATGCCCTGCTGAAGCATCCTGATTTTCAGCGAAGCAGGCTCAAAATGAAAAAATACAGCATACAATATATTATAGACAAGAAAAGGGATAGCATGAAGGAAATCGCGCTTCTTTAGTTGAAAATTATCCTTCGTCAATGAACTCGTATATAGAAATAAAAGCGGTCCGAAAAGAAATCCGAAAGCTGTTCCGATAAAAAAGAAATGTACACCAACAGGCATAATATATTCAAAAAATGCGAAGAGGAGGTAACCGGCAAGATACATTGCATTGGCAAACAAAAAAGCCGAGAGCAGCAACTGGTTTAATCTGTTTCCCTTTTTCAGGTTAAAAAGGAAGAAGGAGAAGATAAACAGCTGTAAAGCCGCTATAATAGCAATTATGTCTGTAAGTGAAATTCTCATTTAATTGCCTGATAAGATATATTAATGATATGCAATTTATTTAAAAATATCTATGATGCTAATTAATTCTTATTGTGAGGACCCTGTTGTTTTAATTTGAATTCCTTCTCATTTTCGGTAAATTTGAAGTTAATTTTTAAATTCGAAACAAAGTAAAAATGAGATATCCTTTTTCCGAGATTGAATTAAAATGGCAGAAATTCTGGGACGAAAACAGGGTTGCCAGGACCGATCTGAGTAAGTCGGAAAACAAACTTTATTCACTTGTAATGTTTATTTATCCCTCCGGTGCAAAACTTCACGTAGGCCATTGGTATAATTACGGCCCCAATGATTCCTGGGCAAGATATAAAAAATTAACCGGATACAACGTTTTTGAACCGATAGGTTACGATGCTTTTGGTCTGCCGGCTGAAAATTTTGCAATAAAATCAGGTGTTCATCCTTATGACAGCACAATGCAGAATATAGCAGATATTCGTCAGCAGTTAAAGACGATGGGCTGTATGTACGACTGGGATGCTGAACTGATGACCTGTGATCCCGAATATTATAAATGGAACCAGTGGCTGTTTCTGAAGCTGTACGAAAAGGGATTGGCGTACAGAAAAAATGCTCCTGTTAACTGGTGTCCCAACGATCAAACGGTATTGGCCAATGAACAGGTTCAAGCTGATGGAACCTGTGAAAGGTGCGGTGCTGTTGTGATACAGAAAAACCTAACACAATGGTTTTTCAAGATCACCGAATATGCTGAGGAACTTCTCCAGGGATTGGATACAATCAACTGGCCCGAAAAAACAAAACTTATGCAGCGTAACTGGATAGGTAAAAGTGAAGGAGCCGAAGTCAACTTCAAGGTTGATGGAAGCGATGAAGTGATTCCTGTTTTTACAACTCGTCCCGATACACTTTACGGAGTAACCTATGTAGTGCTTGCTCCTGAACACCCGCTGGTTGATAAGCTTACTGCTTCTGAATATAAGGCAGATGTAGATACATACAGGGAATCCGTCAAGCTGCTGTCGGAGATTGAAAGAACTTCAACCGTTAAAGAGAAAACAGGAACCCCGATCGGTGCTTACGCAATTAACCCCGTGAACAGTGAAAAGATACCAATATGGATTGCAGATTATGCTCTGCTGACGTACGGGACCGGGTGTGTAATGGCCGTACCGGGACATGATGAACGTGATTTTGAATTTGCAAAGAAGTTTGCACTTCCCATCAAAAAAGTAATTCTTGAACCGGAAACCGATGTTGATGCAGAACTGCAGGAAGCTTATACAGGGACCGGCAAGATGGTGTTTTCAGATGAATTCAACGGGCTTGATTCTAATATAGGAAAACAAAGAATTATAGATTACCTTGAGCTGAGAGAATTCGGAAAACGAAAAATTAATTACAGGCTTAGAGATTGGCTTATTTCAAGGCAAAGATACTGGGGAACACCTATCCCTGTTATCCATTGTCCCGATTGCGGAACCGTCCCTGTTAATGAAAAGGATCTACCGGTAACTCTTCCTTACGAAGTTGAATTTAAACCATCGGGTGAATCTCCGCTTGCAGCCAATCCTGACTTTATAAATGTTAAATGTCCCAAATGCGGTTCTGATGCAAAACGCGATGCTGATACGATGGATACATTTGTAGATTCTTCATGGTATTATTTCAGATACCTGGACCCTCATATTAAGGATGCACCTTTTAATAAAAAGAAAAGTGACAATTGGGTGCCGGTGGATATGTACGTCGGAGGAGCCGAGCATGCCACGATGCACCTTCTTTATGCCAGGTTTATTCATAAATTTCTGAGAGATCTGGGATGGACAGACAGCGATGAACCTTTCCGGAATCTTCTTCACCAGGGAACTATTACCTACCAGGGCGCGAAGATGTCAAAAGCGCGGGGTAATGTAATTAACCCGAATGAATTTACATCCCATTATGGATCTGATGTCTTCCGGATGTACCTTATGTTTATGGGTCCATATGAGCTTGGCGGTGACTGGAGCGATAAGGGAATTTCCGGAGTTGATAGATTTGTGCAGAGGTCTTATGAATTATTTAACAGGTTTAAGGGATTATTAAAGCAGACTTCTGTTCCTGATATCTTTGATATGAATTCCCTTAATGCAGATGAGAAGGCAGTTTACAGAAAAACAAACCAGACAATGAAGAAATTTGAAGAAGAAATAAGCAGCTTCAGATTTAACACAGCTATTGCCTCCCTGATGGAGCTAATAAATGAGCTTAAGAGCATAGATAAATGTTCAGATGAAATTAAGTTATATGCTTTAAGCAGGTTTGCTATTCTGCTGGCCCCCGTTGCTCCACACCTGGCGGAAGAGTGCAGGGAACTACTCGGGAATGAAACTTCAATATTTGTGAATCCAGTATGGTATAAATATGATGAAGCAGCTCTCACTGCCGATACCGTAAATATAGCGGTGCAGGTAAACGGAAAGCTGAGAGATACTATAGAAGTTCCTCTCAACTGCACCCAGGAAGCAGTCAAGAAAACTATATTTGAAAATGAGAAGGTTATAAGACATACGGAAGGAAAGACAATAGTAAAAGAGATTTATGTTAAGAATAAAATTTATAATATAGTAGTTAAATAACAAGAATTTAAAACTAAAAAAATCAGAACCGTACTAATGCTTGATCTAAAATTTATCCGCGAAAATCCTGAAGCAGTAAAGCAGGGTATAAAAAACAAAAATGAAAAGGACAGGGTTGATGAGATCCTGGCTCTTGACGAAAAAAGAAGGGACCTTATACTCCGCGGTGATGAACTTAAATCTGAAAGAAACCAGGTATCCTCGCAGATCCCGGTATTGAAAAAGCAGGGGAAGGATGTTTCCGAACTCCTTTCGTCCATGAAGATCGTCTCTGATCAGATTACTGAAATTGATTCGGGGCTGCGCGAAGTTGAAAACGAGTTAAATGAGATTTTGATGTATGTTCCTAATATGCCTCACGAATCTGTTCCTGTTGGTAGAACAGCAGAAAATAACATCGAAGTAAGACAATGGGTCCCTGCTGGATTTTCCTTTGAAAAGGAAGGAATGGTTTTAGATCACATTGAGCTCGGTAAGAATTTAAAGATTCTTGATTTTGAAAGAGGTGCCAAGATCTCAGGTTCCGGTTTCCCGCTGTATTTAGGTAAAGGCGCAACTCTGGAGAGGGCATTAATTAATTTTATGCTCGACTTTCATTTGCAGAATCATGATTATAAAGAAGTATTCCCACCCTTCCTGGTTAACCGTGAATCAATGAAAGGTACCGGACAGCTTCCCAAAATGGAAGATGATATGTATGCTATTGATAAAGACGACCTTTACCCGATTCCCACAGCTGAAGTTCCTATTACAAATATTTACAGGAATGAAATAATCAGTGAAAGTGATCTGCCAATAAAACACGTTGGCTATTCAGCTTGTTTCAGAAGGGAAGCTGGTTCCTACGGGAAAGAATCAAAAGGTTTCCTGCGTGTTCACCAGTTTAATAAAGTCGAGATGGTAAAACTGGTTAAGCCTGAAACTTCGTACGACGAACTCGAGGCACTCGTAAATGACGCAGAGGATATTTTAAAAGCATTAAAAATACCTTACAGAATTTTATTATTATGTACAGGCGATTTGAGTTTCTCCGCAGCAAAATGCTACGACATCGAAACCTGGTCGCCTGCTGAGAACCGCTGGCTTGAGGCATCATCCTGCAGCAACTTTGAAAATTTTCAGGCCAGGCGTGCAAATATCAGATTCAGACCGGAGACGACGAAGAAACCTGAATTTGTTCATACGCTTAATGGTTCAGGACTTGCTACCAGCAGGTTAATGGTTTCTATACTTGAAAATTATCAAACCGGAGATGGGAAAATTACCGTCCCTGAAGTATTGCGTAAATACACCGGCTTTGATATTATAGATTAGTTTAATCGGACTTTTACAGATACTAATTAAAATAAAAAAATTAACCCGGACTGCCCGTTGAGGTCTGTTATTGTTATTTCGAAAGAGTCTTTCGGCTTCGAGCGCAAAGAAATCAGATTTCACCCTCTCCGCGCAGAGCAGGACAGATCATTCGAAACGACAATTCCACTTTCAAGGCAGCCGGCAGGTATTATATGAAATTATCTTTATGAAAAATTTATTCACACTGAAAAAATATTTCCTCCGCTACAAGAAAAAACTTGGCTGGGGTATAGTATTCATTATACTCTCCAATATCGGCGCCGTTTATATACCTCTTCTGTTGAAAGATGCAATTAATTCATTTAGCGAAAATGTTACTGTGAGTCAGCTTTTCAATTACGGACTGCTAATAGTAATAGCCGCCGTATTCGCAGGAACATTCCGGTTCTTCATCAGGCAGACAATTATTGTTGTTTCCAGAGAAATTGAATTTGATTTGAGAGAAGATTTCTGGAGTCATATTCAAAGGCTGCCTCTAAGATATTTTCAGAATAATTCTACCGGTAATGTGATGGCTCACGCCACCAATGATATCAATGCAGTAAGAGCATTCCTTGGTCCCGCCGTTATGTATTCAATGGACACAACAATACGACTGACGATGGTAATTGCCTTAATGATATCACTGAATTTTTCATTGACTTTGTACACTCTACTCCCCCTTCCTCTGCTTTCATTCCTGGTGTACAAGATAGGCAGAAAGATCCATGAAAGGTTTACAAAAATTCAGGAACAATTTGCCGAACTGACAACAAAAGCCCAGGAAAACTTTTCGGGGATCCGTGTGATTAAATCATACGTAAGGGAGGAAGGTGAGATTGAGTCATTTAAAAAAATGAGCAGGGATTATCTTGAAAAGAATATGCGGATGGTGAAAGTACAGGCTATGCTTATGCCTATTCTGTTTCTCATAACAGGGCTGTCGCTTATCATCGTAGTTCTGGTTGGCGGAGGTAAGATAATTTCGGGTACAATGAACCTGGGTGAACTAACCGCATTTATATTTTACCTGGGTATACTTATTTGGCCGATGATCGCATTCGGCTGGGTTGTGAATATAGTTCAGCAGGGCGAAGCCAGTATGAAGAGGCTGAACAAGATATTACACGAGCATTATGAGATTGAAGATAATGGGGATACCGATACGAACATACTGAACCTGAAGGGCGATATAGAATTCCGAAAGGTATCCTTTAAATACGGCGAGCATCTGCCTTTTGTGCTTAAGGATATCAACCTGAAGATCCGGGCAGGCTCAACCGTGGCCATTATGGGATATACAGGGAGCGGTAAAACCACATTAATCAATCTAATGCCAAGACTGTATGATGTTACGGGAGGAGAGCTGCTTATAAACGGGAAGAATATAAAAAAGATCCCTCTTGATGTAATCAGAAAAAATATTGGTTATGTACAGCAGGAACCCTTTCTTTTTTCAGATACCCTGCTTAGTAATATTTCCTATGGAGCAAAAGAGGTTAGCCTTGAGAAGGTAAAGGAAGTTTCGGCTATAGCAAATTTTGATAAGGATGTAGAATCATTCCCGCTGGGTTATGAAACAATAAGCGGTGAAAGAGGTATTACTCTTTCCGGAGGTCAGAAGCAGCGAGCAACCCTTGCAAGAGCCCTTGCTGTTGACCCGGAGATCCTGATACTTGATGATTCTTTTTCTTCAGTCGATACAAATACCGAAGAGGAAATATTACGGAACCTGAAAAAATTTATGAAGGGGAGAACAAGTTTAATTATAAGTCACAGGATCTCAACCGTGAAAGACGCAGATAAGATAATCGTTCTTTCTGACGGAAAGATTGCGGAAGAAGGAACACACGAACAACTGGTATCCCTTAATGGAATTTATGCCGATCTGCATTATAAACAACTGCTGGAGAAAGAGCTTGAGGAGTTGAAATAAATTATGGCTAATGATTATAAAAGTGAAGAAGAAGTTTTAGGTAAAGCATACGATTCAAAGCTGATGAAGCGCCTGCTTAGTTACATCAAACCATACAGGAAGTATGTAATATTTGCCATCCTGATGAATATTGTTGTGGCTTCCTTAATCCCTTTACGGCCTTACCTTACAAAGGTTGCCGTTGACGATTATATAACCAAATCGGATTATCATGGATTAATAATTATAAGTCTTATTCTTCTCGGAATACTGCTCTTCCAGGCTGTGATCCAATACTTCCTTACCTATTTTACTCAATACCTGGGACAAAGGACGCTGTATGATCTGCGTACACAGCTGTTTCAGCATACACAGAAACTGGCTCTGAAATTCTTCGACCGGACTCCGATAGGAAGGATAGTAACAAGGACAACTAACGACGTTGAAGCGTTAAGCGAACTGTTCTCATCCGGAATAGTTATGATCTTCAGCGATATCTTTAATATTGTATGGATCCTGGTATTTATGTTCGCTATGGATTTCAGACTTTCCCTTGTAACATTAGCCGTCTTCCCGGTTCTTATTTACGGCACTTTTCTTTTCAGGAAGAAAGCCCGGGAGAGCTACCGCGATGTAAGGCTTCACCTTGCGAGGCTAAATTCCTACATGCAGGAACATGTTACAGGAATGAATGTAGTGCAGATCTTCAGGAAAGAAAAAGACGAGCTTAAAAGGTTTCTCTCTATAAATTCCGATTACCGCGGCGCAAATATTAAATCAGTTTTTTACTATGCGCTCTTCTACCCGGGAGTGGAAATTTTAAGCTCAATTGCCATTGGTCTGATTATCTGGTACGGCGGCGGTGAAATAATACACAGCACTCTGACTATAGGTACTATTTTCGCATTCCTGCAGTTTACGGAAATGTTCTTCCGTCCCATAAGAGATCTGTCAGAAAAGTACAATATTATGCAGACTGCAATGGCTTCATCCGAGCGGATATTTAAGCTTCTTGATAACCAGACATTTGTAAAGAATCCAGAAAACCCCATAAAACCGGATAAAGTAAAAGGCGGAATTGAATTTAAGGATGTCTGTTTTGCCTATAACGATGACGAATATGTACTGAAGAATATCTCGTTTAAAATTAATCCGGGAGAAACAATTGCAATAGTAGGTCACACAGGCGCCGGGAAAACAAGTATCATAAATATTCTGAGCCGTTTTTATGACATTCAAAAAGGTTCCATACTGCTGGATGGTTTAGACATCAGCACCATCGACAAAAGAGAGCTGAGAAAATATATTTCCATCGTTCTACAGGATGTTTTTCTATTCTCCGGCACAATAAAATCGAATATAAATATGAATAACCCGGAGATCCCTTTTGAAAGAGTGTTGAATGCTGCGGAACTTGTGGGAGCGGACAAATTTATAAACCTGCTCCCTGCGAAGTTTGATGAAGAAGTAAAGGAAAGAGGTTCAACTCTAAGTGTGGGGCAAAAACAGCTTATTTCCTTTGCAAGAGCTCTGGCATATGATCCTAAGATCCTTGTTCTTGATGAAGCGACTTCAAGCGTCGATACCGAAACTGAAATACTAATCCAGCGCGCCATTGAGAAGCTTCTGGTCGGAAGAACAGCAATTGTTATAGCTCACAGGCTCTCTACCATCCAGAGTGCCGATAAGATTATAGTTATGCATAGGGGGGAAATCCGGGAAACCGGAAATCACCAGGAACTACTTGCAAAAAGGGGAATTTATTATAAATTATACCAGCTTCAATATAAAGATCAGGAGATTATTAAAGCTGTCTAATTCTACCATCATTAATTAACCGGGAGAGTCACATCATGTCAAAATTAAGATTCATGACGCTGGCCCGCTTTATCATAGATCAGGAGAAACTACATCCTGAGGCAACAGGAGAATTGTCGAACATTCTGCACGATCTTTCACTTGCTGCTAAAGTAATTTCTCTTGAAGTAAATAAAGCCGGACTCGTTGATATTCTTGGTTTTACAGGGGATAATAATGTTCACGGTGAGCAGGTAAAGAAACTGGATATATTTGCCCACGATATGCTTTTCAGGGCGATGGATCACGGTGGTCATCTCTGCGTAATGGCCTCGGAAGAGGAAGCAGACATAATGCATATTCCTCATGAATTTGATCTTGGGAAATATGTATTATTATTTGATCCGCTGGATGGTTCATCAAATATTGATGCAAATGTTAGCATAGGTACAATCTTTTCAATTTACCGCAGGGTTACTCCTGAGGGAAAACCAGGAACGCTTGAAGATCTCCTTCAGCCGGGCTATAAACAGGTGGCTGCGGGTTATATAGTGTATGGTTCAAGCACTATCCTTGTATATACGGCTGGTCACGGTGTTCATGGGTTCACACTCGATCCTTCTTTCGGAGAGTTTCTACTTTCCCATGAAGATATCAAAATTCCGAAAAAGGGAAAAATATACAGTATAAATGAGGGAAATTATCTCTACTGGCATCCCGGTTTGAAGAAATACATTAAGTATCTTCAGGAATATGAAAAAGAAACTGAAAGACCCTACTCCACGAGATATATTGGTTCTATGGTAGCCGATATTCACCGGACGCTGCTCTACGGAGGAATTTTTATGTATCCTGCTGATTCGAGGCACCCTAACGGAAAGCTTCGTCTTCTTTATGAATGCAATCCAATGTCATTTATTGTTGAAGCTGCCGGAGGCCGGGCATCAAACGGCAAAACAAGAATAGTTGAACTCGTACCCGAAAAACTGCATCAGAGAACACCGATATTCGTAGGAAGTGAACATGATGTTCTAAAGGTTGAAGAATTTATGGCAAAAGAGGAGAAAGAAAAAGAGGAACTTTCAACTCAGTGAAGTAAAAATGCTATTTTTTTAGTTTATCAAGTTCGGTACTGATTTTTGAAGCTAATTCTTCGGGAGTAATACCTTCAAGGACAAGTTTATTGGTCTTTACAATTACTTCCGGAGAATCGCCGTCTCCCTGCATATATTTATAGAGGCAAAAGCCAAGTCGGTTCCTGTCATTCATGATCGGAAGATAATCTTTCAATCCATCTACTATATTATACACCTGTTTTTCAACAGAATCATCGGGAAACTTATTTGTTCCCGGTGAAGATAAAGTTGTCATTTTGTATTCCCTATTTGTGACAGGCAAAAATAATCAGAACTGACAAAAAGCCCAAATTAAAAAACCGAGTCTTCTCATTAACAGGTAAAAAAATAGTCCTTTGTAAGCCTGCCGGATAAATATGGTAAAAATTAATTATATCCAATATTAAATAAAACCTGAAACCGAGGTAGATAGCTTACCCCTCCGGTTAATCACCATTTTATTAATACATCCCTCATACGCTCTAAATGTACAGGAAACCTCAAGATTAAAAATCTGGTTGAAACCTGAAAATTGTTATATGAAGCTCTAAATGAGATCTACGTAGAAGACTGCATAGGGTTAGCCATAAATAAATCACCTTAATAAAGAAATACAATAAGAGGTAAAGAAACTTTTATTTGAGGGATCGGAGGGATATTCCCTGGAAATCAGATGCGGTATTAATGCTTTTTGATTAAATTTACCCGTCACATGAAGAAAAAAACTAATATACCGGATTTGTCCGGGAAGAAAATATTGATAATAAGGCTAAGCTCTCTGGGTGATATTCTCCTTACAACACCTCTGGTCAGAACTTTAAAAGAAGAAGCTCGGAGACTTCGAACTGGATTTTGTGTTAAAGTCCCAATATGAAGATGTTCTAAAATTGAACCCCCATATTTCAAAGCTTTTCTTATATGAAAAAGAAAAGGATAAGGTTTCTGAACTTATTGCTAAGTTAAAGGTGAACAGATACGATACGGTAATCGATCTTCAGAACAATTTTCGTTCTGCCGAGATAAGAAAGGCAGTTAAGGCGGAAAACTACATTTTTGACAAAAGAACAGCTGATAAATTTCTTCTTGTTAATTTTAAGATTAACCGGCTTCAGGGTGCCGGACAGATTCCCGAGAGATATGCAGATGCAATTCCTGGAATTCAACTTGATGATGAGGGCACGGAGCTTTTTACTGGGAATAATCCATCAGAAGTTTTAAGAGGGAAGCATAATCTCATTGGATTTGCTCCGGGGTCTAGACATTTTACAAAGATGTGGCCAAAAGATTATTACGAAAAGCTTGGTAGTCTGCTTACCAGGGAAGGATTCGCCATAGTTCTTTTTGGCGGCAGAGATGATATACCCGTTTGTGAAGAAATCTCCGGAAATATCAATGGGTCAATTAACCTTTGTAATAATAATGACCTGCTTCAGACAGCAGCTGATATGAAAGAGTGTACGGTCATTGCCTGTAATGATTCAGGAATGATGCACACTGCATGTTCAGTTAAAGTACCGGTATTGTCTTTTTACGGTTCAACAGTTAAAGAATTTGGATTTACTCCCTACAAAAACAGGAATTTAATTTTAGAGAACAATTCCCTAACTTGCAGGCCTTGTTCCCATATAGGACGGGAACGATGTCCCAAAGGCCATTTCAGGTGTATGCTTGAAGTTACACCCGAAGAGGCATTTGAAGCACTTATGACTCTTGTAAAAAACTGATGAAATCAATCTGGAAATTTCTATATAACCTACTTATAATCCCAGCGTTATATGTGTTTCTTCAACTCGGGTCCTTATTTAACTCCAAAATCAAGCGCGGTATAAAGGGAAGAAAAAGGATATTTGAAGAGCTAATACTCAATGCTGCTTCACTGAATAAATCCAAAAAACTTGTCTGGTTTCATTCCTCCTCCCTGGGAGAATTTGAACAGGCCAAGCCCATTATACAGGAACTAAAGAAAGACAATTCTATTAATGTGCTAATAACTTTCTTTTCGCCTTCCGGATATGAAAATTCACGCAAGTACCCTTATGCCGATCTTGTTTCTTATCTTCCGTTCGACAGCCGGGCATACGCGGAAAGATTTATTTCTATCGTACGTCCTGACCTTGCAGTACTTATGCGTTATGATATATGGCCGAATCACATCTGGGCTATGAAGAAGAGAAATATTCCCTGCTTCATTGTTGATGCTACAATGAAAAAGAATTCTCCTCGTAAGCTGCCCGTGATCAAAAATTTTCATAAAATACTATTCAGTGATGTATCAAGGATATTAACTGTTTCAGATGATGACGTCGAAGGGTTTAAGGATTTCAGAATAGAAGATTTGAAACTGACAGCCGTGGGTGATACCAGGTTCGACAGGGTGTATGAAAAAAGCCTTGCTGCAAAGGGAAAAAATATAATCAAACAGGGCCTATTAAACGGTAAAAAAATATTTGTTGCAGGGAGCACCTGGGATATGGATGAGAATATCATCCTTCCGGCATTTATGAAACTTTCAAAATATATAAGCGATATAGTAATGATAATTGTTCCTCATGAGCCGACAATTACAAACCTCGAAAGAATTGAAAATGAAGTTTCAGGCTCTATGAACTCCATCAGGTTTTCTCATCTGAACTCGTATAACAATGAAAAAATAATTATTGTTGATTCGATTGGTATCCTTCTGACCTTATACGCATACAGCGATCTTGCTTTTGTAGGGGGCAGCTTTAAACAGAATATTCATAATGTGCTGGAGGCTGCTGTTTACGGTGTGCCTGTTCTATTCGGGCCAAAGATTGATAATTCGCAGGAATCGCGGGAGCTGTTAAAACGGGGTGGGGGAATTATGATAAAGAATCAGAGAGAAGCATACCGTCAGCTCAGAACCTGTTTTGTAGATGACAGGTTAAGAAAACTAAAGGGGCAGATTGCTGCAGAATACGTCAGGGAGAACCTTGGAGCTACAAAGAAAATACTTAAGGAGATCCATGAAGTTATCTAAAATACCTCTCCTTCAGTACCTTTATATGATGAAGTTCATGTCCCGCAATAATAAACATAAATGCCCTGACCGTAACATCATGATTATTAGCCATACCCCGTCTCATTAAAGTTTCACGGGTCAGACTTTTAAATAATGCTATATTTGCATTACGGAGGTGAAGAAGTTCTTCTGCAAAATCCGAAAGAGATCGTTTATTAAAATCAGCTGAAGCCACATAATCATCCTGGTCAAATCCGGGGAGTGATTTTTTCTCTCCTCTTGCAATGCACATTGCTCTGTATGCCATAACCCTTTCAACATCCGCAATGTGTCCCAATACCTCTTTAATACTCCATTTTCCCGGAGCATACGAGTGATGGCCTTTTTCCTCAGGGATCGACTTAATGAGTGACTGCATTTTCTCTCTGCCGTCTTCAAGCACCTTGATTATACTGTCATCATCAGGAATCTGATTTATGTATACAGAATAGTAATCTGCAAATTCATCTTGCTTCGGAAATTCCATAGTTATCCTCTATTTGATTTTGCAAAAAATGACAAAGTTTACTCTACAGGTAAACTGAATCTTACTTTTTCCACACTTCCACTTCAAAAAGTCCTTCAGAATTGGCAACACCTCTCAGCATCCCGGTAGTATTAAATGGCATAGCAAAATTACCGTTATTATCTACAGAAATTAATCCACCGGTATTTTCGTTTAGCTTTTTGTATATCAATTCATCAGCAGCATCTTTAAGCGGCATATTCTTATATGCCATAAGGGCATTAAGATTAAACGCTATATCATTTTTTATAAATAGTTCTCCTTCACCTGTGCAGGAGACAGCGCAGGTATTATTATCTGCATAAGTTCCGGCACCGATAATGGGTGAGTCACCCACCCGTCCCGGCATCTTATAACCGGTTCCACCCGTAGAAGTTGCTGCAGCAAGGTTACCATGCGTGTCCAGTGCAACGCAGCCGACCGTACCGTTTTTGGATCCTTTTATCTTTTCGTATTGTTCAAGCCTCTTCGGCGTATCAAAATAATTGTTGTCGACGTAATCTACACTCATCTCTTTTCCGAAATCGTCTGCACCCTTTCCGCACAGAAGCACGTGCCTCGTCTTCTCCATTACAAGCCTGGCAAGAGATATCGGGTTTTTAATATGTTTAACACCGGCTACAGCACCGCAGGAAAGGTCGGAGCCATTCATAATAGAAGCATCAAGTTCATGTGTGCCTTCGGAAGTAAATACAGCTCCTTTACCGGCATTAAATTTAGGATCATTCTCAAGATAATTAACAACCTTCTCGACTGCATCCAAAGAGGTCCCGCCGTTCACAAGGATGTTTTGTCCTATTGAGAGGGCTTCTTTCAATGAGTGCATATACTCATCTTTCAATGAGTCATTAAATGATTTATCGAAAGTTCCTGCACCACCATGGATCACAATGGTATATTTTCCTTTATCCTGAGCGATAGATATCACCGAAATGAAAAACATGAAAAGAAAAAGCGAAATCAGTTTAGTAAAGTATTTCATATTCAGACCCTGGGTTTTATTCTTTTAGGTTAAGATACTGCAGCAGCCGGTCAATAAAAACCTGTTGTGCAGAGTAAATTTTCTTTCTTGCATCATCAATGCTGAAAAATACTCCCCTGTCTACCTCAGGAAATTTTTGTCTTTTTCCTGAATTGGGAGGCCATTCCATTTCAAAAGTATTACATACAATATCGAGTTGTTCCGAATTATCAGATTCGAATGCCCACGCATGGACAATTTTATTATTGCGCTGAATGGTAGTACCGAGGGGGATATATATGCCCTTTGATTGGATCCCGGTTTCCTCTTCGAATTCACGAATTGCCGTTTGCAGGATCTCTTCATGCGCTTCGATCAGACCCTTTGGTATCCCCCAGTAACCTTCATCTTTCTTTGAGAAATAGGGTCCCCCGGGATGGACAAGAAACACTTTTAATCCGTCCGGGGATTTATGAAACATTAATAATCCCGCACTACGTAACTGCATAATCTTCTCAAGGTTTTACAAAACAAATTTCAATTTATTTTATTTAATCTGAAATTTAAAGGATTTAGGAGAAAAAAATCCTTGAGGAGTGATTTTTCCGATAGTCATTCATAATCCTGATCGCTTAGAATTTCCAAAGCTTTTCAAAATTATTCGATGCTTATCCCGGGAAAGGAGGGTCTTAGATTTATTACTTGAGGCTTAGTTTAATCATTATTAATTCTTTCAATGAATCTATGTCCTTACTGTTCCGGAAAACAATTGTCACACCGCGGAGACCGGATTTACTGTTAAACTGTTCTTTCAACTCTTTATCTATTGTACTGCCGGATATCATCATGCCGGCTTTATCTGTGAAGTAAAAAGTTGTTCTAAACGCACCTTTGATGATTGATAACCAAAATATTGTTTTTGATTTCAGAGTTACTTTCATCAGCCAGCTTTTCTCGTTATTATAATATTTCCAATTTCTGTTCAATTCAGGATGAGATTCATCAATGTATTTAAACATACTTATCCAAAGTTTCCTGGAATTTCCGATATGTTCAAAAATTAACTTATCATCCGGGAATGTTTCAGGATTGGTTAATACAGGCTGTTCCATATCTTAACCCCAGGATTATTTTTTAATCGATTCTGTAAGAAGGAATGACTTCCCATTTTTTAAAGTTCTTTTGGTGCTTGCGCTAATTTTTAGTCCGGCCTCATCTATTTCTTTAATAAATTCTTCCGGTGACATAAGTGTAATATAAGGACCGAGTTTTTCGAGAGATTTATACTTGGTCTTTGAAACCTTTGACTGGTTAATATCCGGCAGTTGTATGATTGCAAAAAGAACGGATGATTTGTTCATCATTCCTCTGAATTTACAAAGTGCAGACTTAATGTCGATATATTCAAATATCAGTGCTGAAAAAATAAGATCATACACACGATTATTTCCCTTAAACAAGTTAAAATCCCCGGCGATAATCTCAAGCTTTTCCTGTGCAGAAAATCTTTCTTGAAGTACTTTAAGGAAATCAGGGTTGATATCAAGCGCAGTTACCTTCTCAACCCTTTGCCAATTAATATATTCAAATCCGTTGCCGATTGTGCAACCCGGGACGAAAATCCGCCGTGGTTTAATTTTCTCCAGAACCGTTTTGAAGCATTCATTTATCATTTGATATTGACCAACTTCAGGGCTGCTCATATGATTAACATAATCTGATAAGTCAATGTCTATCCATGGATTATTCATACGTTTCCCGTATCTCCCTTTATAATATTTAATAAAAATTATCCCCAAATTATCTAAAATTTGCCGTTAAAACCATATGACATTTTTGTCGTATAGAGATCGAAAAATGTGATGAATCGTCACATATAAAAGCTCCATTTCACATTTTGAGAATTAAATCTCAAATTATTTCAGAGTCATTTTTCCAATTTTTTGCTAAGCCTTTGAACTGCAATAAATTAAGATTCTGGCATATAGCTTGTTTCTATCGCGGCAATCATGGAGGTAAAATGAAAACAGAAGAATTATACAAAAGCAACGTGAACCTTAATACATTTAAGAACAAACTTTACATTGATCCGCAGTATGGTCTCGACCATCATTCTTCCTCTGTAAACTATGCTGTCTTTTCTAGCGAATGGGATATCGAAGATGTAAGGGAAGATTATACAGTCAAAATTATTCATCGGACGAGCGGAGATACAATTTCTCTTTCATTCAGTACACTAAGGGATAAAATTAATTTTGTAACGAACATCTATGCTGCCAGACCTATAAAGCAAATAGGTAATGGTATGGAATTAGAAAAACTGGCAAACAGTCATCTGAAACCTTCTGAATCAAAATCAATAACGGGGCTTTTGAATAAGATAGCTCCCTTATTCTGAATTTCACTAAAACCAGGGTACATATTAAAAAAGGACTACTGAGGGTAAGTCCTTTTTTTATGTAATAAAAGGGAGGGGCATCCACCGGATTAGGTCATTTTTTACCTAAATAGTGCTAATATTTCATTAAACAATAAAAATACATTAAAAATCGAAAGAATCCTCTATATTTTTGATGGAACAATAATTGTTTAGAATAGCTGGTGTAATTTATCAGGTTAATTTCCTTTAACGATTAGATACCATAACGAAGAATAAATTAGCTGTAAATGCTGTCTTCCAAACCCCGAAAAGAACTATACAACTAATGAATATATATAAGCTTATCCTATTATTAAATTTGCTTCTCTCACCATTGATAACTGCAGGATCAGGTACTATCAAAAATATTGATCAGTATGTCAGACAAAGCTGGAAAACTGAGAACGGACTACCGCAAAATACAATCACCGCAATAACCCAAACCCCTGACGGCTTTATCTGGCTGGGAAGCAGAGAAGGGCTCATTCGTTTCGACGGCAGAGAATTTATCGAATTTAATTCGAAAAATACAAAAGCACTTAAAAATAACGAAATATGGGCCTTACTGACAGATACCAAAGGCATTATGTGGATCGGTACCAATGGGGGAGGACTTGTCAGCTTCCAAGGTGGAGTATTCAAAAACTATAATACAGAACAGGGATTAGCTGATAAAGCAGTCTGGTCGCTCTATGAAGACAGTAAAGGCAGAATCTGGATCGGAACCGGCGGCGGAGGGATATCCATCCTCTCAAATAATAAAATCAAGAATATCGATACCACCGACGGATTATCAGGAAATTATATCTGGAGTATAACTGAAGACAGGAATGGCGTAATATGGGCAGGCACCGATGGAAATTATTTAACTCGCATCACGAACAACAGCATTAAGGCGGTTTCATTACCTGACGGTTACATAGGTGATTACACGATGTCAAGTCTGACTGACAAAAACGGTAACCTGTGGTTTGGAGCAGCTGGTGTAGGTGTTATCAGATATGACGGCAAAACCTTTAAGACCTATTCTGAAAAGGAAGGTATGCCCGATAATATAATATGGAAGATTATCCAGGATGAACAGGGGAGTTTATGGATTGCAACTGACGGGGGATTGGTAAAATACAGCAGCGGTTCATTCAATGTGTTTAATGAACAGGATGGGTTACCCAGCAATAGTGTATCCGCTTTGTTTGAGGATTACGAAGGTAATATCTGGGCAGGTACAAGAGGCGGAGGTATTAGTAAATTTACAAGCGGAGAAATAACAACATATACAACGAACGAGGGATTAAGTCATAATAATGTCTATTCGGTATATGCCGATTCTGAAGCAAATCTGTGGATTTGTACCAGCAGAGGGCTAAACCTGTTCAACAAAAACAAGTTCTCAAATTCTTTTGGGCGCATTGGACTTGATTATAATATTATCCTTTCAGTTACAAGACGGAGAAATGGTGAAGTATGGGTCGGGACTGATGGAGCCGGGATTTACCGGGAGGTAAAAGGCCGTTTTGTTCACTATACCACAGAGGAAGGTCTTGTTAGTAATACTATCTGGGCCATATATGAGGATAGGGAAGGTACAGTCTGGATCGGTGCCGACGGAGGAGGACTTGTAAAATTTTCAGGTGATTCTTTTCAAAGGTTTGAGGATCCGAAAATGAATGGAGAATTTATTTCTTCCATTACCGAAGACAGAGAAGGCGCATTGTGGATTGGAACGCGTGACGGTTCAGGTATCTTTGAAATTCAGGATAACCGTGTTTCTTCAGTTTTCCAGGTAGAACCGGGTGCAGATGATATCTGGTCACTTTACCCTGACGCAGAGAATAATATCTGGGTTGGAACCGAGAAGGGATTATATAAAATTAGAAGCGGCAGGGTTTACTCATATACTGAGAAGAACGGACTTCCCACCAAATTAATTTACGCGGTTATTGATGATGATCTGGGGAATATATGGCTTAGCTCCAATATAGGGTTAATCAGGATAAGAAAAAGAGACATTAATGCAATTGATACAGATAAAAAGAAAACCTTATTTCCCTCAATATTCGGAACAGCCGAAGGGATGATGACAACAGAATGCAACAATGGTTTTCCGTCCTGTACAAAGTCAAAAGATGGAAAGCTGTGGTTTCCTACAGTCAAAGGTGTCGTGATGCTTGATCCTTATGCATTTGGACTACAAATAAGAAGGATCCCTCTTGTCCTCGAAAGGGTGAAGATAAACGGCGAATATTTTAATCCCGATTCAGTTTTTACAGTATCTCCCGGGAAAGGCGATCTTGAATTTTACTTTGCGGCACTGAGTTATAAGGCTCCGGAAAAAATGAATTACAATTATATGCTGAAAGGATTTGACAAAAAATGGGTAGAAGGAGGAAAGAGAAGAGAAGCTTTTTACACCAATATCCCTCCAGGAAAATATACATTTGTTGTTAAAGCTTTTGATAATGACGGCAATACTAAGGAAGTTTCCGTTCAGTTTGAACTTGAACCGCATTTTTATCAAACGGTATGGTTTTACATACTGATAGTTCTTATCCTTGGGGTGATTGTTTATTCAATCTATAAATTCAGAGTAATGCAGATACAAAAACATGAACTTCTGCTGGAGCAGAAAGTTGAGGAGAGAAGTTATGAACTTATAGAAGAAATAAATATCAGGAAAGAGGTTGAAGAAGAATTAATAGCCGCCAAGGAAACAGCAGAGAAAGCCAGTAAAGCCAAGAGTGAATTCCTCGCAAATATGAGTCATGAAATACGTACTCCTATGAATGGGGTTATCGGAATGTCTGAGCTGCTTCTGGATACCAACCTGGATGAGGAACAAGTGGAATATGCTGAAACAATCAAGTTGAGTGGTGATTCTCTTCTTAACCTTATTAATGATATACTTGACTTTTCGAAGATAGAAGCCGGAAAAGTTGAATTAGAAAATATACCATTTAATCTGCGTCATTGTGTTGAAGAAGCAATCGACCTGAATGCGGGCAAAGCTTTGCGTAAGGGAATTTCCTTAACTTTTGAAATAGATAAAAATGTCCCGATAATAGTCAGAGGGGATGTTACGAGACTGCGTCAGGTTCTGATCAACCTTATAAGCAACGGAGTAAAGTTTACCCGTGAAGGAGGGGTCTCGGTAGAAGTATCACTTTTTGAAAATAAAGATGATTATTATTCCATAAGCTTTAGGGTTAAAGATTCCGGAATTGGTATTCCGGAAAACTTTATGGACAAAATTTTTCACTCATTTAGTCAGGCCGATTCCTCAACTACAAGGATTTATGGGGGGTCAGGGCTCGGATTAGCGATCTCACAGAAGTTGGTCAGACTTATGGAAGGTGAGATATCAGTCAAAAGTGAGCTGAATAAAGGTTCAGAATTCTTATTCTATATCAAAGCCAAGAACGTTGAAGAAAAACCTATCGCGAAGAATTCCAGTCCTGAAAAAATCAAAAAGTTGTCTGATGAGATTCCTCTAAGTATCTTGCTGGCTGAAGATAACCTTGTAAATCAGAAAGTAGCATTACATCTGTTAAATAAATTAGGCTATAATGCCGATGCAGTTTGTAATGGTAAATTTGTACTTGAGTCGCTAAAAAACAAAGCCTACGACCTGATTTTTATGGATATACAGATGCCGGAACTTGACGGTTTAGCCGCGGCAAAGCAAATAATCTCAAAATACGGAGAAAAGAGGCCGTTGATAGTAGCGTTAACAGCTGACGCAACAACAGAGGGAAGAGAGAAATGTTATGAAGCCGGAATGGATAATTATATAACTAAACCGTTCAAAATCGATGAAATTATAAAAGCTATTGAGATGGCTGGAAAACTTATGGTAAAAGAGGAGTCCGGATCAATTTAAAATGAAAAAAGTGGAATGAAAATCTTGGTTATTCATTCCACTTTGAGTGTTGTGCTTGGAACAAACATATAGAAATTATCATTTATTTATTCCGACATTAATCACATTTTTCATTCCGTTAGAAAAATCTGCTATAAGTCCTTATTTTTTTATCCTTTACCAGGATAGATTTAGGCAAGAATCTCCGATAATAAAAAAAGCGGTCTTTTTGAAAGGACCGCTTTAATATCCCAATGTACTCTATCAAAAATTACTTGATCAGGACCATCTTTTTAATTTTCACAAAGCTTCCCGCATCAAGTCTGTAGAAATAAACACCGCTTGCAAAAGCCGTTCCACCCCACTCATACTTATAATATCCCGGCTCCATTTTCTGATTTACTATCGTAGCAACTTCTTTACCAAGAATATCATAAACCTTCAGCACAACCTTAACTTCTTTAGGTACACCGAATTTTATAGTTGTGGTCGGGTTGAATGGATTCGGATAGTTTTGTGATAAGCTGAATTCAACGGGTATAATAGAATAGTCAACTTCAATAACTTCTGAATAACTCGATGTTCCGTCAAAGTCGACCTGTTTCAGCCTGTAGTATGCTTTACCCTTTCCAGTTGTAATGTCGGCATCTTTATAGGAGTACTGCTGGACTTCCGATGTTGTCCCTTTTCCTTGGACAGACCCGATTTTATCAAACCGGATATTATTTGTGCTTCTCTCTATATCAAAGCCGAGATTATTAGATTCTGTTGCTGTTTCCCACTTAAGGGTAATGCCGTTTTCATCAACATCAGCGTCGAAAGATGTGAGTTCAACCGGAATCGGGTCCAAGTCAAAGAAATCAATAATCTCTGCCATCAATTCATCTTTGGACGACATTGAAGTTCCGTCGGCCAATCCGCCGAACTCGAACGACGTTCCGATAGTTTTATAGGTTACAGCGTCGTAAGCAACCCCACAGCCATAAGCAGGGCTCGCGTTGTTAAAGATTACCTGGGCTGGGGAGACTGCCGTGAGATGATCAATATAGTTGTTATCACCTACATATGAGAAGCTCATACCTTCAGTGAAAGTTCCAGCTACACCTTGCACAGTTCCCAAATCACTTGTACCGTCGATCGTCCCATTGATATGAAACATAGGATGAACAGCCGTGGAAGGATCATAATACCAGGTATCTCCACCTTCCATATATATCATACCGCCTGCATTGAGGAAATTAGCGAGCATTTGCCCCTCAGTACTGCTTAACACATAATTTGAACTATATATACCGAGGCAGACGAATATCGATCGATAAAGGCTGAGGTCGGTAGGGAATGTGGTCATATAATCGTAACTAATAGCATAATTATCAAAACAGGCCATTATGGCAGGACTTGAATTATGATTTTCATCCAGGCAGAGAACAAGCACAGGAACCTGTCCTATTACTATAATGAATGAACCTTGTGCACTTAGTCCCGGACTGGCTGTAATATTAACAACAAATTCTGCAGGATGACCTGCAGGTGTATTTTCATCTGCACTAACACTAAACGTTTTGATAACGGTGCTGCCAGCTCCCATATTTCCATAGGCCTGCGTGGAAGTATTTATCACTACATTCGGGTCAGCCGATGTAAGCTCACCGAAAACTGAAACAGCACCCGAAGAGCCTTCATTATTTAATTCAATTGAGACATCAGCAGTTTCTCCGGGGTCCAGCTTACCGTTATTATTTCCTCCCGGATCCGAAATTGTAAAAGATCCAAGAGTTAATACCGGAGAGTGAGCCCTAAGACTGAAATTGCTTATCCAGATATTTGCGCCGTCATTAGCTGTTACTGAGAAAGGTATGCTATGCAAATCCGGAATTTCAGCAGCAACCTCGATTGTATAACCATCAGTGATTGTAACTGTACCGCCGGCCGGCACATTTCCATAGAATTGCGTTGAGTCGGTTATATTAACGAATTCGTCATCTGAATGAATATTAATCGTCACGTTAGTTGCATCAGATACACCGACATTATAGGCTCTTAATGACAGAAGCGGAGATTCAGCATAATCAATAAGTCCATCACCATTTCCGGAAGCATCATTTACGACACAGCTGTCGACAACAACATAAGCGCCTGCAGCAGGCACAACCTGGATTTGGGCAGAATACCTGTAGTAGTTTTGTTTTGTTACCGTGAGAGTAACTACATTACCTGGAGTAATCACAGGTATATCGATAGATACTGTTGATCCTGTGCCTTCAGCAACTCCTAAAATCTCACCATTTAATGTAAGAGCAATAAGAGAATTTGCATCTGCAGATACATCGAATGTCGGAACTCCAGTTACCATTACAGGATTATGGACAACATTCAGATTCTGCGGCATTTCGGTGTATACGGTTGTAAAGGCATCCCCGAACAGATGGAATAAATAATATACAGTATTCTTATCACCTGGATTGTAAGGCCAGCTTGACGCTTCAAGGTAGTATTTTCCATAGGAGTTTGCAAAAGCCGGGTAAATCAGATCAGGACCGCTGACGCCGTAGCCAGGATCAAAATCAGGCCACATATAATCCCACATTCCCCAAACATATGCATCATTCACGAATGAGTACGATACCTCACTGGCTCCCAAAGCAGCCAGCGCGCGATGCGGATATCTTGTAAGCGCCTCGCAGAAGCTTTCCGGTGAGTTATCATATTTACCGGTCAGACAGTTAACTGAAAAGAAGAACGTGAGGTCATCATTATTTAATCCCGAAAGGTTGCCTACAGTATAAGAAGGTGAAGACCACCCATTCCAATCGCCATGATCCCGGTGAATAATAATAGAGGCGCCGGCATTTATATCATTGTTTATCCTTGCAGCACTGCCTCCCCAGTCGGTTAGATGCGAAGGAACCTGGGGAATATAACCAAGACCATTAGGACCGAAATAATTCACAACTGTACCCGTATTAGGATTAGTCGACCAGTAAGCCGGAGGTCCGCTTGTTCCAGCATATTCTCTCTTAGGAGTTTTCATCAGCCCATGTTCCCAGAAGCCATAGCATACATCCGCGCAAAGTATAAACCATCTGTCAGACTGCCATCCACCAGCAGAAATAGGGTTCTGGTAAAAACCGGGATTAACCGGAGGCTGCTGTTCATAATTCATAAATTTATGAATTAATATTTCGAGGTGACCCTCAGTCTCAGCCGTGAGGCGGGCAACGGTAATATCCGGAAGTTCATCTTCATCCACGTCGGCATAAATATTATCAGCTTTACAATAGTTATCCCAGACTGGAGCAATGATACCATTTCCAGTGGCAGCGCCAGTGCTGTAATCACCAAGGAATAATACAGCAACCGGGGGAATATCCCAGGTATTATAGGCATTATCGATATAGTTTTGTATGAGTGTACTATTATTTCCACCTATCTCTGTCAGTGTAACAATTCCTGTCCTTATTCCCTGCAGGGATCGCCAGTTCTTTATAGAATCAGCCCATGCAAGGAAAACCGGGTTATCGGGGCTAATAATAAGGTATTCAAAATCCGACGTTCTTGAATCCGATTCATGCTTATAATTTACAACAGGAATCACCTCACTATTGAGGAAAAGATTTTTCAGAATAGGATCCCACCAGCGATTCCGGAGCCTGTTATCGCCGAAATGTCCATTGCCGCCTGTAAAGGAAACCTTTACCTTCAGATCTCTATAGACGATTAATTCTTTTGTAACAGGGTTATATTGGAAAGGAGTAATTCCTATTATTCTTGCATCCATACCCCGTACTTTCATAGGTTCAGAAAGCATGACAGGATTTTCTGGATATAATGAATTATTTCCGTAAAGGGATGTATTGGCCTTATACTTCAAGGGGCCAGTATCGGTATCAAGAGGTATCCTTGGGGCCGGTGAAACATCGACATTTGTAAAAGTCTCTGTTCTGGATGCTGAAATACTGAAGGAAACCTGGGCGCCCTGAGGAACAGCAATATACCTGCTCATTCCTGGAAGATCAGGAGCGCCTTCATTATTCGGAAGAAAAACTCCGGGAAGAACAACTTTTTTCATGACAGAGCCGTTTATGTCTATATCCTCCAACTGGAAATTTATAGTTGAATAATTGATCTCTACACCCATCGTAGAAGCACCAGCAAGGGAAATCCCTGCATCATGCCAGCTGTCGGTATAGGAAATAGTTTGTGAGTTTACCTGGAACGGCAGTAAAATTACAAGAATGAATGGCAGCAAACCCGAAAGCAAACACTTAAGAAAGGTATTAGTTTTCTCCACCTAAATTCTCCCGCATTTATGGACCTTCAAACGGCAGGGAACCGATTGAGGATCCGGATTATTATCGCTTAATACTGAATACAGAATGAAAGTGTCTTAGAATAGTTAAAAAGCTGCTAAGACCTGCTCCGATTAGTAATAAGTATGCTTTTTTAATAAGAACATTAAGAATCTCTGATTCTTTAAAATCGTCAATTGATTATTAAAAGTAAATACTAGCAATTATTTTTACGAGAAATGTCCATAATTTCCACGGATTAATTATATGTCTTTAAGGAGGATTCCGGTATGTATAAAAAATTTCAACACCTGCCGACTCTGAGCTATTCTATACCTGTGAAAAATTTATCTCAGGCACTCTAACCTTCACGACCACTTTTTTCACCCTTGCAGGTTTTTCGACTATTAAACCCGGCATATGAAGATCAGAAGGAAAAAAGATCGCGAACATCTTTTCTTCAATCTTTATGTAATTCTTTTCACCGCAGTAAAGAATAAAATCATTGGCTTCATCATATTCTGTTGCGGGTTCCTGGTCGTTGAACAGAGAAAACCCGATAATTTCTGAGCCTCCGGCCATATAATGAATATCAATATATTTCCGATGTGCCTCAAGGCGGCAGTCCTCCAGATCTTTAGTGATATAATCGTTTACAATTGAAAAAAGATCAGTGCCGG
The DNA here is from genome assembly GCA_963747755.1 of uncultured Ignavibacteria bacterium. Classification (GTDB taxonomy): domain Bacteria; phylum Bacteroidota; class Ignavibacteria; order Ignavibacteriales; family Ignavibacteriaceae; genus DATFVA01. The sequence goes on along the minus strand of CAVVGK010000014.1, from coordinate 1,277,454 downwards.
CAAGTTCGTATTTGCCATTTGGAAGCTTTGCGAAGTCGGTTTTCCGGAGGTACTCCAATGCCCGGACTATTGAGGGATGCATATCAGCATAGAGCAGAACATTTTCAACTTTATCAAGAATCATAATTCCCCCATTAATAAATAAAAATTCACCATATATATACCGAAAAAATAATCCATTAACACTGATCAGCGTGAATAAAATCATTAATCTTTTTGAAAAGTTTATTACTTTAATTCTGTATTTTTCTTTATTACTATATGGCACATACACATAAAAACACGGACAACCATAATAAAGCATTTGCTTTCGGCATAGCATTAAATGTCATCTATATAGCTGTAGAAGTTGTCTACGGACTCCTGATCAGTTCCATGGCTCTTATTGCAGACGCAGGGCATAACCTGAGCGATGTACTTGGGCTGCTTTTAGCCTGGGGAGCCACATTTCTGGCAAAAACCCTTCCTACCAAGGAACGTACTTATGGGCTAAGAAAATCGACGATACTTGCAGCATTATTCAATGCACTAATCCTTTTAATTGCAGTAGGAGCGATCTCTATTGAAGCTATAAGGAGGCTAATCAACCCGGAACAGGTACAGGGGACAACTATGATGGTCGTTGCCGGAATCGGTGTCATCATCAATGCAGTCACAGCATGGCTGTTCGTAAAAGGTAAAGAGAGAGATATTAATATCCGCGGAGCCTATCTTCATATGGCTGCAGATGCAGGGGTATCAGTAGGTGTTGTGGCTGCGGGTCTACTCATTACCTTAACAGGATGGCTTTGGCTGGATCCGATCATCAGTCTGGTTATTGTTTTAGTAATTACAATAGGCACATGGGACCTGCTTAGGGATTCATTTCTTATGTCAGTCGATGCAGTACCAAAAGGTATAAGTCTAAAAGAAGTTGAAGAACATCTTAAGGAAATCCGTGGCGTAGCCGAAATACATGATCTACATATCTGGGCTATGAGCACAACAGAGACAGCACTTACAGTCCATCTTGTAATACCCGATGCAAACCCGAACGATTACTTCCTGAAGGAAATATGCAGTGATCTGCAGAGAAAATTCGGAATTGGCCACTCAACCATCCAGGTTGAAAAAGACGCACAGGGAGCCAACTGCAGCATTGATAATGTTTAAACTTCAGCCTGAACAAATAACTTCTTTTTCTTCTTCTGCTAACAAAATCGGTGCGATAATATAGTTCATTTTTTTTATAATGTGATCCGATAAAATCTGAATAACACTCATTTATAAGAGATGACCGGGAAAATAACGTCCAATAATCCTGGTTTGTTTACCTGTGATCCCCGTAATATTCTTTAATTTCTAATTAAAATATCAACTTATAAGCCATATTTTTATTGATCAGCAAAAGTTATTGAACTAAATTGCATAGGTGATGCAGAAAATTTCTTTTGCGAAAATGAGCGGTGCGGGTAACGATTTTATCCTTATTTATAAGGATACACCGTCTGAATTAGTTCTTTCTAAAAAATTGGTTCAAAATCTCTGCAACAGGCATAACGGAGTCGGCGCCGACGGGATTATTACTATTTCAGGATCGGATAAATATGCTTTTATCATGGATTATTTTAATGCTGATGGATCTACCGGAAGTTTATGCGGAAACGGAGTCAGGTGTGCCTTGACATACGCAGCTAAAGTTTTCAGGCTGGAAAATGAGGTTTGTTTTCTTTCAAACGGAACAGAATATCGCGGAGAAATTTTTGAGAATGGTGTCCGGTTTTATTTCAATGAACCGGAGGATCTTAAACAGAACTTTAAGGTTAAGGCCAGCGGTCAGTTGATTACAGCGAGCTATATAAATACAGGTTCACCGCACGTAATAATTTACATTAATGAGATTATGAAGGACTCCGCAAAGCCTGCTTCCAGGTACTCTGGGGTAGGTGAAGTTCCTGTATCAGCGATAGGGAGGGAGATTCGTTATCTTCCTGAATTTTCACCGGAAGGATCAAATGTCAATTTTGTCGATTTGAAAGACGGGAAACTATACATAAGAACATATGAACGAGGAGTTGAAGATGAAACGCTTGCCTGCGGTACAGGTTCAGCAGCAGCGGCAGTAATCAGTTATTTAAGAAATGAACTAGAACCTCCCATAAGATTAACTACTTATGGAGGTGATGAATTAATTGTTGATTTTAAATTTGAAGATAAAACAATAAAAGGTTTATCTTTGAATGGTCCGGTTAAAACTACTTTTACCGGGGAGTTTTTGCTAAATAAATATCTATAAATGTCTGGAGCGTAAATGCCAAAAGTTATTTTCACAATTGAATATGAAATTCCTGTTGATAAGAAGGATGATTACCTCTCAGTAATAAAAGAACTGAAAAATCTCCTTAATACTGAAGGACTGGAAAATTATTCGGTTTATGAGACGAAAGGGAAGAACCATCACTACCAGGAGCAATATACATTTAATTCTGTTGAAGCGTATGAAGCATTTGATGATGATCAGAGCGAGAGAATCAACCTCCTCATAAACAAACTGAATGATATGACCAAAGAGGGAACCACAAAGTATTCAACCCTCTATGAGATGCTTGAAAACAATACACAATAAGTAAACGGCGGCTGTTAAGGCCGCTCATTCCTTTCAAGGGGTATCCATAGTTATTGGCCTTTCAACAAATGTCACAAAAAAATTATTATTTTAACTATATAAATAATTACATACTCATTATTCCGGCTTGTTCATGAATAAATCTCTGCACCGTATTTATATAGTTCTTTTTATTATTGTCGGTATCGGAGTCACTTCTCTGCTGGGTGTCTACGGATACCAGTATTATACAACTCCCCTCGAAGAGCGATTTTTTCAGCCGAATTATGATCTCCTGAAGCCGAGCGGGATTCTTGGACATGGTTTCGGGATAATCGGCAGTCTTATGATGATTTTCGGTGTAGCCATTTATATGATCAGGAAAAGAGTAAGACGCTTTTTCAATCTGGGATTTTTAAAACACTGGCTCGAGTTCCATATTTTTTTATGCACAGTCGGACCAATTCTTGTTCTTTATCATACAGCCTTTAAATTTGGCGGGATAGTTGCCGTAAGTTTTTGGAGTATGGTAGCTGTAGTCGCAAGCGGAGTTGTGGGGAGGTTTATTTATGTGCAGATTCCAAGGACAATCCAGGGAAAAGAACTGAGCGTCAGTGAACTTAACGAAATCAATGAAGATCTTACCCATAGACTGAAAACAGAATATTCAATAAATGGAAACATTATCTCTAAATTTTCGAAGCATTCTCATACTGATAAATATAAACAGGTCGGATTTGGAACGAGTTTTGTTATGATGATAGAGGACTACTTCGGTACCCGCTCAGTTCTAAATCAGATTAAACGGGAATTGAGGAATCTTAACCTCAAAAGTGAAAGAGAAAAGGAAATTCTAAGGATTTCCAAGTCGAAACTCACACTTTCCCGAAAAATAGGTATGTTACGCACTACGCAAAAATTGTTCAGGTACTGGCATATTGTGCACCTGCCTTTCGCCATTACAATGTTTGTAATAATGTTTATACATATAGCTGTTACTATTATTTTTGGTTATAAGTGGATTTTTTAGGAGGAAAGTTGAAGTTCAGAATAGCTTATTTATACATAATTCTTGCTCTTGGTGTGGTAATAACTCTGCTATTTCTGGCAGGCAGGGATAGCAACGAAACAGAACCTGCCGTCGGAAATATTGAGAATCAGCAGGTACCTAATGATGAAATACATAAAGGACTCGGTAATCCTGGAGGCAGCAACCCTTCAAAAGGCAATGTGTCCCAGGAATTTTATCAAAAAATGGATATGCTGAAGAAAGATGTTGAAGCCAGCCCAAATGATACTGCTAAAATAAAGCAGTACGCTGATTTTATTGCCGCTGCACATAAACCCGAGCAGGCTATCCCATATTATGAAAAAATCCTGAAAGTTGATCCCAAAAGAAATGATATTCTGTTTAGTCTTTCGATGATTTATTTCAGTAAACAGGATTATAAGAAGGCTGAAGAATATACAATCCGGGTTTTAGATAACGATAAAAATAATACGCAGGCTATGTACAACCTCGGTGCAATAGCTGCCAGCAAGGGAGATACAACGAGAGCAAAAGAAATCTGGAACAAACTGATTTCCTCATACCCAGGAGATGAAGCAGCAGAGCTTGCAAAATCATCCCTGGAGAAATTGTAAGGACGCAAACTCGTAAGACATTGTCATTTCAAATGAGCCTTTGAAGAGAAATCTTTGGATATCTCTCTCTGGAAGACGTCCGTTTGTATACCACCACAAGCGGTGCGGGATGGACATTTGATTCTTCGAGACAGCCTCAAGAATATTTGATAAGATAGCTGAGCGATATGGAAGTAATCCTTGAAAATATAGTAGCCTATTCAATTATTCTGGCAGTAATATTTATTGTCCTGTTTTTCTATCTCAGTAATTATAAGAAAAGGACGAAGATAACTACACAGAAAATTGAGAAGGCAAAAGAACTGGGCTTTCACGAGCCCGTCTCTCTACATCCAGTAGTTGACCTTGAAACCTGTATAGGGAGCGGGGCTTGTGTGGCTGCTTGTCCCGAAAAGGACATATTGGGAATAGTAAGCGGCCAGGCGCATACAATAAATGCCTCAAGGTGTGTTGGGCATGGAGCATGTTTCATGCCTGTCCTATGCAGGCTATTACACTATGTATCGGTACTGAAAAAAGAGGAGTGGATCTTCCCCATGTTAGTCCCGAATTCGAAACAAACATTCCCGGTATATTTATAGCAGGTGAACTCGGAGGGATGGGATTGATAAAAAATGCCGTTGAACAAGGTAAGCAGGCCGTTGAATTTCTGCAAAAGAAAATAAAAAGCAGTCACAAAGCGCAGTTTGATGTAGCCATTATCGGGGCAGGTCCGGCAGGGATTTCGGCTACACTTTCAGCTGCAAAAGCAGGTCTTCATTACCTGACGCTTGAACAGGACAGTCTCGGCGGAACAGTTTTCAACTTTCCGCGTGCGAAGGTGGTGATGACCTCTTCTATGGATCTTCCTTTATATGGCAAAGTTAAATTATCGGAGACATCGAAAACCGAGCTGCTGGATCTTTGGATGGAGGCTATTGCCAGGAACAATATAAAGATAAATGAACAGGAAAAAGTTATTGATGTTGAAAAAGACGGGGATATATTCAGGGTGAAAACTTCTAAGGATATTTATACTACGAGAACGATCCTCCTCTCGATCGGAAGAAGAGGTTCGCCCAGGAAACTTGGAGTTCCGGGTGAGAATAAGGAGAAAGTTGCCTACCGTTTGCTTGAACCTGAACTGATACACGCTAAAAAAGTGCTTGTTGTGGGAGGAGGGGATTCGGCGGTGGAAAATGCACTGCTTCTTGCCGATGAAGGTAACGAAGTGACATTAAGTTACCGTAATGCATCATTTGCAAGATTGAAACCAAAGAACCTAGAGAGAGTAGAGAGAGCAATGCAAAAAAAAGCTATCAGGGCAATCTTCAATTCGAATGTTAAGGAGATAAGGGATGATTCGGTTATCCTTGCTGTTGAAGAAAAAGAAAATTTCATCAATCTGCAGAATGACCTAATATATATTTTCGCCGGGGGAGAACTCCCAACAAAATTTCTTGAAAAGATCGGGATACGAATAACCAAAAAATTCGGTGATGCTATCATGAAGCACGAGAACTAATATCCTTATGTCTCAGTGAGGTTTGTTAATCAGCAACAATAGCGGAATTCTTCCTGTTGAATAATTCAATACAAAAAATTTCATTTATAGTCTGCAGAATATTTGCAGGTTTTCTTTTATTTCTATCCCCTGTTTACGGACAGATCTCACCCGGCGATCTCACCAATGCTCATGCTAAATACGAAGGAATAAGCAACTGTACTAAATGTCATGTTCTTGGGAAACAGGTTCAGAAATCTAAATGTCTTGATTGCCACACTGAAATTAAAAAGCTGATGGATGACAACAGGGGATACCACGCAGACAATGAAGTGAAAAATAAGGATTGCTGGGACTGTCATAGCGAGCATCATGGGAGAAATTTCCGAATAGTCAACTTCGACCGCGACGGTTTTGACCATTCAAAGGCAGGATTTACTCTCTCCGGCAAACACACTGAAATAAAATGCAATGATTGCCATAAGAAGGAATTCATACAGGTGCAGGAAGTTGTTAATAGACAAAATACGCTGTTGGGACTTTCCCGGGAATGCAAAAGCTGTCACGAGGATGTGCATAGAGGTGCAATGGGTGTTAATTGCAGTGACTGTCATAATACTACTACATTCAAAAAGGTAGAAAATTTTGATCATTCCAAAACCGCTTTCAGACTTACCGGCGAGCATAAAAATGTTACATGCAATAAATGCCATCCGGCACGGGTTGTTAATGGTAAACAGATATCAAAACTTAAAGGAATCCCTTTTGCCTCCTGCAGTGACTGCCATAAAGATGTTCATCTTGGAAAATTCGGAAATGACTGTCAAAGTTGTCATTCCACGACAGGATTTAAGAACATAAACCAAAAGGCATTTGACCATAATAAGACAGATTATCCACTTGCTGGCCGGCATATGATTGTCAGCTGTTCTAAATGTCATGGTAACGATCTGAACTCAAAACCCCGGCATCAAAATTGTATCGATTGTCATACTGATTACCATAATGGTGAATTTACTGAAGGATCCAGTGTCCGCGATTGTTCATCCTGCCATACTGTAAATGGATTCACCCCATCAGGCTTCACCATTAAAGAACATAATATAACAAGGTTTAAGTTGACAGGGTCACATCTGGCCGTTACCTGCAAATCCTGTCATTATAAAACTGAAAAATGGCATTTCAAAAATGTCGGGGTGAAATGCATCGACTGTCATAAAAACGTGCATGGTTCAGAAATAACAGACAAATTTATGCAGGATAATAATTGTTCAGCCTGTCACTTTACAGAGGGCTGGAATACTATTAAATTTGATCACTCGCTTACAGCCTTCCCCCTCGAAGGTAAACACAAAGATGTGGAATGCGGGAGATGTCATTACAAAGAAGAGAGTGCCGGCCAAAAGGTTTTCCGATTCGCGGCTCTTGATTCGAATTGTGAGAGCTGCCATAAAGATGTTCACAATGGGCAATTTTCCTTAAATGGAAATAATGACTGTAGAAGGTGCCACAGCTTTGTTAACTGGAAGCCGGAAAGATTTGATCATAACAAGACAAGATTTTCGTTAGAGGGAGCTCATCAGAAACTGGAATGTTCACGCTGTCATCCGGTTATAACTAATAACAATTACCAGTATGTAAAATATAAGTTAGAAGATTTCAGATGCGCATCCTGTCATTCATAATATTCCTGCTGATAAGTTCCGCAGCATCATTCGCTCAGTCGCCTCATGGAGACGACTTCAATATTGACTGCTCATTTTGTCATGAATCTTCGAGTTGGATAGTTAATCCGGATAAAGTAACCTTTGATCATGTCAGCACCGGGTTTGAATTGATAGGTCAGCATAAAGAAGTAAACTGTAAATCCTGCCATGAATCCCTAATATTTTCAAAAGCTAAGGCAAAAGAAGACTGCTTTTCTTGTCATAAAGATGTTCACCGCGGGTCTGTGGGCTATGATTGCCAGAGGTGCCACTCTCCCGAAACCTGGATAGTCAGGGATATCAACGTTGTCCATCAGGAAAGCCGCTTCCCGCTGGTTGGTGCACATAAGCTGGCCGACTGCGAGCAGTGTCATACCGGTTATCAGGATCTGAATTTTACGGTGCTTTCCATAGATTGCTACGACTGTCACCAGCAGGACTACACTCAAACAACCAGTCCGGTCCATAAGGATGCAGGCTTCTCCAAAAACTGCGAAGAGTGTCATGATGTTACAAGTATGGTTTGGTCTGCAACGAACTTCAACCACGATTTCTTCCCTCTTAAGGGAGGACATAACATTGAATGTGCAGCCTGCCATGGAAGCGGAGGAAATTTCGGAGGGCTTTCAAACGACTGTTATTCCTGCCACGAATCCGATTATAATGCAACTACAGATCCGAACCATCAACTTGCGGGTTTCCCTCATGAATGTACCCAATGTCATAGCATTAACGGTTGGACGCCGGCGGAATTTGATCACAATTTGACTCAATTCGAACTGACAGGTGCTCATAAAACGATCGACTGCTCGGCCTGTCATTCACAGGGATTTGCGGGTACACCAACAAATTGCTATTCATGTCATGAGAGTTCTTACAACAATTCAACCAACCCTAATCATAGCACTTTAGGGATATCAACAGAATGCCAGGATTGCCATAATACAACAGCATTTGTTCCCTCATCTTTTGACCATACAGCTACTGGCTTCGAGCTTACCGGACGGCATACCACACTGGATTGCTCTTCCTGTCACCAGGGTACAGCATCTAATGCAGATCCTGCGTGCTACTCCTGCCACCAGGATGATTATAACCGGGCTGAAAATCATGTCTCACAGAACTATCCTCACGAATGCGAGATGTGCCATAATACTAATACCTGGGATGATGCCGATTTTAACCATTCAATAACTGCTTTCCCGCTGACGGGAGCGCACCAGACCGCTGACTGTTCAAGCTGTCACCAGGTTGGGTTTACGGGAACCCCGACTCAGTGCGTGAGTTGTCATCAGTCTGATTTTAATAACACAACAAATCCAAACCACCCTGCAATAGGAATATCTACTGACTGTCAGACATGTCATACAACCAATCCGGGCTGGCAGCCTGCAGCATTCCCCGTACATAATAACTTTTACCAGTTGCTGGGAGCTCACGCTAATATAGCCGATTGCGCTGATTGCCATAATGGAAACTATAATTCGACTCCAAACGAATGTTACGGATGTCATGCAGAGAATTATAATAACACAACCAATCCGAATCATCAATCAGTGGGATTCGGTACCGACTGTCAAAGCTGTCACAGTCAAAATGCATGGCAGCCGGCTACATTTGATCACGATGCTCAATACTTCCCGATATATTCGGGAAAGCACAATGGGGAATGGAACGAATGTTCCGACTGTCATACTCAGCCGAATGATTATTCGGTGTTCTCCTGTATTACCTGTCATGAACATAATCAGCAGGATACAGATGACGAACACCAGGGTGTACAGGGATACATATATGAAAGCAATGCCTGTTTTGCCTGTCATCCGACAGGAGATGCAGATGGTTCATTTAATCATAATTTATCGGTCTTTCCGTTAACCGGTGCTCATACAACAGTTTCCTGCGAACAATGTCATGTTAACGGCTATTCACAGCCTCCCTCTATGGTTTGTTCGGATTGTCATCAAATAGATTTCAACGGGACTACCAATCCTAATCATCAGTCGTTGGGAATTTCGACCGATTGCGAGACCTGTCATACCACAAGTCCGGGATGGCAGCCTGCACAGTTCCCTCAGCACAGTCAGTACTTTGAACTGACCGGACAGCATGCCGCAATAACCGACTGCAATACCTGTCACAACGGAAATTACAATCTTACATCAACCGACTGCGTGCAGTGCCATCAGGATGATTATAATAATGCGGTAAATCCCAACCACACTTCCGCAGGAATCCCGGTCACCTGTGAAGACTGTCATACGGCAAGCGGATGGTCACCATCAATATTCAATCATACTACTACAGGGTTTTTATTGGATGGAGCCCATACTTCTCTGCAATGCTCATCCTGTCACCAGGGAGTTATTACCGGTCTTAGTCCTGATTGTGTATCCTGTCATCAGTCAGATTATAATTCAGCTGCCAATCCAAATCATGCAGCAGCAGGAATCCCCGTGACCTGCGGAGATTGTCATACTACCACTGCTTTTATTCCCTCAACGTTTGACCATACTATAACCGGGTTCCAGCTGCAGGGTGTGCATGCCCAGATACAATGCTCGGAGTGTCACCAGGGAGTTGTCACAGGATTAAACCCAGAATGTCTTCCCTGCCATCAATCAGAATTCAATTCAGCACCGAATCATGTTTCCCAGGGTTATCCCACTAGCTGCGATTTATGCCACAGTTTCAACGCGTGGACTCCGGCATCTTTTGATCATAATAATACCAGCTTTCCGCTAACCGGCGCACATCTTCAGGTTCAATGTTCCGATTGCCATGCTTCAGGGTTTACCGGAACACCAACAGAATGCGTTGCATGTCATCAGACTAATTATAATAACACAACGAACCCGAGTCACACTGCTCTTCAGCTTTCAACCGAGTGCCAGACCTGTCATACAACAAACCCGGGATGGGCGCCTGCGCAGTTTCCTGATCATGGAAATTACTTCCAGTTTGTCGGCGCTCATATAGCAATAGCCAACGACTGTAGTACCTGCCATAACGGCAACTACAACAATACTCCCAATACCTGTTATGGGTGTCATTCTGATGATTTTAACGGAACAAACGATCCTCCTCATGTACAACTGAACTTTGCACATGAATGTCTGACCTGTCATACACAAAACGCATGGCAGCCAGCAAACTTTAATCATAGTTTCTACAACCTCGCTAGTCCTCATAACACAATGGACTGCAGTAACTGTCATTCAGAGGCGAATTATCAGCCTCAGTGTCTGAGCTGTCATTATGATGATTTCCTGGAAGAACATGAGCCCGGAGATCCGACAAACTGCTGGGATTGTCATTCGACTTCTAATTTTGGAGACGGTCCAATGATGAAAGGATTAAAAAGAGATTAAAATGATTTTGCCGGGTAGAGTACATATAATTTTTATATGCATCGTAGGTTTGACAGCAGGTAATTTATTTGCTACTTCCTATGAAAAAATAGAAAAGGTGGGCACAGTTACATATAAATCCTCACAGAATGTTTATGTGAAATTTGAAAACACTGAGGGTATCGCGCAGGGAGATACACTTTACAGTAAAACAAACAATCAATTAATCCCCGCTGTGCTTGTACAATTTATTTCTACTAAATCCGTTGCCGGTGAACCAGTAGGAAGCATAGACCTAAAAACCGATGACAAGGTGTATGCAATAATTGAAAAAGAAATTGCTGATGCAGTACCTGAACAAGAGACGGTTACTAATCCCGTTCCCACTTCAAATAATGGAACTGAAGGAAGTATAGTGAGGAATACAAGAACAGGAAAACAGATAGAGCCTTCTATCTCCGGAAGATTTTCTGTACAGTCCTATACCAATATTTCAAACTCCCCATATTTCACCGATAATCAGAGATGGCGTTACTCATTCGCGCTCAGGGCTAAAAATATAGGTGGAAGCAGGCTGTCTTTCTCAGATTATATGACCTTTGCCTACAGGGCAGATCAATGGTCACGGGTTCATGAAAATTTTGGCAGGAATCTTAGGATATATGATCTTGCAATTAATTATGATTTCGATTCCAAAACGACTCTCTGGCTGGGAAGGCATCTTAACCGGAAAATTTCAAATATAAGTTCGATTGATGGTTTACAATTTGAAACCGGGATAAGTGATAATTACGTTGGTGTTATTGCCGGATCACGACCCAACTATACTGATCTTGGATTTAACCTGAAGCTTTTTGAATATGGAATTTATATAGGACGAGAGGATTCATTAAGTACGGGTTATATGAATAATACGGTTGCTTTCTTCGAGCAGACGAATGAATTTAAGACTGACAGAAGGTTCCTCTATTTCCAGCATTCGAATTCGCTTCTGCCTGATATCAATCTCTTTCTTTCCACGGAAGTTGATATGTTTAAACAATTGAGCGGGGTAAAGAAAAATGAATTTCAGCTTACAAGTTTGTTCGCTTCCGTTAGATATTCACCCTCGAGAATTATATCATTCTCACTGAATTATGATGCCAGAAAGAATGTAATCTATTATGAAACATTTAAGACCTTCATTGACAGTCTTTTTGAGAACGCAACCAGGCAGGGATTTAACGCAAGGATTAACATCAGGCCTGTCAACAGGATGACTTTAGGGTTAACCGGGGGATACCGGTTCCAGAAATCTGATATAAAGCCTGCAAGAAATTTCGGCGGGTATCTTACCTATTCCCGGATACCGTCAGTTGAAATAACGCCGACCCTTTCATACACCAAACTGATAACCAGTTATACTGAAGGAGGAGTTGCTGGTTTAAGATTGAGCAGAAGTTTTGGTAATTATTTCGATCTTTCAGTTTACTACCGCAATACACAATACAAATTTTACAGTACGATAGGGAATTTAGATCAGAATTCTGTTTCAGTCGATCTTTCAACCTACCTGTTGAATCCGGTATTTCTCTCCCTGAGTTACGAAGGCATATTCGAAAAAACCAGCACCTCCGGAAGGATCCTTCTCGACCTCACCACACGTTTCCATTGAAAATTGAACTGAATAGTTAAGTGCTTCGTGTATACGTGGTAAATCGCTTCTGAAGTTTTTTGTTTGTCTTATTTTTATAACTTACCAGTATGAAATCTATTCATTGTGCAAAAACCCAACAGATTTTATATGCATGAGTATATAGGCGCACTTCATATGCATTCAATTTATTCGGATGGTTCCGGAAAAGTTGAAGATATTGCCGGCTTTGCTGATGAAGTAGGACTGGATTTTATCATCCTCACCGATCATAATACATTAAGAGCACTCAAAGAAGGATACGAAAAATGGTACGGCAGAACTCTACTGCTTGTCGGATGCGAAATAAATGATAAAGAAAACAAGAACCACTACCTGGCATTTAATATCGAAGAAACATATTCAACCAGAATATCAGCCAAAGAATACGTAAGAAAAATTAAAGAAGCGGGCGGCATAGGTTTTCTTGCACATCCACATGAAAAAAGAACACATATGGCAGAGCATCCTCCTTATCCTTGGACTGAGTGGGACACAAAAGACTTTACAGGTATAGAGATCTGGAATCATATGTCAGAATGGATGGAGAACCTTACCGAAGAAAATAAATACAAAGCATTCCTTCATCCCTTAAAGACCATTGAAGCCCCGCCAGCCGAAACATTAAAAGTATGGGATGAACTTAACCAGGAAAGAAAGGTTGTCGGTATAGGGGGGGTAGACGCTCACGCACATAAATACAACATACTGGGTTTTCTGGAAGTCGAAGTCTTCCCATACAAAGTGCTATTCAAATCAATCCGAACGCATATACTGACAGATAAAAAAATAAAAAAAGATAATTCGCCCGGGGGGATAGAAGCTGCGAAGAAAATAATATACAAAGCCTTTGAAGAAGGAAGATGTTTCATTGCAAATGATTACCATGCCGATTCAAACGGATTTGAATTCTATGCAGAATCGGGAAATAATAAATACCATATGGGAGAATCCACTGAATTTTCGACCGATATGAAATTGGTTGTCAGCCTTCCGCGAGACAAAGTCGAAATCAGGATAATAAGGAATGGCAAACTTTACCACAAAACCGAATCCTCAAACTATGAAATGAAGGTAAAATCACGGGGAGTTTACAGAGCTGAAATCTTCCATAACGGCAACGCCTGGATATACTCCAACCCTATAAGATTCCTCTAAAATTCAGGGGCCGACCGGATGGTATAGGCGTCATCTAAAGAAATGAATCACTGGTCGATTAAAAAAAGGTTTGGAAATGGTTACGGAAGAGCTGAAGGCAGTTTCTGTCATTTGCTCTCACGAAGCTTGGATTGGGACACTGCGATTTTGTCATACGTTGAATTTTTTAACACCTTGAAAATAGCGATTTTTGAAGATTTTTAGGTTTTAAAAAATGCGGAACAAATACGGTACAACTACGAGGAAAACACATTCAAAAACCGCTAACCAGAAAGAGTATGTCATTTTTGTCATACTGTTGAGGATCTCAACGGGAAAGACCCATCTCTGGATCAAGGGAAGTAAGAGCCAAATCCCGTTTATTTTTTAAAATATTCTTTTGAGTATTATACCCGAAATGATAAAAAAGATATATAATCAGTATTTTTTTTGTAAATTTTATGGTTGAATTTAAGGGGATTAAGATAAGCGCCCGTAGTTCAATTGGATAGAATGTTGGATTCCGGTTCCAAAGGTTGCAGGTTCGAATCCTGCCGGGCGCACTGATACTGAATTTTTAATTGGAACCTTAATTCATTAAATGTTAGATTTAACCCTTTGATTTTTAAGAATAATCTGTAGGACAGAACGTAAATGCTCACTAAAAAGAAAAAACTTTCACGGAAGGAAATAAAAGAGGATAAGCTCGTTTCAACTTATTACCAGGCGCAGAATTTTGTTATGGAAAATAAGTCGAGGCTGCTTACTTACGGAGGTATACTTGTTGTAATAGCTCTCGCCGTGATTTATTATGTAAACCATAAAAAAGAGGTGAACCAGGAAGCCGGAGTTGCATTATCAAGAGTTATTGATTCCTATGACAGAGGCGCATACCTTGAAGCGATTGAGGGGAAAGCAGGGACCGAGGTAATCGGACTTAAGAAAATTGTTGAGCAATACGGAGGTACAGAAAACGGTGAAACAGCCAAGATTTACCTTGCCAACAGTTATAACCGTCTGGGTAAGTTTGACGAAGCTTTAGATTACTACAAGGATTATTCGGGCGATATACCTATGCTGAAGGCAGCTTCTCTGGCTGGACAAGCTGGATATTATGCCTATAAAAATGATTTTGAAAAGGCAGCTGATCTTTACAGAGACGCTGCACACGTTAGTAAGTATAATGTAGATAATCCTGATTACCTGCTGAAGGGTGCAATAAATTATATTAACGCAGGAAAAAAAGAGCAGGCTAAAGAACTTTTAACTACAATTAAACAGGATTTTAAGACTTCTACCGCCAGCCGCGAAGCAGACCGCTATCTGGCCCTTGTTGAGGCTTGATTTTAAGCAATTCGAATGAAGCCGCTTTCGGGCGGCTTTTTTCATTTTCAGACCTGTTTTGATCAAAAACTATCATTTTCTTACCTGAAATGGTCAATTTTTCTCAATTCCGGTTTCTTGACTTTCAGGCTGTATATGTCTATTTTTTTACCCTATTAATAAACTTTAAACCTAAGGATTTATGGCCGACACTTCTGATTTCCGAAATGGACTAATAATCAAATATAAAAATGATCTTTATACAATTACTGAATTCCAGCATGTTAAACCCGGTAAAGGGGGGGCTTTTGTTAGGACAACGTTAAAAAATCTCAGGACAGGCAAGGTTCTCGATAATACCTTCCGCGCAGGTGAAGGAATCGATATAGTCAGAGTTGAAAGAAGAAAGTACCAGTTCCTCTACCGTGAGGGAGATTTTCTGGTTTGTATGGATAATGATACTTATGAACAGATAAACATCCCTAAAGAGCTTTTCGGCAATAGTGAAAAGTACCTGAAAGAGGGAGAAGAAATTGATATACTCTTCAACGGATCTGAAATAATCAATGTTGAAATTCCAATTTTTGTGAATCTTAAAGTGATTCATACCGAACCCGGCTTTAGGGGCAATACTGCCACCGGCGCGCTGAAACCTGCTGAACTTGAGACCGGTGCGAGCGTAAATGTTCCTTTATTTATTGATGTCGACGACTTGCTGAAGGTTGATACCAGAACAGGTGAGTACGTCGAACGGATAAAATCTTAAAAACCAAGGAATCCAATGGATTTAAACCTGATAAGGAAACTTGTTAAGCTTGTTGATTCAAGCGAAGTTACAGATCTTGAGATTGAAGAAAATGGTATCAGAGTTAAAATAGCTAAGAAAATAAGAGGTAATAAAGCTGTAACTCAACCACAGATTCTCTCTCCTTCACAAACAGTACCCCAGACTTCACCCAGTGAGGAAAGCTCCCCGGCCAAAGAGGAAACTAAAGAAAAGCTGCATGAAGTTCATTCTCCGATAGTAGGAACATTTTACAGAGCCCCGGCTCCGGACGCAGATCCATATGTGCAGGTAGGTGACACAGTTTCACAGGGATCTGTTCTGTGTATCGTTGAAGCAATGAAACTGATGAATGAAATTGAATCTGATGTCAGTGGAAAGATCGTTAAAATTCTTGTTGAAAACGGAAAACCAGTCGAATATAATCAGCCTTTATTTCTCGTTAAAACAAGTTAATTTTCAGGAAGTTTGAGGAAGAGTTGTTTAACAAAATTCTAATTGCCAATCGAGGCGAAATCGCGCTGCGCGTTATAAGAACATGCAAAGAATTGGGGATTAAAACCGTTGCAATCTACTCTGAAGCAGATAAAGATTCATTGCACGTTACCTTTGCAGATGAGGCAGTGTGCATAGGTCCTCCTCCCAGCAAGGAAAGTTACCTTAAAATACCTTTAATTATTTCCGCAGCCCAGATTACGGGCTCCGAAGCTATTCATCCCGGCTATGGTTTCCTGGCGGAGAATGCAAGCTTTTCGGAGATATGTGCCGACTCAGGGATCAAGTTTATCGGACCGTCCCCAAAAATGATTAAAGCAATGGGCGATAAATCATTTGCAAAGGAAACGATGAAGAAAAACGGTGTGCCTGTTATTCCGGGAAGCGACGGCGTCATAGAAGATGTAACTGAAGGCAAAAAGGTTGCGGCCGAGGTCGGGTACCCTGTGATTATTAAGGCTTCCGCAGGCGGCGGTGGTAAAGGTATGAGGATAGTTTGGGAGGATTCCGAATTTGAAAAAGCATACCAGACCGCACGCACAGAGGCTGAATCGTCTTTCGGAAACGGGGATGTTTATATTGAGAAGTTTCTCGAAAACCCCCGGCATGTAGAAATACAGGTGCTTGGCGATATGTTCGGCAATGTTTACCATTACGGAGAGAGGGACTGTTCTGTACAGCGGAGGCACCAGAAGCTCATTGAGGAATCTCCCTCACCGATTATCGATGCCGAAACAAGAAATATTATGGGAGAAACTGCTGTTCTCGGCTGCAAATCCGTCAATTATGAAGGAGCCGGCACAATCGAGTTCCTGGTAGATAAACATAAGAACTTCTACTTCATGGAAATGAATACCAGGATACAGGTTGAGCACCCGGTTACCGAACTTGTTTATGATGTAGACCTGATCAGGCAGCAGATACTGGTAGCGGCAGGCGAAAAGATTGAAACCCTTCCACGTAAACCTCTTGGTCATAGTATAGAGTTCAGAATAAATGCAGAAGATCCGGCTAACGGGTTCAGACCTTCGCCGGGTAGAATTGAGTCTCTCCATTTCCCCGGTGGGTTCGGAGTAAGAGTTGACTCCCATATATATCACGGCTATACGATACCTCCCTTTTATGATTCGCTGATTGCAAAGCTGATTGTATGGGGAAAGGACAGGAACCACGCTATTGCCAGGGGAAGAAGAGCTCTTGAAGAGTTTATAATTGAAGGAATAAAAACTACAATACCTTTCCACCTCCAGGTGCTGGAGGATCCGAGGTTTGTGAGCGGTAATTTTGACACAGGATTTCTTGAAAAATTTGAATTCAAGACAACTTAAATAATATCATCACTTCTATAGAAAAATAATTTGAGGTTAAAATGGAATTCCCGAATAATCTGAAGTACACAAACGATCATGAATGGATAAAAGTTGACGGTAATACTGGCACAATAGGAATTACTGAATATGCACAGGGCGAACTTGGAGACGTTGTGTTCGTTGATATAGATCCTAATATCAGCGAAATAGAGAAAGGCAAATCTTTCGGAACAATTGAAGCAGTTAAAACTGTAAGCGATATGTTTGCTCCCTGCAGCGGCAAAGTACTTGAGTTGAATAAAGAACTGACTGATAATCCCGAGTTTATAAATAATGATCCTTACGGAAAAGGCTGGATGATTAAGATCGAAATTGCTGACTTAACCGAACTTAATGAACTACTTGACAGCACTGCCTATAAAAGCCTTATCGGCCAGTAAATTTCTGAGGCAAGTCATAGATATCATGCCAGGGAATGTCCGGAATGTGAAATTGTCATTTCGATTTGAAAGATTTCTGCCCGATCGGAGCGGGAAAGACTTTTTTTGAAGTATGACAAAAACCGTCTTTTGGGATAGCCACCGGAGGAAGACGTTTTCTTCTTCCGAACTTAATTCGAATGGCATCAGGGGGTTTTGAAGCTGCCTTGAAATAAACTGAACACATTTCGTATAAGTCTGAATCGGAAATGACTCACAAAGAAAATATTTTAATAATAGATTTTGGTTCACAATATACGCAGTTAATAACTCGCCGTATAAGGGAAGATAACGTTTACTCCGAAATTCATCCTCATACCATAACTCTCAGCCAGATAAAGGAAACGAAACCCGCAGGAATAATTCTTTCCGGAGGACCGATGAGCGTGTATGACGATGGAGCCCCAAAGATCGATCCTAAAATCTTAAACCTGGGTATCCCGATACTTGGAATCTGTTACGGACTACAATTCATCTCTCTTACTCTCGGCGGAAAGGTTGAACCCGCCAGCGACCGCGAATATGGTAAGGCACGGCTTAAAATAAAAAGCAATTCACCCATCTTTGAAAATGTTAAGAATGATTCTATCGTATGGATGAGTCACGGTGATTACCTGGAATCATCACCCGAAGGATTTAATGTTATCGCTGTCTCTGATCATTCACCCATCTGCGCGATCTCTGACGAAGAGAAAAAAATATACGGGCTGCAGTTTCATCCTGAGGTCATGCATACGGATGAGGGGAAGAGAATAATTCATAATTTTCTTTTTAAAATCTGTGGATGCACAGGGGAATGGACAACCGGAAATTTTATCAGTGAGAAAATATCTGAAATACAAGATACTGTACGTGACTCGAAAGTTATATGCGCCTTAAGCGGCGGTGTGGATTCAACTGTTGCAGCAATCCTGGTTGACAGAGCCATCGGAGAGGATCTAACCTGTATTCATATAAATACCGGCATGATGAGGAAAAACGAGAGTGAAAATATTCTCAATATGTTCGGGGAGAAGTTTAAGCTGCATGTAATTTATATAGACGCAACGGATAGATTTCTTAGTAAGCTTGTGGGTGTCTTTGATCCGGAAACGAAAAGGAAGATAATCGGAAACACTTTTATAGAAGTATTTGAAGAAGAAGCAAAGAAAATAGAAAATGCGAAGTTCCTGGTGCAGGGTACACTTTATCCTGATGTTATTGAATCGGTTTCAGTTAAGGGAGCTTCAACGACAATTAAAACTCATCATAATGTGGGCGGACTACCTGAGAAGATGAATCTCTCTCTAATTGAACCATTCAGGGAATTGTTTAAAGATGAGGTCAGGAAAGCCGGCAGGGAGCTGGGCATCCCCGAAGACTTTATTAATCGCCATCCTTTTCCTGGTCCCGGACTTGCAGTAAGAATAGTTGGTGATATAACAAAAGCGAAACTTGACATTTTACGTGAAGCTGACGATATTTTTATCAGTGAGATAAAAGATGCAGGAATATACGATGATATATGGCAGGCATTTGCCGTTTTACTATCAATTCAATCGGTAGGAGTGATGGGCGATGCAAGAACATATGAGAACGTTCTGGCTTTAAGAGCAGTAACCTCTTCCGACGGAATGACCGCTGATTGGTTCAGGTTCGACAGTGATTTTCTTGCTCACGTTTCCAATAAAATTATCAACAAGGTAAGAGGAATTAACAGGGTGGTTTATGATATCAGTTCCAAACCTCCGTCTACCATAGAATGGGAATAAAAAGAAATGCTTGATGAAAATCAGATTACTCACAAAATGAAACTTGCATCTGATTATGAAATGCAGGGGAAACTTCTTCATGCCGTCCAGATCTACAATTCTGTTATATCTGAGAATCCAGACCATACCGATGCATATTTTGCGCTGGGGGAAGTTTATGAAAAGATAGGGAATATAAATCCTGCGGTGGAAATGATCAGGAATTTTTTGAAAAAGAATCCCGAGAATAAGGAAGTACGAATTTACTTAAGCGAATTCCTGATGAGAAATAAAAGATGGGACGAAGCAAACGAGATTTTGAGTTATATTCTTCCTGAAGAGGAACCTGTAATCTCTTTTTTCCTCGGTTACTCTCACTTTATGCAGAATGACTTCGAGGTTTCAAGAATCAACTTCTTAAATTTTCTAAAGCATAGTGAACCGGATGAGATGCTGCAGGAAGCCAACCTTTACCTGGCTAAGATTGACATAAATCTAAAGGACTTTAAAAGTGCCCTCGAATACCTGAAGAAAACCGAAATTGTGTACTCTAACTTCTGGGAATGGAACCTGCTTATTTCAGTTGTATATTATAATCTTGCTATGTACACTCATGCCATAGTTCCTGTAGGGAAAGCTCTTAAGCTTAATCCCCAGGAAAAATCGGTTCATAAATGGGCAGGGAAAATATATCTTAAAACCGGAGACTATCAGAAAGCTGAAAAACAATTTCTTGCTTATATCGATGCAGGCGATAATGCTGAAGCTGATATCTACACAGAGCTTGCAGAAGTCTGTTTGAAGTCGAAGAAACCCGAAGATGCACTTGCTTATTTTGAAATAGCTCTTAAAATTGATCCTGAGAACAAATATGCTGCACTAGGGAAAAAAAATGCCGATAACATAATTCAAAAGACGGCACCAGATGATTAAGAATAACAAGATTATTAATATATTCCTGACTGCTGCATTTGTGTTATTGCTGAATGATTTCTCTTTCGGTCAGCAGTCAAACATTGACAAACAGTTTAAGCTGGCTGTTGACCTTTACCAGTCGGGTGAATACACTGATGCCCTCCCGGTCTTTCAGAAGATTGCCCTGCAGACACCTTATAACTCCAAAACAACTATAGCATATCTTTTTATGGGAAAAACCTATCTTCAAATGAATGAGTTAGGATCAGCCAAAAGATACCTGCAGGATTTCCTGGAGAAATTCCCGGAGAGCAGATATAACGATGAGGCCCACCTTGCGCTTGTGAAAGTATTTTATAAACAGGAGAATTTTAAGGATGCCTTCGAGGAAATTCTGCATATCGTTTCAAATGCAAAGCTGTCAGGGTACAAAACCTACGCTGAGTCGGTGGGTCAGACCCTTGCCTTAAACTACCTGGAAATGAACCAGATAAAAACATATCATGACATTACTACCGATTCTAACCTAAAACCTTATCTCCTGATCATTATGGCCCAAAAGCAGGAAAGAGCAGGCAACTACAGGCAGGCCGCAAATTTGTGCAATGAGCTGATAAAAAACTATCCCGAGTCGGCCCGCAAAACTGATGCAAAGGAATTGTTAAGTAAGCTTGAAACACTCAAGGAAGAATACAAATCGCAGAACTTATTAGGTATACTTTTGCCTCTGACTGATTCCAGAACAGGCACGCAGAATTCAACTGCAAATGAGATTCTTGCGGGAATTAAATTTTCGGCTGCGGAGTATAATAAGGGCCATGATAATAAAATAGGACTTGTTATAAGGGATACTGAAAATGATTCGTCTGTTATAAGCGATATTGCTGAAGAATTGATTTTGATTCCAGCGATAAAGGCGGTTATTGGTCCAATTTTCAGTGATGAGGTTAGGGCAACGCTGGTTGATTTCCGTAATTCGGGTATACCCATTATTTCGCCTACGGCCACGGATAATGATCTTGTAGATCTGAGTGAAAACTTCTTCCAGGCTAATCCTTCATTTTATATGAGGGCAAAGGTGATGGCTCAATATGTTTACTATGTTGCCGGAAAGAGAAAGCTGTCGATATTAAACGCGATACAGGGCTACTCTCCTTTGCTGGCTTCAATTTTTGCGGAAGAATTTCAGAAGATAGGCGGGGAGATAATAAAAAACAGAACCTACAGCAGCGGTTCATATGATCTCAATGGGCCTGTTTCAAATATTGCTTCCGACTCTCTTACACTGGAAGGTATCTACCTCCCGCTTTCAAGTAAAATTGATGCTGCACCCGTGCTGTCGCAGATGGTTCAATATAATATTAATACATCTATTTTCGGTAACCAGGACTGGTTTTATGCAAAAGGTTTTGAAACTTCATCAGCACTTAGTGATCAGCTTTCTTTTACGTCAGACTACTACATCGATTACAACGATACATCGTTCAATTCTTTCAGTCACGATTTTACTGAGGAGACAGGAACAGACATCAACAGGAATGTTCTTTACGGCTATGATACAGCAGAATATCTCCTTACAATCATTGATGCCGGTGCAGACACAAGGACTTCATTAATCTCATCAATGGAATCGGGAATTGAAGTTAAAGGTTATCACAATAATATTGCGTTCGGAAAAGAACACATAAACAGGTTTCTGAATATAGTCAGGTATAGTGACGGGAAATTCGAACTTGTAGAACGTTTTAAATCGGGAGAATAAAAAAGGAGGTATATTATTCCAGGAGTTAAAGACTTACCCCTTGAAGATCGCCCCAGGGAAAAACTTCTTCTCAGAGGAGCTCATAATTTATCTGATGCTGAACTTATTGCTATTCTACTGAGAACAGGGAATAAGGGCAAATCGGTTGTACAGGTTGCGCAGGAGGTAATTAACGACTGTGGGAATCTTGCCGTCCTCTCTTCGAGGACCGTATCAGCTTTAAAAAGGACAAAAGGAATAGGGAACGACAAAGCTGCAACTCTACTTGCTGCATTCGAATTATCCAGGAGGATCCAGGTTCAGTCGAAATGGTTTTCCGAAAAGAAAATTACTTCTCCGCAGGATGTGGCAGATATATTTATTCCTCTGCTTCGAGATGAATTAAAAGAACACTTCTGTGTAGTCTGTTTAAACTCAGCCAACAAGATTATAAGGTATGAAGTGATATCAGTCGGAAATCTGAACTCGAGTGTTGTACATCCCAGGGAAATATTTAAGGCGGCAATAGATAATAATTCTGCAAGTATCATTTTGATCCATAATCATCCAAGCGGCAACCCGGATCCGAGTAATGAAGATATTTCCATCACAAAAAAAGTGGTTGAATCAGGGAAAATTATGGATATACCCGTGTTTGACCACATTATTATAGCCGGAAATGACTTTACGAGCTTTGTAGAAAAAAGGTTAATATGATTGTGAAATACAGCAACAACTTATTTATTTATAATAGGTTAACTTGAATTTTTTAGTCAATTTCCGTATATAGCAGGGCATTATTGAGTGACCTATTTGCGCTAAGTTCCTATTTGATTTAGATTTAGGAATGTAATTCAATCGAACTCAAATAAAGGTTAGTATTTATATTTAATAACCTACTAAAAAACATAATTGGAGGTTCTAAAGATGAAAATAATTAAATTAGCTAGAAACACGGCTGCTGTTGCAGTATTCGCAATTACTGTTGCAGTAATGAGCGGCTGTGGTGGTGTTAGTGATGCTGAAATGCAGCAGCTTCAGGATCTACGCTCTGAGGTAAACTCATTACAATCTCAGGCCGATCAATTGAAAGATCAACGCTCTAGCTTGGAGAAAGAAATAGCTGACAGAAACTCAAAGTTACAGCAATGTGAAAAAGCTAAAGAAGAAACAAAAGCCAATTTGAGCAAAATGGGCATGTAATTTTAATAAGTTTTTAATTACCTAATTGGAGGAAAAGTTTTATGAAAATCAGTAAGTATTTGTTAACTGTACTTTCTCTTTTGTTTCTCTTTAGTGTAAGCCTCGTTGCACAAGAGGAAGAGATGACATCAGATGAATGGGAAGCCGAAATGGCACGTCTCAGATCACAAAAAGATGCACTCACACAGCAAATAAATGATCTGCAGAATGATATCAGTAAATTAAAAGATCAGCTTCAGGGAATGCAATCATATGAAGACTGCCAGAATGAGCTTTACTCACTGGTAGGCGCTACCAAAGCTGACGTTGAAAATTTCAGAAACGCAGTGAATGAACTGAACGGAAAAATAGGAAGAAAAGAAGGTCCAAAAGCTGACAGACAGAAAGATCTTGATGCACTGAAATCAAACAAAATAAGTGCTCTCCCTGAATTCTTTGATAAAGTTCACAACCAGATGCAGAACTCTCTTGATTCTTGGGTAGAAGAACCACAGGAATGGACATATACTGTAGTAAGAGGCGACTGCCTGTGGAATATTGCCAAGAAACAGGATTATTATGGAAACGGTTTTGCATGGCCTAAGATCTACAAAGCAAACCGCGACAAAATCAAGAATCCTGATTTGATCTATCCAAAACAGGAGTTCAGCATTCCGAAATTAACAGACGAAGAAAAAGCAAAATACGACAAAATGAGATCTAACTATAAACCAGCACCTGTTCAATAAGTTATCTCTATAATTTTGTTGTTTCACTTTATTTTAGTTGGAAAGGCTCTTATCATTCAGTTGATAAGGGCTTTTTCTATTTAAAGACAAAGGAGGATAATGACCGCTGCCGAGAAACGTATTGTACTTGAAAATGTAGATATGCTTGCACTGCTGGGAATTAATGATTCAAACCTTAAACTGGTGGAAGACAGGTTCAATGCTTCAATATCAGTTAGGGGGGAAAATGTTTTTATCAAAGGAGTGCTTGAGGAGATAGAATTAATCGAGAAGATACTGAAGGAAATGTCATACGTACTTAATACAAATGGAATTCTTACACAGCAGGATGTCGAAACGATACTTGATCTTACTATAGAAGGCAGAGAGATAATAAGCGAAAAAGAATTTGATGCGATTGTTCTTTATACGAAAAATGATGCAATTAAAGCAAAAACACCGGGACAATCATCCTACATCGAGACAGCTCAGAAGAATGACATCTGCTTTGCAATTGGTCCGGCAGGTACAGGAAAGACATACCTGGCTGTTGCCATTGCAGTGTCGGCGCTTAAAAAGGGGATGGTGAATAAAATTGTTTTGGCCAGACCTGCAGTCGAAGCAGGAGAGAGTCTTGGCTTCCTTCCCGGAGACTTCAGGGAAAAAATTGATCCTTATCTTCGCCCCTTATACGATGCACTTGACGATATGATGCCTTCAGAAAAGCTGAGAAGTTATCTTGAGAAACGGGTAGTGGAAATTGTTCCCCTTGCGTACATGCGCGGCCGAACACTGAATAATGCCTTCGTGATTCTGGATGAAGCTCAGAACGCAACTGCAGGACAGATGAAGATGTTTCTCACCCGGCTTGGGGCCAATTCTAAATCGATAATTACAGGGGACATAACACAAATAGACCTTCCGCCTAAAACGGCAAGCGGCCTGGTACAGGCGCAGGAAATATTAAGCCAAATAGAGGGTGTTGGTTTTGTATACCTCGATAAAACTGATGTGGTAAGACACAAGCTGGTAAAAGATATAATCGACGCCTATGAAAAATTTAATACCGATAAAAATGGGGATAATTAGACTGTTTAATTCTGATCGAACTTCTTGCTCTCCTCCCAGTATTTATCCATTTCAGCCAGGTTAGATTCGTCTATTTTTCTGCCGCAGCCGTTAATTTGTTTCTCAATATACTTGAATCTTTTAATAAATTTTTCGTTCGTTCTCCTTAAAGCATTCTCGGGATTTACACCAAGGAATCTGGCATAGTTTACAAGCGCGAAAAATACGTCTCCTATTTCGTTCTCCAGTTCATCGGCATTTTCCTGTTTCTCAGACGCATGCATTTCTTCAATTTCTTCTATAACCTTTTTCCATACATCTTCTTTCTTCTCCCAGTCGAATCCGACCTTTGCAGCCTTCTCTTGCAGTCTGTGCGCCCTCTGCAAAGAAGGGAGCTTTCCCGGCACGCCTTCCAGAACAGAATCTCTACCTTCGGTAAGTTTTATACTTTCCCAGTTCTTTAGCACTTCTTCTGTTCCGTTCACTTCCACATTTCCGAATACATGAGGATGTCTTCTTATAAGTTTTTCACTGATTGAATCGATCACCTCTTCCAGTTTAAAATGTCTAGCTTCCGCGGCAATGACTGAATGAAAAATGACGTGCAGAAGAAGATCTCCAAGCTCCTTTTTAAGCTCATCATAATTTTTTTCGTCGATAGCTTCAACAACTTCGTAAGCCTCCTCAATAGTATTGGCCTTTATTGAATCATTCGTCTGCTCTCTGTCCCATGGACATTCAAGGCGCAATCTTTTTACTATCTCATATAATTCTTTAAATTTAGTTTCGACCATATTTAAATTTCCTGTTCCTATAAATATTTAAATCGTGAGCAGGCAAAATAGAAAAACTCTAAACCCGATAAAAGGAGAATAAATGATTGAAGAAAAGATAAAAGAACTCGGTTTTACTCTTCCTGAAGCTCCCAAACCACTAGCTGCTTACGTTCCGGCCGTTATTGCGGGAGATTTTGTGTTTACAGCAGGACAGCTTCCCCTCGCCAACGGTGAATTGAAATATACAGGTAAACTCGGGAAGGAAGTTTCTGAAGTGGATGGAAAAAAGGCCTCAGAAATATGTGCTTTGAACTGCCTGAGTGCAATAAAGGGAGTGGTCGGGGAACTTAACCGCGTTGAGCAGGTAATAAAACTGACAGTATTTGTAAATAGTGCGGAGGGTTTTACGAATCAGCCGATAGTTGCCAATGGGGCTTCAGAATTGATGGAAAAGATATTCGGAAAGAATGGCAGTCATGCCAGGAGCGCAGTAGGAGTGAACGAATTACCTAAAAATGCACCTGTTGAGATTGAAATGATAGTGAAGATTAAAAAATAGGCCGCTTTTTGATGATTTTTACAATTTTGTATTTTCGCTTACCTTGATACTGTATTTCATAAGTAGGTATATTTATACGCTAAAAAAAAAGTTGATATGAACCGTACCATGTTCCGCTCGAAGATACACAAGGCCACTGTCACAATGGCTGAGCTGTATTACGAAGGAAGTATAACTGTAGATAAAGAACTGCTGGAAGCTGCGGATATTCTGCCGTATGAGAAAGTTCAGGTTGTTAACCTGAATACCGGCAGCCGGCTGGAAACATATACTCTTGAAGGCCCGGCCGGGAGCGGTATGATCTGTCTAAATGGTCCTGCAGCACGATTAGGCACTATTGGCGACGAAGTGATAATAATAACTTACACTACGATGAGCGATGAAGAAGCAAAGAAGCACAAGCCGAAAATCATCCTGGTTGATAAGAATAATAAAATAAGTAAAATTCTGTGATATAAAGAGCATCAAGAAAAATAGCATCATTGATTTTTTATACCCTTTTCATTAAAATGTTCTAAAATCCGGAAGAAATTATGAAGAAAATATTTGTATTAGTTTTTGCAGTAATGATAGGGACAGGATTATCCCAATATAAACCCACAGGGTTATCAACAGAGCATATAAGCGACGGCATTATAAATCAAAGCCAGGGAACCCCTTTGCTGGGATTCCTGAACTCTTCCAATTTCCAGATGCATCACATGTATGATGTTTCATATTCTACCTCAGGAAGCAACAGTCTTGCTCTTACGACTTACACTAATAGTATGTCATACCAATTCAGTAAAAATCTAAACGTACAGGTGGATGCCAGCGTAGTATATTCTCCTTATAGTTCGCTGGGAAAGACATTTGAGAATAACATCAACGGTGTATATTTGAGCAGGGCGGCAATAAACTATCAGCCATGGAAAGATGTCTTTATATCTGTCCAGTACAGAAATCTTCCGGTGACGTATTATTCTCCGTTCAGCGGATACAGGAACAATTTCTTCGATAGCGGATGGGGATGGTAATATTATTGAATACTGACTATATAGTGAAGTATAAGTGAAGGAAAAATCCAGGCCAACGAATAAAGATTTCAAAAGCAGATTTTCAGGTTCCAATCTTATCCTCAATTCTATAATAGTCCTGCTTGGGATATTAATAATTTTTCTAACTTTCTCCCTCGTTAACCGTTTAAGCGGCATCTCTTCTGCGCAAAAAACTTCAAACATAAAAACTGCTTCAGCTGTAATACAGGTTGAAGTTCTTAATGGCTGCGGTGCATTGGGAGTAGCGGAAAAATTCACAGACTACCTTCGTAAAGAGAAGTTTGACGTTGTACAGATGGGGAACTATATTTCGTTTGATATAGATAAATCCCTGGTAATAGACAGAACAGGCAATAGAGCTAACGCAGAAAAAGTAGCATCAGCTCTCGGGATTGATGATAAAAATGTTATACTCCAGAAAAACGATGATTCCTTTCTCGACGTTTCTGTAGTAATAGGAAAAGATTATAAAAAACTAAATCAATAAAAGGAAGATCTTTGGATTCAAAAAATTTCGCTGATAAAATCGCCAGTCTCATATTCAATAAAAAAGGATATGATGTTAAAGTACTCGACCTGAGAAAACTTACTGCTTTTGCAGATTTTTTTGTCATTTGTTCAGCTGATTCAGATACGCAGGTAAAAGCAATTGCTGACGAGATTGATAAGGATCTCCGCGATGAAGGTATTAAGTACTGGCATAAGGAAGGTTATAAGTCTTTAACCTGGGTACTTATCGATTATGTGGATGTTGTAGTGCATATATTTAAAAAGGATGCCCGGGAATTTTATAAGCTTGAGAAACTCTGGGGAGATGCACCCATAGAAAACATTCAAGACCCAACTACTGTTTCGAGCAGGCCAAAAAAAACCAGGTCAGTGCAGAAATAATAAAAATAGCCTCACGTTATAAAACTAATCCGGAATTAAATTGAAAGAATATTTATACAATCTTTTTATCTCTGCTTCTGAAAAGCTTCCTTACCTTAAAGAGATCCCATTCGTTTTCGAGATTCCGAGGCAGGATTCATTCGGTGATTTTTCAATTAACGCAGCAATGCTTTTAACCAAAAAACTTAAGAAAAGTCCCCGGGAAATTGCCCGCGAGATAATTGATAATCTTCCATTAGATAAGAAGGTTATTTATAAAACCGAAATAGCAGGGCCCGGGTTCATTAATTTCTTTTTTACTAACGAGTTTATTGCGGGAATCATTAAAAATATTTTCCTCGAAAAAGACAACTTCGGAAAATCAGATAAGTATAAAGGAAAAAAAGCAAACGTTGAATTTGTATCGGCAAATCCAACAGGTCCTCTTACAGTCGGGCATGGACGAAATGCCGTAATCGGCGATACTGTAGCTAATATGCTTGAATGGATCGGTTATGAAGTTGATCGTGAATATTACTTTAATAATGCCGGGAGGCAGATGAGAGTTCTCGGTGATTCAGTGAGACTCCGTTACCTTGAACTGCTCGATCAAAAGGTGGATTTTCCGGAGGATTATTACCAGGGTGAATATATTAAAGAAATTGCGATGTCATTATTTGATGAGTACAAGGAGTCGCTTAAGGACGAACCCGCCGAAGGCAAGTTTAAGGCGAGAGCAGAAATTGAGATTTTTAAGGATATTGAAAAGACCCTGAACAGGATGGGCATTCAACATAAGATTTTTTATAATGAAAACTCTTTATATGAAGAAGATAAAATCAAACACCTGTTAAAAGAGTTTAAAGAAAAGGATCTTTCATATGAAAAAGAGAACGCGACATGGCTTAAGCTTTCTGAAATGGGGAACGAGCGGGATAAAGTAATTATTAAATCATCAGGAGAGCCTACCTATCGGCTGCCTGACATTGCTTATCATGAAACTAAGTTCAACCGTGGGTATGACCTTATAGTGGATCTGTTCGGATCGGATCATAATGCCACTTATCCTGATGTCCTTGCCGGACTTAAAGCCCTGGGTTATGACATAGGAAAAATGAAGGTCCTTATTCATCAGTTTGTAACTATAACGGAAAACGGGGAGGTTGTGAAGATGTCGACCCGTAAAGCAAACTATATAACTCTCGATCAGCTTATAGATGAGGTCGGCAGCGACGTGGTAAGATATTTCTTCAATATGCGTAATATTACTACTCATATGAATTTTGACCTTACCCTGGCTAAAAAGCAGTCGGATGAGAACCCCGTATTTTATCTTCAATATGCGCATGCACGGATTTGTTCAATACTAAAGATGATAGAGAAAGAAGAGCTGAAGGCCTCCATTGAAAATCTCAATTTAATAAATGCTGATGAAGAGGTACAGCTTCTTAAGAAGCTGAATAAATTCAGGGATGAAGTTCTGGGGAGTGCAGAGAACTTCGAGCCCAGCAGGATATGCACCTACCTGGAAGAGCTGGCAGCCGCTTTTCATAAATTCTATACCTTCTGCAGGATACTAGGTACAGAAAAGAAACTGGCTGAAGCGCGAGTAGCACTGGCAATAGCGACAAGGACAGTAATTAAAAACGGTCTTAACATACTTGGTGTGAGCGCTCCTGACAGAATGTAATATCCTTAATCCGCAATGGCAGCAGAGGCTGCAAAAATCTTACCTGCGCCGGCAGCCAGTAAAGTCTTTCCGCATTCAGTGATTGTTGAGCCGGTTGTTATTACATCATCCACCAGCAGGATTGATTCGCCGTTAAGCTTCTTTTTCGATCTGAATGCATTTTTCACGTTGGTCTCTCTTTCTGATATTTTCATAGTTGTCTGTGTTTCCGTATATCTTTTCCTCGTGATCAAACCATTTTTTATAACAATTCCCGCTTTCCTGTTCACCCCTTTTGCAACATAGTACGACTGGTTGAACTGCCTCTCCACCTTCCTCAGATGATGCAGTGGAACGGGTACAACCAGATCAATTTTTAGATCCGGGAATTCTCTTTTTATTTTTTCACCAAGACGTTCCCCCAGGAAAGTACCCAGCTGAAATTTTCCTCCATATTTCATAGAATGAATGATCTGCTGAAGTTCTTTATCTTTTTCAAATACGAAGCTGGAAATAAAACCGCTTATAATATTCCTCTGAGCAAACTTGCGGTTAAATTCGGAAACAATCCTCTCCGGTTCCGCCTCTTTTATCCTTGAAAGACAGCGGCAGCACACAGGAGGTTCAAACGACTGAAGTTTTTTATTGCAGCAGGGGCAAAACCGCGGCAGCAGAAAATCGAGTAATGCTTTCCCCATTTCCTTCATTATTTTTCCCTTATAACATACCCGATTGTTTTCTTATAAACCATTCTGTCCCGAACAGGACAATAACAATGATGAGCAGCCATTCATTCGACCAGAGCCTGATCTCGCTAATCGCCGTTTTTTCTTTTGATGCATTCTGCCGGATATTTTCCAACAGGGGATAAACCTTATTCATTTCCGGGTAGTAGAAATATTTACCCCCGGTATTATCCGCAAGTGATGCAAGGAATTCATAATTGGTGACAGGGTTTAATTGTTCTATATCAACTTCACCTATATTGAAGTTTCCTCCATCAGTGCCAAGCAGCTTACTGTTCCGGGAGGCTTTTCCTGTGAAGGAGAAATCCCCTGTTTGAGTTGTTATGTAGGTTCCTTCATACAATCCGCTTCCCAGCGAATTCAATATTGCCTCATCCTTTTTACCGTCGTGCGCTATGATGACCTTCACTTCAGCATCGGCGACAGGATTATAAGAGGCATCATATACCTCCGCGGAAAACTCTACAGGTTCTCCAAGGGCATAAAGCTTCTTAGAGGTTTTGATTGATACCTGTTTTTGTTCTTCGGTACTTCTGAGCCACTTAATACTATTGTGAATAAAGCTGTCAAACAGGGTTAGTTTTTTTGTTGCTGTCTGCAATTTCCATCTCCATATTCCGCTTGCAAGTACGGCGACAGATCTTTTAGTTCCAATTCTTTTCGAGACAACCATTGGAGTACTCAAGGCAACATTATTGAGCCTGGCTCTTACAACTACGTCACTTTCAGGCTTTGCATTTATTTCAGAATTCGTCATAAAAACAGGGGGAAGATTGTTCCATATACCGGCAGGATTATCAGATTCATTTTGTACCAGGGGATTTTCATTCTCGCTGCTTTGCACCACAGGCTGAACTTCAGAAAATCCATTATCGATATTCTGAATAGTAAATGGAAGTTCCGGCTGAAAAGTTTTTAACCGGTTCAAATCAGTATTATCTTCAAGTACAAGGAAGAAAGGCTTTCCTTTCGATGTTACAGCATCCTTCACCCGATTGAGCATTTCCGAACTGGTTTCCTTCGAAGGAAATCCTAAAAGAATCAGCACCTGAGCACTGTCAAGCTCAGAAGCAGGATTCAGTTTTTCGATATATTTCCCGGGCGCTGTCTGGGTTATGGACTTGACCGAAAGGTTTTTATCTTCTTCAAGTGAATTCTTAATAAAAGAAAGGTCAGGAGAAGGGCTTCCGGACAGGATAAGAACCTTAACTTTATTACTGAGAACGTTTATATAAAAAATTCTCTTATTATTTTCAAAAGTAAATTCCCCATCGTGATTATTCAAATCCAGGGTTAGTTTTTTTTCACCCCCGGCCTTGGGTGTATATGTAAAAGTCTCATTCTGCATGCCGTCAGATGATAAAGTAATCGTTCTCTGCTCAAGAAGATTGCCTGCCTCATATAAAGAAATAACAGCAGGTTTATTCCCGAACCCCCGATTCAGAATCGTGGTAGATATTGTTGTGGGAGTTTCGGCATAGATAAATTCATTATGCAGAACACTTTTAATCAGGACATCATTCCTCTTAGTGGTGTCACCTACTCCTATTGTAAAAACAGGGATATTCAATTTTTCAGCATCAAACAGAGGGTTAGCACCTTCGGTTATCACACCATCGCTTATTATGGCTATTGATGCAATATTTTCTCCTTTATTTTTAATAAAGGAGAATATATCCGAGAATTTTGTATTTCCTTCTTTGAAATTTAATCGGGACAGACTGTCAGAGGAGAACGGCGTAATATGTGAACCAAAAGTGAAAAATTCCAAACTGCCTGATAGATTAGTATTTTTCAACCCGTCGACAAATCGTTTTACATTTTCACTTCTCTGTGTTCCATCTTTAATTTGTAAAGAGTGTGAATTATCAACAAACACAAGATTGACCGGCTGGAGGATAATTTTTTTCACCAGGGTAACAACCGGTTCAAAAATTATGAAAAGAAGCAGAATGAGAGCGAATGTCCTCAGAAGTACAAGTAAAGTTTTTTTTGCGGGGCTGACCGGAGGCAGGGTATAACGGTATATATAAACCGCATATGCAGCCAGGATTACAAGTCCGATAAAGAAAAAGACTCCGTTGAATGAAAAAGAGAGATTGATTTTTTCGAAATTAAACATTAAAAAGTTAGTTCTCCCTTAAGCACGGTAACCGCTTTGCCGGATATATACAAATCACCGGATGACTTTTTGTACGACACCTTAACCCTTCCTTTTCTTCCCAACGTATCTCCCTGTTCGAATATCAGAGACAGATCTTCGGCTTCGGCATCAACAAATCCCAGCTTTCTGAACACCATCAACATCGGTCCATTTGTCGATCCCGTTACCGGATCCTCATCAATTCCATAGTAGGGAACAAAATACCTGCTGTGAGCAAAACTGGAGTCATCTATTGTTTCCATCGAATAAACAACCACTCCTTCGAATTCGTGTTTATCCTCAGTAAGCTTTTTCAGCTTCTTAAAATCAGGTTTCAGGGTTTGCAGAGTTTTTAGTCCATCTACCCTGAAGTAAAGGTTCCCGTTATCCAAGATAATGAAAGGAGTTTCATCAGGAACTAAATTCCTTTCCGCCCCTACAGCATCAATGATTTCCTCCTTACATCCGGCAAACTCTTCAATTTCGTAGATGGGAATCTGCATATAATACCAGCCGTCACGGACACCGCAGTTTAAGATTCCGCTTTTTGTATCAAACTTTACGGAAGAATTATCCGGCAGCCTGTCGTTCTCGTGTAAAAAATGCAGCGAAGCAATAGTAGCATGTCCGCAAAGCTGGACTTCCACTGCAGGAGTGAACCAGCGAAGATTATAGTCAGCTTTATCGGAAGGAGAAAGAAAGGCTGTCTCTGCAACATTCATTTCCCGGGCAATTTTCTGCATAAGTTCAGGAGTCAAATCCCCGGCGAACATTACTCCTGCAGAATTTCCCTCGAATGAATTTCCGGTGAATGCATCTATCTGAAATATTTTATGATTTTTTGCCATTTAGGAGATTCTCTATTTTCCAGTTTTTCATTCTTTCAAAAGTCTCATAGTCGGTTAAGTCGAAATGAATAGGACTAACCGATACATAATTCTTCCTGATCGCAGCCTGGTCTGTTTCTATTTCGGTATCAACCTCCATCAGGCTGCCTGTAAGCCAGTAATAATTTTTGCCGTACGGGTCGATACGCTGCTCATAAATATCGTCCCATTTAGATTTACCCTGGCGGGTAAGCTTTATACCGGAAATCTGGTCCTCTGGAATATCGGGTACGTTTACATTCAGGAGAGTTCCCAGGGGCAGATCTTTACCGGCAAGTTCACGGGCGAGCAGTTTTGTTACCTTTCCTGCAAACCTGAAATCAGAAGCTTCATGGTTTGTTACCGAGACTGCCATGGAAGGGATATCCATAATGGCCGCTTCACGGGCGGCTGAGACGGTGCCGGAATATATAATATTTATTGCAGTGTTGGAACCATGATTTATTCCCGATACAACCAGGTCGGGTGGAGATTTCATTATATTTCTTATACCTATTTTAACACAATCAGCTGGAGTGCCGCTGACTGCGTAACCGAAAAAACTGCCGTTCTTTTTATAATCAGTTACTCGCAGAGGCAACTGCATCGTAATAGCATGTCCCACTGCACTCTGCTCTTTAAGAGGAGCCACAATAGTTACTTCTGCAATTTCTTTAAGGCACTCAACGAGTGCTGCAATACCCGGAGCTTCAATTCCGTCATCGTTAGTTACCAGTATTTTCAATGTTTTTCCTTATCAAGATTCAATTAAGTATGCCAATATAACATTTGCCTCATGGATTCTCAATTGAATGAGAGGGTACTATTTACGAATAAAATTTATGATTATGTTTTTAATAAACGGGTAAATATTTCTTAAATTTACATTTCTAATATGCTTGTACTACAGCCACATATTTTTAAGGAATTTCCGGAAATAATATTCGGGTTCAGCACCAAGTTCGGTCCTGGTATATCACCCTATTACTTCAACCTTTCTCTATCTGTTGATGATGACAGAGCTACTGTCATTAATAACCGCAAATTATTCTTCGAATCACTCGGGTTAAAGGCGGAAAGGGCAGCATTCCAGAAACAGGTTCATGGGGATAGGATAACGTATGTTTCTGAACCGGGAAATATTGGCGAATCAGATGCTATGATAACCGATAAAGCAAATATAGGGCTATGTATCAGTACTGCTGATTGTACTTCAATCTTCATATATGATCCAAAGAAAAAAATAATAGCTGGAATTCACTCCGGCTGGAGAGGAACTCAAAAGCAAATCACTTCGAAAACCTTTGATCATCTGAAGTCGAAATTCGGGTGTAAAGCTGATGATTTATTTGTGTATCTTGGACCTTCGGTAAGCCAGGTTAACTATGAAGTAGGCAGAGAAGTGGCAGATTTATTTGAAGTAAGATTTGTCAAAAAAGAGGATAAAAAGCTCTATCTCGATGTCTCATCGGCGAATTATGATATGATTCTGAACAGTGGTGTTCCTCCATATCAAATACAGAAATCCTCATTATGCAGTTTTGAATATAAAGAAATGCTTCATTCCTACAGGAGGGATGGTAAAAAGTCGGGTCGTGCGGTCGGAGTTATAGCATTGAGGGAAGCATTATGTTGACCTTAAACCTATCTATGGGAAGTTTTCTATACTTGGGACATTCTCTTTTTACCGGCAGACTACCGGTATATTACGGAATAAAAAATGGGGATGATAAAACCAGCTTATTTTTTTGGAGAATAGAATGCAGAATATTATAAGGATTAAAAAAGCTACTTTTTACGGCTACCATGGCGTTTTGTCGGAGGAGCAGACTGTAGGCGGAAAATTTGAAGCAGATGTTGACTTATACACAGATTTTTCAAGAGCTGCGATCGATGATAATCTTTCCGAAACAATAGATTATCATAAAGTATATAAGTTTTTATATAAGCTGGCGCTGGATGAAAAACATTACCTTATCGAATCACTTGCCACTAAAATAGCCAATGAACTGCTGATTAACTTTAAGCCTTTGGAGAAGGTGTGTGTCCGCGTGAGAAAAAACAGTCCTCCCCTTGGAGGTGTAGTTGACTGTGTTGAGGTAGAGGTAATTAAAGAAAGAAAAGAACTATAATTGCGGGAAGAAATATTTCAACAACAGCATACATATCGCTAGGTACAAACAAAGGAAACCGGGAGGAAAATCTAAGCAGGGCAGTGGATCTGATCGAATCTGATTCAGGCTGTACTGTTACCGCCAGATCCTCTATCTATGAAACTAAACCTTATGGGAACATTGAACAGGACGACTTTCTGAACGCTGTTATAGAGGTAAGGACTAATTACTGGCTGAAAGAGCTTTTCCGCCTCTTAAAACTAGTAGAAGAAAAGCTGGGACGAAAGAAGAGAGAGAAGTGGGGCCCAAGGGAAATTGATCTGGATTTATTATTTTATGACAAAACAATTTATTCCGATCATGAGCTAAGGATACCGCACGAGGGAGTTATGAACAGAGATTTCGTTATAGTCCCTTTTAGTGAAATAGCCCCGGATTTTATTATTCCCGAGAAAGAGATTAAAGTTTCAGAAATCGACCTCAAAAAGATCGAAAAAAATATAATCAAGAAAACTGATTTCAAATTATAATGGTAACACAATTGATCGAGAATACTGACGTTAAATATATAGCCATAGAGGGGGTTATAGGGGCCGGGAAAACATCACTTGCAAAAAAGATAAGTGAAAAGCTTAATGCAGAACTGATACTGGAACAGTTTGAGGTAAATCCGTTCCTCGAAAGTTTTTACTCCGACCGAAAAAGATATGCTTTTCAGACTCAGATGTTTTTTTTAATAAACAGGTTCAAACAGCAGGAAGAACTTAACCAGGAGAACCTTTTCACCGAATATATAGTGAGCGATTATGTATTTGATAAAGACAGAATTTTTGCTTACTTAAACCTTAGCGGAGAGGAACTGAAATTATATGAAAGCATTTTCCCGCTGCTCTCCCGCAGCTTAAGAAAACCTGATCTTGTAGTATTTCTTCAATCAAGCGTTGACAGACTTATGTTCAACATAAAAAAAAGGAGCAGGAAGATAGAAAGGAATCTGACGAGGAGCTATATAGAAGAATTGAGCGACGCTTATACTCACTTCTTCTTCAGATATTCCAATACACCTCTGCTTATAGTCAATTCAACGGGAATAGATTTTGTAAATAATGATCAGGATTTTAATGAATTATTTAAGCAGATATTCAGAAAGGACAGAGGCGTTAAAGAATACTTTAAGCCTGAAACGAAGAGGATAGAATGAGTTTGATTAGATTAATTTT
This sequence comes from uncultured Ignavibacteria bacterium, assembly GCA_963747755.1. Lineage (GTDB taxonomy): Bacteria > Bacteroidota > Ignavibacteria > Ignavibacteriales > Ignavibacteriaceae > DATFVA01. The sequence continues at coordinate 1,240,123 of CAVVGK010000014.1, read as the reverse complement.
ATTTTTCGTATTATTTTATGTCATCTATTATGTCCTGAAGCTGTTTATCGCCAACTTCAGGCTGGGAGCCAAAAAGAAGCGTAATTTCCAGAAAGAGAAAAAGCCTGAAAGCAGGTTTGAAAATGTTGAGGAAGCCGAATTCACAGAGATAAAAAAGCAGGATGAGAACGACAAAAAATAATTAAATGGCAAAACAAAATTTCATTTCATCCGCTCTTTATAAATCATTCCAAAAACTTCTTTCTGTCCCGGAAAACCAAAGCACCGATCTGGGGAATCCCAAAAAGTTTCTAATCGTCAGACAGCACAACCAGCTCGGTGATTTGCTTGCAGGGGTCTCGGTCTTCAGAGCCATTAAAGAAAAATATCCCAATAGTCATATCACCTTGATTGTTAGTCCTTTTAACTACCCGGGAATGATAAAAAATAAATTTCTGGACAGGGTTTTTATATTCGATAAGAAGAAGATCTACAATCCTTATTACTTCTCAAAGTTTATCCGTCTGTTGAAAGAGGGATACGATGTAGTACTTGTGCCTGTTACAGTTTCAATATCATTTACGAGCAACCTGATAGCACGTTTATCCAAAGCTCAGATAAGAATCGGGCCGCAGAGTCTTGACGGTAAAACAAATGACAGTGCATATTTCTTCGACAGAAGGGTGGAAATAGACTGGAGGAAACATCCTGATTCAAACGTATCTGAGCGGAGTCTCGACATTATCAGACCTTTCGGCATTACAACCACAGATTACAGATCGGAAATTACCTTCGATGATGAAGATCTGGGAGCCGCTCAACAGTTTATTGAATCCTTTCGTGATAAGAAAAATGACCTGCTAATAGGTCTTCATGTTGGTGCCGGCAAACCGCAGAACCGCTGGTCGCTCTATAAATATTCAGCACTTATTAAAAGACTGAAAGAAAATTACAGGGCTGATTTTTATCTTACCGGAAGCACGGGTGACCGAGAAGAAATAAAGTTTGTTACGGATAATGTGTCATTCAAGCTTCCGGTCTTTATAAACAGAAAAATTCCCGAAGTTGCAGCTTTAATCTCATTATCCGATCTGTTTATTTCTAATGATACCGGCATTATGCACGTTGCGGGAACAACAAAGACTGCCCAGATCTCCATCTTCGGTCCCACCAACCCTCTTAACTGGGCTCCTATTGGTCAAAACAAGATATATATACGAAAGTCTGATCTCATTGATGATGTAGCAGTGGAAGATGTATTTAAAATGTGCGTATACTTCTTCCCTATAACAGGTAATGCTGAGTATAGATGAAAAATTGCTGTTTTGCTGCTGTTGATATGGGGACTAATTCATTCCATATGATCATAGCAAAGTTAAATAAGGACGGTACAATTAAGCTTATTGACAGGGAAAAAGAAGTCATCAGGATCGGATCACATGAAGGGGAGGGACTCTCATACATCAGTAATAAAGAGTCTGAGCTTGCCATCAAAACGCTGAAAAATTTTAAAAAGCTGGCTGACTATTACGGTGCGGAATTCAGAGCAGTTGCAACCAGTGCTGTGCGTGAAGCAGAAAATAAATCATGGTTTATTGATAAGGTCAGGCATGCTTTGGGAATAAACGTGGAGGTAATCGATGGCAGGGAAGAGGCAGAAATGATATACCTCGGTGCTTCTAAAGTACTTTCACTGTCAGGCAGGAACGCGCTCTGCATTGATATAGGCGGTGGAAGTACGGAAATTATCAATGTTAACAGGGATAGAAGAATTTTCTCTGAAAGTATAAAAATAGGTGCTGTGCGTCTGTCAAAACAATTCTTTCCTGATTTTATTATTGAAAAGACTAAAATTTCAGAATGCAGCAGTAATATAGAATCACTTTTAACAAACTCACTCAGTCCATATTTCAATTATGATTTTGAAATTGCGGTAGGTTGTTCCGGCACGATAGAGGCTCTGGCTGCAATCATACTTCAGATGACACATCGTAAAGTTCCAAGGTCATTAAATTCAATAACTTTTACCAAAGCTGAGCTAGGAATGGTTTCTAGGGAAATTCTTTCTTCCTCTACTATGAAGGAAAGACTAATGATTCCGGGGATGGAGAAAAACAGAGCAGATATACTTCCGGCAGGATTGCTGATATTGAATAAAATCTTCCAGCTTTTCAAGATTAAAGAAATAACAATATCAGAATACGCGCTAAGAGAAGGTATTATATTAAATATGATGCATAATGACCAATCTTTGACTCATAAGTATTAGCGCAAAGCCGAGTTCAAATGAACTTCCCAAGACTGTAAAAAAATTAAACAGTATCTCTTGTTTATTTGAGACTGAATTTTTAATTTTCTATTGAGTAGTGCTTCTTTAGGGGTTCAGGCAGTTTTGTATCCTTTTTTGATATACAGTAAAGTCATAACCTGGAGGAAGCAGTGCAGATACTCGACCTTTCAGATTTATCAGATGGCAGTCCTTTCTGTATCAGGAGAATTATAAGGGACGGGGATAGATATTTTGCTGAGATCCAGCCTCTTCAAAGCAAATTCAAAATTCAGATCAATAAAGGTGATTATAAAAAGATACTCGATGCTTTCCAGACAAGAAGCATTATCAAAATTTATCCTTTTGAAGGAAAAATAACCCGGGATAATGAATTTATTGATGGAAATTATAAATTGGATATTGCCTGATTTGAGGGATCCCAACCTTGTCGGGGTCAACGTTTTTGTCATACCTTAAAATATAAATAGGAGTAAATAGCGTTTTGTAGTGGTTTTCAAAGTGTCTTTTCTGAATTCAAATCCTGCCCACGTTCGTCATATCCCTTATATTAAACCAGATCTAAAAAAAATATGGATGCTTTTGTCATATCCTCTAATTTGTCAGCAATCGGCCTAAAGGAAAATTACCTAAAATAATTCATCTCAAAAAGGGTGACACTTTTTCCCACCGTTTGATCCCGATAAACCTCAACAGACTGGTAAAAACGAGTATGGCTATACAGGTCAAAGACTCTTCCAAAATATTGTAGAAAACTCAAAACCAACCAAAAAAGGTACGGTGCAACAAGCATCTGAAAACGTTCTGAAAACGTTCTGAATACGATCTGAATACGTTCTGAATACGTTGAAATATATCAAAAGAAGGCAAAAAACCAAAGAAAAAGCAGAATTAGTATTTTTTTCTAATTACGAATATATTGTTTGGCAGATAAGGAGTATCTTCGACTCTGGTTAGGGAAAACCTCTTACCTTTAGGTTTAATAACTTCAGATATTCAGGATTAAGCGATCGCATATTTTGCTTCTGCCTGGAGTGGTGAATGGGGGAACCTGAACTTAGCTCTATAATTAAGTAACTTTTAATATATTAACTCCCTTCATATATTTGTATTCTATCACAGGAAATGAATGATAAACGTTAGAAATTTTTGTATAGTAGCGCATATCGACCACGGAAAGTCCACCATCGCCGATTGTATCCTTGAAAAAACAGGGGCTGTAACCGAGCGTGAAGCCAAAGCTCAGGTACTTGATGATCTTGAACTTGAAAGGGAGAGGGGCATAACTATAAAGTCACATGCAATACAAATGCATTACAAAGCGCAGGATAAAAATGATTATATTTTTAACCTGATAGATACTCCGGGACATGTTGATTTCTCCTACGAAGTCTCAAGGTCCCTGGCAGCTTGTGAAGGAGCTGTACTTATAGTGGATGCTGCGCAGGGTGTGGAAGCCCAAACGATAAGCAATCTTTACCTTGCTGTTGAAGCAGGACTAGAAATTATCCCTGTCATCAACAAAATCGATCTGCCCAGTGCTGAAATTGATAAGGTTAAAAACCAGATAATAGATCTGATCGGGTGCGAAGATAATGAAATACTGTTAGTCAGCGCCAAAACTAAAACAGGGATAGATGAATTACTGGAAAGAATTGTAACAAAAATTCCTCCTCCAAAAGGCGATGCCGAAGCCCCGCTGCAGGCTCTTATATTTGATTCGATTTTTGACGCATACAGGGGCGCCATCGCATATATCAGGATATTTAACGGCAGAGTTAAGACCGGCGATAAAATAAAATTTTTCGCAACCCAAAATGAATTTGAAGCTGAAGAGATAGGCGTGCTCGGTTTGAGGAAAGTGAAGTCGGCTGAACTTGAGGCCGGCAATGTCGGCTATCTGATTGCAGGCATAAAAGATGTACATGATACAAAAGTCGGTGATACTATCACCCTCGCACGAGGAGGATCCTCAAAACCTCTACCCGGTTATAAAGATGTAAAACCAATGGTATACAGCGGACTCTATCCAACACTCTCGGATGATTTTGAAGATCTGAGGGATGCACTTGAGAAATTCAAACTGAATGATTCGGCTCTGGTTTATCAACCGGAAACTTCGGCCGCACTGGGATTCGGATTCCGATGCGGATTTCTCGGACTTCTGCATATGGAAATTGTTCAGGAAAGATTATTAAGGGAGTATAACCAGTCTATCATTACCACACTTCCAAACGTAGAATATATTGTATATAATAAAAAAAATGAAGAAATTATAGTAGACAATCCTGCAGAGATGCCGACCATCGGTGAAATTGAAAAAATTGAAGAGCCATTTATTAAGGCGCAGATTGTTTGTCCCAGTGAATATGTCGGTAATATAATGAAGCTTGCAATGGATAAGAGAGGCATTTACAAAAATACCACATATATAGATCCTACAAGGGCCGATCTGCAATTTGAATTTCCTCTTTCTGAGATCATATTCGACTTTTACGATAAGTTGAAATCAACCACCAGGGGATATGCATCATTTGATTATGAATACATAGGATACCGCGATTCTGATCTTGTTAAACTAGATATAATGCTTAACGGCGAACCTGTGGATGCATTATCTATGATTGTTCACAGGGATAAATCATATGACTGGGGCAGAAAAGTCTGCAGCAAATTAAAAGATCTGATTCCCAGGCAGTTATTTGAAATATCAATACAGGCAGCAATTGGAACTAAAGTAATATCTAAATCTGTTGTAAAGGCACTCCGGAAAAATGTTCTTGCTAAGTGTTACGGCGGAGATATTACCAGGAAAAGAAAATTACTTGAAAAACAGAAAGAGGGCAAAAGAAGGATGAAACAAGTTGGTAATGTAGAAATTCCACAGGAGGCTTTCCTTGCGGTACTGCAAATTGATGAATAATAAAAAGAAGGCATTATTTGTTTAATCCTTCTCAGAATACTGTTTATTCCGAATCTCAATCGCCCGAATATACCCCCCGGAAAAAAAGAACCAGGTTCGGTACAATTATCAGGATATTTTTAATTATCCTAGTCCTTGCAATAATAATTAAATCATTTCTCATTGATGCGTTCCGGATACCCACCGGCTCAATGGAAAACACTCTGCTTGTAGGCGATAATATCCTTGTCAGTAAAATTGCATATGATTTTCACACCCCGCGCTATATTCCCTTTACCGGCATATCGATTCCTTCGGTAGATATGTTCTCAGTTTCAGATCCGAAGAGAGGGGATGTTATTGTCTTCAAGTATCCATACGGTTCAGAACTTCCGGATGAGAACAGCATAAATCTAGTTAAGAGAATCGAGGGCCTACCCGGAGATTCTATCAGCATAAAAAAGCAGGAAGTTTTTGTCGATGGGCAGTCAAGGCCGTTCCCTTTTGCAGTAAAAATTAACCGCAACGACAGGATGGAAGCTGGCTTGCCTGAAACAGGTATTTTTCCGCCAGACAGCGGATGGAATAAGGATAACTACGGACCTATAAGAGTACCTAAGAAAGGTGACCTGATAGACCTTACTCCACAGAATGCCCCCTTCTGGAAGCCTATTATCGACAGGGAAATCGGTAAAAACACACTAAGCGCAGAGGGTACAGTAATTACTATTGAAGGAAAGCCGGTTCATGGTTATACTCTTACCAAAGACTATTATTTTGTTTTAGGCGATAACCGTGAAAATAGTATGGACAGCCGATACTGGGGATTTGTCTCCAGGGATATGATAATAGGTGAGGCTTTTCTCATCTACTGGTCGTGGGATCCATACGTACCAAACCGGAAGTTCTATAATATTGTAGAACCGATAAGGTTTGACAGGCTATTTAAATCAATCAAATGAAAAAAATTGTACTACTTGTTGTCCTGGTACCTTTCGTAATACTGCTGCCGCAGGAAAAATATTTTATTTATTTCAAGGATAAGGGAGAGGGCACCTCTCTCATTAAATCATCCCCCGGGTATCATCAGGCACTTAAGAAGATATCTCCCCGTGCTCTTGCAAGAAGACAAAAGGTGATGAACGGCGATTCGCTTATAACTTTTGAAGACCTGCCACTTAATGAATCGTATATTTCACAATTAAAATCGGTCGGGATAAAAATTGTAAACAAGCTCGACTGGTTCAACGCGGTATCGGCGTATCTGGATAATAATCTTAAAAACCGGACTGAACATTTACCATTCGTTGAAAAGATCGTCCCGGTAAAAGTTTTGACTTTCCGGGATGATCAGCCTGAGAATAATAATCTTGTAAAAAGAGGCAGTACAGCTGAGCAGAGCTATGGTAATTCTTACGAGCAGCTTGCCTTATCAGATGTTCCTATCGTTCACTCCAAAGGTATAACAGGGAATGGTATTATAATCGGAATGCTTGATACGGGATTCAACTGGAAATACCATGATGCCTTAAAGAATTCCGACGTGCTGGCAGAGTATGATTATGTTTTCCACGACAGTGTGACAGCAAATCAGAGTGTAGATGTCCCGGGTCAGGATTCACACGGTACGTTCGTTTTTTCAGTTATCGGCGGATATAAAGACAGTATGCTGATCGGCTCTTCCTTCGGATCTTCATTTATTCTTGCAAAGACTGAAGATATCAGGTCAGAGACTCACATTGAAGAGGATAACTATGCTGCTGCACTTGAATGGATGGAAAATCTTGGAGTTGACGTCACAAGCAGCTCACTGGGCTATAACGAGTTTACTTCCGGAACCTCATATACTTATGCTGATATGAACGGTCATACAACAATAGTTACCCGTGCTGCCGAGTTGGCTTTTCAGCGGGGCGTTGTAACAATAACTGCTGCCGGTAATGAAGGTGTATCTAAGTGGTATCATATAATCGCACCTGCAGACGGATATAATACTATTGCCGTTGGTGCTGTTTATGCTGACAACCAGGTTGCCATTTTCAGCAGCAGAGGACCAACCTACGACGGTAGAATTAAACCTGACGTGGTGACAATGGGCGTGGATGTGTACGGAGCTTCCACCAATGGAACAGACCTTTACACTTACGGCAATGGAACTTCATCTGCGACACCGATTGCAGGAGGAATCGCAGGACTTCTCCTTTCAGCTTTTCCTCATCTCTCCAATGTGCAGGTAAGGGACATTTTTCATGAAACCGCAGATAATTCAGAAGAACCTGATAATGACAGAGGATACGGGTTATTATCCGCTGCGAAAGCAATTTCATTTCCTAATCTCCAGAACGTAAATGGCAATTATTTGATCCATAAAGCCTTTATTGACAGCTTTTCGGTAACTGATGTTCGACTTTATTATTCAACTGATAATACAAATTTTAATAAAATTCAAATGAATTCTGAGAATAATTATGCATTCAGAACTCAGCTCCCGGCATTCTCTCTTGACCAGGAAGTTAATTTTTATTTTACCTTCAAGGACGAAAACGGCAACATTCACCGGGACCCTGAGGGAAGGAATTATAAAATACAGTACGGCAATATGAGAGTTTCATTAAACATTGCCCTGGCACCTCCGGCTGATTATGTGTTAAGTCATAACTATCCTAATCCCTTTAATTCATATACAACAATAAATTTCATATCACACGGAAATTTACCTGCCGAATTAGTTATCTATGATGCCCTTGGAAGGAAAGTTAAAACGTTATTTAAAGGAATTGCATTTTCCGGCACTAACCGGAGTATCTGGGACGGTACAACCGACCTGGGTTACGCAGCAGCAAGCGGAATTTATTTCTACACCTTAAACCTGAACGGTAATCTGTATACCAGCAAGATGGTTTACTTAAAGTAAAACGCATCACAATTTAGTAATCCTTCATTTTTTCCACACCCTAAACCAATGCTGAATATGCATTTTTTTGGAAGATTATGCTTAAATTTATTTTTTTTAATTTAAGAGGATACAAATGAGCAGAATCCTGAACGAAGCACAGGAAAAATATCTTAATCAGTTTAAGAGAGAAGATGATCATCTAATCCTGGAAATGGAAAAATTTGCCGGGGAGAACAGCGTGCCGATACTTTCCTGGCAGGCGGCCGACTTCCTTGAAATCTTAATTAAAATGAATAAACCTGAACGAGTGCTGGAAATAGGTACCGCAATAGCCTACTCATCCATACGGATCGCAAAAAATCTGAATGAAACTGCAGTACTGCAGACAATCGAAAAGAGTGAAGATAATATTGAGCTTGCAAAGGGGAACATAGATGAATCAGGAGTGGGGGACAGGATTGAGGTGCTGGAAGGTGATGCAGTGGATATTATGCCCGGTCTGGACAAACAATATGATTTTATTTTCCTGGATGCAGATAAAGAGGATTACATGAAACTATTTAATTATTCTGTAAACCTGCTGAAAAAGAATGGTATAATATTTATTGATAACCTATTATGGCATGGATATGCGGCAGTGCAGGAAGTACCGGAAAACTATCGTGAATCGGCAAAGCATATCAAGGAATTTAACAAAATGTTCCTGGCTCATAAAGATCTTCAGACCACTATAATTCCTGTTGGCGACGGCATCGGATTAGGCGTTAAATTATAATGGAAAATACAGAAAAGCTGATCGAAGAGATTGAAGCGTTTTCAGAAAGCGGACTAAAGAGAAAAAAAGATTTAACGGTACTGATTTTTCTTGGATACTCAAACGATATGAAAGACGCCGTAGAGGATCTCAGCTTTACTTCCAAATACGTCCAGGGACTATTCAGAGTTCTTCAAAAGGCTTCTGAGAACGCAGATGTGCAGAATATGGGACAGATCAAAGCTGATATTACTCTTAACCTGGAAAAAGTTAAAGAAAAGATTGAACAACTGGTATCTTATGCAGAAGAAGCAGACAGGAAACATTTCAGGGAGACCTACCTGCAGCTTACGCAAAACAGCTTATTTAACCTGATAGAACTTATGAGTGACCTGGAATGGACCAAGAAGTATCTTAACCAGGTTAAGAGATCAAACCCCAACTAATATTGCTATTTAGCAATCCATTTTTGCAGAGCCACCAGAAGATTTTCCATAGCGCTTATCAAAGGTTTATGCTGAGGCCTTTCTATATCTTCGAGTATCTCCTGATGGATTTTTACATAAGCATCATTAAGCTTCTGAGTTATGACCTTACCACGCTTCGATAAAGTAACCTTCATATTACGTCTATCTGAAGGCTCTATCTGGCGGATGATGTAACCCTTGGCCACAAGGCCGTCAATAATCCTGGTTAATCTGCTGGGGCTGAGGTTCATTCTTTCAGCAACCTGTTTGTTGTTCAACACATCATCCCTGTTAAACAACCGGAGGCAGCGGAATTCAGATTGTGTTAGACCATAATTTTCTGCTAACCTTGCTTCTTTTTCCTGGCAGTTTGCCAATAGTTTGAAAGTAAGGTCCGCGAGCCGGGACGCAGTTTCATTCTTACCCTTTTTTGTGGCCATCATTGTTCCTGTAAATTATTTGTTAATATCAAATATCGGGTTTATTGAATATTAAATCAACACATTTTTAAATAAAATGATATATTATTTCGTTTCCGGCTTGAAGATCTACATTGCCTTTGCTATTGTCAATTAGTGCTGATTTCAAATAGTCCGCGTTTTCGGGCGGTACAAGGGTCTTAAAAATAACCATTTCACCATATTCAATATTCTCTATAATTGCAGAATTACTGGAAAGCTCGCGATGAACAAGGCTTATGAAGGTGAAATCGGATTTTATTATTACTTGTATGAAAGATCTTTCCTCTCTGGTTTCACATTCCCTGAGCAAAAGCTCTGAACAGTTATAATAAGCTTTTCCCAACGGACCGACACCCAGCTTCGTTCCTCCAAAATACCTGGTTACAATAATAAGGATATCTTTTATTCCAGAATGATCAATTGCATTAAGGATCCTTATACCAGCTGTTCCAGATGGTTCTCCGGCATCAGAATACCGAAACGAACCATCCTTTAACCTGAACGCATAGCAGTGATGGGATGCGTCATAATTCAGTTTTTTTATATGCTCCAGGTGGGATAGCACAGCCTGTTCAGTGCTTACGGGGAATGCCCTGGCAATAAACTCGGAACTTTTCTCTTTATATGTCTTTTCTGAGGCTTTCTTGAGAGTTTTTATTATTTCAGAAGGCAGCATTTACTTTATTTTAATCGTTTTTTGCAAAAATAAGCTTTATTCATCAAAACACCGAAGTATGAGCAACAAAGTACTGTGATGCACTCCTAATTAAATTGATTTTATATGCTCTAATCAATAATATTTAAAGCTTATTAATTAAGGATTTCGGGATTTGGAAAAAGAAACTATAATTATAAAAGGCGCAAGGGAACATAACCTAAAAGATATAGATGTTGAAATTCCGCGTGAATCATTCACCGTAATTACTGGATTATCGGGATCGGGAAAATCCTCACTGGCATTTGATACGATTTATGCTGAAGGTCAGAGACGTTATATAGAATCTCTCTCAGCTTATGCCCGTCAGTTCCTGGATATGCTTGAAAAACCGGAAGTAGATCTTATAGAAGGATTGAGTCCTGCTATTTCTATCGAACAAAAATCTACGTCAGGAAACCCTAGATCCACCGTGGGAACCGTAACAGAGATATATGATTACCTCAGACTACTTTATGCCCGTCTCGGGACTCCTTATTGCTATAACTGCGGCAAACCTGTTACAAGGCAGTCGTCTGCTCAAATCATCGATTCAATTATCTCTACACTCTCAGGTAAAAAGATATCCGTGTTAGCTCCTGTTGTACGGGGCAGGAAAGGGCATTACCGTGAACTTTTTGAGGAAATTTTATCTGACGGATTTCTCAAGGTAAGGGTAGATAACGAGTTTGCCGAAATATCCAAAGGATTTCAGGTCGATCGTTATAAGATCCACAATATAGAAATTGTTATAGACAGACTTACCGTAAGCGATAGTTCAAGGGCAAGGATAAGCGAGTCGGTTGAGGTTGCCCTCAACTATGGCAATGGTATACTTGCAGTAAATGACGGACAAAAGGATTCTATTTACAGCAGGCACCTCGCCTGTCTCAGCTGCGGTATAAGCTACCGGGAGCTTGCCCCAAATTCATTTTCTTTTAATTCTCCTTATGGCTCATGTCCCGACTGTGAAGGACTGGGAGAGAAAAAAGAACTCGATATAAACCTAATAATACCTGATTGGGATAAAACCATAAATGAAGAAGGAATTGCAGCGCTCGGAAAACCCAGGTCGATCTGGTTCTTTAATCAGCTTACAGCAGTTGCTGATAAATTTAACTTTAATTTCGACACGAAACTGAAAGATCTTACAGAAGAGCAGAAAGAAGTTCTGCTTAATGGAAGTAAAGAGAAAATTGCTTTTTCATACTCTTACGGAGGCGGCAAGCCGGTAACTTATCACCATAAGTTCTCAGGGTTATTTAATTACCTCAAGAATTATTACAACACGACAAGCTCAAACAATATCCGGGAATGGGTTGAGTCGTATATGAATACTGTTAAATGTCCAACCTGCGGGGGCGGACGGCTTAAACGGGAATCGCTTGCTGTTAAATTTATGGATAAAAATATAAGTGAGGTTACCTCTCTATCTATCGGCCGCTCAGAGGAATTCTTTAAGAAGGTAAAGCTTAAAGGCAGGGAAGCAATAATTGCCAAACCTATCCTTAAGGAAATCAGAACCAGGCTGAATTTTCTCCTGAATGTAGGACTGGATTACCTTACTCTCGACAGATCTGCACGAACTTTATCCGGAGGAGAATCACAGAGAATAAGACTTGCCACTCAGATAGGGTCACAGCTTGCCGGTGTGCTTTATGTGCTGGATGAACCCAGCATCGGACTGCACCAAAGTGATAATATTAAGCTGATAAAATCATTAAAAAATCTGAGGGACCTGGGCAATACCGTTATTGTGGTGGAACATGACCGTGAGACGATAGAAAGTTCTGATTTTATGATAGATCTCGGACCGGGAGCGGGCGAGCATGGGGGAAAATTATGCCTCGCCGGCAACACCACGAAACTTATTAATTCTACAAATGGTTACGACTCCCTTACATTGTCATATCTTAAAAATAAGAAAGAAATATCCATACCTCTGGAAAGGAGAGCGGGTAACGGAAATTTTATTGAACTGAAGGGCGCTTCAGGTTTTAACCTGAAAAATGTTACCCTGAAAATTCCGCTTAGTACACTTACTTTAATAACCGGCGTAAGCGGTTCAGGGAAATCCTCTCTGGTTAATGAGACCCTCGTAAAGATCCTGATGAACAGGATTTATAAATCCAAGTCGGTTCCTCTTCCTTATAAATCCGTAGAAGGTCTTGAAAATATTGATAAGATCATTGAAATTGATCAGTCTCCTATAGGAAGAACGCCGCGATCAAACCCGGCTACTTATACAGGTTTATTTACTTTCATAAGAGATCTTTTTTCACAGCTTCCTGAATCCAAAATGAGAGGATACGCCACAGGCAGATTCAGCTTTAACGTTCCCGGTGGAAGATGCGAAGAATGCAATGGAGACGGACTTAAGAAAATTGAAATGAATTTCCTGCCGGATGTATACGTGGAGTGCGATGTATGTCATGGTAAAAGGTATAACCGTGAAACGCTGGAAATACTTTATAAAACAAAATCAATAGCCGACGTTCTTGGAATGACGGTTGATGAGGCTCTGGAGTTCTTTATAGATCTTCCAAGAATTAAACGGAAGCTGAAAGCAATTCACGATGTAGGCCTAGGATACATCACCCTCGGGCAGCAGGCCACAACGCTTTCAGGTGGTGAGGCGCAAAGGGTTAAGCTGGCTACTGAGCTCAGTAAAGTCTCAACTGGCAAAACTCTATATATACTTGATGAACCCACAACGGGACTTCATTTTGAGGATGTAAACATTCTCCTGAAAGTATTAAATAAACTTGTTGATAAAGGAAATACGGTTGTTGTGGTTGAGCATAATCTTGATGTTATAAAAACAGCCGACTGGATAATAGACCTTGGACCCGGCGGAGGGGAATTCGGTGGAAAAATCATTGCTCAGGGAACTCCTGAACAGATTATAAAAAACAAAAAAAGTGTTACAGGGGAATACCTTAAAAAGGAAATTCACCCTTCCTGATTCTGTCAGATATGGCTATTAATTATCATTCAACATTGGAAGGGTCCCAGGCTATCCTAAACTCTTCATTAAGGGAGTTTAAACTCTCCATGTCCTCTTCTGAAATTTCAAAATCAAAAATATCAGCATTCTCTCTTATACGTTCCTGGTGAACCGACTTCGGGATAACAACAAGGTTATGCTGAAGGGCCCACTTAATCATAACCTGCGCAGGTGATTTGGAATAGTGTCGGGAGATCTCTTCAATATTAGGATCATCGAGTTTCTCCGCGCGGGCAAGAGGGGAGTATGCTTCCAGCTGAACATTTTTTATACGGCAGTATTCTAGAAGATCTTCCTGGTAAAGAAACGGATGAAATTCAACCTGATTCATTGCAGGTTTCACTTCAGCATAGTTATCCATTTCCTTAAGGTGTTTTATAGTATAGTTGCTGACACCGATAGCTTTGGCTCTGCCTTCGTGGTATATTTTCTCAAGGGCACGCCAGGATTCCCGTCTTTTTCCTTCAAGAGGCCAGTGAATCAGGTACATATCGACGTAATCAAAACCTAGATCGTCCATGCTGGCATCGAAAGCCTTTAATGCACTTTCGTAGCCCTGATCCTGATTCCATAATTTTGTGGTTACGAATACATCCTCCCGCTTAATGTTACTCTCTTTTATTGCTTTGCCTACATCCCCCTCATTTTTATATGCCCGGGCAGTATCAATGTGCCGGTAACCTGCTTCTAGCGCCCACGTTACGGCATTGAAAGTCTCCTTCCCGGTCTTTGCCAGGTAAACCCCGAATCCCAGTCTGGGGATCTCAATATTATTGTTTAACTTAATTGTACTATCGATTGTCATCTTTTTCCTCCTGAGTAAACTATACAGGTAACAATTCCCTAAAGATAATAAAATCATCCGGTTTAAGGGTGATATCATTTACTGTTTTTTCAATAAATATAAGTAAAGAGGTTAGAATGAAAAGAATCTGGTTGAATATCGTCCTTATGGTTTGTCTCATAAATGTATTAAATGCACAGACAAAACATATCGTCATGGTCAGTAATTTTGAGTTTACTCCGCAGGATATAAATGTTACCGTAGGCGATACTGTCGAATGGCAGTGGGTTGAAGGAACACATACAACAACATCAGACAGTACGGCCGGGATCGATGTATGGGATTCTCCGATAAGCAGCAGTGTCCCGGTTTTCAGCGTGATCATCAGAACTTCCGGTATTCACGATTACCATTGTACTCCTCATCAGGCATTTGGAATGATCGGCAGTATAACAGCGACAATGCCTACAGAAATACAAGAAACGAAGCAGCTGCCTTTCGGGTTCACTCTTTCACAGAACTTCCCTAATCCTTTTAATCCTTCAACAATGATTATGTATAAACTGACGTCATCGACATTCGTTACCCTGAAAGTATATAATACCCTGGGTAATGAAGTTGCCATCCTGGTTAATGAGTATCAGAATAGCGGTGAGCATATGGCAGCTTTTGATGCCGGAAAAACGAAGGAACTTGCAAGCGGTGTCTATTTCTACAGACTGAAGGCAAACGGGCTGATACAAACCCGCAAAATGCTGTTAATAAAATAGGAAAATGTACCATAACTCAAGGTTGGATGTATGAGGAGACTTTACCTAAGTATCTGTATCGGCATTGTATCAACTTTTAATCTTTTTTCTCAGTGGTCGCTGGTAGCCTCTGCACCGGAGGTTTATCAGCAGAATATCGTCAATATCGATAACCAACTTCTAATTTCAACCGCTGGAAGCGGGATTTACAAAAGTGAGGACGGCGGAAACACCTGGTCGACTATAAATAACGGGTTGAATTCTCAGCAGGCTTTGGTAGTATATCAGGTAATTGCACATGATTATATGACGTATGCTGCGACAATGGATGGTATTTATAGATCAGATGATAATGGTGAGAATTGGGTAAAGAAGAGTAACGGTATAGGCATTGGTCCCGGTGCAACATATGAATTTACACAATCAGTATATGAGTATAACAATATTCTTTTTACAGGTGCCTGGAACGGAATCTATTACTCAATCGACGAAGGAGAAAACTGGAGTATAACAAATGTTAGCGGTGAGGCAATACTTGCGAAGGATATCACAGAACATAATGATATTCTTTTTGCTGCACGCGAGGTTAATAATACACCGGTCGGGTACTTTTCAATTAACGGGGGAATGCACTGGGAACCTATTTCGGGACTTTCATTTTACAATACAATAACATTTTTTTCCGAGCCTCAAAAATTATGGGCCGGAACTATCGCAGGAGTGTGGCTTTCAACCGATAACGGAATAACCTGGGTAGACAGAAGCAACGGATTATCCCTTGATCCTTATCCAGCAAGCCTGCTGCGTGTAAATGGCGTTTTTATAACTGCCCTCAAGTTCGGCGGATCGGGAGTCTATAGATCTTTTGATGATGGTCTGAACTGGGAGAATATTGGTGAAGGCCTGCCCTTCCTCAGTTCGATTGACAAAATGATTGAATATAATGGAAGGATTCTGGCAGCCACTAGTAATGGTTTGTGGCAAAGAGATATGTCTGAAATACCAGTCGAACTTGCGACTTTTTCTGCTTCTGCCAGGGAGGGTTTTGTTGAACTCAGATGGATCACCAAAACAGAAAAGAATAACTGGGGATTTGAGGTTCAGAGAAAAGTGGATGGCATTGGATGGAATAGATTGACATTTATAGAAGGGAAAGGAACAACTATTGAACCCAAAGAATATTTATATAATGATATGAATGTTTCAGAAGGTAATTTCTCATACCGTCTGAAACAGGTTGATTACAATGGCTCATTTGAATTTTCCCCGACTATCGAAGTTAAATATAGTATTCCTGAAAAGTTTAGCCTTAGTCAAAATTATCCAAATCCATTTAACCCTTCATCAAATATATTCTTTTCAATAGGGAAGACAGCTCTAGTATCCCTAAAAGTTTATGACTCATTAGGAAAAGAAGTTAGTATATTAATGAATGAGCAGAAACCTGCGGGTGATTATACATTGAACTTTAATGCAGATGGTTTGGCAGCCGGTGTATACTACTATAAACTTACCGCAGATAATTTCAGTCAGGTACGTAAAATGATTCTTCTTAAATGAGCCGCAGATACCTCCTTAGCAAATGTCAATGATGAGTTAGGAAGTCCTGCAAAAGCATAATATATTTTTTGTTATAACAGAAATACAAACTAATGTCCTAATGTGTTCCTGTCTCAGTACCAAAGAATGAGAAAGTAGCGCTATTTTATTTCGTGGGGGTCCATAGCCAGCCGGTAGTTTTCATTAAGTGTGTTAAGTTTTTCCATATCCTGATCTTCAATATTAAAATCGAAGATATTTGAATTCTCTTTTATTCTTTCCTTGTGCGACGACTTAGGTATTGGGATAACATTGTGCTGAACTGCCCAGCGCAGCATTACCTGAGCGGAAGTTTTTGAATATTTATCGGAGATTTTCTTAATAATTTCGTTATTAAATTTGTTAGCTCTTGAGAGGGGAGTATAACCCTGCAGACGGATCCCTTCCTCCTTACAGAATGAGAGGAGATCTTCCTGAAAATTAAACGGGTTAAACTCTACCTGGTTTATGGCTGGCCTGACCTCAGAGCTGGCTAATAATTCTTTAAGGTGTCTTATTGTATAATTGCTCACCCCGATAGCTTTAGCAGCGCCCTGATTGTAGATATCTACCAGAGCCCTCCAGGATTCAAGCCGTAAACCCTCAATCGGCCAGTGAATTAAAAACAGGTCAACATAACCAAGCTGTAGACGGTCCATACTCTTATCAAATGATTTTCTTGCCTTGTTGTAACCATGCTGATCATTGTCAAGTTTGGTAGTTATAAAAATATCTTCACGGGGTAAACCGCTCTGCCTGACTGCCTCACCGACATACCCTTCATTTCCATACATCTGTGCTGTATCTATCAAACGGTATCCGGTTTCGAGCGCAGCGGATACTGCTTCCTTAACGTGCTTCTCACCGGTTAACTGGTAGGTCCCAAATCCGAATACAGGTATGTTCGTTCCGCTATTTAACTTCTCACGACTTTTGATCATCAATTCCATTTTTTCCTCTTCTTGTTTCTTACCAATTTCGGAAAAAGAGAGGTAAAATTCTAAAGCGTGTTTTGAGTATCACAAGAAACTGTCGCGCTTCAACATCACTCAATAATTGGAGTCCACTTGTGAAAGACCCTTTCCCATTCATTCCTAAATAATTTTCTTGTTGAACTTCGTTTTGATGTTGGGCGTTGTGACAAACTCATCAGTTATCAGTCTGTTTAACATTTGGGTATCTTTTCGGTGATGTAATAAAAGCAAACCTGCTTCAAGTTTTCTCATAGTTTCAATTAAATTCCTGGGATCATCTAAAACCAATTATTTGTTTATTCTTTTAATATGCCTTTCTCTACGGTAAAGAATGCGGCGACCGAACTCAGCAGAGCCAGGGCAGTTGAGAGATATAAAATCAGGTCAAAAGCATTCACGAAAGAATGCTTAATATCATTATTGATTTCATCGATAGTCTTTTCTGTAAGCCCCCCGGGAGGTTTGGTTTCTGCAAGATCATCTGAATTTTTAATGAGTTCAGACCTTTGATGCTGTGAAAGGTTAATATTTGCAGTATGCGATTCGAGGTTGTTCCTGAAAGAAATTATAATGAACGAACCCAGCACCGCGATGGCCACCAGTCCCGCTATCCTTGCCATTGTATTGTTAATTCCGGAAGCAATTCCTGTATTACCTGAGGGTACAGCCGACATAACTGTGGCAGTCAGTGGGGCCACGACGATTCCCATTCCAAGTCCCAAAATAAATATACCCGGGAAAAATGTTCCCCAGTAATCTGAAGGTCCGTTTGTCAGACCGGGTAAGGTTAAAAGAAATATTCCGACTCCTGCTATTATGGGGCCCGCTATCAATGGTTTTCGTGCTCCGAATTTGTCTGCGAAATTTCCGGAGAAACGTGAAATTGCAGAGATCAGGATAGCAAAAGGAAGAATTGCTAAACCTGCCATTTCTTCCCGGTATCCCTGGACCTGAACAAGGTTTAAAGGAAGAAAGAACAGACCTACATTGAGAGCAGTATACATCAAAAGGGTTAGTAGGTTTACTCCGCTGAACGATTTTGATTTAAATAAACTAAGAGGCATCATCGGGTGGCTGCTTCTTAATTCCATAAACAGGAAGAAAATAAGTGAAATTACTCCGATTGAAATGGATACAATTACTCTAAGATCGGTAAAGCTTCTGCCGGATGCTTCCAGGAACCCGTAAGTAACTCCTGCAAGTCCTATTGTCGCAAAGACTGCCCCGGGTATATCAAGTCGTAGTGCAGATTCGTTCCTGCTTTCAGGTACCCTTACTATCAATGCTATTACGGTGAAAAGTGCCAGAGGAATATTTATATAGAAAATGGCTCTCCATAAACCTATGCCGGCCAGCCAGCCTCCAAGGACAGGACCAGCCGAAGTTGTGAGCGCGCTGAAAGTTGACCAGGTGCCGAAAGCTTTTCCTCTCCGCTCGGAAGGAATAACTGCAGAGATAATGGCAAGGCTGCCAGGGACCATTAAAGCTCCGCCTACTCCCTGGAAGGCTCTTGATATGATCAGCATTCCTATCCCAGTCGATATGCCGCATAGAAAAGAAGATATACTGAAAATAATTATTCCTAATACAAATATTTTTTTCCTTCCATATATATCCCCCAGCGATCCGCCAAGGAGCATAAGCGATGAAAGAAATAGTACATATGAATTTATTATCCATAAAAGGTTCTTACCATTGATATTCAAATCTTTTTGTATTGCCGGCAATGCCACATTCAGTGTAGAAAAATCAATAAAAACCATGCTTGAGGCAAGGATGGCTGCTATCAAAGTCCATTTCTCAACAGCTGAATTATGGTTATTCATACGTTCCTTTTAAATAAACAGGGAAAGTTCAATAAATGAAATTATTTGTCTCAAAGCAAGTATTATTTCGGGGGGGGGTCACGCGAACAGGGTGTCAGGTTATTACAGGAAGATAATCACTTTGCGAAAGTTTGAGAAGATTACCGTTCTGTTTTGTCAAACTGCAGGAACTCAACTGGAGCCCCGTTTTCAAGCACCATTGCAACCCTTACTCCTTCTGAAGGGGATCTGATTTCATCCAGAAGTTTTCTCCCCTTCAAAGCTTCATCAAGGTTATCAACTTCGAAAGCTATATGAGGAATTCTCTGTATGAGCTCAGACACGGGGCTGCCATCCTCAAACCGCATCCATTCAATACCGTACTCACTGGTATCAAAACCTGAAACATACATTTTATATTCAGGGAGATATTTCTCGCGGGGTCTTTTTTCTTTAGTAGGTATTCCTACATGATGATACCGCATTCCTTTCAGAACAGCCGGCGGGAATTCTTCATCTCTTCTCTTTGGCAAAGGTTCATTAATATTGTTTTTCATAGATAATTTGAAAATGTAATTTATTAGAATACATTGAGCAGTTTAAGAGCCATAATTAAAATAGCGACAACAAGTACAACTTTAATTAATTTCTCACCTTTCTTAACGGAAAGACGGGCAGACCACCAACCGCCGGCTGCATTTCCGAGTCCCAGCATAATCCCCCAGAACCAGTTGACGTTCCCGGTAAGAGCAAAAATAAGGAGAGCAGGCAGCGTAAATACAAGTACAATAAATACCTTGTGCATATTTACATAAACAAGATTCAGCTTCATAAGATGCTGCAACGACGCCATAATCATAAAACCTACACCAACCTGCAGGAAGCCCCCATAAAATCCTATACCGAACATCGAAAGATAGACGGACCATGAAATTTTCTGAGAACTTTCTCCTTCCTTAGTGTTCTTTGCTTTTGGAAGAAACATTGAAATTATTATAAGGATCATTACAATACCGAGAATCTTCTGAAATAACTCGTCGTTAAGCTTAACAGCAAGGATCGCTCCCGCTATTGCTCCGGGAAGAGTTAGTAGGGAAAGTTTAAGACTTAGCCTGAACTGGTTGAATTTCGATTGTTTAAATGAATAAATAGCCGCTATATTCTGCATCATTATACCAACTCTGTTGGTGCCGTTAGCAACTGCAGAATCAAGTCCAAGAAAGATCAGCATAGGAAGAGTAAGCGAAGAACCCCCGCCTGCACCAACGTTTATAAAACCGGAAATGAATGCTATTATGAAGAGCAGAATGACTGAAGTGATGTCTGACAACTGTAAATCCTGTTTTTTTGATGTGAAATATACAACACTAAGAACTTACCTTGAAAAATTTATTTTAGTAACTAAGCAGAAAAACTGGTGATTTCTACCAATTACAGAATAACGCTCCACCTTTGTTATACAGCTATTAAAAAGAAAGGCCGGATATGAAACATCAAAAAGTTTTCTTCATATTAATAATTATACTAGCAGAATCATTTTATTGTTACGCGCAGACTGCATATGCTGAATGGGCGAAGTTGAAGGAAGATATACCGGAAGGAGCTGTCAACAGTTTCGAAAATATGAAACAAAATACCCCCGAGCGAAACTGGATTGATCTTCCCCCATATCCGGAAGCGAAAATTATACATACGTCGCAGTCAACTCAAAGTATAGACGACAGTAAAAACCCTGAGCTTCCAACGATCACACTTATAAGTAATGATCCTGCTGAAAAAATTATACGTGTGTATAAGGACCTTATCCAGGATTATCCCGAATGGCAATGGGACGGTAATATTAGATTTTTCTACAAAGGCAACCTTCAGGATGCGCTTAACAGGAAAGCCCCGTACATCCAGGTAACCCCTATAAAATCCAGCGAACCTGATTTGATCTATATTTCCTCTGAAGATCTTGAGGTGGCAAATTCGAAAATAGTGGTCTGCTATAATCCATGGAGTGTCAGGTAAAGCTATATCCCGATCTTCCATTCAGAAGGCAGGAAGGTATCCGGAAAAATCTCCCGTGCTTCATTAATCAGGAGATGATAATCTTTTATACGGTACCTGTCGGATATGTGAAATAAAATAAGTTTTTGAGCCCCAGATATTTTAGCCAGCTGGGCGGCCTGCCGTGCAGTCAAATGATGATTCTTCCCTGCAAATTCGATGTCCTCAGTTAAATACTGACTCTCGCAAACAACGGTATTACAATCCTTAAAGACTTTTTTTATTATGGATTGGGTTTCTCTGCTGAATTTGAAATCTGTTAAGTAACCTAAACTTTCTCCCTCAGTCTTCTCCAGGAGATTGTGCCTGAGGGACTTCAACCTCAGGTATTTTCCATCTACAACAATTTCCTCCTCAGGACTTATCTGCAGATCGCGAACTTTTTCAAGCCAGGAACCAGCTGATAATCCTGTCTCCGTGAGCGCCTCTTTATTAATATTCAGCGAAGGTTTCTCTTTAATGAAGTATGCTGCGGAGGGTATAATATGATCAAGGAGTACTACCTTTACCGTAAAATCGGGATTGTCAATCAGTATACCTTCAAACGGTTTTTCTCCTGTACGATGTTTTACAGCATAGCCTTCAGCAGTTTTAAATAAAAATGTTGAGCAGCTCTTTTCTTTAATGTCGGTAACGTACCATAACCCCGGGACACCTTTAACAAGGTTCCACTTAAACCCCCGCATACGATTCTGAATAATTTCCGCCGTGTCTTCCGGTCCGTATATATACACAGGTTTCTTATCTCTGTCATAATTCCGTCGGAAGAAATAATCAAATCCAGCCGCATGGTCAATGTGAAGATGGGAGAAGAAAAGATAGTCTACCAGCTTAATGGTTCTCTGATTGAGGTCTTCTAGAATATTTTCACCGCAGTCGAACAGGAGCCGGTAAATCCCTGTACCGCTGTTGATCCAAACCATAAGTCCGTTATCCCAGCCGGGTTTACCCAGTACTCGATAGCTTATGCTCATATATCACTGAACTTATCTAATTAAAAAGAAAATTCTTATTTTAACCTGTTAACTTAATATATAATAATTCATTATAAAGATTTGAACTAAGATGAATTACAAAACATTCCTGCCGACTTTACTCTTCCTGATATCATCATCTTTGGTTTCAATATACCCCCAGGGGAAAGATTATATTAGTAATCATTACAATAAACATGAATACCGTATCGAAATGAGAGACGGCGCAAAATTATTTACCTCTGTTTACTCACCGAAAGATACATCGGTTAATTATCCTATACTTATGATAAGAACTCCATATACCGCCGCTCCTTATGGAGAGAATAATTACCCCGAGGACTTTGATGTACCGGAGGAAATGGTTAAGGACGGGTATATTTTCGTATTTCAGGATGTCCGCGGCAGGTTTATGTCGGAGGGCAAGTATGTAAATATGCGACCGTACATTCCAGATAAAAAAACAAATAAAGATGTAGATGAAAGCAGCGATACTTACGATACGATCGATTGGCTGACAGGTAATATCGCGCATAACAACGGGAAAGTTGGTATCTGGGGAATCTCCTACCCCGGTTTTTACGCTGCTATGGGAGCAATTAATGCTCACCCTGCCCTGGTCGCAGTTTCTCCTGAAGCACCCATTGCAAACTGGTTTATGGGGGATGATATGCACCATAACGGAGCTTTTTCATTACTTATGGATTTTGATTTTTTCTCGGACTTTGGAAGACCCAGGGATTCTCTTACTACAAAGTGGCCATTGCCATTAAAGTATGCTTCACCTGATGCATATAATTTCTTTCTTAGTCTTGGTCCTCTTTCAAATGTGAATACGGATTATTTCCACGATAGTGTAGCTTTCTGGGATTCCACAATCAACCATCCCGACTATGATAATTACTGGAAGGCTAAAAATAATCTTCCGCATTTTAAGAATATTACTCCGGCTATGCTTATAGTCGGAGGCTGGTATGACGCTGAAGACCTCTACGGCCCTCTTCACATTTATAAATCAATTGAAGAAAAAAATCCCGGTAAGGATAATTACCTGGTGATGGGACCCTGGTTCCATGGAGGATGGATGAGGAGTGAAGGGGATTCTCTCGGAGATATTTCTTTTGGGGCGCGGACAAGCGATTACTTTCAGAAGAAAATGTTTATTCCTTTTTTTGAACACTACCTGAAGGGTAAGGGACAGTTTAATCAACCTGATGCTTATGCGTTTCAGACCGGTAGTAATGAGTGGAAGACTTATTCATCGTGGCCGCCTCCTGATGCTGTGGATGGTAAAATTTATTTCGGCAGCAATCAATCTTTGTCCTTTGAAAATCCCGGGACTGAAGGTTATGATGAGTATCGCTCAAATCCGATGAAGCCGGTTCCGTATACGAATAAGCTACTTGATTCGAGGACGTTTTATAATAAGAATTATATGATAGAAGATCAGAGGTTTGCTTCACAAAGGCCTGATGTACTGGCCTATGAGTCTCAACCGCTTAAGGAGGATGTTACCATATCAGGACCTTTACAGGCTGAACTTTATGTATCTACTACAGGCACGGACGGTGACTGGGTGGTCAAAATTATAGATGAATTCCCGTCTGATACACCTTCGCCGGATCCAAATCCGAATAAAGTAGAAATGGGTGATTACCAGGAACTAGTAAGAGGTGAAATAATGCGGGGGAGGTTCAGGAATAGTTTTGAAAAACCCGAGCCTTTTAAGTCCGGTGAAGTATCGAAAATAGAATTCGACCTTCAGGATATAAACCACACTTTTCTGAAAGGTCACAAAATAATGTTCCAGGTTCAGAGCAGCTGGTTCCCGTTCTTTGACAGGAACCCACAGGCTTTCGTTACGAATATTTATAAAGCCGAACAGAAAGATTTCAGGAAGGCAGAAATAAGGTTGTATCACTCAAAAGAATATCCTTCTTCTGTACACGTGAAATTCTTAAAAGACAAGAAGTAAAATCAGTTATTATGCAACCGTCATTTTTCACAGGAGAGTAATATGCAAAAGACTATCTTTAATTTTTTAATCGTTGGTCTGATTATGTCATCGGTTTCCTTTCCACAGCTCACTTACAAGCAGGATCCCTTCGCACATACCTTTTCTATTGTGGCCAGAGATCCGCAAACCGGAGAAATGGGAGTTGCAGTGCAGTCACACTGGTTTTCCGTTGGCACTATTGTCACCTGGGCTGAAGCAGGTGTCGGTGCTATTGCAACCCAGTCATTTGTAAATGCTTCATTCGGACCGAGAGGACTTGAAATGCTCACGCAGGGAATGACTCCACAGCAGGCCGTTGATTCACTCCTCTCCACAGATGAAGGAAGAGAGTTCAGGCAGCTTGCAATAATTGATTCAAAAGGAAATGTGGCCTCATTTACCGGGAAAAAATGCGTTCAGCCGGCCGGTAATCTGGTGGGAGACAACTTTTCCTGCCAGGCTAATCTGATGATAAACGACAAAGTATGGCCTTCAATGGCAGATGCTTTTAAGAAATCAAACGGACCTCTTGCCGAGAGAATGATGGCCGCACTGGAAGCGGGACAGCAGGCAGGGGGAGATATTCGCGGAAAGCAGTCGGCAGCAATGATTGTAGTCCGAGGCAAGTCAACCGGCAAAGTATGGGAGGATCGCCTTATTGATCTGCGTGTGGATGATAGTCCTGAACCCATAAAAGAACTGAAACGACTCCTCAAAGTTCACCGGGCATACGATCATATGAACGCCGGCGACCTCGCTGTTGAAAAAGGGGATATGAAACAGGCTCTTTATGAATATTCATCCGCAGAGGAAATGTTTCCTGATAACGCTGAAATGAAATACTGGCACGCTGTTGCTCTTGCCAATAACGGCAAGGTTGATGAATCACTGCCGATATTCAAAGAAGTTTTTAATATGGATGAGAACTGGAGGGACCTAACACCACGGCTCGTGGATCCGGGACTCCTTAATGTAGACGATAAAGATCTAAAACGTATAATGAATGTAAAATAACTTAAGAAAATTGCTCCATAGTATGGGGGTGGAGATGAGGCCATAAGCCTGGTGGAGGCCGACAGATGGCCGACAGAAGATGCCGGCAGCCTCTGTTAATACCGGCAAAGTTAATTGTCAGGCAAATAATTTGGCGAAATTAAATGCCAGGTGCAAGTTTAATTATTTCGACTGCCGATTTAATTTTAGCAGCATAATTTTCAATTACTCCTGCAACCACTTTTATCTGGTTCTCAGCTTCATGCCATTCTCTCTGCTCTATTGCTTCACGAATTGCAGGCAGTGTTTTAACTCCGTAGCCCGTATAAAACCCGGGTGCATATAATTCGTGAATATACCAGGGACGTCCGGGGAGACCTGTTGGTAAAGTTAATGCACGTTCAGTCTGCTTCAGTGTTTCATTAAGTTTCAAGGCTTGTCTGTCCGTTAAAGCCGTGCCTGATTCTTCCAGTTTCTTTACCAGGTTATCATATTCTGCAGATACCTCTTTAAGCTTGATTTCTGCATTCTGCAATGGAGCGAAATCTATATAAGGAACTTCCTTCTTCAGCGGGGGAACAACATATGTTTTTGTCGGATCGGAAGCATACAGAAAATATTTTTTATTTATATTCTCATTAAACGATTTGGTTTCCTGCCTCATATTATCAATTGACTCCATCAATTCCGTGATATATTTATCAATGGTTTCATAAGAGTTGATGAATCTGAAGGGAAGAACATTAGCGTCAGCAAGGCGAAGCATAAGTCTGCCCGCAGTCTCTGCAAGGGCAACACCATAAATAAAGTTGGGATCTCCGAACCTTTTATAATGATCATACGAATCATATATAGAGTGATAATTCCCACTTCCGTCTTCGCCGCCGTAGCCAAGATTAAGGCTGGCAATACCGAGATGCTGGATAAAAGGTGTATAATCCGAACCGGAACCAAGAGCCGAAATCGGAAGATCTTCTTTTGAGGTTAATTTCATACGGGTTTCCGCTGAACTGTTAACCAGCTGATGCGCAAGCATTCTTTCTTTTACTGATATATTTGTTTCGGGATCAGTTACATCGGCGGCTGCCGAATTAAGAAAATGTTCAAGCGAATGTGAACCCCCTGCATACAGGAAACCTCTGCCGTTCCCATCGGAATTGATATAAGCTATAGCCTTCTCTTTCAGTTCATCTGAGTGAGTTTCAGCCCATTCGGTTGAACCCATCAAACCTTCCTCCTCAGCATCCCACGCACAGTAGACCATGGTACGTTTCGGTTTCCAACCTGACTTTACAAGTTCACCCATCCCCCTGGCTTCCTCCAACAGGGCTGAGAGCCCGCTTATCGGATCGCCAGCCCCATTAACCCAGGCGTCCTGGTGATTTCCACGTATCACCCATTCATCCGGAAATTCGCTTCCATTAATTTTTGCAATTACATCACGGATCGGTACCATATCCCAGTTGGATTCAACTTTCAGATGAACGACGGTTTTACCCGGACCAAAGTGATAAGTTATAGGCAAAGCTCCTCTCCAGCCCGCCGGTACAACCTGTCCTTTTAAATTCTCAAGAAAGTGTAAAGCATCTCCGTATGAAACCGGAAGCACGGGGATTTTTGTAAAAACTTTTACCTCATCCATCTTCAACCGTTTCGCATCCTTAGTTGCCCCTACACCGGGTGTCAAAGGATCACCGTTATAAAGCGGGAAGTCAATAAGTGAACCCCTCTGAACTCCATTCTCATTTCTATACGGGCCTTCCGGATAAACATCCCCCTGGAAATAACCATCATCATACGGATCAGAATAGATGATACATCCTATTGCTCCATGCTCGGCTGCAACTTTGGGTTTAATTCCCCTCCAGGATCTGCCGTAACGGGCAATAACAATTTTACCCTTTACATCAACACCATTCTGAGCAAGAATATCATAGTCATCGGGAATTCCATAATTCACATATACAAGTTCACCAGTTATATCACCGTCAATTGAATAGGCATTGTAAGTAGGCAACTGCTCATCAGTCTGAGAAGACGTTCCATCCTCCTTCATCGCAGGCTCTTTCAGCTTCGCTTCATATTTCTCAGGTGAAAGCATTTCAAGTTCTCTGGTTTTGGGAGTAGGGAAGAGTATAGTAAACTCTTCGATCTTCGTTTCAAATCCCCAAGATTTAAAAAGTCCTTCAATAAAATCAACATTTGCTTTGTCATATGCAGATCCTGCATAATGCGGATGAGCAGAAAGCACCTTCATATAACTATCAATATTTTCAGCCTTAAGGAAGGAATCGAATTTCTTTTCAAGCGTTTCCTGGTTACTTCCGGATTGAGAGTATGCAGATAGAGCGGCAAAACAAAATATAACAACCAAATACTTCATAGCCCGTCACCCAAATTTATTTAAGAGGAATAAAATAAAACTTGTTGAAAATATATAAATTAGCATTGAATGCAAACGCTTTTTTGTTCATTTTATGAAATCAGTTAACCAGGGAATACACATAATGAAATTAAGTAGATTAATATTATCAGCTGTTTTACTTTTCTCCGTTTCCGCATCGTTTTTATATTTCAATCAGTTTGCGTCTTCTATGGAAACGTCAAAAGGCTCAATGGAACCATCTGAATGGATGATGACTCAAAGACTTTTTCCTTATATGCAGGCAGATCCTGATGTATACTCACAGGCTCTGCGGCAGGTTAATGCAATGAAAAACTCGTTGAAGAAAAAGGATGAACTTAGCTGGACATTTGCAGGACCCGTTAATATAGGGGGAAGGATAACCGATATTGAATTCAACCCTTTGAATTCCAATATAGTTTATTGTTCCGCAGCTACAGGCGGAGTTTTTAAATCAACTGATAAAGGGGAAACCTGGGTGCCTATATTCGATGAACAGGCATTTTTATCAATTGGAGATATAGCTGTCGATCCTGTAAATCCAGATATAATATATGTCGGAACGGGTGAAGCAAACGGAGGGCATAATAATATGCCCGGAGGCGGAATGTTTAAATCTACTGATGCAGGTGTTACTTGGTTCGCTATCGGACTGGACAGCGCAGAAACGATTGGTCGCGTAATTATAAATCCCTCCGATCCCGATGAAATATTTGTTGCTGCTGTAGGCTCATATTTTACTCCGACACATCAGAGAGGTATATTTAAGAGTACAAACGGTGGTGCATCCTGGAGCCAGTCACTCTTTGTGTCAGATTCTACCGGGGCTATTGATATCGTAATGGATCCTGATAACCCTAATTTCCTTCTTGCAGCAATGTGGGAAAGGGTAAGGAGACCGAACTTATCTCGTCTTTACGGACCTTCCAGCGGAATATACAGATCAACTGATAACGGGGATACGTGGGAACTGCTTGGTCCTTCTACCGGACTTCCCGATGCCTCATCAACAAACGTCGGAAGAATAGGTCTGTCACTCTCAAAAACAAACCCGGAAATCTCATACGCTCTCTATAATGACGGTGCTGTTTACCTTGGATTATTTAAGACAACTGATTATGGAACTACCTGGACAAACGCTGATCCCGATATGGAGATTAATGACGGTGTAAGTAACTTCAGCTGGTATTTCGGACAGGTAAGAATAAATCCCTCTGATCCTGCCAAGATATATGTTATGGATGTTGGATTTATGAGGTCCTCTGACGGAGGGGCTAACTGGAATTTTTCTTATCAGACCCACGTTGACCACCATGCTCTGGCATTTGATCCGTCCAATCCGGATTATCTTATAAACGGCGATGATGGGGGTATTTACATTTCCACAAATGGCGGTTTATCCTGGTCTGGTCCGAAACAAATGCCTAATACCCAGTTCTATGAAATTGGTCTGGACTATAACAATCCGCAAAAACTCTACGGAGGTACTCAGGATAATAATACTATAAGAACCCAAACCGGAAGTCTGGATGACTGGGACGATCTCATCGGCGGCGACGGCTTTTATGTAATTGTGGATTTTACAGATCCCAATATTATATATGCCGAATCCCAGAACGGGTTTCTTCAAAAATCGACAGACGGTGGAAACAATTTTGACTATGCAAGGAACGGTATAAACCAGAATGAACCTACAAACTGGTCCACTCCGGTTGTGATGGATCCTAATGATCATAACGTTTTATATTATGGTACTGACCGTGTCTACAGGACTACAAATGGTGCCAGCAACTGGACCGCCATAAGTCCCGACCTGACAGACGGCATCCCCGGCACCAGGCTGGGTACCGTTACAACTATTGATGTGGCGCCCTCGAATTCGGCCGTTGTGTATGCAGGCACAGACGACAGCCATGTTTGGGTTACTACTAATAATGGATCTGACTGGACGGATATTTCATCAGCTTTGCCCTATCGGTGGGTTACCCGGGTAAAAGCAGACCCCAATAATGAGAATAATGTATATGTTACCTTTTCCGGGTTGAGATGGCACGACCCGCAGTCACACGTATTTAAGAGTACTAATATGGGGGCTACGTGGGTCGATATAAGCAGCAATCTGCCGGATGCTCCTGCTAATGCATTTGCTGTTGATAATAATTATCCGGAAAGACTTTATCTTGGAAGTGATGTTGGTGCTTTTGTAAGCTTTAACGGCGGCAGCAGCTGGCAGCCGATAGCTGATGGTCTGCCCGTGGTTTCTGTATATGATATGAAAATTCATCCGGTGGAAAATTATCTTGCTATTGGAACGCATGGAAGATCCATGTATAAAGTCGATCTTTCGCAGTTTGTCGATGTTAAACAGCCCGTTGAAAAAATAGAGGAGTTTAATTTATTACAGAATTTTCCGAATCCGTTTAACCCTTCCACCAATATTACGTTTAAAGTTGGTCAATCCTCTTTCGTTACCCTAAAAGTTTATGATGTACTTGGCAGTGAAGTTGCCAGTCTGCTTAATGCTGAAAAATCTCCCGGAATTTATACCATAAACTTTAATGCAGAAACTTTGAGCAGCGGTGTGTACTATTACCGGATTCAGGCAGGCAGCTTTTCAGAAACGAGGAAAATGATTTTAACTAAATAGTGCGGAATTGGAAAGTCGGCATCATCTTCTCTTTTTACCGTTCATCCTAAATAAATGGTCTGATGAAAATCGAATTCATATTTTCAGGTATTCCAATTTATTTAATGGAGGTTAACTATGAGAAGAGGAATTAACATATATATCTTCTATGTGATTCTGTTCATTCTGATGCTGGCTGCCGCGGTTTCTGCCCAGACCCAGCTCACGGCTCCGCAGGTGAGTCAGAAAGCGGGTGTTTCCCAGACAATAGGTCTTACCGATATAACGATTAACTACCATGGTCCAAAAGTTAACGGCAGGGAAGTATGGGGAAAACTTGTGCCTTATAATGAAGTATGGCGAGGCGGGGCAAATGAAAATACTACGATTTCTTTTTCCGACCCTGTTAAAATTGAAGGGAAAGATATCCCTGCGGGTACATACGGACTACATTTCATTCCTTCGGAAAATGAGTGGATAGTGATATTTAATAAGAACTACTGGTCGTGGGGGAGCTTCCATTACAGGGAGGCTGATGACCAGCTGCGAGTAACAGTGAAACCGGAACCGGCAGATTTCCAGGAATGGCTTAGCTATTCTTTCGATAATCCTGAAGAGAATTCGGTTACAGCCTCACTGCGATGGGAAAAACTGAGAGTCCCCATTCAGATTTCACTCGATATTCATGAACTCGTACTGCAGCATATGCAGAAAGAACTAGACAACATGCAGGGATTTTTCTGGCAAGGCTGGAACCAGATCGCAGCCTATGCGCTGATTAATCATACCCATCTTGCAGATGCTGAGGAGTGGGTGGATAAATCAATAGGTTTCAATAAAAATTTTATAAACCAGATGACCAAATCAAGCTTGCTTGAAGCGGAAGGTAAATCCGCAGAAGCCGCTGAGTTAAAAAAATCGGTAATATCAGGTGCAACCGAGGCTGAAATGAATACTTACGGCTACCAGCTTCTACAAGGCGGAAAGAACGCAGAAGCACTGAAAGTATTTCTTAAAAATACTGAAGATCATCCTGATTCATGGAATGTATGGGATAGTCTTGGCGAAGCATACGGAATATCAGGAGATAAGGAGAGGGCCGTTAAATATTATTCAAAGGCCTATAATATGGCTCCTGAAAATCAGAAAAGCCGTATAAAAGGCATACTGAAAAACTTTGGTAAGGACATTTAACTAATTTGCTGAAAGCTGTCGCATTCGCTTGAGTGTGACAGCTGAATTTTTATAAATCTACCGACTGACCTCACAGAAACCCGTTGGCACCATATTAAACATTCAATAATACTTAGATAATGTTAAATTTGTATTATCGAAGAATTAGAATGATGGAAGAACAGAAGAATAATACACGGATAGTGGAGAGTCTGCTGATACCCGGAGGCTTTGTAGTGTGCTTATGGATAATCCTCATTATTCAGCAGGCATTCAACCTGAATTTCCCTTACGAATTCGGTCTCTACCCGAGAACCGTTTCAGGTTTGATTGGAATAATTACGTCACCCTTAATTCATAGCGGTTATCCACACTTGCTCTCAAATACTTTCCCCCTGTTCATGCTTTCAGCAGGCATACTGTACTTTTATCCGGAAACAGCTAACAGGGTTCTGGGAATAATTTATATTTCAACCGGGATACTGGTCTGGCTTCTTGCCCGTTCGGTTTATCATATCGGTGCTTCAGGATTGATATACGGCTTCGCTGCGTTTCTGTTCTTCAGCGGAATATTTAAAAGAGATAACCGCTCTATTGGACTTTCACTTCTGGTGACTTTCCTGTACGGGGGATTGGTCTGGGGTATTTTGCCGGGACAGCCGGGAATTTCCTGGGAGTCGCATTTCTTCGGAGGCATTTCTGGAATAATCTGCGCTTTCATTTTCCGTAAAAAAGATAAGCATTATAAATATGACTGGGAAGCAGAGGAAAGTGATATCCCTCCTGATAAACTCGAAATTTCATATGATAAAAACAGACAGGATGAATCACCGCAGGAATAATATACACCACTCCCATTCTTAATGATAATTCATCAGACTTTTATATTTTGCGGGGGAATTATTCTGTTGTTAGAAAGAAAAGCTCAAAGGAAATTACGAATGAAAAAAACATCTTCTGAAACAAGAAAATACCGCCTGGATATGAATGATAAAATCCTGAATTCGGGCTTCAGGGATTTTAATAAATTTTTTGCACTGGATAATAAAGCCTATATCGATGGCGCACTTCCGGTAAAGATGAAGGAACTGATGGGACTGACTGCTTCCATGGTAATGCGCTGCAATGATTGTATCTTCTATCATATCGATAGATCGATACAGGAGGGAGCCACCCGCGAAGAATTGTATGAGTCATTTAATATTGCTCTGATTGTCGGCGGTTCAATAGTTATCCCTCATCTGCGCTATGCTTTCGAAGTGATGGATGATATCCTTTCGGAATCAAAAGAATAATTCAGAATAACAGGACTATAATGGAATATATCGGAATAATCGGACTCCTGGCTCTCGCTGCAGGCTGGATCCCGCAGACCATAGAAACAGTCAAACATAGAAAATGCAATATTAACCTCTATTTCCTTATCCTTAATTTTATAGGAAGTGTATCGCTTACGATCTATGCAATATTTCTGCATGATGCTGTCTTTACAATTTTAAATTCAATGACTACAATCGGCGCCGTTATAAATCTTTTCTACAAATTCCAGTCGGCAAAAGGAGTAAATGCTTGAAGAAAATTATAATCGCCACCACAAATCAGGGTAAGCTCAGGGAAATAAAAAAAATCCTGAACGATCTTCCGTTTGATCTTCTGAGTCTTGCTGATTTTGAAAATGTTCCGGAAGTCATTGAGGATAAGGATACTTTTAGTGGAAATGCTGAAAAAAAGGCGTCGGAGATTTATCACAAATTTCAGCTTGCTGTGATTGCGGATGATTCCGGACTTGCTGTCGATCAACTTAATGGCAGCCCGGGAGTATATTCAGCAAGGTATGCCGGTGAAAACTCGTCCGATCCGGAAAATAATAAAAAACTGATATCGGAACTAAAGGGGCTGCCGTCACCCCATCCTGCAAGGTTTATCTCTATCGCTGTTTATTTTGACGGCAATAAGTATATTACCGTTTCCGGTGAACTTGCCGGCGAAATTATTCTTGATCCCAGAGGTCACAATGGATTCGGCTACGATCCCTTATTTGTACCAGCAGGGTATTCGTCAACATTGGCGGAATTATCCTTTGAAGAAAAAAACAGTATCAGTCACCGGGCTAAAGCTTTTAATAAATTGAAAGAGAAGTTAATCGGAGGTTAATATGACAAAGATTCTTTCCGGTTCTGCATTGATAATAATACTTGGGCTCTTCATAAGCGCTTGTAATAAAGATAATAGTACAAATCCGCCTGTTCAGAATAACACGGGATATTTTCCGAATGGAGACGGAACTACTTATACTTATTCCGTAGCGAAAACTGATTCTAACGGAACTCAAAATACCGGAACCCGCAATACTGAATACAGCGGTACTCAAATAAAGAACGGAACAACTTACCAGGTGCAGATCGATTCAATAAATATATCAGGTGTTTCCTCAATGTCGCTCTCATATTTCCGGAAGACAAATGACAGCCTGTATTATTTCCTCGATACAACCGGGCTATCTGCTTCCATCCCTGACAGCCTGAGGAATAACATATCTCTTGATGCAGAGATGAAGGTACTTTCATTTCCAGTCGAAGAAAATAAAACCTGGTCTGTTTTTAAGCTTTCCATAAGCTATTTAATATTTAATCTCCCTGTGTTAACAGTAGATGGTGCTTATGATGGAACAGAAAGTGTTATACTGCATCTAAATTCCGGAGATACCAATAAGGATGCTGTCAGATTAAAATATACCCTGAGTCTGGAAATACCGGGGAGTCCAACAACGGAATACAGTGCATTTGCCTGGCTTGTTGACGGGATCGGAATTATTAAATGGCAGGGAAATGCTGCAATCCTGGGGGCATTTACTGGTGGAGAAATTGATCTTTCTGATACAACTTCCGTGGTTACACAAAGCCTGATCTCATACGACGTCAAGCAGTAACCAGTCTGGAAAGATGGATTTTATTTCAAAGGGGGTCCAATAAGTGAAATTGTTATTCGGCCGGAGAAAGAAATCTGTGAATTTGAAAAGATATTTCGCTCAAGGACTCCCTCAAAATGATATTTTCTCAGGGTTACTATTTCGTAGCTATAATTGTCTGTACAATTCCCATTGTGAGCGGATAGATTTCA
Source organism: uncultured Ignavibacteria bacterium (assembly GCA_963747755.1). Lineage (GTDB taxonomy): Bacteria > Bacteroidota > Ignavibacteria > Ignavibacteriales > Ignavibacteriaceae > DATFVA01. The sequence continues at coordinate 1,205,448 of CAVVGK010000014.1, read as the reverse complement.
ATATTCCTGAAACCCGAATTCCGCAGAAGCTCAGGCATATTTACCTTTTCATCGAATTCCTCAACTGAACGAGGCAGGTATTTATAAGCTTTCATATCTCCTGATATTATTCCGCCAACTACCGGAAGGATTTTCTTAAAGTAAAACTTATACAATGCCTTAAATACGGAATTAGAAGGAAGCCTGAATTCTATGATCGTTGCTTTCCCTCCTTTTCTTAATATCCGGTAAAAAGAATTGAAGCCTTCCTGTATATCGTAGAAATTTCTCACGCCGAAAGCAACGGTTATGTTTGTTACGGATTCATCTTTAAGAGGAAGGTTTTCAGCAACCATCTGAACTGTTCTTGATTTGATCCACTCACTCTTTTTCTCAAAAAGCTGAAGCATATTAAAAGAATAATCTGCTCCAAAGATCTTTTCAGCCCCCTGTTTCCTGGCTTCAATTGCTACATCGCCCGTTCCGCATGCTACATCGAGCAGAATACTATTTGAGTCAAACCCTGTAAGTTTCAGAGCTTTTTTTCTCCAGTAAATATCCATCCCGAAGCTCAGGAGATGATTAAGGAAGTCGTACCGCCAGGCAATCGAATCAAAGATCTTCTTAACTTCTGTTTTCTTTTCAGTCATAATTTATTTTATCGTAAGAAAATTCTTCCAGACCTGTTTTTCTTCTCCACCAGTTAAAAAGGTATTTACCTGACCATAATGAGAACATCATAAAAAGCAATCCTCCGACAAGATCAATTACATAATGGTACTGTAAGTAAACAGTTGCAAAAATAAGCAGTGAACCTACAGGTATGAAGAAGTACCGTGAACGGCTTTTTAAACGTACAGAAAGATACATAACAATCAGCGTTATCATGGTGTGTCCGCTTGGAAATACATCTCTCTGAACGAATTCAACCGGGTTTACGGTTGAAGATGATATAGATTCTCCAAGGTTTACAAATTCTCTCAGGTATTTGGTTACGAGGAGTCCTGGCAGTTGTGTATCCAGTTGGGCAAAATCGTGAAGAGTGAAGCGTGGACCTACTCCCGGCAGTGCAAAATATCCCAGGTATGAAAGAAAAAACCCAAAGACTATCGAAAATACTGCGTAATCACATGCCAGGTATTTATGCTTTCTGAGCAGGACGAGTGCAAGAATAATCGGTAGTAGGTAAAACATGCTATAGACAATCTGCAGTATTTCTGTAAGTAGGGGAAAAGCAATTTTCTCCAAAACCTGGGTTGGATTTGCTCCGAATATCCAGTAGTCAATCTTGATGAATAGCCAGTCGTAATCCTGTCCCCTTATCGGCTTTATCATGAAATAAAGTTCTTTGAAAGTTATGAATATCAGTGGGGCTATATACCAGTAATGAATAACTCTCCAGAGCTTTAAATTCTGTTTATTCTCAAGGAAGGAGATAAGGAAAGCGAAAGCTATTACTCCTATATTCATCAGCATCCAGTCGGAGGTATTCTCAATTTCGTCATGAAAAATAATATTCATGATTATCAGGAAGATATAGAAAACCACAACTACAAGGTCATAGGCCTTAAGATTGTTAATAAAAGATTTAAATCTTTTCATCTGCCGGAATCAGAAAGGGGATAGTTAAGTGTATACAATGCAAGACTTTCAAAATCTTTGATATTGAGCTGTTCCGCGCGAAGAGTCAGGTCAATGCCTGAATCGGAAAAATTAATATCCTTAAATATACTGTCTCCCAATGAATTTTTTAAAGTTTTTCTTCGTTTCCCGAAAGAAGCTTTCACTATTTCTATAAACCTTTTTTTAAGCTCATTGCTTATAGTGAGCTCCTTCATAAAAATATGAATAATTGCTGAATAAACTTTTGGTTTAGGGTAAAAAACATTCGGCGATACCTTAAAACAGAACTTTACCTCTGCAAAATAGGCCAGCAGCACGGAAAGAATACCGTATTCCTTAGTCCCTGCTGGAGAGGTAATCCTTCTTGCAACTTCGTATTGAACCATTAATACTGCATCACTGACAACCCTGTTTTCTTCTATCAGCTTAAAGATTATAGGTGACGTAAGGTTGTAAGGTATATTTCCCGCTATCCTTAATTTATGTCCTTTCTGATTATAAAAATCGGAGAGATCAGTCCTTAGAAAATCTTCATTATAAAATTTTACGGAAGGGTATTTCTCAGTCAATTCCTCTGTAACCCTTTTATCGATCTCTACTGCAGCAACATCAGCATCGGTTTCAGCCAGCTTTGAAGTTAAAGCTCCGAGACCAGGACCAACCTCTAATATAAAATCTTGCTCTACTGGATTAATTTCTCTAACGATTTTTTCCAGTATATTATTATCCTTAAGATAATTCTGGCCGAATCTTTTTAAGGGCTTAACTTTTTCCATTAAATAAAATTAATGCAAGATTGACCCAGATACAATTCTTTTATTGTTAAGATGTTCAAATAACACAAATCATCTTCTATTTTGAAATTATTTTTCTTTATTTTCCGAAAACAAAAAAAATTATGGAGAAGACCCTGAGTAAAAAATATATTATCAGCGTTGATATGGGGGGAACCAAGATCCTTGCTGCAGTATTAAATTCTGAGAAAGGAATAATTAAAAAGTTGAAACGTCCTACCGGTACGGGCAAAGGAGCAGATGAATATTTAAAAGATGTTGCGGAAGTTGTAAAAGACCTGGTAAAGGAATCGGGAATAGGGAAGGATCAGGTTGCTGCTGTCTGCCTGGGCGTTCCAGGGAGTGTTAATCCTTTCAGCGGCGTAATAGCAATGGCGCCGAATCTCGGACTCATAGATTTTAACATTAAGGAAAAACTGAAAAAGCTGCTTCACTATGAGGTACTTATTGAGAATGATGTAAACCTCGGAGCCCTGGGGGTTAAATATTACGGACTGGGTAAAGATGCCAAGGATATGCTTGTTGTTTTTATCGGAACAGGAATCGGCGCGGGATTTATATTTGACGGGAAGCTGTTCAGGGGCGCCGATTATGCCGCCGGAGAAATAGGACATATAAAAGTTGAAAAGGACGGACCTTTATGCGGATGCGGCAACCATGGCTGTTTTGAAGCGGTTGCCAGCCGTACGGCAATAGACAGGGATATTAAGAAGGAATTAAAGAGGGGTGAAAAAAGTATCCTAAAGGAATTTGAGGGTTCCGAAAAACAAATTAAAAGTAAAGCCCTGGCTAATGCTGTTAAGAAGGGGGATAAACTGGCAGTTAAACATCTGACAAAAGCCTGCAGAACTATAGGGAGAGTTCTGGCTGATATCACGAATCTGCTTAACCTTGATCTCATAATCCTGGGCGGGGGTGTAATAGAAGCACTGGATAAATTTATGATCCCGATTATAAAGGAATCTTTCAAGGAAAATGCACTACCTTCTTCTTCAAAAGATTTGAAACTTCTTCCGGCTAAGTTAGGAGATGATGCTGCATTGTACGGCGGGATACCGCTTGCGGAGGAATTCCTGAAAGTTAAGATTTAATTAAACTGACTCTCTATCCTTGCCAGCTCGTTGGAAACTTTCTCCCATTCGGAGAGAACCTGTTCCAGTTCTTTTTTTGATTCCTGGAATTCAAGGTTTTTGGTTCTCACCTTTTCGGGATTAGAGTAGATTCCGGGCAGGGTTAGTTCTTTCTCAAGATATTTTTCCTTTTCTTCCAGCTCAGATATCCTTTTCTCCAGGACTTCAATTTTCTTCAAGAGATCTTTTGTAGCCTTGTATCTTTTTTGCCGCTGCTCTGCCTCTATTCTTTTCTGATCTTTACGCGATGCCGATTCATTACCAGAGGATTCTTTAACCGTCCTGCTTTCTTCTGCCAGCATACCTCTCTTCCTCAGGTAATATTCAATCCCTCCCTCGAAATTCTTTATTTCACCTTTCCTTATCTCTGTAACTTTATTCACGATGGGTTCGAGAAAATCTATGTCATGAGATACCAGTATTAATGATCCCTTAAAATCAATTAATGCTCTCTGAAGAACTTTTTTTGAAGAGATATCCAGGTGGTTTGTCGGCTCATCAAGTATTATGAAATTGGATTTGGTTAAAAGGATCTTCGCAAGGGCCACACGGCTCTTCTCACCTCCGGACAATACCCCGACTTTCTTAAATACATCATCCCCTGTAAATAAAAATGAACCGAGAAGCGACCGGAGCTGACCTACGGTTTTTTCTTCTGCTATTCCTTCAAGTGTTTCGATAATATCAAGATCAGGCTTTAAGTTATCGGCTACATCCTGTGCATAATAAGAAATTACAGTATTATGACCCGTAATCCTTTCTCCGTCGTCAATATTTAACACTCCGGCAATAATTTTTGAGAGAGTGGTTTTTCCTGCTCCGTTCGGGCCCACGAAGGCCACTTTTTCTCCCCTGTTTACCGTGAAATCAAGCTCATGCAGAACCACATTCCCCCCGTAAGCCTTAGTAATATTTTTAAGTTCCATATTTACTTTGCCGCTTGACGGGGGCTCAGGGAATTTAATATAAATATCATCGCTGGAATCAGGGAGCTCAATTAACTCCATTTTCTCCAGCTGCTTAATCCTGCTCTGGACTTGTTTTGCTTTAGTGGCTTTGTAGCGGAAGCGGTCAATGAATTTTTCTGTTTCTTTAATTTTTTTCTGCTGCATTACAAACTGGTTTTCGGTGAGTTTATCCCTTTCTTCTTTAAACCTCAGATAATCATCGTAACTTCCATTATAAGTATTAAACCTGCCGAGATAAATTTCCAACGTCTTTTCAGTAACCTGGTTTATGAAATGCTTGTCGTGAGAAACAATGAGCAATGCTCCTTTGTATGACTTAAGAAAACTGATCAGCCATTCAAGTGAATCAAGATCAAGGTGATTTGTAGGCTCATCCATGAGCAGCAGGTCATTTTGCTGTATGAGTATTTTTGCAAGCGCAATGCGCATCTGCCAGCCCCCCGAAAATTCATCTGTGAGCCTTTGAAGATCCTCCTCCTCAAATCCCAGTCCCATAAGGATTTTTTCAACTCTGGATTCAGCGCTGTATGAGTCGAGTTCCTCCAAACGCATATGAACTTCTCCGAGCTGGTGAACGAGATCCTCCCTTTCCTCGTCAGCAAGATTAACAGCGGTTAATTTGTCCGTCAGTTCAGTTTCTTTTTCCTGCAGGTCAACTATATGCGCCAGAGCTGATTTGGCCTCTTCAAGGAGGGTAGAACCGCTGTGGGTAACATTCTCCTGGGGAAGGTATCCGATGCTGGTCCTTTTCTGACGCTGGATCTTTCCTGATTCAGGCTGCAGATTCCCGTAAATTATCTTAAGGAGGGATGACTTGCCGGTACCGTTTGCCCCTACAAGAGAGATTTTATCACCCGAATTAATTTTCAGGTTAATGTTATTGAATAAGTATTTGCCTCCGAACTGGAGTGAAATATTGGTAAGGTCTATCATCTGTTTCTGATTTTATTTATGCAGTATCGCAACCTTGCCCGTGATTACATTGTTACCCTCTTTATCAAAAGCTACAACCAGGTAGATACCGCTCCCGACTAAATTACCATCAGCATCTTTCCCGTCCCATGAAGCGATACGGCCTCCCGGAGATGAGAATTCTTTAATAACTTTTCCTTCGATGTTAAGTATCTTAATATCGGTATCTTTTATAAGACCATCGATGGTCAGCTTATGATTTCCGTCGTTCACTATAAAGGGATTCGGATAAACAAATAATTCTGAAAAAGAATCCTGGGGTTTCACAGCCGGGGTATCGAAAGATGTCAGCCCTTCATCGGTTCCTGCGAACACTCTGCCTGAATTTGGGTCGACAGCCAAACTGCGTATCTGGTCTGAGAGCAGCGCACTATTTTTAGAATCATAGGTGGCAAGCAGGCTCGATCCATCTGAATTCACAAGCAATAATCCCTGGTTGGTCCCAATCCACTTATTGTTCAGGGGATCAACAGCCATAACATTTATTGTCTGCTGTCTTAAAGTGAAAACCGAAGTAATTCGAAAATCCGGAGTATTGTTGAACACCGAACCGTTATTGGATATTATGTTTACACCAAGACTTGTTCCTACCCAGATGTCGCCTCTTTTATCGACGATTACGGAATATATGAAGTTACTGTTAAGTCCGTCATCAGTATTCAGAAATCCGTACCTATTATCGCTGGAATCAGCAGGGTCATTCTCATTAAAATAGAATAATCCCAGCCTGCTCGTATTGCGGACGCAGTACCATTTGGTATCATATGGATCAATTGCTAATGAATAATGCTGATCCAGGGACTGTCCGAACTCGGAGGGGTTGGCGTAAGTGTCCCACGTGCTGTCGGGATGCAGTACTCCCAGAGCCCGTCCATCACCGGGCCAATAATTCAAGGCCCATAGGTTTCCTTTCGAATCCTTCCCAAAGCCTGATATAACCAGAAAGTTTGGAATTGGGTTCCCAACGAAAGGAGTGTTGTCAGTAGTATAATTTCTGAACGTACCATTCTTTAAACTTGCGAAACCACCTCCCCAGCTGCCGAAGTATACTTCATCGTCTGCCGGAGAATTAACAAAGTTAAAGTCATTCGTTAATAACTGTGGTGTATCTGTACGATTATAGTTCGTCCATTCAGTTCCATCATACCTATAGAAGCCTACGCCCCTATTGTTCTTTCCGCTTGAAGACCATAGATTTCCGCTGTTATCTATTGTGAGCTCGGGAAATTGATTGGCCTGAGGACCGTTAGGGTAATAGTATTTTTTACTATGAACTACATAGATACCACCTGTTGAAGCTGCGATTAAACCATCTCTTTTCGAATAGGCTAATTTGTTAATCTGAACAGAGGAGGTATCAAATGAAGATAAAGTATTATTATTATAGAGATAAATCCTATCTCCAACAGCTATGAATAACGAATCCGCTTTCACCAGCAGATCATTAACCGGGGTATTATTGAACTGGGTGAGAAAAGGACTCCATAAAGAATCATTAAGTATGGACAATCCCTTATCTGTAGCAGCTATAACAGAATTGTTAATTTTGATTATGCGAAGTACATTATTCGAAGGGAGACCATTTTGAGTGGTATAGGTTTTCCAGGATTCCGGTGCGGATAAATTTTCGGCTCCTTCTTTCTGGATAGCTGCACCTGCACTTGTCGCAAGGTATATCAGGCCTGCCTTAAATGAATTATTGACTTTTACGTAAGGCTGAAAATTTCCGTATTTGAAAAAGGTATCGTAAAACAGGTAGTTTTTGGAATCCAGAAGGGAAAGACCAAAGTCTGTACACGCAAAAATAGTATCGCCTATTGATTCAAGATTATTAATACCTTTATTTGATTGTTCCGTATCATTATAAATATCCAGGATGGTTTTAAGCTGTCCTGTGGCAGGATCATAGACATCTATTGCTCCCTCTGCACCGCCGAACCAGATTTTACCGTCCATATTGATCGCCACAGCATTCAGAGATGAACCAATCAGACCGTCATTTTTGTGCAGTGTGAGGAATTCTCCTGATTCAGTATTATACAGAAATCCACCTCCGCTGGTGGCTGCCCATATGCCGGTCTGTGCAGACTGGACTGAGCTTACATTCTTCATATCTGTATAGTTTTTCCAGTTGTAGGTTTCCTGGCCGTACAGATAATGGATGCTGAATAATAAAAGTAATAAAAAATGAAATTTCATTTATGTTCCCGCAACTTTGGGAATAATGAATGACTAAGTTTGAAAATTACAGGTAATAAAAATAATACTTTTCAAATCTGCTGAAAGGTTAAAATTCTTATCTACTTAATATTAAATGAGTTATAAGGAAAATCACTTCAGTCTGTTATTAAGCAGATCAGCCATTTCTATAGCGGTTAATACCGCATCATGTCCTTTATTTCCGGATTTCCCCCCGCTTCTTTCCATAGCCTGTTCGATTGTATTCGTGGTCAACACACCGAAGACTACCGGAATTCCGAAATCGAGGGAAACGCGCTGAACTCCATTAGTTACAGCCATCGAAACATAGTCAAAATGAGGCGTAGCACCCCTGATTACAGCTCCGAGGCAAATTATAGCTGAATACTTTTTTAGTGATGCCAGATGGGATGCTGCTGTTGGAATTTCGAATGCTCCCGGTACTTTAACTACCTCGAACTTATTCTCATCATACCCATTGTCGATAAGACATTTTCTTGCACCTTCAAGCAGACGGTCGGTTATGAATTCGTTGAATCTGCTTACTACAATTGCGAATTTGAAATTTTTTGCGGAAGAATTACCTTCAATAATATTCATATCTTTTATCAGGCTGTGTTTCTGAGGAGCCTCTGTCTCATAGCTTCGACAACAGAGGGAGTGACATAATACTTTCCGAAATTCTTATCATCCTCTCTTTTTCCTCCGTGGTAATCCGAACCCCCCGATTCCAGAAGGAAATACTCATTTACGATTCCCCTATAAAACTTAACGAGCTGCTGAGAGTGAGAAGGATGGACAACTTCTATACCGTCGACACCGGCTTCGATTGATTCTTTAAGAATATGTTCAGGCATTACTCCCGGATGGGCGATGAATGAAAGTCCTCCTGAATCGGATATTATTTTAAAGGCACTTCTGGGTGATACATGAACCTTTTTTTCATATGCCACACAGCCATTCCCTATATATTTATTAAAGGCTTCATAATAGGAATTTGTAAAACCGCCTTCAACCAATGCCTGGGCTATATGAGGACGACCGACAGCCGAATTCCTAGCGAATTTGAGAACATCATCAAGTTTTAGTGAAATCCCGAGGTTATTGAGTTTCCCGACTATCCTGTCGGCTCTTTTAAGTCTTTCTGCCCTGAAAAATTCGAGGTATCTTTCAAATTCCGGATTGCCGGGTTCTACAAAATAGCCAAGAATATGGATCTCTCTGTCCATTATGTCTGAGCTTATTTCTACACCGGGGATTATTTCAACCCCGACCTTCCGGCCGTACTCCGAAGCTTCAGCAATAGCAGCCAGGTTGTCATGGTCGGTAATGCTTAATACTTCAATCCCTCTTTCTTTAGCCTTATCAATTAATTCCTGAGGAGAATTAAACCCGTCTGAATAAGTTGTATGTGAATGTAAATCAATTTTGGCACGCATCAATCATTTCAGCTGAACATTTCTTTTAAATTTTTCATATTCCAATATACGAAGTTTTGAGCCGTCAAGTTCAACCAATCCTTTTTTTGCAAAAGAATGCAGAGTTCTTGAAATTGTTTCCCGGGACGTTCCGGCCATATTAGCCAGATCATGCTGATAGGGAAGTTTTTCTATTTCAACAGTGCCCTGTTTTATTTTTCCTACATCATCGGCTATCTGAAGTATTACTGTTGCAACCTTTCCCTCAGCATCTTTGAGCGAGAGAGATTTAATTTTCATATCTGCTGAACGCAGCCTGTTGGTTAGTTCCTGGAGGAGAGCTATCGAAATTTCAGGATGACTGTGGAGCATTTCAATAAATTCGCTTCTCTGAACAATAAACAGCTCGGCATCTTCCATAGCAGTAACATTGGCCGACCTGCTCATACCGTCAAGTATCGCCATTTCTCCAAAGAAATCTGATTCATTTAGTATTGTCAGGATTACCTCTTTTCCGTCATCGCTGACCCTGGAAACTTTAACTTTTCCTTTTATGATCACAAATAATGCTGAGCCGGTTTCGTGTTCGAACAGAATTACCGAGTCTTTCGAAAAGGATTTTCTTATCCCCAACCTTGAAATCTGTTCCAACGTGTTTTCTTCGAGTTCGGAGAAAATAGGTACGTATTTCAAGAAATCGATTTTGTCTTGCATATTTTGGCCTCTTTCCAGAAAAGTTTAATAATATAGAAATATAAATTCAGGTTTGATTAAAGTCAATTTTCGTAAACCGTTGCAAAATAAGTAAAAAGGTGAGTCTCGCATGTTACCTGCGTCTCTTTTCTCAAACTTTCGGGCATAATATTTACTGCAATTTTCATTGCTTTTTTTAGCCTATGTCTCTATTTTAGACGACTTATTTATAAATATTTAGACTGGAGAGAAACAAATTATGCCAATGATGGCGAAAATGCGGAGTTTGGCCCCTGCTTTTATTATTTCCGTAGGTGCTCTTTTTGTTCTTTTTATGGTTATGTCTGATTCAAACGTACTTGAGGCTTTGGGCGGACGTGCGAATTACATTGGCAAAGTAGATGGTGAAGAAATATCCTACCAGGAATTTAACAACATCCTTGAACGACAGAGGGAACAGTTAACAAAGCAGAACGGGGAAGACCTGAGTGAAGAACAAACCCTTCAGCTGCGAAACCAGGTTTGGGATGCGATGGTTACGCAGATCCTTCTTAAAAAAGAAATTAACAAATACGGAATCAGTGTATCTGATCAGGAAATAAAAGATATTATACTTGGTGATAACCCTCCTGATTTTCTAAAACAGAATTTTATTGATTCCACAGGGAAATTCAACAGGCAGCTTTATGAGTCGGCGCTTTTTGATCCCAGGAATAAGGATGTTTTAATCCAGGCAGAAGAAGGAGTAAGACAGACAAGACTGAATGAAAAATTGCAGAGCCTGGTCTTCGCTTCTGTAACTATCAGTGAGGATGAAATAAAAAGGGACTTCATAGATCAGAATACTAAAATAAGTGCTGACTATGTCCTTGCACCGCTTTTCCTCTTTCCCGATTCATCGTTTAATGTTACCGATGAAGATATTAAAAGTTACTACAATAATAACCTTGATAAGTTCAGTGTTGTAGCCCGGAGAAAAGTAAAGTACGTATTATTCCCGTTCAAAGCCTCTGCAGAAGATTCTACTTTCTCAAGAAGAAACCTCGAGATCATTGCAGAAAAATATCAGCAGGATACATCTGATTTTAAATCGGTTGCTGAGAATTATGGATCTTCCCAGATATCGACTGATACCCTGTCAATGTCTCAATTCCCCAAAGAAGTTACCGGTCAGATTGAAAAGGCAAAGAAGGGTAAATTAATTGGTCCTGTCGCTACCCAGCAGGGTTATGCTCTATACAATCTTGTAGGGACTATGGCTTCAGATAAGCCTGAAGTAAGGGCTTCACACATACTGATAAACCAATATGGTAATGCTGAACGTAACAAAGAAGAGGCAATGAAACTCTACGACCAGCTGAAGAGTGGTGCTGACTTTGCTAAACTTGCTCAAGAGTATTCCCGTGATCCGGGCAGTGCTCAGAAGGGGGGGGATCTGGGATGGTTCAGCAAGGGTATGATGGTGCCTGAGTTTGAAAAAGTGGCGTTGAGTGCTAAACCGGGAGTTGTGCAGGAACCGGTGCAAACCCAGTTCGGATACCATATTATAAAAGTAACGGATAAATCTGATAAAAATTATATTGTACAGAGGATTCTAAATCCTCTCGATGTTTCCGCTACCACAAAAGATCTGCTTCAGTCACAGGCTCAGGATTTTTCTTTTATTGCAAAAAAGAACGGGTTCGAAAGTGAAGCTAAATTAATGAATTACAATGTCCAGGAATCGGGTGCATTCCAGGAAGATGCGGCAGCCATCCCAGGTCTGGGTCAGAATAAAAATGTTGTTGAATTTGCCTTCAATAATGATCTTAATACTGTGAGTGAACCTTTCAGACTCACTACGGGATATGCAGTTGTTATGGTTTCAGATGTTACTAATGAAGGTGTAAAACCATTTGAAGAGGTAAAGGACAATATTAAACCCCAGGTGATACGCGAAAAACAGTATGCTAATGCCAAACAGCTTGTTGAAGAGATTAAGCAGAAAGTCGACGGTGATTTAAGCAAAGCTCAATCAATAAATCCGAAAGTAACTTATAACGAAGCAAAGGATTTTACTCCTTCAGGCACAGTGCCTGGTTTGGGTAAAGATTGGGCATTCATTGAAACTGCTCTTGAAGCTCCTTTAAATAAGGTGACAGATCCTATACACGGTTATAGAGGTTATTATCTCATTAAGGTAACAAACAGAACTGCTTTTGATTCTTCAAAGTTTGAGATTCAAAGGAATTCAATCAGGGATAAAATAATCAGACAGAAGCAAAGCACAGTTCTAAATCAATGGATTGAAGAACTTAAAAAGAAAGCTGATATTGTTGATAACAGGAGTCAATTTTTCGGTCAGTAAGTAAATAATTATTTTTATCTGCGCCCCTGTTTAGAAGCTGAGTCTATAAACAGGGGTTTTGTTTTAAATTACAAATGGAAACGATGTATCTCAGATATCCGCTTATATTATTGCTGTTAGTCTCTTCTTATGCAGAAGCTCAGTCAGGCAATAAACAATTTAGTATCGGGGTAAATGGTGTTTATACTACCACTGCCAGGATATATCTCAATCCTAATTCCTCTGATCCAGTGCTCCGGAATCACGCATTTGAGATTGCCGACATCTTTAATCCAGCCATAGATTTTCGCTACAGAATTACTAATGATATCATCATCGGTTTTGGTACAGAGTATATGAAAACCACAGCTTCGGGACCTAACCTTACTGCCTTTTCCGGAAATTCCACTGTAACCATAGATGTTAATGACGGGTTTCTTCTGATACCGCTGGAAGTTTCCGGCTATTATTTACTTCCTTTTTCGACTGAGAAATTCAAGTTTATGATGGGCGGGGGAGCCGGTTATTACTATGGCGAACATATAAGGGAATTCGGTGATGCTTCTGTTTCAACTGTTAGCCGCGACTTTGCATACGGAATTCAGGTTTCCGTATCCATGGACTATATGATACGCGATGATATTTCAGTGCATTCTGAAATGAAGTTCAGGGATCCCCAGTTTAAAGTGAAAAGCGCTTATGATAAGCTCGAAGTAAATTATAAAAATCAGACTATAATTCTTCCACAGAAAACCTTCGATACAAAAATAGATGTTGACGGCGTTACTTTCATACTGGGATTTTCATTTCTCTTCTGATCACTAACCTTATTTTCCCAGAGGCTGTCGATTTTATTTAAAATATATCTTCGGTATGGCATGCATGCTACGCTGAGTTTTTGTCCTGCTTCTGAATTTTTTTATTAAGTTTGTAACCAATGAAAGATGACATTATTTACCTGGCAGGTTTTATGGGCGCAGGTAAAAGTACAATTGGCCCCATTCTGGCAAATACACTTGGATGGAATTTTTATGACCTGGATAGAGTGGTCGAAAAATATGAAGGAAAAAAGGTCAGAGAAATATTTGAAACTATGGGTGAAAGTTATTTCAGGAAGGTTGAGCGCGAACAGCTTGAGAAAATTTCCTCTGAACGTAAAGTGATTATTTCCCTGGGGGGAGGAACGATGAGTAGTGAAGACAACCTGATTTTCCTGAAAAAGACCGGGAAGATATTTTATCTTAAAGCATCGCAGGACGCAATTTATAAAAGGCTGCAATATAAGCGTGATCGTCCGGCTCTACACATCAACGGTGATTTCCCGGAGACAAGAGAAGAGTTGATTGAATTAATAAATAAGCTTTTAAATGAAAGAGAAAAATTCTATCTTTTAGCCGATCACATTATTCTGACTGATAACATTCCCGTCGGTAAGACCGTAGATCGAATTGCAAGGTTAATATCATCATAAAAAATTCAGGAATAATTCTTTGAAAAAAATAAACGTGGAGATCTCTGATTCCTCCTACCCGGTATTTGCAGGTAGAGGGATATTGACTCACCTCAAGCCTCAACTGAAGAAGTATGCCCGCTTTAATAATTTTTTTGTTGTTGTAGACAGGAATGTTGCCAAACATCATCTGAACACTATCAGGAAAGCAATCGGCAGACGAAAAAAAATATTTTATTATGAATTGAAACCCGGGGAAAATTCCAAATCGCAGGAACAATTAAAACGAATCTATGACTCACTGATAAAAAACAATTTCGGCAGAGATACATTGCTAATATCGATTGGCGGCGGTGTAACAGGTGACCTGGCGGGGTACTCGGCAGCAACTTATATGCGGGGTTTGCAGCTGATAAACATACCAACTACCCTCCTGTCTGCTGTAGACAGCTCGATCGGTGGAAAGACCGCAATAAATTTCAACGGATATAAAAACGTTATCGGAGCATTTTATCATCCTGACATGGTATTGATAGATTCGGAGTTTCTTAAAACTCTCCCTTCAAAAGAATATATAGCCGGGATGGGTGAAGTAATTAAATATGCCTATATCTCCTCTCCTGAATTATATAACCTGGTTAATGAAAATTTCGACAGCATCCGGCGGAAGGATGAACGGATAACCGACGAGATTATTTTGAAATGTGCTGCTATTAAAGCTGGTGTTGTTTCTAATGATGAGAGGGAGAATGGACTTAGAAAAATTCTTAATTTCGGTCATACCAGCGCGCATGCTATTGAATCAGCTTCCGGCTTTAAGCTGAGACACGGTCTCTGTGTAATCTATGGAATTGTGATAGAATTATTTCTTTCTAACAAGATAGGTATCCTGTCGCGGAAGAAACTAATAAAATACCTGGAACTTCCCGGAAAGTTCAGACTGAAAAATATACTTGATGATTTCGATTTTGAAGATATTTACCAGATAATGCTTTCAGATAAGAAAAACCGTAATGGAAAAATAAATTTTGTTCTTTTATCAGACCTAGGTAAAATACTGCTTGATGTAGAAACAGGGAAGAGAGATATTCTGTTTGCGTATGAGAGAGCACGGAATTTTTTGGATAAAAGTTCAGGTACGGTTTAAAGGAGAAACTGTCGGATCTTTGAGGGTGAAAATCCGACAGTTCGTGTGTCATTTATGGAGGGGGTACTATGCAAAAAACTATTTTCTATTTTCGCAGTAGAAGACTCAACTAATATGCCATTGAAAAAGACGGCAAAACCGACAGAAAATGTATACGACTTAATTTGTAATGTAAGAATTACTTTTTGTGATTACTTTTTTACAGGAAGTTTTGAATGGTATCGTTTAAAAAAGGAACTGCCGGAAATTGTCGCAAATCCGGCAGTTAGAATTGGAAGGGTGTTATGCTTAAACTATGAACTACTTCGTACCAGGAAGGTCAAGTACTATGCCATTTAATAAAGTACGTTTTTTGCATAATTTTTAGTGTTGTAATCTCATATCAAGATAATAACCTTATAATCTTATTATTTTGATACTAAAGAAGGAGCTGCTATATGCTTGAACATGAAGATCTCGTAGAATTAAATTTAGAAGAAGAGATAACAAAATTAGGGAAGGAACTTAATGCAGTAATCCTGGCTCATTATTACCAGGAGTCAGAAATACAGGATATAGCCGATTTTGTGGGCGACAGCCTTGACCTGGCAAGAAAAGCAAAAGCAACGACGGCCGATGTGATAGTTTTTGCCGGCGTTCATTTTATGGCAGAGACTGCAAAAATATTAAACCCTGATAAACTTGTATTGTTACCTGATCTGGAAGCGGGTTGCTCACTTGCTGAAAGCTGCCCGGCGCCTTTATTTAAAGCTTTCCGCGAACAGTACCCTGATCATATTTCGATAACATATATTAATTGCACAGCAGAAGTTAAAGCACTGAGCGATATAATCTGTACTTCCAGCAATGCCGAAAAAATTATAAACCAGATTCCCCCGGATAAGCCGATACTCTTTTCTCCTGACAGAAACCTTGGAAAGTACCTTGTGAAAAAAACTGGAAGAAAAATGCTTTTATGGGATGGTTCATGTATCGTGCATGAAACATTCAGTGAAAGGAAACTTATCGATCTTAAACTTGAGCATCCGGAAGCAAAAATAATTGCCCATCCAGAGTGCGAAGAAATAGTCCTTAACAGGGCTGATTTTATAGGTTCAACCAGTAAATTATTAAAGTTCGTTCAGGAGGATTCTGGCAATAAATTTATAGTCGCTACAGAATCAGGCATCCTTCATCAGATGAAGAAACTGGTTCCGGGTAAAACATTAATTCCGGCACCTCCTGAAGAAAACTGCAGCTGCAATGAATGTCCCTATATGAAGTTAAACACGATGGAAAAGTTATACCTGGCGATGAAGAATAAAGCGCCGGAAATCGTATTGGATCCTGAATTGATGAAAAGGGCTTTGAAACCAATTGAGAGAATGCTCGAGATGAGTTAACACTTATTAAGAACGATGGCAATCGTCGTTCCTTCTCCCGGGGAAGAATTCCTTACAAAGATCTTCCCTCCATGATAACCTTCAATTATTCGCCTGGAAAGACTTAACCCAAGCCCCCAACCTCTTCTTTTGGTGCTGTAGCCGGGCCTGAATACATCTTTTCTTCTTTTGTATTCTATACCTTTTCCATTATCGAAAACACAAACTTCGATATGGCTCTTTATATTGGTAATAGATATAGTAATAATACCAGATTTATGATCGATTGCATCAAGAGAATTTTTGATAAGGTTTTCAATCACCCAGCCGAAAAGTTCGGAATTCATCTCTGCGCATAGTTCTTTATCTCCGTCAATCGTCAATTCCACACTTTTTCCGTTCGGAAGTCTTCTCTGAAAATAATCCGTAATCTTTTTAACTTCTGTATAAACATTCCTTGGTTTTATTTCCGGTATAGAGCCTATTTTGGAAAACCTGTAAGTGATTTTATTCAGCTTTTCTACGTCACTCCCGATTTCATCAGCGATATCGATTACCTTATCGGGATCCCGGAAATTTATCTTCAGCATTTCCAGCCAGCCCATAAGGCTTGATATCGGAGTTCCGAACTGATGCGCAGTTTCTTTAGCCATTCCCACCCAGATATTACTCTGCTCACTCCTTTTAATGCTGCTGAATCCTACGTAGCCTATTACAATAAACAATACCGCGATAATTATCTGGAAGTAAGGATATAATCTTAACCTATTAATCAGATCGGAATCCCCGTAATGTATCTTCTGAAGGATAAGGGTATCTTCATAAGTAACAAGTATAGGATTGTGTGCATCATCCATCTCCCTGACCTGCTGGTTAAAGAACTCCTCCAGCTCCGTCCTGGAAAGGGTAGAATCATACCTGATGTTCCTTACATCCTTAATGTCGTGTCTGTTCTCAATTTTCACAAGGTCGTCGGGACCGGTTGATATAAGCGGAAAATCTATCGGTTTAAGGATATTATCGAAGAGGAATGTTATATCGGCATTCGGTTCCGAAGTATTGGCAACATATTCGATCCCCTTTGCGTACAGTTCAACGATAGTTCTCTCACGGTTCTGAAGTACTTTAACCAGGTTCTGGGTATAATATAGAGTTCCTATGGCTATAAGGAAGGCAACTACTATCAGGCTGATTTTGATATTTAAGGAAGCGGGTCCGCCGGACATTTTCATTGAATGGTTCTACCCGGAATTATTAAAAAACAAAGCCAAGTATCGCAATTATGGATGTACAAAATCCAGTCATATTTTTGATTTAGAACCTCAAATTAGGGATTTCAGGTTCCTGCTAAGCAATAAAAAAAGTCTGTTCTCTCTTGGGTCCGACTGATATAATCGTGATTTTTATGCCGGTATGATTGGCAATAAATCCAAGGTATTCTTTAGCTTCAGACGGAAGATCGGAATATGACCTGCATCCGGAAATGTCTGAATTCCAGCCTTTAAACGTCTTATACACAGGAATTACTTCAGATAACCTCTGAACATCAGTCGGGTATGATTTCAAGGTTTTTCCGTTAAGCTCATACCCTGTACAAACTTTTAGTTCATCAAAGGTGCTCAAAACATCAAGCTTCGTAATAGCTGCCTCTTCTATTCCATTTATGGTAGAGGAATACTTCACCAGGAACGCGTCAAACCAGCCGCATCTTCTTGGTCTGCCTGTAGTGGCTCCGTATTCAGCTCCTATTTTTCTGAGCTTTTCTCCTGTGTCATCCGTTAATTCTGTTGGAAAGGGTCCCAATCCTACCCTTGTGGTATATGCCTTTACTATTCCGAAAACCAGGGTGATCTTTGTAGGAGGTATACCTGTTCCTGTACAGGCTCCTCCTGAAGTCGGGCTTGAGGATGTAACGTAAGGATAGGTTCCATGATCAACATCCAGCAACGCTCCCTGAGCACCTTCCAGCAGAATTGATTTTCCCTCAGCTATAGCATTATTAAGGTACGAAGGAACATCTTTAACATATTTGTCAATTGCCTTGTCAAACTCGACGTACTCCCTGATTATCTCCTCAACATCCAGTTCAGCATGATTATATATTTTCTTCAGCAGGTTGTTTTTCTCTTTAAGATTCTCCCTTATTTTCTCCTCAAGAATTTTTTTGTTTAGAAGATCAACAATCTTTATCCCTTTCCTTGCATACTTATCTATATAGCAAGGACCAATTCCACGACCGGTTGTTCCTATTTTATTCTCGTTATTCTCATTTATATTATCCAGCAGCTTGTGATAGGGCATAATTAAATGAGCATTATGGCTTATAAATAACCTTCCTTCAACGCTGATTCCGTGTTCACTAAGAAGTTTAATTTCATCCAACAGGGCATTAGGGTCTATTACAACCCCGTTTCCGATAACACAGATTACATTTTCCCGGAGAATACCCGAGGGAATGAGGTGAAGTATATATTGTTTGTCGCCGATAGTGACCGTATGCCCCGCATTTGCCCCTCCCTGATAACGGGTTACGATGTCATAATTTTCGCTCAGGATATCAACTATTTTACCTTTACCTTCATCACCCCACTGGCTTCCCACCAGAACAGTTACACGCATTTGATACTCTTATTTTATGATTTTGCCAAATAAAAACTCCGAAGGAAATCCGGAGTTTAAAACTACATAAAACCTGAATTATGAGAAAATCTAATTAGAAAAACTTTTTATAGCATCGTCAACATTTTCGTAAAATTCGAAAATTGTGATAAGTTTCGTAATAATGAGCAGACTTTCAATTTTCTCGGTCACCCTTGCTAATTTAAGGTTTCCGCCGGCTTTTTTCATCGTCGTTAAACCTCCGATCATCATACCAAGACCGGAGCTGTTCATGAACTTTACGTCAGAAAGGTCTACGATAATATTTTTCTTGCCTTCATCTATCAGTTTATGGAGCAAATCGTTAAATTCCTTAGTGTCTTCACCGCCCATCACATTTCCCTTTAACTCTATGACGACGGCTTCGTACCTTTCGTTTACTTTAGTTTTCATTAACAACTCCTAAAATTTTTGCATTAAATTTAAGTTAATGGGAGTAACAAAGCAAGTTTACGGCAACAAGGCTAAAGAATATTTTTTGGTTTAAATATTAGGACAAAATTAAATATTTTTACGGAACCTGTCACCTAATTTTACGTCTAAAAAGATGGATACGAAAAATACTAAGGAAGATTTGCAGAAAGCTCAAATATTAAACCTGGATGACGATTTTTCCCTTGTAAAAAGGTTTATTGACGGCGATGGATCTGCATTCGCCGTGCTTGTCCAGAGGCATAAGGAAAAGGTGAGAAATATAATATATCTCACTATGAGCAGTTCAAATTCAGTTGATGATATTGCGCAGGATGTTTTTTTAACGGTTTACAGGAATTTGAATAATTTCAGATTTGAATCACAATTCACTACCTGGCTCTACAGAATAACGGTGAACAAGTGTAAAGATTACATGAGAAAGATAAAAATCAGAAATATTTTTACTCCTTTAAAGGAAGCAGAAGAAAAAACCGGTGATACAACCACTCCTGAAAGTAATGATATCTCTAATATTGTCCATAGGGCCATCGGGAAACTCCCGGAAAAATTACGAGTACCGCTTCTTTTGAAGGATATCGAGGGTATGAGTTACCAGGAGATCGCAGAAACGGTACAGTGCGAAATCGGAACGGTAAAATCAAGAATCTTCAGGGCAAGAGAAGGATTAAAGAATATCCTCAGGCCTTATGAAGAGGAGCTGATGTTATGAAAAGTACAGATATAAAATATGAAATATTATCCGCCTACATTGACGGTGAATTATCCGCTATTGAGGCTAAGGAATTAGAAGACAAAATAAAATTCTCCAAAGAACTTCAGGAAAAGCTGGAAGAATTAAAGAAAATTAAAACTCTTACAGTTACTTCGGTCAAACGGCTGCCTGAAGCCCCATATTTTGAAACGAGGATTGCTGCAAATCTTAACCGGAAAGATACTGGCTGGGAAAAATACCGTAAATGGGTGCCCGCCTTCAGTTTTACAGCACTTGCTATTGCACTCATGGTCTTCCTGAAATTTAATCCCGGTGTAATTGACCGCCTGGTAGAACAACAGAAAACAAACCTGGCCGGCTTTTACCAGGAAAACCTAAAGCCGCTCTTTTATGCATCAGACCTTTCGAACGAAGATGTATTTAACTTCGCTTTTACAAAACAGCTGCCGCTGGACAAATCAAATGGTCAGTATCTGAAGCTTGGATATGACCCCGCCGGGAAGGAATTTTTTGAAATCAAGACTTCAGGGGCAGGTAGTGCTGGAAATAATCTTGACAAGTTTGCCGCTAAACTGAAATTAAGCAGCAGGCAGAGGCACCAGGTTGATTCCATTCTTGAATCTTATGCAGAAGACCTGCAGACGCAGGTGCTGGTGAACGATAAAAATACCGTTGCTATAAATCCCAATCTATGGAATTACAATAAAGCCATCGTCGCTGATATAATGTCATTTGCGCGGGATGCGAACCAGGAGGAATTCAATAAAATTATACCTGCGGGGTATTTTACTTATGATAATCCTGATGTGAGAACAATCGTTAATAAGGTAAAAGGAACCAGGGACAGCAAATACATTTTCTTCACTCCGGATACCATTTTTACCGAACCCTATGAATTCGATGAGGAAAAATTCAAAGAAGAGATGGCAAAGGCCAAAGAAGAAATGAAAAAGGGAATGCAGGAGGCTAAAAGATCTCTGCAGGATATGAGGGTAAACTTTAAGTTCGACACCAGCTTTGCCCGGCTGAAGAATGACCCGTCATGGGTAAGAATTTTAAAGTATATATCGATTCAAATATCTGCCGTGTGCATATCTCTAAACTTGATATACCTGATATTAATCTGCCTGATTTTGATAGTATTTCTGCCCAGGTTGAAGAGGCTATGAGGAACATCCCGCCTATAATTATCGATTTTCCCGACGGAAAAGGTGTGAAAAGCTATTCTTTCCAGTATGGATATAGTGATTCGGGCAGAACTCCGGTAAGGGTTCAGATTCCTGATATCGACTCCCTCTTGAAAAGCATGGGAGTTTTCCACGGTGATTCACTTATGTTTAACGGCCAGGGGACTGGTTTCTTCCCGGATTCTCTGGCATCTATGTTTAAAATGTTTGACGATCCCATGATGTCTTTTAATAAAGGCGAATTTAAGGAGGAGATGAAACAGCTTCAGAAAGAAATGGAAAAGATGAGAGAGGAAATGAAAAAGCTCAGGATTGAGATACACCAGGATACTATCAGGAACGAGGAAACAGACTCCGGGGTTGAGATTTAACAAATAGGCTTATTTTTCCGGGTTATGGGGCATATTTTATCTGGAAAAGCCTTTTCCATCATACATATCACCCGTTCATAATTCTTTTCTTTACAAAATGAAGGAATTCCATTAATTTGACTGTAGATTAAGGCTGAAAAGCGTCTTTGAACGGACAAATTATAGTAGTATTTTACGCTGAAACAATAACTAAAATGAATATGAATACCTTAGTTTTCACACATAACTTGAAATTCCGGCTGTTTATGGGATTTGCGGTAGTCTTATTCTTTTTTAAGTTGTTCGCTCCCTCCGGGTCTTCTACATGGTATATGGTTATAAATGAATTTCTTACAGCGCTAACAGTTATTTCCCTGATTGTATACCTGATTGAGCTTATGGGTTATAAAAAAATCAACCCGATCTCTATGGTGATGAATGTAGGTATATTGAATGCAATTATATTTTTCATGATTAGTTTTTCGGGTTCTATACTGAACCTATTCTTCGATAACCTCCAGGAACAATCAAGCCTGATGTTCAGAATAATCAGTTTCTTTTACGTGTTCCTCATATTAAGTTTTCTTGCGTATATCTTTCTCACATTCAGGGAATTATTTTTCCTCAAGCAGAACAGGAACCTGAATACATATTTCAACACCATGATCGTTTTCTTCATACTGGCTTCACTTTCATCCGCTTTTGATAAGCTACCTGACCTCTCATTTATAAAAAATACTTTCTTTATTGTTTCAATTTTACTGATAGCTATTAATTCTGTGAGGATCTCCTGGATAGCCTTTCTTCAGAAAAAAGAAAAAGTATACCTGCTTATTATATCAGTGGTAATAGCTGTCCTTTTCATCGTGAACCTGGTTAACAGCGGCGGAGAGAATATCCATTATAAGATGGTTGCGTCCTTTTCTCCCTCACTTGCCCAGTTCCTTAATATCCTTATGATTTATGGAGCTATTTATTTCAGTGTATTGTTTTTTACGACTTTATTTCACCTTCCAACTGCCGAAGCGTATGACAGGAAGGCACAGGAAGTATCATCACTCCAGTATTTCAGTAAACTTATAACGGAGGTTCTCGATTTCGATGACCTGGCGGGAACAGTAACCGATATCGCTGCTAAGGTTTGTAATGCAGATGCCGCATGGATATTATGGAGCGAGGAAAAAGAATTTACAACGATTGCTCATAAAAACGTTGGATATCTCGATGCCCGGGAACTTTCAAATTACATATATAAGAAGATAAAAAATAAGCCGCTGAGCGGGACGGAGATATTTTCACTCACTAAGTTTGAAAGAATTTCACAGACCGGTGACAAGTACCAGAGTGCTGCGGTTTCACCATTGAAGATCCACAATGAGGTGAATGGTTACCTTGTCGTAGTAAAGAAGGATAGTTCTATTTTCAATGACGAAGATATTAATGCAATAAATACTTTCTCGGATTACGCCACTGTTGCAATAGATAATTCAAGACTTCTAGAGGAATCGATTGAAAAGGAGAGACTTGAAAAAGAACTTGATGTTGCCCGTGAAATACAGCGTAAAATTCTTCCTTCAAAGCACCCTGCTTATAAGGGACTGGAAATATCCAGCGTGTTTATCCCTGCCTTCGAGGTCGGGGGCGATTATTACGACTTCTTCGAAATCAGTGAGGATAAACTTGGATTTGTAATCGCTGACGTTTCGGGGAAAGGCATTTCGGCGGCATTTATAATGGCTGAGGTCAAAGGAATCTTTGAGTCGCTTTCCAAAACAATCACCAGGCCCAAGGATATTCTAATAAGTGCTAATATGATACTTAAACGCACACTTGATAGAAGCAGTTTTGTAAGTGCAGCTTATGGTATAATCGACAGGGAAAAGGAGACGTTAACAATATCAAGAGCGGGACATTGTCCGGTGATACTCGTCCGTAACGGAATAGCGGAATCTGTTCGTCCTTCTGGGATAGGACTGGGATTAAATTTTACCGAGCACTTTGATAATTCTCTGGACGAAACCGAGATCAACCTGGATGACGGTGACCTGGTGGTGCTTTATACAGATGGTATAACGGAAGCAAAAAATACAGACCTTGAAGATTTCGGGTTGAACAAATTTGAAGAGATATTAATAGAAAATTCAAAATCAACTCCTGATGATATAGCTAATAAAGTCATCAGGGAAGTCACAGTTTTTTCACAGAGTCATTCACAGTATGATGATATAACTCTGGTGATTTTTAAGTGGAAATCGAAAATTAAATCAGACGGAGAAAAAGAATGGCAGAATTCAGCACTACCATTAAAGATAAAGGAAATGTAAGTGTAATATACCTCAACGGATATCTTGATGCACATACGGCTCCCCAGCTTGAAAATAATTTTTCAGAGCTTATTGACAAAAGCAAGTACAATATAGTCGTCAATTTTGGGGATCTGAATTATATCAGTAGTGCCGGATTGGGAGTTTTCATGGCGTATATTGAAAAGATCCGGGAAAATGAGGGCGATATTAAACTATCAGCTATGAGCGAGAAAGTATATAATATATTCGATCTCCTCGGTTTTCCTTTATTATATGAAATCTTCAAATCAGAAGATGAAGCCATAAATAAATTTCAAGAGACCGGAAACGTTGAAGACAAAAAACAAAATAGATAAAACGCTTAAGATTTTCAGCAGGACAGAAAATCTATCGATTGTCCGTGAATTTATTCAATCTGCCGCCGGGCAGGTTGGAATAAAACCGGGTATTGCCGAGGATGTAATGCTGGCCGTGGATGAAGCCTGTACTAATATTATTAAACATGCTTATCAATCTCATCCCGACGGTGAAATACTTTTAAAGTTGAAGTATTCTGATCATAAGCTCACGATCATTATAATAGATTATGGAAATTCATTTCATCCGGAAAATGTTCCTGATCCTGATTTGCAGAAGTACTACAGACAGCACAGGGTTGGGGGACTAGGAATGTACCTGATGAAAACCCTGATGGATGAGGTGAGATATAGTTCCATTCCCGGAAAGTATAACGAAGTTTATCTCACAAAATATTTAAATAATAACCGTCAGCATGGATGATACTGAGAATATAAAATTAAAGAGAAACCTTACAGCCCTGGTTGATTTCAGCCGAATCTTAAATTCCAGCACTGATCTTGACTTCATTATAAACAACATTCTCCTCACCTGTATGGGAAAATTCCTTTCGACAAAGGGAGTGTTTGCACTGAATCTCAACGGTAAACTTAAAATACATGCTTCCAAGGGGATTCAAAATGAAATGCTGGAAAGATTATCAGATCCCGATAAGGTGGAAAAGTTTTTTGAAGATGAAGAATACAAATTATACCCCGGGCTCGGTGAGCATTGTGTAACTGAAGAGGTAACAACTTCGGATAAAGTACTTGGCATTATCTGTCTCGGCGAAAAATTGAATAAGACAATGTACTCAGATGACGACCGCGAGTTTCTCAGAACAATCCTGAATATCTCATCTACCGCAATCCAGAATTCTATCATAATAAATGAGCTTAAGAGAGTTAACCGTATTCTCGACTCAAGACTTCACAGACTTAACTCTCTCTTCGAACTCAGCAAAGAGTTTGCTTTATTCTCTGAATCTTCGCGTGTAGCCAGGCTGCTTGTTTATTCGGTTATAGGACAGCTTTTCGTTTCAAAGTTTGCAGTTATCACTTTCGGTGATGAGGGTGCTGAGGTTCTTGAATCAAAAATGGATAATGAAAAGCTGCTTAAAATTATCACCGAAAACAAAATGCAGGAGCTTGAATCTCCCATAACAGGTGAAGGGATAACAGAAAAATATTCTTCACTTGAAAGCCTTGAGGTTGAACTCGTAGTTCCAATGCAGATCCAGGGAGAAACCAAAGGTTTGATCTTCCTCGGAAGGCGGATTAATAAACAGAAATATTCGGAAGCTGATATTGAGTATGTCTATTCCGTCGGCAGTCTTGCAATCATTTCGCTGGAGAATAAAAGACTGTTTCTTGAGGAGCTTGAAAAGAAGAAGCTTGAAGACGAGCTGGATATTGCAAGGGATATCCAAAAAAATCTGCTTCCCCATTCAATACCGGAATTTAAGAATTTTATAGTCTCTGCAATGAACGTTTCCTCCCGACAGGTAGGAGGCGATTATTATGATCTGATCAGGCTTGATGAAAATAATGTTTGTATCGCCATTGCCGACGTTTCGGGTAAAGGTGTCCCTGCAGCCCTTCTTATGGCTAACCTGCAGGCATTCCTGAAAACTATTGTCAGGCATGGGATGGCTCTTGATGAAGCTACAGGACTGATAAATGATCTCGTGAGTGAAAATACTTCAGACGGCAAATTCATTACTTTTTTCTGGGGTGTTATAGATGATGAAGGTAAAAAGTTTACCTACGTGAATGCAGGTCATAACCCTCCTCTGCTGGTAAGGAAAGGCCGAATAATCAAGCTCACCCTGGGCGGAATAATCCTCGGCGTGATGAAAACAATAACACCTTACGAGTACCAGGTAGTTGATCTTGAGAGGGATGATGTTATAATTATGTTTACGGATGGTGTATCTGAAGCGATGAATAAAGAAGGAGATGAATTTTCTGATGAAAGACTTGAAGCAATTGCAAAGAAAACTTTCCACCTATCTCCCCCGGATATACTTCAGACAATCAGGCAGGAGGTCATAGGTTTTACCTCCGGAGCTGTACAGTCGGATGATATTACTATCATGGTGGTTAAAGCAAAATAATTGCTTATTTTTTGAATAATATTTCCCCTGTTTTTTATAACTGAGATAATATAAATCTGTGGATCCGATAAAAAAATATTTAATCAGATTCAGGTCGAAGATTATTATTGCTATGAGTCTTTTTCTCATACTTCTCGCCCTGGGGAATATCTTTACCATCGCCACTATTACTCCAGTCTCCAATGATGAATGTTTATGGTACCCTGTCAGGCAGGGTGATTCTCTGGCTCTCAGGTTCGAAAACGTAAAGGTGAACGGTGTTACCTGGAATGCCGGTATACGCGAAGGCGATTACCTTATTTCAATTAATGGGGAGAGAATAAAAGAACCTTTACAGGCCCAGCGCATACTTAATAAAGTTGAGGCCGGAGATTACGCCAACTATACGGTTAAGAAGAAAAACGACAAACTGATTAATACAAAAGTTTATATAAAAAAGCTTATAAATTTTTCTTTGCTCGGCATTAGTCTTCTTGGATTTTTATGGCAGGTCATTGCTTTTATAGTGCTGATGGCTAAACCCGAGGGAAGAGTGCAGAGGGTTTTTTATGCCGTTGGAGCAACATTAATATTTAATGCTGCTTTTCAATTATCAGATGATTCCTTTTTTAATGGGAATATTTCCTCTGGCGGTCCTTATTGATTTTCTCAATACCGGGGGTATGCTATACGCACCGTTCCTTATCCTGCATTTCTTCTGGATATTTCCTCACGAATACAATTTCGTGAAAAAGAGATCTGTTAATTACACCCTTTATCTCCTGCCGGCGGTAATATTAATAGCATTGATCATATACCGCTTTCTGTTTGTATATGGTTCGCCTGACAGAAATATGCATTATGAAAACTTTTATAATATAACCAATGTTGTACTCGGCGTTGCTTTCCTCACAGGATTTATTTCTCTTCTAATAAATTATTTCAGGTTAAAAACAGCAGCAGAAAGAAAACCTTTATCCATTATTCTCATTGCATATTTCCTGGCGATACTTGTCATTCTATACACCAGGTTCATCGCCCCCGCAATTACCGATACGGTGTATAATTCACCTGAATTTTACATGCCTATAATTATTCTGTTTATTCTTCCTGTGTCCTTCGGTTATTCTATTTTCAGGTATCAGCTGATGGATGTCAGTGTCGTTATCAAGAATACCATAATCTACGGAGCAGCTACAATAAGCATTGCTGCCGTTTATTTTCTGGTAATTTACCTCATAGGCCAGGTTATAAGTACTGCTATCGGTACGGAGTATAAGGGAGTAATTGCAGGAATAATATTTATAATATTCGCTCTCATCTTCCAGTCAACCAAAGATAAATTCCAGGATTTTCTTACTGAAAAGTTTTATCCGGAACAATTTGCCTATCAGAAGATACTGGTAAGTTTCAGCAATGATATTACTACAGTGGTTGGTTTGGAGAATATCCTGGATACCATGACCACGACATTCGTAAGGTCTTTAAGAATAAACACCTTCGGGATTATGCTGTATGATAATAAGGAAGGAGAATTTATCCTTGTCAGGAGTGTGGGTATTGAGACAGAACATCTGAAAATTCCGGCGGTAAATATTCAAAAAGTAATAACAGAAAAAAATACAACCACAAAATCTCCTGTTATTGAGGAGGAGGATCTTCCGTTTGCCGTCCCCGTAGGCTATAAGATACTTTTGGACGCAGGTATTTATACTATTCTACCTATGATTATTAAACAAAAGATTATAGGATTGATGCTGCTCGGGTTAAAACACTCAGGAGCAAAGTTTGCGGGCAGGGATCTCAATCTGCTGTACGCTGTTGCAAACCAATCCGCTATTGCGGTGGAAAATGCCAGGCTGTATAAAACAGAAGCAGAAAAAATTAAAATCGAAAGGGATCTGGACCTTGCAAGGAAAATTCAGCAAAGTCTTCTCCCGAAGAAAATTCCTCCTATAAAAGGTCTGGATATTTCCGGTGAAATGATTCCCGCTCAGCAGGTAGGGGGTGATTATTTCGATCTCATTCCCGTAGGGGACGATAAGTTATTCGTTGTTGTGGGCGATGTTTCAGGCAAAGGATTATCAGCCTCACTTTATATGACCAAACTGCAGACTATGATCGAGTCAGCCTGCAGACCCGGCAGAGAACCTAAAGATATCCTTGTCGAAATCAATCGAAGAATTTATGATTCTATGGAACGGAACTGGTTTGTCACTATGACCCTGGCTCTTTTCGATATGGAGAAAAACAAGGTGAATTTCTGCAGGGCAGGGCATATGCCGGTATTCGCAGCGAAGAACGGAACAATAAATAAATACAGAACCGTGGGATTGGGGATAGGTTTGGAAAAAGGAATTATTTTTGAGAAGACATTGTGTGAAGAGGAAGTTCAGCTTAAACCTGATCAGATTTTCGCCTTTTTTTCCGACGGTATTACTGAGGCAATGAATGAACATATGGATCTATTCGGTGAAGACAAACTTTCCGAACTTCTTGTGAATAAATCTTCGCATAAAAGCAGTGATATATTGCAGGAAATCTGGAAAAGCATAAACAGCCATAGGGGTTCAGCCGAAGTTAATGACGATATGACGATGTTATTGGTTAAAATTTCACGATAGCCCCTGAGATTCCTAAATACCATACACGACCAAATTGTTGTATATCTGTACACAAACATTTAAATGCCGAATTGGGCGGAATTTGTAATTTTTATACCCCGGTTTCCATTACCTTTATTCCATTAATTTACAAGTCTTCTTATACCATTCTATAGAATTCTGGCACTAATTGTGTTTAATATAGGCACAAAATGGAATTATCATAAGGAATTTGATGATTTTTCAGTTCTTTCGTTCAATACGGGTATTATTTTCCGTTTATCTCGGTATAATCCTCCTTTTTATATACCTCGGTTTCCATTTTTTTGAAGATGATAAAGCCCGGGAACTTTCCGAGAGATCCAAGGAACTTGAAACGATAAGCAGGTTAAAGTACTCGGCATTTTCACAATGGTATTCGGAACGGTATGCCGATGCCCGGTACATATTTTCCAACGATAATCTCCGTCCGTTGCTGAATTCTAAAATCTCCACATTAGGAGATACTTCAGCGGCTGCAAAACTTATATTTTCCATTTATAATAATCATGATTATTCTAACCTGTTTTTAATAAATCCTGGCTCCGGGGAGATAATGAAGCTGAACTCTTCGGGATCGGA
Organism: uncultured Ignavibacteria bacterium; assembly: GCA_963747755.1. Classification (GTDB taxonomy): domain Bacteria; phylum Bacteroidota; class Ignavibacteria; order Ignavibacteriales; family Ignavibacteriaceae; genus DATFVA01. The sequence goes on along the minus strand of CAVVGK010000014.1, from coordinate 1,176,085 downwards.
AGATATCGTGATTGACTCGCTTCAGGCGGCATTGGATGAAAACAGAATTATTAATTCAGATTTTTACATCGACAAATACCTGAAAGCACCTTGTATCGACCTTTATATTCCCTTTACGCTATCGAATAGCCGGAAAATCGCCATAGTTCTTAAGGTTGATCCTTATAAACTATTATTTCCGACCATATCCAACTGGTATTTAGATGCATCTTCCGGAGAGTCTTTAATCGTGACCATTGAAGGCGACAGCATAGATTATATTACACCCTTGAAGTTTCATCACAGTAGAGAACAGTGGTTGAAGAAACCGCTTAATGAGATAGAACTGCCGGCGTCAAAAGCAATTTACGGAATAACAGGAATCTTGGAGGGGAAGGATTACAGGGGAACAGAAGTCTTGGCTCATGTCCAAAGTATTGAAAATACACCCTGGTACCTGATAACAAAGATGGATCTTTCTGAAATTTACGGTCCGGTTACTGCAAGCACGTTGAATAACTTACTTGTCCTGGGACTGCTTGTTTCACTCGGCGGGATTCTGCTGTTATATTACTATACGAAATCAAATTACAACAACCTCAGGAAAATTGCAGAAAGCGAGAAAAAATTTAAGAGTATCTTCGATAATTCAACCGAAGCGATTGTTATACTTAATAACGAAAGGATAGTTGACTGCAATCAGGGTGCTGAAAAATTATATGGACTCCCCAAGAAAAAGATCATCGGAAAATCTCCCGGAAGTCTTTCACCTGAATATCAACCAGGAAAAAGACTTTCTTCCGATCTGGCGGCTGAACTTATAGCTAAAGTGCTTGCCGGGGAACCCCAGAAATTTGAATGGATACATATAAATAACCGTAACCGGATATATACAGATATTACTCTTACTCAAATAGAGGTTGAAGGGGAGAAGCTTGTTGCAGGATTTTTACATAATATAACCGAACGTAAACTTATTGAAGATGCTTTATATGAATCTGAAAAAATGTACAGGTCAATCTTTGATTCAGCGCCGGTAGGAATTTACCAGTCAACTCACGAAGGCAAATTTATAAAAGCAAATAAGGCCCTTGCAAAGCTTCTCGGGTATGACTCTGAAGATGAACTTTGTAAGGTTGATATTACTAATGATATATATCTCGATAAGAATAAAAGGCATACGCTAATTAGTGAATTTGAACCTACCGGTTCAGTCTCCGACAGGGAGGTTCAATGGAAAAGAAGGGATGGATCTGTCATCTGGGTTCAGCTGAATGCTTTTGCGGTAAAGGATGAACTGGGTAATACAAAACATTTTGAAGGATACGTCCGGGATATTACCAGCAGAAAACTTGCAGAAGGACATATCCAGACTTTAACAAAAGCCATTGAACAGAGTCCTGTGTGTGTTATAATAACTGATCTGAAGGGAAACATCCGGTATGTAAACAATAAGTTTACTGAAGTTTCGGGGTATTCCATAGATGAAGTAATCGATAAAAATCCAAGGATATTAAAATCGGGGACGCAGAGTAAAGAGTTTTATCAGAGCCTCTGGGAGACCATAATTTCCGGAAATACCTGGTCTGGTGAGCTTCATAATAAGAAGAAGAACGGTGAATTATACTGGGAAAATGCAATAATATCTCCTATTGTTGATGCAGCCGGAAAGATTTTGAACTTTGTTGCGGTTAAGGAGGACATAACCGAGAAGAAAAAGATGATTGAAGACCTGGTGAAAGCAAAGGATAAAGCTGAAGAATCAAACAGGCTTAAATCAAGTTTTCTTGCCAATATGAGTCATGAGCTTCGCACACCCATGGTTGGCATCCTGGGTTATGCAGACATACTGGCAACAGAGTTGTCAAATCCTGAACACGCAGAGCTGGCTAAAATGGTGCTATCCAGCGGTAGAAGGTTAATAGAAACATTAAATTCGTTGCTTGATCTTTCAAGTATTGAAGCAAAAAAAATGGAACTCAAATATGAATCTGTAGACGTGATAAGAGTCCTTAAAGAATCTATAACCCTCTTTCTGCCAAATGCTGCTGCAAAAGGATTATATATTAAATCCATTCTTCCGGATAAGACGTTTGAGATCAATTCTGACAGGGAAATACTTTATAAAATATTTAATAACCTTATAAATAATGCTGTTAAATATACCCAGTCAGGCGGCCTTACCATCGAACTAAGCACAACCAGTAACGCAGACGGAAAATACCTGATGTTAAGCATTGCGGATACAGGTATCGGGATCCCGTCCGATTATCATGAAATAATATTTGAACCCTTCCGGCAGGTCAGTGAAGGATACACAAGGAAGTTTGAAGGATCCGGACTTGGCTTAAGCATAACCAATAAATTAGTTAAAATACTTGACGGCAGAATATTCCTGGAAAGCACACCCGGAAAGGGATCCAGGTTCATTGTAAAACTTCCATTCACTGTTTCGGCGGATGTCCCGCAAAGGGAAAACGCTGAAATTCCATCTGCTGGTACAATCGAATTTCAGAAAAATTTGTCGATTCTTCTTGTTGAAGATGATGAATTAAACGCAAATATCATTTTGTCGTACCTTAAACCGTTCTGTTTAATTGAAAATGTTCCCGACGGAGAGACAGCCATTGAATACTGTAAAAAACATAGGTATGATTCAGTTTTGATGGATATAAATCTAAAAGGAATGAACGGAATAGAGGCAATGGAGAAAATAAGGAAGCTGAATAGACACTATCTGAAGGTACCTGTAATAGCTGTTACTGCTCTTGCGATGGCTGGTGACCGCGAAAAATTATTGTCAGCCGGCTTTGACAATTACCTGTCAAAACCATTTGAACGCAGGCAGCTGATTAAAATGCTTTCAGACACCCTTAAGTCCACTTTGGTGAATACTCCTCCAAAATCTGATTTCTAGTCCTTTTCTTGAACAACCATCATTTGTGCCTATTCATTTTACACTTCATAAACATTTCACAATAATATTTGATATATTTGTTTAACAAACAGCGGGAGAACGAATATGGCATCAAGATTACTTTTAACAGTTCTATTTATGGCACTCTGCGTAAGCATTATTTTTCCGCAGATACCATCTTCCTTCGATCTAAGAGATGTAAACGGTGTTAATTACGTAACAGCAGTAAAATCACAGCAGGGAGGAACCTGCTGGACGCACGGTACAATGTCTGCCATGGAAGGCAATCTTTTAATGACAGGCAACTGGGCAAATAATGGAGAAACAGGAGAGCCAAATCTGGCAGAATACCACCTGGACTGGTGGAATGGGTTTAATCAATTCTATAACGGAGATCTCGACCCTCCCACCGGTGACGGACTTATAGTCCATGAGGGAGGTGATTACCGGGTAGCATCAGCTTACCTTTCAAGAGGAGAGGGAGCAGTTCGGGAAATAGACGGACAATCCTATAATACTGCGCCGCCCAGAACGGATACAAGCTTTCATTATTATTATCCTCGTGAGATCTACTGGCTGAATGCAAATGAAGATCTGAGTAATATAAATACTCTTAAACAAATGATTATGGAATTCGGGGTAATGGGAACCTGCATGTGTTATTCCGGGTCTTTTATGCAGAATTATATCCATTATCAGCCGCCTACCTCTTCACTTGATCCAAACCATTCGGTAGCTATTGTAGGTTGGGATGACAGCAAGGTTACTCAGGCGCCTCAGCCGGGAGCCTGGCTTGTAAAAAACAGCTGGGGCAGCAGCTGGGGATTTGACGGTTATTTCTGGATTTCATACTATGATAAGCATTGCGGAAAACATCCTGAAATGGGTGCCGTGACATTCAAAGATGTTGAACCTCTGAATTATGATCATATTTATTCATACGATTACCATGGCTGGCGGGCAACGAAACAGGATTGTCAGCAGGGATTTAATGCATTTAATGCTCAGAGCAATGAATATATTGAATCAGTAAGCTTTTACACAGCAGAAGATAATGTTGATTATACAATTAAAATATATGATACATTCCAGGACGGAAATTTGGGTAATGAATTAGCATCTAAAACAGGAACTACTCAATTTACAGGATTTTACACGATTGATCTGGCTGATCCTGTTTTCCTGGAAGAAGGAAATGATTTCTATGTCTATTTAAGTTTATCAGCGGGAGGTATGCCGTTCGACCGTACCTCGGAAGTTCCGGTTTTGTTGGTGACCAACCGCTATTTAACAATTGTTACTTCTACTTCAAATCCTGATGAAAGTTATTATTGGGATGGCGTCCAATGGGAGGACATGTATTATTATGAAGACCCGCCGTGGCCCGCCGGATCTGCTAATCTTTGCATAAAAGCGCTTACTCTGGATGAGGCGAACGTGCCGGTTGAACTGACATCTTTTACTGCTGTGAAAGCAGGAAACACTGTTGAACTGAAATGGAAAACGGAAACAGAAATAAATAATCTAGGATTTGAGGTACAGAGAAAAATAGTCAAAATCAGAGAAAATGAAGCTGAATGGAAAACGATTGGATCAGTCAAGGGCAGAGGTACGACGACCCAGCCACAAATATATAATTATACTGATAATATTCAGGGGTTTAGTGCGCCTTCAATCCAGTACAGGTTGAAACAGGTTGATTTCAGCGGCTCTGAATCCTTCAGCAATATTATTACTGTTGATAATAGCTTTATAAAGGGTTTTAACCTTGTACAGAATTACCCCAACCCATTTAATAATTCAACGATGATCAGTTATACGATTAGTGAGCAGGGACTGGTCTTGTTAAAGGTATACAATGTACTCGGGGAACAGGTATCTTCACTCGTAAACGAAATGAAACAACCCGGAACTTATCAGCTTTCTTTCGATTCCCGTGATCTTCCAAGCGGTCTATATTTCTATGAACTTAAATTGAATAACTCTGTTCAGATTAAGAAAATGATCTTGCTTAAATAGAAAGAGCGAAGCGAAAGGTTGAGGAAATATCCGGTCTCCGGCAGGACGTCTTTCCTGCCGGGGACCAAACTTTATGGGGTGTCCGGAACATAATTTCCAGAATGAAAAATTAAAACATATTTTTTTTTATTGCCTCTCTTTGTTTATTTTCTTTAATTCAAATAAACAAATAACTATTTTCAATGGCTGATCTCAGGATAGGCACTTGTTCCTGGAAGTATGACTCATGGAGAGGGATAGTTTATTCTTCAAAACCAAAGATTAACTATCTTGAAGAATACAGTACCAGATATAACACTGTCGAAATTGATCAATGGTTCTGGAGCCTATTTGATGATATTGTAAGGCTTCCTGAGGAATCAACGGTAATTGAATATAACAATTCCGTTCCGGATGATTTCAGGTTTACCATTAAGGTTCCGAATTCAATCACCTTAACACACTATTATCCCTCTAAAAACTTTAAAGGACTCAAGGAGAATCCCAATTTCCTTAATACAGACCTATTTCATGAATTCCTTAAGGTACTTGAACCGATGTCTTCCAAAATCGGTGCTCTTATGTTCCAGTTCGAATATCTTAATAAACAGAAGATGCGTTCACAGGCTGAATTTTTTGACCGGTTCGAAGCATTCTATGAAAATGTTGATAAAACATATCCCTGCGCTTTTGAAATAAGAAATCCCAATTATCTAAATAGAAATTATTTTGATTTTATTGAGAGAAGTAATTCAGCCCACGTACTGCTTCAGGGATATTTTATGCCGCCGATAACTGATGTTTTTAAGAAATATTATGAGCAGATCGGAGATCCTGTAATTATAAGGCTGCATGGTCCCGACAGAAAAAAAATTGAAGAACTTACAGGTAAGGACTGGTCTAAAATAGTTTTACCCAAAGATGAAAATCTGTCCGCACTTCCTTCAATAATAGAGTATTTTTCTGAGAGGGAGATCGACGTCTACGTAAATGTTAATAATCATTTCGAGGGAAGCGCCCCCCTGACAATAGAAAAAATCAAAAAACTGCTGGATTAGGGGAGGGAGTGAACTAACATTCTAAGAAATTCCCCTGAGCAGAATAATCGTAATGCAAAAAAAAAGCCGGTGTTAAGCCGGCTTTAATAATTTTATTCAGTTATCAGAATTGGACTTTTCTCTTGCTTCGGTTAGCGTATTCAAGTACCAGCGCACTTGCAACGAAAATGGAGGAATAAGTTCCGATTATAATACCGAAGAAGAGTGTAAATGCGAATGATCTTAACACCTCGCCGCCGAATATCAGCAGAACCAGGATAGTTAAAAGGGTAGTACCTCCGGTAAGTATTGTTCTGCTCATCGTTCTGTTAACGCTCATATTGATTACCTCCTTGAGCGGCATAGTCTTATGGATCTTAAGATTTTCCCTGACCCTATCGAATACGATTACTGTATCATTGATAGAATAACCTACAAGTGTCAGGAAAGCGGCAACAACCGTCAGGTCAATTTCAAGGTTAAGTCCGGGTATGACATTGTATAAAACAGAATATAGACCAAGTGTTATGAGTACATCGTGGAACAGTGCAAGTACTGCGCCGAAAGCAAAGATGAATTTGAACCTGAAAGCAAGGTATATCAGGATAGCAAGAAGCGATAATGCAACAGCTATGACGGCATCTGTTTTTAGTTCTTTACCAACTTTAGGTCCAACATGATCTTCCTTAATAACTTTAAAACCATTGTTTTGAACATTTTGCTTCAGGTTTTCTTTAATCCAATCTGCAATTCCCACACTTACAATCATTCTTTTGTTGTCGGGTTCTTCAGAAACTTTACTTGTCTGGAAACCTGCACTGAAAAGTTTATCTGTAAGGATATTAGCAGTATCGGCATTCGCGAATTCGTAAGTAACCGAATTTGCTGTAGAATCAACGATATTTAAAGGCAATCCGGTATATATACTATGGATTTCCTTATTAATATTATCAACTACGCGGGGAAATATATTCTGAGGGATGTTCTGAAGCTCTGTTCTGATCAGTACCCCGGTTTCGCTGCCGAAAGTTTTGAGTTCAACAGTACCGAGACCGATTTTATCAACGTACTGTCTGATCTGGGATATCTCAACAGGATTATCAAACTGCAGAACTATTTCAGTTCCGCCCTTGAAATCTATTCCGAAAACCAATCCCCGGAATATCACATTTATCAGTCCAATCACGAAAAGAGTGGTTGAGATTATATAGAATAGTCTTCTCTTGCTTAAATAATCTACATGAAGAGTTTCAAATATTCGCATTTATAAATCAGCTCCTTAAAGAGTAAAATTGAATTAACCAATTGTAATTTTCTGTCCCTTAGCAACCATGAAGTCAAATATCAATCGTGCTATAACCAGAGCACTGAACATACTTGCAGCTATACCTATCATGAGCGTCAGAGCGAAGCCCTGGACAGGACCGGTACCAAACTGGTAGAGTATAATACCTGTTATAAAAGTTGTGATATTTGAATCGATAATAGCCGAATATGCTTTTGCGAAACCGCTGTCGACCGAAGCCTTAACGGTTTTACCCGTACCAAGCTCCTCCCTGATTCGCTCATAAATAAGCACGTTCGCATCCACCGCCATACCTATAGTAAGAATAATACCGGCTATACCGGGCAGCGTTAGCGTTGCATTGAATCCGGCGAGGATACCCAGGATAAATAATACTGTAAAAACAAGAGAAGCTGCCGCAACGGTACCTGCTCTCTGGTAATAAATGATCATAAACAGACCGACGATGATATAACCAATCAGAGCGGAGTTAAATCCTTTACTGATTGAATCCTGACCAAGTGACGGTCCTACTGTTCGTTCTTCGATAATATCAACAGGAGCGGGGAGCGCACCGGCTTTAAGTACAATCTCAAGAAGTTTAGCTTCATCAAGGTTGCCTGTACCTTCAATCTGAGATCTGCCGCCAGTAATCTTTGTTTTAACATTAGGTGCGGAGTATACGAGTCCGTCAAGTATAATAGCGATACGATGATTAACGTTAGCGCCGGTGATTCTTGCCCATTCAGCGGCACCTTCAGAATTCATCTCCATATTAACGACAGGCTGGGATGTATTGGGATCAATGGTTGCCTGGGCATCAGTAATTACACCGCCGGTTAACTCAGGTTTTTTATTAACGCAGTAAAGCTGGTAGATTGCCTTACCGTCCTGGTAAGTAATCGGTTTGGCAGAAAAAACAAATTCAACATTATCAGGGATAACCTTCTGAACATCGGGTCTGTTAAGTATAAGTTCAAGTTTGTTTCTTTCATCTGCTTTTACATAAGCATCAGCAGTTCTGCCCTGCGGATCAATCATCGCTATAGAGAAAAACGGATGTTCTTTAGCGAATTCTTCTTCGGATAATTGTTTCTTTGAAGTATCATTTGCGGCAACACCTGTATCAACAGCAGAAGTGTCATTGGAAGCTGTTGTTTCAGCTGCGGTTGTATCTACGGAAGTGCTATCCTGAAGCGATTTTCCCGCAAGCACCTTATCAATTTTCTGCATAATCGAGAAAGTCAGATCAGGGTCCTTCAGAAGTCTGAACTCAAGAAGTGCAGTTCCCTGGAGAAGCTGTTTAGCTTCTTCTTCACGGGCCACACCCGGGAGTTCAACTATCACTCTTCTCGTACCCTGTCTCTGTATTGAAGGTTCAGAAACACCATACTGGTCAACCCTGTTCCTTATAATTTCAATTGCACGCGTTACTGCATCATCAGCATCTTTTTTCAACTCACTCAGAATAGTTGCATCATCCTGGCGTATATTTCCAAAATACCTGCTTAATCTTATCCCTCTCTTTTCAAAGCTTCTGCCCATGATATCCACTACAGATTCATCGGTAGTTGAGGCCTCCTTCTCAGCTTCTTTCATTACAGCTCTGAAAGTATCATCAGGGTTTTTAGCAAGTTTCTCCAGAAGCTTTGCCGTATTTACTTCCAGAACAACACGCATACCTCCCTGAAGATCCAGTCCCAGCTTTATTCTCTTCTGGCGGGCTTCAACAAAAGACGGGTTCGCATTTTTAATGCTGTCTTCCATTGCCGCTAGTCTGAGGTCTATCTGACTGGTGGTCATTCCGGGATTGTTCTGTTTCAATTCCTGTTTCCTCTTGTCAAGAGCCTTATTCACGACTTTTGTATTCTGATAATCAACGTAAGTGGGATAAAGGAGGTAGAGACAGAGTGCAATTACGCCCAGAATTATGATTATTTTGAATCTGAATTCTTTCATATTAAGCTATGTTTCTGAATGAGTTGTTAAAAATAATTAAGAGTCAAAATTACCTTATAAGGGTAAGAAAGTCAATAAATATTAAGGTTAGCACATAATAATATCTGCCTGTATTCAGGCAGAAATATTGCCCTCAAAGCTGTTTTTAATTAAAAAAACACTATATGATAAGAATATAGTTTAACTGAAATCCAGTGAAAGAATTGCTTTAATCAGCCTTTCAAATTTTTCTTTTACCCTGCCTGCTGTTTCAGTTACTTCAGAATGCGATAACTTTCTGTCTGAGATGCCTGCTGCATAATTTGTTATACAGGAGATTGATGAAGTTTTTATTCCGAGGCCTGCTGCGTAGTATGCTTCGGGTATAGTTGACATACCGACAGCATCAGCTCCAAACTTTCTTATCATTCTAATTTCTGCGGGTGTTTCATAAACGGGACCTTTATTGTACCAGTAGATGCCTTCCTTAAGTGAAATATTTTCCTTTGCTGCAGCCTTCATGATGATTGTATTTAACTCCGGCGAAGGAAACCGCAAAAAATTCCTTTTCTCATCTATTCCTGAGATTCCAAGTAGTTCAGTCATCTCTTTTTTAAGATTTATACCAAGGAAGGAGGTAGTCAGCATGAGATCTCCGGGTACAAAATCATGATTCACACCTCCGGCAGCATTAGTAGCAATGAAGTATTTTATACCAAGCTCACCGCATATATACGCCGGAAGAATGCATTCTGACAAATGATAACCCTCATAGAAATGTATTCTTCCCTGGAAAAGGAGAAGTTTCTTTCCGCCAAATTGAGCAAAATGAATCTTACCCCGGTGGCCTTCGATAGTAGAAATGGGATAGGAAGCAAGGTCTGAGGTTGAAACAGATTGTTTCGTCTCGACGCTATCGGCAAAATCCCCCAGCCCGCTGCCGAGTATTATACCGATTTCAGGGTCGAAAGGTTTAATTTTCCTGAGATGAGAAATGAGGTCTTTATATTTGAAATCGATATCAAGCATAAATTAAAATAGTATACCTGCCAGAGTTGCAGTCATAAGAGTTGCCAGTGAGCCTCCGAGCACGGCTTTTAAACCCAGCGAAGCAATATCCGGTTTGCGTGTCGGAGCTAAAGGACTTAATCCTCCGATCTGAATAGCTATAGAACTGAAATTGGCAAATCCGCATAAGGCATAAGTTGCCATCAGGATAGTCTTGGGATCGAGGATCTGTTTTGCTTCTATTAAACTGCCGAGGTCGAGGTAGGCAACGAATTCATTTAACACTATTTTGGTTCCAAGGAGACTTCCGAAATTCAATGCATCGTGCCAGGGAACTCCGATACCAAATGCAATAAATTGGAGAACCCAGCCAAGTAACAGCTGAAAATTCAAGGGTTTGCCGTATGTCTGTTGTAGTGCTGTATTCCAGCCCGTGAGGTCGCCTAATCCCTGCAGCAGATAGTTGATCAAGGCAATAAGAGCTATAAAAGCAATCAGCATTGCTCCTACATTGAGTGCAAGCATAAGACCATCTGACGCTCCATTTGCTGCGGCCTCAACTACATTGGATGCATTCTTTTCAATCTTAACTTTTACCGTACCTTTTGTTTCAGGATCTGTTGTTTCGGGGAATAGTATTTTTGAAATAACAAGTGCCGCAGGAGCAGCCATTACACTTGCCCCGAGCAGCTGAGTTGCAAACATCTGGCGTGCCTGGTCTAAAGGGATCCCCAGTGTTTGTGCATAAGAATTTCCAAGGATCTGAATATACGCTGCCATGACCCCGCCGGCAATTGTTGCCATTCCTCCTACCATAATAGTAAGGATCTCGCTTCGAGTCATTCCTTTTATAAAAGGTTTAATCATCAGGGGAGCTTCTGTTTGTCCCACGAAAATATTAGCAGTACAGGAAAGCGACTCGGCACCGCTGGTTCCCATAAACTTTGCCATTACCCATGCCATTCCCTGTACTATCCTCTGCATTATCCCGAGGTAATACATTATTGACATGAGGCTGGCAAAGAAAATAATTGTAGGCAGCACCTGGAAGGCGAAGAACATACCCAGACTCCCATCCTGACCGGGAGATACAGCTAGGTTTCCGAAAACAAATTTTGCACCTTCGGTAGTGAAATTTAACAGCAGAACAAAGAAACCGCTCACCCAGTAAAAGAAGTCCTTCGGCCAGCCAAGCGGCGAGAATATTGTTCCCAGATAATCACCTTTAAGGATAAGAATGGCGAAAATTACCTGGAGAACTATCCCGCTTATAACGAGTCGCCAGTTAATATTTTTTTTATTATTTGAAAAAAGGAAAGCTATACCCAAAAGTAAAATAAGACCGAGAATCCCCCGGAGTATTCCAATAATATCCATTAAAGTCCTTCTTCCTTAGGTATGTAATGACATTTTCTGCAACGTGCTTCATAAATATCTGCTGCACCGACAACCACCCGCTCGGCTGAATGAGTTTTTCTCTGAGTTTTATCAGCAGGGTTCCCGCATACCATACAAATAGCCAGGGTTTTTGTAATATATTCTGCAATTGCAAGCAGCTGGGGCATTGGCTCAAAAGGGACGCCCTTATAATCCTGATCAAGTCCTGCTGCTATCACACGTTTTCCCTGGTTCGCGAGGGTATTGCAGACATCTACTATGCCCATAGAAAAGAACTGCGCTTCATCTATACCAACAACCTGTATATCTGCCGCAAGCTCGAGGATATCGTTCGGATTATCGATTAATAAAGACGGCAACGACTGATCACTGTGAGATACAATTGCCTTGGCAGAAAACCTGGTGTCAATACGGGGTTTAAATACGAGCACGCTCTGCCGGGCAATCTCAGCACGACGGAGCCTTCTTATTAATTCCTCTGTTTTCCCGCTGAACATACAACCGGCGATTACTTCTATCCAGCCGGTGTTCCTCGGTAGAGAATGGGGAGTATATTCCATCATAAATTTCTCTTTACTTTAAATTAGCATCCCCGAATGGGAAGGGTATAAGTTCACCAAGTTTAAAAATTTTCAATTCGTTCTTATGATTTAAAAGGACAACGTCTATCCCACTACAGAAGTCATTTAGAACCTGGCGGCAGGATCCGCAGGGGGGACAAAAGTCAGGATCATCGCTTGCAATCGCTATGGCCTTAAAAGTTCTGTATCCTTCGGAGAGAGCTTTAAAAAGGGCAACCCTTTCAGCACAAAGCGTGAGACTGTAAGAGCTTGATTCAATATTTCCGCCTGTAAATACCCGATCATCATCTGTTAAGAGTGCCGAACCTACCCTGAATTTCGAATAGGTAGGAATTGCTTTGTCCTTCGCTGCTGCAGCTAAATCTGCCAGTTCCCTATATTCCATTATAACCACAATTTTACAGGCAAAAATATGTCATTAAACAAAAAGTTCAAACTAATTACTAAATATCTTTTTGCAGCATGGCATAGAACGTAGGGGTAAAATAATTATTTATTAATCCATTTTTATTTGATGCTGCTTTTTTCAGAACTGAAATTAGGCCCGTTTTTAACAGAAATCTCAGCAGGAAAAGGTGAAAATTGCTCCACAGAATTCCCTCCGGATTTTGATCCAGTAAACTTACTGCCTCCCTTGTTTTTAAATTCAGCTTATATTCTTTGAATAAATCCTTCAGTTTCCTCAATGAAAGCAGCTGGGCAATGTCATTCCTCGAAAGTTCACTTTTTCTGAAATATCTTAAAAAATATTTTTTAATATCTCGTCTATTAAATAATGCAAGAAGCGGAATACCCCAGTGAGGGTCGGAGACTATATTAAATAATGAATTCCTGTTAGGTGTGCTCAAATAGATTGAACCATCATTTCTCAGCACTCTTGATAATTCATGGACGAATAGAACAGGATCTGTCATATGTTCAATTACATCCTGGAGAATAATCAGGTCGAAGGATGAGTTCCTGAACGGAAGGGTTTCGGCTCTGCCATTAATCAGAAAATAATTGGAAAAGTTTTCCTTCTGTCTTCTTAATCTTACCAGGCTCAAGTCAAAACTTATAACATTGTTGCTTTCAGCAAACAGGGCAGAGGTTCCTCCCTCACCAGAGCCAAGGTCAAGTATATCCAACGCACTGCATTTTATTCCCCCGCAGATAATTTTTTGAACAACAGAAGCTCGTTGATTAAGCAGGTCCCTTCCCCGTTTCCACCTGCTGTAGTTGGGATGGCCCTTATCCAACCATACAATTTTTCTTATTTCCACTCCACTTTCCCGGATAATGAGTTGAGGAAATTTATTACCAGGAAAATTTCATATGTAATATCCAGGTAAATCAGCTCGATGGGATTAAACCCGTAACCATATCTTTTCCGGATAAGAGATAACACTATTATATCAGACGAAAGCTTAACCGCTGCAGGCCAGATAAAGTTGAAATCAAGAAATATCAAAATAGGGGAGAATATCATAAAAAGGTTGAGCAGATGCCAGGAACCAAGTATGATCTTATGTTTAAATAGGTAATGCAGGGACGACTGAGTATGCCTGGCCTTCTGTCTTAAATATTCTGACGGAGATAATGGCGTATCAGAAAAGACCATTGCATTCTTATCATCAAAAGCTTTTATCTTCAGGTTATTTTTTACTGCTTCACGCAGTAAAAGATCATCATCCCCGCTCACAGTATCCTGCGTGTTGGTATAACCGCCTATTTTGAAAAAAGCTTCTTTGGAAATACCCATATTTCTCGCAGCCGCAGTATATGGTAATCCTAGTGAAGCCAGGCTAAAAGAAAGGAAATGGTTTTTCAGGTTATCCATACAGGAAACACTACTGATAAAATTATTCTGCTGCCTGATCAGCGGAGCTGGTCCAAGAATAAATTCATAACCTTGTTCAAATAATGCGGATGCGGCATTCAGCCATCCCGGACAGGGAAGGCAGTCGGCATCAGTCATCATAATAAACGGGTACTTTGATTCTTCGATTCCCCGCAGCAAAGCACCCCTTTTACCGGGTAAAGTTTTATTATTTGCCCTGATTATCCTAAAGTGATTTTTAGTACCTATCATCCTCGAAGCTAATTTGTAAGTATTATCGGATGATTGATCATCGACTATTATTACTTCAAAGTTCTGTTCCGGGTAATCAAGTCTTTTTAGCGAATTGATAGAATCCTTGAGGATCGATGCTTCATTTTTAGCGGGTATAATTATAGATATTTTTGTTGTAGTAGAGTTCAAACGTCTGGATGAAATGAATTTGAGATATCCAAGTAATAGCAGGAGCATAAATATAAAATAGATCGCTATGATTAATATCATTTAAGCCAGCCAGTCTTAATTCCTTCTCAATATCTATTAATAATGTTACAATATATTATATTTTTACATTTATCGCCCCGAATCCGGTAGCCTGCTGCAGAAGTAAAATACTTATAAAAAATTTTGTTTTTTATAAATAAATATTAGTATTTTAATTAAACCTTTGTAAATGAATAAATAATTGAGATTTGACAAATAATAATTGATACGATTGACCTTTTCAATTTTCCCCCTATCGATAATAGAAATAATTTATTTCTCCGGGCAAACTTTTGTCTGCTCATAGGGTGCGAAGTGTTTATTTCTCTCTGAATTTATGAGTCATGTTCGGAAAAGGAACGCTGATCATCCGATAGAAGAAAAATCATTTAAGTATTAATGATCTAAATAAATAACCTACATGTTAAACCTAACCAATAAGGAGACCTTATGAGGAGGCATTTACCGCTTATTGTCATACTTGGCATCATTGCAGTATGGACAATGAACTCATTTGCTCAAAACACAGATCCAAGGATGTGGAGTATCCACTTTCCGAAAGAGGGACAATTTTATGATGTTCCCCCCGGAAACCTTGAGTACAGAAATCCCAACACAAAACCTTTAACCTACAACTTCCGGGATCAGGTTGTAGAAGTATTACCGAATTTCCGTGTTCATCCGAGCAATGCTTCACAAAGTGAAGTACCCATTACAAGAGGAATGGACCCGAATATTCTTTTTGCTTCATCAAACGTTTTTATTTCAAGTTCATTCTTTTTCAGTGAAGGAGTTTATGTTTCTATAGACGGTGGAAATAACTGGTTCGGAAGCGATACATGTTCTGCTTCACCAATATCGGACCATGGCGGCGACCCTGGTCCCGGCGTTGGTCCTGACGGAACGTTGTACATGTCATATCTGCCGGGTTCATACAATTCAATTAAGGCAGCTTATTCAACAGATTACGGCTCTACCTGGTCGACAGGTGCAGTTTTACAGTCAGGTTCAATGGATAAAAACCATACCGCAGTTGATAACGTTGCAGGAAGTCCTTATCTCGGCAACGCTTACGTTACCTGGTCGGATTTCAGTCAAACCAACCCATCTGCAACAGTTGCTCATTCCACAAACGGAGGAGTAAACTGGTCATCATTTCAGCATATAAATACGAATGCATCGGGACACTACTCACAGGGTGTGAATGGTGTGGTTGGTCCTGACGGGACCATCTATGTTGCATGGCAGAATCCTGTCGCCGGCAGTCCATATACCGGAGATTTTGTTGGATTAGGAAAGTCGACCGACGGCGGTGCAACGTGGACATACACTAACAATATATATGATTGTAACGGTATCAGAGGCAGTCTCAACTTTCCCGGCGGCAGTCAGATCAGGGTTAACGATTTTCCCTGGATGGCGATTGATATTTCAAGCGGCCCAAGAAACGGATGGATGTATATAGTAACTGCTGAGAAAAATCTTGCTCCGGCTGGTTCTGATGCAGATATAGTTATGCATATCTCTATGGATGGCGGTACTACCTGGTCTGCCGGTATAAGAGTAAATCAGGATGCACCGAATAACGGACAATATCAATATATGCCTGCAGTTTGTGTAGGTGAAGATGGTGCTGTCAATGTAGTTTATTACGATACAAGAAATTCTGAACCGGTAAGCGGACTTCCTGATTCTGCACAGGTTTATGTATCAAGATCAACTGACGGCGGTGTTACATTTGAAGACTTCCAGGTAAGTGATCATAGCTTCAGACCAAAGCCTATTTCTGGTCTTGCCGGCGGTTACCAGGGTGATTACATCGGTATAGTAGAATCAAACGGTGTTGTTTATCCTTACTGGTGCGATGATATTACAGGAATCTACCAGGCATGGACCACACAGGTTACCTTTGAACCTCCCTGTCAGATCGAAGCAGCTTCAAATCCAAATCCGGTTAACGGAGCTACTGATGTCGATATCAACCTTGCACAGCTTACATGGGACAACGGAACGGGAGATAACGAAAACGAACTCTATTTTGGAACAAACCCGGCTGCACTTGATCTAGTACAGTCAGGTTCCCTCTCAACTTCATGGAATATAGATCCAAGCTATCTGCCGTTAGATTATTATACAACTTACTACTGGAAAGTTGTTGAAATCGGCGATACATGCTCTTCTAGCATTACTTTCCATTTCAAAACAATACAGGATCCCAATTTCCATATGGTCTCAGATACACTCTATCCGCAGAGTGCTGATTACTGGACCGGTACAACTGACGGAACTACAAAAACGGATATCAGTGAAGTTAGAACTATCGATCCTGAAATAGGCTGGATGGCTTTTGATATAAGTTCTATTCCGAGTCAAGCCACCGTTACGGGAATTTCACTTAATGGATTCGTGAACGCAACTAACTGGCCGTATTGGAGTGCTACTCCAATGGCTGATAACCCTGTAACCTCCAGTGCATCTGTTATATATGCTGATGCAATGGCTGGATATGATCAGGGTGTTGCTTATGTATATTCGAATGAAGCACAAACATTCTCAACGGGATGGCATACCTGGTCAATGGAAAACGGAGCTGTTTCAGATCTTCAGGATGCTGTTACTGGTTCGCAAGGCTGGTTTGCCACAGGTATTGTTGATCGTGATTTCTCCACGACATATTACATCAACTTTGACGGATGGGATGAAACTAATCCTCCTTATATAGTTGTTGATTATTTCTACATTACTCCGGTTGAACTTTCCTCATTTACTGCTTCTGCAAATAATGGAGCGGTCAATCTAAACTGGTCAACTGCTACAGAGACTAACAATAAAGGCTTCGATATAGAACGTAAATCGTCAAACGGCGAATACCAGAAAGTCGGATATGTAGCCGGTTTCGGAACCACAACTGAACCAAAGAGCTACACCTTCTCAGATAATAAGGTAGATGGAGGTCAGTATACATACAGGTTGAGACAGATAGATCTGAATGGATCATCCTCTTATTCAAACGAAGTAGAGGTTGAAGTTACTGCTCCTAAAGTATTCTCATTGGCTCAGAATTATCCGAATCCTTTTAACCCGACAACGCTTATACAATATTCGATTCCTGCTGAACAGCATGTGAAACTGAATGTTTATAACCTTCTCGGTGAAAAAGTTATGACTCTTGTTGACGGAATTCAGAAATCAGGTCAGCACGACGTAAACTTCAATGCTTCCAATCTTGCTAGCGGGGTTTATATATACAAGCTTGAAGCCGGAACACAGTCTTCAATAAAGAAGATGGTTCTGATGAAGTAATAAATCGCGGCCACGTGTTAAAATACCTGATTAAGTATTTTAGCCGGTGTTGATAATTTCAGGCTGCTCAGCGATGGGCAGCCTTTTTTAGTTTAAAAAAGATTTTTGTTTTTTTAATACTAAAATTCATTATTTTAATTTCGTTTCAATTTTGGACTTAATGGAAGTAACTTGTCAGAACTTATTTCAATCCTATTTTTGATTAAATATTCAGGCAAAAGATATAATATTAATGCGCATTCCCGTCACCACAACCATTCATTCAATTACTTCCTGAACAATGTTTTTAATATCATATCACCAAATCCTGACATACGACAAAAAGGAATCATTATAATTAATAGATGATCTTATTAATCAACTAAACATTCAACATATCAGATAAGGAGACCTTATGAGGAGGCATTTACCGCTTATTGTCATACTTGGCATCTTTGCAGTATGGACAATGAATTCATTTGCTCAGAGTGCTTCGGATGATCCCCGATGGTCAAGGCCATCGATAGATCTTACGAATTCAGTTTTACAGAACAGCAAGTGGCAGCCTGCACCGCAGGTACACAAGCAGTATATTTTCCGTGATGTTGTGGCTGATGTAAGTCCTAACTTCAGACCCTTTCCTACAACTAATACTACTCAGTCGGAAATGAGTGTCGATGTTCACCCGACAGACGAAAATATTGTTTTTGGCTCAGCTAATGCATCAAACTGGCCGGTCACAACAATATATGGAACAGGTGTCTACTGGAGTTTCGATGGAAGCACCAGCTGGAACGGATTCGACAACCCTCCGTTCGGAGTTAACGGCGGTGATCCTGCATCCGTTATTGGTCCAAATGGTTATATGTATGAAGCATACCTGACTGGCGGAACTTATGCAATAGGTATGGCAGTTTCAACTAATAATGGAAGCACATGGACAACCCATATAGTAAATCCCACCGCTGGTGATGATAAAGAACATATGATGGTGGATAAAACTTCCGGTAGTCCGTATGAAAACAATCTTTATGTTGTATGGACAAATTTTGCGGGAGCCAGCGAAGTAGTATTCAGATCTTCATCTAATTTTGGTTCAACCTGGACCCCATTGGTTGATCTTTCCGGAAGCATAACTCCATTAGGATCCTCATTCGCACAAGGTGCAAATGTTCAAACCGGACCTAACGGAGAAGTATATGCAACTTACTGTGTATATGACGCTAACTGGACGGATGGTGAGGATGCAATAGGATTCTCCAAATCAACTGACGGGGGCGCTACCTGGACAAGCTCAAGGGCATACGAGCAAGTTAACTTTGGTATCCGCGGTACTCTATCAAGCAAGGGCGGAATGAGAGTAAATTCATTCCCTAATATGGCCGTTGACAGATCGGGTGGTCCTAATGACGGTAATATTTATATATGCTGGCCGCAGAGAAATGTTGCTCCTGCAGGAAGTGATCCTGATGTTGTAATGATAAGGTCCACCGACGGCGGTACAACCTGGTCAGCACCATTCAGAGTAAATGATGATCCGCTGAATAACGGTAAAGATCAAATATTCCCCTGGTGTACAGTAGATCAGTCAACCGGTCAGCTAATGGTAGTATTTTATGACAGCCGTAATGTATCTAATAATATGGCTGAGGTTTACATGGCTACATCTTACGACGGAGGAAATTCATTTAATAATTTTGTTGTAAGTGATCAGTCGTTTGTATTTGGTCCTATTTCAGGATTTGCAGGCGGTTACGGCGGCGACTATATCGGTGTTGCAGCAGTTAATGATGTAGCCTACCCATTCTGGATGGACAGCAGAACCGGAAACTCACAGGGCTGGATGGCAAAAGTTGAGTTCGGACCCCCTTGTCCTGTTGAAGCTGCTACAGATCCTAATCCTGCAAACGGAGCAACGGATGTTTCAAACAATCTTGCACAGTTAAGCTGGACGAACGGTGCAGGAGCATTGAGTAATGAATTGTATTGGGGAACAGACCCAGGCAATCTAACACTTGTACAAAGCGGAAGTCTCGCTACAAGCTGGGATATCACCGGCGGACCGCTTCAATATTCAGCAACCTATTACTGGAGAGTTAGTGAAATAGGAGATACCTGCAACCAGAACGGCGCAATCTGGAGCTTCACAACTGAACAGGATCCCAGTCTTATTACCTTATTCTTTGATGATTATGAAAGCGGGCTCGGCAACTATACAATCACGACGGGTAACGGATGTCCCTGGGATGATATCCTGATCTCTTCCCGTGGTTATACACTCCCATCAACAGCACAGGGCTTTGCTTTCGCATCTGACGCAGATCTTTGCGGCAGCAGCGGCGGCGGTTCTTCGAGTACAGCACAGTTGATCAATCCTATTGATGCAACCCAGTTCCTGACAGTAACAATTGAATGGGATAATGACTGGCAAGCGATCAATTCCAGTGATTTTGCATATCTAGATGTTAGTACAGATGGCGGAACAACCTGGCAGAACGTTGTAACTTTCGATGTAACTGATGTAAGAAATACTCATGAATTATATGATATTTCTTCAATGGTTAGTCTTCACAGCTTCATATTCAGACTCAAGACAATACAACCTGCCTGGGACTGGTGGTGGGCTATTGATAATATAAAGGTTATGGCATGGAATATGGTTCCGGTTGAACTATCTTCATTTACTGCTTCAGCAAGCAATGGAAATGTTGTGCTGAACTGGACAACTGCAACCGAGACTAATAACCGCGGATTTGAGGTTGAACGTAAAGCTGAGACAGGTCAGTATCAGAAGGCCGGATATATTCCCGGGTTCGGAACTACAACTGCCTCGAAGAGCTATACTTATACAGATGAAAATGTAGCTTCAGGTAGTTATACCTACAGGCTGAAACAGATTGATCTGGATGGAACTTCTAAATATTCGAATGAAGTTGAGGTAGAGGTTACTGTTCCTGCTAAGTTTGCACTGGAACAGAATTATCCTAATCCTTTCAACCCTGCAACCTTAATTAAATACTCTATTCCGCAGGATCAGCAGGTAAAACTTAACGTTTACAACCTGCTCGGCGAGAATGTGACGACTCTTGTTAACCGTTTCCAGAAGGCGGGACAGCACGAAGTTAGCTTCAATGCTTCAAATCTTGCAAGCGGTGTTTATTTCTACAAACTTGAAGCAGGTACACAGACTTCAATCAAGAAAATGATATTGATGAAGTAATTTTCATCCTTATTTAATGTATTGGAAAGGCTGCTTAGAAATGAGCAGCCTTTTTTATTTATTACTGAAAATTGCAGATTTCAGATTAAGTGTGGAATGTTTAAATAATTTTATATTTTTAGATCCAATAATTAAGCAATCATAAAGAACCCGATATGAAAAAAACTTTTCTCTTTTGCCTGCTGACTATAATTACAATCTCTGCAAACGCTCAGAATTTCTGGGAGAAAATTGAAAGTCCTACTTCAAAAATACTAACCTCGGTAGTCTTTACAGACAGCCTTAACGGGTGGGCAGCCGGTGATTCAGGTATAATTATTCATACTCCGGACGGAGGGATCAACTGGGAGATTCAATATCAGAATGACTCCCTGAGTATTGTGAACCTGTGTTTTCTAAATGATCAGTTTGGCATTGCTTCTTCAGTCAGCAGCCTGTATGAACCCTACGGTTCCTTTCTCCTGAAAACCACAGATGGAGGTTTAAACTGGAATGCCGAGTATATGAGAATCGGTGAGGTTTTCGTAAACTATGTTTATTTTCTTGATTCACTTGACGGATTTGCTGCAGGTTATCCAGGTTTCTTTTTGAGAACCTCAGACGGGGGAGAGTCGTGGAGACCGGTAACCCGGGATTCATCCGTTTTTGCCGGATATCCTCCATATAAAATTAAATTCTATGATTCGACCTATGGTTATGCATGCGGAGGCGTCCGTGATGTTACGGGAGTAATATGGCGCACAACAGACGGTGGATTCAGCTGGGATACGGTAGTTGATACAACATCTGCACCACCCGAGCCTCTTTTCGCGATCCAGATCTTTGATTCGCTTAATGTTCTGGTTATGGGCGGTGATCCTGAATATGGTGCGAGTACTTTACGGACTACCAATGCGGGGAATTTCTGGACGTATGATCCCCTCGGTATTTTATGGTACCCTGTTGAAGTCGGCTTCAGGACTGCTGCAGAAGGGTGGGCGCCTATGGGACCGAAACTTGAGTTCTTATTTACTACTGATTTTGGTGAAAACTGGTCACTTATACCAACGCCTGATTCTGCATATGTAACTAATATCAGTTTTCCTGATTCCTCTCATGGATATGCAGTAGGAATAAACGGCACTATCATTAAATATACATATCAAAAACCCAATCAGATAATCACAAATACCGGAGAGATTGAATCATTCGAGCTTGCACAGAACTTTCCTAATCCTTTTAATCCTGCAACGAGTATAAGTTACCATATTAGTTCAGCAGGTTTGGTATCGATTAAGGTGTATAATATTCTGGGGAGGGAAGTGGCCTCCCTTGTAAACGAGTACAAGCCGGAGGGGAGTTACACAGTTGAATTTAACGGGAGCAATTTATCCAGTGGAGTGTATTTGTACAGGATGCAGGCAGGGGAATATAGTGCGGTGAGGAAGATGACACTGGTAAAATAGCAGGGTGCATATAGCATAGCGGATTGAAGATTAAGTTTTCCAGGTTGAAGACTCACTCGAAATGACATTTCCTTCGAGTCAGCTTTCCCAGTCGTCTTCGAGGAGCCAGCCTTCTGCGAGTTCCTGCTTTATTCCTGTTATAAATCGTGAAGGTTTAGATAATGTCATTCCTGCTTCACGGTCAAACATATTCATAGGATAGGTGATAAATAAATTCTGTTTAGCCCTTGTAGATGCCACGTACATCAGCCTTCTCTCCTCTTCGAGTCCATCAATGCTTTCAGCAGCCCTGTAAGATGGAAAAAAACCTTCAACGGCGTGAATGATAAAGACTGAGTGCCACTCTAGGCCTTTTGCAGAATGTATTGTCGAAAGGGTTAGATATTCCTCCTCTTTATCAGCAGGACCTATATCAATAACGCTATCAATGATCGGTTCAATTGCCATATCAGCAAGAAGTGTGTCGAGTGTTTTATAATTCTCTGAGATGTTCTGGAATATTTCAAGGTCTTTATTACGCTTATTAAAATCATCATACTTCTGCTTGAAGATCGGGTGATAATAATCGAGGACCATTTGAAGCTTTTCAGAAGGAAGTGATTTTTCAGTATGAAGCTTATACAAAAGCTGGAAAAGGTTAACCATCCTGTCATTATATTTGAAGGAAGGCTGTTGATCGGGACTCGATTTGATCGATAGTCTCGCCAAGGCAAGTTCATCCAGTATTTTCTGGGCAGTCTTCGGTCCTACTCCTTCATGGAGAAGCAGCACTCTGTACCAGCTGACTATATCTTTCGGGTTTGCAGCTATTCTGAGAAATGCAAGCACATCTTTTATATGTGCTGTTTCGATGAACTTCATTCCTCCGAATTTCTGAAACGGTATATTTGCCTTCCCGAGTTCTATCTCAAGGTCGAACGAAAAAAAAGATGATCTAAAGAGGACAGCTATATCCTTTAACGGCACGCCTTCCTCCCTCAATTCCAGAACTTTCTCTACGATGAACTTCGACTGAAGGTTTTCCGTTGAAGCAGCAATTATATTCGGTAATGCACCGCCCGGTTTACGTGTGTACAGATGCTTATCATATTTCTCAGCCGCACTCTCAATTATGTGATTGGTAAAATCAAGTACGGGCTGTATGCTTCGGAAGTTTTCTTCGAGCTTAATTATTTTAACATCTTTAAAAAGCTTCGGGAATTCCATTATGTTTTTAAAGTTGGCACCCCGGAATGAATAAATAGACTGCGAATCATCCCCAACGACCATGACATTATTGTTATGCTGCGAGAGTCCTTGTACTATTTCCGCCTGCAGTTTGTTAGTATCCTGATACTCATCCACCATCACAAAATTTATTGTTGAAAGCAGCGACTTTGCTCCGGGAGAAAGTTCCTGAAGGAACTTATTCAGGTATACAAGGAGATCATCATAATCAAAAAGGTTATTTTTCCTTTTATATTCTTCGAAGACCTTTTTAATGGCGAGTATATTATCAAGTTGTTCAATAAAATGGGGATAGTCTTCTTCTATAATTTCTTCAACTCTTCTGCCTGTATTTACACTCAGGCTGTATACCTTGTTAAGAGTCTGTTTGTTGGGAAATCTCTTTTCTTTGCCTACTAATCCCGACTGATTCCTGATCAGGTTGATCACATCTTCGCTGTCGCCCTGGTCAAGTATAGTGAAAGACGGATTTATTCCAAGAGCCTTAGCATATTTACGGAGGGTAAGGTTGGCAAAAGAATGAAAAGTTCCGCCACGAATCTTTGCACAACGGTTATCAAGCAGAATCGAAGCACGATTCAACATTTCGTTTGCCGCTTTACGAGTGAAGGTGAGCAGAACAATCGACTGGGGATCATAACCAAGCTCTACAAGTCTTGCTACACGAAAGACAAGCGTTCTCGTTTTCCCCGTTCCTGCTCCTGCTATTATAAGGTAAGCTCCTTCAACAGCAGAGGCTGCCTCATATTGAGCGGGGTTAAGTTCATCCTGGTAATTAATTGTAAAACGGGACTCATCCATTTCACGTTTAATAAACCCGGATTGTCCCGTTTCGTGTATTCGTTTTAATTTATATTTCTTCTGAATCATCTACGCAGGTATTTGGGCTTTCCAATAATTTCTGATACAACAATATAGTCCTGTAAGGTTTCGGGTGAATATAATTTTTTCCGAAGATCTTTAAAAGGATACGGCACTTCCTTGTTACGATCAGCAAGCATCTGTTCGAATTTTTTTGCTTCCTTCACAATAGCAGTATCCACTTCAGGGGCCCGCTTATACTGGGTTATGCTATGCCAGCTTTTCTCAAGCTGATGCTCAGAAGTCGATTGCTCATGCCATTCTTCTTCCTCAGTATGCCACTCACTGTCCCCGGTATGCCATTCACTGTCCCCGGTATGCCATTCCTTATCTTCAGTATGCTCTGACCTCGGAACCTTTCTCATATCAGCTTTTTCAATATCCGATTCCATTTTCCGCTGACTGGAATAATCATGTTCTCCTTTAAACAGACCTTCGATCTCTTTCAGGATATCATACTCACTTTGTTTTGCCTTCTGTTCATAATCTGATGTATATGTATCCTTCGTGCCAGGACCAGGCGAATTGGAAGGACGCGGCGGATCTTTCTTGTCCTTTTTCTTAAACAAAGAGTTAAGGAAAGCAAATATTATAATCAGGTAAATTAATATCTGAAAATAGTCATTCATCAGCTGTCTTTATCCTTTTTTCTCTCGGGTTTGGAAATTGCATTTCTCATATCTGTATCTGATTGAATATTTTTCATACCATAATAATCCATTATACCGAGGTTTCCTGATCTGAAAGCTTCAGCCATAGCTTTCGGAACCTCAGCCTCAGCTTCTACAACTCTGGCCCTCTGTTTTGCAACCTCAGCAATATTCTCCTGTTCAGTTGCGACTGCGGCAGCACGTCTTTCTTCGGCTTTTGCCCTGGCGATCTTAAGATCTGCTTCAGCCTGGTCAGTCTGCAATTTTGCACCGATATTTTCACCGACATCGACATCTGCAATGTCTATTGAAAGTATCTCAAAAGCAGTACCCGAATCAAGTCCTTTAGCAAGAACACTTTTTGAGATCCTGTCAGGGTTCTCAAGTACATGTTTATGAGAATCGCTTGAACCTATTGTAGAAACAATACCTTCTCCTACCCTGGCCAGGATTGTCGCTTCCCCGGCTCCGCCCACAAGTCTCTCAATATTTGCGCGTACAGTAATCCTTGCAATAGCCTTCAGCTGAATACCGTCTTTTGCAACAGCAGCGACCACAGGTGTCTCGATTACTTTTGGGATGACTGACATTTTGACAGCTTCTAAGACATCACGGCCTGCCAAATCTATCGCAGTTGCGCGCTCAAATGTCAGACCGAGGTTTGCTTTGTCGGCAGAAACAAGGGCATTGATGACTTTTACAACATTTCCGCCTGCCAGGTAGTGGGCTTCCAGTTTGTTCTGTTCGACCTTAATTCCTGCTTTGGTTGCAGTAATCATGCTTCTCACTATTACCATTGGCGGTACCTTTCTGAGACGCATTCCGATCAGGTCTTTAAAAATCTTTAATTTTACCCCGGAAAAATATGCGGTAATAAATAGTCCTAATGGAACAAAATAGAGGAAAACGATTAAAAATAGGATTATAGCGATTATTATAACGATTGACAGTCCGGTTAAGGCTTCCATATGCGAGCTCTCCCAAGAATATTTAATTGGATTTTAATTTTAATATATATTTACTTTATTAGCAATAAAAGGCGAGTATTTTAGACAGATATCTTTCTTTTTTGTGTACAGTATAATTTGAACAGGAGATGGGTAATGATGGGTATTAAGGTGAAAAGTTGATTTCAGCTACGTATGCAACCTACCTCACTTTCAATGGTATAATAATTGTTTAATTATCAGAGAGAAGGAACCCGATGAACAATTTTAAGGTTTTATAATAAAAGCAAATTTTAGTAATTATTAAATAATAATAAATGAGTTATTTTTTGAATTTTTGCCAAGCTTGACTGCAGTTTTATCTATTTATATATTAACAAGAGAGTTTAGCAGAAGAGTAAAAACCTCATTTGAAAGTAAGGAATCATTATGGATGGAAATTTCTCAGATAGGCTTCAGGATGTAATCAGGTTAAGCCGCGAAGAGGCTCTGCGGCTGGGCCATGACTATATCGGTACCGAGCACTTGTTATTAGGAATAATCAGGGAAGGTCAGGGAGTTGCTGTAAGAATTTTAAGGAATCTCGACTGTGATCTTATGAAACTGAAAAAAGCAATCGAGGATACCGTAAGAACTTCAGGCGGCACTCTTACAATCGGAAATATACCGCTTACGAAACAGGCTGAAAAGGTATTGAAAATTACGCAGATTGAATCGAAAATTTATAAGGCGGATGTTATCGGCACAGAACACTTACTATTATCGCTGTTAAGAGACGAAGACAATATTGCCACTCAGATTCTACACCAATTTAATGTTACATACGATTCGGCAAGGGCTGAACTTAATTCAATGCTCAGCAGCAAGAATCCAAAAGATCCTACAGGAGCTGTTCCGCCGGTAGATAAGAAAGTTGAAAGAACCAAAACTCCTGTTCTCGATAATTTCGGCCGTGATCTTACCAAGCTTGCGCTGGATGATAAACTTGATCCGGTTGTGGGCAGGGAAAGAGAGATCGAACGCGTTGCACAGATCTTAAGCCGCAGGAAGAAGAATAATCCTGTATTGATCGGTGAACCGGGTGTAGGTAAAACTGCTATAGCCGAGGGACTTGCCTTAAGAATAATGCAGAAGAAAGTTCCGCGCATCCTCCAGGAAAAAAGAGTTGTTACTCTTGATCTTGCAGGACTTGTGGCCGGAACAAAATACCGCGGACAGTTTGAAGAAAGAATGAAAGCATTGATGAATGAGCTTGAAAAAGCAAAAGACGTAATACTTTTTATCGATGAGCTTCATACTATTGTCGGAGCCGGCGGTGCATCAGGATCTCTGGATGCATCAAATATGTTTAAGCCAGCACTTGCACGCGGAGATATTCAGTGTATAGGTGCAACAACGCTTGATGAATACCGTAAGTATATAGAAACCGACGGTGCACTCGACAGAAGGTTCCAGAAAGTTATGGTTGAACCACCGAGTTACGAAGAAACACTTCAGATACTTAACAACATTAAGTTTAAATACGAAGAGCATCATCATGTGCGTTACAGTTCAGATGCAATTGATTCAGCAGTACGCCTGAGCAACAGGTATATAACCGACAGGCATCTTCCCGATAAAGCAATCGACGTTATTGACGAAGCTGGTTCAAGAGTTCATATGGGCAACTTTGAAGTTCCCCAGGAAGTTCTTGATCTTGAAGACAGCATCGAAAAAGTAAGAGTTGAAAAAGCTACGGTTGTAAAGCGGCAGGATTATGAAGAAGCTGCACGTTTAAGAGATAAAGAAAGAAATCTGCAGTCGGATCTCGAAATTGCACGCAGGGAATGGGAAGCCAAGACAAAAGATATAGTACACGATGTCAGCGAAGAGGATATAGCAACTGTTGTTGCTATGATGACAGGCATCCCGGTTAATCGTGTTGCGCAGACCGAATCCGAAAAACTTCTGAATATGACAGACGCTTTGAAAAAGCAGATTGTAGGTCAGGACGAAGCGGTTGGCAAATTAACCAAAGCAATCCGCAGAACAAGAGCAGGGTTGAAGAATCCGAACAGACCTATCGGAAGTTTTATTTTCCTTGGTCCTACAGGAGTTGGTAAAACAGAACTTTGTAAAGCTCTTGCACGTTACCTGTTCGACAGTGAGAACGCGCTCATAAGAATAGATATGAGTGAATATATGGAGAAATTCTCCCTGTCACGTCTGGTTGGAGCGCCTCCCGGATACGTCGGCTACGAAGAAGGAGGTCAGCTTACCGAGAAAGTACGCAGAAGGCCATATTCTGTAGTTCTCTTTGATGAAATCGAGAAAGCTCACCCGGATATCTTCAGTATACTTCTGCAGGTTCTCGATGACGGAATGCTTACCGATAGTCTCGGCAGAAAAGTAGATTTCAAGAACACCATTATTATAATGACATCGAACATTGGTGCAAGGGATATCAAAAACATTAGCTCATTTGGTTTCGGCGGTGAAGATGCAGCAGACAGATATGCAAGTCTTAAAAACACCGTGGAAGAAGCAATGAGGAAGCTGTTCAATCCCGAATTTCTCAACCGTGTCGACGAAACAATTGTATTCAGAAACCTCGAGAGAGAGGATATACTCCAAATTATCGATATCGAAATGAAAGAGCTTCATAAGAATATTCACGAAAACAAGATGGAACTTACACTGGATCAGACTGCTAAGGAATTCCTGGTAGAAAAAGGCTTCGATCAGAAATTCGGTGCAAGACCGTTAAGACGTGCAATCCAGAAATATGTCGAGGATCCGATTGCCGAGGAGATACTAAGAGCCAAATTCAAAGATGGTTCGAAGATCATTGCAAAGCATGTTGAGAATATGGAAGAACTGATATTCGTGAATGAGAATATGGATATCAACCTAACGGATGAAGAGGAAGAACAGCCCGGTAAAGGTGAATCCGGCTCATAATTTAATGTGAGTTATTACATAATATTAACCACGAAAGGCGTATTTCTTTTAATACGCCTTTTTTTTATTTAAATTTCCTGCAGAAAAAATGTTATTCGAACCCGTTTCGGAAAGTGTCTTTTCTGAACGGAGTGAGGATGCTTTACCTATTTGTAATAACAAACGGAGGCGATGATGCAGGCCCTGGAAGAAACTAAGATCAACGAAAAGATCGGCAGTCTTAAAGGCTGGGAATACAAAAACAACCGAATAGGAAAAGAATACGAGCTAAAGGACTTTAAAGAGGCACTAAGCTTTGTGAATAAAATAGGCGACAGGGCAGAAGAAATGGATCATCATCCCGATATCTTTCTACACGACTGGAATAAAGTAAAGATTACCGTTTCTACCCACAGCGCCGGCGGTGTTACTGAGAATGATTTCAAGCTGGCAGAGAAAATCGAAAACATCTGATATCCGGGAATGAACAAACGACTTGAAGGGCTGCTGGAGTTTTATAAAAAGGATCCGAACGATCCTTTTACTTTATACGGACTGGCACTTGAGTATATGTCTGACCAGCAGTTTGATGCTGCGGAAAAATATTTCCGTCAGCTGCTGGATAGTGAACCTGATTACGTGCCGGGTTATCTACAGTATGCTCAGCTGAAAGAAAAGCAGGACAAAATTAACGAAGCTAAAGAATTATACATCAGGGGAATAGAAACAGCAAATAAAACAGGGGATAATAAATCAGCAAAAGAAATGGAGGATTTCCTAAGTGATCTCGAATGAAAATGATATTCTTGAAATCTTTAAAAAAACCGGGGCTTTACTGCAGGGACATTTTCTGCTTACTTCAGGAAGACACAGCAATATGTACTTCCAGTGTGCTAAGGTTCTTCAGTATCCTGAATATACTGAGCAGGTCTGCCGAATCATCGCGGATTATTCTAGGGATTATGAAATCGATACCGTGATTTCTCCTGCTATGGGTGGAATAATTGTGGGACAGGAAGTTGCCCGCCAACTCAACAAAAGATCTATATTTGCGGAAAGAGAAGATAAGAAGCTGACATTGAGAAGAGGCTTTACGATAGAGAAGGGAGAAAAGATATTAGTATGTGAAGATGTGGTTACCACCGGCGGTTCTGTTTTCGAGGTAATAGATATCGTGAAACAGCAGGGAGGAGAAGTGGTAGGAGTAGGCTTCATTGTTGACCGCAGCAACGGTAGAGTCGATTTCGGATATCCTCAAAAGAGCACTATGAAAATGGAAGTAATTTCATATGCACCCGACGAATGTCCTCTTTGTAAAGAAAATATTCCTCTCGTCAAACCGGGATCGAGAAAAGTTATAGTCTGATTTTTTAATTTTGGATATATTCTAATTATTATTCCGGAATGACAATGAAAACCATCCTTTTATTAATTTTTATTTCAGTTACCCTGTATCCTCAAGTGAATTTCGATGATTATTTTAAAGATAAAACACTGAGAGTTGATTACTTCCATACAGGCGATAGTCTCAATGATTCATATTCAATTGATGAGCTTAAGGAAGAGCCTTACTGGGGAGGATCAAAAACCAATCTTGTCGATACTTTTAATTATGGACATTATGAAGTAAAAGTATTTGACCGGGAGGAGAATAAACTGATATTCTCACATACCTATTCCACCTTATTCGATGAGTGGCAGACAACCGATGAAGCAAAACATACGGTGAAAACCTTCAGCGAAACGGTTACTATGCCTTTCCCTAAAGAGGAGATTAGAATTGAATTTTACAGTCGGGATAAGATGAATGAACTGCATAAAAAGTTTGAGTATGACGTCGAACCGGATAATTACTTCATCTCACCGGAACGACGACTTGAATATCCTTCATTCGAAGTGGTTAACAATGGCGATCCTGCTAATAAGGTGGATATTGTTATGCTTCCTGAAGGATATACGAAGGATGAGATGGATGAATTCAAATCCGACTGTAAGAAATTTGCAGATTATCTGTTCAGCGCATCTCCATATTCTGAAAACAAGGATAAGTTTAATATCCGGGGTGTAGAGGCTCCATCTCAGGAAGAGGGAACAGATATTCCTGCGAGGGATATCTGGAATAAGACACTGATGAATACTCAGTTTTACACGTTTGACCTTGAACGTTACCTGATGACATCAGATTATAAATCGGTGCGTGATCTGGCTGCCAATGCTCCATACGACCAGATTTACATACTTGTCAATTCCAATAAATACGGTGGCGGCGCTATTTACAATTATTATTCTGTATGTGTTAATGATAATATGTTCAGCGAATACGTTTTTACTCACGAATTCGGACATGGTTTTGCGTTTCTTGCTGATGAGTATTATACATCAGATGTTGCTTACAATGACTTTTATCCTCTGAATGTTGAACCCCTTGAACCTAACATTACGACTCTGGTCAACTTTGGTTTGAAATGGAAAGATATGGTAGATGAAAACACTCCCATACCCACACCTGAAACCGCGCAATACTCCGGCAAGGTTGGTGCTTTCGAGGGAGGCGGGTATGTTGCAAAAGGAGTATACAGACCGATGGAGGACTGCAGCATGAAATCTGCGACAGTGAATAATTTCTGTCCCGTCTGCAAACGCGCTATTCAGAAGATGATAGATTTTTTAACTAATTGAGAATTTTGCGGATTGAGTTAATAATTTCGTAAATTCATCAATTCATTAATGTAATAGTTTTTTAATTCGCAGAATTCGTTAATTCGCCAAATTCCCTTAATTCACCCTATGGATCAGAGAAAATTATATAAAACCGTAGAAACAATAGCATCACAGAAATTTCCTTCAGAAGAGGATATGATGATCGAGGTGCTCAACCAGATTATTGCGAATGAAGAAATTAATGTTACCGGGGGAAGGCTCTGGAAACTAAAAATGGACGAAGGGAGCTACGCTCTTCTGTACCAGACCGGTTCAGTAGAGGTGATTCACCCTGAATTCAGGATATTAATACGCGAGTACCCTATTTTTGATTTCATAGCCAAGGAGAGAACTGTATTAGGAAATGAAACCAATGAAATTCTCAGGCAGAAAGGTATATTTAAGTATTCTGCATCCGGTGTAGGTGATAAAATAAAACTGAATGAAAAACCCTATTATGAATATCTTCTTGCGTTGAACAGTGAAAGCATCGATGAAGATTTCCGTATTACACTTAATATAATTGCTACTGCCTTAACTTCGCGAATCAAACAAAGGAGAGCGGCTTCATCGGTTTATCATCTGAAAGCAGATCTTGATAAAGCGAGGGAGCTGCAGAAAAGCATCCTTCCGGAACATGAATATCACTTTTTCGACTATGAAATATTCGGGGTTACCAATCCTGCCGAGATAGTGGGCGGAGATTTTTTTGATTACCTTGAAGTCGGTGAAGACCGTCTCGGTGTTACAGTTGGTGATGCCGCCAGCAAAGGCGTAAGCGCATCGGCTGAGGCAATGTATATTTCCGGCGCTCTGAGGATGGCCAGCAATTTTGAACTTAAGATATCCCCGATGATGAAGAGGATGAATGAACTGGTGAATAAAATATTTGCTGATGATAAGTTTGCATCACTTTTTTACGGTGAGCTTTCACCGGATAAGAGCGGATTATTTTTGTACGCTAATGCAGGGCACAACCCGCCGTTCTTCCTGAAGTACGAATCAAATGAAATAGATGAGCTTGCACCTACAGGACCGGTACTTGGTCCTACTCCTCACGGAAAATACATAGTAGATAACATCAACTTCCGGAAGAATGACATTCTCCTTATATATTCGGATGGCGTTACTGAATCAGCAGATCAGAATTTTGATTTATACGGTGAAGACAGACTTAAAAAACTGCTTGTGAGCGTAAAAGATAAATCTCCCCGGGAAATAACTTACGCAATTCTGGAAGATGTAATAAAGTTCTCGAAGAGCGGACAATATTCAGATGATAAAACCCTTGTTGTAATAAAGAAAAAAAGTTGATCTGAATAACAGCTGATAGACATCTTTCATCCCTTCAGGGAAATTTTCCTTCAAATTGGTTATTATTTAGCATCAGATTTCAAAAAGGATGAATAATGATCAAATCTATTAACCCCGCAACAGAAGAAGAAATAAAAGCATACGAAGAAATGGACCTTGAAGAGGTCACCCGGGTAATATCATCAGCCGATAAGGAATTCAGCAATTGGCGGCGCATTTCATTCTCTACCAGGTCTCAGATGATGAAGAAAGCAGGCGAAATACTCAGGAAAAATCTGGAGAAACATTCACGGCTAATGACAGAAGAAATGGGGAAGCCCATAGCACAATCGCGTTCCGAAGCAGAAAAATGCGCCCGGTTATGCGATTATTTTGCTGAGAACGGTGAGGAATTTCTGAAAGATAAGATAGTGGAAAGCGATGCCTCAAAAAGCTTTGTGACATTTCAGCCGCTAGGAGTAGTGCTTGCAGTTATGCCCTGGAATTTCCCTTACTGGCAGGTCTTCCGTTTTGCTGTTCCGGGGTTAATGGCGGGTAATGCGGGTGTACTTAAACATGCCTCTAACGTTACAGGATGTGCACTGGCTATTGAAGAAGTTTTCAGGGAAGCAGGTTTTCCTGAGAACCTGTTCCGGACACTGGTTGTATCCTCAAAAAATATGGATAAAGTAATTGAGCTTGAAAAAATAAGAGCAGTGACTTTAACGGGAAGCGTACCTGCAGGGAAAGCAGTTGCCTCAAAAGCAGGTTCGCTCGTAAAGAAAACCGTGCTTGAACTTGGAGGAAGCGATCCTTATGTAGTGCTGGAGGATGCTGATCTTGAGGCTGCGGCAGATACATGTGTAACTTCACGATTAATAAACGGGGGACAAAGCTGCATAGCGGCAAAAAGGTTTATTATAGTTGAAGAAGTATATGACAGGTTCAGGGATCTGTTTGTTGAAAAGATGAAGGCAAAGAAGATGGGGGATCCATTTGATGAATCGAATGCTCTTGGTCCACAGGCAAGAGATACTCTGCGCGATGATCTGCATGACCAGGTGAAAAAGAGTATCGAAAAGGGAGCCAGACTTCTGCTTGGAGGAGAAATACCCGAAGTGAAAGGGGCTTACTATCCGCCAACGGTACTCGAGAATGTGGGACAGGGTATGCCCGCATACGATGAGGAATTATTTGGTCCTGCCGCCTCACTTATCAGGGCTACTGATGAAGTAGATGCTGTAAAAATTGCTAATGATTCAATCTTTGGACTGGGTGCTGCTGTTTTTACAAACGATGTTAAACGCGGAGAAAAGATTGCAAGAGAAGAATTGAATGCCGGAAACTGTTTCGTGAATGCTTTTGTTAAATCCGATCCACGGCTGCCGTTTGGCGGGGTAAAAGAATCTGGCTACGGAAGGGAATTATCCTGGTTCGGAATCCAGGAATTCGTAAATATTAAAACAGTTTATGTTAAGTAGGATGGGGCCTGGTGCATAGTACAAGGCCCTTGCTTCTATCTTAAATATGCAGTCTGCATTCGAAAACCTTCAATGATCACACGCCTTCGTCGTTAAAGTTGTTGTAGTCAGGTCCTTTATCTTCATCGGGGAAAGGATCAACGGAATCCTGACCGAGGTTTTCTATTGTTCCATCTCTTCTTAAAACAACAAGCGAGGCATCAAGTCCTATTGCTATTTCCTTAGCAGCTTCTATCGCTTCCTTTTTAGTATCCTTCTCATCAATCGGTTTATCTTCCTCATTTCGTTTTACAGCCCATTTATTATCTTTTGGCATCACATAAATCTTATTCATTATTCATTCCTTTTTGTAGAAAACTTAAAGAATAAATTATATCTTAACAGTGAGGTTTATCATTTATGCAGGATACATTAAAACTTCTACCTGAATATTTATTAAAGAACGATACAGCTCTGACCTCTACAGATCTGTTCATCCTTTTACAGAAGCTTGGGGTTGCTATACTGATAGGGCTGCTGATAGGGTTAGAAAGGGAGCATTCACGTCCTCACGATGAAAAAATGTTTGCCGGTGTAAGAACGACGCCTTTGATAGCTTTACTGGGATTTGTTGCGGGGCTCATTGCGTCTTTTACCTCTTACTGGGTATACTTTATAATTTTTGCAGGATTTGCCTCACTCGTTACAACATCACACGTTTTTTCAGCAAAATCGGGCAGACCGGGGGCTACATCCGAGATAGCACTTTTTATCGTATTCCTGCTTGGCACGGTGGTCTATTTCAATTTCATTATACTTGCGGCAGTAATAGCTGTAATAGTTACCCTATTCCTTACACTTAAGCTGCAGCTTCATCAGTTTGTGGGAAAGGTGAGCGAAGAAGACTTATACGCTACGCTTAAACTTGCTATAATAACTGTTATTGTGCTTCCACTTCTTCCGGATAAAACATACGGCCCATTGAATGTATTAAATCCCAGGCTTATCTGGTATATGGTGATACTGGTAAGCGGAATAAGCTTTGTGGGATACATACTGATTAAAGTGTTCGGAGAGGGGAAAGGAATATTTATTACCGGCCTGCTTGGGGGAATGGTTTCAAGCACGGCTGTGACGTTCTCTTTATCTAAAAAAAGTAAGGAGAATAGTTCGCTCTCACCCGAATTTGGTGTGGGCATTCTGCTGGCATCAACGATTATGTATACGAGAGTTTTTATTGTTGTACTAATTCTTAACAGTGGGCTGATCGGAGTCCTGTGGATTCCCCTGTTAATTTTTACAATATCAGGTTTTGTGATCAGCATAATAATGTCTAAAAAATTCACCAATGGAAAGCATGATGCTATTGAGTTAAATAACCCGTTCAGGCTGAAATCAGCAATTTTATTCGGAGTAATCTTCGGGATTGTAATATTTGCCGCGAAAGCGGGGCAGGTTTATCTTGGCTCCGAAGGTCTTTACGCTGCGAGTGCGCTTGCCGGATTGACAAGTGTGGATGCTATAGTGCTTTCTCTTGCTAAACTTGCGAGCGGCAATGTATCATCAGAAGTAGCTATGACTGCTGTGATCATCGCGACTATATCCAACAACATTGTAAAAGCCATTATTTCTGCGGTCTGGGGTTCAAAAGAATTGAGAAAATATACCTATACCGGGCTGGGGATCCTTTCAGTTATATCATTGGGTTATTTAGTGATTGTGCTGATATAAGGTGAATTCGGGTGATTGCTTTGCTCGAGGACTCACTCGCGAAGGCAAAAAAAGAGGCTGAGTTAAAAATTTCTTTTTAAGACAGCCTCTCTTTTTGTGTGAAGTTATTAATAATTATCTGTGTTTGCCTTCATATGATCAAGTACATTGTTCCATGACTGCTGTACATCATTCCAGTCCTGCCTTACGTTAGCCTGGAACTGATCCCAGTCATCCTGCGAAGTATCATCAATTTTATCTACTTCATCTTTCAGCTTGTCTCTTTTATCTTTAAGTTCTTTTATACGATTATTATACCAGTCCTGCGTCTGCTGACTTGCATTATCCGCTTTATCCTGCATATTGTCGATCTTGTCATTAAGGTTATCTATAGCATCATTAAGATCACTCTTAAGCTGATCTCTC
This sequence comes from uncultured Ignavibacteria bacterium, assembly GCA_963747755.1. Classification (GTDB taxonomy): domain Bacteria; phylum Bacteroidota; class Ignavibacteria; order Ignavibacteriales; family Ignavibacteriaceae; genus DATFVA01. The sequence goes on along the minus strand of CAVVGK010000014.1, from coordinate 1,139,502 downwards.
TGATCATAGGTATAATCTCTGTTATAATTAAAAATAACAACGGGTTGGTTCTCTGCTGCATTTGGATTATTGTTCGGATTTACATTCTCGTTCATGGTTGTTCCGTTGTTGGCATTCTCGTCCTCGTTATTCCTGTCTGTGCAGGAGGCGAATATAAATGTCACAAACATGCTTAAAACGAGCGACAAAACAAGTTTCTTATTCATAATTTTCCCTTTCCTGTTTATTAATAATTCTTTGATTTATAATACTCTTCGTCCCTGAATTAACCTGATTATAAGCACTACTACAGCGATAACCAGTAAAATGTGGATGAATCCGCCCAGGGTGTACGCTGTTACTACACCCAGCAGCCATAGAATCAGAAGGATTACAAAAATTGTCCACAGCATATATACTCCTCAAAATATATTATTTCTAACACGCGAACAAAATATTGGTAAGTAGTCCGATTCACTATTATTACAGTCACAGTAAAACACCTGTGTGACTAAGATTGAAATAAACAAAACACGTTTTTATTTCCTGTTTTTCAATGATATAGTTATTTTTAGTAGGATAATTAAACATTAAAGCGCATTGAACAATTATAAAATAATACTCCAGTATGACGGATCAGGGTATTCCGGCTGGCAGATTCAGAAAGGTCAGATCACAATTCAGCAGAAGATTACTGAATCAATTCAGACGCTTCTTAAAGAGAAGATAAACCTGATCGGATCGGGAAGGACGGACACCGGGGTGCATGCAATTGGGCAAACGGCAAATTTCAGGACTGAGCAGGAGATAGATCAGCAAAGGTTCATTTATTCTGTAAACTCAGTTCTGCCCAGAGATATTTCCATTCTGAAGCTTGAAAAGGTTCACGAGAATTTTCATGCAAGGTTTGATGCCAGGAAGCGGTCGTATTTTTACCTTATTTCAAAATACAAATCGCCATTCTATGATAAATATTCCTTGTTCTATCATTTTAAATTAGATTGTTTAAAGCTGAATAACCTGGCAGGTTCTGTTTTGGGTAAGCATGATTTCAGTTCCTTTTCGCGGAAAAATACAGATACCCAAAATAAGGTTTGTGAAATATTTGAGGCTCGCTGGAGGGAAAGCAATGATATGGTGTTTTTTTATATTTCGGCTGACCGGTTCCTGCACGGGATGGTGCGGGCTGTGACAGGGACTCTGCTTTTTGCGTTAAAGAAAAACCTGGACAGGGAGTATATAGAACAGGTTATAAATGCGCGAAATCGTGAAAGGGCGGCCGAAGCAGTGCCTGCTAAAGGATTGTTTCTTTACAAAGTAAAGTATTAAGTTGGAGAAGTTAGAAGTGAAAATATACAGGTTCAATCCCTACGGGATTGGGGTTAAGGGAGTAGATAGAGGTTACAGATGTGTATTTCCTAACGGGAATGGTAGTGATTAGGTTATTGTTAATAGTTTTTCGTAGTAGATTAAGGAGTTAGATGGAATTCCTCGCTCAGCTTCATCCCCAGATCGTTCATTTCCCGATTGCTTTTATGGCGATCTATGCGGTGCTTGAAATTACCGGGATAATTTCGGGGAAGGAATTCTTTCAAAAGGCTGCGTATCTGTTCCTTTTCCTGGGAGTGCTGACTGCCGTGGCAGCTGTTTTTACCGGCAATCAGGCTGCAGAGATTGCTTCAAAATGGAAAGAAAAAGGTGCTGCTATTCCAACCGGATTGATTTCAGAACACGAAGAGTATGCAACGATTACTCTGTGGTATTTCACAGGGCTACTGGTTCTGAGAACGTTCCTTTTTCTTAAAAAGAAGTTCAAGGGATCTGCAAAATATCTTTTCCTTCTGCTGGCGGCGATAGGGTTATATTTTGTTTATCAGACCGGGGATCATGGCGGTAAGCTGGTATACAATCATGGAGTTGGAACTGAGCTGAAAAAAGATGAGATTAATTGATCAGGAGGGAGTAACAGCTTGAGTTATTCTAGAATTATCCTTGCATTTATCCTGGTAAATGCAGCAGGAATTACATTGAGATACTTCGGGCTTGATACTTATTTCATCTTCCTGGGATTCCGTTTTCACCTTGGATGTATTCTTCCTTTCGTACTGCTGTTAAGTAAAGAGAATATTTCTGAGCTTTGGGAATCCTTAAAAAAACCTCTCTTCAGGAAAAAAATTATCCCTGTTTTCTGGATATTATTGTCGCTGGCAGTCGTATTTATTGCTTTATACTTTTTGAGAGCAATCAAACCCGGGGATCCCGATTATTTTTACGAATTCGGCCTTTCTTCCGTTTTTGATTATCCTCTTTACTTTGCGTGGAATTTTCCACAAATGTGTATGCTTTTTATGGTCCTCATCGTTCTCCCGGGCAGCGGAAATATTTCATATATAAAGGTATTTACGGGATTGGTGCTTCTGTTCGGGTTTGAATTTATTCCCTTGGACGGCGGGTTCTCTCTGTTCAGCACCGGATCTTTCATTCTGCTGTCGTTGACAGCTTCTTTCTTTGTTACAAAGCTTCAGAATATATATTGGTTTTCTTTCATAATATTCAGTTCAGTATGGAGTATTGTGCTGTTATTCGGCAGCGGATCTGACATTATAATCAATCTGTTCTTTGCAAGAGAATACAGCAGCTGGGAGGGATTTTTTAAGGCAGGAAAGCAGTATTCCGTTTATGTCATTCCCTCATTTTTATTCATTTTACTTATGATTACAGTATTTTACAGCGCCCTGTTGAGGAAAAAAATCTCCTAAAAAAATCAGCAGGTTTTATTTAGAAATTAAGATTGTATTTCAGTAAATTGCGAAGGTTGTGCTTTAAGTTCCGTTTGAAAATTACCTTAAAAAAATGGTTATAAAATGAAAAGAATTTTACTTTTAATCTTATTCACCTTGACCGGTACACTTTTATTTGCCCAGCAGGCAAGTGATTTTTTCCCTCAGTCAGCCGGATACAGATGGGATTACAAGGTAATACCTCTGGATTCAGCGAATAATGAAGTTGACTCGTTGACTTATTTCAGGGTTGATTCATTTGCAGTTGTCACAACTTTTATGGGACGGAGTGCCGATATTGTTTTATCGAAAAACGGAACATATAATCTGATAAATTATATGCCCTTTACCGATAGTTCTTTTTTTTCATTTGAAAACACCGATGCTCATCAATACTTCAGGGTTTCAAATCTAGGCAATCTGACAACGCTGCTTGATTCAGTTGGACTTGACTCAACAGTGCTTGGAGTTATCCAATCACTTGAAAACTGGTATTCTGTTTTCCGGTTCGGACAGGCTGTGAATAACGGGTATACTATTTTTACGAAAGATACTAGCCTCAACATTAATGGTAACAATTATCAGCTGCGTTTCGGCTACCTTGGTAAAAGACTGAATGATGAAACTATTCAAACCGAAGCCGGAACATTTAACTGTAAAAAGTTTTTGCTATCGACTACCGTGAGTTATGTTATCATTGGGATCCCCATCGAGTTCATCCGGCTTGAAACAACGAAATGGATTGCTCAGGATAGCTGGCTGGTTCAGGAGATAATGCCTTCGAAAACTATTGACCTTTCGGTTCTTCCGGGCTTTGGAAGCGTCACCGTGCCGGGGTTGAAAACTGTACTGATACCCGAGGTAACTGAACTTAGAACACCCGCTGCTGCGCCGGCAGAATTTGAACTGATGCCGAATTATCCGAATCCTTTCAACCCGGAGACAAAGATCAGATTCAAACTTCCGGAAAGCGGCAACGTTAGTCTGAAAGTATACGATATCCTCGGCAATGAAATTACGACTTTGATTGAAGGCGAAAAAAATCCCGGTAATTATTCGGTTACTTTCAATCCGGATGGAGAAAACCTTTCAAGCGGCGTATACATATACGAACTGAAGTTCAAAGGGATAATGTTATCGCGAAAGATGGTTTATATTAAATAATAATTTTAATTAACAATATTTTCTTTATATAAAATCCTGACAGGGGTTTATCAATTATGCATAACCTATTACAGAAGGAAAATTATTCCCCGGAAACAGCAGGGACGTTAGCTTTGCCCTCAAGAGAGGAAATCGAGGTAAATTATAAGTGGAATCTGGATGATATCTATTCATCTATTGAAGAGTGGGAAGCCGACTTCAAATGGATCCAGGATAACCTCGGCTGGTATAAAAATTTTACCGGGAAGATGAGTGAAAGCGCAGATAGCCTGCTTGAATGCCTGAAGTTTGACGATGAAGTCGGGATTAAACTTGAAAGACTCTACCTGTACACTATGCTTGCAAAGGACGTTGATTTGAGAGTAGGGAAATATCAATCAATGGACGAACGTGTTAAATCTCTTTATTCCCGCGTATCAACCGTAAGCTCCTACATAAAGCCTGAGCTGCTGAATATACCTGAAGATAACCTGAACACGATGATTAACTCACACGAAGAACTGAAAGTATACAAACATTCCATAGAAGATCTTTTAAGGAAAAAATCCCACACGCTCACACAAAAAGAGGAAGAAATACTTGCGCTTGCCGGTGAGCTGACTCCGACATCCTACAATGTTTTTTCGATGTTCACGAATGCAGATATGAAATTTCCATTGGTGAAAGATGAGAAGGGAAATGAAGTTCAGCTTTCTCATGGAAGGTTTTATGCTGCAATGTATTCGGGAGACAGGGACTATCGGGATCGCTCGTACAAAGCCTACTTTAAGCCTTTTGTGGAATACGCAAACACTCTTTCTGTACTGTTTTCGGGAAGTTTGAAATCAAATATTTTTGAAGCGAGGGCGAGAAAATACGATAGCGCAAGGGAAGCTGCCCTTGGGAGGAATAACATTCCTGTCAGCGTTTACGACAACCTGGTGAAGACTGTTAATGAGAACCTTTCACCTATGTACCGATGGGCCGGTATGAAGAAAAGGATACTGGGACTAAAGGAACTGCATGCTTACGACGTGTACGTTACCCTTTTTCCTGCAGCCTTCGACAGGAAATACCCTTATGAAGAAGCAAAAAAAATCGTTCTAAAATCATTGAAGCCTCTTGGTGAAAATTACCTGAACTCGCTTCAGGCAGCATTTGAGAACAGGTGGATTGATGTTTATGAAACCCAGGCAAAGAAAAGCGGGGCTTATTCATCCGGAACAACTTTCGGTGTACATCCTTATGTACTGCTGAACTGGACAGACCTGCTGAACGACGTTTTTACACTTAGTCACGAGATGGGTCATAATATGCATTCATTCTATACCGGGAAATCCCAGCCATATGTCTATTCTAATTATACAATATTTCTTGCAGAGGTAGCATCGACTTTTAACGAATCGCTTCTGCTGGAGTACTTTATTAAGATGGCTGAAACGAAGGAAGAGAAATTATATTTCATAGAAAAATATCTCAACAACGTGACTTCTACATTTTACAGGCAGACAATGTTTGCGGAGTTTGAAGCGCTTGTTTATGATAAGACAGAAAAGGGTATGGCGCTTAATTCCGGAGATCTTTGTTCTCTGTATAAGGATATTTTTCAGAAGTACTGGGGTCCTGAAATGGTAATTGATAAGGAGGAGGAATTTACCTGGGCGAGGGTGCCTCACTTCTATTACAACTTCTATGTATACCAGTATGCTACCGGCTTTGCAGCTTCTGAAGTACTTGCACAGAAAGTTCTTAAAGAAGGCCAACCCGCGGTTGAGAAGTATCTCAACTTCCTGAGATCCGGCAGTTCTGATTATTCTATAAATATACTTGCCGGTGCGGGCGTGGATATGAATTCCCCTGATCCTATCCTCGCGGTAACAAAGAAAATGAATATGCTGCTTGACGAGGCAGAGGAATTAATTAACAATTAACAATTAAAAATTTACAATTTATTCTAAATACAGAGTCAAATGAAAGTTTACACAAAAAGAGAATTGAACGAATTCCACCAGTCATTAACTTATGATGATATCAGTCTTATCCCGACAGCTGTTTCACGGATTAAATCAAGAACCGAAGCAAATACGGCAAGTGAATTTTTGGGTGAGAAATTAAACCTGCCCGTTTTATCCAGTCCTATGGATACAGTTACCGGGATCGAAATGGCCAAGGAACTAAACCGCCTGGGCTGTATTGGCATTCTGAACAGGTTCGATTCATCTCTGGATGATGTTCTGCAGGATCAGAAAAACGGCGTGAACCTGAAGGCAGTTTCGGTTGCAATGAATACTCCTATGGAAGTAGTTGAAAAACTTGCCGGGAAAAATTATATAATCTGCATAGATACCGCCAATGCTAATAATAAAGCTGTGCTCTGCCATACCGAAGAAATCAAAAAGCAATTTAATGCACGGATTATAGTAGGCAACATTGCTCACGGAGCTTCGCTGGAACAACTTGAGTCGGCAGGAGCCGATGCTGTGAGAGTTGGTATAGGAAGCGGAAGTGTTTGTACCACATCAATTCAGACGGGTATTGGTATCGGACAGGTTTCGTCTTTACTAAATGTCCTTTATTCACGTTATGATAAGAAGCTGAAGATTAAGGTAATAGCCGATGGCGGGATTAAAAGTCCCGGCGATGCTGCAAAAGCAATTGCACTTGGAGCAGATATAGTTATGCTGGGAAGAATGCTTTCGGGAACGAAAGAAACTCCCGGTGAAGTTATTAAATACAATGGACAGCTCTGGAAGAAATACCGCGGCTCGGCTTCATTCGGCGTTAAGATGAGAAACGAATTCATAGAAGGTGAAGAGACGATGGTGCCGTACAAAGGAGTGGTGAAGAACGTAATTGACGGCATATCCGACGGATTAAGAAGCTCGATGAGTTATATGGATTGTCTCAACCTCGAAGAATTAAGAAAAATCGACACCTTTGCCATCCTGAGCAATAGTTCATACCTGGAACGTCTGCCTAAGATTTAAGTATCGGTTGGTTTTGAGCCATCATTTCCGGAGGATTTTCCCGCTCAAGTAGGGGAGAAGTCTTCCCAAATTCTACCATTTTGCCCTGAGTGACTTGCATGTCCAGGGTTTACCTGTTCTATTGTAAACAGATCGATATCCCTTAATCAGGATTTTTCCCGACTGAAAATTTTCCTTTCTGTAAAATCTTAATTAATCCTGATGAGAATTACTAAACCTCCCGTGGCATTTATGCTTTTAATTCCTACAAAATACAAATCACATACGTCTCATATACGCTTCACATACGTCTCACATACGTCTCATATACGTTTCTCCAAATGCTTCACCAACGCTACACTTACGGCGTTATTACACGGGACAACCTGATATACCGGGATCCAGCTCTAATCAATAATGCTCATTATCACCTTCAATATTTGATTTACTCTTATAATATTTAATAAGTTTATTTTTTGAATATTTCTGAAAGAGTCCAATGAAACACTGCATATACTCGATCATTGTATTACTGATAATCTCCTCACCTGTTTACTCCCAGAAAAAAGCATTCACAATAGACGACCTGTACAAAGTAAAATATGTGGGTGAACCGGTGCTTTCTCATTCAGGCGGAGAGATTGCATTTACAGTGACTAACCATAATTTGAAAGAAGGAAAATCGAACACTGATATTTACATTATAAACAATGACGGATCAGGTATAAAGGAAGCGATAGCCTCAGAAAAGAGTGAAACGACTCCTCTATGGTCAAATGATGATGCGAAGTTATACTACCTGGCAGATAGTCAGTTGTATGAATACGATACAAAAAGCGGAAGCACAGAAAAGCTCACTGATTTATCGAGTGGAATTTCCGATCCTATTCTGTCTCCTGATGGAAAACTTGTAGCATTCACTACAAATATTTTTCCCGATTGCGGTACGGATAACGAATGCAATAAGAAACTTCGGGAATCATCTAAAGAAGGTCCCCTGCAGGCTTACGTAGCCGACAGTCTTTTATTCAGACACTGGACGGAGTACCGGGGTGAAGAGGAAACCCATCTTTTTGTTTATAATCTCGGTACAAAGAAATATACTGATATCGCACACAGCGAACTTCTGTCTGATATGTATAAGCTTGGCGGCAATATTAAGTACGCCTTCTCGCCCGACAGTAAAGAACTATGCTTCGTAAACAATCCCGGTTCACAACATGCGATTTCAACTAACTCGGATCTATTCATTGTTCCGGCCGAGGGAGGGAAAGCTGTTGATATTACCTCCTCAAATAAATCGTGGGATGGTTCCCCTGTCTATTCTCCGGATGGGAAATACATAGCTTTCAGGATGCAGCTTACACCGAAGTATGAAGCGGACAGGTATCGTGCGGCGATATATGACCGCCATACAAAAAAGGTTTCAAATCTCACAGAAAAATTTGATAACACTATAAGTACAGTAAAATGGGGGGATGATTCTGAAACGCTTTATTTTACTGCGGCCTACCAGGGCACCGATCCTGTATATCAACTTGATATAAAAACTGACAGTATTAGACAGATTACCGGAAATGTTTCAGTATCCGGATTCGATATTTCTCCGGATCAAAATGGTGTGTACTATTTATCAAGCTCGGTAGGTAAGCCTTCAGAAATATACAGCATCAATACCGCAACTAAAGTTTACAAACCGGTTACTTCAATGAATAAAGATTTCCTGGAAGCAGTTGATGTTAGACCTGTTGAGCAGATGTGGGTTGAAGGCGCAGGCGGTCATAAGGTGCAGGTGTTTATTGTTAAACCTCATGACTTTGATCCGAAAAAAAAATATCCTCTTATACTGAATGTACATGGCGGTCCCCAGGGACAATGGATGGATTCATTCAGAGGCGATTGGCAGGTTTACCCGGGCGCCGGTTATATCGTAGCATTCCCCAATCCTCACGGTTCTACAGGATCTGGTGCTAAGTACACTGAAGAAATCAGCGGAGACTGGGGAGGCAAGGTATTCGAGGACCTTATGAAGGTAACGGATTCACTTGAAACTCTTTCATACGTTGATACCAGCAGGGTAGGTGCTATGGGGTGGTCGTTTGGTGGATATATGATGGATTGGTTTGAAGCACAGACACACAGGTTTAAGTGTCTTGCTTCTATGATGGGAATATTCGACCTTGAATCGATGTGGGGTGCAACCGAAGAACTCTGGTTTGTGAACTGGGATCTGAAGGGACAACCCTGGAACTCAGATGTGTATAAAAAGTATTCACCTTCGTCCTATGCTGATAACTTTAAGACTCCTGCCTTGATTATTACTGGCGAGAGAGATTACCGTGTTCCTTATACCCAGAGCATACAATTCTTTACAACATTACAGACGCTTGGAATAGATTCACGGCTTATTATATTTAAGAACGACGGACACTGGCCGGATTTTGTTAAATCGATGCCGCTTTACTATAACGCCCATCTTGAATGGTTTCATAAATATCTTGGCGGCAAAGCTGCACCCTATGATTCACACAAAATGGTGACGAATACGGAGTTTGAACAGTCTGCCGGACAGTAAGGATAGGCTTCTGCACGTTCCGGGATAACCGTTTTCTGTGCTAAGGAAGATATGAAGACTTACTAATCTTTTATTCTTGAGAGTTGAAGGTTGGTAACGATCTTATTTCTGCCGGGTTTGTAAATATAGAATCGTGAATTCATTTCATAGCCTCTCGATAATCGAGCAGGTCCCGCGGGTTTATCTACGGTTTCATTTACGACAGTGAACCTTTTCTTAAGCCTGATCTCCTGTTCATTTGCTATTTCACGCCCTGCAGTTCTTTCGTAAATAATGTCCGGTTCCGCATTATGTTCAATGCTTTCAAGAGGGAAATTCACAGAGCGATTTTTCACCTTAAAAAGAAGGTAGGACATGATCAGCAGGACGAGAAGTCCCAGACTGAAGAAAAATACCGTAGATTCAATTATTTGTATAAGTTCCATATTTATCGACACACTATAGAAGAGTTTTACTGAAAAGATTCAAGATTTATACCATTCATAAAATAAAAAATAAACGTATATTTACTGTCTATTTCATCAAATAATGGGAAAAATTATCATTTTGAGATGAAACAAAATGCTGTAAGCCTAGTAATAATAATGTGTTGTGCAATACTCTCATTCTGAAATAATTGATTTTTTTCCGCCCCTTTGATAATTTAACTTATTAAATAACAATGAGTTAGAATAATTTCTAAGTTTAAGTAAGCGGGAGAAAAATATGACGAAGGCAGATATAGTTGATAAAGTGGCAACAGGGACCGGTTTAACGAAGCTTGAGACCGAAGCAATTATTGAGGGTTTTTTCAGAACAGTTATCGATGCCCTGAAGCAAGGAAGGAATATAGAGATCCGGGGATTTGGAAGTTATAAGGTAAAAAAGAAAAAAGAGAGGCAGGCCCGCAACCCTAAAACAGGTGAGCAGGTTTTTGTGCCTGAGCATTATGTTCCCACATTTAAATTCTCCAAGGACTTCAAGGAGATGGTTGATGCCGGGATGAAAGACAAAGAAGGTTAATTATTAATGGTTAAATTTTGTCCCTCTTGCGGAACTAAGCTGGAGCAGGAATATAATTTTTGTCCTGAATGCGGATTTGATTTAAAGAATATCAGTGAAAGCAGCAGCACCGAAGAAAAGCAGGAAATACACAAACAGGAAGTGATTATTTGTGATAACTGCGGTGAGGAGAATGCTGTTGATAATAAGGTTTGTAATTACTGCGGAGCGGTATTAAAAGGAAGCCAGGTAGAGCAAATTGTTAAAGAGGTAAAGCCGGCCGGAGAAGGATCCGCAAAGCAGAAATCTGAGAGGGCCAAACCAAAAGAAAGTAAACCAAAGCAGAATAAGATTAAAACAACTACCGTTAAAAAACCTTCTGCAAGGCCGAAAGAACTTGATCAGAAGAAACTCCTTATAATTTTCGGCGGAGTTGTCATTGTTATTTTTATCATTCTCTGGTCATCGGGCGTATTGAGTTCCGGCGAACCGGAACAAGCTGCACAGAACCAGGCGACAGGTCAGAGTTCGGGAGTTGATTTGAATAATATTCAGAGGATCAATGATCTTGAGGCAAAGGTAAAAGGTAATCCTGATGATACCGCAAGTCTGCTGGAACTGGCTCACCTGAAAAACGACTCGGGTTTATATGAGCAGGCGATAGTGGACTACCAGAAATATCTTGAAAAAAATCCTTCAAACGCTGATGCACGGATTGATATGGGGGTTTGTTACTACAATCTCCACAATTACGATGAAGCTGTAAAACAGATGGAAAAAGCGCTGCAATATTCTCCTCAGCATCAGATTGGGTATTTAAACCTGGGAATTGTTAACTTAACAGCTGGAAATTTTGAAAAATCTCAGGAATGGCTGAAAAAGGCCGTTCAGATCGATCCTAATTCCGAAATAGGGAAGAAGGCTCAGGAATTATTAGAATCACATAATAAATAGGAGCAGATAATGCCTTGTGGAAGAAAACGTAAACGCCATAAAATGGCTACACACAAGAGGAAAAAAAGACTGAGAAAGAATCGTCATAAGAAGAAATTAAGATAATCGCTCAGTATCGTCTTGTATTATAAAATGGTAAATGGTTATTTTGCATTTGCCATTTTTGTTTTTTAAAAGCCAACTTAGCTCAGCTGGTAGAGCAACGCATTCGTAATGCGTAGGTCGCCGGTTCGATTCCGGCAGTTGGCTCAAATTATTAATAATCGAACTTTCTTCTCCAGGTTCATCACAGCCTCATTTGGACCTCAACTTAGTTGCCCACAGGCGCATTGCAAGTTCTCTTCCTGCATTCTATAACACCATAGAAAAAACTAATCCAGATTTCAACAGCAGACACAGGTGGAAATCCGGCCCCGGATACTCGTATAAATATCAGAAGCCGGAAAGAAAAAAATTATTATTTGAGAGTTAATCCCAGTTCGTGAGCGAAGAATGTCATCGACGCAGCATAGTTGCCCAAGCGCTGACTAAAAGAAGCTGTTACACCATGCCCTTCATTCATTCTTGTCAATAATATTATCGGGTTATCTGATGTGTTAGCATCCTGAAGGGCAGCTGCAAACTTTCTGGACTGCCAGGATGCAACACGGGGATCGTTCATGCCTGTTTCGAGAAGTACTGCAGGATAAGCCGTATTTGATTTTACGTGATGATAAGGCGAGTATGCATACAGCCACTTAAAGTTTTCAGCGTTTGTTGCTGTACCATATTCGCTTATGTTATATTGGCCGTTAGGAAATAATTCATTTCTGATCATATCATAAATACCCACAAAACTAACTACAGCCTTAAAAGCATCCGGATGCTGGGTAAGGAGAGCGCCCATAAGAAGACCACCGTTAGAGCCGCCCATTATTCCAAGATGTTCTTTATCTGTCCAGTTATCCTTTACCATGGCCTGGGTTGCAGCATACATATCCTCGTAGACATTCTGCTTATTACCGAGCATACCCGCAGCATGCCATCCTTCACCGAACTCGCCGCCGCCGCGAAGATTCGTAAAGGCAAATACGCCTCCGTTTTCCAGCCATACTAAGTACGGGCCTATGAAATGCGGTTTTCTTGTAACACCGAACCCGCCATATCCGTATACAATCGTTGGACGCTGGCCATTGGGAGTAACGCTGTCCATCCTGACGATAGTTACAGGTATTTTAGTACCGTCTTTTGAAACTGCATCAATCACGCTGTACTTGATCTTTGAATAGTCTGCCGCAGGCTTAACTTCGAAGATATTTTTAAGTTCACCGGACTCACTATTATAAGTATCCCATTTTTCGGGAAAAACCCAGCCTGCATAAGTAATCAATGCTTCACTTGATTTGGGTGAAGATGCCACTGCATTAATCCCTATACCCTCTCCCGGCAATCCGACTGTATCGACCAACTTACCCTGACTATCATACTGATCTATCTTCCATTGCGGACCTTTAACCTTGATAAGCAGGAATCCACTCTTAATAGCGGCCACAGAATTGTATGCCCATTCACCTTGCGGCACCAGAACTTTGGATGAACCATCTTTTTTAACAGATAAAAGTTTACCGAGAGGTGCATCACTATAAGCCACCAGGAGCAGATTCTCATCAGCATCCCAGGCAGCACCGGAATTTATCTCATCAGAAACTCTGACGTTGGCGCTTGTATCCAGTACCTGTTTCCAGTCCTCTGTACTTTGCCGTATATAAACGTAATCAGGATTACCATCGCCGAAATGAACGAACATAGCTGCCTGGCTGCCATCCGCAGACGGAATGAAGGTGTATTCCGCCACTTTGGATAGATCCTTCCCCAAAACCAATTTGTCATTTTCCTGCGGCTGGTTCAAGCTATGATGATAAAGCGCAGCATTAAACTGCGATATAGAATCGGGGACAGTTCCAGGCATCGGAAGCCGAACGTATGTTAACCCTTTCTCATCTGCATCCCAGACCATACCCGCGGGTGTTGCTCCGCCGCCTGCACTGACTAAAGAATCGGGTAAATCTTTACCTGATTTTGTATCCCTGACATGGATTGTTGCAGCTTCTGTGCCTCCCTCTGCGGTTGTGTAGGCAAGATAATTTCCTTTCGGGGATGGCCAGAATCCAGTTATCGCAATGCCACTGCCCATATTATTCGGATCAACGAGTACGCTTGTGTTCCCATCAGGCCATCGTTTAGTGGCGACCACTGCCTGGGCCTGGGGAGGGGTAGACTGCATAAAGTACAACTGACCATTCATCAACTTAGGATTATATTGTTCAACCCCCGTTGTTTCTAATTCCTTTATTCTATCCTCAATTTTTTTACCCTCAGAAAAACCTGACAGAACCTTGTCAGCGTATTTATTCTGATCGGCAATCCACTGCTGTACTTCAGGTGCGTCATTGTTTTCAAGCCAGCGGAAGGGATCGGATACTTCTGTCCCGAAAAGATTTGTCCTCACCGTGTCTTTTTGTGAAACCGGGCTATCGTTTTCTCCCTGTTTGTTATTGCTGCATCCAGCCATAAAAATTCCCAGTAAAACTATAACTAAATAAGTTTTTTTTGTGAACATTTTTTTTACCTGTCATTTATTCGTTCGAATTTTATTTGTTGAAATTTATTCATACATCAAAACTAAAATTATTTTATGCGTACTTCAATTTTCACCCTTTTAGACGTCTGCTGTAAAATCATATTGTGTTCACCTTCACCATGAAGCAGCATTTATTGAACTCTTTTAGTTCATTGCTCACACAATGGGCTCAAAAAGTAAAATTCTTTTAATGTTTGTGGTGAAAATGAAAAAAAAATCTTGACTTTCCAGATTAAATTATGTTAATTTTGGGGAGTTGTGGGGAATTGTGGTGAGTTTTACCAATAAAGGTTGAAAGATTTGTTCAGAGGACAATATACATACTCAGTTGATTCCAAAGGAAGGTTAAGTATACCGGCCAAATTAAGGCGTCAGCTCTCACCCGAAGCGAACGATACTTTCGTAATGACGCAGGGGACGGCCAACTGTATCGATGTTTATCCAATGGATCAATGGCAGCACTTTGAACAGAAACTAATCGACCTAAACCCTTTTAATCCGCAGGAAGCAAAATTTATCAGGATGATTCTGCAGTACGCTACGGAAGATAACCTTGATTCACAATCAAGGATTTTAATTCCACCGAACTTATTAGCGTATGCAAAAATAGAAAAAGAAGTGCTTGTATTAGGCGCGCTGAAGAAGATTGAATTATGGAATCCCGGAACTTACAAGGAATACCTGGAACAGTCTTCTGAAACTTACGAAGAGATTGCTGCAAAAGTAATGGCGTAAAGATGAAGACTCATCACATGCCGGTTTTATTGAATGAAAGTATTGATTACCTGATAACTGACAAATCAGGAAAATATTTTGATGCGACGCTTGGATTCGGTGGACATACCGAAGCGTTCTTAAACATTCTGAATGAAGACGCGGTTGTAGCTGCTTCGGATGTAGACAAAGATGCATTCAGCTTTTCAAAAGAAAAATTTTCTAAAGATGACCGTGCAAGACTTTATAATTTTAATTTTTCTGAAATAGATGTTATCGCGAAGATAGAATCATTCGGGTTCTTTGACGGAATTTTTGCAGATCTTGGAGTTTCCTCGTTTCAACTCGACAATCCCTCATCGGGATTTACTTACAGAGAGGAAGCAAAACTGGATCTGAGGATGGATAAATCTAAAGTTATAAGCGCTACCGACATAATAAATTCATTTTCTGAAGAAGATCTTGCAGATATTTTCTTCCAGTACGGCGAAGAGAGGCTTTCCAGAAGAATAGCGCGCGAAATAGGCCGGCGGAGAAATGAATACAGAATAGAAACTACTTCTCAGCTGACGGAAATAATTAAAGGAGTGATTCCGTCGAAAAACCAGAACAAAACCTTATCCAGAATATTCCAGTCACTGAGGATTTATGTGAATGACGAACTTGAAGTGCTGAAGACGTTTCTTGATAAATCCACAAGCCTTCTGAAGAAAGGCGGAAGAATTGTGATTATCTCATATCATTCGCTTGAGGACAGAATAGTAAAAGAAACTTTTAAATATGAAACGCTTGATTGCATCTGCCCTAAAGAATATCCGGTTTGTCAGTGTGATAAGGAAAGGAGACTAAAGATACTTACCAGAAAACCTGTTATAGCCTCGCTTGAAGAAACTTCAAACAACCCCAGGGCGAGGAGTGCAAAACTAAGAGCTGCGGAGAGAGTATGAAGAAAGGCTCGAAACCATTTCTCTTCTTTAGTCTCCTGCTTTTTACTTCGTTTATTGTACTGGTACTTTTTTATGTCGGGATAAAATTGAAATGTGAAGAACTTACCAAAGAAAAAGTTCTGGCGGAAAAACAACTTGACCTGAAAAGTAACTGGCAGGTAAACCTGACAGTTAAACAGCAATTTCTATCCTCGGAAGAAAGAATCACTGAGATCGCGGAAAAAGAACTCGGAATGATTAGAGGAGGCCCGCCGGTGTTGAAAGTAAAAATTGATAAGGAACAAATTGAACAAATTGAAAATCAGTTAAAAGAAAAGTATGATTAACCGAAGATTGCTGCTTATAGTCCTTTTTGCTTTTATCAGCTTTGTGATACTGATAATCAAACTGGTTGATATCCAGATAGTAAAAAGTGAAGAGCTAAGGTATTATGCGGAAAGGCAGCAGACTTCAGTAGATAAGATCAGGGCAGAGCGCGGACTGATTTACGACAGGAATAATTCTCTCCTTGTATATAACAGAGATGACATAACCTTCTTTGCAGATATGCGGATGACCTCTGCGGCAGATAAGATCAGGATAGCCGATAAGTTTGCATCTGTATTCGGTAAAACAAAAACCCATTACCTTAACCTTATGAAAGCAAAGGGAAGGAATGTCTGTCTTGAAAAGAAGGTTTCCGGAGAAAAGGCTATTCTTCTGAAAAGTGTAAGAATGCCGTCGGTATTTTCAGTTGATGATCCCACAAGAGTTTACTATTACAAAGATCTTGCTGCTCACATATTGGGCTATGTGAACAATAATTACAGCGGTGTAAGTGGAGTGGCCAAAACTTTTGACGATATCCTCTCAGGTGAGGACGGCGCGATGATAGTTGAGAGAGATGCTATTGGCGATATGATTACTGTTGAGGAAGAGCAGACGAAACCTGCCATCCCCGGACTTAATATATATCTAACCATTGATAAGGCATACCAGTCCATCCTGGAAGAGGAACTTGCTGCAGGTGTAAAGGAGTTTCAGGCTGCCTCAGGTGTGGGTATTATTATGAATCCAAACACAGGTGAAATACTCGCACTGGCTAATGATGAAGACTTCGATCCAAATAATTACTGGGATTATTCAGATGATCAGAGAAGGAACAGGGCCATTACCGATACCTATGAGCCTGGTTCAACCTTTAAATCATTTACGCTGGCGTCATTACTGGACCAGAACCTTTGCAAGGAAAACGAATCAGTTTTTGTTGAGAACGGCCGTTATAAGGTTAAATCAGTTTATATAAGCGACACGCACGAGCATGCCTATCTCTCGGTTAAAGGGATTATCGAACAATCGAGCAATATCGGCATCTCAAAACTCGTACAGCGCCTTGATGATGAATCGTTTTATAAATATACCCGCGGCTTTGGTTTCGGGAATATTACTTCTGTGTCGCTCCCGGGTGAAGTAAAAGGCACCCTGAAAAAACCGGATGATTGGGGGAGCCTTACAAAAACATTTATGTCATTTGGTTATGAAATAGCTGTAACTCCTCTCCAGTTGATTACCGGGTACTGTGCAATAGTAAACGGCGGGATATTATACGAACCAAGAATACTATCCAGGGAAGTGAGCCGCGATGGTAAAACTGTCGTTAAAAACACTCCCCGAGAAGTGAGAAGAGTTATTTCTGAATCAACTTCACTGAGAATGAGAAAGCTGCTTGTAGGAGTTGTGGAGAACGGTACAGGAAAAAATGCTAAGATTGACGGAGTCTCAATTGGAGGAAAGACAGGAACTTCTCAGCGGCTGGTAGAGGGAAGTTATTCGAAGGCAAATTATAATTCCTCATTCATTGGATTCTTTCCTGCAGAAAATCCGCAGATGGTCTGCCTCATACTTTTAAATTCACCGAAAGTAGGAAGATACGGCGGACTGGCAGCCGCTCCGATATTCAAAAAGGTTACGCAGAGAATTATCGAACGTGATCCGGAAATAATAACTCCGTTGCAGAATGATCAGATCAACGAGGATCTAAGAGTTGCCGGGGTAAGAAATTCACAGGATAATGATGTGGTATATACTAATGCGGCTTATCATTCGCCGGACCCAGAATTGATATCTGTCTGCATGGAAAAGAAAATTATGCCCGATCTCAGCAACTATCATATTAAGGATGCTATCAGCATTTTATCAAGACTCGGTGTCAGATACATTATGAATGGAACGGGTATGGTAGTATCACAGAGCCTTGCTCCCGGTTCAAAAATTAAAAAGGGTAAGCTCTGTAAGCTGGAATGTAAAGAGATCTCAGTAAACGGTACTTCTGTTTACTAATGGAACTGACTGAATTAATAAATAGCGTACATGTTATACAGGTTGTCGGAAATGTTCAGAGGAAAGATGTTACAGGGATATTTTATGATTCACGCAAAGTTGTTAAAGGATCTGTATTTGCCGCAATAAAAGGATTTAATGTTGACGGCCACAGGTTTATAACTGATGCCCTTAACAAAGGAGCTATTGCTGTTGTTCTTGAAGATAATGATGCAGTGCCTGATGAAATTTTCCTTCATACGGAAACGGCAAAAATACTGGTAAAAGATTCAAGACAGGCACTTGCTGAATTATCGAAAGGATTTTATAAAAATGTTTCAGAGAAAATTAAACTTATAGGAATTACCGGAACCAAAGGAAAAACTACTACTTCATTTATAATAAAAAGTATACTGGAAACAGCCGGGAATAAAACCGGACTAATAGGAACAATATCAAATTATATAGGAGATAAGAAAATAGAGTCTTCGCTTACGACGCCTGAATCAAATGACCTGAATGAGCTTCTGCTTGAGATGTACAACAGCGGGTGTAATTTCGTTGTAATGGAAGTATCATCTCATGCTCTGGCACTAAAACGTGTTTTTGGTCTCAATTTTTCGGCGGCTGTATTCACAAACATCTCTTCAGATCACCTCGATTTTCATCAGAATTTTGAAAATTATCTATCAGCGAAAAAAATATTATTTGATAACCTGAGTTTGTCTGCATTCGGTGTATACAATGTTGATGATACATCTTCCCAAAGAATCATCGAAAATAGAGTGGCTCCTCTATATTCACTAGGTAAAATACCGGGTGCAGACTTTAATATTAAAAACATTTCCTACGACCTCGCAGGCACTTATTTCACGATTGAAAAAGAAAATCAGAATTATGCGGTATCTACATCGCTGGTCGGGGAATTCAATGCGTATAACGCTGCCTTCGCTTTTGCCGTAACTACTTTATTAGGAATAGATCCTGAGACAGCAGTAAGAGGGATAAAAAACACTCCTCAGGTTCCGGGAAGATTTGAATTAACGGACAGGGGTGAGAAGAAAGTAATAATAGATTATTCACACAATGCCGATAGTCTCGAGAAGACTTTATCAGCGATCGGGAATATAGTGGCAGGAAAGCATCCGGTATATACAGTATTCGGCTGCGGCGGCAACCGGGATAAGACGAAGCGTCCGGTTATGGGAAAAATCGCTTCAGAACTTAGCAAAAAGATTTTCATTACTTCGGATAATCCGAGGGATGAAGATCCTTTAGACATTATAGGCGAAATCAAAGCTGGAATTCACAAACAGAATTATGAAATCATCGAAGACAGAGAAACGGCAATTAAAACAGCCATACTAGAGACCGAGCCCGACGCCGTAATTTTAATCGCCGGCAAAGGACATGAAACATACCAGGAGACAAAAGGAGTTAGAAGACATTTTTCCGATAGGGAAGTGGCTGATAAGTATCTGAATTTATGAAGAGGATCGGAATAACATTAGAAGATTTATTCAATTTGAAATCTGCTGTTCTTTTTAACCCTGATAATTTCAGGACTATAAGGAACGTATCAATAGATTCAAGAAATATACCCGGCAGCTGCCTGTTCATTGCAGTTAAGGGCGAAAGGTTTGACGGCCATGATTTTATTGATAATGCAGTATCCAATGGTGCCGAAGCTGTTCTGGTTAACAAAAAGAAGTTAAAAAAGCTGGGAGATATAAATATTCCGGTCGTAGCTGTTGAGGATACCACAAAGGCTATGGGCGAACTAGCCGGAGTATGGAGGAAAAAGCTGAGTACGAAAATAATCGGTATAACCGGTAGTGCAGGTAAAACATCAACAAAAGAGATGGTAGCCATGCTGTTAAGTACAAAATATAAGGTCAACAAAACTGTTGCAAACCACAACAACCATATCGGCGTTCCTCTGACTCTCTTCAGCACGAATGAAAAGCATGATGTTCTTGTTGCCGAACTGGGTACAAACCATTTTGGAGAAATAGAGTATACGGCAAATATTGCACTTCCGGATTATGCGATGATTACTAATATCGGCGATTCTCACCTTGAATTCTTCTTAAACAGAAAAGGAGTACTCAAAGAAAAAACAGCGTTATTTAAAGCAACTGCGGAAATGAACGGAACTCTTTTTATAAATGAAGACGATACATTATTGAAGCAGACAGCCAGAAATTATAAAAAGAAAGTTACATACGGGTTTAACTCAAATTCCGCTGTCAGAGGTAAAGTTTGCGGGTATACAGATGATGGAAGGCCCGAGATCGAAATTACATATAAGAAGAATAAGCTTAAAGTGGATATGCCTCTTTACGGAGAAGCTAATGCTAAAAACTTCCTTGCCGCTGCGGCAGTTGCATTTACAATGGGATTATCCGTAAAAGAAGTATCGCAGGGTCTGAGTAAACTGAAACAGGTGGAGAAAAGATTAAACGTTAAGCGCAGAAAAAATATTCTTCTCATTGATGACACTTATAATGCCAGTCCTGTTTCAATGAAAGAAGCAATGAACCTTACGGGTAAAGTTAAGCTGTACGCCCGGAAGATAGCAGTGCTTGGTGATATGAGGGAACTCGGAGATGAAGCTCCGGAACTGCACCGGAAATTAGCTTTGCCGGTTAAGGCAAATAAATTTAATGAAGTATACCTCATCGGACCATATATGAAAAATCTTTATGAAGAATTACAGAAGAGATCCGTAAATGTAAAGCATTTCAGCAGCCGAAAGAGACTTAAGGATTTCCTTAGCACTCGGGATTTGAGTTTGTCTGTAATTCTTGTAAAAGGTTCAAGGGGAATGAAGATGGAAGAATTTGTCAGAACAATTGAAGAAAAAGCCGGATAATAATGCTCTACTTCTTATCTGAATATATAAATAAAGTATTTAATCCGCCGGGATTTGATGTCTTCCGGTTTATTACTTTCAGGTCGGCCCTGTCTGCGATAACAGCCCTGTTTCTTTCCTTTTACCTGGGACCTAAGATTATCCGCAAGCTTCAGAAGTACCAGATTGGTGAAGCAAAAAAGATTGATGGACCTAAGTTTCACTGGTCGAAAGCCGGCACGCCAACTATGGGTGGACTGATTATAATTTTATGCGTTGTAATTCCGGTACTTCTCTGGTCTAATATCTTAAGCATTTATATCATTCTGATTCTCGCCGGTACTATCTGGCTGAGTGCAGTAGGATTTCTTGATGACTATCTGAAGGTAGTGAAAAAGCTTCCTAATGGTTTAATAGCTCGTTATAAGCTTCTGGGACAAGTAACTATAGGTTTGGTTATCGGCTCGGTTATTTATTTTGCGCCTCAATTTGAAGGAATCCATTCTTTAACAACCGTGCCGTTCCTTAAAAATGTGAATTTTGATTTCTCAATATTCTATATACCTGTTGTTGTATTTATTATAACAGCGACATCCAATGCGGTGAATTTAACCGACGGACTTGACGGGCTGGCAATCGGTGTAACCACAATCGTTATGCTTACCCTGGCCATAATAAGCTATGTAAGCGGGAACTCTATTTTTTCAAATTACCTGAACATAATTTATCTCCCGGGAGCAGGCGAACTTACAGTTTTTGTTGCTGCCCTGGTAGGTGCTTCGCTAGGATTTCTCTGGTTCAACTCGTATCCCGCCCAGGTTTTTATGGGAGACACAGGTTCGCTGGCTTTAGGTGGGGCTTTCGGGATACTTGCGGTTCTTATAAAAAAAGAGCTGCTGATTCCCATACTGGGAGGAATATTTTTCCTGGAAACGATCTCTGTTATTATACAGCGTGTTTATTTTAAAGTCACAAAAAAGAAATATGGTGAAGGAAGAAGAGTATTTAAGATGGCTCCGATCCATCATCATTTTGAAATGCTGGGCTGGCCTGAGCCAAAGATAGTAATCAGGTTTTATATAATTGCAATTATACTGGCAATCATTAGTCTGGCCTCATTTAAGATAAGATAAAAATGAATATAGCAGGTAAAAAAATAACTATTGTCGGTGCTAAGAGAAGCGGCGCAGGCGCGGCAAAATTAATTGCCAGGCTCGGCGGTCAGCCGTTTGTAACAGATACAGCTTCAGGAAAAGTATTGGATGAATACCTGGAAATGCTCCGTTCAAATAAAATAGAATTTGAAACAGGAGGACATACCGAAAGAGCTTTAGACTGTGAACTGATGGTAGTTAGTCCCGGTGTACCCTCAGATGCCGACATAATTAAAACCGCGCGTACAAAAAAAATCAGGATTATAGGCGAGCTCGAACTGGCAGCATCTGTCTGCAAAGGAAATATCATTGCTGTCACCGGCACCAATGGAAAGACTACAACAACCAGTCTATGCGGACATCTGTTCAATGTTTGCGGTAAAAAAACTTATACCGCGGGCAACATTGGTTTCGCTTTTTCTGAGATAGCCCACGATGTTAAGGAAAATGAATTTGTTGCTCTTGAAGTTTCAAGCTTTCAGCTTGATCTGATCGATCAATTCAAACCAAAAATAGCAATGATCCTTAATATTACACCTGATCATCTGAACCGTTACGAGAATAAGCTCGAAAATTATGTAAAGTCAAAGCTGAATATTTACAGAAACCAGGAGGAAAATGATTTTCTTATTCTGAATAAGGATAATGAAAAACTGATGAATTCCGTAAGTAAACATAAAAGCAAATCATTTTACTTTTCCTTGAAGGAACCATTAAATAACGGTACATATCTATCTGACGATGATATATTTTTTAACCGCGAGAGTAATCTGGAATTCAGCTGTAAGGTGTCGGATATAAACCTGATCGGCGAACACAATATTGCAAATGCAATGGCCGTAATAACAGCAGCCAAAATATTCGACCTTGACAACAGCAAAATTATTAAAGCATTGCGAACCTTTGAAGGTGTTGAGCACAGGCTTGAGTTCGTAAGAGAAATTGAAGGTGTAAAATATATCAATGATTCGAAGGCGACTAATGTTGATTCTGTATGGTATGCGCTTAAAGGCTTTCCGGGACAAATCTTTCTGATTCTGGGAGGACAGGATAAGGGGAACGATTACAACCAGATAAGGCCCCTGGTTCTTGAAAAAGTAATCAAGATCTATGCAATCGGTTCATCCGCAGATAAGGTATTCAACTTTTTTCATAAAGATATTAAGGTTGAGGTCAAACAGACTATGGACGATGTTGTTCATGCAGCAAATCTGGAAGCCAGGCCTGGGGATATCATTCTGCTTTCCCCGGCCTGTGCAAGTTTCGATATGTTTGATAATTATGAACACAGAGGAAAAGTATTTAAGGAAGCAGTACATAAACTATAATGAAGAAACTGGCATTAACAATATTTCTTGACGCATTTGTACTGACCCTTTTGGGGTTGGTGCTTGTGATGAGTGCAAGCAGCACATACAGCGCATTCAAGTTTGACAGTCTTTTTCATCTGTTTAATTCGCATTTCTTCAAGGTTATCATCGGGATTTTCCTGATGATAGGCTTTGCAATGATACCATATGAAATCTATAAGGAATTCAGTAAGCCCGTTCTAATTTCCGCCGTTGCTTTACTCGTGCTGACAATGATAATCGCTCCGGACATCAAAGGAGCAGGCAGATGGTTAAACATCGGGTTTATGACTTTCCAGCCGGCAGACTTTGCCAGGCTGGCGCTCATAGTTCACCTGGCGGCTCTGCTTGAGAGCAAGGGCAAAGAAATAGAGGATTTTAGGCATGGGTTCATTTACCTATTCATATGGGTAATGTTGGTTGCCGGTTTAATTTTCATTCAGCCAAATTTAAGTAATGGCATTCTGGTGCTCATAATATCTCTGACGATATTGTTTGTTGGCGGTGCTAAGATTCAGCATATTCTAGGGTCAATCGGAGTATGTGCTTTTGCGGGCGGGATTGGTGCGATGTTATTTTCTCATTCGCGTGATAGGATTTTAACATTTATTCACAGCTTCAGTAACGGCGGTGATATAAATATCCAGGTTAAACAGGCGTTATTAGGTTTGGGCAGCGGCGGCATTCTTGGTGTTGGAATGGGCCACAGCAGACAGAGCAATCTCTTCCTTCCCGAGGCTTACGGTGACTTCATTTTCGCTATCCTCGGAGAAGAACTCGGGTTCGTTGGTTCATTGATAGTTCTATTTGCTTATCTTGTTCTCTTTACAGCAGGAATTCTGATTGCGAAAAAGTGTAAAGATGTGTTCGGGCAGCTCCTCGCATTCGGAATTTCGATTTCGGTACTGGTAAACGCGTTCATTAACGTTGCTGTGGCTACAGGATTAGTGCCGACAACAGGTCTGCCGCTCCCTTTTATAAGTTACGGAGGCACCTCCCTAATATTTATGTGCATTTCAACCGGAATACTGGTGAATATAGGGATGTCTAATGAAATGATTCAGAACAGAAAAAATGCTGTTCAATCAGCACAGGATTAATTTAGTGGCAACTTCAAAGACAATATACAGATTCTTATTTGCCGGCGGAGGAACGGGAGGACACCTGTTTCCAGCTGTTGCGGTTGCCGAAAAAATTAAAGCAAGAATTCCTGAAGCTGATATCCTTTTCATAGGCACAAAGAACAAAATTGAAGGAAGAGTGGTTCCGAAGCTTGGTTATAAATTCAGGTCGATATGGATCAAAGGTTTCTCACGAAAATTTAATGTTGAAAATATTCTTTTTCCTGTTAAACTGATAGTATCTCTTTTCCAATCATTAATTATAAATATGAGTTTCAGGCCGAGAGTTTCAATAGGTTCAGGCGGTTATGTTTCCGGTCCGGCAATCTGGGGATCATCCGTGATGGGAGCAAAAATTATTCTGCTTGAACAGAATAGTTATCCCGGCGTAACCACCAGGCTGCTGGAAAGATATGCAGATGAAATTCATGTTAGTTATACGGATTCAGAAAAGTATTTAAGATCGAAAGATAAAATTAAGGTGACCGGGAACCCGGTACGTGAGAGTCTTGTAGAAATGAACAAAGAAAAAGCTCTCAAATATTTTGCTTTATCTTCGGATAAAAAGACATTACTTGTATTGGGCGGTAGTCTAGGTGCGGCCTCAATAAATGAAGCAGTTGCTGCCTCTGCGGATGCATTCAGAGAAAAAGGAGTTCAATTACTGTGGCAGACAGGAAATACTTACTACGAGAAGTACAAAAACCTTAATGGTAAAGGAATTGTGGTTCTGCCATTTATTGAAGATATGAATCTGGCATATTCTGCCGCTGATATGGTTGTTGCCCGAGCCGGTGCTACTACCATCGCCGAATTACTTGTATTAGGGATACCGGCAGTATTAGTACCTTCTCCAAATGTTGCCGAGAATCATCAGTACTACAATGCTAAATCACTTGCAGATGTAAACGCTGCTGTACTTATTGAAGATAAAAATGTTTTAAATGTATTGGCTGATAAAGTATTTTCAACAATATTTGATTCCAACAAATTAGAAATTTTGAAAACTAATTCCATCAAACTCGCTAAACCGGATGCGGCTTCTATAATTGCCGATAGTGCGATAAAATTTGCAGACGCTTTATGAGTGGAGACGAACTACATAATAAAGAGACTTTTAAGTACAATATGTCGTTCTACTATCAATCGACAATTATCTATTTAGTTGTATTTGCATTGTACCTGGTTATACGCGGAGAGTTTGTTGAGGAGACTTTTACTTTAATAACTAAAGATCCAATAATTTATCTGCTAGGTGCGATTGTGATTGTTTCGCTGGTAAGTCTTCTTTATAATATCTATAAAAACAAATACCTGGAAATCAGCAGTGAAGGTATTGCCTTCGTTACAAGGTTTGGTGAGAAGAATATTCTGCACGGACAAATTAAAGGAATAAAGATTTCACGCCGGAGAGAAAGGCTGCAAAATCATGCTTTCAGGCTTGTCAGGATAAAGTTAAAAGACAGAAGACGTTCAATAATTATACGCCCTTATGATTACGAGAATGAGGATAAGTTATTGATGAAATTTGAAGAATTAAAAGCACGGATTGAAAAAGTTTAATGTTTAAGAATATACATAAAGTACATTTTGTAGGTATTGGCGGTATCGGGATGAGCGGTCTGGCCGAGATACTCCTCAGTCAGGGTTTCGAGGTTTCCGGTTCTGACAGAGCGCTTACCGAAGTTACCGAGCACCTGTCGAAACTTGGAATTACCGTCTATGAAGGACATTCCCCCGAAAACTTAAAAGATGCGGATGTGCTGGTTTACTCCTCTGCAGTAACAGTGGATAACCCAGAAGTAAAAGCAGCAATAGAAAGAAAGATTCCTGTTATAAAACGTGCGGAAATGCTTGCAGAATCGATGAGAATGAAATACGGGATCGGTATTGCTGGGACACATGGAAAGACTACTACCACATCGATGGTAGGATTGACCTTAACCGAGGGTAATATAGATCCGACAATCATTGTGGGCGGAAAACTCAGCGGGCTTGGCGGAACGAATGCCAGGCTGGGACATGGAGAATTTATTGTTGTTGAAGCTGATGAATTCGACAGAACTTTCTTAAAACTTACACCAACTATTGCAGCGCTGACAACATTAGAAAGTGAACATCTGGATACTTACAAGGACCTTGTTGATATACAAGCGGCTTTCACCGAGTTTGCAAATAAAGTTCCTTTTTACGGCTTTGTAGTAATCTGCCTTGACGAACCCGGTCTCCAGGATATAATTCCTTCAATCAATAAGAAGATAATTACCTACGGATTGACGCCTCAGGCTGACGTCAGGGCGGTAGATATAGTACATAAACAATTCTCAAGTGAATTCACAGTTAAGTATAAAGGCAAAGAGCTTGGAAGAATAAAAATTAACATTCCAGGTGTTCATAATGTGAAGAATGCACTAGTTGCGGTTGTTGTTGCCAAAGAACTGGAGATTGAATTTCCTGTAATAAAAAAAGCACTGGAATCATTTTCAGGTGTTTACAGAAGGTTTGAAATAAAATATAATAAGGAGATCCTTGTTGTTGATGACTATGCCCACCATCCTACCGAAACCAGTGCAACACTTTCCGGAGTCAGAGCAGGATGGGACAGGCGGTTAGTAGCAGTTTTTCAGCCTCATCTATATTCAAGAACAAGAGATTTTTACCAGGAATTCGGAAGAAGTTTTCTTAATTCGGATATCTTCATATGCACGGATGTTTATCCTGCCCGTGAAGAACCTATCAGCGGTATATCGGGTGAGATTATAGCGGATGCAGCGAAAAAATTCGGACATAAGAATGTAATGTATATCCCTGATAAAAAGAATGTCCCTTCAGTATTAAAAGAACTAAAGCAGGTCGATGACATTATAATAACGATGGGTGCAGGAGATATCTGGAAGTTCGGCGAAGAATTTATAAGGATGATAAAAAAGTGAAGAAGGAAACCAGAAGCAAAATCTTAGGTCTTCTGCTGTTTGTGGTATTAACAGTCTGGATCCTCTATCTCTCTTTTGCTGTGCAGAGGCCGGAGATGGATGAGCAGATAAGATCAATTAACGTTACAGGCAACAGCCTTCTCAACGAAAATGATTACCTGGCTTTCGCGAAACTTAATGGAAGTGAAATATCAAAAGATGTTACGCTTCCTATTATTAAGTCCAGACTTGAAAAACATCCTTATATAAAAAGAGCTGATGTTGAGTTCAGCGGTAATAATAAGGTACATATAAATCTGAATGAAAAAAAAATAAAATTAGTACTGGTGAGCGATAACGAGCTCTTCCTGGCAGCCAATAATTTTGAGATTCTGCCTTTTATTCAGAACACGAAAATCTCAAATATGCCTGTTGTTACTAATCTCAGCAGTGATATTTCATTAAAGAAAAATGAAATATTAAAAACTCCAGGACTGGTTGAGGCATATAAGATTATGGATGCGGCGGATCTGACAGGCGGAGGATTATCAAAAACTCTCTCTGAAATAAATCTCAGAAAAGGAGGGGATATAATCCTGTTATTCTCCGGAATAAAACCTCCTATTATACTGGGTAAAGGCAATACGGCAGAAAAGATGTATACATTTAACCAATTAGTGAATGATAATGCGGATAAGGCAATGGTTATGAACAGCTCCTATGTCGACCTGAGATTTAACCATGAAATATTTCTTGGTAATTATGATAAAACGGACTTAACCGAATGAGAAAAGAAATTATAGCGGGACTCGATTTAGGAACCACAAAGGTCTGTGCGGTAATAGCAGAAAAGCTGGATGAAAGCAGGTTTGATATACTTGGTTTTGGTGTTGCTCCCTCGGAAGGACTGCATAAAGGGCTGGTTGCGAATATCGGGAAGACAGCTGAAGCAATAAGGAGTGCTGTTTCAATTGCCTCCAACAGGGCAGGGTTTGAGGTTACACATGTAAATGTGGGTGTAGCCGGCGAACATATTACGAGTATGCGTCACAGGAATTATGTTACTATAAGCGGCGAGGACAGAGAAATTACCAAGGCTGACCTTGACAGACTTGAAAACGATGTCAGGACTATACACATTCCATCAGACCGGCAGATACTGCACATTATTCCCGAGGAATTTTCGATAGATCATCAGCCCGGGATAGAGAATCCGATCGGAATGTCGGGTTCACGATTAGAAGCCACGAATCACATCGTGCTTGCTTCAATTCCGGCTATACAAAATATCAGAAAATCAGTCGAACGGGCAGGACTGCATGTTCAGGATTATATACTGCAGCCGATTGCATCCAGTACATCTGTGCTGGAGGAAAGTGAGAAGGATCTTGGTGTAGCGCTGATTGATATCGGTGGAGGGACTACTGATATTGCGATCTTTCATAACAAAGCAATCAAACATACCAAAGTAATAGGAGTAGCAGGCAACCAGGTTACCAATGATATAAGGGAATCGTTAGGAGTAGTAACCGAAGAAGCCGAAAAGCTTAAGAAAGATTTCGGGTACGCGACTGAAAATGCAATAATTAAAGATGAAGATATTCTTATTAAAGGTGTAGGTGCAAGAGGAAATACTAAAATTCCGATAAGTCTGCTTACACAGATAATCAGTTTAAGAATGAGGGAATTATTTATCCTGGTTGATAACGAAATAAGAAGTGCCGGGTTCAAGAATAAGATAAAGGCAGGAATCGTATTAACCGGGGGCGGATCGCTATTGAAAGGATGTTCGGAACTTGCTGAAGAAGTTTTCGGACTCCCGACAAGAATGGGAGTTCCGCAGGAATTAGGAGCAGGATTATCGAACGAAATTGAGAGTCCTGAATTTGCAACCGTTGCAGGTTTAATCCGGGGTATTCCCGGAGGGAAATCGAGTGAGTATCAGGGATTGATCAGAGCCAAAAAGCAGAAGAATAAAAATAAGATATCCCTGATCGTTAAGAGAGTTCAGCAGTTTTTTGATGAATTATAAATTCTATATAGGAGGTAACTATGTCGCGATTTGCAACTATTGACAAAAGCAGGCCAATGTCCGCTATTTTGAAAGTGGTTGGTGTTGGCGGCGGCGGCTGCAATGCTATCGAAAGCATGATCGCACGCGGACTCAGCGGTGTGGAATACGTTGCTGTTAATACTGATGCCCAGGTATTAAGCGGCAGCAGCGCTACACATAAGATCCAATGCGGTTCCAGTATAACAAGAGGGCTGGGTGCAGGAGCTGACCCCAATGTTGGAAGAAAATCATTAGAGGAAGACAGGGAGAAGTTATCCGAAGTCCTTGGCGGGAGCGATATGGTTTTCGTTACCGCAGGAATGGGCGGCGGAACAGGAACAGGAGGGGCCCCGGTGGTAGCCTCCATAGCTAAAAGCATTGGTGCACTGGTAGTAGGCATAGTCACAAAGCCTTTCCGCTGGGAAGGAAAGAAGCGTATGCTGAATGCCGAGCAGGGAATCCAGGATCTGAAAAATCACGTAGATAGTCTCATAGTAATTCCTAACGAAAGGCTGCTGAACATACTTGACAAAGGAGTTAATGCCTTTGCTGCTTTCGACAAGCCGAACGAAGTACTTTATGAAGCTACCCGCGGGATTGCCGATATCATTACCGTTGAAGGTTTAATAAACGTAGACTTTGCCGATGTAAGAGCCGTGATGAACCAGAGCGGCGATGCTCTGATGGGATGCGGAATTGCAAGCGGTGAGAACCGTGCTATTGAAGCCGCCCAGAAAGCCATCTCAAGTCCTCTTCTTGAAGGTGTAAATATCAAAGGTGCAAAGAGTGTTCTTCTGAATGTAACGGGTTCAAGCAACCTGACAATGCAGGAGATCAACGACGGCAATAACGTTATTTTCGAAGCGGCCGGCGAGGAAGCGAACGTAATCTTCGGCTGTGTACAAAAAGAAGATATGAATGATTACGTATCCTATACAGTTATCGCAACAGGATTTGATTCAATTCATCATGTTAACGCGAAAAAATCATTTTCGATTGCGCCTCCCAGAAAGAAAGAAGAAGAAACCTTCCGTGGAGGATTTAATTTTCTCGAATCGGGTGATGAGATAGATAAAGAGGATCTGGAAATACCTACTATCTATAGGGTAAAAAGTCCGAAATCAAATATCGAGGAAAAAGAAAAAGAAGAAGAAGAGACACCCCGGAGCGGATTTGAATTTGATGCCTCACGTTACAGCTGGGCAAAAGAGAAAGCTCAAAAGAAAGAAGAGCAAGAGAAAGACGATGATGAGGACAGTTCCTCATTCTTACGTATGATAATGGATTGATATTGCGGAATCTGTTGTGACAGAGGAAATCGTAAGGTCCGGGATTATTCGTCGAGGGGACGGCTCTCGGCAAAAGCATTATTTTCGATATCCTTTGTAACTATTATCCTGTTCGGTCTGCAGCAGATTCTGCAATCTTCTACAAAATCCTGCTTACCATCCACGGTTAAATCCACCCATACACTGTTTTTAACGCCGCAGTACTGGCATATCCATACAAAGTCGTCGTCAGTTTGAAACGACTCGGGTTCTTCTTCCATAACTCACCTGAAAACATATATTATTTAGCTCACATATATGGTAAATATTTCTTTCATTATTGTCAACTTACAATTACACGATTGCACGATTTCAAGATTACAAGATAGATTGTAACTTTCCCCACTTGCTTTTTAAGTCCGGGTAATTTATATATAGTGTCCAAATGTGCACTATATTATGAAGCCAAATAATGCGAATACAGTTGATTTTCTAACCTACCAGGTTCCACCCGAATGGCGGGAAGGGGTAAGGCTGCGCTCACTTCTGCCGCCGATCCCCAGGAACACCCGCAATATCCGC
Organism: uncultured Ignavibacteria bacterium; assembly: GCA_963747755.1. Taxonomy (GTDB): domain Bacteria; phylum Bacteroidota; class Ignavibacteria; order Ignavibacteriales; family Ignavibacteriaceae; genus DATFVA01. Next base: position 1,108,252 of record CAVVGK010000014.1, on the reverse strand, counting down.
TTCGATATATTCGATTTTGAGATGCTCTTTAATGATGAGAAGACGAAGGAGCTTCTGCGGAAGGGACAAACAATCGGGTGCTTCTATATTGAATCGCCGGGGATGCGTTCACTTCTGAGGCGGCTGGATGTTGAGACATTTGAAATGCTCACTGCCGCGAGTTCGATTATTCGTCCCGGTGTAGCAGAAAGCGGGATGATGCAGGAGTTCCTTGCCCGGCACAAAGATCCGTCGCGCCGGGAATACCTTGTACCGGAAATGGAAGCGCACCTTGGGGAAACATACGGTGTAATGATTTACCAGGAGGATGTAATTAAGGTTGCTCATCATGTCGCAGGTTTGACCCTGGAGGAAGCCGACCTTCTCAGAAGGGCGATGAGCGGGAAGATGCGTTCACACGAAGCGATGAAGGAGATAACGGACAAGTTTTTCGTCTCCTGCCTTGCAAAAGGACACAGTGAAGAAACCGCAAAAGAGTTGTGGCGGCAGATAGAATCATTTGCGGGGTATTCCTTCTGCAAGGCGCACAGTGCTTCATTTGCGCTTCTCTCTTTCCAGGTCGCCTACCTTAAGGCGCACTACCCGGCAGAGTTTATGGCTAACGTACTTAATAACGGCGGAGGATTTTATTCATCGGCTGTGTATATATGGGAAGCAAAAAGGATGGGACTGAAGATAGAGCTTCCCTCAATTAATCACAGCGCGTATGAATACATGGGTAGAGGAAAGAGCGTACGCATCGGGCTGATGGCCGTAAAGAATTTGACGTACTCCTCAATCGAAACGATTGTTGAAGAAAGGAAAAATAACGGAAGATATATTTCGCTTGCAGATTTTCTTGTGAGAACGGGAGTGAGGTATGAGGAAACGGCTGCTTTAATTAAGTGCGGGGCGATGGGATGCTTCAGGCAGACACGTCCCGAGCTGCTCCGCCTGCTCGATATTTATATCCACCGCAAAAAGCTTCTGGACCACACAGCAAATGATCTTTTTATGAATGAAACCTATGCGCTTGAAGAGGAAGTCAGGACAAACATAAACTTCAGTGCCGCTGAAATGTGCCGCACCGAGTATGAAACGTTCAATTATATGGTAACCCGTCACCCTCTTTATTTTTACAAGGAATGGGTGAAGGATACTTCTATTATAAAGGCAAGGGATAAGGAAAAATACCGGGGCAGGAAGGTGAAGATGGTTGGCTGGTATATGACCTCGAAGAGGATAAGGACGAAGAAAGGGGATATAATGAAATTCCTTTCACTTGAAGATATGACGGGTACATTCGAGGCGGTAATATTTCCTAATGTGTACTATCGCTGTGCAGAACTTACAATGTCGATGGGACCTTATCTTATCGAAGGAGTAATTGACAGCGAAGATGCCAATAACATAATAGTTAAAGACCTTAAGGTTCTGTCATCGCTTGCAATAAGAGAAAGCATACAGAAAGACAGTGTTGACCACAACTATTACGGCGACGAAGAAAAGGTCACCGAAGAAGACTTCCGCCTCGTCAGTTCCCTCGGCAAAGAAAAACTCAGGCGGGCATATGCAGGTTAGCCGCTTCTAACTTGTGCTGAGCCGAAGGCGAAGTCCCGCTTCAGCGGGATCATGCTGAACTTGTTTCAGCATCTTAACAGGTCCTGGCTTTTCACTTCATATTAACAAACTGTGTCGGAAAATCCAGATCCGCATCCTTTACCATCTGGATAACCGCCTGCAGATCATCTATCTTGGGTGCCTGAATCCTGACCTGTTCATCCTGTATCTGGGCATTAACCTTAAGTTTGGATTCCTTAATCATTTTGGTGATTTTCTTTGCATTGTCTTTAGAGATGCCGCTTTGAAGGTCGATGATTTGTTTAAGCCTTCCGCCTGCTGCCTGTTCAGGTTCATTCAGCTTAAGGGCTTTGATGGAAATTCCCCTGCGGATAAACTTTGTCTGGAGGATATCAACAGAGGCCTTCAAAGAATAATCATCCTTTGTATTGATGGATATCTGTTTATCTTTTTTATTGATTTCCATCGAAGTATTTGAATCCTTCAGATCATATCTCTGGTGAATCTCTTTCAGTGCCTGATTAACGGCGTTATCTGCTTCCTGCAGATCAACTTCTGATACAATATCGAATGTATGGTTTTGTGCCATTTGTAAATCCTCATTTAGCTTAAGATTAGATACAAATTTAATGAACCGGAAGTAGAGTTAAAAATTGTGTGATTTGATCGGGAAACAGATCATGGATGTGAGCAGGCCAGAATAAATCTGAACGGCTCAGGTAGTACCTTATTACAGGTGTCATTAAGAACGATGTAATATTTTCCACGAAGAATTCTGGAAAATATTGAAATATGCAAAAATACAAACATTTACGTGGCACTTATCTTGAATAAATGAACTAAAATTGAAGAGTGTTATGAATAAACTATTAACTGCTTTCCTACTAATAATTACTTCATCTTTCATCCTGACTTCCTGCGGAGAATATACGTCCAAATATGCTTATCGTTGGGGAGATGATGGATTAATTTACAATTCCCATAATGATAAATTATTCACGGGAACCGTCCTTGATACCGCAGACGTTATAATAGAATTTCAGGTCGTTAACGGCAAGAAGAATGGAACTTTTCGAACCTATTACCTTGATGGCCAAATAGAAAAAACCGGGTACGTTGTTAACAATGAAAATATGGGAACCTGGAAATACTATTACCCTGATGGACAAATTGAGAGTGAAGGAGTTTCGATAGTAACAAACCTGATGGCAAATGGATTTCCTATTACCCTAATGGGAATAATCGAAAGTGAAGGCAAATACAGAGATGGAAAACAGGATGGAATCTGGACTTATTATGATGAAAAAGGAGAAATATAAACCAGGTTATTTATCAGGATGGAGATTTTGTTGGTCTTCAGAAGAATTTTGTTTAATGCTGAGAAAGGCTAAAAAAGATATAATTATTATTATTAACAAATGTAGTATAATTTTTATGTACCGGTTCAAATCGATCATCCTTATTTCTTAGCCTCCTTTTCTCCAATAGTATATACTTGAATTTATCAACCTCACTAATTTTATCATCATTAATCTCAGGGATATATTTGACTTCGATATCCGTCTGGTAAATTTAGTTCTTCAAATGAAGTTGAATTTGTCAGTATTGTTCCGGGCTGATTTTTAAGATATGAATGAATTTCAAAATACAAATTATGCAATTTCCACAAGTTTCTCATCATCCTTTTGAGCCTGCAGTATTACAGCCTCGGAGAAGGTGAAGTTCAGTCATAATAATAGCGGTAAGAAGCAGCAAAATGAGGTGATAGACTTTTATTCCCGATTTCCTGACCGTATAAGATAATCAGGAGAAATATGATGAAAAGGCTTAAGGTATTGATAAAGTATTCAATATACCTGTAATAACCTAACTCACTGGTAAAAACCATAGTTGTAAAATCAAAATAAGAACTTCTCAGAACATAAGCTGTATCCAAACCCAGGTTGAAAATAAATTTGGTATTTACTACTACTAATAGAATAATTAATGATACTATTAACAGAATAGCAGTAAATCGCGTTTGACATCTTTAATCTGAGTTTCCCCAACTTATTTGCTTGTTTTGTGTTGAATCCTGAAAAAAGATATTTTCTCTCTTACTTTCTTTATGATATATATTAGCCCATATGCTGCAGCATACGAGGTAAATGGAATTATCAGGCTTAGGTTTCGGCAATCATAGCTGTACCAAAAAGCCCAGATGAAAAACAATGGGGATATAACATAAAGATGATTATGTTTTTTAGCTTTGGTAAAAATACCCGCAATAAGAGAAATCAATATCAGTATAGAGAAGAGTTTACCAAAACTTACCGATATTAGATTCAGGCCATAAAAAAAGCTGTCAATTAATCCATCAAACGGTCTATAAGGAGAGGCTCCGACCCCTCCTGACATTAAGGAGAGGAAAAATGAGATACCAGAAAAGACCGAATGATATATATAATACCCAGAACACCAAATATCTTCAAAAAATCATTTTTTGAGATAGAACCTTCTATTGTTATATAGATAATATAATATCCACAATCCTGATAGAGCCCACAGCATATAGTCCTACTAGTTTAGTATTTGCAGCTGACACAGCGAAAAAAGCAGCTAATAAGATAGTTTGGGTATCAAAAGCAGTTTTATATCTGGTTAGTATTATATAAAAAGATAAAAAGGCAAAAAAGGATACAGGTATATCATTATTAAGATCTGAAATAAATAATATGCCATAAAAGACGAGAAGGATATAACTATATAAGATAAAACCTGTAAGATGAATAATCGATTTTGTTCGAAAGTATAAATCAAGAAATATTAATAATATTCCTATAAAAAACAGGGGCATTATCGCTTTCGAAAAAAAGTCTATCGTATCATTATTTATGAAAAGATAATTTATTGACGAATTTGCAGCTGTTAATTGCGGATAATGACTGTATATCATAAAATTATTTGAAGCCCAGGTCTGTGACCACATTTTTATCCGAATGGTATCAAAAAAATAGTAAGTTGTACCGGAATTGATGAATATGAGAGCAATAAAAAAGAGCAGAAGGAAACCGGAAAGAAAAAACAAAGATCTGATGGAATCCCGACCTGACTTTTTATAAATAACAGATGAATTATTATAATACTCTCTGAGGGTTCTATCAAAAGATACTTTTGGTCTTACTTTTAATCCAAATATATATAAATATTATAAGCTCTACGAAGAATATTATAAAAATGGTGAGATCAATATAGATTTTTAAGAAGACTAAGGTACATACAAGGAAATAATTAAAAGAAAGGCTGATCCCAAATGAATAGAGATATTTTTGTATCAAACTCTCGGACTTTATCCCGAGGATCTTTTAAAACTATAAATCCAGGAAGGAATAATATCTGAAGTAAAGACAATAATCCCAAAAGAAACATGGCCGCCTAAATCTAATCCTTGAATTTACCTTGTAGTTCCGTTTATGCTTATCTTTTTCTCACCATTTGGCCCTGAAGTCGAAATATCGATTATAGCCTGTTGAAGTTTAGTTGTATCCGGTTTTGAATCTGCTGCAATAAAACTGAACATTGTTGAAGCTTTACTTTGAGTATCCAGCATACTAATATCAACATCTCCTGAAACCTCTAAGTCCCCCTTATTTACCTTAACTGAAATTGTTTGCCCTGCAGACAAGGGGTTTCCATTGCCGTCACTAACAGTAAAGTTGAAAGATTGTGAACCGCCATTTGGAATATCAAATGAAGATGGATCCACAGTAATAACAGGAAGACCTGTGAGCAGCCTTATGGTTGAAGCCTGAATTGTCGTATTATTCTCATCCACCGTTGAAGATGTTACCCTGAAGAATCCCGGTCCATAACCTTGTTCTTCCAGATTCGGGAAAGGCTGTGTTAACATAGTCACAGTAGCTCGTCCCAAATCATCGGTGATATTAGAACCGTCGATTATTCCGGAAGTAGTTTGGAAATAAACGCTGGTACCTGGTCTGACCGGATTAGAATATTTATCCCCAGCAAATGCTGTGAATTGAATCTCAACTCCGATAATACCATAGCTGGGGTAATTAAGTCTATCTGAAGCAACCGCAAAATGGTTTGGGTCAGGAAAACCACCATATATTGCCATTAATATGGGCTGCGATTTAACAACGATATCATTGATAGTGAATTCAGCGGTGATTTGTGCGACTCCTGCTATTGTGCCTGTATTTAAGGTTACAGAAGCTCTTCCGAGTGCATTGCTGACGACCGAAGCAGGGTAGAGGTATTCACCTCCGCCCGGGCCTGAGCCCAGACTAAAATTAACTTCCACCGAGTTGTCAGAACCGATTGCTACTCCGTTTGAATCAAGCACTTCAAAAATGAATTGTACGGATTCATTAGAACCGCTTTCCTTCACACCCACATTTTGCGCTGACTGTGAGAAGAGATAAATAGTAGCTGCCTGACCTGATGAAGTCCCTCCGCCGGTTCCCTGCTGCTGAGTAAGTTTTAAGATCGGAACCTCTATACTAGCACTGACGGGCACATAAATACTGGTGGTATCTGTATCATATCCGGTTTTGAAATAAACTATTGTCAGTTCCTTATCTTCAGAAAGAGGGAAGTTTGCAGAAAAAGAGCCATCATTCCCTGTTGTTGTGTTAACCTGGGTTATGCCGTCAGTTATCTTAACAGTTGCGTTAAATATCGGATCACCTGATATTGATTCAACTATCTGTCCTGATATTGTTGCATCAGGAACTTCGGGTGTGGTATTTTCGTCCGGGATACCGAACTCACACCCGGAGAGATATAATCCCGTTAGAAATAAAAATGCAGTTAAGTAAATAATATTCTTCATGTTAAAATTTCTTTTTGTTAGAGTGAAAATTCCCCGGTCCTATTTTTCATCTTTCAGGTAATCTGGTTTATAATACTTAATCTCTTCCTTATCTTTTTCTAACTTCTGTTTTATAAGATTCTGTTTCTGAATTGAGATGAAGCGGTCTTCAAGAGTAGGAAGTAGTTCAGCACGCAATAAGATTATAACTTCCTTCTTTGTTACAATGGTCTTGTCACTGCCGGTTAGATATCTTATTCCAAAACCCACCAGGGGAGATCCTTCAAGAAAGGGATTCCTGTTCTGGCTATAGTCTCCTCATTTATGTAAAGTCCGCCAATTACTGTTTCCTCTCCATCGAGCAAAAGAACATCTGAACTTGCCGAAGTTTTTTTAACCTCAGTAGTAAGTTCTGAAGGGAAGAATGAACTTCTTTCTGCTTCAAGTTTCAAAAGGATATAGTCGATTCCTTTTTTTGAATATACATAGGGGACCACATTAATTATCGAACCTGCAGAATAAAACTTATCAATTACATTGCCTGAAAAATCTCTTTGTTTGATAGAAAAATCTGATCCTATCTGGATCCTGCCTTTCTGCCTGTCCCTTACGGTGATAGTAGGGCTGGCAATTATCTCTCCGAGGTTCTGCGATTCAAAAAATCTGAACATCGCTGTTGCATTACCTACCCAGTCACCCATCTTAAAATCCGTAAGAGAATTTATATTAAATTCCGGAGGTTTACCCTGCTGTTTGAGTCTGTTGTTCCGGAGCGTTGAGCCTGTGTTCTTAATGTTGTCCCAACGGTTACGCCATCTTTAGATAGCAGCCAATCCCAGTCGATTCCTCTGTCCAAGGAATTCTGGATATCTGCTTCAAAAAATATAGCTGATATTTTCACTTCTCTGGCATCCAGATCTGCATAGGTATCCTCATCTATCTTTTCCTCTTCAGTCTTCCCCTTCATCTTTATAACGATGGAACCTTCTTTATCCTCATACATCAGGTTTTCTGTGTTAACAATCAGATTCAAAGCATCAAGGTATGGCATTTTCTTTATTTCAACCCCGATAGGGGAGGATATCTGGACTGTAGAAACAATGCTTTTACCCGATACAAGCTCACTTACCGCGCTAAGCATTTTAACAGCCTGGTCAAAACTGGCATATTGTGAGATCGAAACAAGTTCCAGGGGATTATATTCTCCCGAGAGTTTTTTCTCCAAATCCTGCTGTGCATTCAGTGGATAAATAATAATTAATAATAATATTAGGATTACCGGAAATTTCATTGTGATTGTCCTTCTTTCTGATTTTTCTTCCCTATTTTCAAGGTCTGGTATTCCAGGATACCCCCTTTATTTAAGACAAATGTTACAGATTCATTTTCATAATCAATATCCATAAGGTAACCGAGGTATACAGCATCTCCTTTTTTAAGAAGGAGAGTATTTCCCTTTGAGTCGGAAATAAATGCACCCTGGGGTACTAAAGAGATGAGTGTGGCATCCTGTATATCAGGGAGATTATTAACATTCGGTCGGATCTCATTTCTGACCAACGGATAGAAAGCATCATAAAGTCCTCCTGTCCTGAGATTATTCTCAGAATAATTAACTTCTGCATATCGGTCGCTTGAGGAATAATATACCTTAACCTCAAGTTCAAATTTAACCAGGTAATGAGGGATGCCTTTATCGTCTACACTGGTCGTTCCGGAGACGTTTGCTGATTCTATCTTCTTTAATTCTTTGCTATGCTCAATTGCGTAAATTAATCCATAGACATTTTCAAATGATCCATTCCCGCTGACTTTATATGTGTAAAAGTTAAATCCGTTTTCAGTTCCTTTACTTACAAATTCGGCATTTGTAAATGTATAAAGTGAATAATCTCCGCTATATGAATCAACAAAATTAAAAAAGTTGGATTGCAATAAATTCTGAGGAATTGTGAATTTACCAGAGAAAAGTAATGAATCAACGACGGCAACCTTTTCCTCTGCTTTTTTAAGCTGAATCTGCAGGGTTTCAATACTCGAGTAATTTGCTCTCAGTTTCACGAGCTTCTGATCTTTGACATCAAGATCTTTCTGCTGTATCCCTAAGGTGTATATACTTCCGGCAGCCGTTATCAGAACGAATACTACTATTAGTATTATTAACGATTTATTTCTTTTTTTCATTTTGCTTACCTCCCATCAGGTTCCCGGCATCAATCGTAAATTTAAACGCTCTTGTGTCACGTAAAGGTTCATATAATATGTTTTGAAGTATAGCCCCATTGTAAGAATCTGATAATTCTTTAACTACTATCCTTGAAAATGTGAACCCGCCAAGTTTAACATTTTTCTGCTTATCCATTACTAATTGGTTCATCCACGCATTTCTTTTCTGGTTGGTAAAACCTGAAAGTTTTTTCATCTGTACACTTACAATCCCCGTACCGCTCGAAAGCTGGTTCAGCACAGATTTTAGTCTGATCTACATTCTGAATCTTATTTTCATAGGATTTAATTTTTTCAACAGTTGCTTTATTCTGAGCTTGCAGTAACAAGAACTTACTTATTTCAGTATCTTTTTCTTTCGATGAAACGATATTTGAAAATGTTTTATTGATGAAGAATGCTGCAGAAAGAACTATCAGTGCCAGCATCAGGTAACCCTGCCATCCAAGCTGGAAAATCTTCTGCTCTTCCTTTATATAATTCGGCAGCAGATTTATTCCCTCAAGTTTTTTGTCAAGTTCAGCAAAATATTCCTCAGCAACCGCTGCAGGAATTATAAAGGCAGATTCTGTGCTGAATGAATCAACCCCCTCAATCTCAACAGATTCAATTTCCTGGAAGGACACCTTAGCGTCAGGATAGGCTTCACTAACTGTTACTAACAAATCCTCAGTTTCATCTTCTCCACAGATAACGATATTTTCAATGACTGTTTATACCTCCATGCTCCATTTCAAGCAGTATTTTACTTACAATTACATTATGAGCATTAAAGCTGTTCTTACCTACAGAAAGTGTTGCGCCAATATGGAAAAGTTTATTTCCTGTAAGGAAAATTATTTTTGAATATTCTTTCCCGACATAAAGGACTAAAGTAGTTTCTTTATCGGCAAATTTATTCTTCCTGATTATATAAGATGCAAGGGAGATTTCAGCGCTCTTTACAGTGGGTATTTTGAAGAACTTCCGGTTATTCATCCTTGCAAGAGAATCAATTGCCTGAAGATAACTGCTTTGACCCGATGGATATACCGCCAGTTTATGATCATCATACAACTGAACAAAATCAATAGTTGTCTCTATCTTTCCTTTTGCATTAATATTTAAGGAAGCAAGGTCCTTCTCATCGTTCACTTTCTGGAAATATATCGCCGGCTCTGATAGGATTGGAATGAATTTACATTTGGACAAATCCTCTCCAAGGAAAAATTCATTTAATTTTGTCAGAAATGTTCTGTTAAAAGCTGCGGATTCTTCTAGACAAAATTATACTGAAAGTTATCTTTCTGCTTACCTGCCGTTTGATTTACCTGCCCCTGCTTTTTGTTCCGAAAAAGCGAGGGATGTATCAATTGATTCAGCTTTCAGCATTTTAAGCTGACCGTTTTCTTGTTCGAAAAGTGCAACTTTGCTGTCATTTCCTTCAAAATAAATACATGCTATCTTACTCATAGCTCGATGCTCCGATTATTTGTCTGAATAATTCTTTATTATTTGCATACTGTAATGCCATTTCCAATGATATTCTTCTTTCTATATATAATCTCTTTAAGATCCTGTTCCATTGTAATCATTCCTGCATGCGGCTCCCTGGTTTATCATCATATAAATTTCACCGGTATTATTATTTTTAATTGCAGCCCTGACATTCGGATTTACTATTAAAACTTCTTTTGCAAGTATCAATTTTCCATCAATCGCTGGAACTAAGTTTTTGCGAAACAACAGCCGTTAGAACATCTGCAAGACGATATCGTACCCTTTCCTGTTCATTCTTATGAACTTCAGCCATAATTCTATCCAATGATTCCACTGCAGATGAAGTATGAAGAGTTGAAAAAACTTTATGCCCTGTATCAGTTACCTCCAGGCAGCCATTATTGTTGCCGGATCTCTCATTTCACCTATAACCATTATATCAAGATCCTGTCTTAACGCCTGGACAACACCCTCGTGAAATGTCAATAACATCTCTGCCCACTTCTCTCTGTCTGATAATACATTTTCTTGATCTATGTACATATTCAAGAGGGGAGGCAATAGTAACGATATGAGCATTTGCATTATCATTATGCCAGTCGACAATCGCATCAAGAGTTGTTGATTTACCCGAACCTGTAATACCTGTAATTAAAATTAATCCCTGTTTAATATAATTATATGATAATACCTTTAGTGCATTCGAAGGAAATTCGAGCTGGTCCAGTGTTCTTAAATCAGGAACAATAGAACGCATATTCATTGCGAGACAGTCCACATCGAAAAATGCATCACCTCTGAAACTAATTCTCTGAATGATTGCCGTTTTTCCTGGCATACATACTATTCACATACTCAAACGTATATGAAAAATCAAGGTTACGTATTTTTTCCAGTACCATTTTTCTGCTTATCATTAAGAACTGATAATATTATCAGAGCAGATTCATCATTCGTAAATTTTGGCAGTTCCATCACAGGTTCTTTTTTGCCATAAATTCTAAACCATACATAATCCTTCAGTGCCATATCCGCCAAGTTCAATATCGGAAGCCTCCATATCAGTCATTACCTTTAAAAGGTTATTCATTACCTCCATAAGGTGAAATCGCTCTTCATTATCCATTTCCTTAAATTGCTCCATTAGGAAGCTGACCCTATCCGGTCCCATCAAGAACCTGGGTATCTTTGAAATATATTTCTGAAGCACATTCTTTGCCTCAGGAGAAATAATATCCCTTGGATTTGTTTTTATTGTTGATGCTGTTAAAGGCATTTAACGATCTCTTATTTTAATTTAATTATCTGCAGTATTGGATAGAACCTCTTCAAATGATGTAAGTCCCATTCTTACTCTTTCAAAACCTGATTCCCTTAAAGTTAACATCCCATCTTTTTTTGCAGCCGCCCTAATACTTTCCTCATCAATTTTATCTCCTGCATTGAAAATATGCTGGCTTATTTCTTTTGTAAAAAATAATGTTTCATGTATTGCCAGTCTTCCGTTGAACCCGGTATGACCGCATTTGTCGCATCCATTTGGTTCATATAACATCGATATTTTTCCATTCTTCAGGATTAAGTTTCAAATTCATGAAGAAACCTCATCCAGATCGATCAGCTTTCTTTTTACATTTCCGCATAGTTTTCTTACTAAGTCTTTGTGCAACTATTACGTTAATTGCATATGCAAGAAGAAACGGTTCAATTCCCATTTTATAAAGTCGTGAAACAACACTGGGAGCATCATTTGTATGAAGCGTTGTAAATGTTAGATGTCCTGTATTTGCAAGTTTAATTGCAATATCTGCTGTTTCCCTGTCTCTTATTTCACCCACCATCACAACATCAGGATCATGACGCAAAATTGATCTTATAGCCTGATCAAAATTCATTTTATGACTCAGCTTAATCTGTCTTGCACCTTTTATTACATATTCAATCGGATCTTCAACAGTTAGAACGTTTAATGAAGGATCCATAACATGATGAAGTGCGGCTATAATAGTAGTACTTTTTCCGCATCCTGTAGGTCCAGTTAAAATAACCATTCCCTGGGGCTTACTTATTGCTTTTTCAAACGAATTCCTGTGCATATCCGACTAATCCCAGTTCATCAAGATCTGTAATTACTTTTCTGTCATCCAGAACTCTAACTACAACACTTTCAAACTTATTTTTAATTTCAGAACCTGCAATCGGAAGGATTGAAACCCTGAATCGTATAAGATGTCCGTCAATTTCTCTCTGAATAAATCCATCCTGTCCCTGTTCTCTTTCAAATCTGTCCAGACCCTCGCGCTCTATCTTTTACAACAGCAATTACAGCTTCGGGAAGAGTATTTTCCTGCCGATGCCATAAACTAATCCTCCCGTCTACTCTGAAACTTATATCAGTTTCTTTACTTGCCTATTGGAATTATATGAATATCACTTGCACCTCTTCTTACAGCCTTCAACAAGGCCCTTCAAATAGATTTATTAATGCACTTTTATTTATTTCTACTTCAAGAAGCCCTTCATCAATTGAACCTTCTTCTCTAACTTCAGAGTAATCATAATTCTTCTTCAATATTTTTCAAATATTCATTTTCCTGCGGAATTAATAATTCAATCAGTTGTTCATATTTCTGAACTGGTAAATAAAATACATCATAACTTTTTGCATTCAGGCTGTAAGCTATTTTTGGAATTTCTCTTACTGTAGGATCAACTGCAGCAAGTATTATTTTATCTGTAATCTTCTCATCATAGTTTAACGGGATAACTTTATGTGTTACCATCTGTCTTTTTAAGTCATCATCAAACCTATTGATAAGCTTTTTAATTTTTTCAATCTGTTCTGAATTATCTTCTTCGAGATCAATTTCAAATGTTCTGAATGCATATAAGATTGGCTACTTCACGGTAAATACAGTCATGATCATATTTGAAATCCTGAACAAGTATTTGAGCTAGATTTCTTTTAGGTTTTCCGTTTCCATTTGATGTAGATTTTCGTTTCTTTTAGCAACAACAGCTTTCACCAGAGTTTTGGAATCAATTAATCCCTTTTTTAATAAGAACATAACCTAGCTTATTGGCGACATCATTTTCAATATCGTAATTTTTTCAATCTGTATTTCTAAGTATTTTCATTCATACATTCTTATTAATTCACACTTATCTTGTCAGATCTTTTACACCTGGTTTAGTTGGACTAATAATTGCAGTTTCCGCTGATACTACAGTTAACAATATCATTACAACCAGAATGTAAAATGCAATCATTATCTGAACCCATTCAATAAAATTCTTTAATCGATATACTGTATCACTTTCATAATAATTTGCAAGCTGAATAGCTGCTTTTTTAATATTTCCTGTTTCTTCACCCTGCCTGAATTTTGAGATTGCAGTCTCGGGAAAAACTCCTGTAGCAATTAAAGCATCTGATATTCCGATTCCCTTATTCATCATTATCGGAAGAGCAACATTTTTAATCTTCTCTTCAAGATATTTATTTCCCATTGCTTCTGCGCCAATTTTAATTGGCTGAATACTTACTGCTGAACCTGAATAAAGTGTATAAAAAACCCTGCAGAAAATTTCTATATATGTTTTATGCATTATTTCGCCGATCATAGGAAGTCTTAATAACTGCTTATCAAACCAGACTCTTCCGCGTGGATGTCTGTATGTAAATATCCCTGCAATTATAGGTATAATAATTAGCAGCAATTATATACCATACATTAGCCTGAAGCCAATACGCCATATCAAGAGTAAACTGAGTCATTGGCGGAAGTTTCATATTATATCTTAAAAAAAGTTCTGCAGTTGCAGGAAAAATATATGCAACATACCATATAACGGCTGCATTAAGTACCAGAACAGTTACAAGAGGAGTTATTAAAGCACTTCGGAAGACTTCTTTTAAATTCATGTCTTCTTTCAAGGAATTTTGCAGTAGCCCTGTATACCTCAGCCATATTTCCGCTTTTTGATGCAAGCCCAAGCATAAAAGCAGTGAAATATCCGAATATATTTTTATGCTTCATAAAAGCTGCTTCACTGTCCTCACCCTGCTTTAAGATCCTTACTTATTTCTTTTAGAGTTTCTTTAAAACTTTATTACGAGTATCATTTATAACAAAAGAAAGTATTTCACCATAAGACATTTTCTCATCCAGCATATCAGAGCAGACTTTAACAAACATTAAAATATCTGCTGTTGATGGTTTCTTCTGAATATCAACAATTTTTTTGTTAACGCCTACTACCTGGTATCCGAGAAGAGTTAATGCCGAGATAACTTCCTCTTTATTAAATGCTTTCTGTTCACCTGTTACAGGTTTTTCATTTCCCCTGCGTACCTTATAAACAAAAGTGCTTTTTCTTTCCAGTTTTTTAATCCGGAAATTATTCTGCACCGCAATTAAATTTGCTTTCTGCTTTGCAGAGGAAACAGAGTCGGCGGCAATTACGCCGCCGACTATCTGTCCATCTATCTTTTCTGCTGTGAATTTTAATTCAATCATTTTAAATATTAAATTATTGGATTACTGGTTGTAATCATTACTGTCGTAACTGTAGCTAGTAACATGTCCAATTGATAACCTATATCTGTTAATGGAGTCCCAGTAATACTGTAACATGTTAGTACCATCAGTAGCCGGAGTATATGATATAGTCCCATTAGATTATGAAGTTGCTAGCTAAATTTGCTTGCAGATATGCCAGTCCATTGAAATTACCACAAAAGTCCTCCACCACCACCCATAGATACTGGTTTTTTAAACCATTGTTGAGCATTTGCACCAATTATCATATGCATGAGCTACTAATTCATCTTTTGCACCTTCTTCAGCACCAACACCGAAATACTGAATACCAAGTACTACTGCCACGCCAACCAGGATGACACCGAGTACTATGAGCAATAATTGTTGTTGTCCCATTACGGACCTCCTCTAAATGTTTGTGAATGTATTTTAGTTATGTATTATTTAACAGAGAGTTCGACTGCTACCCTCACACTCTCCCTCGTTAAAATTCCTTTAGTTTTTTATTTTCTTTCAACTATTATATATAAAACTGTGCCGTACTATTTTATCTAAATTTCTTAATATTTCTATGAATCAAGTTGTCTCAATTATGATACATTATCCTTAAATGAGATTTACCCATTATTCCAGCCAGGAAATTACTCTATAATAATACAAGTATGGAAACCAGGTTGGTGGACCGGTTGCAAATCTCTCATCAAAAATTACAACTCTATTATAGCCTTGCTCTATAGTATAGTCCATTAAAATTTGCAACTATCTCCTCTTTACCGGCAACCATTGAGCCTTGAAGATTAATATTGCCTGTGGGACCAGGAAGACCATCTCAAATCCTGAACTGTAAAGCCTCCATCCAGACAAATAATTCCACCATCAATATTGATATCGGGATCTGTAACATTATTAGCTCTACCTCCTGATTCAACGGATGTCGCAACTGATATATTATTACGTGCAATTATTCCCATCATATCAATGGATTCCCATTTTCATCTAATGAGAGCAGGATTAACGATATAACCGCCGGTACCATTAGGGATCATCGGATCAATATGATTATATCATATCTCCTACTAAGTAAACATTTCCAGGACCTCCAAATCCGGAAGCTCCGTCGGCAACAACGGTTACCTGTCCGTTTAATACTACCAGACATATATACATCGCCTTTATTAACATATATTATCACCATTCGGGGCCATCTCTGATAATGGCATTGTATCGGGAGGGGAATAATTTGCAATATTATCTCCTGAATTTTTTGTGTCTGTTCTGATAAATAACATTCCATCTCATTCAAATTTAAGCCATAGATTATTAACTTTTTTACCAGCTACTTTATCAAAGTAGCACATAGCCCCAGGTGTTGTCTGTCCTTCTATTGCTGCTGCCTTTTGAACATCTAACTTTTTATTCATTTCCCAGGAAACACTTATTCCTTCTTCATATCCGCCAAGGAATTGTGGGTCAGATCCTGTATCCCCAATCTTTAATTCCTTTTAATGTTGTAACTTTTCCATAAAAAACTGGGATCACCATCAACATTTAAAAACTGATTGGAATGAAATCCTCCCTAGATTTTATCACCGGTAATCCAGGGTCTTTGATTAGCAGCTCCCGTTGAAACAGATGGAATAAACCAGGCATACCTGGCCATTGAGGTTATATCCTGCAGTAATTTTACTTTTACAATTTGAGGTTCAGTCGATCCTTTAGGAAAATAGCCTTTTGAGGTAAGAACTTTGACAGGTTTCTGAGTGTATCAATGTCAACATATCATTTCACCATCTTCAAAATCCTCGGTAACAATATTGCCATCCAGCAGATTTCCAGTTAGTATTGTAGCTATAAATTACTTTCTGCAATCCAATATTTGCTCCGCTTACAGCTATATTGTGTGCGACTGTTGTTGAATAATAAGATACATGGTTATCTGTGGATCGTGTGGCCAGTCCCACCCCAGAAATAACCCATAACCATAAAAATTATTGTGAATCCAAGAACTAATATTAATAAAGCTTTACCTGACATTTCATCCCTCCTATCGTTTTATATTTCTTGATGACAATCTTATCTGCCTCCAGAAAGCCTGACGGAAAGGATTATTTGCAGCATCATATGACGCAGTATTTTCAACCTGAATATCTATCTGCAATGCCGTAATTCCAGTTGGTGTACCAGCAGCCCATATTTTAGGTAAACTATTTGGTAATATTTCTGCAAGTGTAGTGCTTCCGGATGCAGTTGATGAATCCCTGAAATATCTGATTTTAAATTTTGTTATCCCAAGATTAACCCCTTTTGAAACACCATTTACTATCCTGTATAAACATCCTATCATTTGGATTCGGAGTTCCTGATAATTCAGAAGCAGGTCCAAGTCTGTATTCAACAGTATCAAGTGTTCCATCACCATGCGGATCGTTCATAGCGGAGGTACATTAAATCTGTTAAAAATCTTATCTCGCTTGTATCAGCATATAAAATCGCATCTTTCTCTGGATGAGGGAATTCAAAAGGATCTTCACAGTATCCTATTTTCCTGAAATCATATTCCAAAACTTCAACAGTTGTAACCAGGTTCTGCTGTACAATAAGCTCACCAGAAAAGTTATATGTATTTTTGGTGGCATTGTCATTCATCCTGAATAAAGTGAGGAGAAGGATACCTCCAATTATCATTGAACCCATTATATCTAATATTACTGATGTTCCCATATATTCACTTTATGGTAAAAAATTCCAGTAACTGTAAATTGATGACATAACCATTGTATCACTGCATTGATTTGCTCCATACTTTTACATTGATTTTTTTATGAAAAGTTTGAGTTGCTTACCGAATCATCAAGTGCATGTATCATTCAACATAAACTACCGTACAGAATATATTAAAAACTGCGGAAGGCATTGTACTGTCAACTGTGGTGTAATTATCATAATCATCAAAATCATTGAAGGTCTTAGGATCGGTGATGATCCTCTCCTGATTCAATACCCAGGTCAGCAGCGGGGGTAAAGTAATCTGGGTCATATACGGTTGAGGAATCCACATAAGAATATATTGTCAAATCTTTTTTTACTGGCATCTTCAATTATCGATGAAGCTATAGAAGTAGCGGTAATGCCGAAGTTGGAATCGTACATTACATCTTCGACATTCAATGAGTTTTTATTAGTATTCGTAATCAGAATAGTTAATAAAATCATTGCGCCTAAGGCGAGTATCATTTGTATGTTGGTCATTCCCTCACACAACCTTTTTAATAAAATAGTTTTTTCCTGAAATCCTGATCCCTCAATCAGGATTAATTATCCGGGGAATTGTTCCCGGATGCCCGATCTTATTTACTGTAAACTTTTTGTTAAGAACACGCTAGCAGCGATTTTGGAGAAGTTGGGAAGGAGTATCTGCCGGGTTCCCAGGAAAATTGAACCGCTTAAAAATGGATTTTCAGATGAAGCAACAAATTTCAACAGATAACTGTCATCGTTATCTTCGGTTGTTATAAGTTCTACCACTTCGTCTACCGTTATCCCGAATGTTTTTTCAAGCTCGTCTTCTTCGCTGTGATGACGAATTATTAAAATCATCCTGTGGTCTCTGCCGTTACCATTAACAACAGGTATGTTAAAATTTTTCGAAATATCTATTATCGGAATGTTAATGTTATATAAAGTTACGTACGCTGATCCGTTAAAACCGTTGTTATCTTTGATGTGTTCAAATTCTTCTGCCCTCTTAATGACATATACATCCTTAACATTAATGCAAAATTCCACGCCGGATATTTTGAAAATGATTATTCCAGGTATAACTTCGATTAATTGTGAAATATCCATTTATCCGCTATTAAAAATTGGAATAGCTAAAGAGCAATTTGAGTGCCATCACAAAAGATACCATTTTATGACCTATATGAAGACCTCAAAATTTTAGCTGTCCATTTTTAGGATTTATAGTTCAAAATGTGATCCGGTATAGATAATGCCCGTAACATTTAGGAGAAAAAATAGTTGGTACCGGCAACTGATAGAGTTGAAGCGTAAGGAAACAATGCAGAGTTACGAATCCGGCGGAAGGCTTCTATTTCTTTATGTCGTAGGTTTCAAGCTTATTATATAGGGTGGTTTTGGCAATGCCCAGAATTTTGCAGGCTTCTCTCTTATCCCAATTAACTTCTTCAAGAACTATCCTGATATGGTTTTTTTCCAGCTCGGCAAGACTCATTTTCGAGTCCGAAAGAGCAGGATTATGATTGTTATTCTGGTTTATTCCTCCGAAAAGCACCCACTCTTTCTCCAGAACATTTCCTTTTGCAAGTATAACTGCCTGCATCAGGGTGTTCTCCAGTTCTCTCACGTTACCGACCCAGTCGCAGGACTGCAGCAGTTCCATAACTTCATAGGGGATGATTGTAACGTTCTTCCCTAGTTCTGTATTTATTTTTCTAAGGAAATGTGTAATAAGAGCTGGTAAGTCGCTTTTCCTATCACGCAACGGCGGGATTTCTATAGAGAAAACCTTAAGCCTGTAATAGAGATCCTCCCTGAATTTTCCCAGGTTGACAAGATCAGCAAGGTTCTTATTAGTTGCAACAATCAACCTGGCTCTCATTGGAACAGGCAGCTCGTCGCCTACTTTCTCAAATTCTTTTTCCTGGATGACGCGTAAAAGTTTTACCTGAAGGCTGGAGGAAATTTCAGATATTTCATCCAGAAAGATGGTCCCGTCTTCAGCAAGCTCGAATTTACCTTTTTTATTCCGGGTTGCATCAGTGAATGAACCTTTTAGATGACCGAATAATTCGCTTTCCAGCAAGGTTTCCGTCAGTGCAGAACAGTTCACTGCAATGAATGGTTTGTTTTTTGTTATCCCCGAATTGTGAATAATCTTTGCAACAAGTTCCTTTCCGGTTCCGCTTTCTCCCTGAACCAGAACGCTTACCCTGTTGGATGATACTTTGCCTATCTTTTTGTATAACTCATAAATAGCCGGACTATTACCAATTAGTATGCTTTCTTTTTTCGGCTCATATTTCTCTTCATTAATATTTATCGATTTTCCGGATTCCAGGTTACGGCTTTGGAGTGCCTGCTTAACGATCTCAAGAAA
This sequence comes from uncultured Ignavibacteria bacterium, assembly GCA_963747755.1. GTDB lineage: Bacteria > Bacteroidota > Ignavibacteria > Ignavibacteriales > Ignavibacteriaceae > DATFVA01. The sequence continues at coordinate 1,088,511 of CAVVGK010000014.1, read as the reverse complement.
CTTTTCCATCTCAAATGGCTTCTTGATGATGTCATAGGCATTAAGCTGCATCGACTGAATAATATTGCTCATATCAGCATATGCCGTCATAATGATGACCTGAATCGAAGGGTCAAATTCTTTTACCTTTGCTAATATTTCTATTCCGGAGATGTCCGGTAATTTCAGGTCGGTTATTACAAGATCGGGTTTAAGGGCAGATAACTGTGCTAGTCCTGCCTCTCCCTCGGGAAAGAAATTTAACCTATTCGTAACCCTCTGGAGAGCAATTTTAAGATATTCTCTGAAAAGAGGATCATCTTCGATTACAATTATTTGTCCGGACATATTTATGGATATACCTAATTATATATACTAATATAGTACCTGTCAGATAGCGGAAATAGCAGTAATCTCTGAAAAAAATGAATGATTAGTTCCTTTGGCCACAATTCCCTTCCTCAATTTAACCCGCAAAAACATAACAAAATTAACAATAAATTTCTACAAATATTCAATAAATCGTGCCAGTCCTGAAAAGCGGTCAGTAACAAAATATTACCTTTTTAATTCTTCTGGGGGAAGAAATTTATATAAAGATGGGAATGTGTCTTAATATAGAACATTAAGAAACGGGTATCTCAACCTTACAAGATTCTCACCTCGGTGGAAAGACGATTTCACTTTTTGAGTAGACTCCGGGAAGAGTGGTATACAGTGGTCTATTCCCTCCGTGAATTTGAAGGAGGGTAAAAAAGGATAAAGGTACATTCTCTACGGGAATGATCAAAAAAAAGATTCTGCTACATAGTTACAAATAGCGCGACATAGTTATAAAACAACCTGAAAAAAGTATAATAATCTGCAACATTGTTCATAACCACCCCCGTCCTTAATTCATTTAATTGCCGTCGTTCATTTAATCAAATTATTTTTAATATATGTGAGGGACGAATAATGAAAACTCTATTTTTTGTTCTGCAGACTTTTTTTCTGGTTTTCTTTCTGGGCTGCCAGGAAAACTCAGTTACTGATCCAGGAACATTAGATGAAAACAGCCTGGTTCAGAGTACACAATCGGATGGTAATTTTTCTTCAAAAGATCTGATCAGCAGTTATCCGCGGTGGATTATCGTTGAAAACCAGGTTTATGATCCAACGCATCCGGCTAATACTGTCGAGCCGATTAAGGGAATTATAAGATACGATCATAAGATAGTTCCTTTATATTCCTCACCGGACATTAATCAATACCGAATTCAAATCAAGCTTTATATTGACCTGATAATAGATGCCAACTGCCCGGATAATCATGGGTGTATGAAAGTTTCAGGTTTATCAACTCAGACTGTTGATTTTCTGGGAAGTGCCGAAGGCGTCATATCCTTTTCGAAGGTATTCAGCGTTAGAAACACCTGCTGCGGGGCAATGAACCTTGTAGTAAAGTTCTATGTCGATAAAGACGATCTGCACCTGGTTTCGCTGAATTTAAAGGAAATTTTCAGCACACGGACAGATAAAGATGATTTCTAAGAAAAAGATGCCGGCGATAGATTAACCCTGCTTATGAAAGATAAGCAGGGTTTTTTGTTTAGTAGTATTTTATGTTAAACGCGTTCATTTTTTGGAATTGGGGGCTAAAGAAATTATTTTTGTGTGCTTGTTTCGGGGTGTAGCGCAGCCCGGTTAGCGCGCTTCGTTCGGGACGAAGAGGTCGAGAGTTCAAATCTCTCCACCCCGACATTTATGTTCACAATATCAAAGCAGAAGAATCACGCGCTTTCATTCAAGTTTTACGGGTAAGCGCGTGGCGCCATTCGTGGTTTTTTCCATTCCTTCCATAAAGGACAATTTATTTTTGCAACTTTACCTGTCTGATTATAAACAGAAAATTTTACCCTCCGGGAAAGGATGAAAAATGATCAGAAGGTTTTTTGAAGTAGTTATAATCGTTATAACAATAACTTCGGGGATTGTACTTTTGTCGGCGGCTGTGTTATCCCTTAACTGGCGCTATGAGCATGATTCTCCACTGATGATTTATGCCGGATGGTTAGTTAAGAACGGGGCTATTCCATATCGTGACTTTTTTGATATGAACATGCCCGGCACCTACTTTATCATGACATTAATGGGACTGATATTTGGATGGACAGATCTTAGTTTCAGAATCTTCGATTTGATTATTCTTGCCGGTATTTCGGGCTTTACATTCCTATGGATGCGTCGTTTTGGTAAATGGAGTGCACTCATTGCAGCTATTACTTTTCCGCTCTGGTACCTCCATGAAGGACCTATGATGAGCATGCAGAGAGAATACATTGCCTTACTTCCCCTTGGTGCAATGCTTACTGCGGCTTCCTTAAATAAATATAAATACGTAATCAGCACCTCTTTCGTTATTGGTTTTCTTGCAGGAATCATTGCTCTGATCAAACCTCAATTTCTATTATTCATTATCCCGGTTTCGATCTTAATACTTAAACATCAATCTGACAAGCCTCGGATACGACGGAAAATTATAGCACTTGCAGGAGGAATTTTTCTTCCGCTCTTCGCAGCCTTTCTATATCTATTATTCACAGGCGGCCTGGTCCCATTCTTTGACATCGCTTTAAATTATTGGCCTCTATATACACATATGACACATGGACACATGCCAATCAGCGGATTCAATCGATTATTATACATTGTGAAATCAACTATCCATGGACTAATTAATTATTACACAGTTGCAGCTATTGCCGGACTTGTTGTGCTGAAAATTCAAAGAGAGCAATCGCACTGGTTCCGGACCTTAGTGTTTCTGCTAATTGCCGCAGCGATCCTGCCGGCTTTGTCCGGTCAATTCTGGGATTACCACTGGATACCATTTTTTTATTTCGCATTATGTACTGCTTCACTATCTGTACATGCACTATCGATTAAAAAGTTGAATTTTCTAAAAGCTTTACCGATTGTAGTTTTGATTATTTATATATATATCATTTCAATAAAAACAGCCAGTGAAATCTATACTTCATTTACAAAACGTACCTCATGGAATGCAAATGATCATCCTAAACTTGGTGTACCTGATGATGTGGCACGGTTTCTAAATGCTCATTTGAAAGAAGGGGATACGGTACAACCGCTGGATTGGACGGGCGGAGCTGTTCACGGGATGCTGATAGCAAGGGCTCCGCTTGCCACGAGGTTCATATATGACTTCCATTTCTATCATCATATTAACGAACCGTATATAAAGTCCCTTCGAAGTGAGTTTATGAGAGAACTTTACGCTGCCAAGCCGCAATTTATTATCCGGGTTTTCGACAACAAACCATGGCCCCGCGGAGAAAACACTACAAGAAAATTTCCTGAATTAACAGCATTTATTGCTCACAATTATACTGAAGCGCTTAATGGTAGTACTTTTACAATTTTCGAAAAAAAGGGACAGATACCATAATTTGAAGCAGGGCCTCTTTACTTTTCAAAGGAATTCTTTTAAGTTTTGGACAATTAATTATAAACCTTTAAATCTATCCGGAGAGGTGGAGAAGGAATGAACAAAATTAAAATAACAAAAGCTAATAAAGGTAGCCTCCAAGGAAATATTCCAAGGAGGATTTTTTATATATGAACATAAAAGCAAAAGTAGTAGACCAGGAAGGTCTAAACCGTATTATTACAAGGATAGCTCATGAAATCCTTGAACGAAATAAAGGAGCAAAGAATCTTGTTTTAATCGGAATGAGAACAAGAGGCGAGTTCCTGGCAAACAGAATTTTTGAGAAGATTAAATCTATAGAGAACATTGAACTGCCGCTGGGGGTGCTGGATGTTACTCTTTACAGAGATGATTTCCGAACACGGCTTAAGCAGCCCGAGGTTTCTGTATCAGATATTACATTCGATATAAATGAAAAGATCGTTGTCCTGATAGATGATGTTCTATACACAGGGCGTACGGTTAGATCAGCCCTCAACGCATTAATGGATTACGGCAGGACCGCTTCTATTCAGCTATTTGTTTTGGTGGACAGGGGGCATCGTGAGCTGCCGATCCGCGCGGATTATGTCGGTAAAAATATTCCGACAGCGAACTCAGAAGAAATTAAAGTTAAAATGCAGGAGATAGACGGCGAGGATGCTATCTACCTGGTTGAAAATAAAGAAGGATAATTAATGGCATTATCAGGCAGACACTTACTTGGATTACAGGGAGTTCCAAAAGAGGATATTCAGCTTATACTTGATACGGCTACAACATTCAGGGAGGTTCTTGAAAGACCTATAAAGAAAGTTCCTACGCTTCAGGGTAAGACGGTTGTAAACCTTTTTTTTGAAAACTCCACACGTACCAGGATTTCATTTGAGCTTGCTGAGAAAAGACTTTCGGCAGACTCAATAAATTTTTCTGCTTCCGGAAGCAGCGTGAGCAAAGGTGAGACATTCAAAGATACGATGCGGAACATCGAGGCAATGAAGGTAGATATGGTTGTGGTGCGCCATGCGGCTGCAGGAACGCCCCTTTTCCTCACAAAAATTTGCGATGCAAATATTATTAATGCCGGAGACGGCATCCACGAACACCCTACGCAGGCTTTGCTGGATATGTATTCAATCAGAGAAAAACTTGGAAGTCTCGAGGGCGTTAAGGTCTGTATCGTAGGAGATGTTGCACACAGCCGCGTTGCTCTTTCGAATATTTACGGGTTAAAAACTATGGGCGCTGAAGTTTCAGTGTGCGGCCCTTCAACGATGATCCCCAGGTATATGGAAGAACTTGGCGTTAAGGTAATTTACAATATCGATGAAGCCATCCAGGAAAATGACGTTCTGAATATTCTAAGGATTCAGCTTGAAAGAAAGGCAAGGGAATATTTCCCTTCGATCAGAGAGTACTCTAAATATTTCGGAATAACTTCAGAACGGCTTGAGAAGAATGGCAAGGATGTGCTTATTCTACATCCCGGACCAATTAACCGCGGGGTGGAAATATCATCAGAAGTTGCAGACGGTATGCACCAGATCATCCTTAAACAGGTTACAAACGGTGTTGCAGTCAGAATGGCCGTGCTCTACCTTCTGGGTACATTAAACTAAGAGGAATCAATGAAAATTATCTTAAAGAATATAAATCTTCTGAATCCTGACCAGGGATTGAGTGAAAAAGGAACTGACTTATTAATTACTGATGGGAAAATTACCGGGATAGGGAAGATATCTGATAAAGAAGCCGGAGATGCCAAAGTATATGATTTTTCCGGAAAGTATGCTGTTCCGGGACTTTTTGATATGCATGTTCATCTGCGTGAACCGGGAAGGGAAGACGAGGAAACAGTTAAGACAGGCTGCGATGCGGCAGCAAGCGGAGGCTTTACTGGAATTGCTTGTATGCCTAATACCGAACCTGCTATTGATTCTGCCGAAGTGGTGACACTAATAAAAGAAAAGGCAGCAAATCATCTTGTTGATGTGTATCCTGTTGGGGCGGCGACTGTCGGGAGAAAAGGCGAAATTATCTCTCCTATGGCTGAACTGGTCGAAGCAGGTGCTGTCGGTTTTTCCGATGACGGAGTTGCAGTAAAAACATCTGCTATGCTCAGGAGATCGCTTGAATATTCGGGTATGTATAACGTTCCCGTTATCGAGCACTGCGAAGATGAATCCCTTACAGGCGGTGCAATGAATGAAGGTATTACTTCAACTACGCTGGGACTGCCGCCCGTGCCTTCCGTTTCTGAGGATATAATCGTAGGCCGCGATATCCTGATGGCTGAATATACCGGCGGGAGGATCCACATAGCCCATATCAGCACGAAGAAATCGGTAGATATGGTGAGGGAGGCTAAGAAGAAGGGAATTAATGTCACGGCTGAAGCTACGCCGCATCATTTCACACTGACGGAGGATGCGGTTAAAACTTATGATACTAATGTTAAAATGAGTCCTCCTCTTAGAACGCAATCAGATGTTGATGCTGTTATTAAAGGACTAAAAGACGGCACGATCGACTGCATAGCAAGTGACCATGCGCCTCATTCACCCGAAGAGAAGGAGGCTGAATTCGAGTATGCTCCAAATGGGATACTCGGACTTGAAACGCAGGTTGGTCTTGCTTTATCAGAGTTGTATGCAAAAAAGGTTCTTACGCTGGAGCAGATCGTGGAGAAGATGTCAATAAACCCAAGGAAAATATTGAACATTCCTGTTCCTAAATTTGAGGAAGGGGAGACTGCAAACATTACAATTCTTGATCCCGATGCAGTATGGACGGTAGATATCAGGAGGTTCAAAAGCAAATCACACAACTCACCGTTTGATAAGCGATTGATGACTGGAAAGGCTGTCGGTGTTATCAATAAAGGGCGGATGTATCTGGCTGAGTCGGATGAAGTTATGAGTATCTGATTTCATGGTTTAATGGTTAAATTGTTAAATTTAAATGGCTGTATGTTTGATCATCCTTCCATGAATTAGACTCTAGTGTATATAATTATATACAATTAAAGTTATCATTTCTGCTTATTTCCGCAATATATCAAGCTTTTTCTATGGCACTTATCTTGTTTTAATAATACTGTAAAAACATCAGGACAAAGGCCATGAAAACATTGATATATTACCCGTTTATAATTTTAATATCCTTTATTCTTTACTCATGCGGAGTAAATGATCCATACACAAGGATTGACGATACACCCCCCGCAATACCTACAGGGATTACAGTTCTTAATGGTGATAACCGAGTTGATCTTTCCTGGAATAATAACTACGAAAGAGATTTAGCAGGATATAATGTGTATTATGCCGACAGTTATGATGGAAAGTATACTTTAATTGGTTCCACCAGTGAAAATTATTTTGTTGATTATGACGCATCTAATGCTGCAACAATATATTATGCGGTTACTGCGTATGATTTCAATGGAAATGAGAGTGAACTTAGTTATGACGTTATTTATGCGATTCCTAGACCGGAAGGATTTGATCAGTCCATTTTCGATTATCGTCATTTTCCGGATTTGGCAGGATACACCTTTAATAATTACAGCGTAGTTCCTTATGATGATCAGACTGCAGATTTCTTCTTTGAAAATTATGAGGGTACATATTACCTGGATGTATGGGATGATACGGATGTTCAGGATATGGGATCAACAAATGATATCTGGGATATTGCTTATGCACCTGAAAATGGCTGGAGTTCTACCAAGGATGAGATTGCCAAAGTCGGCCATACATACGTTATATGGACATGGGACAATCATTACGCAAAGGTCAGGATATCAGCTATCACTCCCAGCAGGATTGTGTTCGACTGGTCATTCCAGTTAGTAGAAGGTGAGCCAATGCTTAAACCGAGAAAACCGGCGAGTGAGAGAAAAGAACTTAGCAGACAGCAGACAAGGAAAATTGCAGCCGTGTCTGAATGACAGGCACAAGATTCTTTGCTCAAAAACCCGTTACTAATGATACGGATTGGATACTGCGATTTTGTCATACGTTGAATTTTTGAACAGTGCGAAAATAGCAATTTTTGGTTAGAGCAAATACGGCATGACTACGGCATGCCCACTAGAGTAAACCGAATAAATGGAGTATGTCATTTTTGTCATAGTGTTGAATAAATTAACAGCCGAGAAGGAGATTGCTTCGGTCGAAAACTCCCTCACAAAGACCGGTAAGGACAAGAGATTGCTTCGGTCGAAAACTTGCTCGCAATGACTAGTACGGTAAAGAGATCGCTTCAATGGCTGAAATGGTAGATTTACTTTGGAAGATTGATTAAATTATGGCTGAATAAAATGAAGAAAAGTTTTTACATATTATTAAGCCTGCTCTGCCTGAACTTTGTTAACAATGCTTATTCACAGAATTTCAACTCTGACTCCAATGCACAAAAGAACACACAAAGTGAAAGTTATAGGATCTTTACTGAAATCAGCAGCGGAATAGCTAAACGGAATGTGGAATCAATTGCAGGGTATTTTTCTTCACAAACTTATTTGAGTTTGTCGAATGGTATAAGCGGCTATTACAGTTCCAACCAGGCTTATTATGTGCTTGAGGATTTCTTTAAGGTATACAGAGTAACTGCGTTCAGATTCGATAATATTCAGCCGGATTCAAATAATCCATATGCTACCGGGGAATATCAGTTTGAATACCGGGGGAAGAGAGATCGGGCGCAGGTGTATATTGCGTTAAAGAAAACAGGTAAAAACTGGAAGATTTCACAGATTACAATTAATTAATGCCGAAAAAAATTTTTCAGATATTTGAAGGCGATAGGAAGTACTTTGCTATCGTCTTTTTTATTTTACTTCTGATCCTTGTATCCGGGATTCTAACTCCCGTGTATATCCGGTATACCGAAAATGACTGGCCCGAAAAACTTACCGAAAAAATTCAGGACATTGAATCCTCGGTTAATTCAATTCTGAAGCAAAAAGAAGATAACCTGCTTGCAGTTTCATCAGGATTAAATAAAAAGCTGAAGACGACTCTTAGTCCGGGTAATTCCTCCTACGGAGCGTTAATAAATCTTGTTAACGATGATCAGTACAATGATTATTCAGTTGAGATCCTTGCACCCAATGGCAGGATGATTGCCTGGAACAGGTCAATCGCCATAAACCAGGATGATATATTCCCATTGAGTTTTCCTGTGGGAGAAACTCATTTTTATAAGGGCGACCTGATAACTTATCTAACGGTTACTGATACCGTAAGAATTGAGAATGATCTTTTTTATTTCCTGGTCAGTCTGCCAATTGAAAAGGGCTATTCTCTTCAGAATCAATATTATAATGAACTGAATTTCACAAATGAAATCTCCGGGAGGTTTCTGACACGGTTTGATGTAAATTATAATCCGTTCACACCCAAATCAAAGGACGGCAGAAAGTACTCTTTCGAGCTTATAAATAATAAAGACAGTAAAATCGGCACAGTCAGTTTTTTTAAGCCCGGACTTGATACATACATCAGCTCGATTCAGAATCAAACCAACCAGTTCCAGTCGGTGCTTGTTGCTGTTGCTTTATTTTTCATTTCCTTCGGATTCAGGAAGGAATTCAAAAGCATTAAATACCGTTCAATAAGACTTCTGGTGTTTATTATTTACTGCAGTTTATTCAGAGCCGTTATTTATGTGGTGGGGTTTCCTTCTAACCTGCTAGATGGCGCGGTCGTGGACCCCGCAAATTTTTCTTCGGCATTTGGATGGGGAATTGTTAAATCGCCGGTGGAACTTATAATATCTTCCATTTTCATTCTTGTTATAAGCATTCGTGGTTATTTATACGTAATTGATTTTATAAGAGATCCCGGTTCAGTAAAATTTAAAAAATACACTCTTTTCGGAATCTTATTCATTCCCTTTGCTTTTCTTTTCTTTATGACCTTCCGTGGATTGTTTGCTTCAATGAAGAGTGTAATATTTGATTCAACGTTGAGATATTTCCAGGAAGCCAACCTGATTCCTGATTTTATATTTCTCGTAATGAATTTTGCAATTCTGCTTATCGGACTGGCCATTATACTTTTTCTAATTTCATATTTTCTGCTTCTCTTTTTTACCCTGCCTGAAGAGGATGAAAGGAAAAGGCGTCTGATCTTCCTTTTTTGTCTCATCGGTTTTGAGATCTCAGGTTTCTTTTTCATTTACCTGCAGCACGAACCGCTGATAAATTATACACTCGGTTTTGTATTTATACTCCTTGTATTCCTGGTGCTGTATTTTATAATATTCAGGAGACTAAACTCTCTGTATAATTTCGTTTATGCAACGCTGGCAGCGTCTGTCATCACCATCACTCTGCTTAACTTTTATAATCTACAGCTGGAAAAAGAATCTCTTAAAACGAGCGCACTCGAAATAAATCGCCCCGACGACAATCTTCTGCACTTCCTTCTGAATGAAACTTTAAAGGGGGCAGTTGATGAGCAGGAGGTCAGAAATTCTTTTTATATGCTGAATACCAATTATAATTCTCTGGCCTTTAAAATTTGGAGTAACAGCTCGCTTCAGCGTGAATCTATTAATTCTGCGGTTATGATTTATGATAAAGACATGCAGCAGATCGGCAGGTTTGGTATAGGGATAAGAAGTGATTTTAAAATGCCTGCAAAACTTGTCAATTATTCAGGCAGTGATCCGGAAATAGTGGAAATGGCAGCTGAACGTAGTCCTGCAGGGAAGATATTTGCCGGAATTGTGCCTATTAAAGAGAGAGGAATAGTCTCGGGTTATATAGGTGCAGTCCTGAATTTCACTCTTCAGAACTGGGGAGCAAGAAACATTCCGGACTTCCTGGAATCTAAAAAGAACATAATAAACTCCGTGCTTGATCTGCGGCAGCTTAAGATATTCGAGTTCAGGAACTCAAAACTGATTCAGGTTTACGGAGATATTTATCCTTCTCGAGATCAATACGAACCGATAGTAAATGCAAAATATTCTCAGGAGAATGAAGCCTGGCTGACAGTAAATCTGAATGGAGAAAATTACATTACTTATGCGTTAAAGACCAATGAAGACGGCAGCGGGATAATTACATCTGTATCTCTTGTCGAAAAACATATAACCTGGAATCTTTTCAATTTCTTCAAGGTATTCCTCGTTCATAGTATTTTCATCCTGATTTTATTTATTGTGCTTTTTGTTATCACGTTTTCAGAATTTAAGTACAGTTTCCGAACACAGCTGTTGATAGCCTTCCTTATTATCTCGATTATTCCTGTTATAATACTGGCAATTTATAACCGTCAGATAGTAGCCGACAGGAGTCAGGCTGCTGTATTCAATGAACTAAACGAGAGATCGAATTATCTCGAGAACCATGTACGTTCACAAGTGGAAAATAACGGACAAAAATCAATTGAGCAGGCTTTCGAGAACGCAGGGAGGGAACTCAGGATCTCATTTTCAGTTTATGACAACACCAGTCAGCTTTTCAGCTCCAGGAGCCAATTCTACCAGGCAGGTCTTTTCGATGAAAAGCTCGACTCAGACGTTTACTATCACCTGAACTATTTGAGCTACAGGGAATATCTCACGAAGGAGAGAATTGAAAATTATTCTTATGATTCCTTTTATAAGAAAATATCGATTGACGGTGAAGAGTTTACGATCGGTGTAAATGATGCTTTTAATAAGGTTCATCTCGGCTTTTCTCCAATCGATGTAGATGTTTTTCTTTTCGGCATCTATTCCTTTGCCACAATACTTATAATCATTATAAGTACCATCCTCGCGAATAAAATCTCTTCACCAATAAGAAGACTTACCAGGGCGACAGATTCAGTTGCTCATGGTGATCTGAATGTTCAGCTTGATCTTAATGAACATGGGGAGGTTAGAGAACTCCTTGAAGGGTTTAATTCGATGACCCAGGAACTCAAGCGTAATGAAATTGAGATGGCCGAACTTGAGAGAGAGAACGCCTGGAAAGAAATGGCGAAACAGGTTGCGCATGAAATAAAAAATCCTTTAACCCCTATGAAACTGGCTGTACAGCAGCTGATAATTTCATACAAAGATAAAAACAAAAACTTCGATTCCATTTTTGAAAAGGTATCAGGCACGGTACTTAACCAGATAGACAGCCTTAATGTTATTGCATCAGAATTCTCCAGGTTTGCCCGAATGCCCAATTTCAAGCTTGAGACGATGGATATAATCCCTGTTATTAAAGACGCTCTTGATTTGTTTTTAGAGGAAGATGTGAATATTGAATTTTCCACTGGACTAAGTGAAGCTGTAGTTGAAGCTGACAAATTTCAGCTGAGAAGGCTGATTATAAATATGATCAGGAATTCCATCCAGGCGGAGGCTAAGAACATAAATTTATCCCTTAAAAATGATGAAGAGTTTTTTATTTTTATCATCGATGACGACGGGAAGGGGATCGACTTGCAGCACCGGGAAAAAATATTCGACCCGGGTTATACTACCAAGGAAAGAGGAATGGGTATAGGACTGAAACTTTCCAAAAGATTTATTGAGGGCATCGGTGGTATGATAACTCTTGCGGATAAAAAGGACAAGGGGACGAAATTCCGGATTTCGATTCCCCGGCAGAAGAGCTGATATTACAAATGTTTATTCCCTAACGGGAATATGTACAGATTCGGGTTACGATTGTTACAAATATTTATTCCCTAAAGGGAATACGAGAGCCTGTGAGGATAAGAATCCCGGAGGGATTGAACATCTGTAACATTAGTCTAAATCTACGAACCCAACTCCGTTCAGGGGTTGAATCTCCTATAGCCAGGGAGAATTATGGATTACGGACGTTACAAATATTTATTCCTAACGGGAATTTTTTACAATAAATTGTGGATAGTTTGGATTTAATGGAGCTGCTAACTACACATCAGAAGAAGGCACTTAACTTTAAAGATCACATCTCATTAACCGCGAATGCCGGGTCGGGGAAAACATTCGTGTTATCACGGCGGTATCTTGAAATTGCTCTTTCCCTGAATGGTGCAATCGGACAGATAGCAGCTATTACTTTTACAGACAAGGCTGCCAGTGAACTTTATAAAAAAATTGCAGAATATATAGAAAGCCGTTTTAACAGTTCAGATGATCCAGAGGAAAAAAAACTGTTAAACCGAATCAGAAGACAGCTGGTATCAGCCAATATTTCGACGATCCACTCATTTTGCATAGATATATTAAGACAGTTTCCTGTAGAAGCAGGACTTGATGCAAATTTTCAGTCAATAGATGAAATAACATCCGATGAATTAATTGAACTCTCCGTTGAGGAGGTATTAAGGGCATCATTGTCCGGCTTTTCAAATACAGACGAAGCAAAATACCTTGTCAGATTTTTCCGTTCGCGACTTATCCTGGCATCTCAATTACGAACCCTTGTAAAGGAACGAAAAAAAGTTCTGGATATCGGGGAGAGGATCTACAATAAAAATCCGGATGAGATCAGGACTTTTTTTCATGAAGCTTTTCTCGAGACTGCCGGCAAGCTAATCCGGCTTGGTGAAGACGAATTCATAAAATCTTTAACACTGATAAATGAAACCGTTTTATCGCTGAAAGCTGGTAATGAAAGGGCGATTGAGATAAAACATCTGATAGAAGACCTGTCGAAAGCAGCCGATGCTGAGAACAAAATTAAATTTCTCGGACTTATCAGAGACGCAGGGTTCACAAACCGCAGCGAAGTGAGGAAACTGGGTTACCTTGCGAATGTTATGAGGGACGGTCTCACGGTAAGTATTGCAGAAGTTGAAGATTATATACGCAACATTTCGAAGCTGAAATATCCCCAAAATTTTGAGGAAAGCGAGATAAGTCTGGCAAGGTTCGGCAAATCGATTATGAAGTTATTCGGTTTGTGTGTGGATAAATATGAATCCAAAAAAAAGGAAAATGGTTATCTCGATTACGAAGACATTCTTGTTCTGACAAAAAATCTTCTCAAAGTCTCATCTGTAAAGACAGAGCTTTCCAAAAAATTCAAATACATAATGGTCGACGAATACCAGGATACGAATGAGATCCAGTATCAGATATTTCTTCCGATACTTGACCACCTCAGGGAAGGAAACCTTTTCGTAGTAGGGGATGAAAAGCAGAGTATTTATATGTTCCGAGATGCTGATCTGGAAGTTTTCAGGATTACCAGAGAACAAATCAGCAATGCATCCGGAGACAATTCGTTATTAAGTCTTCCCGATAGTTTTCGGATGGCTCCCGGAATCTGCCTTTTTGTGAATAAACTTTTCAGAAATCTTTTTTCTGATCCTAAAAATCTTTTTAATGAAGTCGGACATTCCGACCTTGTCTGTGCCAGAGGAGAAGATACTGACAGTTTGATTGAAATAATTCTCGGGGCGCCCGCTGAAGGGGGAGATGACAAGGCGGCTGAAGATGAAGCTGAACTTACTGCTCGTAGAATAATTTCACTGGTTAGCGGGAGGGACAGCGGGAAAGACTTGAACTGGAAGGATATTGCTGTACTGGTAAGGAAAAGAAAATCCTTTACATCACTCGAAAAAAAATTCATTGAAAAGAATATTCCTTTCAGTATAGTGGGAGGCAAAGGATTTTACCAGCGGCAATCTGTGTATGACATATTTAATTATTTCTCATTTCTGCTGGATCCGAGGAATGACACCGCCCTGGTGGGAATCCTGCGATCACCATTCTTTAATGTTCCGGACAATCGTATCTATGAGTTGTCGCTGTATGAAGGCAGTACCTTATGGGAAAAGCTGTTAAAATCCTGTTCATCAGATGAGAGCTTCCAGAGTATCTGCAGCAAATTAAAAGCTCACCTTGAACAAGCTAAGGTTTTTAATGCTCCCAGGCAGCTGAGAAGGATATTAAGTGAGAGTCCTTATCTTGCTGTAATCTCTCAAAAAGCCTCGGGACATCAGGAAACTGCAAATATAGACAAACTTGTAAAGCTGACTATTAATTTTCAGGGCAAGGGATTCAAAACAATGTATGATTATGCGGACTTCCTGAAGAATTCAATTGAAGAGATGGAAGATGAGGCCCAGGCCGCCCTGGCGGATGAATCTGATTCAGTTAAGGTGATGACTATCCACCAGGCAAAAGGATTGGAATATCCTGCTGTATTCATTTATAATGCTCATGAAACTTCTTTTGTTGACAGGGTAAAAAAAGGAAGCGTTCAAATTGATAAGAATTACGGCCTGCTTACAAAAGTTCCGATTAATGAAGATTATTTCGGTGAATATGAGTCGGCTCCTATAAGCTCGCTTTATGACTTTATCTCATCTAAAAAGGAAGCTGCCGAATTAAAAAGACTATTTTATGTGGGGGTAACACGGGCAAAGAAGTATTTATTTATAACCGCTGAAGAATGTGAAAACTATAAGCCAGGTTCGTTTATCGGACTTCTGCAGGAGGGTTTTGATATCGATTTTACCCAGGATACTTTTGAATTAAGAGATCAACTCCAATTTCTGAAGACTGAGGAAGGCAAATTCGAAAATTATTCAAAAGAAACAGGTATAGAATTAAAGATTGTCAGGAGTGTTAATGAAGAGATGTTTATTTCCACTGAAGATCAGGATAAAGGGACAGCAGTGAGAATTATGATCGAGAGGTCAGCCGACCATCCTAAAGGAGAAGTTATTTCAGCTACCCGATTTACCGTTTTCAGTCAATGTCCTTTAAAGTACAGACTTACCTATGAACTGGAAATGTCAGAGCTAATGAAGGAATACAGAAAATCCCTTTCAGTAAATAAAAAAAATAAGGAATCCGGTTTCGAATTGAATCCAAAGGAGAATACCGCAGAAGAACAGTACGAAGAAAGACCACTGATAACTGCAGAACGGAGAGGAAGCATCATCCATAAAATACTGCAAAAAGATAACCTTAAAATTTCTCAAGACGATATTGAAAAGACGATACGGGAAGAATTCGGTTTCGAAGCTCCGCAGGATATTACTTCCTTAAGCAAAGAGATAACTGATAAACTAACAGAATTATATAAGTCTGACGTTTACAATAAGCTCTCCGGGTACAAGCAATCATTTAATGAATATGAAATTTACGTGAACGACGGAGATTATTTTCTCCATGGCATAATGGATAAACTTATTATTGATGGACAAAAAGCAATCATTATTGATTACAAAACAGATGGGATAACCAGGGAAGAAATTTGTGACCGAGCGTCACTATATTTCCATCAATTGAAATTTTATTCCTATATTGTAAGTCGTTTCTTTACAGAATTAACATCCTTTGAACTCAGGTTAATTTTTATCAATTTTCCGGGGGAGGACGTTAACGAAAATATCGGACTTGATGAAGCAGAAGCGTTCGGAAAAAAGATAAGGGAAATGGTACATCAGATAAGACTTAATAAATTTGATCAGAATTTATCTCATTGCCAGGATTGTAATTTCGCATTAAATAATTCAAACTGTATAGTTGGGCAGGCATAAATAATAATGTCTACAGATAACAGAATGGTGTAAAATGCACAGAAAAATCTCATATATACGCGACCTCGAAACAATTGAAAAAGAACTTAACAGCAGTTCCGGGGGGATCCTCGCTTTTAATATCGACGGCGAGAGAACAATGCAGTATACGACAACTTTTTTATATCTTGATAAAAATATCTATTTCTTTCTTGATAAAGATGATGAGGTTTATGAGAAGATAAATTTTAATAGTTCCGTAAGTTTTACTATTCTTAAAGATGAAAGACTGAAGAAAAACAGGGCGAAAGAAGACAGCTATTATTTGTTTTCTGCTTCGGTAATCGGTTCAATTAAAATTGTTGATGAAAAAAAGACAATCGATGATATTAAGGAAAAGTACCTTTCAAAATATACCCTTAACAAAGAAACTGAATCCAAAACTTCACAGTCCAGAGAACTGGTAATGATAGATTCGGAAGAAATTCAGGCCGCCGAAGAAGAAGGTCTTTAGAGTGAAGCACTTGTAACGGAATAACAGGATAGTTAATGCTGAATTATGTCTGGCTTGGTTTGCTGATTCTGGGTATAGGAACAGCCCTGATTACAGATATCTCAAACCAGAGCACGGATAAATACAGAAATAATGAGCCTCTTCAGGCAGAGCTGATTCTGAACAGGGGAATAGATTCTGCCTCCACTTCAACCTATAATGCAAAGATCTTTGTCGATAAATCCTCCTTTAATATTTTTTATTCTGAAAAAACCGATACTTCAGTTCTGCTCCCTGCCAGCGTAACTCTTCATCCGGAAAAACACAGCGGGTCACTTGTTCTCAAAATAGATAAATCTTCTCCGGAAATCTGGCGCGAAATGGCTGAAGCATCAGGTGAGAAAAATGAACTTACCGGTACGTTTACATACAATACAGAGGAGAATAATACACTCAACATCCGGGTCATTCTGGAAAGAATTTCATTCCTTAAACTAAAAGACATCACTAATGCTGCACTAGATTATGCCGGTACTGCCGTCAATATAGCTATCGGACTGATCGGTATTATGGCTCTCTGGCTTGGAGTAATGAAGGTAGCCGAAGAAGCGGGACTGATCTCGCTGATTGCCAGATGGCTTCGCCCCGTAATGAAAAGATTATTTCCGGATATCCCGGAGGATCATCCCGCGATGGGATCTATGATCATGAATATTTCAGCAAATATGCTGGGTCTTGGAAATGCGGCAACCCCATTTGGATTGAAAGCCATGGAAGAGCTGGACGAGTTGAATCCCGATAAAGGTACGGCCACAAATTCAATGGTTACTTTCCTCGCAATAAATACGGCAGGATTAACCCTTATTCCTGCTACGGCAATTGCTGTTAGGGCAGCTGCCGGAAGCTCGGATCCTGCAATAATTATAGGAACCTCAATTTTCGGAGCAGCCTGTGCAACCACAGCAGGTATTACTGCTGCAAAAGTTCTTCAGCAGTTTCCCTTAAAAGAAGGATTTTATAACTGGCTGAAAAACCATATTCGGGGAATACTGATCTTTTTATTTATTGTGCTTTTAATTGTACTGGCAGGTGCAACCGGTGCTGGTTCGATGGTGTCGGGGATTTCAGGGATCATAAAACCGGAGTACTTCAAGAATTTCATTGAAGTTTTATCAATCGTTGCAATTCCTGCTTTGATTATTTTATTCATCGGATACGGAGCAATAAAAAAAATCAGAGTATATGAACAATTCGTTGAAGGCGCAAAGGAAGGCTTTAATATTGCTGTCAGAATAATTCCCTACCTGGTTGCAATGCTTATGGCAATTGGTATATTCAGGGCAGGGGGAGCGATGGACTGGCTCATTTATATCTTAAAACCATTTACAGATTTTATAGGTATGCCTGCTGAAGCTTTGCCGATGGCCTTGATGCGTCCTCTTTCCGGAAGCGGATCTCTGGGAATAATGACGGAGATTATGAAAGTTCATGGTCCCGACTCATTTATTGGAATAATGGCTTCAACTTTCTTCGGCAGTACAGAGACTACATTCTATGTGCTCGCTGTATATTTCGGAGCAATTAATATTAAGAATACAAGACATGCTCTACCGGCAGGTCTGATTGCCGACATTGCAGGAATCCTTGGAGCAGTCTTCATCGTTAGAATGTTATTCGGACATTAAGGAAAAAGGTATTATGAAAGTCTTCATAACAAGGGAAATCCCGGCAAAAGCAGCTGAACTACTAAAAACCAAAAATATTGATGTGAAAATTTACAGGGAGAGTAAACCCATTCCATATGAACTGCTCAGGAAAGAGGTTCAGGATGCAGATGGAGTTATCTCTCTACTGACAGATAAATTTGATAAAGGGATAATAGATGCGATGACACGGTGCAAAATAATTGCAAATTTTGCGGTAGGATATAATAATATTGATGTCGCTTATGCGAATGTAAAAGGAATCACTGTTACAAACACCCCTGACGTCCTGACCGATTCCACTGCTGATCTGGCTATGACACTGGTGCTTGCGTGTTCGCGCAGGTTAAAAGAGGGGGAGGAAATTATGAGAAATAATAAATTTAACGGATGGCAGCCTCTGCTTCTTTTGGGCGTTGAGCTGAAGGAAAAAATATTCGGTATTATCGGAGCGGGAAGAATCGGTACTGCTGTTGCCAGAAGGGCTGCCGGTTTTGGCGTAAATATTCTTTATTATGATGGACGCGAGAACCCGGAAATAGAATCGCTTGGCGGTAAGAAGGTTTCACTGAATAACCTTTTGAAGAGATCTGATATCATATCAATGCACTTGCCCCTGACTGAAAGCACCCACCATCTTCTGAATAAGGAGAGACTCCGCATGATGAAAGAAACTGCTGTATTTATCAATACGGCCAGGGGAGAAATAGTTGAAGAAAAAGAATTGATAAGAATGCTGCAGCAGAAAAGACTTTTAGCGGCAGGCTTTGATGTATATGAAAACGAGCCATCAATAAATCCTGATTTGTTAAAACTTAATAATGTGATTCTGCTTCCCCACCTGGGAAGTGCAACAATTGAAGCCCGGAATGAAATGGCAAAACTTGCTGCAACGAATATAATTTCAGTACTAAGCGGAATGGGTGCAATAACACCGGTATTTGTTTAGCCGAAATTTTGCTGCGTAATACTCCCGGTCTTCAGATATTAGTCTCTGAATTTAGGAAAATGTTGATAGAATCAATCTTTCTGGCTAATTTTGGGTAATAAATTGGGAAAATCAAGTATGATAGTTGGAATTCCAAAAGAACAGCTTAATGAAGAAAAACGAGTTGCATTAGCTCCGGCAGGGGTAGATGCACTAACCCGAAAAGGGCACACAGTTTATATTCAATCAGGTGCCGGTGAAGGGAGCCATTTCAGTGACGAAGATTATGAAGAAACCGGTGCTAAAATAGTATATACTGCAGATGAAATATTCGGAAGGGCTGAGCTTGTATTAAAAGTAACTCAGGTGAATGATGCTGAATTAGAATTATTCAGAGAGAATCAAATCTTATTTTCGTTCCTCCACCTGGCTGTCGGAAAAAAACAAACCATTGAAAAACTGATGGATAAAAAAGTTACTGCAGTGGGCTACGATCTTGTTGAAACAAACAACAGACTCCCCGTACTGCAGGCGATGAGCGAGATAGCAGGTCCTATTTCCATCCAGGTTGCAAGCAGATATCTTGAAAGCTACCCCAGGGAAGGGCGGGGAATACTTCTGGGGGGTATCACAGGAGTTGCACCGGCTGCCGTTGTTATACTTGGTTCAGGGGTGGTTGGTACCACAGCTGCAAGAGCAGCAATCGGAGTCGGAGCACAGGTTATAGTTCTTGATAAGGATCTTGGCCGTCTTCGAAAGATTGATGAGCACTTCGGTAAAAAAATCACCACAGTAGTGGCAAATCCTTACACTATAGAAAGAGGTGTTAAATTTGCGGATGTACTTATAGGAGCAGTTTTGATAAAAGGTGAGAAAACACCACACCTGGTTACTGAAGATATGGTTAAACAGATGAAACCTGGATCAGTAATAGTTGATGTATCAATTGACCAGGGAGGTTGTATTGAGACGAGCAGGCTTACAACATTGAGCGACCCCGTATATGAAAAATACGGTGTCATTCATTATTGTGTACCTAATATGCCTGCTATCGTTGCCCGTACAGCAAGCTATGGATTGAATAATGCATCACTGCCTTATATTCAGAATATTACTGATAATGGTCTCGGTAATGCACTAATGGGGGATGAAGGACTTGCGAAGGGCGTCTGCACATACAACGGTTATTGTTCTAATGAACAGATAGCCAACATATTTAATGTAGAGTTCAGAAAACTCAGAGTTTTCTCAACTAATTGAAAACTATTAGAATCGAAGAAGTTAACGAAATGACACCACTTGAAGAATTAAGATCCAAGAGTACTATTCCCACCAGCCTGATCAGCGCGTATAATAAGAAGATCGTCACGGCAGAAGAAGCAGTAAGGGTAATAAAATCAAAGGATAAAATAATTGTGCAGGGCGGATGCGCTGTACCGCATACACTTATTAATGCAATGGTTAACAGAAAAGACACTCTTTATGATGTGGAAATTCTGCATATACTAACCGTTGGCGAACTTCCTTACCTCAAGCCTGAGATGGAGGGACATTTCAGACACAACGCTTATTTCATCGGAGGAAATTCCCGAAAAGGCGTAAATGAGGGAAGGGCGGATTTTACTCCAATATATCTCTATGAATATCCGCTGCTTTTTACAAAAGGGATAATACCAATCGATATTGCCTTTATTCATGTATCACCCCCCGATGAGCATGGCTTCTGCAGCTACGGGGTTGATGTTGGTCCAATTAAAAACCCTGCGGAAAAAGCTAAGGTTGTAATTGCACAGGTTAATCCTAACATGCCCAGAACCCTGGGCGATTCATTTATCCATATCAATAAAATAAATTATATCGTCGAAGCCAACGAACCGATACAGGAACTTCCGCAGTTTGATAAAAATATGCCGCCTCAACTGGAAAATATATACCGGAATATCGGGTCGCACATATCAGAATTAATCGAAGATGGATCTACTCTCCAGATGGGAATAGGGGCCATTCCTGATTCAGTATTGAGCTTCCTGTACGACAAAAAAGCACTGGGGATTCATTCGGAGATGTTTTCGGACGGGATAATCGGACTGGTTGAAGCCGGTATAATTACGAATGAAAAGAAGACCCTTCACAGAGGCAAAATCATTGCGGGATTTGTTCTTGGTACAAAAAAGTTGTTTGATTTTATCGATAACAACCCGCTGATAGAATTCCATCCGCAGGAATATGTTAACGATCCATTTATTATTGCAAAGAATGATAATATGGTCGCCATAAACTCTGCAATTGAAGTGGATATAACCGGTCAGGTATGTTCTGATACAATAGGCTCCAGGCTGTACAGCGGTTTCGGTGGCCAGGTAGACTTTATAAGGGGAGCAGCCCATTCTGAAAACGGGAAACCTATAATAGCACTCCCTTCGACTACAAAAGACGGAAGTATGTCAAGAATAGTCACCCAGATTAAACCGGGAGCCGGAGTGGTGACTAACAGGGCTGACGTTCATTATGTTGTAACAGAATATGGCGTGGCTCAGCTTTTCGGCAAATCCATCAGGGAGCGTGTAAGAGAGCTCATCGGTATTGCACATCCTAAGTTCCGTGATGAACTTCAAAAATATGCACAGGAAATTAAATATATTTAGATATGATAGCTGTTATCGGTGATGTGCATGGGTGTCTGTATACTCTACAGGAATTAGTGAAAAAACTAAGAGGCTTGTATCCTTCCATCCGGTTGTATTGCGTGGGTGACCTTATTGACAGGGGAAACTTCAGCTTTGAAGTGCTGGAGTTTGTTAAACATGAAGGAATAAAATTCACTCCCGGAAACCACGATTACATGTTTTATTATTTTATCAAGAAACCTACTACAAACATGGGAGCCTCCTGGATATATAACGGATTTGAGAAAACAATTTCTTCTTACGATAATAAATTTGATAAGATCTCAGAACATTTGGACATTATTACACAGGCGCCGCTGTTTTTTAATCTTCCTGAATGTTTCATAGCCCATGCCGGAATTTCATCATATTATAGTTCCTTGCTGGGTACGGAGCCTCTAAAGGATGTGGAAAAGCTCGATGCAGAGATGCATAACAGCATCACCAGCGAGCATGGTATATTGTGGACGAGGGACGAACTTATGAACCTGGGAAAACTTCAGATTGTGGGGCATACACGGAAGCAGGAAGTGACTTTTCAGAAATCGAATAACGTTGCATACATAGATACTTCGGTATATACTTGTAATAAGCTGTCAGCCGTGATAGTTGATGAAGGTGAGATGATCGCAAAGCATTCGGTACCCACAAATAACCTGGATATAGACTAATCAAATGTGATGATTCTCCTAACACCTCCCTCAATGATCTGAAGTCTTGATGCAGTATAATTACACAGAGGTTGAGTATCTTTTAATTCAGTTGTAAATGAATTATCTTATAACCTGAAATGAAATTCACCGGAGGAAAAGATGTTTCGCTCCATTTACATAACAGGCATACCGGTATTTGTTCTGGTAATTTTCGGACTGCAGGTCATATTTACTTCACCGGAGAGTTATGCCCAGGGACTGCTCAGGACCGCTGATGATATAGGCGGCAGCGGATCTACCACCCAGTCAGAAGCTCCAGGCAACAACAGTTCAACTTTATTGATAGTAGGGGGTGTAATTATTGCAGGTTTGTTATTCTATACACTTGTTATCGATAAGAACAAAAATAAGAAAGAAGAAAAACAGGATTCTACTTCACAAGGATCATTACTTTTAAGGAACCCGACAGATATTCTATCAGGAGCTACTTCCAGACATTCGGAAATGACAGCAGATATTCCGGTCAACATTTACCTGGGATTCCAGAATTTTAATCCGGTTTTATGCGAGAAAAAATTCATAGTGGGTATTACCTGTAACTTTTAATTATAATAATCTTAAAACTTTTCAAATGTTCGTTTTCATAATCTTATTTTCACAAACTCATCCTCCTCTTATTCCGGAGAAATGTTGAAAGCATCTTTCAAGAAAGTTTATTCGCGTCTCTCCCTGCGTACTACCTCTCTCTTTGAAAGAGCCAAAATGACCGAACACACATTTATGATTGTTATTGCAATCATTATTGGTGTATTGGCCGGCTTTTCTGCCATAGGGATCAGAGCAATGATAAAATTCTTTTCTGAAGTATCTTTTCCGGGTCCGGGCAGCCTGCTTCAAAATATTATGGATACTCCGTGGCTCCTGATTATTATCATTCCTATAATCGGGGGATTAATAGTGGGACCTATAATCCATTACCTTGCTCCTGAGGCAAAAGGACATGGTGTTCCTGAAGTTATGCAGGCTATTTTACTTAAAGGAGGACAGATTCGGGGACGGGTTGCATTTGTTAAAGCGATAGCATCAGCTATTTCAATTGGTACAGGAGGATCTGTTGGAAGAGAAGGGCCTATCATTCAGATCGGTTCAAGTCTTGGTTCTGTTGTAGGTCAGTTTTTGCATGTCTCAACAAAAAGATTAAAAACTCTGGTAGGCTGCGGAGCGGCTGCCGGTATTGCCGCAGCTTTTAATGCTCCGATAGCGGGGGCACTATTTGCAGTTGAAATAGTGCTTATGGATTTTGCTGTTGCCCAATTCTCGCCGATAGTTATCTCCTCGGTTATGGCTACCGTAATTTCACACACTTTTGAAGGAAATTTTGCTGCATTCATTGTTCCGAAGTATCAGCTTGCCTCTCCTGTTGAGATTGTTTTTTATTTTATTTTGGGTGCAGCCAGCGGCGTGGTTGCGTACTTGTTCATCAAGACACTATATTATTGTGAAGAACTTTTTGATAACCGGATAAAAATTCCCGAAAGCTTCAAACCTGCACTTGGCGGTCTTGGTATAGGTCTGATAGCCCTTGTCTTTCCACAGGTTATGGGTGTGGGCTATGATTCCATAAACAATGCTTTATATGGGAATATGATCTGGTATGTGGCTCTGATATTAATTTTTATGAAAATATTAGCTACATCCCTTACGCTAGGATCAGGAGGTTCAGGCGGTATTTTCGCCCCTTCATTATTTATGGGTGCTATGCTTGGCTATTTTTTCGGGTCTTTCGTACACACTTATTTTCCCGATATAACTGCTTCACCGGGCGCCTATGCACTTGTAGCTATGGGGGGGTTAGTAGCCGGAACCACCAGGGCTCCGATAACCGCTATCATCATAGTGTTTGAACTAACCAATGACTACCATATTATTCTTCCCTTAATGATTACCTGCATAATCAGTATGATCCTTTCTTCCAAATTATCAAGGGAATCAATATATACCCTTAAGCTGGTACTAAGAAACATTGGTTTAAAAGAGGGGATGGAGACCAATGTGATGGAATCAATTTACGTTAAGGATGTGTACCGGAAGGAATTTGATTCAATACTTGTGACAGATAATTTCAGTCAGATTGTAAATCGGATTATTAGAGGGAAGGAAGCCGATTTTCCGGTAGTAGATTCAGAAGGCCATGTAAGCGGAATGATCTCAATTCATGATATTAAGGATTACCTGTACGAACGGGAATCATTACAGAACCTTTTAATTGCCGGGGATATTGCCAACCCTTATTTTGAAACCGTATCACCTGATGATAATTGTCAGATAGTACTGGATAAGTTCCGCAAATATTCACTTGACGGTCTGCCTGTAATTACGGATACGAACTCAAAGAAAATTACAGGGATCATCTGGAGGAAAGATATTCAGGATGCCTACGACCGAGAAATTGAGCGAAGGGAACTTACATCAAACCTTGCCAGCCTGATAACGATGAAAGAGGAAGAACCCATGGTGCATTTTATGGAAGGCTATTCGATAATTGAGATAGCTCCTCCAAAAACTTTCATCGGGAAATCAATAAGAGAATTAAATATAAGGCGTCAGTACGGTGTTGATGTTCTTTCAGTAAAGATTAAAGAGAAAAAGGGGGAGAAAATTAATGCGATACCAAGTCCTGATTACATTATTAAAGCAGATGATACTCTTATTATTGCAGGGGAGATTAAGAATATAAACTTTGTCCGCAACCTGGGATAGGATGGGAATTTCCTTGGGATAAATATTAAAGGTACAATTAAATATTCCGCCGGGAAATTTTATTTGTGAGTTGCGAAAGCGAATCTTTTTATAATTACAAGATAATTTATACTATTTTTAGATTATAACTTTACAAAATTAGGTGATGGGGATGAAAACTTTTTTATTATTTGTTTCTACATTATTTTTTCTATCTGTATTCAGCTTTTCTCAGAACTACAAACAGGTAAAAATTTATCTCAACAATCCTTCCGATGCATCCATAGTGGCTTCCTTTGGCTGTGATGTTGAAGAAGGAATTACAGGAAAAGATAATTCAATCTCTTTGTTCATGAATACAGAAGAATTCGCTCTGCTGCAGGGAAGCGCTCTTAGTTATTCAGTTCTTATAGACGACTGGCATTCCTATTACAATTCGCTTCCCATAATGACTGAAAACGAAAAGCAATCGGCAATAAATCAGAGTAAATTAGATTTTGGTGTGGATGGTTTTGGATATGGTTCGATGGGCGGTTTTTATACTTATGCTGAAGTTGAAGCTAACCTTGACGCAATGCATACGGAGTATCCAAACCTTATTACAGCAAAATATTCAATCGGGTCTACTGTTGAGGGAAGAACCATCTGGGCTGTAAAAATATCCGATAATCCAAACACTCAGGAAAACGAACCGGCTGTAGGATTTGATGCACTTATTCATGCGCGTGAACCTGCCTCAATGTCGTGCTTAATGTATTATATGTGGTACCTTCTTGAAAATTACGGCACCGATCCATTGGCAACTTACCTGGTTAATAACCGTGAGATATACTGTGTACCTGTGTATAACGCAGATGGTTATGAGCATAACCGTCAGACCGACCCGAACGGGGGAGGTATGTGGCGTAAAAACAGGAAAAATAGCGGAAGCGGCTGTTACGGTATAGATCTTAACCGAAACTACAGTTACAAATGGGGATATGATAACGTCGGTTCGAGTCCCGATCCCTGCGATGAAACCTATCGCGGAAGCGCTCCTTTTTCGGAACCCGAATCACAGGCAATAAGGGATTTTGTTACAGGGAAAAACATTAAAACATATTTTAATATGCACGCTTTTGGGAATGATTTGCTCTATCCCTGGGGTTATATAAACCAGGCCTGTCCCGATGAAGAAACTTACATCGATTTCTGCACTGATATGATTAATGGCAATGGGTTTGTGTACGGAACCGGAGGATATATACTGGGATACAATTCCAATGGTGCAGCGAGGGACTGGCTTTATGGTGAACAAACAACCAAAAACAAAATTTACGGCTACACTATAGAGATAGGAACAAGTTCTGATTATTTCTGGCCGTCTCAGTCGAGGATATTTCCTATCGCACAGAACACATTATGGACACTAATTTATAACTCTCTTGCTGCAGGTGAGTACGTCACGGTTGAATCTCCGGGCTACAGTCAGCAATATTTTAATTCAGGTGATAATGTGGAAATGACACCCACATTCAAGAATAATGGCTTATCTTCGGCTTACGGATTTACATCGGAACTTTCCTCTTTAAGTCCTGATCTTACGGTGATCAATGGTTCAACCTCACTGGATTCTATCGCTGCACGTTCTACTGCTGAGGCACTGACTCCATTCACATTCAATATTTCACCCGATGCCCAGGTTGAGGAAGAGATCTCACTTCTATTGACGAATTATTCTGAAGGGGAATTCATTGGTACAGATACCCTGACAATAATTATAGGAAGACCGGAGTATGTTTTCATCGATTCAACCAATGATCCGTTAAATTACTGGACCATAACATCGACACCACCAACGCCTCATTGGGAAGCTACAACTTCAGCATTCTATTCACCACCCGTGTGCTATACTGACAGCAAGAACGGCAACTATTCGAGCAATGCTATAGTAACAATGACACTGACAAATGCAATAGATCTTTCCGGGTATGTCAATCCTCGATTATCATTCCGTACGAAATATTCACTCGAACCCGGTTGGGATTACTGCCAGGTTAAGATTTCAACAAATAATGGAAGTACATGGACGCCACTGGCAGGCGAGTACACAATTCCCGGTTCCGGTTCGTTCCAGCCTTCCGGTGAACCATTATATAATGGGGATCAAACGGATTGGGTTTACGAGGAAATAAGTCTTGCCGAATTTAATGCAAGTCAGGTTAAGATTAAATTTGAACTTAAAAGTGATGGTAATACTAACGCTGACGGCTGGTATGTGGATGATATCGGAATTTTAATTTACACGGCTGTTCCCGTGGAACTGAGTTCATTTACAGCGTCCTTGCTCGATAAAGGAGTAATGCTGAATTGGGTAACCGGTTCCGAGCTCAACAACCAGGGCTTCGAAATTCAAAGATCTTCTACGATGCGGGATTGGGCTGCTGTAGGGTTTGTCAACGGACGTGGGACTAGCACAAGCAGAATCAAGTATTCTTACATAGATGAAAATCCCGTTGCAGGTATAACCTATTACAGATTAAAACAGATAGATTACGATGGCTCATTTAAGATATACGGTCCTGTGGAAGCCGGAAATGCATTTCCTTCAGAATATTCGTTGAGCCAGAATTATCCTAATCCTTTTAACCCTGCGACAGTAATTACTTACCAGCTTCCTGAAAAGAGCTTCATCTCTCTGAAGGTATATAATGGCCTGGGCGAAGAAGCCGCTGTACTGGTAAATGAAAATAAACCGGCAGGGAAATATGAAGTAAATTTTAATGGCAGCACCTTAACGAGCGGAGTTTATATATATCGTATTACTGCAGGCTCTTTTACACAGGTAAAAAAAATGATCCTGATCAAATGACCTGCTGATAAGTTGATTGCTAATGAGTCAGGTATGCCTTCTTCTCTCGAGTAATGCAGATGCATACCAACAGAGAAGTGCCCAGCTGATACCGGCGATCCAGCCGGCGAGTACGTCGGTAGGGTAATGTACGCCGATATAAATTCTGCTTAAGCCTATTAGAAAAGTTAACAGGAGGGCTACTGAAATAATATAGATCTTAGCCTTCCTATTATCTTCAATCCTGCTAAGGAGAGCTGCCTGAGTTAAGTATACAATAGCCGACATCATTGAATGACCGCTGGGGAAACTTAATGACTTTTCCTCCAGGAGGTGAGTTACCACAGTAGGTCTCGTTCGTCCAATGATTTCTTTCAGTCCCCAAACCAGCAGCGCACCTCCGATAGTAGCGATGAGCATCAGTCCCAGCCAGTAATATTTTTTCCTGAGCAGCAGATAACCCGTTACGAATAAAGTAACCAGGGCGATAACCGTTCCACTTCCAAGAGAAGTAATATCTTTCATGGCATCTGTTACCCAGCCGGGGAAGGCTGGAGTAGAAAGATCTCCGGGCTGCCTCAGAGATTTTAATACGAGATTATCAAAATGCTGAGTTTCACCTTCCACAACTTCGTCTGCTATGCTGATAAAAATAAGAATACCCGCAAGTACGGACAGAACTATCAGAAGCACTTTAACTTCGTTCAACCCGGATTTCTCTAAGAAATTCCTGAATCCTTTCTGCATAAATTGTCCCGGATTTTTTATAACTTTAATTCGTAAAGATCAATAACTACAAAATATATGAAACGAACACAATCCTCAAACGGCACCGACCCTCTGAAAACCAAATCACATAAAAATAACTCCTTTAGAACAAAGCTGGATATAGCGAAAGACTGGCTGCCAAGATACACCGGAACAAAAATAGATGAGTTCGGCGATTATATGCTGCTCACGAATTTCCATAATTATGTGACTTCATTTGCAAATCAGTTTTCCTGCGATATAAAGGGTATAGGGAAACCGATGCAGACTGCCACTAATTCTAATGGTCTAAGCATTATTAACTTCGGAATGGGATCTGCGAATGCCGCTACGATAATGGATCTGCTGGTAGCAAAAAACCCGAAGGGAGTTTTATTTCTTGGAAAATGCGGAGGACTTAAGCGTTCGACTGAAATTGGACATTTTATTCTTCCAATTGCGGCAATAAGAGGGGAAGGTACCAGTGATGATTACCTGCCTAAAGAAGTTCCGGCACTTCCTTCTTTCAAGCTGCACAAATTTGTATCTGAGAAACTAATAGCAAGAAATCTTGAGTACAGAACGGGAGTAATTTATACAACGAACAGAAGAGTGTGGGAGTGGGATACGTCTTTTAAGAGTTACCTCAAGAAGCTTTCCACGATAGGCATAGATATGGAAACAGCCACACTTTTCATCGTTGGACTGGTCAATCAGATTCCTCATGGAGCCTTACTGCTTGTTTCAGATATGCCGATGGTACCGGAGGGAATAAAAACAACAGAATCAGACCGCATGGTTACTGAGAATTTTTCTAACCTGCATCTCCAGCTGGGTATTGAAGCTATGACGGAGATTGATGAAAAGGGTGAACAAATTAAGCATTTCAAGTATTAACGAAGTTTCTTATTTATAATTGCTAAATTTTGAAAAAACGGAATTCAAATGAAAAAAAGTGCCCAAATTCTATTGCTCCTTGCAGCTTCACTATTATTGTTTCAGTCGTGTTCCAAAGAAGTTAAGATAAAAGGAAAATTTTCTACTGAACCCTTGAAACCACAGCCGGGAGAAGATATTACAATAATCTATAATCCCGACAGTACAGGATTAAAAGATGCTTCAAAGGTTAGTTTTGTTGCCTATATGTACAGCACAGACCTCGATTCAGCCAGGCAGGTGGAAATGCAGAAATCAAAAGACGGCTGGATGGGTAAGATTTCTACTACTGACTCTACCAGAGGCATTCTAATTAAATTTAAGAGTGACGAAGATATTGATAACAATCAAAAGCTGGGATATCTGGTGAATCTATATGATGAAAAGGGAAACGTTCTGCCCGGAAGCTATGCCGGTTATGCTTCTGCCATCTATACCTGGGGCAGCTACTACCTGGATATGGACAGAAATTTTGATTCTTCTCTTTATTATTTCAAAAAAGATTTCGATGCAAATCCCGATATTAAAAATAATTATTTGGGACCCTATCTCGGTGTTGAGACCAAACTTAATAAAGACAATGCATCTTCAATTATTATAAGAGAATTAGCCGGGTTATACTCTCACGCTAGTAATGAGAAAGACTATACCGTTCTGGCCGAGTGGTATGATAAAGCCGATATGCCGAACAGAGCAGATACATATAAGAAGATGCTTGAAGAGAGGTACCCGGAGAGTAAGTTCGTACAGGGAGAAAAGTATGAAGCCTTTTACAACGAACCAGATTCATACAAAAAAGTTAAAATGCTTGAAGATTTTGAAACAGCTTATCCCCGGAGTGAATATTTATCAAATTTTTATGACGCAATGGCTGTAAATTATTATCAGAAGAATAAGTTTAAGACCCTGAAAGAATTTTTTGAAAATAATACAGGTAAATTTTCCACTTACAGGTTTTATTCAGTTTCCACTAAGATGCTTGAAGATAATAAATATCCTCAAATAGCAATGGATATTGCGGGCATGGGTATTGATCGTGCAAGAAAGGAATTAAATAATCCTGCTGAAAAACAACCGAATTACCAGAGTACGGAGGAATGGAAAGAAGACCGTCAGTC
The DNA here is from genome assembly GCA_963747755.1 of uncultured Ignavibacteria bacterium. GTDB lineage: Bacteria > Bacteroidota > Ignavibacteria > Ignavibacteriales > Ignavibacteriaceae > DATFVA01. The sequence goes on along the minus strand of CAVVGK010000014.1, from coordinate 1,057,786 downwards.
TATACTGGGAATGAACCTGTATGCTTATGCTAAAGCACTTTTCACTCTTGGAAAAGTTGAGGAAGCTGAGACATCATTAAACGAAGCAAAGGAATTAACCAAAGGGAAGGATGAAGAAGTTAATCAGCTTTACGCCAGAATCCTTATTGCTAACGGAAAAAGCGATGCTGCAAAGATCGAAATAGAGGGTTATATAAAGCAGGGGAAAGCCACTCCTGAAATGAAATCTATGCTTAAAGATATCTATGTAAAAGAGCAAGGATCATCAGCAGGATTTGATTCCTATATTTCCCAGTTTGAATCGGTTGCAAAACAGCTGCTTGTAGCGAGACTGGAGAAACAGATTATGAAACATCCCGCTCCTGATTTTTCCCTTGTCGATGTTGACGGACGAAAAGTTTCGCTTAAATCCTTAAAGGGAAAAACAGTCGTGCTGGATTTCTGGGCAACCTGGTGCGGACCCTGTAAATCATCTTTCCCCGGTATGCAGAAAGCTGTTGAACAATATCAGTCGAACCGCAATGTTGAGTTTCTGTTTATAAATTCCTGGGAAAACGCTGAAGACAAAAAGGAAAATGCGAAAGAATTTCTTGAAGAGAATAATTATCCTTTTCATGTTCTCCTTGACAATGATAATAAAGTAATTGAGGATTACAGGGTCAGCGGGATTCCCACAAAATTTATTGTTGATGGAAACGGCGATATAAGATTTATGAAGGTAGGCTTCTCAGGAAACACCGATGAGCTGGTTGATGAGCTCACTACAATGATTTCGATGGTGAATTAAGATTAGGGTACCGGGCAGATTCCAATGCTCATCTGGTATATAAATGCAGCTATTATTGCTATGATTACCAGAACTCTTATAAAGATGATAATTCCTTTTTTCATACCTATTTGAACCGGGATTTTCTTAAAAAGTTTCAAACATAAAAAAAAAAGGCTGTCAGATGGCAGCCTTTTTTTGAAATTGATCTAATCTTAGGATTTCATTCTGCGGCCATGTTCCTCGTGAATGAAGAGCCAGCTGCATATCTTTCCAATACTTATCTCTTCGAAATTATCCCAGTATTCTTTTGTCCGGACGTGCTGCGAGCTCGTGTCATCATCAGGAATACTTTGAGCTTCTTCGATCAGCTCTTTCAGTCTGACCTGCCATTTTTTCATATTGTTGACCCGAAGATCAACCCATCCTTCATTAGCCCATGTGTTTATATTCTTTTCATTAACATCCACAACGTTATCGCCTCTGAATGCAGGTATCTTTATGATGCTTCCACGAAGCAGCGACTCACCGTTGGGTAAAAGAATCGGGATACCCACCGCCAGCATTTCATTTCGAAGTTTGTCATCATTCACAATGATATCGAAACATTTCTCAGAAAGCTCGTCGGGTGTTTTATCTATTATATCCTGTAATGTTTTATTAAACAAGCGCATCAGGTGGATCTCATACAGCAACTTTGAAAGACGCGGAGGTCCAAGGAGTTCAAAAGCAATACTGTGACTATTATGTTTTTTCTCCAGTTCCTTCAGTTTCTTAACGGCCATGTGCTGCATATACCCGGCGCGGTATGTAGGTTCAAGAGTGGCGTGATCAAGTGAACTTACAATATCGTGACCTGTATTTCCGCCTTTGATCTCAAAGATTGCCACATCGGCGATTTCTTCAGGGGTGACAAATTCCATCTGCTTTTGTGCAGTAATAGTCTCAAATTCCCCGCGTGAGAAGATCCCGTTTTCACCGGTATCGATAAATACCGATTTAAGAGTTTCACCGGTCAATGGGAAATTCAGATCAGAACAAATCTGAAATTTATCCTTAAGAGGAACCGCCCGGGTAACAGGAATATCCGCAAGTTCAATAGGTTTACCTCTTCTTTTAATCTCACCGAACTCAATCCGTTTCCATGCGATAGCTGCAGTCGGTTTAATTTCCTTGGTAATGGGGCCTTCCGGAGTTCTTCCCATCAGGAAGAGCAGGAGAGTATGCGCGCCTGCAATAGATGATTTACTTAAAAGAACGCGCGAAGGTTTTTCTTCACTATGAGTGTAAGGAATGTTAAGACCCATTCCTCCTGTTCCGCTGGTTCCTATTTTCAGGTAAACGTTTGTTCCTATTTCACTCATTGAGCTGTACAGCAGCTGAACGTGTCTGATTAACTGAGGAATATATTCTGTGCAGAGAAGCTTTTCAGTTTCTTCAACGATCCTGTCGTAATCTGCTTTTGAATTTATAGCCCTTTTAATGTTTCGATAGGTAGTGTAAACATCCTGATAAGCAATAGCTGTTGCTGTATTTATAGCATCAATTACTATGTCGGGTTTATACTCTGTCAGCAGGTTATATACAGAGGACTGATGAAGGATCTCATCGCTTAACTCCTCCATAATATCAGTCATCAGGATTTTTCTTTTCGAAGGATCATCAAGTATTTCCTGCCTGCTTAGTTCCCTGAACTCATTTCTGACGAATATATCTCCACCCCATGCTGCAAACAATTCATTACCTCTATCAGGGAATTCCTTCCTGTGTTTCTCAACAGCTTCCAGTGCTTCAGATAATCTTAAAGAAGAGATGATTATTTTTTTTGGATTTTCGGAAACAAGTTTTCTTATTAACGCACTGCCAACCAATCCCCAGCCGCCTAATACAAGTATAGTTTTATTCTGTATCTCCATTATAAAATCCCCGTAAAATTGAAAAATAAGTCGTTTTCAAAATTACGCTAAAGTGCATTGCGAGGCAATCTAATTACAATATAAAATTCGTCATTTCTTTCCGCGGAGCTTACATATGGTCAATCCCTACGGAATCGTAGCCACGTTAAAGCGGTACTAGTTTCAGATGTTTATTCCCGGTTTTAACATCTTGTTTTATGTATTCGCGGTCATAATTACGGATTCTTTCAACTTATTATATACTGAGAAAATTGATTAACTTCAGAGGGAATGTTAAATTTAAAATTCATTTTGCAATCATTTGATATAGAAGGAATTAAGGCGGATAATGAAAGTTTCTGAACTATTAACTCCCGGAGTGATCATATCCGATCTCAAAGGAAATAAAAAAGAAGAAGTAATAAATGAACTCATCGATCTCTTCAAGAGTGACAGCCGGGTACAGGATATTGAGAAAGTCAGATCTGCGGTACTTGACAGGGAGAAAATAATGTCAACAGGCGTCGGGAAGGGGTTTGCAATTCCTCATGGCAAAACGAATTCGATTACGGATATAATAGCTGCCTTCGGAAAAACAAAAAATCCCATTGATTACGATGCTCTCGACAATCAGCCGGTTCACCTGGTTTTTCTTCTGGTAGGCAAAGACAACCTGGTGAGCAAGCACATTAAGCTGCTCAGCCGGATCTCCAGGATGATGAACAAAGATGATTTCAGGAACAGATTACTCGAAGCAGGTTCTGTCGAAGAAATTCTTGATATTTTCCATAAAGAAGAAGAAAATTATTTCGAAGTTTAGTACTTCCTTTTAACATCTCTGAAAGGATCATTTCTGTCTACATGATAAAAGCAATAACCGGCACTAAAGATTTACTATACCCTGAAATACTGAAGTGGAATTACCTGGAAGATACCGTAAGACGTATATTCGGAAATTTTAATTATAAAGAAATAAGAACACCTATATTTGAAGAAACTGCACTTTTTGCCCGGGGTATAGGCGAGGAAACCGACATCGTGGGTAAAGAAATGTACACCTTTCCTGACAGGAGCGAAACCAGCGTTACCCTGAAACCGGAAATGACCGCTGCCGTTGTAAGAGCATTTATAGAACACTCTTTGGGAAAGCAGCAGCCGCTGTCGAAGCTTTTTTATATCTCCCCGATGTTCCGCCAGGAACGTCCCCAGGCCGGCAGACTAAGGCAATTCCACCAGTTCGGTGCAGAGGCTATCGGAAGTGTTTCTCCAATGCTGGACGTTGAGATGATCCAGATGGTGTATGATATCCTCCGGTCGCTTGGACTCGCAGACTTAACAGTAAAGATAAACTCTCTCGGTATCCCCGAATCCAGGGAAGCTTATAAACAAAAACTCAGAGAATATCTCAGCGATAAAAAAGATAAACTATCGGAGGACAGCCGTAAAAGATTTGACACAAATATCCTCAGGATATTCGACAGCAAAGTTGAATCGGATCAGAAAATTCTTGAAAATGCTCCTTTGCTTCTTGAACACCTGGATAGGGAAAGCATACAGGACTTCGATATTGTTAAGAGTTTATTGAGGAAGGCTGATATCCCTTTTGAAGTCGATCCCGGGCTGGTCCGCGGTCTCGATTATTATACACGTACAACTTTCGAAATTGTCAGCGGAAGTGTTGGTTCTCAAAGTGCTCTTTGCGGCGGAGGCAGATACGATCTGTTGATAGAACAGCTTGGCGGAACTCCTACGCCCGGTGTCGGTTTTGCCGCGGGGATGGAAAGGATTCTGCTCGCCTGCGAGAATGAGAACACCATGAAAATACCGGAGGACAAGCTTGATCTGTATATAGTCCGGATTGACAAAGAATTGACTTCCGAAGTTTTTGAGATTACAGTAAATTCACGGCGTGCGGGTATTTCTGCAGATTTTGATTATCTTGACAGGAGTGTAAAAGCGCAGATGAGAGAAGCAAATAAACTTAACGCAAGGTATGTACTATTTATAGGTGGTGAAGAATATCAAAAGCGACAAGCGAACCTTAAAAACATGAATACAAGCGAACAACAGCTGATTAACCTTGACGATGAAGAAATTTTAGTTAAAACTGTAAAGAAATAATGGCATTAAAGAAACCTAAATCTATTCCAGGTATATCTAAAACGAGGAAAAAGACTACCGAGAAACTTAAAGAAGCAATCCCTTCGAAAAAGCACGGTGAAATAGAGTTTCACTGCCAACTTTATTTTTATTATAATCCCTCGAATAAAATTCAACAGTATGCGGTCGAACTTGAAACAACGAGGCTGTTCTCAGTGTTAAACTACAAGTTATCTTTAAATAGCAGAAAAACTAAGAATATTATTGATATAAGTGTGGCAGGACTGAAGGCCACAAATAATTATACGAATGAACCCGGACCAGCATCCGGCGTGCTTAATTTTGATGAACTTTACGGAAAACACACGATCAATATTATAAAACAGGATGGAAGCATTAACACCGCTATTGTGAATTTCAATGTTTTTAAAAAAAGCATCGAACTTATTGAAGAAACTGTTCCTGAAAAAGAAAATAACAGCAGGTTCTGCACATTCAAGATAGCCGAAGAAAAATTTACATTTGCCTGAAAGGTTAAAAACAAATGTACCCGGAATTATTCAAGATAGGCCCCTTCACCGTTTACAGTTACGGATTGATGCTGGGGATTGCATTCATTGTTGCCAGCTACATACTTACGAAGGAATTTGAACGAAGGAAACTAAATCCAAACCTTGCTACAGAGATTACATTGCTTGCCATTGTCTTCGGTATTATCGGAAGCAAGCTGTTTCATCTTTTTGAGAACTGGGATGCCTTTCTTCAGGATCCTGTCGGAATGGCTTTCTCACCAGGCGGATTAACTTTTTACGGAGGACTGATTCTTGCCACCCTGGCAATCTGGATATACGTAAGAAGAAAGAAAATTCCCTTCCTGGTTGTTGCCGATGCTACAGCACCTTCTCTTATAATCGCATATGGAATCGGCAGGATCGGATGTCACCTTGCGGGTGATGGTGATTATGGGATTCCTACAAGCCTGCCCTGGGGAACCAATTATTCCAATGGTACCGTTCCTCCGTCAGTGATGTTCAGGGGGACGGACATCGCAAAGCATTTCCCGAATGGTATTGTTCCCGATAACACTCCGCTGCATCCAACCCCTATCTATGAATTTATAGCAGCGGTAGTAATATTTGCTATCCTTTGGAAACTGCGAAAAAAGGATTGGAGCGATGGAAAAGTTTTTATGGCCTATCTTATTTTTGCAGGCATTGAAAGGTTCCTGGTAGAAATCATACGGCTGAATCCCCGACTGCTTTTCGGAATGACTGAGGCCCAGCTTATATCAGTATTAATGATTGCTGTTGGAATTGCAGGTTTTGTTTACCTTACGAAACGAAACAAACCTAAATTTGTCCCGGTTCCGGAGAAAACACACGGAAAAAAGAAACCGGCAAAAGAGGTTTCAACTTAATGAGTCTGATTGTAGGCAGAAAACCTGTTCTTGAAGCAATCAACTCAGGAGAAAAGCTGGAGCAGGTTTACATATTATTCGGACAGAAAGGGGGGATTATTGATGCAATTCTTATTGCGGCAAAGAAAAGGGGAATAAAAGTTAACCAGGTTACTCCCGAAAAATTCAAAGCCCTTTCCAATCATCCGAATACACAGGGTGTAGCGGCCAGGAAATCTGCGCAGAAGTTCTTCGAAATTGAAGATATCATATCCTCTGCAAAGGAAAAGCAGTATCCGATTATTTTGCTGCTCGACTCAATTCAGGATACCCACAACCTTGGAGCAATACTACGGACCGCAGAATGCTCGGAAGTTGACGGGATAATTTTAACCAAACATCACAGTGCTCCTATTAATGAAACAGTTACGAAAACATCTGCAGGCGCAACAGAGCACCTTAAAATAGCACAGGCTAACAACCTCGTTCAGGCAATTAAAGAACTTAAGGAAAATGGTTTCTGGATAATTGGTTCGTCGCTCGAAAACTCCAGACCTTATACCGAAGTTGATTTTAAAATTCCCGCTGCTATTATAGTTGGCAATGAAGAAAAAGGTATCAGGAGGCTGACATCGGAAAACTGTGATATCCTGGTGAACATTCCAATGAAGGGTAAAATACAGTCATTAAATGTATCAGTTGCCGCAGGTGTGCTTTTATTCGAAATTCTCCGGCAGCGGACCTCAAAATAACCTTTGACTCTATTCAATTAATTAGCTAATATTCCAACGATAAAAATAAGTGCGGGGACAAAAATGGGCTTTATTTCAAAGATCTTCTCATACAAGAACTCCTCACTCTACTATCAGATCTGCTTGTTATTCATTTTGATTTCACCATTAGTTCATTCTCAGTGTTATTCTATTTACAGTAATGCTTCAGAACAACTCAAATGTATATATTTCCTTAATGAATTAAAGGGATGGGTAGGGACAGACAGGATTGACGGCAGCATTTTAGCAAGTGGAATATATTATTTTCAGATGAATGCCGGGGATTTTACAGCATCAAGGAAATTAATTTTTAAAATAGAAAGGGTAGAATTGTGAAGAATATATTCTTTCTTCTTTTCTCGCTAATGGTCGGCAGTACTTTTGCTCAAACATTCCTCTCGTTAGATGGAATTGAAACTCCTGATGGGGAAACACTACTGCTTTATCATTATGGAACTCAGGAGTTCCGGCAATACGCTCCCGTTTATAAATATGATGTTGCTTCGGGGTATGAGAAAAAAATAATGGATGCTTATTTTGTGAACGAATCTTTATCAAGGAGCGTACAGGACTTTGAATTCTTTCCTGGTGATACCACCGACTTCATCAACTGTGGATTTGGTATTCAGCCTGACGATATTGGATTTGTAGCTTATAACGATTCTTCGGTAGGGGGGTTCCAATCTCCATTCTATTATGTCGACATCTCAAAACAGAATCCTTTAAGAACTTACGCAGGTGATGGGATGCTGAACAGGAGTTTTGATGGGGGATTGAGTTACCCGGAAGACTCAGTTCTGAATTTTTATATGATCTCTGTTTCAGATTTTAACGATAATGAAATATTTGGAATAGATCAGGAGAGCCGGCTTATTAAATCTTTTGATGGAGGGCATTCATCCGTTATAGTTGATGATTTTCCCATCTATGAAAATTTTAATTTTCATCCCCAGTTATATTACGATCCCGACCAGGCGCATATATACAGGACAAATGCGACCGCTAATACCTACAATTTGTATGTCTCAGCAGACAACGGGAATTCATATACCTGGGAACTAAAAAACCAGTTTCCTGAACCTTTTATCTTTTCTAATGATCCATCCCAGAGCGGAACCTGCTATCTCGGCTACTATTATAACCTCTACAAGTCGACAAATTATGGAGAAAGTTTCACCCCATTCTACCAGTTTGATGAAAGGATAATGGGAACTTATCCCAAACCAGGGACAGAGGTTCTTTACGTGACAACCGAGTACAAACTATATAAGCTTGAGAACGGTACTCTCACAATCTTAAAAGAAATACCTCCTGATCCTGATCTTGTGAGATATTATCCGCTGCAGGTAGGAGATGTATGGGTATATGATGGGAGTACATGGGAATTCCCGGAGTATGAATATTATCAGTTTACACGAAAAATAAATGCAATGGTGACAAAACCAAACCAGAAAACTTATTTTGAAGTTGAGGAAGCAATTGCCGGTTCCGGGTACAGTAGGATATATTATGAAAGAGTTGACACTCAAAGTGTTAAGGTCTACAGGTTCGATGTGGATTCGGTGCAGTCAGGCCAGGAATACCTGATTGACGATCTCCGTGCCCAGGTTGGAGATTCGATTATGAGTTACCGGTTTCTTTTATCCACTCCGGCTTCTTTGATAGGTTATGATGATACAACTATTTTTGGTCAGGATACAAAAGCTAAAATATATCAAGCTGTTTCTTTAATAAGTTATCAATATAGTCTTGTTCAGGATTTTGGACTGACAAACATCCAGAACGGATACGATTTCGGATACGATACCCGGGATCTAAAGGGTGCCGTGATAAACGGAATAGTATACGGTGATACGACAGTAACCGGAATTAACGCTGAAAATAATTCCGTTAACTCATTCAGCCTGTCACAAAACTACCCCAATCCCTTCAACCCGATAACAACAATCAGCTACAGCGTTGGTCAACCCGGGAAGGTGACGCTTAAAGTATTTGATGTTCTGGGAAATGAGATAACTACCCTGGTTAATGAAGTGAAACCATCAGGGAATTACTCGATAAAATTTGATGCGGGAAATTTATCCAGCGGAATTTACTTTTACCGGATGAATTCAGGCAGTTTTTCGGTCGTTAAAAAATTAATCTTAATCAAATAAATATTAAAAGGTTCTTTTACATAATTTTGACATTTTTTTGACAATATATGATTTCCTGATCGGTATAATACTTCGGAAGATTAAAGGAGACTTTGAAATGAAAACCGGTTTTTGGATCTGCATTTTATTTTCAGGTATTTTATTGTTTTCCGGATGTATGCTGCGTGAAATTGAAGAAACCCTTTACCTGGGGGACGCAAATGTTAAGGCACCGATAACAACTCCCCCACTGCATCTTAATATAAAAAGCAATCCCGGTGAAATCACCTTTTCACCTAAATTTTCAGTTATTAATAGCAGAAATATGCTGGCAACCAGTGACGAGGTTTTCACAGGTACGGCGCCATTATCCGATACCTCGTTCTACACGACACGTGATAAAAATGTCGAATGGATTTACAGCAGATATTCATTCGGTCTTGATATGGATTTGAAAATTTCGAGGGCGTTTGCTTTGTTCGCGGGTATATCGTTTTCTAATGATAATAGAATGGGAGGAAATTTTGGAATCGGGTTATTCACTTATATGAGTGAACCTATTGTAAGGATAGATGCCGGGTTAACCTTTCAAAGTTATAAATATGATGCCATTACGATTGTTGATCAGAGAATAACTGACTGGTGGGGTGATGAAACAAGTCACCGCTACATATTCCATGATACCGGTGAGGAATCCAATTTAAATCCCTTTTTTACCCTGACATTTAATTCAAACAATGACTCTGCACTTTTAAACTATTTTGTAAACGCCGGCTATTTTATCCAACAGCTGCTTGATTATAGTCCCGGTACTAGTTACTACGATGATCCTCTGCTTAACACAACAACCATAAGTACAGATAGAAGACCGGATTGCTCTGCAGGCTTCATTTATTTCAATCCGGGTATTTCACTGAGCCTGGCTTCAAACATAAGGATCCTCTTCGGTGCAAAATTTTTAAAAGAAGTTATTCTTCAAATTGATTCAGGAGGCATAATTATAGTTCCAAACCTGCAATTTGATTTCAGGCTCTAGAATATAAAATTCCCTTCCAGAAGCATTTCTAGTACTCCCTTTGCGGATCACTTTCGACATATGTCACCTTAATTCCTTCGTTTAACTAAAATTATCTTCCTGTTATAATAATGTGATAGTTAAGGTCCATATTACAGATGCAAGACAAAGTAATCATGAACAAAAAGGAGAGCATTATGAAGAAAGGATTTTTTCTTTTTGCAGCGCTGGTATTCACGATTTTCCAGTCTGCTTCATTCGCGCAGGTTGATCCGGATACTGCAATGACAGCAAGTATCGACAGGTTTAGTATGGATGCGGGGCATTTATTTGTGAGAGATTCAACTAATAATCTACCCGGACCCAATGAGCCGATAAATATGGATATGGAACCCTTCCGAAGTTTCGGACTGGGGCCAAACGGCGAGTATTCGGCATATTATAACTTTGATGTTCAGCCTACTATGCCGGCACCTATCTATGTTCTATTCAGAGACGGAGAGCCATCGCCGGTACCGGACCAGTTGAATATTGTTGATGATATCCCCGGAGAGTCTGATTATAGTGATTTCTGGAGAGTAAATAAAGTCACTGTTCCGCAAACATATACGGCAAATACCATTGTCAGTTATCAGCAAATAGTTGACGGAGGTTATACGATAGAGCAGACTGATATGCTGGTTAATTGTCCTATCGTCCCTGATGGTTCAACCGCCAGGCTGAGATATAATACTGGAGAAGATACTGCTCTGACAAGAGGCTGGTATGATTCTACTGTAGTTCATTATTTTAATTTTTCAGAAGCTCCGCTTATGGTAGACGGTACCGGTATGGTTCCACTTTCACCAATCTTTGTTGCCTTTAATATTAATCCCGGTGAACCCGGAGGCGGACCACCTTCAGGTTTTATGGCCGATTCGACAGGCCGGACTCATAACGTGCCCTCAACTTTGCCCGGAGATGCAGCCTACTCACCGCTATGGGAGGTGAATATCTATGATAATGCAGATTTCGGGATGGTGCACGATCTTTCTTCTGCATTGATGGCTACAATACTGGTTTCCGGAGCGGCGAATGTAAACTGTCCTATTGTGGATGTAAGCAATACTACTGCTATTGGAGATGACCAAAATCTTCAGCCGGATCGTTATCTGCTTGAACAAAATTATCCGAATCCATTTAACCCATCCACTAACATCAGCTACACCATACCGCTATCAGGTTTTGTAAGCCTGAAAGTATACGATGCCCTGGGCCAAGAAGTAGCTGCACTTGTAAATGAAGTAAAACCTGCGGGAAATTACCTGGTTAATTTTAATGCTTCCAATCTAGTCAGCGGCATATATTTTTACCGACTGCAGTCAAACGGTTTTACTCAAAGTCACAAGATGATTATTTTGAAGTGAGTGCCGCTTGAAGCTTTAACAAATCTAATCATGTGAGGCAGGAAGTTACGAGCCTGCCGGGTCCTGACGATCACAAAACTCTAAAGTAACGTAGATAGAAGCCGGGGTATAGCTGGAAACAGCTATACCCTAATGGGGAAGATAATGTGATTACTACCGAAAAAATGATTCGGCGCAGATCTACTCCGTTGACGCTCCATCTACATTCCACATACATTCCACATACGTTTCACATACGTTCCACATACGTTCCACATACGCTCCACATACGCTCTGCGCACTTTACATATACTTACCATAAACTCAACCTGTATGTCTGACAGCTTTTGGATCCCGGGTTTTGGTTAACCTGGAGAGAGGGTTTAGTTTGAAGATATGCCGGATGAAACTCACGAGATATACTTAGATATTACTTATGGATGAAAACTATGTTGGAGGAAATATGGGTTTAAGCCGGTTATGTCCAAATGATTGCCTGAGGTCGACAGCGGAGATGGCTGAAAGGGTCTGGAGGTGGCCAGGCAGGTGTCGGAATTATTCCAGTAAGCAGGACCTGCACTGTATAACTTACCTTGACTGCCGGAGGCCAATTCTCTATATTTGAAAACGTTTTTTTTTGAAAAATTATAGAGATTTTTGATAATTTGAATCAGTATAAGAAGACAATCCTGCCTAACGGTATTAAAGTTCTGACGGAAACCATACCTTATGTAAAATCATTTTCACTCGGATTCTGGTTTAACATCGGTACTCGTGATGAAAATTTTAATAATAATGGAATTTCGCATTTCATTGAACATATGTTGTTCAAAGGTACTAAGAAACGTACTGCCGGCAGGATAGCTAATGAGATTGAATCTACCGGCGGGTACCTGAACGCATTTACTTCAAAAGAACATACATGCTACTACGGCAGAGGACTTGCAAACCATATAGGTAAAACTTTCGACGTTTTATCAGATATGATTCAGAACCCGACATTTAAGCCTGTTGAAATTAAAAAAGAATCCAGCGTAATAGTTGATGAACTAAATGATATTGAAGACAATCCGGAGGAATTAATTTTTGATAAGTTTGAAGAAATAATCTTTTCCGGAAACAGCCTTAGTCTTCCCATAATCGGAGCCGAAAAAAATATCCGCGGCTTTAATCAGAATGAACTATTTCATTTTATTAAAGAAAAATACGGCTTCAACAAAATGTTAATTGCAGCGTCGGGGGACATTGAACACGATAAAATTATTAATCTGATTGAAAAATACTTTTCGAAAGATCTTGGTACCTCGAATGTGAAGAGGCGCTATTATAATCATACAAACCTGCCGGCGAGGGTAGAACTGATTGACAAGGAGATACAACAGGTTCATGCTATAATCGGAAAATCGACTTACGGATATAAGAGTGCGCTGAGGAATAAGGCTGCTGTGCTTACTCAGATTCTTGGAGAAGGAAGCAGTTCACGGCTTTTTCAGTCGATAAGGGAGAGGAATGGTATAGCTTACCAGGTAAATTCATTTCTTAACTCATTCTATGATGTTTCATCCTTTGGGGTTTACTTATCTACGAATGAGAAGATGATGGATAAAGCACTGGCAATAGTTGACAGAGAATTCAGGAAAATGAAGAATAATAAAGTATCGGAAAGAGAACTGAATAAGGCAAAAGAGGCGATGAAGGGACATTTTCTGCTGAGCCTGGAAAATACTTCCAACAGGATGTTTAGGATGGCTCAGTCGGAGTTATATCATAACAGGATAAAAAGTACTGATGAAATTATTAAGGAGATCGATTCGGTAACGAGGGAAGATATACTGGAACTGGCAAATACCCTGCTCGATGAAGAAACATTTATTAAGATTATCATTAAATCAAAAGACACAGTATTAAAATCAGCAGCCTGAGAAATATCAATTAATAATTTAGTTAATCAGAAAATGAAAATGAACAAAACAATAAGACCTGCAGTAAGAACAAAAAATATCACTTATGCTGTACGTGATATAGTTGTACTTGCAAATGAAGTTGCAAAGACAGGCAAAGAGATGCTTTATCTCAATATAGGTGATCCGAACTTATTTGATTTCGCCCCTCCGAGGCATATGGTTGAGGCTACATATAAGGCAATGCTCAGTAATTATAACGGTTATTCACCGTCATCAGGTATAAAACCGGCACTTGATTCAATTGCCGGAGAAGCTGATAGAAAAAATATAAAAAACATACAGGACATTTTTGTAACTACCGGGGCCAGCGAAGCAATCGACATCTGCCTTACAGCACTTGTAAACGAAGGCGAAAATGTCTTAACCCCCACTCCGGGATATCCGCTTTATACCGCTATTGCCAGTAAGCTTCAGAATATGGAAAACCCTTATTATCTTGATGAAGAAAACGGCTGGCAGCCCGATCTTGATGATATACGAAGTAAAATAAATGATAAAACCCGAGCTATTATAATTATAAATCCCAATAATCCTACGGGAGCGAACTGCAGCGTTAAGACACTGAAGGAGCTTATTACGATTGCAAAGGAGAACAACCTCATTATTTTTGCCGATGAAATTTATGATAAGCTGCTGTTTGAAGGAGAAAATCATACTTCAATTGCATCGCTCGACAATGATGCTCCTATGGTGACTTTCGGCGGGTTATCCAAAAATTATATGGTGCCGGGTTTCAGAATAGGATGGGGTATAGTCAGCGGTGACAAAGCGGTATTAAAAGATTATATTGAAGCCATAAATAAACTGCTCCGTGCCAGGCTCTCAGCAAACCATCCCGAACAGTACGCAATTCCTACTGCACTGGATGGAGACCAATCGCACCTTATAACTGCAAATCAGAAATTAACATCACGAAGAGATATGACTGTCGAAATGCTGAATGCTATACCCGGCATATCCTGTGTGAAGCCGGAAGGCGCCTTTTATGCTTTTCCAAGACTGCATATCAACACACCTGATAATATTTTTGTTGCCGAACTTATCAGGGAGACAGGGGTTGTAGTTGTTCCGGGATCAGGTTTCGGTCAGCGCCCCGGTACAAATCACTTCAGAGTGGTATTTCTACCGCCCGAAGATGTTCTGATGAAGGCATATAATAATATTGCCCGCTTCACTGAGAAATTCATTGAAGAGCACGAAGCTGTCGGTAAATAGATTTCATTAAATCAGCATAATAAATCAAGATTTCAGGAGTAAATACTCAGAATGCCCAAAATAGTAATAGATGAAAAAGAAATAGAGTTCATACAAGGACAAACAATTATTGAAGCCGCAAGGAATAATGGTATTACGATACCTCATTTCTGCTGGCACCCCAAACTTACAATTTCGGGGAACTGCCGTGTATGTCTGGTTGAAGTTGAAAAGATGCCGAAACTTGTGATCGCCTGCGCTACACTCGCTGCCGAGGGCATGGTTGTACATACTGCTTCAGAAAATGCACTCTCAGCAAGAAATGCGGTGATGGAATTTCTCCTGATAAACCATCCTCTTGATTGTCCGATATGCGATGAGGCCGGAGAATGTAAACTTCAGGATTATGCCTATTCGCATGGAGACGGAGAGAGCAGGTTTGTTGAGGAAAAAACTCATAAGAATAAAAGGGTTCCTCTAGGCCCTTACGTTATGTTTGATGCAGAAAGATGTATTTCCTGTTCACGCTGTATTCGTTTCTGCGATGAGATTGCTAAGGATCCGGAACTTACTTTTATTAAACGCGGCGACAGAGTAACTATTGTTACTTACCCGGGGGAAGAATTGGATAATCCTTATTCGCTGAATACAACTGATATTTGTCCGGTTGGTGCACTCACTAATCGAGACTTCCGTTTTCAGGCAAGGGTGTGGGATATGTCGGCTACCAAATCCATCTGTGTAGGATGTGCAAGAGGATGCAATACGGAACTATGGGTAAGAAATAACAAAGTTCTACGCCTGACCCCGAGACTCAATGAGGAGGTTAACAGTTACTGGATGTGCGATCATGGAAGAATAAATACCTTCAAATTTGTTAATGCTGAAGACAGAGTAGATGGTCCCTATGTAAGAAAAGACGGGGTGCTTGCAAAAGCTGTTTTCGATGATGCTATTGCTGCTGCTGCCAGAGAACTTAAAAAATTCCATAAAGATGAGATTGCCTTTATTGGTTCAGCACATGTTACGAATGAAGATAACTATATGCTTGCAAAGTTCGCGAGATTGACAGGTTCCAAAAATATCGATTTTATGAGGAAAACAGACCCTTCTTTCGAAGATCAGATTCTCCGCAGGGAAGACGTTACTCCCAACTCACTCGGGGCTGAGCTCGCAGGAATTACACCTGCAAAAGACGGATTGAATTTTGAAGGGATTTTGGACGGAATAAAAAAAGGAAAAATTAAAGCATTATATCTTATAGAGGATGATCTGGTAAGTTATATGCCGGGACAGGAAGAAACACTCGCCAAACTGGATCTTTTTATAATGCATGCAACTAATATGAATAAAACAGCAGCGCTGGCTGATATAGTTCTTCCGGCTGCAACTTATGCTGAAAAGAACGGAACTATGGTTAATTTCCAGGGAAGAGCGCAGAGACTAAGACCGGCAGTCGCTACCGTTAATGTTGACCGTGCTCTTGAAGGCATGATGATGAGCAGACTGGATAAATTCGGCACCAAATTCGACAGATGGGCTGAGAAGAATAAACACGATGCATATTCAACATGGAAACTACTGGTGATGGTTGCAAATGCGGCCGGAAATAAATTGAAATTTGAAATGGCAGAGGAAGTTTTTGAAGAAATGGCCAGAAATATTGATGCATTTAAAGGATTGGATTATGATGATATTGGGGAAAATGGTGCTCAATTAAAAGGGAAATTCACAAAAGAACCAGTAAAAGTTTAACGGAGAATTTATAGTGAACATCTGGGAATTAATTATAGTCAGCCTTATTAAGATTCTGGTCATTGTAACAGTAATGCTGTTGACGGTATCGTATCTGGTTTACTTTGAACGCAGAATCAGCGCCTGGGCTCAGAACAGGCTCGGACCCAACAGGGTAGGCTGGGAAGGCGTACTTCAGCCTTTTGCCGACGTGCTGAAGCTTTTGTTAAAAGAAGATATTGTTCCTGCTGTTGCAAATAAACCCATTCACACCCTGGCTCCTATTATCGCACTTTTTGTTGCTTTTACTACCTATGCAGTTATACCTGTAGCCGGTACCCTGGATATATTCGGATATTCCATCCCTCTGGTAGTAGCGGATATTAATATGGGAATTCTTTATGTTCTGGCGTTAACCTCCTTAGGTGTTTATGCGATTACTTTTGCAGGGTGGTCGTCAGGCAGTAAGTATTCTCTTCTTGGCGGAATAAGGTCGTCAGCCCAGATGATTTCCTACGAAATATCGATGGGATTTTCAATCGGCGGAGTTTTACTTCTGGCTGAATCACTTCGTCCTTATGCAATTGTGGAGGCACAGGGAGGATGGTTATGGAACGCATGGATCCAGCCCTTAGGGTTTATAACCTTTGTAGTTTCTGCGTTTGCAGAAACCAACAGACTACCTTTTGACCTGCCTGAAGCCGAACCTGAGCTGGTGGGCGGCTTCCATACCGAATACAGCAGTATGAAATTTGCCGGATTTTTCCTTGCAGAGTATGCAAACATGATTATAGCGAGCGCGATGATAGTAACGCTTTACCTTGGCGGCTACAACCTGCCTTTTGTAGATGTTTATTCGTTAGGACTTTCGAACGGAATAGTAATACTGATACAGATTTTAATGTTCTTATTGAAAGTCGGAGCTCTTCTGTTCTTCTTTATCTGGGTCAGGTGGAGTCTGCCAAGATTCAGGTATGATCAGCTGATGAATCTGGGATGGAAAGTGATGTTTCCGCTGTCTTTAATCAATATAATATGGGTAGCAATCCTTATAATGGTGTTTAAACTGTAATATTATTGAAATTTATCAGTTAATTAGTTATTCATTAACAACAAGATTTTGAAAAATCGGAGATTTGATGGCCGTTAAGAAGAGACAAAAAGATTTAACCTTCTGGGAGAGGATATATATTCCTGAAATAGTTAAAGGGCTCAGCCTTACGCTGAAAAATATGTTTAAACCCAAATTTACTATGAAATACCCTGAAGAGAAGTTTATCCCCCCCGCTTCTTACCGCGGCCGGCCCGTTCTTGTGATGGAGGACAACGGTGAGGAGAGATGCGTTGCATGCGGTTTATGTTCCAGGGTCTGTCCCGCGCTGGCTATTGAGGTTCAGGCAGGAGAGACCGACAGAGAAAAAGAGCGTTACCCTGAAAAATTTGAAATAAATATGATTCGATGCATTTTCTGTGGTTTTTGTGAAGAAGTTTGTCCGGAAGAAGCGATAGTTATGAGTAAAGATTACGAACTGGCTTTTTCGAACCGGGAAGAAGCGATCTACGGAAAAGAAAAATTACTGGTTCCGGTTCGGCAGCTCCAGGATAGAATTGATTTTCTCAGGAGCTATAAATAGTTGAAGAAGTGCTTTTTTGTTTTTAACTTCGCTGCCCAATGCATATACGGCTTTACATATTGTTTCTTTTATTCGCGGCAATTCCTGTTTTTGGACAAAATGCACAGGAATACGGTTACAAATTAGCTTTTCCGAATAACATTCCGGCAACCGCCTCGTTCGATATTTCTATTGTAGCTTCAAACCCATCTGACCAGGCAGACAAGATGGTTTTATATTTTGTAGTACCTGAAAGAATAAATTTCAGAGAACTTGAACTCCGTTCATTCGATAAAACTTCAAATATTCCCTGCAGACAAATTGCGTCAGAAGACGAAGACGGCTCAATGTACAAAGCAGAGATCGGGTTTGTGAAAAACAGGATTACAACCAGAGACTATTTTCAGCTGATTTTTACCCTGAAAGCAGATAATGCGGAAGCATGTCGTCTTAAGTTTGTCGGTATTTTTAAGTCTAAAAATAAGATCCTGAGTTACCTTCATTTTCCTTCTTCTACATCATCAGAGGACACGCTTAGATATTCTACTGTCCCGCTTAAATTCTATAAACCCCAAAGGTTTGCAGGAAATTCCCTTCAGTTTCTTCCAGGGTCTGAGTTCTCTGTTACACCTGATATAAATGCACAAACTGAAAGTCTGCTTGCTGAATTTTGGATTACAATGAAGAATGAGCAGACTGATTTCCTTAACGTTCTGGATAAGCAAACAGGTGAAACTATCTGGAAGCTCTCAACAAACCAGTTTCAGATGCTTACTTTCGATTCCAGGAACGGATCGGCTGATGAGCCTGTTAACCCATATTTTATCAGTCGAGGAGATTGGTACCATATAGCGTTGGTTTCCTCATTCAATGACCATAGATTAAAATTATTTTGTGATAATACCCTCGTTGGAAACTTTGAAATTCCTTCTTTTCTCCAACCCTCAGACCTGAAATGGATTTTTCTGAACGATTCACAGAATAAATCTTTTCAGATCGATGTTTTGAGATTTCTTGATTTCAATGATGATATTGAATCCTCCTTTACGAATAAAAACTACCTGAACTTTATCTCCGGTAATTCCCACGTACTCTATCAGTACAATTTTGATAATGAGGATGAACCCTACAGGTTCAGTAGGGAAGCCGGGATTCAATATAATAACCTGAATTTTGTAAGATCAGACGCCCCTGTCTTTGCACGGGCACCTGAAATAAATATTAAACTGCTTGGAAATCTTTATGAGCTAACTTGGAGCGGAGGAGATTTTAGTCAGGCACGGACTTACATACTCGAGAAATCTGTTAATAATACGGATTTTATCAGAGTTTCTTCCATTGAAGCGGATAATTCATATGATAAAAAATATTCGTCATTTGATGGCAAAGATCCCTCAGCTGAAATTGTATATTATAGAATAAAACAAATAAATAAAGACGGTTCAGAAGTCTATTCGTCTCAGGTAAAAATCGGACAAGGGGTTACAGAACCTTTTATTGTTGAACAAAACTATCCGAATCCTTTTAACCCCCGGACAAGTATAGTTATTGATTTACTTGAAGATACCGATGTTGAAATTACGGTATATAACCTTGAAGGAAAAGAAATTACCAGGTTATACAAGGGCTTTTTAACAAGCGGTACACATAGATTTTCTTTCGATGCCTCTGAACTTTCCTCGGGAGTTTATCTATATAAAGTTTCTACTCCTCATTTCTCGAACACCAAAAAGATGATTCTTACTAAATAAACCATATCGAAACTTCGGTTTCGCATCCAATACTCATCGAAGATAATTTACTTTTTTGCATTTTAGGTCTATATTTGGACAGTTCAAAATACTTTACCTGACAAAGGGAAATGCTCTCAAAAATTTATTCAAGTGCAACCTATGGTATCGACGCATATCTGGTTGAGGTGGAAACACAAGTAGAAAAAAAAATACCCGGGTTTACAATCGTTGGTCTTCCTGACAGTGCAGTCAAGGAAAGCAGGGAACGTGTCTCAGCTTCCATCAAAAACATCGGAATTGAATTCCCCAAACGAAGAATAACCGTAAACCTTGCTCCTGCCGACATAAAAAAAGAAGGAAGTTCATTTGATTTACCGATAGCCATAGGACTTCTTGCAGCAACAGAAGGCATAAAGGAATCAGATTTAAGCGATACCGTATTTTTAGGCGAACTTGCATTCGACGGCAGGCTCAGACCCGTTAAAGGGGCTCTGCCTATCGCTGTGGAGGCCCGGAGGCAGCATATTAAGAGAATAATCCTCCCTAAAGAATCTGCTGATGAAGCTTCTATTGTAGAAGGTATAAATGTGTATGGAATGGAAGATTTGGCGGAAGTAATACAGTTATTAAACGATGAAATTCAGAAGGAAAAGACTGAAACAGAAGTTGACCGGCTTTTTTCCAAGGTGAATCAATATCATATCGACTTTTCGGATGTGAGAGGTCAGGAAAACGTTAAGCGTGCAATTGAGGTTGCTGCCGCAGGGTCGCACAACATTTTAATGATCGGACCTCCTGGTTCAGGTAAAACAATGCTGGCCAGAAGGATCCCTTCAATACTTCCTCCGATGAGTTTTGATGAAGCTCTTGAGACAACAAAAATTCATTCGGTTGCAGGCATACTTCCGAAGGAACAGGCAATTGTTACAGAACGTCCATTCAGGAATCCTCATCATACGGTTTCAGATGCCGCCATGGTTGGAGGAGGATCATTTCCCAGACCAGGGGAAGTTTCATATGCTCATTTTGGTGTTTTGTTCCTTGATGAACTACCTGAATTCAGGAAGAATGTATTGGAAGTTTTAAGGCAGCCTCTTGAGGATGGGAAAGTTACCGTCAGCCGCTCTAAACTTTCACTCGAATTCCCGGCAAATTTTATGCTTGCGGCAGCCATGAATCCCTGTCCCTGCGGATATTATACTGATCCGTCAAAAGAGTGTACCTGTGTATCTCCCCAGATTCAGCGGTATATGGCTAAAATATCCGGGCCATTGCTTGACAGGATCGATATACATATCGAGGTTCCTGCTGTAAAGTATAAAGATCTGTCTTCTGAAGCGAAGGGTGAAACCTCAGCTCTAATAAGGGAAAGGGTTATAAAAGCCAGAGAGATACAGTTAAAACGTTTCTCAGGACTAAAAAATTTGTATAACAATGGTGACATGGGCTCAAGGGAAATCAGGCAGTTCTGCAGGCTGGATTCAGCTGGTTCGGAGCTTATGAAAATGGCTATGACAAAACTGGGCTTTTCTGCCCGCGCATATGACAGGATTCTAAAAGTAAGCAGAACGATTGCCGACCTCGAAAGTTCAGAAAATATACTTCCTCAGCATATCAGCGAAGCGATCCAGTACCGAAGTCTTGACCGGGAACTATGGAAGCATTAAGATCTCGCATAATTAAGTATTTTCAGGACACGTATTTAATGTACACGAAAATACTTTTTAATTGGTGTAAGGAATATGTATATTTAAACATCTGCTTCTGAAAAGTCTCGAATTTCTAATAAAACACGACATATTCCCCCTTTTTAATTTGCTTTTTATTTTAAATAGAAATATATTTGTGGCTCGTTTCGAAAACTGGGCGGACGCCGGAGTTGGAGAGCCGGGGCGGACTGTAAATCCGTTGGCTGACGCCTTTGGGGGTTCGAATCCCTCGCCGCCCACAGCTAAAAATTTTGTTAAGGGAATAACTTATTGAAAAATGATTCCCTTATTTTTTTGCGCGGGATAAATAAATCGGTTCTTAAAAATTTTGTTTGAACTTACTGCGGGAGTAACTCAGTTGGCTAGAGTCACAGCCTTCCAAGCTGTTGGTCGCGGGTTCGAGTCCCGTCTCCCGCTCTGGAATTGCTGCTGACGTAGCTCAGTTGGTAGAGCACATCCTTGGTAAGGATGAGGTCACCGGTTCAATCCCGGTCGTCAGCTCAAATGAGTTGACAGGTTATTTCCGGGAACGTCGGATGATCGACCAGATAAACTAAAAAATATTCCTGGAAAATCCGGAAACCTCATATCACTGATTAGATTGAGACAACCTAAAATTAAAATATTATGAGAGAAATAATAACACTAGAATGCACGGAGTGTAAAAGAAGAAATTACACTACGACTAAAAACAAGAGACTTCACGCCGGCCGAGTTGAGTATAAAAAATACTGCCGCTGGGATAAAAAGCATACTGTTCATAAAGAAACAAAATGAGTTTGCTACGTCAGTAGCTCAATTGGCTAGAGCAGCGGTCTCCAAAACCGCAGGTTGGGGGTTCGAGTCCCTCCTGACGTGCAAGAGTTAATTTAGGAAAGTCTTCTAAAAATGAAAGAAAAAATTATCAATTTCTTTAATGATGTAGTTAAAGAAATGAAAAAAGTAACCTGGCCGACCACTGAAGAGCTTAAAGAATCCACGGTGGTGGTAATTGTTGTTTGTTTAGTAATAGCAGCGTTTACATACATTATAGATATGGCTATAAATCAAATATTTAAAGGAATTTTTTAGTTAGCGATAAGTATGGAATTTAAGTGGTATGTAGTTAGAACATTTTCCGGACACGAGAACAAGGTTAAAACCCTTCTTGAGAATGAGCTTGCCGATAACGAGCAGTTACACGCCAAGATCCAGGAAATCCTTGTCCCGATGGAGAAAGTATTCGAAGTAAAAGACGGTAAAAAGAAAAGCAAGACTAAAAATTTCTTCCCGGGCTATATTCTTGTTAACGCTGACCTTGATAACCAGGTTAAAGAGTTTATTCTTAATACAGCCTCAGTAATGGGATTTCTGGGAACAAGAAATAATCCCAACCCTTTACAGCCTGAAGAAGTAAAAAGGATAGTCGGCCGTATCTCACAGGATGAGAGCACTGAAAGAATGGAAACTATCTTCAGAACAGGAGACTTGGTGAAAATAATTGACGGACCATTTAATAATTTCTCCGGTACGGTACAGGAAGTTAACGAAGAGAAGATGAAAATAAAGGTTATGGTTTCAATTTTCGGAAGAAAGACTCCGGTTGAAATAGATTTTGTTCAGGCAGAATTAGAAAAATAATTTTATCCGATAGGTAAATACTATGGCAAAGAAAATAACTGGATTTATAAAATTACAGATTCCCGCAGGTAAAGCTAATCCATCACCTCCTGTTGGCCCTGCTTTAGGACAGAAGGGTGTGAATATAATGGAATTCTGTAAGCAATTTAATGCAAGGACGCAGGATAAAGAAGGATTAATCATTCCTGTTGTAATAACTGTATTTGCAGATAAATCTTTCACATTTATAACCAAAACTCCTCCTGCCGCCGTTTTATTAAAACGTGCTGCGAAGGTTGAAAAAGGTTCAGCCGAACCCCACAGGAATAAAGTAGCTAAGGTAACAAAATCCCAGGTTAAGGAAATTGCAGAATTAAAAATGCCCGATCTGAATGCATTTGATGTAGATCATGCAATGAGTATGGTTGCCGGTACTGCAAGAAGTATGGGAATCACTGTAGAAGAATAAACATTTTTTAAATGGTGTAGCAATGCAAAATTCAAAAAGAAACAAAGAAGTACTTAAGTCAGTAGATATTAAAAAAGAATACTCTATTATAGATGCTGTTCAGACTCTCAAAGAAAATTCAAAGGTTAAGTTTACTGAATCAGTTGATTGTGCGGTAAGGCTTGGAGTTGACCCGAGACATGCGGACCAGATGGTGAGAGGTACTGTTACACTGCCGAATGGAACCGGAAAAGAGGTTAAAGTCCTTGTAATTGCAAAAAGCGCGAAAGCACAGGAAGCTCTTGATGCAGGCGCTGAATTTGCCGGTTTTGAAGAATATCTTGAGAAAATTAAAGGCGGCTGGACAGATGTTGATGTAATTGTTGCTACTCCTGATTCAATGGGTGAACTTGGAAAGTTAGGAAGGATACTTGGACCCAAAGGATTAATGCCGAATCCTAAAAGCGGCACAGTCACCCAGGATGTTGCTAATGCAGTAAAGGAAGTTAAGGCCGGAAAAATAGATTTCCGCGTTGAAAAAGCCGGTATTGTCCATACCTCAATCGGCAAAATGAATTTTGAAGCTGAAAAACTTGCTGAAAATGCCAGAGCTTTCCTTAACACTATCGTTAAATTAAAGCCGGCATCAGCAAAAGGTCAGTATATAAAGAGTATTTATCTATCCAGTACGATGGGACCTGGACTGAAGATCAGCAAAGAAGAAATAGTACAACACTAAAAGTTTACGCACTCATAAAATGCTTCTGGCCGATCCGATTAACATAAAATCTGATACGGGAGAAAAATGAAAAAGAACGAAAAGGAAGATATCGTAGCCGAAGTTAAAGAGCTAATCGATAACTCCAAAGCGGTGTATCTTACCGATTATTCCGGTGTTAAGGTATCGGATATAAATGATATCCGGACTGACTTCCGGAAAGAGGGTGTTAAGTATAAAGTATTTAAAAATACTTTATTCAAAAGAGCCCTTGATGAAAGCGGTAAATACGAAAAGCTATCTAATCATTTAATTGGAATGACCGGGTACGCTTTTGCAACTGCCGATAATCCGGTTGCCCCTGCTAAGGTAATCAAAAAGTATTTTGATACCATTCAGAAACTTTCTATGAAAGCCTGCTACATTGAAGATCAGTACTATGACGGGAGCAGTTTGAATGAACTGGCTTCTCTCCCATCAAAGAAAGAGATCATCGCAAGCATTATGGGAAGCCTGAATTCGCCAGCATCCGGTATAGTCGGAGTATTAAATGCTGTTATGAGAGACCTTGTCAGCGTAGTTGATGAGATTTCCAAGCGTGAAGCAGCATAACTTTAACCAAAGAAAAAATTTATTAGGAGAAATATAAAATGGCCGAAAAAGTAGCAGAAATAGTTGAGAAGATTAAAGGATTATCTCTGTTAGAAGCAGCTGAACTAAAGAAAGCTTTAGAAGAAGAATTTGGCGTAACTGCAGCAGCCCCGGTTGTAATGGCTGGCGGCGGAGCTCCTGCCGCAGGCGGCGGAGCAGCAGTTGAAGAACAAACCGAGTTCGACGTAATTCTTCAGAGTGTCGGAGACAAGAAGATCAACGTTATTAAAGTCGTAAGAGCTCATACAGGACTTGGATTGAAGGAAGCTAAAGACCTTGTAGATACTGCTCCGAAACCTGTAAAAGAAGCTGTGTCAAAAGATGAAGCTGAAAAACTCAAAAAAGAGTTTGAAGAAGCTGGCGCAACCGTTCAAATAAAGTAAATCACAAATATTACTAGATATTTTGCTAAAGTAGTAAGACGGGTGAAGTCCGTCTTATTGCTTTTTATATTTTCTGTACACGTTGTTTAGGTTCAGACCACAGAGTAGTTTATGAACATTAATAGGAGGTTTATAATTTGAGTAATAATAGAATTTCCTTCGGTAGGATTGAGAGTGTAATCGAGTCCCCTGACCTGTTGAGCATCCAGAATGATTCGTTCGAAGATTTTGTGCAGATGAGGGTTCTTCCCTCAAAAAGAGAAAATAAAGGCCTGCAGCAGGTATTTTCTTCAAACTTCCCGATCTTCGATAATAAAGAGATTTACAGACTGGATTTTATTGAGTATTATATCGAAAAGCCAAGATATTCCGTTCAAGAATGTCTTGAGAGAGGTCTTACATTCTCAGCGCCGCTAAAAGGCAAGCTGCGCCTCTCAACTAAAGATCCCGAAACTGAAGAATTTGTAAATAGTGTCGAACAGGAGGTATACCTTGGTAATCTCCCGTTTATGACTGAAAAAGGGACTTTTATTATTAATGGGGCAGAGAGAGTTGTTGTTTCTCAGCTTCATCGTTCTCCGGGCGTTGCTTTTGCACAGACAGTACACCCCAACGGCACTCCCATTTATTCAGCCCGTATCATTCCGCTTCGGGGTTCATGGGTTGAATTCGCTACCGATATCAATTACATAATGTATGTATATATTGATAGAAGGAAGAAGTTTCCTGCGACCACATTACTCAGGGCATTAGGCTATGCTTCCGATGATGATATTCTGAACCTGTTCCAGCTTATCGAGGAAATTAATGTAAAGAAAGCTAAACTTGATGATTATGTCGGAAGAGTAGTTGCCAGTGATATTTTTGATATGTCTACCGGGGAAATTTTCCTTACGAAAGAAAGTACACTTACCGAAGATGATATCGAGAGACTTAAAGAAATTGAAATTGACACTTTAAAACTTGTTGTAGCAAATACTTCTCCTGAACAGGATCTTATTCTTAATACTCTGCGTAAAGATACAGCTCATACCAAAGAAGAAGCATTATTCGCTATATACCGTCAATTACGTTCAGGCGAAGCCCCCGATCTTGATACTGCAGCGGGTTTAATCGAAAAACTGTTCTTCAACGATAAAAGATATGATCTCGGTGATGTAGGCCGTCACAGAATGAATGACAAGCTTAAGCTTGATATGCCGGAAACAGTTACGATCCTGACGGTTGAAGATATTATCGAAATAATGAAATATATCATAAGGCTTAGGAATGGCGAGCAATCAGTTGACGATATTGATCACCTGGGAAACAGAAGGATCAGAACTGTAGGAGAGCAGTTAGGCCAGCAATTCAACATCGGTATGGCTCGTATGGCAAGGACAATTAAAGAGCGAATGAATATGCGGGATTCCGAGAATTTTACACCGCAGGACCTTGTTAATGCCAGAACAATATCCAGCGTGATAAATGCTTTTTTCGGAACAAACCAACTATCTCAATTTATGGATCAGACAAACCCTCTTGCTGAGATGACTCACAAAAGAAGGATGTCGGCTCTCGGTCCTGGTGGTCTGACAAGAGAAAGAGCTGGATTTGAGGTTCGCGATGTGCATTATACTCATTATGGACGCCTTTGTCCGATAGAAACCCCTGAAGGTCCAAACATTGGACTTATTTCATCTCTTACGATTTTCGCAAGGGTAAACCGTTACGGATTCCTTGAAACTCCCTATCGTAAAGTGGTAAAAGGCAAAGTTACGGATGAGGTTGAATATCTGACCGCTGAACAGGAAGATCAGTTTACTATCGCTCAGGCTAATGCCCCGATAAGTGAACAGGGAAAATTCGTGAATGAAAGGGTAAAATCGAGACTAAAAGGTGAATTCCCGATTGTAACTCCTGATAACATTCAATATATGGACGTCGCTCCTGCCCAGATAGTTTCTGCAGCAGCAGCTCTAATCCCATTCCTTGAGCATGATGATGCAAACAGAGCACTTATGGGATCTAACATGCAGCGTCAGGCGGTTCCTTTACTTCGCCCTGAGGCCCCTCTTGTAGGAACCGGTATGGAGAAGAAAGTTGCAACAGACTCTAAGGCTGTTATTATAGCTGAAGAAAATGGTAGTGTTGAATATGTTGACGCAACCAGAATTACGGTCAACTATGATATAAACCCTCATAGTATTGAAGCCTTAACTACCTTTGTTGATAAGAAAAGTGTTACTTACAAACTCACAAAGTTTCATGGAACCAACCAGGAAACAAGTGTAAACCAGCGTCCCGTTGTAGCACAGGGACAAAAAATATCCAAAGGTGACGTGCTTGCCGATGGTACTTCCACAGATCAGGGTGAACTTGCTCTTGGAAGAAATGTTCTTGTAGCTTTTATGCCCTGGCGCGGGTACAACTTCGAGGATGCTATCATTATCAGCGAAAGGGTTGTAAGTGAAGATATTTACACCTCGATTCATATTGAAGAGTTTGAACTTCAGGTAAGGGAAACAAAACGAGGTGAAGAAGAGTTAACTCGTGAAATACCGAATGTAAGTGAAGAAGCTGTTAAAAACCTGGATGAAAATGGTATAATCAGAGAAGGTGCGGAAGTTAAGGAAGGTGATATCCTCATTGGAAAAATTACTCCTAAAGGAGAAACTGATCCTACACCTGAAGAAAAACTTTTAAGAGCTATATTCGGAGATAAGGCCGGAGACGTTAAGGATGCTTCTTTGAAAGCACCTCCCGGATTAAAGGGAACGGTAATAAAAACGAGACTCTTCAGCAGAAAAAGAAGAGATACCGAGTCTAAGAAGCACGAAAAGAAGCTTCTGGATAACCTGGAACAGGAACATAAGACTAAAATAACAGGGCATTATAGTAAACTGGTTGATAAACTGACTCGTTTGACTGATGGTAATACAACAACCGGAATCCGCGATCTTGACGGCAGTATTGTTTTAAGAAGCGGAACTGCAATTAAAGATTCAACATTCTCTTCCATGGAAGATATTACAAAGTTGGATTATACGCTAGACTGGTTTGAATCGAAAAAACTTAATTTACATATCAATACAGTTTATAAAAACTATTTTGATGTTCTTGCGGAACTTGAGGAAGAATTTAAGAGAGAAAAAATAAAAATTACCAGCGGCGATGAACTTCCTCCGGGAATAGTTCAGCTTGCGAAGGTCTATGTCGCTAAGAAACGTAAGCTTTCCGTAGGGGATAAAATGGCAGGAAGGCACGGTAATAAAGGTGTCGTTGCAAAAATAGTCCCTTCAGAGGATATGCCATTTCTGCCCGACGGCACGCCTGTGGATATAATTTTGAATCCCCTTGGTGTTCCTTCAAGAATGAACCTGGGCCAGCTTTATGAGACTGCTTTAGGCTGGGCCGGCAAGGTACTGGGATTAAAATTTGCAACTCCGATCTTTGATGGGGCTAAGGTGGAAGATGTCGATGTGTGGCTCGAAAAAGCAGGACTGGAAAAAGGAAGTAAAACCACTCTTTATGATGGACGATCCGGAGAGAAATTCCATCAGAAGGTTACCTGCGGTTATATATATATGCTGAAACTCAGCCACCTTGTTGATGATAAGATTCACGCAAGGTCAATCGGACCATATTCATTAATTACACAGCAGCCCCTTGGCGGTAAAGCTCAGTTCGGTGGTCAGAGGTTCGGAGAAATGGAGGTTTGGGCACTTGAAGGTTATGGTGCAGCTCATATTCTCCAGGAAATACTAACAGTAAAAAGCGATGATGTTGCCGGTAGAGCAAAAGTATATGAAGCAATAGTGAAAGGTGAAAACTTACAGGAACCAAATATTCCTGAATCGTTCAATGTGTTGATTAAGGAGCTTCAGGGACTAAGCCTTGAAATAAAAATTAATTAACACCTTAAGAACAATTTTTCACTTAGAAATTAGGAGATAAAAAATGGCTTTTAGAATTCAAGAAAATGCAATGCGTGATATCAATAGTATCACTATTAGTCTTGCCAGTCCCGATGATATCCTTACAAGATCTTATGGTGAAGTTACTAAACCGGAAACGATAAATTATCGTTCTTTTCGCCCTGAAAAAGATGGTCTTTTCTGTGAAAAAATATTCGGACCTACCCGTGACTGGGAGTGCTTCTGCGGTAAATATAAGAGAATAAGATATAAAGGTATTATTTGCGACAGATGCGGAGTTGAAGTTACTCAAAAAAGTGTTCGCCGCGAGAGAATGGGACACCTTGCCCTTGCTGTTCCGGTTGTCCATATCTGGTTTTTCAGAGCCCAGCCTTCTAAGATTGGAAATATACTTGGTATAAGCCTTAAAGAGCTTGAAAAGATAATATATTATGAATCTTATGTGGTTATTAGTCCCGGACCTACAGGCCTTAGTAAGAAAGACCTGATTTCGGAAGATCAGTATTTTGAAGTATTAAATTCACTTCCTGCCGGAAATGAAAAGCTTGATGATGATGATCCGAAAAAATTTGTAGCTAAAATAGGCGGCGAAGCTGTGAAGGAAATGTTGAAACAGACTAACGTTGAAACATTATCCAAAGAATTAAGAGCACAGTTGAAAGAAGAGACGTCTCAGCAGAAAAAATCAGACATACTGAAAAGACTGAGAGTGCTTGAATCTTTTAAAGAAGAAGAATTTAAAGTTCCAAATAAACCTGAATGGATGGTACTGAGTTATATACCCGTTATTCCTCCGGAACTTCGTCCACTTGTACCTCTCGAAGGAGGAAGGTTTGCAACTTCAGATCTAAACGATCTATATAGAAGAGTAATAATAAGGAATAACAGATTAAAAAGATTAATCGATATTAAGGCACCTGAGGTCATTCTTCGAAATGAAAAAAGGATGCTGCAGGAAGCGGTTGATGCACTTTTTGATAACTCAAGACGCGGAAGCGCTGTACGAAGTGATAATAACCGACCTCTTAAATCTCTCAGCGATATGCTGAAAGGAAAACAGGGCCGTTTCCGTCAGAATCTTTTGGGTAAAAGGGTTGATTATTCAGGCCGTTCTGTTATCGTTGTGGGTCCTGAATTAAAACTGCATCAGTGCGGACTACCGAAGGATATGGCTGTTGAGCTTTTCAAACCCTTTATAATAAGAAAACTCATTGAAAGAGGCCATAATAAGACTGTTAAGAGCGCCAGAAAAGTGGTTGACAGAAAGGACCCGATAATCTGGGATATTCTTGCAAAGATTATCGAAGGCCATCCTATCCTGCTGAACCGTGCTCCTACACTCCACAGACTTGGAATTCAGGCTTTTCAGCCTACACTCATTGATGGAAGAGCTATTCAGCTCCATCCGATGGTGTGTACAGCATTCAATGCTGACTTTGACGGAGACCAGATGGCAGTTCACGTGCCACTTTCATACGAAGCACAGCTTGAGGCTGCTCTTTTGATGTTGAGCAGTCATAATATTCTTTCACCTCAGAATGGCAGTCCTATCGTTGTACCTACACA
Source organism: uncultured Ignavibacteria bacterium (assembly GCA_963747755.1). Classification (GTDB taxonomy): domain Bacteria; phylum Bacteroidota; class Ignavibacteria; order Ignavibacteriales; family Ignavibacteriaceae; genus DATFVA01. The sequence goes on along the minus strand of CAVVGK010000014.1, from coordinate 1,027,092 downwards.
GGATATAGTTCTTGGCTGCTATTATCTCACGAAATATCGTGAAGGTGAAAAGGGAGAAGATATGGTCTTTGGATCCGGCGATGAGGTAATTATTGCCTATAATTCGAAGGTCATTGGTCTGCATGCAAAGATTAAAGTGAAAATTGATGGTGAGTTTATTGAGACTACCACAGGCAGGGTTATTTTCAACCAGATTGTGCCGAAAGAAATGGGCTACTTTAACCAACTTCTTATAAAAAAGACTTTCGGCGGCTTTATCGGTCAGATGTTTCTCAAGCTAGGAAACAAAGTTACCGCTAAGTTTCTTGATGATCTGAAAGATACAGGTTTCAGGTATGCTACTGCGGGTGGATTATCAGTAAGCTACGGTGATATGATTATCCCGGAAGAAAAAATAGACCTTATCGGTAAGGCGAATAAAAAAGTTGAAGCAATATTAAATGAGCATGAACAGGGAGTAATTACCGATGCAGAGCGTTATAACAAAATCATAGACGTATGGACACATACAACGAATGATGTTGCACGTGCCCTTATGGAAAAACTTAAAGCGAATAACAGCGGCTTTAATTCTCTGCATATGATGGTCGACTCGGGTGCAAGAGGATCCCAGGATCAGGTTAAGCAGCTTGCCGGAATGAGAGGTTTGATGATGAAACCTCAGAAAACGCTTTCAGGCCAGGCCGGTGAAATAATTGAGAACCCGATCGTAGCTAACTTTAAAGAAGGCTTATCGGTACTTGAGTACTTTATATCTACTCACGGTGCGAGAAAAGGTCTTGCGGACACAGCTTTGAAAACTGCTGATGCCGGCTATCTTACAAGGAGACTTGTTGACGTTTCCCAGGATGTTATTATCAGGGAAATCGACTGTGGAACTATCCTTGGAATTGAAATTACAGCATTAAAAGATGTTGAGCAGGAAAGAGAACCTCTCGGTGAGAGAATTACCGGCCGTGTTGCTCAGGAAGATGTTTATGATCCTCGTACAGATGAGTTGATTATTCCTGCCGGTGATCTGATAACAGAGGTTATTGCTGAGAAAATAGAAGATTCAAATATTGATTCTGTTTATATAAGAACTGTATTGACCTGTGAATCCAAGCGCGGAGTATGTGCAAAATGTTACGGAAGAAACCTGACAACCGGCAAACTGGTAGAGATTGGTGAAGCTGTTGGTATTGTAGCAGCTCAGTCAATCGGTGAACCTGGTACCCAGCTGACTTTAAGAACCTTCCACCTTGGTGGAACTTCTTCAAGAATTGCAAGCCAATCGCAGGTTGAAACTAACACCGAAGGTACTGTAAGATTCGAGCGTATTACCTTCGTAGAAAAATCAGATTTCTACGGTGCAGTAAAAGTTGTAACAGGACGACGTGGTGTTATAGGAATATACGATGAAAATAATCGTCAGCTTAAGAAATATGATGTACCTTACGGTGCAGAATTGATTGTTAATGATGGGACAAAGGTTAAAAAGCGTCAACCGCTGTATAACCATGATCCTTATAATGCTGTAATTCTGACTGATATGCCAGGACTGGTTAAATTTGTCGACCTTATTGATGGATTTACGCTCCAGCAGGTAACTGATGAACAAACAGGCCACGTACAAAAAGTGGTTATAGAATCCAAGGATAAAAACCTTACTCCGAGTATAGCCGTTGAAACTGAAGATGGGGTAAGGAAATCATTCAACCTTCCGACGAGATCCTATCTGTCGGTCGAGGAAGGTGAAACCGTTCCGGCAGGAACAATCCTTGCCAAGATTTCCAAACAGCAGACAAAAAGCCGTGATATCACCGGAGGTCTTCCAAGAGTAACCGAGCTTTTTGAAGCAAGAAGTCCCCAGGAACCTGCGGTTGTCTCTGAAATTGAAGGTACTGTTAAGTTCGGCGTCAGGAAAAAAGGTTCACGTGAAATCATCGTAACGGCTCCAGATGGTTCAGATGAGAAAAAATATAATGTACCTTTAGGAAAACATATCCTGGTTCAGGAAAATGATGAAATTCCAGCTGGAGAAAAAATCACAGACGGACCGATTAATCCTCATGATATTCTCAAAATCAAAGGTACTAGTGCCGTTCAGGAATACCTTGTAAATGAGATTCAGGATGTTTACCGCCTCCAGGGTGTGAAAATAAACGATAAACACATTGAAGTAATTGTAAGGCAGATGCTTCAGAAGATCAAGATTGTATCTCCCGGCGATACCAGGTTCCTTGAAGAGGATATCGTTGACCGGAATGAATTCATTGAGGAGAATAATAAAGTATCCTCAATGGCATTTATTGAGGATAAGGGGGATTCGAGATATAAAGACGGACAGCTTATACTGAAGGCTAAAATCAGAGAACTAAATGCTGACCTTAAGAAGAAAAGTAAAAAACCTATAGTTTCAAGGGATGCAGAACCAGCAACTTTTGAACATGTGCTTTTAGGTATAACCCAGGCTGCTCTTTCTACAGAAAGCTTTATCTCTGCAGCTTCATTCCAGGAGACTACAAAAGTCCTGGCAAATGCTGCTACCGAAGCAAAAATAGATCATCTGTTAGGGCTGAAGGAAAACGTTGTAATGGGACATCTCATCCCGGCCGGAACAGGATTAAAGAAATACAACAATCTTATTCTAAAATCGCAGGAACCGGAACCAGCACCTGAGGCTGAAGAAGCCGCTCCAGCGGAAGCAGAAAAAGAGATTCAGGCATAACCGTCTGACAGAGCTGAATTAAAATCCGGCTCACTTAAATTGGGAGCCGGATTTTTTTATCTCCGGAAATACAAAAAGAATAAGTATTTCAACGGTATTTCTTGACTAATTTTAACATAACAACTATATTTGAAGTCTGAAATTTTTTTAGAATGACAAGATTTAGGAGAATTTTGTGCCCACAATAAATCAGTTAGTAAGGAAAGGTAGAACTCAGATTTTAGCCAAAAATAAGGCTCCGGCGCTCGATGCATGTCCGCAGAAGAGAGGAGTTTGCACAAGAGTTTATACTACCACTCCAAAGAAGCCGAACTCGGCATTAAGAAAAGTAGCCAGGGTAAGGCTTACGAACAGTATGGAAGTTACCGCATATATCCCGGGCGAAGGGCACAACCTGCAGGAACATTCTATTGTTCTTATCAGAGGCGGAAGAGTTAAAGATTTGCCTGGCGTTAGATATCATATAATTCGCGGTACGCTTGATACGAGCGGTGTTGAAGACAGGAAAAAAAGTAGATCCAAATACGGCGCTAAAAAACCAAAAGCAAAATAATTATGAGAAAGAAAAGAGCACAAAAAAGATTCGTGAAGCCAGATCCCAAGTTTAATGACGTACTTGTGGCGAAGTTCATTAACTCCCTGATGTTTGACGGGAAAAAATCGAAGGCAAGAGACGTAGTATATGATGCTTTTGAAATAATCGAAGACAGGACAAAAAAAACAGGACTGGAAGTTTTCAAAAAAGCAATCAACAACACCCAGCCTCTTATTGAGGTAAGAAGTCGTAGAGTTGGAGGAGCAACCTATCAGGTACCTACTGAGGTAAGACCTGAAAGAAGATCTGCTCTTGCAATGAGATGGTTAAAAACTTATGCCCGTGCAAGAAATGAAAAATCAATGTCTGGCAAGTTGGCTGCTGAACTAATAGCCGCTTCAAACAACGAAGGATCCGCAGTTAAGAAAAAAGAAGATACACATAAAATGGCAGAAGCGAACAAGGCTTTTGCTCACTTTAAATGGTAGTTATTAATTGATTACAGATAATTATAAATAGAAACAGATTAGGTAGGAAATGTCAGGTAAACATTTGATAGAGAAAGTTAGAAACATAGGTATTATGGCGCATATTGACGCCGGTAAGACAACAACTACCGAGCGTATATTATTTTATACCGGCCGTCTGCACAGACTTGGTGAAGTACATGACGGGGCTGCTACCATGGACTGGATGGAACAGGAAAAAGAGCGCGGTATTACTATTACAAGCGCTGCAACCACTTGTCTTTGGAACGATCACCAGATAAATATTATTGATACACCCGGGCACGTTGATTTTACAGTAGAAGTTGAAAGATCTTTAAGGGTTCTTGACGGAGCTGTTGCGCTTTTCTGCGCAGTAGGAGGTGTAGAACCTCAGTCAGAAACAGTCTGGAGACAGGCAGATAAATATAAAGTACCGAGAATAGCTTTTATCAATAAGATGGACAGAACCGGCGCCGATTTCTTTAATGCTATTCAGATGATGAAAGACAGACTGGCTGCAAATGCTATCCCGATAAATCTTCCAATCGGAGAAGGTGATCTTTTTTCAGGAGTTATAGATTTGATCTCCTTTAAGGCAAGGATGTATCATGAGGAAACATTCGGTGCAACGTTTGATGAAATAGAAATTCCCCATGATTTATTAGAACTAGCTAATAAGTACAGAACAGAGATGCTTGAAGCAGTTTCTGATGTAGATGATACACTTCTTGAAAAGTACCTTGAAGGGAAAGAAATTACTGAAGATGAAGTAAAAGATGTTTTAAGGAAAGCTACGATTGATTTGAAGATTATTCCAGTTCTCTGCGGATCTGCATTTAAAAATAAAGGTGTTCAGAAACTGCTCGATTCGATTATTGATTTTCTTCCGTCACCGATAGATTTTAAAGAAATAGAGGCGCATCATATCGGAATAAATGATATGGTGAAAAGAAAGATCGATGAAAATGAGAAATTTACTTCGCTTGCATTTAAAATTATGAACGATCCGTACGTTGGTAAACTCACTTTTTTCAGAGTTTATTCTGGTACTTTAAAAGCAGGTTCATATATTTTTAATGCTGTTAGCGGAAAAAAAGAAAGAATAAGTCGTCTGTTGCAGATGCATGCTAATCATCGTGAAGAAATTGATATTGTGCGTGCCGGAGATATTGCAGCAGCCGTAGGTCTGAAATTTACAAAAACAGGTGATACCCTCTGTGCTGAAGAAGATCCTGTAGTTCTTGAAAAGATTATATTTCCAGAACCAGTTATTCAAATTGCTATCGAACCCAAAACAAAAGCAGATCAGGATAAACTCTCAGAATCACTTGTTAAGTTATCTGACGAAGATCCGACTTTCAGGGTTAAAGTTGATGAAGAAACCGGACAGACACTCATCAGCGGAATGGGCGAACTTCATCTCGAAATCCTTGTAGACAGGATGAGAAGAGAATTTAAAGTCGAGGCAAATATAGGAAAGCCCCAGGTCGCATACAGAGAGTCGATTACCCAGACAGTTAATGCTGAAGGAAAGTTTATTAAACAGTCCGGCGGTAGAGGAAAGTATGGTCACGTATGGATAGAGCTTGGACCTAATGAACCAGGCAAAGGATATGAATTTACGAATGGAATCGTCGGAGGTACGGTTCCAAAAGAATATATTCCTGCTGTTTCAGTTGGAATACAGGAAGCTATGAGAAATGGCGTTGTTGCCGGTTTCCCAGTAGTAGATGTTAAAGCAAAGCTATATGATGGTTCTTACCATGATGTTGACTCGGATGAGCTCTCATTCAAAGTTGCCGGATCAATAGCCTTTAAAGAAGGTGCTAGAAAGGCTAAACCAGTTCTGCTGGAACCGATTATGAACGTTGAGGTTGTCACCCCTGAAGAATATCTTGGAGACGTGATGGGAGATCTTAATTCCCGCCGCGGAAAGATTGAAGGTTTCTCAGCAAGGAAAGACGCTCAGGTTATTAAATCAACCGTACCTCTTTCCGAAATGTTCGGCTATGCAACTGTGTTAAGGTCAATGACACAGGGACGCGCAATTTATACAATGCAGTTCTCTCATTACCTTGAAGTCCCCAAATCTATTGCTGATGAGATTGCTGAAAAAACACTAGGTAAAAAATCATTAACTGTTTGATAATTTTTAATAAAAGAAAAAAAATTAAAGGAGATAATTAGATGGCAAAAGAAAAATTTGATAGGAGTAAACCTCACGTTAATATAGGGACAATAGGTCACGTAGATCATGGTAAAACTACATTAACGGCTGCCATCACAATGGCTCTTGCTAAAAAGGGCTTATCACAAATTAGAACATTTGATAGTATCGATAATGCTCCCGAAGAGAGGGAGAGAGGAATTACTATCGCTACTGCTCACGTTGAGTACTCAACAGAGAACAGACACTATGCCCACGTTGACTGTCCAGGTCACGCTGACTATGTAAAGAATATGATTACAGGTGCTGCTCAGATGGACGGTGCTATACTTGTGGTAGCTGCTACTGACGGCCCTATGCCTCAGACAAGAGAGCATATTCTTCTTGCCCGCCAGGTAGGTGTACCCAAAATAGTGGTATTTATGAATAAAGTTGATATGGTTGATGATGAGGAATTATTGGAACTTGTTGAAGTAGAACTGAGAGATCTCCTTAACTCATATGAATTTCCAGGTGATGAAACACCAATTATACGCGGTTCTGCATTAAAAGCTTTGGAAGCTGCTTCAAGTGATGCTGCGGCAGATGATCCGAGACTTCAGTGCATTTGGGATCTTATGAAAGCTGTTGATGAATATATTCCATTACCCCCGCGTGATTCGGATAAACCTTTCTTGATGCCTGTGGAAGATGTCTTCTCAATTACTGGCCGCGGTACGGTTGCTACTGGAAGAGTTGAAAGAGGTCAGGTTAAAATACAGGAAGAAGTTGAACTTATCGGATTAGGCCTTCATAAGAAGACAGTAGTTACCGGCATCGAAATGTTCAGAAAAGAACTTGACGCTGCTATGGCCGGTGATAATGCTGGTATCCTCTTAAGAGGTGTTGATAAGAATGAAATAGAAAGAGGAATGGTTCTGGCTAAAACTGGATCCATAACCCCACATAAGAAATTCCAGGGTGAAGTTTACATCCTTTCAAAAGATGAAGGTGGTCGTCATACACCATTCTTTAATGGCTACAGACCTCAGTTTTATTTCAGAACAACCGACGTTACAGGAGTTGCTACTCTACCCGAAGGAACAGAAATGATTATGCCTGGCGACAGAGTGATGTTATCGGTTGACCTGATTTCGGAAATAGCTATGGAAGACGGACTACGTTTCGCTATTCGAGAAGGTGGTAGAACAGTAGGCTCAGGAGTTGTAACTAAAATTATAGAGTAATAATTAAGAATCGCTCTTAAAGGGAGTTCTTGAACTCCCTTTTTGTGTGTTGAAAACAAAGGAGATTATTTAAGTGCCTGGTCAGAAGATAAGAATTAAATTGAAATCGTACGATCATATACTGATCGATAAATCGACTGAAAAGATCATTAAGACTGTAAGAAGTACAGGTGCAGTGGTATCAGGACCAATTCCTTTACCAACAAAAAGAACAGTCTATACTGTTTTAAGATCTCCTCACGTTGATAAAAAATCACGTGAACAGTTTGAAACACGGGCGCATAAACGAATTATAGATATTCATAATTCTAATAATAAAACAGTTGATTCACTCAGTAAGCTTGATATACCTGCTGGAGTGGATATCGAGATTAAGCTTTAATGATTTTTTGGAGTTAAGATGTCCGGAATTATAGGAAAGAAAATAGGTATGTCGAGTGTGTTTGACGCACAGGGAGATCTAATCCCAGTTACCGTTATTCAGGCTGGACCATGTAAGATAGTTTCTATCCGTACTAAAGAAAAAGACGGCTATGAAGCTCTGCAACTCGGATTTGGACAGAGAAAAGAAAAAAATATCTCTAAACCTGTTACAGGACAGTATAAAAAGAACAACCTCACTCCTGCTGCTGTGCTAAAAGAATTCAACTTTGCCTCAATCTCGGAATATAAGATCGGTGATGAAGTTAAAGTTGACTTGTTCAAAGAAGGTGAAAAAATAAAGGTTAGAGGAAAGAGTATCGGGAAAGGTTTTCAGGGTGTAATGAAACGCCATGGCTTCGGAGGAGTTGGAGGTACAACCCACGGACAAAGCGATAGATTGAGAGCTCCCGGTTCCATCGGCTCCAGTTCATATCCATCAAGAGTATTTAAAGGTCAGAGAATGGCCGGAAGAAAAGGATATGAAAATGTAACGACCTCAAACCTGAGAGTAGTTAAAATAATTCCTGAACAGAACCTGATATTGATAAAAGGTGCCGTTCCGGGTGCCGTTAATTCATATGTTGAACTTATTAAGCCGTAACCTGGTACAGGCAGGCTAAAAAACAGAAGTAATTTTGGTAATAAAATGAAAATTGATGTATTAAAAACAGATGGTTCTTCTACTGGGAGACAAATAGATTTATCCGATGAAATTTTCGGAATTGAACCAAACAGTCATGCGATATATTTATCCGTGAAATCTTACCTCGCTAACCAGAGACAGGGAACTCATAAAACTAAAGAGAGAGGTGAAGTAAGAGGCGGCGGTAAAAAACCCTGGAAGCAAAAAGGTAGAGGCGGTGCCCGTGCCGGAACGACTCGTTCTCCACTATGGGTAGGCGGCGGAACTATTTTTGGTCCCAAACCGAGAGAATACCGTCAGGATTTACCAAAGAAACTCAAACGGCTTGCACGAACATCTGCTTTTAGTTCCAAGGTTAAAGACGAGCAGTTAATGATTGTTGAAGACTTCAGTTTCGATACTCCTAAAACAAAAGAATTTTTACAGATTCTACAGGCATTGGATGCAAGCGGTAAAAAAGTATTACTGCTTACTAACGGGAACCAGACAGGAGTTTATAGGTCTGGAAGGAATATTCCAAAGGTTAAAATACTTGAAGCTGATAAAGCATCAACTTACGACATCCTGAATAACCAGATATTAGTTCTGCAGGAAAGTGCTGTGAATGAAATTGCCAAAACCTTCGGAAATAGTGGAAAGGTAGAAGCCGATGCATAATGTTTTAATTCGCCCGCTGATAACTGAGAAGATGACAAATATCTCTGCGGATCAGCCAGGAAAATATGGATTCATTGTTAATCCCAAATCCAATAAGGTTGAAATTGCCAAAGCGATCGAACAGAAATTTAATGTTCACGTTACGGAAGTAAAAACGATGAATCATAGTGGTAAAACAAAAACCCAGTTCAGAAAAAGTGGCAGGTTTACAGGAAAGACTGCTAAATTCAAAAAAGCAATCGTAACACTGAAAGAAGGCGAAACAATAGAATTGTTTGAGCAAGTTTAGTGAGAATAAGGATTTTATAAATGGCTATTAAAAAATTAAAACCCGTAACTCCGGGATCAAGATTCAGTTCGAAATCTTCTTTTGATGAGATAACCCGGTCTAATCCTGAAAAATCTCTGACTACTGCTTTGAGAAAAAGCGGAGGAAGAAATAATAAAGGAAGGGTAACTGCAAGGCATATCGGTGGCGGTCATAAAAGAAGATACAGGATTATCGATTTTAAAAGAGATAAACAAGGTATTCCCGCGAAAGTTTTCTCTATTGAGTATGACCCTAACCGAACATCCAGGATCGCCCTCTTACACTATGCTGATGGCGAGAAAAGATATATTCTGGCCCCTGAAGGATTGAAAGTTGGAGATAAAGTTTCATCCGGAACCGGGAGCGAAATTTCAGTAGGAAATACTTTACCTCTTAAAGAAATGCCGCTTGGAAGTTTTGTTCATAATGTTGAAATAAAACCAGGCAAAGGTGGACAGATCGGAAGAAGCGCAGGCTCTTCAATTCAGCTTCTTGCAAAAGAAGGAGATTATGCCCAACTTAAAATGCCTTCCGGCGAAGTCAGATTAATCCGACTGGATTGTCTGGCTACATATGGATCCGTTGGTAATGCTGAACAGGAGAATATCGACCTTGGTAAAGCCGGCAGAACCAGATGGCTTGGAAAGAGACCTTATGTAAGAGGTGTTGCAATGAATCCGGTTGATCACCCCATGGGTGGTGGTGAAGGTAAAACCTCCGGAGGAGGCCATCCTGTATCACCCTGGGGACAAAAAGCTAAAGGTTTGAAAACCCGGAAGCATAAAAAAGAATCAAATAAGTTAATTATTAAAAGACGTAATAAGTAGAGAGTTGTATGCCAAGATCAGTAAAAAAAGGTCCGTTTGTTGATCTCAAACTGGCTTCTAAAATAGACAAACTGAACGAGACAAATCAGAAGAAGATAATTAAAACCTGGTCACGTTCATCAACCATTACACCTGATTTTGTAGGACATACAATAGCTGTGCATAATGGTAATAAAATGATTCCGGTATATATTACAGAGAATATGGTAGGTCATAAGTTAGGTGAATTTTCACCGACACGTATTTTCAGAGGTCATCCCGGAACTAAAGCAGAAAAAGCTTCAAAGGCAAAGTAATAATTACAAGGATTTTAAGGAATGGAAGCAAAAGCAATAAACAGATATATTGGTTCATCCCCCAGGAAAATGAGACTGATAGTGGACCTTATCCGCGGGGTTTCAGTGGAAAGAGCCCTCGAAGTTCTGCATTTTTCTCCGAAGCATGCTTCAAAAGATGCTGAGAAAACTTTGAGATCTGCCGTATCAAATATTATGAACCTGGATGATTCAACCAGGATCGATCCCGCAGACCTTATCGTAAAAGAAGCTTTTGTTAACCAGGGCCCGACATTAAAAAGAATATCCCCTGCTCCTATGGGCAGAGCTTACAGGATAAGAAAAAGATCTTGTCATTTAACAATAGTAGTTGCAACTAAAGGATAAATTTTAGGAGGTTATTTTTTGGGACAGAAAACAAACCCTATCGGGTTAAGAGTTGGAATCATCAGAGGATGGGACTCTAATTGGTATGAAAATAAAAGTTACGCTCCCAAGCTTAAAGAAGACGAAAAACTGAGAGCATACATCAGAAACCGCTTAAAGAAAGCTGGTATTTCACGTATTGTCATAGACAGAACCTCCAAAAATATTATTCTCACAATACATACTTCCCGTCCGGGAGTTGTTATTGGAAAAAGTGGTAAGGAAATCACTCAGCTTGAACAGGAACTCAGACAAGTTACTGATAAAGAAGTCAAGGTTCAGATTTCTGAAATAAAAAGACCTGAACTAGATGCGTTCCTGGTTGCTGAAAACATTGCCAGCCAGCTGCAGGGAAGAGTATCCTTCAGAAGAGCTATGAAAATGGCCATAACAGCTGCAATGAGAATGGGCGCTGAAGGAATAAGAATTATGTGCGCCGGCCGTTTAGGCGGTGCGGAAATGGCAAGAACTGAACAGTATAAGGAAGGCAGAATTCCGTTGCATACACTTAGAGCTGATATTGATTATGCAAATGGAAGAGCTGAAACAATTTACGGTTCAATAGGAATTAAAGTTTGGATCTGCCGGGGAGAAATTCTTGGCAAAAGAGTTACTGAATAAAAAAGATATCCGGAGTTTTTAATTATGTTAATGCCCAAAAGAGTAAAGTACAGAAAAGCCCAACGCGGAAGGATGGCTGGTAAGGCTTATAAAGGAAGCCGTGTTTCATTCGGTGATTACGGCCTGAAAGCTTTAGAACCTCATTGGATAACAAGCAGACAGATTGAGGCTTGCCGTGTTGCTCTTACAAGAAAAATGAAGCGTGACGGTAAAGTTTGGATTAGAATATTTCCTGATAAGCCTGTTTCAAAGAAACCGCTTGAAACCAGAATGGGAAAAGGAAAAGGCGCACCAGAATTCTGGGTTGCTGTTGTGAAACCGGGCAGAGTTCTGTTTGAGGTATCCGGGGTATCTAAAGAACTGGCAGAAGAAGCATTAAAGCTTTGTTCTTATAAGCTGCCGATTAAAACTAAAGTGGTTTCAAGACCAGATTTAAGTTAAAGAGGTGAGTAAATGAAAATACATGAAATCAGAGAAATGAAAACTGAAGAGCTTAGAAAAAGAATTGAAGAAGAAGAACTAAATATTGTCGATTTAAGGTTTGCTCATCAGTTAAAACAATTAACCAATACGGCTAAACTTGGTCTTGCAAAGAAAGATATTGCCAAATTAAAAACTGTTCTCAAGGAAAGAGAAATGACTGAAGCCGGTTCGGAGAAAAAAGAAGGAGTCGAGGCGTAAATGGAACAGCGTCCTTTAAGAAAAACCAGGATAGGTATTGTTGTAAGTAATAAAATGCAGAAAACGATTACCGTAGCAATTGAAAGAAGAGTTCCTCATCCTCTTTATAACAAATATTATAAAAAGACAACCAACCTTATGGCGCACGATGAAAAAAGTGAATGCAGTATTGGTGATAAAGTTAAAATAATGGAATCACGCCCTTTAAGTTCAAAGAAAAGATGGCGTTTAGTAGAAATTGTTGAAAAAGCCAAGTAAAGGAACAGGAGAAAATGATACAGGAAGAAACAAATCTTGTGGTTGCCGATAACTCCGGCGCGAAAAAAGTCAGATGCATCCGTGTACTTGGCGGCAGCGGAAGAAAATATGCCAGCGTAGGCGACCTGATTGTTGTTGCGGTTAAAACAGCTATTCCGAATGGAACAGTTAAAAAAGGTGAAGTTTCACGTGCCGTAATCGTCAGAACCAAGAAAGAAGTTAGAAGGAAAGATGGATCATACATCAGATTTGATGAAAATGCTGCGGTTTTAATAAATAATATGAACGAACCCAAAGGAACCCGTATCTTTGGTCCTGTCGCAAGAGAATTAAGAGAAAAACAGTTTATGAAAATTGTTTCATTAGCACCTGAAGTTTTATAAGAATTGGATAAAAAATGAAAATTCGTAAAAATGACAACGTAATTGTTATATCCGGTAATGATAAGGGAAAAACAGGAAAAGTACTTAAAGTTTTCCCTAAAAATACCCGGGTTATTGTTGAAGGAATTAACCTGAGAAAACGGCATACAAAGCCCAGTCAGAAAAGTCCCCAGGGAGGCATCATAGAAAAAGAAGCTCCAATTCATGCCTCTAACATTATGCTACTCGATCCTAAAACAAGCGAACCAACCAGGCTCGGTTCACAGGTAATCCTTGACGAGAATACCGGTAAAAAGAAGAGAGCACGTATCAGCAGATCTACCGGAGAAATGGTTTAATATTTTATAATCACCCTAAAGCGAATTATTAGAAATGGCTGAAAAGAAAACGAAAAAAGAAACTGAGACAAAAAAACCTGCTACTAAAGCCTCTAAAAAAGGAAAAGAAGCTAAGGCAGCAGCTGCTCCTGCACCACAGGTTAAAATTAAAACAAGGCTGGCAGATACCTACAAAAAAGATATTGTTCCTGACCTTATGAAGAAGTTCGGGTACAAAAGTGTAATGCAGGTCCCCCATCTTCATAAAATTGTGGTCAATATGGGAGTTGGTGATGCTGTTGCTGACCCCAAAATACTTGATGAAGCAGTAAAAGAGCTTGAAACAATAACCGGACAAAAACCAAACATCCGTAAAGCCAGAAAAGCAATATCAAATTTTAAGCTGAGGCAGGGTGTAAACATTGGTGCTATGGTTACGCTTAGAAGAGAAAGAATGTATGAATTTCTCGACAGGCTTGTAAATATAGCCTTACCCCGGGTGAGAGATTTTAGAGGCCTTTCAGATAAATCATTCGATGGCAGAGGAAATTATTCCTTAGGAATTAAAGAACAGATTATTTTCCCTGAAATAAATGTCGATCGGATAGGGAAAGTACTCGGGATGGATATAACTATTGTTACTACTGCTCAGTCCGATAATGAGGCTTATGAACTGCTTCATTCATTCGGGTTTCCATTTAGAAAAAAAGAGATTAAAACAGCTTAACAGGAGAATTAATGGCTCGTAAAAGTCTTATTGCAAGAGAAGAGAAAAGACGCAGAATGGTCGAAAAATATGCGAAGTTAAGAGAAGAGTTGAAGGAAAAAGGCGACTACGATGAATTGCAAAAACTTCCTAAGAATGCTTCACCCGTGCGGCTTCATAACAGATGTATGTTTACAGGCAGAGCACGCGGATATCATCGTAAATTTGGAGTATCGAGGTTAGTACTAAGGGAAATGGCACTAAAAGGTGAAATTCCCGGTTTAAAGAAGTCAAGTTGGTAAAGGAGAAATAATGGCCGTAACTGATCCCATAGCAGATTTTTTAACACGAATCAGAAATGCATCCAAAGCTAGAAAATTAAGGGTGGATATACCTGCTTCGAATATGAAAAAGAATCTTGCAGAAATTCTGAAAAGCCAGAATTTCATAAAAGATTATTCTGTTGTTGAAGATAATAAACAAAATATAATCAGAGTTGAACTAAAATACAGTAATGGTTCTCCTGCTATAAGCGGTTTAAAAAGAATCAGCAAACCTGGTCTCCGTGTATATAAAAATTCTAATGATATACCGAGAGTTTTAAATGGATTAGGTGTTGCGGTTATTTCTACACCCAAAGGTCTGCTGACCGACAGGGATGCAAGAACACAATCTGTCGGCGGTGAAATAGTTTGTTACATCTGGTAATTTATTGAATGGAGTTTGAAAAGTGTCTAGAATAGGTAAAAAACCTGTAATGATTCCCGCGGGAGTTACAATTGATCACAAAGGCAATTCCGTTAAGGTAAAAGGCCCTAAGGGTGAACTTGAAGGAGTCTTTGATTCCCGGATAAATATTGAGATAAAGGACAGTGAATTAACGGTAACACGACCGAATGATACTAAAGAGATCAAGGCTCTCCATGGATTGAGTCGTGCATTGATTCAGAATATGGTACAGGGAGTTACTGAAGCATATCGGAAAACCCTGGATATAGTTGGTGTGGGATACAGAGCTGAACTGAAAGGAAATAATTTATTACTTAATATCGGTTATTCACATCCCATCTATTTTATACCTCCGGAAGGAATAACCTTACAGACACCGACGCAAACTCAGATAGTTATTTCCGGGATTGATAAACAGTTGGTCGGGATGGTTGCCTCAAAGATAAGATCCATTAGGAAACCTGAACCATATAAAGGTAAAGGTATTAAATATTCCGATGAGCAAATCGTGAGAAAAGCCGGTAAAACTGCTGGTAAATAATTTTATTGGAGATATTTAGGAAATGATTAATAGAAATAAGAATAAAAGAGCTCGTTCAAAGACCAAAATCAGGAAAGTTATTTCCGGTACTTCTGAGAGACCCCGGCTTACTATATACCGGAGTCTGGATAATATTTACGCCCAAATTATTGACGATTCTACCGGAAAAACGCTTATTTCTGCTTCTTCTTTAACAAAAGAACTGGCAGATGATTTGAAGAAATCGGCCGGAAAAATACAGCGCAGTAAAACAATCGGCACCTATATCGGAAAAAAAGCGCTTGAACAGAATATCAATACGGTTGTTTTTGATCGCAACGGGTATCGGTATCATGGACGCGTACAGGCAGTTGCTGAAGGAGCCAGAGAAGCAGGATTAAAATTTTAGAAATGTTGCCGGATCGTCTAATGGTAGGACTACGCCCTTTGGAGGCGTCTGTAGAGGTTCGAATCCTCTTCCGGCAGCAAGGAAATTAAATAACCTGGTGTTTTTAGTAAGTAAATAAAAGAAGTTCGGAGTAGAAATTTGAAATCTGTAAAGTCAAACGAAATTGATGGCTTAAAAGAAAAAGTCGTTCACATAAATCGTGTTGCGAAGGTAGTTAAAGGCGGCCGCAGGTTCAGCTTTAATGCAATTGTTGTTGTAGGCAACGGATCAGGAACCGTTGGAGTTGGACTCGGCAAAGCTAATGAGGTTACCGATGCTATATCTAAAGGAATTGATGACGCTAAAAAAAGCCTTGTGAACGTTTCGGTTATTAAAGGTACCATTGCACATGAAATTATTGGTAAATATGGTGCTGGAAAAGTTCTATTGAAACCTGCTTCACCGGGTACAGGACTTATCGCGGGCGGCGGTGTCAGAGCCGTACTCGAAGCTGCCGGAGTTCAGGATATATTGACAAAATCCCTTGGTTCAAGTAATCCTCATAACCAGGTTAAGGCAACGCTTAATGGCTTACTAAGCCTGATTGATGCCAGGAAGATGGCCCGTAAAAGAGGAATTACAACTCAAGATTTATTTAGTTCTAAATGAGGCTGATGATGAGCAAACTGAGAATAACTCAAACCAGAAGTGTGATAGACAGGCCTAAAACCCAAAAATTAACTATTGAGGCATTAGGACTGGGAAGACCGAATTGGGTAAAAATTCATAATGATACTCCTCAGATAAGAGGAATGATAAATAAAGTTACACATCTGGTTAAAGTAGAAGAAATTAACGAGTAATAAGGTTTTAAAATGGATATTTTAAGCAATTTAAAATACGCTGAAGGTTCAAAGAAGAATAAGAAACGTGTTGGCCGCGGTCCAGGTTCGGGTCATGGTAAAACAGCTGCACGTGGTATGAACGGACAGCTTTCAAGGTCAGGAGCTAAAAAGAAAGCCTGGTTTGAAGGCGGTCAGATGCCCCTTCAAAGAAGAGTTCCTAAATTTGGATTTACCAATATTTTCAGGGTTGAATTCCAGGTGGTTAATGTTCAGGATTTACAAAAACTTGCCGATGCTAAAGAAAAGATTGTAAATCCGGAAAGCTTAAGAAAATTCGGCCTTGTAAAAAAGAAAAATTTGCCTGTTAAGATTTTAGGTACAGGCGAACTGAAAAGTAAATTACAGGTTGAAGCTAATGCTTTTAGTAAGTCCGCCCAGGAAAAAATTGAAGCTGCTGGCGGCTCCATCAAAAAGATTTAATTCCGGTTATAAATGTCAAAATTCACAGATACCTTCAGAAATATCTTTAAGATACATGAACTTCGCCAGAGAATTATATATACCCTGGCGTTGTTGACAATTGTAAGGCTTGGTGCTCACATCACTATTCCAGGTGTGGATGCTGCCTTAGTTACCCAGAGCATGAAAAATGCTACCTCTGATAACCTGTTCGGTTTATACGATCTGTTTGTAGGAGGTGCATTCAGGAATGCAGCTATATTTGCGCTGGGAATTATGCCTTACATTTCAGCATCCATTATTCTTCAGCTTCTCGGTGCAGTCGTCCCTTATTTTCAGAAACTGCAGCAGGAGGGTGAAGAAGGAAGGAAAAAAATTACTCAGCTTACCAGGTATGGTACAGTGTTGATATCAGCATTACAAGCCTGGGGAGTTACTGTCAGGCTGCTGAACATAAACGTTCAGGGAATGCCGATAGTCCCTGTTCCTGTTCAAGGTTTTCTCTGGACATTCAGTACCATAGTAATCCTGACTTCCGGTACGGTATTTATGATGTGGCTGGGCGAGCAGATAACTGATAAGGGAATCGGGAACGGTATTTCGCTCATAATTTTTATAGGAATCATTGCGCGTTTTCCATTTGCAATACTCGATGAGTACCGGCTAATAAACTCCGGGCAGAGAAATATCGTAATTGAGGTCGTTATCCTTGCATTTATGGCTTTAATCATAGCCGGTGTAGTTCTGGTTACGCAAGGAACAAGAAGGATCCCGGTGCAGTATGCTAAAAGGGTGGTTGGCCGAAAGGTTTACGGCGGAGTTACACAGTATATCCCATTAAGGGTGAACACTGCTGGTGTTATGCCTATAATTTTTGCGCAGTCTATAATGTTTATTCCCAATACCGTTCTTTCGTTCTTTCCCGATAATGATTTTCTACAGACGATTTCAGGATATTTTCATTATACGTCGCCTGTTTATTCAGCTATTTACGCTTTGATGATCATATTTTTTACTTACTTCTATACGGCAATTGCTTTTAATCCTAAAGACGTTGCGGATAATATGAAGAAGCAGGGCGGATTTATTCCAGGAATCAGACCCGGTAAACAGACCTCTGATTTCATCGATAACATTTTAACCAAAATTACACTCCCAGGATCATTTTTCCTGGCAATTGTTGCAATTTTACCCGCTTTTGTATCCGCCTGGGGAGTGTCAGGCCAATTTTCACAGTTTTTCGGCGGTACAAGTCTGCTGATTATCGTAGGTGTTGCCCTGGATACACTGCAGCAGATTGAATCGCATTTATTAATGAGACATTACGATGGCTTTATGAAAACCGGTAAGTTAAAGAGCCGAAGATATTAGTGATTTATATAAAGACTAAAAAAGAAATAGACTATATAAGAGAGAGTTGTAAAATAGTTGCAGAGACTTTACAACTTATGAAAGCTAACGTAAGAGTCGGTGTTACAACTAAAGAATTAGACCAGATAGCTGAAGATTATATTCTAAGCAATGATGCAAAAGCTGCCTTTAAGGGTTATTCCCAGGGCGGTTCGTCAATCGATTACCCGGCTTCTATCTGTTCATCTGTAAACGAGGAAGTTGTTCATGGGATACCGGGGCCAAGAGTTCTTAAAAATGGTGATATAGTTTCTCTTGATGTCGGCGTTAATAAAAACGGCTATTTTGGTGATGCAGCGCTCTCCGTTGCTGTCGGGGAATTAACGGAAGAAAAGTTGAAACTAATGGATGTGACCGAAAAATCGCTCCACAAAGGTATAGAAGAAGCGCAGGCCGGGAACCATGTATTTGACATATCATACGCGGTTCAGACATATGTAGAGGCAAACGGTTTTTCAATCGTTCGTGATTTATGCGGACATGGAGTAGGTAAATACTTACATGAAGATCCATCCATACCGAACTTCGGAAAGAAAGGCACCGGAGCGAAGTTGAAAAATGGTATGACATTGGCAATTGAGCCAATGGTTAATGCTGGTGACTACCGTGTACTTACAGCTGAAGACGGCTGGACGGTACTAACAAGAGATGGTTCACCTTCTGCTCATTTTGAGCATACGATTTTAATATCGGATCATAAGGCCGAAATACTTACTATATGCTAAATGGCTAAACAAGGACCAATAAAAGTTGACGGAGTGGTAACCGAAACTTTACCAAACGCTCACTTCAAGGTCAAACTGGATAATGGGCATGAGATTCTTGCGCATATTTCAGGTAAAATGAGAATGCACTTTATTAAAATACTTGTTGGAGATAAAGTATCCGTGGAATTATCTCCATACGACTTAACCAAAGGTAGAATTACCTATAGATATAAATAGCGGAGTTTATAATGAAAGTAAGAGCATCAGTAAAAAAAATATGCGATAACTGCAAAGTAATTAAGCGCAAAGGCGTAGTGAGGGTTATTTGCAAAAATCCTAAACACAAACAACGTCAGGGTTAATATTTTAGGAAGGAGAATTTAATTGGCTCGTATATCAGGAGTAGATTTACCCAAGAATAAAAAAGTTTTATTTGGCTTACAATATATATTTGGCATCGGCCCTTCAATCTCTAAGGAGATTCTTTCAAAGTCGGGTGTTAATCCGGATAAGAAGGTGTCAGAATTAACTGATGAAGAAGTAGCCCAGATAAGAGCTGCTATAACTGCTGATTATAAGGTAGAAGGAGCGCTTCGCTCTGAAGTACAGCAGAATATTAAGAGATTAATGGACATCGGAACATACCGCGGATTAAGGCATAGAAGAGGACTTCCTGCACGCGGTCAAAGGACCCGGACAAATTCCCGTACCCGTAAAGGTAAGAGGAAAACTGTCGCCGGTAAGAAGAAAACTCCGACTAAGAAGTAATTGAGATAACTGGAGGATATAAATTGGCTAAAGTAGTAAAGAAAACTAAAAAGAAAACACATGTAGATGCTAACGGAGTAGCTCATATAAAAGCTACTTTTAATAATGTGCATGTGACATTAACGGATATTTATGGGAATACGATCTCCTGGTCTTCAGCGGGTAAGAACGGTTTTAAGGGATCAAGGAAAAATACCCCGTATGCTGCACAGGTTTCTGCAGAAGCTGCTGCTAAAGAGGCATACGATCTAGGATTACGTAGAGTAGAGGTACTGGTCAAAGGACCAGGTTCAGGAAGAGAAGCAGCTATAAGAGCATTAAATACAGCTGGTCTGGAAGTATCGTCCATTAAAGATGTAACGCCAATACCTCATAATGGATGCAGACCTCCTAAGAAAAGAAGAGTTTAAATTATTTTGGAGAATTAACTAAATGGCAAGATACACAGATTCAGTTTGCAAGTTGTGCAGAAGAGAAAGACAAAAGTTGTTTTTGAAAGGACAGAAGTGCTTCACTGAAAAATGTCCTGTTGAAATAAGAAATTATCCTCCGGGACAACATGGAAATTCAAGAAGATCAAAGGTTTCTGAATACGGGATTCAGCTGCGTGAAAAGCAGAAAATCAAAAGAATCTACGGACTACTGGAAACCCAATTCAGAAATTATTTTGAGAAAGCGAATAAGGCTAAGGGCATTACCGGTGATAACCTTGTAAAGATACTGGAGAGCAGACTGGATAATGTAGTTTACCGTGTTGGATTTGCCTCCTCAAGGAAGCAGGCCAGACAGCTTATAAGACACAGGCATATAATTGTGAATGAAAGACTCGTTGATATTCCGTCTTATATTCTTTCTGCAGGCGACATAATTAAAATTAAGGAAAAGAGTAAAAAACTCGATGCCATTCATGGATCTTTAAGAAGAGTTAAGGATTCCACTTATTCATGGCTGTCGATTGATAAAGCATCCCTGTCGGGAACATTTTTGCAGGTTCCGGAAAGAGTTGACGTTCCTCTAAATGCTAATGAACAGTTAGTTGTTGAGCTTTACTCAAAATAATAATTAGAATTTTAAGATTAATCTTAGAGGATAACTAAATGAGTGTTTCATATTTAAAAATGCCCGAAACTGTTGTATTAGATGAGTCAAGTTATTCGAATACTTATGGTAAATTTTCATTACAGCCGCTTGAGCGCGGTTATGGTGTAACGCTTGGCAATTCACTGAGGAGAGTATTATTATCATCCCTGACCGGCGCTGCCATTACGTCCGTAAAATTCAGCGGTGTACTGCACGAATTCACTACTATAGAAGGTGTTGTTGAAGATGTTTCTGAAATTATATTGAACCTGAAACAGGTACGTATGAAACTCCTCAGTAAGAAACCTAACAAAATTGAAATTTCTTTTAATGGCGATGGAGAATTTTCTGCTTCTGATATTCAGAAAAGCAGCAACGAAATAGAAATTCTTAATCCGGAACTCCATATAGCTACTCTTAATAAAAGTGCCAAGTTTGATATTGAACTTAGAGTCGGAAAAGGCACAGGATATGTTCCGTCTTCAGAGAATGTTTCGCCTGACCAGACCATCGGCGTAATTCCTATTGACTCCATATTTACCCCGATTAAGAACATCAAATATGATGTTGAGAATGTGAGAATCGGCGACAAGAATGATTACGAAAAATTAACAATTGAAATTTATACTGACGGATCAATCACTCCTGATGACGCCCTTACACAGGCTGCAAAAATATTAAGAGATCATATTCAGCTTTTCATTAATTTTGATATTGAACAGGAAGAGGAACAGGCGGTAAGCCAGAAGGATACAGAATTCGAAAGAGTTAGAAAAATCCTCTTAACCTCTGTGGATGATCTTGAATTAAGCGTGAGATCGCATAACTGTCTGAAAGCTGCGAATATTAAAAACCTTGCTGAGCTAGTCAGAAGAGATGAATCTGAAATGCTCAGGTTCAGGAATTTCGGACGAAAGTCACTTGCAGAGCTGATGGAGATCGTAGAAAATATGGGACTTGAGTTCGGAATGGACGTAGACAAGTATCTCAAGGAAGAAACTGAAACAAACTAATCTTGAATTAAAGGCTTATCAATGAGACATAGGAATAAAGGAAGAAAATTAAAAAGAACTGCAAGCCACCGTGCTGCTTTAATGAACGCACTTGCAACTTCATTGCTGAAGCATAAAAGAATAAAAACAACTGAAGCAAAGGCAAAAGAAGCCAGAAGGCATGTTGAATCTCTGATTACCAAGGCAAGGAAAAACGACCTTCATTCTATGAGACAGGTGATGAGTCATATTCATGATAAAGAAGTGGTAAAAGAGCTTTTCAGTGAGATAGTTCCTAAAATCGGTGAGCGTCCGGGCGGATACACCAGGGTTATAAAGCTTGGCAACAGAATCGGCGATGCTGCGAGTATGGCTATACTTGAACTGGTCGATTATAACGATGTGATAAATGCAAAGGCAGAGGAGCAAAAGTCGAAGCGAGAGGAAAGACGAGCCAGGAAAGAAGCTGATAAGGGCCAGGAGATTCCCGATGCACAGGTAGTCGAAGAGACTCCTGCAGAAAAGAACAAATAAGAAACTTAAATCACCCTATAAAAAGAGTAACCGGTGTTTCCGGTTACTCTTTTTTATTATATGTCTATGTTTGAACAGCAGCAATTCATAAAATCTGTTTATAATGTAAAAGATTTACCCCTGGAGAGACTTCCTGAGGTTATATTATGCGGGAGGTCAAATGTCGGCAAATCCTCCTTTATTAATTCTCTGTTTAACAGGAAGAACCTGGCAAAAATTAGTTCTACACCTGGCAAGACCAGGTCCATCAATTATTACAGGATAGACGATAATTTTTACCTGGTTGATCTGCCGGGATACGGCTATGCAAAAACCAGTTTGAAGGAAAGAGAATACTGGGGCAGAATAATATCCGAATATATCTCGCTTTCCGGCCATATCGCCCTGGCTATCCACCTGATTGACAGCCGCCATAACCCCACAGAACTTGACATAAAGCTGAATGAATTATTGAGACAACAAAATATACCGTACCTGGTACTCCTGAATAAGTCAGATAAACTTAAACAGTCCGAAATTTCTACCGCTAAGAAGAATATCCGACTGTATTTTCCTGAGCTGATAGACGGTGAAAACCTTATGTTCCATTCAGCGGTTAAGAAAACCGGAAGGAAGGAAGTCCTGAAACATCTTTCTAAATTGTTTTTCTCATAAGATATAAAAGCTTCCTGAGTTTGCTATTATTAAAGAGTAAGTATATATTTACTTCAATTTTTATCTTCCAATTTTTCACTCGAATATGGATCGAAGACAAAAGAAAAGAATCCTGATATTCTCACTGGTTCCCGTTCTGGCTGCTGTTTTATTTCTAACAGATGATCCCGTAATCAGGCTGATAACTATAGCGGTAATCATTATCTATGTTGCATTTATCATTTTCCTTCGTGATTCCATCCGGTTTGACAAATCTTTTTCAACTCTCGAGGAGGAGGACCCTCCTGATATTCCAAGTGAACCGAGACATGATTATGAAGATTCTTTCAAGATAATTTCCGGCAGCCAGCCTGAGATCATTACTTCAGACAATTATGTGCCGGAATACAACACATCTAAAACCACGCTAAAGCCTCCTGATCTTAAGGAAAGATTTGAAGAAATTGCTAATGAAGCACTCCCTGAGGAAGTCGGACACGACGGACAGTTTGGATTCGTATTGGAAAAAATGCTCACTGTAATCAAGGAAGCTTATTCTGCCAATACTGCCATCTTTTTCTGGTATAATAAAAAGAAAGATAAGCTTTCAATAGAAAAATTTGTTTCCAATACAGATGAGCTTGTTAACCGCAAGCTGGATATCGAAGACGATATCTTAAGCAAGATAGTCCAGAAGGGAGAGCCTGAATTGCTTAGCGATATTTCTCCCGCAGCTGAAGCTGATGTTATCAGGTATTACACGGCCGTCCAGGGCATAAGAAGCTTTGTCGGAGTTCCGCTATTTTATGATAAATCGCTTATTGCAATAATAGCAGTTGATTCTAAAGTAGGAGATGCCTTCGGAATTGAAACGATATACGCGCTTGGAAGGTTCGTCCGGGTTATTACGATGATAATCTCTATATTTGAGGAGAAACACGCCGATAACGTATCCCAGCAAAGGTTAAAAGGACTGCTGAATTTAATCGGTCCCGAGAGTAAATTTAATTCTGATTCAGAGCTGATCCAGACTATCTACAATTCAGTAGGCTTTCTGCTGAACTGGGATGCATTCGCTTTCGTTTATTTTTATCCGCTGGAACAGAAGTTCAGGACAGTAAAAATCATTAATAATACATCGCTGAAGTATATAGGCGAAAGCCTTGAGATTGAACTAAACGGAACCCTTGTCGGTAAGAGCATTATAACAGGTATTCCGGTGAAGATTGATGACACCTCCGGTGACCAATATAAAAGATATTCCAAAGTTGAAGATGTAAGTTTTGACGGTTCATTTCTTGCAATGCCTCTGATCTATAATAGTCAGAACTATGGTGTTCTCTGTTTTGAGAGTCTAAAAAAGAATGCCTTTTCAAATGCTGATGTACAGTTTCTTAAAAACGCAATGAACATATTATCATTCGTAATTTATTCTTATTCGACCCAGGCTCTGCTGAAGAGCTACCTGGCTGTCGATGTTGAAACCAAGGTATTGAACACCGACACCTTTAAGGAAAGACTGAGCGCCGATCTTATTAAAGCTGAAAAAGTACAGGCTTCAGGAGCAGTAGCCTTGATTAAAATTGATGACTTTCTGGAACAGGAATCGTTATTTGATGGAAATCCACTGCCGAAGGTACTTTCTACGGTAGCTGAGACTATTAGAAAAGAAATGACACCTCTTAATTTATTCGGCAGGATAGGAGAGAAAGTTTTTGCTGTGTATTTCTTCAGTTCTAATACTAAAGAGGTCTTCCTTTGGGCTGAAAAGCTCAGGGTTAAAATAGCAAGGAAACCGATCGCAGTCGTTTCCAAACAGACTACATACACAATTTCTGTCGGGGTTGCTTCTTCTACTGGCAAAATCGATGTTGATGAAGTTCTGCACAACGCAGATCTCGCTCTGCAGAAGGCACTTGAAAGAGGCGGTAATTCTGTCAGGAACATTAATTAAAATCTTACAGCAATAAGTGAATAATTTCTTCCTTATTATCCTCGATGGAGTGGGTATTGGAGAATTACCCGATGCGGGTGATTACGGCGATACCAGCAGCAATACACTTAAACACATATCTGAATATGCAGATTTGAAACTTCCAAACCTGCAGAAACTCGGTTTGGGAAACATAGAAAATCTAAGAGGGGTGCCTCCCGAATCTAAACCACTTGCTTCCTTTGGAAAGCTGAGGGAAATATCAAAAGGAAAAGATTCTACGACCGGACACTGGGAGCTTGGAGGATTGTATGTAGATATTGACTTTTCTTACTTCCCTGACGGTTTTCCTGATGAAATTATAGAAAAGTTTAAAAAGCTTACCGGCTCCAGCGGGGTATTGGGAAATAAGGCCGCTTCGGGTACAGAAATAATTAAAGAGTTAGGCCAGAAACACCTGGAAACGAGCTACCCGATAATTTACACCTCAGCTGATTCGGTATTTCAGATAGCTGCGCATGAAAATGTAATTCCACTTGAAAGATTGTATGAAATCTGTGAAATAACCAGAGAACAGGTTTTAACGCCGCCTTTAATGGTTGGAAGAGTAATAGCCAGACCTTTTATTGGGGAACCGGGAAGTTTTGCCAGGACCACCAGCCGTAAAGACTATTCTCTTGATCCCCCCGATAAAACAATACTAGATGTCCTTTCCGATAATAATATAAACACTATTGCAATAGGAAAAATCAACGATCTATTCAATCACCGCGGCATAAGTCATCCCCGCAAAACAAAATCCAATGATGAGGGATGCAGGGAACTGATGAAGGCTTCAGAGGAGTTTTCAGGAAGCTTTATCTTTGCTAACCTGGTGGATTTTGATGTCTATTTCGGACATAGAAACGATCCCGCAGGCTTTGCTGATGCCTTAAAGAAATTTGATAGTTTTTTACCTGAATTTCTGGATAATCTTGACAGCAGCGATGCAATGATTCTCACTGCCGATCATGGAAATGATCCCACTACCATAAGTACTGATCATAGCCGCGAATATGTACCATTAATTTTTTATTATAATCAATCTGAAATAAGGGACCTTGGAATCCGGAAAACTTATTCCGATGCAGGAAAAACCATATCCGATTTCTTTAATATACGGAATAACTTAAAGGGTGAAAGCTTTTTAAGGTGATGAAGGTTTTTCGAGAGCTATATTAATCACATATTAAATTCCTTCCGTATTGCAGATGATTGAATTTATTAAAAATGAAAAGTATATTAACCACGTCAGCAAATGAATCATAAGGATGTTCTACATGTTTTTAGGAAAAGTAATCGGTACTGTCTGGTCAACCAGGAAAGATGAAAATCTTGTTGGGGCAAAATTTCTTATAGTCAGACAACTGGATCTCGAACTGAATGAAAAAGATCATTTTGTTGTAGCTGTTGACAGCGTTGGAGCCGGAGAAGGGGAGGTAGTGCTCGTTGCTACCGGCAGTTCATCAAGGCAAACTGAATTCACAAAAAATAAACCTGTTGATGCAGTAATTATGGCAATCGTTGATAAACTTGACGTTGCATTAAAAGAATACCTTTCGGACCAAGAAGCTTAATAGGATTCAAAATTAAGGATAATTAAACCAGCCCGAAAATTAATAGTAATGGTATAATAGTTGTTTCTAGGAAAAGTAATTGGAAATGTATGGGCAACCCGAAAATATAGTGCCCTCAATAATTTTAAATTGATGTTTGTTCAGCCAATCAATTCTGAATATATGAATACCGGTGACCCGATCGTGGCAGTAGATACCGTTGGGTCTGGACCCGGAGAAACAATAATTTATATAACCGCTTCAGAAGCAGTAATACCTTTGCCGGTAGATATGGCTCCGGTTGACGCTTCGATTGTCGGAATAGTTGATACGATTAATCCATAATTATCGGAGATATTGTTGTGAGGATAACCAAACAGTTTACCAATAGGGAAAGCCAGTCACTTGATAAATATCTTCAGGAAATCGGGCGGGTAGACCTGTTAACAGCGGAACAGGAAATTGAGCTCGCTATTAAGATCCGGAACGGGGATCATGGTGCCCTGGAAAGACTTACAAAGGCAAACCTGAGATTTGTGGTCAGCGTAGCCAAGCAGTACCAGAACCAGGGACTCTCGTTAGGCGACCTGATAAATGAAGGCAACCTGGGTTTAATAAAGGCTGCTAAAAGATTCGATGAAACAAGAGGATTCAAATTTATTTCCTATGCCGTCTGGTGGATCAGACAGTCGATTCTGCAGGCACTTGCAGAGCAGTCGCGTATTGTACGATTACCACTCAATCGTGTCGGTGCATTAAACAAAATAGGAAAAGCATATAGTAACCTTGAACAGGAATTTGAAAGAGAACCCAGTGCACTGGAGCTTGCGCAGGAACTCGATATGGATGTCAGCGAAGTTGCGGATAACCTTAAAATCGCCGGCAGGCATGTTTCAATGGATGCTCCTTTTGTCCAGGGAGAGGAGAACCGTCTGCTTGATGTTATAGAAGATGATCAACAGCCCTCACCTGATTTTATACTTATGAACGAATCGCTGAAGAGCGAGATTCAGAGAGCCCTGTCAACTTTGTCCACCCGGGAGGCAGAAGTTATTAAGCTTTATTTCGGATTAAATAAAGAACATTCGATGACACTAGAGGAAATAGGCGAAAGGTTTAATCTTACCCGCGAAAGGGTAAGGCAGATAAAAGAAAAAGCTATCCGCCGTCTCAGGCATGCTTCCAGAAGTAAAAATCTGAAAACGTATCTCGGTTGATTAAATGTTCCGTAACCCCATCAAATATTTTTTTACACTGCTCTCTTTAACTGCACTGATAGGATTCATAGGGTGTTCATCTTCTTCTTATACTTCCAGGTACGAAGGAAATAAAAAAGAAGACAAACCCGCTGAGCACCAGCGCTTTTCTGACGAAGAAGAATTTACTGTCTCAGGTGACTCCCTCGCAGAAGATGATGACGAGATCCCTGATGACAAGGGTATTGATATAGCTTCCGTAATGAATCAGCTTAAACCGGATAATACTTCAACTGATATAAATGCTGATAACAGCACGATGAAAGAAAAAATCCTGATGGAGATCATTAAATACCTGAACACACCATATAAATACGGCGGCAACTCTACGAACGGAATTGATTGTTCAGCGTTCACACAAACGGTTTTTCATAATGTTTTATCCCTCGATCTGAACAGATCAGCAAGAGAACAATACAGGCAGGGGGTTGAAATTGATAACCGTGAAAACCTTAAATTCGGTGACCTCGTTTTCTTCAATACACGCAGGAGAGTTCGTCCCGGTCATGTCGGCATCTATATTGGCGATAACCTTTTTGCCCATGCCAGTTCCAGAAACGGGGTAATCGTTTCATCTCTGGATCAGGATTATTACTCAAGTCGTTTTATGGGAGGCAGAAGGATCGAAGATCCAGGTATTTTTTAATACCGGTCACACGATCATACCTACACATCTGTAATTTTTATTAACTTATTAAACCAGGAGAAATATTTTTATTACTTTTTTTTATTCCATTCAGGAAATCCAATGACACGGCGTTTATCTTTTCTCCTTATTTCAGTTATCTATCTTACAAACGTATCATTTCCTGGAAATAAAAGTGATGGGGGTGAAGATTCGCTCAATACTGTTCAAGCTTCTCCATCAGCTTACCAGCTTTTCAAATACGATTTTAATAAGAGTTTAAGCGATGGCTTGGACATACTCAGAGCTCCAGCCGACTTCACAGGTGAGGACTGGGCAGTTACTGGAATAATCATTGGCGGTACTTCACTTTCGATGCTTCTTGATGATGATGTGAGACGCATTGTGAGGCGGAACCAGACAAGTACGCTTGATGATGTTACCAAAGCAGGGAAGTATTACGGTGAAGTTATTCCCGCGGTCTCATTGTCTGCGGGAATATATGCAGCAGGATTGATTTTTAATGAAAGGTCAATCTCCCTTACCGGCAGACTTCTCGCTGAATCTCTGCTATATGCCGGGACAATAAATGTACTGCTCAAGATGATATTATCTAGGGAACGGCCTTTTACTGAGAATGGTAATACTGATTTTGGAAATTATAATTTCAATTTTGATAATTATTCAATGCCTTCGGGACATACAGTTGTGGCGTTTACAGTTTCTACAGTACTTGCTGAAAGGATAAATAATATTTATGCAACCATTGGATTATATGGACTTGCGACATTAACTGCTTACCAGAGAATTTATTCCGATAATCACTGGTTTTCAGATACTATTCTCGGGGCTGCACTCGGGGTTGTCATTAGCAGGGCAGTGGTAAGTCTTAATGAATCAGATCCCTATGAAAGCCATATTCCTGAGCTAATCCTGATTCCTGTTAACGGTGGATTAAATGTTGGATTAAGTTATCAATTTTAGCCACACAGACAGGAAAGAGGCGAAAATAGGAATGAGGGAAAGATATGTGGTTCGAGAGATTGAGGGTGATGGATGAGAGACGTGGACGATGAAGAGGGTGGGAATAAATAGAAGAGGATGTTGGAAAGATGGATGGGGGATTAAGGGATAAAAAAACCGGATGAAGGCATCCGGTTATCAAAAACTAAAAAGAATTATAAACTATTAACTGCAGCCTGAAGTCGAACCGCACGTCATACATTTAAGGCAGGTTCCATTCCGCACCATCGTCATACTCTGGCACTCAGTACAGATATCTCCGGTATAACCTGCTTCAATAGCACGTCTAACCTTGGAAGTCAAACTTTGATTTACCTGGGCAAATCCTTCAGGATGTTTTGCATACTTTCCTTCTTTGGAAGAATATTTAGAAGAGCCGTTTTCTGAATCGAGCTCAACCACCCTCTCACTTACAACTTCTTCACTCTCAAACTCAGGCTCGATTATTTTCTTTACAATACTGTGTGAGGTTTTAGTCTTAACTTCAGTATCTGCATGTGAAAGGTCATTCCGCCCGAGATAAGTAACTGCCAATTCACGGAATATATAATCTATGACAGAGGTTGCCATTTTAATCTTCTCGTTTCCGGAAACAATTCCGCTTGGTTCAAATCTTGTGAAAACAAAAGCATCGACAAATTCTTCAAGAGGAACGCCATGCTGAAGACCAAGTGAGATAGAAATAGCAAAACAGTTCAAAAGACTTCTGAATGCTGCACCTTCACGATGCATATCAATAAATATTTCACCGAGTTGTCCGTTGTCATATTCACCGGTTCTGATGTAAACTGACTGGCCATTAATCTTAGCCTTCTGGGTATACCCGGTTCTTCTATCAGGAAGCCTTCTTCTTTTTGCGATATACCTGTGAATAATCTTTTCGGCTACTTTTATAATATCGTTGTTTTCCTTGTCCTCGAGCAGTGCCTCAAGTTCTTCTTCACCAATAGAATTAAGAGGCTGAGAAAGCTTCGAGCCATCACGATATAGTGCATTTGCTTTGATACCAAGCTTCCAGGATTGTGTGTAAGCATCCTTTATGTCTTCAACACTGGCCTGGTTAGGCAGATTGATTGTTTTTGAGATGGCGCCGGATATAAAAGGTTGAGCAGAAGCCATCATTTTTATATGCGCTATCGGGCGTATAAACCTTGTTCCTTTTTTACCGCATCTATTGGCGCAATCAAATACAGGATAATGATCGTGTTTGAGGAAAGGTGCACCTTCTACAGTCATGGTTCCGCATACATAGTCATTTGCCGAAGCAATTTCCTGTTTTGAAAATCCTAAAGAACTAAGGAGATTGAAGTCGAATGAATCTATATCATCCTCAGGTATATTCAGTTTCTTTGTCAGTAAGTCCAATCCGAGAGTATATTTATTGAAGGCAAAGCTCAACTCGAAAACCGATGGAAGTACTCGTTCAATCTTAGCGAGCGCCTCCTCCGAAAAACCTTTAGCCTTAAGAGACTCGGGATTTATATATGGACACCCTTCGAGAGTACCCGAACCTTTTGCGTATTTAACTATTTCGGTAATCTGATCTTTATTATAACCCATTCTTTCCAGAGCTGGAGGAATTGATTGATTGATAATCTTGAAATACCCTCCGCCGGCGAGTTTTTTGAATTTAACCAGGGCAAAATCGGGTTCAACACCGGTTGTATCACAATCCATCACAAGTCCGATCGTTCCTGTGGGAGCAATTACAGTAACCTGCGCATTCCTGAAGCCGTATTGAGTACCCATCTCAAGAGCAAGATCAGCATCTTCCCTGGCAGCTTTAAGAAGGTCAGAGGGACAATGCTTGGGGTTTATACCAACCGGATAAGTTGAAAGTCCTTCATATTCCTCATGAGGAACATTATAGGCTGCCCTGTGGTGGTTTCTTATAACTCTCAGCATTATTTCCTTATTCTTTTCATACTTACTGAAAGGACCTGCTTCTTTTGCCATTTCAGCAGAGGCTGCATAAGCAGTCATATGCATTATTGCCGTTAATGCACCGCAGATAGCAAAACCTTCATTGCTGTCATAAGGAATACCCTGAAGCATCAGTAACGATCCCAGGTTTGCGTAGCCAAGACCGAGGGTTCTGAACTCATAACTCAGTCGGGCAATTTCTTTACTAGGGAATTGAGCCATAAGTACGCTTATCTCAAGTACCATTGTCCACAATCTTACAGCGTGGCGGTAAGGGGTTATTGAAAATTTTCTCGACTCTGCGTCATAAAACTTTACAAGGTTCAGCGAAGCCAGATTACATGCCGTATCATCGAGGAACATATACTCACTGCAGGGATTTGAGGCCTTAATTTCTCCGTCATTAGGGCATGTATGCCACTCGTTAATTGTTGTATGAAATTGAATCCCGGGGTCGGCACACGACCATGCGGCATAGCTTATATCATCGAATAATTCACGGGCTCTTAATGTTTTGCTAGGTTTTGGTGTACGTTTTTCCTTTTTCGCTCTTTTCTTTTCGGTTCTCCAGTAAAGATTCCAGTCGCCGTCATTTTGAACAGCTTCCATAAATTTATTTGTAACTCGTATAGAGTTATTGGAATTCTGCCCAGAAACAGTTGCATAAGCATCTGAATTCCAGTCGACGTCATAAACAGGGAACTCTATTGATTTAAACCCCAGTTTGGCAAGGTGTATTACTCTCTCTATATAATTATTAGGAATCAGAGCTCTTCTCGCTTCAAGTACAGCGTGTTTAAGTTTTTTGTTAAAATTCTTATTGAAACGGTCATTTTCAGGATGCTCATCATAACATGCCTTCATTATTGCATTAAGATGATAATTACAAAGCTTTGAACCTGAAACGAGTGAAGCAACTTTCTGTTCTTCAGTAACTTTCCAGTTTATATATTCTTCAATGTCGGGATGGTCCAGATCCAGGGTTACCATTTTTGCAGCCCGGCGTGTAGTACCACCTGATTTAATCGCTCCGGCAGATCTATCGCCTATTTTAAGGAATGACATCAGGCCTGATGATTTTCCACCGCCGCTAAGGGGTTCATTTGCGCCCCTGATTTCGGAGAAATTTGATCCTGTACCCGAACCATATTTAAACAATCTTGCCTCACGCACCCAGAGATCCATTATTCCACCTTCATTAACAAGGTCATCGCTTACAGATTGAATGAAGCATGCATGGGGCTGAGGATGAGTATAAGCATCAGCAGAAGCAGTAAGTTCGCCGGTTTTATAATCTACGTAATAATGACCCTGTGAGGGACCTGTGATCCCATACGCCCAGTTAAGACCTGTATTAAACCACTGAGGACTATTAGGTGCGGCCATCTGATTAGCCAGCATATACATCATCTCATCATAAAAAGCTCTTGCATCGCCTTCGCTGTCGAAATAATTGGCCTGCCAGCCCCAGTATGTCCAATTTCCTGCAAGTCTGTGAAAAACCTGCCTGGCATCAGTTTCAGATGAATATCTTTCTTTCTCCGGCAGCTGCTCCATTTTATCCTGGTCTGCTTTTGCAGGCTGCAGCCATGCAGGAACGCCTTTCTCCCTTACTTTTTTTAACAGCTTAGGAACACCAGCTTTCCGGAAGTATTTTTGCGCGATTATATCAGTTGCAACCTGTGACCATTGAGACGGCACATAAACATCTTCCATATGAAAGACGATAGATCCATCAGGATTCTTTATCTCACTGATTCTCTTAACAAAATCAAACGACGATAGGGGATCTTCGCCTGTTGTAGTAAACAATCTTTTAATCTGCATTAAATACTCCCGAGCTTAATGTGATTATCGTAAGGTTAATTTTCTTTTCTGTGATGTACATGTGATGTTCTTTAAGAGAAATGTTACTGAGGTTGGAATAAATCTTCTTAATATATTTCTTTAAAATTAATCTTGTCGTTCATTTAGGATAGTTTGGATTGAAAGTTTTTGTTGCGACTGATCAGAAACTAAAAAATTTTTTTCTGAAAGGAAATATTCAGGCAAAAAAAATTTTTAATGAACTCAGCTTGTTGTACAAACATTATCATATTTTTTTACAAAAACAAAAAAGAAATTTTTCCAATTAATTTGCTTCTCATCCTATTTTTTTTACTCCCCTGTAAACAGAAGGTTTCATCAATTGTTTTTACCCTTTCACCACTAAAAATAAATTAAATTAATCAATCTCCAAACGTTCGTGCTATATTTCAACCGCTTATAATAATAGAGTGATTCCTGTCGTTTTGTTTTTTATTTTTGGTCCTGTGATTCGGGAGATGTTTAGTATCACACTTTTGGAGAAAAATTGACTGAAGATAAAATAATTGAAATCAAAAATCTGAGCAAAGAATTCAGGGAGGTTCAGGCAGTAAACAGTCTCAACCTGAACGTTTACCAGGGAGATGTATTCGGATTCCTTGGACCCAATGGTGCGGGTAAAAGTACAACTATCAGGATGCTGATGTCGCTGATAAATCCAACGCAAGGTGAGATCAAAATCTTTGGAAAATCCCTTAAAAAAGAAAGAAATTCCATCCTAAGAAGGATCGGCGCAATCGTTGAGAAACCCGATTTTTACGGGTACCTAAGTGCGTATAAGAACCTGGAAATCCTGGGAAGGATCTCCGGAATCAATGCAGTGAAGAAAACGATAATGGATGTGCTGGAATTGGTGGGACTTGAAAAAAGGTATGACAGCAAGGTGAAAACATTTTCGCATGGTATGAAGCAGAGACTTGGACTGGCACAGGCACTGCTGCATGATCCTGATCTGATAATTCTTGATGAACCGACAACCGGTCTTGATCCCCAGGGCATGAAAGAAATTCGGAACCTGATTATTCACCTTAGCAGAGACAGAAAAAAAACACTCTTTTTGTCTTCACATATTTTATATGAAGTAGAGCTTGTGGCGAACAGAATGATCATTATCAATAAAGGTAAAACTGTAGTTGAAGGAAAGGTAGATGATCTGTTAAATATGAACAAGCTGAAGGTGACATTGGAAGTAGATGACGCTTTAAAAGCTAGGGAAGTAATAAGCAGTACTGACTTTATAAATGACCTTGAATCAACTGCAAATAATACGATGATATTTTCTCTTTCTGCTGAAAAAATAGCGTTTCTGAACAAATACCTGGTAGAGCATGAAATTGAAGTCAGTGCAGTGATCCCAACACGATCTCTTGAAGAATTTTTCCTCAACATTACAGAGAAAGCTCCTTAAAATGTCCACACTCATCAGGATAGAACTTTACAAAATTTTTAAGAAATGGAGAACCTACATAGGTTTCCTTGTTATTGCTGTTATCGTACCAGTTATTAATTTTGCAATGCTGGCTGAAGGAGAAAAGTCACTGGATTTTATGACCAGGAACCTTCAGCAGTCTTTTGTCTTTGTCGGAAATCTCCTCAATGGATACCTGATTTCCTACTTCATACTTACAAGTCTGGCTGTACATATTCCCTTTCTGATAGCGCTGGTAGCAGGAGATCTTCTGGCAGGAGAGGCTACGGGAGGTACCTACCGCCTACTATTGACCCGCCCGGTTTCACGGATGAAAATAGTTACTGCAAAATTTATGGCAGGCCTTATTTATTCCAACCTGCTGGTTTTATGGCTGGCCGTAATAAGTCTGGGGCTTGGAATTATAATGTTCGGAGTCGGTGAATTAATAGTAATAAAGAGCAGCGGCATAATAATCTTTGCCAGGGGAGACGTCTTCTGGAGGTTTTTAATTGCCTATGGGTTTGCCGGGTTAAGTATGACTGTAGTTACTGCCCTGGCATTCTTTTTCTCCTCTCTCGTAGAAAATGCAATCGGCCCTATAATTGCCACAATGGCTGTGATAATTGTTTTTATTATACTTTCTGCCATACAGATTGATGTTTTCAGGAACATCGAACCGTATCTTTTTACGACGTATATGTCTTCATGGAGAATACTTTTTGATGATCCAGTGGATTATGCAGGCTTCTTTAAGGCTGTTGCAATTCTTGCCGGACATGTTATTGTATTATTTGCCATAACCGCTTTTATTTTTAAAAGAAAAGACATCCTTACTTAATAAGGAAAAGGAAATAAAATGATTATAAAAAATGTTTTGATTTTACTTCTTGTAACAACAATTTCGTTCGCCCAGAACCTGAAACCCGAAGATGTTCTGGATAAAGTAAAGGAGAATTTCGAAAAGGTGAAGGATTACGAAGTAGATGTTAAAATAAAAGTTGACGTCAATTTTTTGAAAGTACCCGAATCGAAGGCAACGATATTCTACAAAAATCCTGATAAGATCAGATTAAAATCCGAAGGGTTTGCACTTCTGCCCAAGGAAGGCCTCAACTTTTCTCCCTACAGTTTCTTAAAGGGAGATTATACTTCCATTTTCGATAAAGAGAAGGATGTAGACGGCAAGCCTTGCTACTCAATCAAAATTATCCCGCTTGGGGATAGAGGCGACCTTATTCTTACCACTTTATTGATAGATAAAGAGAAGTACATCATCAGGAAAATAGAATCAACAACAAAAACGAACGGTACATTTTCCATTGATCTGAAATACGACAATAATATTAAATATCCTCTCCCATCCTCAATGATATTTGCGTTTAATGTGCAGAAGATGCAAATGCCCAAAGAAATAACCGGGGACATTGGCGGAGAGGATAGTTCAGAAAAAGAGAATCAGCACAAGGGAAGGACAACAATGGGAAAGGTATACATCAATTATTCTGATTATAAAGTCAATGAGGGCATTCCTGATAGTGTTTTTGAAGATGTAAAAAAATAAGCGAGGCTGCAGAAGTGCAGCCTCTGAATAATTCTTTTTATAATCCTATCTGAACCCCGCCGTTTAATCCGAGATAATTAGTGTTGCCCCCTTCTGTACTTATAATGTTATACTTTAAGTTGAAATCAAGGTCAGTACTTTGACTTAAATGATATCTGAAACCTAATAACGGGTCCAATCCGAATCTTGAATTTGTCTCATCAACGCTGGTGGTTGTATTTCCTTCAACCCTTGTCCGTGAAGATGTCAGGATATGGATACCAAGTTCTGCTCCAAGGTATGGGTGGAAAGTCCCGCGGGAGAGATAGTATCTTATTCCCAGGAGAATGGGTATATCGGAAAGTGAATAATCCCAGTCATCCGGAAGATCATGGGAGGCACTAAATCTGTTATAGCCTAAAGACCCTGTAAATGCAAGCGGAGAATTCTGCCAGTATTCGAATGTTCCGCTCAATCCGAATCCGGTTGAAGCCTGATCACCGAAATCTCCCGTAGGTGCTTCTACACCAGCCTGCAAAGACAATCTCATTTGCGGCTCTCTTTCATGCATTTGTGCGAAAGTATTAACTGTGAAAAGCATAAAAGAAAGTAGCGCCAATTTCGAAACGTATCTCATCTTTTCTCCTAAATTATTCATAATTTATTTCGCTGAATAAAATAAGAGCTATAGAGAGGCGCCTTGCTGATATCACTCACAGGGAAAATATTTTGTGAGAAACAGGAGAAAAAGGGGTCTCAGAATGTGATATTACTCTGTAAATTTACTGAAAATTACAGAAGTATTGTGACCTCCAAATCCAAAAGCATTGCTTAGGGCGATATTTACCTCCCGATCCTGAGGCTTATTAAAAGTATAGTTAAGATCACATTCAGGATCCGGATGTTCGAAGTTTATAGTTGGGGGAATCCTGTTATTATTAATAGCGAGGATTGAGGCAATACCTTCAACCGCGCCTGCTGCTCCCAGAAGATGACCGGTCATACTCTTTGTTGAGGACAGGTTAACCTTATATGCATAGTCACCAAAGACTTTCTTAATTGCCCTGGTTTCGCCGATATCTCCCAGAGTTGTAGATGTGCCGTGCATATTTATATAATCAATATCCTGTGCAGAAATCCCGGCATCTTTTATGGCCATTTCCATCGCAAGAACAGCTCCTATCCCATCAGGGTGAGGTGCCGTGATATGATAAGCATCTGCGGAAAGACCCATGCCTATTATTTCCGCATATATTTTTGCCCCTCTTTTCTTCGCATGCTCAAGTTCTTCAAGCAGCAGGCTACCGCCGCCTTCACCCATCACAAACCCATCCCGGGTGGCATCAAACGGTCTGCTTGCTGTTTCAGGCGATTCATTCCTGGTAGACAAAGCTTTAGAGGCATTAAACCCGGCGATACCTATTTCATTTACAGCAGCTTCACTTCCACCGGTAAGGATCATGTCAGCCTTATCCTGTTTAATAAGCAGAAAGGCATCAATCATATTATTATTGGCTGTCGCACAGGCGGAAACGATACAATAATTCGGACCGCGGAAACCGTAATGAATTGATATGTATCCTGCTGCTATATCAGGTATAAGCATCGGAATAAAAAACGGGGACACACGGTCAGGCCCCTGGGTATGATTTATTACAGACTGCTGATAGAAAGTTTGAATACCTCCTATACCGCTGCCGTAGATTACACCTATTCTTGACTTTTCCTCATCCGTCAATTCACCGGGATTTAATCGAGCATCTTCAATTGCCTGTCCTGCTGAAGCCATGGCATACTGTGCATATCTATCGAGAC
Source organism: uncultured Ignavibacteria bacterium (assembly GCA_963747755.1). Lineage (GTDB taxonomy): Bacteria > Bacteroidota > Ignavibacteria > Ignavibacteriales > Ignavibacteriaceae > DATFVA01. The sequence goes on along the minus strand of CAVVGK010000014.1, from coordinate 989,387 downwards.
GACGTGCTGTTTTTTTGTCAATATAATTCAGAGGATCGAAGTTTTTAAGTTCACAGGCGAATTTTGTTTCAACCCTGGACGTATCAAAACCCTTTATCATTTCCGAGCCGCTTTTCCCGTTCATCATATTTTCCCAGAATTCCGCCGGTGATAACCCGATGGGAGTAAGAGCACCCATTCCGGTAACGACAACTCTTCTATTATTGTCTGCCATAAATATTCCTGTTTTATTGGGCTTGATTATACTTAAAGATAAAATTTAAGGTGTAAAGATAAAAACTTTTGCCGATAAACTCTTAATTTTTATGGTTAAATGTTTCCTCACTCAGCCTGAACACAATCCAGTCATCCTTCGGCTCTGCTCCCAGGCTCTTATAGAAATTTATTGCTGATTCATTCCAGTCGAGAACGACCCATTCGACCCTTCCGCAATTCTGTTTTTTGGCGAGTTCAATAAGGTAATTCAGAAGCGCTTTTCCGATCCCTTTATTTCTGAATTCGGGACGGACATAAAGGTCCTCAAGGTATATGCCGGGCTTCCCCTTAAAAGTTGAAAAATTATAAAAATATAAAGCCTGCCCAACCGCCTCACCCTCATATTCCGCAATCACCACATAAGCGTACCTGTTTTTTCCGAAAAGATTCTTTTCAAGCAGCTCCTGATCGGCAGTGACAGAATTTGAAAGTTTCTCGTAGTCGGCAAGCTCACGAATAAGGGTAAAAATAAGCGGGATATCCTCCTTTGAAGTTTCACGTATTATAAGTTTATCATTCACTCTTTTCACTTAAGCTCCTTTTCTTGTATCGGTTATTAATAAGGATAGCAGCTTCGGCAAACGCATAACCAAAGATAAAGCCCAGCACTGCTCCTCCCAAAATATCGGATGGGTAATGAAGTCCAAGATAAACTCTTGAGAACGCGATAAGTGATGCCGTAATAAACAGAACCCATTTTAATTTTGGAAAAAGCCTGTAATAGAACACAGCTGCTGCAAAATTATTAAATGCATGATTGGATGGGAAGGAGTACGATCCCGTGCAGCCTAGCGGCGTTATTGCATCATTCAGAGCATTGCAGGGTCTTACTCTATGAACAAACTCTTTTATAAGATGACCGCCTGTCTGATCAGTAATTACTATCAGGATTATCACGCCGATGGCAGCAATTTTACCGCTGGTGCCGCCTTTGATGAAGCTGATTCCGAGAAGAATCATATATGCTATATACCAATTGTTTACATTAGTGATGAGGGAGAAAAATTTATCGGCAAAGCCTGCTGAAAGACTATGATTGATAAAATAAAAAATTGAAAGATCTATCGAGTAAAAGAAGTCAGCCATACTTAATTAGCGAGAGAATATTAATAATATCACTAAATATATCAATTATGACATTATCAGGCGAAAAGATATTGAAAAATGATTTATTCCTTGAATTATTTTTAGTAGATTTGTTCTGAATTTTATGGTAAGGGCGCATGCCGGCAGCAAATGATACACGTTTTGCCGATTTATTTAATCGGTCAAAAATAGTCTTATCTCATGAAAGAGAAGCACAGCTTAAAAAGGAATCAAAAGAACAATTAATAGTTCCGCTTAAGATTCTGGCTTTCCTGATTGCCGTATCGGGATTGTTTGCAATGATTTTTGAAGTCAAGCATTTCTCTAATCTATCCTACGAGGTCTATTTTACCAGGCTAACCGCCACACTTACAGCTTTCGGAATATTGGGATTTCTAAACACAAAAAAAGGTAAAGATAATCCCATCATCCTTGTCCATTTACTTCTACTTATCATTATCCTTTCCTCCGGGTACATGATCTACCTTATTCCAAGCACACTTGTAGTGAATGTTCAGATAGTTGCGCTGATGATATTTACATCAGCTCTGTTCCTTAGCTGGGACGTTAAAAACCAGATAATAGTAGCAATTTATTATAACCTTGTATTCGCTACAGCTATTCTGATGAATGATTCGAAAATATATTTTCTTCCGAATATGTTCGAGTCCGTTCTTTTCGTTTTGTTTCTGAGTGTAGTTTCTGTGATAGGGAGTTCAGTAAATTTCAGGCTCAGGAAGCAGCTGGCTGACAGATCATACCGAACGTCTCTTTCCGAAAAAAAATATCGTTCTATATTCGATGATTCACTGGAGGGGATGTTCCAATCAAGTTATGACGGCAAATTCATTACTGTCAACAAAAGTCTTGCAGAGATGCTTGGATATAAAAGCAGGGAAGAACTTATGCAGCTGAACCTTCTGAGTGATCTATACAAAGACCACCAGGAAAGGCTGAAGCTCATCGAAATCCTTAAGGATAAAGGCGAGGTTGAGAATTACACAGTGACACTTCTTAAAAAGGACGGCACTGAACTTATTGCAAGGTTGAATGACCGCATAGTTGAGGATGATCTAACAGGAGAAATTCATTTCGAAGGAAGCATCCAGGATATCACTAAAGAAGTTGAAGAGGAAAACAGGCGTAAGCATACCGAAGTAAAACTGCTCGAAGAGAAGAAGAGAGCTGATAAACTTGCAGATGAGGCACAGAAGCTGAACATTATAAAAAGCCAGTTCCTTGCAAATATGAGTCACGAGATCCGCACCCCTATGAACGGAATAATAGGATACCTTACACTTATTGAGAAAGACGTTTACGATTCAAAAGAGGAGATGAAACAATTTGCCCTCGGTGCAAAACAATCGGCTGAATCTCTTCTTGAAATCATTAATGATATTCTTGACCTTTCAAAAATCGAATCCGGTAAAGTAAAGCTTGAAGAAAAAGAGATAGACCTGAATAAGATTATAGATGATTCTGCCGCCATACTCCTGGCTCGTGCTGAGGAAAAGGGTTTGTCAATCAAAAAGATTATCGCTAAAAACACTCCCTTGAATCTTATTGGTGATAGTACAAGACTCAGGCAGATATTCGTTAACCTGATCAGCAATGCAATTAAATTTACTTCCGCAGGTGCAGTCGAAATATCGATTTATCTGAAAGAAAAAGAGGATGATAAAGCTGTAATTTTCGCAGCCGTTAAAGACAGCGGTGTAGGTATTTCGCAAGAAAAGATAGGTGATTTATTCAAACCTTTTTCACAGGTGGATGATTCCCCGACAAGAAATTTTGGAGGAACAGGCCTGGGTCTTGTTATCTGCAAGGAATTTGTAAATATGATGAATGGAGAAATCGGTGTAGAGAGCAAACCAGGGTCTGGCAGCACATTCTATTTTACGATGAAGCTAAGCACACAGAAAGAACAGAAACATTACAGTGAGAGTGAGCTCTCAAAGATATATGAGTTTCAGGGCAGCAGACCCGTGAAAGCCGTAAACCTGAAGGCTCTCAATAGTGTAAGGAATAAATACAGGATTCTGCTGGCTGAGGATAATGTTGTAAACCAGAAGATTGCTATGAAGATACTGGCAGATTACGGATTTAAAGCGCATGCCGTTTCAAACGGTTTCGAAGCGATTGGTGAAGCAGTTAAAGGAATCTATGACACCATCCTGATGGATGTTCAGATGCCCGGAATGGATGGGTTCTCAGCAACACTGCAAATCAGGCGTCTCGAAGGAAAACCCGGAAAAGTGCCTATCATAGCGCTTACGGCTCATGCGATGCAGGGAGACAAAGAACGCTGTTTTGCTTCCGGAATGAATGAATATGTAACAAAACCAATCTCCGGTGATGAACTGATTCTTAAAATTGACAGACTTCTTAAAATCGAAGGTTCTCTTCTGGAAGAAGAGACGGTTGAGGCTGATTTACAGGCTGACAATCAGAATTTGTTTGATTTCAACCATCTCGATAAAATGAGTATGGGAAACAAGGAATTTCAGTCGGAACTATTATTAACTTTCTTCGAAGATATTATTATCAGGTACAGACGGCTGGAAGAATGGAGCCAGAACAAAAATCTTGATAGAGTGATAAATGAAGCTCACACCATTAAAGGTGCGAGCTCATCAATAGGCGCAGTAAAATTAGCCGAGGAAGCGCTTGCCATAGAGCTGTCGGGAAAACACAATGACATTGAAAATATACTGCAACGGCTTCAGAACATGGAAAAACTGATTACAGATACCAGGCAGATAGTTGATGAATACCTGCTTAATCCATCTTAAGAACTACGTCAGCATTCTCCACAACCCAATCAATATCCTCCTGCGTTATCACTAATGGCGGCGCAAAACGGATTACATCATCGTGAGTTTCTTTGCATAAAATTCCTCTATCCATCAGTGCTTCACAGAACCGTCTGGCACCTCCGGCCTCAGGGTATAACTCCACGCCGATAAAAAGTCCTTTTCCCCTGACTTCCTTCACATGTTTCGACTTAATCGCTTTAAGTTTAGTACGGAAATATTCTCCAAGCTCATAAGAATTTTCAATAAGGTTCTCCTCAAGTAGAACTTTAAGGCTCTCACGTGCTACAGCAGCTGCAAGCGGATTTCCCCCGAATGTCGATCCATGATCTCCAGGGTTAAATACCCCGAGTACTTCCTTATTAGAGAGTACCGCAGAAACAGGGTAACAGCCTCCTGCAAGTGCCTTTCCTATAATTACAGCATCAGGCTGGATATTTTCATACTGGAAAGCGAAGAGCTTTCCGCTCCTTCCTAGTCCGCACTGAATTTCATCTGCAATAAAAAGGACATTATTCTTTTTACATATGTCATAAGCACTTTTAAGATAACCCTCAGGCGGTACCACAACTCCGCCTTCACCCTGAATAGGCTCAACTATGAAAGCAGCAGTATTCGGCGTGATGGCTTTTTCAAGCTGTTCAGTATCACCATAATCGATTAATTTAAAACCTGGAGTAAAAGGTCCAAAGCCTTCTTTATACTGATCAGTTGACGAAAAACTGATAATGGAAATCGTCCTTCCACCGAAATTATTATTGCAGGCAATAATTTCAGCAGCATTCTCTTTTATTTTCTTGACGGTATAACCCCACTTTCTGGCCGCCTTTAATGCGGTTTCAACAGCTTCTGCACCGGAATTCATCGGGAGAACCATCTCATAACCTGTCATGTTGCTTAGTTCTTTATAAAGTAGGGGAAGCTGATCATTTCTAAAGGCACGCGAGGTTAAGGTTACCTTTTCAGCCTGCGATTTCAAAGCTTTAATAATTCTCGGATGGCAGTGTCCCTGGTTAACAGCAGAATAAGCTGCCAGGCAGTCAAGATATTTCTTTCCATCAACGTCATAAACCCATACACCCTCCGCCTTCTCTATAACTACATCCAGCGGATGGTAATTATGCGCTCCGTATTTTTCTTCCAGAGCGATATATTCTTTGGTATTCATAAATTTCCTTGAAAAAAATGGGTAAAAAGTGCAGCAAATTTATCAAAAAGCCCTTCGTCTTCAAAATATTGGAGAGAGTTAAATATTTGACCTTAATCCCTTCCTTTTTTGAATGAAACCGTCAGAAATCCTGTATTTTCTGATACATTTTTACAGACCTTCACAAATTCCGGTTTCTTCTTACCCAAATCTGTGTTCCCTTCCGTCGAAATACATTACATCTACGTGGTATAAAGTCAATCTTTTTCTATACCATCTACGTTCCACATACGTTCCACATACGTTCCACATACGCTTCACATACGCTTCACATACGCTTCACATACGCTTCAGATTCGCTCTTAATATGGCACAAAGAAACTAATAAGTATCTAACCTGTAAAGAACCGAAAAAGAGACGGATTGAGATTAAAACAAAAGATGGCAGCATAATGAACCTTCTAGGTGTGCGAATTTCAACCAAGCTTGACTTTGTATGCGTTACTGTTTGAATATTCTGATCAGAAACTCTTCAACAGATAACGATCCTAATACCTTGTATTTCGGACCTTCCTTAAGTAATTTTTGCTGCGTACTTTTGAATTATTCTGATGAAACAGGCTAATAAAAAAAACTTTCCATTACCTGGCTGCAGATAATTCCTATAGACTGTGAGAACCGTTCCCGAAGCCGTGAAATTATTGTTCAACTAGATGGCAGAAAAGAAAATGAATAAAAAATTACTAATCTCAGCTCTAATCATACTATTACCTTTTTCCATTATGCTGGGATGGGGAGCCGAAGGTCACGAACTGATAAGTAATAAAGCGATGACCCTACTTCCGGATGATATGAATTCCTTTATGAAATGGCAGGATTATGTGAAAACACACTCAGTTGATCCTGATTTAAGAAAGAAAAGCGATAAGTCCGAAGGTCCTAAACACTTTATTGATATTGATTTTTACCCCGAGTTTCTGAATGGGAAGATGATACAGGATAAGGTGACTCTTAATGCAGAGTACGGCGATTCCACTGTAACTAAAATGGGACTACTCCCCTGGGCAACTCTTGACACTTATAATAAACTGGTTAGTGCACTGAAGGACAAAGACCGTGATAAAGCAATGATCTACCTGGCCGATCTTGGTCATTATGTTGCAGACGGTCATCAGCCGATGCATGCGATAATGAATTATAACGGCCAGATGAGCGGACAAAAAGGAATCCATTACAGGTATGAATCGATAATGGTTGATTCAAACCTTGCACAAATCAGCAATGACTTCCAGGCTGGAAACGCAGTATACATCAGCCATCCTCTGGATTTTATTTTCAATTATATAGCTGATGCAAATTCAGTAGCTGATATTCTGTTCAATGCAGATACTTTTGCATATACGAAAGCGAAATCGAGGGAGGATTCTGAGTATTACAGGCTGTTATGGTTTAAAACCAAATACATAACGGAGACACAGATAGAAAATGCTGCCAAAGATTTTGCTTCACTTTTCTATTCTGCATGGATGGACGCCGGCAAACCGGCCTTTGATGAAATTAATTAAGTTTTGCTACAAAAACAGAGAATGCTATGAAGTTTAAATTTATACTTTTCGTGCTGGTTATTTTTTCTGTGCAATTATTTCCTCAGATCGTTGTTACCAGCCCGGCAGAGCCCACTGAAGATGACAGTATAACGGTATACTTTGATGCAACTCAGCCCGGCGCAGAAGAGCTGCTGAATTATTCAGGTACTGTATATGCCCATACAGGGGTGAACACAAATTCGGGTACCTGGCAGCATGTAATAGGGGATTGGGGGAATAATTCAAATCAGCCTGCATTGATAAAAGATAGTGCTAATCATTACCATTTGACAATCGGCTTTCCCAGAGATTTCTATGATATTTCCGATCCGTCTGAACATATTACGGCATTAGATTTTGTTTTCAGAAGTTCAGACGCCAGTCTGCAGACTGATCCTGATATTTTTATTAATGTTTATTACGAGGGACTAAACCTGGTTGTGAATTCACCGGACGTTGACCTGCGATTTGGTGACCCTCTGCGATCCCCTGTGTTCAGCGGACAAACTGATACAACCGATATTAGTATAAGCTGTGTTGAGTTGGGAACTGTAACTTCTTCCATTACTTTATTTTACGATGGAATTTTTGCGGCTCAATCCAGTTCTAATGAGATATTCTCGCAGTTCTTTGCCTCCCAGTTTTCTACCGGTGCCCATACCGTAACCGCAGTTGCTGTTGATACTTCTAATCTATCTGATACCCTCTCGTTTATTATAATGATAAATCCTGTTGTGCAGGAAATGCCTTTGCCAGCCGGGAATGTTCACGGGATAAATTACACAAACAGCACGAGCGTTACGCTGGCTCTTTATGCGCCTTATAAAGATTTTGTTTATGTGATAGGCGATTTCAATGACTGGAAGGTAGATTCATCGTACTATATGTATAAGGATGAAGTTACTCCTGACAGTGTTATCTGGTGGATTACAATTAATAATATGAATCCGGGCGACGAGTATGCCTTTCAATACCTTGTGGATGGGCAGATTAGAATAGGTGACCCGTATTCTGAAAAAGTTCTGGACCCTTCAAATGATCAATACATCTCTGATTCAACTTACCCGGGATTAAAGCCCTATCCTTACGGTAAAACAGCTGAAATGGTCTCGGTTTTACAGACTGACCAGCAGCCTTATCAATGGCAGTCTACCAATTTTGAAAGACCGGCTAAAGGTGATCTTGTTATATATGAGATGCTGATAAGAGATTTTGTCAGTACTCACAATTATAAAACTTTGAAGGATACACTTGGTTATCTGAAAAGGCTGGGGATCAACGCTGTCGAACTAATGCCAGTAATGGAATTTGAGGGCAATGAAAGCTGGGGATATAATCCTGCTTATCACGGTGCTCTTGATAAATATTACGGTCCTAAGAATGACCTCAAAGCCTTCATTGACGAAGCACACTCTATGGGTATTGCGGTTATCCTCGATATTGTATTAAACCATGCCTACGGACAATGTCCACTTGTAAAGCTGTACTATGATAGCGGAACGAATCTGACTACACCTGAAAACCCATGGTTCAATGTAACCTCTCCCAATCCAACTTATTCGTGGGGGTACGATTTTAACCATGAAAGCAGTGCCACAAAGTATTACGTAGACAGAATTAATAAATACTGGCTGGAAGAATATCATATTGACGGATACCGCTTCGACTTCACGAAGGGATTTACTAATACTCCCGGTGAAGGCTGGAATTATGATCCTGCAAGAATTGCAATCCTTGAAAGGATGGCTGATAAGTTATGGGGAGTTGATTCGAGTGCCTATGTAATCCTTGAGCATTTCACTGCCAACCAGGAAGAAATTGAGCTATCGAACTATGGTATGATGCTGTGGGGTAACCACAACTGCAACTATAACCAGGCAACTATGGGCTATCCTTCAGGACCCTGCGGGACGTGGGATTTCTCGGGAATTTCATACAAACAAAGAGGCTGGAACAATCCTTACCTCGTAGGTTATATGGAGAGTCACGATGAAGAGCGCCTCATGTACAAAAACCTTCAATACGGAAACTCTTACGGCGATTACAATATCAAGCACTTTTACACAGCTATACAGCGGATGAAGGAAGCTGCAGCATTCTTTTTTACGGTGCCGGGACCAAAAATGATCTGGCAGTTCGGCGAATTGGGTTATGATATTTCAATTGATTATCCCTGCCGAGTATGCAATAAGCCTATTCTCTGGAATTATTATGATGATCCGGCACGTCTGAAACTTTACAAAGTATTTAAAACTTTGATAAACCTAAAACTAGACTATCCCGCTTTCCGCAGTAATAATTTCACGATTGACGCTTCCGGTAATTCAAAACGAATAAATATATATGATTCGACAATGGATGTAGTCGTGCTGGGAAACTTTTTTGTACAGCCGGGTGCCTCTGATCCTAACTTCAGCAGGACAGGCACCTGGTATGATTACTTCAGCGGCGATAGCCTGGAAGTTGCAGATGTACATGGGGATATTCTCTTAGAGCCGGGCGAATTTCATATTTATACTACAGTAAGGCTTCCCAAACCTGAGGATGATATTCTGAATGATATTCAAAGATATAATAATCAGATCGTAAAAGAATTCGACCTGGAACAGAATTATCCCAATCCTTTTAATCCTTCTACGGAAATCAGGTTTAATGTGAAAGAAAATTCTTACATCAGTCTGAAGGTGTACGATGTACTTGGCAGGGAAGTAAAAACCCTTGTAAATAAGGAAATGTATAACGGACTTTATACAGTAACATGGAAAGGTGAAAATAACTTCGGGCAGAAGGTAAGCAGCGGAATTTATTTATACAGAATGGAAGCAATTCCGACGGGCGGAAAAACCGGGCGGTATATTCAGTCGAAGAAGATGCTTCTCATTAAATAATCATCGAATCCGGAGTATTCCCGTGATGTCTGAAATAGATAGTATGGCTGATGTTACAAATGTTTAATCCCTATGGGATTGAGTCAGCATTATTAGCGATGAGAACTACAAATTTTTATTCCATACGGGAATGAGGTGAGCGGTAGCATAGAAGATTACGTATAATTATTCCTGTGTGCGAGTGGGGGGAGGTGCAGGCTGTGAGTGATAAACCTTTGTAACCTCCGCAACCAATTACAGGTGATATCACGAAAGATATCACCTGTAATTGTATTTATCAGGGGAGGTACTCAAGAATATTGACATTAGAAATCAACTCTTTCTTTGTACCTTTCTGTCCCTGCGATTCCATATTATATGAGAGAGTCACCGAGGTATTCAGTTTTGTTTTCTGAACCAGACCTTTAGAGACATTAAAATAAACCTTGCCTCCTCCGGTTGCTTCAGGTTGTTCAAACTCATATTTGATACCCCGGTCAGTCATTTTATTCTGGCCGGTAAACTTAGTTTTTAATCCAGCTTCAATATCCGCTATTAAGTCCCCGTTCAGGTTCTCCATCCCGGTAATTTTAAATGTTGAAATATTCTGGGCCTTGAAAACCATAAGCTGTGTGGGGGCCTGATCCACCTTCCAGGTTGAGTCAATTGACATTTTATGAACCGGCATTTTTCTGAATACCTGGCTCAGCATTGGTTTCAGCAGTCCTTCAGTAATATCATTTTTCAAAGTAGTCTTTTCCTCGGTTTTAAGAGAATCTGTATACCCTTTAATATCCAGAAGCCTATTTACGATTTTGTCAGCACGGTATATATCAAGCAATTCACCCAGTTTGGAGACCCTGACATCAAATGAATTTTTAATGAGAGATTCATATTGAGCAAATTTAACTATGTCTGCGGAATCTTTGGTGGCACCCGACTGATAACTAACCGGCTCATTCCCGAAGGTTCCGTCAACTTTTACTGAAGTTATTACAGCTTCCATCTCTATAGTACTATCGGCATCAACTTCGGTAGGTGTGAACCTCATATTGTATACCATCGTTTGATTCATTTCCTGGGTTATCAAAGTATCTTTTGTTGAGATAGTCTGCTGATCCTTTGATATAGCTGTGAGTCTGAAACTATAAGTTTTCCCCTTCTCCAGTTTATATCTCAGGTAGAAAGACTGATCAGGATTATCGACAGGACTGGCTTTTATATCTGTAGTATCGAATGTAAACTGGTCCTTCTGTTCTTCAGGTTTTTGTTCCTTAGTATTTTCACCACATCCGAAAAATAAAAGACCGGTAAGTAAAATTAAGATTAGTTGTTTCATCCTATTTCCTCTAATAAAGTAAATATTTAGTTCTGATATTTAAAAACTTCTCTATGCCAGGATTCCATGAGTCTATAATTTTATCAGGAGTATTATTCATAGAAAGCATCTTCCTGGTTTCATCTTCTCCCATTAATCTATCGAAGACAGCAGGTTCAATTTTAAACTTTCCAGGATATAGTTTATGTAATACATACAGCAGCTGAATGCTGAAGACCATCGGCCTGAATTCCTCATTATTTATAAGGTTCAATAAAATTCCATTACATGTAGTATTTTCATATTTTGGATTTCCAGCTTTCCCAACCCCAGCAGAGGGAATAAACCTCACAGGCTTCAGGGAAATACCTTTATGCTGAAAAGTTTTAAGTTCGTTAATCAGATCTTCAGAATTTATGAATGGTGCCCCGATCTGTTTAAAAGGTTTATCAGTACCGCGTCCCTCTGAAATGTTAGTTCCTTCGAGAAATGCTGTAGAGGGGTATATAAGAGCCGTTTCAAGATCCGTGATATTAGGGGACGGATTTATCCATTCCAGGTTATAATCGTTAAAAAAGCTGTCTCTCTTCCAGTTCTTCATCCTGATTACTCTTAATTCCGGTTTAACCGAAAACATACCCTCGCCTAAAAACAAGTGTGCCAGTTCTCCTGCGGTCATCCCATATATTACTGGTATGGAGGCTATTCCGACAAAAGATCGAAAACCAAGATCAAGCACTGGACCATCGATTTTACTTCCGCCGATAGGATCAGGTCTGTCCAGCACTATTACCGGTACATTATTTTCCCCGGCAGCCTGCATTACGTAAAACAAGGTGGAAATGTAAGTATAGAACCTAGTTCCTATATCCTGAAGATCAAATAAAATAAGGTCGACATTTTCAAACATCTCAGGTGCAGGTTTTTTATTCTTCCCATACAACGAATAAAAGGGAATTGTTTCTAAAGATGAATCTTGCACTGTTGTTCCTGCAGGGGAATCAATATTATAACCATGTTCGGGTGTAAAAACCGCACTGACTTTTACTCTGTCTATTCTGAGAAGTGTATCAAGCAGGGGAGTTCCGTCTGACAAGACACTTGCTTTATTAGCGACCACTGCAATCCGCTTGCCCCTTATAAGCTCCAGGTTTAATCTTACCAGGATGTCATCCCCCAGCATTAGTCCTGTATCAGGTTCCATTAACTTAGCCGGTTCTCGGGATTCACAAGACTGCAGGACAAAAACAAGGAGAATAAATATGTAATATTTCAGTTTTTCCATTAACAAAAAGAGGCTGTCTAAAAGTAATAACTTTTAAGACAACCTCTGTTATAACGCCAATAGTATAATACTAGTTTTCGTAATTATCCAGCAATTCATTGCTTGAGAAGAAATGGAGGATTTCCTTTACAGCATTTTCATCTGAATCTGAACCATGGACAGCATTTTCCGCTTTACTGGCGGCGTAAAGCTTCCTTATTGTGCCTTCTGCAGCTTCTGCAGGATCAGTCGCTCCAATAAGATTCCTGAAGTCGGCAACTGCATTTTCTTTTTCCAGAGCAATTGGTACACAGGGGCCCGACGTCATATAGTCTACCAGCTCTCTATAAAAAGGACGTTCTTTGTGTACTGCATAAAATCCTTCTGCAGAGCTCTTTGAAAGGTTTATCATCTTCATAGCTTTTATTTTAAACCCTGCTTCCGTAATCTTCGTGATTATCTGTCCAATATAGTCTTTCTTAACCGCGTCCGGTTTGAGTATCGCTAACGTTCTGTTGCTCAAATTGTTCTCCTGATTGATATCTGATTATAATTTATGTTTTCCTGTTCCTTTAACAATCTTTTTAGTTTTTTTAACAGTCGGTTTTGTGTTCTTCTTTGCTGCAGGTTTTACATTCTTAGCAGGTGATTTAGCAGGTTTCTTTTTAGAAGTATTCTTCTTCGCTGAATCATCCAGTGCTTTAAACATAGTACTACCGATTTCTGCAGGACTCTCGGCTACTTTGATTCCTGCTTTTTTCAAAGCGTTAATCTTTTCAGCAGCGGTTCCTTTTCCGCCTGAAATGATAGCGCCTGCGTGTCCCATTCTCCTTCCCGGAGGTGCTGTTCTACCCGCAATGAATCCAACAACAGGTTTAGAGACGTTCTTTTTAATGTAAGCGGCAGCTTCTTCTTCAGCCGTTCCTCCAATCTCACCGATCATAACTATTCCCTCTGTCTGGGGATCCTCATTAAACAGTTTGATGATATCTACGAAACGGGAACCTATAACCGGATCACCGCCTATCCCCACACAGGTTGATTGCCCAAGTTTAACATCTGTTAACTGCTTAACAGCTTCATAGGTTAAGGTGCCGCTGCGGGAGACAACACCGATTTTGCCTTTCTTATGGATAAAGCCAGGCATTATTCCCACCTTTGCCTGTCCCGGAGAAATTACTCCCGGGCAATTAGGTCCGACAAGAACAACATCTTTATTACCAATTGCATTATATACTTTAACCATATCTCTGGCAGGGATGCCTTCAGTAATACAAATAATTACTTTGATACCTGAATTTGCTGCCTCAAGAATTGCGTCGGCAGCGAAAGCCGGCGGGACAAATATAACAGAAGTATTCGCTTTCTGTTCTTTTACGGCGTCTGCCACGGTATTGTAAACCGGTACACCTTCGAAATCGGTGCCGCCCTTCCCGGGTGTTACACCTGCGACTACTTTTGTACCATACTCAATCATCTGCTGTGAATGGAATGATCCTTCACCGCCTGTAATTCCCTGAACCACAAGTCGTGTTTTATTATTTACGAGAATACTCATTAGAAGTCCTGTTAAATCTTTAAAAGAAAAGTTATCTCCAAAGATAAAAAAAAGGGAGGATAATTCCTTAAGGAAGGAGTTGTAATTATCCGGTATTATTCCGTATTGATAGTTTCTGCAGGTACCCTTTTCCTGTCAAGCCAGTAAGAAATTAAAATAACAAGAATAACGGAAAGCAAAGCTGAACCTGCTACTTCATTTCCATTTTGTGGACGGGGGCTTAAAACCTGAGTTACGAAAGCAGCCACCACAAGCACAGCGGAAAATATATACATTCCGTATTTCCCGCCAAATCCTGTTCCATGTGTTTCATTTAGATAAATGAAAAGACCGGCTAAAAAGATTGCTATTTCTACGAATATAGCAATATATATGTTGTTCCATAAGCCTAATCCTAGCGTGGTCGAATTATCTCCGAAAATAGTCAGGTCGGAAGTATGTACAATAAAATCAAGAAAATAATGCGAAAGAACCCCGGCTCCAAGTAGAAGGGCAGTTGTACGCCTTTTAGTAATTACTTCTGCAGCAACATATACTAGGAGACTCCATGCTACAGCGGCAATCAGGCTATGGGAGTAAGGGAAAAAGAATTTCAGATAGTGAAGTTTTTCGAATTCAGGAGGGACAATTACCTGCTCGAAACCAAGCAGAACGAAAGTCCACAGCAGCAGATCCAGGAACAGTACGGATACAAAAAACCAGGCCAGGTTGGTTTTCTTATCGAATTTTCTCATCGCCATTCCGGCACCAAGATGTCCTATAAACATACTATAATTTAATTTTCCGGTTTAGGAATTGATCCAGGGAATGAAGTGCCCTGTTTTTACTCTGATAAAGTTTGAATGATAAAAAGTCAGGAGGCAGGCATCTGATTTTCAACTCAGCTTCTTAGTCTCGCGTTTTGTCAAATCATCATCAGTAATTGTAATCTCTTTTTTAAGATCATTTATCCCCTTCTTGAATTCGCTTATACCTTTCCCAAGATTTTTAGCTATCTCAGGTATTTTCTTGCCCCCGAACAGAATAAGTACAACGAACATAATTATAAGCAACTCGCCCATACCTAAATTTTCAAACATAATGCACCTAGCTTCGCCTGTTAATCTTTTTTTGCTTCAGTTTTTTTTGATTCAGTATCTGAACTTTTGATTTCTTCCTCGACATCTTTCAAGCCTTTCTTAAACTCGCTCATACCTTTACCAATACCTCTGGCAAGTTCAGGAATTTTTTTGGCACCAAACAAAATCAATACAACCAGAAGGATGAGGATTATTTCTCCGGCACCTAAGTTTCCAAACATTTTATCACCTTTAGTTAAAAACGTTATTTAAAATCGACCTAAATATCAGCTGTCCATCCGTTTTGCCTAACCCGGGATCACAGCTTCGTTCAGGATGCGGCATCATTCCAAGAACATTTCCCTGCTTATTAATAATGCCGGCAATATTCCTGACAGATCCATTAGGGTTATATATCTCATCAATGATCCGGTCAGGGGAGGAATACCTAAAGACAATCTGCTTATTTTCTTCAAGCATACTTAATGTATGGTCATCCGCAAAGTAATTACCCTCACCGTGAGCAACAGGGATTTTAAGAACTTTATCTGAATTTATATCTTTAGTAAACACAGTATTATCATTAGTTATAGTAAGATAAACATCTTTACATACAAATTGTAGCGATTTATTCTTCAACATCACACCGGGGAGCAGACCTGCTTCAAGCAGGATCTGGAAGCCGTTGCAAATACCTATAACAATACCCCCATTATTCGCAAAATCGATGACGTCGTTCATAATAGGTGAAAATCGCGCAATTGCACCTGTACGCAGATAGTCGCCATAAGAAAAACCTCCCGGAAGGATTATTATATCCGAATTCTGCAATCCTGTGTCCTTATGCCATAAAAACCTGGTCTCACAATCCAGTATTTTTTTAAAGGCATAATATGCATCATGATCACAATTGGATCCGGGAAAAACTACTACTCCAATCTTCGGATTCATTTAACTTCTTCCAGCGTGAATTCGTAATCTTCCATGATCGGATTAGCAAGGAGTTTACTGCAGTATTCATTGACCTCTTTTTCAGCAACTGTCCTGTCACCGGAATCGACCGAAAACTCAATATATTTGTCTATCCGGGTATCCCTGATATTATTCATACCAAGCAGTATTGCTCCTTTTTCAACGGCTTTTCCCTGAGGGTCAAGAATTGAAGGGCGGCGTTTTATCAAAACCGTGACTTTAAACACATTCCATCTCTTTTATTTAGAAATACTATTAAAATTTCTTTTTTACGAAATAAAATACGTGACGAAAAATACCAAATACGATTATGAAAACAAACATAAAGAAGAGTGACTGCGTGAAGGTATAGAAGATAAGCAGGAATACAGCGAACAATATTAAAAAAAGAATATATGGTTTTTCCTTTATTTCTTTGACACTGAATTTAGGAATAGTATCATACTTTATCCGGCTCACCATGAGCCAGGAAAGAAGGAGAATCATAGGAATGATAATTATTGTATATGGTTCCGGATAACCTTCTGGCGACCTATAGAACGCAAGGCAGAAAGATGCAATAGTTATCGCAGAGGATGGTATGGGCAGGCCCTTAAAGTAGGATTTTTCAAATCCGACAAGCTGGACATTAAACCTGGCAAGGCGGAATCCTCCTGCCAGCATCAGGAGGGAGCTTATAATAATCCCGATTACTTCATATTGATAAAGGTAGCTTGTAAAAATCAGGAAAGCAGGTGCAGCACCAAAACTGACAACATCTGAGAGTGAGTCAAGTTCAACCCCGATTTCACTACTAGATCTGGTTAATCTTGCCATAGCACCGTCGAGAGCATCAAAAATACCGGCAATAATTATTAGCCAGGCAGCATAAATAAATTTACCCTGACTTGCACTAACGATTGAAAGGAAACCGCTGAACATGTTCATTGCGGTAAATAAGTTCGGAATAACAGAAGGTGTAACTCTAAATCGGCTCATCAGTATTTTGGAAACTCAAATAAAATAGTCTCTCCTGCTTTGACTTCATCATCCTTCTTGACTTTAGTAAAACAGTCTTCCGGAACAATTACGTCAACGCGACTTCCAAATTTAATCATTCCAAACCGTTCTCCAATTTTTACCGAGTCACCCAAAGAAATTTCATAAATAATTCTGCGGGCAACAAAACCGGCTACCTGGGTGAAAAAAACCCTGCCGTATTTTCCTTTAATGCCGAACTCAGCTCTCTCATTCACCTCAGAAGCCTTATCCTCAAAAGCTGCAAGATATTTACCTTTATGATACTTAAGGTATTCAACTTTACCGTCGATTGGAATTCTGTTTACATGAACATTCAGCGGTGACATAAATATAGAAATCTGCTTAGCCTTTCCTTTAATGAACCTGTCTTCTTCGACATCTTTAACGAAAAGGACCTTGCCGTCTGCCGGTGAAACAACTACATCATCGAGTGAGGGAGGAGTTCTGTCAGGATCACGAAAAAAGTTCAATGAAAAAAGAAATAGGAGTGCAGGTACTATTATTAACAGCGCCTTAAAGTAGTTGTTTTGTGTGAAAAAACTCAGGCAGATTAAAATAAAAGTTATTACTGCGATTACAGCAAGTGTGGAATATCCATATTTAGTAAACATCTTAAGCGCTCGTCATATTCAGCAGGAACTCAGTATACTTCCTGATGTCGGCAGAAGTGTTCAGGCTATAGGGATCAACCCATTTACCATCAGTAGTCTGTGGAATTATTTTCAGGCTAGTAGGTGTAAAATCATCGACAAGATAGATCTTCTCCTCACTTTTTCCGAAACAGCAGATCACCTCGGAAAGCAAGGCATTCCGCCTTTCAAAGAAGAATTTCAGAACGGCATTTACTTTAGAACAGATTCTGTTCATCAATTTTATATCCTCATTAGTACAGATATCGAAAGTGATAAGATGGCTTTCGGTTACGATAGAGTCTTTGCCATTCGGGTAGTGTATTTCAAAAACGGGTAGGTTAAGAAGATCACCTTCCTTTTTGTCAAAAACTTTTGCCGTTCTCCTATCAATCACATTAAGTATTTTAATAAAGAAAGGAAAACGCTCGTGCTTAAAGAACTTCAAACCTGAGGTATTCTGAGTCTTTAAAAAAGATATAGGAATATGATATTCCTTCAAATAATCAAAAAAGAAGGCATTTATCGAAGCGAATTTGGAACCAAGATCTTTCACCTTAATTTTTTTGCTGTTATCAGCAACAAGATAATCAGGATACGTCAATAGAGTGTAATTCTGATCATCCATAGGAAGATCTTTTTTCGCTATTTCTTCGTGTACTAATGCGTTATTGTAAAATTTAAGCCCCAAACTTTCCTTGTCTTTTTTTGATAAAGAAAATATGAAAATTAAGTGTATAAAGTCAATTCTATGTATTATATTTAAATAAAAAAAATTGAATTATGTACCAAATAATAAGAAAACCGGAGGATTTTGAATGAAAGGTGGCATGCAGGGTATGTTGAAACAGGTTCAGAAAATGCAGGCAGAGCTTCAAAAGGTGCAGGCAGAGCTGGTTAACCTTGTGGTAACAGAAGAAGCCGGAGGAGGTATGATAAAAGCCACAGCAAATGGACATCAGGAGATTATTTCGGTAGAAATTGACCCACAAGTCATAAATTCAGAAGAAAAAGAAATTCTTGAAGATTTAGTAGTAGCTGCAGTAAATAAGGCATTACAATCAGCCAAAAAGACCGCAGATGAAGAAATGGCTAAAGTAACTAAGGGGATGATTCCACCGGGAATGAATATACCGGGACTATAATATGCAGATTGCAGAACCACTTACTGTTGCTATTGAAGAGCTCAGTAAACTGCCGGGAATCGGAAGAAAAACAGCTCAGAGATTAGCCCTCCATATATTGAAGAGTGAACCCGATACCGTTGAAAACCTGGTATTATCCCTTAAAAACCTGAAAATCAAGCTGCGTTTCTGCTCCCGCTGTTTTAATATTTCGGAACATGAGCTATGTGAAGTATGCAGGAGTGAGAAGAGGGATAAATCCGTAATATGTGTTATTGAAGAAGCCAGTGACGTAATTGCAATTGAGAAAACACATGAATTCAACGGTTTATATCATGTTCTGGGCGGAGTACTTTCTCCGCTTACCGGTGTGAGTCCTGAATCGTTAAAAATAAAGGAATTAATGAAGAGGTTCGGGGATGAACAAATCCAGGAGGTAATATTAGCTCTCAATCCCGATACAGAGGGAGAAACAACCTCACTCTACCTTGCTAAATTAATTAAACCTCTGGGAATAAAGGTTTCCAGAATAGCAAGGGGAATTCCGATCGGCGGAGACCTCGAATTTGCTGATGAAGCAACAATAGGACGTGCAATGTTAAGCAGAAGTATTTTATAATGGCTGAGTGGTTTGAAGAATGGTTTAATACTGAAGAATATCTTAATGTCTACCGGCACCGTAACGATGAGGATGCCGAAAAAATCATTAGGCTTATTCTTTCAAGTATCCGGCTGAATGAGGGAGCGGATATAATAGACCTGGCCTGCGGTTCCGGAAGGCATTCTATCCTTTTTGCTGAGCGAGGCTTCAACGTTACGGCAGTTGATCTTAGTGAAAATCTTCTGAATGTTGCCAGGATGTCTGCTGCAAAACTTGGCCTGACTATTAATTTTGTGAATGCAGATTTAAGAGACTTTTGCATTACGTCAAAATTCGACCTGGCCGTAAACCTGTTCACAAGCTTCGGATATTTTGGATCAGACAAAGAAAATTTCTCACTATTTTCAAATGCCCACGATTTGTTAAACCCGGAAGGATATTTTGTAATAGACTATTTTAATGCTGATTTTATCAGAAAAAATCTTGTTCCGCATTCCGAAGATATTTTTAACGGTGAAAGAATAGTTCAGGATAGAAAAATTATTGGTGACCGTGTCGTGAAAGATATAACTATCGCAGATAATGGTACACAACGGAAATTCAAAGAGTCAGTACGATTGTATTCTCCTGCAGAACTCAAAGCTGGAATTCAAAAAAGCGGGTTGAATATTTATAAGATATTCGGCGATTTTGATGGCAGCAAATTTGACCTTAATTCTTCGCCCAGAATAATTATTATTTCAGGCAAATGAAATTTGTAATTATCGTCATATTATTAAGCCTGTTATTTACCGGGTGCGATCTTGTCCAAACCAGAAATGCAGAATCACCAAACCAGCCGCGTTCTAATTATGAACAGGCTGTAACTCCGCAGATACTTATAAGCAACCTGGTAAACTCTCTCAAGGATAAGGACGTCCAGAATTATATTAACTGTCTCGTAGATTCATCTTTCAGTGAAAAAAAGTTTTTATTCTCACCATCCGGCGGTGCTCTTTCCCAATACCCTTTTCTGTTGACAGACTGGAATCTCAAGGATGAAGAACAATACCTTCAAAACCTGATTACCAAGGTTAAGCCACAATCACCTATAACCCTTTCATTATCGAATGAACTTTATAATCCCCTGGGGGATAGCCTTATCTATACAGCCACTTACAGTATAAACTTACCGAATGAAGAATCGGAGCCTGCGGATTACCAGGGTGACCTGCGGTTCAACATGGTGAGGGACAACAGGTCTGTCTGGGTTATATATTACTGGCAGGATACAAAGAGCACTGCATTACCGAGCTGGAGTGAATTGAAAGGTAAGTTTTATTAAAAGAATATTTTATATACTTCCGGTAATCATTATTTTACTGGCGGGCTGTAAAAATCCTTTTGCTCCTTCGTTTGATGAGCAGGCAAACAACGGCAATACGACGATCTCAGATCAAAAAACTATTGAGGGTGTTTTTCAAAACTTTCAGTACGCATATACTTTTAAGGATACTACGATATACGGAAAGCTTATCTCCGAGGATTTTATATTTACTTATCGTGACTATGAACTTGGCTTTGATGTTTCCTGGGGCAGGGAGGAAGAAATGAAAACTACATATGGGTTATTTCAGAACGCCCAGCGACTTGATCTTATATGGAATAATATAATTCTCTCATCTGTGGATACCTTAACAGCAAATATTGTCCGGGGATTCAACCTTACGATAACATTTAACCCTACAGATGTTATACGTATTGACGGAAGGGTAAACATGGCATTAGAAAGGAAGACCAACGACTCAAAGTGGCAGATTTCCAGATGGAATGATGAATCTAATTTCTGAAAACTAAGTAAGGTTTTGTATCTATGTTTTTCTCTGTTAAGGAGGCATTCAGGTTAATTGGGAGAGCGAAAGCCTCATTTTTTCTTTCGTTGACATCATTGTGTATTTCTGTTCTTCTGGTTACCGCTTCACTGGCGCTCATTCAATCCACAAACGCCATACAGAAAAAAATAAAGGAAGATGTCAGTATAAATTTATTCCTCAAAGAGGGTCTTACTTCTGAAGAAACGGGAATTATAAAGAGTGAGCTTGGGAATAAGGAATACATTAAAACCATACAATTTATTGACAAAGACAAAGCTGCTGAAATTTTTATCAAAGAAACAGGTGAAGATTTCAGAAAACTCCTTGATTATAATCCGCTTCCCGCCTCCTTTACCATCACCTTGAAGGATAAGTATGTTGAAAAAGATTCCCTTAATGTTATTGCAGCTTCATTGACCTCGATCAAAGGAGTGGAAGACATAGGATTTAAGGATGATTTTATTTACAGACTTATTTCAATACTTAACAGCGTTAAAAAATATATATTTATAGCTACCGGTATCATCTTATTTCTCTCTATCTATATTGTTTATAGTACGGTTAAACTGATAATCAATTCAAGGTTTGAGGAACTGGAAACCATGAAACTTGTGGGGGCAAAACTAATTACCATAAAAATGCCCGTCATATTGAATACGATGATTGTTGGAATACTTGCCGGGGCCTTATCTACAGGTATTTTTATCTTGTTTATTTCCATTTTTGCTGATTATATTAGTATGATAAATTTTTTGGGAACCTCAAAATATATTTACCTTAGCTTATTAGTTTTTGCTGGTCCATTTCTGGGTTTTATAATCAGCATAATTTCATTAAAAAGACTATCATTAAAGATTTGATGTATATTTAAATATTACTAATTTTATTATTTATAATCTCGCGGAATTCCCTTAAATGAACTACTTTTTCAGAACCTCCTTAATTCTCCCATTTTTTTTTACTGTGATGGTTTTTGCCCAGAATTCTGATATGCAGGTAGGCAGCAATACAAATCAGTTAAGACAGAACCAGGGTGCATTTTATGATTATTCGGATCCCACAACTCTGAACATCAAAGTATCTGTGTGGGGATTCGTAAAATATCCTGGGAAATATGTAATACCCATGGAAAGCAATGTTTATGATCTTCTATCATACGCTGGCGGTCCTTCTGAGGATGCCCATCTTGACGATCTAAGAATTTTTAAGACATTTGAAGATTCTTCCCGGGAAATGATAAAATTCAACTACAATGATCTTTTATGGGATGAAAACTTACAAGAGTTTAAGAATGCCCCAGGTCTGGATGCAGGAGATATACTCCTGGTTCCCGGGTCGCAAAGACTCTATTTCAAGGATTATCTGCAGATAGGTCTTTCAGTTTTCTCCGCATTAATATCACTTTCAATTTTAATCTTAAATATAGCGAAGTAGTATGGCATTAGATCCTATAAATGACGACCTCAGGTCAATAGAGAGTAATTCGCTCAAGGATTATATAAAACTAATTAGAACAAACATCGTCCCGGTCATTTTGATTACCGTTGTGAGTCTTGTTGTGGCCATTATATATGCAGTGAATGCCAGGAATATATACAAGGCTACGACCTCACTGAAGGTATCAATGCCGCAGGGCAATATTCTTGAGGCACCGTTGATGCCCGAATTTCAGGATTTTGGAAGCGACAGGTTTATCGCAAATGAAATTGAAATTTTAAAGAGTTACAATTTAAGAACCAGGGTCGCCCAGGCGCTGATCGACAGTTTTCATACTGCAAATAAAAAAGACAGTTTTTATCTGATTCAAAGTCATGATTTCAATGAAGGAAAAAGTAAACTTCTGAGTGTTGATCAAATTGCCAGGATACTTGACGGAAATCTTACTATTGAGCAGAAAAGAGGTCTGGATATAATAGACATATCTGCTCAATCACCATCGCCTTATGAGGCATCTCTTATCGCTAATAGCTATGCGAGGGAGTACAAATACCTCAACCTGGAAATGAACAGAAATCAGCTTACCATGGTAAAAGCTTTCCTCAACCAGCAGCGTGAGGAAAAGCAGACAGAATTAAACGCAGCCGAAGAAAACCTCAGGAATTTTCAGGAGAAAGGGGGCATAATAGCTCTGGACGAGCAGGCAGCCAGCCTGATAAATCAGCTTTCCGACTTTGAAGCACAGAAAAACGCTAAACAGATCGAGCTCGCAGCCTCAGATAAAATATTAGCACAATACAAGAAAGAGCTTGCCAATCAGAATCCAAGGCTTGCTGACTATCTGCAAAGTGTCTCAAGCGAAGCCTATATCCAAACACTGCAGCAGCAGCTCGCAAGGCTTCAAGTCAACAGGGATATGGCTCTGGCTTCTAAAGACTCCAAAGGGCATAACTCAAAAGTTATCAAGGATTATGATGAAAAAATTGATGATCTGAAGTCGAAGCTTGATGACAAAATGAAGGTTATTAAGGCTGGGATTCTGGCTAGCAGTCCTGAAGAGGTTAAAGATCTCTCTCAGAAAATCATCGAAGAAGAAATAAAAAACCAGGCTCTCCAGATCACTTCAGCAGAACTTGGTAAAATAGTAAATAACTATGAAGCCAAGTTTAACCAGCTTCCGAAAACATCAATTGAATTAGCCAGACTGCAGAGAAACAGGGAAGCACTGGAAAAACTTTATACTCTCGTCGAAGAAAAATACCAGGAAGCCCTGATAAATGAGCAATCACAACCTGGAAATGTGCTGATTATCGATAATGCAAGGAAGCCTGAATCTCCGGCAAAACCAAACCGATTCTTAATTGTGCTTATCGGTCTTGTACTTGGAGTGGGTATGGCTTTCGGTTATGTATTTACTAAAAACTATTTCGATAATACAATCAAGACACCTGAAGATATTCAGAATAAAAACATTAATGTACTTGCCTGGATTCCCCAGATTGAAGGAATCGGATTAAACGGTTCGAATGAATTTGAATTTATCGTCTCCAAGAAACCGGACTCAATTCCGAGCGAGGCTTTTCGGGCATTAAGAACCAGGATCCAGTTCTCTCACCCCGATAGCGAATCATTGAAAACAATCCTGGTTACATCTTCTGCTCCGCAGGAAGGTAAAACTACAGTAGCAATAAATCTGGGAGGCAGTTTTGCGCAGTCAAACAGAAAGACCCTCGTAGTTGACTGCGATCTGAGAAAACCACGTATCCATACAGTTTTTAACACAAACAGATTCCCGGGTTTAATTGACTACCTTTTCGGAAAAGCCACACTTGAAGAGATTATCCGGAGTACTGATTCTCAACATCTTAATTATATTACCTCCGGTACGATACCTCCGAACCCTGCTGAAATGCTGGAATCGAAGGCAATGAAAGAATTCCTTGGAATTATTAAGGAGAAATATGATATAATCCTGCTTGATTCACCGCCAGTCATCGCAGTAACGGATTCAGAAATCCTGGCAAGTCTGGTTGATGCAAGTATTCTCGTAGTTTCTGCTGAAACTACTGAAACTGAGCTGCTCGAAAAATCAGTTGAATTAATTAAAAGGGATGGATCCTCCTTCATTGGTACCGTGCTGAATAATTTTAGTTATAAAAGCGGTTATGGCTCTTACTATAAGTATTACTACTATTATTCACGCCCTACAGAAGGTAAAAAGAAGAAAATATCCCAAACAGAAAAAAAGAGTTGACAATAGCTTTTCAAATGATAAAAAATAGCCGATTAATTAAAAACAATTTAGCCCTTTCTGTTATACTTATTCTGCTGAGCGGAATACTTTGCTCTGTTCATGGCCAGAACCTGCCTGATTACAAAGAAAGAACATTTGCTTTATTTTCTGATTCATCTGCTTTTATTGCAGGAAAAAATTTACCCATGGAAGCAACAGAGGGAAGTGTAAATCCTGATGAATATATTGTTGGACCAGGCGATAAAATTTTTATTTCAATAAATGGAATTGAAGAAATACCTCTTGACCTATTTATAAACCAGGAAGGCGTGCTGTATATTCCAAAGGTAGGCGGTGTTAATTTAAACGGCTTAACGCTTAGAGAGGCAAAAAAGAAGATAAATAAATCGGTTAATACTTTTTACAAGAACGTGAATGTCTTTATATCCCTGGTTGATTTCAGAAAGATTAAATTATCTTTGCTCGGAGATGTAAAAAAGCCTTCGACTTTTATAATGCCGGCTAATTCAAGACTGATCGATCTGATAATGGATTCACAGGGTTTGAACAAAACTTCAAATTTCAGAAATATCCGGATTATTCACAGGGACAGCACAGAACAGATTTACGATCTTCTAGATTTTTTAAGGCTGGCGGAACGCAAGAATAATCCATTAATGAGAGAAGGAGATGTTGTAATTGTTGACCGAGTTGATAAGGTTGTTACAATTTACGGTATGATTAAATATCCGGGTAGATATGAATTTGTTGAAGGCGAGAGTGTCGACCATCTCATCACAATTGCCGGCGGACTGATGGCGAAGGCCAGAAAAGATTCTATCGAAGTTGTGAGCTTTGAATTGGACGGCAGGACGCAAGTAAGCCGATATTATGACTATGCTTCTATTACGGATGGTAATCCTCTATTACATTTTGAGGACCAGGTTATGATAAGACAAATTCCGAATTATTTCGAACCAAAATATGTACAGATAGAGGGTTTTGTAAAATATCCAGGTTATTATAAAATTAATGAAGATGAGACCCTACTTTCAGAATTAATTCATCAGGCTGGTGGATTCCGGAAAGATGCTTCACTCATTGACGCAACGTTAACCAGGCATACGGGTACTGCAGAAGAAGATCCGGAGTACGAACGTTTAAAAATAATGCTGCGGGCAGATATGACTGATGATGAATATGATTACTTTAAGGCTAAATCGCGTCAAAGAGCCGGGAAAGTGGTTGTGGATTTCAATCTTCTCTTTAATAAAGGAGATAAAGCAGAAGATCTTATCCTGAAACGAGGCGATGTTATTAACGTTCCGGAAGCGAAAGACTACATAATACTCCTTGGCCAGGTTGTTAGTCCGGGAAATATTATTTATCAGCCGGAACTAACAGTTAACGATTATATAAAACTTGCGGGAGGATTTGGCTGGCGGGCAGAAGAAGGGGATGTCCGCGTCATCAAAGCAAACAGCGGGGAATGGATTGATGCTGAAGACGTTGATACACTTAAACCGGGTGATACAATCTGGATACCGGAAATTCCGCCCGGACCAAAATTCTGGGATGTCTTTACAACTTCACTTACAATTGTTGGACAGGTTGCATCAATTATTGCAGCTACGGTTGCGATCATAATTGCTTCGAGGTAGAAATTGAATTATCACGAAATATTAAATACAATAATCTTTCATAGGAATAAAATTGTTAAGGTGACAATCACTGCAACCATTGTATTATTCCTTATCCTGTTCTTCATTTATCCTGTGACGTATAAATCAACCATTTCTGTGATGCCTCCTGATAATAGCAACGAATCCGGTTCGCTGAGTACTTTACTAAGCGGACAGGATTTTTCCAGTATAATTACAGGAGGGTTATCAAGTGCTAACTCACAGCTCTATGTTGAAATGCTCAAAAGCAGGACGGCTGCATTATACGTGGTAAATAAGTATCATCTCGAAAATTATTATAACACTGGAAACAAATTTAAAGCCGCCGAAAATTTACAGGATAAACTGGAAATTGATCTGACTAAAGAAGGCATAATCAAGCTGAACGTGGAAGTTTCTACTTCGCTCATTCCACTTATAACCTCAAATCAGGATTCGATAAAAAAACTTGCTGCCGATTTGTCGAATGCATATGTTGAAGCTCTCGATAAGATGAACAGGGAAAAACTATCCTCCCAGGCAAAACGCGCACGTCAATATATTGAAGAACAGCTTGTGAAAACAAAAAGTCAGCTTGATTCTGTCGAAAATAAACTGGCAGTTTTCCAGCAGACAAATAAGGCAATATCTCTCCCAGAGCAGGTTAATGCAGCAATTGAAGCCGCGGCGGGATTAAAAACCGAAATAATTAAAACAGAAGTTCAACTCGGACTTTTACAATCAAATCTTCGTGAAGATAATCAAACCCTGGTTGCGTTGCGAACCAAACTTGGTCAGTTAAGGGAGCAGTACGATAAGATGGCTATGGGGAGCCAGGATTATTTGGTTGCTTTTAAGGATGTTCCGGAACTTGGGAAAGAGCTTGCTTCGCTGCTGCGGGATGTAAAGATTCAGAATGAAGTTTATCTGCTGCTTCAGCAGCAATATTATAAAGAGAAAATTCAGGAGAACCGGGATATTCCAACCATCCAGGTTCTGGATGAAGCAATACCTCCACAAAGAAAATCAGCGCCAAATACCATATTCTCTACAATTACCGGAGGTATTTTTATTTTCCTATTGATGAGTCTAATTGTTGTCTTGAGTGAAAGAAAAACATACTGGCATAAATCGAAGGAGTAAAATTGTCTGAAACTGCAGTTGTAACAGGGGGTGCCGGCTTTTTAGGTTCACATCTTTGTGACCGCTTGCTTAAAGAAGGATTAAAAGTTATTTGTGTTGATAATCTAATAACAGGAAATACAAATAATATTAGTCATCTTGCCGGTAATGAAAAATTTTCTTTTGTAAAGCATGATGTTACGAACTACATTTTTATTCCCGGTAAAGTTGATTATATACTTCATTTTGCGTCTCCAGCCAGCCCCATAGATTATCTGAAACTGCCTATCCAGACACTGAAAGTGGGTTCACTCGGAACCCATAAAGCTCTGGGACTGGCAAAAGAAAAGAATTCCAGGTTTTTATTAGCTTCCACGAGCGAAGTTTACGGCGATCCAGCTATTCATCCGCAGCCTGAAAGCTACTGGGGCAATGTTAATCCTATCGGACCGCGCGGAGTGTACGACGAGGCTAAAAGATTTGCTGAAGCAATCACAATGGCTTATAACCGCTACCATAACCTTGAAACCAGAATTGTGAGAATTTTTAATACCTTTGGACCAAGGATGAGGCTTGATGATGGTAGAGCGCTCCCTGCATTTGTGGGTCAGGCTCTTAAGGGCGAGGATATTACAGTATTCGGCGACGGTTCTCAGACAAGAAGCTTCTGTTATGTTGAGGACCTGGTCGAAGGGATATTCAAACTACTTATGTCTTCTGAAGTTGAACCTGTTAACATTGGAAACCCCGAGGAGATCTCAATAAAAGGATTTGCTGAAGAAGTCATAAAAATTACAGGTTCAAGTAGTAAAATAGTCTATAAAGATCTGCCGGTTGACGACCCTAAAGTCAGACAGCCTTCGATTGAAAAAGCGAGACGTATACTTAACTGGGAACCAAAAGTTAAAAGAGCGGATGGTCTGAGGATGACTATAGATTATTTTAAGAACTCAATTTAATCATTCTGCACCCTGCGTCTTTAGTTTCTCTGCCAGTCATTATTTCTTTATATTTAAAATCAATTTTTAATTATAGAAAATTAAAATAGTATTGATATGACAGAACCGGAAGTAACTCCCGAACTTGCCTACGAACATGGATTAACCGAAGAAGAGTACAAAAGAATTCTGAAAATCCTGGGAAGAACCCCCTCATTTACTGAACTCGGTATTTTCTCTGTAATGTGGAGTGAACACTGTAGTTACAAGAATTCAATAGCTCTGCTAAAAACTCTTCCCAGAGAGGGCGGCAAACTGCTGGTGGGTGCAGGAGAAGAGAATGCCGGACTTATTGATATCGGTGACGGATACGCAGTTGCATTCAAAATCGAAAGTCACAATCATCCATCTGCAGTTGAACCTTATGAGGGTGCAGCAACTGGAGTCGGAGGAATTATGCGTGATATTTTCACGATGGGGGCCCGTCCAATAGCTTCCCTTAATTCATTACGTTTCGGATCTCTTGATGATGCCCGTACACGCTATCTGTTCGAAGGAGTTGTAAAGGGGATAGGAGATTATGGAAACAGCTTTGGGGTACCAACAGTAGCGGGTGAAGTATACTTTGATGAATCCTACCAGGGTAACCCTCTTGTAAATGCGATGGCTGTAGGAATAGTTAAAAAAAACCTGGTTGCCAGCGCTGTTGCCAAAGGGAAAGGTAATTCTGTAATGATCGTAGGTTCCTCCACAGGAAGGGACGGAATTCACGGCGCAACATTTGCTTCAGAAGAAATATCAGAAAAATCCGAGGCGAAACGCCCCTCCGTTCAAGTGGGTGATCCATTTACGGAAAAACTACTCCTCGAAGCAACCTTAGAGATTATCAAAAACGACTGGTTAATCGGAATCCAGGACATGGGTGCGGCGGGCATTTCCTGTTCAACATGTGAAATGAGTGCTAAGGGAAATTCAGGAATGAAAATAAATCTCAATAAAGTTCCTCTCCGTGAAGAAGGTATGAGCGCTTATGAGATTATGCTTTCTGAGAGCCAGGAAAGAATGCTGTGCGTTGTGAAAAAAGGTTATGAGGATAAAGTTAAATCTGTATTCGAAAAGTGGGATCTTCACTGTGAGATAGTTGGTGAGGTTACCGATGACGGCAATCTGGAGGTTAATTATGAAGGAGGCACCAAAGCACTGATGCCAGCCTTTGAACTGGTCCTTGGTGGCGGAGCTCCCATATATCACAGAGAAACCAAAGAACCTTCGTATTTAAAAAGTGTCAGGGAATTCGATTTTGATTCACTGCCGGAGTCTGAAGATATAACCGAAACCTTCCTTAAGGTGTTCTCATCACCAAATATTGTATCTAAACGCTGGGTTTATGAACAATATGATTCAATGGTGAGAACAAATACAGTCGTTGGCCCAGGATGTGACGCTGCGGTTATCCGGATTAAGGACACAAACAAATCTCTGGCTGTAAAAACTGACTGCAATGGCAGATACGTTTACCTTAATCCCGAAGAAGGAGCCAAAATAGCAGTAGCTGAATCAGCAAGAAATATTGTTTGTTCAGGGGGTGTGCCTCTGGGAATAACTAATTGCCTCAATTTCGGTAATCCATATAAACCTGAGGTATACTGGCAGTTTACAAAAGCAATAAAAGGTATGGGTGATGCCTGCCGATTTTTTGATACTCCGGTTACCGGAGGTAATGTAAGTTTTTATAATGAATCACCTTTAAGTGCTGTGTATCCCACACCGACAATAGGTATGGTTGGTTTGATCGATGATCCTCAAAATATAACTACTTCATTTTTTAAGGAACCGGGAGACTTTATTTATTTGCTTGGAGAAGATTTCGAAGAATTAGGAGGAAGTGAATACCTTAAGGTAATACATGGAAAAGTACAGGGAGATTCTCCGAAAATCGATCTCGCCGTTGAAAAGAAACTCCATGATTCGCTTCTGGGTTTAATTAAGAAACAAATTATCATGTCTGCACACGATGTTTCTGAAGGCGGTATTTTGTCAGCGCTGGCAGAATGCTGTATAATGAATAATGAAAGTAAGATAGGGGCAGAATTGAATGTGCCTGTAAAAACACGTAGAGATTTTTCATGCTTCTCTGAAAGCCAGTCACGTGTTATCGTTTCAATCAGAGAAGATTCAATAGAAGATTTTGAAAATTATCTGCGTGAGAAAGAGCAGTCATTTATTTTACTCGGTAAAACGGGCGGAAGTTCATTAAAAGTGAATAATATCATGGAAATTGATGTTAATAAACTGGCTGAAGTTTATTACAACACCATTTCCGACATAATGAATGGTTAAATCTAAAATAAAATCCAGGATTAGGGGATTAACGGTATACGAAATTTTCAGGAAGTTTCGTTTTATCCTGTATCTGACACCAGGATTTCAGAAGATAAAAAAATTTATTGTTTACTATTATAATGGACTAACAAACAGGGTTGGCGATCACCATGTGTTCTTATTTGCCGGGGGATTGGCCTTCTCCATATTCCTCTGTATTGTTCCTTTTGTTTTAATAATATTTGCAGTTCTGGGTAATCTGCTTGACTCCTCATATGTTCAATTTCAGATAAATACTCTAATAGAAACAATAATACCTTACTCACGCTATTCAGAGTTCGTTAAGAAGATCATTTTTAACCGTATTAATGAGGTCATAGAGTACAGAAACATTGCCGGTATTATAGGCGGTTTTGGTTTATTGTTCGCTGCAAGCAGTTTATTCAGTAGTATGAGAACAATATTAAATAAAGTCTATGGAGTTGAAACTGATGTTAATATATTTATCGCGAAGCTGAGGGATTTTGCGCTTGTTTTTATGGTTATCATAATATTCTTCGTTACAACGATCTCTATGCCTACCATTGATCTGCTTAGACAGAAAGCAGGGGAGTGGACAGTCTTCAGTTTTTTATCAAACGGAATTTTTAGTCACGTTATTTTTTCTCTCTTATCGCTTCTACTCATCTTTATTGTTTTCAGCGTCCTTTACTTTACTGTACCGCTTCGAAAGCTTGGAAGAAAAGCAACATTTATGAGTGCGCTTTGGGCGGCAATCTTATGGGAAGCCGCTAAACAACTTTTCGGATATTATTTGTACAATTTTGCAGCATTCAACAGGATCTACGGGGCGTATGCTCTTGTTGTAGTAGTTGCCTTCTGGATTTATTATTCCTCAGTCGTTTTTATCGTAGGAGCTGAAATAGGGCATCTTTATTTCGAACGGAATTTTATTAAAAACGATATAACAACTTAGGGAAGTTTAAGGATAAGCATTTTCCTTCAAAAAGAATTGACAATAATCGCTCACTTTCCTATATTTAATCAGACAATTTAATCTGATTAGCTAGAATGACAGTTATATTTTCAAAAAAATGCGAATATGGACTACAAGCGGTACTTTACCTTGCTGCCCAGCATACCGGGGAGGTAATATCAGCGGATGAAATTGCAAAAAAGCTCAGCATTCCAAAAGAATTTGTCTCTAAGATTCTTCAAAACCTTACCGAAAGTGGTATAGTAGATTCCAAGAAAGGTAAATCAGGAGGTTTTTTTCTGGCTAAAGATCCTTCCAGGATAAGATTAATAGATATAGTGGCAGCAATAGACGGTCTTGGCATTTTCAATAACTGTGTGCTTGGGTTTCCACACTGCAGTCCCGATCATCCCTGCCCATTACATTATAAGTGGGGGGAATTAAGAAACAAGGCATACAATATGCTTACTGATGAGACGATAGATAAATTTAAAGAGAGTACATTACGAAAAGTCAGCAATCTTTGAAAATTTTTTGGTATCAAATCAGACTTTATTATCCGATATGAGAACTAAACAGAAAATAATCCGCAATACTGAGAAACCAGTTCAGAAATACCGTTTTCTTGTCCAAAGTGCTTTTGCTTTATTATGTATATGGATCGGAGTGGAATTTTTCTTATTCAGCAAATACCTCGAGACAGGAGGAGCCTCATCTTTCGTGAACAGACCCCCAGGCGTGGATGGCTTTCTTCCCATAAGTTCCTTTATGAGTTTTTATCTTTTCATAACTACCGGGGAGATACATTTTGCTCATCCGGCAGGATTATTCATCTTTATGGCAATTCTGCTGGTTTCATTGGTTTTTGGAAAAGCTTTCTGCAGCTGGTTATGCCCTGTGGGTTTTATCTCAGAACTTATTGGGGACTTCGGCGAAAGGGTATTCAAAAAAATATTCAAAAGAAGGATACACCTACCTAAATGGATTGATTATCCACTACGAAGCCTTAAATATCTTTTACTGGGTTTTCTATTTTACTCAGTGTTCTTCCTATTGTCGACGCTTGCATTACAGGCTTTCCTTGATAGTCCTTATAATATTGTGGCCGACTTAAAGATGTATTACTTCTTTGCTGATATTTCACAAAATGCCCTTATTATACTTGCGGTGCTTTTTATCCTTTCAATATTGATAAGAAATTTCTGGTGCAGATTCCTGTGTCCATACGGGGCACTGCTTGGCTTATTGTCATTTTTAAGTCCACACAAGATCAAACGGAATCCTGTAAGCTGCATCGACTGCGGTTTATGTGCAAAAGCATGTCCTTCCTACATAAAGGTTGATAAAGTTAATACGGTTATCTCTGATGAATGTAATACATGTTTGAGCTGTGTTGACGTCTGTCCGGTTGCAGATACACTTGATCTTAACTCAGTACTCCCGGGCAAAAAGAAGGTAAATAAAAAATATGTTGCTGTAGGCGTAGTATCAATATTTATGCTGGTAACTGGAATAGGCATCTTTAGTGGACATTGGGGGAACCATATCTCAAAGAGCGAATATTTTATTCATTATAAGAATATGAATACATACGGACACCCAACAGGCACGGCTGCAATCAAGAAATTCAACAAAGAAGCAGCCTCAACTGATGTTGAAAAAAAGGATGAAATTAATAAATCAAAGGAATATTAAATGGAACAGAACAGAAGCGAAATTCTGAGCAATGATTTTACAGGATTGACACTCTCAGAAATAGTCACAAGGAACTTCAAAGCGGCAGCTGTCTTTGAAAAATACAGTCTCGATTTCTGCTGCGGAGGCAAAAAACCTGTCTCGGAAGCCTGTAGGGAGAAAGGACTCAATTCCTCCCAGGTGTTTGAAGAACTTAGGACAATTGAAAACAAAGGAAGCAGAAATGATAATTATGCTGATTGGGAAGTTGATTTTTTAATTGACTACATTGTGAACAATCATCATGCTTATATTAACAGAATGATCCCGGTACTTTCAGCTCATACACAGAAGATCGCTGCAGTGCATGGGAAAATTCACCCTGAGTTGCTGAAGGTTGCTGAAAGTTTCGAAAAGATTTACAAAGAGCTCAGGCAGCATATGATGAAAGAGGAACAAATGCTTTTTCCATTTATCAAACGGCTAGTTATCTCAAAAAGAAGCGGAAATAAGACAGAGGCCCCTTTTTTCGGGACGGTTAAAAACCCAATCAGAATGATGGAGGCTGAACACCAGGCGGCAGGGGATGAGATGTATGAAATCAGGTCCCTTACTAATGGTTATACAATTCCTGAAGATGGCTGCAGTACTTATAGTGTAACTATGCAGGAGCTTAAAGACTTTGAAGAAGACCTCCACAAACATATTTACCTTGAGAACTTTATTCTTTTCCCTAAGGCTGTTGAGCTGGAACAAGAATTACTTTAAGAGATTTTGTATTTTAAGGTAATTAAATTTCCGGTAGTATGGATATAAAAAATATTGAAGACATTATACTCCTGGTTGATAGATTTTATGAGAAGGTTAATCGAGACCGTTTATTATCCCCGGTCTTTAATGAATTTGCTAAGGTCAACTGGGAGGAACATTTACCTATAATGTACAGTTTCTGGAGTGCTGTCCTTTTTGATACCAACACTTATAAAGGACAGCCCTTTACATCTCACATCGAACTGCCTGTTACAACGGAACATTTTCACAGGTGGCTGGAGCTTTTCAAAAAAACAGTGGATGAAAATTTCAACGGGACGAAAGCTGAAGAGGCAAAAGAAAAAGCTGATTCTATTGCTCAAATATTTCAAACAAAACTAGGATTAATAACCAATAACCTGAGCATTCTATAATTGATTTAATATCCTTTAATACCCACACTGAAATCTATATCCATGGCATTCTCTGAATTTACCTGGTGAATTTTCTTCAGAAGGAGTTCTTTTTCCTGCACGCTGTCAACCTCACCTCTAATTGTTAAAGAACCATTATCCTCTTTCACTTTCAGGCGATCGAGTCCCATTTCTTTCAGAAGATCAATTACTGGCTGATATTTTGCTTTTAATGACATTCGTTTCCTTTTTTGTAATAAAATAGATCTTTTGACCATAATCGTTTGTCGTACAGCTAACAGGGTAATATTCCTCCGCTCAAACCTCTTTAATTCATATTTTAGTAAATTTACAGAGGTTATTTTTAATCGCAAACACCCTTAACTATTGTTCAGGAACAAAATGAAATATTTATACTTATTTATTATGATTCTCTTTATCAGCTCACAGGAATATGCCCAATATCCCAATGTGATGATAAATAACCCTTCAAGCTCAGATCCTGAAGAAGTTTCAATAGCCATTGATCCTTCAAATCCCAATTATCTGGCAGCGGGGGCAAATATCGATTATACATATTACTCAACTGACGGCGGCTATAACTGGAGCCAGCAGACATTATCGTCTTCACTCGGCGTCTGGGGTGATCCCTGCCTGGTCTATGACGGAAGCAGCAACTTGTATTACGGTCATCTCTCTGTTGCCAGCTACTGGATTGACAGAATTGTAATACAGCGATCAACCAATCACGGTGTCAATTATAATGATGGTGCAGGTATTGGGTTCAATAACCCCAAGCAGCAGGATAAAGAATGGATTGGGGTTGATATGACAGGTTCTCCTTATCATGGTAATGTATATGTAACATGGACCGAGTTTGACAGCTACGGCAGTTCAAATCCTGCCGATAGTTCAAGGATCCGTTTTTCCCGTTCCACTGATCAGGGACTAACCTGGTCTCCCGCAGTAACCATTAGTGATGTCAGTGGTGATTGTATTGACAGTGATGATACAGATGAAGGAGCTGTACCCTGTGTTGGACCTGACGGACAGATCTATGTAAGCTGGGCCGGACCGCTGGGATTAATGTTTGACAAGTCAACCGACGGCGGAACCACCTGGGGAAACGATATTTTTGTCTCCGATATTCCCGGAGGGTGGGACTTTGCAGTTTCAGGAATATATCGTGCTAACGGTCTTCCAATTACCGCATGCGACACCGGAAGCTCGTCGTCTTATAACGGCAATATATACATTAACTGGTCGGATCAGAGAAACGGAACAGACAATACAGATGTATTCTTTGTAAAATCAACCGATGGTGGTAATACATGGACATCACCATTAAAGGTTAATGATGATAATACTACCCGCCACCAGTTTTTCACCTGGATGACGATCGATCAGACAACAGGATTTATTTACTGCTGTTTCTATGACAGGAGGAATACAACAGGAGCAGCAACTGATGTTTTTGTTGCAAGGTCTACCGACGGCGGCGACACCTTTGATAATTTCAAAGTAAGTGAATCCTCTTTTACTCCAACTTCAGGGATATTTTTCGGCGATTATACAAACATTGCTGCTTACAACAGGATGATTTATCCAATGTGGATGCGGTTGAATAATTCTTCTTTAAGCGTCTGGACTGCAATAATTAATGATACAACCTCCGTTATCCCTGTTGAACTCTCCTCCTTCAGCTCCAAAACATCCGGAAGGAAAGTGCTGCTTAGCTGGGAGACACAGACAGAGACAAATAATAAAGGTTTTGAAATTCAAAGAAGCAGAAATTCAAAAGATTGGATAATAGTCGGCTATGTAGATGGAAAAGGAACATCAACCATTCCTGGCAGATATGAATATACAGATGAACCGTCAGTAGGTGGAACTTATTATTACAGGCTGAAGCAAGTTGACTTTGCAGGACAATACAGTTACTCGAAAACCCTGGAGGTTAACTTTATGATAATTCAAAGTTTCGTGCTCGAACAGAATTATCCTAACCCGTTTAATCCTACTACAACCATTGGATACGAACTGCCGGGAGAGACTGATGTAATAATTAAAGTCTATGACGTTCTTGGTAATGAAGTGACCACACTTGTTAACGGTAAGCAGACAGCAGGAGTACACGAAGTAAAATTTGATGGATCAAAACAAGGCAGCGGAATTTATATATACAGAATGACTGCCGGGTCGATAACATTTACTAAGAAGATGATTTTGATGAAATAGACTCCTGCGATCAGGGTATTAAAAAGGCTGCTCAAAAGGCAGCCTTTTTTTTGCAATGTAATTTAACTTATCTTATCAGGAGCATTTTGCGGGTTTCAGTATAGCTGCCTGCCTGCATCTTATAGAAATAAATACCACTGGCAAGCTCCTTTGCATCGAATTCCACCTGGTATTCACCTGCGGTTTTTTCTTCATGCACCAGGGTCCTTATTTCATTACCTAGTATATCATAAATTTTTAATGTTACCAATTCGGAAAATGCCAGGGCAAAACGAATTTTAGTAGAAGGGTTAAAAGGATTCGGATAATTCTGATATAATGTGAATTCTGAAGGATTCTCGGATTTCAATTCTTTAAGATCTGTTACCTGAAGAAGAGGGCGTTTCCAAACCGAATTATAGTTGGTGCCGGCGTATATACT
Organism: uncultured Ignavibacteria bacterium; assembly: GCA_963747755.1. GTDB lineage: Bacteria > Bacteroidota > Ignavibacteria > Ignavibacteriales > Ignavibacteriaceae > DATFVA01. The sequence continues at coordinate 952,051 of CAVVGK010000014.1, read as the reverse complement.
GCTGCCATCAGAGGTTATGGAGGTAATATATTTTCCTGTCAAACCCACAGGCCTCCAGGTAGAATCGAAATTATTAAGCTTATACATTCCGTGGCTCCAGGTTCCGACAATCAGGTTTGTATCGACTACTGCAAGGGCAGTTACATTATCGATGAGGGAAGTCGGATTCCATGTCGTTCCATTATCGTTTGAACGGAACACACCATTTTCGTACAGACCAGCAAATAATTCATTTCCCATAACCGCGAGGGCATATACCCAACTGCCTGTGAGACCGCTGCTGACCTTTGTCCAGCTGGCACCATTATCGGTTGAGAGATAAACACCGTGACCTGTTCCTGCAAAAAGATTTGTCCCAATAACCGAAAGTGAAGTGACTATTGTATTTGTATCAGCGAGGGTCGGTAATCCCGTACTTACCCTGGTCCAGGTATTGGCGTTATCATACGAGAGATAAACTCCTCCTTCTACGCCTGCAAGGTATGGTTTTGTAGAAGCAAAAATATAAGTGCTTATAAATGCAAAAGAAGTAACGGTAGCTCCATTTTCGATCTGAGCCTTGCAAGTCCATTCGTCCCCGCCGTTAGTTGTTATATAAGAATAACCATTTACATCTCCAGCAAAACCATTATTAAAGTTCATAAAAGCAAGTGAAGTAAAATCTGCCCAGCTGCGTTCACCATGCAGAGTCGGCTTATTCCAGTTATTCCCTTCATTAGTAGAGCGATAGAGGCTGCCGCATGTTGCTGAAAATAATTTACCATTGTTAGCTTTAACGTCATTAGAGCAATATTTAGGTAAGCCCCAATTAATGTACGTCCAGTCTGCCCCGTAATTCGTTGATGTAAACAAACCCTGGGAACCCTCGTTTACAGTTGATTCCCCCAGTACTAAGTTCGTTCCGCTAAAACAAATTTGGCGAATTTGAGAAGTAGCTGGTATACCATTGCTGAGTTTTGTCCAGTCCAACCCATCATTATTTGTATAATACACGCCATTAACACCACCGCAAACATAAATATCCGTTCCATCGAAGGCAAAAGAAGAAGGATAACCTACAGGTTCTCCCAAGGAGATCCATCCCTGTCCGTTATTGGGAGAAGTATAGATACCCCAGGCCCATAAACCCACATACAGGTTATCTCCATTTACGGCAAGTGAAATTGGTGAGTTGCTCGGCAACCCTGCACTTGCATTTGTCCAGTCAGTTCCGTTATTAGTTGAACGAAAGACTCCGCCACCTCCAACCCCCACGTAAATATCGGTACCTTTGGTTGTAAAACATTCAACCTGAAGAGCCGTTAGACCATTATTTACCTGTGACCAGGATGTTCCATTATCTGTTGATAGCCAGACCCCTGTTGAGTACGTCCCGGCAAAGACATAGTCCCCGATTGTAGCCAGGCAGGTTATTGCCTGGTTAGAAAGTGTGGTCGGACTCCAGATTAAGCCATAAAGATCTCTTATAAACACACCGCTTCCGTAAGTTCCGGCATAGACTTTCGTACTTGTGGCAGCCACAGACCTGATATCTCCATTCATCAGCCCCCAGTTGGAATGAGTCCAGTCCATACCATTATCAGTAGATACAAGGACGCCGCCATAAGAAGCTGCATAGAGAGTATTCCCGCTGGCTTTAAGATCTTCAATCCAGCCTCCGATAGGTCCAGTTTGAACCCACTGCGCTCCTGCATCAGCCTGCAGCAGCATAAAAAGCCCTATATATAATAACAATAGAAATTGTTTTTTCATTTTATTTGCTCCTTTTATTGATTTTTTAACAGATTCCTCTGTTTTCAGCTTAATAAGACCAGGATGAGTATCGAGATACAGATACATACAACGAGAATCAGGATATTTAACATTATAGTAAGAAATTTTTCCTTTCTCCTGATTTTTTCGATACTCTGTTTCATAACAAATGAACAATTATTTGAAATGAAAGGTAGACTTTCGCTGAGATGGCTGCTATCGTTATTAGTGCAACTTGCAGCGGATTTGTTGCAAAAGGTGAGATTGAATTTGAAAAGTCTATTAAGATGGATCGACTGTCAACTTTGACGGGAAAAAATTATCCGGGGTTAAAATATTTTACCCTCTTTGACGGCCGAATAAAATTCAGACGGCAGACAATTAAAATGCTGACTGAATGCTTTAGTAAAATGGGATGGACTGTTGAATCCAACCTCAAAGCATACCTGTGTAATACTCATGTCTTTTTCCAGAATTAACTTCGCTGCATGTTTCAACCTGCTGATCCGGATAAATTCACCGGGTGATATACCTGCAGCTGCCACCAATCTGCGGTGAAGCTGGCTGCGGCTTAAAAACATTTGTTCAGCCAAAGCCTCTATTCCGAACTCTAAATCAGACAGATTCAATTCAACAACCTTCCGTACTTTTAATAAAAATTCATCTTCCGCAGCAGAGTCTTTATCTGTATCATAGCTTAATTTAATCTCCCGGGAAAATCTTTCTTTCAACATTTTGCGCTGTAAGAGCAGGTTTCTTATACGGGCAAAGAGCTCCCGGGAATTAAAAGGTTTAGTAAGGTATTCATCCGCCCCATTTTCCAGCCCTTCAAGTTTACTCTGGTCGGAGGCTTTTGCAGTAAGAAGAATAACAGGAATATGTGAAGTTTCCCATCGGGATTTAACCTGTTTACAGAACTCAATTCCATCCATATAAGGCATCATTACGTCGCTAATTATAATATCAGGCAGGTTTTCGTATGCCGCAATCAACCCTTCCTGTCCGTTTTCCGCTTCGACAATCCGAATCTTTTCAGAACTTGTAATAAAATCATTCCATGAACTAATTAATCCATTTAAATATTTCCTCACATCCTCTGAGTCCTCAACCAGAAGTATACTTATTCCGCCAGCATCAGAACCTAAAATTGGTTCCTCCATAGAGTTCTGGATGACATTATCCGAAAGCTGACCTGATAATTTTACATCACCGACCGGTACATACTGACCTATCAGGTGGGATTTATTTTCATTTACCATTTCATTTTCTTCAAGGTAATCCCCTGCGGGGATAAAAAGAGTGAATTCAGTCCCACGCCCCGGTTCACTTTCTACCCGGATATTCCATTTATGCAGCTCAACCAGTTCTTTAACAAGTGCCAGTCCGATTCCGGATCCTCCAAACGCCCGGCTGTTCGAATCATCAACCTGGTAAAACCTATTGAAGATTTTATCCAGTTGATCTTCCGGTATCCCGATTCCTGTATCTACTATTTTTATTTCGATGTATTCGCTTGTATCCTTCATAATTATTGATACTGAAATAACTCCTCCGGAAGGAGTAAATTTAAAGGCGTTTGAAAGCAGATTATTGAAAACCTTTTCCAATTTATCCCTGTCGAACCAGACAGTCAATGGCATTTCCGGGACGAGAGTAACCAGCTTAATATTTTTTTGTAAAGCCAGCGAATCAAATGAAGCTGCCAGTCCTTTAATTACTGTTAATATATTATCCTTACGAGCTTTTACAGGGATTGAAGCATTTTCAAGCTGAGAAAGTTCGAGCAACTGATCGATTAAATTCCCAAGTTTATCACTGTTCCTCTGAATCATATCCAGATGTTGATTCAGGTTCTCGTCGCCGGAATCTTTACGTGAAGTGATCAGTTCATCGAGGGGGCCCTTCATCAACAAAAGCGGAGTACGGAATTCATGAGACAAGTTAGCAAAAAAGCGCGATTTAAGATTTTCAACTTCAAAATGCTTCCTGGCCTCAAATTCTCTCATCTTAAGTTCATTCCTTAACTCAGCGCGGGTAATTTGAAATTTCCTTATAGCCAGTAGTCCGGCGGTAATCATTAAAATGTAAACAGCATAAGCCCAGGAGGTTTTCCACCATGGCGGGGCAATAAATAGTGTCAGTTGTGAGACATTATTATTCCATACCCTATCGCTGTTCGTGGCTTTAACTTTGAGGGTATATTCTCCGGGATCAAGATTAGTATATGAGACATAATTCCGGCTTTCCGGGTAACTCCATTCTGCATCAAATCCTTCAAGGATATGGGAATATTCAATAAAATGAGAGGCATTATAGTCAGATGAAGAAAAATAGAGCGTGAAGGAGTTTTGATCATATCTTAGTTTAATGCCTGAGGTATATGTTATTTCTTTTACGAGAGGAGAATTTTCGTTTATTGGTACTCTTTTATTCTGAAGCAGAAAATCTGTAAATACAACATTCCTTTTAAAATTCGATAATTTTATATCCTCCGGTTTGAAGATATTTAATCCCTGGCTGCCTCCGGCAAAAATAAAACCCTGTTGGTCCTTTAGCAATGCACCTTCACTAAAATCAGCACCGGTTAATCCGTCGCTCGATGAAAAATTTAGAAAAATTTCTTCTGAGGCAGCAAACTGTGATAACCCGAAGTTTGAGGTCATCCAGAGGTTATGATTCTCGTCCTCAACAATATCTGAGATTACCTCATTAGTTAACCCCTCAAGATTAGCATAACGTTTTATATCAGAAATAATATCCTGCAAATTTTCAAAATTATAGATGTTTTTCAAAGTAATCCTGAACAGTCCCTCAGTGGTTCCAATCCATAATATGGTATTTTCTGAAATCACATTTCTGTATTGCTGACAGATAGACAGCACATTATTGCTGATAGGCATATCGGATCCCTGTATTCTGAGAAACCTGTTATTCCTCTCATCATAATAATTAAGTCCTCCACCGTTGGTTCCTATCCAGACACGACCGAAAGCATCCTGATAAATTTTCCAGACATCATTGAAAGTAATACCTGAATAATTTTCAGATTCTTTCCTGAAGATTCGCTGACTGCCCGATTTCAGGTCAATTAGTGAAAGGCCGCCGCCCCAGAAACCGACCCAAAGCCTTTCACGATCATCCTGATATATAGTTTTGACATAATTATAAGGAGTTGCACGATCATTAGGAGGCTTGAATGAAACTGGATTAACTTTTGATGTCTTGAAGTTGTAGTTGTAAAGTCCGTTACCATAAGTCCCTATCCATAGACAACCATTGTTGCCTTTTTCAAGACTCCATACATCAATGCCGTGGAATTGAGGGATATCAGTCACCACTGCCTGGTTTCCTTTCAATGAAACTTTTCTCAACCCGTCAGAAGACCCTATAAAAATATCTCCATTACCTACTTGTGAAAATGCATGAATCTCGAGCTCACCCAGTATTTTTCGGTCTGCATCTTTCGCATACCTGAGCACTTCTTTTTTAAACTTCAGTATTTTCTTAGGCAGGCTGCTCACCCCGTCTTCCGTAGCTATCCATATCACACCAGAACTATCCATCATGAGATCATTTATCTGATTACTTGCCAGGCTTTCGGGAATTCTGTGATTATGAAACCACTGATCCGATTTCTCTGAGATCAGGCTGTATTTAATGAGACCTCCATAACCGCCCAGCCATAGTTCTGTTTCATTTCCTTCTTTTTGTTCTATCAACGAACCGATACTGTTGGAAAACTGATTTACAGCGTGTTTGGCAGGAAGCAGGCGAGTGAAATTGTTAGTCCGTAAATCTAAGATTGATACACCATTATAAGTGCCTATATATAATCTATAGGGATCAAGTTTTGATGGGGTGATATTCCATATCAGGTTATTACTGAGGGTATTGGGATTTGAAGGTTTTGAAAAATATTTAATAAATTGTGAAGGATGTGTCTGGGGGTTGAATTTATTAAGTCCCGAATATGTTCCTATCCATAGATTTCCATTATTATCTCGCTTTATTGCATTAATGAAATCATTACTGATAGAATTTGAATCCGATTCATTGTGCTGCCATCTGGTAACGGATTTATCAGCAGGATTGAATTTATATAAACCCTTATTATATGTACCTATCCAGACGTTTGATTCGTAGTCTTCATAGAGACAGGAGATATAATTCTCCTCATCATCACTGCTGCAGATATTCCAGTGTTCAAAGCTGTTTTTTTGCGGATCATACTTGTTGAGATCACCGCTCCTCGTTCCTATCCATATACATCCGGATTTTCCCTGCAGCAGTATCCATACAGCATCGTTGGACAACGAGGCAGGGTTATCGGGTTCATGCTTAAACTTCCTGAACTCATACCCGTCATAACGCGCCAGTCCATTGAGCGTTGCGAACCATATAAAACTATTGTTATCCTGTACAATACTCTTAACATGATTATCGGGTAAGCCGTTTACAACAGTATAATTATTAAAGATCTGGGCTGGTAACAGTTCGGCAAGTAATAACAATATCAACGGAAGATATTTCAAGTTGAAATTTCAGATGAAAAGTTAAGTCTTATTTATTGAAGCGAATCAGGCTCTCCCCGGTAATCTAAATTCCCATTGTCTTTATAGTATCATGCTCTTTTCAAATTCACTTATGAAAATAGTGTATTACCTATTCATCGGCAATGATTATTTTACCAGAATCATTTTCTTTGATTCAACAGAGCTTCCGGCGCGTAGCTGGTAGAAATAGACGCCGCTGGAGTACTTGTCCCCTGAAAACTTTACAGTGTAGCTGCCAGCACTTTTAACTTCATTAACAAGTGAACCCACTTCTCTTCCAAGCAAATCATATACTTTAATTGTAACATAGACCGTGTTAGCCAGCCGGTAACTGATAGTGGTTGAAGGATTGAACGGGTTCGGATAATTCTGATATAATGAAAATGACTGCGGACGATTATTCTTACTATGATCTGTTGTCTGAGTGACGCCTCCGTTAGTGGTTTTAATGACAGTTCCAAATGCACCTGCAGCCCATCCAGTATTGTCATCTGCAAAAAATATAGAATATAAGGGCATACGGGTTGATGAAAACTGATTTTCCCAGGATTCGCCTCCGTTCGAGGTAGCCAGAATGATTCCATCATTACCGGAAATCCAACCGCTTTCCTGGTTGGTAAAATGAACCGAGTATAGATCAGCTGTAATATTGCTTTCTTTGATCTCCCAGGTATTTCCGCCGTTAGAAGTTCTTACGATGGTTCCGTTTTTACCGACAGCCCAACCGGTGAGAGCATCAGTAAAAGTTATGCTGTTAAGGTCTCTATTAGTATTACTCACAGTACTTTCCCAGGAGGCACCACCGTCGGTTGTTTTTAATATATTTCCTGATTTTCCACAGGTCCACCCAGTATTATCATCCAGGAAGAAAACCCCGCTTAATGAATTATTTATACCGCTTAACTGACTAACCCAGTTTGTCCCGCCATTTGTAGTTTTTAATATAGTGCCTGAATCTCCCACCACCCAGCCAATATCTGAATCGATGAAGAATATTGAACTCAGAAAACCGCTGTTTCCGGTATTCTGGTGAGTCCAGTTTCCACCGCCGTCTTCGGTTTTGATTACATTACCGCCGGCAGAACTTCCGCAGGCCCATCCGATATTATCATTTATAAAATAGATAGACCTGAGCTGCGCATTGAGAGGATTATTGTAAACAGAATCCCACTGTATCCCACCATCGGTCGTTTTAATTATGGAGCCTCCCAGTCCCGCAGCCCATCCGGTATATCCATTCACAAAATATATCGACTGCCACCAGTCGGAATACCCATTCAGACCGCTTTCCCAGCTTGTTCCCGCATCAGTTGTTTTCAATAGTATTCCATGCAATCCTACGGCGATTCCATTATTCTCATCAGAAAAAGATACTGCAGATAAGGGCCAGTCATTCCCGCTGCCATTTGGCTGCCAGGTCTCACCTCCGTCAGTAGTTTTATAAATTACTGTGTCAGCACCTGCTATCCAGCCTGCGTTGGTATTCTCAAACTGAACGGACAGCAAGATTGAGGAGGAGCCAATATCCTTTGGCTGCCAATTCATTCCGCCATCTGTGGTTTTAAGAACAGTTCCGTTCCAGCCAACTACCCAGCCGTAATTAACATCAATAAATGAAAGAGAATAAAGTATCTCAGTCGTTCCGCTTGACTGCAGTCCCCAATCAATTCCTCCATTTGTAGTTGCGTAAATAGTTCCATTTGTTCCTGCTGCCCAGCCCCTATTTGCATCAATAAAAAAGATTGTCTGGAGCCAGTCATCAGTTGGAATGCCCTGTGTTAACCAGCTTGAACCTCCATCGAAAGATTTAAGAATAAGTCCATCACTTCCAACAACCCAGCCTGTATTTTCATCAACGAAGAATACGGAATAAAGTTTATTAGTTATAGCAGTATTTAAAATCTCCCAGTTCAGCCCGCCGTCCGAGGTTTTCAGCAGGATTCCATTATCACCACAGATCCAGCCATCAGTTGAATTGACAAAACCGACAGAATTTAATGTCTCATTAGTTCTACTGATCTGACTTTCCCAGGTTAAACCGCCGTCATTTGTCTTTAGAATTGTACCCTGAATGCCGACAGCCCAGCCCAAGTCAGGACTTATCAATTTGGAAGCCTTAAGATCATTGCCCTGAGGAAGTGGGTTCACCCAGAACCATTGAGCGTTAAGATTAGTGCATATAAGCAGGAAAGCAAGCGTGAGTATCTTTTTCATTTTTTTCTCCCTTTAAAAGGTCAGCAGAATATTTAACCCTGATAATTAAAAATATAATTAGCTTGAGCCGGTGGATACTTATATTTTTACTATTTCCAATAAGCCTGACCTAAATACAGTATTAATCTGGTCAAATATCAATCAAAAAGCAATTAATTTAATTGTTTTTCGTTACCCAGAGATAATTTCCATCATTTTCACGTTAAAATGGTTAATAATTACTTGTACAACCATAACAGTTTAATTAATATTACTTCAACTTATAATCAAAATGACAGGATGGATCTTAAACATAAATTAGATTATCATTACAAAGCTTTCGATAAATCAAAGATTTCACCTGATCCTCTTCAATTTCTTCATCTTTATTCCGATGAAAAAGATATTGAAGTGATGGGATTTATAGCAGCTATTTTTGCATACGGCAACGTAAAGCAAATAATTAACACCCTCAATAAATTTGTTGAGATCTCAAAAAATCATCCTTACAGATTCATTACTTCTTTCAGCAGCCGTAAGAATGATGAAGGCCTGCCGGATTTATACCATCGCTTTTATTCCTATAAGGATGTTATCACTCTCTTCCTGGTAATGGAAAAAATATACAGAAAGCACGGGTCTCTTAAAAATCTTTTCCTCAAATATTACCGGAATGTAGATGAGAACATCAAGAACGGACTCTCAGGATTTTTACATCACTTCATAGAAGAATTTAAAGAAATATCGAAACACGATCAGCTTAGTCAGGGTGCAAAGTTTATGTTTCCTTTGCCGGAGCTGGGGAGCGCATGTAAAAGGAAGAATCTTTTTCTAAGGTGGATGGTAAGGAAAGACGGGCTTGATTTCGGACTATGGAGTGAAATTCCAAATAATAAACTCGTTATTCCGGTTGATACCCACGTCGCCAGGATCTGCAGGCAGCTGAACCTGACGGAGCGTAAAAATGTAAGCTGGAAAATGGCAGAGGAAATCACAGAGAACCTGAAGAAATTTGATCCAGATGACCCGGTAAAGTATGATTTCGCAATCTGTCATATAGGAATGAGGAAAATGAAGTTTTAGCCTGCTGCCTGCGCACTGATGTTTGTTGTAAGGAGTTTGTATTTTACTATTAAAAGATCTTAAAATATCAGGCGGATAAAATAATCTTTGCTTTTCGGAATAAAAATCTAAATATTCGTCTGTTAAATTTTGTTTCTTTAGCAATCTGGAGAATTTAATGGCGAATAACACTACTGCAGGTTCAGAATTCAAACCTTATATCGCTCCCTCCCAGTCAATTCCTGAATTAACACTTAAATCAATTTTAATGGGCGCCTTCTTTGGAATACTATTCGGTGCGGCTTCTGTATTTCTGGCATTAAAAGCCGGGTTAACAGTATCTGCCTCTATTCCAATCGCTGTACTGGCGATTTCCATAGGAAGAAAATATTTTAAGACCACAATACTTGAAAATAATATAATACAGACAACCGGTTCAGCAGGTGAATCTATTGCTGCTGGTGTTGTATTTACACTTCCTGCATTTTTATTCATGTCGTTGAATGATTCGGGTGTAAGTGTCGGTGCCGGTTACTTCAACTATTGGACGATCTTAGCGCTCGCTATGTTCGGAGGTATTCTTGGTACATTGATGATGATTCCTTTACGAAGATCACTTATAGTAAATGAACATCATACTCTTCCATACCCTGAAGGAACAGCCTGCGCATCTGTTCTTATCGCGGGCGATAAAGGTGGTGATTTTGCCAAAACAGCTTACCAGGGTCTGGCTGTTGCTCTTGGCTATGCACTGCTTCAGAGAGTTTTTCATGTAATCGCCGAGGCTCCTGCCTGGGTATCTGCACAGACAAACAAGTTTTTTCCTTCAGCAACGGTGAATGGTGAAATTACTCCCGAGTACATGGGTGTAGGGTATATTATTGGTCCCAGAATAGCCGGAATTCTGGTTGCCGGCGGCGTTCTAGCCTGGTTGGGACTGATACCATTATTAGCAAGTCTCGTTCCACCGGATGTGATCGCAACTCAGTTGATAAAACTTGGTTATTTAAAGGATTTGGTGACAGCGGGAGGTCCCGGCAGCTGGGATCCACAGCTCCATACCTTCGCCAGTTATCCTACCGCAATTTATCATGCCTATATCAGGCAGATAGGTGCTGGCGCAGTTGCTGCCGGTGGTTTGATCACGCTCCTAAAAACTTTCCCTACCATAGTCTCATCCTTTAAGGGCAGTGTAGCTTCCCTTAAAAACAAAGGCGGAGAAGTGAAGGTTGCCCGTACCGAAAACGATCTTTCATTCATTACGGTTATTGTAGGAAGCGTTGGACTAATCATTATCATGGTCATTCTTCCTATGATCCCGGGAGATACAGTAGTTAATAAACTGCTGCTCGGAGTGCTAGTTATTGTCTTTGGATTTTTCTTTGTAACCGTTTCGAGCAGAATTGTTGGTATAATCGGTTCAAGCTCAAATCCTATTTCGGGAATGACAATTGCAACATTGATGGGCACAGGACTAGTATTTATTGCAGTAGGCTGGACCGGTAAAATATTCGAACCTATGGCACTGGTTGTCGGCGGGATGATCTGTATAGCCGCTGCAAATGCAGGCGCAACTTCACAGGATCTGAAAACCGGATATCTCGTGGGGGCGACTCCCAGATACCAGCAGATTGCATTGTTCATTGGAGCCATCGTTTCTTCACTTGTTATAGGATGGACAATTCAGCAGCTCGATTCTCCCACGCCTGATATGGCCTCAATAGGTATTATCCACGCGATAGGAAGCGATAAATTCCCTGCACCCCAGGGAACTTTGATGGCGACCCTGATAAAAGGACTTCTATCATTTAATCTCGACTGGCAGTTTGTATTGGTAGGATCCTTCCTTGCAGTTACGGTTGAGCTTTGTGGTGTTAATGCTTTATCATTCGCAGTAGGTGCTTATCTACCTTTATCTACTACCTTACCGATATTTGTTGGCGGAGCAATAAAAGGCGTTTCTGATAAAATTGCAGCCAGGAAAGGCGAAGCGAGAGAAGACAGTGAACTCGGAAGCGGCAGCTTATTTGCTACCGGGCTGGTTGCCGGAGGTGCATTGGCGGGGGTCATTGTCGCCTTGCTCTCGGTGAACGATAATGTATTTAACTTCTTTAAGTCGATAAGTACCGAAGGGTTTTTAAGTCGTATACTTGGTGAAGGCGGTTATGAAATCCTTGGTGTTATTTTCTTCGGATTGATGGGATTTATATTATATAAAGTCTCACGCAAGCCTCAGGCTAAGATTGATTAAAATCTGATAAATGAATAGCACAGCAATTATAAAAAAAGAACCATCCGCCTTTTTCAGGTGGATGGTTCTTTTATTTCTGAGCATTGCGATGTTCGGGAATTACTATGTCTTCGACTCTATTGCACTTGTTGCCGACCAGCTGAAATCCGAACTTAATTTTACGGATTTTGATATCGGCCAGCTTTACTCATACTACAGTGCCGCCGCAATAATTGTCCTTGTTTTCGGAGGCATCCTGGTAGACAAATGGGGAACAAAGAAATCTGCGGTGATATTTGCATTAATATGTTCTCTCTCAGGCTTTCTTGTTGCATTTTCTTCAAATCTCTGGCTGATGCTTGCCGGACGTTTTCTTCTGGGAATCGGCTCTGAACCTTTAATAGTTGCCATAACGGTTGCTATTGCAAAATGGTTCAAAGCTAAAGAGTTGAGTTTTGCTATGGGTATTAACCTGCTGGTTGCAAGGAGCGGTACAGTTGCAGTTGATAACTCTCCGTCGGTATTTCCAGGACTTTATCACGGGGGTTATGCAGGGCCTTTATACCTGGCTGCTATTATTGGTATTTTGTCACTTGCCGGAATACTGGTTTATTTCATCCTTGAATCATCCGGTGAAAAGAAATTTGTTCTGGGTAAAGGAGAAAAAACTGATAAGTTAAACCTGAAAGACTTTTTCAGATATAATAAATCATTCTGGTACATTACACTGTTATGTGTCACCTTTTATTCAGCAATCTTTCCTTTCCGAAGTTTCGCGATAAAGTTTTTCATGGAAAGTCATAGTGTAACCAGGGAGACTGCCGGCTGGATGATTTCAATGCTACCTCTCTCCGCAATGATAGCAACTCCCCTGATAGGATTGCTGGTGGATTTTATCGGCAAACGTGCAACTCTTATGATGGTTGGATCAATACTATTAATGCCTGTGTATCTTTTAATGGGCTATAGCAGTATAACATTGTATGTTCCGGTTATCATGATGGGAGTTGCTTTCTCGCTGATTCCTGCAGTAATGTGGCCGGCTGTTGCATATATTGTTAAAGAAAAAAGACTTGGTTCAGGATATGCCCTCATGACGCTAATACAACAGGTAGGAATGATGATCTTTCCTATACTTGTCGGAGCGGCGAATGATTATGCCGGAGCAAGTGCCACAAATCCCCAGGGCTATCGTCCCGGTATGTGGATATTTTCTATCCTCGGTATACTTGGCTTTATCTTTGCATTTTTGCTGAGAAAGGCTGAAACGGGACACGGAGGCCATGGTCTAGAAAAAGGAATGAAACAGGCTGAAGTGTAAAGGGAGGTGCCGGGGCGGGGTTGATGAGGTTCGTACACTCCTTATTTTACAATTCATTTTTAGATATAATATTTGTATGTTAAAGTATTGCTATACTCATGAGGAAATATGTTCATACGCAGATTTACCGTGTCATTGGTTTTACTATGGGTTATATTTAACTGCAATCTGCCAGCTCAGACCTTTGGGTTTGGATGCCTGGGTTTTGTCGGGGGGTATGGTGGTTATTCATATCAGAAGTTTCAACCTGGACTCCTGAATGATTATATAGACGATTTTAATCTCATATATAAAGATTCACTTTCATCACCGATGGATAAGTTCGGAAAAGCAGATGGCTACAGGCTGGGACTGAATTTCTTTCGTGCTAAATTTAAAGGATTTATAATAACGGCCAAAGGTTTTTATCAGAACCTTTCTGAACAACAGAAAGCGACCGAATACCTCAAAGGGGGAAATGGTAATACAACATTACAACTGGAAATTATTAACTGGGCGCTCGGCATCGACCTTGGAACGCAGATTACCGGGGGCTTAAGCTGGAAGGTTGTTGACGCTGCTGTACTTTTCAATAACGCCAAATTTACTTCTACTCAGAATCTGCCGAATGCTGTTACTATTGTTGAACAGTATCGATCTGAATCAACAAGTATTGGGTATACCATAGGTACAGGATTCATCCTGGAGGTTGTTGATGAATATTTGTCTATTGAGGGCGTTGCTGCTTATACTGACTTCAGCATCGATAAAATGAAAACCGGTGACGGTAAATACTTTGCATCCACACAGGATTCGCCCGATTCTAAGAAATTTATCGAAAAGGGCGGGTTTAATGCTGTAATTCAGTTAAATGTTGGATTACCGCTTTAACTTTTAATCTCATCAGAAAAATAATATGAAATTAACCAAACTGGATTCAGCTTCCGTAATAGCTATACAAGAATGTATGGCCGCTAGAAAAAACGAGAAGATTCTTATTATTACAGATGAACAGAAACGCGAAATTGGATATTCTCTTTACTCTAACTCAATCCGCCTGGGCTATAAGTCGCTTTTTGTTGAAATGAAATCAGGTAAGATCAACGGAGAGGAACCTCCTGAAGAAATTGCGCATCTTATGCAGCAGTTTGATGTTGTATTTATCCCTACCGCAAAATCATTAACACACACAGATGCAAGAAGAAGTGCTTCAAAAAAAGGAGTAAGAGTAGCCACATTCCCCGGCATAACGAAGGAGGTAATGATACGCGGGCTCAATGCCGATTATAAGAAGATTTCAAGACTTTCTATAAAACTTAAAAAGATACTGGAGAAGGGTAGGGAAATCAGAGTTACAGCTCCGGCAGGGACCGATATTGCTTTCAGCATTGAAGGGAGAGAGGCTATTGCAAGTAAGGGTCTGTTTCACAAAAAAGGAGAGAGCGGTAATCTTCCAACAGGTGAGACGTTTCTTGCTCCCCTGGAAGGAACTTCAAACGGTGTTTTTGTTGTTGATGGATCGATGGCAGGGCTCGGTTTAGTAAAAGCAGCTAAGATTCGAGTCGAGGTAAAAAACGGCTACGCTGCGGGAATAAGCGGTGGTCCAATGGCTAAAAAACTTGTAAAAATGCTTGATTCTGTTGGAAAAAACGCACGAAATATAGCTGAATTCGGGATCGGGACAAATGACAGTGCCAAATTAAGCGGAATTCTGCTTGAAGATGAAAAAGTGCTGGGAACTGTTCATATTGCGCTTGGCAATAATGTGTCGATGGGCGGAAAAATCAATGTTCCAATCCATCTTGACGGTGTAATTAAGGAACCAACTGTCTTTCTGGATAGTAAAGTAATTATGAAAAACGGCAAATTGCTGGTTAAATAGATCATTTTGAATGGATACAGAAACTTTTATCTTCAAAATGAATTATATATTTTTGAAATAATTAATAAAAAGTTAAAAGGATGGCAGTGTTACCTATAACTGTATACGGGGATAAAATCCTCAGGAAGAAAGCAGCCAGGGTTACAGAGGTTGATCTGAAGACAATCGAACTGATTAAAAATATGTTTGATACGATGCGCAATGCGAACGGTATCGGACTGGCCGCCAACCAGGTAGGCGTTGATAAGGCAATATTTGTAGTTGATATATCCCAGGTAGAAGATTATGAGGATACCAAACCTATTGCATTCATAAATCCTAAAATTATAAGCCGTTCGGATAAGAAAGTTCTTATGGAGGAAGGCTGTTTGAGTATTCCGGATGTCAGGGAGGAAGTGCGGAGACCAGATGCAGTTACCATCGTTTATCACGATACCGACCTTCAGGAACAGACAATGGATGTCGACGGTTTGATGGCCCGTGTAATCCAGCACGAATATGATCATCTCCAGGGTATCCTGTTTACAGATCTCATTCCTGATGATTTAAAAAAGAAACATAAAAAAGATATCAACAAAATCAGGAAGCGTAAGGTTGATATCGACTATCCTATTACAGAAAATTCGGACTATCAGCTCGCATGAAAATAATTTTCATGGGTACTCCTGAATTTGCAATTCCTTCATTAAAAAGATTGTTTGAAAGCAGACACCAGATTGCGGCAGTTGTAACAACTCCGGATAAACAAAGGGGGAGAGGTCAGAAAGTTACACACACTCCGATAAAAGAATTCGCCCTCGATAATAATATTCCTCTGCTTCAGCCTGAAAAGCTAAAGAATGAAGATTTTATTAACGAATTAAAAAAGTTTGATGCAGATCTTTTTGTAATCGTTGCCTTCAGGATACTGCCTGTTGAAGTATTTACAATCCCGCCGAAAGGCTCTTTCAACCTGCATGGATCATTGCTTCCCGCGTATAGAGGAGCAGCGCCTATACAGTGGGCACTACTTAAAGGAGAAAAGGAAACGGGGTTAACAACCTTTGCCCTGGCTGAAAAGGTGGATACCGGAAATATTTATTACCAGGAAAGAGTAGAAATTAAGGAAGATGATAATTTCGGAACGCTGCACGATAGAATGAGCCTAATGGGAGCGGAGGTAGTCTTCAAAACCGTTGAGATGATCGAAACGGGCAACTTCGTTCTGCAGGAGCAGGATAACTTAAAAGCCTCACCAGCACCAAAGATAACCAGAGAGACTCAGCAGATTGACTGGAATAAACCTGCAGGGGAAATACATAATCTGATTAGAGGTTTGTCGCCCTATCCGGGAGCTTTCTTTTTTCGTGATAATAAGCTCATAAAAATTTACACCTCAAAACTTTCTGAAGAAAAACTTAATCCCGGCGAAATCAAGCGGACCAAAGCTGGACTATTTATTGGCGCTGGTGAAGGTTCACTGGAGATACTCGAGCTTCAGCTGGAAGGCAAAAAAAGAATGCACACTGAAGAATTTTTAAGAGGGTTTAGTTTTAAGTAACTGGGTTATCTTTCTTAAAAATAAGACCGCCTGATTCAGGCGATCTTTGAAAAATCAATAAATCTTACTTCAAAAGTGTCATTTTATTATTCTGCACAAAATCATTTACTCTTAGGGAATAAATGTAAACACCTGAAGGGAGATTAACAGCCTTGAACATTACTGTATATTGCCCTGCAACCTGATTCTCATTAACAAGGTTGGCAGCTTCTCTTCCAAGCATATCATAAACTATTAATGAAACAAATCCTTTTTCTATTAATGGCTGCCAGAAATCATCGTTTAATTCATCATCAAATATATATTTCCATCGGAAATTTCCATTATAAGTTAGTGAAACTAAACACTCGTAGTAAGGACAACAAGCTGTATCAAAGGCAATAGTATAAATATTTCCCTGATTATCAATGGTAGGCATTGAATAGGATCCATAATATAACTCATTATTTATCCACCTCAGTTTTCCTTCTGGGGATAATGAATAAAAATACAAAGGTTCGCCATTAGTAATGAAATAAATATTCCCCTCTGAACCTATAACAGGTGCTTTTTCAATTTTAGTGCAACTAAATTTCCATTTTAAGCTCCCATCAAGATTTAATGCAAAAAGATTTGAATCCCTGCCTGCAATATAGATTGTGTTCCCACTCTTCAAAGATTGGCCACGTGGTATTAAATTCCCATTTGAGTGTTCCATCAGGTTTTAGGGCATATAGATATCCATCAAGCGATCCAAAATAAATGGTATTACTTGAATCAATAACAATACCTGTTTGAGGAGGACGATTCCTGCCCAGCTTATAATCCCATAGAAAATGCCCTGTAGAATCATAGCAATAAAAATAATCTGAGAGGCCAAGAAATTGCGGATCCTGATAGTAAGTACCAAAATATAAATTTCCATTCTCTCCTAACACGGGTCCTGAAAAAATACCATCTTCAAGATCAGCAGTCCATATTACTGTGCCGGTTTGAGGTCCTTTATAAGGTGATCTTCCTGTAAACTGGGGATCGTGTTTTATCATCGGCCAATCGGAATCAGCCAGCGTAGGCCAGGGAATATCTGTTTGCTGCTGAGAAAATATAAACCCGGTTATTGTTATTACTAATATTATTACTTTAAACATCATTCTGCCTTTTGCAAATTTTAGATTTTATTTGAAAAGGTCACCCCAAGAGGTAACTTCTCTTTAAAAAATAGTATTTATTTCATCAAAATAAGTTTCTTTGTACTGATAAATGCACCGCTATTAAGTCTGTAGAAGTATGTTCCACTGGCTAATTTGGATGCATCGAATTCCACAGTATAAAATCCTGCTTTTTTGAATCCGTTTACAAGAGTGGCAACTTCCTTACCCACAAGAATGATTGTATGGTTGTATGAATTTTTTAAATAAAGGGCATAAGAAAACCACACTCATTTCTGCATACACAGAGAGAGAATTAAATATCTTGCTAAAATATGTGAAAAAAGCTATCCCATTTTTCCCGCAATAAAAATTAAGAACTCCGCCTGTACGAACACCCGTTTAGAGTTTTTTATATGTTATAAAAGCACTGTATTAATGTTAACTAAATATAACCTAAAAGGGCAACAGAATTTACCTCACTTGAACTGCTTTAATCATTCACTACATTTGTTTATTATTAACTACTATTTTTAATCAATTTCAAGTTTTAACTCTGTGGAGATATGATTTCTATTTTAAATAATATGGAAAGGTTGTATGGAATATAAAAACAGTATTCTTGAGACTATCGGTAATACACCGCTGATAAAACTTAACAAGATTACAAAAGGATTAAAGCCGCAGATATTTGCCAAACTGGAATCTTCTAATCCCGGCGGAAGTGTGAAAGACCGTATTGGCTTATCTATGATCGAGGCGGCTGAAAAAAACGGTGAATTAAAACCGGGCGGTACTATTATAGAGGCAACCAGCGGTAATACAGGGATAGGACTTGCTCTCACAGCTGCTGTTAGAGGTTATAAAACAATTTTTGTTGTTACAGATAAGGTAAGTTCAGAAAAGATAAATTACCTTCGGGCGCTGGGTGGTGAAGTAATAGTAGTTTCAAATGCGGTTGAGCCTGATAGTCCTGAATACTATGTGAACGTAGCCAAGCGAATACACAAAGAAACCCCCAATTCCATTTTTGCCTATCAGTATTCAAATCCTGCAAATCCTGAAATTCATTACAGAACAACAGGGCCGGAAATATGGAGGCAGACGGACGGGAAGATAACTCACCTGGTATCAAGCATAGGAACCGGCGGTACAATAAGCGGAACCGGTAGATTTCTGAAGGAGAAGAATCCCGACATAAAAGTAATCGGGGCTGACCCATTGGGGTCCATCTTCAGAACTTACAAAGAATCGGGCGAGATTATAAAAGGTACACCGTATCTTGTTGAGGGAATCGGTCAGGATTGTCTGCCTGAGAATGTGCATTTTCAATACATAGACAAGATAATTAATATAAGCGACAGGGAATCATTCGCGGCAGCAAGAAGACTCACGAAAGAGGAAGGAATCTTCTGCGGAGGAAGCACAGGTACAATACTCCACGTAACTCTCGAGATAGCTAAAGACCTTGGTGAGGATGATGTTGTTGTTTTCTTTGTATGTGATACGGGTGAGAGATATCTTTCAAAGGTTCACAACGTTGAATGGCTTAGAGTGAATCAGATGCTTGATAAGGAAATTAAAACGCTGCGCGACATTTCCGAGGTGAAAAAATCAAACGGCAACGAAGATATTGTTTATGTTAAATCTGATGCCTTTGTGAAGGATGCTCTTGAGCTGATAACGAGGAAAGGTTATTCAAACATTCCTGTTATGCTGAACAGGAAAGCTATTGGATGCGTAAGGGAAAACAAGCTCATGGCAAAATTGCTCAATAACAAAGGGCTTCTTGAAGCTTCAGTTAAGGACGTAATGGAAGAATGTGTGCCGGTACTTGATGCAAAGACAGATCTTTCAAAGGTTAAAGAAGTTCTTAAAGAAAATACGGCTGTGCTGGTAAGCGACTTCGGCAGGATTACTGATATAATTACCCGTTATGACCTGATTAACTTTGATAACAATAGTTGAGTCTGTTTAAGTTATTTATTGGTAATTTTATCGGCCGCCCCGCTGAAGATGAGATGCGGTACTTATGAGCCGGGTTGAGGCCGGAAGATTATTTAATTCTGGCTAAACTCAACCTTGGTAAGGAATAATTTTTAATTTAATTCATTCACAGTTTAAGGAAGATTTATGGGATTTTCAACTGATGCAATTCATGCTGGACAATCACCTGATCCTGTCACAGGAGCAGTAATAACACCGATTTATCAGACATCAACTTATGCCCAGGAGGAACTGGGAAAAAATAAGGGATTCGAATACGGCAGGACGCATAACCTAACGCGGCAATCGCTGGAGAAAAATGTGGCCGCCCTGGAAAAAGGTAAGTTTGGAATCGCTTTTTCTTCAGGCCTTGCTGCCACCCAGGCTTTAACCACTCTTGTGAAAGCTGGCGATCACGTAATAGTTTCCCACAATGTGTACGGCGGTACATACCGATTATTTGAGCTGATTATGAAAGATTATGGACTGGATTTTTCCTGGGTTAATACATCGGAGCTTAAAAACATTGAAGAAGCAATAAAGGACAATACCAAAATGGTATTTATAGAGACACCGACAAACCCCATGCTGAACTTAACCGACATTAAGGGTACTGCCGATATATGTAAGAAAAATAACCTGGTCTGTGTAGTTGATAATACGTTTATGAGTCCTTATTTCCAGAACCCTCTTACACTCGGTGCAACGATTGTTCTGCATAGTCAGACTAAATACCTGAATGGTCACAGCGATGTAATAGGCGGCATCCTTCTCACTAATGATGAAAAGATACACGACCGGTTAAGGTACATCCAGAATGCTGTTGGGGCAGTACCTTCACCGTTTGACTGCTGGCTTATTCTCCGTTCAACTAAAACGCTTGCCGTGAGGATGCAAAGGCACAATGAGAATGCGGTTCAATTTGCCAAATACCTTCAAGAGAGCGGGTACTGCAAAAAAATATACTATCCCGGACTTCCTTCACATCCACAGCATGAACTTGCCAGAAAACAGATGCGGGGATTTGGCGGTATGATATCGGCTGATTTTGGCGATGTTGAGACTGCCAAAAAAATTCTGAAAAATGTAAAGATATTCACTCTGGGTGAAAGTCTTGGCGGCGTTGAAAGTCTGATAAGCCATCCCGCAAGTATGACCCACGCAGCTGTGCCTAAGGAAAAAAGAGATAAGATGGGACTTACGGAAAGCCTGATTCGTTTTTCGGTAGGAATTGAGGATATCGAAGATCTGATAGGGGATCTTGAAACGGCGATTAAATAACAAAGTAAAAATTCGGCGTCAAAATTAGGCACTGCCATTTTGTCATACGTTAAATTTTTCAACAGTTGAATTTGGCGTTTTTTCGCAGTTTTCAAAATGTCTCATTTGGAGAACAAATACAGTACAAATACGGTAATTCCACTATACTAAAACTTTCCCAAAGGGAGTATGACATATTTGTCATACTGTTGAATTTATCAGCAATGATTTCGGCCCAAAACCCTCCTTAATTGTTCACCTTCTATGAGGATACCATGGTTATGATGTACAGGTATTTTTACAAACACTAAACTTGACGAAGTTATTTCCCGCTCCCTCTGAATATCATTCTCTGAAGCGGCCACGCGCTTCAGAGGCAGGTAAGCCCATTACTATTCATTTTAATTCTGTGTATTTTTGTTCAAAGAATTTTTTATAATCAGACGGGGAGAAGATATGAATACCGAAGAAAAAACCAATCCGGAAATGAATCTGGTCGATGATACCAAATATTCAATGGATACTCACCTTATTTACGGAAAAAACTTTACCAAAAAATGGGATTATAAGCATCACGTACTGCCTCCGATAACCTCATCAGTAATTTATCGTCTGGACTCTGTAGAAAGAGGAGCCGAAGGATTCCAGGAATTTGCAAACTCGCCTGTAACCGGTGAAGATCCGATGCCGATATATATTTACGACAGGCTTGGAGAACCCAACAAAGATATTCTTGAAGAAAATCTTGCCTATGCCGAACGAGGGGAGATGGCTGTAACTTTTTCAACCGGTATGGGGGCGATCTCGGGAATAATCGGGATACTGACCAGGTCCGGCGATGAAATAATTTCCCATATGACTCTGTACGGCTGTACGTACTCACTTTTTACGAACTGGCTGCCAAGATATAACATCAATACAATACTTGCGGATCTCACAATCCCGGAGAATTTGCTCAAATATATCACACCTAAAACCAGGGTAGTTTACCTTGAATCTCCTGCCAATCCCAACATGGATATTATAGATATACCTGAGATACGTAAACTGGTGGACATTATTAATGAGAAAAGGGTTGAAGCAGAGAAAATAAACATAGTAGTTGATAATACCTTTGCTACACCATTCTGTCAGCGACCAATTGAACTGGGAGCGAACTTCTCGGTTAATTCTTTAACGAAAGGACTTGGCGGTTTCGGAACGGATATGGGCGGAGTTGTTGTCGGGAAAAATAAGTACAAGGATATGCTGCTGCTTTACCGCAAAGACTTCGGTGCAGTACTTAATAATAAAACTGCCTGGACAATTACCACTTACGGCCTCCCGACTTTACCTGTCAGGATCAGGCAGCAGATGAGATCTGCAATGAGAGCAGCTGAATTTTTAAGCTCCCATCCTAAAATAGAGTTTGTCAATTATCCCGGGTTACCTACATACAAATATTATGAGACTGCTCGGAAACAGATGGTTGATTTCGACGGGAATTTTGCTCCCGGCAGCCTAATTTATTTTGTACTTAAAGGTTCCAGTCCGGCTGAGAGCAAGGAGAACGCCAGGAGGTTTATGAACTATGCTGCTGAGCATGCCTATACTATGACGCTGGCAGTGAGCCTGGGGCATACAAGAACCCTGATTGAACATCCAGCCTCAATGACACATTCAATGATAGCACCTGATAAACTTCTGGAATACGGAATAGATCCGGGAGGAATAAGGATTGCGTTAGGATTGGAGAATACTAACGATGTACTGATGGATCTGGATGAGTGTCTGAGTAAAGTATAAACTCAGTACATCTGCATTTTTTGTTAGAGGTCACTCAAATGAATTTTATTTGAGTGACCTTTTTATTTATTTTAGAGAACTCATTAAATCTTTATGCAGGAAAAACTTATGAAGATGAAGGTACTGTTTATCATAACTTTAATGTTTACGCTTTCAGTAGTTATAAAAGCTCAGGAGGATTCGGATTCTATTGAGGTTTATCTTATAGATTCATTTGTAACGCCCGAAGTACCCCATACATTTATGCTGTCATTCTTTACCAGTGCTCCTGCTATATCAAAAGTAATAATAGAGAACAGTTATTCGTACGAAGTTTCCTCTGAGCTGACAGAGAGTCACAAAATAGATATTGACATTTCAGATCTTCATTTTAAAGAAAAAAACGTTCCTTTTATAATTCAGGTTGAAGATTCTGCAGGAAATCAATATACAAGTGAAGAATATCAATTCGAGCTTCCTGAAGAAACGAAGGTTGAGGGTGGATCGAACTTCCTGCTTTTATGTGCATTCGGTGCGGCTGTATTCGGACTGCCTTCGCCGGTATATGTGAAAGAAAAAAATGACGACTATTTCAGTCTTACCAAGGAAATTCCTCTTCTTTCAATCAGAGGCGGTGGCTACAGGTACCCGGTAGGGTATTTTTCTGTTGAATATTCACATATTTTTGATGCCCCTGTTAAAAACTTTGTACGGATAGGTTACAAACACATTATTGAAGTTCCGGGCATAGAGTACATATCTCCCGGGATTAATGGATTCACAAACTTTAACGGATTTAATGGAATCTCACCGGAATTATCAGTCGGTTTATTTAGAATTATTAATACTTTTACACTGTATGCGAGATACAGGTTTAATGCAAAACCCGGTGAAAAGGGGAGTGAGTTTCATGAATTTTCTATAGGACTTTATTCCAGCTTCTTCTCGCTGTATTTATAGAAAATATCACCTAATATCTTCTAAAAACTGCACTTTTATTCGTATATAATATATTTAGATTAATAATCTGAATCCGGAACGATTATATAATTCAGAATGTTTTAGCATAAATACCTGATCATTCTTAATGAAATATACTTTACTTATAATAATATTTTTATACTCGCTGACAGCAGCTCAGACAGGAGCGATAACAGGGACGGTAACTGACGGAAATAAACCCATCCCTTCGGTTAATATCCTTGTTATGAATACCGGATATGGGACTGTAACGGATACTTATGGTAAGTATATCCTGAGAGGGGTTCCGCGGGGTAAGCAGACAATAAAATTCAGTTCGGTTGGATATAAAACCATGGAAAAGGATGTTGATATCCCTTCCGGGAAAACGATCGAGCTAAACATTGTTCTTAAAGAAACAATTATAGAGGTAGGTGAAGTTAAAGTAACAGGAATGAAAAAACAGGAACAGAGGGATACTCGAACCAGCCTGATCGATCTTAATCCAAGAAGCGCGAAAATACTGCCAGGTGCAGGAGAGGATGTAATGAGGACACTACAGTCGTTGCCGGGTGTTCTTGCTCCAAATGATTTCTCTTCTCAGCTTATTGTTAGAGGAAGCGGTCCCGACCAGAACCTTATCATTATGGATGATGTTGAGATTTTTAATCCATACCGTCTATATGGTGTTATAAGTATGTTCAATCCTGATGCAGTTGAAAATGTAAACCTGATAACAGGAGGATTTCCTGCTCGTTATGGCGACAGACTTTCAGCGGTACTGGATGTTACAAACAAGGAAGGTGATGATAGTAAAGATATTTCAGGGAATCTGAATGCCTCCATCATCGATGCAAATCTCGTACTTGAGGGGAAGAATCCTTTCACACTGAAAGGAAGCTGGATGGTTAATTCCCGCAGGACCTATTACGACCTTATCATTGAACCATTTGTAAAGAATGCAGGACTTGTTGACGAGAATGTGAACTTCCCCAATTTTTATGATATACAGACTAAAATTGCTATTGGTCCATACAATGGCAATAAAATTTTAATCAATGGAATTTATTCGCGCGATGGTGTTGATGTTGTAAGCGCAAAAAAGCGGAAAACTGCCGACAGTATAGGAGTTTCTAACATAACTCTGAACAATGTTGCAAGTATTGCCTGGCATTATACCCCCAACACAAAATTCCTTAACAAGATTGTGGGATCTTATTATACAAATAACGGGGCAGCCGACTTCAATTCTGAGGTACTGGATCCATCATTGAACAGGGAAGATTTTAAGAATGTTATACCTGATACCCTCGCACCCTATTTGTTGTATTTTAAGTTTAATTCCGATTTCACCTTTCAGAAGTATTCATTAGATGACTATGGAACTTATTTATGGGGGGACAATATATTTGAGGCTGGTGCCGGCGTTGACTTTCTAAGAACGATTATTGATTTCAAATTTGATATTGATCCGGAGCTGAAGGCTTTCTTCTCCTCCAATCCACAGTTCCGTGCTGTACTGAATGACCTCACAGATACGAGGGATGATAAGAGATATCATGCCTTTGTTCAGAATAACTTTTCAATCAATAAGAAGTTCTTCTTTCAACCGGGACTGCGTTTCGATTATTACGACATACTGCAGAAGGCATATCTCGCACCGAGGATATCTATGTCATATGCCCTTGATGATCTGACTACTCTGAGAGCTGTATGGGGGGTTTATTATCAATCGCCGGGCTATGAAAAACTGAGGGATGAAAATGTTTTATATGATTTGAGTAATGTTTATACCAGGAACCTGCAAGCTGAGCAGGCCCTCCATTATATAGCCGGTATAGAACGATGGCTTAGTTCGGAATGGAGCATAAAACTTGAAGGTTACTACAAAGATTTCAATAATGTGATTGTGCAGAAGGTCGTTCCGGGAGTACAGTATGTCACGAATCCCATACCCGGGGAGGATCCGCGTTATCCTGATGGTTGGACGCAGCCGAATGCTATTCCGGGAGACTCCCTCACACAGGTTCCGGTTAATAATGCTGATGGGCGTGCATACGGTGCCGAGACTTTCCTGGCAAAGAAGAACAGCGGTCCTGATGATAAGTTTTCCGGCTGGATCAGTTATTCGTACTCGGTTGCAGAGAGGAATGAGGACGGTGTTATACGGCCTTTCCGGTTCGATCAGAGACATACAGTAAACGTTGTTTTTAACTACCAGCTTACTGACTGGCTTGACGTGGGAATCAGGTGGCAGTATGGTTCAGGTTTCCCTATAACGCTGCCTTCAGGGGTAAAGCCTAGAATTGTTCTGGCGGATAAGGATGGCGATGGAGTTCCTGAAACACCGGAAGTTGCCACGAGAATATCCTACTTCGGAGGGAACGGAGAGGTCATTTATGATGTTGACTATAACAATCAGCGGCTGAATGCAAGAAAACCGCCTTATCACAGACTTGATGTACGTTTTACCGCAGTAACAAATTTCTGGAATCTTGACTGGTCATTTTACCTTGATGTAGTAAACGCGTATAACCGTTCAAACGTTATAGGATATGATTATTATATAAATAATGACCTGACACTCGGCAGGGATACAAGTACAATGTTCCCTATCATACCTACACTGGGTTTTAGTGTAAAATTTTAATAATTTAATTTCTTATGATCAAAGCAAAACTCCTTACAGTTTCCCAAATAACTAATCAGATAAAACAGAGTCTGGAGGAGGAATTCTCGCAGATTTCTGTTATAGGTGAAATTTCAAATTTCAAAGCCCACAATTCGGGACACTGGTATTTCAACCTTAAAGATACCGATGCTCTCATCTGCTGTACAATGTGGAGGGGATACAATAATTACGTATTCTTTACTCCACAGGACGGTATGAAAGTAATAGTGAACGGTAAACTTTCTGTTTACCCTCCGAGAGGAACCTACCAGGTTGATGTCCGGTCAATGAAACCAGCAGGTGCGGGTGAACTCCAGGCGGCGTTCGAGATGCTTAAGCGGAAGCTCGGAGAGGAAGGCTTGTTTGACGTCTCTCATAAGAAATCCATTCCGGCTTTTCCAGTAAAGATAGGAATTGTAACTGCTGAAGATGGCGCTGCTTTCAGGGATATGATAAGTGTGGCCGAAAGAAGATATCCGTTGGCTGAGCTAGTCATAAGTCCTGCCAGGGTGCAAGGTACCGGCTCTGCGGAAACGATAATTGATGGAATTAAAAAGCTGAACTCCCGTGATGATATCGACGTAATAATAGTTGCCAGAGGCGGTGGATCAATTGAAGATCTATGGTCGTTCAATGAAGAGGCAGTTGCCAGGGCAATTTATAATTCGCGGATACCGATAATAAGCGGCGTAGGGCATGAGATCGACTTTACAATCGCAGATTTCACGGCTGATTTAAGGGCTCCGACACCGTCTGCAGCTATGGAATTAGCTACTCCTGACAAGAATGATATTTTTGCCTTTATAAACGATTTTTCCTATAATTCTACATTAAAAATTAATGAATTATGCCGAAAAGGGAGAAAAAGACTCAGTTCAGTTTTCGGTTCATACGGATTCAGGATTCCGCTGAATATTGTGAGAAATAAATCGCAGCTTGTTGATGGCCTGCTTTATAAAATACTTCAGACGACCGATCACAGGATATTATTACACAGTAATAAAGTTTCACTTCTAACCAAAGTTATTGAATCAAATAATATTCAGAGAACACTCGACAGAGGTTTCGTACTTGTGAGACAGGATAATAAATATATAAAGAGAAGTAGTCATTTTACTTCACATGAGGAAACAGAGCTGGTTTTTGCTGATGGAAGCATTAAGCTAAGCAGGGAGAATAATGAGTAAAAAACAACAGAATAGCGATTTTGAAAAAGATCTGAAAAGACTTGAACAGATATCAGGCCTGCTTGAGAAAGATGCGGTCGATCTTGAAGAAGCCCTTAACCTGTATGAGGAAGGTGTAGAGCTCTCACGCAGCTGTATTTCGGCTTTAAAGAAAGCCGAGCTGAGAATAACAGAATTAAAGAAGAGGCTCGATGAGTTGAATTATGAAGAAGAGGAGAGAGAAGAATAAAGTATGGAGAATGAGAAAATGTCTGATGAAGTTAAGTATCCTGTGCTGTCTAAGATAAATATTCCCTCCGATATCCGGAATCTTGACCCTCAGGAACTTAAAACTTTGTGCAAAGATATACGTGAATACCTAATAGATACGATATCAGAAGTCGGTGGCCATTTCGGTGGCGGATTGGGGACGGTAGAAATGGCAGTTGCATTGCATAAGGTATTTAACACCCCTCACGATCTCGTGGTATGGGATACAGGCCACCAGGCTTATCCCCACAAGATTCTCACAGGAAGGAAGGACAAACTTAATACGATCAGACAGCTGCATGGGATAAGCGGCTTCCTGAAACGAGCTGAGAGCGAATATGACACTTTCGGTGCGGGACATGCAACTACTTCTGTTTCTGCAGCTCTGGGAATGGCGGTAGCAAGAGATTTAAAGAAAGAAGACAGAAAAGTTGTTGCGATAATAGGCGATGGTGCGATGACAGGCGGAATGGCTTATGAGGCGATGAATAATTCCGGAATAAATAAGTCGGATCTCATTGTCGTTTTTAATGATAACCGCATGTCGATTGCTCCCAATGTCTGGCAGGTTTCCAATTACTTTACAGAAATGATCGCCCACCCGGATTATAACAAGTTTAAGGGGCAGATCTGGGAGCTAACAGGAAAACTGGATCAGTTCGGCGATCGTTTAAGGAAAATTGCTGCACGACTTGAAAACGGTATCAAAGCAGTGATTACTCCCGGAATGTTATTTGAAGCACTGGGTTTCAGGTATTTCGGTCCTATTAACGGTCACAATCTTCACCAGATGATTAGAATATTTGAACAGGTTAAGGATCTTAAAGGACCCATTCTTGTTCATGCAATGACGCAGAAGGGCAAAGGCTATAAACCTGCAGAGGGAGATGAGCAGAAACTTCACGCTTCTACTCCCTTCGATAAGCTCACAGGAATGGCTTATAAGAAAAGCAGCAATGCACCATCGTATACTTCTATATTCGGAAATGCACTTGTTGAAATCGTGAAGGACAATAAAAAGGTAGTAGGCATTACAGCGGCTATGCCTGATGGTACAGGACTCGATATTCTGCGGAAGGAGTTTCCCGAAAATTATTTTGATGTAGGGATTGCTGAAGAGCATGCTGTAACGTTTGCTGCCGGCATGGCAACCCAGGGAGTTATCCCCGTTATAACTGTATACTCAACCTTCCTGCAGAGAGGATTCG
The DNA here is from genome assembly GCA_963747755.1 of uncultured Ignavibacteria bacterium. Classification (GTDB taxonomy): domain Bacteria; phylum Bacteroidota; class Ignavibacteria; order Ignavibacteriales; family Ignavibacteriaceae; genus DATFVA01. The sequence continues at coordinate 923,127 of CAVVGK010000014.1, read as the reverse complement.
ACCAGATTGTGCATGATGTTGGTATCCAGAAGCTGCATGTTGTTTTTGCAATGGACAGAGCCGGTCTGGTAGGGGCGGATGGACCGACACATCATGGCGCATTTGACCTTACTTATTTAAGGCTCATTCCCGGCATGGTTATTATGGCGCCCAAAGATGAATCGGAACTGAGAGATATGCTCTACACGGCTGTCAATTACAAGGAAGGTCCTATTGCCTTGAGGTATCCCAGAGGAACAGCATTGGGAGTGGAATTGAAGGACGGCTTTGATATGATCAAGATAGGGAAAGCAGAAAATCTGCGAACAGGCGATGACGTTGCCCTTCTAGCTGTAGGATCAATGGTCGACTATGCTCTTAAAGCTGCTGAGAAACTGGCAGCCGATGGTATTGTCTGTGAAGTTATAAATATGAGATTTATAAAACCCTTAGATGAATCTATGCTGGATTATATAGCAGGGAAGCATCCGAAAATTGTGACCCTTGAAGAAAATACTCTGGTGGGAGGATTTGGAAGCGGGGTGCTGGAATATTTTAGTATGAAGAATTATAAGAATGATATTTTACGAATGGGATTACCTGATAACTTTATTGAACATGGAACACAAAAGGAACTGCATCATCTTCTGAAGATTGATCCTGAGGGAATTTCAGAAAGGGTTAAATTATTTTGCAGAAATACAAGCCTTAACCAGGAGATCACAATTTGATTGAAAAAACGAATGTTGCTATTATTGGACTAGGCGGGATTGTACAGCTTGTACATCTTCCTAATCTGTTAAAAATGAATAACGTTAAAGTCACAGCTGTTGCCGAGATAAATAAAAACAGGCTGAATACGATGGCTGACAAGTTTAGTATTGAAGGGAAATATACTGATTATAAGGAACTTCTCACAGATGCTGAAGCAGATGCCATAATAATTGCAACGCCTACTCATCTTCATAAAGAGACCGCCATTGCAGCTCTTAAGGCAAATAAGGATGTACTGGTTGAAAAACCCCTGGCAAGAACATACGCAGAAGCTAAACCTATAATAGATGCAGCTAAGAAGTCAAAAAATAAAGTTATGGTTGGCATGAATCTCCGGTACCGTCCGGATGCAATGATATTAAGAAGCCTCATAAGCTCCGGAGAGATAGGCGAACCCTTTTATGTTAAATGCGGATGGATAAGAAGACAGAGCAGCGGAGAAAAATGGTTTACTAAAAAGGAGGAATCGGGAGGGGGAGTTATTATCGACTTGAGCATTCTTCTTCTTGATCTCGCACTCTGGTTGCTGAGTTATCCACCCGTCACAAGTGTATCAACGCAGAATTTTTCCATGAATACAAAAAACGTGGAAGATAGTTCGATAAGTATGCTGAGGTGTAAGAATAATGCAGTTATTAGTATGGAAACAAGCTGGTCGATACCGCTTGAGAAAGATCTCTTTTATTTTAATGTCTACGGCACGAAAGGGAATGCATCCCTGAACCCGTTTCGGATAAATAAAAAAATCGATGAACAGTTTATGGATCTGACGCCGGCACAAACTGAAAGTGCGGTGACTTTATTTAAGAAATCTTACTTTAATGAATTAAAGAGTTTTATAGGTGCGGTCAGAGGACTCAATCCAGTCTTTTCTCCTGCGACTGAGGCACTCTCTAGGATGAGGGTAATTGATGCAATGTACCTGTCGGCAGAAAAAAAATCAGAAGTTAATATCAGACAGACATGAAATCAAAAATACTGCTTGTAGATGACGAGAAGGATATTGTTGAATTCCTGGAGTATAACCTTAACCAGGAAGGCTTCGATGTAATAACCGCTTATGATGGCAGCGAAGCGCTTCAGAAAGTGTCTGAAAAACCGGACTTGATTATACTCGATATAATGATGCCCAATATTGATGGATATGAGGTATGCAGACAAATTAGAGAAAAAAGTGAATATGCCGAAATCCCCGTTATATTTCTTACCGCAAAAGGTGCCGAAGCGGATGAAATAAAAGGGCTTGAGCTTGGAGCCAGTGATTTTATCAAAAAACCTATTTCCCCGAAGAAACTTGTTGCAAGGGTAAACTCAAACCTTAGAAAAAATATCAAAGCAGAGAAAAGCCGTCCCGTCATTATTGAAACAGGGCCTATTCACATTAACCGTGAGCGTTATATTATTAAGCTCGATGGAAGTGAAGTGATATTTCCGAGGAAGGAGTTTGAGCTGCTTTATTTCCTGGTGAATAACCCGGGAAAGGTATTCAGCCGGGATGCTTTATTAAAGATGGTATGGGGAGTGGATGTTTATGTTGTGGACAGAACTGTAGATGTGCATATAAGAAAAATACGTGAGAAGCTTGATAAATATTCTGACCTGATCGAAACCATTAAAGGTGTAGGATATAGATTTAAAAGTGTGGAATGAAATAAAATCAAATCTTAACTCTGCCAGGGTATTCCTTCCTGAATTTCTGATCTTTGATTTCGTTTTTATTGCTGTCGTAATTTTTAGCATTGATAACCCTTCTGCTAAAATCTTTTTTATTATAGTTATAGTAGTACTTAGCTTGTTCCTGCTGAATCTGGTTGGGAGTAAACGATTGAGGGAACTGGAAGAGGTTAAGCATATCATTTCAGGTATAAGGAACAATAGTTATAAATCGGCTGATGAAATACATCTGAGCAGAAATCTGCAGGGAATGCAGGAGGAAATCAAGGAAATGTTTATTAAAGCCAGGAGTGATGTTGAGTATCTGAAAAGACTTGAAAGGATTAGGACGGAATTTCTCGGAAACGTTTCACATGAACTGCGCACTCCTATTTTCACTATCCAGGGTTATCTTGAAACTCTTCTAAACGGAGCCATTAATGATGATAAGGTGAACAGGAATTTTCTTGCTAAAGCCAACCACCACACAATAAATCTTAACAATTTGCTTAATGATCTTATCGATATCTCGATGATTGAATCAGGGGAAATGAGAATGAGTTTCAGGTATTTTTCTGTGAAGGAATACCTAGAAGGAATCGTATCCGAGGTGAAGCCGATTGCTGAAGAAAAAGATATACAGCTGATACTGGAACCTGTCAGAGATAAACTTCAGCTTTTTGGTGATAAAAATAAACTTAAGCAGGTCTTTGTTAATCTTCTGACTAATTCGATTAAATACACTGAGTCGGGATCGGTGTCTATCCTGGTAAGAGAGGAAGAGCATTCCGGACAAATAGTTATTAAGGACACTGGTATCGGAATTCCCGAAGAAGATATCCCAAGAATATTTGAGAGATTCTTCAGAGTAGATAAGGCCCGATCGAGGTCTGTCGGAGGTACGGGCCTGGGGCTGGCGATAGTCAAACATATTGTCGAAGCACATGGTTCTAAAGTTGAAGTCAGGAGTGAACCCGGCAAAGGAAGTGAATTCTCATTCAGACTTAAAAAATAGGGAATCAAGGTCCGGGCATCATAAATCAGGATTTCCTTCGGGTCTTACAGGTTTCTGAAATTTCCGGTGTTATTGACTCAAAATCGCAATATTTTTCCTGTTATCAGAATTGACATATAAAGCTCAAATTAGTAACTTTGTTGTCTAATTTTTCAGAAAGGTTAAGCAATGTTCGCCGTTGTTAATATATCAGGTCAGCAGTTTAAGGTTGAGGAAAAAGGAAAATACTACGTTCCGAGATTAAAAGCAGAGCCGGATTCAGAAATCACTTTTAATGAAATCCTGCTTTTTTCAGATGATAATAATGTAAAGATTGGTGCACCATCAGTAGAAAAGATGAAAGTAACTGCACGCGTACTTGAGCATATTAAAGATGATAAAGTAATCGTATTCAAGAAGAAAAGAAGAACAAATTACCAGAAGAAAAACGGACACAGACAGCAGCTTACCAGAATTGAAATTACCAGTATAGGTTAACAGAAGGAGATTTTAGAATGGCACATAAAAAAGGTCAAGGTTCATCCAGGAACGGTAGAGACAGTAATGCACAGCGGCTGGGAGTTAAAAGATTCGGAGGTGAGCGTGTTCTGTCAGGTAATATCCTGGTAAGACAGAGAGGTACAAAATTTCATCCCGGTATTAATGTGAAAAAAGGCGGAGATGATACATTATTTGCTGTTGCCGATGGTATCGTGAAATTTGAAAAGAAACGCGGAGACAGACAGTTTGTCAACGTTATGCCCTCATAACTTTCAGAATTAAATATAAAAAACCCTCTTATTCAAGAGGGTTTTTTGTTTTAAAGGCTTTCCTAATAAAAATCAGAAACCTAATCTTTCCATATCAGCAATAAGGTTTTTAACAGCCGATACCGAATTATCAAGTAATTTCTGTTCCTGATCATCGAGAGTAAACTCCACTACTTTTTCAACACCGTCTGCACCCAGAACAGCAGGCACACCGACATAATAACCTTTAACTCCGAACTCTCCGTCAAGGTAAGCACATACAGGAAGAACTCTTTTTTCATCCCTTAAAATAGATTCGGCCATAGCAATTGCTGCAGCAGCAGGGGAATAAAAAGCAGAGCCGGTTTTTAGAAGTTTTACTACTTCACCGCCTGCCATCTTCGTTCTCTGTACGATGGCATCCATAACTTCCTGAGCCTTAGCTTTATCATTATATTTCTTCTCGAGGAGTTCCATTACGGGAAGACCGTTAACGTTTGCGTAACGTACGATAGGAACCATTGTATCACCATGTCCGCCTAGAACCATCGTATTAACATCTTTCACAGACACTCCCAGTTCCCAGGCGATAAAGGTTGAGAATCTTGATGAGTCAAGCACTCCGGCCTGTCCTAGCACACGTTTATGATCAAAACCGGTTACTTTTTTGAACAATGTAACCATTGCATCGAGAGGGTTGGAGATGATGAGAACGATAGCGTTAGGAGCATACTTTTTAACATTTTCAGCGACCGTATTCATAATTTTAGCATTTGTTGTAAGCAGATCATCCCTGCTCATACCTGGTTTTCTGGGAAGCCCCGCCGTGATGATTATGAGATCAGAATTACCGATATCCTTATAATCATTGGTTCCTATAACATTAGCATCGAAGCCGTCAATCCTTGCTGCTTCGCCGATGTCGAGGGTTTTACCCTGAGGCATATCTTCAACGATGTCGTATAGAACTACGTCACCGAGTCTTTTCATAGCTATAAGCTGAGCGAGTACGCCGCCAATCTGTCCGCCACCAATTAATGCTATTTTTTTTCTTCCCATAATTCTTTTCCTCTTGGTTTTAATGAATTTTATATTTCAGGTCAAACTGAAACACTATCTAATAAACAAAAATAAATATGAAAGCTTCCATTTGCAAAGGAAGTCGGATATTCCATATTTTGGTACTAATTATTTAAAGAGCTGTTAATGAATAAAATAAGTGTTATAGGTGCAGGTAATGTGGGAGCTTCAGCGGCAATGCATCTCGCTGAAAAACAACTCGCTGAAGAAATTGTTCTTCTGGATGTTGTAGAAGGCTTGCCGCAGGGTAAGGCGCTTGATATAAGGCAGAGTTCCTCAATAGAGGGGTTTGACACAGAGGTAATTGGGACAAATGATTACAAAGATACCGCTTCTTCTGGGATTATTATAATCACTGCAGGACTCGCACGGAAGCCCGGAATGAGCCGGGACGATCTTCTTAAGGCAAATGCAGCTATTATTAAACAGACTACTGAAAAAATAATTGAACACTCACCACAGTGTATCATTATTGTGGTATCCAATCCTCTGGATGCTATGTGCTATACTGCTTTTAAAATCAGCGGTTTCGAAAGCAGCCGTATAATCGGTATGGCAGGAATCCTTGATACAGCAAGATTCCGACTCTTTTTATCCATTGAATTAAGTGTTTCTGTTATGGATATCTCTACCATGGTTCTCGGGGGGCATGGTGATTCAATGGTTCCGTTGATCAGCCAGACGACTGTTTCGGGCGTACCCATAGATCAGCTGCTCTCTCAGAATAGGATATTGGCACTAGTTGAAAGAACCCGCAATGGCGGAATTGAAATAGTCAATTATCTGAAAACGGGAAGTGCTTACTATGCTCCTTCGAGTGCAGCAGTAGAAATGGCTGATGCAATTGTAAAAAACAGACAGAGGGTTTTGCCCTGTTCAGCATGGCTTGACGGTGAGTACGGACTAAAGAATGTGTTTTGCGGGGTGCCGGTAAAACTGGGAAGGAACGGCATAGAACAAATAATCGAAATGAAACTTGCTGATGATGAAGCAGCTGCACTCCGGGGATCAGGAGCAATAGTTGAATCATCAATGAAGAAGCTAAGTGATATTTAGAACCAGAATAGTTTCAGTTCCCTGAGGAGTTATGTTATACCTCAGGTCGTCCATATAGACTCGCATGAGATATAAACCTCTGCCTGAATCTTTGAGCAGATTTTCGGGATCGGTTGGATCCGGAACTTCTTCAGGTTGGAAACCGGAACCTTCATCTTTAACTATTATATAAAGCTTTCCCTCCTCAACTTTTGCAGTAATCTTTACCAATTTATTTCTGTCACTTTGGTTGGCATGAATGATTGCATTAGTTGTAGCTTCAGTAATAGCGAGGAGCAATGCGGATAATTTATCGTCATCCAGTCCAAGATCTTTAGAGAAATAATTTATAAACTCCTCGACGGTGATGAGATTATTCGGATCACTCTCAATCTCTAGATAATATTTGTCTTCTGCCAAATTTATTCCTGAATTTGATTTGGTAAAATATGAAAATTTTTTTTTAATCCAACTAAAAATTCCAATTTACTTCAAAAGAAAGGTTAGCCTGCTGACGGTTTGAATTATCAATCGTAATAAACTCATACCAGCCGTAAATTTTGAAATAAATTGTATTTTCTGCCAGCCATAATATCTCTGTCAAAGGTCCTATACTAAGATAATCAGAATCTTTCATCTTTTGCCTGCCGTCGTAATTAAAAGTCAACAGAGAGAATACCCTGCTGCCTAAACCGAAACTTACATTATTGTATGATAAAACTAATTTAGGTTCAGCGTAAATTTCCTGCAAAAAACGGGTGGGCTTTTCCGAAAAAGCCGACCAATTAAGTTCGCCCTGCTGAGAGAGCTTGACATAACCATAGTTTCTGATCGAAATCTTTTTGCTCAGTCTTATTGTACTTGAATCGGTTGCAGTAAACTGTCTGAACGAAAAACTCCTCAGGTTGGGAACAAGATCGCGGAAATCATATACAGTATAATTAGCAGACACTTCAAAAGAATTTATGGTTGAGATCTTCCTGCCGTGATAATCTCCTCCGGCAGAAAATTTGAGTATTCTGTTGATATTATTGTTTGAACTTTTTTCAGAAAAAAGGTAAACAATATGGCTTTGAGTTCCTTCCGCAGTAAGGAAAGCATTGAAAAAAGGCGTTAGTATACGGATATATTTTAATCTGATAATTGAAAGAAGTTCATCCCTGTCATCAAAATTATCGGCCCCGGGTGTATCATAGCGAAGTTTATTCTGGTAAATGCTAAAAGAAATCTTGTCTGAGCCTGAGACACTCCAATCGCCCTGAAGCGATACCGCAATTCTCGCCGAATTGTTATTTTTTTGATTTTCGATATCCTGCCGTTCGTTAAAGAAGAGTGAGGCCGTGTTTAGAAAATTTTTAGCTATATGTTTTTCATCTCGTTCAGAATAATTCACCTTGAACCTTCCGGTAAATGAAGATGTCAGATAGCGGAAATTGGATTCCAGTTCAAATTTTAATTCTTCAATCCTCGAATCGAAAACAGAACTTGATAAAACCTGAACTGGGTGATAACGGGTATTCCTGTCGATATTACGCCAATCAAGCCTGCCTTTCAGATCCAGACCAAATTTAGATGCTAAATCATTATAAGTAAGTCCATCCTCAAGCAGGTACGCAGTTTCATCTCTGCTCTGGATATTGTTAATAATATCATATTCATTCGAAATAACTGAATCAGCAGAATAATAAAAATCTTTCCTGTTTTTAGAATATCCGGAAGTTATATAATTGCTTACGTTCTCGTTGAATATACTATTGGCAGTCAGGTTAAAAAATCTTATCAAATTTTTTCTTGGAGAAATATCTTCATTACGGAATCTTAATCTTGATGATAAATTGAAATTTGAAATCTCGAAGTCATCCAGCAGTCCCTCTCCTCCATAAATAAACCCGTTATCATTTTCTCCGATCTGCCTGTTATTTGAATATCCAAAAAAAGGAGAGAAGTGTAGATTAGGCCTCGGTGACAAATCGCTGAAGATCATTACATTCGACACTGAAGCCTGGTTTATTTCAATCTTTCGGTTATCGGAAAGAATAGTATTATTTCCAATGAATCCCGTTTTAAAATACGGGGTAATATTATAAGCAGCCGATGCGGAAAAAAACTGTTCATCCCTTATGCTCTTTTCAGCTGATTTGATAAAAGTTGAATTATAATCTTCGGTAATGTCAAATGAATACTTATCAAAAATTTGGTTATAGAATAATTTTGATGACAGGTAATAAGTATTAAGCTGTTTATCAAGTTTCGTAGACAGCAGGTTCAGAGGTTTTTCAACAATAATAAACTGGAGGCTATCTATTTCCGACTGTGCATTTATCAAGCCTGCCGCCAGTAAATGAAGAAAAAACAGGATATAATATCTTTTCAAGGGATGATCGTAAAATTAACGGTTGTTCTAATTTACAAATCTTAAAGTATTCAGTAAATGAATTAAGTTCAATGACAATGTAAAATTTATTCAGGCTGCAGAACGAAATTATAAAGAGGGGAGATGCTGTTAGGACTGGAAGTATCGTGGGTATAAGTAACGACCCTCCAATAGTAAGTAATACCGAAATTGACGTAATTACCATCATAATTAACGGTAATTGTATCATTTATTACAGTGGACGTCAAAAACCTATTCCATATTTGTCCGAAATACGGATTGGATTGTAGGGTTATTTCATAGGACGCTGAAACAGGAACTGCAATAAACTTGAAGGTGAGTACATTAGTATTTAGTGTTCCCAGGGGGGATACAACACTAACTACAGGTAAAATCTTATCACTGACTTCGTTGCTGGGGGAACTCCGGAGATTGCCCTTATCTACCGCGACTATTTTATAAAAATATAGTGTAAGAAGTGAAAGATCGGATGTATCTGAATAAGAAGGACTGACAGAAAACCCCCTAAAGTTTATGCTGTCCGGAGTAAATCCCGGCATGGTGCTCCTGTAGATATCGAACCTGGCAATATCTGTTTCATACCCGGGATCCCAGGTAAGATAAATTGATTTTCCACCAGGCCAGTTTCTCCCATTTATTTGAGGAAATTTGGGAGCAAAAGGTTTGTCGATATTCTTAGGAAGGGCACCCACTACGACTGAAGCATTGCTCTCTCTGTTCTCAACATCAAGTGCGGTAACACGGTAAAAATATTTCACAGCATAATCCAGGGAATCATCCAGGTAATAATTCTGATCGGAAAAGCCGAGCATGCTGAAGTGGGTACTATCAGTACTTCTGTATATATTATAACCTTTAAGATCGGGTTCAACATTTGCGTGCCAGACAATTTGTATTTCTCCATCATATGCAGAATATATTTTTACATTCACAGGCACAGCGGGAGGGAGGCCGTCGCCTGCTGTTTCAGTTGGGATATTTCTTTCACATCCCTGCAGCAGAATGAGAGGCAAAATTAATACGAGTAAATATTTTCTTAAAGATAACAAATTCAACCTGAAAATTATTCGAAAAATAATTTCATATTTATTAACAATAAAGTCGTAAAATCCTCATAAATTCTGATATATGAAACAATGAGGGCAGTTTAGTTTAAATTGACAAAATGGCTTTTTTTGGATAACTTTAACATTCAAAAATCGTAAAAAATGTGATGATAGAACAATATATCCCTGTTTTTTTAGTTATCGGTTTTGCACTGGTTTTCGCTGTCGGAACAGCTTTCTCGTCAGGTATATTCGGTCCACAAAGGCCTACCAGGGAAAAACTTTCTACATATGAGAGCGGTATGAAACCCGTGGGCACAACCCGGGAGAGAATATCTGTTAAATACTACCTGGTAGCTATGCTTTTCATCATCTTTGATCTTGAAGTGATTTTTGTGTATCCATGGGCGGTGGAATTTAAAAAACTCTTTGGCGAAATTGGAATTTCAGTATTTATCTCAATGCTAATATTTTTAGTTGTACTTGAATTAGGATACTTATATGTATATAAGAAAGGCGGATTTAAATGGGATTAGAAGCTAAGTTAAAAGAAGAAGGTTTTATAACAACAACAATTGATGCTCTAGCCGCTTGGTCGCGGGAGAGTTCGGTATGGCCTATGCCGATGGGTATTTCCTGTTGCGCAATTGAAATGATGGCCTCAGGCGATCCCAAATATGATATAGCCAGGTTTGGATCAGAAGTAATGAGATTCACCCCGCGCCAGTGTGATCTTATGATTGTAGCAGGAACGGTAACTTATAAAATGGCTCATGTTGTAAAGAAAATTTACGATCAAATGCCCGATCCGAAATGGGTAATTGCAATGGGTGCCTGTACTTCATCAGGTGGTATGTACAGATCTTATAATGTAGTCCAGGGAATAGATCAGTTTCTGCCTGTAGACATTTACCTGGCAGGCTGCCCGCCTCGTCCTGATAATCTTTTAAATGCATTGATTCAGATTCAGGATAAAATCGGAAAAACCAAAGCAAAAGATTTTCAGGATAAAAAACTTCCTGAGTTAACAGTCTTACAGAATAATTAATATATGAACCTAAAAGAACTTATTCCTCAGAAACTCCGGGAAAACTTTCCGCAGGTACATTTTGAATTTGTGGATTACCGTGGTGATTTATCTGTGAAGTTTAACAAAGAACATGTAACCCAGATATGCCGGTTCCTCAAAGAAGATCCGGAGCTTGATTTTCGTTTATGTGAAGATGTAACAGCCGTTGACTGGGCCAAAAGGAAGAACAGGTTTACGGTTGTTTATCATATTTTCTCTTTAAAACATAATTTCCGTCTCAGGCTGAAAGCAGACGTTGATGAATCAGAGTGCAGCATTGAAACAGTTTCAGCAATCTGGAAAACGGCGGACTGGCATGAGAGAGAAACCTATGATATGTTCGGAATAACTTTTAATAATCATCCTGATCTACGCAGAATGTATATGCCGGAGGATTTTGAATATCATCCCCTTAGAAAGGATTTTCCCCTGATGGGAATACCCGGAAGTCTCCCACTACCAAAAAAAGATTAAGATAATATGCCTAAACTGACTAAAGACGAAGTTCATCCTAAGATAATTGAAGCACTTCTCGGTGCAGATTCTGATATCAGCGTTGATGATGCCCTTGAGAACGAGATGGTGCTGAATATGGGTCCTCAACATCCGGCAACTCACGGAGTGCTGCGAGTACTTTTGAGACTAGACGGAGAAACTGTGATTGCCAGTGTCCCTGAACTCGGCTATCTTCACCGTGGCTATGAGAAAATGGCTGAAAATATGAGCTATTATGAGTTTATCCCTCATACCGATAGACTCGATTATCTTTCACCAATGGCAAATAACGTTGCCTGGGTACTTGCGGTTGAAAAATTAGCAGGGATAGAAGCTCCTCCTCGTGCTCAGTACATCAGGATGATGATTGCAGAGTTTGCAAGAATAGCTTCCCATCTTGTAGCCATCGGCTCTCTTGCTATGGATGTTGGTGCACTGACGGTATTCCTATGGACACTGCGTGAACGTGAAAAAATTCTTGACATATGGGATATTCTCTGCGGCGCAAGGTTTACAAATAGTTATACGCGCATTGGCGGTGTGGCAAATGATGCCCAGCCTGAGGCTCTTGCCAAGGCAAAATGGTTCATAGATCAGTTTGACGAAAACCTAGATGAGTGTGAACGTCTCGTAAATACCAACAGAATTTTCATTGAAAGACTCGAAGGCGCAGGTGTTATATCTGCAGAAGATGCAATAGACCTGGGAATGACAGGCCCAAGTCTTAGAGGCAGCGGTGTCGAATATGATATCCGCAGGAACTCTCCTTACTTATTCTATAATGATATGGACTTTAAGGTAGTAACCTATTCGGAAGGTGATTCGCTTGCCAGGTACTTTGTACGTGCAGATGAAGCCCGGGAGAGTGCTAAGATTATCAGGCAGATCCTGGATAAAATGCCACTGGGCGATGTACTGCTTAATCAGCCTAAGAAAGTTCTACCTCACAAAACAGAGATCTATACAAAGATGGAAGAGCTGATACACGATTTTATGATAGTAAATTTCGGAATAAACCCCCCCGAAGGAGACATATACCATGCAATTGAAGGTTCAAAGGGTGAACTTGGATTTTATCTTGTCAGTAAGGGCGAAGGACGTCCATGGCGATGTAAGATCCGCAGCCCCTCAATGGTAAATCTCCAATCGCTTCCTCATTTAATAAAAGGAAGGATGGTGTCCGATGTAGTTGCTATAATCGGCAGTATTGATCCTATTATGGGAGAAGCTGATAAGTAATTATGGTTTGCAGCTTATTGTTTGTGAACTTTCATGAACAGCTTTGATTTTGAAAATAAATATATTAAACCGTTTCGACGGTTTGCTTGTTCCAGAATATGAAACTTATCAACAATGAATGAATTTAAATTCTCAGAAGAAAACCTTCAGGAGATTGACGGTATTCTCAAGAAATACCCTGTAAAGAAACCTGCTGTTATGCCAGTGTTATATCTTGCGCAGGAGCAGAACGGATTTATATCAAATGAAGTAATCAAAGAAACTGCGACTATCCTGGATATGACTCCCGAGGAAGTTCTGGGTGTGGTTACTTTTTACACTATGTACCATCAAAACCCTATGGGTAAATACCATATTCAGGTATGTACAAATGTAAGCTGTATGCTGCGCGGAGGATACGAACTTTACGGTAAGGTTAAGGAAAAACTTGCTATCGATAATATGCAGATTACTGAAGATAACACATTCTCATTAGAGGAAGTTGAATGTATGGGTTCCTGTGGTACTGCGCCTATGATTGCGATTAATGAAGATTATTATGAAAACCTCACTAAAGAAAAAGTTGTTGAAATTTTGGATTCACTAAAGAATAAAAATTAAATGGAAAAAATTGTTCTTCCTGATATTAAAGATATTCACTTAATAGATATTTACCTGCAGAACGGCGGATTCGTTGCCATAAAAAAGGCATTAAGCCAGTCGCCTGATGATATAATTGATCAGGTTAAAAAGTCGGGACTTAGAGGTCGCGGCGGGGCTGCTTTTTCGGCAGGACTTAAATGGAGCTTCATGCCTAAAACCACAGACAAAGCAAAATATCTGTGTGTGAACGGTGATGAGAGCGAGCCGGGATCTTTTAAAGACAGGCAGATTTTCGAATATAATCCTCTCCAGCTTATTGAAGGAATATTGATTACATGTTATGCCATCGGAGCAAAGGTAACGTACATTTATATACGCGGGGAATACCATAAATGGATTAAATTACTCCAGAAAGCCCTGGATGAGGCTTATGCGAAAGGCTTTGTCGGGGAGAAAATGAGAGAAACCTTTGGTACAGATTTTTTCTGCGACATTTATATTCATAAAGGAGCCGGCGCCTACATTTGCGGAGAGGAATCCTCCCTGATGAACTCAATAGAGGGAAAGAGAGGCTACCCACGGATTAAACCGCCGTTCCCGGCTCAATTCGGTCTTTGGGGCTGTCCGACTACTATAAATAATGTTGAGACTATAACAAACATACCGGCCATTATAAGTAAAGGGTGGGAATGGTTTTCAAAGATAGGCGAACCTAAACACCCTGGAACAATACTTTATGGTCTGAGCGGACATATTAACAAACCTGGAGTTTACGAACTTCCTTCAGGAACTCTTCTTACCGATCTGATTTATAAATACGGTGGCGGAGTTCCAGGTGATAAAAAAGTTTTATGCGTAATTCCAGGCGGGTCTTCAATGCCTCCTTTAAGAGGGGATGAGATTGAAGGTGTTAAGATGGATGCTGAATCACTCAAAACCGTTGGGTCAGCGATAGGGACGGCAGGAGTTATGGTTATGGATGAAGATACCGACCTTGTGAAAGTATTGGCCAGAATTACCAAATTCTATTATCATGAAAGCTGTGGTCAATGCACACCTTGCCGCGAAGGTACCGGATGGATGCTGAAAATTCTTAACAGGATATTAAGAGACGAAGGTTCAAAGAGCGATGTTGATTTACTTATATCTGTAGCCAATAATATTGAAGGCAACACGATTTGCGCTCTAGGAGAAGCCGCAGCCTGGCCGGTAAAATATATGGTACAAAGGTTCCGTGATCACTTTGATGCTCGGGTTAAAGATACAGTCGAAATTCCTGTAGCCAATAAAGTGCATTCGATGAGGCATACGGCGATACCAGTATCGGAGATTAAACATTAAGTCTTAATTAGACGATTGAAGAAGGCGGTCAGTGACCGCCTTTTTGATGTCCCTGGATATTAATCTAATCAGCCTGCTGCTCTCATTCCCAGTTCTCTGTCAAGCAGGAATAGACCATTTTTATTATCGCCTACCATTTTAATCTTGTCAAGTATGTTCATCGCAGTCGCCTCTTCCTCAACCTGTTCGGTGACAAACCACTGAAGATAGGTATTTGTTGCATGATCCTTTTCGGTTATGGTAAGGTCAACTATATCATCAATAGCCTGGGTAACTTGCTGTTCATGCTTCAGGGTATCAGCGAAGATATCCGCAGCATCTTTCCATTCACTTTGGGGAGCATCAATCTTTGATAAATTTACCCGGCCATTTCTCTGGTTAATGTACCCGTAGATTTTCATTGCGTGACCATATTCCTCGCCGGACTGAACTCGCATCCAGTGAGCAAATCCGTTCAGGTTTTCCGACTCAAAGTAGGCTGCCATAGACAAATAAAGGTAGGAAGATGATAATTCAAGGTTCATCTGGGCATTCAAAGCCTTCTGGATTTTATCTTTTAACATAATTATCCCTCAGTTTTGTTAGTTGAAATTGATGCTATATTTAAATGTAAGAAATAATAGGTATGGCAACAAATTATGAAGAAAATCTCTATTAATCGGTAATGATATTAAACCCGCAAAAGATTACTGGTTTGAACAGGATTTATCAATTCCACTTTTTTCTTACCTTTTTATTCGAAACGCAAATATTTATATTTGCATTTTAAAAATTAGAATGGAATATGGTAAACCTAAAAGAATTAAATAAAGAACAAAAATCGGCCGTAGAATACCTTGACGGACCTCAGATGATTGTTGCAGGCGCAGGATCAGGAAAAACCAAGGTTTTAACTTATAAAATTGCACATCTTATTGATAAAGGGTACGCTCCTGATTCTATACTTGCACTAACCTTTACGAATAAAGCTGCAAATGAGATGAAAGACAGGATTCGTCAGTTGATAGGAAATAAAGCGGATTCTATCTGGATGGGAACATTTCACTCTATCTTTGCCAGGATTCTCAGGATTGAATCCAAATATATTAATTACGAACAAAATTTCTCTATCTATGATGCAGAAGATTCCCGCTCGCTCGTACAAAATATCGTTTCGAACCTGAATATAGATCTTGACTCTATAACTCCGAATTCAGTAAAGCATAGAATCAGCTTTATGAAAAATCAGATGGTAATGCCTGCCGAGTTCAGGAAAAAACATAAGGGTGAATTCATCGAAGAAAAGGTTGCCGATATTTATGAAGAATATCAGAAGAGACTCAAAGCTAATAACTCAATGGATTTTGAAGATCTGCTTCTTAAGCCGATTGAAATGTTCAACTCTAATCAGAAAATATTGAGCAAATACAAAAAGAAATTTGAATATCTGCTTGTGGATGAATTTCAGGACACCAACAAAGCCCAGTACGAGCTTATTAAACTGCTGGTTACAAAAGACGGGAAGATTTCCGTCGTAGGTGATGATGCTCAGAGTATCTATAGCTGGCGCGGTGCAAACATTGGAAATATGGTAGATTTTCAGAAAGATTTTCCTAGAAATAAAATATTCAAACTGGAACAGAATTACCGTTCAACAAAGACCATCCTCGCCGCGGCTGATTCAGTTATTAAAAATAATAAGGAACAGCTGATAAAGACTTTATGGACTGAAAACAATGATGGTGAACTGCTTACCCTGGTTAAATGTGCTGATGAAAAAGACGAAGCATTCCAAATTGCCAGGTTTATAAAACATGAAATTTCGAAGAAGAAGTTATCTCTCAAGGATTTCGGTATACTATACAGAACTAATGCCCAGTCCCGTGCACTCGAAGATATTTTCAGAAGGGAGAAGATTCCATATACTATTGTTGGTGGTATCGAATTCTATAAGAGGAAAGAAGTAAAAGATATAGTAGCCTATCTCAGGGTGCTGGCCAACCAGGAGGATGAGGAAAGTTTATTAAGAATTATGAATTTCCCTCAAAGAGGTATCGGGAGCACAACAATTAAAAGAATGATTTCCTTTGCACGTAAGCATGATATTTCTTTGTTTGAAACCATGACAAGGGTATTCGAAGTTATTGATATCAAAGAGAGGATACAGAAGAACGTTAAAGGATTCAAGATTTTACTTGATAAATATATAGAACTGAAGGAAAAGTTATCAGTCGGGGAACTCTCACGGGCGCTTGTTGATGAACTTGGTGTTCTCAGAATGTTTAAAGAAGAAAATACACCTGAATCACTCTCACGGTGGGAAAACATAAACGAACTGCTTTCGGCTTTAAGTGATTTCTCAAATTCTAACGACGATGCTAAACTTGAGGAATACCTGGAAGATGTATCACTTGTTGCTGATATCGACATGTATGAGGACGAGAAGAATCTGGTTACAATGATGACGATTCACAGCGCGAAAGGGCTTGAATTTCCGATTGTCTTCGTGACCGGCTGCGAGGAAGACATATTTCCTTTATCAAACCGTTTTAGTACAGAGGCTACAGTTGAAGAAGAAAGAAGATTATTCTATGTGGCTGTAACCAGGGCGAAACAGAAAGTATATATTTCTCATGCAAGAAGCCGCTACCGTTTTGGCGAAGTTGCCTACCAGAGCCGTTCAAGGTTTATCGATGAACTGGAACCTGCTACTTTTACGGAAGTGAATGGGGGGATAGGCAGGAAATCTTCAAACCGTAAGTCTAAGAAGGAAATGTATTATGAATATTTTGAGAATGTAGATTATGAAGATTTTAATCAGGATAGCAAGTCATTAAGACCCGGAAGTAAAGTAATGCATGATAAATTCGGATTAGGCAGGGTGACACAGGTAACCGGATCAGGAGATATGCAGAAGGCAACGGTGATTTTTGAAGGTAATAATGTTAAACAGCTGATGCTGAAGTTTGCAAAACTTAAGGTTTTATAAATTCCGGAACTAATTAAAAGAAACGATTGAAGAAAGCGAAGGAAGAGATGTCAATTGCACCCAAAAAACTAGCAATATTGGTGGGAGGTGGTCCTGCACCAGGAATAAACAGTGTTATAGGAGCAGCCACAATAAGAGCAGGACTGGAAGGTATAGAAGTAATAGGAATAAAGGACGGATTCAAATGGCTTATGCAGGGGGATATTACTCACACAAAAAATCTTACTATTCAAAACGTTAGCCGTATTCACTTCCGGGGAGGATCATACATAGGTATATCCCGGTCAAATCCAACAAAGGATAAAAAACACCTTGAGAATACCGTAACTTCTCTTCTGAGGCTTAATGTTGATAAACTTATTACCATCGGTGGTGATGATACTGCGTACAGCGCCCTGAAAGTGGATGAAATGGCGGCAGGAAGAATTAAGGTTGTTCATGTCCCAAAAACTATAGATAATGATCTTGATCTGCCTCACGGTATACCAACTTTCGGATTTCAGACTGCCAGACATATAGGAGTTGAAGTAGTTAAGAACCTGATGGTAGATGCCCAGACCACCTCACGCTGGTATTTTGTTGTTTCAATGGGAAGAAAAGCAGGGCACCTTGCCCTTGGCATTGGAAAGGCTGCTGGTGCAACCTTAACTGTAATACCTGAAGAATTTCCGGGACCATCTATAAAACTTTCACATATGGTTGACGTTCTGGTTGGAGCGATTATTAAAAGAATGAGTTATGGAAAAACGGATGGCGTTGCTATTCTCGCTGAAGGTTTGGTTGAACACCTGGCACAGGATGATTTGCAGGCTCTGGTTGATGTTGAAAGGGATGCACACGATAATATCAGGATTGCGGAAATAAACTTTGGCGAGATATTAAAGTATAAAGTGCAGGAGAAACTGAGAACATATAATCTGAAAAGTACTATTGTTGCAAAAAATATCGGATACGAACTACGCTGTGCAGATCCTATTCCTTTTGATATGGAATATACAAGGGATTTAGGATTTTCAGCAGCCCAATTTATGCTCAACGGTGGTTCCGGTGCGATGGTATCAATCCAGAATGGTCATTTTGTTCCCCTATTTTTCAAGGATATCCTTGATCCGCTTACAGGAAAAACTAAAGTCAGGATGGTTGATCCATCATCCGAATCTTTTTATATCGCACGTCGTTACATGCTGAGATTAAACCAGGCAGATTTCGAAGATCCACACGAACTCGCCAAGTATGCGGCTACCTGCGGTATTTCTCTGGATGAATTCAGGGATCAGTTTTATTACCTGATCGAGAATGATAGACTTTATAAGTACCTTGAAAACGGAAAATTCAGCCTTGCCGCAACTGAAACTAATAAAGCCTTTTTGCCGGGTGTAAAGGATGCAAGTGACCAGGAAGATATAAATGGCATCATACCCCATTAACACCAGAAAGAGATGAGCCTTCTCTCATCTCTTCTTTATTTCTTTTTCCTTTCGGATCTCATTACCCTCGTAAAACAGTAGCTTGTTAGTATAAGAATACATCCCCAGGCTATTGATATGAAAATAATTCCTTCTGTCGATAATCCCATATTAACCTCCGGATCCTTTGGTATATTCTCTCTGCAGACCTTCACCCGCATGATTAGACCAGGCTTTTCTTACCATTAACAGGATAAGAAGGGCTATTATAAACATAAGTATCCGTGATCCCCAAATATAGGGTATATTTTCAGCCTGCGCATTCGATAACAGGAAAATCGGAATTGCATCATTTATCAGCCACCATAGCATAATTACAAGCAATACAAGTGGTGTTACGAATTTCATAATATAATAAAATACTCTTGGAATTTTAAAATCACCTCCGGCATTCATTTCATTCCAGGCTTTATCGGAACCATATACCCACATAAAGAGAACAGTCTCTATAAACGCAAAAACCACCAGACCGAAGGTTCCAGCCCAGTAATCCATTTCATCAAGAAAACCGAACTTCAGAAAGAAAACGACGAACTGCACCGCGATCAGCACAGTAATTCCAAGCGTAATAACGGCTTTTTTCCTATCCATACCGAATTCATCTTCAAGAAATGCAACAACCGGTTGTCCCATTGCCACCGATGAAGTTATCCCTGCAAAAAAGAGAAGCAAAAACCAGAGGAATCCGAATATAGCTCCCAGTGGAATTTTCTGAAATATCAGAGGCATCGAAACAAAACCCAGATCAAAAGCCCCTCCCTGTGCAAAAGCCTTTGTGGCATCGAGACCAAAGAAAGCGACTGCAACAGGTATCGCTATTGAAGCACCCAGCACAACCTCGGCAAATTCATTTGTGGCTGCTGTTGTTAAACCGGATAGGGCAATGTCATCATCTGGTTTAAGATAACTCGCATAGGCATGTATCGTTCCCATACCTACTGACAGTGTGAAGAATATTTGTCCCGCTGCGGCAAGCCAGATAGTGGGATTTGATAATTTTGAGAAGTCTGGATTCCAAATAAAAGCAAAACCGTTCGCGACGCTATTTTCAGGGAAAGCAGGGTTTGGAGTACCCAGGGTAATTATCCTTACAGCGAGAATTACACCAAATATGAGCAGGAGAGGCATGGCTATCTTTGCAAGTTTTTCAATACCTTTTGATATACCCTTAAACAAGATCCAGAAGTTTATAGCAAAGGTGAACAGCATAAGTATATAGGCAGGAAGGAGGCTGCTGAAGTGCGTTCCTGTTTCCCGTCCCTGATAGCTGTATAAAAAGTTACGCATTGTGCTGGCAGTATTCTCATCGAAGTACATTTGAGTAACAGAAAATATGCTGAACCCAAGCGTCCAGGATTCAATATAGGTGTAGTAGATAAGTATGGTCATCGAGATAAAAAGTCCCAGAGCACCAAAATATTTAGCCATCTTGTTCTTCCAGATGACGTCAAACATTCCTGGCGCGCTGCCGTGGCGATATTTTCCACCATGCCTCCCGATTCCCCATTCTATCCACATAAGGGGGATGCCGAGGATAAGGAAGAAGATGAAATAAGGAATCATAAATGCTCCACCGCCATTTTGGGCAGCCTGTACAGGAAATCTGAGGAAATTTCCCAGGCCTACGGCATTTCCCGCAACCGCAAGGATTAATCCAATCTTAGTTCCCCATTGTTCCCGCTCTCCATTTTCCGGCATTTAACCTCCGTAAAATTATGAACTATAAAATTTGAAGTAGAATATGAAAACTTTAATAATTAATATCAAATGAATTTCTATTTTTATTTAATAAAGCGTATATTTTTAACTACTTATTTTCCCAAATGGGAAAAAGAACTGGTTATGATCTGGTTCACCTCTCTCACAATAATGAATTTTAATTTTAGTAAATTAGCCCCTGAAAAAAACAACATTGAGGATTACATAAATGGCTAAGAATTTCGTATCTAACAAGGACGAAACGGTCAGGATGTTTGAAAGCGACTTTATGGAGGTGTTTTCCCGTGTTCACTTTACCGTTCCTCTGTTTATATATCTGCCTATAGTCTTCTATTTTTCATACAGATCAATCTACCTTTATGAGCAGTCGGCCATAACTATCCTCACTTTAATCATCCTTGGAATTGCTGTATGGACTATTACGGAATATACGCTGCACAGGTTCATTTTCCATTTCAAGTTTAAGTCAGAGTTTGGGGCAAAGATCCACTTTATATTCCATGGGGTTCATCACGATTATCCCAATGATTCCAGGAGACTTGTAATGCCTCCTTCAGTAAGTGTACCTCTGGCAATACTATTCTATTTTATATTCATCCTGATTTTGGGATATATAAATGTTACAGCTTTTTTTGTAGGTTTTATTTTAGGATATCTCGCCTACGATATGACACACTATGCTGTGCACCATTTTAATATGCACAATAAATTCTGGCTCGCTATTAAAAATCATCATATGAAGCATCACTACATGGACTCAACCAGAGGATTCGGTGTAAGTTCACCTGTATGGGATGAAGTTATGGGAACTAATTTTCCGAAGAAATAATAATAATCCTGATCATATATGATTTTCCCCCTACTCCTTGACATTGCTCCCGGCACAGAACGGAAAAAAATATTAATCGTTGAAGATAATACGGAAACGCAGCTGATCCTTAAGATTTACCTCCGGGATTATTATGAAATAGATACAGTTCAGGATGCCTCTGACGCACTTAAAAATATAAGTAAATATAAATACGACCTTATTATACTTGATATTAACCTGCCTGGGGAAATGGACGGTAACGATGTGATTGTGAGGGTTAAAGGTGATCCTGAATTCCAGTCTATTCCGATTCTGGTCGTGACTGCTTACGCGTTGAAAGGGGACAGAGAAAAATTCCTGGCAAATGGGGCTAATGGTTACCTTGCAAAGCCGGTTGATAAAAAAGATATTCTCAGAACTACAAAGGAATTGATCACGGCTCATCCAGTCATATAAACAGTTAATACCCATCTTTTACTTGTATTCCTTCCTTTTTGCTTTTATGCTTCTTAAATCACAGTTTGTTGCATTATAATACATACATTGAACTATTGTCTCTGTTTAGTCCAGACAATAGATCTAAGCAATTTAATATCAAAGGTTTAAGCACTATTATAAGCGGCATAATATTTGGCAATTTCAACAAAAACCTTCGTGGTACATGCAAAATAATTTAAAATTGGTATCCTCAGGGATAAGTTTAATTGACGAGGGATGGGGCGGACTTTATAAAGGTTCCAACTATCTTTTGATCGGCGGCCATAAATCCGGCAAAACAAATTTCGGACTGAAGTTTGTCCTTGAAGGTGCCGCTCGAAATGAACGCAGTCTCTATTTTACGAGTAAAACGCGGGAAGAAGTTACGGATCAGGCCGATTGGATGAATCTTAATCCAATGGATTTAATTAGTTCACGATTGGTAACAATAGTGAGGGTAATTCCGCCGGACAGAGATTTTCCATCACAAACTCCGGATCAGGATCTTGTTGATTATTTTGATGACGTAATCAACGCAATTAATGAAAATTATCCTTCACGCGTCGTTTTTGATGAGATAACGTCTTTTATAGGTTTTAAGGATGTTACGTTGTTGGAACTAATCCTTGATAAATTCCGGCACAGTCTGGAAAATCATAATATAACGAGTATAATTATATCAGCCGAACCTGTTACAGATGCCATGTCAGCATTATTGCAGCACCTTGCAGATGTGAGCAACGGGTTAATTTACCTGGATAAAGAAATTAATGATTTATATGGTACCATATCGCTGCTTCCGTACATTGAACATAAGTCAGGGGAACTTAAATCAAATTACGTTTTTGACAGAGAAAGAGGTCTGAAGATTGATCTCTCAGTACTCGATGAATCCGGGAAAAAGAGACGGATCAAATTCTAATGAGAAATTGCTGATGTTAACTAAAAATACGGTGCAGAAAAAGAAATGAAGAAAAAAATACAACTGGTTTCTTCTGGTATCTCAATTATTGATAATGCCTGGGGGGGATTTTATAGAGGAGGTACTTACCTTTTAATAGGACCCAGAAAATCCGGAAGAACTTTACTGGGACTGCAGTTTGCAAAAGAGTGTGTAAAACAAAAAGAGGTTTGTCTCTACTTTACAAGCATGAGACCTAAGGATCTGATGATACAAGCCGCTTCAATCGACTTTGATCTGCAGCAGTATATGAATCAGAACCAGGTAATTGTTGTCCGTGTTGCTCCTCCATCAGACCTTCAGGAAGTTGAGAATACAGATGAATTTCTTGTAGAGTATCTTAGGGATATAGTTACTGTAGTGGAGCAGTACCAACCGAATAAAATGGTTTTCGATGAGCTCACACCGTTTATAAATTTTGTAAACCTTACTCTTTTGCAGGATGTTTTTATTGAGACCACTGAAGCAATAGAAAATGAAAGTGTTACCAGTTTATTTATCCTGGGTGATCCTGCAACTTCAGCCGCAAATTCAATCGCCGATACCCTCGCCCTGAATTCTACCGGTATCCTATATTTAAACAAAGAGGAGGACACAGAGGCTCTAACAGGTAAGCTGACCATTACTCCTAACATCGGTCATACACAGGGAAAGTTCAGCGCACATTATCAGCTCGAACCTTCTAAGGGAATAACAGATGACTTTGCCGGCAAAAAGCGGAAGACAAAAACCACTGCGGTGACTGAATCAGGACTGCAGTACCAATCGCTGGCAGACCTTGATATTCCTGCTGAAAATTTTACGTTTACAAATTTTTATAACCTGAATGATTTTCAGCTGATACTAAATAACCAGATTGCCTTGTTCCGCAGTACGGGGCAGGTATTTACTCTGGTATCCTTCAGACTGGATACTGAGGCAGAAAAAGAGGGCCTGCTCACCATAAATCAGTTGATGAACACAATCCGGCTTTCTTCTGACAGAAAGGATAAAATCTGTTTGATTTCCAATAGTGTAGTAGTGATGGTTACAAAAGAGGATACCAAAACAATCAATAAGTTTATTAGTAGAATAAAAGGCAACCTGCCGCAAAATGAACCGGAATACCTTGAAAAAGTTATTCCTTATATTTCGGTGCTGGCGCTCAAGGTTGATGAAACGATTAAAAATGCGGAAGATATGATAAACAGGCTTACGTTAAATTCACATACACAACATCAGCTTTTCTTCTGATATAAAATGAAATGAATACCCGGAATGCCATCTTTTTTATCTTCATAAGTTTAGTATGTTCTTCCACCCTTCTTAAAGCTCAGCCGCAGCCAAATATTGAGGATCTGAAAACTGAAGCACTGGTTCACATGAAAAGCGGTCGCTACGGTGAAGCCATCGATTTATTAAACAATTATATTTCTGCTATGCCGCAGCAGGCTGAAGGATACAACCTGAGAGGGCTGGCATACGAGCATAGGGGACAGTTTGAGCAGGCTGTTTATGATTTTCGGTCTGCCAGCAAGCTTGAACCCGAAAATTCCGATATTAATAGTAACCTCTCTCATGCAACTCAACAGTGGTACAAACTTATCTATAATGGAATAGAGGGATACAAGAGAGAAATTTCTGTAAATCCCTCATTAGCCGAAAATTATCTTCAGATCGGCAGATCATACAAGAACCTGGGAGAGTGGGCTGAAGCGGAGCTATGGTATGATAAGTACCTTTCCATGGAGAAGGCTTCTCCCGATGATATTATCAGGTATACTGAAATCCTGGCAAAGAACAATCATTTATCAAAGGGTGAGCCCATACTAAAAAAATATACAGAAGAATATCCAGATGACCAGAGGCTATGGTCTCGTTATGGTTATTTTCTTCTGTGGCTTGGAAAAACTAGACTATCTGCAAATGCGTTCGAAAATGCTCTGAAGTTGAAACCCTTCTTTAAAGAAGCGATGGACGGACTGGCGAGGGCAAAAGGTGAAGGGTATGTTTATACTTTTAATGATACAGCAAGCTATAAGTACTATAAATACGGTATAAAGGGTCCGGGAAACGCGATCGATAATTATTTCAGAAAATTAAAAAAAAATCCAGGCGAAAGCGAAACCAGAGTTAAATTAATAAACGCTCTCCTGAAAGTGGGCAGATATGAGGAGGCTTATCAGCAGCTGGAAATATTAAAAATACATGCAGGAAATACTGAAGAAGTTAAAAAGCTTTCCCGGGAAGTTATTTCAGCAAGAGAGAACTATTATAAACAGAAAATTGAGGAATATGAAAAATTATTAAAGGCGGAACCCGGTTCCCGGGATATCCTTATCAAACTTGCAGGTTACTATTCCTCTACTGGAAAGTTTTCGGAAGCCGTCCGACTGTATGGGGAGTACCTTGCTCTTTATCCTGATGATGCCCAAATAAGATTCCTTTACATTCAGAATGCCGCCTGGGATCGGCGGTACCGAGTGGCAGGAAACGAACTGGATGTAATGATTGTGCAGTATCCTGATAGTATTAAATACAAATTACTGAGAGCTCAATTATATGTCTGGCAAAATAAAGATCTAAATGAAGCAGAGAAATTACTTAATGCTGTATTGAGCCAGGACCCTGCAAATTTTGATGCTCTCCTTGCTATGGCAATGCTAAAATCACAGCAGAATAAGGTCCAAGATGCTGAACACTATGCTTCACTTGCCGGGGAGATCAAACCTTCTAGTGAAGAAGCAGCAAGGTTAAGTTTTGAGATTAAAAAGCAAAAAATAAATAACCGGGAAAATAATCTGTACTCATTACTCGAAAAAGCGAGGGAGAAGGTTAATGAGCAAGACTGCTACGGTGCCCTGGCTCTCTACGAAAAATACAATACAGAAACTACTCCCTCAAAAAATATCCTGGTCGAAGAGGCTGACATCTATGTCTGTGTAAAGGATTATAAGTCAGCGATTGATATTTTCACAGGATTACTTGATAATGAATATGATTATGATATCGCAAAGAAAAGAGCAAAAGTGATTTTCTGGAGCAATGATCCCAGGAAGGCACTGAACGAGTTCGAAGATTTGTATGCACGCAATTCTTCTGACTCAGAAGTTAGAATGTACATAGGTGATTGTTATATGCAGCTGAAGGACTACAGACAAGCCCGGAAAATATATAATAACTTAATTGCTGAATTCCCTGGATCAAAGCTCATACAGACGAGACTTGGTTGGCTGGGTGAAGGAGGTGGTAATGCTTTTTCGATTAATTTTCCTACTTATCTCCTCGTCAATCCTGAAGCATCATATTATTTCGATAATTACGATTTCAAATACTTAGTACAGAATCTGCTGCTTGAAGCGGGCATCAATAATTATATATCTATAGGAATTTCCGGTCAGAGAGGAGAAATAGATTCTGCATCCTCAAGGCTGAACTTTTATTCAGTAAAGGGTCTGCTCTCCCTGAGATTCGGGAGAATATTTTCGATGGGATTGTCTGCCGGCGAGACATTTTTTGAGAATAATGAAAAGGAAACTGTTGGTTCAGCTTACTTTAAGGCTGAGGAAAAAAATTACATTATCAGACTCGAATTTAATTCCCAGGATGCTGCGCAGGTACTCTATTCACCTATGCTGGTTTACAGAAGACTGAGAAGCGATATGATCAGGCTCGGCGGTGAATACAGGAGTGAATCCGGGTTAATGGCTTCAGGCCACTACAGCTATTATTTTATTTCCGATCAGAATCAGGGTAGTAATCTTCAACTGCGAATTGGAAAACGGTTTGGCGAACTAGCAGCAGGTTATGAGTACTATAACCTGGGGTTCAAAGATTCAACGTTATTGTATTATTCACCGGATAATCTTGAATCACACAGCCTATGGGGAGAATGGTACTTAGTCGACAATAAAGTGAACGAAGTAAAACTCGGCGGTAAGGTAGGTATAATTCCCGAGAATAATTTTGTTCTCAGAGAAGCTTTTCTTTCCGCAAGGGTGCTTCTGGCTGAGCACTTTACATTACAAGGAAGATTAAGTATGGGAAGTACAGTAAGACAGAACACCGGATACAGATCGGCTTCATTCAACATCGCTGCTTACTGGACATTTTGACTTTTTGAGGGAAAAGTGAGAAATGTTAGTTCTATTAACCTTAGTTTTAGCAAAAAGGATCTATTTTGCCTTGTATAAAATTGATACAAGTTATAAGATTCAATGCAGTGTCGGGTGTCGGAAAGTGTGATTTTAGACTAATATAATGTGATTCCTGATGGCACCATAATTGAGTTTTTTAGAGATATTTGAGGGTTTTAATTACAAATCTATGCAGATGAAGAAACTAATAAGGACCCCTATTATTGTAGATAACAATGGAATCTCCAATGGTGGGGAAAATCTGAAGAGAAAGTATTTCCGCCGGATACTTATAAGCGGTATTTTCTCTTTCATCCTGCTTATGGTAATTGTTCTTACCCTGCCCAAAACAGTTTTATCAATAAGTTCTCTGATAGAATATGCAACTATAGTGGCTCTGGTTATTTTCCTTTTTGTGCTGCTGCTCAGATATTTCGGTATTCTTAGTATGGCTTACCTTTATCTTAATGAGTATACGTTCAAACCTGCCAGGAATTATTTCCCTTTTGTATCTGTAATCGTCCCGGTATATAATGAAGCTCTCGTGATAAGGGAATCGATCAATTCCTTGTTAGAACTGGATTATTCAAATTATGAAATTATTATTGTGAACGATGGTTCTACGGATAACACCAGGGAAACAGCCGAAAGTCTGGTAGGCTACCGCAGAGGCAGACTCAGCGAAATCAAAGTATCTCTTATCAACCAGCCTAACGGTGGTAAATCACGCGCATTAAACGCAGGCATTAAACATTCAAATGCAGAAATTATTTTATGCATGGATGGCGACTCCCAGCTCTCACCTGAAGCTGTTAAGCTGGCTGTCAGACATTTTGAAAATCCAGAGATTGGCGCCGTAGCAGGTAACGTAAAAGTACTAAACCGCAGAACGTTTCTTACGGATCTCCAGGCTTTAGAGTATATCGAAGGACTGAATATGGCAAGGAGTGCTCAAAGTTTTATAAGGCTTGTTAATATAATACCCGGACCCATTGGTCTTTTCAGAAGAAAAGCCCTGGTTGATTCAGGATACTATTCTAACGATACCTTTGCTGAAGATGCCGATTTGACGTTAAAGATCCTTGCGAACGGCTGGAAGATCTATTATGAACCGGCTTCCGTATCATACACAGAAGCCCCTGCAAGTCTCCAGCAGCTCCTTAAGCAGAGGTATAGATGGACAAGGGGTATAATTCAGTCTATCAGGAAGCATAAACGTCTTATGATAAATCCATCGATCAATTTCGGCGACACATTTATCCTGTGGACAATGTTTTACGAAGCCTTGATCTGGCCGGCAATGAATATTGCTGCGAATGCTTTTTTTATCATAGCCGCAGTAGCATTCGGTTTTTCATACCTGATATTTTTCTGGTGGGCAGGTTTGGCTCTACTTGACCTGATTACAGCGTTATATTGCATTGCTGTCGAAAAAGAAGAATTTCGTCTGGTTGCTTATGCGATCATTTACAGGATGTTTTTTATACTCGTGATCGACATTTGCAAGGCAATGTCGACAATTGAAGAATTTCTCGGTATCAGGATGAGCTGGGGAAAACTTGAGAGAGTGGGTACAGCAAAAGTGTGAAGTCATTAATATGTTTTTTTTGAGGGAAAATAAATGGAATTAATTCCTATTCTATCAACAATCATACTGGTTGCAACAATATGTACATTCATACTCGCAATCGGTGCATACATTCTTTACAAGATCAGGGAGAGGAGAGGTGAACAGATTCAGCAGACTCCACAGTCATCTGTTCATGCCGAACTCGTAACCCCGGATGAATCCGAATATAGAAGCCGGGAATATGTGCGTTCCGAAAAAATGAATACTACTGTTGAACCGCATCGTATAAAGAAAACCTACCAACCCGGCGTATACCCGGGAAGCAGGGAAGACCAGGGCGCGAAGCCAAGGCATTACCCGGAAGCTGAAAAAGAAGCGGTTAAGTATGAGAGAGTTAAGGCAGAAAGAACAACAGGCAGAAAATTTCTGAAATATACAAGTGAAGGGTATGTGCCAACAGAGGAAGACAAAAATCCCGGTGTATTAAAGTGGCGGTAGAAGAGCAAAAAAAAAGAAATGTTTCACAGGCAGGAATAATTATCTCAGGAATACTGATTCTCCTGGGAGCCATTCTCGTTTATCTTTATGTGCTTCAGGGAGTCTTTGGCAGGTTTGATGCAAAAGAATTAATTCCTGATACTAAGGCAGTCGGTGAAGTCTTTTCAGATAAAAAACCCACGGCAGCTCTGCTATACTCAGTCTATACAGAAAATATACTCCCCGATGGAAGTACCTGGTTAAGTGATAATATAAATACATGGAAAAAATTCCTGGATAATAATAATATCAACTATGATATTATTTCGGATGCTTCCATAGAGACGGGAAGAATAAATAATTACAAAATGCTTGTGCTGCCAGGCTCTAAATCATTAAGCGATAAAGAAATAATTCAGATTAAAAAGTTTCTTGAATCCGGGGGAAGCCTTTTTGCTACAAGTGGTATAGCTTCATATTCAAATGATGGTAAATGGCGCGGTTGGGACTTTCTTAATAATGTTTTCGGAATAAATTTTACCTCAGAAATAAGCGATTCCAATAAAACAGGAATCCATACTCTGCGTGGTGGACTTCCGCTAACAGCCAATATTCCAACAGGTTTCCCTATGCAGATTGCTACCTGGGATAAGCCTATGGCTGTTGAGGTTCTCGATCCGCGTACAACCCAGGTCAGTTTCTGGTATAATTACAGATCACAAAACGGTCTTGTAAGACAGCAGATCAAAAAGACAGCAGGAATTGTTTATGGAAATTACGGCAAAGGCAGATTCGTCTGGATGGGTTTTGAAATTAATTCCGTAATAGGTGTACATGCAGATTATGTCTATTTTGACAGATTATTCAGGAACTGCTGCAACTGGCTGACGTATATTCCAATCGCATATATACAGGAATGGCCAAATGGTTATGATGCTGCTGCAGTCATTGTCCCTGAACTTTCAAACGAAACCGTAAATATTACGAATCTATTCGGGTATCTGACAAAAGAAAATGTGAAGGCAACGTTTTTTATAGATCCTGATAAGGCTGAATACAATCGCCAGCTGATAATTTCGTTGACAAGGTACGGTGAGGTTTCAGCTGTCGGTGATATCGGGTATCTGGCTTCTGTCAATGATACAAATAATTCGTTATACGACTACCAGATGCAATTCAATATTCTCAACGGTTCCAGGCAGAAACTTGAGTCAATCACCGGTACCCGTATTTCAGGTTTCCTTCCATTTTACGGCCTCTTCGATCAGAATACGATAAAGGCTGCATTGGAAGCCGGATATGACTATATACTTACGGATTCGTTGACTGACCGTTCGGTGCCCAGGACGGTTATAAGAGGCGATAAAAGATTAATAATTATGACTAAGACCGCGAGAGATGACTATGAGGTAATAAGGGATTTGGGACTTACCAATCCGGAGTTTCAATTTTATACCTACCAGGAGGATATCGACCGGATTTTGTTTGAAGGGGGTATGTATTTATTCAAGGTTCATTCAGAATATCAGTGTCGTCCGGAAAACGTCTCTGTTGTGGGCGATGTAATAAAAGATTTGAAAAAAAAGAATTTCTGGATTACCACCAGCACAGAAATAAGAAAATGGTATGCGAAAAAAGATTATGTGGAAATCAGGGTAAACAGAAGAGGAAATACGCGCATTGTGCTTAATATATCCAACCCAGGTGAACAGCAGATCGACGATCTTGTGGTTGATGTTCTCTTGAACGATCCTGCAGAAAATATTTCCATCAGCACGGAGATTATTGGTACAAAAATACCCGTGATCAGACACGAAAAGATGAGCAAAAATCTCCAGCTTTTAATTAATAACCTGAAGGGAAAAGAATCGAGAATATATTATATCGATTACGATAGGGCAAACGTTTAACTCCTCCCTAATATTGTGATGAAAAAAAATAATATCATACGGTCTCTTCTATTAACTTTCTTATGGTCAGGCTTCTTATTACCCGCGGCGAAGGAAAACTTTAAGATTGCATTAGTTTATCCCTCCCTCACTAAAGGTATCTTTTATCAGTCAAATTCTGAATTTAAGCCGACGGAAGAATGGGAGCTTTTCTTTTTAAGCAAAAATTATGACTATGAAATGCTTAATGATGCTGATTTAGCTGATATCAGCAGTGATGTTTCTGTAGTTGTGGTACCTTCAATGGAAGCCGTAACTGAAGATATGCTTGATGAATTAAGGCAGCTTATGGATGACGGTAAAGGTATCCTTATAACCGGCGGCTTCGCAGAGTATGACGAAAATGGTGACACACGAACCCGAAGCAAAGATATTATGCCGGGCTTCGATATTACAAGAGTTGATATGGATAAAAAGTTATCGGTAAACCATTTTCTTGAGGGAAACACACAATTTTCAATTGGATTAAAGCCGGGACAAAAAATTCTTCTTTCCGCAAATCCTGCGCTTTTTTATGCAGCCGGGTTAGCAGTCAATTCACACTCCGAAGGGAATTATATACTTCCCGACAAGAAATTACCTGGAATTGTATCGATTTCTGTCTCTAACCAGAGACTACTATGGTTCGGATTCAGTCTCAGCCAGTTAATTGATAAAAACAGAAACCTGTTATTATCTAATTCGCTTGATTGGCTATCCTCTCAACCCGAGATATTTTTTAACTATTGGCCCGAACATTATGAATTTTCTGCGGTTGTATATAAAAATATTGAAAGTAATTTGGATTTAGAAAGCACTGTAACAAAAAGGGATACCGGGAAAAGGCTGAATTATTTTATCTCACCGCCCTTTGCGGATAAGTTTCCGGGTCTGTTTAAGAATCTCAGCGATTCTTGTGATGTTAATATAACCTGGGATGATTTTCTTTTTTCGCGATTGGATTCAGATGCGAAAACTTCTCGGTTAAATAAATTACGCGGACAGATAAATGAGTTCACAGGACAGAACTATTTTGGTGTATCGTCTTATGGGGAATTTATGGATTCAGATACATACAGACTTCTGAGAGAAACAGGTTACTCATTTATTTTCTCTTCGGGATATTCTGATTCATATACTTTCGATTATGATACAACTTTTAATTTATATCGCTTCTATAGACCTACTTCAGGCGGAATGCAGCAGACGAGAAAATCAGACATCCATGCAGGAGGGATTTTTTATGCAAATATGGACTCATTGGATGAGGACTTTTATTCGCTTCTGTCTTCCCAAAATTGCTGGATAACTACTTTCTCCGGGCAGATTGAATGGGCAGAAAAAAGAAAGAATTTAAGTATTACAATAAATAATTCTGAAAGCGGCAAATATGAAGTTAATATTAAGAACAATAATGCATCTGATATATATAATGCGGGGATCTGGATTTCTATCCCCCATCTGAACGACAAGATTATGATTTCAAGTGTAGAACAAGGAAGAGAAATGACTTTCGATGCCTTAAAAAAAATGTATTTTTTAACATTATCATCGATCGGTGGATATCAGGAAATATCCTTTAAAATACCTGGAAAAGACTGAAACAAAAGCCTGTTTTAGGTGCAGGTTTTGGCATTAAATTATCGTCCTGTTTCTGGAAATTTCTTTTAATATGTCCAAAGAAAAATCAAATATTGAATTAATAAGAGTTCTTACCGAAAACGTTAAGAATCCATTTATTGCTATATCGGCTGAAGGAAATATAATATCCTTTAATAAGCAGGCCGCCAAACTCCTTTTATTTAAAAGAAAAAGTTGGAAATATTTTTGATTACTTTGACAAGAATTCCTCATTTGAATTAAGCACTCTCATCGAAGAAGTTTTATCAGGAAGAAAAACGCTGGTTAAAAATGTTAACCTGATTTTCATTAATGGGATGAATCTGAAATGTCAGGCCACTATCAGTGAGTTTAACCAGGACCAGATATTCTGCACGTTCAAACCCGAAGAGCATACACTTCGCATAAGCGACATTACAAGGCTGGAGGTACGGAAAGAAGAACTTTCTGTTCTGATAGGAAATGAAAAAATTGAAAAGATTATAAATTCTGTAAGAGAATTATTCCCATTTACCGTCATAGGAAAAGAAAAGTTAAGGAAAGATATAGACCGGCTGGAGGAGTTATTCTGGATAAAAAACAGCAGCGGTATATTTATTCTTGTAAATAAAACTTTCTCAAGGAATCTTGGACTCAACAGCACGCAGCTTGAAGGCAGATCGGAGATTGAACTTCTTCCTGTTTATATGCACGAGGTATATAAATCTCTCGAAAATTATATCAAAAATTCGAATAGTGTAATTCTAACCGAAGGAATTCCGATACAGGGGCTTTCTGCAATAAGTGATTTTCAGACGATTGAAATTCCGCTCAACGATAGTGAGGGAAGCCTGGCTGCAGTTATAGGAATTTCAATGCCAGTGCGTGATAAACAGGAGAAAAACAGAAAAAAGAATCAGAAAAATCTACTTTCAGGAATTCCGGCAGCTGTAGCTGTCCTTAGTAAAGAGGGTATGATTGAGCATTCAAGTAAAGAATTTTGTAAATTATTCTCGGATGAATTCGCTGATCTAAGGAATTTATCATATACTAATGTTTTTCCACTTGAAATATCGGAAATAATAAAGAAATTTCTTGATTCGCTGTCGGAGGATGCTGAATTTCAGGTAAAGTTATCGAAGACCGGCGGATGGAAAGACAGAGAGTTAAACGTTCTGGTTAGCAGGAATTATGGGGATAATACTCAGCCGGAGGGACTTTCGGTTTTTATAGAGGATGTTTCCCCTTATTCAGATCTTGAAAAAATTATTAATAGCCGAGGAAAAATGTACGAGGTCCTGATACAGAATAATCCTGAACCGATTTTTATCTATGATAAAGAAAACCTTCATTTTATCGAAGTTAACCAGGCTGCACTAAATCTTTACGGTTACCGGAGGGATGAGTTTTTACAAATGGATCTGACCGATCTATATACACCTGAGGACATACAGACACTACTTGACGCATCATCAGGCGGAATTAAAGAAGGCGTCTTTACCGGACCATACAGGCATAAGAGAAAAAACGGCGAATCAGTTTATGTTGAGATCAGCAAAACAAGTTTCAAGTTCAATAACAGGGATGCTCATTTCAATATAATTAAGGACGTTACCAGGATCCTTGAGACAGAAAAGCAAAAACAAATGTTCAAGGCTGCCTATGATAATTCGTCAAATTTAATTTTTATTACAGATTCATCCGGGTTTATTAAATCAGCTAACAATGTTGCCGAAACTGACCTCGGTATTTCTAACGCTCAGCTTGTTAACTCTGCCTTTATATCTTTAGTGATGGATGATGACCGAGGACTAATTAATTCAAAGATATTTCAATCGCAAAATAAAGGGCAGATTTCTGTAAGATCATCTTTAAAAAAATCTGACGGAAATATGCTGGAAGCTGAAATATTTACAAACCCAGTTGTTAATTATAAAGATGAGATAGAATCATATGTGATCCTGGCGAAAACCAATAACGTGATTCCTGATCCGGCAGAACAAAAAGTGAGGGAAATTATAGTAGAGAAAATAGTGGAAAAGGAGGGCGCTTTTTCGGATAAAATAGATCCTGCCTTTCTCTCCGGTATTTTCCATGAAATTCTTACCCCCATTAATGCAATGCTGGGATTTGTACAGGAGCTTACAGAGAGCATCGAACAGAAAACCCCTGAACAACAGGAAGCAAAAGAGATAATCGATCAGAATAGAAGACGGCTGTTAAGTACGATGAATTCTGTGATAGAGTATTCACGTATGGAGCAGGAGATTAAACCGCTCGAGAAAAAGGAAGTTTCTGTTACTGAAATTGTCGATGAAACTCAGGAGGAAATAAGTGATATCCTTAAGAATAAAGGCATAGAGTTCGCCTACGGCAAAATCTCTTCTTCTTTAACGTTTCAAACAGACACACAAAAATTTATCTCCCTTATATCACTATTATTTAAAATTGCCTCTCAGTTTACCAACACAAAAAAAATATATTTCTCGGCTTATCAACTTGATGATGCTAAATTTATTATCTCTATTCAGGATACTTATTCAGCTATGTCCCCTGCTTTTTCGGAAAATTTTAATAATATTTTCAACAAGAGGGATATACAAAAGGATTACGGTGTTTCACGATTGTCTGTTAAGCTTGCCCGCATTTTAATCGATCTCCTCCAGGGGAAATTTGTGGATAAATCAAAGAAACTGTCCGGTTTTATCTTCCCGCTACTACCCGAAGCATCAGAAATAGTACCAGCAAAACCTGAATCAGCAAAGGTTTCCGGAACATCAGAAAAAATTGGAAAAGAACGTGCTGCTGCTAGAGCTGAAGAAGAGGTTCCAGAACAGACTAAAGAAGAAATCACTGAACCTGTAATTGAGGATGACGCTTTCGTTGAAGAGGAACCTGAAGAGGAGATTAAATTCATAAGGCACCGGGAACCTGAGGAGAAAGTTTCAAACAGAGTTACAGGCCGCGGGGAAGAATTAAATAAAGGTCACACAGATCTGTCTCAGCTTTCCTGTTTATACATAGAAGACCAGGTGGATTCCCAGATACTGTTTAAAGTTCAGATGAAAGATCTGAAAGAAATTAAATTTGCTGTAAGCTTTGAAGAAGCTCTTCCTCTTCTTGATACCCTGCACTTTGATTTCATTGTACTCGATATAAATCTTCAGGGAGAATACAATGGTCTGGATGCCCTTAAAATAATTCACCGTATGCAGGATTATGAAACCATACCTATCATAGCTGTCACCGCATATGTCCTTCCTGGCGACAGGGAGAAGTTTATTGTTGCTGGATTTAACGATTTTATATCAAAACCCATTTTCAGGGAAAAAATGGTAGAATCCCTGGAAAAAATATTCTCCTTTATGCAGTCCTAAGGTTTCTTATCAAAAAAGGTGATCTTCCCTGATCACATTATATTGACAATTTAACATACCTTTTATAAGTTACCATACAGATGTATGGTATTAATTACCATATCCTGTTATTAACTTATTGAAGGTATATTATGCCTGCAGAACTTACACAAATCCAGAAAAAAATCCTGGAATTTCTCATTGAACAAAAAGTAAATAAGGGCTTCCCGCCCACGCTTGCTGAAATAGCCCGATTTTTCGGATACAGGAACCGGGCTACTGTTCAACAGCACCTTCAGGCTATTGAAAAGAAGGGATATATAAAGCGCAATCCCAAACTTTCTAGGGGAATTGAACTCACATTGGAGGATAAATTCTTTATACCTCGTCCCATTCTTGGAGAAGTTGCTGCCGGAAATCCTCTGACGATCTATCCTGATGCGATTGATTCAATTGAACTTCCGACGATAGCACGAATGCCGAAGGATTCGTTTCTGCTGAGGGTTAAAGGGGACAGTCTTAAGGATGCCTATATTTTCAGCGGGGATATTGTAATTGTTAATCCCAATCTGGAACCGAAAAACGGTCAGATCGTAGTAGCGGTACTTGATGATGCGGCAGTGGTAAAAAGATTTTATAAAAAGAAAAATGAAATTGAGCTTGTTTCAGAAAACCCGGAATATAAACCCATTATAATTGAGAAAAAGCGGTCATCTTTTAAGATTGTCGGGATCGTAATTGGTATTTACAGAAGTATGGAAAAGAAAAAAGCGGGATAGTGAATA
This sequence comes from uncultured Ignavibacteria bacterium, assembly GCA_963747755.1. Classification (GTDB taxonomy): domain Bacteria; phylum Bacteroidota; class Ignavibacteria; order Ignavibacteriales; family Ignavibacteriaceae; genus DATFVA01. The sequence goes on along the minus strand of CAVVGK010000014.1, from coordinate 886,464 downwards.
TGTCTGAATTTTATATAGGAACAGCGGGGTGGTCATATAAAGACTGGGTGCCTGCGTTCTACCCGAAAACACAGTCGGGAGGATTCGACTGGTTAAGGTTTTATGCGCATTATTTCAACCTTGTTGAAGTTAATGCATCATACTATACGTATATAAGTCCCAAAACCGTAAACGGATGGGTAGAAAAAGTATCAGATTCGGATAACTTTAAGTTTACGGTTAAGCTGCATAATGATTTCACTCATAAAAGAAATTTTCAAGATCAGCAGGTAAAAGCCGTTCGTTCGAACCTTGAAATACTTGACAGGTCTGAAAGACTTGGAGGATTATTAATACAGTTCCCGTATTCTTTTTCATTTAATGAAGCATCTGCTGATTACATCCGTCGGCTTAAGGAAAAATTCGAAGATTATAAGTGTTTTGTTGAGGTCCGCCACTCTTCCTGGGATAATGAGAGTGTGTATGAGTTCTTCAACAAGCTGGATGTAACATTCTGTACAATTGATCAGCCGCAAATAGGTAAAGCTATTGAGTTTGAACCCATGATAACCAACGATACAGCATATATACGTTTTCATGGCAGGAATACGGATGCCTGGATGAAGTCAATTAAGAATTTCGGTAAAGAACAGACATACGAAGAGCAGAGTTCACGGTATGATTACCTTTATACGCCGGGTGAACTTGTAGAAATTGAGCAGAAGATAAAAAAAGTACAGGATAAAGTTAAGGAAGTTTATATTGTAATGAACAACCATCCGAAAGGGGAGGCTGTTGCAAATGCTATTGAGCTTATACATCTCCTTGAAGAAAAGGAAAAGGTTGATATGCCTCAAACGATTGTAAAGACTTATCCGCGGCTCAGGAGCATTGCCCCTGATTCTAATGAACCGGAATTTAAACTAAACTAAATGATATTATTTAAGAATTCTGATTATTCAAAGTTTATGTAATGAGGACATTATTTCATCTTGACCTTGATGCATTTTTTGTATCTGTGGAAAGGATTCTCGATCCTTCTTTAGATGGTAAACCTGTTATTGTGGGAGGCGACCCACACGGCAGGGGTGTAGTTGCCGCATGTTCTTATGAAGCGAGGGTATACGGACTGCATTCTGCAATGCCGATAAGGACAGCATATAAGCTTTGTCCCGGCGGTATTTACCTTCATGGGCATTATGTCGAGTATGTCCACTTTTCTCAAGCGGTAAAGAATCTCTTAACGGCCTATGCCCCAATAATTCAACAGGCCTCGATTGATGAATTCTATATGGACTTTACCGGATGCGGTAGGATATACGGTTCTATGTTTTCATTTGCCTCAAGGCTTCAGCGGGAGATAATGAAGAAGCTTTCTCTGCCATGTTCAATCGGGATAGGAAGCAATAAAACAATCGCAAAAATAGGCTCAGACTGTATGAAACCGATGGGAATAACTTATATTATTCCCGGTATGGAAAGGGAATTTCTTGCTCATATGCCGGTTGAAACTATTCCTGGGGTAGGAAAGGTTATGCTGAGAGATCTTAATAATAAAGGAATTTATCTAATAGGAGATATAACAAAGCTTTCTTCCGATTACTGGGGTACTGCATACGGCAAATACGGCATTGATCTCTGGCGGAAGGCAAATGGTGAGGGTACTGAATATCTTACCGTTGAACATGATCAGAAGAGCATCTCGAAGGAAACGACATTCGGAGCCGATGTAACAAACAATGAAAGGATTTATGAGATACTTTTTGAACTTACAGGAAGGGTTTGTCAGAATCTGAGAGATGAAAATTTTATGGCATCAACGGTACATATCAAACTCCGCTACTCAGATTTCCAGACGCTCACACGTTCCCATACTATAAAACCTACCGATGATGATAAGATTATTTTTGAAACAGCTAAAAATTTAATGGTAAAAGCTCATACGAGGCGGGTCGGGGTAAGGTTAATTGGTATGGGATTAAGCAGGTTTTCAAATTTCTCTGAGCAGGAGATATTATTTGAGGATGAAGAAATAAAGAGAAAAAAACTATTCCGGGCAATAGATTTTCTCCGGAAAAAGTATAAATATTCTATTATCGACTTCAGCAGGTATTAATCAGCCCGGGGGCCATCTCATCTGTCTGCCCCCCAGCAAATGCATATGAAGGTGATAAACCTCCTGACCACCTTTTTGGCCGCAGTTCATAACCAATCTGAATCCGTCCTCAGCTATATTATTCTCCTTCGCCAGCTTATTTGCAACGTCAAGCATCTCACCCAGCAGCTGAGCATGTTCCTTCCCATCAATATCAGTCACTTTGGGAATTTCAATCTTCGGTACGATCAGGATGTGAACCGGGGCCTGGGGATTGATGTCCTTGAACGCCATGACGGAGTCGCTTTCGAAAACGATGTCAGCCTTTATTTCCTTGCTGATTATCCTGGAAAATATAGTATCTCCCATAATTATTCTTCCTTTTCGATTTCATATTTTTTCATCTTGTTATACAGATGACTTCTTTGAATATCAAGTATTTCAGCAGTTTTGCTGATATTCCAGTCATTAGCCTTCAGCTGTTTTAGAATGAATGCTCTCTCAGCTTTTTCCTTGAACTCCTGGAAAGAATTACTGTCAGCTATTATGTCCCCGATAGATGATTGGGAACCTGCGAAAAGAAATTCCATATCGCTGCGTGAAATATCCCTTTTATCAACCAGAATGATTATCCTCTCAATAGCATTCCTTAATTCACGGACATTGCCGCTCCATGGAAGACTTTGCAGCAACTTCATCGCATCTGCTTCGAACTTAACAGGAGGTTTCTTATGACGTGAAGTAATTTCAGCCGTAAAATTCTCTACGAGGATAGGAATATCTTCAATCCTTTCTTTTAAAGGAGGGATATGAACTGGAATAACGTTTAGTCTGTGAAAGAGATCCTCCCTGAAGTTACCGGCTGCAATTTCTTCTTTAAGGTTCTTGTTGGTTGCAGAGATTATCCTTACATCAACTTCAATTTTTTTATTTCCGCCGACACGTTCTATTTTACCATCCTCAATAGCACGCAGAACTTTAGCCTGGGCCTGAGGACTCATATCTCCGACTTCGTCCAGGAATAAGGTGCCTTTATCCGCAAGCTCGAATTTTCCGATCCTTTGCTGAACCGCTCCAGTAAATGAACCTTTTTCGTGTCCGAACAACTCGGATTCAATCAGTTCATTCGGAATAGCAGCACAATTTACCTCGATGAAAGTCTTATCCTTCCTACTGCTCCCGGTATGAATGGCTCTTGCGACTAATTCCTTGCCTGTGCCGTTTTCTCCTGTAATCATAACTCTTGTATCAAGGGGAGCAACTTTATCAATCGTCGCAAGGATGTTCTGTATAGCGCGGCTCTTTCCAAGTATCCTGCCGTCTTGCTGCAGTGATTTTCTGTATTCAGTATTCTCCTGGATGAGATTAGACTTTTCGACGGCATTCCTTATGCTTATCAGAAGCTTGTCCCTGTCAATAGGTTTCTCTATAAAATCGAAGGCGCCGAGCCTGGTTGCTTTTATTGCATTTTCAACGCTGCCATGAGCAGATATCATAATCACCGAGAGAGCCGGATTAAATTCCTTTACTTTTTTAAGTACTTCAAATCCATTCAACTCCGGCATTTGTATATCCAGAAGAAGTGCGGAGTATGTTTCGTTTAATGCCTTCTCAACCCCTTCAAGAGACCTGGTTGAGAATTCTACATTATAGCCTTCATACTCGAGTATCATCTTTATACTTTCGCAAATAGCGATTTCGTCATCTATAATTAAAATGGAGTTCATATATTATTATGGAACATTATATCTTATATAAAAAAGGGTCCTTAATAAAAATGCATCTGAAGGAAGAACAGATTTATTGGTTTTCAGGAACTTCCCGAAAATGTAACCCAGCTTATTTGTCATCATATCACGGTTGTCGATGACCGACTGGACCTTAAATTCTTCTTCAAATACCTCTACAAAATAACCAATTAGGTCGCCCAAATCAAAAATGGACGAATTATATGCCAGGAAGGCGCTTCCAAAAAAATGAGCCAGTTTATCCTTATCGCCGAAATTATTTGCAGGCGTATCAAAATATAGGTTTCGTGGAAGGTTTTTGTTTTTTAGTAAAAATACAGAATCATTTGCGGAAGTCAGTGGGTATAGTACTAACGTCCTAATTAAGGGAAGCTGAATTGGTACTTTCTTATAGGGAACTACTGCCAGGGTCAGAGAAAGCAGTGCCTCCGAATAATCTTTATCTCTGTAAGCAACGGCTCTCAGGAAAAGAGTATCTACCAGGGAAAGATCATCGGCTTTGATGCTGAGTTTTTGGAAATACTCCGAAGCTATGAATTCTGAAAGATAATTAACCGATTTTGAAAGCTTACTCTGCTGGGCAGATAGATTTATTAATAAAAGAAGCAGGAACGGGATTATTAATGATGTTCTCAGTCTCATTTATATAAATCTACGCTGATTTAATCAAGTCTGAATAACACCGGGATTAAACCTGGGGATTACTGGATTATTATTTGCTGATTCAAGCGCCATTGAAACATATTCCCGGGTTAGCGCAGGATCAATGATCTCGTCTATCCAGAGTCTCGCAGCAGCATACAGCGGGGTGCTTTTCTCTTCATACGATTGAATGATTTCATCCAGTAGTTTTTTCTTATCGGCATCACTCATATGTTTGCCGCTTTTTTCAGCCTGTTTAATTTTGATATCAAGAAGTACGCTGCTGGCCTGGTTTCCTCCCATAACGGAGATCTTTGCGTTAGGATAAGCAAAGATGAACCTTGGATCATAAGCCTTACCGCACATCGCATAGTTGCCGGCGCCGAAACTGTTTCCAACAATGATTGTAATTTTGGGAACTACAGAATTGGCAACCGCATTAACCATTTTAGCACCGTCTTTAATTATACCCCCGTGCTCCGCTCTGCTGCCTACCATAAAACCTGTTACGTCCTGGAGGAAGAGGAGAGGTATCTTTTTCTGATTACAGTTCAAAATAAATCGTGTTGCTTTATCTGCTGAATCAGAATAAATTACACCGCCAACCTGCATTTCACCTTTTTCTGTTTTTACAACATCGCGCTGATTAGCGACTATCCCTACTGCCCAGCCGTCTATCCGTGCATAACCGGTAATTATGGTTTTTCCATAGCCTGCTTTATATTCATCGAGCACGGAATCATCAACGATACGTGCAATTAAATCGTACATATTGTAGGATTTTATGGGATCTTCCGGCAGCAGTCCATAGATTTCCTTCGGTGAAAACTTCGGCTGTCTACTTTCAGTTCTGTTATAGCCCGCTTTAAGATCAGGACCATGCTTCTCAATAATGCTCCTGATTTGTTTAATACACTCTTCATCATCCTTCATAATATAATCGGTTACCCCGGAAACGTTGGACTGAATTTTTGCACCACCAAGACTTTCATTATCAATAACTTCACCTATTGCAGCCTTCACAAGATGTGCACCTGCAAGAAAAACAGAGCCTTCTCCTTCCACAATAAGCGCTTCATCACTCATAATAGGGAGGTACGCACCGCCTGCAACACAGGGTCCCATTATCGCAGAGATCTGTGGAATCCCTACCGATGACATTACAGCATTATTTCTGAAAATTCTTCCAAAGTGTTCTTTATCAGGGAAAATTTCATCCTGAAGAGGTAGGAAGACGCCTGCACTATCAACCAGATAAATGATTGGCAAATGGTTATCCATCGCGATTTCCTGTGCCCGCAGGTTCTTTTTAGCCGTTATAGGGAACCAGGCGCCGGCTTTCACGGTGGCATCGTTCGCAACAATCACATGAAGCTTGTTATGGATCTTTCCTATGCCATAGATAGTACCTGAGGATGGAGCACCGCCGTATTCTTCATACATTCCATACGCTGCAAACGTACTCATTTCATAAAATTCCCCGGGATTATCTATAAGGAGATTTATTCTTTCCCTGGCGGTAAGCTTGCCTTTTGCCTTATGCTTTTCGATTGATTTTTTACCGCCGCCGAGATGAACAATTTCTTTTTCCGCCTGAAGTTTTCGAAGGAGGTTTTTATAATGATCCTCCTTCCTTAGAAATGATTCAGATTCCTTTAGCTGATTCCCGATTTTTTTCATTAGTCTCTATTTTCCATTTGATAATAATTCTCTTGAAATAACAATTCTCTGTATCTCCGAGGTGCCTTCGCCAATGGTTAAAAGCTTTACATCTCGATAAAATTTTTCAACAGGGTAATCTTTAATAAACCCGTAACCTCCGTGAATCTGGACGGCCTCACTTGAAGCCTTCTCCGCAATTTCACTTGCAAATAGTTTTGCCATCGCAGCTTCCTTCTGGTTCGGGAGTCCTTTATCCTTCATAGCAGCAGCGCGCATTGTCAGCAATCGTGCTGCGTCTATATTTACAGCCATTTCAGCAAGTTTAAATTGTGTTGCTTGGAATTCGCTAAGAGCTTTATTAAACTGTTTTCTCTCCTGGCTGTATTTTAATGCTGCATCAAGCGCTCCCTGTGCAAGTCCCACACTCAGCGCCGCAATTGAAATTCTTCCGCCTTCCAGTATTTTCATTGCCTGGATAAATCCTTCACCTTCTTCACCAAGGAGGTTTTCAGCAGGAACTTTACAGTTTTCGAAAGTAAGCTGTGTAGTATCGCTGGCACGCATTCCGAGCTTATTTTCTTTTTTACCGACGATGAAGCCTTCCATCCCTTTTTCCAGGATAAAAGCAGAAATTCCTTTTTTTCCTTTTTCTTTATCCGTTACAGCCATTATAACTGCCGTTTCTCCGACAGTGCCGTGCGTGATAAAAGTCTTGCTTCCGTTCAGAACGTAATACCCATCTTTCTTCTCTGCAAAAGTTTTCATTCCTGCAGCATCACTGCCGGAGGAGGATTCTGTTAATCCCCAGGCGGCTACCTTTTTGCCGGCTATAAGGTCCGGGAGATATTTTTTCTTTTGTACTTCATTACCAAACCTGAAGATATGATTAGTTCCCAAACCATTATGGGCTGCCACTGACAATGAGATAGATGGGTCCACCCTTCCGAGTTCCTCAACGATCATTGCAAATTCAACGTATCCGAGTCCGGCGCCTCCGTATTCCTCCGGAAAAATAACCCCCATAAATCCCAGCTCACCAAGCTGTTTGATTATTTCCATCGGGAATTCCTGCGACTCGTCGTATTTCATTACAACTGGCCGGATATTTTTTTCCGCAAATTCACGAATAGTGTTTTTGATTATCTGCTGGTTTTCTGTTAATTCAGCAAGAAAAGGAATTTCTAAAACTTCCATCTGGCTCTCCTTATAATTTTTTAACCCTGGTTCTTATAATTTTCAATAATTTCCTCGGCAATATGATAAGGCGAAAGATTACCCAGCACAACCTTATCAATAGACGAATTTAATGATTTTTCGCCAGTTCCGCTCCATAATTCTTCTCTTATTTTTTCCTCAACGATATTTCTTATCCTTACCTTGGTTCTTTCTTCTCTTCTCTTCAGAAATTTATTCTGCTGAGTGAGATATTTTCTATGACGGTCCATCTCCTCAGCAATTTCTGTTATACCTTTATTTTCAACAGCAACAGCTTTAATAATCTTCGGCATCCAGCTGTTTTCATCGTGGTCTTTCATCATAAGGATAGTTTTAAGTGCTGTCACTGCCTGGTCAGCGCCGGGACGGTCGCTTTTATTTACGACAAAAAAATCAGCGATCTCCATCAATCCCGCTTTCATCGCCTGAACCGCATCACCTGATTCGGGCACGAGGACAACGATGGTTGTATCTGCAGCATTTGCAATATCAAGTTCCGACTGACCCACACCGACAGTTTCAAGGATAATAAAATCGAAACCTGCAGAATCAAGTACATCGGCCGCATCTACTGCCTTCTTACTCAAACCGCCCAGGCTGCCGCGTGTTGCCATACTCCTGATGAATACGCCTGGATCCTGTCCTATATCATTCATCCTTACCCGGTCACCCAACAGGGCGCCTCCGGTAAAAGGGCTGGTGGGATCTACTGCTATAATGCCGACTTTCTTACCTGAAGATCTAAGATATTTTGTTACCTGGTTGGTTATTGTGCTTTTTCCGGCTCCCGGAGGTCCGGTTATTCCTATTCTATATGCATTACCTGTTTCAGGATAAATGGATTTCAGTAATTCGGATGATCCCTTGTCATTTGATTCTACTACTGATATTGCCCTGGCAATACTCCTTCTGTCGCCTTCGATCAATTTCTGGTGTAATAGTGTAGAGGACATTTTTATTATTTATTCTCTCTAAAAAATTCAACTGTACTTTTTAATCCTTCGTTTATAGTGGTAGAAGGGGACCAGCCGAATTTTTCATTCAGCTTTTGGGAGGTAATTACACTGCGCATCTGCTCTCCCGGCATTGCAGGTCCATGTTTTTCTTCTTGTCCCTTACCGGTAAGACTATTTATCATACTAAATAATTCATTAACATTGGTCTCTCTGCCTGTACCGACATTGTAGATATCGGAAACTGTGTCGTTCAGGGCAAGGAGATTTGCTTTAACTACATCCATCACATAGGTATAATCACGCGTTTGTCCTCCGTTCCCATTTATGACTGGCTGCTCGCCATTTATCAGCTTCTTTGAAAAAATTGCAACCACTCCCGCCTCACCATGGGGATTCTGACGCGGACCGTATATGTTTGCATACCGGAGAATGGAATATTTCAGATCATACTGGACTTTATAAAAGAAAAGATATTTTTCAACAGCAAGTTTTGAGATGCCGTAAGGAGATAATGGGGCTGTAGGATGTTTTTCATCTGCCGGGAAATATTCTTGTTCACCATAAATAGCTCCGCCCGTAGATGCGAACATAAATTTTTTCACATTATTTTTAACTGCGTTCTGTAAAAGATTGATAGTTCCTAAAATATTTGTATCGGCATCGAATGCAGGATCTGATACAGAACGGCGGACATCCATCTGAGCTGCATGGTGGTTTACCACATCAAACTTTTCTTTTTCAAATAGTTCAGAAAGTGATTTATCGCGTATATCAGCCGTAATGAAAACTGCTTTGGGATTAACATTCTTTTCAAAGCCTGATAACAGGTTGTCGATTATAAATACAGAATGACCGGCCTCTAAAAAAGCGTCAGCAATGTGGGAGGCAATAAAACCTGCACCTCCGGTTACCAGGATTTTCAATATTATTCCTTATATAATTTTAAATTATAAATATATCTCATTACATTCTGCGGTACAAGGAAGTTGATCGGCAGCCCTTTTCTTACCCTTTTTCTTATCCTGGTTCCGCTTATATCGATTATGGGTGTTTCCAGGAATATCACCTTTTTCGCATAAGGAAACTCTGTACCTGCTTCTTCTGATGTCCTCCTTCTCAGAACCAGGAGAGTTGCAATTTCAATTATCTCTTCAGGTGATTTCCACTTATCAAAGGTCCGCAGATTATCCTCTCCCACGATAAGTTCAATATGATCGTATTGCCTTCTCATTTCTTTAAGGGTATCTAAAGTGTACGATACGCTTTCCCTGTTTATTTCGATGTCAGACCATTCAAAGCAGGGCACATTTTCTATTGCCAGTTTCAGCATATTAACCCTATGTTCAGCAGGGGAGGATTTGATATCCTGTTTATGAGGAGAGATGAAGCTTGGTACGAAGATAATTTTATCCAGATTACGGAGTTCAAGGACAGACTGTGCGGTAATAAGATGTCCATGATGCACAGGGTCAAAAGTTCCTCCATAAATAGCAATCCTGCTCATTTCAGCAGATCCTTATATTCAATAAAAAGGTGCGTGAACTTTTCATGGATGATCTGATTACAATAGTTAAGACTTTCTTTTTTGGAAAGTTCCTCATAAAGTTTTTTAAAATCATTTTTATTTTCAATCAGCATAAAATTACCGAGTGTATGAACAAAATTATCCTGTCTGCCAGCACTTATCAGCAATTCATTATAATGGTTTCTGTATTCTGCGATAGATCCCATTATTTCATCATTGTAGTTATTAAAACCCAGGAATGCAACCCTTTCATCACTATCTCTTCCCAGCATAATGGATTCATCATCCATTTCCAGGAGGGTGAATATCTTTTTAACATCTTGATAGGATAAACCAATTGAATGAGCGAATACCAGGAGATTATTATTGAATTTCTTAAAATATTTTTCGTTCAGATTTCTTATTTCACTATTAAGGTTGGAAGTATCAACCCATCGGATGTCAGTTACTTTATCGGTAATGAATTCAGGGACTTTACTTTTATCCTGCTTATCAAAGCAGAAGATGACAGTGGAAGTATCCGCTGCCTCACTAAGAATTCCGATATAATTTTCGTACAGTATAGAATACAAAAGAGAAGAATCTTCGATGCTCATTGATTCGAATAAAGATGACTCTCCGTTATTAAAAAACGGAATTACAGGGAACAGGCAGATGCAGGAATTAGATTCAGTCATTTAGCCCGGCCGTATACCTGATAATAAGTTCCTGATAAATGTTCTGTAATGTTCGATGTCCTGTTCATAGTAGTTCTTACTTAAACCGCTCGAATTTCTCGCCTGCATTTTCCTGAATGCAAGTGTAGTCGCTGCACTAATATATAATTTACGTATACTTTCATCAATCCATCCGAGTTTATTTCTTTTCCCGGAGTTAAGTATATTCAGATGCGAATGTGGAATGAGACCCGATTCGGTTTCAGGCAGAAGCTCCCTGAAAATGATTTTTTTCTCCCCGAGCACTGAAATTGAAAACACTGTGATAAACACAGCGATGGTAAAAATCATAAATAAAAAGCCGAGAATCGCAGTAGATTCTAAGCTGACCGACAGGTTCCAGAGGAAATGGATGAACATTGCAATTGCAAGTCCTGCAATCGGAAAAGTTATTTTAACTATTTTGGGTTTAAACTTTGCGTAGCCCAAAAATGCTCCGAGCGTTCCTGTAGAAACACAATGCATTACCCCGGAAAAAAGAGTTCTGATTATTACTATCGTCAGCCATCCGCTGAACGACTGAGAATAGAAAAGAAAATAAAAGAAGTTCTCAGTCATCCCAAAGCCAAGACCGATAGCCCCGCCGTATACTATGCCGTCTGTGATGTTGTCAAACTTTTTATTAGCAATCATCAGGAAGAGGAAGAAACCCTTGGTTGTTTCCTCAACAACGGGGGCGACTATGATAGTCTGGAACCTTAATATCATTTCTTCATTATTCATTATATATGAGAGAAGTCCGGTTACAAGGCCGCTCCCTATAATAGCCAGAAGTATTGCTCCTACTGCGCCGTAAATATAATTTATGATCAGAAGGCTGAACGGCTCCCTGTCATATCTGTCAATTCGCCAGATTATTATCAGGTAGGCGACCATTGGGATGATGGCGGCAAATAATGAAGCTACGAAAAACACAGTTCCTCTTAGTTGTAGACTACTTTTCTTTTATCCATGAGATGAGTTCTTTAATTCCAGGTTTTTTACCGTAAGAGAGTATCCCGATTCTGAATATTTTCGATGCAGCAAATATAGTAATATAAATAGAAGCAATCATTATTATTATGGTTGAAAGGATCTCTACAGGCGGTACGTCTATAACGTTTATTTTAAGCAGCATAATAGCCGGGATAGTTAATGGAATAAATGACAATATTTCAACAAGCAATGAATTAGGATTGAAAATTGCAGATGCTGAAATAGCAATCGGCAGTACCAGGATCAGACTGAGATAGCTGGTAATCTGCTGGGCTTCCTGCTCAGTCGTTACGATAGAACCTATTCCAACGAAGAGTGCGGTATAGAAAAGGAACCCTAGGATAAAGTAAACAAGCATAATAAAGAAATTGTTAAAAGCAGACGGAGGGATTACCGAAGTGCCTGCAAGGGCTATCCCTATACAGGTCCATATCAACATCTGGAAAAGTCCCAGAGCGCTGAGTCCCAGTATCTTTCCGGCGAGGAGTTCCTCCGGTGTACAGCTGGAAATTAAAATTTCTATAAGCTTGTTTGATTTTTCTTCGACAAGACTCCTTACAAGCATTTGTCCGGAATAAATTATCATCATAAGCAAGAGCATGATGAAAACAATTGCTGAAAGAAACTCTGAAATGAAGTCCGACTGTTTAACCTGGTCTCCTTCTTTAACTGTTACCTGTTCAACCGATATATTTCCGAAAGACGAGCTTAAAAGATCCGGGTTGATCCCAAGTTTTAAGAGACCAATCTTAATCCTAACCTCCTTTACGGCATTCTCGATCCTCTGAACATCCTTAAAGCTGCCTGAACTACTGCTCCGGTACTGGACAGCAAGCGAATCGCCGTCATTATTCAGCAGGATGTAACCGGCAATTTTATTTTTATAAACGTCCCGGTCAGCCGTTACAACATTCTCTTTAAAATCTTCTGTTGGATGATTAAGGTTAAAAACCACATAAGCAGGCTGGCCGTTGTCCAGTTTGTATTCTTCAAGGGTTTGTGAAAGAGGGAAGTAATAGATCATGGAAGAGTCAATAATACCGATAGCCTTGGTTGATTCCTGTTCATTGGTTGAAATTAATGTGCCTCCGATAGAAATAAGAATTACCAAAGCCGGGGTGATAATTAGGGAGAGGATGAACGCCCTGGTTTTAACTTTTTCCAGGAATTCCCACCGGGATATTTCAAAAATTTTCTTCATCAGCTGACTGCACTCTGCCTGATCATATCAATAAATATTTTATTCAGGGTTGGTTCGACTACCCTGAAATGGTTAACCTTTATTTTGTTTGAAATGTCTCTCAAGAAAACATATGGTTCTACAGAGTCGTTCAGCTGCACCTCAGCAAAATTATTATAGTCATCAATACCTCTAACATAACTTAAATCTTTTATGATGCCGCTGTTTCCCTCAAAACCAATCTCGACCATATTCCCCCCGAAGTTTTTCTTAAGCTGCGAAAGAGATCCGCTGCAGACTTCCTGTCCTTTATTCATAAGCAGAATATCAGAACACATCTTTTCAGCCAGTTCCATCTGATGTGTTGAAAGAATTATCAGCTTTCCTTCACTGACGAAGGAAAGGATCGTTTCCCTTATAACCTGCTGGTTAATAGGATCGAAGCCGCTGAAAGGTTCATCAAGGATCAGGAGCCTGGGATTATGAATTACTGAAGTAATAAACTGCACTTTCTGCTGGTTTCCTCTTGAAAGTTCTTCGACTTTCTTTGTTTTATAATTTGGGATTTCGAGTTTGTTCAGCCAGAAGTCGAGCTTCTTTTGTGCTTCACTCCTGTTCATATTCTTAAGAGCAGCAAAGTACAGTATTACTTCATCAACCCTGCTCTTTTTATAGAGTCCGCGGTCTTCCGGTAAATAACCTATGACATTAAAAAAGTTGTTGGAAATTTTTTTATCGTAAAACCTGATTTCACCGGAAGTGGGTTTAATTATATTCAGAACGGTTCTTATTGTAGTTGTTTTTCCTGCCCCGTTTGGACCCAGAAGGCCGAAAATCTTTCCTTCACTTACTGTAAAACTGAGATCCTTTACGGCAATTACATCGTTATATTTTTTTGTCAGATTCCGGACTACGAGCATTTTGTTTAGATATCAGAAATAAAACTCCAATTTAAAGTATACATCCTTTATAAACTATAGCATAAAAAAACTAAATTTTGAAATTCCGCTACTTTAGCCTGTTTTCCCTGACATTTATTAACCTCATCCCATTACCAAAAAATACCTCTCTAAACCGGAACATCCGGTAAATCCTTCTTTTGGATTTCTTTGGTTGGTTATCTATTCAACGTTTTCAGAACGTATTCAGAACGTATTCAGAACGTATTCAGAACGTTTTCAGAACGTTTTCAGGTAGTGGGGAGGATAGGGTGAGATACGGCATTTCACAGCGCTGTGGGCCTCCAGGCTTAGCCAATCTATGGAGAGCACTGAACGGAGATGAGAGATTCGAAATACTAAAAAAAAACTGATGGATCGTCACAATTAAGATGATTAAATGCTCAATTATCCTTTTCGTGATGCCATAGAATCAAAGCCATTAAATGAATATATGCAGAGCGTAGTTTATTGACTATATTTGTAAGTATGGCTATATTTCTAATCGTTTTTTTGTAAAGAATACGAGAATTTACGATGAAGATTAAGATCTCGAATCTGAGTGACGGCAGTCATCAATTCAGATTCGTTGAACCTGCAAATACACTAGGGTTAGAATCACCATTTGATGGAAATATTGAAGTTGATGTTGAGATTAATAAGGTTCACAACCAATTGATTCTTGACTCTTATATTTCAGTAAATGCTGTTTATGAATGCGACAGGTGTGCTGCCTCCTTCGGCAGTCCTCTGCATACAGAATACAAAATGGTTTATATATTAGGAATGAAGCCTCTTGAAACTGTATCGGATAATATAGCGTATCTTTCTGCAGAGGCCGATTCAATAGATATTTCTTCGGATGTGAGGGATTTTACGATACTGGCGATACCTATGAAAAAATTGTGCATCGAGGAATGTAAAGGCCTTTGCTCGAGATGCGGGAAAAATCTTAATGAAGGCGACTGTTCCTGCAATAAAGATGAAAATGATGCCAGGTGGCTCCCTTTAATGGAATTAAAAAATAAATTAAACACTAATTAAGAAACGGTAATTGTTATGCCCAATCCTAAACGAAAATGGTCAAAGAGCAGAAGAGACAAGAGAAGAACTCATTATAAGGCTACGGCTCCTTCGCTGGGAACCTGTTCAAATTGCGGTGAAATGAAAATGACCCACCGTGCTTGCCCTTCCTGCGGGTATTATAATGAAAAATCTATGTTTATACCCAAAAGCTAATTTCGAATAATAAACCTTTTTAATGAACGATTCTGAACCTAACAGAACCAGGTGCAAAATAATTGTTGATGCAATGGGGGGCGATTTCGCTCCCCTTAACATCGTATTGGGTGCAGTTCAGGCATCAAATGAGATAAGCGGAATTGAATTGTTCCTGGTAGGCAAATCAGATGAAATTAAGAAGGTCCTTTCAAAGGAAAAACTCACTTTTAATGAAGATAACATTATACACGCTGACAAGGTCATAGAGATGGCCGATAGTCCCACCAGTGCATTAAAATCAAAGCCGGATTCTTCTATGGTGATTGGTGCAGAGATGGTAAGGGACGGAAAAGCGGATGCTTTTCTCAGTGCAGGAAATACCGGTGCTATGATGGCGGCATCCACTCTGTTAATGGGAAGGATTCCCGGAGTAGGGAGGCCAACCATTGGAGCAGAAATGCCCAACGTTAACGGGATCTGTTATCTTTATGATGTCGGAGCCGGTAAGGATGCAAAACCTCAGCATCTTCTTGAATATGCAATTATGGGTACGATATACGCACGGGATATGGGAGGAATTAAAAACCCTTCTGTAGGTGTGCTGAGCATGGGTGAGGAAGAGGGAAAAGGAAATGAAATCTCTGAGGCAGCCCTGAAGCTTCTGAAACAATCTAAACTTAATTTTATAGGTAATATAGAAGGAAGAGATATTCTGACGGGCAAAGTAGATGTGGTTGTATGTGATGGTTATGTAGGGAATATACTTCTTAAGTTCGGAGAGGCTGTTCCTCGTCTCCTTAAGCATCTTCTGAGTGAAACTGCCAAAAAGAACTTTTTGGATAAAATTAAAATAGGGTTGACGCGGGGATCATTAAGGAAAGCATTAAAGGTTATGGATTACCAGGAGCATGGTGGCGTTCCCTTGCTTGGAGTTCAGGGAATTAGTATAATTGGTCACGGATCGAGCACTCCCAAAGCTATACGCAATATGGTTTTAAAGGCTAAAACCATGTATGATAAAAAAATGATTGATAAGATTGAAAATTCTATTAAACAATATTCTGTAAAAACCGGAAACTGATAAATGAAGAGTAATAAATATAATGCTGTAGTCACAGGTCTGGGGATGTATGTACCTGATAAAATAATGGACAATGCATACTTTGAGAAAATTGTTGAAACAACCGATGAATGGATAACCACAAGAACCGGTATTAAAGAGCGAAGGCTTCTTGAGAATGGTGCAACAAGCGACCTGGCTGCAGGTGCGGCAAAAGACCTGCTGAAGAATTATAATATTTCACCTGAAGAAATTGATTGCATAATTGTTGCAACTGTTACCCCCGATATGTTTTTCCCCGCAACAGCCTGCATCGTACAGGATAAAATAGGTGCAAAAAATGCATGGGGATTTGATTTATCAGCCGCATGCTCGGGCTTCCTTTTTGCATTCCAGACCGGCTGTTCACTTGTTGAAAGCGGACAATATCAAAAGGTTATGGTAATAGGTGCAGATAAAATGAGTTCAATCGTGGATTATACTGACAGAAATAATTGCATCCTGTTCGGAGATGCCGGAGCTGCAATTCTTCTTGAGCCTACCGAGGATAAATCTATTGGTCTTAGAGATTCCATCCTGAAAGTTGACGGTTCAGGACTTGAGAGTCTGCATATGAAAGGAGGGGGCAGCTTAAATCCGCCTTCTCATGAAACGGTCGATAAAAAAATGCACTATCTTTACCAGGACGGAAAGGCTGTATATAAAGTGGCTGTTAAAGGCATGGCTGATGTTTCATATGAAATTATGCAGAAGAATAATCTTACATCAGAAGACGTTGCCTACCTTGTGCCTCATCAGGCAAATCTAAGGATCATTGATGCTACCGCGCAAAGAATGGGTTTAGGCAAAGATAAAGTGATGATAAATATTGATAAATACGGAAATACAACCGCGGCTACCATTCCGCTTTGCCTGGTTGATTACCATCGCGCCGGAAAGTTGAAGAAGGGTGATAACCTTATCCTCTCAGCGTTTGGTGCGGGATATACCTGGGGAGCGTTGTACGTTGTTTGGGGAATGGATTAATTTTGTGTCATTATTAAAAACATTTGATGAGTAAAAAAGCTTTTTTATTTCCCGGTCAGGGTTCGCAGTATGTAGGAATGGCTCAGGATTTATTCGAAAACTCCGTTGAAGCCAAAGAGATGATTAAAACCGCAGACGATGCTCTGGGCATAAACCTGTCCTATATAATGTTTAACGGTCCAGAAGAACAACTTAAACAGACAGAGTTTACCCAGCCGGCTATTTTTCTGCACAGTGTAGTGCTGGCTGGATTAATCCGCACACTCCATCCCGATGCAGCCGCAGGACATTCACTTGGCGAGTACACGGCGCTTGTATCGGCAAATTCAATACAATTCTACGAAGCAGTCAAGTTGGTAAGAGTTCGAGGAAAAGCCATGCAGCAGGCTGGTGAAGAGAACAAGGGTACTATGGCAGCGGTAATCGGACTGAATCCTGAAACCGTTGAAGAGTGCTGCACAGAAGCCTCATCTGAAGGAATTGTTCAATGTGCAAATTTCAACTCCCCTGGACAGATAGTGATTTCAGGTTCTGTTGACGGCGTTAAAAAAGGAATGGAAATCTGTAAAAGCAAAGGTGCAAAGCTGGTAAAAGAACTGGTAGTGAGCGGAGCGTTCCACTCACCTTTAATGGATTCCGCAAAGGAAAACCTGAAAGATGCACTTGAATCTACAAACATTTACGACTGCAGGATTCCCGTTTATGTCAATGTAACTGCAAAACCTGTTCTTACCAAAGAAGAAGTAAAAAAATATTTATATGAGCAGGTAACTTCTCCTGTCAGGTGGGAGGAAACCATCAAAAATATGATCAGTGATGGGATTGAGGAATTTTATGAAGTTGGTCCGGGCAAGGTGCTCCAGGGTCTCGTTAAAAGAATAAACCCTGACGTTAAGTGTTTTAATATCGATAAATATTCTGATGTGGAGAAGTATATCTGATGAGCGAAAAGTTTACAAAAGAGATTAATGGAGTGAAGATCGACCCCCAGATCTTTACTTTCAGTTTCAGCTGCAATTGTTCAGGCGAGTGCTGTTATTATGGCGTCTACACCGACCTGAAGGAACATAATATGATTATGTCGCTTAAGGACAAAATCATCCCGATGTTCGATGAAACCCAGGTTAAAGATACAAAGAAATGGTTCGAGGCACCTGAAGAGGATGAGGATTTTGAATCGGGTGTAGCTGTAGGTACTGAGGTTATGAACGGGAAATGCACGTTTCTTGATAAAGGCGGCCTTTGCACCCTGCAGAAACTGGCCAACCTAGAAGGCGAATACAAGTGGAAATACAAACCCCTTTATTGTATATTATTTCCTCTTACAATATATGAGAATGCGCTTACTATAGATGATGAGCACATTGACAGGCTTAAAACCTGCAATCATCACCCGTCAGATGAAAGAACAATCTACGATTCGTGCAAAGAGGAGCTTAAACATTTCTTTGGTGAAGAAGGATTCAGCGAATTAGAGAAATATAAAATTGAATATCTCGAAGGGTTAAAAGCGGAGAATATTAAATGAACGGAAAAACCAAAAGAGCGATAGTTACAGGTGGCACACGTGGAATAGGAAGGGCGATTGTGAAGGAGCTGGCAGCAAAAAGCTGCTGCGGAGTGTTATTCTCTGATATAGCTTTCATCTATAACAGCTGCGATGAGTGCGCAGAAGAATTGCAGAAGGAAGTTGGTTCTCTCGACACTAAAATATACGGGTTCAAAGCAGATGCTTCATCGCTTGAAGATGCGCAGCGTACTGTTGAAGAAGCTATTGATAAACTTGGTGGGATTGATATCCTTGTTAACAATGCCGGTATCACAAGGGATAACCTGCTGTTGAGAATGACTGAGAAAGATTTTGATGATGTCATTTCGGCTAATCTTAAGAGCGTCTTTAATTATACGAAAGCCATCCTTAAACCTATGATCAAGCAGAGATATGGTAGAATTGTAAATATAGCTTCGGTGGTTGGACTGATTGGAAACCCCGGGCAGGCTAATTATGTAGCCTCCAAAGCCGGGGTAATAGGTTTCACCAAGGCAATGGCAAGGGAACTGGCATCCCGGAATATTACTGTTAATGCAGTTGCTCCTGGTTTTATTGAGACCAGTATGACACAGAAACTTGACGATAAACAGCGGGAGGTCCTGCTTAAAAATGTTCCGCTCGGCAGAATGGGAACGCCTGAGGATATTGCAAAAGTAGTAGCATTTTTATGCAGTCCTGAAGCCGATTATATTACAGGTCAGGTAATAGCAGTAGACGGCGGAATGACAATGTAAAATAATTACCTTATTTTTATAAACTTTATTAAATTACACTAACTGAAATAAATTATAGGAGTCATAAAGATGGATGTTGAAGCTAAAGTAAAAGAGATCATAATGGACAAATTAGGTGTTGAAGAAACCCAGATAACACCTGAAGCTTCGTTCACAAATGATCTCGGGGCCGATTCTTTAGACATTGTTGAACTGGTAATGGGTTTTGAGAGTGCTTTCCAGGTATCTATTCCGGATGAGGATGCTGAGAAAATAAATACAGTGGGAGACGCTACCAGGTATCTTAAAGAGAAATTAGGTTAATCTATTTAAAGTCGGGAAATTTAATTTTCTCGACTTCACTCCCTTTGATATAATGAGATCTCAATCTTTTAAAGATTACCTCTATCTATTTATTCTCCGGAGAGTTTTATGACAAAAAGAAGAGTAGTTGTTACCGGGATGGGTGCAGTTACTCCAATCGGTATAGGCTTATCTGACTTCTGGGAAGGCCTCATCAGCGGCCGGAATGGAGTTGCGCCTATTACCAAGTTCGATACTGAAAAGTTTGACACCAGGTTTGCCGCAGAAATAAAGAATTTTGACGCAGGTAACTATCTTGAGAAAAAGGAAGCAAGACGGCTTGACCCTTTTAATCAGTTTGCCCTGGCTACTTCGATTATGGCAATGCAGGATTCAGGACTGGATAAAAACGGCGTTGATATGGAAAAATTCGGCGTCATTTACGGCAGCGGTATCGGCGGAATGATTACTCTGGAGAAACAGCACTGGCTCTACTTTGAGAACAGGGACCCTCATAAGATAAGTCCTTTCTTCGTCCCCATGATGATTTCTGATATGGCAGCAGGGCAGATATCCATTAAGTTCGGATTAAAAGGTCCCAACTATGCTACTACCTCTGCCTGCGCAACTGCCTCCCATGCTATCGCTGATGCATTCATCCTTATTCAGAGAGGGAGTGCCGATCTGATGATGTGCGGAGGTTCTGAAGCTGCTATAACTGAGATGGCTATTGGGGGATTTAATGCCATGCGCGCTTTATCGACCTGGAACGATAGGTATGCTGAGGCATCAAGACCCTTCGATGTTGAAAGAAACGGATTTGTCATGGGTGAAGGAGCCGGTACTTTAATACTGGAAGAATATGAGCATGCCAAAGCCCGTGGTGCAAAAATATACGCTGAGATAGCGGGCATTGGGCTGACCGGAGATGCCTATCATATTACCGCTCCATCCCCCGAGGGAGAAGGAGCTTCACGTTCTATGAAGGCTGCAATGAAGGATGCAGATGTTCAGCCGGAGGATATTGATTATATAAATGCTCACGGAACCAGTACGCCCTATAATGATGTTACTGAAACCAGAGCTATAAAATCAACTTTCGGGGATCATGCTTATGAACTGGTAGTAAGCTCAACGAAATCAATGACCGGCCATCTGCTGGGTGCAGCCGGTGGTGTTGAGGCGATTGCTACAGTGCTTTCAATAATAAACGAAAAAATTCCTCCTACTATTAATCTTGATAATCCTGATCCTGAATGCGATTTAGATTACAGTGCTAAAAAACTTACCGAGAAAAAAATTAAATTTGCAATAAGTAATACATTTGGATTTGGCGGCCATAATGCGTCAATATTGTTCAAAAAAGCCGGAGAGTAGTTTTGGGTCAGTTGATATCCTGGCTTCTTGAAAAGCTGAAGCAAAGTCAGGCAAGAGAACAAACCCGATATTTTTCGAAATTACTTACACACCGTAAGTTTTCCGAACTCGAATCTGTAACAGGGGTGCCTATAAAAGACAAATCGTACTACATCCAGGCATTGATGCACAGATCATTCCTTGAACAAAATCCCAATTTTGCTGTTTCGAATGAAAGGCTAGAATTCCTGGGTGATTCCGTACTTAATCTAACAGTTGCCGAGTATCTTTTTGAAGTCTATCCTGAAGAAGATGAGGGATTTCTTACGAAGGTGAGGGCAAAGCTGGTTAACAGGATTGCTCTTGCTGAGGGTGCCGAGAGGATAGGTTTATCCCGGTTCCTGCTTGTAAGTAAAAACCTGTCGTCTACATTTACATACGGTTCACGTACAGTACTTGCAGATGCATTTGAGGCTCTGATAGGAGCGGTGTATCTTGATAATGGGTTGGAGGGGGCGAGGAGCTTCATCCAAAAAAATCTAATTGAACCGAGTGCCAGGCAGGGAGGACACCTTATCGACGAGAACTATAAAAGTCAACTGCTTGAATATGCCCAGGCCAATAAGTTTGAAAACCCGATGTATTCAGTGATACACGAAGAAGGCCCTCAGCATAATCGTCTTTTTACGGTTCAGGTTGAAATAAACGGCGAATCATATGGGACAGGGAAGGGGAGAAATAAAAAATCCGCCGAACAAAATGCAGCTCATGCTGCGATGACAAAAATAAACCAGAGTGACGGCGGCCAGCAGCCTTCCTGAATAATTACTCCCAGTCAGATAAGTACCTCTTAGCCAGAAAATATTCTTCGCAATTTCCATTTTATCTCCGCTGCATAATTCATTTTCAATGGCGGGCTCTCACAAAAATCCGCCGGGTCTTGAATTTCAATCTATTTGTTCATGTTTTCCGGTTTCAATGTCGTTCTCATTAACCTTCATCCTACCTGAGGGTGTATCGGTAGCTCTATTTTTATCATTTTATAGATATAAAACATTCCGTATTTTAGTAAGTCTAAATAATTTTGCTAATTCAATTATCAAGAGAAATAAATCATGAACAACCTCGAACATCCGGATAAATTTGTTAATAGACATATCGGACCAAATGATGAAGAAATAAAGGAAATGCTGGAAGTTATAGGGATCAATTCACTGGAAGAGCTGATAGACCAAACCATCCCATCGCAGATAAGATTGAGTGAGAGTCCGGCATTAGGTGAACCCCTTACCGAATACCAATTTCTTGAAGGATTAAGGGAGATCGCTAAGAAAAATCAGGTTTTCAAACCATACATTGGGATGGGTTATAATCATACCATCACTCCTGCAGTAATCCAAAGGAACATACTGGAAAATCCCGGCTGGTATACGCAGTATACTCCTTACCAGGCTGAGATAGCTCAGGGGAGACTTGAAGCTCTGATGAACTTTCAGACTGCCGTAATCGACTTGACCGGACTCCCGATTGCTAATGCCTCACTGCTTGACGAAGGAACGGCAGCTGCCGAGGCTATGAGTATGTTTCATGCTCTAAGAAACAATAAGGATGCCGACACTTTTTTTGTGTCTGAAGAATGTTTTCCGCAAACAATCAGTGTGTTAAAGACGAGAGCTGAATCGCAGGGAATCAAGCTGCTGGTAGGAGATCACCGCAAGGTTGATTTGACCGACAACATTTTCGGTTTACTGGTTCAGTATCCTGCAGACGGCGGCGGAATTTATGATTATAGGAGTTTGTTCGAGAACGCAAAAGCAAAGCATATCTTTTGTACTGCAGCTGCGGATCTTATGAGTCTTGCCTTACTGACTCCTCCGGGAGAATTCGGAGCTGATGCTGTTGTAGGGAGCTCGCAAAGGTTCGGTGTCCCTATGGGATACGGTGGTCCCCACGCAGCATATTTTGCTACACGTGATGAATATAAAAGGAACATCCCCGGCAGGATAATAGGAGCAACTATTGATGCACAGGGAAACCTTGCCTTCAGGATGGCTTTGCAGACAAGAGAACAGCATATTCGCAGAGAAAAAGCAACAAGTAATATTTGCACAGCCCAGGTTCTCCTTGCGATAATGGCCGCCATGTATGCAGTTTATCATGGTCCGAAGGGTCTAAAAGCAATAGCAGAGCGGATCCATACTCTTACTGCCTTCCTTGATGCTTCTTTAAGGAAATTAGGTTATACCCAGGTTAATGAAAATTACTTTGATACTTTGAAGATCAGCTTCCCTGATGCAGACAAAAAGAAGATCGGGGAGATTAGAGAAGAGGCTGAGAACCAGAAAAATAATTTCAGGTTCTTTTCCGATAACTCAATAGGAATTTCAATTGGAGAACCCGCAGATCTTGATGATATTATTGAGATCATTAATATCTTCGCTAAGGTTAATGGAAAAGAAATAGATGCTTCATCCCTGAGAAAAGAAGCTTTAGAAATAAATGCTGAATACAGCGGTAATCTGAAGAGAGCCTCTGAGTACCTTACTCACCCTGTGTTTAATACTTATCATTCCGAAACCGAAATGCTGAGGTATATGAAGAGTCTTGAGAACAAAGACCTTTCTCTGACACATTCGATGATCCCTCTCGGTTCCTGCACAATGAAATTAAATGCAACAACTGAAATGCTCCCTATTACATGGCCCGAGTTTAGTAAGATACATCCTTTTGCTCCGGAAGGTCAGACAAAAGGATATAAACAACTTTTTGATGAGCTTGAAGATCAGCTTGCCAGGATTACAGGCTTTGCGGCAGTATCGTTGCAGCCTAACAGCGGAGCACAGGGTGAGTATTCCGGACTAATGGTAATACGCGAATTTCATAAGCACAGAGGAGAGGGACACAGGAATGTAGTTATTATCCCATCCTCAGCGCATGGTACAAATCCTGCGAGTGCTGTAATGGCAGGCATGAAGGTTGTTGTGGCTAACTGCGATGCTAAAGGCAATGTTGATGTAGATGACCTGAGGAAGAAAGCTGAAGCAAACAAAGAAAACCTTTCAGCGTTGATGGTAACTTATCCTTCCACCCATGGTGTGTTTGAGGAAAAGATTCGTGAGATTTGTGAAATAATCCATCAAAACGGGGGACAGGTCTATATGGATGGTGCTAATATGAATGCGCAGGTCGGATTAACCAGTCCTGCTAATATTGGAGCTGATGTCTGTCATCTAAACCTGCACAAAACGTTCTGCATCCCTCACGGAGGCGGAGGACCCGGGATGGGACCTATCGCATGTGCAGAGCATCTTGCACCTTTCCTTCCGGAACATCCTGTTGTAAATCTGGGACATAAACACGGGATTCCGGCAGTTTCTTCAGCTCCCTGGGGAAGCGCCGATATCCTTGTTATTTCGTATGCCTACATCAAGATGATGGGAACCCTGGGATTAACTAAAGCCTCTGAAGCTGCTATACTTAATGCAAATTATATTAAAGCCAGACTGGAACCTTATTTTAAGGTATTGTACGCCGGCACAAAGGGAAGAGTGGCCCATGAACTGATCTTCGATATGAGGTACTTCAAGAATACCGCTAAGATAGAAGTTGAAGATATTGCTAAGAGGATGATGGATTATGGATATCATGCCCCGACAGTCTCGTTTCCTGTTGCCGGTACACTTATGGTTGAACCCACAGAAAGTGAATCGAAGTCAGAACTCGACCGGTTCTGTGAAGTAATGATGTCAATCAGGGATGAAATTAAGGAAATTGAGGATGGAAAATCAGATCAGACGGATAATGTACTGAAAAACTCTCCCCATACTCTGAATGTTCTGATGTCAGACGATTGGAATCACTCTTACTCCCGTGAGAAGGCTGCTTTCCCCGTTGAATGGACCAGGAAAAATAAATTCTGGCCGTCAGTGGGAAGGGTTAACAGTGCCTACGGGGATAGAAATCTTGTATGCAGCTGTAATCCTATAGCCGACTATATAGAGGAACCGGTATCCTGATTATTTAAAGCTTAGTATTACGGTTCGCCGCGACAGATTTGTTTAAGCGAACCGTTTTTTTTTATCATCCGATCAAACAAAAATGACGAAATACCTTCTGCTCTTCATAATGTTTTCCCTTCTCCAAGCTTTTGCCCAGGTGCAGGATACCATAAAATATCTGCAGAATTACAGAGTGGTAATTGATTCGATCAAACTGGTTGGCAATGAGACAACAAAAGATTTCATTATAATGAGGGAACTTAATTTTTCTCCCGGCGATGCCCTAACGCCTGACCTGGCAAAGTATAACCGCGACAGGATATATAGTCTGGGTATTTTTAATGTGGTTGATGTATATCCCGAAACAATCCAAGGTAAGAATTATGCTGTTATAGATGTTGAGGAAGGATGGTATATATATCCTGTTCCATTTCTCGAGATGAGGGAGAACGACTGGAAGAAACTATCCTATGGAGCAATACTTGTCGTGAAAAATTTCAGAGGCCGGAATGAGACCGTATCACTCAGCGGTGCCTTTGGTTATAATCCCTTTCTGAGACTGATGTATTATACTCCGTACCTTTCCCGTAAGGATGACATATTTTTTAACGTTTCGGCGTCATACGGCAGTATATCCAATAAAAGCAGTGTAGCTGCGGCTCTGCATGGGTCAGATTACGATCAGAAAAATATAACGGGAGCAGTTGAGATTGGCAAAAGGTTTGGTTTATATCAGCGCCTCTCAATAACTGCCGGTTATAGTTATATTGAAACTCCTTTCTTTATAAAGGGAATTTCTGCTTCTGATTCAAGGATAGATCACACCCCGTTTATTTCCCTTGGATATTCTTATGATACAAGGGACCTTATTCAGTTTCCGAAAAACGGTCTGCTAGGAGCAGCAGCATTCCAACTGAAAGGATTAGGCAGTGATGGGATTAACTATAATATTTTCAAATTAGATTTTCGTGAATACCGGCCCATTGTTGGAGATCTCTATGCAAAATGGAGATTTACCACCAGGCTGACGGGAGGCAAATTGGTTCCTTTTTATGATCTGTCTTATATTGGATACGACGAAAGAATCCGCGGTCATTATACTGAACAGCTTGAAGGGAATAACTATTACCTGGGCTCCATGGAATTATATTATCCGATACTTAAGGACATACACATCAGTCTGGATTTCATTCCGCTGCTTCCAAAGTCTTTACTCTCTTACAGAGTCGCAATTTATACAGAACTTTTTGGTGATGCCGGAACCGTTAAATTCAAAGGGGAAACACTATCAATAAATGATATCCGAAGCGGATATGGCGGTGGACTTACTCTTTTAATATTGCCATATAATGTTATTAGATTCGAGGCCGGATTTGACGAATACCATAATGCCGAATTTATCTTTAATGTTGCGGTATCTTTCTGACAAAGTTTATGAATAAACTTCAAAATATAGAACTGTATTATTCTTCATCCCCGCGGCAAGGAAACAGACTGATTTTATCAGATAAGGATGAATTAAATCATATCCTCAGGGTAATGAGGCACTCCGCAGGTGATGAAATCTACATTACTGACGGCAAAGGTCGAATCTGTCAAGCTTCAATTGTTTCTCTCTTCCCGGAATATATGGAGGCTCAGGTTTTACAGGAATATGAATATCAGGATTACAATAAAAACCTTATATTCTGCATACCCAGGCTCAGAAGCACAGAACGTTTTGAAACCGCTCTGGAAAAATGTACAGAGCTTGGAATAACCAATTTTATTATTTTTGATTCTGCCAGGACTATACCAAAAGGAAACAAGACAGCCCGTTGGGAGAAAATACTGCTCTCTGCTATGAAGCAGTCGTTAAGAAGCTTTCTTCCGTTGCTTAAATCTGGCAGTTCAGTGAGTGAACTGGCTGCTGTTGAAGGTAATAAGGTCCTTTTTGTTCAGGAAGCAGAGAAAAACTTCGACAAGAATATGATTAACGGCAATGAAAAATATTATTTTATATTCGGACCCGAAGGAGATTTTACTCAGGAAGAAAAGAACCTTTTTAGCAGTTCAGGCTTTTATAACCTGGGAGAAAACAGACTAAGAAGTGAGACGGCAATAATAAAATGTGCTTCAATATTATCATGAGGATGTTTAGGCAGTTAATTATAGCAATAGTTTTGATGTTTACATTAATATCCTGTGCCTCGAGCACCCGGTTTCCTAGCAGACATTCAGACGGTTATAAACCTGGCGGTGAAGACCGAATTCCTGAAGTCAGCACTGATCTTGATAATAATGCCGCAGTGCTAGAATCCAGGGTTGGTGTCGCCTCATACTATTCAGATAAATTTGAGGGGAGAAAAACATCGAACGGGGAAATATTCAGTCAGGATAAATTAACAGCAGCACATCCCTCCTACAGATTCGGAACAATCGTGAGAGTAAAAAACTTAAAGAACAGAAAAACCGTTGTAGTCAGGATAAATGACCGGATGATAAACCTGAACGGCAGGTTAATTGACCTTTCAAAAAAGGCAGCAGCGGAACTGGATATGGTTACGAGCGGTATCGCTAAGGTCCAGGTAGATGTCTTAGAATGGGGAGACTCAGGTCAATAAGACAATATTTATAACATAATATCTGCATAGTACGAAATTAAAAATCAGAGTAATAGGGAACAGGATTTTATTAGATGTTTCCCGACAGACCTGAATTAGAAAAGTAAACCGGAAAATTAAAATCCAACGCTTTAAAAAAAACAACCCAGTGTTGGGGAAACACTGGGCGCGATCCGTTTACCATCAAAGGGCAGGGGAGGACCCTTTGAAAGGATCAGAATTAATTTTTTTTTGAATGTGTTAAAATAATACTAACTGCAATCTAAGTAAACCCCTTTCTAAAATATTTGTGAGATAAAATAAGGGCTGCCTGTACAGACAGCCCTCAAATTTGAGATGCAGCAGAAATTACAGAGCTACAGAGAACCCAAGGTTAAATGTTCTTGGTATAGATAAAAATACTTCTGCGTCATCCGCTGTATGCATACCGTCAAGATTATTTAATCTACCGTCACCATTCCTGTCAGGATTATTAGCATAGTATCCATTATACTGTGAATCATCAGTTGCATCCTGAACGAATACAGCATCAAACAGATTAAATATATGTCCGAATAATGAAACTTTCGCCCCTGCAACTTCAATCGGAAGAGCATAATTAAAGTGTAAATTGAAGACATCATAATCCGGAACCTTCCAGCTCTGCTCGCCGCTAAAATAAGTCTGGGTACGGCTGAAGGGATCGAAATCAGCATAATAGTTTCCGTTATGCATCCAGTCAAATTGTACCTGAAGCTCATTGAAAGGGATGAGAGTTAAAGCGGCCGCAACCTGGGTTTGGGGAGCATCGCCAACCTTAACATCTTTTAAATAGAAGTTATATGTCACTACCTCACTGTTACCCTCTTCAGTAGTGGAATAAGTGCCGGTTACATCGTCAGTATACTTCCAGTTGCCGAATGAAGCTGCAAGGTCTAACCTTACAAATCTTACCGGCTGAATACCTGCTTCAAATTCAAGTCCCGTATGCAGTGAATTAACTCCGCTTAGCCTTACAAGTCCGTCTGTCTGATCTGTATTGACAACTCCGCGTGTTACTCCACGGTCTTTCCAGTTTGTGTAATAATAATTTGCCTTAATGTAAACCATATCATTTAGGAACCTCGTATTAACACCACCTTCAAAAGACAATATTTTTTCATTATCGGGATTTTTAACAAGGATTCCATTCTGATCATCCATTACCTGGTCAAGAATCGGGACTCTATTGATATAACCGCCGTTAGCATAGATATCTACTGCAGTAGTTAAGCGGTAGCTTGCGCCGCCTTTAAACTGATAACCGGTAATTGCATCAGGATCAAGTGTAAGGTATCCTCCATCAGGACCCATCTTAAAATGGTTCTCGTTAGAATATTTGATCATCGAGAAACCGCCGGTACCGTAAAGTGTCCATTGGACTTGTGTATATTCTCCCTGAACATAAGCTCCTAACCACTTGATTGTATTTGTGAAGTCGTAAGCTATCCTGTCACCCAGGCCTTTGAGCTTCTGAGCAGGCGTTGTATCAAATTCATTATCAGAAGATATATAATACTTTCCGCCCAGCAGATCCCTGATCTCTCTGTAGTGATCTACTTCTGCGATCCTGCCGTCGATCCCGAATGATCCTGTGAAATTCTCACTGAACTTATAGAAAGCCTTGGAGATCAAACCGTAAGTCCATTGTTTATTCACACTATTCCTGTGAACGGCTCTGCTTACACTGGTGATCCTGCCGTCATAAAGTGTATCAATATTATTTTGATTGTTCAGAATTGTCTGGTTCCAGTCAATTACCTGCTGCTGGAGTGTTCTGTCATATGCCATACCGCTGCCGGGACTGCTTCCGCCGCCTACGCCGCCCGACCAGTATGCTGTAGTATAAAGAGAGAGCTGATCTGCAAGCTGTGAATACCAGTTTAGGTTTATGATAGGTTTATGGTAATAATTTTCTCTCTCCATGATATAAGTCGAAGCATAGCGATCCGCTTTTGATCCGTCCCAGTACTGATTTCCTGTATAATTAGGATCAACTGAATTCCAGTTTGAATTATACAATAAGCTTTGTTCAGACAGTTTAGGATCGTTAAGTTCTGCATCGGTGTAGCCGAGTTCATTCCTTGCATAATCATGACTGAAAGCTGCTGCATTCAGCCTGTAAGAACGCTGACCATGTCTCTGGGGTGCACCCATGGCATATAGTTCAATCCTGTTGTTGTCATTCAGCTGATAAGCCGAACCGAGGTAATAAGCCCAGGCATCCGTCCAGGTTTTATCGACTAATCCTTCTCCGGTTTTTCTTACACCGCCAAGACTCAGAGCGAATTTATTATTTATTAAGCCCGAATTGGCGAATAATGTCTGTTTGAAGAAATTACCGCTTCCTACTTCATTCTTATAAAAAACACCTGATCTTGCCTTGGTAGGATCAGTGATAACGTTCATCGTTCCGCCTACTGAAGGGGTAGCAAGGTTTACTGCACTCAGTCCTCTCTGAACCTGGATTGATGAAGTCGCATCTCCGATTCCATCCCAGTTCGACCAGTATACCCAGCCATTTTCCATATCATTAATAGGAACACCATTTATCATAATAGCGATGTTCCTCTGGTTAAAACCTCTTACATTTATTCTTGAATCACCGGAACCTCCGCCGTTATCGGTAGCATAAACACTGGGTGTTGTGCTGAGTACCAGTGGTATATCTCTTGATCCAAGTCTGTTTTCGATATCTCTTTTGTCAAGATCTGTAAAGGCTACTGGGGTTTCCCGATCCTTCGCCCTATCAGCTATCACCTCAATGTTAAGTGTAAACTGATAATCTCTTAAGGAGAAATTCAGAGTTACGTCGGCTTTAACACTAATCTCCTTTTCCTCTTTTTTATAACCAATATAACTGCATACGATTGTATAATTGCCTGCAGCTACACCAAGGGAATACCTTCCATTTTCGTCTGTTGTAGTTCCCTGGGTAGTGCCTTTAATTACAAGATTTGCCCCAAATAATTTTTCTCCGGTTGTGGTACTTTCAACTACACCGGAAATAGTATACTGTTGAGCGAATGCTGCTGCTGAGAAAATAATTGTGAAGAGCAACAATTTGTACCATTTCGTCATAAGATGGTCCTCCATACATAAATGAAAAGATATTTAATTTATCGGGCTTGAATAAAAATCGAGTTCCTCCTGAAAAAGATTTTACGCACCAAATATCTTACCTGTATGATTCTTATGCAAATTAAATAAATATTAATTTCTAAGGCTATTGCTTTTTAGGCAAATATTAATTCAATTTTCTGAAGATAATGTCTTGTCGGTGGGAAACGGGGGGAATCAGATGTTTTTTTCTTCCGTCTTAACCTTCTTTAGAAATTCGGCGAGAGTTTCTGAATCGTTTCCTGCATAGGTTCCATAAGCTTCTATAAGAATTCCCTTCACCCCTTCTTCAGTTTCCATAGCATACAAAATTGACATGTCGCCGGGATTCGATTCACCCTCAAACCTGTAGACTTTGCTGATCGTTATTTTATCCGGTGTCAGGATGCTTCCCTCATTTTTCGCAGTAAATCCCTTTTCCGTCATCTGAAAATCTTCGCTGTAACCTTTGCTCCGCAAGATCTCTGTAACCTGAGAAAGTGTGGTCATTTTATGTCCTAATTCCATATCTTATTCCTTGCCTGTTTTTTTATTAAAGAATTTATAAACTTTGAATAGATAAGTCTTGCATCTTATCACACATATAATCACCGCGGGAAACAATATTGTTTTGAAAAACCAGCAAGAAATACCTATATAATGAAACCCCTATATGATATCAGGGCAGTACGCATCGGATTTATATTTATTCTGGCCTTGATTGTCGGTATTGGTATCGAGTCCTATAAAAACCTGGATAATGTTTATATTGCTTCTGAGAGCAGGGGTAATACATATAAAATATTAAACAACCTGGAAGAGATTATCTCCGTTCTTAGCCGTGCTGAAGAAAGTCAGAGATCTTTTTTGATAACGGGGGAGGATCATTATCTGCAGCCATTTCTCCACGCCAGGGAAGACCTTGCTAAGAACCTTACAGAACTTAGAAGCCTTACTGTTGATGACACATCAAAGCAAAGGTCGGTTGATACTCTTGGAAGCCTGATTGAATCCAGGATGAACGTCCTCTCAAATACCATAGAGTTAAAGAAACTGGGGGATAACAAAGGGACAATAAACCGGTATAAGATGAGGGTAGGCAGTGATATTATGAACCGTGTCTTTGCTTTTGTTGCGAATATGAAAAACGGCGAATATAAAGAACTGGAACGCTGGGATCTTTTAATAATAAGCTCGGTAAGAGAGACATTTATAACTATAATTATAGGAACGGGTTTCAGTCTGATAATTTTCCTTGTTGTGTTTTATGCTCTCGTACGGGAAATCCAGGAAAGAAGTAAAGCAAATGAGATAATTTCTGTGGAGAAGGATTTTTCAGACAGACTTATAAATAGCAGCGTTGACGGAATTTTTGCTTTCGACAATCAACTCCACCTGACCCGCTGGAATCCTGGGATGGAAAGAATGTCGGGTGTTAAAAGAATTGAAACGAAAGGCAGAACTCTCCAGGAAGTGATGCCTGACTTTTTCAAAGATGGAGAAGAAGAGTCCTTCAAAAATGCACTTAAAGGCAGCCGAATCAGCGCCAGGGGAAAATATATGAGAGATATTCAGAATGACCGGGAATATTTTGTGGAAGCACAGTATTCGCCGATATTCGATAAAGCAGGTCAAGTTGTGGGGGGATTGGCTGTACTTCGTGACAGCACTGAGAGAAGATCAGCTTTAATCAAACTTGAGCAGACGAAGGCCAGACTGGAAGAAATGGTTGAGGAACGAACCAGGGAATTATCGATTGCCAACGAGGAATTAAAAAGGGAAGTAGCACAGCGTAAACTTGCCCAGGAACAAATAAATGAATCCCTGAAGGAGAAGATCGTCCTGCTTCGTGAAGTTCACCACAGGGTTAAAAATAATCTTCAAATTGTATCGAGCCTTCTTAACCTTCAGGCAGGCTACATCACCGACAAGAAAATTATGGAAGTCTTTAAGGAAAGTCAGGCGCGGATACGCTCAATGGCTTTGATTCATGAGAAACTATATCAGTCACGTGATCTTGATAAAATAAATTTCTCTGATTACATAGATTCTTTGATACACGATTTGTTCAGGTCATACCGTTCTCAGTTAAATAAAATAGATATCAGGTGCGAAGCTGAGCAGATATTTCTTGAAATTGATCAGGCTATATTATGCGGGTTAGTTATTAATGAACTTATCTCCAATTCGATTAAACATGCCTTTAAGGGCAGACAGGAAGGTGAGGTTGTGGTAAAGCTGACTGATACGGATGACAGCTACAAGATAGTCGTTCAGGATAACGGGGTCGGGTTTCCTGAGGAGATCGATATAGAAAATACTGATTCTCTGGGTCTGCAGTTGGTTACATCACTTACTAAACAGATGGGAGGAGATTTGAAAATCAGATCCGAAAACGGGACAATTGTTGAAATTACTTTTAATAATAACACTACAGAACAAAAATTCTAAGCAGACTGCATTTACGGGGAACTTCTATTTCTTTTCATCCGCCGCTTTTTGAATGGAATTCCACCAGTCGTTTTTGATTATATCGTACTTTGCTTTTTGTTTTTTATCCAGAATTCCCTCAATGCTCTTCTTCGATGAGGCAAGAGTAGATTGATTAGCATTATTAAAGTATTCAGCTAATATATTCTGTACTTTAGCAGTCTGATCCTTTGTCAGCAGTACTTTCTGTTGAAGCTTAACCGACATATCCTCTGCGACCTGATTCTTTGTCTGCGAATAAGCAGTTAAAGAGGCAATAAAGAAAGCAAGCATTAAGATTATTAATATTCTATTTGTTCTCATAATTACGACCTGTGATAATTAGTCTGTTTGTAAACTAAAACCATTTAATCGAATTGTCAATGACATTAACTTAATAAGGTATCGATTAATATTTATTGTTTTATAACAAATAAGTAGCTAAATTCCTGCCAGCTTTGATTTTCCC
Organism: uncultured Ignavibacteria bacterium; assembly: GCA_963747755.1. Classification (GTDB taxonomy): domain Bacteria; phylum Bacteroidota; class Ignavibacteria; order Ignavibacteriales; family Ignavibacteriaceae; genus DATFVA01. The sequence goes on along the minus strand of CAVVGK010000014.1, from coordinate 852,946 downwards.
CAAAACAATTAAAATTTACAGCAAAGGAGTGCTTTATGATCACTAAAAAGTACATGTTATACTTGATTTTAGCTACACTTTTTCTTCCGGCGTCATTATTTGCACAGCAAGCCGAAAGTAATTCGGGATTTTTTCGCGATGTGAAACAGGATATGAGCGGGTCACAGGAGAAGATTATTTCGCTCGCTGAGGCAATACCGGCGGATAAATACACATGGAGACCTGCGGACAGTGTGAGGTCGGTTTCAGAGGTTTTAATGCATATTGCAGGATCTAATTATTTCTTGCTCTCATTCGCTGGCATTGAAACACCCGAAGGTGCAACTGAAGAGATGGGTAAAGATGTGACGGATAAAGAAAAGGTCATTGCTGCATTAAAGACATCTTTTAAAGATCTTCAGGATAACCTTCAGAAATTAAATAAGTCTGATCTTGAGACTCAGGTGAAAATGTTCGGACACGAAACCAGTACAAGGAATGTTATTTTTACTCAAATGGGCCATCTTCACGAACATCTTGGCCAGCTTATTGCCTATGCAAGAATGAACGGAGTGGTTCCCCCATGGTCGAAGTAATAAGTGCGGATAAATCCCACTTGCCAGAAATCCCCATCTAGAACTATATTCCAATTAGAAGGACTATCCGGAAGCCGGTTATGGATTTGGCGGATAGTCCTGAACTATTTTTCTTCCCAATTTAACCCCGATCCCTTTTTAGATTTAGTATATTTAAGTTTATTTTTGTTGTTTTCAATAAAACCGGGAAATTTGTGACAGATATTGAAAAAAGGGCGGAAAGTGAGATATTAAGGTATCGTGAAATACTAAAATCTAACGGATACCAGGCCTCATCACCTCAAAAAGGAAGTTACTGCCTGGAATCTTCTATCGACGGAGATTCCGGTACAGTGAAGCTGCTGGTCTATTTCGGTAAAAAAGGATTGAAAACGGTTCTGCAGGGAAACAAGGATTCCCAAATTTATGCAGAAATTTTTAAGCTGGTATTTAATGAACTACCGTTTGAAAAAGAGGATTTTGTCCCGCCGACTAAATATATAGGGACAGATGAATCGGGTAAAGGCGACTTCTTCGGACCTCTTGTAATTGCAGGAGTCTTTGTGGATGAGGAGATAAAAAGGAAACTTGATGATATCGGAGTAAGAGACAGCAAGAGAATCGCTCATCAATCTATGAAGAGATTAGCTGATAATATAAAAAAAATCACAGGCCGGGATTCGTTTAATGTGGTTGTTATTAATCCAGCCAGGTATAATGAACTATACGCGAAATTTGGAAACCTCAACAGACTGCTTGCGTGGGGACATGCAAAGGTGCTCGAAAATATCTTAACAAATAAAGAAGTACCCGCAGCAATAAGTGATAAGTTCGGCGATGAGAGGCTAATTCTAAATTCACTGCAGGAAAAAGGTAAAAAACTTGAACTTTACCAGTTCCATAAAGCTGAAAAATATACAGCCGTTGCCGCAGCCTCAATCCTTGCACGCGACAGGTTTAACGACTGGTTTGATACGAAGAAAAGAGAGATGAAAATAGACCTTCCTAAAGGAGCGGCAGGTAAAGTAACAGAAACCGCCCGGAAGCTTAAGTCAGAATTCGGCGCTGATCTGCTTGAACAGCTTACAAAAACTCACTTTAAAACCTACAGGACCCTTTGAAAACTACAGCCAGAAAATTTCCTCAACTATAGCCGGTACTTCAATACTAGAACCGCTGTTGGTATCATGTGGGAATTGCGAGTTATGAGAAAGGAGGGCAGGAGAACGTAACCTTTTTAAATGTATGTTATCGATTTTGCTTATATAAACTTGATATAGTTAAATTTTCGGAATCAATTTGAAGAAGATTGGCCTCTAAAAATTCCAAAACTTTTTTGTTGTTTTTTATTTCCGTCGGCAAATTCACAATTCTTTCAGCAATATGACATGAAATAGGACAGGAATTATTATCAAAGCCCCATGGATTCAAACTGCCTTGGATAGGATGTAAAGAAGATAAAAACCAGTCACCCAGAATCACTCCGGATTTTTGAGCAAGCCGAAAGAATTCCTCTCTATCTCTTACAAGTAACGGATATTTTAGAAAAATATGATTCTCAAATAGAGATTCAGGCACATGATTTTTCTTTTTACTTTGTAGAAAGCTTGAATAAGATATCGCATTTGCCTTCCTTAATTTATTTAATTCCCGCAATCTTTTAATATTTTTTAGTCCTGAATTAAGCTGCACGGAAGAAATGTCTTTTTGATACTTATCCGGCATATCTGTGCCCATCAGCTCACTTCCCTGATTTGAACCAATTATAAAGTTGTATCGACTTAAAAACCTGAAAATATTGACAAGAAAAATTTGTGTCTTATCATTGATAAAATGTCTCCTGAAAAAAATTAGGAAGGATAGAATTATTTTATCCATAAAACCAGGTTTGATCTTAATCTGCTCAAGCTTAGCGACTTTTGCAGATAATTCTACATTATTGGTAACGGCAAATCCACCAATTCCGGTTGAAAATGGTTTATTCCATTGAGTCGAAAAGAATGCTGCATCGCAATACGAGCCATTAGGTTTACCCTTATAAAAACCTCCAAATCCATGAGTACAATCTTCGATGGTAAAAAGATTATATCTTTTAGCAATTTCAATTATTTTTTCAGTATTAGATGAAAGTCCAAAAGTATTTTGACATAGAATGACCTTGGTTTTTTTGTTTATATATTTTTCTAAGTTATCGATATTCATATTATAAGTTTCAGGGTCGATGTCAATATAAACCGGTCTTGCTCCTGTATATAGAATAGCATTAGGCACAACTACACAGGTGAATCCCGGCAAGATAACTTCATCGCCAGATCCAACCCCCATCGCTTTAAGAATGGTATATAATGCAACTCTTCCTTTCCAATAAAGAAAAATCAGAGAAGGGTCACAATTTAGAATCTCTGCGATTGCAAGCTTATATTTATTTTCATTCAAATTTCAACCTGCTAAATAAATTGTTTAATCTGAACAATCCAATCAAAGATCCAAATCCATATGAGAAATGCAGGATAACAAATGCCCAGATTATGTAAGGTAAATTTATAATATTTTCGCTTATACGGATGCTGACTACTAGAAGTACTATGGAGTAAATCAGGAAAGCACTCAGCGAAATCAACCACACTTTCGGAAGCCATATAATCAAAATTAAAGGGGCAATTAATGAAAGAATAAATAGTAGGGGAATGAAGTGTCGAAGACTCAGAGATGACAATCTTCCAGTGTAATATACGGTTAGAATATTCCATAAGCCTGTTTGGAAATTATTTTTTGCGATTCCGATAAAAGTTTCCCTCGCTAAGTATACAAAATATATATCAGGTACTAGAAATATCTTTCCGCCCTTCTTTTTAAGTCTTTTATTAAGCTCGATATCCTGATTACGCTTTAACCGTACATCGTATTGTCCTATTCTATCATAAATTTCTTTTTTGTAACATCCGAAGGAAATATTGTCAACCTCAATTACTTTATCAGCCCCGACCCGGAATAGAGAATTACCGACACCAAATTTATGACTCAGTACCTTAACAATTGATTCAGTCTTCTTATTTTTTATAAGGACATCTGTTTTACATACAGCTCCAATATTGTCTGCCCCTAACTTTTTACTCCAATCAATTAAGTGGGTAAAATAGTTGGATGGAATTCTACTATGAGCTCCTAATATGAATATATAATCTCCTTTCGAAATTTCAATTCCCAAATTTAAGGCATTCGGTACAGTCTTTTTTTCATTTTGTATAAGGCGGATATAATCATTATTCCGTATAAAAGATTTTATTAACTCTTGGGTGGAATCAGTGCTCTTCCCATCTATAAAAAACACTTCCAGATATTTTTTGGGGTAGTCACTTCCTAAAATGGAGATAATGAAATCCCTGATATATTTTTCTTCATTTCTGCAAGGAACAATAACTGATATCTTCGGATAGTTTATTTCCATAATCAAATTATTTAATTTATCTACTTAAAATTTGAATTTATTTAAACATTAAAAATACAAATAAAACTCTTAGCATTAATATGTCAAAAGAATTAAACGGAAATAGTGAAAGGTTGTTTCCCGACATTATTAGAGAGGTTCGTTCATATCCTTCGCGCTGCTTACGGGGAATTGTAAAATGTATTCTTGGCAGGAAAATTAATTTGTTATAAGTTTAAGAAATCTATATTGAAATTATTAATGGTAAAAATAAATGAATATCCTTCTGGTTTCTGTTCATTCCAGTTCATTTGTTAAAGGAGATATTGAAATTCTTGAAAGTAAACACAATGTGACATACTTTAATTATACTTCAATAAAAAATATCTATCAACTGATCAAAATATTCGCAGGAAATGAACTTGTTTTTTTCTGGTTTGCCAGTATACACTTCTTAATTCCGCTTATAATTGCGAAAATTTTTAGAAAAAAAATAATTATTGTTGCTGGAGGTTATGACGTTGCCAAAGTTATCGATATAAGCTATGGATCAATGAATAACAGGGTAAAGGGATTAATTGTACGATCTATGCTTATTTCTGCGGATAAAATAATATCGGTTTCCAATTCAAATAAAAATGAGATTATCAGGAATTGCAAAATCTCCCCCGATAAGATTGAAATGGTCTACCATGGTCTAAAACGAAGCGGCAGAATGGTTTACTCGGCAAAAAGAGATATAGCCGTAACAATTGCATTCATAAATGAATCTAGTTTTTATCGTAAGGGAATTGATAGATTTATCGAGCTTGCAAAATACCTTCCTGATATTGACTTTCATATTATAGGGGAAATAGGCATGAATATCTCATCTTTATCACTTCCCCGCAACGTTGTTACACACGGATATCTTCATAATCAGGAATTGATTGATATCCTTAATTCAGCAAAAGTTTACATCCAATTTTCACGGCATGAAGGATTCGGATATTCTGTTGCTGAAGCTATGATATTTGGATGCGTGCCAGTTGTAAGCAACATTTATTCACTTCCCGAAGTTGTAGGCGACTGTGGTACCTTGATTGATGATTTCAACGATTATCATTCTATCTCGGAGAAGGTCTTGAGAGTTTTTAAAGAATACAGTGAAGAGACAGGAAGCAAATGTTCACACAGAATTGAGGATAATTTCAGTTTCGAAAAAAGGGCAAGTAAGCTGCTAACTATAATTTCTGATTTTACATCTTAGTAGAAAATAACTCTTTTTTTTGATAAAGAAATATAATTATTGCAAAACAAATCCAAAATGGCAGATCCCTGGAAATCCACCCATGAGATATCAGTCCTGTTGACTCAAAGATTGACCGGGTAAATAAACCTATCCCCACAGAAAAAACTCCTACGGTGAGAGGATAAATTTTCCTGTTAATTTTATAAAAATTCATCACCTTTATACTATAATGAATGAACATTATCGGTAATATTAGTGCGCTGATGAAGCCTAAAACACCCAGTTCGGTAGTACGAAATAATATAAAATTATGTGATTCTCCCATTCCTGCAGCATCATAAACCCAACGTATTTGCTGTTCCTGCCAGCTTCCCAACATAGCATCCATATGGTTATACATCTGACTCTTAAATTGGTCCGGCCCTACACCCCAGATGGGATTATCCTTTATAATCCGGAAGGATATATCCCAAAGAAAATAACGGGTATTTTCGAGGATTCTGTTAACACGAAAATAGAGATCTATATAAGTTGAAAATATTGGGGATATTATAAAAGCTGCGATCAACATTGTTGCACCAGTAATAACAACCTTATAAAACATTTTTCGGTTTAGGATAAAGAATATTATTACTGCGCTGATAACAACTGCGAGTATCGATTCCCGGGAGTTGGTCAAAAACAGTCCTAGTAATTGAATCCCTATAAAAGCAATTAATGGATACCTGAACTTATCAGATTTATATATGAGAATGAAAATAAACGTTAATGGTATTGTCACATCGAACACCCCACCTGCTGCGGTTACATTGGAAAACAGACCACCTTCATGAACAATTCCCTGTGATTCTAATAAGTAGATACCAGCATTTGAAGATAAAAATGAAAATATACTTACAACTGCAATCGTGAATCCTGCAGCGATTAATGCACCAGCATAATTAAACACATCTGCCAAATCATCTAAGTTAGCAAATAAGAAGAACCAAATAATGAAAAAAGTTAATTGTCTTGTTGTTCCAATAAATCCTGTCATTTTATCAGCGGAAAACCATGACGAAAGGACCATAATGAGGATCAGAAATGTTAGAAAAACAAAAATGTTACCCGGCAACCTTGGATAATTCGAGATTGTAAATCCATATCGCCTTATAAAAAAATACATTAATAACAGTACTGATGTCGCACTTAGTATTGTCCTTAAAAGATCATTGATATCTCTTGAAACAACAATAAAAATAAAGATGGTAAAAAGAACAATTAATTTTGAAGGTGAAAAACTTATAAATGCAATAAATATTATCGCTAAAATTCCCAATAATGCATAAGAATTAATAAAAGCAGTCAGACCGGAGAATAGCAAAGCGACAGGAATTAAGGATTTATTATTTAACTTTATATCAGCCATTTATCTGCTTTTTAGTCTCTATTTCTAGCTCGATTAAAAATTTTTCAAGCTGTGCATAAACTTCTCCGACCGTGAGCTGGTTCATGCATTCAAAAGAAGGACACCCTTCTCTTCCGGCATCTGTGAAACAATATTGCTGGTCTTCTGGGGGTGAACACTTTAAGACTTTTTGAACGTATCGATGATACTCGCCGAAAGGTGTGCTAAATCTGGGATTCGTTGGTCCAAATATTGTGAAAGTCGGTTTACCAATTGAATTAGCAATATAGATCGGTCCGGAATCATTCGAAATTATAATTGAGCAGCCTCGTATCCAATGAATTAATTCTTTTATGGTTTTACTTACTACTATCTTGCAAAAATCTTTGATCTCGCAAATTAGATCGGGATTGACGGCAGGAGTTTCGGGTACAACGAATACCACATCATATTTATCTGATAAACGTTTTCCGAGTGATATAAATTTATGAAGGTTCCATTCTTTGGCTGCCCATCCCGCAAACGGCTGAATTAAAATATAGCCTTTAGTTTGTAATGAAATTGGAAATTCCTTAATATTATCAGACTTAACCGGTAGAAATGATTTGACCACATCCAAATAAATGTCCATTATATGGGGAGTTTTACGTACTGGTACATAACGGTCATATAGTGGTCTGTAAAATCTTTCATTAATCCCTATAATTTCCTTAGCATATGCATTTAATAGGATGGCTGCTGTTCTTATAGACCCGGTTAGGTCAATAATCATCTCGGGATTAATTTTATTTATTTCCGCGTAGACTTTTTTTCTTGCAATTCGATCCTTGAATAAGAAATCGGAATGTGAAAATTTTATAAGTACTTTTTCATCGAAAAATAATTCGAATATAGGTCCGGTTTCTTCGAAACAGCAAATGTATATTGGTTTATCAACAGAATTCTTTATTTCCCGTATCGATGGAATTGTAAAAACTGAATCACCAAGCTTGTGAAGTGCAAGAATCACTATTATATTATTAAATTTTACGTGGGATATCGATCTTATCTTCCGTATAAAAGTTAAAATATTTATGGCAAAATAATAACAATAACCCAATACACTAGATTTTTTCAAAATATTCTGGTATCTCATTCCAAATACAATATATTGAAGGTAATTAAAAAAAATTGCCGGATAACTCTACAGGCTAAAAATTAATTTCACTATTAATAATGCTTTTTAAAATTCTAATATACGTGCATTTTATTTATATTTAATTATTCTATATTTGATCAGAAATATTAATTATATATTTTTTTTGTAGAATTTTGAATTAAAAAGTTCTAAATTAGGCAAGCTTTTTTATTATTTCGTGAAAAATATCAGCTTTTCAGGGAAATTTATAAATAATCATCATTAATATATAAATTTATAGAAGCACACCATTTAAGCCTATGCAAAACGACTTCCTATTATTTCATAAACCATTCATTTCTGAAGACGAAGTTGATGAAATTGTTGATACAGTGCGATCCGGATGGCTAAGTATGGGTCCCAAGACCATAAAATTTGAGACCTTATTTGCCGAATATATAGGCTGTAAAAAGGGTATTGCGGTCAGCTCATGGACAGCAGCAGGTCATCTGACCCTGGAAGCTTATGGACTTAAACCCGGAGATGAAGTCATTGTGCCTACGATGACATTTCCCGCTACAGCCGAGATTGTTTGTTATTTCGGGGCAAAACCGGTAATAGTTGATGTTGATCCGGACACCCTTAACATTTCGCTTGATGCTATAGAAAAAGCCATCACTCCTAAAACCAAAGTCATAATCCCTGTCCATTACGGTGGGCAGCCTTGTGATATGGATGAAATACTTGACCTTGCAGCAAAATACAACCTTAAGGTAATGGAAGATGCTGCCCATTCACTGCCTGCTACGTACAAAGGTAAAAAAATAGGGAATATTTCGGAAGTAACTTGTTTTAGTTTTTATGCTACTAAAACTCTTTCGACCGGCGAGGGAGGGATGATATGTACAAATAACGAAGAGATTGCTGAAAGAGTAAAAATTATGCGCCTCCATGGTATAAATCGTGATGCCTGGAAACGCTATACAGAATCTGGTTCCTGGTATTACGAAGTTGTTGCCCCGGGTTATAAATATAATTTTACGGATCTTCAGGCTTCTCTTGGTTTACCACAGCTCAAAAAGGTAGATTTTATGTGGGAAAGCAGAAAAAGAATAGCACAAAAATATACTGATTGCTTCAGGGATAATGAGCTTATTCAACTGCATGGGTTGAAACCGGATCGTGAATCTTCCTGGCATCTGTATCCAATACGGCTCGAACTGGAAAAATTAAATATCAACAGAGCGCAATTTATTGACGAATTAAGGAAAAATAAGGTGGGTGCAGGGGTTCATTTTATGCCGGTTCATCAGCACCTCTATTATAATGAAACTTTCGATCTGAGAGATAAAGATTTCCCTGTTGCATCCGCAGTATTCCCAAGACTAGTATCACTTCCAATTTATCCCGGAATGGATGATCACAATGTCGATTCTGTAATTGATGTTGTTAGCTCACTCCTACAAAAACATAAAAAATAGATTCTTTTTTTAATATGGGCAGGCAGGGAAGTAGGATTAAACGGATTACTGATTTTCTTCTAAGTATTTTGATCTTAACTTTAACCTCTCCAATTTTACTGCTGGTTATTGCTGCGATCAAAATTGAATCGAAAGGCCCTGCTATTTTTTTGCATGAAAGAACTGGTTATCAGGGGAAGAAATTCAAATTGATGAAATTTCGCGGAATGGTACACAATGCTTTGGCGATTGGGCCTGAACTCACACAAGTTGATGACCCCAGGATTACAAGAGTTGGTAAATTTCTAAGGCGGACCAGTATAGATGAACTCCCCAATTTTATAAATGTCTTGAAGGGGGAAATGTCAATAGTGGGACCAAGACCTGACATCGCTTCCATCACGAACAAATATAGTCGAGAGCAAAGGAAAATCTTTCAATTTAAACCTGGTGTTACCGGGATCTCCCAAATTAATGGCCGACAGATGCTTAACCCTGATGAACGAATAAAGATGGAACTGGAATATTATGAAAACTCTGATTTTTGGACTGATCTTATTGTATTTCTTAAGACGATTCAGGTCGTATTTACTAATAAAGGGAATATCTGACTCGTGAATAAAATAAAAATATTTCTATTTCTATTTTGTTTTTATTCACTAACCATTTTTTCACAGGTTGAAACTGTGCCGGCAGATCATCAGGTCTATTCGTTTCTTAAAGATATGTATGTAAAAGGTGCTATTAAGGAATACAACGATGTGATATTACCCTTATCAAAATCTGCTGTCTGTAATTATTTGTCTAAGGTTGAAAAACATTCAAATTTGCTGAGTTCATCTGAAAGGGAATTTTTATGCAGGATGGAAGTGAAAATGGGGATGAAAAATAAAGAAACGGTTTCCTTCCTTAGTGATTCTCCTTCTGGTTTTTTAAACAACATTAAAAGTTATAGAGAGAAGCATTTTTATTCTTATGATGACTCCACAGCAAGGTTGAATTTTGATCTGATCGGGGATTTTACTTATCTCTATTCTGATGACATTAAAGATTATAGTGTATTGCTGAATATAGGAGGAGAATTTGTGGGGTCTTATTCAGATTGGCTCGGCTTCATGATAGAAGGTATGAATGGAACCCAATTAGGTAACAGGCAGGTTGCCGAACTTGATCCGCGAGTAAGAAGCAGTTTTACCTTTAAACATACCGGAATTAATTATTTTGACCATACACAGGGGTATATAATCTTTAGAAAAAAACCGGTCAGTCTTGAGTTAGGCAGGGAAAGGATTCTATGGGGAAATGGTGTAATAAATAGAATGATCCTATCAGAGAATCCTCCATCATTCGATTTTCTTAAATTTAACATTCGGTATAAATCATTGAATTATGATTTTATTCATGGCTGGCTGGTTCGACCAACTACGGATCTGCTACTGGATACACTCACTGGTTATGTTCGGGAGAAAGGATCAAAATACCTGGCCATTAGTAGATTGGGATTCAATGCAACCTCAAATATTAAATTAGGGATTTCTCAAATGATAATTTACGCTGATCGACCCTTCGAAGCAGCTTATCTGAATCCATTTCTTTTTTGGGAATCAGCCCAGCGGTCCCTGGGCGATCTTGATAATTCGTTCCTTTCATATGATATGAATATTAAACTTACTGATGGTCTGGAAACTTCTTTTTTACTTCTTTTGGATGATATTAAATATAGTGTTTTGTTCAAAGGAGAATTTGATAAAGTCGATAATCGTTCAGCATATCAGATTGGTACGATTATGACAGATCCTTTATTGCCTTCAAATTTTACATTCAAGCTGGAATACCTCGCGATCAGACCTTACACGTTTTCTCATCCCAGTTTAAATGAATCGTTAATTTATACGAACAATTCATATATGTTGGGAATAGATCTTCAGCCGAACTCGACAGCACTATCGGCAGAATTAGATTATTTGCTTGCCGGGAGATGGAAATTTGAATTAAAATATTCTCATGTCCTCCATGGTAATAATCTTTATGATGATCAGGGAAAGCTTGTTAGAAATGTTGGGGGTAATATATATGAAAACCTTAATGGATATGCTTCCTTAACTGCTCCGCTTTTAGATGGAGAGCTTGAAACAAGAGATATTATATCTCTAAACATACGAAATGAGATTATTTACGGTTTATATTGGAATACAACATTCAGATCGACATTAGTGAATTTTATGGATGAGAATAATACCGTCCTCACTTTCCTCACTCAATTGCAATTATATTTTAGATAATATCCTGTTTTGAGAGCAGAAAAGGTAAATTTTTTCCCTTGCGCCACTTTTTCCAAAGTAATAAGTTAAATTCAGATTTATTAAAGACTTAGGGTAGATCATGCCGAAATTTTCTATGCTTTTTTTGTTTGTATTCTTAATTACTCAAATAAATTTTGCGCAGCCTTATAAAATTCTTGAATCAAATGATAAGAATATAAAAATAGAGTTCAATTTCAATGGCATTTACCACTTGAAAGATACTACAATTGAATCACATACATATCAAATGATAAAGGGAGGGGTATTGTCAGCAAGGAACTCGGGAGAACCCTGGCTTCCGGAGTATAATCTAAATATCGCTATCCCTTTTGATTCTAAACCAACGATAGAAATTATTCAGACGGTTAAAAACTCATTTAACAACAAAATGATTATTCCATTTCCTTCCGAAAATGAGGAATTTAATCAGATAAATGTCAATAATTTTGATAAGGCTGTTTATTCCTTAAATAGGCCTTTCCCTGAACAGCCTGCTGAATTTGGTTCTGCTTTCATCGTCCGATATTCAAATATCATTACTTTAAAAGTTTCTCCTTATCAGTATAACCCTGTAAGCCATGAATTGGTTTTTAATAAAAAGGTTATTCTGAATGTGCTGTTCAATTCAGTTATAAGTCCTAATTCTCAGATTGATGATCATTTTTTGAACTCTTATTTGAAATCATCTGTGATTAATTATTCCCAGGCATTGAAGTGGACACAAAAATCAAAATCGGATCTAGTAAATGGACCTGCTGCAATGGGAAACTACTGGTACGATCCAAATAAAAATTATTTTAAAATTTATCTGAAAAATAAAGGTGTTTATAGATTAAGTTTTGATCAGCTTGTAGCCGCGGGTGTACCGATCCAGGGAGGGGTTGAAAGTGATAAGCTTGAACTAATAAATGAAGGCAATTCTGTGCCTTTAGATGTGGTTGATGGAGGTGATGCAATTTTTAATTCGGGAGACTATTTAAAATTTGTTGGTTATCCATCCTCTCCAACTCCTTATTGTAAAACAGATATTTATAATAATTCGAATATTTACTGGTTTTCATATCAGAGCGATACTTTATCCTCCAGATATTCCTATAACGATGGATTCCCAAATAATTACCAATCAACTTTGAATTCGACACTTAAGACTCTGCAATTTGAAAAAGATTCTATCTACGAGCCTTTAGGACGTGCCAGTTCTGGTAATATCGATCACTGGTATTGGGATAAAGTATATGGAAGTCACGGGGTTGAAACTTATGCTTTTACCGACCGGTTCCAAAATCTTCCTAATTTTGTTGATGGTTCACATTATCTTAAAGTACAGGTAAATCTGACAGGTATGAATACATATGGCTGTTCCCCGGATCATATAGCTTCATTTAGATTGAATGATCATTCGATTGGTACTTTAGTATGGGATGGTCAATCGAATGCTACCTTTCAGAAAATAGTCTTTGTCTCTTCTGATAGTATACCTATTTATTCCAATGGTAATTACCTGACCATAGCAACAAATGGTGAAAATTGTGATGCTTCACAGTCAGATGAATTGAGGATGAACTGGTATAGTCTGGAATACTGGGGCTTTAACCGTACTTTGGGAAACCATTTTGATTTCACAAGCCCACCTGATTCTAACGGCGTGATTCGATTCCTTGTTTGGCAATGGACTAAAGATAATATGAAGATATATGTACCCTCTAAAAATAAATGTATAGTAAATCCACAAATTATAAATGATCAGGATAAGTCAGTTCTTTTTGTGGATACCGTAAATTCAAGAACGGAGTATTTTTGTGCATCCTCTGATTACTTTCTTAATGTTGATTCCATCGTTGAAGATGTTCCGGCTGATTTAAGAAATCTGTCCAACGAGGCAGATTATATAATTATTACTCATCCGGATTTTATGGAAGCTGCTTTAAGGTTAAAGGCTTTGCGTGAGAACCAGTATCCTGATTCAGGGATAACTGAGCCGCACGTAAAAATTGTGGATATAAACCAGATATATGATGAATTTTCTTATGGACTTCTTAAGCCTCAGGCACTTAGGGATTTTGTTAGTTATGCCTTTAATAATTGGAAATCGCCTGCTCCGGCGTACGTTGTTTTATTGGGGGATATGAGTCATGATTATCGTCAACTTCTTCCGACAAGCAGACCAAATTTTATTCCGTCACTTCCTTATTTTGTTTACCCTTATGGAATAGCTCCTAGTGATAATTTAATTGTGGACGTCGCAGGTAATGATCTGGCGCCCGATCTGGCGATTGGCCGGCTATCCTGTGAGACACCAGCAGAAGCTGGTATACTCCTCGATAAACTCGAGAATTATCCTCAGGATAATACGAAATATTGGAAAGAAGATGTTATGCTTGCTGCCTCAGGGTTAAGCGCCGACGATGAGCCTCATTATCACTTTAATTTGTACAGTAATAGCTTGGCAAATACCTATCTAATTCCTAATGGAATTCATCCATCTCGTATATTCAATTTTCCAACGAATCACCAGGACTCAATGTATATAGGAGGAGGGCTTAAAATTCGTCAGGAAATCGACGAGGGAGTTGTTGTAGGGAATTATTATGGACATGGCGGAGGTTACCAATGGGACTTGATTTTTACCAGTGATGATATCGCAGCATTAAATAACCCCGGAAGACTTCCACTCATCCTAAGCGTTACTTGTTATACTGCACACTTCGATGATCAGGATGTTTTTGGTGAACAGTTTAATAAGCTGCCGGGAAAAGGCAGTATTGGATTTTTTGGAAACACAGTCCTGACTTATTGGCCAATAGGAGCGATTATTGATGAAGCAATATTTAATCAAATATTTAATAATAGAAATTATGTGGTCGGTAAAGCCTTATTCGAAGCTAAGAACGATGTTAGTGGAGGGTATTATGATTCTCAGATAACTCTTTTAACGTACTTGGGAGATCCTGGTTTAAAACTGGCTTTACCGGATAAACCTGATTTCGTGATCACTCCTTCTGATATAAGTTTGTCTGTTAACAATCCGCTTGCAAATGATACCACACAGATTAAGGTCAAGATAAGAAATTTGGGCGTGACATTTCCGAATGATTCAGTGAATGTTCAAATATTTGCTAGTACTGCCGATACAGGTTATCTTGTTTCAACAAATAAACTTCCAAACTTTGGGGAGGAGGATTCAGTTATCGTAGACTGGGTTCCGACAGAAAGCGCATTATATACCATCCGTGTAGAAGTTAACGAATTGGATCCTATTCCCGAAGAGGATCATTCAGATAATATAGATTCTTCTTCTTTCGTGGTGTATAACATAAGTCAGGCAAATGTTTTATATCCCCAGGATGGATTTTCAACCTCTGATACAAATATAAAATTTAGGTTTGTTGATATTGGGCATTACCTGGATCTGAACCTGACTTATTTTATTGAAATTGATACATCACTAAACTTTTCTCCCCCTATGGATAGCTCTGGTGCGGTTGCCCCTGCGGATGGGCTGTTAGATTGGGTTTCGCCAAAGTTAATTCCAAATGTCTATTTCTGGAGAGTTAGAATTGATGATGGTGTCAATAAAGGAGAATGGAGTAGCACAAGGTCATTTTCTATCATGAATAATCCTGTGCCTGGATTTTATTCTCATAGTAATGGGTTGAAAATGTTCAATAGTTATAATGTTAATTACTCTGATTCTTTAGGTTCTTTAATACTTAATACATCACTATTGCCTCCGCATCCTTCTAATGAAAGGTTTATCGACGATATTGAATTGAACGATGCTGTTTTTGACACAGTTGGACAAACAGCAATAACAACCGATGGCACTTACATCTATTTTGCAAATATATGGTATTATGCAGAGCAGAGAGATCCGGGGGGAAAATCAATGATCTATAAAGTCGGCACTGGTTATAATGGAACTATTAAGGGTCAGTTTTATGGAGCACTGCCTGATTTTAATGAAAGAATTGGCAATAGCATCGTTTATTGTACTGATGGTAATATATATGCTACCATTAATGATCCCTATCATCTGAGATTTATAAACCCTCTTACGGGAGATACCGGTACTGTCGATGTACCTCCCGGTTTATTAAATTGGGAAACAGGACGACCTACTCCCGGATCATTCTATCTCAAGTTTGATGGGGAATATATGTACAATCTAACACTGTTTGATAGCTCAGGAAATAATAAATATGTCTTGAGAACGCTGGACCCATTTAACAATTGGCAGAAGGTCAAACCTGATCTCGAGATGTCAAGCAGGAGTTATAGCGGATTCTCTGATTTTTTTGCAGCTGATGACTATATTTATCCTACAGAATACTATGAGAGTAACCTGATGAGAAACATCAGGATTTCTGATGGGGCCTATGAGGAAGAGTGGATAATATTTTCTCCATTTCAAAGGTATTATGCATGGTGCTATGATTGGGATCATAATGTTGTCATAGCCGCAAAATATCCTGGTTACGGTACCCCAAAATTTTCTAGATTCCAGGGCAGTTATATAGATTCAAAAGGTAGATTCACAACTCAGGATATTGGCCCTGCATCAGCATGGAATAATATTTCTTATAATTTTTATCAAAATTCTTCGGGAATATTTTCGAATATTTTGTTAGGACTAAACAGAACTACAAAAAATTATGATACTCTGGCCGTTAATATTCCAAATAATTATTCATTGGAAAATATATCTTCAACTGATTATAAATATTTGAAACTTTTTGTAAATATGAAAGATACTACTTTTAATACGTCAAACCCCCTGCAATTTAAGGATCTTCATGTTGACTACGATGGCCTCCCTGAAATTATGGTGACAAAAAATGACCTTTATGTATCACCGGATTCAGTCTTGCAAGGTTTGAATTCGACCGTGCATTTGAGCTTAAAAAACATTGGCTTTGTCCCTGCCGATAGTGTAAGTGTTAAGGTTTATTTTAATGACTCTGATAGTGCGATTTTCAATTCTGTGGTGGATCTTGCTCCAGACAGCTCAGCATCTATTCAACATACTTTTTCAACTACTCCTTATATTCTGGATAATAGTATGAAAGAAGTAGCTCATTATCCCAAATCCGAATATTTTACTTTTGATAATGTTATTCAAAAGCCATTTTTTATCGTACGCGACTCCACTAACCCTGTTTTCAACATTACATTCGATGGAAAAGAAATTATAAACGGAGACCTTGTATCGGCTAAACCCGAGGTTGTTATAACCCTTAAGGATAACAGTCCTCTTCCGCTGGATACCAGTTACTTTACTCTTATCCATACTAACGACGGAGTCGCAAACATTCTTCATTTTAGTGATCCCGACTTGAATTACACATATACCGGTTACCCCAATTCGGAAGCGAAAATAATCTGGCACCCCGCACTTAACCAAGGAGAACATATCCTGGAAATACTTGCAAAAGATGCATCCGGAAATTTCTTTGACAGTACCTCATACCGTGTTACTTTTGAAGTAGTTACTGAATATGATCTTAGGGATGTGTATAATTATCCAAATCCATTTACCAATGGAACCTATTTTACCTTTAAGGTTACGGGTGATAAACTGCCTGATGAATTGTATGTCAAGATTTATACTGTCGCAGGAAGGTTGATCAGGACTATAAATATACCCTCATCAGCGCTTGGACAGAATATCGGCTTCAAAAAGATCTTTTGGGATGGTAAAGATGAGGATGGAGATGAAATTGCTAATGGTGTTTATTTCTATAAAATGATCTATAAAGTTAAAGATGTTGTTAAGTCGGTAACACAAAAACTGGCAAAAATTAAATAGATTAAATAGATATCATAATATTTATAATAAAAATGGATGATTTATGTGCGGTATCGTAGGCTATGTCGGAGAGAGGAATTGTGTTCCGATTTTAATAAATGGGCTGAAGAGACTTGAATACAGAGGATATGATTCTGCAGGAATCGGTATTCTCAACGATGGAATATCTGCCGTAGTAAAAAATAAAGGTAAAGTCTCTCAGCTGGAGAAAAAAATTGAGAAACTGCACCTTGATGCAAATATCGGTATTGGACATACCCGATGGGCAACTCACGGAGTTCCAAACGAGATAAATGCACACCCTCATAGTAACGAAACTAATGACCTGTTTATCATTCATAATGGGATTATTGAAAACTTCAGAACCCTGAAAACCGGACTTGAAAAAATGGGCTACAAGTTCGTTTCAGATACAGATAGCGAAGTTTTTGCCCATCTAATAGACAGCTTTATAAAAAAGGGTTACTCCTTATTTAAGTCTGTTCAGCTTGCACTGGGTGAGATTGAAGGTACTTATGGTCTGGCTGTAATTTATAAAGGTGAACCCGATAAATTGATCGCGGCACGGAAAGGTTCTCCGCTGCTGGTTGGAATAGGTCAGAATGAAAATTTTATTGCTTCGGATGTGTCAGCAATTCTAGCTTATACTAAACAGGTCGTCTACCTGGAAGATGGAGAAATTGTCGAACTCTATAAGGATAAGTTCTATGCCAGGACAATAAGTGATCTTGAGATCGAGAAGGAAGTTCACGAAATAAGTATGAGTCTTGATGAAATTGATAAAGGCGGCTTCCAGCATTTTATGCTGAAGGAGATTATGGAACAACCCGAATCCGTTCATAATTCAATGCGTGGGAGAATTATCCTTGATAAGGGTACCGCTAAGCTCGGCGGACTTGAACCGGTTCTGGATAAACTATCAAAAGTAAAGAGAATTATAATATCAGCCTGCGGCACTTCATGGCATTCAGGTTTGGTTGGGGAGTATATGCTTGAAGAATTTGCCAGGATCCCCACCGAAGTCGAGTACGCGTCAGAATTCAGATATCGCAACCCGGTATTGAATCCTGATGATGCTATCTTCTTTATATCTCAGAGTGGAGAAACCGCTGATACACTTGCGGCAATGAAAGAAGCTAAACTGCGGGGTGCGTTGGTTCTTGGTATTTGTAATGTCGTTGGCAGTTCCATAGCAAGAGAAAGCGAAGCCGGCGTTTACACTCATGCTGGGCCTGAAATAGGAGTTGCTTCTACAAAAGCTTTCACGTCTCAATTGGTAACTCTGGCCCTAATCACGCTGCTGCTGGCCCGAAAACGAAATATGAGTCTGGCAGATGGAAGATGCATTGCTGAGGAACTCGAAAAAATTCCTGGCAAGATTAGCAGGATACTCGAGCTTAACGACGGAATTGAAAAAATAGCAGAGGATTTCAAAGATGCAAAGAATTTCCTCTACCTCGGAAGAGGCTTCAACTTCCCGGTAGCACTCGAAGGAGCTCTGAAGCTTAAAGAAATCTCCTACATCCATGCCGAAGGATATCCGGCTGCTGAAATGAAACATGGTCCGATCGCACTTATAGACGATAATATGCCGGCTGTCTTTATTGCACCCAAAGATACAAACTACGATAAAATCGTGAGCAATATTGAAGAAGTGAAAGCCCGCAGCGGAAGGATAATTGCGATAGCCAGTGAGAGTGATGGAAATATTGATCACCTTGTTGACTACACAATTAAAATCCCGGATACTCTGAGGATGCTGACGCCGCTTCTGACCGTCATCCCCCTCCAGCTTCTTGCCTATCATATAGCGGTGAAGAAAGGTTTGAACGTGGACCAGCCAAGAAACCTCGCTAAAAGCGTTACCGTAGAATAAAATATTTCTTTACAATTTTTGAGATTAGGCAATAAATAATTATTTTTGAACTTCAAATTTTTGAAGGGCAGATAGCTCAGTCGGTAGAGCAAAGGACTGAAAATCCTTGTGTCGGCGGTTCGATTCCGTCTCTGCCCACAACAAACTTAGATAATGGATGATTTCCTATAATAGGTTTGCGGATCTTCTTAGCCATATGCTACTAATATCTTCTATGTCTTTATCTCATCAAGCTTCTATTTACTACCTGCAATCATATTCTATAAGTTATTTGATTTAATTTTTTCTGTTAAAATGTTAAAAAAAAGTAACTATATTGGGTATCGAAATATATAAGTCCTTAAAGTATTAGAGCAGGGTATAGCTTAAGTATATCTATGGTATATCGTATAACAATTCTTACGACTTATCATGTAATGAAGAATCTAATCTTTATAACTGTTTAGAAACTACACAGATCGAATGAAGCAAAAGTTCACGTCAACGGTAGCCGGAGCTACTATATTTATAACGATTACAGGGTTATTATCAAAAGGACTTGGATTTTTCAGGGAGATAATTTTTGCCAGTTCCTTTGGGTTATCATCAAACTTTGATATTTATCTTGTTGCCGCTGTCCTTCCTCTAACTTTAAATACCGTCATTTTATATCTTGCTCAAAATTATCTAATTCCAATTTATACTAAATCTAGAACTTCGGAAGTTAAAGAATCAGAGGATTTCATATCTTATAATTATTTTATTTTTATCGCTGGTGGACTTCTTCTATCAATACTTCTTTTCTTTTTCTCAGAACAAATAATTAAATTTTACTTCCAGTCATCGAATACGGAAGTTACAGAGACAGCGTCACTCATATTTAAACTTTTTCTTATTTCAATTCCAATCAATGCTTCAAATTCTGTCTTAATAGCATCTCAACAAGTACATTTTGAATTCAAATCACCTGCTTACTCGCAATTAATTTTAAACTTTTCATTTATTGCGTTAGTGATTGTATTTGCTAATAGTCTTGCTATTTATGTTATTCCACTTGGTTACAATGTGGGGCTGCTGCTGCAGATGTTTTACTTACTAAAGAAAAACAACATAAAATTGATAACGTTCAAATTCTTCCACATTGTCCGAAATACTAAGATGTTCTTTCCTTCAACTTTATTATTTATAATTTTCATTGAAAGTATCGGCCAACTTTATATTGTTGCGGACAGATATTTCTATAGTTATGTGCCGGTTGGCGGCATTGCTTCATTAAATTATGCTCAGACGATATTTCTACTTCCCTTATCGATAATATCTATTGCTCTGACAACCGCAATTTTCCCCAGGTTTTCCCAATGCATCAATAATAATTCTTTTCAGGAACTTGAAAATGTATTCAATGAGAGTATTAAAATTAATATAGCGATTTTTATTCCTGTTACCTTCCTGTTTATTACCTATGGGGATTTTATAATAAAAATATTTTTTCAAAGGGGCAAATTCTCAATTACTGATACACTGATCACTTTTAAAGCTCTTGAATTCCTTTCCGTTAGTCTTGTTTTTTATGCAATCTATAGTGTGCTGAATAAATTGCTCTATAGTTTGGGTATGATCAAGCACTTACTTTATATTACTATAACAGGAATATTTCTAAAAATTCTTCTCAACTATTTATTTGTAAGAAATTTATATCAATATGGATTAGCTCTAAGTTCTTCTATCAGTTATTTATTCTTCTTCTCAGCCAGTATGTTTTTAATTTATAAGCGTATAATTATTAGAAATAAAAAATTATTTATCAATGAACTCTTTTTTCATTTGACCAATGGTATAATATGTATTTTTATAATTAGGGAAATATCAGTTTTAATCCCGATAAAAGCTTTATTATTGGAAATGATTCTGTTCTTGGTAATATATTCACTTAATATTTTTTATACAGAACATTCACTCACATATATTTTTAGACGGCTGTTTATTTTATTAACGGAAAAATGGAGAGTTAGTGGAAAACCAGGATATGACTAAAGCGGACTTTAGAAAAAATTTATACGATAATTATATAACTTCATTTAAGAGATATATTTCAAAAAAAAATTCAAAGAGTATCATTTCAGATTATAAGGTATTCAAGAAAAGATATATCCCTTTATTAAAAAAAGTTTCTCCTGATTCGTCTATCATAGAATTTGGTTGTGGACCCGGATATATGCTGAACTTTTTAAAGGAGGAAGGATTCAGTAATCTTTATGGAATTGATGTTTCAGAACAACAAATCGATGTTGCTAAACAAATGGGATTAAATGTGGAGGTAAAAAATGTTTTCGAATATTTCAGGACCAACAAACGAACTTTTGATGCGGCTTTCGCTTTAGATTTTGTTGAACATTTTGATAAAAGTGAGATATTTGATTTGTTTAGGGGTATATATGAAACTTTGAACGATAATGGCTTTTTAATTATCCATACGCCAAATGGACAGGGGATATTACCAGGTAGAAATATTTACGGTGATCTAACACATTTAACAATCTTTAATCCCAATTCTTTAACCCAAATACTGAAACTTACTGGCTTTAGGGAAATAAAATTTTATGAAACGGGTCCGGTTTCAAAAAACTTGACAGGCTTTATACGACTAATACTCTGGAATACAATAAAAGTGGTTATAAAAATAGTGAAAGCAGCAGAAACTGGAAGATTCGATTCTATTTTGACTGAAAATTTTATCTGCTCCGCACAAAAATAAAATTTTATCTGTTAGGTTAACTGCATATACCCAACTTGCTTAAAATCATAGAATCTCCCGGATTTTGTCTGTCATTATACTGGTTGAGGTGATATTTAACTGGAGGATGCCTATCTTAGTTTTTACTAACAATTTTTATATAATAGTTTAATTCAACTTAAGAGAGACGAGGCATGAGCAATAAATTCAGATTCATTCTTATATTGCTGCTTACAGGCAGCTTCATATCAATAAATTATGCTGGTAAAAAAAATAATTTGAAAAATGTAAATTTAGCATCCGATTCTGCTACTGGTAACCCGTTTTTAATCGTAAGTCAGCTTCCGTTCCAGGCACCCGAGTTTGATAAGATCCACGACTATGACTACAAGCCCGGTCTCGAAGAGGGAATGAAACAACAGCTGGAGGAGATTCAGAAAATTGCAGACAATCCTGCTCCCCCAACATTCGATAATACTATGGCAGCTTTGGAAAAAAGCGGCCGCCTCCTGCAAAGGGTATCCCTGGTATTTAATGCAATTACAAGTGCCAATACTAATCCAACTCTGCAGAAACTTCAGGAGGAAGAAGCTTCTAAACTGGCCGCACATCACGACGCTATCTTTCTGAATCCAAAGTTATTTGCCAGGGTGGATTCGATATATCAAAAACGCGATGAGCTGGACATTGATGGTGAATCGAGGAAACTTGTTGAATATTATTACGATCAGTTTGTTCATGCCGGAGCTAAGCTCTCACCGGATGATAAAGATAAGCTTAAGAAAATGAATGAGGAGGAAGCGACACTGATCGCTAAATTTGTGAATAAACTTCTTGGGGCTACCAAAGAAGGTGCGCTTGTTGTAAATGATAAGTCTGAATTGGAAGGATTGACTCCGGCAGAGATCGACGCCTCGAGTCAGGCCGCTCAGGATAGGGGACTCTCGGGTAAATGGCTCATTACTTTGCAGAATACGACTCAGCAGCCTGCTCTGCAATCTCTTGAGAAAAGAGAAGTGAGAGAAAAACTTTTTAAGAACTTCATGGACCCGGGCTGAGAAGAATGACTCGAATGATACCCGGAAGGTGATAGAGCGTATCGCAAAGATTCGAGCAGATAAAGCAAGTCTTTTAGGCTTCTCTAATTATGCCGGATGGGTGCTCGAAAATCAGATGGCAAAAACTCCTGAGAGAGTAGAGCAGTTCCTGGAACAGCTTGTTCCTGCAACTATCAGGAGCGAGCAGAAAGAAGCTGAAGATATTCAGTCATTTATTGACAAAAGTAGTGCGGGTATAAAACTGCAGCCCTGGGACTGGAATTATTACGCCGAGAAACTGCGAAGGGAACGCTTCAAGCTGGATGAGGACGAAATCAGATCATATTTTGTTCTGGATAATGTACTTGAAAAGGGTGTGTTCTACGCCGCCACCAAACTATATGGAATCACCTTCAAAGAGGTTCATAATTACCCGGTTTATCAAAAAGATGTAAGGGTTTTTGAAGTATTCGATAAGGATGGTTCACCTCTGGCTCTTTTCTATGGCGACTATTATAAAAGGGATAATAAATCAGGCGGAGCCTGGATGGATAATTTTGTCGTGCAATCAAAACTGCTGGGTACCAAACCAGTGGTATTTAATGTTACTAATTTTGTTAAACCTGCGCCCGGTAAGCCGGCTCTGCTGAGCTATGATGATGTCACAACTCTTTTCCATGAATTCGGACACGCCCTTCATGGAATCTTTGCGAATCAGGAATATCCGAGTTTGTCAGGAACAAGTGTGCCTCGTGATTTTGTGGAGTTCCCTTCACAGTTTAACGAGCATTGGGCATTGTATCCGGAAGTGCTTAGAAATTATGCGTTGAATTATAAAACGGGTAAGCCGATACCTCAGGAACTCGTTGACAAGATCATAAAAGCAAATCTCTTTAACCAGGGATATGATTTTACTGAAATTGTTGAAGCAGCCGATCTTGACATGGCCTGGCATACGCTTTCAGCAAATGAACCGGAAAAGAATTCGGATGAATTTGAAACAGCAAGTCTTAAGAAGGATAGTCTGTTCTTTAATGCTGTTCCCCCAAGATACAGATCGAGTTACTTTATGCATATATGGGGCAACGGTTATGCGGCAGGCTATTATGCTTATCTTTGGTCCGAAATGCTTGACGATGATGCTTATCAGTGGTTTGAGGACAATGGAGGGCTCACAAGGGAAAACGGCGATCGTTTCCGAAAGATGATCCTTTCCCGTGGAGCTACGGCTGATTACAATGAGATTTTCAAAGAATTTACCGGTCACGCTCCCGAGATTGCCCCGATGCTGAAGGATAGAGGATTGGATTAGAAAAAGTTGCTTCAGGGAAGGACAAGTTTAAAATAATGTTGCATTTCTCAACAGAAATGATGAAATTGAACTATTATTTAACTCTATTATAGGGATTTAAATGCAAGAGAAATGCAGTAACAAAAAATACGACACATGTGTGGTTTGCGATTCCTATGAGGACTGCGTTCACAGACATTATATTGACGAGGGACGATATAATTATGTCATCCCCGTTGCATTTTTTCTTATACTTTTTTCAGTCTATTTTCTTTTGATTTAAACCCTGAATCAGGAACGTACCATATACTGCTTCAGCTGCATAATGTAATTTTCAGCACCGCCCTGTATATACCCGGTTTTGAGTAAACCCCGGCCATTTTTATCAAGAAGAATAACTGTTGGAAAACCTTCCACTCCGTAAAGGTCAGCTAATTGCTGATTATAATATTTTGTTGCGTTCGATTGCTCTATGTTCTTTGGAAAATCAATTTTTACCAGTATCAGGTTTTTCTCGGCAAAGTCTTCGAATTCGCTCTTTGAAAATACTTCATCGCTAAGCCTTTTGCACCAGATACACCAATCTGATCCTGTAAAATCAACCAGGACTGCTTTGTTTTCTTTCTTTGCTGTAGCGAGGGCTTCGTTAAGATCGGTTTTCCAGTTCAGGTTATCACTTGTTCCGCTATTGCTGCACCCGGCCAGAATTAGCATAAATAGGACAGGCAGCACAATGAATTTTCTCAATTTTATTCTCCATTCCAGATATTTAATTATTTTCATATTATGTGATGGTATTAATTTAAAATAGTTTCAGGAAAAATCTTTGCCTAAAAGCAAACAAAAAGAGTGCCCATCCTGTGCAATGCAGATACCCGCGGATTCTAAAGTTTGCCCCATCTGCGGATATGAATTTCCCGAAAATAATAAGTTGTTCAGTATTATTGTAATAGTAATCCTGATCCTTATCCTCCTTTATTTTCTTATTTAGAGGATTATGGTTCTTATTTATTGTATTATCATCCGGGCATAATTATATTTGCTAACAAATTTCAAGGCCTATGAATTCCAAAGTTATACTTCAGACTGATCTGCCCGGCTTAAATCTCGTTAAAAAAGGAAAAGTCAGGGATATTTACGACGTCGGGGACCATTTCCTTATTGTTTCTACTGACCGTCTCTCGGCATTCGATGTAATTATGCAGCAGGGAATTCCCTACAAGGGAAAAGTACTTACGAAAATATCTGAATTCTGGTTTGATTTTTCGCGGGATATAATCACGAATCATCTTGTATCAGCTTCGGTAGATGATTTTCCTTCGCCCTGCCTCCGGTACAGAGATGAACTGGAAGGTCGTTCGATGCTCGTCAACAAGGCCGAAGTAATTCCGATTGAATGCATCGTCAGAGGCTATATTTCAGGATCCGGGTGGAATGATTACAAATCCACAGGTAAAATATCGGGAATTAAACTGCCGGAAGGTCTGGAGGAATCAGAAAAACTGCCTGAACCTATATTCACACCTTCAACAAAAGCTGAGTTAGGCACACATGATGAAAATATTTCTGCAGTTGATGCATATAAAATTGCAGGAAAGGAAACAGTCGGTAAAATTAAAAAGGCTGCTCTGGATATTTATAATTCTGCATCTGAATATGCGCTTGAGAGAGGGATAATAATTGCAGATACCAAAATGGAATTCGGGATAATTAACGGACAGATAATACTGGTAGATGAACTCTTAACCCCTGATTCCTCCAGGTTCTGGCCGGTTGAAAAGTATGGAAAGGGAAGGGCCCAGGAAAGTTATGATAAACAATTTGTGCGCGACTACCTTTTGTCAATAAATTTCAACAAGAAACCTCCGGCTCCGATACTGCCTGATGAGATCATAACCAGAACCAGCGAAAAGTACCTTGAGGTGCTTTACAAGCTGACTGGAAAAAGTCTGTAAAAATCACTGAATAAATGGTAC
Organism: uncultured Ignavibacteria bacterium; assembly: GCA_963747755.1. Classification (GTDB taxonomy): domain Bacteria; phylum Bacteroidota; class Ignavibacteria; order Ignavibacteriales; family Ignavibacteriaceae; genus DATFVA01. Next base: position 826,768 of record CAVVGK010000014.1, on the reverse strand, counting down.
TTCCAAATCAATTAACAATACTCAGAATTATTCTTACGCCTGTTTTTTTATTCTTCTTTCTTTCTGAGATCCCTCTCTTTAAACTGATTTCTCTGGGAATTTTTATCGTTGCAGCGCTTACCGACTGGTATGACGGCTGGCTTGCCAGGAAGTTTAACTATATAACTAACTGGGGCAAGTTCTGGGATCCCCTTGCAGATAAAATATTAACCTCTGCTGCTTTTATTGGTTTTGTTATACTGAGGATTATACCGTTATGGATGGTTATTATAATAATATTGCGCGACCTGATTATTACGACGCTCAGAGCTTATGCGGATTATAAGGATTTCTCTTTCCCAACCAGCTTTTACGCAAAGTGGAAGACGTTTATACAGATGACTTTCCTTTATTATTTATTGATAGCTTATGTCGGGAAAACCTCTGCCTATCAGTATATCGGAGGTAAAGATATATTCGTTTTTTTAATGAATGAAAATTTTGTTTATATAAGCATGCTTATTATAACAGCAATAACATTCCATTCGGGAGTAACATACATCTATAAAAACAGGAAACTTATAAAGGAATTGTTTGGTAATGCATCTTAACTTCTTTAACAAACTTCTCGGTTCGGGCTTTTATACCGGTTATATTCCTGTTGCAAGCGGAACGTTCGGAAGTCTTGCAGGATTAGCAATATATTATATTCCCGGCTTTGAAAACCCCGCGATCCTTATCCCGGCTATCATTCTGTTTAGTTTCTATGGACTATATGTCGGGACGGAATTTGAGAAGGTTTACGGTAAAGATCCTTCAGAATGCACAATTGATGAAGTTGTCGGAATGTGGATCTCTCTCCTCTTTTTACCGAAAATATTGTGGGTTTCGGTTTTAGTATTCCTTGTTTGGCGTCTTTTTGATATTGTTAAACCGTTTCCTGCAAGAAGACTCGAAAAGCTGGAGGGCGGTCTTGGAATAATGATAGATGATATAGTAAGCAGTATTTATGTTTTATTATTGGTACATCTTTTTATATTAATTTACGGTTCGCTTTAATTATAAATATTGAAAGTTTGCTGAATGAACGCTCAAATCATTACAGTTGGTGATGAAATTCTAATTGGACAGGTGCTGAATACGAATGCTGCCTATATCGGCGGAGAACTCGTTGAAAATAATATAAATGTAAGGAGAACATCGGTAGTTGGTGATACAGAGTCAGAGATCGTTGCTGAGTTCGGTAAAGCATGGGATGAAAATGATGTTGTAATTGTTACGGGGGGACTTGGTCCTACTCATGATGACATCACCCGAAAGTGTATAGTTAATTTTTTTAATACTGAACTGGTACAGAATGTTGAGGTTCTTGAAGATATTAAATTACTTTTTGGAAAACGCGGCAGAAAAGTTACTAAGGTTAATGAAGGGCAGGCTCTCGTTCCCAAAATTGCCAATGTGATAAGAAATTCTCTTGGTACGGCTCCCGGGATATGGATTGAAAAGGAAGATAAGATATTTGTCGCAATGCCCGGTGTTCCCTTCGAAATGAAGGAGATGATGGTTTCCTACGTAATTCCCACACTTAAGGAAAAGATGGGTGAACCTGAAATCATTACGCTAAGAAAAACGCTCCTGTCTACAGGTATAGCTGAATCGACATTATTTGAACGGCTGGGTGATCTTAATGAACTTCTTGGCGATTCAAAGCTTGCGTTCCTGCCGAGCCAGTTTGGTGTGAGATTAAGGATAACCTCAGAAGGAAATTCAGAGGAGGAAGCCGGTAATAAAATCAGTGAGATCGAACAGAAAATAAGGACTAAGGCCGGCCGCTTCATTTTCGGCAAAGAAGATGAAATGCTTGAAGAAGTAATAGGGAAAATATTAAAGGAACGAGGATTGACCCTCGCAGTGGCAGAGTCGTGTACGGGCGGATTAATTTCTGATATGCTGACCAACATAAGCGGAAGCAGCGATTATTTTGAGAGAGGAATTGTGTCATATAGTAACGCGGCTAAGGTAGAAATTCTCAAAGTAAATGAAGACATGATTGTTGAAAACGGAGCTGTGAGCATTGAAGTTGCCCGTCAAATGGCGGAGGGTGTTAAATCAATCAGCGGCACAGACCTTGGTCTCTCTACTACCGGAATCATGGGTCCGACAGGAGCTACCTCTGATAAACCGATTGGTCTTGTTTATATAGGCATCTGCGATGACAAGGTATGCACTGCTAAAGAGTTTCAGTTCGGGGATGACAGGCTGTTAAATAAACAACGTGCTTCACAGGCGGCACTCGATATGCTCCGCAGGCATCTGCTAGGGATATCAGATGAATAGGCTCTTTGTTGCCCTGGAAATTCCTGCCGGGGTTAAGGAAAGAATTGAAACGCTCAGAGAAGCGGCTGCTGGTGATGATAATTCACATCTTAAATGGGAACCCTTCGATAAGCTTCATTTAACGCTTAAGTTTATTGGAGATGTTGAGGATGAACTCGTCGATCCAATTACCGAATCATTGGGTTTCCTTGAACAATACACGAAAATAAAGTGCAGGCTTACTAAGTTCGGGTTCTTTTTTAAACATGGTGTTCCTCAGATTCTTTGGATTGGATTGTGGGTCGATGCGATTTTGTTTAATATTGTTGAGCAGTTGAATGAGAAATTATCTAAATTTGATATAGCGGTTGAGGGTAGGAAGTATAAACCGCATCTAACCCTGCTTAGGATTAAAAAGAGGTTCCCGGAACAGTTGGTGGCCAATTTCAACAGCTATTTAATTCCGGAGATAAATTTTATTTCAGATTGTATTTTGCTGGTAAAAAGTGAATTACTGCCTGAATCATCAAGATATACCGTAATCAAAAAGTTTAAATTAAATTGACGGAGGAAAAATGAGTTCTGACAGAGAACAAAAACTTAAAATAATAGAAGATGCAATTACGAGTATCGAAAGGACTTATGGTAAGGGTTCGATAATGAAACTCGGCGACGGCGTTATAAATCCGGTCGAGTCTATCCCGACAGGCGCATTATCTCTCGATGTTGCACTCGGCATCGGAGGAATACCGCGCGGAAGGGTAACCGAAATCTATGGTCCTGAATCCAGCGGTAAAACCACCCTCTGCCTTCACATAATAGCTGAGGCTCAGAAAACAGGAGGACTTGCCGCATTCATCGATGCAGAGCATGCCCTTGATGTAAATTATGCAAAGCGTCTTGGCGTCGATACAGCTAACCTTCTTCTTTCTCAGCCGGATTTTGGCGAGCAGGCTCTGGAAATTACTGATACTCTTGTAAGAAGCAACGCGCTTGATATCATAGTAATAGATTCGGTTGCTGCCCTTGTACCGCGTTCTGAAATTGAGGGGGAAATGGGTGACGCCACTATGGCGGTGCAGGCCCGACTAATGTCGCAGGCACTGAGAAAATTAACAGGTGCTATCTCCAAATCCAAAACTGCGGTTGTTTTTATAAACCAGCTTAGAAGTAAGATTGGCGTTATGTTTGGAAATCCTGAAACCACAACAGGAGGTAATGCCCTTAAATTTTATGCTTCTCTGCGGCTTGATATCAGGAGAATCGCTGCCATTAAGGACGGTACCGATGTTGTCGGAAACCGTACCAAAGTAAAAATAGTAAAGAGTAAGGTTGCTCCGCCTTTTAAGGAGGTTGAGTTCGATATTCTGTATAATGAGGGTATAAGCAAATCCGGGGATCTTCTCGATATGGCTACTAATCTCGGAATCGTAAAGAAGAGCGGTGCCTGGTTTTCATTTGATGAAGACAGATTCCAGGGCAGGGAGCAGTTCAGGCAGAAACTTATAGAAGATACAGAGATGTATAAGAAGCTTGAGAATCAGGTTAAGGAAAAGCTTAACATTAAGCTTAATAAGGCTGTAGAAGAAACCGACAATGGGAAAGAAAAAACTCCTTCAAAGGAGAAAAAATCTTCTAAATAATGAAGATTGAAAGAGTTGTGAAGAAAGATGATGTGAATGTAATTGTCTATCTTGACAACCAGGAAAAACTGTACCTTTCGTACGAAGTATTTTTGCAAAACCGTCTGAGAAAAGATATGGAAATATCTGAAGACGGTTTTTCTTTTTTAGTAAGGGAGAATCAGAAGTATTTTATAAAGAAGAAGGCGTTTGATTACCTTGGTAGAAGGCTTCACTCATATAATGAATTAAGACTTAAACTTTTGAGAAAGAAATATGATAAGGAACTTATCAGTGAGGTACTCGACTCTCTCAGAGAAAAAAAGTTCATTGATGATTATGAATTTGGAAAACAGTATGCTGAAGAAAAGATCAGGTTAAAGTCATGGGGTAAGAACAAGATAAAATCTGAATTGTTCAGAAAAGGGATTCCCGCGGGGATGATCGACGAAATTATCAATAAAGAAGATCCGTCATCTTTGGACAATGCTGAAGCACTGGCCAAAAAAAAATTAAAAGTTTTATCCGGAAGGAATTACGAAAAGCGGGTACTATCCTCCAAACTCTACAGCTACTTATTGTCAAAGGGTTATGAATACGATATTATAAGGGAAGTGATCAAAAAACTAATAGATGAGGACGAACCTATTTAACACTATTCTGCAGAGTAGTGATCATCGCTGGAATCCCGGAAAGTGTAACTTTTGAAGCAGCTTCCTCTGTATTAAACCATTTTCTCTTTCGGAGCTCTTTCTCCGGATAATCATCAAGCATCTTGATTACTTCCATTGAGAATATTTTCATATGCGTAACCCCAATACCTTTCTTCAGTTCTACGGCCCCAAGTTCAATAGTCTCGTTTGATCCTATTATGCCTGCTTCTTCAAATGCTTCTTTTTTTGCTGATTCAAAAGGGGAAAGATTGAACTCGATATAACCCTTCGGTATGATCCACTTTTTTCTCTTGATGGATGTTATTAAAAGGATCTCAAGAACTCCGTTATTTTTTCGGTAGGGAATTACTCCGGATTGTTTAAAGTTGAATTCCAGTCTCAACCTGATAAGCTCTCCTTAGAATTATACAGGCAGAACATGATTCTTGGCGATAACCACGATTCCGCTTTCGGTTACTGTGAACTTCTTTTTATCTCCGTCCAGATCAAACCCTATTTCATATCCCTCCGGAACATTTACATTTTTATCGATGATCGCCCTGCGGATGCGTGCATGGCGTCCGATATTGCAATTATTCATTATAATGGAATCGGTGATATAGCTATAACTGTTAACCTTTACATTAGGTCCAAGCAGCGACCTTTCTACAAGTCCGCCGGATACAATGGACCCATCGCATATAAGAGAATTCAAAGTCCTTCCCACACGTTCTCCTTCGTGGGAGACTGTTTTAGCCGGAGGAAATTGGTACTGGTAGGTTCTCATAGGCCAGCTCTGGTCATACATGTTAAATTCAGGGGTAACACTTATAAGGTCCATACTTGCTTCAAAATAACTGTCGAGCGTTCCAATGTCCTTCCAGTAAGGCTTCTGTTTTTTATTTTCGTCATGGAATGGGTAGGCAAGAACATCTTTTTCCCCCTTTACCAAATAGGGGATTACATCGTGCCCAAAGTCGTGATTCTTAATCTTTTTATTCTCCATATCAACCAGGATTTCACGTAGGATATCAGCATTAAAAACATAGATACCCATATTTATAAAAGAAAATCCCGGCTTGTCAGGTATCTCAGGAGGTTTAGGTGGTTTCTCTATGAACGACTGAACGTGATAATTCTTATCAACTCCCACTATACCGAACCTGTGGGCTTCATCTTTAGGTACGTCAATACAGGCTATGGACATCGCAGCCTTCGTATCCACATGATACTGAAGCATTTTCAGGTAATCCATCTTATAAATATGATCTCCGCTTAATACAAGTACCCATTTAGCCCTTTTATCGGCAGAAAAAAGATTCATATTTTGATATATTGCATTTGCCGTTCCCATGTACCAGTCATTGTTAAGTTTCCGCTGCGGAGGAACGTTGTAAATGAATTCGCCCAATTCGGGATTAAAGATACTCCAGGCCTCGTATAGATGCTGGTTAAGTGAATCAGATTTATACTGAGTTAAAACGTAGATTCTTCTGAGCCCCGAGTTAAGACAGTTGGATAATGCAAAATCAATGATCCTGTATTTTCCTCCAAATGGTACTGAAGGTTTACTTCTTGGCTGGGTTAATGGATACAGCCTTTCTCCCTGTCCTCCGGCAAGCAGCATTGTAACTGTGTCGCGAAGAATCGAAGATCCGGGAAATGTCATATATTTATGACCCTCATGTTTTAGAATGTGTTGGCTTTTAATATATCCAATTATGATTTGATTGGCAATTAACGAAATTGTTAATTTTATTTACAGGTAAAGAAATTACTAATTATGTTAGACAAGTCACTTTCATTAGCTGGTGTAAACAATTCTAAAATAACAAGATCTGGAAGTATGAACCGGAGAATTAAAATTATTTCGGCGCTTCTGTTTATCGTCTTCTTTGCTGCAGGCTGGTACTTCGCGCTATCGCCGCTTAAACAGAGCATACAGACTTCCCTGGCAAAAGGAACCCGCATAAATAATAAGCCGGGTACTATTCCTTCCGTATCAGTACCTGCCGATTATATTTCTGATGCCCAGTATCAGCTCGATGTCCTTCATTATGATATAAACCTGGATCTTTACCCAGAAGATCAGCTTCTAAAAGGAGACGTGGTTATTCAAGCGGTTCTGAAGGATAAGAACCTTAATGAAATTGACCTGAATCTCTATGATAATATGACAGTGACTTCTCTTCTGCTGGATGGAAAACCTGTACAGTTTAAGAATGAAGATACCAGACTTAAAATTGAAGCCTTGGCTGTATCCCTCCCTGATACTTTTAATATTGAGATTAAGTATGAGGGGAAACCGGAAAGAAGGGGACTCGGCTCTTTCAGTTTCGGGAAGAAATACGGACACTGGATCGTCTATAATTTGAGCGAACCAAACTATGCATCAACCTGGTTCCCCTGTAATGATCTCCCTTCGGATAAGGCCTTACTTGATATAGCCATTACGAATGATACCGCTTTTATCTCCGCCTCTAACGGCATCTTAATGAGCACGTCAACAGAAGGAGCAAGGAGAACCTATCACTGGAAAACGCTCTACCCGATTTCAACATACCTTATTTGTCTTTACTCATCCGTCTATACAAATTTTACCGATACTTACATTTCACAGGATAAGCAGGATACAATGCCGGTAGAATATTATGCTTTCCCTGAAGACCAAGAGAATGCTAAAATTGATTTCGACGGCCATACCGGGATGATTGATTTCTTTTCAAAAACATTCGGTGAATATCCTTTTATAAAAGAAAAGTACGGCGTGGCTGAATTCCTGTGGCAGATGGGTGCGATGGAGCACCAGACTCTCACAGGGATAGGTTCCAATTTTGTCAGCGGCAGAAGGTTTTTTACAGATGTCTATGTGCACGAACTGGCGCATCAGTGGTTCGGAGATGCCGTGGGACCCGCCACCTGGAAAGATATCTGGCTGAATGAAGGGTTTGCGACTTATTGCGAAGCTCTCTATTCAGAACACCTTGCCGGAGAAAAAGCTCTCCGTTCTTCTATGATGAGTAAATTTGATGAGAGTTTTTCTGGCGCACTCTATAACCCGGGCGACGATCTGTTTAGTCCGCTTGTTTATGATAAAGGTGCTTGGGTTCTGAATATGCTGAGGTGGGAGATAGGGGATGATGCTTTTTTCAGTACGCTGCGTAATTATTATCAGAAATATAAATATAAGAATGCTTCTACTGATGACTTCAAGGATGTATGCGAAGAAACCTCCGGGAGAAGCCTTGATCAGTTTTTTAAACAATGGGTTTTCACCGGGAATAACATTCCTCATATAGATTATTCCTGGAAGTCGGAAAGTGTTTCCGGAAAATATGATGTTACCCTTAGGCTTGAGCAAATTGAAAAAGGTTATAATGATTATGATCTGCCGATTGGGTTCTCATTTAAGTCGGAAAGCGGTGAAACGGTAACTAAAAAGGTGCACCTCAGTCAAATCAGCGGAAAATACAGTTTTTCGCTCGATTTTGCCCCTATTGAAGTGATTCCCGATCCGGAGAATCATCTGCTCGTCTACTTCAGTCTAAACCAGGAATAAATCCTCTTTTCCCGCAGAAATCTGCTTATCTACTTGTAATTTGAACGTACTTTACCCGCAGGAGTCTGTTTATCTACTTGTAATTGAAGCGTATGTGAAGCGTATGTGAAGCGGAGGTGAAGCGGAGGTGAAGCGGAGGTAGGCGGTTAGTAGATCGTGAATGGTTTATTTCTGAAATTAGAGCTTAAATTTGGTTTTTACTTTCTAAGTGTCATTGATTAAATTTATAAACAATCAATTTTGGCTTTAGTGAAAGATTCATACCTATTCATATCCGATATCCACCTCGGTCTGCGGTCCAGGGAAATAGAGGACAAAAAAGAACGTCAGCTGGTTCGCTTTCTCGAATTCGCAAAAAGTGAAGCAGCAGAACTATTTATTGTAGGTGATTTGTTCGATTACTGGTTCGAATATAAAAGAGTTTATCAGAAAGGATATTTCAGAACCTTAACGGCGCTGCAGGATATTACCGAGGCCGGGATAAAGGTTCATTATTTTATCGGCAATCACGATTTTATGCATGGCGATTTTTTTGAGAAGGAAATCGGAGCGATGATGTATGATGATCCTATAGAAAGAGAGCTGAACGGGAAGAGATTTTTTATCGGGCATGGCGACGGAATGGTAAAGAATGATATGGGGTACAACATTCTCAAGAAAATAATGCGGAACAAAACGCTGCAGACTTTGTATTCATGGGTTCATCCTGATATTGGTATTGCAATTGCCAGCGGCACAAGTAAAACAAGTCGTGAGTATACCGCAAAAAAAGATTACGGTGAGATCGATGGTTTGTACGAAGCAGCCTGCAGGAAATTAGATGAAGGTTTTGATTACGTGATATTCGGCCACCTGCATGAAAGACAGTTTGAGAAATATAAAAACGGAGCTTACATTAACCTTGGCTCCTGGCTTGATGCCCCCTGTTACGGGATCTATCGTGACGGTAATTTTGAAATTGTAGACTGGAAATAAGAAATGGCAAAAAAGAAGATTTCAGATTCTGATATGAAAAAATATTTCAGCGATCCGAAATACAGAAATAAAAAAAGAAAGAGAAACCCTAACACTCAACGTAACAAACTGATTGCCGGAGGAATTATACTGGTTCTCTTCCTCTCCTTTGCGGTTTTTATTTTCAGCGGACTCCCTTCACTGGAAGAGCTGGAAAATCCCAAACCTGTTCTGGCCAGCAAGGTGTATTCGGTGGATGGCGATGTGCTCGGTCAGTTTTTTATAGAAAACCGGGTTGAAACCACTATTGACAGTATTCCCAAACCTTTAGTCGAAGCATTAATTGCAACAGAAGACAGACGATTTTATGATCACTGGGGCGTGGATTTATCACGCTTCGCCAAAGCAATGGTAAAGAATGTGTTTACCTTTTCACGTGAGGGTGCCAGTACAATTACTCAGCAGCTGGCAAAAAATCTTTACAAGCTGAAAAGCCGGAACGAAAATATCTTTGAAACCGGGGTGAGGAAAATAAGAGAATGGATAACTGCCATCCAGATCGAAAAGACTTATACAAAGGACGAAATTCTTGAGCTATACCTGAATGTATCCTACTTCGGTAAAGGTGCCTATGGTATCGAGTCGGCAGCACAGGAATATTTCGGAAAAGATGCTTCCGAACTAACAATTCCGGAATCTGCACTTTTTATTGCGCTCCTTAAATCCTCTGCCAATTATGATCCGGTAACCCATTACGACAATGCCCTCGCAAGGAGAAACCTTGTTATGGCCAATATGGTGAACGTTGGCTACCTCGGTGAGGAAAGGTATCAGGACTTGAAAAAGCAGCCTATCGTTCTTACTACCGAAAGAGTGGGAGGCGTCAAATCTATAGCCCCTCATTTTATGGAATATATACGCCAGCAGATGATGGCAACAGCTAACAAGTACGGCTATGATCTTTACCGGGACGGTCTCAACATCTACACCTCGGTCGATATGAGAATGCAAAAAATAGCCAATAAGGCTTGTGAGGAGCACCTGGCAGAATACCAGAAGCTATTTGATAAAAACTGGAGCTGGAGCAAAAATAAAAGCCTTCTGGCAAATCTTCTCAATAGGGCTATAAAAGACTCTCCCGAATACAAGAAAGGTACCTCAAAAGAACAGCGGGCATCAATATATAACCGGATGAAGAACCGTGAAACTTTTATTGACTCAGTAAAAAAAGATGCCGCAAAGGTTGAAGTAGGGTTTGTTGTTATCGATCCTTCCAACGGGCAGATTCGTGCGATGGTAGGCGGACAAAATCAGAACTTCGGGCGGGGATTAAATCATGTTACGGGTATTAAGAGACAGCCCGGCTCGGCCTTCAAACCGTTTGTATATACTACTGCCATCGATAATGGATATTTCCCTGCATACACTCTTCTCGATCAGAAATTTGATTATAAAGGCTGGTCGCCCTCCAATGCCGGCGATGAATACGGGGGCTATATGACCCTGCGTGAAGCCCTTGCGAATTCGGTAAACGTTATAGCGGGACGAATGACAATAAGTGATATTGCTCCTCCTGCACAGGTTGCTAAGTTTGCTCATAAGATGGGGATTAAGTCTGATGTAAATCCATATCCCTCAATAGCACTCGGTACGTCTGAAGTAACTCCCCTGGAATTGACATCCGCTTTTGGCACACTTGCAAACAAGGGTGTTCACGTTGAACCTATTTCAATTATGAGAATTGAAGATCACAACGGAATTCTAATAGCCGAATTTGCACCGGAATATACAGAAGCTATCTCACCGCAGACGGCATCAATCGTTACAGATATGATGCAGGATGTAGTTAATTACGGAACAGGTGCAGGACTAAGACGATATTTCCAGTACCCTGCTGCAGGCAAAACCGGTACTACACAGGATTATGCCGATGCATGGTTTGTAGGATTCACACCGCAGCTGGCAGCCGGCGTGTGGGTCGGCTTTGATGATCACAGGGTTAAGTTTACTAACTGGTACGGACAGGGAGCCAAGGCAGCGTTACCTATTTGGGGAAAGTTTATGGAAGGTGTTTATAAAAAACTAAACCTTCCCCTTAAATACTTTGAACTTGCTCCCGGCATCGTATCAATGGAATTCTGCAAAACTACTATGGATCTTGGCGACACAAGACTAGCAACCTCCAGCTGTCCCGAAGTATATACCGATATAATTAACCAGAAGAATCTCCCGCCTAACTGTGAAATCCATTCCGGCGGCGGCAAGATTAAAAAAGAAGAAGACAAACGAGGTGACACCGGCTGGTAACTAAAGCATTCCTATAAGGAATAAACCTTTGTAAGCAAACGTTCTTATACTAACTTTCCCTTGCCCCCAACCCCGTGCAGGGGTTGAATAGGGGAAAAGATCCTGGGAGATTGAAATTAGTTAGGAAAAAATAGTACGATATTGTAAATTTGTTACCCGAATTATACAATAGTTCATTACAAATTTTGAATTGTGTTTTGCCCGAATGGCGGAATTGGTAGACGCGCTAGGTTCAGGGTCTAGTGGGAGAACTCCCGTACAGGTTCGAGTCCTGCTTCGGGCACAAGGCAAAATATTAAAGCTGCGAATTTATTTAAGTTTGCAGCTTTTTTTGTTTTAAAGGGATTTAGCCGCAAAACTTAGAATATCAGATTTTCTATAGTGCAACTATGCAAATGACTATGCAAAATTTTTGTTAGTGGTTTGCTCCGAAAGGAGTAAGTCAATGTATCTGGTCAAGAGGAATAAGGTATACCATCTGTTGTGGAAGGATCCAGTTGACTCAAAATAAAACCTAACCCTGAGCCTGATACGTTGACTCATGATAGCACCTAACTTTCAGTTATAAAAAGAACAAATAATTTATTCGTGGTCTGTTAAAATAAGCGAAGATAAAATAATTATTCAACATTTTTAGTTACCAAAATTTAATTCAGAAAGTTTAATATTTCGATTATTTTGATAGGTTCAGATATTTTAATGCAAAATGACTGCTCATAAAAGGGCAGCCATAGTGGAATAATTGGTTTTAGCCTTTTCGAACAGATTAAATTTGTTGCCTTAAGTAATATCTTCAGAAAGTGAATGATGATGGGACTATTGTAACTTTTCTTTCTGCCAGCCCTCTTTTTCTTCTGGTTCTTTCCCTCTGCTTTTGATTTAGTAGATGGATCGCATACTTACGGTTGTACCCGCATATTTGGCAAAATTCATTTAAGATCCTTTGTTTCTCCTCTTTACTAGCATTCTGATATCTTGATTTAATTTCAAGCAGATACTCTGCTTTAGCTTTTTGAGGTTTTTACCCTGATTTTAGGAAAATTATTGGTTATTCACGGTTAGATTTAATTTTGAGGCAATGACTATCTTTTCGATAGTCCAGGGTTAGATTAATTGTGAGATAATCCGATATCGTGCGTTAAAAATCAAATACTTGTTTTCCTTAATTTATTTACTTAAATTTTTTTAAAAATAACCCAACAATGATTAATACTTACGATGACCAGATAGCCCATCCGGATACTTTCAAACAGCTTTCTCTGAGAGATTTACTTTTTGTGTATTACAGGTGTCCGCAGGTAGATAGATTAATACAGCTATATAATCATTATAATCTCATCGCATTTTCGTTGAAAGGCGAAAGAATTTTGCATCAGGGGGGAAAATCATGGAAAATAACAACCCGAACATCATATTTTCAGCCTAAAACTGCCTACGTTCAGGAATTAACTAATGCACAGAGTTGGGAAGCACTTGTTTTTCATATCCCAGATGAATTTTTGATACAATTTGCAAATGAATTCATGGATAATCTGCCGATTGAAAAATTACCGGAATTAACAAATGAAAGGTTTATTAAGATATATCTGAATGAAGTAACAAGAACTTCTTTCTATAGTATGATTCCTTATTTCACACAGAAAACCCCCCCTTCAGAAAAATTACTTGAATTAAAATTTAAGGAGCTTCTTTTAAATATTTTATCCAACTCTTCAAATAAACAATTGCTTGCTTACATTCTTCACCTGAACGACGATATCAGAACCCCAATTTGGCAGATAATGGAAAAAAATTATACCTATAATTTAACCCTTAAAGATTATGCCCGAATTTCAAGTCGCAGTCTGGCTGCATTTAAAAGGGATTTTTTTGAGTATTACCATACTACACCCGGTAAATGGTTAACCAACAAACGACTTAAACATGCAGAGATGTTGTTAAAAACTTCAAAACAAAGTATTACTGAAATTGCATTTAGTTCCGGTTTCGAAAATATATCCCACTTTAGCAGGATTTTCAAAGAAAAATTTGGTTTATCCCCCCTTCGGTTTAGGAAAAAACAGACAACCATCGCTTGATTATTTATCAATAAAGACAACCTTATCCTTAAGGTAAAAAAACTGAGCTTTTGAGAAAAGAATAGTCAAATTAAAAAGACTATTTTTATGGAACAAAGACAGAACTAAACCTGATATAAAAATGGAAAAAGCTTATAAGAACGCCGGATATTTTGCACTCCTCCTTATTCCTTTGGTGATCTTAGGGTTCTACAAAACTTATTTCAGCCAATTTCCTGATTTTAGTGTGAAAATTACCTTGTTTCATCATCTCCACGCAGCGATAGCTTCCGTTTGGGTTCTAATTCTTATAACTCAGCCATTTTTGGCTCGTAACAAAAAATATAAAATTCATAAATCGATTGGAAAGATTTCTTACCTTATTTTTCCTTTGCTAATTTTATCTTTCGTTCCATTAATTATAAGAATACTGGTTTCTGACCACCCGGTTATTTCTTTTTTCCCAATCGCTGATTGTATATTACTAACTCTCTTTTATTCATTAGCAGTTTATAACAGAAGAAACACACCTAAACATATGAGATATATGATCGGGACTGCCATCGTTTTTTTAAGTCCGATTATTGCAAGAATAGGCCCTAATATAATTGGTCTATCGCACAATGTTACTCAGAACTCTCTATATGGATTTATATATTTAGTTTTAATAAGTTTAATATTTCTTGACAGAAAACATCATCATAATTTCAGACCCTATTTAATAATCATCATTGCCTGGGGTATTCAGCAGACTGTATTTAATTTACTATTCTAATTCTTGAATAAAAGAACACGATGCTATCGGAACCGCATAAATTTTTTGCAAATTAACTCTGTGTAGCGTAATTTAATATTTGAAAAAGGGGAGAGGCAATCTATTTTTTGTCACTTTATCGGGAGAGGCTTCGGGCATGAAAAAAATTACTGCGCTTCTGTGTGTCACTTCGATAATATTCTCATTTAATTCATTTGCTCAGAAAAGTAACGCTGCTACTGACTCGGTTGCACAGTTAATTAAGAATGAGGAAATGGAAAATTCTCAAGTCATGGAAATTGCCGGCTATCTTACAGATGTCTATGGCCCAAGATTGACTTTTTCGAATGAGTATAAACAGGCCGCAGATTGGGCCTCATCTAAAATGAAGGAATGGGGATTGGAAAACGTTCATTTTGAAAAGTGGGGACCGGCAGGAAAGGGCTGGACATTAAAGAGTTTCTACGCCGAGGTTATTAAACCTCATGCTATCCCGTTGAATGCTTACCCGGCTGCATGGTCACCTTCCCTAAATTCCACTGTCACCGGTGATGTTGTCTGGCTGAATGTCAGTTCTGAAAAAGAATTTGATGATTATAAAGGAAAACTGAAGGGTAAGTTTGTACTGATAAGTCCTTCACTGGGTCTGCATCCGCATTTTACACCTGATGCAGAAAGATTAAATGATTCAACGCTGCTTCAGTTGGCTAACGCATATCAGCAGGCAGGTCAGAGAAGATTCAGATTCCCCAGGATGGTAATGGAAAATTTCGATTCGGTATTCACACTCTTTAAACAATGGCGGCCGGGGATTGACTCAGCGACTGTAGCAAATTTTATAATAGAAAGAACCCTGGGACCGGCGAAACTGCAATTTTGTATGGACGAAGGTGCTGAAGCAGTCCTTACAATCTCCAGAGGAGATGATGGAACTGTTTTTGTCGATGAAGCGGCAGTACCCCGGAAAAATGGAAACCGCAGTGAAAGGTTATCGGTTTATGATCCGGAAGCGCCGTATGTAATTCCTCAAATTGTGGTTTCAGCAGAAAATTATAACCGTATGGTAAGAATGATCGAAAAAGGGGAAAAGCTGACTATACAGATGGAATTAAAAACGGAAATTACTGAACCGGATTCTGCGTTCAATATTATCGGGGAAATTCCCGGTATCGATAAAAAAGCTGAAGTTGTTATAATCGGGGGACATTTCGATTCATGGCATGGAGGTACCGGCGCAACTGATAATGCCTGCGGAAGCGCTGTCTGCATGGAGGCATTGAGGATCCTGAAGAAACTTAATCTGACCCCGGATAGGACAATAAGGATAGGATTATGGGCCGGCGAGGAAGAAGGTCTGCTCGGTTCGAGAGCTTATGTTGATCAGCACTTTGGGGAAAAGTCTGTAAACTATAACAGCGAAGCAACAGCAGATCCTACTACTATTAGTCCTGAGACGAAAGCAGAGTCTGAAAATTTTTCTGTCTATTTCAATGATGATAACGGTGCAGGCAGATTCAGAGGAATTTATCTGCAGGGTAACGAATCTGCGCGATCCATCTTTCAGGATTGGCTGCATGAGTTTAATGATCCCGAGGCACAAACGATAAGCATTTCCAATACAGGCGGAACTGATCATCTTTCATTCGACAATGCAGGTTTGCCGGGATTCCAGTTTATCCAGGACCCGCTGGATTACGACAGCCGCACACATCACTCTAACATGGATGTATATGACCGTCTGCAAAAGGATGATCTTGAACAGGCAGCAGCTATGATGGCATTCTTCGCGTATAAAGCGGCCATTATGGAAAACCGGTTTCCGAGAAAAGAGACGAAATAACAAGCTTAATACTGCTAATAGACAAAAATTACTCAAAAGGCCGGTGCAACAGAAGTTGTAACCGGCCTAATCAAGTAAAGATTCCTTAGTTCATAGAATATATTAAGAACTTGCGTAAATACCCTTGGGTTGCAGATAATTAATCTTCATTTTATATTTGTATTGTCTCGTTCATAAGTTTAACCCTTGCTTATGATATTAAAGAGAAAACAGTCATTTTATTATTGAAAAAATTTTGACTCGTTCACAGAGGTTTACCCCTGCCTCGTGATGGTTAAAAGAGTCTGACCCGGTGACACCCCCGTTACCGGGTTTTTTATTTCTTACAGATCATCCGATTAAATTTTTGTTTTATATCACGTATGTAACTGCATAGGTGTCAGGCGCCCCATGCATGAAGGCGATAAGCGCTATATTGTGGCTTAAGCCCGGAGTTTTATGTTTCATTAATTGCCCCGTCGGTTAAAACCTGACGGCACCTTCGTGTTTCAACCAACATTTGAGAGGTGTAATATTAATTGGGGTTTACATTTGAGTAAAATTGACCTAAATTCTTTTAGATCATTAATCACAGATAAGTAAGACTTTAATCACAGGTAAAAATGAATTTTAATCTAAAAAACAATGAAGATATCAAAAGCCTTGTATATATAGTTATTACGACAACGATGCTTTTAGCTCAGTGGTTGTGGATAGGACTTAATCCATTCTTCTACACTTGGTATCTCTTTATGGCAGTCAGCGTGTCCGTTATGACTCACAATCATAACCACCTTCCGATGTGGAATTCAAAAAAAATGAATTTATTAACTGATTGGTGGCTGACCGTGTTCTATGGTTTTCCTATTTTCGCATGGATACCTACTCATAATAAGAACCATCATCGTTTCAATAACCGTGAGGGCGATGATTCAATCACATACAGGATAAGCGAAAGGAATAACTTCCTTACGCTAGTTTCATATCCTACAATTAGCGGTTATTACCAGCAGAGGGCAATAAAAGAATATCTAAAAGATCTGAAGACGAAAAACAGGGAGAAGTTCTGGAAATCTATTTCTCAGTATGCAGTCCTGGTTCTATGGATCGCAGTTGCTTTTATTGTGGACTGGGAGAAGGCATTACTTTTTGTTATAATACCCCAGCAGGTATCTTTGTTCAGCGTTCTTATATTTAATTACGTTCAGCACGTGCATGCAGATGAGGAGTCTGAATGGAATCATTCAAGGAACTTTACAGGGTTTCTTAATGTGCTCCTTTTTAATAACGGATACCATACTATTCATCATCACAAGGCAGGTCTCCACTGGAGTGCAGTTCCTGAAGCACACAAAGAAATTGAATCAAAAATTAACCCCATTCTGCTCGAGAGAAGTTTCTGGTGGTATATTTTCAGGAGTTACATCCTGTCTTTGTTCGTCCCGAAATACAGAACGATCTCTATGCGGCTTGAAAGGAAAAGTAAAGAAACAAGGAAAATTTCTGATACCAAATTGCTGCAGCAAAACTCCTGACAATCAATCATACATATTCAATGTATCGAATATACAGCGGAGGAGACTGTCTGCTGTCCACGGTTTAGATATATAATTATCAAACCCTGCTCCTAGAAATGATTCCTTGTCTCCAAAATTGGCATATGCTGTTATTGCAATAACCGGGGTATCATTTCCTTTCGGAGTTTCCCTGATTTCTTTCATTACCTCTATACCGTTTTTTCCCATTCCCAGGTTTATATCCATTAGTATGAGTGAATAATCATTGTTTCTGAAGCATTCCATAGCTCCATTTCCGTCAACAGCAAAATCGAGCTGGTAATAGTTTTTCAGCTGCTGTTTCATAATATCCCTGCTCGTTGAATCGTCGTCAACAATAAGAATTTTTTTGTACTCTTCCGTCATAGTACCTGACCCTTTGATTTAAATGACACAGTTTTGAACCGGAATTTTTATTCTTGAACAAAAATAACCTTCCCCCGGTCAGCGAGCAAATCTATTTAACAAATAGGATGACTTTTATTCTTTTGTCATGATTATTAATTTTACGTACGTAGTATCATAATTTCGGGGAGAATAATGAAGCTGAAAAACACACAGGCAATCATTTATCTGACTTTTACTGTAAGTCTTTTCCTTACAATTGTTTCTTTTTCGGGAGGATTTATACCGGGCACATATCATCGTGAAACGGTTTCTTTGGCAGTGCAGGGAATGGGACAGGATATATTCAACCTCTTCGTGGTTGTCCCTCTTCTTCTTCTTTCTATGTTCTTTTCTACCAGGGGCAGTAGAAAAGCACTATTTATAGCCACCGGAACTATGTTCTATATTGTTTACTCATTTTTTATTTACAGCTTCGGCATCCATTTCAACTTCCTCTTTTTATTTTATTGTTTTACTCTCGGTTCTTCTTTTTATCTTCTTATCCTGTTTATTAATGAACTGCTGCAGTCTGAGGTAGAAAACTGGTTTGAAAAAAATATTCCCGTGAGATCAACCTCTGCCTTTTTCCTCTTTATAGCCGCAATGTTTTATTTCCTCTGGTTTTCGGATATTCTGCCCGCTATATTTCAAGATTCAATTCCTGACAGTGTAAAGAATTATGATTTGCTGGTTAATCCGGTGCATGTTCTCGACATTTCATTTATTCTGCCCGGCCTGATCACATTATCCGTACTGCTGATAAAAAGAAGCAAAATAGCTGTTATGCTTTCTCCGGTGCTGCTGGTTTTTATCGTATTATTGTCTCTTGCACTAATTGCGATGTCAGTCATGCTCGCGGCCAAAAATGTTGCCGAAGATTTAAACCTGGCGGGTATTTTTAGTGTGCTTGCAATAATAAGCATAATCTATTTAATTATATTCCTTAAAAGAATGAAATTACAAACAGCCTGAAGAATGAATAGATATATTAACTTAATAATACTGCTCCTGATCTCAATGTCAGTTATCAGCTGTGAAAGAGAACTCTCTTCATCGTATACATATGGTCCCGAACAATCAGTCACCTTGCTGAGCCCTGCCGGCGGTGAAGTATTTACAAGTGATGAAACTGTATCTGTCAGCTGGTTGTCAAAAAACTTTGATGGAAGACTTAGGATTGAGTTGATCAGAGAAGGAGAGTCGGTCTATTCGGTAAGTAATATCCCCGACTCCGGAAGTTATTCGCTTATAGTACCCGGTGAAATAATTCCTTCAAAGAAATATCAGCTTAGAATTGAATCTATGAACGATCCTGAAATAGCGGATATTAACTCCTTCTTTTTTGAAATTTCACCCCTGATCGATGGTGATTGGAACTTTTCAAATATCGATCTTGATTCAGGAATGGAGATCAGGCTTCAGCTAAGCAGCTTTCTCAGCAATGCTTTCCTGGGAAGCGGACATTTTCATCTCAGGTATTTTTACAGGGGTGCCGTGGTTAATTATATTGCAGCCGATACTGTCAGCGGAATTATTTCTTATCCCGATGTCAGTTTTAAAATGAGAGAGCCCGGGAATAAAGAGTTTAACTTCTCAGGGAAAATGATTACGGTTAGCCGGATCCGCGGAAAGATTTTTGGTTTTGTAAATTCAACCTATGGGAGTTTAACCGATAGTATCACACTTGTCAGAGAATGAGGTACAGAGTTCCAGAGTTATCTAAACGGCAGATCTTTTTGTGATCAGAGCAACGAGGTACTATTTAAATGAGAAATCTTTATTATTATTATCAGATATCAAAATAATACTTAGGTAAATTTTTAATGAGTAACGTACATCTGGATTTTAATTATTCAAATAATCCTGAACCTCATAAAGAGCGGACCAAAGCCATTTTAAAGGCCCACCCGGAAGTGAGAGATTTTATCGGAAGATATTCTGTAAGCTTTATTTTAATTTTATTTGCCGTAGGACTGCAGATCGCAATTGCCTTTCTGCTGAGAGGGCAGCCCTGGTGGTTAGCTCTTATTGTGGCTTTTGCGGTCGGGGCTTTCGCGAACCACGCTTGTTTTGTCCTTATTCACGAAGCCGCTCACAATCTGATTTTTAAGAACAGAAACCTCAATTATATGGCCGGTATCATTGCCGATATTCCTAATGTGCTGCCGAGCTCTGTTTCCTTTAGAAGTTATCACCTGAAACATCATTCTCACCAGGGTGATTATTATATGGACGCAGACCTTGCCAGTAAGTGGGAGGCCAGACTAATAGGTAGTTCTTTTTTGGGAAAGTCATTCTGGGAGCTTATGTTTCCTTTTTTCCAGGCATTCAGAACGCCCCGACTTAAAGCAATTAAATTTATGAATTTCTGGACGTTCGTTAACTGGGTGGTTGTATTCGGTTTCGATGTATTGGTTTTAGTTTTTCTTGGTCCGACTGCCTTTCTGTACTTTGTATTCTCATTTTTCTTCTCTATAGGACTTCATCCGCTTGGGGCCAGATGGATTCAGGAACACTTCCTTGTAGCTCCTCCGCAGGAAACCTATAGTTATTACGGCCCTTTGAATATACTCGCTCTGAATGTCGGTTATCATAATGAACACCACGATTTCCCATCCGTCCCCTGGAACAAACTGCCTGAATTGAAAGCAGCTGCACCGGAGTTTTATAATAATCTTGTTTATCATAGATCGTGGGTGAGGTTGTGGCTTACGTTTCTAACGGACCCGGGCTTATCTCTTTACAGCAGGATGCTGAGAAGTAAGAAATGAATGGTTAAATTGTTGTATGGTTAAATTGTTTGCTGTCAGTTTCAGCTAACGAGTAAAATAATGATATAGGTATTGCCGTCAGTTTTAACTAACGAGTAAAATAATGATATGAATATTGCCGTCAGTTAAACTAACGAATAAAATAATGATTTAGGTATTGCCGTCAGTTTTAACTAAGAGTAAAATAATGATATAGGTATTGCCGTCAGTTTTAACTAACGAGTAAAATAATGATATGAATATTGCCGTCAGTTTTAACTAACGAGTAAAATAATGATATGAATATTGCCGTCAGTTAAACTAACGAATAAAATAATGATTTAGGTATTGCCGTCAGTTTTAACTGACGGGAAAATATAACGATACAACATCCGGGCTTTAGCCCCATTATCGTTACCCTGTTTTCTTGACAGCATCAATATCTTCTTCAAATGGAACTTCACCTAACTCAACTTCAGGATATTTACTGTTAAAATATCCCATCGAGTATTCACTTGTAAAAAGTATCACCCGGTTGTCATCTTTATCAATTGCAATTGAAGCACCGGCTGGAAGAACAAATTGATTTAATTTCTCATCGGTAATTTCTTTAGCAAACCAGCGCAGTACTTTCCAGTTTGTCTGTTCAAGTCTTGATTTAGCTCCATACTCACTCTCAAGTCTGTACTGCACAACCTCGAACTGCAGCGGACCCACCGCCCCCAGCAAAGGCGTTTTCTGAGGCGCATTTTTAATATAGAAAGCCTGGATTACACCTTCCTGTAAAAGCTGATCGAGTCCGTCCCTGAATTTCTTATAATCAGAGGGGTTAGGGTTGTGCATAAATACAAAATGCTCCGGCGCAAAATGAGGGATTTCTTTATATAGAATCGACTGGTCATCCGTTATAGTGTCGCCTATGCCGAAATTTGAGTTACCTACAAACCCCACGATATCGCCAGCATACGCTTCGTTTACTGTTTCACGTTCCTGCCCGAAGAGTTTCTGCGAATTCGACAGCCTTATCTTCTTCCCGCTGTTCGAATGAAAGGCCTGCATGTCTCTTTCAAATTTTCCGGAACATACACGCATAAATGCAATCCTGTCGCGGTGCTTGGGATCCATATTTGCCTGTATCTTAAAGATGAATCCTGAAAACTTATCATCCTCTGGCATTATTACCGTCTCCGTACTCTTTCTGGGAGCAGGAGGTACGGCATAGTCAAGGAAACCATCAAGCAGCAGCTGAACACCGAAATTGTTCATCGCACTTCCGAAGAATACCGGAGTAAGTTTCCCTTTCAGCACGGCATCGCGATTAAAGTCTTCGCCAGCTGTATCAAGCATCTCAAGTTCTTCAGCGAATTTAGCAAAATTCTCATCACTCAGTTTCTCCTTAAATAAAGGATTCTGAAGATCAAAGACTTCAACGGGAGCCTTGTAGGCACCTCCTGTTGTCCTTTCGAAAAGATGCACCTGTTTTGTAATTCTGTCGTATACTCCACGGAAATCGAGTCCTGTACCAAGAGGGTAATTCATTGGGTAAGCACCAATTCCCAGTATGTTTTCCAACTCATCGATCAGTTCAAGCGGATCACGGGTAGGACGATCGAGCTTATTCATAAAAGTGAAAATAGGGATTTCTCTTCTTCGGCAGACCTCAAATAATTTACGCGTCTGCGCCTCAATACCTTTAGCCGAATCGATAACCATCACCACAGCATCAACTGCTGTGAGCACCCGGTAAGTGTCTTCTGAGAAATCCTCGTGACCCGGCGTATCAAGCAGGTTTATCTTAAATCCTTTGTAATCAAACTGAAGCACCGTTGAGCTTATTGAAATCCCACGTTTCTTCTCCAGCTCCATCCAGTCGGATGTAGAACTTCTCTGATTCTTCCTTGCCGTTACGGATCCCGCCAGGTGAACAGCTCCTCCATATAACAGGAACTTTTCGGTAAGCGTTGTTTTACCGGCATCAGGGTGTGATATTATAGCAAATGTGCGTCGTTTATTTATTTCTTTAAGATTACTCATTGGTTTTCTAAAAATTGGAATGAAAAATAAATTAAGTGGTATAAGCTGGAAGCTTCTAATAGAAGAAGTGAACTTCAAACGGCTGCCTTTTAAAGTCGAAGGGATAGCCATCAAATTTTAACGTATGATTGCCGTCAGTTTTTAACTGACTATTGCCATCAGTTCTTAACTGACTATTACCATCAAGTTTTAACTGACTATTGCCGTCAGTTTTTAGCTGACTATTGCCGTCAGTTTTTAACTGACTATTGCCATTAGTTTTTAACTGACTATTGCCGTCAGTTTTTAACTGACTATTGCCATTAGTTTTTAACTGACTATTGCCATTAGTTTTTAACTGACTATTGCCATCAGTTTTTAACTGACTATTGCCATTAGTTTTTAACTGACTATTGCCGTCAGTTTTTAACTGACTATTGCCATCAGTTTTTAACTGACTATTGCCATCAGTTTTTAACTGACTATTGCCATCAGTTTTTAACTGACTATTGCCATCAGTTTTTAACTGACTATTGCCATCAGTTTTTAACTGACTATTGCCGTCAGTTTTTAACTGACTATTGCCATCAGTTTTTAACTGACTATTGCCATCAGTTTTTAACTGACTATTGCCGTCAGTTTTTAACTGACTATTGCAATCAGTTTTGAACTGACAATTACCATCAGTTTTTAACTGACTATTGCCGTCAGTTTTTAACTGACTATTGCCGTCAGTTTTAACTGACGGGAAAATATAATGATATAACAACAGGGCTTTAGCCATTAATAATTTAGCCTTGGTTTATAATCTTCCCCTCAGGATTTTCTGCAGAGATTATAATTTAATATTTTATCGTAGTATTTTAGCAAAATAACTTGATTTTCCTGTATTCCTGGTACAAAATTAAGCAAAAATTGTTTCATGAAAAAATAGATAAGATGATCAGAAACCCGCAAAAAGATGATAATTCCGCCTATGAATCTGCCCTGAAATTCGCCCGTACACACTACGAAAACTTTCCGGTTGTTTCCTTCCTTGTCCCCGCAGAGCTAAGGAAACACGTCGCCATTATCTACTGGTTTGCCCGTACTGCCGATGATATCGCCGATGAAGGCACGATGACCGAAAATGAAAGGATGACAAATCTTAATGATTTTGAACACCGCTTCAACCGGCTGCTCCACGGAAAGTACGATTCCGGCTATGAGCAGGCACTTCATGAAACCATCAAAGAAAAGGCTCTGAACCCGCGGTATTTCACCGATCTCATCAAAGCATTCCGGCAGGATATCACTAAAAAAGAATACTCAAATTATGATGAACTCCTGGCTTACTGCTCAAATTCAGCCAATCCTGTTGGCCGACTGATCCTGCAGCTCCATTCTGTCAGAAATGAAGAAGCTGATTTGTATTCCGACAAAATCTGCACTGCTCTCCAGATCACCAATTTTCTGCAGGATGTTAAAACCGACTTTCTAAAGGGGAGGATCTATCTCCCTCAGGATGAACTTGATCACTTCGGAATTGATAGAAAACTGTTTGAGGAGAGCAAAATAAACCTTAATTTTAAACAGTTAATTAAGTTCAATGTTAATAGAACACAATTAATGTTTGATGAAGGCCGGAATTTGCTTAAATTCCTGTCAGGACGACTAAAATACGAAATAAAATGGACGATCCTCGGTGGCGAGGCGATCCTTAAGAAAATCAGGCAGAATGACTATAACGTTTTGATTCGTCCTCATTTAACTAAAACAGATTTTATAAATCTTCTGGTGAGATCACTCAAATAAATGATGGAAGCAAAGGAAATAGCAAAGAAGAGCAAGAGCAGCTTTTATTATGCTTTCAACCTGCTGCCGGCTGCCAAACGCGATGCAATGAACACTGTTTATGCATTCTGCAGGCAGACGGATGATATTATCGATGAGGGAAGCGAGCCTGATGAACTTAAGTTTGCAAAACTGCATAAGTGGAGGATTGAGCTGGAGAAATCCATTAACGGTGACTCCGACTACGCTCTCCTGAACAGGCTTGGTAAAACGATCTCCGGTTTTGATATTCCCCTCGATCCTTTCTTTGAGCTCATAAAAGGTATGGAAATGGATCTCCAGAAGAAAAGATATAGCTCGTTTGACGATCTTATGCTCTATTGCTATAGAGTGGCCTCCACGGTCGGATTAATATGCATTGAGATATTCGGCTATAAAGATAAACAGCATGCAAAGGATTTTGCCGTTAATCTCGGTATCGCCCTTCAGCTTACAAATATCCTCAGGGATATCAAGAAAGATTCCGAAAAGGGAAGGATCTACCTTCCGCAGGAGGATCTCGCACGTTTTAATTATTCAGATAAAGATATTATTAGTAGGAATTATAATCCCCAGTTTAAAGATCTTATGAGTTATGAGGTCGATAGGGCATTGATGTATTTTGAAAAGGCAACGATGAGTCTTAACCTCGATGATAAAGCCGCAATGTTTGCCGCAAGAGCTATGCAGCATATTTACCGTAAGATGCTGCAGAAAATTATCGAAGCAGATTACGACGTATATAACAGGAACATAAAAGTTTCGAAATTTGAAAAGGTTGGCATTTCTCTGGGAGTCTGGGCAAAGTATAACCTGGTTTACTAATGTATGATTACATAGTTATCGGCAGCGGGTTCGCAGGACTCTCGGCCGCGGTTCATCTCTCCTCTAAAGGCAAATCAGTTCAGGTTCTTGAAGCGGCTAATAAAACAGGGGGACGCGCTTACTCATTTAAAGATCAGGCAACCGGCTCCATCATCGATAACGGCCAGCATATAATGATGGGATGCTACACCGAAACCCTCCGCTTTTTACGCATGATCCGGGCAGAGAATAACTTAATAATGCAGGATCAGCTTGAAGTGAATTTCCTCCTCCCGCACTTTAATAAGGTTAAACTCAAGGTCCATACAAAACTTTACCCCTTCAATCTTGCTTCCGGCTTGTTAAGCTATAAAGCGCTTTCCCTATTGAACCGTTTCCGGATGCTTAAGTTTTTCCTGAAACTCCCGCTGACATCTGACCGTGATCTTAGCAGAATGTCAGTGTACGAGTGGCTGGAACAGGAAAATCAGAATGAGGATATCCGGAAAGCTATCTGGGAAATCCTTACTGCCGGTGCTCTTAATACCAGCATCCGTAAAGCTTCCGCAAAAACATTCCGTGATATTCTGATTGAAATTTTCTTCAAAGGAAATCGTGCCTCAACCATTATTCTTCCCCGTGAGGGACTCACGGAAACTTACTGTCTCAATGCTGTAAAATATATTGAAGAGAGAAGAGGAACGGTCATTACGGGCGAACAGGTAAATCAGCTTGTTTTACAAAATAACCGCCTGAGAGCGGTGGTCACAAATAAAAGAATTATTAAAGAATTTAAAGGAGTGATCTCCTCAGTACCTTTCTACAGTCTTAAAAGGATACTCCCGGTTCAGTATCTACCATCTGATCCGGGATTCATATATTCCTCTATTCTCACGGTGCATATCTGGCTGAAAGAAAATAAGCTTGAAGATAAGTTTTACGGAATGATCGACTCGGGGATACATTGGGTGTTCAACCGCGGCACTCATCTTACTCTCGTAAGAAGTGATGCCGATGAGCTGATGGATAAAAGTAAAGAAGAAATATTTGAACTCGTTAAAGCAGAGCTCTTCAAATACCTCTTTATTGAAAAAGATGACATAACAGGTTACCGGATCCTTAAAGAGAAAAGAGCTACCTTTATACCATCAAATGAGATTTTGTACGATCGTCCCGGTCCTCTCACAGCGGTAAATGGATTGACGATCGCGGGGGATTGGATAAACACCGGACTCCCCTCTACAATTGAAAGTGCAGTTAAAAGCGGGAGAATGGCTGCGGATGTACTGGAATAAGCCGATCGCAATGCTCGTCATAAAATAACCCCGCTGGGTATATTTTTTTGTAAAATCAGTGTTTTTAGGGATATTTAGCCACTGTGGATTCTTTTCTATGCCTGTCTGCATTATTTTACAGGGAGGCCTGTTATTAGTTTGTTGTAGGCTGAACAGAGGCCGAACAATGTCCGAAGTAAAAACTCAAGACTTAAAGGAGATTTCAGTACAAGGTAAGATTTCCAAATCATTATAATAAATTTTAAGCAATTCCAAAAGAAAATTCTTCATAACCAGTTAACAAATGAAAAAGGAGGAAAAATGAACTATCGTAAGTCAATCATCCTTCTCTTTATCTCTGCATTAGCATTTACAGGGTTTAAAGGGAATGATAAGACATTCAAAATCGACTACGAAAAATATAAACTTGAAAACGGACTTGAGGTTATACTTCATAAAGATAAATCAGATCCTATCGTTTCAGTAGCAATTCAATATCACGTCGGCTCGAACCGTGAAATAAAAGGAAGAACAGGATTCGCTCATCTCTTCGAACATATGATGTTCCAGGAATCCCAGCATGTAGGTCAGGATCAGTTCTTCAAAAAAATCCAGGGTAACGGTGGTACACTGAATGGAGGTACCTGGTTTGACGGAACTGTTTACTTTGAGGTTATGCCGAAGAATTACCTTGAGACGGTCCTCTGGCTTGAATCCGACAGGATGGGATGGCTGCTTCCCACCGTCACACAGGAAGCTTTCGAAAACCAGCAGGAAGTTGTACAGAATGAAAAAAGACAGCGGGTTGATAACCAGCCTTACGGAAATACCAGTTACATAATTAACAAACTATTATATCCTGAGAATCATCCCTATAACTGGCAGGTGATAGGTTCGATGGAGGATCTTCAGCATGCCACCGTGCAGGATGTAAGGGATTTTTATTCTAAATGGTACGGACCTATTAATGCAACGCTCGTGATTGCAGGAGATTTCGATTCAGACCAGACTAAGCAACTGGTGGATAAATATTTTGGTGAAATAAAATCATCGCCTGCTGTTACAGATCCCCAACCTATGCCTGTATCGTTAAAGGAAACCAAACGCGCTTACTTCGAAGATAACTTTGCAAAATCGCCCGAACTCAGAATGGTTTTCCCTACAGTTGAGCAGTATACCAAAGATTCCTATGCACTGGATATTCTCAGCAATCTCTTCGCAGATGGAAAAAAAGCCCCTTTGTATAAGGTGATAGTTGAAGAAAAGAAACTCGCTCCTTCTGCCGATGCGTATCAGTCGAGCGAAGAAATCGCCGGCACATTTAATCTTCGTGTAAGATCTTTCCCGGATAAAAATCTTACCGATGTTGAGGATGCTATCTTCGAAGCTTTCACACGCTTTGAAAAAGATGGATTTACTGACGATGATCTTTCCAGGATTAAAGCAAAAACAGAAACAAACTTCTATAACTCAATCTCGAGTATTCTAGGGAAATCATTTCAGCTGGCTAGTTATAATGAATATGCCGGATCACCGGATTTCATCAATGATGACCTCCAGAATAGTCTTAATGTTACGAAAGATGATGTATGGAGTGTCTATAATAAATACATAAAAGGTAAGAATTATATACTGACGAGCTTTGTGCCTAAAGGTAAAGCTGACCAGGCCGCTAAAAACTCGGAGTTGTTTGTTGTCCCTGAAGAGAAAATAATTCCTAAAGAAGAAAAGGAAAAAACTGCTGCCGCCGATGTTCAGCTTGTTAAAGAAATACCGGGCAGCTTCGACAGGAATATCGAACCTGTACCGGGACCCGATCCTGAGGTTAAAATACCTGAAGTATGGGATAGTGAACCCGGGAAAGGATTAAAGATTTACGGTATCGAACAGAAAGAACTTCCGCTGATTCAGTTTTCACTTACCTTAAAGGGCGGCGCTCTGCTTGATAGTCATGATAAAATCGGTACTGCCAACCTTGTCTCCGATCTGATGATGGAAGGAACGAAAAATAAAACGCCACAGGAACTGGAAGAAGCTATCGAAAGATTGGGTGCTGATATAAGGATGTATACTACAAAAGAGGGAATTGTAATGCGGGTTAATGCGCTAGCTTCTAAATTCGATGAAGTATACAAGCTGGCAGAAGAAATAATCCTTGAGCCCCGTTGGGATGCAAAGGAATTCGACCGTATAAAACAGGAAACCCTGGAAACAATTAACCGCAATAGTTCAAATCCATCAAGGATAGCCGGCAGCGTTTTTGATAAGATGATATACGGTAAAGATAATCCTCTCGGCAATCCTACACTTGGAACTGCCGAAACTGTATCAGCTATTACGCTCGACGATCTGAAAAATTACTATGATAAAAACATTTCGCCTTCGGCTTCATTTGTTACGATTGTAGGTGATATTTCTAAAGATAAAGCTGTTTCTGAATTTTCCTCACTGACCCGGAAATGGGAGGAGAAGGATGTCATAATGCCTGAAATAAAAATTCCCGAAGAACCATCAAAACCTGTTGTTTATTTCGTGGATGTCCCAGGCGCTAAACAGTCGGAAATAAGGATAGGGAAGTTGTCACTTCGTTATACAGATCCCGACTATTATGCTGCAACTGTAATGAACTACAAATTGGGCGGCAGCTTCAATGGTATAGTAAACCTGATCCTCCGCGAGGAGAAAGGCTATACCTACGGTGCAAGAACAAGTATCGACGGCACAAATTATCCGGGTACATTCCAGGCATCCTCAGCTGTGCAGTCGAATGCCACTTATGAATCCGCTCAGATATTTAAAGACGAAATAGCCAAATACCGTGAAGGCATCAGTACTGAGGATCTGACATTTACTAAAGACGCGCTTGTTAAATCAAACGCACGCAGGTTTGAAACCCTCGGTGCCCTGCTTGGAATGCTTAATGATATAGCGGAATACAACCTTCCATTCGACTATGTGAAGAATGAAGAAGATGTAGTAAAAAATATGACGCAGGATAAAATTAAAGCTCTCGCTCAGAAGTATCTTGAGCAGGATAAGATGATTTATGTAATTGTAGGCGATGCCGCAACACAGCTTGAACAGCTAAAGCAGCTTGGACTTGGCGACCCCGTCCTCCTCGACGCCAGCGGCAACCCCGTAAGTATGTAAACTTAAATGATATATCAAAAGAGGGGAGATCTTTTTAAGATCTCTCCCTCTTACTACCGACAATGTTAAATTGTTAAATGATTAAATGGTTAAATTGGTAAATTCTATATCCCCATCGGGAATGAACATTTGTAACAGGCATTTCTATCTTCGATACCCAATCCTGTAGGGATTGTACCCTGCTTTTGATTTATGTTCCTGCAGAATATCCAACATTTTTGTAACTTTCATGTACTAATAAACTGTACCCAATATTCAATCTTCAATTTTAAATATTAAATAGAATATGTCCAATCACTCAGAACTCAAAAAAAATTACAAACAAACCCTTCCCCCGATGGGTATCTATATAGTCAAGAACCTTGTCAATAATAAGATCCTTATAGGTAGCAGTAAAAACCTGCCTGGAAGGATCAACAGGTTTAAGTTCGGACTGAAGTATGGTACCGAAAGCAACAAAGAACTGATAGCCGATTACAAAAAGTACGGTGAAGGGAATTTCAGCTTTGAGATACTTGATGAGTTGAAGCCTAAGGAAGATCCATCGTATAACTACACTGAGGAGCTAAAAGTTCTTGAAGAAATGTGGCTCGAAAAACTCCAGCCATTCGGCGAAAAAGGATATAACATACTTAAATAAATATTCAATCTTCAATTGTCAATATTCAATTATCAATGTCTCACCGTTTCCGGCAAGTACCTGTACACAACCCATGCCCCCGCTGCGGTAATAATACCAACCACCAGGAAGGGTAGTTCAAAAAAGAGATTTGCCAGAAGCCCGGATATCAAAGGACCAAACGCAATCCCGAATCCGAATCCCATCGTAACAATACTCATCTGTCTTCCTTCTCCGCCTTTTTTCGAAAGATCAGCCGCAACAGCGAAGGCCGGCGCAGCGATACCTGCTGCTGCAACACCCTGCACAAGCCTTACAATTATGAGTTCAGTATAAGTCGATACTACACCAAGCAGTCCGGTTGATATGCCCATCAATACCAGTCCTATTATTATCAGCGGACGTCTTCCTATTTTATCGGAATAATGTCCCAGCGGTACCTGGAAGATCAGCCGCCCGATCATAACCATACTAAATGCAAACCCGAAACCGACAGCCGTGATATCCAGCCGCGAATTAAACTGGTTCTCCAGTGTAGTCACCATAGAAAAAGAAGATGCCATCAGAAAAGTCGCAAGGGAAGTAGCGACAATACCTGCACTCAGAAGCTCAGTATCTATTATTTTGAATCCGCGTTTTTTCGAATCAGGCACTTCACCTCTCACCTCCTCAACCCAGAAGTGAACGAGAATTATTGCAACAAGAATAAATGCCGCTCCCGCATAGAAGGCAGCATTAAATCCGTAATTCTTCTCAAGGAAACCTCCGGCCACGGGTCCAAGACTAAAACCCACTATCCGGAATGTGCTGTAAATACCCATCGATCCTCCGCGGGTTTCCTTCTTTGTAATAGAAGTCATCAGAGCCAGTGAAGCCGGAATGGTTATCGCAACCGCTGCTCCCTGTATGATTCTTAAAATCAGCAGCTGATAATAATGTGAAGCAAAAATAAACAGGATTATACAGATACCGATGATTGCCAGTCCCGCCTGTATTAATATTTTCCTTCTGCCCAGTCTATCCGTTATTGCCCCCATAACAGGTTGAAATAAAGATGTCATAAACCCGAATGCAGATATCAATATCCCCACCAATATAGGGGTGGGGAAGTGGATGAATTCTTCCGGAATCTTTGCGACGTATAAAGGAATTAAGATAAAAAGTATGCTGTTCCCTATAGCATCGGCCAATCTTGCCACAGAAAGCGCCAGGATAGCCCGGTTATAACCAATCGAACCAAGTTTTTCTGATAATTTCAAGAGTATTTGCTGCTTTCCTTCTCCAGGTCTTCGTATAAACTTAATTTAAATCTTAAACTTAACAGGAAGAAGATTTTTTCTTTGTGATATGTTTTGTTATTAGAAAATTATTAATTTTGCTTTTACAAGAGCAGAAAAAGATAAAATTCGCACCAAAATTGATTTGCATAAAAGTGCAGATTGATTATCTTTTATGCATATATAATTAAAATATTTAATTATAAAGGAAACATAGGAGGAAAGAACTAAGGAGAATTATTTTTACTAACCTCAGATTCAGCCTTCAGTTCTGGCAATTTCTCTTAAAATTATTTCAAAAGAATTCAGGATAGATTAAACTATGCCTTTACTTAAATGTTCTGAAGATATGATGCCATCCTGGAGCGATCTCGACTTTATAGATGTTATCAATCTTAATGAAGGCGAAGTCAGAAGCTTCATTTCAACCTCTGAGCGGGAAATGTATTTTATCGGGGACGGCATCTGCAAGATGATTATAAATCGTAAAATATCCTACGCCCAGACCGGGCATATTTTTAAAATTGCATCACTTAACTCTACTATAAAAGTAAAAGCTGAAACTGACTGCGCAATTATTGTGATAGGAGGACATTGGGAAGGCCTTACAGGAACTCATGGAATTTTTACCCTCGATAACAGCGATAATCCTAAAAATGACGGCGATCCGACCGATTACTCCAGGAAGACGGATTTTGATAATCACTACCACGATTTCGATGAGTACTGGGTTATTTTTAAGGGATCGGGACTTGCGGTGTCTGAAGGCAAAAAATATGAACTTAAACCGGGTTACTGCCTGGCAACTAAAATGGGCGACCATCACGATATCCCCGAAGTTTATGAAGAAATACACGCTGTCTGGTTCGAATCTTCATTAAAAGGAATGATGAGGGAAGGTCACTTGTGGGTTCACAAACATGGTGAACCAAAACTTGATTTCTAAGTATCCGGCAGGACCGGAAATTATTACCGTTTTTCAAACCCCGAAGCTATGACGTTTTCATTTTGATCTGGAATTTTTTGTCAATATATTACGGATAAGTTAAAACTACGATTTCAAGTACCTTAATCGTTCCAATCTAATGATTGTTTCAATTTATTGAATAATGGGTGATCCTATACTATATATAACCTTGGATCTGAATATTCCCTTCATTATTAGACAATCTTAGTAATAAAAGAATTGAAGCAACGTTGTCTACTGCATCGGTATATTCCCTTTAGTAGATAATATAAAAACAAATAATATAAAGGAATACTTACATGAACATTTTTGTAGGCAATCTATCAAAGGAAGTTACCGATGATGATTTGCAGGAGTTATTCTCCGGTTATGGAACCGTGAGAAGCGTTAAAGTTATTAAAGACATGTTCTCCGGTGAATCCAAAGGATTTGGATTTGTTGAAATGCCGGGACAGGCGGAAGCCCAGAAGGCAATAAGCGAATTGAATACTAAAGATTTAAAAGGTAAAAAAATAACTGTTAATGAAGCTCGTCCCCGTACCGATAATAACCGCAGAGGCGGCGGCGGAGGCGGCGGACGCGGTGGTCATAGAGGAGGCGGAAGCGGCGGCGGTGGAAATCGCGGCGGCGGCGGCGGCGGCGGAAGAAGAGGCTGGTAAGCCCCCTTCAGATAGCAAATTTTAAGATTGACCCGGGATATTTTCCCGGGTTTTTTATTGCCCGGCCCTCCTCTTCTTCAACTATAAATTTCCCTGCAAAAAGGTTAATTTTCGTTTTAAGTAATTCTTTAATATTTGCAAACGCAAAATGAAAATATTTTTAATTGCATCTTTACTTTTTATACCCGTAATAATGAATGCACAAAAGAAAGAAATTGTTGCCTATTTCCCTGAATGGCGGGCAAAGGATGAACATCCTTATTATGTGAAGGATATTGAAGTACGAAATTCGGCTGACAAGATTTCGATACTAAATTATGCTTTTTCTGTTCCCGGTCCGGATTCCTCAGGCCGTATCGTCCCGGGGTTTATCAGTCCATATCTCGCATATCAGCAGCTCTATTCGGCTGAGATGAGTATTGATAATATAGCCGACGATTCTACTCAATCATTACGCGGACAGTTCAATCAGCTTAAAAAATTAAAGATGAGGCATCCGCAGCTTAAAATTGTGTTATCGATCGGAGGCTGGGAAGGTTCTGATTATTTTTCCGACGCAGCTTTAACTGAAGAATCACGAGAAATATTTGTAAATGCCTGTATCGACAGGTTTATTACAGGTAATCTTCCTGAGGTTAACGGTGCCGGCGGAAAGGGTGCAGCGTCAGGTATTTTTGATGGATTTGATATTGACTGGGAATACCCCGTAAAAGGCGGTGTCGATAGTATGCATCATAACCCTGAAGATAATAACAATCTTTCAAAATTGTATGCTTTATTCCGTGCAAAACTCGATTCGCTAAAACCGGGTTACATCCTTACCGCTGCTGTGCCTGCTACGGAAAAATATGCAAGGTATTATAATATTTATGATGATCAGCATTATCTTGACTGGTATAACCTTATGACTTTCGATTACCGCGGCGGATGGGAAAAAGTTACAGGTCATAACACTAACCTTCTTTCTTCTTCTGCAGATACAACATTTGACCGGGAGAGAGATTCGTTCGATAAAACAATTCACCTGTACAATTGTATTTACGGGGTAAGCAGATCGAAGTTAATTCCCGGAGCTGCGTTATATGGCAGAGGTTGGGGAAACGTTGATTCAGTCAGCTACGGTCTGGGAAGGCCTGGAAGTGTAGCCAGCGGGGTTTCTGAGGAAGGTTATAATAACTATTTCGATCTTAAAGAACTTATGAACCATGGATATGAGGTGTACTGGGATACTTATGCAATGGCTCCATACCTGTACAACTCTACGGAGAAGATTTTCTGGACGTTTGATGATGCAAGATCTGTCGCACTAAAAACTCATTATGTAAAAGCCTATGACTTGAGGGGAATAATGTGCTGGGAGATCACGGGCGATGATTCTGCCGGAACTCTCGTTAACACAATGTACTCCGGTAATATGCCCGATGTTAAAATTCCTCTGGAAGAAAAAAACAATGCATCTCCGACAATCAGAATAGCTGAACCCTCAGCCGATGTATGGGTTAATGAAGGAACAAATTTAAGGATCAAAACCGAAACCACTGATAAAATTGCTAGGATTATAAAAGTGGAGTTCTATGCTGATAATAAATCGATAGGATTTAATACCAGGGCTCCCTTTA
The DNA here is from genome assembly GCA_963747755.1 of uncultured Ignavibacteria bacterium. GTDB lineage: Bacteria > Bacteroidota > Ignavibacteria > Ignavibacteriales > Ignavibacteriaceae > DATFVA01. Next base: position 791,861 of record CAVVGK010000014.1, on the reverse strand, counting down.
ACTGGGTCTGGTTTAATATTCCTGAAGGGAAGCACTTCGTCAAAGCAATTGCGTATGATAGTTATGGCGCGAAGACGGAATCGGATCCTGTTGTAATTACGGTAAGGAAAAGGTAAAGGTATTAAATGAAGTTAGCTTTAACGGGAGGAAAGATAATTACTCCTTTCAGAATAATTGAGAATGGTACTGTCTTAATCGATAAAGGTAAAATTGCAGGCCTTGGCAGATCCTCCGAATATACTCCTTCTTCTGATTTCAGAGTCATCGACGTTACGGGAAAACTGATTTGTCCGGGTTTTGCAGATTTGCTGGTTCACGGCGGTGCAGGACATGGATTTGCCGATGACAATAACAAAAGCATAGAAAAGATCAGTGCATATTTTTTACGGCATGGTTCTACAACTATGCTTGCCTCACTCTTTGCAAAACCGGAAAAACTGCTTCTGAAGGACCTGCGCAGAATAGCTGATTTTATTGAAGCAAATCCTGATTCGAATATCCGCGGTATCCATATGGAAGGGCCTTTCCTAAATAAGCAGCTTAAGGGCGCAATGAATCAGAAGTATTTATGGAAGCCCGGCGTTGATTCCTGGAAAAAATTATGGGAAGCTTCAAAGGGTTATATTAAGATTATGACTATTGCACCTGAACTTCCTGATGCCGACAAGGTAATGCGTGAAGCGGCCCAGGATGGAGTTGTGCTGTCGATCGGACATTCAATGGCGGGCTATGATGAAGTGCTCAATGCTATTGATAACGGTGCCGCACATGTAACCCATATTTTCAATGCTATGCAGCCGTTCCATCATAGAACTCCAAGTGTAGTGCTCGCCTCTCTTCTGCACAATGAACTCAAAATTGAATTAATTGCCGATACTCTTCACGTCCATCCTGCTGTGATGCAGCTTCTGTTAAAACTTAAAGGAGCCAGCGGCATAATACTGGTATCGGATTCGATAAGAGCAGGAGGGATGCACGAAGGAGAATATGAGTTCGCAGATCAGAAGATCTTTATGAAAGATAAAAGGGCCTTTCTTGCAGACGGAACACTTGCAGGAAGCACACTCACGCTTAACCTTGCAATAAGAAATATGGTGGAAGCCGCTGGAGCAAAAATTACTGAGGCAGTCAGAATGGCATCATTAAATGCTGTAAAAGTATTGAACCTGGATCATAAAAAGGGAATACTGGCCGTTGGTAAGGATGCTGATATTGCCGTTCTTAATAGTAATTATGGTGTAGATCTGACAATTATTAATGGAAGAGCCGCGGCCGGTAAAAAAGCTGATCTGGTAAACGAAAATTAAACCCGGGTGGATTCATTTGTTAAAAAAAGAGAATCTCCCGGTTTGTAAACTAAAATTAACAGGAGAAATAAAGTGCGGCTTATAATTCAACCATCGTATGATATGGTATCCAAATGGGTGGCAAATTACATTGCAATGAGAATCCGTGACTATAAACCCACAGCAAAAAATAATTTTGTACTTGGACTACCTACCGGGTCATCACCTTTAGGAATGTACAGGGAATTGATTGCATTAAATAAAAAAGGGATTGTCTCATTTAAACATGTTACTACTTTCAATATGGATGAATATGTAGGATTACCGGAAAATCATCCCGAAAGCTATCACTCGTTTATGTGGAATAACTTTTTCGGCCATATCGATATAAATAAAAGTAACGTCAATATTTTGAATGGAAATGCAAAGGATCTTGAGAAAGAGTGTGAGAATTATGAAGCAAAAATAGTAAAGGCAGGAGGCATAAACTTATTCGTAGGGGGGATTGGTCCCGACGGGCATATTGCCTTTAATGAACCGGGTTCATCTCTGGGATCTCTTACAAGGGTTAAAACTCTGACATTTGATACCCTAATAGCTAACTCACGATTCTTTGATAACGATCTGGATAAAGTCCCAAGGACGGCTTTAACAGTCGGAGTAAAAACAGTTCTAGATGCAGAAGAAGTTGTTATAATTATCAGCGGATTAAATAAAGCCAGGGCGCTGTCAAAGGTTGTTGAAGAAGGAGTCAATCATATGTGGACCGTAAGTGCCCTTCAACTGCATCCCAGAGGAATTATCGTCTGTGATGATCAGGCTACATATGAGCTTAAGGTGGGCACCGTAAAATATTTTAGAGATATAGAAGCATCTCACCTTCCCCCCGACTCTCTTCTGAAGTAATTGAGTGTTAAATGTTCAGTCTACTGTCAACTCAACGGAATCGTAATTGGATTTGAGGTCGGAGAGGATTTTGTCAACGTCGGCTTCGTCAGCCTGGAACCTTATAAGAACTTCGCGGTAGCCTGCTGCAACTCCTTCTACTGTTGTGAGTATACTGTTGTATTTGAAGTTGTGTTTCCTCATTATATCCATTACATCTTTGATTGAGCCAGGTACATCGGGAATTGTGATGGAAATTCTGTTGGCTGCAAAGCGTGCCCCTGTAATATTTATTAACGCCTTAAAAACATCCTGCTCAGTTAAAATACCAGCAAGACTTCCGTTCATATTTACTACAGGCAGTCCGCCTATCTTGTTGTCAAACATAAGTATGGCAGCTCTTTCAATAGTCGTATCGGGTGAAACAGTAACGGGATTTTTCGTCATTATGGTTTTTACTATTATCTTCGACATCAGGTAGTGTAGTTCCCAGATATCGAGTGATGTAACTTTAGAAGGGGAGGCTTCCTTCAGATCCCTGTCGGATATTATCCCAGCCAGCTTTCCTTTTTTCAATACAGGCAGCCGCCTGATTTTGTGCTGTTTAAGAAGATTGATCGCATCGGAAAGTGAGGCGTTTTCATCTATTACGATTGGATTATCAGACATCCATTTACGGACAATCATTTCATCTCCTTAAATTAAATTCCTAAATATGCTGATTTAACATGCTCATTATTCAGCAGTTCACTTCCGGTTCCGCTGATAGAGACCTTACCGTTCTCCAGTACATAAGCACGCGTGCAGAACTTAAGCGTCATCTGAACGTTCTGCTCAACAAGCAGTATAGTCATTCCTTTTTTATTTATATCCTTAATGATCTCAAAGATATTCTGTACCAGCACCGGCGCCAGTCCCAGGCTCGGTTCGTCAAGCATAAGCAGTTTCGGCATCGACATAAGTCCTCTTGCAATCGCTGCCATCTGCTGCTCACCCCCGCTTAAGGTTCCGGCTAGCTGCTTCCTTCTCTCTTTCAACCGGGGAAACAATGTATAACATTCTTCAAGTGTGTTCATCCTTTCCTTTTTCGCATTACCATGAAGCGATCCCATAAAAAGGTTCTCTTCTACTGTCATTTCGTTGAATAAACGGCGCCCTTCGGGACAATGAACCACACCTTCCTTAATAATTTCTTCAGGCGAAACACTCGTCAGCGGGTTCCCGTTAAATTCTATACTACCTGAGTTGGGCCGCTGTAATCCTGAAATCGTTTTTAAAGTGGAAGATTTTCCTGCACCGTTTGCGCCTACAAGTACTACAATCTCTCCTTCTTTTACTTCAAACGAGACATCCCACAATACCTGCATATCGCCGTAACCCATATTCAGATTATTTACATTAAGCATTGTTTTTGCCCCCATTGTCAGCCGCATAATCCGAACCAAGGTAGGCTTCAATAACAGTAGGATCCTTCGCTACCTCCTGGGGAGTGCCCTGCGCAATAGTTGCTCCATAGGCTATAGCATGGATCCTATCGCTTATACTCATTATCACTTTCATAATATGCTCTACTATAACCACGGTAATTCCCAGGTCTGTCCTTATTTTCTTAATGATATCGATGGCCTCGTCAAGCTCCGAAGGATTCAATCCCGCGGCTGTTTCATCCAGCAGCAGCAGAAATGGTCTCGTAGCCAGCGCCCTTGCGATCTCAAGTCTCTTCCTGCCCGCTATCGGCAGTCCTCCTGCTTTTACATCGGCAAGATTTTCGAGTCTGCAGAATTCAATCACCTCCCGGGCAGCTTTCCTTGCGCCTGCAAATGTCGATTCGCGGGCAAAAGCCGCTGCCATTACATTCTCTTCTACGGTCAGTCTCTTCAAGGGTTTAACTACCTGGAATGTTCTGCCAATTCCCAGCCGTGCAATTTCATAAGTTTTCTTTCTTGTAATATCCTGCCCTTTAAAATAGATCTTTCCTGAGGTAACAGAATAAAACTGACTAATCATATTGAAGATGGTGGTTTTGCCGCTTCCATTGGGACCAATTAATCCGAATATTTCGCCTTCTTCTACTTCGAAGGATACGTTATCCACAGCGGTTAATCCGCCGAAAACTTTGGTTAGATTCGATATTGTAAGTGCGCTCATCTATTTCTCCTCGGTTCGTACTGACTTAAACTTCCGGGAAATCAGTTTCCAGTCGCCTACAATTCCTCCTGCCAGATACAGAATCACAAAGATTACAAGCAGACCAAAAGCAATAGAATGGAATCTCGAAACCCAGTCGGGCGCCAATCCGAATAAAGATGACCGGAACAGCTCCTGCATAAACACCATTACAACTGCACCAACAGCAGGACCCCAGATAGTACCTACTCCTCCGATAATCCCCACCAGTATTGTGATAATCGAAATGTTGTGCAGGGCAAATACAACTTCTGGATCGATGAATCCCATATAAATCATATAAAATGCACCGGCCATTCCTGCCCAGAAAGTTGAAACAACAGTAGCAACATTCTTATATTTTTTTGTATTTATCCCGAGAGCCTCGGCAGCATCTTCGTCTTCGCGTATAGAAAGGAAATAAAAACCAGACTTTGTTCTCATTATATATTTAACAGAGAATACAGCTCCCAATGCAAGTGCAAGTGCTATATAATAATAAGGATACTTGCTTACCCAGGTTGTCATATAAAGGATTCCTGTATGCCCGTTGGTAAGCCATTCCTCTTCACCAAAAATAATTCTTAATATTTCAGCGGTCGCAAGAGTGCCTAAAGCAAAGTAAGGCCCGCGCAGTCTGAAAACCACAATTCCCAGCAGATAGCCGAGAATAACCGCAGCAATTCCGCCAGTCAGCAATCCCCACCATGGAGAAATCCCCCAGTGCATAAATGGAATAGCAGCTGCATATGCTCCGATTCCGAAATAGGCTGCATGACCGAATGAAACCAGTCCCGTATATCCGGCAAGAAGGTTCCACGAACTTCCGAGAATAACCCACATCATAATAAATATAAGCAGTCCCTGGAAGTAGGGTGAGAAGTCGAATATAACTGGAAGGACCAGCGTGATCCCGATTATCATCCATTCAATCTTCGTAATTCTGAATGCCCGGGCAGATTGTTCTTTCATCATCAGACCTAAATTTTTGTTAACTGTTTTATCCCGCCGGGAAGAAATACCAGCACAAGAAGAAATATTATAAGTCCTACAGCATCACGGTAGCCCATGCTGAGGTAGGTAGCTCCGAATGTTTCTGCAATTCCGAGTACAAGTCCTCCTGCAATAGCACCGATAGGTGAACCGAGCCCGCCGAGTATAGTTATAACAAATGCTTTAACTGTAAAAACAGGACCGACATCCGGGAATAAGTAATATACGGGTAGTAGGAGAGTCCCGGCAGCGGCGACCAATCCACTGCCCAGCCCGTACGTTAAGATTGTTATCTTCTTTGCACTTATTCCCATTAAGGTTGCCGCATCTCTATCCTGCGCTGTAGCGCGTATCGATCTTCCCAAATCGGTTTTTGTCAGTAGTATGAAAAGTCCGATAGTCAAAACTATTGCTATAAGGAAAGCAATTACCAGGGGTACACTTAAAGATATATTACCAAGGTGCCATGCCTCATCAGTGTAGGATGTTCTTACAGAACGGTAATCGCTGGAGAAAACTGAACGGGCCAGTTCAACCAGAACCATCCCTATTCCCACGGTCATCAACACCTGATTTTCAGGCAGTATCGATTCTTTCTTGATAAGAGGGAACAGCAGGTACCTGCTTATCCCTTTTCCTAAAAAATAAACCGCGGGGATAGTTATAAAAATTGAGAGGTATGGATCAAGCCCGGCAAACTGCCACATAACCCACGTCAGGTACATTGCAACCATCATAATCTGGCCGTGCGCTAGGTTTATAATATTCAGTACACCCATTATAAGAGTCATCCCTATTCCGATTATCGCATAGAGTCCACCTATAAGGAGTCCGTAAATAAGCGACTGAAGTATCAGATCCATTCCTCTGCCTTTAGTTTAGTTTAGCATGATCAGCCGGAACTACTTGTTCCAGGCAGAATCCCAATTAATTGGATACTCAAACTGTGCATTAGCAAGGTCTTTCGGCCATACAAGCTTTAAACCTCCGTCAATCCACTGAACGACATAGGTGTCCATTTTATTCTGATGGATCTTATTGTCATAGGAAGCAAACTTCACAGGACCGAAAACCGTCTGCATATCAACTTTATCAAGGGCTTTCTTCAATCCTTCTGACGAGTAGTCATCGGTATTTTTCAGTATCTCGGCTACTACCTGTCCCGTTGCATATGCTTCTGCGCCATGGTAATCAGGTCCATCGCCGCCGAATTTCTTTATGTAGTTATCATAATACTCGGTTGCTCCGGGGATAGGAAGAGTCTGATGCCACAACGTAGCTGAGAGAATGCGATTCGATGCATCCCCTGCATTATCTTTAAATGCGGGCATTGTGAAGCCTGCTCCCGCACCGATATAAAGTTTCGGAGTAAAGTTGATCTCACGTGCCTGTTTCATTAAAAGAGCCGCATCCATTACGTAAGATATCATGTATACCATATCGGGATTTGTCTTCTTCACGTTCTGAAGCAGTGGTTTGAAATCAACCGCCCCGGCTGAGTATGATTTTACATCTATTACATTAATACCGAGCTTTTCACAGGTTTCTTTGAAAGATTCAGCACCACCGGTTCCGAAAGCAGTATTTTCGTGAAGTATATATACATTTTTGGGATGGACTACCTGTGTAAGCATGCTCTCAAGTCCTGAAGCATATTCAGAAACAGGAGGGTTTACGCGGTAGATATAGAATTTGTCGCCGTCATTGGTAGTCAGGTTGAAAGCATCCGGCTCGGTAATTTTATCTACCGATCCTGTACAGACGAGGAAGGGAACCCTGTTCTGCTGTGCTACTGCACATGCCGCAAATGTTACGGATGAACTATAGCCGCCTGTAATCAGGGGAACTTTATTAACGTTTATCAGCTTCTCAGCGCCGGATCTCCCGACATCTGGTTTTCCTGTATCATCTTCATAAACGAACTCGAGCATTCTTCCGTTAATTCCGCCATCGGCATTAACCTTTTCCTTAACCATTTCATAAGAATTCTTCTCCATCTCTCCAAAGTTTGCCTGGGAGCCGGTGAGGGGAAGCAGCACTCCGATTTTAATAGGACCGGTTTCATTGTTGCCGCAGCTGTTTAATCCTACAGTCAGCAGTACCGCAAGAAACACGGTTAAAAGTTTAAATAGTTTCATATCAGTACCTAAAATTGTTTATTTAAATGCCATTGCGAAGAGAAGTTCGATTTTATACCGTGTATAATCTTTTTTAGGGAATAAATCAGTATCTACCTTTTCTGTAATTCTTCTTATTCTCGGTGTCATCGTAAGTGAACCATGCTCTGAGTTCATGATCGGAATGTTATAAAGCAGCCAGAGATAGGTATAATTATGGTCTACATCACCAAGAGATTCGTTAGATAAAGCAACATCCTTATCTGTTCTTCTTGCAATGTCAAACCAGGCCTGGAGTGAACCGAATCCGGGCTTTACTTCTGCTTTTATCCTGACAAGGAAAGCATCGTAATTGGGTGTGCCTGATTCAGTTTGCGACGTAGCGGCTGCATCTACAGCAAGCTTGACTCCTGAAAAGTCAGGTGTTCCTACGTTAATTCCATATGAAACAGGTTTACGAACCGAATCAGATGCAACACTGATTAAGCCGATTGGCTGTATGTTCCAGCCGGCTACGTTGAAATCATAGTTTGCACCTACAGTGTATGAGTCCATTTTTAACATCAGGTCGTTTCCGTCAACGTCCTCGGCATAACTTCCGTTATAATCGTTGCTGACGAAGAGATTTATTTTACCGGGGCCTGCAGCAACATAACCGGAAATTCCTGTCAGCGTATTTAGACGGTAAAGGGTGAAGGGAATATCAACCATTATATTCGGCAGATAGTGAATGTCGAGAATAGGATTTACCAGTCCGCTGATAGGATAGATACCTGCTTCAACACCCCATTGATCACGTTTAACTCCCAGGAACAGCTGGGTGAAGTTAACCGTGGGACGGGCGATAATATCATTTGAACCCGGGATTATCGGCGCATCGCTGTAATTATCAAGACCACTCTGTGCTGTATAAATGTACCCGGCATAGTTGTAATGCTCGAGTCTCATTTTTCCGAAAAATCCATCGCCTATATTGGCGTCTACATTAAGTCCTACATGCATCATATAATATAAGTCATCGGTGTAGCCGCCGTAATCACCGTTGTCTCTTATGTCATCCCTTGCGCGGACCTGCAGATCGCCCGAAAGACTGATCTGTGCAAGTGTGCTGCCTGTTAACCCAATGAACATGCAAACAGATAGCAGAATAAACAATTTTTTCATGTTGCCTCCTGGAATATTAAACAAGTTCGAAATTATATTCGAATACCCGGCAGGTTCAAACGAAATGCCATGGAAATGAAATTTAAAGATGGGGATTTAGACTTATAATAACCGTATGACGTACCTTTTAAATGCTGAACTGGTGAATGTTCGCCATGGTCCGGCTAAATTTCACCATTGCCGATATTATACTTTTCCAGCTTGTATCGAAGGGTTTCACGAGGGATTTTCAGAAGTCGCGCTGTCTGTGAAGTATTGTTGCCGCTAAGCTCGTATGCTTTTTTGATGAGATCTATTTCCGTCTCCCGGATAATCTCTTCGAAAGACGATTCGAACGGTTTATTACTTCTGATTGTGCTTCCGGTATTAGCTGTAACCGGCATGAGCTCTGCAGGGAGATGAAATTCTTCAACGACAGGCTGCTTCTGAAGAATACAGATACGTTCGACAATGTTTTTCAGTTCCCTTATATTTCCCGGCCATTCATACTTTTGCAGCAGTGCGATAGCCTCATCGGAGAACCCAGTGATTTTCTTATTAAATTTTTTCGCAAAAGTTTCAAGAAAATAATTTGCAAGCAGTACTATATCCTTCCCTCTGGAATTTAAAGGAGGCATTTCAATTCGAAGCACATTCAGCCGGTAATACAGATCTTCCCTGAAATTTTTGCTGGCAATCGCATCCTTAAGGTTCTTGTTCGTGGCTGCAATAATCCTGACATCAGAGCTGAGTTCTTTCGTTGAACCGAGACGCATAAATTTTTTGTTCTCTATAACACGGAGAAGCTTGGCTTGGAGAAGGGGACTCATCTCACCAATTTCATCAAGGAACAAAGTTCCGCCGTCTGCTTTTTCAAGCAGTCCTGCTTTGCTCGCCTTTGCGTCAGTAAATGCTCCTCTTTCATAACCGAATAACTCGCTCTCAAGCAGGTTTTCCGGAATAGATGCGCAGTTAATTTCAATGAATTCTTTATCCTTGCGGCTGCTGAGATGATGCAAGGCGGAGGCCACAAGTTCTTTCCCGGTCCCGCTTTGTCCTGTTATCAGTACCGTTGCCGAATCGTGCTTTGCATACTCGATAATCTGATTCTTTACGCTGCTTATTTCGGGAGATTCACCGACTATACTTTCAATGCTCTTTCCTTGTAGTTTCTGCTCTATCAGTTCTGAAACGGTTTTCTTAAGCGACTGTGTCTCCAGCGCCAGTTTTGTAATAAGCTTAATTGCATCGGCCTTAAATGGCTTCTTAATATAATCATATGCACCGAGCTTTATTGCTTCGACAGCCGACTCAACAGATGCAAAGCCCGTCATAATGATTGTTAAGATATTCGGCTGCAGCTGACTGATTTGCCTAAGAATATCTATCCCGCTCATATCCGGAAGGTTAAGGTCGAGCAGCACAAGGTCGATTTCTTCCTCTTTAATTGTTTTAAGCGCTTCAGCTCCTGATGCATTCAGTATAACAGTATAATCTTCTTCCGAAAGAATCTGCTGAAGACTCAGTCTTATAAATTCTTCATCATCAACTATGAGGATCGTCTTACTCATTCCAATTCTCCTTAACTAAGGTTTCTTCTTTCAGCACCGGCGTAACAGGCAGTAATATAGTAAAAATTGCGCCGCGATATTTCGAATTGGTTACCTTAATTTTTCCTTTATGCTCCGAGATAATATTCTGCGTAATTGAAAGTCCCAGCCCTGTACCGCCTTTCTTGTTTGTAAAGAAAGGATCAAATATTTTATCAATGATATTCACTGGTATTCCCGGTCCGGAATCTGAAATACTGATCTCCACCCATCCGCTTCGGATAATTCTATCATCAGAAAGGTTGAAGAACCTGTTCTGCTTACTTTTTTTATAGCCTGTTTTAATGTGAAGTTCCCCGCCTTCCGGCATCGCGTAAATAGCGTTCAGCAGAATGTTTAACAGTGCCTGTCTTATCTTCTCCTGGTCAATAAAAATCTCCGGAATGTCGGGAGTTAATGAGGTCCTTACCACAATTTTGGAATTTCTGCACTGCTTATCAATAAAGTTGAGGGTTGCTTCAATAAGGAAGTTAATATTTTTCAGAGCCGGCTTCCGCGTGGAGGGTGAAGAATAATCGAGCAGTTCATTAACAAATGACTCAAGACGCTCAACTTCCGCAAGTCCCATCTGAATATATTTAGAAACCAGCGGCTGGTTGTTTATTTTATCATGAAGATCATCCAGGAACAAAGTCAGCCCGGTTAAAGGATTCCTTATTTCGTGCGCAATGCCTGCGGCAAATTTGCCCAGTGAAGCCAGCCTATCCATTTTCTGGATCTGATCATCCAGAAGTTTCTTTTCGGTGGTGTCTTGTATAATTACCACAATGTCACTTACCTCACCCGAAGGATCGCTCATCCGTGAAGCCGTAAGGTTAATGTATTTTGGTTTATCGTCAATAAGGATTTCCAGGTTGTATCCGCGGTACATTCCTTTTTGTGAAAGCGCAGATCCGATATCTTCAATTAAGGAATGATTGGGACGGAAGAGATCCCATACGTTCTTTCCGGTTAACTGTTCGTCTTCCTCCCTTAGAATGCTTACGGCGGCAGGATTTATACTGCTTATGTTACCATGTCGGTCGACTGTTATTATTCCGTCAGGCATAAATTTCAATATGTCTTCATTGAAGTTCTTCTGTACAATAATTTCATGCATCAGCCGGGTGCTTTCTATAACCCTTGACGCCTGGTTGGCTAGTATCTGAAGCGAGCTTACATCAAGCTCGGAGATCTTTGTCTTTGTTTTAAGCTTGTCGGCTCCCAGTATTCCTATTGTTTTTTCTCTTACTCTCAAAGGAACAAATACAAACGACTTGCTTCCGGATATCTTCCTGATCTTCCTGTCAAGGTCGGTTGCTTCAGGATAGTTATTGATATTATCAACAAAAATAATGTTTCCGGTCTGTGCTACCCTCGTTTCAATACAGTCATAGTGCTGAAGGTGGTACTTTGATGTCCTTGCCCTATTCTCTTCTTCAGGGGTAAAACCATGGACTTCCTTACACACAAGATATTTTTCACTCTCATCAAGCAGGTAAAGTATGGCCCTGTCATACCCGAATCTTTCAACGGTGTTATGAAGTATGTATTTTAGTATCCGTCTCAGGTCGAAGGTTGAACCCAGTATATTGCTTATCCGGAGTAGACTTTTAAATATCTTTAACTGGTATTCAAGGTCACTTACATAGTTCTCGATTTCATTCTTGGATTTTTTCAGTTCGTTAACCGAACTTACAAGCTCGTGGTTTTTGGTTTTAAGTTCTTCTGCCATATAATTGAAAGAACTGCCGAGAAAACCTATCTCATCCTTCCTGTTAATTTCAACGGGACTGGTAAATTTCCCCTCTGCCAACGTCTTGGCTCCTTCTGTAATTGCCAGCAGCGGCTTGGTGAAATGCCTCGATAGAAACCATGAAACTATGCCTGACAATATAAAAGTTATAAATATTATCCAGATAATATTATCTCTGAAGAACAATACGGTCTTATCCATCTCAGAAGATATTTCATCAGAAGCACTATGGAACCGCTGGATATTGGAACCGATGGTTATGCCCCCGAAGATTCCGTAGTGTGAATAAACACCCCTGTCATAATAGACAGGAGCATACGACATCATCTTTGTAATTCCGCCGGCATTCGTTGTGGTAACAGATCCCGAATGTTTTTTCCTCACCTCTGATGCCACGAAAGGATATGATTTATCTATAAAGCCTACTGAATCCAGGTTGAAGGGAATCCAGCCCCGGTTTATATCTTCACGGGAGGAATGGCTCGTATAAGCTGGAACCGGTTTGCCGTTTTCATCTACTCCCGGTATATCCCATAATTTGGGATGGGTTATAATCCAGCCCCGGTCATCGAACATAAATGCATAATCACCGGAAGAGTAAACAGGAAAGACAGTGAAAGTTTTGTAATTCGGAAGTATATGCTGGGTGAATTCCATCAGGTGCCGCTGATCAAGCGCGACTTCCAGTATTCCTGAAAACGTACTTCCGTCGTAGATGGGTGTTGAAAATCTTATTACCCCGTCGTACTTTTTCCCCTCTACTGCATCTTCAGGCGTGGAGGCTTCGCCTAACTGGTCTCTTTTACTGACAAAAAATCCTGCCAGATGCGAAACGTAAATTTCATTGTCTTTTAGTTTCTTTGTTTCATTAAAATAGTTTTCTATCAGGTATGTTGTACTGCGTAGATTCCTAACGTTTTTGAGGAGTTCAGTATTAAGTATGCGCCCGTTTTTAACTTTGATTTTCTCCTGTCCGCTTTCATCTATAAAGGAAATTTCCTTGTACAGCGGAACCTGTAGATGCGCCTCGTAAGGATTTTCATTTGTTCCTTCCCTGATCCATATTTCTGATTGATGCTGCCTGCTGAACTGAAGAAAATCATTTGATGTTAAATCAGATTGTTTCAAAAGTCTTAAATCATTTTCGCACTGCCTTAAAAATCTTTCAACAGCTTTTGCTGTAAGCACCGCCTGGACTTCCATCGTCTCCTTAGTCTTCTGATCAATATCTGTTTTTGCATGCTGAATAATATCAGTCCTCACCGAACTTATATTCATCAGTGTAAAGATTCCAAAAACAAGCAGGGGAGCAATGGAGATGAGCAGAAAAGAGAAGAGGAATTTTTTGAAGATGCCGAACCGCGGTTTGGTGAGGTAATTCCAGAAATTTTTCTGGAATAATGAATTACCTGAATTTTTATTACTCAAGTCGGCTTTCATTTAACCTTTTGATAATGAAGTGAACTGGTACACATTCGACAGCCAGATCTTTTAACCAAAACCCTGTGCTGAAGCAACTGTAACTACCCTGTCTACGGCTTGTACGAGCAAACTGTAACATTGGCAGCCAGATCTTTTATCCAAAACCCTGTCCGGGGCTTGAACGAGCAATAATTCCCGGAGGGAATGAATATCTGTAATATTGGCTATCATACCTTTAATCTACAACCCCGTCTAGGGGTTGAACAGGAATCAGGTTTACGCTGCCAAAAGTCAACAAAAATGCCAGTTTTTGAACAACTTCATTTGGGTCAATAATCGGTGTCGGGTAACTGATTATTATTATAAATGAGAAGCTGAAGCAGCGTTATTCTCAAAATCAACTGTCCGGAGCACAAAATGATGTATTATGCTATATATCAAAACAGTGCGAAAAGGTATTTTTTCGAAAGAACAAAATTGGTATGTTTCGAACAATTATTTCTAAAGTTCGATAAGTTCAACCCCTGGACGGGGTTGTGGTCTACGGAGATACTTAGTGTTACAAATAATCATTCTCTCCGGGAATGTACTGGAATTTTTCTTATGTGAATGTACCGAATTGTTCCCTCCGGGAATGGGCTGAATTATTCCCGCCAAGGAATATACATCGGTAGCACATAGAAGGTTAATTAGCAAAGATTCCCATAGGGAATCAATATTATTACATTTATGGATGCCAAAGAGAACAAAAAAGAACAGATTCTGAAGGCCGCAAGCGGCGTCTTCGCAAGGTACGGATTTAACAAGACTACCATGGACGACATTGGCGAGCTAGTCGGCATAAAAAAGAATTCCCTCTATCACTACTTCGCTAACAAGGAGGATATCTTCTGCGCCATAATAGAAATGGATGCGGAAGAGTATTTCAGCACCCTGCAGGCAGGACTGTCAGAAGCGAACACAGCCGCGAAGAAACTGAAGAAGTACGTTCAGTTTACCTCTGATTATTGGAGAGAAAAAGTTAATTCCTATCGGCTTGTTAGATCGATGCAGGCGGAAATCGTTGAGCGTATAGCCCGCCTTTATGATGTTTCTATAAAACGCCAGAAAGTTTTAGTGCAGGATATTCTCAATGAAGGGATCCGCAGCAGCGAATTCGTCAATCATGACTCCAAACAGCTTTCAGAAGATCTGATTGATATGTCATCTTCCATTGAACATTGGGAATACCACAGGAAGAGGATGTCGCATTACGATGAGAATTACTTCAACGAAAATAAAAGAAAAAAAATGAACCTGCTGAATTTGATTATAAAGGGACTGGAAAAACCGACGAAATGATCATTACAGGAAAAAGAATGAAAAAAATACTAATATTTATTTTAACCGCAATTTTACTGAACACTGTTGTCATTTCTGCCCAGGCTGACAGTGTGGATCTTGTACTTACCATTGATAAAGCTGTTTCAATCGCTCTTCAGAATAATTATGATATAAGGATTGCACAGCTAAGCGTACAAAAAGCTGAGGAGCAGATAACTGAGGCATATGCCGGCGCATGGCCAAAGTTGAGTTTAAGCGGACAGTATACGCGGAATCTGAAGTCACCCGTGCTTTTCATTCCGCCTAATACTCCCTTCAACCCTTCGCCCAACACGCTCACGTTTTCAATCGGTGCGAAGAACAGTTACAACCTCGGAGTTACCCTTTCGCAGACGATCTTTGATCCCCGGCTTGGTACTGCTATCAGCATTGCAAAAAAGTATTCAAAGTATTCCGATCTCTCTAATGAATCCGCAAAGGATGAAGTAATTGCGCAGGTTAAGGAAAGCTTCTATAGCGTGCTTCTTTCAACGAAGCTTGTCGATGTTAATGAGCAGGGTTACAAAGTTGCACAGGCAAATTATGAGAATACAGGTGCGTTATATAAACAGGGTGCCGCATCAGAGTACGATTATCTCAGGGCGGAGGTTCAGCTTGCTAATGTTAAGCCGATGCTGATTGAAGCAAGGAATAATCTGCAGCTTGCAAAGAATGCGCTGAAGAATCTGCTTGCGCTCGATCTTAATACTACAATTGAAGTTCAGGGAGAGTTTAAGGTTGAAAAGGTTTCACAGGATCTTATGGAGAGGTCGAATGAAATTTTAAAAGATAAAAATCCGGCGCTTCAGCAATTGTCTATTCAAAAGCTAATGCTGGAGGAGAATGTGAATATTGAAAAGGCTGCATATCTGCCGACATTATCTGCATTCGGGAATTACGACTGGCAGACGCAGGACAATACTTTTAAATTCAGTAACTATAACTGGGCGAATACTATTACAGTAGGACTTTCTCTTACTTATACTCTTTTCGACGGGTTTAAGCGCAGTGCCCGTATTCAGCAGGCTAAAATAGATGTAGAAAACCTGGAGGTTACGAAAAACAAGACCGAAGCAGGTTTAAGGATCGGTCTTATGCAGTCGAAGTTAAAAATGGAGGAGGCCCTCGACCGAATTCAGGCGCAGGAGAAGAGCGTACAGCAGGCACAGCGGGCACTTGAGATAGCCCAGACCAGGTACAAAGAGGGAGTAGGCACTCAGCTTGAAATCCTTGATACACAGAACTCCCTTACACAGACAAGAATTAATTACGAAAAAGCTGTGTACGATTTCCTGGTTGCAAAAACAGAGTGGGAGAAGGTTTTAGGAATAATTACCAAATGAAAGCAAAAACCAAAGGAGAAATTTCCTGATGATTAAGATAATTATCGAGTACTTATCAATTACAGTGATACTGATGCTTTTTATACAGGGCTGCGGAAATAAGTCGGACCAGCAGAATACAGCCGTGGAGGAGGCCGTCCCTGTTGAGGTAACACAGGTTGAGAAGCAGACTATCTCCGAAAATAAAACCTACTCGGGAACTCTCGAGGGCGTTGAACAGGCTTCTATTGTATCCAAGATAGCCGAAAGGGTTATTGATATTAAAGCACAGGTAAACAGTTATGTTAAGAAGGGACAGGTATTGATTCAGCTCGATCGTTCGGGGGCTACCTCCAACTTTCTTCAGGCACAGGCCAACTACGAGAACGCAAAGAAAAATTATGAAAGAATGATGGCCCTGCTTAAAGATGGTGCAATTTCACAGCAGCAGCTCGATCAGGCCCAGACAGCATATGATGTTGCCAAAGCAAATTTCGAATCATCCAAAAGTACAGTGGATCTTGAATCGCCCATTAACGGCATGGTAACCGATCTAAACGCAAATGTAGGCGACTGGGTTACACCGGGTATGCAGCTGGCTACCGTTGCCAACATTCAGCAGATGATCCTTAAGTTCTATGTTACCGAAGGCGAAGTAGCTAATCTCAATCTCAATGATTCCGTAAAAATTTATTCCGAATTCAACAAAGAGAGAGCTGTTATCGGAAGGATATCAGAAATATCAAGATCGGCTTCATCCGAGGCCAGGTCATTCCAGGTTAAGGCAAAGTTTAAGAATACAAAAGATAACTGGTATAAACCTGGTATGTTCATAAATATTGATATTACCCTTGCATCGCAGAAAAATGTTCTTGTTGTTCCCACGCAAACTGTGATTTTTGAGAATAATAAAAATATTGTCTATAAGATCGTCGGTAAAAAAGCAATTTCGGTTGATGTCAGTACCGGTTTATCAAATGAGAATATTATTCAGATAACAAGCGGATTGAAGCAGGGAGATACGGTAGTAACGGCAGGAATGAATAACCTGTCTGACAGTACCAGTGTTTCCATCATAAAATAAATTTTGACCTTTAAGGACAGGCGTTAAATGAAATTAGCAGATGTATCGATAAAGAGACCCGTTTTTACAACAATGATTATCCTTGCCATCCTGGTGCTTGGATTATTTTCTTTTATTAAGCTTAACGTGGATCAGTTTCCCGATGTTGATATTCCTGTTGTTAACGTTACGACGGTACTGCCGGGAGCGGGACCGGAACAGGTTGAATCCGATGTAACTAAAATTATTGAGGATGCAGTAAACCCTATAGCGGGTGTTGATCATATTCAATCAACCTCGCAGGAGGGTGTTTCAATCGTTACCATCCAGTTCAAGCTTGAAGTTGAAGGTGAGATAGCCTCGCAGGAAGTGCGCGAAAAAGTAGCTGCTATAAGATCACAGCTTCCCGATAATGTTGATGAACCCGTAATCCAGAGATTCGATCCTGCAAGTCAGCCTATACTTACCCTAACCGTTTCCGGAAGCAGGACAGAGAAAGAGCTTACTACCTTCACAAAGGATGTTATAAGGAAACGCCTTGAGAATATATCGGGAGTCGGCTCGGTCACCCTTGTGGGAGGCGCAGAAAGAGAAATTCTAGTTGCTGTTGATGCCGACAGGCTTCATGCATATAACCTCTCGATAAACGATGTAGTGCAGAGCGTGGCTAGTGCGAATGTCGAGATTCCCGGGGGAACTATTAAGCAGGGGAACAGGCAGTTCATACTAAGAACCATGGGGAAGCTGAACCAGGTTAGTCAGTTCAGGAATATAATAGTCTCATCCCGTAATGGCCAGAATATTTACCTGAACAATGTAGCGACTGTAACCGATACAACAGAAGAAAAAACAAGTATTACCAGGCTGAACGGAAACCAGGCGGTAGGATTGGATATCCGTAAGCAGTCGGGCAGCAACACAGTGCAAGTTGCCGAAAGCGTTAAGAAGGAATTGGACAAGCTCAAAAGCGAGATACCGAAGGATTACCATATCACGGTAGCGCGCGATAACAGCGAATTTATCAAGAACTCTATCAATGATGTTCTCTTTGACCTTGTATACGGAGCCCTGCTTGCGGTAATAGTTATTTATTTCTTCCTGGCCAACCTTCGGGCAACAATTATAAGTGCATTTGCTTTGCCGACATCCATTATCGGAAGCTTTATACTTATGGCCGCGCTTGGATTTACCCTGAACGTTATGTCGCTTCTTGCTTTGTCGCTTGCAGTAGGACTCCTGATTGATGACGCTATAGTTGTAATTGAAAATATATACAGGCATATGTCGGAAGGTGAATCGCCTGTTGAAGCCGCAAAGGCAGCTACAGAGGAAATAGGACTGGCTGTAATGGCAGTAACGCTTACGCTGGTAGCAGTATTCGTTCCTGTAGCATTCATGCCCGGCATTGTAGGAAGATTCTTTTATGAATTCGGAATGACTGTAACGATTGCGGTTCTGATTTCATTATTTGTTGCATTCACTCTTACCCCTATGCTTTCTTCCAGGTGGCTGAAGCGGGAGGATGAAAGTCTTTCACCGGACGGCAACATAATAGAAAAAACTCTCTATTACTTTAATCATTTTTTTGAATGGCTGAGCGGAAAATACAGATCGGCTCTGAACTGGTCACTCGGACACAGGTGGATCATTGTTATCGGATCTATAGTCGTGTTTGTACTTAGTATTATGATGATGGGGCTCCTCGGTTCCGAGTTCTTCCCGAGGCAGGACCAGGGTGAATTTACTATCACCATTGATGCAGCTCCCGGGAGTTCTCTCGAAAAAACCGATATCATTGCCAAACAGATTGAATCTGTTGTCCATAAACAGCCCGGTGTTGTAAACGTATTAACCACAATCGGTGCGGGCAATGACCCTGTCAGTACAGGTAATATTCTTGTTAAACTTGTGAGTAAAACTGACCGCGATTACAGCGTGTTTGATTTTATCGATCAGCTTCGGCATAAAATTGTTATTCCTTCGGCTGATATCAGTTTCGGAATCCAGAATGGACCGGGCAGCGGACAGAAGCCTGTAATTTTCAGCGTCCGCGGCGAGGACCTTACCCTGCTGAAGACCTATGCTGATAAGGTAGAGCACATTGTAAAAACAACCTCCGGTGCAGTCGACGTTGAGAGTTCGCTGGAAACCTCAAAACCCGAAGTTCGTGTAACCGTAGAAAGACAGAAAGCCGCCGCCCTTGGAGTAGATCCCGCTGTAATTGCAACCGCGCTAAGGGCTATGGTTGACGGTGTGGATGCAACTAAGTTCGAGGAGGGAGGCGAGCAGTATAACGTAAGAGTTAAGGTGCAGGAATCATACCGCAATACAATAAGCGGGGTTGCCAACCTGACACTTAAAAGCAGGAACAAGACCAATACTGGGGGAAGCATTCTCATTCCACTTGATGCTGTTGCATTTATCAATAAAGGCACAGGACCATCAAAGATTAACCGATACGACAGGCAGCGAGAAATCAGGATAGAAGCCAACCTATCAGACAGGCTGCTTGGAGAAGTTCTTGGCGACGCACAAAAGAGAATAAACCAGATCGACCTTGCCCCGGGTTATGACATACAGGTTGCAGGCAGCGGACAGCAGCAGGCTGAGTCATTCGGCAATATCCTTCTGTCACTTGCCCTTGCTATTATCTTTGTATACCTGGTGCTTGCATCACAGTTTGAAAGTATAATTTACCCGTTCTCCATTATGCTTTCCCTTCCGATGGCGATAATAGGAGCGGTAATTGCCCTGCTTGCATTCGGCAGTTCAATGTCGGTCATGTCGATGATAGGAATAATAATGCTGATGGGACTCGTAACCAAGAACGGCATCCTGCTGGTGGATTATATAAACGTGCTCAGGGGCAGAGGTATGGAGAGATGGGATGCGACACTGCTGGCAGGACAAACAAGACTGAGGCCAATCCTGATGACAACCTTCGCAATGATCTTCGGTATGGTGCCAGTGGCATTCTCATTAGGCGAGGGTTCGGAATTCCGTTCACCAATGGGACAGGCCGTTATCGGCGGTCTGATTACCTCGACCCTGTTAACTTTGTTTATCGTACCCGTTGTCTACACTATCTTTGATGATTTTTCAGTCGTTAAGATTTATAATAAAATTTTCAGAAGATCCTCTTCGAAAAAGAAAGAGGGTACTAATGAATTACCTGCCGCGGAGGGAAACAAATGAAAGTAGCATTCTTAGCATATCATGATGTACTGGATGACAGAATAATAGCACTTCTTGAAGAACTGGAAATCGATTCATATATAAAATGGGAGAGCGTGCTGGGAAAAAGTCACGGTGCATTACCCCATCTCGGAACAAGAACATTCCCTGGGCATGACTCAGTAAGATTACTTCCTTTCCCGGAGGAAGAGAATCTTAATAAGCTTATTTCGAAAGTCCAGGAGTTTAATAACCAGGTTAGTAAAAAGGACGATGAGATCAGGCTCTACCTTATGCCCCTCGAACGCATAGTATAGCCAACAGTATTTTATTATTGCCGTCGTGTTTTGATCGCCGGATAAAAGTTATAATCGGTCTAAATATTACCGTCGTGTTTTGATCGCAGGGTGATAATGATAACTGATCTAGCTATTATCGTCGCATTTTGATCGCCGGATAATAGTTATAACCGGTCTAGATATTGCCGTCGTGTTTTGATCGTCGAATAATAGTTTTAATCGGTCTAAATATTGCCGTCGTGTTTTGATCGTCGAATAATAGTTTTAATCGGTCTAAATATTGCCGTCGTGTTTTGATCGTCGAATAATAGTTTTAATCGGTCTAAATATTGCCGTCGTGTTTTAACCGACGGGCACGAGCATGGCAAATTATCTCTGGCTTTAGCCATTGAGAGCGAAACCCCAAAATGAAATTCCACCCTGCGCCCCGAATCTCATATTTTCTTCTTATATTAATTCCCAAAACGAGCTGTATATGAAACGACTCTTATATTTCCTATTCTTTGTAGTTGTGGGGGCCGGGATTTACCTCTACACTCACAAACCTGAAAACTTTAAAGTAAAAGATCAGGTAGTGGTTTCGCAAGCTTCAGGAATGGATATTAATGCTCCCATCACAGCCCCTCCCAAATACGCAGTTATAAAAGGAACCATCACGAACATCAGCGAAAAAGATTTTAATAATGTAGAATTAGTTTACCAGTCAGGTTTAGACACAATAAGAGCTATGATAGGTTTTCTCCCTAAAGGCCAGGCCTCCGAATTCCAAACAAGCAGTATGCGTGTCCGAAGCAGCCATCCCGATTATGAATTATTAGATATCCTCAGCCAGGATTCCGACTAATTCAGAAATCTTTTCCTTGTCGTCCCGACCGCAGTGAGAGGTCTTATTCCTCAATTCTCAATTCCTTCCAACTGTTCATCCTTAAACGGAACCTCAAAAAAATAATGATTCTCATCCTCCGTCTTAACCTTATCCTTACTCAGGTAATACTTCTCAATCGTATCATCTTTTTTATAATAGAAGAACAGCCCATCCTCATACAGCCATTTAGGTAGCCGGATCTTTCTATGGCTCACCAGATAAGCCATATCCATCATAACTTTTCTTGTAATATTATTTTTCTCTACGCGAAGGTAAACAGGTCTCATATACGTGATCTTTCGGAATAATTTTTAACCAATAAAGTTAACAAACTTTCAACATAACTATTACTCCTCAATTTCTCTCTTCTTTATAAATCCCTCCGTCTTCCAATTTTTCGGCTCTTGTCGTAAGCTCTATTTTTCCTCCTTTCTCCCGGGTGAATTTGATGTCAAATTCGTTTATCCGCTGTATCTCGTGATTGGAAAGCTGCCGGGGGACGCTCCTAACTCTGTTATACCTATTCAGGCACAACCCCGGGGTTAATCCGGTTCAGCTTAGCTTTACCCTGAACATTGAGGAGGAAGCCTTTTTATGGCCTTATCCTTCCAAATTATTTATTTGTGGTGGTAGGTTTTTTCCAATGGCTAGAGCCAGGATGGAATATGATAATTTTGAGCCGTCGGGTAAAACACGACGGTAATAATAAGACCCATCATAATTTTTGTTCGTCGGGTAAAACCTGTCGGTAATGATAAAATGATAGTCAATACTTTAAACCTGACATAATACTAAGACCGTCTGGCCTAATTATTTGTTACTTTGCAGTTCCTTCCGTGATCAGACCGTCTGTTCCGGATGTTGAAGGTGACGGATCATGATTCTGGTCAGCAGCAGTTTTTCTGCTTCCCGTAAATCTTGCAAGAAGGGTGTAGACTACAGGAACAATCAACAAGGTCAGGAAAGTTGAAAAGAACATACCACCGACTACTGCGAGTCCTAACGGGCGTCTTGATTCCGCTCCGGCTCCTAATCCTATTGCTATCGGTAAAATTCCGAAGATTGTTGCGAAGGAGGTCATAAGTATTGGCCTCAATCTGATTATTGCCGAATTGATAACAGCTTCAATATATGGAGTGCCCTGTTCACGCTGTTGATTAGCGAATTCAATTATAAGAATTGAATTTTTGGTTACAAGCCCGATAAGCATAATCAAACCTATCTGGGAGTATATGTTCAGGCTTTGACCGAATATGAATAAGGTCAACAAAGCCCCGAATATGGCCAGCGGAACCGCAAGCAGTATGGTTAAAGGATGAATAAAACTTTCAAACTGTGCAGATAAGACTAAGTATATAAAAACTACAGCAAGTATGAACATAAAGTATAATGCTGAACTTGAATCTTTATATTCTAGCGACTGCCCTCCATATTCATGCTTGATACCGGCCGGCAGTTTTTCCTGAGCAATACGGTCGAGGTCATCAAGTGCTTTTCCCAGCGGGACTCCCGGAGCGAGACCGGCAGATATGGTTGCTGAACGCACACGGTTATAATGATTTAGTTCTTTAGGGGCAACTGTATTTTTAACCTTTACAACATTTGCGAGCTGAACCAGTCCGCCTGAACTTTTTATGTATATATTCCTTATGGCATCGGGAGAGGACCGGTACTCAGGCTTCAGCTGAAGTATTACATCGTATTGTTTTGTACCTCTTTTGAAATCTGTTACTTTCCTGCCGCCAAGTAAAGTCTCCAGGGTTGAACCAATTTCAGTGACAGAAACTCCGAGATGAGAAGCACGTTCCCGGTCAATATCAACATCAAGCTGTGGTTTATTCAGCCGGAGGTCGCTGTCCATATTAATCAGATAACCAAGTTTGGATGCTTCACCCATCATTATACCGGTTGCCTTGCTCAGATCTTCATAGTTGTCAGCCTGCAGAACGTACTCAACCGGGTTTGCATTGAAAGATGCCCCGAGACTTGGTGGGTTAATAACGAAGGCAAGAACTCCCGGGATCGAGATCATCTGGGGGAATAACTCCTGGATTATTTCCTGCTGCGATTTTTCCCTTTCGCTCCTGGGTTTGAGATTTATAAACATAAAACTGTTTGTTACGCTGCCAGGTCCTCCGAAACTTAACCCGGTCGCGGTGAAAAGTCCCTTTACATCGGGATTATGAAGCAGTTTTTGTTCAATTTCCTTTACGTATTTATCTGTGTATTCAAGGGTTGAACCTTCCGGAGCAATCACTATACCGAAGCCGACACCGCGATCTTCCACAGGTACGAGTTCACTGGGTAATAGCCTGAAGAGAAATATGCCAAGTATGATTGTTGCAATTCCGCCTGTAATTACAACCAGCCGATGCTTCAATGACCATCTTAATAATTTTTCATAGGTCATGTTCAGCCGTTCAAAAAAGCGATCGAACGATCTTGATGCCCAGTTTTGACTTGCTCCGTGAAGCGGTCGTAGAATCTGCGAAGATATCATCGGGGTTAATGTAAGAGCCACAAAACCGGAGATTAATATTGCAACTGCTACTGCAACACCGAACTCATTAAACAATCTTCCAACATTTCCCGAAAGGAATGCGAGAGGAATGAAAACCGCAACAAGTGTAATTGTTGTAGAAATAATTGCAAACCCTATTTCCTGACTTCCGTCAATCGCGGCCTGCCAGCGCGATTTTCCCATTTCCATATGCCTGTATATATTCTCAAGCACTACTATTGCGTCGTCAACCACAAGTCCGATCGCAAGCACCAGCCCTAATAGCGTAAGTATGTTTATAGTAAACCCTGCAAAATAGACTGCAGCCAGAGCGCCGATTATCGATATCGGGATTGCGATAGAAGGAATAATTGTAGCACGGAAACTTTTGAGGAATGCAAGTACAACAAGAATAACAAGAATCAAAGCAATCAGCAAAGTTTGTTCAACTTCCGATATGGATTCTTTAATGAACTCAGAACTATCAAATGCCAATTCGAGTTTAATTCCCGGCGGCAGAAGTTTTCTTAACTCGGGCAGCCTGCTGACGATATCGGATGCAACGTCAACAGTGCTTGCTTTCGACTGTTTGACTATGCCGAGACCCACTGCAAGCTGACCGTTCCAGCGGGCAATAGTTCGTTCATCTTCGGCACCTACCTCCACATCGGCAATATCGCGGAGTCGGATGATGTCATTTCCTTTCTGAGAAACAATAATTGCACCGAATTGATCAGGTGTGTCTAGGTCTCCCCGTGTACGCACTGAGAATTCACGCTGTGTCCCTTCGACGCGCCCGCCCGGAATTTCTGCGTTCTCGGTTCTTACAGCATTTTCGATATCGCCGGTACTCAAACCATGTGCGGCCATTCTCAAGGGATCCAGCCACACACGCATCGCGTATCTTCGCTCACCCCCGATAATAATGGAGCCTACTCCTGGTATTCGTTGGATTTTTTCCTTTAAGACTCTGTCGGCATAATCTGAAAGTTCGAGTCCGGAAAATTGCGTACTTGAAAGTGCCAGCCACACGATAGCCTGAGCATTTGCATCGACTTTTGAAATAACCGGATCGTCAATTTCCTGGGGCAATACACCGCGTATTCGTGAAACCCTGTCGCGAACGTCATTGGCCGCTTCATTTACATCGCGGTTAAGTTCAAATTCAATTGTTATCACCGAACCGCCTTCCTGGCTCGATGAACTTATGGTTTTCACTCCTTCCAGCGTGGCAAACTGCTCTTCAAGTATGTCGGTTATTTCTGTTTCAACAACATTTGAACTCGCACCCCGGTAAAGCGTGACCACTGATATCACAGGGGGATCAATATCAGGGTATTCCCTTACAGGAAGCTGACTGAAGGAGATAAGTCCGAATAGCAAAATTGCGAGACTCATCACTGTTGCAAATACGGGCCGCCGTATTGAGATATCACTAAGCTTCATAATAAATACTCCTGGTAGCTGATAATTCTTTCATTTGTGCAATTACTTTATATTATAAATTCATTTCAATTATTCTGAGACTGTGACATGTCTTTACCTGAACTTACAGGCATGACCTTCGCGCCGTCAAATAGTTTCTGATGTCCTGCTCTTACAACCTGACTCCCGTCTGTTAGTCCGCTGGTTATTTCTACAACTTTCGGTGTCTGCATCCCCAGTGTAACAGGGACAGCTGAAACTGTACTGTCTTTCTTTACAAGGTAAACAAAAGATTGATTGCCATTGGCAAACACCGCTTCATTAGGTACTGTTAATGCATCTAAATGCTCACTTAAAATTGCAGCAATATTGGCTGACATACCGGGACGAAATTTTTGTCCCGGATTTTGAACCTTCGCGATGATATTAACATTCCGGGTTTCAGAATCCAGCATAGGCTCGATAGCAATAATTTTCCCTGAAACAGAATAATCGGGAAACACGCTTGAAGAAACAACAACCTTGGCATCTCTCTTCAATTGGGCAAGGTATCGTTCGGGTGCCGAAAAGCTGACGCGGATCGCATTTAGATTCGCAAGTTCGGTTATTTTCTCTCCCGTTCGCAGAAAAGTACCGACACTGACTTTACGAGCGCCGATAAACCCATCGAATGGTGCGGTAATACGTGTTTTAGCAAGCCGTGCTTTCGCAAGTTCGTAATTAGCCTCAGCCACTTTCAGGTTCGCCAGGGCATCATCGAGGTCCTGCTGCGATCCCGCTTTCTGCTCAACAATTACTTTCACACGGTTGTATGCCGACTTGCTCTGAGTATACAATGCTTCAGTTCTGTTAACTTCCGCTGAGAGCTGTGAATCATCCAGCAGAGCAATCAGATCACCTTTTTTGATAAAGCCGCCTTCATTGAACGGAAGACTTATAACCGAAGCATCTATCTCGGAAACAATTGTGACTCCTTCAATAGCTTCTATCGTGCCTACTGCTTCAAATCTGTCATCAACACTTTGAGCTTTAACATCTACTACTTCAACGGGGGTCGGCGGCATCTGAAATCCACCTGCCGAACCCTGTTCATTTGAGCATCCTACAGGAAAAAGGATAAAGGCGGTTATTAAAAAGCTCAGACACATCCGGCTGAACCTTCCATATTTTAATAGCATATTTTCACCTTTCATTTTTATAATCTCGTTTATTTTACGCTGCCGGGATAATATCCTGATGTTAATTGCGTTAACTCAGAAACGGCTTTTACGGTTTTAACCAGGGCATCGGAATAGCGTTGTTGTGCAACTGCAAAATCCTGGCTCAATCGTACAAGCTCGAATGCAGAAACCTTTCCGTTCTTAAATTCAATCATTCCTATCCTAACCTGCTCCTGTGTAGCTTCCACTCCTTCCCTTGCCGCTTTTATTCTTTCACTGCCATGGACAAGTTCTCTGTAGGATGTTCTGACCCGCTGCTCAAGAGTGCGGGCTAATTCAATATATTTTTGTTTTGCGCCGTACAGACCGGCTTCAAGCCTGTCCTCTTCACCCAACCCGGTTCTCAATCCGATTGGAAGTGTCAGTTCCACCCCGACGCTCCATCCCGGATATTTACGTTTAAATATTTCCGAAAGGACATTACCATAAGTGCCGGAGCTTGATGAGCTTAATGTATCGCTGCCGAAAATAACCTGTTGGGAAGTTCCACCCAGAGCATTGCTCGAGAGGGAAGCAACAAAATCGACCTGTGGAAGCGCCTGCCAGGATGCTGCGTCTACTAATGCTTTCGAGATATCTACCTGTTTTTCGAGAGCCTGCAGATCAAGATTATTATTTAAAGTATGTTCAACAAGATCCTCAACAGATGCAGCTGCAAATTCCTCCGGAGGATTATCTGTAGTTATAAACTTATCGAACCCGGCGCCGGGACGCTTCCCGATTAAAACTGCAAACCTGTCCGACTCTGCATCAAGCTGCTCCTCTCTGTCTATCATCAGAAGTTTTTGTTCCGCGCGGAAAGTTTCCGCATTTGCTACCTGGTTTGGTCCGATTAGTCCGATCTTCGCTCTAAGCTGTGCTTCTTCAAGCAGGGATTCTGCATGTTCGAGGGTAAGCTTCTGCACGGCATAATCCCGTTCCGCCGCATACAGATTCCAGTAAGCCTGCTCCACCGAAGAATTCAGTACCAGGACATGCTGGTCAAATGTTCTTCTGAAGGATTCCACATTTAGTTCAGCCTGGTTTAACTCTTTACGGGCTGAAGCTGTAAATCCTCCCAAAAGAGGCTGGCGTAATGAAAGAGAACCGATGGCGTCATATTCTGGATTCAGAAAAGCGAACTGCGAATTAGAAAATAAACGTGACGAATTAAGTGCGAGTTCAATCTCAGTTCCGATCGGCAGATCAACACGGAATCCTGTAGAAAAATCGGTCTCCTTCGTAGCCAGGACAGAGGCACCGGAAAAATAAGAAGCCGAAGGAATTTTCTGGTCATTATAGTACAGGTTAAGAAAAAAAACAGGATCGAATTTTCCTCTCTCTCTTCGCAAAGCCCCTTCGGATGCCATATACATAGCTTCGGCCTGCTTATATGATGTCGAATTTTTTTTCGCATACTCCTCAGCACGGTCTAAAGTAAGTTTTTCACCCTGCAGATTATTCAGGATATTCAGTAGGGCACTGTCCGGATTTATGATAGTCTGACTTTTACCAACAGGAATACAGTTCAGGGTAGTGAGAAAAATTATAAAAATAAACTTCCTGGAAAAGTTGGGCATACTAATCCTTATCCTATTTTTAAATAGTTAAGTAACTTCGTTATTAGAATTTTCTCGATAGATCCGCCCTAAACATAAAACCAATTAACGGATCATAAAAGGTGTGAATCCGGCATGTTAAGGGGTCATTTGCGGCAAATTCGTCCTAAATATACCAAATACTCTTTTATCTAAATCTCCGGCAACCTGTTTTAGTCAAAGGTTTTGTAAAAATTGAGTTTAGGGAAATCAGGCACACAATATAAAAAATTACTTTCAAATGCTTGTTACATAATTGTTAATTCTTTACAGGTTATTAATATTTTATGATTTCAAGCTTTTTTGTTAGGTTACTTTTCAAATTCACCCCTAATTGAAATAAATAAAAAGTCTCTTGAATAAGAGTCGGCGGGTGATTAATTTCGATTACAGTTCTTATAAAAAATCTGTCAGCTTAAGCCTCAGTTTAATCCGGCAGGTACGGTTTTTATTGCGAGCGTAACTCAGTTGGTAGAGTGTCAGCTTCCCAAGCTGGATGTCGCGGGTTCGAACCCCGTCGCTCGCTCAAAAAAATACTTACTCTTTCTTTAGGGGGACGAATGAATTTCAATTCACATCAATTAAGAACTTATTGAAGCTCACGACATCCAAACGATACGCTGTTTCTGTTTTGCCGGAAAATAAATTCAGGTAATCATCGGCGAATTGTCCGAATGACCGGGCCGGCTGTCCTGTAAGCATTTCTACATTTGTTGTTATTCTGCCTGCAAAATTCCTGCTGAACCCTTCGGATAGTTCGGCATACCCTTCTGCAATCCATTCGGGGATGCCCATATCTATCATTGCCTGTCTGGAAGCTTCTCCCGGGACGTTCATGTGTTTAACCTCCTTATCCAGCTTACCGGCAAATGTGTCTGCGATTTCATTAAACGATATTGCCGCGGGACCTGTTAAGATGTAGCTTTTACCTTCGTGGCCTTCCCCCGTGATCACACTGTATTCGGATTCGGCTATGTCCCTTACGTCTATCATTCCCAGCTTGCCTTCATTCATATCCCAGTAGATCATGCCGTCGGAGGAAATCGTTCCGGCCGCCATCATAATGTTCTGCATGTAGAAAGTTGGTTTCAACATTGTCCAGGGCAGACCTGAGGACTTAATTAGTTCTTCGGCCTCCAGACCCTGCCTGATTATACGACTGTTTTCTGATCCCCACATTGAATGCCTTATTATATGCGGGTTACTGCCGGTTTCCTTAATTGCCGTAAGTACATTTTTCACCTGCTGCAGCTGCGTCGGTCCGTTCCACGTCAGCAGGTAGATTTTGTCGACATCTTTAACCGCAGGAGCGATGCTTTTGGGCCGGTCAAGTATTTACTTTTTCTTTCTGGTAACTGCCTGCTGAGATCTCCTTTGCGGTTTTTATATAGGAGAGTTATAATCTTTTCGAATAGAGGCTGATGAGGGGTTTGTACTTTGTCTGACGGCTGGGGAAGGTGAGCAGAGCTCTAATTATGCTAAATAGAAATGGGAAACAATTTTAAAAATACGAAACCCTGTAAGTAACTAACTCACAGGGTCTTGTAATGGTGGGGGCTGAAGGATTCGAACCTACGACCCCCTGCTTGTAAGGCAGGTGCTCTAAACCAACTGAGCTAAGCCCCCAAAACAAAATTTCAACAAGAACTTCTCAAAAATGAAGATTTAAATATTGGATAAATTTTATAATTATCCAAACGATTTTGACAATTTTTGAGCAAGAAAGTCAGTACAATGCCTAAACTTTTTGTCTTTTGAATAAACGGTCCATCTGCCTGCCCTATCAGATATAATTTTCTGCAGTGGCTGTGATATCTAAACCTACTGGGTGATTGGCCTCAATGATGGGATTAATAAATGTGGTTACTTTAAAGGTAGTATTTCCGCATGAGAGGAGGATGGTGGTGCCAATGAAATTGATTTTATCCCATTGACCTAAAGCTATGAAAAAAAAGTCCGGTAAAAATTCAAATCTTAAACCTGAAGATTACCATTCCTTTCTTCATTCTCTGGAAGCAGGTTTCTGTATTATCAAGGTAATCTTCCAGGAAAATCAAAAACCCGTGGACTACAGATTCCTGGAGATAAGCAAATCGTTTGAAGAACAAACCGGACTGATAAATGCACAGGGAAAGAGAATGCGTGAACTTGAACCAGGACATGAAGATTACTGGTTCGAGATCTACGGTAAGGTTGCCCTTACAGGTGTTCCTGTCAGGTTTGAAAATGAAGCAAAAAAACTTAACCATTACTACCATGTGTTCGCCGCCAGGATCGGAAAACCGGAAGAGCATTTGGTAGCTGTTCTTTTTAATGATATAGGAAAACAGAAAAAAGCAGAACGTGAACTGCATGAGAGTGTTACTCAGTTCAAATTGATGGGGGAATCAGTACCTTACGGAGTTTGGAGTACCGACGCTCAGGGCAACGCTGATTATATCAGTCCATCGTTCCTGGATATGGTAGGCATGTCATTAGAGGAGGCACGGGAGTTCGGCTGGATTGATAAATTGCTGCCCCAATACAGGGAGGAAACGCGTAACAGATGGCTTTTATGTGTGAGAACAGGAAAAGATTGGGAAAGAGAACACTATTTCAAGGCTGCCGACGGATCGGTGAAGGTGGTGCTGGCTAGAGGTAAGCCGGTAAGAGATGAGAACGACCGTATAATCCATTGGGTAGGTATAAACCTGGATATTACAGAAATAAAAAAAACCCAGGAGGAATTATTAAAATCGCTAAAAGAAAACAAAACTCTTATTCGCGAAATACAACATAGGACAAAAAATAATCTCCAGATGGTAAGCAGCTTGCTAAATCTTCAGGCAGCGAATACTGACAACGAAGAGGTTCTGAAGAGTCTGAAAAATACACTTTCTAGAATGCAGTCAATTTCTCTGCTTCATAACAAACTTATCGTTGATGAAAATGTTCTTTCGCTCGACCTGAGTTTATATCTTCAGGATATTCTGAGTGTACTCAGGCAGATGTATTCTGATGAGAGCCGGAAGGTAGATTTAAAAGATGAGATTCAGTCTATAACAGTTCCCGTCAACTTTGCGATAAATATAGGTTTAATATTTAATGAACTGATAACAAATTCGTTCAAGCATGCTTTTTCACCAGATAATGAAGGAACAGTTACCATTAATGTAAGCCAGAATGAGAACTGTGAAATTGTAGCGGTTATCAGTGATAACGGAAAAGGGTTTAATAATAAAAAGATTCCAGACAGTTCTCTCGGGTTAAAGATTATACGGAGCCTTGTTGAACAGAATAAAGGTAATATGAAAATAATATCCGAAAAAGGAACTTCCTTCATAATAGTATTTCCTTTGCCCAACCGGAAATAACCCTGTGCCTGCAAATGGTTTTTTCCCTCGTATTGCCATTATTCCGGAATTAACCTAATTTTTCATAGAAGAAAAACCTGAATCACCCACACTAAAAAGAATTTTTCTACGGGGAGAATATGAAAAATATTTATGTGCTTTTAGTTCTGCTTTTCATGCTAAATACAGCAAATGCGCAGTGGATCCAAACCAATTTTAACGATTCGAATGTTCTGTTATGTGTAGATTTCGATGGGGACGATGGAGTGCTCGGCGGTTGGCATCTTCCGGGATTTCTGGTAAATGCATACTATACGAGTGACCAGGGAGTTACATGGCATTCTGCATCAACTCCGGATTCGTTGAGGGTTATTGTCGACCTTCAGATGATGAACGATTCTCTTATATACGGCTGTGGTGCAAAAAATAAACAAGTTTTTTCCAAAAAAAGCTCTGGTCTTGATTACGATGATATTATTCCCGGCCGGAAGACTTCCCGGTTTTACAGGCAGGGTATTATATCTACGCCGGATAATGAAGAATACAGGGCGCAGTTCCTGCAATCAACTGACTCAGGACATTCCTGGCAATACAAAGGCTCTTTATCCGATACAGTTGCTTACCTTGTTGATCTTCAATTTATAAATAAGGACACCGGCTATGTACTGGCACTTAACGATAATTCCACGGGATTACTCAAAACTACTGATGGCGGTAATACCTGGAACTGGTCATACCTCGCAGGGCCGGGCATAGATCTGACCGCTTTTGAATTCCTCGATTCATTAAATGGTTATATTGCAGGAGCAAACCCTTCCCCAGGAGGATTAATAGTGAAAACGACTGACGGAGGAGCCACATGGAATTCTACAGTATTAAATGATGTAACTGAATTTTATAAGATTCATTGTATTCCTCCATCAACCATTGTTATGGCTGGACCGAATGTTAGTTTTGGGCAGGATATTTTTATCAGTACTGATAACGGATTAACCTGGAGCCTTATTTATACTCATCCTAATATATCAATAGATGGATTAAACGGACTGCCCGGAGGCTGGATTATATTTTATGGAACTTACTATCCGACTGGTTCTTCTACACCTTTTGTAAATGGTACAACTGATATGGGTCAGACCTGGGTTGAGAGTACTTTGAGTCCACTGACTGATGTCATTATGGGGGGCTCAAGGATGATAGATAGTGAACGCTGGTATGTTACAGGAACATATATGTTTAACTATGGGTTCCTGTTATCTACATCTAATAGCGGAGGACTGCCCGTAGAACTTGTTTCTTTTGATGCTGCGCAAACTGGAATATCTGTAAGACTTGAATGGACTACTGCCTCCGAAACAAATAACCTTGGTTTCGAGGTCCAATCGAAAACGTCTATGGATGAATTCAAGACTTTAGGGTTTGTTAAGGGAAAAGGTACCACGCTAGAAAAACAATTCTACTCTTTCACTGATAAGCCGGAATTTATCAACAAAAAAATTACCTACCGGTTAAAACAGATGAACTTTGATGGAAGTATTTCATTTTCAGATGAGGCTAGCGTGGATTTTACCGCTCCGCTTGAATTTACACTGAAGCAGAATTATCCTAATCCTTTTAACCCGTCTACAACAATTTCTTATTCACTGCCTAAAACCTCGCAGGTTAATTTGCGGATCTACAATCTGTTGGGACAGGAGGTAGTTACTTTAGTTAATGAAATAAAAGCTGCCGGGCTTTACAAGGTTGATTTCGATGCGGCTGAACTACCAAGCGGAATTTATTTTTACAGGCTGGAAGCAGGTTCTTTTGTCGAGACCAGGCGAATGCTATTTCTTAAATAATAGTGAATTTACAATTGTATAAGTTCAAAAGAAGCCGTTCATTGGAACGGCTTCTTTGTTATAAATTGCGTGGGAAACTGCCTATTTAAATGCGTTCTCTACTAAATCCTTCTGCTGCTGGCGGGAAATCTTTGCTGAACCTACAGCAGGACTTGCGCCTTCAGGACGGCCGCTGTATGAAAGTTTCTGTCCATCGCTAAGATCATCTGTTAATCGTGAGTAAAGGAAATTCCACGCTCCCATATTTCTCGGTTCTTCCTGAACCCAAACTACTTCTTTTGCGTCTTTATAAGAGCTCAGTATTTCCTTAACCTGATCTGATTTGTAAGGATAGAGCTGTTCTACACGGACAATGGCGGTATCTGTAATCTTATTATCAGCACGGTATTTTATAAGATCATAATATACTTTACCGCTCGTAAGCAGAATCTTTCTAATATTGTTCTTATTGCTCGTAGTATCATCGTCGATCACTTCTCTGAAGCTTCCGTTTATGAATTCTTCCTTCGGGGATTTTGCTTCGGGTAAGCGTAAGAGACTTTTGGGTGTCATCAATACCATCGGCTTCTGCATAGCATTTTTCATCTGCCTTCTCAGCACATGAAAATACTGCGCCGGGGTGGAGGGGTAGCATACCTGCATATTGTCTTCGGCACAAAGTATCAGAAACCGCTCAAGTCGGGCACTTGAGTGCTCAGGGCCCTGGCCTTCGTAACCGTGGGGGAGAAGCAGAACCAGACTATTAGGCAAATGCCATTTTTCATACGAAGCTACAATGAAGTTATCTATAATTACTTGTGCGCCGTTAGCAAAGTCACCGAATTGTGCTTCCCACATAACCAATGCAAGCGGATCTGCGGTACTGTAGCCGTATTCAAATCCCAGTACAGCAGCTTCAGAAAGAAAACTGTCTAGCGCTTCCAGCTGAGCCTGGTTCTTTGAAAGATGATTAAGAGGGATATACTCACCTCCGTTTTTGATGTCAGTGAGTGCAAGGTGCCTTTGACTGAATGTTCCTCTCATACTGTCCTGTCCGCTTAACCTTACAGGGGTACCTTCAAGCAGCAGACTTCCGAATGCCAGTGTTTCAGCAAATGCCCATTCAGCTTCTATGCTTCCTTCAATAAGTCCCTTCCTTTTCTCAAGGAACTTCTTGAGCTTGGGATGTATGGTAAATTCTTCGGGCAGTGAAGTAGTTTTCTCTACAATCGTCTTAAGCATTTCTTCCGAAATTCCTGTGCTGCCTCCCGGTTTAATGGATTCAACTTTTTCCTTTGGAACAGCCAGAGGAACATCTGTATTAAAGCTGATGCTTTTCTTCCTTATCTTATCAAACGCTTCGCTCAGTTCATTATATATTTCATCATTCATCTTCTTGATTTCCTCATCGGGAAGCACCTGGTTCTTCAGAAGGAATTTCTCATAGAGTTCTTTTACAGATGGGTGAGATTTAATGATGTCATATAGCAGGGGCTGCGTGAACCCGGGTTCATCACCTTCATTATGTCCATGTCTTCTGTAGCCGAACAAATCAATCACTACATCCTTCTTAAATATCTGCCTGTATTCGAAGGCAAGCCTGGTAACCCATAGCGAAGCTTCGGGATCGTCGCCATTAACATGAAATATCGGGGCCTGTATCATCTTTGCTACATCAGAAGCATACACTGAAGAGCGTGCATCTTCAGGTGTGGTGGTAAAACCTATCTGGTTATTAATGATTATATGAACCGTTCCGCCGGTACGATAGCCGCTGAGCTGTGAAAGGTTAAGTGTTTCTGCAACAATACCCTGACCTGCAAACGCTGCATCGCCATGAATAAGTACCGATAGCACTTTCCGGTGAGCCTTGTTGTCGCCCAGGCGAGTCTGTTTGGCACGGACGATACCTTCCACAACAGGATTCACCCATTCAAGATGACTAGGATTGGAAGCAACAGATACCGTAATCATCTTTCCGCTATAAGTTTTGTATTTGCCTGTGGCGCCGAGATGGTATTTTACATCGCCAGAACCTGCTATAGAATTAGGGTCCTGGATATCTTCAAATTCTGAAAGAATCGATTCATATGATTTACCGATAATATTTGCCAGCACGTTCAGTCTGCCGCGGTGAGCCATTCCAAGCACTACTTCAAGCACGTTAGTCTGGCCGGCTTCATCCAGCAGCATATCAAGAACAGGTATAAGCGTTTCCGAACCTTCAAGGGAAAATCGTTTATGACCGATGAACTTCGTATGTATAAAATGTTCGAAAGTCTCTGCACTGATAAGCTTATTAAGGATACGCTTCTTTATTTCAGCACTGAAGTCGGGCAGATTTTTTATGGGTTCCATTTTACTCTGAAGCCAGACCTTCTCTTCGGGATTCTGGATGTGCATATATTCAACCCCGATCTTCTCGCAGTATGTCTTCTGCAGGATCTCAAGTATCTGCCTTAAAGAAGCTGTCTTCAATCCGCTGAAACCGCCCGTTATAAAGTAACGGTCCATATCCCATATTGTAAGGTTATAAATAGCGGGATCCAGCTCCGGGTGATAGGACGTCTGGAAACCCAGGGGATCAAGGTTGGCGATCAAATGTCCCCGCACTCTGTAAAGGTTTATAAGCTGAAGAACTTTGGCCTGCTTTTCAATCTCTTCTGTGTTTGCTGCGTTATCGAATATTCCGGGCTGATAATCCGCTTTCCATATATAGGGTTTATAAGGAATATCAAGCGCCTCAAATATTTCATCATAAAAATTGTCTTTGCCGAGGAGAAGTTCGTTAATCTCTTTAAGAAATAACCCTGATTCGGCACCCTGTATGATCCTGTGATCATATGTACTGGTAATGGTCATTACTTTGCTTACGCCGAGTGCGGATATTGTAGAAGTTGACATTGCCTGGTACTCGGGAGAATACTGGATAGCACCGGTTGCGATTATGGCGCCCTGTCCTACCATTAATCGCGGAACTGAAGCCGCCGTCCCGATGGTGCCCGGATTAGTTAAAGTAATCGTAGTGCCCGCAAATTCAGCGGGATCAATCTGACCTTTTCGTGAACGCGCAACTAGATCTTCATAGGTATTCCAGAATTCCTTAAAGTTCATCTGATTGGCATTTTTAATATTAGGGACGATCAGTGAGTGCGAACCATCTTTTCTCTCAAGGTCGATCGCCAATCCCAGATTTACATTCTTCCTTTTAATAATATTCGGTTTGCCTTTAATAACTGTGAAAGCGTTATTTAATGCGGGAACAGCTTCCACCCCCTTAAGGATTGCCCAGCTTATGAGGTGAGTGAAAGATACCCTACCTGCATTTTTCTTTTTAAGGAAC
Organism: uncultured Ignavibacteria bacterium; assembly: GCA_963747755.1. Lineage (GTDB taxonomy): Bacteria > Bacteroidota > Ignavibacteria > Ignavibacteriales > Ignavibacteriaceae > DATFVA01. The sequence continues at coordinate 755,202 of CAVVGK010000014.1, read as the reverse complement.
TGGTTAAGGACTTTGCGGTTTTCCTCCAGGAGCTTTACAGGAATTGTTCTTTGCGAGGTTGCAACAGGTACAGTGAGACTGTAGTTCATATTATCAAGTATACGGGCGGAACTTCCGGCAATGACCTGTGTTTCATCCTCATCGCCCGGAACCGGTAATTCCATTCCTGCTAAATTAAACAGCGAACCATTGGACCTTGTTTCAGGTTTGCCGTTATCCTCAGTTTTTCCAGTGACCTTACCGAAAAACTTCTGCCATTGATCAGGGAGCTGCGAGGGATTTTTCTCATACTGTTCGTGAAGATACTCAACAAACCAGGTATTGGCACCAAATTTCTCTAATTCTTCTTTTTGTTCCTTTGTTAACTCGTTGGGTTTCATTTGTTCAAAATAGTCTTTGATTTATAAAATATTCATTAAATTTATAAAAGAAATAATCCACATCATAAAAACGAGATAATGACCTGCGGGTCACCATATATACTATTAAGTAATGGGATTTACTCTATACAATTTACTAAATATTTTTAACTCATTTTAATCTGACAGGGCCGCTGCCCTTATATATGATCAAAAGCAACGAAATCGCAAACCTGAGGAGGAATTATTCATTGAAAGAACTGACCGAAAATATCGTCGATCCGAACCCTTTTATCCAGTTTTCGCACTGGTTTAATGAATTGCTGAAATCAGATGTTAGAGAACCGAATGCTATGGTACTAGCTACCGCTTCAGTCGGAGGAATTCCATCTGCAAGGACGGTTTTGCTCAAGAAATTTGATGAGGAGGGATTTGTCTTTTTTACTAATTATGAGAGCCATAAAGCCAAAGATTTAACCGACAATCCTAATGCAGAGATCCTGTTTGTTTGGCTGGATCTGGAGAGGCAGGTAAGGATAAGAGGGAAAGTTGAGAGGGTTGCGTCGAAGGAATCAGCTGAATACTTTCATTCACGTCCCACGAACAGCCAGATTGGAGCTTGGGCATCAAAGCAGAGCAGCGTTATACCGGACCGTGAATTCCTTGAAGAGAGATTCAGAGAAACAGCAGAGAAATATAAGAACGGCAAAATTCCTCTTCCTCCTTTCTGGGGAGGCTTCAGATTGATACCGGATGAGTTTGAATTCTGGCAGGGGAGGGAAAGCCGCCTTCACGACAGGATCAGCTATCGTCTGAAGCAAAATGTTTGGGAAATCGTGAGACTTTCACCCTAAAGCCGATGCTACACCGAGGATCAGCTAACCTTGAGGTATTAGAAGCGGATGTGAAGCGGATGTGAAGCGGATGTGAAGCGGATGTGAAGCGGAGTGGAGCTTTCTGTATTGGGATGCTGCTCCTTGAAAGCGCGACGTTCCGGTTAAGTTTGTCATTCCCTGCTTGAGTTTATAGCTGAGGCATTAAATCTTAAACCTGCCTTTCATAATCGGAGTTTCCAAAACCACCGTTCTTAGAGTAATAGCGGAGAGTATAATGATTCCCCCTACTATCGCCATAAACGAAGGTATCTCACCATAGCCGATAAACACCCATACCGGATTTAAGACAGGCTCTACCAGAGAAATTATCGAAGCTTCTATTGCCAGTACCCTGCTTAATCCGTATGAGAATACTGCGTATGCAAGTCCTATCTGAAACACACCAAGAAATGACACCATCCAGAGGTTGCTGAAGTTTACATTCTCAATACCCGATAAAAAAGGAATGCAAATCAAAGCCACGATGATATTTCCGTAAAAGATCGAGCTCAGTTGATATTTATTATCATTTTTCCTTAACCCAAGGAACAGGGCCGCGAACATAATGCCCGAAAAAAGAGCGACAAGGTTCCCTTCCAAATGTTCCGGAGAGATCTTCCCCAAAAAGAAAAAGAACATCCCGATTATACATACGATGATTGTTATAATATTTATCCGATTGTAGGAAGTCTTTAATAATATTGGTTCGAAAATAAGGACATAGATGGGAGCAGTTGACTGCAGAAAGATAGCATTAGCCGCTGTAGTAAGTTTCAGTGCAATCACATAAGCCGTAAGTACGGACGCATAGAAGAAGGCGTTCACAAAAGTTAGCATATTTACCTGCAGCAGTCTTTTCCTGAAAAGAACTGCGAACACAAGCGCCGCAATTGAACAACGGAAAAAAGAAATCTGCATCGCATTGAACGTAACAAGTTTTACAAACAGACCTCCCGTGCTCCACATAAGCGCCGCAGTGAAAACCGCGAGCAGTCCGATCTGATGTTCCTGAAGTTTTTTTATCACAATTACATTCCCGATTCAATAAATTCCGTGTATAATAAAGAAATTTTCATAAAATTTTTAAATTCAATAATAAAATTACTGGAAATTTGGTTAGTGGAAAATTTAATACGCTTTTATTTGAAATCCCTCATCTTTTATTTGACTGTGAAATTTTGATTGTATTATTTGCCGTTAAAAAGTAGATTAAACAAAATAAAAAATTCAAAAAGAGCAGGATACTAACCTCTGAGTGAAATGCAGCCTGAAATAGTTGAAATTTCTGCAGGAAATAAAAAGCTGGTACATGAATATCTGAACTTTATATTACATTTATTTCCCGGTGCAAAATTCCTTGAATGGTGGGAGAAGGGATTCTGGACCGATAAGTATAAACCATTTTCCATCCTGGAATCAGGTAAAATAATCTCCAATGTTACAGCAGCTTTAATGGATGTAATTATCGAGGGGGGAAAATACAAAGCAGTTCAGATTGGTGCGGTAGGTACGATCCCCGGGTTCCGTAATAAGGGGTTATCCAGGATTCTGATGAAGTATGTTTTAGAGAAGTATGAAGCAGAAGTTGATCTTTTCTTCCTGTTCGCAAATCAAAATGTACTGGGATTTTATCCAAAATTTGGTTTTAAACCTGTCACCGAAAAACTTTTTAAGTTTGATTCAGTCATTCCCGGAGGGAATTATTCTGCTAGAAAATTAATACTGAAGAATTACGATGATTATAACCTGCTGCTAGGTTTAATAAATAGTAGAATGAGCCTTACCGGATTATTAGGGGCAGAGAACTATGGTTTTATAACAATGTGGCATATCTTTAATAGTTATAAGGACTCCCTATATTATTTAAGTAACGAGGATGCGCTTATAATAAAAAAGGAGAAAAATAATGAAATGTATATTCGCGACATAATATACTGGAAGCCATTCGATATTCTTCCGGTATTATCAAAAGTAGTTGAATCGGACATGATAAAAAGAATTTACTATTATTTTCCCCCGGACAAATTGGGCTATCCTTATAGTGAAAGCGTTGATTACAATTCATATTTATTTGTAAGGAGTAAAATTGAAATCAGCGGCGACAGGCTCAAATTTCCTGAGACAGCAAAGACTTGAAAATGAAAATTAAACGAGAGGTAAACATTGGCTGATAAAAATCCTAAATGCGCAGAAGCACAAATGATAATCAGGAAGCAGGCCTCTGAGGTTTTTGAGGCATTTATTAATCCCGAGGTAACTAAAAATTTCTGGTTTACAAAAAGCACAGGTAAGCTCGAAGTTAATAAGAAAGTGACCTGGGAGTGGGAAATGTATGGTGCTTCTGCTGATGTACTTCCGAAAGAAATTATAAAGGATAAAAAGATCATTTTCCACTGGGGTGATCCGCCCCGCGCAGTGGAATTAATATTCCAGGCATTGGAGGATAATTCTACCTTCGTGACCATCAAAGAATGCGGTTTTAATCAAACCGGAGATGAGCTGATTGAGGCAATTAAAGGATCAACTGGCGGTTTTACCACTGTGCTTGACGGCTTAAAAGCTTACCTTGAACACGGCATAAACCTGAACCTGATCGCCGACAAATTCCTGAAGAATTGAATAAGAGAAGTTGAATAAATTATTTAAATGTATCATTCCTAAGTATAGGAAAAGACTTAAATAAAATATTAATTAATCCTTCGTAAACTGTTTCCCTTTCAATCATTATATTTCAATGATAAAATACCAGTACAATCCTCCGGCGATAATAAAAAAGATGTTTCCTTCGTTTCAGTGGGAGTCGAAGATTGATAAGATTCTGTTAACCTTTGATGACGGCCCCATCCCTGAAACAACTTCTTTGATACTTGAGCACCTTGCGATCCATAATATAAAAGCTGCATTTTTTTGTGTAGGGGAAAATGTTCAAAGGTATCCCGAACTTTACCACCGGCTGATCGAAGAAGGCCACCTGGTTTGCAACCATACATTTAATCATCAGCCTCTTACCGGACTAAGCCGCAGTGAGATAATAGAACAAATCAAAAAATTTAACGATTTAATAAAGAGTGATTTTTCTGGCGATGTTTTATATTTCCGGCCGCCGCACGGTAGGTTTAATTTAGCCACTGCTTCTATAATGAAGGAGATGAATCTTAAAAATGTTATGTGGTCTTTGCTCACGTACGACTACAGGAATGTTCTGAAAGTTGTTAAATTTGCGGTTAATAAGTACCTTAAAAAAAATTCTATAATCACACTGCACGACAGTCTAAAAAGTAAGGATATCATTGCTGACTCAATTAATTATATCGTCGAAGAATCCTCCCGCAAAGGTTTTCAAATCGGAGCTCCGGCTGAATGTTTGAGATAATATTTTTGGTATTTCTTTCCGGATACTTCATTCAGTCAGTCCTATTCATAATCGGCATTAAAAAGAAATTCCCTAAAGTAAAAGATGAAGATCTGCCGTCAGCAGCCGTAATAGTGGCTGTAAGGAATGAAGAAAAGAATATCCTCCGGTGTATGAGTGCCCTAGACAAGCTCGATTACCCTGAAGGAAAGCTTGAAATATTTATCTCTGACGGTCATTCAACAGATTCGACCGTACAGATTGTTGATGACTTTATAAAAGATAAACACAGATTTAAAAGATTAAGCGCTAATCCTGAAAAGGCGAACCTGAAAGGGAAAGCCAACGCAATCGACAGTGCAATAAAGTTAACTGAGGCTGATATAATCCTAACCACAGATGCTGATTGCGAAGTTGATCCTCTATGGGTGAAGACGATAGGCTCATATTTCGGTACAGATGTAGGCATTGTAAATGGGTTTACAACACAGACAGTCAATAACAGGTTTAGTGGAATGCAAGCCCTCGATTTTGTTTATTTGCTTATTGTAGCAGCGGGAACGATAAACCTTAAGCGTCCTATCAGCTGTATCGGCAATAATATGTCGTATAGAAGAAAGGCATATCTTGAAACCGGAGGTTATGAGAAACTCCCATTTAGTGTTACCGAGGATTTTAACCTGCTGATGGCGATCTACCGCCTTAATAAATACAAGATAATTTTCCCGCTCGATAGAAACGCATTGGTTACATCTCTGCCGTGCATAAGTTTTAACGAATTGTATCATCAGAAAAAGAGATGGGGGGTGGGGGGACTCGGAGTGCCGCTGCGGGGATTCATAATTATGGCGTTCGGTCTTATTGTGAACATTTGTATGCTGCTGTCGCCTTTCTTTTTCTCTCCTGCTGTGTTATATTTTATCATCTTCAAGCTGGCAATTGATCTGTTCGTTTTATACCCGGTACACTACAGGCTGGGCATAAAGGATCATTTGAAATATTTCCTGTGGTTTGAATTGTATTTTATAATTTATATTATCCTGCTCCCGATCATTGTTCTCAGCAGCAGGAAGGTTGTGTGGAAAGGTAAAGAGTATTAATGCTTCTGCTTTGTAATTATTATGTCACTTATAAATGCAATGCGTACTGCACCTTCTGCCATTTCGCCGCCCATGAACAATTCGTAAACACACCATTTGCTAAGCTGGAAGAATTCAAATCGAACATTGAACAGGTGGCTGCTCTCGGGGTAAAGTTTATTGATCTTACCGGAGGTGAGCCGCTGCTTCACAAAGAAATTCATCTGATGGCAGAATATGCTCAGCGGTTTAAAATGCAGACGAGTATTACGACAAATGCGCTTCTTTATCCCAGGTTTGCGGATAAGCTCGCAGGTAAGATAAATCTTCTTCACTTTTCGTTAGACTCACCCGATGCGGAAGAGCATAATACAATCAGAAAGGTTGATTGTTATAATTTCGTAATGAAGAGCATCGATATCGCAAAGTCATTAGGCGAATATCCCGATATTCTTTTTACGGTAACGAACGATACGTATAAAAAACTTCCGCAGATGCATGAGATTGCCCAGAAACACAATCTGGTGCTGCTGGTGAACCCTGTCTTTTCTTATTTCGGCAATCCCGGCTTAAATGATGAAGCGATCGATTATATCGAAGAATACACGGATGGAAAACTTGATATCTATCTGAACAAGGGCTTTATGAAACTAAGGAGGGATGGAGGGAATGATATCAACAATCCCAGCTGCAAAGCAGTTTCGCGTGTTATTGTTATCTCACCTTATAATGAAATTATTCTTCCATGCTATCATTTTGAACATGAAAGAATTAAGATCGACCGTCCCATCAGAGAAATGAGAGCTTCTGAAAAAGTAAAAGAGTTTCAAAAGATGGAGGGCAGATTCAATTACTGTCAAGGCTGCACGGTAAACTGCTATTTCGAACCCTCCTTCGCCTTTCCAACTAATTACTATGCATTTACCAGTCTAACCAGCAAATTTAAATATGGTTATAATAAGCTGGTTAAACAGAAAGTCTTAAAGAAATTTTCGAATTGAGTGGATTGGGCGGATTGGCAGATTGGCGGATTGGGTGAAATGAGTGAATTTATTAAATTACAGCCCAAAATTTCATAATTCTGCAGGGGATCGTAATGAAATAATTCGCTAATTCGCTAAATTCGCAATTCACTAAATCTAAAAATATGCCTAAAACTTTATTTTCTTTACTTTTTCTTTCAATCTCAACTATCTCGTTCTCTCAATCCACAACCGCCTGGTTTCCTTCAGATATCAATATCCAGCCGTTTACGGCGAATTTTATTGAGCCGAGGGCCGGCTTTGCTTTTGAGATGGGAGGGAAGAAAATACGGCTCGATGTCAGCAGATCGCAGGATATACTCCAACTCAACGATGGGAACTCAACACTTTCATTCGGTATAGATCTTTTTACTTTCACAAGATTGCGTGCCGAGAGCGAGTTCCATTTTCCTGTTGAAGCTATCGATTATCTTTTCGGAATAAATTCCGGGTATAAGATCACGGATGGCAGTACTGAATACGGACTGAGGTTCAGGCTTAGCCATATAAGTGCACATTTCGTCGACGGTCAATATGATTATAAGCTCAACTTCTGGAGGAACGGAAAGACTGCTACTGTATATACCAGAGAGTTTATTGAACTATTCCCTTATTACCGGTATAACGGAATAAGAGTATATGCAGGACTAACATACCTCTTCCACCGAAAGCCGCTTGATATAGGAAAAGGCATCTGCCAGGCCGGGTTCGACTATTATTACACTAAATTTGAAAATATTTATCCTTATGTTGCATACGACTTTAAGCTGGAGAAGATAAATAAATTCTCCGGAAGCAATATTCTCACCGCAGGAATAAAGTTCGGTAACTACAAATCACGCGGTTTGAGTATAGCTATTTCTTATCTTTCGGGAAAGAGCGTCCACGGAGAATATTATGATCTCAATGAATCATACATAACTATAGGTTTTAATCTCGATTTATAATGCCGGAATATTATCAGACAGATCAGACAGACATAACAGCGTATAGGCAGAAGCAGAATAAAAACTCAGTGCTTCTTCATTTAGGGTTGTTCATAATTACTTTTATAACAACTACAATTGCAGGCGCAGAGTGGACCACCGGAACTATGGGTCCTTATGAACTGCACCATCTCATGATAGGACTCCCTTATTCCATTGCTATAATGTTCATTATCTCCTGTCACGAGTTCGGGCATTATTTCGCAGCTAGATTCCACAAAGTAAACGCAACGCTGCCTTACTATATTCCATTTCCCAATATCCCGGGGTTCCTGAATTTCGGAACGATGGGGGCTGTTATAAGAACCAAATCACCGATACCCTCAAAGAAAGCGATGTTCGACATCGGGGTTGCCGGTCCAATAGCAGGCTTCGTTGCCTGCCTTATTGTTCTGTTATATGGTTTTCTCAATGTTCCCGGAAAAGAATATATACTTTCAATACATCCTGATTTTTTCTCGCCGGAATATGGTAAAACAGGACTGCAGCTTGAATTCGGCAATACGCTTCTTTTCTCTTTCTTTAAGCTGCTCTTTGTTCACCCGGGACAGTTCTTTCCACCTATGTCCGAGGTTTATCACTACCCATTTTTATGTGTGGGTTGGTTCGGTATGTTTATTACGGCAATGAATATGATCCCGGTAGGACAGCTTGATGGCGGCCATATTGGTTATACTATGTTCGGCGGCGAAACACATTTTAAAATTGCAGTTATCTCTTTTGTGGTTTTGTTTGTACTGGGACTCGCAGGCTTCGTCGAGATCTTTCTTGAAACCAATTTTACATTCGGATGGGTAGGCTGGCTGATTTGGGCGCTTATCCTGTATTTTGTTATAAAACTTAAGCATCCTACTATACCGGATTACGATAGACTTGATGGAAAAAGAAGATTTTTAGGTTATCTTAGCTACTTCATTTTGATAATTTCTTTTTCCCCGACACCCTTTCTGATAAGCGGGGGGATATAATTTTACCTTGAGTGACGCTAAATTCAAACCAATATTAACTTTATGAAAAAATTCGCTCTTTTATTACTGCTTCCCGTTTTATTCTGGGGATGCGAAAAAACTTACGATTCGGTCGTAAACCCGAAACAGACCAATACAATCCAGGTTACAAACATTACCCCTATAGACTCTGTTAATTATACTTCTGATTCGGTTTTAACCTTGGCAATTTCATTTAAATCGATTGAGCAGATCCAGTCTATTTATTTTAATATTGTCTCACCAGCGGGTATTCGGTTGAATTCCTCGCCTGTTTTACTATATAATGATGGTGATCTTTCAACTCACGGCGATGCCTCAGCCGGCGATTCCACTTTCTCGAATAAGTTCACAATGAGCAATAGTTATATAAATGGCGTTTATATAGTTAAATACTATGTAACCGACATATATAACACTGTAAATTATATTTCAGCACAGAACTTTGTTTTTCATAACGGCAAGGACAGATTTGCGCCGGTTGTTAGCAATTTGGTTTCACCCGATACTGTTTCACTTTCAGCTGATACGACATTCTTCACAATTAAAATAGCAGTTCAGGATTCTAATGGATTAGCAGATGTTGAAACCGTTTTCTTCAATTCATTTATTCCCCCGGACTACCATCCCTCGTCTGCAAATCCAATCGAAATGTTTGATGATGGCGATGCTCAGCATGGAGACCAAACTGCGGGAGATGGGATCTATTCAAGAATTATAATTTTAACAAATGCTCCGGAAGGTTCCTATAGATGGGAATTTCAAGCTGTCGATTTAGGCGGACTCTATAGTAACAAAATTACTCATTATGTAGAAGTTATTCCATGAAAATTTTATCCATTCTTATCATAACTTTATTTCCAGCTCTTTTGTGTTCTCAGTCAGTCCGCTCATATAAGCTTTTAAATGATAATGTATTGGATAAGTCTGTTGAATCAGGCACCCCACTTAGCAACAGCGTAAGTGATATTATCGCGATGGGCGATTCTGTCTGGCTTGGCACTAGCAGAGGTGTCAGCCTTTCTACGGATAATGGCGAAAGCTGGACGAACTTCTATGGGAACGAAGCTTTCGGATCGGAAAGTGTACCTGCAATAGGTTACGATAAATACCACGATGTCATATGGGCTTCTACCGCTCATTCAAAAGATGTGAGTGGCTCTACACTACCGGAAGGTTCTGGCCTACATTTTACAACGGATCACGGAGCAACGTGGAATTCGGTACCTCAGCCTCTTGATGATCCAGGTGATTCGACAATAGTATACGGGATAAATGACGGCGTTCAGCTTCCCAGGGTGCGGGCATTACCCGTAACAGTAGCTATCCAGAATATAACGTACGATATTGCTTTTACACCCGATGCTGTATGGATTGCATCCTTCGCAGGAGGTCTCAGAAAAAGTACCGATATGGGCCAATCATGGCAAAGGGTTCTTCTACCTTCTGATAGTCTTAATTCCATAAACCCTGCCGACACCATCAAATTTGCTCTTTCTCCATCGTCCGGTAACTTCGGCACTGGCTGGCTGAATCACAGGTTATTTGCTGTTACGGTAAAAGATGACTCGACTATTTTTGTCGGTACTGCAAACGGAATTAACAGGTCAACTGATGGTGGAGTAAGCTGGCAGAAATTTAATCATCTTAACCAGGAAGCCGGAATTAGTGGTAATTTTGTTGTAGCATTGGGGTATAACCCCGTAACCAATGCTGTGTGGGGAGCAACGTGGAAGGCTGAAGGATATACTGAATATAATGCCGTAAGTTATACCTCCGATAATGGTGAAAACTGGAAGGTCGTACTGCCGCACGAGCAAGCTCATAATTTTGGATTTAAAGGTGATCAGCCAATGGCTGCAACTGATAACGGTGTTTTTAGATCAAGTAATATGGGATTAACATGGGTTCTTCCCGGCTCCATCAAAGATTCTCATACCGGCGGTGAACTTAATACTACAGCTTTCTATTCTGCCGCTGCTTCAGGCAATACAGTCTGGATCGGTTCCGATCAGGGATCGGCAAGGCTTTTAGAGACAGGGACGATGTGGTCAGGTAATTGGAAAGTTTATATTGCAGCTCCGGAATCAAAAGAGGTCTATGCATTCCCAAATCCTTTTTCTCCTAAAATCGATACAAAAATTACTTTCAAATATGATACAGGCGGAAAACAGGAAAGTGTAACTATACGGATATTTGATTTCGGGATGAATTACCTTAAGACGGTTATACAGAATGCCCCGCGCAATATAACCGGTACTGATTCGCCATATGATTACTGGGACGGTACTGATGATAACGGGAGTGTTGTTCCGAATGGTGTCTATTTTTACAGGATCGAAGTGGGATCTAATGATCCTCTGTACGGGAAAATTTTAGTGCTGCAGTGATCCTGAAATTAAATGAATTAAACAGAGGTTCTGTTGAAAAAATATTTTCTTATACTGATTATACTTTCTTTTAATGTTCTGCTGAGCGCTCAGCCTCAATTCAGCAGCATATCATCGAAGCCCGGTGCATTCACCAGGATGGGCTTCGGAGCCCGCGGTATAGGAATGGGCAATGCTATGTCGGCTGTAACCGACGGAAACCTTGTTACATATTATAACCCTGCTCTCAGCGTGTTCCAGGAAGGGAATTCTTTTCAAACATCATATACGTTCCTCTCGCTTGATAGATCACTTAACTTTTTATCTTTTACCCGCAGATTCGATCTGGGCGGAAAAAAGGAGAGGGCTGCAGGCATAAGCGCAGGAATAATAAATAGCGGTGTAAGCAAGATTGACGGCAGAGATAACCAGGGACTCCAGACAGGCGAACTCTCAACGTCGGAGAACCAGTTCTTTGTGGGATTGGGCAAAAGATTCAACGAACATCTCGCAATCGGTATTGAGGCAAAGTTTTATTACTATAAGCTGTATGAATCAGTTACTTCCAGTGGAGTAGGCTTGGATATCGGCGCCCTGTATAAGCTGAATGATCAGTGGAATGTTTCTTTGGGAATTACAGATCTTAATAGCGCATATAAGTGGGATACAGGTCCTTTGTACGGAACTGAAGGCGGAATGATCTCGACCAATAAGTTCCCTGTGCTGAAAAAATTGGGAGTAAGTTATTCTAATAAAGAAGTTGGACTGCTGGCAGCCCTTGAGTTTGAAAGCAGCAGCGCCGAAACTAATATTTTAAGGGTTGGCGCCGAATACAACATCTATGAAGGACTTTATCTTCGCGCCGGTATTGATCAGTTCAATCTTAGTAATTTCGATTTTTTGCCGAAACCTGCAGCAGGCTTTTCTTATTCCAGGAAGATCGATGGTTTCATTGTAGGCGTGGATTATGCTTTTATGGTTGAACAGTATTCACCACAGGACAGACACGTAGTTGGGATAAATGTTATTTTTTAAAATTACAAGATTGCAGCATTGCAAATTTACAAGATTATGAAAAAGTTAATTCTATTTACTCTCGTTTTTTCAACTTATGCCTTTTCACAATCGGCAGGGAATACCGGTTTGTCTTTTCTGAAATTCGGATTCGGTGCAAAGAATATTGCTATGGGTGACGCCGGTGCAGTTTCTGCTAATGATGTTACCGCACTCTTCTATAATCCATCCAGACTGGCTGGAAAGGATAATACCGAAATAATTCTGATGCATAATGAATGGATACAGGATGTGAGAAGTGAAGTCCTTGGTATTTCCTCTGAGTTATGGGGACTCCCGGTAGCACTCGGCTTTAATGTTACCACCGTTAGTGATATTGAAGTCCGTTCCAGGCCCGGTGCTGCTGATACCAAATTTAATGCGAATTATTTCTTTGGAAGTTTATCAAGCGGTTTCGGCATTGTTGAGAATATTGATTTTGGGTTATCCGTTAAATACCTCTATGAAGGAATATTATCAGATGAAGCAGGAGGGTGGGGTTTCGATTTTGGTCTTAATTACAGAACGTCTGTAGAAGGGCTTACAGCATCGGCTGTTATCAAGAACCTGGGATCAATGAATAACCTTAGAAATGAAGCCACCAAACTTCCTTCAGAGATACGTGTTGGTCCGGCTTATCATTTTGATTTTTCCGATTCGAAGATCGGTGTAATTACAGCTGCCGAATTCCAGAAATACCTTTCCACAAATGATACTCATTTTAATCTCGGAGTCGAAGGAGTTTATGATAAGACTATCGCACTTCGTGCAGGCTATCAAACTGGCTATGAGTCGCGTGGATTCACCGGGGGTGTTGGACTTATGTGGGGAAACCTGAGATTTGATTACGCCTTCCTCCCGTTCTCTTACGGGCTAGGCAATTCATCCATATTCTCACTGCAGTTCAGCTTTTAACTAAAAAGCAAAGTCTGACTCCTATCTGTTCATAGAGTAGGGGAAGGAATCATTTTCAGTTGCCCAATCTTTATTCGGTTGGTCATTCATAATAAATTTAAGCTCGCCGCCCTGCATTATTTCATCGTGAGTAATATAGCTGCGGTTTATCTTTTCGCCGTTAAGTATTAATTCTTTTATGTAGATATTCTTTTCAAACAGATTCTCTGATGTGATCCTGAACGTTTTGCCGTTCTCCAGACTGATGACAGCCTCATTCACGGAGGGACTTCCGATAACATATTCACCGCTTCCGGGAGTAACAGGATAAAAGCCTAGTGCGCTGAAAATATACCAGGCTGACATTTGTCCGCAATCATCATTTCCGCACAGACCATGAGGTTCCGGTTTGTACATCGAGGCCATTACCTGGTGAATACGCTCCTGCGTTTTCCAGGGTTGTCCTGCGTATACATACATATAAGGTACATGGTGGCTGGGTTCATTTCCGTGAACATAATTCCCTATCATTCCTACTTTTGTGATGTCCTCGCTTTCTGCTATGCTCTCATCTGATATTTCCATTGTGAATAATGAATCAAGCCAGGTAACCAGTTTCTGATTTCCGCCTATCAGGTTTATAAAACCCTTTACATCCTGGGGAACATACAATGAATAGTTCCATGCATTTCCTTCAATGTATCCCTGGTTCGATGTACTGAGTTCATCGAATGGAGTCTTAAACTTCCCATTGGAATTCTTAGCCCGCATAAATCCTGTCTGCTTATCAAAAATATTTCTATATGAACCAGCCCTGGTTAGATACTTCTTGGCCTCTTCCGTCCTACCCATTCCTTCAGCAAATTTATAGATTGTCCAGTCGTCATATGCATACTCAAGTGTTTTGGAAGCTGAATTCGGGTTCAGATCCTCAGGTACATAACCGTATTCCTTGTAATAACCGATACCGTCATATGGTTCATAATTGGAACTTGCAAGCACTGCTTTGAGTGCTTCACCGGTATCATAATTCCTTATCCCTTTCAAATATGCATCTGCTATTACCGAGACAGCATGATACCCGATCATACACCAGTTCTCATTTGAGTAGTGCGACCAGACCGGCAAAATTTTATGAACACTTTGCTCATAATGAGCCAGCATTGAATTTACAATATCGTTGGTACGTTTCTGTTGAATAATGGTAAACAAAGGATGAAGAGCACGATAGGTATCCCATAGAGAAAAAATTGTATAATCGGTGAAGCCGGCGGATCTATAAATATTCTGATCAAGTCCCCGGTACTCTCCGTTTACATCAGAATAAATAACAGGCGACAGGAAACTGTGATACATAGAAGTATAAAAATTAACTTTGGTATCTTCATCGGCATTTATTTTTATTTTTGATAATTCTTTATTCCATTTCTCTCCGGCGTCAGTTTTTATCTTTTCGAAATCCCAGCCAGGTATTTCAGTCTGCAGGTTTTCGAGGGCATTCCGGGTACTCACTGCCGAAATTGCAAATTTGATTTCTATTGTTTCTCCCTTTTCAGTTTTAAAATCAAAATGGACCTTAATTTTATGTCCCGCTCTTTCAGGGAAATTATTATTCTGGTCAAATTTTCTCCAGAACCCTTTATATACAAGGATCTCATCATCAGTTAAACCGTAAGAGCCGATCGGTTTTGACAAAACCATTGCGAAGTAAAGGTATCTTGTCCTTGCCCAGCCGTTCGTCTGCCTGAAACCGGTCACCAGGGTGTCGTTCTCAACCCTGATGGATGACCACACGTTTTTGCCGTCATAGTTATAGATGTTGGAAGTCAAGTCAAGAATTATATGTGCGTCATCAGATTTAGGAAAAGTATATTTGTGGAACCCGGTATGTTCCGCTGTTGTAAGTTCTACGTTAATGTTGTAGTCTGCTAGTTCAACAGAATAATATCCGGGACTGGCAATTTCATTTTCGTGAGAAAACCTGGACCTGTATCCGCCTGCGGGCTTATCTCTCGTTCCGGGGTTCAGCTGCAGTTTACCGGTTGTAGGCGTTATTAGGAAATCGCCCAGATCTGAATGCCCCGTTCCGTTAAAATGAGTATGAGAAAAACCAACAATTGTGCTATCGGAGTACTGATAACCCGCGCAGTACCTATAAACCTCTTTGTTGTAGCCGCTGCCGTTGCTGTACATAACAGTATCGGTTTCAGGACTAAGCTGAACCATTCCGAAAGGCACCGCTGCCCCCGGGAATGTATGTCCCATATCATCCGTCCCTATAAAAGGATTAACGTAATCTGTAAGTTCTTTCTTGTCCTGGGCTGCTAGATTTACAGAAAGGGTGATCAACAGAACAAATAAAGCTGTAGTTTTCAATTTATACTCCGAATAATTTGATAGCTAAAAATAAAAATTGATAAGGAATTAAAGAACCCATGAATCGGGTGATTGGAAATAGGAAGATTTTTCCTTTTCCGTTTGGAGCCGGACGGTCGAGCTGATAATTGGTTACAGTGCAGGTGAAACGTTCGACAAGACGGGTTTTAGGATGACGTATGGTTTCGATATTAAATGCAGAAATCGTATTTTTCAGTTCAAATATTTCTAATAAACGTAAAGAATATCCGGAAAAATGATCGAATATAAAACTTTTAAGAGATCAGGTTTGTCTGAGCAGGAATGGGATGGTTTTGTAGAAAATTCTGATAACGGAACGCTGTTCCATAAGCGGGAGTTCCTTGCCTATCATCCCGAAGGCAGATTTGATGATGCATCAATTGTAGTTAAAAAAGATAATAAGGTGCTTGCACTTTACACAGCAGCAGTGGTTGAGCGTGAAGGGAAAAAGGTCCTTGCCTCACATCCTGGTGCTTCATACGGCAGCTTTGTTTATAATTCCAATCTTAATTTTAAAGAAGCTCATGCAATGGTTGACATTCTTCTTGAGTATGCAAAGGAGCTTAGCGTTAACCGTGTGCAGCTTACACTGCCGCCGATAATCTACCAGACAAAATATTCCAACTATATCGATTTTGCTCTTATCCGTAATGGTTTTTCCTACCTCAAGAGAGATGTTTCAAGTATAGTTCAGCTCGATTTCAATAAGGATGAACTTCTTTCAACTTACCGTGCTGAAGCAAGAACGGCAATTAAGAAATCAATTAAGCAGGGTGTAGAAATTGTTGAGTGCGAGAAGTTCGCCGAATATTATGAGATACTAAAGAAGAATCTTAAGCTGCGTCATAATGTATCGCCTGCTCACTCACTCGATGAGCTGATAAAGTTGAAGAAGATGTTCCCGGCAAAAATCCGTTTGTGGGGAGCGTTCCTGAAAGATAAGCTGATTGCGGGCGTATGTAATTTCAGTGCAAATCCCAAAGTTGTGCTGGCATTTTATATCAGTCACGATGAGGAATACCAGGAGTACCGCGCTGTTAACCTTCTGTTCTACGAAATTATGAAACGCTACAAAGAGGAAGGTTTCCGATTCCTTGATTTCGGTATATTTACAGTGAATATGGAACCGAACTGGGGACTCGGAAGGTTCAAAGAAAATTTCGGTGCGCGTGGAATTTTCCGGGATACATTAATAAAAGATATTTAATGCTGAAAATTTTACATCTGGCACCCCGGAATTATGCGGGAGTGCCATATGATTTTTTCAGGATGCATAACAGCATCGGGGATTTTTCACGTCTTATCACTTATCATAAAAATCCTATCGACTTTCCCGAAGATATATGCCTTAATCTTCCACTGCCTGAATTTAGTTTCGCTAAGTTGTGGCGCAGAAAGAAGGTAAACGACAGGGAGGAGATGCAGGTAACAACGGCTCCTTTCTTCACACCAAAGAATGCACTGGAACGGCTGTATTTTAAGATAACCGACAGGATGAGGAAGTCAAAGATTGAAGAGGCTATAGAGAGGTATAACCTGGATGATTATGATATTATTCATTATGATGCGGGACTCGATTTCTACCGTTATCCTGCACAGGCTTTGAAATGGAAAGAGCAGGGAAAGAAAATAGTCTGCTGCTACTATGGAAGTGATCTGCGGATCCGGGGACTGATACGCGAACTGGATGAGATATCCGATCTGAATATTACTTCCGAGTATGATCATCTTGCCTTAAAAAAAAATATCCATTACCTTTTCTATCCTTATGATCCGTCAGAGCTGCCGGAGAAGAGAAATCTTGACGGGAATATTCCGGTGATAGTCCATTCACCAACTAACAGAAAATATAAAGGAACTGATATAATTATTCGTGTTATAGAAAAAATCAAAAAGGAAAAAAAGATTGAGTTTATCCTGATGGAGAATAAACCCCGCGGCGAGGTACTGCAGGTTAAAACCGGGTGCGATATTGCTATCGACCAGGTCGGAGGTTCAATGGGTGGAACAGGATACGGAAAGGCGGGACTGGAAACACTTGCTATGGGAATTCCGACTATCACAAATATGACTGACGGATACGCAAACTGGCTTCCCGAAAATCCTTTTGTTGTTGCTAATGATGCGGAGAAACTCTACAAAAAACTATTAGAACTTATCGATGATGCCAGCCTCAGGAAACAGCTGGGTGAGCAGGGAAAGAAATGGGTTGATAAATACCATGGTTATAAGAGTGTCGATTCTAATTTAAAAGAATTATACAGAAATAATAACATTATCTGATGGAGAAAAAGAGCAGCCTGTCTAAAGCAACCGCATGGTATACGGTTGGAAACCTGTTTGTCAGATCGGTCAGTTTCCTGCTTCTCCCTCTGTATTCTAATTTAATTTCAACTATAGATTTCGGCAACTATGCACTGATTATGTCACTTTATTCGATTGTTGCTGTGTTTTATCAGTCGGGACTACAATCAGCACTCAGCAAATATTACCTTGAAGAAGAAAATGAAAACAGGCGTAAAGAAGTATTCTCAACTATACTTAATGCTGCCGGAATAATCGGGCTTATTCTCACAGCCATTATTTTCCTTCTCTCGGGATGGATTGCTCTGGCTGCTGTAGGCTCACCCGGATATGGTAACCTGATAAGAGTGATTTTTGCCGCTCTGTTTTTTGAAAGTATCACTTTTATTACTCTCCACCTGTTGAGAACGAAGGAGCTTGCCCGTAAGGTGGTTATCTATTCCTCATTCAGTGCAGTCATAAATCTTGTACTTAACCTTTACCTTGTTTACTACCTCCGGCTGGGAATTTACGGAATCATCTGGGCACAGCTTGTTACTTCAGTGATGGTTTTTTTAATTCTTCTTCCGTTCCTGAAAGAAAATTATCTTTCTGTAATAAGAGCAGCCTGGCTGAAGACGTACTTCTCATTCTCTTATCCATTAATAATCGGAGGATTGTTGTCCGCTTCGGTCGCTGTAATCGATAGGTTTATTATCGATCATTTCCTCGGAAAGAGTGAGGTCGGCATATACAGTTTCTCTTATAGGATTGCCCTGGTGATGAATATTTTTGTGATGTCATTGAGGAGCGCTTGGACTCCATATTCAATCAGGCTCTACAACGAAGGGAATTACAGCATTGAATTCGGGAAGTCATTTACGAAAATTGTTGCCGTCAGTCTTTTAATATTTTTAACAGTTTCTATTTTTATCGATGATCTGTTTAATTTCAGTGTGCAAGGATACCGATTATTTGACACTCAATATGAAGGTGGAATACATATCATCCCTGTCATCCTTGTCTCATATATATTCAGCGCGATAATGACTTATTATTCGGTATATCCATACGTGTCGGGTAAAAGCTTCCACTTCCTTGCGGCTGATTTTATCGCACTCTCAATAAATATCTCTCTTAACTTTATACTCATTCCTTTATACGGAATAATGGGCGCAGCGGCAGCAGCCCTGCTAAGTTATTCAGGTTCGGCTGCTTACCTTGTAATAATTTCTGAGAAGAAAATAAAAATTACTTATGAACCGGTTAAGATAGTGCTGATTTTGATCTCAATAGCGGCATTCTATGTGGTTTCAAAATTGCTTAATACTTTTCTTGCTGATATAATTATGTTTGTGACATCGCTTTTTATTGTATATCGGTTAACAGGATTCAAACTTAAAACCTTCAGGTAAATAATGAGCTGGATATTCGGATTTTCTGGTAATCTAAGTGAACAGAAGAAACTCAGTCTTTCTTCTCTTTTTCCTGTTCCGCAGGTTAAGGTTGATGAACACAGGCTTTTTATCGCTGCCGGAGGTCCTGATTATACCCTTAACTTCTCGGCCGAAAACCGGTGGTTAATGCTGGGAATTGGTATTGGGGGTGACGCGGATAAACGGAAACTGCTCCTGAAAGATGACTGGGAAAATATTATCAGCAAAGAATCATTCAGAGATCCCGAAGGGCATTTCATCCTAATAAAATGGGATAAAGAAAAGATCAGTTTTTACAATGATCCTGTAGGCTTGAGGACAATCTATTTTTATAAGGATAAGGCAGGAATCTATTTTTCTTCAAACCTCGACTGGATAACTACGGTTATGGAGAAAGTTGAAATTGATTTTATGGAATTCGGTTCCAGATGGATAGCCTATAACCAATTATCGAATAATTCTTTTATATATAATATTGAAAAGCTCCCTCCGTCCTCATCAGCGGTTCTAACTCATGGTGCCGTTAAAATTGAAACGGAGAACTGGTTCCCTGACATTAAACCTTCAGATCCGGAGAAATTGTTTGCTAATGTCCGCGGACTTCTGGCGGTTGATATCCCTGACGCTATCAAGGTGACTTTCGGGTTATCGGGAGGACTGGATTCACGCTTCCTGCTTTCATTTCTGCTTCAGGAAAGAAACCCAAAACTGAGTATCCATACATTCGGTTATAATGACGATGCAGATCTCCAGGTTGCAAAAAAAATATCAGAAGAACTTGCATTGAAATGTAATTTCCTCCATCCGCGTGAGCTCGGGAGCGGCCAGTTCTTCAATAGGGCAGGAGAGTATGCTGCCGCGGCACAACTCGTGGAACCCGTATCATCCTATGTGAAGCTCGCTGTTCTTAACAATAAATATTTCGAGGATAAATTCCTTGTTGACGGCGCACTTGCTGAATTTGCCCGCAGACAGTTTCTTAACCGTCTTTTAATTAAAGGAAAAAGTGCCCTTCAGAATAAAAATTATGCGGGGGTGTTAAAACATCTGCTGGTTCCTAAGCCGAAGCTGTTTAAGGAAGAGTTTGAAGAGATGATGCTGGATAATGCAGAAGAACAGCTTCGTAAAATATTTGAATTATTTCCGGATCCGGGAGAAATTGGAATCGAAAATTTTGTCGACTTCCTGGTCGTAAAATACAGGATCCCAAATTACTTTGGTCCTGAACAGACACGCCTTGATGGCATACTGCCCGGAATTATGCCTTTCGCACAGCGAAGCACTATTTCTGCAAGTCTCAGCATCCCCGTTAAGCTGCGTAAAAACAGTCAGCTTTTCTACAATGCCATACATAAAAACTATCCGGCTCTGGAAAATTACCCGCTTGTCAAGAATTCGACAGTGTATCCGTACGGTCTCTCATCAATGGCTTCTTACGCATATACAAGGCTGAAGAAAACAATCAGCAAAAATCCGCAGGAAGAGAGTATATGCGGACTATTCAGAGTGCACGAGAAAACCATCAGGGAAATTATTACCCGCGAGGCTGTGAGGGAATATAAGCCGTATGACGAAGAATCTGTAATGAGTATTATAAATGATTTCTACAGCGGGAAACAGAAATCCGCTGACAATCTGAACTGGCTTTTAACGTTCGAGTTGTTCAGGAAGAAATTAAACATTACCGGTTCGTGAAAAGGGAGTCAATTATTCTCAGCATCTTTTTCTCAACGATTTCCCAATTGTATTTCTCTTCAAAAAGCTTGTATGCGGTAAGGGAATCCTCTTTTAATTTCTCAGGATTATTTAAATAACCGGATATTCTTATTATTGAAGATTCTATGTCATCCGGATCGGTCATTAGTCCTGCCGTCCTCAAATCGTCATATCCTTTAAATGAGTCAAGGTTCGAAAAGATAAAAGGCTTCCCGCAGGCAATGTAATCGAATACCTTGATGGGCAGCGATCGACTGTGAATGATATTTTTATCCCTGAGATCGATGCAGATATCAGTTCCTTCAAACTTAGACGGATAATTTATGTAGTCTGTCCGGCCGGTATATATTGTCTTTACATTGCTCAATGATTCCAGTCCCATATCTCCTCCGTCTTCCGGCTCCATTCCAATTACTTTTGCAGTAAATATTATTCCGGGAAAACGCTGCGCAGCTGTTTTTAATAAGCTTGTATATCTTCTGAAGCCGCCTGACTCTGCATTTCTGCCGGCATAACAAAGAGTAAAATTTCTGCCGTCGTAGGCCGGGGGATAGTAATGGAAATATCTTTTAGGGGCATAGTAGCCTATAATAGCCTTTTTGCGGAAGGGGGCCGTGGTATCATAGAGTTTTACCTTCCCTTCTTCACCGATGAACAGGTAATCAGCCAGGTTGGATACATAAGCGTTAAACAGGCTGAGCTTTGCATATTGAACTTTACGTGAAAATCCCTCATACAGGTTAAGTGTATTCTGATGTGGGTAGTATTCGGTGATATCATATATAATTTTAACGGGGTTATTGCTTTGCTTTTTATACCTGTACGCGGCGGTGATTGCCAGAGGTTCGCAGCAGATAACAAGAGCAGGATTGGAAGCTGCTATTTCACTGAGCAGTTTTTCAACTTTATCTTTTTTTGAAAGCGATGTGCCGTCAAAGCCTCTGACTTTTATCCCCTCTGATTCGGTATTTGTTTCCTGCCCTGAGCTTATGACTGATACGTTATATCCTGCTATTTGCAGAGAAACAGCAAACTTATAAAAGATCCTTTCATCAAAAGGAGAGTGTCCTGTTGTTACAATTGCTATATTCATCAAATAATAAACAATAATTTCTTAAATTTAAGAACAATTTTTGATAAAATAGCCTTCGATGGATTCATCACAAAAAATTTCTGTAATAATTATTACTAAAAATGAAGAGAATAATATAGGCGACTGCCTGGAATCGGTTCAGTGGGCGGATGAAATAATTATTGTAGACTCTGAGAGTGAGGATAATACTACGGAAAAAGCCAGTCATTACACTCAGAAGATATTCACCAGGAAGTGGGAAGGTTACGCGAGGCAGAAGCAATATGCGCTGTCGCTTGCTGCGAATGAATGGGTTCTTAGTCTTGATGCAGATGAAAGAGTAACTACTGAACTGAGAAATGAAATAGAGGCTGGACTTGATGGGAGCTGCGACGGCTACAGCATTTCACGCAGGAATTATTTCCTTGGAAAACATATTACAGGATGCGGCTGGGATAATGATTACCAGTTAAGGCTGTTCAAAAAATCAAAAACTACCGTAACCGAAAGGTTCGTACATGAATCATTTAAGGTTGACGGAACAATTGGAAAGTTGAACAGCAGGATCGACCATTATTCATACAGGTCTCTGAGAGAAGCAATATCCAAGATGAACAACTATTCGACACTTGAGGCGAGGCAGAAATATCAGAATAAAAAGGTGAGTCCTGTCGATTTTATATTGCATCCAGCCAGCGCCTTCCTTCAGTATTTTATTGTACGGAAGGGTTATCGGGATGGAAAATACGGGCTGATGGTATCGCTTCTGCATGCAATGACCAATATGCAGATCTATATGAAGATATGGGAACTTAGGAAAAGGGAGAACCTGCATTGAAGATTGTTCTTACGAATGATGCCATGAATATTGCAGGAGGTGAAAATTATGTACTTTACCTGGCTGACGGCTTGTCGGCTAAAGGTCACGAGATCCTGATTGCACCTCTGGCAGGCTCAGAGCTGGGAGAAGTATCCCGTGAAAGAGGCTACGAGACTATCGGTATTCCCTACGGTGCTCACGGGAAGGAATTTAATGCTGTAGGTTTGATGGTAAAGGCTCTCAGAGGAAAGAATATCGACATTGTGCATACTAACTCCAATCTAGACAGGACAATCGCTGCAGCAGCAGGAAAATTTATTGGAGCAAAGAATATATCAACGATACACAGCTGTCTTTCAATCAACCGGAATATCATGCACTGGTACAGGAATAAATACTTGATTAATCATTTTACTCCGGTAGGACATTCAACGGAAAAGATAATGGTTGAGACAGATAAAATACCACCGGAGAAAATAACCGTTGTTCATATCGGTATACCCGAAGACAAAATTAAAAGAACAGAAGGGGGAAGGAAGAAAGTCAGGACATGAATTCGGAATTAAGGAAAATGATATTGTTATAGGGAGTCTTTCGCGCCTGGTTGAATTCAAAGGTCATCGTTTCCTTCTTAAGGCTTTTAAGGAAATGGCCGGGAAAGGAAACTATAGTATAAAGCTAATGATTGCAGGAGAGGGTGAATTAAAGGAAAGTCTGATGCAGCTGGCCCGGGAATACAACTTGCAGGATAAAGTGATATTCATGGGGGCTAGGAGCGATGTAGAGGACGTACTTTCCGCCTTTGATATATTTACACAGTTCTCTATAGATGCGGGAGGGGAAACATTCCCGGTAGCTATTATTGAAGCTCTGTCTGCTGAACTGCCTGTGGCGGGAAGCAGGGTCGGGGATATTGAGTACCTGATAGACGATAAGAAGAATGGATACCTGGTTGAGCCGGAAGATATCGAACAATTCAAAGAGAGAATTTTATCTTTGATAAGTGACAGAGAATTAAGGAAGGAGATGGGAAGAGCCTCACGTGAGAAATTCTTAAGAGAATTCACTCTTGATAAAATGATAAATAATATGGAGATTATTTACAGGAAGGTAGTAAATGCCGGATGAAACAGAAAATTCTTATTGCTCCGAACAGCTACAAAGAGGCTGCAGATTCGGATAGGGCTGCTGATCTATTTAATAAATACCTTGACGGTGAGGGAAAATTTGAAACAGGAATACTACCCGTCTCAGACGGCGGCGACGGATTCCTTAATGCCTGCAGAGCAGTACTCGATCTGGAATCGCTTAACTACAACATCACAACCCCATATGATGATTCGAGGTTTGACTGTGAGGCAGGTTATGACAGGGCAGAGAAGAAGATATATATAGAATCAGCCAGGGTGCTCGGCTTAAGGGTTATACCTGAAGAGAAGAGAAATCCGCTTACCCTGTCATCAAAAGGACTCGGTGATATGCTGGCTGCAATAAAAGAGGATATTGAGAAGAGCATCCTTGATGTTGAGGAGGTGGTAATTGGTGTGGGGGGAACGGGAACAAGCGACCTTGGACTTGGAGTGTGCTCCCGTTTCGGACTTGAACTTTCTGATATATTCGGAAAAAAGGATAGGATTGTGCCTGAGTATTATTATAGGATAAAAGATATAAAATGGAATGACACCGTGCTCCCTTTTAAAATAAAAACCATACTGGACGTTAGAAATCCGCTTCTCGGTAAGAAAGGGGCAGCCCGCACTTTTGGTCCCCAGAAAGGAGCAGACAGAGGAGAAGTAGAAGTGATGGAACTCGGTTTTACCAAAATAGTTAATATACTAAAAAATAAAGGGTTAGATCGATCATTTGACAATTTATCAGGGGCCGGTGGAGGACTTGCGGCTGGACTGCATTTGTTTTTTAATGCCTCTTCTATTGAAGCCGATAATTTTATCAGGCATGTTCCTGAATCTTGAAGATAGAATAAAGGATTATGATGTGGTAATAACAGGGGAAGGTAACTTCGATGAACAGACTCTCGACGGCAAGGGAGCAGGCATCGTGCTCCAGATTGCTTCAAGTTACCATAAGAAGGTAATTTTATGCTGCGGGAAGGTTGAAGACAACGTAAGGGATAAATTAGGAGATAATGTAAAGGTGATAGAATTTACCTCTTTCTTCTGCAGTAAAGATGAATCCATTAAGAATTTTGAAAAGGGGATAGAATTAGCGAGTGGAAAGATAAAATCGCTCCTGTAAATTGGTTTTATCGCTTCGTCATTTTTTAGTAAATTTCAATAATTAACAAATCATCTGAAAATTGTAAAAAAGGAGCATATGCAGCAATACCTTGATCTGGTTGAACTCGTGATGAAAAACGGCGTAAGAAAGCCCTCCCGTACCGGAGTAGATACAATTTCATATTTTGCCGCGTTTTACCGCGTTGATTTATCTAAAGGTTTTCCCCTGCTGACTACAAAAAGAATGCATTGGAAATCACTGCTGCATGAAGTCTTATGGTATCTTTCCGGTGAAGATCATATACGGAATCTGAGGCAGCATACTAAAATTTGGGATGCCTGGGCTGATGAGGAGGGAAACCTTGAGACGGCATACGGATATTACTGGAGAAAATTTCCGAGCGCGCAGAAGAATAAGGAAGGCAAATGGGAGGTTCACGAAGTTGACCAGATTAAGTATGTGATAGATCAGCTGAAAAAAAATCCTAACAGCAGAAGACTGGTTGTTACAGCATGGGAACCGGGTAATGCAACAACAAGTAAGCTTCCGCCATGTCACTATTCATTTGCATTTAATGTATCCGGCGGAAAGCTTAATTGCCATCTAACTCAGAGATCGGGCGATATAGCACTCGGTATTCCTTTCAACCTTGCTGCATATTCTATGCTTACACAGATAATTGCCCAGGAAACAAACCTGGAACTCGGATTTTTTGCCCACACGATTATCGATGCACATATATATGTAGCAGATAAAGGAAGCGAGATGGAAAAATATGATCACCTTGAAGGATTAAAGGAACAATTGAAAAGGAAACCACTGCCGCTTCCGGAATTAAAGATAGCGAAAAAACCGATTGATCAGCTGACATTCGATGATTTTGAACTGGTCGGTTATGAGCACCACGAACCAATAAAATTTGAGGTTGCTGTTTGAAAATTAGCATTATCTCGGCCGTCGCACAGAATGGTGTGATTGGACGGTCGAATGGGGAAATGCCATGGCACGTAAAAGAAGAATTCCAGCACTTTAAAAAAACAACGCTTGGTTATCCCATTATAATGGGACGAATAACCTTCGAGACTCTGGGCAAACCGCTGAAAGACAGGCTGAATGTAGTGATTACAAACCAGCCTGGTTATACTCTTCCTTTTGAGGAAGTGAAAATTTTCAGGACGCTCACCGAAGCAGTTGAAGCTGTGTCCAAATTAAACCCTGAGAAGATATTTATTATCGGCGGCGGCCAGGTTTACCGTCAGGCTATTGAATTTGCTGATGAAATGATTATATCAATCATGAAATTTGATGCTGAGGGGGACGTTCTTTTTCCTGAAATTGATCCCGGCAGATGGAATGAAGTATCGAGGGAAGTAAGGGATCTATTCGATATTATAACCTATGAAAAGATATAATGACTAAGATAAAAATTCTGCCCGATAATATAGCAAGCAAAATTGCTGCCGGCGAAGTTGTTCAGAGACCGGAATCAGTTGTGAAAGAGCTGATGGAAAATTCTATAGATGCAGCAGCGGATACAATTGAAGTAATGATAAAACGTGCCGGGAAGTCTCTGATACAGGTTTGCGATAACGGCACAGGAATGACAGAAGACGATGCTCTGCTCTGTTTTCAGAAGCATGCGACAAGCAAAATTTCAACTTATGATGACCTTGAATCCATTTCTACTCTAGGCTTCCGCGGCGAGGCGTTAAGCTCTATAACGGCTGTTGCGCAGGTTGAAATTAAGACTGAAACGGAAACTGAAGAGTATGGTACACTCATCCGCATTGAAGACAGCCAAAACGTTATGAGGGAAAAAGGTTCGTTTCCGAAAGGAACCTGTGTATCGATAAAAAATCTTTTCTTTAATACTCCTGCGAGAAGAAATTTTCTTAAGTCGGATGCTACAGAGATGAAGCATATAGTTGATACATTCAACAGGGCGGCATTGAGTCATCCCGATCTTGCCTTTAAACTTTATAATGATGATCAGCTCATCTATAATTACGGACCCGGAGATATTTCGAACAGGGTGAAACAGGTGTTTGCTGAAAATATGATGGAAGCGCTGCTGCCAGTAGAAGAGCGCACCGACTTCCTGAATGTATACGGGTACATCGGTAAGCCTGAACTTCTTAAAAAAAGCAGGGGAGATCAGTATCTGTTCCTTAATTCCCGTTATGTACTAAGCAGGCAGATAAACCATGCAGTGTTTACAGCATACGATACATTGCTCGAAAAAGGTGATTACCCCTTCTTCATTCTTTTCATGGATCTGGATCCGCGTAAAACTGATGTGAACATCCATCCATCCAAACTCGAAGTCCGTTTCGATGATGAAAGAGACGTTTACAATTTTGTACTTGCCGTGATAAAGAAAGGTCTCGGCACCAGCGAACTTTCCCCGGGAGGTATGTTTACGGGCAGGAGTGAATACCCCGATGAGCCGGATGGTTTCATGCGGACAGAGAGAAATGATTTTTCCGGAGGGGAGGGTTACAGGAACTCGCAGGCTGCTAAGACAAATTTCAGCGACCAGGATATCGATCTTATATTCCGTGCTATACCCGATAATGTCAAAAGGGCACCTGAAGGTGAAACTTCTCATCCTTTCGAAGCTGTTCCAAAGGAGGTTTTTCACGAATTACCCGGAGTAGAGGAAGGCGGTTTTACAGTAGAACCTGCTTTCATCATTCAGCTTCACAACAAATATATTCTTTCGCAGATAAAGACGGGCTTAATGGTGATTGATCAGCATACTGCGCATGAAAGGGTGCTGTATGAGAAAGCCTTGAAGAGGATGGATGCTGATCTTCCTTTTTCACAGCAGCTGCTTTTCGCGAAAACAATTGAACCGGGTGCAGAAATTATTGCTGTGCTTAGAGAGATTAGTCCCTTTCTTGTTAAGCTGGGATTCGAATTGAAATTTTTCAGTAAAAATACCATTGTGATAGAAGGCGTGCCTGAAGATGTAAAACAGGGATCAGAAGAAAAAGTACTTATGGAACTTATAGACGATTTTATGCAGAACAAGGGGGAAAATGCGGATCCGGGAGATCTTATCGTCAGGGCATACTCGAACAGAGCTGCTATAAAGGCAGGCGACCGGTTGT
This sequence comes from uncultured Ignavibacteria bacterium, assembly GCA_963747755.1. Classification (GTDB taxonomy): domain Bacteria; phylum Bacteroidota; class Ignavibacteria; order Ignavibacteriales; family Ignavibacteriaceae; genus DATFVA01. Next base: position 727,152 of record CAVVGK010000014.1, on the reverse strand, counting down.
ATGAAAAGGATATGAGACTGCTGATTGACCAGCTTTTTGCTACATCGATGCCGTATGTTTGTCCCCGCGGCCGTCCTACCGTGGTAAAAATAACACTTGACGAATTTGACAGGAGGTTCGGCAGATCATAATTAAAGCTTCAATAAAGTCATATATCTTATTATCTTTGTAATTATAAATAGAAAGAAGGAATGAAAATGCCGGATAAAGAATATCAGGAAAGACGAAAAGGATTTGATAAGGAAGCGGAGAATGCAAAGAATACAGGAATGAAGTTTACTACTGTAAGCGGAAGAGATGTTGATGTTTTATACGGACCTGATGACATTGAAAATATAAACTATCTAAGCGAGATAGGCTTCCCCGGAGAATATCCTTACACCAGAGGAATTCACACCAACGGCTACAGGGGAAGGATATGGACAATGAGGCAGTTTGCCGGCTTCGGAACACCCGAAGATACCAACGAAAGGTTTCATTACCTTCTTGATCGAGGACAGACGGGATTATCTGTTGCGTTCGATCTTCCTACCCTGATGGGATGGGATTCTGATGCCCCACTAAGCGAGGGAGAGGTTGGTATATGCGGCGTTGCAATTTCTTCGCTGGAAGATATGGAGATACTCTTCAATAAGATCCCTCTCGATAAAGTTTCAACTTCTATGACGATCAATTCGCCTGCGGCAATGATTTTTGCATTCTATCTTGCTGTCGCTGCAAAACAGGGAGTTGATTTTAAGAACCTGCGCGGCACACTACAGAATGATATACTTAAGGAATACATCGCTCAGAAGGAATACATCTATCCTCCTCAGCCTTCGATGAGGATAATAGTTGATATGATTGAATACTGTGCGAAAGAGGTTCCACAATGGAACCCTGTTTCTGTAAGCGGTTATCATATCCGCGAGGCAGGATCTACATCTGTGCAGGAACTGGCTTACACACTTGCCGACGGATTTGCATATATAGAAGCCTGTATGGAAAGAGGAATGGATGTGGACGAATTTGCTCCCAGGATTTCCTTCTTCTTCAATTCCCATCTTGATTTCTTTGAAGAGATTGCGAAGTTCAGGGCTGCAAGGAAAATATATGCAAAGAGAATGAGAGAAAAGTACGGTGCAAAAAACCCGAGATCATGGTGGTTAAGATTCCATACGCAGACAGCAGGATGCACCCTTACAGCTCAACAGCCGGAAAACAACATCGTAAGAACGGCGTTCCAGGCACTTGCGGGGGTACTTGGCGGAACACAGTCGCTGCATACTAATTCCATGGATGAAACCCTTGCATTGCCGAGCGAGAAGGCTGTTAAGATTGCCTTAAGAACGCAGCAGCTTATTGCTTATGAAACAGGTGTTATAAACACGATTGACCCGTTGGGCGGAAGCTATTATGTTGAAGCACTTACTGATAAGATGGAAAAAGAGGCTAATGATATTTTCAGCCAGGTAGATTCGCTGGGAGGGGTAATACCTGCAATTGAGGCAGGGTATTTCCAGAAAGAAATTGCCGATGCCGCATACCGGTACCAGAGAGAAGTAGAGAAAAAAGAAAAGTTCATTGTGGGTGTAAACGAGTTTGTTGAGAAGGATGAAAAAGTTGACATCCCGATACTCTACGTTTCACCCGAAGTTGAAAAGAAACAAAAGAAAAGACTCGGTGAGCTGAAACAGCACAGAAGTCAGGCCGCGGTTGATAGTTGTCTGAAAGAAATCAAGGAAGCCGGTGTGAACGGGACTAACCTTATGCCGGTATTTCTGAAAGCCGCGCAGAATTACGTTACGCTTGGTGAAATGATTAATGAGCTAAAGGATGTTTTCGGTATATATGAGGAAACCGCCGTTTTTTAATTAATGTTCAACCAGGTTTTAAAACTAATAAGGATACCACAGTGGATCAAAAACCTCTTTGTTTTTGTTCCGCTGATATTCTCTTTAAACCTTTTCAGGGGGGATTATTTCTTAACATCGCTTTTCGGTTTTGCCGCTTTCTGCCTTACTTCAAGTATTGTATATATAATTAATGACATTGCCGATGTCGAAGCTGACAGGGCGCATCCGAAGAAAAAGTACAGGCCGATCGCTTCGGGGAGAATATCGGTAAAACAGGGATTATTCATAGCTCTTATATTTGGTGTCGCTGCCACGGTGGTATGCCTGTTTGCTGATCTTAATTTTGTCCTTCTTCTTGTTCTCTTTTTCCTTATAAACGTTCTTTACTCGATGAAGCTTAAGCACATTGTCCTGCTCGATATATTCAGTATCGCCGCCGGTTTCCTGATAAGGGTGCTTGCAGGAGCGGTTATAATAAATGTGACTATTTCGAGCTGGCTTATACTTACAACGATGTTTATCTCTTTGTTTCTCGCAGTAATGAAACGGCATTCGGAACTTGAGGTTGTGGCTGAAGGAACGAATGCAGAGACCAGAAAAGTGCTCGTCTTCTATTCGCTTAACTTTGCCGACCAGGTAGCAACGGTTGCTGCCGCGGGTGTAATTATATGTTACGCGTTATACACGGTTGCGGAAAGAACAATAACAGTTTTCGGGACGGAGAATCTTATCTACACAACGCCATTTGTTGTATTCGGTATATTCAGGTACATGTTCCTTGTTTACATGAGTAAACAGGGCGAAAACACTACGCAATTATTGATTTCCGACGTACAAATGATTGTTACAGTAATATTGTATGTGTGCGTAACCTTATTGATTATTTATGGGCCATTTTAAGTCAGATTTTTTATATTTATTGATAGTATGTACGGAATAATAAAAGATGATTAAATTCAGAAACAAATATGTATACTGACCAGCTGATTATACTTATCATATTGGTGATTATCAGTGCTTTCTTCTCAGGATCTGAGCTTGCGTTTGTTGTATCAAACAAGCTGAAGATAGAGATCAGGGCGAGAAAGAAAAACATCGCTGCAAGGGGAGCTTATGCTTTTGTTAGAAATCCTCAATATTTTTTTTCTACAATACTTATCGCCAACAATGTTGTCAACATAGCTTTTGCGTCGCTTAGTGCATTGATACTTTCCGCTGCGTTTAATCTCAACGAATTCAGCATTCTTATTATCTCAACCCTTATCCTGCTTATTTTCGGTGAGCTGCTGCCGAAATACTTTGCAAGAGAACTGGGCGACCGCGTTGTATTGTTTACTTCGATCCCCATACGAATTTTATTTTATGTTCTTTATCCTTTTGTGCGTGTTACCGCATCACTTTCCTCCTTTCTTACCCAGGCATCTAACCGGAAGGCCGAGAATATAGATTTTCTTTTCAGCAAGGAGGATATTGAATTTCTTGTTAAAGAGAGTCACGAAGCCGGTGTTGTTAATAAAAAAGAAAGCGCGATTATAAGCAGGGTGCTGGCGCTGGGTGAGCAGAAAGTGTATGAGGCGATGCGTCCGAGGACAGAGATAATGGGAGTTGATATTGATTCGACTATTGATGAAGCGATCTCAATTTTTATTGATTCGGGCTATTCGAAAATCCCTGTTTATGAAGAAAACCTTGACAACATACGCGGGGTGATTTTTGCTTATGACATTTTTAAGTCGCCCCAGAATCTTCAAAGCATTATAAGAGAAATCATCTTTGTCCCTGAGACAAAACGAAGCTTTGAGATGCTGAATGAATTCCTAAATAAGCAGGTATCGATTGCAATTGTGGTTGATGAATTCGGAGGTACAGCGGGACTTGTTACTATGGAAGACATTATCGAAGAACTTTTCGGTGAGATCAAGGATGAATACGATATTGAGGAAGATATCTGCCGGAAGATTTCAGCCGATACTTTCCTGATAAGCGGGAAAGTTGAAATAGATTATATAAATGAGAAATATGAGCTTAACATCCCGACAGGGGATTATGAGACAATAGGCGGCTATATTACAAGCAAAATAGGCCGGATCCCACTGCAGGGAGAGAGCGTTACTATTGATAACTTCAGTTTTTTAATAGCCCGTTCCACGAATATCAGGATAGACCTGGTAAAACTCACCATTATTCCGGCCGACGAGATTATTCCTGCCAAACCTATTTAGGAGATAAGTCAGATTTCCCTTAAATTTGTAGAGTTTATATAAGTGATTTAAGAACCGGTTGTAAAAAATATTGATAAATTTTAAGATTTCAGGGCAGGATAGCGAGAGTAAGGCAAGGGCAGGTTCTTTTGAGACTGATCACGGGGTTGTTGATACCCCCATTTTTATGCCTGTTGGGACACAGGGTACAGTAAAAGCTGTAAATCAGTCTTATCTTTTAAATGATATTAAAGCACAGATTGTTCTTTCAAATACTTATCATCTTTACTTAAGGCCCGGAACGGAGATAATGGAGAAGGCCGGCGGACTGCATAAGTTTATGAATTGGCAGAAACCCGTGTTAACTGACAGCGGCGGATACCAGGTTTTCAGTCTTTCTGAACTGAGAAGACTGAAAGCTGACGGAGTTGAATTCAGCTCGCATCTCGACGGTTCAAAACACTTCTTTACTCCGGAAAAGGTTATCGGTATTCAGAGGAGCATCGGATCGGATATTATGATGGTGCTGGATGAATGCACTCCTTTTCCCTGCGATTATGATTATGCTGTAAAATCGACCGAATTAACAACCCGGTGGGCACGCTTAAACAAAGAAGCTTTTGAAAAAACATCACCTTTGTACGGGCACAGGCAGTTCCTGTTCGGGATCATACAGGGAAGTGTTTACAGAGACCTGCGGGAGAAGTCGGCCAAACAAATTACCTCAATCGACTTTGATGGTTATGCTATCGGCGGACTGGCAGTAGGCGAGCCGACCGGAACAATGTATGATTTGGTAGATTTTACAACTGACTTTATGCCGGAGGACAAACCACGGTACCTGATGGGAGTAGGAAGACCGGAGAATATACTTGAGGCTATTGAGAGAGGAATTGATATGTTTGACTGCGTGATGCCTACAAGGAACGGAAGGAATGCCGCTCTCTTTACCTCGTCAGGTGTTCTTTCAATGCGCAACGCTCAGTACAAAGATGATTTTAGAACAATTGATGAAGAATGTGACTGCTACACCTGCCGGAATTATTCGCGAGCGTACATACGGCATCTGTTTACATCCAGGGAGATCCTGGCGCTCGAACTTTCAAGCATACACAATCTTCATTTTTATCTTAATCTTGTTAAAGAAGCTAGGCGAAAAATTATTGAAGGAGGCTTCACCGGCTGGAAGAATGAAATTATTAAAAAAATATCATTGAATAATAAATCGTTAACGGAGGAATAAATTGAACTATCTACTGGCAATGGCTCCCCCTGCTGAAGGCGGCGGAGGCGGAGGTTTTATAAGCACCATCATTATGTTCGGTGCGATCTTTCTGATCTTCTATTTTATGATCATCAGACCTCAGCAGAAAAGAGCCAAAGAAAGAGACAAGTTATTATCAAACCTGCAGAAGGGTGATAAGATTGTAACAAGCGGCGGACTGCACGGTACTATCGCCGGACTTGATGAGAAAACTGCCCTCATCCAGGTTGCTGATAATGTGAAAATGAAATTCGAAAGATCTGCGATCACTACTGTTGTAGCTTCTAAGGATTTACAGTAATACGCAGATTATTTTAGCCAACTCAGTTAGGGTGCAAAATGGAAAAAAATATGTTCTGCTCTGCAGAAGAAGCAGTAAAAGAAATAAAAGACGGTAAGGTTATTATTGTGGTTGATGATGAAGACCGCGAAAATGAAGGCGACTTTGTGTGTGCCGCGGAGTATATAACTCCCGACATCGTCAATTTTATGGTCACTCACGGACGGGGAATGCTGTGTACGGCATTAAGCGGAAGCAGATTGGATGAACTCGGTCTTCCGCTGATGGTGGAATCAAACTCCGCTCTTCATGGTACACAGTTCACAGTTACTGTAGATGCCATCGAAGGAACTACTACCGGAATCTCGGCTGCTGACAGGGCGCTTACTATCAAAAAGCTGATCGATAGGAATTCTAATTCTAACGACTTTGCGAGGCCGGGACACATATTCCCTTTGAGGGCGTATGATGAAGGTGTACTGAGAAGAGCTGGTCATACCGAGGCCGCCGTTGATCTGTGCAAGCTCGCCAGTCTTAAACCTGCAGGAGTTCTCTGCGAAATACTTAAAGAGAACGGGGAAATGGCAAGGGTTCCCGATCTTGCTGACATTGCAGAAAGATTTAATCTAAAGATCTGCACAGTTCAGGATATCATCAAGCTTCGTTTAACCAAAGAAAAGCTTGTTAACAAGATAACAGAGATTAATTTCCCTACGCAGCATGGGCATTTCAGGCTCCATATGTACGAGAGTCTTGTTGACAACAAAAAGCAGATAGCCCTTGTTAAGGGTGATATAAAAGGAGATGAACCTGTACTTGTAAGGATGCATTCGGAATGTCTTACCGGTGATGTTTTTCATTCCTTAAGGTGCGACTGTCATGATCAGCTGAACGCTTCACTTGATATGATTGAGGAAGCCGGAACAGGTGTGGTGGTTTATATGCGCCAGGAGGGAAGGGGAATAGGTCTGCGGAATAAGATACTTGCGTATGAACTACAGGATGAAGGCAAGGATACGGTTGAAGCCAATGAAGCGCTCGGCTTTAAGGCTGATTTACGCGACTACGGTATAGGTGCACAGATCCTTCTTGATCTCGGAGTGCGGAAAATAAGACTGCTGACGAATAATCCAAAGAAGGTAGTCGGACTTAAAGGATACGGACTGGAAATTTCCGAAAGGCTTCCGATCGAAATTACTCCTAACGAGAATAACGAACGTTATCTCAAAACCAAGAGAGATAAGCTCGGTCACTTTATTCTTCAGGAAATTCCACAGGAACGCGAATAAAACTTAAAAAGCCCCGTTATCCCCGGGGCTTGTTTTTACTAAACCAACTTCACCTAACCTGCTCAATCGAATGTCATTTTCCCCAAATGAATAGGATGTCATTTTGCCCAATTCTCCAATCATCTAATTATCAAGTTCTCCAATTCTTCATTCGCAAATCCCGCCTGTTTTTATTAATTTAACTCATAACATCAGAAAATAAAATTGTGAAACACACTTTAACTCTATTATTGCTTCTGCTCGTTGGCCTTGCTGCTTCAGTCAGGGCACAAAAGGTTTACTATGGAAATATCGACGGCGAAATTGATCTGGGTATGGCTCCATATGTTACCCGCGTTATGAACGAAGCTGAAAAGAATGGAGCTGATGCTATAATCTTTCGTATCAACACCTTCGGAGGAAGACTTGATGCCGCCACACAGATCAAAGATGCAATAATAGGCACAAACATTTTAACTATCGCCTTTATTAATAACAGGGCAATATCTGCAGGATCCCTGATATCACTTTCCTGCAAAAAAATTGTGATGGTTCCGGGGAGTTCCATCGGGGCCTCTACCGTAGTCGACCAGGGAGGAAATAAACAGAGCGAAAAGTATCAATCATATATGCGCTCAGAAATGCGGGCAACTGCCGAGCGGAACGGGCGCAGAACTGATATAGCTCAGGGAATGGTTGATGAAAGAATTGTTATCCCCGGAATAGTTGACAGCACAGAACTCGTTACTCTGACCACAGATGAAGCTCTGAAATACGGCATTGCTGATGTTCAGGTTAACAACTTTAAGGATGTACTTAAAGCATTTGACCTGCAGGGTGCTGAGGTAGTGAGGGTAAATGAGAACTGGGCAGAGGAAGTTGTTAAGTTTCTGAATAATGCCATCGTCTCTTCGATACTGATTATGATAGGCTTTTTCGGACTGATTGCCGAAGTTAAAACTCCGGGCTGGGGAGTTCCCGGCACGGTGGGATTAATCGCTCTCGCCTTATTCTTCGGTTCATCATATGTACTTGAGCTGGCGTCGATAATGGATATTCTTTTGTTTGTGCTTGGACTAATCCTACTGGCGCTGGAAATTTTTGTTATTCCGGGATTCGGCATCGCGGGTATTGGGGGTATAATCCTGATCTTTGCCGCGTTGTTTTTATCTCTTACTCCAAGCGGACCTTTCTTTGATTTCGATACGATCTCAATCGCCATAATTCAGCTGACAGGTGCAATCGTTGCGGCACTGGTACTTGTGCTAATACTTGCTAAAGTACTTCCGAAAAGCACCCGCTTCAACAGACTTATCCTTGCGGATGAAGAAAGAGCTGAGCAGGGTTATGTTTCTTATCCTTCTGAAAAGGAACTGGTTGGGCAGGAGGGTGTTGCACTGACAACCCTCAGGCCTGCGGGCACAGCCGAGTTTAACGGGAAGCGATATGATGTTGTAGCCGATTGGGAATATATAGAGCAGGGAAGTAAGATTGTCGTGCTGCGCGTTGAAGGAGTTAAGGTTGTGGTAAAGAAAGTAAAGGAAACTATAAAAGGCTGAAAGTTTATTCTCCCGGATTTTCAAATTTCATCACAGCAATTAACCATTACTCATTTTATCACCATTAATGGTTTGGTAAATATCACATAAATACTTAGACTTGCCTGTCAAAAATTCCAAAACTAAAGGAGATATATATGAAAGTACTTCTGTACAGGGTATTCTTTGTACTTATTTTAACCGGTGCTGCATTCCCTCAGACAATTCTGTGGAATCATACATACGGAGGAGATGCTTACGATGAAGCTAATGCGGTTCAGATGACAACTGACGGTGGATTCATTGCCGCAGGTTACACACAATCATTTGGATTGGGAAGGTTCGGTAACGGCTATCTTATTAAAACTAATGCTGACGGCGACACGATATGGACAAGAATGTTCGGCAATGACGGCAGTGATGTTTTTGCTGATCTTATAGCGACTCCCGACAGCGGCTATATTGCTGTGGGACTTACTGATACTGAAAATGATTTTGAAAATATATATGTTGTTAAAGTCGATAATGATGGAAACACTGTATTTGAAAAGAACTTCGGCGGCAATCAGAAGGACGTCGGTCTTTCAATTGCTCCTGCTGATGACGGTGGATATGTTATTACCGGCGGAACGAAATCATTCAGTGCCGGAGAAGAAGATCTCTTTTTATTTAAGATTGATGCTGCCGGCGATTCGGTCTGGTTCAAAACATACGGTACTTCGGGAAATGATCCCGGATATGGTATAAATGCTGCTGATGACGGCGGATTTATCGTCTCAGGTTTATACAACTGGTCTGATGCATGGCTGCTGAGAGTCGATGCAGACGGAGATACTTTGTGGACAAAAATATTTGGCGGTTCCGATTACGATGAAGCAAACCTTCCGATTCAGACTCCCGACCATGGGTATATTTTCTGCGGGAGCACTGCTTCAATGGGCGCAGGCGAGCTTGATGCATACGTAGTTAAGACCGATTCTGTTGGTAATTTAACCTGGGAAAAGACCTTCGGCGGTAGCGGTTACGATGAAGGAAGAAGAATCCTTGCAAAACCTGGCGGGGGCTATATGATACTTGCAAATACTGATTCCCAGATACCTGGTGAGTTCAATTACTATCTTATTTCTGCAGATGAGAATGGTGATACTGTATGGACAGAAACGATTGGTAAAAACGGCGGAGAGGACAGGGCGTTTGATCTTCTTAACATCTCGCAGAGTGAATATATAATTGCCGGTTCGACCTTTGATGCAGTTAATCTTGGTGAAGCTACTTTAACTGTTGTTAATGATGATTCTGCGCCCGTCGGGGTGGAAGAAGAAAATAAGCCGGCGGGATATCACCTGGATAATGCATATCCAAATCCTTTTAACCCATCCACAACTATTGAATATTCTGTGGGCATTTCTCAACCCGGATTAACTACATTAAAAATATATGACGTACTTGGAAGGGAAGCTGCTGTACTCGTGAATTCTGTTCAGGCACCGGGGCAGTATAAAGTTAAATTTAACGCTTCCGGATTGGCTTCGGGTCTTTATTTCTACCGACTGCAGTCTGGTAATTTTGTAGAGACAAAAAAATTAAATTCTTCTCAAATAACTCCGGAAGTATAATAGGTACGGTAGTATTAAGCCCATTTACCTGGTAAGATAACTGAGTATCACAGCAGAAGCCGAAGCCACGTTAAGTGATTCGGCTTCTCCTTTTTTAGGGATAGAAATAAAGTGATCAGAAAGTTCCCTGATATTATTTGCGGGACCATGTGCTTCATTAGAAAATACGACTAGGCTTTTTGCCGGCCGCCTGAAATCGAATACATCCTCGCCCTGTATATCCGAACAAATGATATGATAACCTTTCCCTTTAAACTCCTCCAGTTGCCTGATCTGAATGTCCTCATAAATATTGAGGTGGAAGATAGATCCCATACTCGAACGCACAACCTTCGGGTTGAAAAGTTCAACCGAGCCTTCGCTCATAAGAATATATTTGATACCGAACCAGTCACAGTTCCGCAGGATTGTGCCGGTGTTGCCCGGATCGGATAAGTCATCCAGATAAACCAATAAGGGACTATCTGGCATCGCCGACTTTAACCTGGCTTTATTGAAAGGGAAAACCGCAATTACTTCCTGTGGAGATTTGGTATCGGCAAGCTTTCTTAATTCGGCAGCTTTGATCTTCTCAATCCTGAATTCTTTCAGAGAGCCGAAGTATTCCGGCTGTTCTTCAAAGAACGCTGTTGTTGTTAAGATTACTTCAGGCGCAGCTCCGCTTTCAATACCCTCAGTGATGAGCTTATCACCTTCAACGATAAACTTCTTCTCCTGCTGCCTGTATTTTTTCTGAAGCAGGGCAGAATAGTATTTAATATCTTTCTGAGTTATCATATAAGTTTATCATAGTCCTGGCTCCGGCCGCTCTCCTCATCCTCAGCCAGCTGCTTAAGGTTGGACCAGGTATAGATGCCTGTATTATGTCCGTCTTTCCAGCTTATCTGGATAGCATAACCTCCCACAGGCTTAATGTCGGTTACCTTGTACATATCGGGGTGAGATGCTTTCTTTGCAGGCCGGTAGGTCTTCATCAACACGGTTTCACCTTTACAGGACGCGCAGGGACATTCATCGCGAAGATATTTCAACCCAATCTCGCTCTCGCTGTCATCATTCCATTTGATATAAAGCTTACTCTTATCTTTTATTTTTATCTGCTTAGGGGACATTTATTTTTCCTTCAAAAACATTTTTAGTGACTGGAAAAGATAAAGCATTGCAGGGTTTATTTCCACTTCCCGTTACATTTCAACAATACACTCAAATCTTAACCGTATTTTTTTCATCGGAATATGATTATTTTAAACCGTCGGATAAGGTAACTTAATGAATTAACATCAGGTAAACCGGTGTCTAAAACGGGGAATGTTGATGTTCCATATCCATTATACTCTTAATATCAACAAAGTTCAGGAGGAAAACGTTGAAATATTTTATACTACTCTTAACAATTCTCTCATCATCAGCATTTGCCCAGGACTGGGAGAAAGTAGATTCTATTTTTGCTCCCGGGGGAGTAATTCCTGAATCATTTTCTGCCCCTGTTTTCGGCGATCTCGATAATGACGGAGATTTCGATCTTGTACTTGGAAGCAGCGGACTTGAGATAATCTATTATGAGAACACAGGGTCGAATTTACAGCCCGAATTTTCAAAAGATGCATCTATGTTCTCATCGATCTATGCTGGGGGATACCAATACACCAATTCATATTATCCTGCACTTTGTGACCTCGATGGCGACGGCGATCTCGATCTTACAATAGGCGGATATAACGGAATATTATACTACGAGAACACCGGTAGTCCTTCTGCTCCTTCCTGGGCTGATGTGAATACCACGTTGTTTGCAGACGCGAACGGTCAGATCGGAACCGACGCAAAACAGGTATTCGTTGACCTTGATAATGACGGTGATCAGGATATGGTTGTCGGAATAGGTGAATCGCTCCTCGGCGGACCGACTGCAGGAATAAGTATGGGTTTCAAGAATACCGGAACGGTCTCAGCCCCTGTGTTCCAGCGAGACGATGACCTCGTTGCGGGTATTCCTGATGTGGGTCTCAACGCTTATCCTTCTTTTGCTGATCTCGATAACGACGGTGATTTTGATCTTCTGATGGGCAGAGACGGCGCGGCCGTATATTACTTCATAAATACCGGTACAGCATCTGTTCCTGCCTGGATGCAGGACAATACTTTGTTCTCAGTTGTCGAGACAACAAATTACTGGAAAGATCCGACTTTCTGTGATCTCGATGGGGATAATGATGCAGATTTAATTTACGGAACAGACGACGGCGATCTGTTTTTCTATGAGAATACAGGTACCATCTCCAATCCCCAGTACCAGTACAATCCTGATTATTTCAAAGTCATCAAGTCAAGTGGTTCCTCTACTGTTTCCTTTGCAGATTTTGATAATGACGGAGATTTCGATCTTATCTCGGGTTCACCGTATAATGGTGTTTTATATATAGCGAATAACGGAACAGCCAATGCCCCCTCATTTGAAACACCATCATTGCTTTTTGCCGGTATCGATCCCGGTTTCAGATGTTCACCTGTTTTTATAGATATCGATAATGATTCGGATCTGGATATTGTTTCAGGATATTCGGGCGGAGGGATAAAATTATACATAAATGATATCGGAAGCTTCACTGAAAACACCACCATGTTTTCTAATGTAAGCGTCAACTATCAAAGCGTGCCGGCGTTTGTTGATATTGACGGAGACGATGACCTGGACCTGCTGGTAGGCTCTGATGGCGCCGGTAATACCAAATTCTATCTGAATGATGGTAATAATTCATTCACCCAGAATACAACAATTTTTTCTTCAATCAGTTTTCCCGGTTCATGCAGACCGGCTTTTACGGATATAGATAACGATGGTGATTATGACCTTTTCATCGGACGTCTGAGCGGAAGCATAAATTATTATGAAAATACAGGCGACCGTTTTAATCCTGTATGGACATTAAATAACTCATTGACATCGGCTATCGGGGTGAAGCAATCAGCTCATCCGGGGTTTGCCGATCTTGACGGCGACGGAAGAACAGATTTAGTTTCGGGTGAATATGACGGTAACTTTACCTTTTATAAAAATCTTTTTGCTGTCATCCCTGTTGAACTAACAAGCTTTAATGCAAGGTTAAGCGGGGCAGGCGTGGTTTTAACATGGACTACAGCCACTGAAACGAATAACAGGGGATTTGAGATTGAGAGAACTCAGAGAACAGCAGCGGGCAGTCAGACCGGTAGTTCAGATAATGGTGAATGGAAGAAAACCGGTTACATAGAGGGTAACGGAACTACCTCTCAGCAGAACATCTATACTTTCATCGATGATGTAAGCTCGGGTTACTATTCATACCGGTTGAAGCAGATTGATTTTGATGGTTCTTTTTTCTATTCGCAGATAATTGAGATAAATATGGGTGCTCCGGCTAAATTTTCTTTAAGTCAGAACTATCCTAATCCCTTCAACCCATCGACAACAATTAAATATAGTGTACCCGATGACGGATTTGTGAGCCTGAAGCTTTACAACACCATCGGGCAGGAAGCAGCATCTCTTGTAGATGGATTTGTAAGGGCGGGTGAGCATGAGGTAACCCTTAATGCTTCTGATGCAGGTTCCCACCTTACAAGCGGAGTATATATTTATAAACTTCAATCAGGAAATAATTTTTCTGTAAGGAAACTTATACTTTTAAAGTAGGATAGAATTGCATCTTAGCAGATATTATCGGAACCTGCCTTCAGCCTGGTATTCTTAGAATCGAAACCGGACTGCTGGCAGGTTCTCTGCCTTAATCTTGTAATCTTGTAATTCTCAATCTTTAATTCCCTCACTCGTATTTCAGATTCTTTACCGGATTGGCATTTGCTGCCTGAATTGATTTATAAGCCACGGTAAGAATTGCGATCAGCAGCACAGCAGTACCAGCTAGCACAAAAACACCTATCCCTATATCTGTCCGGTATACAAATTCGCTCAACCAGTTATTCATTATAAAATAGGCAGCCGGCCAGGCTAATATGTTTGCAATAGCTACAAGTATTAAAAATTCTTTTGTCAGCATCGAGACAATGTTCAGAGTATTTGCTCCAAGTACTTTCCGGATCCCGATCTCTTTGGTTTTCTGTTCGGCTGTGAATGTTGCCAGTCCGAACAGGCCGAGGCACGCGATAAGCACAGCGAGTATGGCAAAGATGGTAAAAACTTTTTCCGATTGTATTTCTGACTTATATTCTTCGGCAAAGTATTCATCGAAGAAAGAATACTCCATTGGTTTTAGTTGTCCGAAACTTTTCCATTTATCCGAGAGATATTTTATTGTGCCGCTGATATTCACTGGTGAAACTTTGACCGAGAGGAAATCCGCCGAGGGTTCATTCAGTAAAACAAACGCCGCAGGACTTATTTCATATTTTAAGGTCTGGAGATGAAAGTCTTTTACAACGCCGATTATTTTCAGACTTGCTGTCTGGTTCTCACCAAGGTTATACACAAGACGTTTATTAAGAGGATCGGTATAATTTAATTTCCTTACCGCTGCCTCATTCAAAATAATTGCCGAGCTATCTGTAGTAATGTTACGTTCAAAAAACCTTCCTTCTTTCATTTCAACCTGGTAGGTATTAAGAAAATCGTAATCAACCGGAAGATATACGATCGTTTCATTTTCATTATCGGTTCCCTCTTTACGGAATACTTCGGCGGTAAGCCGGTGATCCGGAAGTCCCTGTGAAAGTGAAGCATCAATTATATCTGAATTTCCTTTTATTGTATTTGCAAATGCAAACTGCTGTCTCCCTAGGTCACCAACATTCTTTATTATCAGAATCCGATCTTTATTGAACCCGGGATTTTTATTTTTGATATATTCCATCTGGCTGTATATCACGAAAGTTCCGACAAATAAAATGATTGATGTGGCAAACTGAAATACTACCAATCCTTTCCTCAATGTCCCGCTCCGGTTACCAGAAAGCCTGTTTGATTTAAGGATTGAAACAGGTTTGAAAGATGAAAGCAGCAGTGCCGGATATAGTCCCGCGGCTGCCCCGAGGAGCAGGGTGAAAATCAAGAGAGCGGGGATAGTGAAAATGCTGCCCGGATCAAGTGTCAGCTGCTTCCCGGTAAGTTCATTAAACCAGGGAAGGGTATATTCCACTATAACTGTTGCCAGTACTACAGCAATAAAACTGAACAGAACAGATTCCATCAAAAACTGACGGATAAGCTGAATCCTGCTTGAACCCAGCACTTTCCTTACACCTATCTCATTGGCTCTTTGGGTAGATTTAGCTGTAGAGAGATTTATAAAATTTATGCAGGCTATTATTAAAATGAACAGAGCAATCGCGGAGAATAAATATAGAGTGTCGATACTTCCGGTTTCCTTGAACTCGTTGAAGACATCCGAATAGAGATGAATCTCTCTCAGCGGAACGAACACAAAAGAGAAATCATTTCCCCTGTTGAGGAATTCTTTGTAGCTTAAGCCGAATGCCGCCTGTATAATGGGACCGGTATGCTTTTCAGTAACGCTGGATATCTTATCATTAAGCTGCTCAGCTGTTATGTTTTTATTAGTTAAGACATAAGTATGGACAAAATGACCGAACCAGCTAGTCTGCTTACTTTCGGGCAGCGAGCTGTAAGAGGCAAGGAAATCAAATTCAAAATGTGAATTGGACGGGACAGGTTTTACCACACCGGTAACCTGGAAATCCTGTCCGTTCGACAGGGTTATCCTTCTCCCGACAGGGTTCGCTGAAGAAAAATATTTCTCTGCAGCTTTTGTGGTGAGAACAACGCTGTTAGGCTGCAGTAATGCCGTTGAAGGATTCCCTCTGACAAAATTGATTGTAAATACATCAAACATCGTCGAGTCCGCATAAAAGAAATTCTCTTCCTTTATAAATTCATCATCCTTTTTTACATAGATATTTTCTCCCCGGAACATGCGGGTAGTCTTTTGTATCTCCGGGTATTCCGACTGAAGTACTCCTGCCAGCGGAACAGGCGAGTTTGCCAGGTTGAATCTGTTCCCTCCGATTTTGTAATGAGAATTTATTCTAAAAATTCTACCGGCATTTGTATTGTATGAATCGTAGCCGAGTTCATCGGTTACGAAGAGCGCTATTATTATGAAGCAGGCCACCCCGATGGCAAGACCTGTAATATTAACAAACGAGAATATTTTATTCTTAAGGAGATTCCTTAAAATTGTTTTTAGGTAGCTCTTATACATTTCAGAACTCCTTTAGTTTTTATTCGTACTTTAGACTTTCTACCGGGTTAGCCATAGCGGCTCTAATTGCCTGGTAGCTTACCGTTACTACTGCAATAAGCAGAGCGCTCACGCCTGCAAGTATGAAGACCCACACGTTAAAGCCTATTCTGTAGGCGAAATTCTCAAGCCACTCCTTCATAAAAAAATAAGCAACGGGCAAAGCTATTAAATTGGCAATCAGAACCCATTTGGTAAATTCTTTTGTCAGCATAAATATTATTTCAGGAACAGTTGCCCCAAGCACTTTCCGTATACCGATTTCCTTTGTTCTTTGTTCGGCAGTATATGCGGCTAATCCTAACAAACCAAGACAGGCTATGAATATGGCCAGAACAGAAAAGATTGTGAAGAGCTGTCCGGTTCTCTGTTCAGAAGCATAAAGTCTGGCAAAGTCATCATTAAAAAATGTATACTCAAATGCCTGGCTGCCGGAGTATTTGTGCCAGGCAGATGAAATTTGTTTTATCGTAATGCGGGGATCAGCCGGTGCAAATCTTACAGAAACAAACCTTCCGAAATTGCTGGGGCGAAACAGACCTATTACGAGAGGCTCAATTTTTTGATGGAGGGATTCAAAGTTAAAATCATCCGTTATCCCCACAATCTTAAATCTGTCCGGCGTCTCGGGGGTGTCTCCCAGTCTGAGCAGATCTTTCCCTATTGGATCCTTGAGTCCCAGTGATTTTACAGCAGCTTCATTTAATACTACGGCTGTTGTGTCTCCTGCAAAATCACGGGAGAAGAATCTACCCGCCTTCATCTTTATCTGGTATGTATTAATGAACTCATAGTCTGTCAAGAGGACCTTAATATCATGAACTTCATCGGGGCCTGAGCCTTCACGCCTGAATGCCGTATCACTAAAATTCTCTCCCGGTATGCTGGTTGAGTTTGTTACACTTGTTATTGTCCCTATCTGTGAAAGATCATACTTGAATGACCCCATGCTTCTTCCTATATCATCGGTTTTCTTTATAACAAGGATCTGATCCCTGTTAAAGCCGAGTTTTTTATTCTGTATATAATCGAGCTGACTAGCAATTATAAAGGTACCCACGATAAGTATAATCGAAATGGAAAACTGCAGGATTACAAGTGAATTTCTAAGTAAAGATTTTGTGGAAGATCTCTGTAGTTTTCCTCTTAAGACCCTCACCGGGGTTAATGACGACAGCACAAAAGCCGGGTACATTCCTGCAATGAACCCAACCAGTAATATGAAAACAATGAGGATAGGTAAAGAATATAAATTAGTAAATATAAGTGATAATTGTCTGTCGGCAATTGAATTAAAAGTGGGAAGGAACAGTTCCACAAGCAGCAGAGCGAACAGCATTGCGAGGAAACTCATCAGCATTGTTTCAATGAGAAACTGCCTGATTAATGATGCCTGGCTGGATCCCAGAGTTTTTCTTATTCCTACTTCCTTTGCGCGACCGGATGACCTGGCTGTCGACAGGTTGGTGAAATTTATACATGCGATAAGCAGAATAGCGAAAGCAATAATAGCGAACATATAGACGTAAAGAACATCTCCGTTTGCTTCTGCTTCATTTGACAGGTGCGATTTCAAATGTATGTCGCCTAAGGGTTGAATAACAAAATTAAACCTGCTGCCGCTTTTAATCAGCTGATCGTATGTTGTCCCCACCACTTTAATCAGCTGTGCCCCGATATATTCTTTAGAAACATTGTATATTTTATTACTTAACTCATCAGGATTTGTACCTTTCCTGACCAGGATATATGTATAGTAGTTGTTACTGAGCCAGTTCTGATCAGTATCCACATTATATGAAGAGAGAGAACCGAGGAAATCAGGATGAAAACTGGAGTTGATCGGGATATCATCTATAACGCCCGTAACGATATAATCCTTGCGCCTGTCCGCATTCAGAATCTTTCCAATAGGATCCTCGTCGCCGAAATATTTATCCGCGGTTGACTTTGTTATTACCACGGAATTGGGTTCACGAAGTGCTGTTTCGGGATTTCCTTTAAGGAAATGGACTGTAAAGATTTTGAAGTAAGACGGATCGACCCAGTAAAATTTTTCCTCACTGAAAGCTTTATCTTCATATCTTACTACCGGGAAACCATAGTTTCTGATACGTACAAAGTTCTCTACTTCAGGGATCTGCTCAACATAGGCGGGACCGCAGGGTGCGCAGGATGCAGCTGTTTCCAGTTCATTATTACTAATTCTTGCTGAGAGGTGAACACGGTATATTCTGTCATAATTCCTGTTGTATTTGTCATAACTTAATTCATTCTGAATGTAAATAAGTATAACTATACATCCGGCGATACCTACAGACAGGCCGAATATATTTATGAAGGAATATCCCTTGTTTTTTCTAAGATTCCGGAATGCAATTTTTAAGTAATTCAAAAGCATATTATCCTCGCGCTGATGTTTGAATAAAAAGTCTTATACGTTACTCTTCTGCCTGAACAATACCTGAACAAATTTTGAATCTTCTTTAGGCTTGAATATCTGGATCAGCTCCCATACAGCGTTGTAACTATCTATCAGTTCTTTCAGACGGCCTATCTTTTTCTCCACTGTCCACAACTCTCCGTCAGGCTCCCACCTGAAGGATTCCACCCTGAAGTTGTACTGCCGTTTTTTACCATTAATCTTTACCTCAATCTCGGCGATCTGCTGTTCCAGGAATTCTGGCAGCGGAATACTTACATCTTTCATATCTTCACCTTTCAGCAATTGATTAGGAACTTAATATTTACCCAACTATTCGCTTCTAAGCGCCCTTACAGGATTTGCAACAGCAACTTTTACTGCCTGGAAGCTGACGGTAAACAGAGCGATTATCAGGGCGATGACGGCTGACAGTAAAAAGATGCCCCATCCCATGTCAATCCTGTAGGCAAAGTTCTGAAGCCAGCTGTTCATAAAATAATACGCAAGGGGCCAGGCAATAATATTTGCCAGCAGAACCCATTTCGTAAATTCTCTTGACAGAAGTACAACAATTCCGGGAATTGAAGCACCCAGAACCTTCCTGATCCCGATTTCTTTAGTTCTTCTTTCAGCAGTGAACGCTGCAAGTCCGAACAGACCCAGACATGCGATAAATATTGCCAGTACGGAGAACACCGTGAATATTTCTCCGGTTTTCTGCTCTGATTCATAGAGATTGTTGAAGTCGTCATCAAGGAAGAAATACTCGAATGGTTTACCGGGTACAAATTTCTTCCACTCACTTTCGATAAAGCCAACAGATCCTGATACATCGCCCGCACTTATTCTAACAGGCAGAAAGGCTGTCTCACCTTTGTCAAGTACGACTGCCAGCGGTCTTATCTTCTGATGTAAAGATTCAAAGTGGAAATCCTTAAGAACCCCGATTATTTTATAGAAAACATTCTGATCGGGAGTTCGCCCTGGTAATATTACACGTTTACCCACAGGATCCTTTATCCCCATATGCTTTACAGCGCTCTCGTTAAGAACAACCACCTGGGTATCTGCAGCAAAATCTCTTGAAAAATATCTTCCCCCGGTCAGCTGCAATTTCATTGTTTCAGCGAAATCATAATCGGTAGACATAACTGAAAGAATATACTGCTGAGAGCTTTGCGTACCTTCGGGTCTGAACACAGTCTGTCCGAAGTTTCGTCCGGGAAGGTTATCTGAATTGGATGCGGAAATTATATGAGAGTTTTTCTTCAGTTCTTCTTTAAACGTCTGCGACTGCTTTTCAAGCGCCCAGGCCCTGGTTATTACCAGCACATGATCTCTGTCAAAACCAAGGTTCTTCTCCTGTACGTATTTCAGCTGTCCGTACACGATGAAAGTCCCTATGAAAAGAACAATGGATATTGCAAACTGAAAAACAACCAATCCGCTCCTCAGCCAGGTTCCGCCTGCTCCGTTTAACTTACCTTTCAGCACAGTGACGGGTTTGAAGGACGATAGAAAGAACGCCGGGTAGCTCCCTGCAATCAATCCTACTGCTATAACTGCTACAAAGAGAGCAGGAAGAGCCAGGTAATTACTGAAGTATGATGTGTGCAGTTCCTTGCCTGCCAGACTGTTGAATGAGGGAAGAAAAATTTCAACAAGTGCTATGGCTATAACTACAGCAATAAAAGTCATCAAAACCGACTCGGTTAGGAATTGCTTTATGAGCTGCGATTTGTTCGAACCGAGCACCTTCCTTATTCCAACTTCTTTTGAACGAAGCATGGATCTTGCAGTTGAGAGATTCATAAAGTTGATGCACGCTATCAGCAGTATAAACAGAGCAATAACAGAAAATATATATATGTATTTAATATCGCTGTTCGGCTCCAATTCATAATCCAGGTGCGACGTTAAGTGAATGTCGGTTAATGGCTGCATATGAAATTCGTATCTGCTGCCTGATTTTAAAATCTCTTCGTAGGAAGTCTGGAAAAGTTCGCGCAGCTGAGGTCCTGCATATTTCTCTACAAATGCAGGCAGCTTTGCCGTAAGCTGGGATCCCGGCACTCCTTTTTTCAAAACTATGTATGTATGAAAACTATTTGCTACCCAGAAAGGGGTATCGCCAAGGCCAAGACTGGCCATCGAGGCGAAAATATCATAATGAAAATGAACGTTATGAGGACAATCTTTAACAACTCCTTTAATAGTGTACGGCGTCCCATCCTCAAAGTTCATTATTTTATCCATCGGGTCTTCATTCCCGAAGTATTTCTTTGCCAGCCTTTGCGTTATCACAATTGTATGCGGCTGCGCCAGTGCGGTTTGAGGATCTCCCTGGATGAAAGGAATTGTAAATACATCAAATAGTGTTGAATCGGCCCAGTAAAAGTTGGCTTCATTGAACACGTTATCTTTATAGCGGATGAGCATAGTTCTGTTCGGCATTAACCTGACGTACTGAATTACTTCGGGGAAATCATTTACCAGTGTTTTTCCCAGTGGTGCCGGGGAAACTGCCAGGTTGCTTTCATTTCCCGCTAAGCGGGCTGCAGTATGCACCCGGTAAATCTGATCCGCTTTTAAGTTATTCCTGTCATAACTCAGTTCATCGTTTATGAACAGAAGGATCATTATACAGGCGGCTATCCCTATAGCGAGACCGAAAATATTTATGAAGGAATATGCTTTGAACTTCAACAGGTTTCTGAGCGCAATTTTTAAGTAATTTTTAATCATGATTTATACCTGGTTTTTATTCATACCGTAAAGATTTTATAGGATTTGCAAGCGCAGCTTTAACTGCCTGGTAGCTTACTGTAAGCAGTGCAATAAGAATGATTAACGATGCAGCTGCTATAAAAACAAAAACATTTATTCCTGTTCTGTATGCGAAATTATCAAGCCAGTCGTTCATCAATAAATATGCAACAGGGAAGGCTATTACACAGGAAATAAAAACCCATTTGATAAATTCTTTGGAAAGAAGATAAACTATGCCTGATACGGAAGAACCCAGAACTTTTCTAACACCAATTTCTTTAGTCTTTTGCTCGGCCGTAAATGACGCCAGTCCGAACAGTCCAAGACAGGCAATTAATATTGCGAGGAAGGCGAAAGTATTAAATAATTTTTCAGTATTTAAATCCGATTTATAAATATTGTTGAAATAATCATCCACGAAGGTGTACTCAAACGGTTTACCCTCGTTAACTTTATTCCAGGTATTTTCAATGTAATTTATCGTTTCACTCAAACTTCCCGGTTTAACCCTGATAAGGAGATTATCGATATTAAGACTGTTCTCTTTTGCAATACGGATTATCTGAGGTTCAATCTCAGCATGCACCGAAGTAAAATTATAATCCTTTACCACCCCTATTACAGTTCTGTTGGGCTCGTCCTTAAACTGTTTGCCGATTGGATTTTTCCACCCGAACTTCTTAACGGCCGTCTGGTTTATAATTACTGCATTACTTGAATCAGTAGGATAATCCCGAGAAAAGGCTCTCCCGTCAACAATATTAAGCTGCATCGTTTTGAAGTAATCGTAATCAACATAACTCTTCCGCATCATCAGGTTCTGCGCTTTATCTCCTGCAATCGCCTCAGTACCCTGACTTCCGCTTGCCCCCACCGGTCCCGAAACTGCCGAAGCACCCGCAATTTTATTATTCTGAAGAAGATTATTCTTTAGTAGCTCTACCTTATCCCGTTCAGATTTGCCCCGGATAGGGACATACAGTAATTGCTCTTTGTTAAATCCCAGGTTCTTGTTTCTGACATAATTCATTTGATCCATTACGATCCCGCTGCTGACAATTAGCACCAGTGCGATTGAAAACTGGGTTACGACCAGAGTCTTTCTAAGAAATGCTCCGCCGAACCTGCTCTTGAAGTTTTTTAGTGATTGTGCCGGTTGTGCTTTTGAAAGATAAATCGCGGGATATAAGCCGGCGATTATGCCTGCAATTATTGTAACCGCCAGCATTTCCAGGATGAACAGAATATTGTCGCTAAGCAGGAAGTCAAGTTTGATATTGAAAATCTGTTTAAAATACGGAAATGCGAACTCGGTAATAAGCGCGGCGAGCACAAAAGCAAACAAAGCAATGATTATTGCTTCTCCCATAAATTGCATAATCAGGTTTGCTCTGCTTGAACCAAGAACTTTTCTTATGCCAACTTCCTTCGTTCTCTTGGCCGATCTTGCAGTAGACAGGTTCATAAAGTTTATGCAGGCAATCAATAAAATGAAAATGGCAATAGTTGAAAAGGTGTATACTTTAACTATGCTTCCCTGGTTATAATTAAACGTCTGGTAAACGATATCGTCAGAATAAAGATGAATGTTCTTCAAAGGCTGCAGATACAAAGAAAAATTGTACGACTCATCTCCTTTATGATACTTGTCGATGAAGGCAGGGAATTTACTTTCAAGCTGAGCTTTATCAACTCCCTTCTTTAAGAGAACGTATGTGGCAAGGGTATTAGTACCCCAGTTTTTCAGCCAGGGCAGTTGACCCGTTAACGTTGAAAGTGAAACCATCGTAGAGAAATGAAGGTGGGAATTTTCAGGGTAATCCTTAATTACCCCCGTTATTTTCATATCACTTTTTCCTCTAATCTGGTTAATCGTAAACATTTTACCGACAGGATCTTCACTACCGAAGTATTTTTCTGCAACGGACTTCGTTAATAATATTGTATTTGGTTCGGACAGCGACTGCGCAGGATCCCCTTCAATAAAAGGAATGGTAAATATGCTTAAGATTTGGGGATCAGCATACACGATCTCGTTTTCATAGAATCCTTTCTCCCCTACGCTGCAGTAGAATGTCGGGGCCGGCATAATCCTGCCAGCCTCATCTATCTCAGGAAAATCATTTTTAAGTGCTGCTGCCAGGGGTCCCATCGTTACAGCAACATTTTGTACCGGCACTCCGGTAGGACGCTGAATTTCAACAGGACGGTAAATACGATCTCCTTTCTTATTGAACTCATCATAACTCAGCTCCTGCCGTAAATACAATGAGATCAGGATGAAACCAGAAAGCCCGATTGCGAGTCCTGCTATATTTATAAACGAAAACGCCTTACTTTTTACAAGGTTTCTAAATGCGATTTTCAGATAATTCTTTAACATCATTTCATCCTGCTTATTATTTCAGATTTCAATCCAGCCGTCTCGGAGTCTTATTATTTTCTCACTGTATTCTGCATTTGTTTCCGAATGGGTTACCTGTA
This sequence comes from uncultured Ignavibacteria bacterium, assembly GCA_963747755.1. GTDB lineage: Bacteria > Bacteroidota > Ignavibacteria > Ignavibacteriales > Ignavibacteriaceae > DATFVA01. Next base: position 703,218 of record CAVVGK010000014.1, on the reverse strand, counting down.
TAATAGTTGTTCCCTCATCATTTAACTTCTTTAACAATTCCATTATCTCCTTTCCCTGATCTGAATGCAGGTTGCCTGTAGGCTCATCCGCAAGTATCAGTTTCGGCTGTGCTATTATAGCCCTGGCAATAGCAACCAGCTGCTGTTGTCCTCCCGAAAGCTGTGAAGGAAAAAGATCCTTCTTTGCAACCATACTAAACCTGTCAAGTATCTCTGCCACCTTGCTCTGTCTTTCGCCTGCTTTAATCTTCTGATAGAGCAGAGGGGTTTCAAGGTTTTCGTAAACGGTGAGATCATCGATAAGGTGATACTGCTGGAATACAAACCCGATAAATGACTTATGCAAGACTGTTTGCTTTTTTTCAGACATCAGATGAACCTGCTCATCCATAAAATAGTATTCGCCGGAGGAGGGATAATCAAGCATACCAAGTATATGCAGAAGAGTGGACTTCCCCGAGCCCGAAGGTCCCATTACCGAAATGAATTCACCCTCACGGACTTCAAGGTTTATATTTCTCAGGACAAATGTTTTAAGCGATTTGTTGTTGTAAAACTTATCTATGTTAGTAAGTTTGAGCATCATTCATCCTTTAATTGAAATTACTCTGTTCTTTTCTGTCAGCACTTTGCCCATTATACATGGAAATTCTCTTTATAATTTTCTGTAACAACGTGACCGTCGAAGAGGTGGATAACTCTGTTTCCGTATTCTGCATATGTGGGTGAGTGAGTTACCATCACAATCGTTGCCCCTGCTTCGTTAAGATTAGTCAGCAGTCCCATAACCTCATCACCATGGGATGAGTCAAGGTTACCTGTAGGCTCGTCAGCAAGTATTAACTTGGGACTTCCCACTATTGCCCTGGCAACTGCAACCCTCTGCTGCTGGCCTCCTGAAAGCTGCTGCGGAAAGTGTGTCGCCCTGTGAATTATCTCCATCCGTTCAAGAGCTGCATTTACCTTGGTTTTTCTTTCCGAAACACCAACGCCCAGATAGAGAAGAGGGAGTTCAACATTCTCATAGACTGTAAGTTCGTCAATAAGGTTGAAGCTCTGAAATACAAAACCGATATTTTCTTTCCTTAAATGAGCTCTCTGCCTTTCTGTGTACTTTGAAACCTCATGTTCCAGGAAAAATAAATTTCCGTCTGTGGGGTTATCCAGCAATCCAAGAATGTTGAGCAAAGTTGATTTACCGCATCCGGAAGGACCCATAATAGAAACAAACTCACCTGGCTCAATCTCTATATTGACGTTGTTCAGCGCGGTGGTTTCAACTTCTTCGGTTGTGTAAAGTTTTCTAAGGTTTTCTGTTTTTAACATAAATAACTCCTTCTGTGCTGTCAGCTTCCCGCGTTCAGCTTACAGATATTTTTAGTGAAGCTAAGGTTATTTTTTATTTGAATTATTTTTTTCATTACTTCAAAACTAATTTGTCTACATCACCGTACGTATCATAAGATGATGTTATTACTTTTTCCCCTTTCTTCAATCCACCGAGCACTTCAAACTCTCCCGTATTCTGCCTGCCCAGTCTTATCTCTCTTTTATAAGCTGTTTCACCGGAAGGATCCAGAACAAATATCCACTGTCCTCCTGTTGTCTGGTAGAATCCTCCCCGCTCAATCGTAAGCGCCTCAGAAAGTTCACTGAGTTCAAGTCTTACCTGTACCGACTGTCCTCTTCGTATTCCTTTCGGAATGTCGCCTTCAAAGTTCATATCAACTTGAAACTGTCCGCTTTTTACTTCAGGAAATACTTTTTTAATTACCAGCTTGTAATCGTGATTGTTGAAGGAGAACTCACCGGTCTGGCCAGGACTAACCCTTGCGATGTAATGCTCATCAATTGATGCCCTTACCTTAAACGAATCGACAACGTCAATCTCACCCACATTGGCACCGGGGGCAATCGACTGTCCGATCTCTGCATTTAACGAAGTAAGCTGTCCTTTAATCGGGGCCTTAACGGTTAAATCCTCTAGCTGTTTCTTGGTGATATTCAGGTTTTCCTGCAGAGTACTCACTGATTTTTCCAGCTGTTCAATCTGCTGAGCTCTGAATACAGAATCCTTCTGAAAAGTTTCGAGAGTAAGTTCCTTTTTCTTAGTTAAATACTCGAACTCATCTTTTGCATTCTCATATTCTATTTTCGAGATGAGGTCCTTTTCAAAAAGTACTTTGTTATTTTCATAGGTGGTTTTCTGAAGCCTCAAATTATGTGCGATATCAAGAAGCTGACCCTGCAGACTCAGGCGTGATTCCTCCATCGCCAATCTTGTGCTTCTTAAAGAGTTAATCTGCTGGAACACATTTGCTTCATTATAAATTATGCTCAGGGTAAGTGAAGCATTATCAAGCTTCACGATAGGATCACCCACATCAACAAAGGCCCCTTCCTCAACGAATTTGGTTACTACCTTTCCTCCGTCGCTTACATCCAGCAGGAAGGTCTCAATCGGCTGCACTGTCCCTGTAATAGGAATGTATTCCTGGAAGGGACCATACTTAACGGTTGAGATTGTAATTTTATCTTGTTCAATATTTAGTCTTGAGCTTTTATCACCGAAAATAAAACTGTATAGAATTACGATAAGAAGAAGTGCACCGCCTCCATACATTGCTAATTTTTTCGGCGGCCATTTTTTCTTTTCAATCTTTCTGTCCATTTAACTCTCCTGAGTTTTTCGTATGTATTCTGGAATACCCCGCTTATTTCAGGTCAAAACCTGTGCCTTTTTCGTTAAAAAAGAAAGGATTTACTTATCAAATTATGGAACCGTTCATCAGAGAATTCGCCCCATCTTTATTTTGAACCTTTTTGCTGCCCCGGGCAGGTGTCCGTTTTCATTACACTGGTGTCCGCCAGAGAACAGTGAAGGATGGTTATCGTATGATGAATGCCGGAATATGAAAGATGGAGTGGGGCGGAAACCTGGCGGGGTTCTTATAAGATTCTGAAGATGAGGAAAGCGGCAGATCAGGCAGGGGATAGAATGAACGGTTGTGTGGTCCGCTGGAATCTCGCAGGTTGAGGCTGAGAGATGACTGGGAGATGGCCGAAAGAAAATTCACTTTTATATGAAAAGCACCTATCGAGGGTGAGGAACTTACTTAAAATATTATGCAGATTTAACCAGGCTGCAGCATGGATTTTCAGATATTTAAACTGGTTAAATTGGCCGGAAAGAGAACACAGAAGGTATACATTCATCCCCGGATAAGTCCATTCAACATAATCGGGTTGTTTCCTGATAAATGTTATAATATTTACATATTTTTAAGAGACTGAATAGGGAGATTTAATCATTCAGCTGAATAAATATTTGAAGATATGACGAAACAATCGGCTAAAGTCCTGATAGTGGACGATAATGAAGATGTATTGCTCGCGGCGAAACTTCTCCTCAAATCGGTCGTTACAGTGGTTCACACAGAAAAGAATCCTGAAAACATCCCGCAGCTATTAAAGAATGAGACCTATGATGTCATCTTTCTTGATATGAATTTCACGCAGGATATGACCAGCGGGAAGGAGGGACTCTTCTGGCTGAACCAGATACTGAACCTAGACTCTTCCGCGGCCGTCATCCTGATAACTGCTTTTGGTGATATCGAGCTTGCAGTTAAAGCGGTGAAGGAAGGGGCCACTGATTTCGTCCTTAAACCATGGCAGAATGAGAAATTTATCTTTACACTCCTTGCTGCACTTAAGATGAAACGGTCGAAGATCCAATCGGAAACCTCGGGAGGAAAGCAGCTCATTACGGGCAGCGGTGGTAACGGCAGCGGAAAATACAGCGAGTTAATCGGCGCATCTCCCGGAATTCAAAAAGTCTTTCAGACAATCGAAAAAGTAGCCTCGACCGACGCCAACGTGCTCATCCTTGGAGAGAACGGCACTGGCAAAGAGCTCGTCGCGAGAGCGCTGCACAAAAATTCTAAAAGATCCGGCGAGGTTTTTGTTAGAGTGGATATGGGCTCACTAACCCCGACGTTGTTTGAGAGTGAACTGTTCGGTCATGTTAAGGGTGCATTTACCGACGCCAGGGATGATAGAGCGGGAAGATTTGAGACTGCCTCAGGCGGGACTCTCTTCCTCGATGAAATCGGAAATATCCCGGTTGAGCTGCAGGCGAAACTTCTTACCGTGCTTCAGAACCGGCAGGTGGCAAGGGTCGGTTCGAACAATTACAAGCCGATCGACATACGCCTGGTATGCGCCACGAACACACCTATCCACCAGAGGGTAGCGGAAAGTAGATTCAGGCAGGATCTGCTTTACAGGATTAACACGGTTGAAATTGAAATACCTCCACTCAGGGAAAGGAAGGAAGATATTTCACTCCTTGCAGAGCACTTCCTGAGTGGTTATAAGTCTAAATATCATAAGCCGAATCTGCGTTTGAGTCCTGTAACGGTTAAGAAACTTGAGAATTACAAATGGCCCGGTAACGTGAGGGAGCTTCAGCACGCTATTGAGAGGAGCATTATCCTGAGCGATTCAGATATCCTCCAGCCGTCTGATTTCTTCTTCACATCGCCGGAAACAAAGGAAGAGAAATTTATTTTTGACACATATAACCTCGAGGAGGTTGAGAAAGCGGTCATCAGGAAGGTGCTGGATGAAAATGGCGGCAACGTTACAAAAGCTGCGAGGGAGCTGGGGTTAACACGCGCTGCTCTTTACAGAAGGATGGAGAAGTATAGTCTTTGATAAGCTTTTAATAATTATAAAATAAATGACAAACTTCAGACTAAATCTGATATTCAGGATACTCGTTTTAACTTTTTCTGTGTTCCTGCTTTTCTATGTATTCTTTCAAAGCTCGCTCAGCATAACACCCGTTATTATTATCGCAGCCGTAGTAGTCCAGATATTCCTGCTGATCAGATTCGTCGACAATACCAACTCCGAAGTCTCAAAGTTTATACTCTCTATTAAGCATTCCGACTTCTCACAATCCTTCCCGCTCGAAAAACTTGGTGGTTCATTTCTTGAACTCGGCAGCGCATTCACGCAGGTAATGAACCAGATAAAACAAGCACGTTCGGAGAAGGAGGAAAACTTCCAGTACCTGCAGACGGTAGTGAAGCATGTCGGTATTGGACTAATATCTTTCACCGAAAGCGGCAGGATCGAGATCATCAATGATGCCGCAAAAAAACTCCTTGAAGTAAACGACATCATAAATATTAAATCGTTATCGTCGGTTAGTCCCGAGCTTGTCCGCACTCTCGATAGTATCGATGCCGGTCAAAAAGCTCTAATCCGTATTGTGCAGAACAATGTAGAGAAACAGATATCTCTTTATGCAAGCGGTTTTAAACTGAGGGCCCACAAGTATAAGCTGGTATCGCTGCAGGATATTCAGAACGAGCTTGAAAGGGAACGCTTCTCTCGTGAGCTCGAAATCGCTCACCAGGTGCAGGCCCGTCTGCTGCCCCAAAGGGATCCGTCGCTTAAGGATTATATTATAAAGGGACTCTGTGTCTCCGCCCGGGAAGTCGGGGGCGACTATTACGATTACTTCGACCTCGGTGATAATAAGCTGGGCGTCGTAATCGGTGATGTCTCCGGCAAAGGACTCCCTGCCGCTTTTTATATGACCCTTACCAAAGGTATCTTCCAGTCGCAGGCAAGCGTATCGCTCTCTCCCTCTGAGGTTCTTAAGAGGGTAAATAAAATTTTAATCAATACGCTGGAGAAAGGTTCCTTCGTAACTATGTTTTACGGCGTTCTTGATTGTGCAGAGAACACCTTCCTGTACGCCAGGGCGGGACATGAACCCGGCATCTATTACAATAGCGAAAAGAATAAGGTCGAAATACTCCGGCCTCCGGGAATCGGACTCGGGTTAAAAGACGGCAGCATTTTCGAAAAGAACATATGCGACCGCAAACTCAGCCTGAACAGCGGGGATATTATCCTTCTTTACACCGACGGCTTCAACGACGCTCGCAACAAAGACGACGAAGACTACGGCCGCGAAAGAATATTAAAATTCATTGAGAAGAATAATAAGATTGCGGGGGATGAGTTTCTCCGGGCGCTTTCAGATGAGATTTCCGCCTTCAGCGCTAATTCACCGCAGTTCGATGACCTCACTGTTATCTCTATAAAATATTTACCCGAACCTCATTCTATTACCAATTAACCGGCGTCCTGAAGTTATGATAATTAAGAATTTCAGATTGAATATTATACTACGGGTTGCGGTGCTCGGCATAAGTATTACGCTCCTTTTTTATCTTATTTTTTATACAATGCTGTACGCAAGCATTATCGTGCTGGCAATCATAATTATCATCCAGCTTTACTCCCTTATCTACTATGCAGAGAAAACCAACCGGGATCTCTCGCGGTTCTTAAGCGCAATAGAACACTCCGATTTTTCTCAGACATTCATTGACACCTCTCTCGGCAGCTCATTTAAGGATCTCTATAAATCCTTCAACAAAGTAATTATGAAGTTTCAAAGCACGCGAAGTGAGAAGGAGGAGCACCTGCGCTACCTGGAAACGGTGATGCAGCATGTAGGGATAGGACTCATCTCCTATAACCAGAACGGTGAGATCCAGTTCATAAATAATGCGGCAAAGAGACTGCTGAAGGTAACTCACCTCAATAATATTTCATCGCTCAGTAAAATCAGTCGAAGCCTTACCCAAAAACTTTTTGCCCTTGAAGCAGGTGAAAGGGTAACAATAAAGATTACTGATGAAAATGACTTCATACAGCTGATCATATACGCAACAGAGTTCAAGCTGAGAGATCAGAAATACAGACTTGTATCGCTTCAGAACATTCAAAGCGAACTGGAGGAGAAGGAGATGGAAGCGTGGCAGCAGCTGATCCGGGTGCTTACCCACGAGATTATGAACTCTATTACCCCAATCTCATCGCTGGCATCTACAGTTCAGTCGATCCTGAAAAACAATGTGCAGGGCCAGGCATCACCCGATCCTGAATCGCTTGATGATATCAATAGCGCGGTTAACACAATACAAAGGCGGAGCGAAGGACTCATTCACTTTGTAAACAGCTACCGGAATCTCACCCGCATCCCAAAACCAAACTTTCAGATTTTCAGGATCGGTTCATTGTTTGAGAGAATAAAAAACCTGATGGCGAAAGAGCTCGAAGAAAAAGGGATAAAGTTCAGTCAATGCGTAACACCCGAAAGTCTTGAGCTGACCGCAGATCCGGAATTGGTAGAGCAGGTAGTAATAAATTTACTGATCAACGCAGAACAATCACTTGAGACGAAAGAAGCAGCAAAAATAAGCTTAACTTCTTCTCTTGATGACCGCGGGAAGATACTTATCAAAGTTACCGACAATGGACCCGGCATCCCGGAAGATGTAATTGAAAAAATCTTTATACCGTTTTACAGCACAAAGAAAGCGGGTTCGGGAATCGGGTTAAGCCTTTCCCGCCAGATTATGCGCGCCCACGGAGGCAACATAAGGGTCACCTCCAAATCCTCGGAAGAAACCACTTTCACCCTGAGGTTTTAACTTCGGATAATCAGCCTAGTACGCGAGAATATGACGCGATTCATTAGGTGGTAAGGGTCCATTTTGTTTACTATCTCTTCACTAATTATTTCAAGAGTATCATTTTCCTGACGGCTGAGTAACTTCCGTGCTGCAGACTGTATAAATATATTCCACTGCTAAGATGCTTCCCATCAAACTCTATTGTATATTCGCCGGGTTCCTGCGCGCGGTTCACCAGCACCTTAATTTCTTTACCCAGCATATTATAGATCTTCTATATGACGGGAATTTTCTCTGCACCCTTCAAAGACGGAATTTTATATTCAATCGCTGTTGCCGGGTTGAATATCAACTTACCCGGAGGTGCATCTGACCAACCAAAGACCGACCAAATCCGGAATTAATTAATGTCCTGATTGGAATCCTACCCATTGATAAATCCTGAAAAATATAACACGATTTGTAACTCAGACTGCAGCAATACGGCTGAATCCGGAGGTTGAATGGAAAACGCTTACTGTCCCGGCTCCCAGCATTTCAGCTTTATTTCTGAGTCGTTCCATAACTCGCTCGCTAACCTCACCATAGATTTCAATTTTTTTCAGTCGTATAAACTCAGCAAATTTCCTGAACTCTTCATTCCCTTTGTCCATATGGTATTCAAGGCATGCAGAATCAGGATGAATGGAAACCACGGACATCACTTTTTCTTTCTCATCAAGAAAGAAAGAATAAAACATAATTCGTGGTACATTAGGCTTTACAAATGAGGTCAGGTTTTTCATAGCCTCTTTTAATTCAGTCATTCTGTTCTCATTAATTTCCGAGGTATCAATATAGATGATGGGCTGCTGCATAGCTTCTCCTTTCCTTGTACATATGATTTTATTCAGCGGGAAGGGGGTCTCCGGGGTTTACTTTATCCTCCCGACAACCCTGTATAAAATAAAACATTATTAGAAAGCCGCAACATTTTAATTGCAGATGCGGTTTTATGTATTGGCGCAGAATTTCAGTCCGTCCGGCGTTGTTAGTTGACCGGTAATTCATTATGTTAAAACGTTAAATACGGGAAACTTAGCGTGTCCGGGGAACAAAATATAACGGGTAACTTCATTAAGATTTAAACCAGAGGAGAATCTCCAATGAAAACTTTAATCATTTTTGTGGTATTAGTTTTATCACTCACCGTGCTTTCATATGGACAGAACCTGACCGGGAAAGGAACTTTCAGCATAAACGGGACAATTTCCTTTACCTCCACTTCACAGGAAAATAGTGACAATAACACCAGCGTACTGATTTTCAATCCGGGTGTTGATTATTTTATCATCGATAATTTTTCGTTAGGTCTGGCATTGAGTGTTCAGGATTATTCTTATGGAGGCAGCAGTAGTACAACCTGGGGCGTCGGTCCGTCAGCAAGGTACTATCTGGATGAGCAGAAAGCCAAACCATTTTTACTCATCGCATATTCTTATGCAAAGCAAAGTTCTTCGGGGTCTAATAACGATATTACTCAGAATAATATTCAGCTTGGAGTGGGTTTGGATTATTTCATCTCAGACAATGTCGCTGTTGAATCATTAGTGAGCTATACATTTATAAACATAAAATATCCACCCGTATATAGTTTCTATGGCATACAGGAAAACAAAGCCAAAGCCCTTGCAATAGGCATTGGCTTAAATGTTTTCCTCCGATAAGAAATATATTTTGCACAACTTGTGAAATATTGCATTATTTAGATGTCCTTCTATTATATTATGATATAAATGTTCTTTAAGCCAATGCATAAAAAATGATTGCGTTTTCTCTTTGTAGATTTCACAACGTGCTTGCAAATAATAATAAAAATGAAAGTGTTGAAGAAATATTTCCTGTTATCCTTTAGCATCCTGCTTTTTTTTGTTCACCCGGATGACACCAGGAGCTGCGGTCCCTATTTTGATGAATATGATGACTACTATAAAATATTTGAAGAGGATCTGTTTAACCCCGCCAGACTGAAACCCTTCCTGCTGTCTGACTACATATTCAACAAGACTAATGAAGACGGCAGCTTGGGACCAAGGCTCGATAACCTGAAGGATTGGCTGAAATATCTAAACAACAAACCCGTTATTGATGATCTTGAAAAGTTTATCTATAAAACAAGCCTCGAAGATCTGCATAACTTTCTTTCAAACCCGGAAAGCCTGAAACCGGAATGGAAAGACAACTCTGTTTTTGCTTATGCAGATAAAAATAAATTAAATGAGGCAGTCAATTACCTGGTCTTTGCGAAACTGTGCGAACCCCAGGTGGCGCTTAAAAATCCCTGGGATGAGATCGACAGAGATACACTCAAGATGAATAAGCTTCTGGACACAGCTGCCGTAAAGATTAAGGAAACAAAAAACCTCTTTTTCAGAGAACGTTACACTTATCAGGCGATACGACTTGCACACTATTCCGGCCAGTTTCAAAAAACAATATCCCTTTTTGAAAAGTACAGGAAGAACTTTAAAAAGGGGAGCTTAATGTATTACTGGTCACTTGCTGATTACGCCGGGGCAATAAGGTCAATCGGAAATTCTGCACGGGCTAATATTATTTTTGCTGATGTCTTCGATAATTGTCCAAGCCGCAGCCGGCAGTCTGTTTTAAGCTTCAGGTATTGGAACGATTCACTGTTTACAGAGACTTTAAAACAGTGTAAGAATGACCACGATAAAGTATTAGTTTATACAATTGCCGCTTACAAAGCGTATTCACTAAATCTTGAAGCAATAAAGAAAATTTATCAGTTCGAACCAAAATCACCTTACCTGACATTGATATTATCCAGAGCAGTTGCAATGGTGGAAAGAGATAACCTGCCTCAGAAGCATTTGTGGGAGGGATACAAAGCTTATTTAAAATCCGATGACTATTTCTGGAACTATTATATCGACAAATCCTTATATCAAACCGTGTTCAAAATTGCTGATGAGAAGAAAACAGGAAACGACTATTTGTGGAATTACGCAGCAGGGTATATCGCTGCTTTAATGAATCATACAGACGAAGCTGAAAAATATTTCTTTGAAGCAAAAAAAGTTTGTCCCAAAAACAATCTCGATGAGGTTAAGCGGATTCAAATTGCCGAATTGATATGTAAGGTTAACTCTCTCACTCAAATTACAGATTCTACCGAAACTTTTCTGAATGTAAAAATGCAATGGCTTAAAAAAGATACCTCACTAAAGAAGTTGCACTCCGAAGATGCTTTTCTGTATATCATTAACACTCTCGCTAAAAAATACTGGACTCAGGGTGATACCATCAAAGCGCATCTGTGTTTCGGAATATCGGGCAGGAAGATGCCCTGGGAGAATTTCTTCACCTCGGAGAATCCATTCGATTATAATATCGCTGTCGATTATAACAATGAGCCCGTTATGAAGCTCTATAATACACTTAAAGCGAATGCTCCATGGGATAACGTTTCGAAATGGATGCAGTTCCTTACCGAAAATTACTACTATACAGTTGATGAGCTTGAAGACATCCTTGTTAAAGAATATATCTCTAAAGGAATGTTCAGTGAAGTAGTAGAAAATCTTCAGCCGCGCTATAATATGCGGGATGGAATTGACAAATCAGAAGCTCTGCCGGCAGATCCTTTTCTTATTCATATAAATGACTGTCACGACTGCGACTTTGCACTTAATAATACAACCAAATATACCCTGTTAGGCTTTTCAAGGAAAATGATTCAATTGCAAAACCAGGCTGATACAGAGAATGATCCTGAGAAAAAAGCACAGTTTTATTTCCTCCTGGCAAACGGATATTATAATATTACATACTACGGTAACAGTTGGATGGCCTCCGCCTACAAGACGAGAGGTCAATTGTCAACATACTATACTAAGGACGCTTACTTTCCTCTTTACGATGTGAGCAAAGCAAAGAAGTATTACCTGATGGCTGCTGAGCTTTCGAAAGATATGGAACTTGAAGCGAAGTATTATTTTATGGCCGCAAAATGCGAACAGAACGAATATTACAATATCGAACATCCGCCGGTTTATGAATGGTACAAAAAGAACAATGATGACCCCAAAGCAGAAATCAAAAATGAAAAATACCGCAATTATTTCAGAAAATTAGTCAATGAATATTCCGACACCGAATTCTACAAAGAGGTCCTGGAGGAATGCAAATACTTCAACAACTTCTCGACAAAAATAATGAAGTGATGTGATAGCAGGATATATCTTATTGAGTTTGAAAAACTGATTTCGTAAGTTCAAACCATCCTTTGTAAATAATTACTTAAGCACGACTAACTTTGTTACATCGATAAACTATATTGAAATATGAGTACTATGACAAAAAAGAAATTGACAGCCGCACAGAGTGAGGGACTTGTCCAAACATTGCAGGATCGTTTTGAGAAAAATATGAATCGGCATAAGGGACTTGAGTGGCCAAATGTACTGGCTAAGCTTGAAAAGAATTCGGATAAGCTGCTGACGCTTTATGAAATGGAAAATACAAGCGGTGAACCGGATGTGGTTGGTTTTGATAAGAAGTCGGGTGAATATATTTTTTACGATTGTTCGGCTGAGAGTCCTAAAGGCCGCAGGAGTTTTTGCTACGACCGTGAAGCACTGGAATCGAGGAAAGAAAATAAACCAAAGAATAATGCTGTCGATGCGGCAGCTGCCATAGGCATTGAGCTTTTAACAGAGGAGCAGTACCGGGAATTACAGAAAATTGGCGAATTTGATCTCAAAACTTCCAGCTGGGTGAAAACCCCCGATAACATAAGGAAACTGGGAGGAGCTATTTTCTGCGACCGCCGCTATGATACTGTTTTTACATACCATAATGGAGCGGAATCCTATTATGCAGCCCGCGGCTTCCGGGGCTCACTTAAAATTTAGATAATTGAAGATTAAAGCCGGTCAATCGTTTTCTTCGCCAGCCATAACCCTCCTGTTAAAACCGTCGCACCGGCTATTACAGCAGCAGCCGTTCTCGCAATACGAACCGCAAGTGAAGGAGCGGGTTTAGATGGGATGTCACGCTCCGGACGTGGTCCTCTGTAAGAACTTACGCCGTAATCGCGTGCCATTTTCATTACCTGCGCTGTATGAAGCGCCTTACGGCCTACGCTAGCCTCTTCTATCTGAGTCTTACAGGAAAACCCGTTGGCTATAATAATTTTGTCGGCCTGTGCCTTCCGAACAGCAGGGAGGAGGGCTATTTCACCGCAGTCCATCGACATATCATACTTGCCCTGCTCAAAACCCCACGAACCTGCTAACCCGCAGCAGCCGCCTTTAACTTCATTAACATTTAGTCCCATTTTCTCCAGCAGCTTCTGCTCCGGCTCAATACCACCGGTAGCTTTGTGGTGACAGTGCCCCCACAGCAACGCATCCCTTTCGAGATGCGGTACATCCAGTCCGCGGTCCATAAAAAATTCCGCCCAGTGAAAAGCATTTTTCGAAAGCCTGTCTGCGTCTTCATTGTGAGGAAATAAATTCGGCAGTTCGTCGCGGAAAACGGCGAGACAGCTTGGTTCCATTCCAACCACCGGAGTTCCCTGGCGGATCTCATCTTTCAGAAGGTTCATAGTACGGCGCAGGTACTTACGCGCTATGTCAAGAAACCCATAATCATAGAGCGGCCGTCCGCAGCATACATGCCCCTCAGGCATCAATACACGGAACCCTGCTTCTTCCAGTGCTTCTACTGAGGCCACCCCGACATCAGTATGTAAATGGTTGTTGAAGGTATCAGGCCAGAGGATAACACGTGGGCCGTTCGGATGTTTGGAACCTCCGCGCTCCTTGTACCAGCTCTGAAGTGTCATCGGCGCAAACTTCGGAATCCTTCGGTGCTGATCCAATCCGCCTATCCATTTGGTTAAAGATGATAATCCCGGTGTCTGTGTAACAAAGTTAACTACCTCCGGGGCCAGCGAAGCCAGACGGGAGAATTTGTCGATGAAGCCGAAAGAATACATATAGCGATTGCGGAACCTGCTTAATCCTTTGTAGTGATGGTAAAGAAACTCGGCTTTGTATGTCGGCATATCAACGTGTACGGGACAATCGGACGTGCATCCTTTACATCCCAAACAGAGGTCAAGTGCATCGTAAACTTCCTGGCTCTTCCAGCCGTCAGTAATAACATCACCCTGCAGCATCTCGAACAGCAGTCGTGCCCGTCCCCGCGTGGTATGTTTTTCCTCTTTCGTTACGATGTAGCTGGGACACATAACATCAACGCCCTCAGGCTGCCGGCACTTTCCCACACCTACACAGCGTACCGTGGCGTGAGCAAAGTCGCCCCCATCCTTGCCATATGCAAACTGAACTTTAGGATGCGGAGGATTGTACTGATCGCCCAGCTTCAAATTTTCGTCGATGCGGTAAGGATCAATCACCTTGCCGGGATTCATCTTCCATTCAGGATCCCATATCAGCTTAAATTCACGCATAGCATTTACCAGTTCTTCACCGTACTGCTTGTGCAGAAACTCTGCCCGCTGCTGTCCGTCTCCATGCTCGCCTGAAAGCGAACCTCCGTAAGAAACAACGAGGTCCGATGCTTCGTCAAGGAACTCCCGGTAATGCCTTATTCCATCAGCATGGCGCAGATCAAATGAGATCCTCGAATGTATGCAGCCCTGACCAAGATGACCGTAAATAGCCCCGGTCAATTCGTATTTCTTGTATAGTTTTTTCAAATCACGGAGATAATCCCCAACCTTCTCAGGCGGCACCGCCGAATCCTCCCACCCCGGCCAATGATCTTTTCCATTTGGTGGAAAAGCTGTTGCTCCGAGACCTCCTTCACGCACCTGCCAGAGTTCTTCCGTATCCCCGCCGGCCTGCCTGCTTTTATAAACTGATACACGATCCTTCGAAAAATGCTTTTTCTTGTGCAGCCAGTTTGCAAAACGGTCAGCCTGATCCTCAACTTCAGCAATGGTATCAGCACCGAACTGAACAAGCAGCCACGAATTTGTACCGGGCTGCGGGAAACGTTCAAGTCCACCCAGGTGTAAATGTTCTTTTCCTTCCTGTTCAAAAAGACGATGATCTATTCCCTCAAGACCTATCGGCTTCCATTCCATTATTTCATCTACCTCATCACCAGCCTGGCAAATATCGTCGTAAGCTACTACAACAGTAGCGCGCTCCATTAAAGCAGGGGTCAGCAGAAGGGTGGCTTTTAGAACTGTTACGCAGGTACTCTCTGTTCCCACAAGTGAACGTGCAACGCTGAAGCCCTGCTCTGGCAGAAGCTCATCAAGGTTGAATCCGGAAACCCTTCGCGGAAGTTCTGAAACAGGAGGATATCGTTTGCGGATGAGATCCCCGTAGCGATCCCGCAAGTCGCGCAATTTCTTATAGATATCACCTTTGCGTCCTCCGTCCCGGATAATCCTGTCAAGCTGATCTTCTTCATTAATGCCTACGGTAAAACGATAACCGTCATAGGTTACCACATCAAGTGAATGGATGTTATCCGAAGTCCGGGGACCGGGTCCATAAAACTGCGACTGAACAGAATGAATTCCGCAGGAATTGTTTCCGATGTTACCGCCGATTGTGCAATATCCGTGTGATGAAGGGTCGGGACCGAACACCAGTCCCACCTTTCCCGTCTTTTTATTCACCTGTTCGTTGATTGCTCCGTTCTCGACCGTAACCATCCGGTGGACTACATCCGGTTCTCCAATGTGGTTCAGGTACTTCGAGTGATCCATCACTACTCCAAAGTTCACCGTTTCACCGGAGAGACTTGTTCCTCCTCCGCGGTTCACGATCGGCGCCCTGTAGCGGCTGCATATCTGATGAGTGATCACGACATCTTCAAGCGTGCGGGGAATTACAACTCCCACAGGTACCTGCCTGAAATTTGAAGAATCTGTTGCATAAAGTGCTAACGAAGCGCGGTCAAAACGAACCTCGCCTTCTACTTCCCGGGAAAGCTCCCTGTATAATCCATCTACATCAATCTCTTCCCGGCCCGACATCCCGCCCGGACGTGCGGGTTCAGGTTTACTTGGAATTGATAGTGTACGGCGATTTTTGGGTGGAGCTGATATCATAATAGTCATCTCTTTCTTTATCTATAAATCAACGAATTTCATTCCCGGTAGAACAAACTTCATTATTCCCCCTGCAAAGAACCTCAAATTATCCTTCAGTATCGCGAACTTCACAATCCGTGAGCTGCGAACTTAAAATGAACATGGACTTAGCGCCTTCGGGGCTTCTTATTTTTTAATCTTCGATTTAATCGTGCCCGTCAACTCGGAAGTTTTACCTTTGAACGCTTTCTTAAGAATACCTTTACGCTCAGGTTCATCTCCCAGTACTGCGCGGGAAAACTTTTTAGCCTGACTGAATTTAATATGAGGAGGAAGGGGAGGCCATTCCTGGTCAACCTTCACCTCAAGTATTACAGGACGATCGGTTGTAGCAAGAGCTTCATCCCAGGCAGATCCCATATTGTCCTTATTGTCGCAATAAATACCTTTCATACCAATGAGTTCAGCGTATTTATGATAATCGACATTAGGAATGTATTGACTACCGGGGTACTTCGGATCGCCTGACAACACGCGCTGTTCCCACGTCACCTGGTTCAGGTCCTGGTTATTATAAACACAAAAAATAAAAGGCTGGTTGTGCGCCATCAGCCGGTCCATATAGCGTTTAATAGTAATCATCTCATTCATTCCGTTCATCTGAAACGCACCATCTCCTACAATGGCAATTACCGGTCGGTCAGGATATGCGAAGCGCGCTCCAATGGCATAAGGCGTACCTGCTCCCATCGTTGCCAGTGTTCCAGAAAGCGATGCATCCATTCCTTTACGGATTTGAAGTAATCGCGCCCACCAGTTAGTGGACGAACCCGAATCTGCAGTAAGAATGCAGCGGGCCGGGATTCGTGTATTCAATTCATGCATTACCCATTCAGGATTCATCGGGTCGCCCTCAAGCTGTGCACGGTCTTCAACAATGGCCCACCATTTTTTTACTTCATCCTCAATCTTTTCCCGCCACGAGCGGTCCTCTTTGCGTTTAAGCAGGGGAATCAGTGCCTTAAGGGTTGATTTCGAATCTCCCACAAGGGGAACATCCACAGGAAAGCGATGAGCTATAAAGCGCGGGTCAATATCAATCTCGACACATTTCACACTTCCTTCCTTGGGCAGCCATTCGGCATAAGGGAAGCTTGTTCCTATCATAAAAAGAACATCGCAGTTCATCACCATATAATCGCTGGCTTTTGACCCGAGGAGTCCTATCGAACCCGTTACATAAGGTATATCGTCCGGCGGGTGCGCGCGTCCTAAAAGAGCTTTGGCAATTCCTGATCCCAAAAGTTCGGCAACCTCAAGCACTTCATCTTCAGCTTTAGCTGCGCCCTGGCCCACAAGCATAGCCACCTTTTTACCTTCATTGAGAATTTCTGCGGCCTTGAGCAGTTCTGTTTTTGGGGGAGTAACTTCAGGAGCAACATAACCTATCGAGGAGAAAACAGAGCCATGAGCGCGGGGAGGCGCTTCCATTGCATCACTTTCCTGGATATCCTCGGGGAAAATAACCGCAGCAACTGTACGCTGTGAAATTGCTGTTCTAACGGCGCGGTCAATTGTATGACGTGCTGTTGCCGGGTGAGTAACTGTCGTTATGTACGCAGCCACGTCTTTAAATAACGTATTAAGGTCAACTTCCTGCTGGTAACCGGCGCCTATCGAAAGCCGTTTCTGCTGTCCAAGAATCGCCACAACAGGTTGATGATCCAGTTTCGCATCATAAAGTCCGTTCAGCAGGTGAATCGCACCGGGTCCCGAAGTAGCAATGCATACTCCTACATCTCCGGTAAACTTTGCGTGGGATGTAGCCATGAACGCAGCCATTTCTTCGTGGCGTGCCTGTATCAGTTCCGGCTCACCCTCCGCGCGGTCGAATGCTCCGAGGAAACCGTTTATGCCGTCACCCGGATAACCATAAATTCGTTTAACACCCCATTCCTTCAGTCTGTTCAAAGTATAATCTGCTACGGTGCTCCCTGCACCGCTTCCGGTTTTTCCTTTACCATCTGTTGACATCGCCATAAAACATCTCCTTTGCTGATTTCCAATTAATCGTGACTTTGTATAGTAATTGAGTCGGTTTAATCATTGCCCTCGGCTTTAACCTAAGATATAAGTTTGTCTATTAATCATTGCCCTCGATTTTACCCGAAGATATAAGCAAGCCTATTAAGCACTGCCGTCGGTTTTAACCGACGGACCATAATTAATAATATGAAATTCAGGCTTTAGCCATAATATATAATGTATGCGGAGAGTTGATTCCTCAATTCATACATCAACACAGTGAATGTAATTAAAAGATGAAATAATTTTGATGACCCCGATTACAACTCCCGCTAAGCATTAGTCGTCAGCTTAAACATATTACCACATTAAATTCCCCGAACCTGTAAAAAAAATTAACAATTTCTTAACCCGAAGTTTCATTAAATTATTTTAGGTTTTATACTTCAAAAAACAGAAGTTGCAGAAATGAAAAGTTCAGAAATAAAAGACAGGGTTGGATACCAGCTTTACCACCTTCTGACAGAAATAATTAATAAATCCGTCTCACAGACGAACGAACCCTACCTTAATCTCCATTATAACAGGAAGCAGACAAAAAGACTGGAATCTCTCTCTGTTCTTTTTGAAAAAGAAAAGCAGTTCAAACAGATAGTAAAAAAAATTAAATTATTAAAAGAAATAAATACGAGCTGTTCCAATTCAAGGGATGCTTTCGTGCTTTTAAAACTAATCGGAAAATTCATTCAGGATGGTGAGAGCAGGGAAGAGTCCGGTGTTTTATATATCCGTGATAAATTTATTTCCGACAATAAGAATAACCTGGATGAAAAATTAATAGAGGAATCCTTAAAACCATACCTTGCTGATTTTCAAAATATCAAAGACGATTTAAACGAAATTAAATTTGACAAGATTCACATCAGTTCGTTAAAGGATGTCTCCGTAAGAATCTTCAGCCGCGGTAAAAAACTTTATAAGCGAAGTTCCCATAATCCGGACGTAATTCTTCTCCACACCTGGAGAAAATATGTAAAGCAGCTCCTGCATATTTTTGAATTCCTCAGCAATGCCGGCTATAAAAAACTGTCAGGATATATAAAACAGCTGGATAGCCTGGCGGTTAAGCTTGGAAAACTACATGACTATCATAACCTGCTTTCATATCTCAATGAAGCTGAGAAAGACATCGATTTTAATATTCAAGAGTTGAAAGGTATTCTAATTGAAGCAATAACCAAATTTTATTCTCAATCATTAAAAATGGGAAAGAAACTATATGATAAAGAATTAAATTCTAAAAAGCTCGGAACGTTGCTATCCCGCTCCAATTTCAAAAAAACCGCACCTAAAAAGGAAGTATCAACCTCCACCCCCTTACTGTGATAGGGTATTTTGCATTGATTCGTTGATTCATTTAAATTAGCAAACCCTGAAACAAATAATACTAACAAAATGAGCTGTAAATGAAAGCCGAAGGAATCTATAAAGTTAAAAAGTGGGATGAAAAACCGTACGAAGAAATGTCAGCCGAAATGAAAATGACCAAAGCTTCTGTCGAGTATTCATTAGAGGGAGAAATTCAGGGGACGGCATTTTTGGAATATTTGATGTTTTATAAATATTTTGATCAGAATGATCCGCATAACTCATCAGCTGTGTATACAGGACTTATGAAGTTCGAAGGCAAACTGCAGGGAAAAGAGGGAAGTTTTGTAATTGAAGATAAAGGGAAATTTGAGAACGGTCTGGCAGATTCTTCTTTGCAAATAATAAGCGGTTCAGGATTGGGAGGATTGAAAGGTATCACTGGTACAGGTAAATACATTGCTGATAAAGAAGGCGCTCGGCTCAAGTTAGAATATACTTTATGAAAAGCATACCTTTGTGAACATCAAATAGAATACATCAGGCCCGGAACCCAGATCCCATTTGACTTTTATTCCGGGAATAAGGAGGTTAGCAAAAGGCGAGTTCCCTAAAACTTTGGAGGACGAGATTGGGGCAAGTGCTGCGAGGCTGGTGAACCGGCAGCAGAAAGCGGGTACCTACTAAGTAAAATTCGATGCCTCCAAAATAAGCAGCGGAATATACTTCTATAAATTAAATGCGGGAACTTTTTCAGATGTTAAGAAGATGATTTTGTTGAAATGAATTTAAAACGGCTTCCGAGTTAGCTGGAAGCCGTTTTAATTTACAGGTCTATAAAATAATGACCGGGGGCTACTTCAGGAGCAGCATCTTTTTTACCTGCATAAATTTACCTGCAGTTATTCTATAGAAATATATTCCCGAAGCAAAGCGTGAGGCATTCCAATGTACCTTATACACTCCGGCATTGCTGTCTCCGTTGAAGAGATTCTCTACTTCGTTTCCCAACGCATCATAGATGGTGATATTCACGTGCGATTGTTCAGGCAGCGAGTATTCAATTATAGTAGCCGGGTTAAATGGATTCGGGTAATTCTGCGACAGGTTGAAATCTGCCGGCAAATCAGATTCTGCATCCGAAACATTAACCACTCCGCCCATTTCTCTTATCGCCGCATAAAGCAGTGCAGTTGTAAAAGCTGGATTGTGGATACCGAAACTTCTGTCTTCTTCAACCCAGATATAAGCGTATGCCGATTTCATAATTGACGGGGTAAGGGTTGAATCATCCGGCAGAACCTGTACCTCATTCTCACCCACCGGCGGTAGCAATAACGCCAGCTGTTCCATCAGACCTTTCACCTCGGGCTGAAGTCCTTCGGCAACACCATTGCCGTCAAGATCAGCATTTCCATTCAGGTAATACTTCTTGTCCTTAAATGAACCTCCGAAGCTGCCATGACATGGATTACAGGCTTCAACAAAGTCATTTCCTTCTGGATCGCTCATATTCCATGAATGACCTCCTAAAAGAATTACATTCCCATCTGCATCAACTTTAGCATCTCCGCCCATATGACAATTGACGCACGCGTCTCCTTCATCATGACCGGGCAGTACTGCAACGGCATGTGGCGAGCTGGGAAAGTGTATTTCATCGCCATTCTCATCCCTGAAAACAGGGTGGTTGGAAGCCAGCAGGAGATCGGCCTGCGGACCATGATGAGGTCCGTAATGCGAGCTGGCATTTACGGGATCTTCAGCATAGGTAGGAGCATTAACGCGCGCTCTGTGACATTGCATGCATGTAGCCCCCGTACCGTACAATTGCATAGTTACGGGCGTTCCGTCTCCAAGCTGCATATCTGCAAACCTCAGCTGATGTTCATTCGAAGCATCGTGAGGATCATGACATGTAGCGCACGTATGTTTGGTTGTTTCCGGTACGCTGCTTACCGCAGCAGGTAGTCCGTATTCATTAACCGGTCTGCCTTCCTTAACCCATTCAACCTGACCCGCGCCGCTATGACATGGTGCGCACCCCGCGCTGGAACCACGGGCTACGTAAGTGCCTTTGCCATGTCCGCCTTCAAATCCCCGGCCGTCAAATTCAGATGCATCTTCTCCAGAATAAAGCCATTGCTCACCGATAACATGCTTCGTCCCGGCATTATGACAATAATTGCAGGTTTCTTCGCTCATAGATCTTGCAATATTAAACTTATTTCCGTAGTGAGAACTTCCCGGTCCATGACACTGCTCGCACTGCACATTTGCACGTGCCATAGCATCAGGATAAACATTCATCAGCGAATCGTACATTCCAGGCATAAGCGTATCGGGGAAAACAAACAGCCAGTCGTCAAATCCCTGGTTATCGGCATCAGGATCGTAACCGGTGGAATGGCATTTAACACAGCTTTCGTTAAAGTGAGATCCCTTATCTCCGTTTAATCCTGTTTCAAGTGAGTGAGCATGATTGGTCCCCAGCCACTTATCGTACTTATAGCCTGTGGCTTCTGTATTATGACAGTCAATACAACTCGGGAAATTGCTTGCCACTCCCAGGTACAAAGCTGAGTTTACAGCAAGAGTATCTGCAGCAGTACCATCAGAAAACCTTATCACGTAGCGCCCTGTCACGTCGGGGATAAAAGTAATAAGCTGTGTGGAATTATCGGGATTTTTAGTTAATCCGAATTCTGCAGCAGAACCGGCAGGCTTCTCCAGAAAATTCCAGGCAGGACTTGTCAGCATTGAATCCTCGAACACTCCTTTCAGATATACTTTCGTTTCATTTCCAACATTAGTAAGACCACTATATCTTCTGTTAAAATAATTTTCAATAGAATCACGTTCCACATCCCGGGGGGAAACTCCATAAGTACTTAACTTAAGAGTCTGTGCATTCATCTGCACACTCCCTAGCAGCGCGGACACTAAAAGATAAAGTAAGATTTTTTTCATATACGCATTCTCCATAGCAGTTAATTTAAGTTAAAGATCCGGTTTGTATAAAAATTGAATCGATAATTTCGCCCT
Source organism: uncultured Ignavibacteria bacterium (assembly GCA_963747755.1). Lineage (GTDB taxonomy): Bacteria > Bacteroidota > Ignavibacteria > Ignavibacteriales > Ignavibacteriaceae > DATFVA01. The sequence goes on along the minus strand of CAVVGK010000014.1, from coordinate 681,192 downwards.
CAATTATCTCCTCCTATCAACATTATGTCTAGAGCAATTAATTGTACAAAAGCCGGACCACTGCCGTCAGAAAATCAGAACAACCGTAACCCTTAAAACCGTGTGTATTAGAGTATTTTTAATCCTTCTACAGAAGAAATAAAGAAGTTGAAAAAAGAAGGTGATTACTCCATGTCACACTGTGACATTCTGTGTCCGTTAATCCATTTTCCCCATAAGCCAATATCATCTCTTTTTCACTTCATTTCTGACACCCATGGTAAGCCCCGTTACGGCACTTGCAGGATATTTCCCTGTCTCCAATATCGTAAGACAGCTTTTTTTAGGATAAGCATTTATAACATTATCTGTATTTCAACCTCTCAGCAGGGCAGGGACAAGACCACCTTCCAACCCAAACTACAGACAGAAGGGCTTGTTTTCACTATATTTATTATAGCAGCTTTAATAACTCACAAAACGAAAACCACAATGATCGATTTTAATAATTGGGATGCTGTAATAAGAACAATAATATTAGGTATAATTTTATATGTCATACTCGTCCTCTTCCTCAGAATTTCCGGTAAAAGAACCCTCTCTAAATGGAATGCTTTCGACTTTATTGTTACCGTAGCGTTCGGTTCAGTTCTATCCTCAGCCATTCTCTCAAACAATATAACCGTGATGCAGGGCGCTGCAGCGTTCGGTATATTGATTCTTCTTCAGTTTCTTGTTACCTGGCTCTCGGCAAGGGTTAAGTTCATTCGCAAAGTTGTTAAGGCTGATCCGAAGCTGCTTCTGTTTAAGGGACAGTTCCTGCAGGATTCAATGAAGAAAGAACGCGTTACAGAATCTGAGGTATTAGCTGCTGTAAGGGAAAGTGGAATCTATGATCTTGACAAAGTAGGGGCGGTTATCCTGGAAACAGACGGAAGTTTCAGCGTTGTATCAGAACTCGGTAATGCCCAAAATACCTCCCTGAAAGACGTAAAATGATTTAAACCTACCGGCTGATTTGACTGCCCGGAGTAATCGTTAACCCCGCTATTTGACTATCTGTATAATTATGCATAAATTAACGACAGATGTACAAACAACTAAAAAATTACGATGACTGAACCGACTAAACATTTGCAGAATGCTATAGATAAAATCGCCTCCGGCTTAACACACGAAAGTCCCGGCGACTTACTGGAATACGTGAATATTTCCAGGAAAGGTCTGAACTACGTTCAGTACAAAAACCTGCTGCTGATGGACGACCTTTTCGAGCTGAAAGACTGGGCACGGATCTTAAATATCAACGTCAGAACCCTTGAACGATATAAGAAACAAAAGAAAAGATTGGATGCCCTTCAATCTGACAGACTTCTGGAGGTTAGTCAATTGCTAGAGAGAGGCCTTCAGGTATTTGACGGATACGAGGATTTCAAAGAATGGCTGAATACAAAAAATTCCGCGCTGGGAAATCAAAGTCCCGCTGAATTACTCGACACCAACTTCGGAATAGAACTAATAAAAGATGAACTAACCAGAATTGAGCATGGAATTTTAGCTTGATTGTATTCAGGGTCGCGAAAAGTAACTACTGCCGGGACCTCACCGGCAATGGCGCCCGGCTGAGCGGAGGACGCTGGAATTCAAAGGGAATTCCGATGCTCTATACAGCTGAGAATAAACCCTTATGTATGTTTGAAGTATTAGTCCATATTCCAATGCATTTGCTCCCCGGCGATTTCAAAATTGCTGCAATCGAAATAAAAAAGCCTGGTCAAATTTCAGAAATTCAATTGAATGAATTACCGCCCGATTGGAATAATCTGCCCTTCACATCCTCAACCCAGGAAATAGGAAATAATTTTATCAAACAGAATAAGAATCTAATTCTAAAAGCCCCGTCCGCAGTTATTCCCGGCAGCTTTAATCTCCTCATCAATCCTTCACACAGCGATATCAGTACTGTTAAGGTTATCAAAGTCGAAGATTTTTATCTCGACCCACGTATAAAGAAATAGATTTATGTCTGCTTTACCCTTGTGCAAGTCAACATGTTCGTTCACAGGTGAAAGTCCTATACCGTTATCTACAATTCTATAAGGACTCAAACGACTGGAAACCGGGAAGTCATGAATTACTTGCAATATCAATCAGCTGCTTTAACCTGACCATCCAGTATGGATATTACAAGTCCTATTTGACCCAGATGATAATAATCGTGGTGCAGCAAGCCTTCAATATCCGATCTGTTTTTATGCCCTGGTCGGTTCTCAGTTTCCAGAAAATCGTCCGTCTTTGTAATCAGAAACTTTACCAGGTTCTCCTGTGTATCCATCAAATCCTTGCCCAATTTTTTCCAGCCTTTTTTCCGAAGTAATTCAGGAGAAAGAAAATTCTGATCCTTTTCAGTTTTTCCCTCAAAGCTAAAATCATTTTTCATCCGATGCAGCACAGCTCTTCTCCAGTAGATAATGTGCCACAATATTTCAGCGACGGAATGCTTACCCGGGAAAGGCTGCTTAAAAGCGGTATCTTCGTCTATCGAACTTAACAGCGAAATAAAGTTTCTGTCCGTCCAGTTATTTCCATCATATAGATCTGTAAACTGCTGAAGAAGTTTTCTTATCAGCTGATTTGAGAAAGTAACTGTCTCATAGTGCTTTACATCCGGCTCAAGCTCAAGCAAATATTTTTCATCTTCCGGGTAATATTTAGCCTTTGCATAATTCTTTCCCGCAAACTTTTTAACCGATTCGATATTATCCCAGTGCGTGACAGTGAAGATGTGAGAAACCTCATCATCACTGTTCTGCAGTATTTGTGCCTCTACGTTTCCTTTTATTTTAAGATAATCCCTGATACCTGTATCGATTACATGCTTGCGGTATTTGTCTGCATCTCTTTTCTTTACTCTTCCGTGCCAGATCCTTGTTATCATTTCTGCCTCACTTTAAAATGAATTGATTATTTCTCTGTAACCAGTTATTTTAATATTACCGGTTACAAGATAACATTATATCTGTAACCTGTCAAGTGCATATTATCGGTTACCAGGAAAATTACATATGACTGAAAAACATAAATACGTCGGGAATAACCTTTCACTGGATTTTGTAAACTCCGTAAGCGGAAGAACAGAGTCTAATGGAGAAATGACCCTTGACTATAAAATACTTAGCGATAAACTCGAAAACTATTCTGATCTGATTGACTGGGCGCATAGAGCAGGAATAATCAACGATACTGCAGCAGAAAAGTTATACCGGTTAGGGCGGGGAAATCAGAAAACTTCACATAAGGTCTATAAAAAGTCTGTAACAACGCGGGAGGCAATTTACCGGATTTTCATAAGCCTTTTAAAAGGAGGTGAGCCTGATAGTAAAGACATCGGGATATTGAACAGAGAATGTGCCGCTGCAAGGGAGCATCAGAAACTGCGATTCGATTCAGGTGAATTCAAATGGGATCTCGAATCAGAGAATGAAGAACCTGAAGTCATAATCTGGGAGATAGCCCTATCTGCGTCTGAACTATTAACCTCCGGCAATCTGCACAGAGTAAAAGAATGCTGCGGAGACAATTGCGGATGGTTGTTCCTTGATACCAGCAAGAACGGGAGCCGCCAATGGTGCAGTATGAAAGACTGCGGGAACCTTGCCAAAGTAAGAAAGTTCAGAGAAAAAAATAATTAACCTATCAACAAAACCGTTTAAATTTGGAATTTTTCTCTCCTTTTTGGCCAGTTAGTGGCAAAAATAATCAAGCTTCGGTCTGGCGGAAGATTTGCCATTTTACGCAATTGCCCCTGTAATTTGTCGGAATCCACCCTTTGTTTTCCAGTCAGCAGGAAGTATGTTTTTAACAATCAAATTTAATAATTCAATCAAGAAGGAGTATTTATGTCAACAATATCACTTCACAGGGTTTTTAAGTCATCACCCGAAAAACTTTACCGGGCATTTCTTGATGCCGAAGCATTAGCAAAATGGCTTCCGCCCTTCGGGTTCACCTGCAAGGTTCATAATATCGATGCTAAAGTCGGCGGAACTTACAGGATGTCGTTCACAAACTTCACAACGGCCAATAGTCATTCCTTCGGCGGGAAATATCTTGAACTAAAAGAAAATGAGTACATCAGGTACACAGATCAATTTGAAGATCCGAACCTGCCGGGGGAGATGATAACAACGATTTCCATCAGGCAAGTCTCCTGCGGTTCGGATGTTACTATTGAGCAGACTAACGTTCCGGAAGCGATTCCCGAGGAAATGTGCTATCTCGGATGGCAGGAATCCCTTGATCAGCTTGCAAAAATCGTTGAACCGAATATCCCGGATTAACACTGAGAACATCAGCAAAAAAGTTAAAGCAATTTTGGAAGCCTTGGCTTCGATGATCTTTGATTACCGGCTTTTACTATTGAAGAAGAGCCGGTAAATTCTAATCAAATGAGTTTCATATGCACTCAGATGTATTCCGATAAAATTCGTTTCAGCCGTTTTACCCCATGGCGAATGCTCTCTTCGTTAAAAGCTGTATAACCTAACATCAAAGCAGGATCTTTATAAAATTTCACAGAAGAATTTGATAAAGGAACTACTGCAACGCCATTTTCTCTGCAGAATTGTGCAAGCTTTTTATCATCCGTTTTCCGAGGAAGCCAACCAATCAGGTGCATACCGGCAGGTGATTCATGCACTTTTAAGAGATCATCCATTTCCTGGTTTATTTCATTAACTAAAATTTCCTGTCGTGCCTGGTAAAGAACCCTTAATTTTCGGATATGTTTTGTGAAATGGCCTTCCTTCAAAAAAAAGCAGGTTATGATTTGTTCAAATACAGGACTCTGGATATCAGTCATTAATTTTACGGCAGCGAGAATTTCAAATAAAGAAGGATCAGTAGCAACCAGGTAACCTAACCTTAATCCCGGAAACAACACCTTGCTGAAAGTACCCAGGTAAATAACTGAACCCTGTTTATCCATTCCTTGCAGGGAGGGCAAGGGACTTCCCGAATATCTCAACTCACTATCATAATCGTCCTCAATAATTAAAGCATTCTTTTCGGCTGCAAACTTCAAAAGTTTATTCCTTCTTTCGATTCCCATAGTAGACCCTACCGGGTACTGATGCGAGGGGGTAGTATATATTAGTTTTGGTTTGGTGAAATTTGCAGATAAATAATCAAGATCCAGACCATCCTGATCCAGGGGAACGGGACAAACTTCAGCCTGCGTAAATTTTAATGCCATTTTAATACCGAAATATCCCGGATCCTCTATAACAACGGAATCACCCTTACGGACTAGCGACTTTACGATAAGGTTTAATCCCTGTTGAGATCCATTGACAATGATTATCTGATCTGCAGTACAATTCACGGCTCTGTATGTCCTGAGATACTTTGCGATCTCCTCCCGGAGAGGTCTGTATCCTTCTGCATCTCCGTACCTTAAATGAACATTCGAATAAATCTTTGAGGCTTTGTTATTTAACTGCTGCCAGGTTTTAAACGGAAAAATTTCAAATGAAGGGACGCTTGTCTGGAATGGGATTATTTCTTTTGGAGCAATTGTATCCCGGTAACGCAGAACCGGTTTAACCTGCTCATAAATATTTTTAACAATTTCGTTTTCACCATTGCTATCATTATTTGGCCTCTTTAAAAGAAGCAATTTATCGGGATTCTTTTTAATGAACGTGCCGGCCCCGTGCCTGCAAAAGATATACCCTTCGTATAATAACTGCTGAAAAGCTGTAGTGACGGTAAACCGTGAAATATTTAAAGCTTTAGCCAGGTTACGGGTGCCTGGAAGTTTCTGGTTTGCAACAAATTTTCCGGATGTAATTGAATTGATTACACAATCATATATCTGCTGATAAATCGGGGTTTTAGAAGCATTATCTATTTTAAATGCCACTAATGGTATTTCTTCTGATTGTTTCGGCATTGTGACCTAAAAAGTGGATCGGTTCCAAAATGACATAATGGTACTTCCTATTTTAATTATTTATAATAATCTTAAAACAGAAACTGAAGGAACAATAATTTGCGGAGGCTTTATTAAACTTGGCCCGAATTTATTGAATTTATGTGACATATATCATTTAAGGGATAAGTAATACAAACTGATAGTTATTTTATGGGGCGGCTAGACCGCTTTAATGACTAATAAAAAAACAGGATAAAAAGTGAAAAAAACATTAATAACAGGAGCTTCCAGAGGTTTAGGCAGAGCATTAGCAGAGGAATTAGCACAGCGAAAGTATGAAGTAATTGCCAGTGCCCGAAGTATTAATGATTTGAAAGACCTGGATGTCGATAAAAAAATAACGTTAGATGTTACCGATGAGCAGCTGGTTAAAAAATCACTTCAGGAATGCGGAAATATTGATGTCCTTATAAACAACGCGGCTTACACAGTAGGAGGTCCTGTTGAAGCAATCCCGATAGAAGAAATAAGAAAAGAATATGAAACCAATGTAATAGGGCCGTTAAGATTAATTAAAACCTTTTTGCCTGGTATGCGTAAAAAAGGCGGTGGTATAATAGTTAATGTTTCTTCTGCCGCGGACCGTTTTGCACCACCATACGGCGGATCATATTCATCGGCAAAGGCGGCTCTGGCGATGATCAGTGAATCTTTACATTTTGAGGTTGAACATTTCGGAATTAAAGTATTATTGATTGAAGCCGGTTCGATTAAAACCGATATGCCCATAAAACAGAAACAATTTTCCTCCCCGGAATATGAACCCTTAGATGAACAAATGAAAAAAAGATTTGAAGATTATTTCAGTGAGGATAAAAGAAATTCTCCTGCAAGCATTGCAAAAATTATTGCTGATAAAATTGAAAATCCGTCAAACCGGTTAAAAGTTACTGCAGGGGAGGATGCGAAATTTATAATAGCTCAAAGAATAAAGATGAGCGATGAAGAATGGGAAAAGTCATTTTTGTTCCAGGGCCTGGAATGGTAGGTGATTATCCATCGGGCAAATAAAATGCAGTCGATGTCAGTACTTTAAAAACTTCGGAGTTGAGGTAATGACTATGTTTATTTTATTTTTTATAATTCTTGAGATACTCGTATTTGCGGGTGCTTCCTTGTTCCATTTTGGCATGTTCCAAAAAGGCTATGAACATCCTAAAGCAAGGATCGCCGAACTGGTGATCGCGATAATACTTTTAACCGGACTGATATCAGGGTTAATATTTCCTGACCAGCTACGAATTATAGCGCTCATTGTTCAGGCAATTGCATTGTTTGGTACGTTGATCGGAATATTCACTATAGTTGTTGGCGTTGGTCCGCGGTCTGTACCCGATTATCTTTTTCATCTTTCTATGATAACTCTTCTCGTAACCGGATTACTTACTATATATTGAACTCAGTTATTTATATGTCCGTTAAGCTTAGGGTAAAATAATGACCATACAGAGCAGCATACTTTTCAGAAAGCAAAATTCGGTTAAGATTATTTTAGTAACGGCACTCCTGGTCGGCACGCTGGACATATCAGCAGCTTTTCTTAACTCCTACATACGGGCTGACGTGAGTCCTGTAATTGTACTGCAGTTTATTGCAAGCGGTTTGTTGGGGGATCCTTCATTCGAAGGAGGCATATTAACAGCATTGCTGGGTTTGGTTCTGCATTATTTTATTGCATTAGCCTGGACAGCTATCTACTTCTATTTTATCTCCAAAATCAACTTTACTGCTAGATACAAATATACCGCAGGCTTACTATATGGAATTTTTATCTGGTTAATAATGAATTTAGTTGTTGTTCCGCTCTCCAACACACCTGCACTTCACCCAGGGCCTGTACAAAAAATAATTGGCATCAGTTTTATTATATTCTTGATCGGGCTGCCGATCTCTATAATGTACGATAAATACAATAAAGAGAAAGTTATCCAGGCTAGATGACCTGGAAGATACCCTCCTGCCCTTGTTGTTAACCCGAACATACCGGATTAAAAAGAAAAACCTGATATTTATCCGTAAATCAAATTTCCGGATTTGTATAATTAAAAAACTCTATTTGAATAAAAACGAGAACAGGAAATAAAATTGAAACAAGCAGTCTTATTTATACACGGCGGCGGTGAGAACGGTTACGGAACTGATTCAAAATTAGCGGCTTCACTGGAAAGCGAACTGGGGGACGACTACAAAGTATATTACCCCGAAATGCAGGCGGATAAGGAGCAGCCCGATTTTGGATGGCTGCAGCAGATCGGTGATGGTGTAAACTCCGTAGAAGGTGACATTATTCTTGTTGGGCACTCACTGGGCGCCTCGATGCTGCTTAAATACCTTACTGAAAATGAGATCGGGAAACGTATAAAAGGCATATTTCTCATCTCAACACCTTTCTGGCACGGAGATGAGGACTGGGTGCAGGGACTCAAGTTGAAAGATGATTTTGCTGACATGCTTCCCGATAACACTCCCATATACCTCTATCATTGCCTTGACGATGAAGAAATCCCTTATAGTAATTTTTCACTCTACCGGGAGTTACTTCACTCAGGAGAATTCTGTGAGATAGAAAAAGGCGGCCACCAGCTTGACAATGATCTTTCGCGTGTAGCCAATGATATAAAATCTCTTCCAGTTTGAAAGCGGCTAAATACCCCTTCCGCTTTTTTTCAGCTTTATTGCTTATATCAATAATAAATCGCAAATTTAATTTATTATTTTAAAGTAAGCAGGGAGGTACTGAATATGAAAAAGCTTTATATTCTTTTTATAATATTGATGCCTTCACTAATTTCCGCTCAGAGCCAGTTCCAGAATTTTCTTAATCACGTTAACTCACTCGGCGACCCCGCTGCAAAGCAGGCTGCTGTCGACAGCTTTATGACATACGCGCGAACCGTCGGCATCCCTTTTATTGAAGATTCGACGGCAAATTTTATTTACCTCGGTAATGTCAGTTCAGTATCTGTACCCGGAGATTTTAACGACTGGGATCCCAATATATGGGCAATGACCAGGCTTACTCAGACTGATTTCTGGTACAGGTCGGTTAATTTCGAAATGGATGCCCGTCTCGACTATAAATTCATACTTAACGGAGGTACGTGGATACTTGATCCGGAAAATCCTAACACATGTCAGGGAGGTTATGGACCAAATTCTGAGCTCGCGATGCCTCTGTACGTTCAGCCATGGGAGATTGTCCCTAATCCGAATATTCCGCAGGGGACAGTACTTTCCAAAGTAATTAACAGTGCGATTGTCGGTACAAATTATGACCTGTACATATACCTCCCCCCCGGTTATGATTCTCTCTCATCCACAACTTACCCGTCTGTATATTTTCAGGACGGTTCAGAGTATATAAGTTTGGGTAAAGCTGTAAACGTTATAAACAATTTACTGGACAGCGCGAAAATTCAGCCCGTAGTATGTGTATTCGTTAAGCCGAATAACAGGAACGAAGAATACGCGGGTAGTTTAAGAAATCAGTACACACAATTTTTTGTCACCGAGCTTGTACCTTTTATAGATGCAAATTACAAAACAAGAACGGACAGGAAGGAAAGACTGGTACTTGGCGATTCATTCGGAGGGAATATTTCCGCGCTGATTAGCTACAATCATCCGGAGGTATTCGGCTTATGCGGACTACACTCGGCAGCGTTCTGGCCTAATAACTATGAGGCATATAATCTCATTGTTAATGGTACTGTAGAAGACATTAAATGGTGTTCAGTCTGGGGAACATATGAAAGTCTGTACACTAATCTGCGTCCCTTCAGAGACTATCTTATATCAGCGGGTTATGAACTTGACTGGCTTGAGAGACCGGAAGGGCATAGTTGGGGATTATGGAGAGCAAACATTGACAGAATACTGGAGTATTTCTATCCGTCTAATTCAGCTGCTTTAGCATACAATGAAACGGTGCCCGGCAATTTTGTACTCTATCAGAACTACCCGAATCCATTCAACCCGACAACAAAGATCAGGTGGCAGCAGTCTGAAGGCACCCTTACAACACTAAAGCTATACGACGCACTGGGGCAGGAAGCCGCCGTACTGGTTAACGAATACAAACCGGCCGGCAGTTACGAACTGGATTTCAGAGCTTCCAATCTTCCGAGCGGCGTATACTTTTACCGGATTAAGGCAGGAGAATTTCAAGCCGCAAAGAAGATGGTTCTGCTGAGGTAATTTGTTATCATCTACGAGCAGCTGAAATTGATACCGTCTAAGTTTATTCAATGTTGAATAGCAGACCTTATTCCTTCCGAAAATGTTATAGTCAGACGCATGAAAATATTTTATGTGGAGAATTATCTTGACAAAAACAAAATTAGTCCTTAAGTTTAATCAGACAAATAAATCTGATTAGAGTATTCAGGCCTATTAGAATACTCATTTTTATAATCTATATTCGGATAAAATAGTCCTATTATAATCAATGGATACTGGAGGATCGATGAAATTAAGAGATACATACAAACTTATTTTAGGCACATTTCTCATTGGGATGGCTTTAATCTTACTTTCCTGCGGAAAGGAAGAGCAAGATGATACTCATATCCCCGGTAATCTGGAAGAAGTTGCGAAAGAGAGAGGACTGACCCCTGCTGATCTCCTTGCTGCAGCTAAAACATATACCCCCAGCGGGAAGAAAGATGATTACATGATGTTCGCTTCAGGAGGGCATTCGGGGCAGGTTTTTGTAATCGGACTTCCCTCAATGAGGCTGTTGAAATCAATAGGTGTTTTTACTCCCGAACCCTGGCAGGGATGGGGATTTTCAAAAGATACAAAAGATATTTTACACGAAGGCGATCCTGAAGGTGATACTCTTACATGGGGAGATACACATCATCCTGCACTCTCCGAAACCAATGGAGATTATGATGGACAGTATCTATTTATAAATGATAAAGCAAATGCTCGAATTGCCGTAATTGACCTCAGGGATTTTGAGACAAAGCAGATAGTTAAGAATCCCCTTGCATATAGTGATCACGGAGGAACCTTTGTCACAACAAATACAGAATATGTTATTGAAGGCGGCCAGTATGCGATGCCGTGGGCTGGAGAGTATGAACCGATATCCGAATACAAAACCAAATATCATGGTATGATCACTTTCTGGAAATTCGACAGGCAGTCAGGCAGAATAGACAAACAAAATTCTTTTGCTCTGGAGCTGCCGCCGTACTGGCAGGATTTAACGGATGCCGGGAAACTAGTCAGCGAAGGCTGGGTTTTTCAGAATTCCTTTAATACTGAAATGGCCGTTGGCGGTGATATGCAAGGGAACCCACCTTTTGAGGCTGGAGCTTCACAAAGAGATATGGATTATCTTCATGTCATAAACCTTAAAGCAGCAATTAAGCTCTATAAAGATGGTAAATATAAGAAAGTAAATAACTTTGCTGTCGTTCCTTTGGATGTAGCAGCCAAACAAAATGTTCTGACTTTTATACCTGAACCAAAAAGTCCGCATGGCGTTTCCGTTACCCCTGACGGAAACTATATCGTCATCTCGGGAAAGTTGGATCCTCATGTTACGGTTTTCAATTTCACCAAAATTAAAGACGCGATAGAGAATAATAAATTTGAGGGAAAAGATTCTTTCGGTGTCAATATAGTTAACTATGATGACGTTCTGGAGGCACAGGTTGAGGTAGGTTTGGGACCATTGCACACACAGTATGATCAGAATGGATTTGCGTATACGAGTTTATTTCTTGAAAGCGCAGTTGCAAGGTGGGCCCTGGGTGGAAAATGGACAGATAAAAACGGGCGTAAAGCCTGGACATTAGTGGATAAAATTCCAATCAATTATAATGTTGGACATGTCTCAATACCAGGGGGAGATACAGAACACCCTGACGGTAAATATCTGGTTTCTCTTGATAAATGGTCTATAGACAGGTACACTAATGTGGGTCCTCTGCTGCCGCAGAACTTTCAGCTAATCGATATAAGTAATCCGGATAAAAAGATGCAGCTTCTTTACGATATGCCTATCGGCGTTGGTGAACCTCATTATGCCCAGATAATTAAAGCTTCGATATTGAAAGATTGGGAGACTTACCCGGAAATCGGATGGGATCCATCAACACAAACAAAATCAAAATACGGGACGACAGTCGGTAAAGAAAAAATAGAAAAGCATGGAAATATTGTTGAAGTCTGGATGACAGCAGTTAGGAGTCATTATACCCCTGAACATATTGAAGTAAGTAAAGGAAACAAAGTCATCTGGCACCTCACAAATATCGAAAGAGCAAAAGATGCAACGCATGGTTTCGCATTACCGTATTACAATGTAAACCTGAGTCTTGAACCGGGAGAAACCCAGACAATTGAATTTACAGCCAAGAAGGAAGGAGTTTTTCCATATTACTGCACGGAATTCTGTTCGGCTCTGCATCTGGAAATGGCCGGATACTTCATGGTTAAACCATAATCAGACTAAGGTAAGATATCGATGATACAATTTAATTAAAGGTGTTTGAATGAAAGATTGGAAATTAATTTTTGGTCCCAGGATACCGGGAGAACTGCTGCACCTGGAAAGGAAAAGGTTTATAATTCCTTCTTTGCTGCTGGGATTTGCGGCACTGCTGCTGTTGACGTCCATGTTTCTCCCCTATTGGAAGCTGACACTTCTGGCTCCGCAGTATCCTGATGGATTAAAAATGGAAGCTTATGTAAACCATGTAAGCGGTGATGTAGATGAGATAGATGAATTGAATCATTATATAGGGATGAGACCCCTAAAAGAAGCTGCACAGTTAGAGAGAAGTACGAGTCTCGTTTTGATTTCCTCGCTGATACTGCTGATAGTCGCAGGCATCTATACACACAGCCCGTTTGTTTTATTCTTTGCAATTCCCGCAATATGCTATCCGTTTATATTTCTAGGTGATATGTATTTCTGGATGCACAACTTTGGAATGAATTTAAATCCCCATGCTCCGCTGAGCAGTGCTGTTAAACCCTTCGTTCCTCCGCTGCTGGGAGAGGGATTGGTCGGACAATTTAAAACCGTTGCAACCTGGGAAATCGGATTAATACTTTCAATCATTTCATCAGTATTGATAGTAGTTGGATTGGTTTATCACAGAAAGGCATATAAGCCCCTGTTTGAAATGGAAGTCCATACGGTTACGGTTTAATGGAAAAGTTTTAAGCAAATGCAAATAGATTTTCTAAAAATAATATTGACGGTTGTTTTTCTTCTTTCATGCACATCTTCTTATTTCTCTAAAGTGCTGGAAGCTGGACCCGGCCGTCAATTTTCTAATCCCGGAGATGCCTTGGCATCAGCAGCGGATGGTGATACCATAATTGTACACGGAGGATTATACCCAGGCAATTTTAATCTCAACAAATCAGTTGTATTAATAGGAGAAAATGATCCTGTATTTGACGGGAAAAATAAAGGAACCATAGTTACTGTTGAAGCACCGAATGTCGTAATTACCGGTTTTACTATTCAGAACAGCGGAATTTTATTAGATAAGGAAGACGCAGGTATACTTGTAACTTCATCAAATGTAAGAATTCAGAATAATCATCTGAAAGGGGTATTATTTGGTATCTACCTTCGTAAAGCAGATGAAGCTGTTGTCAGAAATAATATTGTAGAAGGCAAAAATAAGCTTGATATACCAAGGAGGGGGGATTTATTCCGCGGCTGGTATATAAAAAATCTGACTCTGGAGAATAATACTTTCACCTACGGAAGGGATGTTATTCTGTGGTTTTCTCACGATGCCGTTATCTCAGGAAATAATATGTCGGGGGCGAGGTACGGACTCCATTTTATGTATAATAAAAACTGCAAGATTATAAAAAACACATTGAAAGATAATTCTGTCGGTATGTATATAATGTACAGCAGGGAACTTATTATAGAAAACAACCTGGTAGCAAACAACAGGGGCCCAAGCGGGTTCGGAGTTGGTTTTAAGGACCTGGATAATGTGGAGCTTAACAGGAATGTTATTGCGGATAATCGTGTCGGAATTTTTGTAGATAATTCTCCACGGGAAGTGGATACTTATATCAGGTATACAGGGAATGTTATAGCATATAATGAAGCGGGGTTAGAGGAACAAACATCCCTTTTAAATAGTTATTTCCGGGGCAATAGTTTTATTGAAAATTATACACAAACTCAGCTGAGCAGTTCACAGGATGCGGATAATGATTATTGGTCGGGAAATTACTGGAGTGATTACAGCGGATATGACAAAAATATGGATGGAAAGGGTGAGATCCCTTATAAGTCCGCAGAACTGGTTGAGAACCTTGTCGCTGAAAATCCAAATATGCAGATATTTCTTTACAGTCCCGCAATAAATGCCTTAAACTATGCAGCACAGGCTTTCCCGATTTTACAGCCCAGTTACAGATTAATTGATAAATCACCTGAGACAAAACCGGGAATGCCCGTAAATATTCCTGCGCTCAAAGTCAAAAAGGAAAGCGGATTTATAATACTTTCCTCCGGGCTCTCAGCCTCGATGATTTTTCTAATCTTTCTGTTTTTTAAGATTAACAAACTGACACACAGAATCTCTATACATAAAAATGATTGAAATAAAAGATCTTTCAAAGAACTTCGGTAAATCAAAAGCCATCAATAATCTGAATATCAGCATTCCGCAGGGTGAAGCAGCATCACTCTGGGGTTCAAATGGCGCAGGTAAAACCACCCTTATCAGGTGTCTGCTGGGCGTCATTCCTTTCCAGGGAGAGATTCAGATTGACGGGAAGAGTCTAAAATCCAATGATAAAGAAATTAAAAAATTAATAGGATTTGTTCCCCAGGAAATCAGTCTGCACGATAATCTGTCGGTAGAGGAAACAATTAATTTTTATTCTCAGATTAAAAAAACGTCTTTTTCCTCGATAGGAAAATGGGAGAAAATCCTCAGCATCAGAAAATTTGAGAAAAAACTTATAAGGGAGCTTTCGGGAGGAATGAAACAGAAGCTTGCTCTTGCCCTTGCTTTGCTTAATAACCCTCCCATCCTACTGCTCGATGAACCGACAGCAAATCTTGATCTTAAATCACGCGACGATTTTCTGCAGCTACTCACAATACTTAAACAGGAGGGTAAAACTATTCTATTCTCTTCCCACAGGATTGAAGAAGTTTTATCATTTGCTGATCGTGTTCTTGTACTTGACAACGGCAATCTTATTGCGGATGCGCCTCCGATGGAGATTTACAGACGGTTCGGCAAAAACGGAACGCTTAAAATATTCATTAACTCCTCTGTGTATGATCAGGCAATAAATATTTTGTTGGAGAAAGGGTTCGCAAGTTCCCGAAATGGAAAAGGTATCCTTGTTAAAGTGGATCCCGAATATAAAATTGTGCCCCTGAAGATACTTCTGGAACAGGGAATGCAGATAGAAAATTTTGATTATGACATTGAATTATTTTAACGGAGACGAAACAGAGTATGGACTTTAAGATTATTAATCTAATCCTTCAAAAGGAAATATTGTCTTCATTCAGGAATAAGTGGTTTCTGCTTTATACCATTATATTTACAGCACTTTCCCTTGCATTGTCTCTTATTGGTTTATCCGGATTGGAACTTTACGGAGTTTCCGGGTTCGGCAGAACTACCGCCAGTCTGCTCAATATGATTCTTTTATTTGTACCTCTGATGGGATTAACCCTGGGAGCTATGAGTATAGCATACGAGAGGGAAAGAGGAATTTTACTTTATATGCTTTCCCAGCCGATTTCATACTTTGAATTATTAATAGGTAAATTTTTTGGGTTAGCCTTATCCATTTTAGGTTCACTCGTTCTGGGATTTGGATTAAGCGGATTTGTGATAGCGTTTAAAGGCGGTTCGGCAGATATAATGGGATATGTTTATTTCTTATTCCTCACATTCCTGCTGGCTCTCGTGAACCTTGCCATTGGTATGTTCATATCCGGGTATTTTAAGAAATACGATACAGCTCTCGGAGTGTCCATTTTCACCTGGCTGATCCTTGTGGTATTCAGTGATCTTGGAATAATGGGTACTTCATTTCTGGTCAATCTTGATATTAACAAGGTTTTTATTCTCATACTTTTAAATCCCCTCCAGGTATTTAAGATAAGTGCGATCTTCTCGTTAAGAGATAACCTTGAAATACTGGGACCCGTCGGTGTCTATGCGGTAAGAAATTTCGGATCAGGACTACAGTACTTACTTATCGGCATAATGATAGCCTCAACAACAGGCCTCATCTTTTTTACCCATAAGTTATTTAAAAGCAGAGGTGCGGTATGAAAAGAATAATCTCTCACAGCCTGATCCTGCTATTCCTTTTCATACTGATGGACTGCGGCAGCAATGAACAGGACAAACCCCCTGTCATACTAAAGGGACAGGATCCGTGCGATAATTGTTTTATGATTATTAACGAAACAAAATATTCCGCATCAATGAAATTGTTAAATGGCGAAGAAAAACGATTTGATGATATCGGGTGTATGCTGAGTTTTATGCAGAGAAATAAAGGTCAGGTTAAGAAAAGCTGGGTTTATGACTATGCAGGCGGCGATCCCTTAAGTACGGGCGATGCATACTTCATATATTCAGATAAGATTATCACACCCATGGGATCCGGCATAATTGCTTCAAATTCTAAATCTGAGGCTTCCGAACTTACCGGCAAAAATGAAGCAGTTATACTTTCTTTTAATGAATTAACCAATAACTATAATAAATTAAAAATGGAGCATAAGTAATGAAAATTATTAGAAAACTGTATTTCGCAGTGCTTCTTCTGTCATTTGTATTTCTTGCATATGAGTGCGGCGATAGTCAGAAGAATAGTTCATCACAGGGAAAAAGCTATCCGATAGATAATTCATCAGACGTGCCTGCCGCGATGAAAGGGAATCCTGCTGAAGGAAAAACCCTATTTACTCAAACCTGCTCAGCTTGTCATGGTACAGATGCAAAAGGACTTCCTCACCTGGGGAAAGATCTTACCACGAGTTCATTCATAGAGGAAAAAACTGATAAAGATCTGGTTAGTTTTATCGAACAGGGAAGACAACCAGGTGATCCTTTGAATACAACAGGAGTTGCGATGCCTCCCAAAGGAGGAAATCCCGCCCTGACAGAACAACAGATTATCGATATCGTGTCTTTTATGAGGGAACTGCATAAATAATAGTTGAAGATGGCAGTCTCCAGGATACCCTAAGATA
This sequence comes from uncultured Ignavibacteria bacterium, assembly GCA_963747755.1. Lineage (GTDB taxonomy): Bacteria > Bacteroidota > Ignavibacteria > Ignavibacteriales > Ignavibacteriaceae > DATFVA01. The sequence goes on along the minus strand of CAVVGK010000014.1, from coordinate 663,985 downwards.
ATTTAAAAGCCTTTGTGCAGAAATGTACAAAGGCTTTTTTGCTTTGTCTTAACTATCCATTCATTCTTAATTTTTCCATCGTTGAAATGAATCACACCCAATCCAATCACTTCAATTCGTTATTGATGTAATCATAAGAGAGTGATCTGATGAATCCTAAACAGCTAATACAGAAGATATTTCACCAAATCTAAAATGAAGCAGAAATAAAGCAGCAAAAAAAACGGAATCCTGATGCAGTACAAACTTACGGGATATTTGATGTCCAATTATGGTATTCTCAATTGTTAATACAATGTAAATCAAATTTTCAGTGTAAGGGAAAAAGGATTGAGAAATGGAACAACTTAAAAGGATCGGAAAAATAAATTACAGCCGGCAACAGGCAGTCGAGGAAACCAGAATCCGGCGGAAGATTGAGAACCTGGTGAAAGCATTATCCAGCATGGATCCTGACAAGGTGATATCGATCTATGCTCCGGATGTGGTATCTTTCGATGTCGAAGGGACATATCAGGGAGCAGGGGAGAAGCGAAAAGCCTGGACAAACATCTTTTCTATTGTAGAACCGCCCCTGAAGTATGAGATCCGTGATCTTAATATCACTGTTGGCGGCGGGGTGGCATTCAGCCACAGCTACAACCGTCTTTGCGGTACATTGAAGAACGGGCAGCAGATTGGTCCCTGGGTCCGCTATACGGCTTGTTTCCGTAAGATTGACGGAGACTGGCTCATAGCGCACGAGCAGGTCTCATTGCACTTTGATTTCGAAAGCGGCCGAACAAGTGAAGATCAGCATCCCTCCTTTGCAGGGAGGGCAGGACTGATTGTTTGAAATTAAACGAAAGTAGATGGGATAATCAAAGTCTTTAATGAAAAGGATCCCGGAAAACTTCCATGGAAAGAGCTTAAGATTGACATAGTTTTTGAATGCACCGGCTTCTTTACAAAAAGAGAAGATATGATGAAGCATATTAAAGCGGGTGCAGGGCATGTGTTGTTGTCGGCTAATTCAGACAGCGGGGATGCGGTTTGTGGACCTGACAATGACCAAAGTTGTTGACGGAGATCTTGTGAAAATTATGTGCTGGTACGATAACGAATGGGGTTATGCAAATCAATTGATAAGAGCAGGTATAAGACTGCCCAGCCTTAAAAAATGCTGCAGGAAAAATAACAGCTTACAAATATAAATATGAATCTGATGTCCTGTTTCAGGTGTCTCAGTTGTTATTTAAGTGTAATTAAATTATTCATTAATAAAGTTAAGGATCTGAAATGAAACCCAGAATAAATGCTTATGAAGTTGGTCACGAAGCCGCAAAAGTATTGTATGGATTCGGGAAGTATCTGGAAAAATCACCAATTGAAAAAACGCTTTTGGACTTGATAAGTCATAGGGCGTCACAAATAAACGGATGTGCTTTCTGTCTGGATATGCATTCAAAAGATTTACGCGCAGCGGGCGAGACCGAACAGCGGATTTATGTCCTGGATGCGTGGCGGGAAGCGCCATTTTACAGTGAACGTGAACGTGCAGCACTTGCCTGGACCGAAGCTGTTACAAAGATCACAGACGGTCACGTACCGGACGAAATTTATGAAGAAGTCCGGCAGCAATTTTCCGATGAGGAATTAATTGATTTAACTTTAGCAGTGGTGGCAATAAATAGTTATAATCGTATTAATATTGCTTTTCGTACTTCTGCAGGAGATTATCAGCCTGGACAATTTGCGGTACAGGCGGATTAAAAAGTTAAGTGTAAAATAAATTATGATAAACAAAGGAGAATGAAATGAAGGAATTCCTGTTAATATTCAGAAATGAATTAAAAGCCCGGACATCCGCTTCCCCGGAAGAAATGCAGGCTACAACAAAAAAATGGATGGACTGGATAGGCGGCGTGGCAGCTCAGAATAAATTAGTTGAAAGAGGAAACCGCCTGTCATCAAGCGGTAAAGTTGTTAAAGCGCATAACGTAATAACAGACGGTCCTTATTCCGAAATAAAAGAATCGGTGGGAGGTTATTCTATTATCAAAACCGATTCTTACGAAGATGCTGTTGAAATAGCTAAAGGATGTCCGGTTTTAGCAGTGGGAGGAAATGTTGAGATACGAGAGATTGATCAGATTGATCCCGAATAACGATAATAATTATGTCTCATTAGATTTATATGTCAGAAAAAGAATTAATTCCGCACCTGTTCAGGACAGAATACAGGAAAATCGTTTCCGTACTTTGCCGAAGGTTTGGATTTGATCAGATTGAAATTGCCGAGGATATAGCAGGAGATACTTTTTTAACCGCATCGGAAACATGGGGTTTGAAAGGCATCCCTCCTAATCCTGCGGCATGGCTTTATACCGTGGCAAGGAATAAAGCCAAAAATTATTTACACCGTAACGCCACATTCGAAAATAAAATAGCCCCGGAAATAAAGAGCGAACTATCCGGCTCAAGCGGGTATGAAGTAGATCTGTCTCCTCAAAATATTAACGACAGTCAGCTTCAAATGATGTTTGCGGTCTGTCATCCCTCAATTTCACCCGAAGCTCAGATAGGCTTATCACTCCGGATCCTTTGCGGTTTCGGCATCGAAGAGATCGCTGATGCTTTTTTAACAAACAAAGAAACAATAAATAAAAGATTGTTCAGAGCTAAAGAAAAGCTCCGCAGTGAAAAGGTAAAGATTGAACTTCCCGGTCCCGAAGAGATAGAAAAGCGGCTGGAGATCGTTCTGAGAACAATCTACCTGTTGTTTAATGAGGGCTATTATTCTGTAAGTCAGAACCAAACCCTGCGGAAGGATCTGTGTATTGACGCAATGCGTTTATGCTATATGCTTATCGAGAATAAATATACGAACAAACCGCAGGTAAACGCATTATTATCATTAATGTGCTTTCATGCTTCGAGGTTTGATGCACGCTTTGATAAAAACGGAAGACTGATACTGTACGAGGAGCAGAGCACGGATTTATGGGACTCAGATTTAATCCGTAAGGGCGAATATTTTCTGAACTGTTCGGCAAACGGAAACAATGTTTCTAAATATCATCTGGAAGCGGCAATAGCTTTCTGGAATACAAAAAAACCTGACACCAGTGAAAAATGGGAAAACATTCTGCAGCTTTATAATAAGCTTCTACAGATAGAGTATTCGCCTGCAGCCGCCTTAAACAGGACTTATGCACTTGGAAAGGCACGCGGGAAAGAAGAGGCGATAAAAGAAGCGGAAAAGCTGAAACTGACTGATAATCATTTTTATTTTGCGCTGCTTGGAGAGCTATACACAGATTTAAACAACACACTAGCAAAAGAGCATTTTATGAAAGCTCTTACTATGACCAAAACCAATACTGAAAAACAGAATATTAAAAAGAAAATTGATAAATTGGACGAACAGTGATCATTTCCCGGACGAAATACTGAAGAACGGTGATGCGATTTATAAGTTTATAATTATGGTTCACAAATTAAATTCTAACTTTTTTGAAATAAAAGAAGAAATAAAATGGATAACATAATTACACAAGTTGATGAAATTACAAAAAAATTCGTCAATTCATTTGCTGCATTAACAGGTGAACAATTAAACTGGAAACCAGATCTCCAAACCTGGAGCATATCTCAAAATATTGAACACCTGATTATTGTTAATGAATCTTATTACCCGATAATTGAATCAATCCGAAATACTGATTATAAACCGCCATTCACGTCAAAAATAAATTTCATTGTTTCTTTATTAGGCAAAATGATTTTAAAATCTGTTTCTCCGGATAGACATAGAAGGACCAAAACATTTCCAATATGGGAACCTACGGTTAGTGAGATATCTTCCGATATTCTTAAAAGATTTGAAAATCACCAAAAGGATTTGAAAAATATTATTAGTAATTCAATTGATTTAATCTCGGAAGGGACCATAATTTCCTCCCCTGCAAATAAAAATATTGTATATAAATTAGAGACAGCTTTTGAGATTATTGTAAAACATGAACAAAGACATTTTAACCAGGCAAAAGAAGTACTCGATAAGCTGCCCTGAATAAATATTCAGTCGAATTGAAGAATACAATATCTAAAACCTGTATTTGACCTCACGCCTATAATTAATGGTGATTAAATAGATCATTTATATTATTAATATTTAAACTGCTATAAATTGATTTTATCTCAAGATGAAAAATATCAAAAAGCAGTTTGATGGCATTGAGGATCACAAACCTTTTGTGATTATCAATGATATGATGATTGATGGTAAAATGGATGATTTTTTATTATCATTTAGAAGGATCTTACCTCAGAGAATACTCAAAAAATATATCGAATATTACTGGATTTCAAAAAGCAAACATCCTGTAAATCATTCCGCAAAAATAATTCAAGACGGAAGTATTTACATATTGTTTTTGTTTGATGCAGAGTACGATATTAAAATGAATAATGAAAGCTTCACTAATATCTCTCGTGCACATCTTATTGGCGGTAGAAAATACAATACATATTTTGCAGAAAATGGATTAACGAATGTTTTGGGAATAAGATTCCGCCCTGGAGGCTTTTATCCTTTTTTAAAAATTCCTGCAAAAGAAATCTCAGATTCTTTTGTTAACCTGGAACAATTGTTTGGAAATATAATCAGCGAAATAGAAGAAAAGCTTTATGAGGCTAAAAGTATTTCAGACAAAATCAGAATTATTGAATCTTTTTTATTAAAGAGAATATCTTTCTGTCTTAATAAGCCGCATTTGCCCGGCTTAACGATGTCAAATATTCTTCGGGCAAATAATATTGCTTCAGTAGATCAACTGCGCAATGAAACCGGTTATTCTTACAAAAGGATAGAAAGAATATTTTTGAGGGAGATAGGCTTTACTCCGAAGTATTTGAACAGGATTTTGAGATTTCAACGTGTCCTCCGTAACATCCAAACTGAAAGTTTCACAACCTTTTCAGAACTAGCTTACAATAATTCTTATTTCGATCAATCGCACTTTATTAAGGAATTCGAATATTTTACAGGATTAACTCCTCAGGAATTTCTCAATCACTTCGACATAAAAAGATCCCTGCTCTAATTATCCACCCGGCTTAAAAAATCAGTATAGTACCAAAATCATCTGAATCAGCAGCTTGTCTAAAAATTACAATACTTTAATTCAGTTCAGATTTAATTTTAGAAGCAATGAAATGATAGACTATAACGATGAAATTAAATAATTGAAAACAATGGAAAGAGGCATAATTATGGAAAATAAAAATATCCTGATATCCGGGGCCGGAATAGCAGGGCCGACTCTTGCGTATTGGTTGAAACTGTACGGATTCAATCCCACAATAGTTGAACAATCTCCTGTCCTTAGAGAAGGCGGATATGCTATCGATTTTGTAGGCGCTGGTTTTGAAGTCGCGGAAAAGATGGGGATACTTCAGGAGCTTAAAAAGGCCGATCTCAAAATAAAAGAGCTGGTTTTTGTTGATAAAAAAGGCAACCGGCAGGGTGCACTTAACTCTTTTCATATGAGAGGCTTACTGAATAACCGGTATTTAAATTTATTCAGGAGCGACCTATCAAAAGCTATTTTCAATCATCTTAATACAGACACCGAAACCATCTTCGGAGATTCAATAAGAAGAATTGAAGAAAACTCAAACGATACACTTGTAACTTTTAGAAGCGGAGAAGAACGTCATTTCGACCTGGTAGTAGGAACTGACGGGCTGCATTCTGACGTAAGGAATCTGATATTCGGCGATGATGAATATTTTGAAAAGTATTTTGGTTATTATGTAGCAGCTTTCACAGTCAGAAATTATCTTCCGATCGATAATCCCATAAAAACAGAAAATTCATATTTTAGTCACACCATACCCGGAAAACAGCTTGATATTTATTCGATCAATGAAAATGAATTAACTGCATTATTTATTTTCGCATCAGATCGAATATTGGGATATTCACATCAAAATTTAGACGGACAAAAACAAATACTTCGTGATGAATTCAGAGATATGGAATGGGAAAGTCAAGCATTGCTTGAAAGATTAGCTGATGCAGATGATTTTTATTTTGATTCTGTAAGTCAAATCAGGATGGAGCATTGGTCGAAAGGTAGAGTAGCTCTGCTTGGAGATTCCGCTTTTGCCCCATCACTGTTAGCAGGGCAAGGTTCTTCGCTTGCAATGGTTGCTGCTTATATTCTTGCCGGAGAACTAAAAGAAGCAAATGGAAATTACGAGGCGGCATTTAAGCAATATGAGGCAATATTTAAACCATTTATAGAGTATAAGCAGAAGGTAGCCAAAAGCTTTGCACATTCATTGGTTCCACAAAACTATTTTTCTATCTGGTTACGACGTACTTTTAATAATGTAATGTCCTGGTCATTTATTGCAAAGAAGTTTGTACAAAAATATATGACAGATAATATAGAGCTTAAACATTATTCCGCTGCACCATTGAATAAACCTGATTCAGTAGTACGGAAACAAAATAAATTGACAGTTCTTCATTAATCCAGGGTCAAAGTATTTCCAGGATGATGTCATTGTAGTAAAATAGGATGTCGAAAATTTACTATACACAATAGAAATGCTCAATTAATTTTGATGTAAAGTATTATGACATATTTGTCACCTTTTGGGAAAACATGGTTTAATAAAAATTTAAATAAGAAGGTATTTAAATTGTTTCAAGAAGACGAAATAAAAGCTGAAACTTATTTTGGAGAGATAGTCGGTAATAGTAAAAAACTAAAAAAAGTAATTAAGCAAAGTAAAGTCGTTGCACCGACTGATTCAACTGTTTTAATTGAGGGGGAAACAGGAACAGGAAAAGAATTAATCGCAAGAGCAATTCATAATAACAGCAGCCGGGCAGAAAACAATTTTGTAAAATTGAATTGTGCCGCCATCCCTCACGGTTTATTGGAAAGTGAACTATTCGGACATGAGAAAGGTGCATTTACCGGAGCAATTGAAAGAAAAATCGGACGTTTTGAAGTTGCTAACGGAGGGACTTTATTTTTGGATGAAATAGGGGATATTCCTTTAGAACTTCAGCCAAAATTACTCAGAGTTCTACAAGAGCAGGAATTTGAAAGATTAGGCAATTACAGGACTATTCATGTAAATGTAAGGGTCATAGCTGCTACGAACCAAAATTTATCCATGCTTGTTGGAGATAATAAATTTAGAAGTGATCTCTTTTTTCGATTAAATGTTTTCCCCATACGAGTACCACCATTAAAAGAACGGCGTGAAGACATCCCGTTATTATGTAAATATTTTGCCGGTATTTATGCAAAAAGAATGAACAAAAAGATCAGAGTAATATCTGATGATATTTTACAAAACTTACAGGAATACGAATGGCCGGGGAACGTGCGTGAGCTTCAGAATATTGTAGAACGTGCTGTGATTCTCCTTAAAGATGGCATATTTAAACCAATAGTGCCTGTTATTGAGAATTTTCAGATTACGAATCCACCCGAAGTAACTAACCTATACGATATCGAGAAGCAGCATATCTCAAAAGTATTATATAAAACGAATGGGGTAATTAATGGTCCTCGCGGTGCAGCAAAGCTGCTCGGCCTCAATCCATCCACACTTCGTTCAAAAATTCAGAAGTTTGGAATAAGAAAAATAAATCAAAATTAAACCGCCCGGAAGCGATATTTCATAACTAATTCTGAAATACCATAACCTTCCAGCTTCTACTTCACAAACACAAATATATAGTTATTCTCTTAACTCCTTATACAACTTCGTGGTACTTCATTTTTATACAACTCGAAGTCTTTTGGCACCAACTATGTATTATCTGATACAAAGAAAATTAATGAAATTCATTCTAACAAATAAAAATGAAATACGGAGGCAGAAATGAACGAAAAACTTTTTGACAAAAAAGTTCCGACTTACTCATTAAATGAACGCGACAGAAGATGGGAACTTGGCCGACGGCTAATGGAACAGGAACAACTTGATGCATTGATTGTTTATGGCGACAGGGAAGGGGCCTTCCCGGCTCCTTTTTGTGCAGATAGTTATTTTACCAATGACAGGCCGGGTGCAATAGTAGTTATTCCGAAAGATGCTGAACCAATCTCAATTGTTGCTTTTCCCATGGCCGCTTCGGATCATCTTCAGGAAAGGCTAAGACATCAGGAAGTCTGGATCGAGCCGCAAAATATCTTCGATATGAAAAATGGAAAGACTGTCGCAGAGATATTAAAGAAATTGGGATTAATGAAAAGCACAATTGGAGTGATTGGACTTGAGCCGTACCCTCCCTTCTATTTCGACGGTGCGATTCCCTACAATACCTATAAAACAATTCTGGATAATATGCCGGATGCAAAATTTAGATCTGTTCAAAGACAGTTTATAATGCTGACCGCTTCAAAGAGTGACGAAGAACTTGAGGTATTAAAATATTCCGCACTTGTCGGAGAAAAAATGAGCGAAGCACTTCGTGATGCTGTCGTACCCGGAATCTCGGAAGCAGAAATCTATTCTGAAGGAATGGCCGTTGCTTCAAGGTATGGATGTTTTTCGAGCATTATGCTCCTTACATCCGGAAAGGAACTTTATTCATGGAGCTTACCAACCTGGTTATACAAGCCGAATTCTTCCAGAATTATAGAGGAGGGAGATGTGATTTTGGCCGAAATATTCTGCAGTTTCGGAATGCTTGAAACACAACACCAACCGGCTATTGCGGTAGGACCTGTTCATTCTGATTTTGAAAAAGCTGCAAAGGCAGCCAGAGAATCCTATGAAATTGGAGTAGAAAAGCTTAAGCCGAATATAAAATTCGGTGAGGTTGTTGAAGCTATGCATAAACCGGTTCAGGAAATTGGAGGATGGAATATTCACCCATGGATTCACACAATGAATCCGTTTGGCTTAATAAGCGGCTTTCAGGATTTGTCTACTGTCCTCCCCGGAGGGAAAGGATATGGAAGGATGGGTGGAATACCTCTGGTCGGTAAAGATGTTCCGCTGAAACCGGGAATGACTTTCGCATTTGAACCAAATTGCGGAATAGGTAAACATGTTGTGAATCTTGGAGGTACTGTGATATTAGGTGAAAATGGTCCGATAGAACTAAATGAAGTAACGACAAATTTAATGCATATTTAGAAAGAATCAGATTAAGCACAGAAAATTGTCCAAAGATTAAATTCATAATTGTCATGTGGTTGAACAATAAATAAACAGAATAAAATTGGTTTTCTAAAAAATATAGAAGGATATCCTATATAGAATCATACTAAATGTAAACTGTAAAAAAGAAGGAAGAGCATAAAATGAAAAAGCTAATAAATCTTTCGTTAGTGATACTGACAATATTCTTTTTTAGTATCACCTCAAATTTTGCCCAGGTGGCTCGTGAAAATAGTGTAAAGCTTGAGGCTGTTTCAACCGGTCTCTCTATGGTCGGAACAAATTCAGCTGGTACACAGGCTGGACCCTATTTGGGAGGTACTATCTCATACGGCGCAGGACAGGGCATTACTATATTTGTAGAATCCGGATATGGGTATACTAACTTTGATGCTAATAATAAACTGAATTTAATTCAGATACCCATACTTATAGGCGCTACTTATAATCTCGGAGAGCTGCTAAATTCGGATTTAGTGCAGCCTTACGCAGGTATTACTGCCGGTGCATTAAGTCATCTACTGCAGCTTGATTGGAATACAGTAAAAGCTAATGGTTATGAGCAAAAATCCACGAACTTTGCACTTGGAGGACTTCTAGGTGTAAATTTTCAGATTAACCCGGCTTTAGCAATAAATGTACATGGAGAATATAATCATGGATTTAAAAAAGATGGTGATCCCGGCTTAGACAGCCAGGAATTTAATTCTGTAAGTTTTGGCGGCGGTATCTCGTATTCTTTCTCAATTCCAAATTAATGTTATGAATAAGTTCTGCAGGTAAATTCAAATCCTGCAGAACATTATTACAAGATAAACGCAATTAAAATCATATTATGGAATTAAAATATCTGAAATCGAAAAATGTTTAATAGAAGGCAAGGTTAATATATTATGAAAATATTCATTGCCGGAGCAACCGGAGTTTTGGGAAGAAGAGTGATCGCAGGTTTAATATCTTCTAATCATCGGGTCGTTGGATTGAGCAGATCAGATCAGAATGATCTGATACTAAACCAATTAGGCGCCGAACCCTATAGAGGTGACTTATTCGATAAAGATAAATTAATCTCAATTGTATCAGATTCTGAGGCGGTACTTCATCTTGCTACTTCAATTCCGAGTAAATTACCGATTATACGTGCTGACTGGGAAGCTAACGATCGCATAAGAACAGAAGGCACAAAAAATCTGATTGAAGCAGCGGTACAGAATAAATGTAAATTATATATACAAGAAAGTATTACAGCACTATATGGCAATCAGGAGGGAAAGCTGGTCGATGAGAATTCGAAAATTTCTGCAAGTATACCACAGCCTGCAGAAAGCGCAGTTGTAATGGAGCAGTTGATAAACAGAGCAATTAATGATCATAACCTACCGGCAATCCTTCTCAGGTTCGGTACATTCTACAGTTACGATTCCGGCCTCACCGCATCGACATTCAGTGCCATTCAAAAAGGGGCGTATAACATTATCGGAAATGGAAATGTATACTGGAACCTAATAAATGTTGATGATGCTTCCGACGCAGTAGTACAAGCAGTAAATAATTCAGGGAATAATAAGGGAAAGACTTTTAATATCTGTGACGATATGCCGGTTTTATATAAGGACGTAATATTGTTTATTGCAAAAAAACTAAAAGCCCGAAAGCCGGGAACAGTTTCTGTTGAAGAGGCAAAACAGGTTCTTGGATCAGGTATGATAGAATATATGCTTACTTCATATAGATGTAGTAATAAGAGAGCAAAAAAAGAATTAGGATGGCAGCCTGTTTATGCGGATTACAAAGCGGGATATACACACGAACTCAACAACTGGTTAAGTAACAGTATTTAAATCCGGCAGGGTTTTAACGATAATCATAATAATCAGGCAAAACGAAATAAATACCCGAGGTAAGAGATGGAAATAGCGATTATGAAAACAGACATAAGTACCAGAAGAGACTTCAGGACAGTCAGGAACAGGCTCAAACGAGTTTACAAAATAAAAGAATGTACGATCGATCTTGATGATATTGATAAGGTTGTAAGGGTGATAGGTGACAAATTCAAAATCGGAACTATAGTAAACAAGATAAGAAGCTATGGTTTCTTATGCGAAGAGCTTCCTGAATGATCGAATTAAATAAAGTTATTTATCTGGTTTGAGATTACTACTCAAAAATCGGTGTTTAATAACTTCTATAAATCATCGTTTTACTTTTTGATTATGCAATATCTTCTTTAATTCTGATACTGCTTTCTTAATTTCCCGATTGTCATAGGCAGTATAGCCCAGGATAAGGCCAGGTTTTTTGAAATATTTCATTGAGTAATTTGACAGGGGATTAACTATGATTTTATTTTTCAAGGCATCTATTGCAATCTGTTTATCATCCATTTTCTCATTCAGCCATCCTATAATATGCATTCCAGCGGGCGATGGGTTTACAGTCAGTAATCCATCCATATTTTTATTTATTTCATCGAGTAAAAATTCCTGCCGCGACTTATAAAGCATTTTCATTTTTCTGATGTGCCTTGTGAAGTAACCCTCTTTAATAAATTTTGTTAAAACGAGTTGTTCAAATATCGGGCACTGCCGATCGAGTATAAATTTTGCCGAATAAAATTCTTTTGCCAAATCAGCATCAGGCAAAACCAGGTAGCCAAGCCGCAGCCCGGGGAACAACACCTTGCTGAATGTTCCGAGATATAGAACCCTGCCGTTTTTATCCAGGCCCTGAAGCGACGGCAAAGGATTACCTGAATATCTGAACTCGCTGTCATAATCATCTTCAATTATCCAGCATTTATTTTTCTTTGCAAATTCAATCAGCTGCAGCCGCCTTGAAATGCTCATGGTTACGCCGAGCGGAAACTGGTGCGAAGGCGTCGTATAGATCAGATCAGGCATCGGATTTTTTTTGGCAGAATATGTAATATCAAGTCCTTCATTGTCAATGGGCGAAGGATAAACCGAGGCATCGGTGAAAAACATAGATGCTTTTGCACCATAATAGCCAGGATCTTCGAGCCAGACTTTGCCCTCTTTTTTTAACAATAGCCTGCCAATAAGATCAAGCCCCTGCTGCGACCCGCTGATAATAACGATCCTGTCAGCAGAACAGTTAACCGCCCTGTATGATCGTAAGTAGGAGGCGATTTCTTCTCTTAAAGGGTAGTATCCCGCCGAGTCTCCGTAAGAAAGATCAGAAGCGGAAATGGCAGCGGAAATATTTTTTATTATTCTTAACCAGGTCTTTATCGGGAATTCGTTTACCGCAGGAATCCCGTTCTCGAAAGGTATTATTTCGTAAGCATCGGTTTTCTTTAAGAATGAATGAGCCTCCTTAAAATGCTTTTCCAGTTTTTCTGAAGCAAAAGTTCCGGCAGAGCGTCTGCCGATCTTAATTGGTTTGGATTTTGGTAATATGCGGAGAAGATTTTCGGGGATCTGATTCACATACATTCCGGAACCGGTTTTCCCGCGTATATAACCTTCAATAGACAACTGATTAAATGCAAGGGTAACTGTATTCCTGGAAACCTTGAGATCGGAGGCAAGGGATCTTGTTCCAGGCAGCCGCGCTCCTTCCTTCAGCTTTCCTTCTATTATTGCTTTCTGAAGCAAATCATAAAGCTGCCTGTATAGGGGGATCTCTGAACCATAATCCAGTTTAAAGGCTACCAGCGGTATTTCTTCTATCTCTCTAGGCATTTATATCACAAAGCAGTGAATGATTTATTATCGTTTAATTCTCTCACAAACAATAATAATCAGAACAAATTATACAGTCAAAGTGGCACCATAATATAATCAGAAATCGGCACTTTCGGAAAGCCGATTATGCTATTATTTTAGCATAAAACAAATGAGGAAGTAATGAAAACTGCAGATAATATTACCGGCAGATCGAAAGTAAGAAGAAACCCCGAACGTGCAGATTATTCTTTCGATACAATCTCAAAGATCCTGGATGATACTTTTTTATGTCACGTAGGTTTTGTTATCGACAATCAGCCTTTCGTAATACCGATCTGTTACGGTAGAGAAAATGATAAAATATATTTCCACGGAGCAAAAGCAAACCGGATGTTAAAGCACCTAAGAACAGGTTCTGAAATTTGTATAGAAGTTTCTTTGGTTAACGGAATTGTACTTGCGCGATCTGCTTTCCATCACTCAGTCAACTACAGGTCGGTAGTAATGTTCGGCAAAGCGATTGAAATAGAAGATCCGGGCGAAAAAACTGAGGCATTAAAAACAATCGTAGAACATATTATTCCGGAGAGATGGGCAGATGTGAGAAGTCCAAATGCCAGGGAACTAAATCTTACATCCGTATTTTCATTCAAGATTGACGAAGCATCAGTAAAAGTGAGGGAAGGCGGGCCCCTCGAAGAGCCTGAAGACTGTGAAGCGAAGGTGTGGGCTGGTGTTCTGCCATTAAACATTGTATCAGGACGGCCGGAAAGAGACTCACGTTTGAGTGAAGATATCGTTCTCCCTGGTTATCTATCATAAACTCAAGAAGTTGTATGTAGGAAACAATGAAAAGTGAAAATCCCCCATTCGTTTATGACAAACAAGTGAACAAATATTTCACAGTGAGGAAGACCGACCCCATAATAAAAAAGTACGTTAATTACGGTTTACGTAATATGAATACGGTTATTAATATCGGAGCCGGAACCGGTTCTTATGAACCTGTTGATAAATACGTTATTGCTGTTGAACCCTCCGAAAAAATGAGAAAGAAACGTTTGGAGTCAGGCCGGATTCCCGCAATCAATGCAAGGGCAGATTCTCTTCCTTTCAGCGATAATAGTTTTGATGCATCTCTTGCAATCTTAACAATTCATCACTGGCCTGATCTTAGAGCAGGACTGAAAGAAGTTAAAAGGGTTACCCGGAATCGGATTGTGATTTTAACCTATGATCCTGACGAACTCGACAAATTCTGGAATATGGAATATTTCCCTGGGGTGGTTGAAGCAGAAAAAAACAGATACCCGAAATTATTAGAAATAGCCGAAGTAATTGGTATTCAACCCAGAATAATCAAGATTAAAATTCCTTTCAATTGTGCCGATGGATTTCAGGAAGCTTTTTACGGACGGCCTGAAGCGTTTTTAAAAAATAAAATACGCCGGTCACAATCTGCATGGGAGTGGATATCCAGAGAACTTGAAGCGGAATATATAGCTCATCTCAAAAAGGAGGTAGATAATGGTGAATGGGACAGGAAATACGGTCACTACCGTAAAATGCGGGTATTTGAAGGTGCATACAGGATGCTGGAATTTAACCGGCCTTCTAAAAGTACTAAGTCGTAAGATACTTTCTTCTTCACGGCGGGAATATCAATGATCATCGAAATTGCCCGGGCCGAAGGGCGATTTATATGGCAATTAATTCATCGGTTTTTAGGTCCGGGACGGGCAATTGGACCGCTTATTATATCACAGCTAAAAAATGATTTGTCCAAAAATCAGGATCTCAATTGTTATGTAAGAAAAATGAGCGTGTCCGAAGTTCTGCAGGCAAAACCTGCCGAACTTCTTCATCAATTTAAAAATGTAACGAAATAATAACTACGGAGGCAAAAGATGAACATGGCAATCATGAAAACAGACATAAGCACGAGAGAGGACTTCAGGAAGCTAAGGAACAGGCTGCTGCGGATCTACAGCATAAGAGAATGCACCATCGATCTGGAAGATGTAGATAAGGTTGTCAGGGTAGTAGGCGATGAGATCGAAACAAATACCGTAGTGGACAGGATTAAGAGCTACGGATATTTATGCGAGGAGCTGCCTGACTAAAATATTTAGATGACATAGAGACAAGTTGCTCTTCGAAATTATTTTATTAGCATCATCTTCTTTGATTCAGCATAGTTTCCTGATCGCAGCTTGTATAAATAAATTCCGCTTGGCAGGCGGCTGGCGTTAAATGTAATATTATAACTGCCGGGTGATTTTTCTTCATTAACTAAAACTGCCACTTCTCTGCCAAGTACATCATAAATTTTTAATAAAACTAATCCTGATCGGGGAATTTGATATTCAATTGTCGTAGAAGGGTTGAAGGGATTCGGATAATTATTTGAAAGTGAAAAGTTTTGAGGAAGCGTTTGATCATCATTTATGGCCGATACTGTACTGCAATATGTTGCATACAATCCGCCGAAATTAATATCGCCCCACAAAACCAGGCAGTCATCGCCAGTATTACCGAGAAATCCAACTTTAGATATAAAATCAGGCTGAAAAACATTTGGAGTGCTTATTCTTACCGGAGCTTCCCATTGATTACCCGTTGAAGCAACAGATTCAACATACATTACAGAATCAGGCATCCAGTTGGGATTAGCGGATCCAAGGTTGTATGAAACACGATAATTGTTCCTGTCACTCCACTTCACATAGATATCCGGCCAGGAAGGCAAATGGGTATTCCCGCTTGAATAATCGTCAATAAAAACTTCAGACCAATTACTCCCGCCATCAACAGTTTTATAAGAAACCAAATCCCAGTCGCCGCTGTTTCCCCAGTTCTGGGTTGATACTATCATCAGGTGCTGATTCCCGATACCTCCCGGTGCAACGATAGCGGAATTGCTTATGTGATAACTGCTGCCGAGCGTTCCCAGAAAGGCGGCATTAGTTCCGTTAATATTTGATTTCGTAAGCCAGATTTTTGTTGAGTCGGGAATGTTGGAATATGTAAACATAAGTCCCGGGTTATTACTTTCGTTCCTGAAAAATGCGATATCAGTAAATAATTTTCTGCCCGTGTACATATCACCCGATTGCCAGAATACAGGCAACACACTGCTCCGGTATGTAATAGGAGGAACATCGGGGAAAACAGGTGTTGTTTGAGATATGTATGCAAACTTTTGTCCATAAAACCCATTACCTCCCGCACCTGTCGAATCCATAGAACAAGCAATATAAAGCCAGGTGTTTGTACTATCTACGCTATTATCTGAAGTGATATGTACGTTATAGTAATTTTCATTATTTGTTTGTCCCGGCCAAATTAAAGACAAAAAACCCATCGACAACTGATCAATGCTAAGATAAACAGCACCTATATTCCTTTTGTTTGATCCAATCAAACCATTGGTAAAAAAGGCATATAATGATTTCTGTCCTGAAGATTTTTCTACAATTTCCACATCAAGATTTCCGCCATAATAGGTTTCGTTGCTACCGAGTATCGCTCTTCCCCTGAGTGTATAAATTCCATCTCCTGTGGCAGAACAGATATCCATAGTATCACCGCCCGCACCAAATACTCCGTGAGTATAGACAATCCACGCTCTGCCATAATTTGTTCCAGCCTGTTCGGCTGCAGAAGCATAGGAAATGACATTTCCGCTGTAAACCATATCTGTCTGGTTTAAAACTACCTCTGAACCATTCACGGGGAAAACAAAAGTTTTCCCATTATGATGTTCTGCTTGTGCTTCAATCAGCCCGTTACGCCGGTTAAAATCTTTCAGCAGGGCATTCAGTTCAGACTGCCGGGAAATATCTCCGCTGTTTTTTATTTCAATGATTTGATTCAGCAAATTCTGATCTTCCGCATGCAGTTTTTTGTCATTTTGGAATTGTGTAAAGGCCTGGTCCGGATCACTATCCGGTTTCACATTTCCTGAATTCTTTTCCCGGGCGAAAGAAATTAAGGAAGCGCATATAATAATATAAAGGACAATAAAACTTTTCATAATTATCTCCTTTTAAGTACTGTTTATCAAACACGGTAAATTCCGGTTTATCTTATGAAAGTATTTTCATAACCTCTTCAGCTACTTTTCTTGATACTTCCATAGTTTTGTCATCAAAGCCGAATCCTTTTCCATAACTGGAAACATGTATCTGGTAATAATCCTTAAATATTACGATGAGGTTATAGATTCCGCCCAGGTCATAGAAGATTGCGGCATCGCCGAGACCATTTACAGTTTTGCAGGATTGTAAAGCTTTTTCCTGAATTTCATCCAGCTCAGGATCTCCTGTCTTGTCTTCTCCAAGAAGCGCTTCTTTGGTTTTCGGAAAGCCCGAATTTCCAAATCGTCTGACCAGTACGCCCATGTTCCCTCCGTCACTGTAATATCCGCACTGGGATACATATTTTCCTTTTGCCTTATCAGTCTGATGAAGAATACTCGTTTCTTCATTAAAGGCTATTCCGGTAATTGAAGTCATCATTTCTTTTGTTAAAATCTCACACATTTTCTTATCAGGGATCGATGAGAAATCGTTACCGGATTGCTTACCTGTTCCGGGTTTATTCTCGCTGCAGCTAAGAATCAACAGTCCGGTCAAAGCAAGAAGAAATGATTTGATAATGAACCTCATAAGATTCTCCTAATATTATTTTTTAAGTGAAAATAAGGCGGAGAGGTATAGGGCACAATCACACAAATATGTGAATTTTTCAGAAAGGCTTAGAGAAGGTTTTCTTTCAGGGCTCTGGCAACGGCTTCTGATTTGGAGTTTACATGGAGTTTCTGATATACGCTTTTAATGTGAGATCTTACAGTATCGAGACTGATGAAAAGTTTTCCGGATATTTTCTTATAACTTTGTCCGTCCACAAGTTCTTTAAGTATCTCAACTTCTCTGTTTGTCAAATTTAACTCCAATTTTTTCCTTCCGCCCAGATTAAAGAAGTTCAGGACTTTTTTAGCAACTACCGGAGACATTGGTCCACCCCCTGACATTACCTCTCTTACAGATGAAAGAATCTCCTGCAAAGAAGAACTTTTTAAAATATAGCCGGAGGCTCCCGCACGGAGTGAATCAAAAATCTTTTGTTCCTCTTCATACACTGTAAGCATAATTATTTTAAGACCTGAATACCCGGCAGTAATTTTTTTAACACATTCTATTCCGTTCATACCCTGCATACCAATGTCCATCAAAATAACATCCGGAAGATTATTTTTTATTTCTTTTAATAATCCCGCGCAATTTTCGTAAGCCCCGGTAAGCTTAAAGCCATCCGTGGAACTTAGCAGTGTGCTGATACCTTCACGGATCTGAACGTCATCTTCCACTATTATGACCGATATAATTTCAGGTTCCATTATTTTTGAATTATTTAAAAATTTACATTCATTTTATTTAATTAAAAGCCGCCGGGCAATCGCATAAAGATGTGATTTAGTGTAGTTCTATTTCCAATAATATTTTTGTGCCTTTGCCAAATGACGAGTCAACCATCAGATTACCATTGATATCCTGCGCGCGCCGTTTGATATTCTTCAATCCGTTTCCAGCTGTTGCTTTTGAAGCATCAAAACCAACACCATCGTCAATTACTTCAAGATCAAGAAATTCTTTACCTCCACTATGTCTTGTAAGAAGATTTATATTGATTGTTCCGGCCGATGAATACTTGGCTGCGTTTGTTACTATCTCTTTAAAAATCCTTAAGAGATTGCTTCTTACCTCCATAGATAAGCTTGTATTATATACATTCTGCGGAATATTCATTTTTACTTCAACGCCGCGTGATTCAAGCAATTTAACAGAAAATTCCTTTAGTTTTAGAATAGCATCTTCGAGCCTGTCGTTGTCAGGATTGATTGCCCAGACGATATCGCTCATTTTATCAATTAAGTTACGCGAAGTGTTTTCAATCCTTTCAAACATTTCACCCGTTCTTACGGGATTATTATCAAGTTCTTTTTTTATAAGCTCTGAAAAGATTGCAATACTTGAAAGCCCTGTACCAACTTCATCATGAAGATCTGTAGAGATTTTTGTTCTTAGTTTTTCAAGTTTAACTGTCTGGCGTATTTTATAATTATAAATAAGATAATTGACGGATGAAACCGCAAGGATAAAAAATATAATTGAACCGGTTATAAACCACCACCTCAGCCAAAAAGGGGACTGGATACTGAATGCGAAAACCGCCGGTCTTCCGCTTTTTATTCCTTCCATATTTACTGAATAGACCACAAATTTATAATCTCCGGACGGCAGGTGAGTATAATTGACATAGTTGCGCTTTGTAGATTTTGTCCATTTATTATCGAATCCTTCAAGAATATAATCATACCTTATCTGAGACTCATCCTTAAAACTTAAACCCGCAAACTCGATAGATATTGTGTTCATCGAATAATCCAGAATTGAGGGTGCATTATCCGGGATATTTGAGGATAGATTTATACGGGCTTTACCCGGTAAACCATTCCGGTTCTCCTCTGAAGGGAGTTCTCCATCCAGAATCCTGACTTCTTTAATAAGTACTTTTGGAGTTATTTCTTCAGCCGGATCGTTCCGGATATCGTAAGCAATAATCTGACTCCCGGAGTTAAACCAAATTTCATTTTTATATTCTACGGCAATTGCAACCTCAGTACTGCTTATTCCTTCACTGGCGCTTATACCGGTAAATTTATGATTAGAATACTTTGAAATTCCATTTGCAGTTGTAACCCAGTAATCATTGTACTTATCCTGAACAATGGAGAAGGTCCAATTACTATTCAGGCCATCTTTCATAGAAAGCCGGGAGAAACTATGTCCATCATATTTAAAAACACCGCCATATCGCGTTCCGATCCACAGGTTATTCCGGTTGTCAAGATTTAACCCCCTGATGTGCACATCCGTGAGCCCGTCATTTGATGTAAATCTGAATACCGAATCTTTATAAATCCTGATCAAACCCATATCCCACGAACCAATCCAGATGTTTCCCTTTTTGTCAGGCAATATTTTTCTTATGCTTACACCGGTAAGCGTACGCCTGCTTTCAGGATCAGAATAAATCCATGGATGTTCAATTCTGTCTTTAAAGTTATAAACTCTCCCTTTATATATATATGCAGCTCCTGCCTGGGTTGCAACCCACAATCTGTTTTGCAAATCCGGACTCATTTCATAAACAACATTGTGCGGGAGTCCATCGTCAGTAGTTAAGTGTCCTATCCTGTCATTGAATTTGTAATAAATTCCTTCCGGTGTTGCAAACCAGAAAGTATCTCCCCGGGCAACGAAATCCCGGATCAGAATTTCCGGCAGACCGGATGAGAGAGGCGATGGTTCCAACGAATAATTTTTGATTTCAAGCAGTCCGTTGTTCGAACCAATAAGAAGCCTGCCATTTATTACTTTTAATTTAGAATAGATAGTAGACGAACTTCCATTAGGCACGATCTTCAAATTATGTTCTGTAAGTTTACTTACTCCTTCCAGTGAACCGATCCACAGGTTTTTTTCCCTGTCTGAATAGAGGCAGATAATAGTCTTTTCAGTCAAGCCATTCGATTCTCCTATTACTTCGAAGGAGTCATCATTATATTTAAAGAGTTTTCCATACCCTCCGAACAGCAGACCATTTGTTCCGGTTTCCAAAAAAGCAATCACGGTATTGTCAATATCCGGGTGTGCATTACTAAAGCCGACAATGACATCATCTTTCAAATTGAACAATCCCTGAAGAGTGGAGAACCAAATTCTATCTTCGCTGTCACAAAAAACCCTGAAAACCGGTGCATCAGGTTTAAATAATCCTGAAGTTATTCTTTTAAATTGCCCATGCTTCTCTTCAATCAATCCCTCTTCGGAGGCCAGGTAAAGTGAATTTTCTTTATTAAAGACTATTTGATTTACACTCAGAGCTTCAAATTTTCCGAAATGCTTTTTGTGAGTGACTTTTTTAATACTGCCATTTACCAGTTCCCAGATCGATAACCCCTTATCACTGCTTATCCAGAGCCTGTCATCGGGTCCCCTAACAATTGAACTTATAGATGGATCAAGAACATAGTCAGTATCCTTTAATACAGCAGCCACGGTGTCAGGCTTATACCGGGGTTTTTTAAACACCAATATGCCTTCTCCAATTGTTCCAACCAGCATGGTACCGGGGTCTGTTTCATAAAAACAGGTTGCCACAGGAGCGGAATAATTTTCAGCCGCTCCATAATTATGGAATTCAGTCCCGTCATAGATACTGATTCCCTCCGCGGTACCAAACCACATTCTCCCGAATGAATCCTGACAGATTGCCTTTATTGTTCCCTGCACAAGGCCGTCGGCAGTCGTGTATTTTTTAAAGTAGTACACCTGGGGATATACTTCAGTAAAGAAGGCCGCCAAAATCACAATCAATAAAAATATTTTCCTGGTCATAATAATCAACCCATGCCGGAAATAGCTGCTATCAAGACATTACAGCTCCCACAATTGGAAAGCCGGGAAACAACCATAAACAAACAACGGACGGCGCCACAGGTACAAATGTTAAGCAGCACTCCGGTTATTAATTAATATAATCTCTTTTCATTTCATTTTCACTTAAAATCATCATTATCCTAAAGGATCATTTTGCTAATGGCAGCACAATAATAGAAACACCCAAAAAATGAAAGAATAGAGATTTACGTCACTATATAAAAAAATTTTGGTTTTAAGCCGGACAATCCCGACACGGAGCCTATTAAGAGAGCTGAACACGCTATCTGCGCCGTTTTAAGGGATTTTTACAATTTTATGACAACAAACATTTTTAATTGTTCAATCTTATATCTCAGAAAATGAAAAGTCATTTCGGAGAATTGAAATGAACAATAAATATTCATTAAGAAGGCGGCTTTTCTACCTTACCTTCTTACTTTTAATTCCCCTTACTATTCCGGCGCAGCAAGACAGTTCAGGCATTCGGTACAAAACATCGAAGGGGATAGAATCCGACCAGATGTTTATACAGCTAACACGCAATTACATTTTCAGCAGTCTTAAGGCAGGTAATACAGCCGGAGCATTTGAGGCGTATCATTCGGCAGTACAGAAATACAGTAATACAAGGTTCCAGCCATTCCGGCCTTTTGAAAAAATACTATTAGGCTACTGGTTCGGTGAGTACGATATTGTCTACCTAGCCGAGTCTATTGAATATGAAGAAGATAAACTTGTTCCTCTTGAAGATGATCTTGAAATGGAATTAACTGTGATCTCAATGGAAAACAGATCTGCTCTGATCGAACAGATCGATTCCCTGGTATCCGACAGAGAAAGGCATGACTACCTGATATTGTTCTTCGACTGGTTTATCAATGGTGCACCGGAGGAGGGATGGGTGAGAGATGAGCTGGAAGTGGCGAAGGAAGATCGGGACTTCCTTGAGAAAGATCTTACGCCGAGGGCCGTAGAATTTCTTGCCGCTTATAATAACTCACGTTTTGTGCCGTTCGTCAGGGAACATTTTCGTTACGTATACAGGCCAAGCGATCTCGGTCTTGGATATCACCTGAGTGCTGGCGCCCTGATTCCTCAGAGCACTGCAGGAGAGTACCTTAACCCGGAAGCTTCCCTGGGAGCGGGACTAGATATCAGCTGGGGAAGTTTTTTATTTGAACTTGGGGCAGAAGTCGGGATTCCCGCGAAGACAAGAAAACCTTTTAGCTATGAGGCAAGAACCTGGAATAAAGATATTAGTCTAAATTACTACACATATTCAATCACCTCCGGTCTGGTTGTCGAAGAATCGCCGTCATTTAAGATCGTTCCGCACATAGGTATCGGAGGAATAAACATAAGTATCGTCGACGCAGAGAAAGAGAAAGCCGGCGGAGATCTTTTAATGAAAGAAGCCGTAATTCAGTTCGGAATAATCCTGGACATCAAATTGGATCTTTACAGCATATTTATAAAAAGCAGTATGCGGTCGTACTCCGGTGTAAGGTTAGGAATCGATTATTACCAGTTCATCGGGAGCAATCCCATTATGTCAGGCGGTATGCTGCGGTTTGGGATTTCCCTGATAGATTTCACCCGTCCGCTAATCAGAGAAATGTAATGGCCACTACAAGGTACTTTTCAGAGATAACTTATATCATTTTCTTCACTCTGAAGGAACGACACCCAATTGCTGCATTAAACCGAGTTCATCCATTTTTGTCCAGCATTCAACAAATTTGCCGTCGGATATTTTGTCGATATCAATTCCTGTGAAATTTACTTTTTTGCCTGTGGCAGGTATGCCGTTAAAGTCTCCTTTGTGAGTAGCCTGCACATTGAAATGGGTGACTACCTTATCTTCTTCCGCGATCTGATCGGTAATGGTGAACCGGATATCGGGAAAAGCTTCGTGCAGCTTTGTATAATATTCTTTAACCTGTTTCGGTCCTTTTAGTTCATTTCCTGGTCTTGCAGTGTGTATAACGAAATCAGCTGTAACAAGTTCGTCAATTTCGTCAAATTTTCCCTTATTCCAGATCTCATCAACAACACGGCGGATCATGTTTTTGTTTTGTTCTGCCTGTTCCCATCTATTCGTCCTTTCCATTGCTTACTCCTTCTATTTAGTTAAAAACATTTTTGATTCGTTTTTAATCTAATTGAACCGTGGGGTTTATGAATCAGTGGTACTACGTAAATCGAATTTCTTTTACACGTAAATTGCCAGATAATAGAAGGCTTGTATTAGCAAAAGGCACTAATCTGTTAAAAGTTTTTCAAGCTTATTCAGCGCTGTTTCATCTTCTATTGCAAGCCTGACTTTATTTTTATCAATTATTTCTCTTGATTGATCAATAAATAATCTTGCATTTGATATATCATTTCTAGCATATGAAATAGTCGCTTTATTAAATAAGTTCAAAGCCTGACCATAAGGATCAGCCGGATCAACTGACAATTTCTCACATTCATTGAAGTGCCTTTCCGCTTCATCAATTTTTCCAAGCCGTACCTCAACGTGACCTAAATTGTGAAGATCAACAGTAAACATCGTCTCATCTTCCAGTTGCCGGTTTAGTTCAAGACTTTGTCTGAAAAAAGATTCAGCTTCATTTAAGTTTCCCAGGGCGAGTGCAGACTGACCCGCAAAATTCAGAACACCCTGCATATATGACGGACCAAGCTGCTTCAGTAATTCAAGAGATTTAGCGGCATACTTATAAGACTGCGCAAAATTACTTACTGAAAATTCCGTACGTGAAAGTCCAAGTAAAGCCAGTCCCTGCGCTTCCGTGTCACTTATTTTTTCAGCAATTACCAGCGCCTCATTATTACTATATTGGGACGCGGCAATATCTCCAAGGCGGTAAGCAAGCAGCCCGTCACCATAGAGTGTTAGAGCGCAATAACGGGTTTCAGGGAAATTCTTTTTGATTAATAAAGTACCAAGAAACAATCTGCCTTCTTCCTCTTTATGTTCCAGCACCCAGAGTCGCCATACATTTGCGGAGAGCTCATACGCCTCATCCGGCCGGCCCTTCGCAAGGAAGAATTGAACGGCCACTGATAATAACTCCCGGTTAATTTTAATATTCTCTAACCATTCCGGAATACTTTTGGCAATTGGCCGGCCAGAAGACGATGGAAATACCCATTCAGCTTTACGGGATAGCTGAAGTAACCTTTGTGCTTCTTCTTCAGTAATCATATGATGCTGTTTAACATTCATATTTTGCTTCATATATACCTCCGTAACAAGATTAATTCAAATCCTTGTTTATTATAATGAGCCGAATCCTGTGAGGAAGAATGAGGAAACGGCATAAAATTATGGTGTCATTTTTTCCCTTTGACTAAAGCTGATGAAATTTGGCCGCAATGATGCGAGGTATGAAAAAGTATATGTGCAAAAAGACGGATCCTTTTGATAGTTCCGAAAAACGGTGTATCAACAGTATGCAGCCAAACCTCGTCAGGCGTTTCAATTCTATTAATTTTTCAAGCGATGTATATCCCTGTACAACAAGTTTCCGGCTTGTTTCGATGTCGTATATTTTTCCGGTATCATTTTGTGCCAATGTAGTATTCACAACATCTGTTTCAATTCCTAAAAACCGGCAGAACGTATTCATAGTTTCGCCGATATGTCTATAAATAAAACCAATAGAAGCAGTTTTATCATTTAGCCTATATCCGGCATTCTCTGAATTTATCTGATCAAAACTAAAAGAACTTGTGAATTTATTTTGTTCAAGCATTTCCAGTAAAATAGAACTATACAATTTTGCAGTTTGATTTTTCAAAATATTATCTCCTTAAGTACTTAAATAAAAGTGACTTTTGATAGATCCGCTCCCAGTTCCTGTAGTCCGGCATAAGTGAGCTTATCCATTTTGACTTCATCAAAGCATATCGTTTTAATCCCGCGGTAGTACTTATTTGTTAAAGCAAACGTGGAATGAAAAGATACATTTTGGAGTATTGATCCTTTAAACGAAGCATCATTCAGGGCAGCCTTATCAAAGCTGACGCCCTTAAAAGTCTGACCTTCAAAATTCACTCCCCGTAAATCTGAATACGTAAAATCCACACCCTTAAAAATGCAGTTCTCAAAGATAGTTTTTCTAAGGTCGGACATCACCAGTTTAACATCAATAAGTGTTATATCCGTAAACCGTGCACCGGTTAGATTCACTTTGCTGAATTCCGTGCGTTCGAGAACGGACTTATTATAACTCGAATTTGTAAGATCCATAGTGGAAAGGATGCAGTCTGTAAGATTTGCCCTATCGAAATTAGCCTCGCGGACATCGCTTACCGCAAACGAACTGCCGGTAAGATCAGCCCCTGAAAAATCGGCTCCATTGAGCGCGCTGGCTTTAAATTTCCTTTTATGCGCTGTAACACCTGCCAGGTCGACCTGCTGGAGACGGCGTCCGCTGAAGTTTGTGTTGAACTCACGATCAGCCGAAGATGAGGAGCGGCTTTTTTCTTCCTCCGCATGGCTCTCTGTTGTGCCTGGAATACCGGAGGTTTCATCTTCGGCCGTCTGAAAATTCTCTGAAAAATAATTAAGGTCGACACTCAATATTTCAGCTAAACGATTAAGCGTAATAATATCGGGCATCGATTCTCCGCGTTCCCATTTCCCGACCGCCTGAGCGCTAATAAACAGCCGTTTTGCAAGCTGTGCCTGGGAAATATTTATTTTCTTTCTTGCTTCTGCGATTCTGCCGCCGATTGTTTTAGTTTCCATGTACATCTTTCTTTTATTTATTTCACACCGCTAAAATATTCTGCCAGGCTCAGTGAGTCAATTAAAATACCGCAACTATTGGTTGTAATCACGCTACTTATCGTTGCTAATCAACAACCGGCAGGAGTTACCGGTGAATAAGTGATTGCTACCTTTACAGTCTTATCTCAGCAAAATCATCTTTTTATTTTCAAGCCCTGGGAATGGGGAGGAGCGGCAGGAAAGGCTTTAAAGTAAGAAATAGCGGATAAAGCCATGAGGTCATTTGATCGTTCTTTCGCGTCAGTTGAAACTGATACCTGGATAACCTTGATAATACCTTGATGAGCACGTGTTCGAATTCAATTTTCAAATTACCAGGCGGCAGATTCTATTTTAAAACGTTGTACCTAATATGTGTCACCACACCACTTCCACTTACTTCGACCGGTTCCAGAGCGAGATCAGACACTCCGTCAAAAAGTCGGGTGCCCGAGCCTAAAGTCACCGGAGCTATATGAAGCCACAGCTCGTCAATAAGTCCCGCCGCCAGGTATTGGTTAACGGTATTCGCGCCACCCATAATCTTCACATCTCGATTTCCTGCTGCTTCTTTCGCTTTTGAGAGTGCTGATATAATCCCGTCAGACACAAAGATAAACGTCGTGCCACCTTCCATTTCTATCGGTGTCTGCTCTTTGTGGGAGAGCACGTAAACAGGAGCATGATAAGGAGGATTATCGCCCCACCAGCCCTTCCATTCCGGATTATCCCTCTTGTCTTGGGGCCCGAACATATTGCTGCCCATAATGAATGCGCCTGCATCAAGAATTGCGTCTATTTCTTTTGTGTGTTTATACTTCTCCGGCTCCGCAAACATCCAGCGATCCAGCAACTCTGAATCGAAATTGTCTCCAAACGGTTTTTCGAAACTTTGATTTAAGCCTGCAGTGAAGCCATCCAGGGCCATCGTTATTCCAGCGGTAACTTTTGATTTGTCTGCCATAACATCTCCTTCAGGTTAAATGTTTATAAACAATTTGCCTCAGCTGCCGGTTACTTCAGCACCATCATTTTATTCACCTGAGTGAAGCGCTTTCCATCTTCACTTCCAACAGCCTCCAGTCTGTAATAATAGATACCGCTGGAAAGTGCTGCCGCATCGAAATTAACCTTGTGGATCCCAGCTTCCTGGTATGCGTTTACAAGCGTGAGTATTTCCTCGCCTAATGAATTATAAACTCTCAGCTTCACATTACTGCCCGCGGGTATAGAATACTCAATGATGGTTGCCGGGTTAAACGGGTTGGGATAATTTTGTTCCAGTGAATACTCGCCGGGCAGATTTACCTCTACCTCCGCCTCCTGCGAATAGTTATAACTTCCGTCAAAGTCGATCTGCTTCAGCCTGTAGCTGTATTTACCTGTCAGCTTTTCCGGGTCGGTAAATGAATATGAATGCTCCTCTGTGGTAGTTCCATTCCCATCCGTAAACCCTATCTTTTTCCATGCTGTTCCCCCTATGTTCCTGGTGTCTGCTGAACGTTTTCGTTCAATATCAAAACCTCTGTTGTTCTTTTCTGTCTCAGTCCTCCATTTCAAAATCACTCCTCCCGCTTCGGCTGCCGCCTCAAATGAAGCAAACTCTACAGGAGTCACCCCCGGCAGAAATCTCCTCCATACCCCGGCATTGTTTGTTCCCGCGAAGCTATAGGTATCGTTTGAGGTGAAGTACTCCGGTACGGCGTTGGGACCTAGTCCCTCACTGTAGGGACTAAAGAAATCGGTAAAATTAAACGCCGCATAAATATGCGCAAAGTCGTCATCCGTTCCCGCTAATACCATCCCCAGGTTCTGCGGCACAAATGCAATCCCGTACACTGCAGTCCCTGACGGAAATCCGGCAGGTTCCCATAAGTTGCCGTAATCCGTAGAGTGAAATGAAATGCTGAACCCGCTCGCGTAAACCACGTTGTTCTGTGCTGTTATCCCTGTAAAACTAATGCTGGAACCGCCCAGTACCAGCTGCCAGGTAACCCCGTCATCCTGTGAGCGGTATATATCGTCGATGTCGAATGCCGCATACACATACCCATCGGAAGTAGCCATCTCCTCAACCAGACCTTCAGTTACGTTCGATGGGAGCCAGCTGCCGCCCCCGTCACTCGAATAATAGATCCCCTGGTCCGTTCCTGCGATTATATTATCTCCGCTTATTTCAAAGCCGAAAATGAAAATGAGATCTGCAGGCAGTCCGCTGCTGCTTCTCGTCCACGTTGTTCCAAGATCGGTGGACTTATAGATCACTCCATGAAATTTATACTGCAGCGCCAGGAAAATGTCCTCACTGTCATTCACCCTTATTTCCCTTACCACTGCATAATTTACGGTATCGTTCCCGGTGAGCTTCGTCCACGTATCCCCGTTATCGGTTGTCCTGAAAATTCCATCCCTCGTCCCCGCGTAAATATTTGATCCGGAAGCCGTCATTGCCGTTACTGCCGCACCAGCCGGAAAGCCTGCGTCAGCTTCCATCCACATCTCCCCGCCGTCAGAAGATCTGTAATTGCCCGAGTAATGGGTGCCCGCTATTAAGGATGAACCAGTATACGTAATAGAATAGACGTCCTTTGGACCCATACCTTCGTTTGCCGGCAGCCAGCTTACGCCGTTATTAGTCGATTTATATACACCATTAAATGAAGTTGCACAATAAAATACAGAATCAATTGAAGTGAAATCGTAAATATTGGCGCTCCTCTCAAAGGATATCCCGGTTGGTGAAAATGTACTGCCGTAGTCGGTTGATCTGAATATATTATCCCGCGCGCCCACAAATACCAGGTTGTCCCTGCTGTATAATGAGAACTTTGTACCTACTCCGACAGTCACGTCATACCACGTGGCGCCGTAATCGGTGGTATACATTGTATAGTTCGATCCAGTGGCAATCAGTTTATTCCCCGTTGTGCATAGTCCCGTGCAGTAGTTGTGGTAAAAACCCCCATCCTCCCAGGTCACCCCATCGTCTGATGACCTTAACACACCGTTTGATATCGTCCCGATAAAAATATATTGATCGAGCGTTACCATATCCAGTACATATACATCGTTAAAATTTGCAGAAGGAATCCAAGTCTGCCCGTGGTTAGTCGACCTGTACACACCGTTGTCGGTACCAGTTATTAAAATTCCATTGTGAGAAACGATCCTTGTGGTATAAGCATACTCAATCCCGCTGTTCAAAGGGAACCAGTTTACCCCGTCATCGGTTGAAGCATAAATCCCGTCAGTCGCGGTACACGAATAAACCGTGTCGCCTATCGTGTTTACACCGTAGCACGAAATTCCCTCAGGGCCGTTAGTACGTTCCCACTGTGCCGTTGAAATAGTTGAAAATATTAATATACCCAGTACAGTAAATAAAAATTTCATAAGAAAATTCCCTTTATGATGATACATTATAAGATCCACGGAAGCTACCTCATTAATAAAAGGAATTTAGCTTTTAGAAGCATAACGAATGTTTAACTTTTGGTTTTCTTTTGCTGATTGTGATTAGTATAACAATTACCGTATACCCCTGTACCGTATTAACACTCCTGTGGCTACTGTAGTTGATCCTTCAGCAGTGATTTTATCATTAGAAAAACAACACCTAAATACCATAATCCAGTAAATATTCCTACATGCGGAAAACCATGAACATATGGAGGATCAGGGAAATAGTAAATATTTGCACCAAGAATCGGGACAAGTGCGACAAAAATTCCCGTCCAGCCGATTATCTTACCAAAACGGGGATCGCGTATAAAATTCATTGCAAAGAAGAATGTGCCAAGTCCGATGAAAATATCAAACGCCACATCGAGGCCTAATACAACATTCCAAATATGCTCCCTCAGAACAGAACTTAATTGCGCTTCAACAGCCGGGGTTGTTGAATAATTAATCGCAAGTTGAACAATTATCATTGCAGTCACCAAAGCACCCGCAAGTGAATTGAAGGCAGCAGCTAATATGGTTGTAGGCGATTTGCGGCGAGATTGAAGAATGAAAGTAAGTGCTATACTTGCTATGGCCAGTGCCGGACCGAAACTGCCACCAAGTGTTACTTGTGGAATTCGAGGTAAATTAACTAATATCATCAACGGGTAAGAAACACAAGCAATTATGCCGGCGGTAATGCCGATCTTTGCCCATCTACTAATATTGTCTTGATCAGAATTAATAGGACTAGTTTGTTCAGCCATAATTAATTGCTTCTAATTAAAAATGATAGATTGATCAGCTACACTTTTAAGACATCAAAAAAATAATAAAAGTTTGCCACATTGTACCACTGTTCATTATCAACTTTTAAGTTAAATCAAATCAAATAAAGAGGCAATAAAATTAATCTTCTTTTTCGGCACACTGCAAAACTCAGTCAGACTGGTCTCATTGCCTGCTATTATGAAGCAAATTGCAACACCTTTATGCTCCTGGTGAATTGGAATACCCTAAGATCCATACCTACCCAAAAATGAAAGAATAGAGGTCTACGTTCCTAATACGTGTAACTACACTACTTTTATTCCTTTTAATAATAATTGTTATTAAATTACATATATGTATAAATACTTGGGGATCGAAATGGGAAAATCACTTTTCATCGATTATAATCAAATAATCCCAGGCCAAACATTCATTAACTCAATTATCTAACCTTTAGAAAGGGGAAACATATGTTAAGAGCAATTCTATTTATTACAATCTTGTATTGTACTTCAGTTATCGCTCAGGTAGACTCACTTGATACTGTTTTTCTAAAAAATGGTGATACGGTTAAAGGAAAAGTTTTACTAATTAAACAGGATGCCATTGACTTTATTGATCAATCGACCAACATTCAATACGAATACAACAAATCTGTGATAAAATTTATTACCTTAAAAACAGGGAAAACTATCTGGTTTAATAAAGATATAGAAAATCTGCCAACCAAGCCTGTTAATATAGATGACGAACAAGGGTTGACAAGGGTAGCTGCGGGTTTAGGATATTTATATGTTCTACAAAACGATAACTTTGATGCGGGCAGTGGTATAGATTTTTTTCTCAAGGTAAGATTTCCCTCTATAATTTCATTGATGTTCAATTTAGGATATTATACGGCTGATACAAAGGTTGATTTTCTTTCTAAGGCGAATACTTCTTTTGTGATGCCTGAATTGTGTTTATTGCTTGAGGCAAAAAAGGGAAGCGTTCAGCCATATGCCGGCGCTGGTTTTGGGTATTATAATATAGATAACACAGTAGATGATCAGGTTGTCCAATTTTTCCAATCCCAGGGATTTAACCTAAAAGAGGAAATCGAAAGCGGAATTGGTTTCAATATACGTGGCGGTCTTAATGTATTGTTTAATGAAAAGGTGGGAATGTTTTTCGATATGAAGTATTTGATTTTCAACTCAAAAGCAAAAGTTACCGTAAGTCGATCTTATCCCTATCAAGAGGCTACAATAGAGAGCGATTTCAAATTAAATAATCTGAGCTTCGTAGTCGGGTTATTAGTTAGCTTTTAATCCACTTTTAAAGGAATATGGAAATGAAAAGATTATTAGTACTACTTGTAGTTACATTCTTGATAAGTGCTTATGCTCAGGATGAGCCCGCAGATAAAATGGAATTAAGAAATGGACAGGTATTGATCGGAAAAGTTGAAGTAATAAAGACTGATGTAGTTAACTTTAAAGAAAAAGATTCAGAGTTAACTTATGAGACGGCAAAAAAAGATATTCGGTATATAAAATTAACAAATGGGAAAATATTAACATTTGAAGACTACTATCAACAAGATAAGAAGGACGTTGAAGGAACTTCACCAAAGCAGGTCCAAGAAGTTGATAATGATAGTGGGGGTGGAGCAGATGTCGGTCTAATAATTCTTGCTACAGTAGGTGTAGTATTGGGATTATTACTTATAATAGGGGCAGCAGCTCAATGAAATTCTGGTAAAAAAGGTTTTTAGATAGATCAGTGTAAATATTATTTAATCATAAAAGCTTCTCCCTTACGAGAGAAGCTTTTAACGTTTGACCAGGAATGTGCGAATTACTGGAATTATTTCACAAAGATGTATAATGAGCATCCATCAAAAAAGATGTGCGGCATCGCAGCTGTTATGGGACTTGCGGAAAGCAAATACTGGCGTGATGAATCCTGGAAATAAAAAACCCTACCGATGATTAATCAGTAGGGTCTCAACACATATAACCATTGCTTAAAATCTCTTATCTGCACTAGAGTTATTATAAATCCATTTTACCTCAACCCAATTAGGATCTCCCTGACCGCTGCCGGCATGAAAATCAGTGATTATTAACTTTGAGTAATTACCATCCTCATCATATAAGAAAACATAATTATCTTCTCTATCGCTCATATGATCTGTCCATCCTGATAAAGGATAAGTTGGAGAATCTTCTCCATCTGTTAAATCTGTTCCGGTTCCGACAAGAAAAGCTGTATAACGGGTTAAGTTAGGGTATAGATCAGCGCTCTGTACAAGAAATGAAGTTCCTCCTGTACCATCGGTTGAATAATAGATATCAACCTTATCTTTATCCGTACTGGCTACACCGTAAACTGCACCGGCAGAAAGATCAATACCACTAGGCTGATTCGCAGTAGTTCCTGCTGTTTCATAAATTCTAACGGGGCCGTAGGTAGTAGTGCTTAAAGTAGCTACAAGTGTGATCTGCCTGGTAGTCTGAAGCCCTCCCTGCACGGTTACCGTAATAGTAGTATCTCTGTAACCACTTAAGCTTAAAGTCACTGAATGCTGTCCAGTAGAAACACCAGTGATGCTGTCGGGCGTTACTTTGCCGGTGTAACTGCCATCCAGTATAATCGTCGCCCCTGTAGGTGAAGAATTCACAAAGATACTACCTACGGGTAAAAAGATATTAAAATCTTTATAGACATTTTCTAGTTGACCTGGAGAAACGTAAAAACTATCTTCAATTATATTATTATTTAGCTGCAACTTATAATTATACATACGGTTATTTAAATAACCAACAATCGCTGGCGTCAATAGATCAGTATTCACATTATCTAAAAAAATTTCCGCTCCTGATGGGTTAGATTGGAAATAACATTTACCCATCTTGTTATAAAAATCGATGGTCTTTGAAGTAGTAAGATTTGATTTGACATCAAGGCTGAATGAAGAATCGATACCATCCTCGACTTCAACTCTAATATCATAACTATCGGTAAGCAGATTATTAAGGGTAGCAGGCGTATACTGATTATTAAAAGTTCCCTGTACGAATATTTTTGCGCCCTGTGGTTTCGAATCAATATAAAGAGAACCGTTTTGAGTGGGATTTTGAACTAGGGTCTCTTTGCATGAAAACATTAGTAAACTAGTAAGCAGTACTAAATATATTACCTTATTCATTCCCCTGACTCCTTATGAAATTATTATTAATATGATATTTAAGTAGTGCAAAAGAAAATGTAAAAGTCGATTCATGAAGCTTAATTTTCCCCACACCTTTTGAACTAAAAGATCTGCAATCCTAAATCAAATTAGTTGATATTTCATAAATAGGCAATAAATATTACTGATCCACTGAAATATTTTACTCAATCCTGGAAATAAAAAACCCTACCGATGATCTCCATCAGTATCTGGATACATATCGGGGAGGAATTAAATTCACGCAACGCTTTATAATCACTCCGTATCTTAGCATTTCTTAATTCAATTTCATTTATCAAGTCGAGTTCACGCAATCGACGAAAGATTTTACTATCGATAATTTCAGCTAGTTTTATTTCGTTATTCACAGCGGTCCTCTAATTTGTGGAACGGTAAAAACAGAATTAACCAGTATCCTTATCAGATTTCTTATTTTTCAGCAGGACAAAGATCCTGATCAGAGTGAATATGAATGTCGCGATAAGCAGCAGCAGCTTGAAGATCTGTTCAAATAGATCAAACGTCGGCAGCTGCGCATACACAATCGTCCCCAGGTTAACAGCCGGGACAGACAAAATAGAAACAAACTTTCTCATTTTATTATCTTTTTTAGGAGGGAAGGTATTTGAGGAAAGTGAAAGCGGCAACTATCAGGCTTTAGCTAAAAATTATTATGCTTTTCACTTTTAAAGTTTAATATTGCTAATGATATGAATAATTTGAACCTTAATTAAGGTAAATTTAGTAAAGGGAACATTTCTTAATAATCAAAAAATAAAAAACAATTCAGTCATTAATTGAACTAAAGCATATTTAACATACAGCGACATTGGACAAGGTGCATGGAGATCAATGATCTAACTCATCTTTAACTAGCTTTAGAGAAAGATCAATAGCTTTCGCAAATGGCGGAGATGTATTTAGAATATATTCTTTTATAATTTCGGCAACATATCTATCAAGTTTTTTTTGATTGTCGGATTCTCTGATACCCCTCATTATTTGTTCAATGATCCAGTGATTATGGCCTATGCGACAAAAGTTTACCTCATTCCGTAAATCGGTGCGTGCTTTTGGTTCGCTTAATAGAGGAAATGCTTTGAATAACCCTCCTCCCGGGCGAAGATCTTTAGCAACAACTTCAGCAGGCTTATTACGATCAAACCATTGGTGTCCCAGCCTATAATGGAATGGATATTTATTTGTAAATATTTTACAGAAGGGACAAGGGCAATCCCATCTACCCCCCTCACTTGCTAACTTAAAGGCAACTTTACGGATACGAATTTTCAACAAAGCAGGTTTATCTACATATAAAGTACCGCCGGTAGTTGCATCCTTAATTGGACTGGTAGCATCAAAGGTTAAATTTTCTGTCACCTGTGCGCTCAGGGCAACCAGTGGTATCAAAATAGGGGCGCCTAATCCCAGGAAATGAAAGCGTAGCGGAGGTTTACCAAGAACTTCCTGGTATCCGGTCCAAAATCCCTTTACTACGGCAATGGTTCTTGTATACCTGGCAGGAAGTGCATCTTTAAAATCAATTAGTTTTCTATTTATAAAAATATGATCAACAAAATTATTATCGGCAGTATAAGCTCCAAATCCCATAGATATGCTTCGAATTCCCGCTGCAGCAAACTCTCTACCGGCATCAACTGCCGTATTATAAGATACCGCAGAAGCCACAGGGTAATAATGATTGCGTAATTTGAAGGGTAGATTACTTATAATCTTAACGGCTCTATGTGCCACCTTTCTGTTAAGAGCCCGATATGTTGACCTATGTTTATTTGTGTAAGCATTTTCGATATCCAGACTTAGCCAGGATGCCATAGTAATGTCTTCAGTCCCAATCAAAGCTGTAGGATCTAAATTTTGCTGGGCAATCAACATATCTGCATCATCCAATAAAGCAGCTTTACATGCTGTTTGAATACGATTTGCCAATGAACGATATTGATTTTGTAACTCTGGGGTCAGGTCACCCGGCCGCGTTGATCTACCTAAAGTTTCCCTTTCAAATTTCCTAACCTGGGCAAGTAGCTTAGTGGATTCTTTTTTAAAATTCTTTTTAATTTTTCCAATTTCAACAAAATTTCCATTGTCGGCAAGTAAATCAACGTCTTGTTTACGTATTTTTTTCGCAAGGGACTTTAGAGTCCGTGTGGCGTTATTCGGAGCAAGCAAATAACCAATGGAATCAAAATTCCTTCGTCCAGAAATTTATAGGTATCGCTGCTCAGGTTATGTATAAATCTAGCATTAACGGGCATTTAATATTAAAGTTATTTTTCAGGTGTATTGGTTTCAAACGTCAATCTGGTACTGAAACTGCATGACTATTGATACAGTCACAAAGAGCGTCGACAGCGTCTTCGGCTTTATCAATAGCATCATTTAAATCATCAGCCGCATCCTGCAACCCCGGAATTCCGCTTGCGCTCCAGAGAGAACCGGATATTACACTAACGCCTCCTCCGACTAAGCAAATAAGAGCTCCGGCACCGGTAAGCCCAAGAATTCCGCATAATAATATTCCTCCTGCCCCACCTCCAGCTGCCCATTCTCCTGCTTCTATATTCGATTTAGCTGCTAAATAATCTCTATAGGCTTTGTTCATTTCATTAACAGCGTCTTTTGCTGCTTGTATTTCATTTTTACAAGCTCCCGGTTCTATATATACACCCATAATTACATCCTCCTTTGATTAGGTAACCATGTTCCATAACGAAATAGATTTCCCGGTCCGTTGATACCTCTCTCCCAGGAAAATGATATCGTCAATGCATGTGGTATCGGAGTAAATAAAAATTGATTTTGACGTTCTACCCAGTCTTTCCAGGAATGTTTGCTGTCTTCAACTAAAGTTCTTCTTGATATCCGGACTACAGGTGTGCCGAAATCTTTATCTTTTTTTATAAACTTTCCTGTTACCCTTGCGTTAGCCCCTTCAACAAGACCACCTGAATCCATTTTAATATAAAGAATGCCGACACGCATACTCATTCCTTCATTGTCAGTAAGCCAGACAGATGAATAGACCTTATTACGCTTATGTTTATTTTGTACCGCGCCAACAACTCCTTCAATAGTAACGGTTTTACCATCCAGCTGATCCATTTTACTCCACAGGGAAGCTATTGAGGTAATGGCCGGAGGCTGCCATACGCTGGGAAATGGTAATTTAGCAGCCGTATCGCACCATTCATCCAAGGGGCCGAAACCAAATCGGGCCAGCCAAGCTAATCGCAGGCCTAATAATTGTGACATAAATAAGTTACTAATCAAATTCGCAGTCATTAACGCTGTAGGTCCTAAAGACCAACGATTAACCGGGTTTTCCCTGGATAAAGCCAATGCTGCCGCGGTTCTAGTTGCTTTTAGTAAGGTGGCTCCTTTAGACCAAGCTAATAGTTTATCTGATTTGTCCCTGACGGTTTTGACTTTGCCTTTTTTAAGTGCGTCCCAGATTTCTTTTTCTTTATTCAGAATTAAAGATGAACTTGCTTTCAACCAATCATCAATCTTTTTAGTTGGTATTAAATTTGGATGCTTGTACTGATTGAATCTGGCAACAGTCAAGGCCAATTCAGCGCCAAGTTGAGCTGCCTGACTTGATGAGATTGTTTCATCAAGCAATGAAGATCTTAAAATAATTGGATTTAAAAATCGATCCAGCATATCATTTTTTCTGAGTCCTCCTAATTTTTTTATTTCTTTTTCAGCATCATGTTTTGATGTTCCGGGCGGAAGACCTGCAAGAATTTTATTTTTTATATCTGGCCAATTTTGACGGGATTTAAGTGGCACCCAATTCTTAAGAGTCTCTGCTGCAAATTTATTGGCCTGGGTGTATACTCTGGAAATTTGAGATTGGTGAGACCTAAATTCGCTGAATGTTTTTTCAGCAAGTTCAGATTGCTTCTTAGATTCTGACTCCAATTGATCCCACTGGCCGATCGTCAATAGTTTAAGGTAGTGATCACGATGTTCGGTTATATAAGGGGTTTGTGGCAGCTTCTTTTCAGCTATCTGCTTGAACTCATTCACTAATTTATGACCCATTGCTTCAGTATTTGCCATTTTGTACTCCCTATTTAATAAATAAATAAGTACCTAAATTGCGCACTAGCATCTATAAAAGAATAGCGAACGGAGATTGAGGGGATGCTTTAATATAAGTAGATAAGATAAAAATCACAACAAAATAACTAACTTTTTTAAGTTAATAGGTAATACCATAATCTTACAGCAGGATTATTATACTGGACTGAAGGAAGCTAATAATTCTGTACTTTGGTTGCAGGGGTATTGATGTTAATTCTACATACAGTGTTTCGGATTTTGAAATCCATCATCCCTTAATAAATTTTCTGCTAATAAGGAAGTCGTTTTTTTTAATGGATAAGTTAACTATGGATAAGGAGCATGAACTTATTGATGACTACTTACGTGATGACAATGTATTGAGCTGCTATCCCAGAGCGATTGTTCTACCATATGTTCAAAATAGAATGAGTGCTCAAAAAAGTGGTTCGAATATAATATGAGTAATCCTTAAATCCTTCTAACCGCTTTATCACTCTATTTAGTTCAATTCGTTCATTCCGTTGCGCTTCATTCTCTCA
The DNA here is from genome assembly GCA_963747755.1 of uncultured Ignavibacteria bacterium. GTDB lineage: Bacteria > Bacteroidota > Ignavibacteria > Ignavibacteriales > Ignavibacteriaceae > DATFVA01. Next base: position 625,757 of record CAVVGK010000014.1, on the reverse strand, counting down.
TTTCACTCAACACAGTTCGTCTTAATGTAAAAGTATTAGTCGTGTGTAACGTAGTGTTCGCTGATCGCTCACACCTACGGGGCCCAAATGTCTTAACCCAAACTTTCTATCTAACAACCGATATTTGATTGAAGAGTGCTACCGAATGATGCTGAATCGCTTAACCTATGAAATAAACCCGTGGATGTAGGGTTGAACCTGCGGCAGCAGGTTAGTAAGGCAAGCCAATAAAAACTTTGATTTACTGATTATGCGGGCTTTAGTTTGTGGTCAGTGTATTTACGCGGCCTGGATTTCGGAGATTGCAGCGTAATTACACAGCAAACGAAACGTTTAAGACCCCAAAACTCAAGATGGTAATCAGCTTTTTGGGGGCTTAAAGGTAAAGCCCGCTAATAGCTGCAAACTTAAAGTTTTTACGGTTTGCTTTACAGTGCTTTTGCCAGGAGCCGTGCGACTGGTAAAAGTGCACAGCCCGATGATACATAATTCTAATAATTTAAAGCAAGGTGTTCTTGCCTTGCATTCAATGGTTAAGAGGAGCGATAAAACGACATAGTGATTATGTTGTCAAATGTAAGTGAAATGGAGCCAGGCCGGGATCACCCGGCATGGCGGAATGGAACGTCGATGAGCTGATCAGATAATGAATGGGATGATAATGGTAGATGAGATGACACCCAAGGAGTGGAGGTTTTGCGCTTTAGCAAAACCGGAACGTCGTTGAACTGACAAGATGTCGTGCCGAGTTTACATAACTCAAAATTATCGGCCTTACCGACAGAAAGTCAATGGAAGTAAAGAAGATTACCCAAGACGATAATTTTCGTTATGTAATACTGGCTGACAATGTCCAGATGAAAAAGTGGTTCAAGAAAAGAATTAAAAAATAATATTTTTTATTATGAAATTTCAAAAATCCCCTCTGCTTTGATCGGAGAAACAATTAAAAATCATTACTCAAAAACACAAATCTGGAAAATTAGAAAAGAAATTGAAATTTATAATAAAGAATATGGTAGAATAAATAATTTTAATTTATGCACTGAACTTAAATCAAAATTTGAAGATGAATTAAATTATTTGGAAAGAAATTAAGAACATTACTTTTTATTTAATAAACACTAAAAATGAATTTATAGGAGATTTAAGAAAATCATAATTATTAAATAATTATCGGATAATTATAATATTATTTATTGGGGAAATATCTACCTATATTAAATATAGGTGTATTTCAAATTTATCGGAGGGGATAAATGAAATCCTTTTTATTTGTTTTGCTGATCGGAATATCTTTCGTTGGTTGTAAAAAAGATAGCGAACCAACCGCAAACTTACCAATCACTTATAAGTTGAATTTAACTATTAATGGGGAGGGAGAGGTAGATATCATCCCCCTTAAAAGCAGTTATGATGAGGGTGAGAATGTTACCTTGCACGCATATCCAGATACGCTTTGTGAATTCAAAGGCTGGGAAGGCAGCATACTATCATCTGAAAATCCGTATTTATTAAAAATGGACGGTGATAAAAACATTATCGCACTATTTGAACGACTACCTAAAACGTATGAACCTGATATAAGTGGTAAGTGGGGTGGGGTGCAGTATTTAGTTGATTTAGAATTAAATCAAACAAGCATATATGATTCAACTATAACGGGTTCAATGTCTGTTGTATTAACGACAGGCGATACGCTTAATTATACTGTTTACGGTCATAATATACCCCCAAACGTGACAATGGATTGGAATAAGGCTGGTTACTATCAAATTCACTATACTGGACAATGGGAAGGGAATTCAACTATTAAAGGGGTTATGGAAGAAAATGGAGTTGAATACGATTTAGATTTTGTGAAAGTATCAGGACAATACAAAATGGGAATTCGAGCAAGAATAAGTTTTAGTAAAAGACCTAACAATTAAAATTAGTTGTGAATAAACTTGATTTCTTTGCTTTAAATTCAAGTTTAAGTTAATTTGGTATTAATAAAAAGTTAGGGCGCATTTAATGCGTTTAAGGTTACAAAGGTATTCATTCCGATTCGCTGAACAAGTATTAAACAGTAAATTATCTCTCAAGCAGGAGATAAAAGAAATATAATTATATACAAGCATAAGTTTACTAGAAGACCGATTCATTGATTCGATATAAGTTATATTTTTTAATGTATAAATATGAATTTTATGTGAATATCATTTAAATCTTAAAAATAGTTTTAAATAAATTTGTTTTTATCATTTCAAGGATTCTCATATAAAAAACTATTATGTGCTTGTTACGATATATCTATCTTGATACAGTATAGTAAAAAATCTTTTTTTAATTTTATCTACCATGATGGTGTGTTTGAATCCTTAGATGACAGAAAAAAAGAAATGTTTATAAATGAGTTACGAAGTTTGACTAAGAAATATGGATTTCAATATATACTTACTCTGATTGAATCAGATTCACCTTTCCCTATTTCCAAATTTAAATCTGATGAAATAGCTTTAGAACTTGACGATAGAGACAAAGATAGGGGAAAATTATTTGGTTTCTCTTTTTAATCCTTGTGAAATTTATCCAAATAATGTTACTATATTGTGACTAATATATTCATAACCCCATATGAAATAAATACTTAAATAGATCTAATCAATTTTAAAATAAAAAAGCCCTAAAACAATCTGTTTTAAGGCTTTCTTTGAGCTGGCGGACGGATTTGAACCGCCGACCGGCTGATTACAAATACGTTAAGCTTCTTCGATTTTAGACTATAATAATATAATAAAGTGTTCAGTCGAAGTAAAAGTGTTCAGTGAATTTATATTTTCGAAAAAACTTTGTATCAAATTGAGAATTCATATTCTAAATAATAATTTATCTCCAGTAAAAGTTATAATATTACCCGTTACTAATCAGGTAACGCTCGTTACTCTACTTTTATCAAAAAATCTTCATTATCCTACTTTTTCGCACTGGCATACAAATAGAATAAGGAAGGGAAAAAGAAAGGATTCCAAAATGTCAGAAGCAAAGAAATTAAGTTTACATCAATTCCATGATTCATCTATTAACCTTGATCCAATTTTAGCAAAGATTATTATTAACAATCTACAAATTGATAATCCGGAATTATTTAAACAGTTAATTAAAATTGAATCGGAATCTGAGAGAATCGCTGAACTCAGAAAGGTCATTGATATAGGATCATTCGTAAAATCTAAAGTAGAAATGATGATGGATACGGATTTTATCGAAAGAAAAATGGCCGCAAGACCAGCAAGTTTAATCTTGGGGTTGAACAGGCAAGGGCACAAATACTAAACTTGGTGGATGAAAATTTTGATCCGAATAAAACTAATTCTTATACAAAGAAGATAAATCAATTCTTCGATGATAAGAAGAACGAATTCCTGCGGGAATTTAAAACCACGCTTAAAGAAATTCAAACTAATAAGGATCAGATCTCTGATAAGATAGACAATAGTTTTAATCCGGATATTAAAACCAGTCACCTTTCCAAGCTGATTGGTTCAATTGATGAATTTGAAAAAAGAATTAAAAATGATTTCGATCTTAAAAAGGAAGAAGTATTTCTCATCAGCTTAAAAACCTGATAGAGAAAAATTTAGGGGCTGAAGGGGATTTTATTAAAATAATTAACAAGCAATTTTCTTTTGACAACGAGAAAAGTACTATAAATCTTCTTCAGAAAAATATTCTGAAAGAAATAAGAGAGCTTAAAGAAGAATTGGTCTCAATTAAAAGTGCCACTGATACTGAAAAAGCGGTTAAAGATAAAAGTCCTATGAAAGGAACCGACTTTGAGGATGAACTACTTTCTTTGCTTGAGGAATATGCCTCTATAAACGGTGACATTGTCGAAGATCTGACCAAAAAATCGGCCATATTAAAGGGTGCAAAAAAGGGGATTTTAATTATACCATTAAGTCATTGAACAAAACAATTGCGATTGAAGCCAGGAACAGAACATCTGCTGCAACACCGAAAAATTTAATTTCTGAGATGGATGAAGCTAAGATAAACCGTAATGCAGACTTCGTCATCTATCTGGTTGCCCTGGAAGATCAGTTACATAAACAGGTTGCAGATTTCCAGATATATGACCGGGACAAGCTTGTTACGCATTTTGGTTTATGGCATGTAGCCTTAAAAGTAGTTATATCCTTATTAAAGCTTGAATACGCTGAACTGGATGGAATTGATAAGAATGCAGTTGAGAAGGAGATAGAAGTGATTCAGAATTCCATTAAATCTTTCAGAACAATCAAAACTGCAGTAAATAGTATCAGAAGTGAAGCAGAAAAAATTCTTTCTCAGTCAGATAATATTAAAAATCAGATAAATGATTCTTTAACTAGTCTGCAACAATTGTTATTTTCAGATGAAGTTTAATTCTGGTTTGTTAGAAATAGTGAATAAAAGCAATTTTGAATTCCTCAGTGAAAAGCTCCCGGAATTATCATCTCTGGGAGCTTTTGCTGAACAGTATATTTATGTTGATCCAGCCAGTGCGGGGGTAAAACTTCGTTCATTTGCTGAAAAATTTGTTGAGACTATTTATACTTTATTAAGTCTCTCATTTCCTGAATCAGAGGAGAGAGATTTGTATAGCTCAATTAATAATTCTGTGTTTTATAATTCAGTTCCCCGACCTGTAACCCATCTTCTTCATTCTATAAAAATTATGGGAAACAAAGCAGCTCATGGAAGTGAACTATCTTCTGAAGATGTCTCTTTGATTCTGTGCCAGGCTTTTGATCTTGGGAAATGGATATATGCAGCTTACTGCGGAGGTGATTTAACTGATGTAGGCGAATTTCAGCAGCCGGATAAAATATTGGTTTCGGAGAATTGGGAAAAAGAGAAACTGGAGATACTGAAAGATCTGTATGATAAAGAAGCCCGGCTGGAGGCAACACTTACGGAACTTGAGCAGGAAAGAATAAATTCTCAAAAAAAAACTCGGTTTCAAAAAGCTGAAAGAGAAAGTTTTGTTAAAAGAGGGAATGAAGTATCAAACGAGCTTCAGTTCAGTGAAGAACAGACCCGAAGGATATTAATCAAGAGTTGCTGAGCAAATGCCTGCTGGAAAGTAGGAAAAAACGGGGAAGATACCGATGAGGTCAAACAGGAAGTCGAGTTAGACGGGGGACAACCTACACTAACCGGTGAAGGTAGAGCAGATTATGTTTTGTTTGAAGATAACGGGAAACCAATAGCTGTGATCGAAGCTAAAAAAACGTCAAAAGATGTAGAAGTTGGAAGGACACAAGCAAAACTTTATGCAGACAGTCTTGAAAAGAAAACAGGGCAGCGACCTGTTATTTTTTATACAAATGGTTACGATATTCATATCTGGAATGATGCACACAATGAACCGCATAGACCAATTTTTGGTTTTTATTCTAAAGACAGTCTTCAGTATCTCATATTCCAAAGAAGAAACAGTGTAAAACCTACAAGTGTTAAAATAGATTATAACATTGCGGGTAGAGTCTATCAGGTTGAGGCTATTAAAAGAGTAACAGAGAAATTTGAAAACAGGGGAAGGAAGGCTTTGATAGTTCAGGCAACAGGAACCGGGAAAACAAGAGTTGCGGTTGCCTTGTGCGATGTACTGACAAGAGCAAACTGGGTTAAAAGGATTTTATTCCTTTGCGACAGAAGAGAATTGAGAAAACAGGCAAAAAATGTTTTTAATGAATTTCTGCCTGGTTCACCCTTAACAATTTTAAATCGGAACGTCAAAAGATAGAAATAAACGAATTACCTGGCTACCTATCCTGCGATGAATCAGTATTATCAGAGTTTTGATATTGGTTTTTTTGATTTAATCATTGCTGATGAATCTCATCGCAGTATCTACAAGGTGTATAAAGATTTATTCTCATATTTTGATTGTCTTCAGATTGGATTAACTGCAACTCCCTGTTGGTTTTGTAAACAGGAGTACATTCAAAATGTTTAACTGTATGCCTGATGATCCCACAGCTCATTACAGTTATGAAGAAGCGGTTACTAATAATCCGCCTTACCTTTCTTCTTTTGAAGTATTCAATTTTACAACAAAATTCCTCAGAGAAGGAATAAAGTACTCTACGCTTAATAAAGAGCAGCAGCTTGAACTTGAAGAACAGGTTTCAGATCCGGAAACAATTGATTATGATTCATCGGAAATTGATAAATATATCTATAACAAAGATACTAACCGGCAGATAATAAGGAACCTGATGGAAAACGGAATGAGACTGCACGATGGTTCACTTGGTAAGACTATTATTTTCGCAAGGAATCACCGTCATGCCACGATCCTGCAGGATGCATTTGATGAACTTTATCCTCAGTATGGTGGAAAATTCTGCCAGGTAATTGATAATTATGATCCTAGAGCAGATCAGCTAATAGATGATTTCAAAGGAATAGGTGGTAATACTGATTTAACGATAGCAATATCTGTTGATATGCTCGATACGGGAATAGATATCCCTGAATTACTTAATCTTGTTTTTGCAAAACCGGTTAAATCTTATGTAAAATCTGGCAAATGATAGGAAGGGGTACTAGACTAAAAGAAAATTTATTAGGCCCCGGAGAGGATAAAACGAAATTTAGAATTTTTGATCATTGGGGAAACTTTGAGTGGTTCGATCTGAACTACAAAGCAGTTGAACCAAATGTGACAAAATCTTTAATGCAGAAATTATTTGAAGAAAGATTGACACTAGCTGAAAATGCGTTGAGTAAGTTTGATAAAGAGACATTTGAAAAGACGGCAGATTTAATTCTTCAGGATATTTCAACTCTTGGCATCAACTGATACTGTTTCTGTAAGGAACATTTAAGAGAAATAAAATTTCTTGAATCTGGAAAATATCATAAAGAATTTTTCCGGAGAGACCAAAAGCCAGCTTAAAAATTTAATTACTCCTCTTATGCAATGGATAAATATTAGAGGCGAAAATGCAGCTTATGGTTTTGATTTACTTATAACCCGGATGCAAAATGCTGTCCTGAATCATACTGGAAAAATTGAGGATTTAAAAGGAGAGATATTAAACCGTATAAATTCACTCAAAAGAAACCTCAACCAGGTCAAAACAAAATCCGATACTTTGCAGAAAGTTATTTCAAAAGAATTCTGGAATTATATTAATGTTAAAGACCTTGAAGAGATTAGAACCGAACTTCGTTCTATTATGAAATTCAGAGAAGGGGAAGATATACTCAAATTTATTCCTCCTAAAATTGATGTTACTGATGATGAAGTAAAATATGAGCAATACCAGGTGAAGAACAAGGGGGTTGAGATGGCAGCTTATAAGGAGCGGGTTGAAGAAGTTTTAAGCAGACTCTTTGAGAGGAGTAACACCCTTCAGAAAATAAAAGCGGGTAAACCGGTAAATGAAAATGATATTGAAGAACTGGTTTCACTTGTATTAACCCAGCACCCCGATCTGAATCTCAAAATGCTTCAGGAATTCTATCCCGATACTGCCGGCCATCTTGACTTGGCTATCAGAAGAATACTTGGTTTGGACCCAAAATTTCTTGATGAGCAGTTTACTAAATTTATACAAATCCATACCGGACTTAACGCCACTCAGATAAAGTTTATCCAGATGCTCAAAAACCATATCTCAAAATATGGTACATTAAAACTTGAAAATCTTTTTGAAGCTCCCTTCACAGTATTTAATTCGGAAGGTGTTTATGGGGTTTTCCCAAACGAACAGCAGGCTGCCGAAATAATTAATATTGTTAAAGAAATTAGCTATCCATATAATCAACCGAGAAATGAAGAATGATAACAGGCGATTTAAAAAGTAAAATTGATAACCTCTGGACACAATTCTGGACTGGCGGAATTACAAACCCCTTTACCGTAATTGAACAAATTACATTTTTAATGTTTTCAAAAATGCTGGATATAACCGAAAGGAACAATGAAAAGAAATATCAGCTGACAAAGAAAGAGTACAAAAAAATATTTTCGGCTGCTGAGCAGCATTTGAGGTGGGGATCTTTCAGGCATTTGAAACCGGAAAGAATGATTGAAGTGGTTCGTGACGAAGATTCCCTCATTTTAAGAGGGCATTTAAAAACGGCACTACATTCTCCGAGTATATGAAAGATGCGCAGCTTATGATTGTTAAACCTTCATTGCTTGTATCCGCAGTTGAAGTAATCGATGAATTACCCCTAACCCAGGGAGATACAAAAGGAGATCTGTACGAGTATCTTTTAAGCAAATTGCAGACTTCTGGAATCGCAGGACAGTTTCGTACTCCCAGGCATATAATACAGCTAATGGTTCAGCTTGTTGATCCGAAAGCCGACGATTTGGTCTGTGACCCAGCCTGCGGAACAGGCGGTTTTTTAGTCGGCGCTAAAGAATACCTTGATAAAAAATATACTACACCAGGAATGGAAGAGAAGAGAGAGGACGGTTCTTACTTCTACCCCGGCGATAAATTATTTGAACAGCAGGAATTTATACAAAACAAATTTTTAACCGGCTTTGATTTTGACGCAACAATGCTGCGTATCGCGGCAATGAACCTGCTTCTGCATGGAATAGAAAACCCGCAGATACATAACCAGGATTCGCTAAGCGGTACATTTATAGATAAGTTCCCTGAGTTTGCACAAAATTATTTTACGGGAACTTTAGCCAACCCGCCATTTAAGGGAAGCCTTGATTATGAAGATGTTGAGCCTTCTCTTGTAGGAAAAGTAAAAACAAAGAAGACCGAACTGCTGTTTAATACTCTCTTCTTAAGAATGTTGAAACTTGGCGGAAGAGCTGCGGCAATTGTACCGGATGGAGTTTTATTTGGGGCATCCAAAGCTCATGTAGAGTTAAGGAGAATGCTTGTTGAAGAAAATCAGCTTGAGGCAATTATTTCACTGCCATCCGGGGTATTTCAACCTTATGCCGGAGTTTCCACAGCGATCATTGTTTTTACAAAAGGCGGTAAAACAGAGAGTGTCTGGTTTTATGATGTTGAAAACGATGGCTTATCACTGGACGACAAAAGAATACCAATACAGGAAAATGATTTACCGGATGTTTATGAAAAATGGCAAAAAAGAGATATTAAAAAAGACACGGATAAAACTAAAAAGAATTTCTTTGTATCTGCTGATGAGATTAGGGAGAATAAGTATGATCTTAGTATTTCTAAATACAAAGAAATAACATATGAGGAATTGGAATATGAAAATCCAAAAATAATTTTTAATAAACTAGGGGAACTGGAAAATATAATTACTGTGAAGCTAAAGGAGCTAGGTGAGGAACTAAATTGATAACAAGAGAAAAAATTAATTTGTTAAATCCGGTTAAGCCTCTCGGAGAGGTTGTTGAGTTCCTTGATAATTTAAGGGTTCCAATAAAAGAAAGTGAAAGAAATCCGGGTAAATATCCTTATTATGGTGCAAACGGACAGCAAGGGACTATTGACAAATTCATTTTTGATGAACCTCTTTTGCTATTAGCAGAAGATGGTGGCTTTTTTGGTGATCCTAATAAATCAATAGCATATAAAATAAATGGAAAGTGTTGGGTCAATAATCATGCTCACGTTTTGCGACCTAAAAACGGAAATGATTTAGATTTTTTATTTTATCAATTAAAAACTTATGACGTAACTCCATTTATCAATGGTACTACACGCGGAAAACTTACGCGAGGTGCTGCGGATCAGATTCCAATTTATGCTCCAGAGTTTGATAAACAAATTAAAATATCAACATTATTAAATAAAGCCGCTGCAATCATCCAAAAGCGGAAAGAGACAATAAAGTTAGCAGATGAATTTCTCCGCTCCACATTTTTAGAGATGTTTGGGGATCCATATACGAATGAGAGAAAATGGGATATAAAAACTATTGAGGAAGTTTGTGAAGAAATAGTTGACTGCCCTCATTCTACCCCAAATTATGAAAATACAAAAACAGAATACCCTTGTGTAAGGACTACTGACTTAAGAAATGGGTATATAGACTGGTCACAAATGAAATATCTTAATAAAGAGGAGTATTTTTTGAGGACCAAAAGGCTTATACCAATTGAAGGTGATGTTATTTTTGGAAGGGAGGGGAATTTCGGTGAAGCTATTCGGGTACCCCCAAACACAAAAATTAGCCTAGGTCAAAGGACGATGTTATTTAGACCTAATGCGGTACTAGTAACAAGCACTTTTCTATGGTTTATTCTTAACTCTCAGTCAATTTACTATCAGGCTAAAAGAATATCAAGTGGTTCTACTGTTCTTCATATAAATGTTGGTGAGATTAAAAAATTCTTTACAATTGTGCCTCCAATGAATAAACAAATTAAATATGGTCGGGTATTAAATAAAGTAGAATTATTAAAATCAAAGTATGAAGTATCAATTTCGGAAATGGAAAACCAATTTAACTCACTAATGCAAAGAGCATTTAGGGGAGAGTTGTAATAATGATAAAAAAAATAGAAATCAAGAATTTTAAAGGCATTGGTGATCCTGGAATAGAGATCGAATTAAAACCTATGACACTCCTGTTCGGTCCAAACAGTGCTGGGAAAAGTACTATATTTCAGACTCTCATTTATGCAAGGGAAGTTTTCCTTAATAATAATCTTGATGCTATCCATACTGAATTGGGCGGAAGCGCTTTAGACTTAGGAGGATTTAAGAACCTTGTGCATAATCAGAATATAAAAAATGTAATTGAGATCAAATTACATTTTAATATTGATTATGAAGACTTAAATGATTGTGAAGAAATAGATAACGATGATTATTTATACAAATTATTTTCGGGATTAGAATCTTTAGAATCAGCATGGATTAAATTTTTAGTTGGTTGGGATCCTAATACTGAAAAAGCCTTTATAGCATTTTACGAAATTGGATTAAATCAATTTTTTGTTGTTAAAATAGGGTTTGATCCTCACCCAACAACTAAAAGTTTTTATTATGAAGATATAAATTATTCTCATCCTTTTATTTCCGAGATTGAAGAATTTATTGCTGAACCCACCACCTTTGACGAATCACAGAATAAACCATATTTATCTCCAGGATTTAATCCATTTAAAAAAAATCGATACATCAATCATTTTGTGCCGGGAATAATAAAAGCTGATGTATTCCAAGAAAAAAAAGATATTTCAAATCATAATAATATATACGTTTTCTTAAGTCGTCTGATCCCAAATATTAATGAATTTGTCCTTGAAACTCTGAATGACTTTTTATATATAGGCCCGTTAAGAGAGGTCCCACAAAGAAATTTCATACCTGAGAATAATACGAATCTTGCCAGATGGTTTAATGGACTTGCAGCATATGATTCTGTATATAACCAACCTGAGATAGTACCTGATATAAATTTCTGGCTTAATAAATTAAAGATTGATTATAAAATAAACCTGCAAGAATATATAGAGCTTCCTGTTCAATCGGATATAAAATCAACTTTTGAAGCTGGAATATTCGAAAGTTTTACAAATTATGTTAACCTCCTTCAACAATTAAAAGATTCGGTTCAATCATGGAGTAACGATTACAAACTTAAATTATATAAACTTATCCTTGAATTTGAAAGGATGCTCTCTGAACAATTCAATGAGTCAACACTTGGAAAATTTTATTCAATACTTACTACAATAAAAGAAGAGCTAAATGAAGACTATATAAATCAAATTGATAATATCAAATTAAATATTAATTTCTTTAATGATGATATAAAGGTATTTAACGATCATTTTCAAAATTTTAATTTTTTATCTGAGATTTCTAATGAGTCCAGTAAGTATAAACGATACAAAAAACTCTATTTCCTCGATAAAGTAAAAGATACAACGCTTTCGTTAAATGATCTGGGTGTTGGAATCTCACAGGTTTTTCCGATAGTTGTTGCAAACCTAGCGAAGGGTTCACATCTTTATGCATTTGAGCAGCCCGAATTGCATGTCCACCCAGCTGTTCAAGTAGAGCTCGCTGATTTGTTTATTAGAAAAATACACGGTAAAGGTGATGGATTACTAAATATATCATTACCAATAAATCCAATACTCTTAATAGAAACACACAGTGAACATATAATCTTAAGATTACTTCGAAGAATCGAAGAAACAAATAAGAAAAAGATTGATGATTTAAATTTAGGCTCTAGGAGAGAGGCTATAATGAATAGGGAGACAACTAATAAAAAAGATAATTATTATTTAAGTCCGGAAGAAATTAACGTTTACTGGTGCGAATCAACTCCAGAAGGCCTCAAAGTAGATCTTCTTCCAATCGATGAAACAGGGGAATTCACCCGGCAATGGCCAAGGGGATTTTTTGAGGAAAGAGCGGAGGAGCTATTTCCCGATGATTAAGGAATTTGGTATTGATCCTGCAGTTCTTGATAGTGCCGAATCATTTTATAGGATAATGGGTTTATTTGGTATCGAACATTTCAGGTTAATCAGAGATTTTCCGGTAAACTGGGCAACAAGAGTAAAAAAAGCAGTAAGGAATGTAAAACCAAAGCAGAAATTAAGATTATTTGAAGATCTGGAAAAAATTGAAGAAGGACTTATTAAATGTACTTATCAAAACGGTAATCTGACATTTTCCTATGATGATTCAAATGACTGGTTTTATAATGCTCAGAAATACCATGTTATTAATCCTTTTGATGGAATGGTGTGCGATAAAAATCCAAGCAGAAGTCATTATATATGCCGATCTGAAGAATTAAATTCGGATTCAGAAATTTTGGACTGTCCCACCACAATTAATAGAACATCTGTTGAAATAGCCAAAAGTGTTAAAACTATTTTCTTATATGCGGATGAGATTCACCTTGTTGATCCAATTTTTGCAACTGTAAAGGCACAGTTTATTAGGCCGCTGAAAGAAATGATATCTTTTTTTGAAAAAAGGAAAGGAATGGGAATAAAAAATCCATCACGATTCATTTATCATACTTCAGAAGATCATACTGGTGATTCATTTATAGAAAGCAAACTTAATATGGAAATTTCGGGGAACTTAATTTTACCTCTTAGATTAGAAATTATTAGATGGCCAGCTGCAGAACTACATAACCGTATGGTGCTTAGTGATATTGGCGGTGTAATATTCGGCACCGGATTAGACGACACAGAGGACTTGGCAATATCGGAGATAGATACGATCAAACCGTTAACCAAGTTTGATGCAAAAAACATTCAAGGTCGTTTGTCTACTAGTGAAAAGTATATGGAAACCACTAAGAAACCAATCGTGACTATTTTAGGAAGAAAATCGATATGATTTATTTTTCTTTCATTGGAAATCACGATCAAATTTCATCGAATAAAGAGTATGGTGCCTTCTGCAATATCTTTGATAATTATAAAGATAAAGTAGAAAAGGTGTTTCTGTTAATAACTCCCAAAACAAACGCTGCTGATTATAATGAAATTGCTTTAAGCAATATTAAAATAATAAAAGAACTTAATAATAAGGCTGAAATCGAACCGGTTCAGCTACAATTATTAAATCCGGTGGATTTTGATATTGTTTACCCTGTATTATTAGATACTATACTAAAAATTATTGAGAATAATAAGTTACAGGAATCTGATAAAATTATAAATATAACTTCTGGTACGCCGACTATGACAGCCTGCTGGATTCTTCTCGCTCAATCCGGACTAATCAAAAATGCAAAGCTTATTCAATCTTTTGAAAAGAAATTTGCTAAAAATGGTAAAACTACGCAGGAAGTAAATTTTGATATAGATGATTTCCCACAAATAAATGCTCCCTCTCAGTTAAAAAGAAAATTGACAATTACTGCCAGGGAAAATGAAGACTTAAAAAATAAATTAGCCATAGAAGAATTGAACAAAAAAGTCTCTGACTTAATTGGTTTATCAAAAAGTATTATGCGGATAAAAGATCAGATAGTGAATGATCTGGATTCGAAGACACACGTGTTAATTTTAGGTGAAAGAGGTACAGGCAAAGAGGTGGTTGCACAATCAATCTGGAAACTTTATAGAAAAGATAGTGATAATAGTCTGACATCTATCGACTGCGGATCATTATCAGAAAACCTAATTCAGTCAGAATTATTCGGTCATATTAAGGGAGCATTTACCGGCGCAGATAAGAACAGGGAAGGGCTGCTTAAAAAATCTGAAAACAAAATGATATTCCTTGATGAGATAGGGAATCTTCCTTTAGATGGTCAGCATAAATTGCTGAGAGTACTGGAAAATGGTGAAATACGAAAACTCGGCTCTGATGAAGTTGAAGACATAGAAATTCAAATAATTGCAGCCACAAATAAAGATGTAACAGATGAATCGATATTTGCCCAGGATATCAAAGACAGATTTGATGAGGTTATTACGCTGCCTCCATTAAGAGAGAGAAAAGAAGATATTCCTGCTCTTGTTGATTATTTTTTAAAAATCTATACTCAAGGATTCATCTCACCATTAATTTTAAAACAGGATATACTTCACACTTTATATGAAAATAACTGGCCCGATAATGTAAGAGGATTGCAGAAATGGGTTCAGCGATTAGCGCGTAGATTTAATAAAGGCGGTGAACTTTCTCTAAAAGACCTACCTCCAAATCATATCGAAAGATTTCAAAAACAAGACAAACAGGATATTTTAATTCCAGAACTTCCTTTACAATTGCCATTGGAGGAATATGTTGAAAGGATAAAAGAATTAGCTAGAAAAAAGGCCAATGGAAATATGGCTGAGGTTGACCGATTGCTCAGCCAAAAGCGAGGTACAGAAAAACAAAGACAGTATAGAAGAAAAAAATAAAGTAACATTTGATACAAATTGAGTAACTATAGTTACCCATCTTCATTTTTAACATGGGGGTATACTTCATAAAATCAAATCCTGATCCATGGCATATAGTTTGTTAATAATAGGAAGTCATGGAAACAAAACTTCAAATAAAAAATAAAATTAAGATAAAGCGAATATTCAAGACTTTGAGGAGCCTTAAAAAATGGATCATTGTAGAAGATAATACATCAATAAAATGGTTCATATATCAGAACGGGGAACTTTTTGTTAAAGTAGAAGGAAATATCTCGGAGGATATTATTGAATTAAAAGTACTGATGCCATTATTTACTGAAGTAAATAAGGCAATGGAAATATTACTAAGACCTCTGGTTTCTGAAAAGGATATCAGAGAAATATTAAAAAAAGAATCTCTTACATTACAAAATGAAACAATATATTACACCCAAAAATTAACTTTAAAAGCTAATACAAAATATTTAGCAGCTATTATTATTGACAATCTAAACCAAATGTCAAATACTGGTGATATTTTAACTCATCTAGTTCAAGCTAAAGCGGATTATATTTCTGAGATAATACTTAACTAAATAATTATGGCAATCTTATACCCAAATATTGAAAACATTAGAAAGATGAAGCCACAGCCGGAGGCTGGAGAACTGCATCTGATACTATTTCTGTCTGAAGCTTTGGATGATACTTATGAAATATTCTTTCAACCCTATCTAAATGGTGACGAACCTGATATAATAATCTTGAGAAAAACCTCCGGACTTTTAATTATCGAAGTTAAGGATTGGGACATTTCAAACTATAGAATAGACAATAAGGGTAGATGGCATCTTACAGAGGGCACATCCATAAAATCACCATTCTCACAGGTATTTAGCTATAAAGAAAATCTTTTCAGTTTACACATCGATGATTTACTTTCAAAGCAGATTATCAATCCAATGATGTTTTCAACGGTATCCTGTGCGGTTTACTTTCATAATGCAGATGAAAAAGAAATAAATCGTTTAATATTGTCAGGTGATAAAGATGAAAAATACAGAAAATGGATACGATACATTCATGTACTTGGTAAAGATTCATTAACAATTAATAATATAAAAAATATTCTTCATTCCAGGTTTCTTGACAGAAAGTCCAAAATTTTTGACGATGAACTTTATAGTAAAATCAGACGGTTTCTTTTACCTACAAGGCATGTTATAGAACAGGGTAAAGAAATAAAATATAGTAAAGAGCAGAAGGCCCTAATCGTGAGCAAAGCTGGTGATCAAAAAATAAAAGGTGTTGCAGGCTGTGGAAAAACATTAGTATTGGCAAAAAGAGCAGTGAATGCATACCTTAGGACCAGAGGCAGTGTTCTGTTGCTTACTTTTAATATTACACTTAGAAATTATATTCATGATAGACTAAGTGATGTCAGAGATGAATTTGATTGGAGTAATTTTTTAATATTACATTATCACCAATTTATTTCATCTCAGGCAAATAATTATAATCTTAATTATGATTTTATGAGTTCCTGTGGGAATGTAGATTTCTTTGAGAGAGTAAAAGATCAACTCCCCAAATATTCTGCAATTCTAATTGATGAGGGGCAGGATTACTTCTATGAATGGCTCTTAATCCTTAAAAAATATTTTCTTGCTAATAATGGAGAATTTGTAATCTTTGCGGATGAAAAACAAAATATATATGGGAGACTATTAGATAATGACAAAAAAACAAAGACAAATATCCCTGGCAGATGGAATGAACAATTAAAGGCAACTCGGCGATTATCCAGCACTATCATAAACCTGGCTAATAGTTTTCAGAAAGAATTCTGGAGCAGCAAATATACTTATGATGATATTCAATCAGATCTTGGTCAGGATGATTTATTTGCTAATGAAGAAATAGATTATAAATACTTCCAAAGTGAAGTTGAAGCTGAAGCGATAATAGAATCAGTTTATGGGTTTATTGTAGAAAATAATATACATTCAAATGATGTTGGTATTATCAGTACAGAAGTAGAATTATTGAGAGAAATTGACTATAAAATCCGGAGACTAAAGAAAGAAAAGACCAGAACCATGTTCGAGACCAAGGAAGTTTATGATTATTTGATAAGTTACTATGAGAAGAAAGGTTTGGAGGATGAGGAGCTTCGTGATAAGCTGGAAGAAGAAGTTGATAAGATTCGCAGAAGCAAGAAATTTAATTTCTGGATGAATCCGGGCACTGTCAAAATATCAACGATACATAGTTTTAAGGGCTGGGAAATCGATACACTCTTTCTAATCCTTACTGATAAAACAGAAGTAAAGCATGTTGCTTTAGAGGAATTAATTTACACGGGAATTACCCGTGCAAGAAGAAATTTATTTATATTCAACATTGGGAATAAAAAGTTTGACGACTTCTTTGAAAATGAGCTAAGTCAGATAAAAGGAGTAAGTAGTTTATAAAAGATCACATATTAACATTAATTTAATATACGAATTGGGCTGTGCATATCATAGATGTCTAGATGAGAACTGTCTAGATTGTAAATAATGCTAGCTGAACTCCTATAGGGTATAGTTTACGCTCACCTTATAGATATATATCGTTATCGGTCGGGATAAGGGTAGTATGGTGCACAGCCTTTATATAATTGTATGGAGATTACAAATAAATTAACAGAAGATGTTACTATCGAGAATGTATTCGAGATAATAACTGGAATCTTAAATGAAACAAATGGGACCAGACTTTCTGCTAAATTATTAATAAAGCTCAATGGATCTGAAAACAGAAAAAAACTTTATCATACAAGATATTTACCTAAAAAAAGAGGGGGCCTAAGGGAAATCAATATCCCAATGAAAGAATTAAAAGTTATCCAGTTCTATATCTTACAATTGTTATACAAAATTGCTGATCCTCATAAAACTGCAAAGGGTTTTGTCCCAAATACCAACTTAAAGGCAAATTCAGATTTACACAAAAATAAAAAATGGATTTTAACAGTAGATATTAAAGATTTCTTCCCATCAATTACTTGGAGAAGAATATATGGTATGTTCTTAAAATATCCTTTCGTGTTCAATAAACAGATTTCAAGAATTATTTCTAATCTACTCACATATAATAACAAACTTCCACAAGGTTCCCCTGCTAGTCCTTACATTTCAAATATGATATGTAGAAAAATGGATAGCCGACTTTACAACTGGGCTGTGAAGAATAATTGTACTTATACACGTTATGCAGATGACCTTACCTTTTCTTCTAATGACCCAAAAGCATTGTCTAAGCATAATATAAACTTTATTCAAGAAATCATATCTGGGGAAGGATTTAAACTAAATGAAGAAAAGACAAGATTGACACCCTATTTTAAAAGACAGTTGGTTACTGGAATTGTTGTAAATCAAAAATCTAATGTTAAACGTGAATACATCAGGTCTATTAGGGCAATTTTATTTAATGTTAGAAATTCCAGTTGGGAGTATCAGCTTAAAAGGAATTTTCCGAAGGGATTGTTATCAGCATGGAAATATGATGTTAATAAATACCCACTTTTAGGGGGATTCGTCTCCCATTACAGCGAAGAAACTTACAACCAACTTTTTGATCATATTAAATCCAAATCTCGTAATGAATTTGTTGAGTTTAATACATTACAAAGTTTTAGAAAATTATTAGTGAGGCCTGAATGTAATTTCTTTAAAAGAAATGATATTCAAAGCTTTCAGAATGTTATAAGAGGCCGGATTGATTTTATTGGGGAAATCAGGGGAAAAGGAGATAAAATATATCTTAAATTAAAAAATGACTTTGAATGGCTTGTTGCTTTTGGCAATTTATCCCTAGTCTACATCAACAGAATAAAATCTGATTTGATAAGGATTGATCCAAATATATACTCCAACATTAGAAAATATTCGGAACTAACTAAAACAATAGCACAATCTGATGGAAATTTAAGAAATTATTTACAGAGTATTGATAATACCCTTGAGATTAAGTGGTTGTTAGCCTCCAGCAAAAATGAGCATATTCTCAAAAATGAATCTCTCCAAATCATTTATTCAACTTCAATCAATCCAAAAATCACTGGGACACTATTTAGATATTTTCAAGATAGTGATGCATTTGATGGTTTAATTCATGGTCCACAAATTAATTCTGATTCAAATCAAATATTAGCAAACTCGTATGGCATAATAGAATCGTATAAAAAATTGAATTTACTGACCAATTCCTTACAGAATATTTTTACACCATTTTTAAGTGCATATAAGGCAAATATTCAGAGTAATAAAAATCCTTGGGATGATAAGGAATTTAGAAAAAGATATATCATCCCATTTCGTAAAAGATTGAGATTTGAAGATGGGGATGAAGCTTTTGATTTAGTAGACTATCTACAAGGAATCATAAACAAAGTAATAGAACATTTTCCTGACAGAGAGTTTAGTATACCTTCAGCATGCCCTAGATTTTATTCTGATACAAAGCTAGTAATTATTGCTTTAGATAAAATAATTTGGTCTATGATCACTAATAATACTGAGGCAGAAAAACTATGGATTGATCTATCAATAGAAAATGACGAAGATTTTAATAAATGTACTATTGAAATTTCCGATTCAGATGGTATTATAACTAAAGAACCCAAACTTGAGTTCCTATTTGGAAATAAACTAAAGGAAGCATTAAAAGCATTAAGAGGATTAGCCGATTGGTCCCTGGCTGCACAATTTAATGATGGTTGCAGTTATCAGTTTGATGTTATGAATAATGTGCGAACCAAATTGATAGGTACTAAGTTGGGTGTCACGCACAAATTAAATTTTTACTATTAGATGAAAAAAATATTAATAATTGACATTTTGGGTATTACAAATCATCCCAAATTCGAAAAAGAAGATTTAGTTGAATTTAGGTCTCATTGTAAATGTCCGGAAAATTTAGTGGCCAACGAATATATGGCTGCTTTTATTCACCAAAGAAATGATGAAGAGGTGTTTTGGGCCAAAAAAAATCTTGAGAAAGTATTTGTTTTTTCAGGTGGATATGATCACCCAATAAATGTAAGGGGGGAAGGAAAAATATTTAATCTGCCTAAAAGCATTTATGATAAATATATCATTAAGTTTATTAATCACTACGCAGAGACTTGTCAAATTGATCCTAATATTTTCTGGGGGAAATAATGAGTTATAGTAAGATATATTTTACTGCTGATGAAACAAAAGTATCCAATAATATCTATAAAATTTATCATACGAGTAGTGGGGAAGAAATTGATTATTTCAAAACTCTATCGCAAATCCGAGAAGAAGAGCCTTTTGCATTTGTTCTAAATGAACATTATACAGAACTGGATTTGTATGATGGGATTAGGTTAATAGAAAAAATTAGATTTAGCTATTTCTTTTCAAAAAGTATTTCTACTGCACCTATTTATATCATACTAAATACAGATATTGAACAGCTAATACAATATGATTTATCGTTTTCAATATTATTTTCAGACTCAGTCTATATTATAAACGATGAGAATGATATTAAGTATATTGAGCCTGTAACTCAATTGACTGAACTTAAATTAAATAATATCATTAGTAAAATACCTATACACAGATTGGATCATAGCGATCCTCATTCTTTAGCAAACGAATGGGGTCCATTAAGATTAATATTTGCTTATCAATTATTAAAAGGTGAAAAGACAGATTATATTTCCCTATTAGCTAATTCGAGATTAAGAAATCACTCTTACTATTGGCTTCTCTTATCCAGAGCCCAACTAGGTCAATTAAATACGGAAAAAAGAGCTGCTTCGAGTAGAAAGAATATATTAAAGGTTTGGAAGAAATTTCTTAATAAAGATACTAAAATATTAATTATTGATGATGAGTTAGACAAAGGTTGGGAAGAAGCATTAAGAATGATTTTTATTGATAATCCATTCATAAAACCTACTTTTTATCAACCGGTTGATAGAGACACTAATATTATTTTAGCAAAATTAGATGAGTTTCTTCAAAACGAATTTGATTTGATTATAACTGATTTAAGATTAACAGAAGAGGATAAAAGTAGCGGCTCGCATGAGGATATTGTCAATTTGGAGGGTTTAACTGGGATGAAAGTAATAGAGAAAATTAAGTCTTACAGTCCCTCAATTCCGATAATATCATTAACTGCCTCAAACAAAGCCTGGACATTTCGGACTCTTGAAAATAAGTATGGTGTAGAAGATTACTGGATTAAAGAGAATCCCGAACTTGGACTTAACAACTTATATTCATTAAAAAATATTGAAGACCTGTTGATTAGTATTACATCGAATATTTCTTATAATCAATCAATCAAATTCCTTTGGGAATTAGTAGATTCGATAGAAATTAATAAAGGTAAAGAAGATTATATTCAAACATTCCAAACATTTTTCAAAAATGTTAAACCTAAACAGTTTGTAATAAACCGTTTGGAAGCGATACTCATTCTTCTTAAAAAGGCCTATGGTTTCATTTCTCGCGAACCTTTTGAATTTAATAGACAATATTATGGATTTGATCCCATTGAAATGGCCTTTATTTATATCTGGGGATGTCTAAATGAATCACTATTATTAAGATATAAGAATAATCAAGATAATCAATCGTTCTTCCTCGACCGTGATAAAAAGTCTAAAATTTATGCGGAAAATGGTGAACTCCTACCCTTTGTATTCAAAGTAATTCCGCCCAAGGACAATAAAATAAATCCTATTGGAAGGCCCACGAGTACACAGAACGCAATTTTAATATTTACTACAGAATATAAAGATTTAGATTTCTCATCATTGTTTGATGTGATAAGAAAAAAGCGTAATAAATTAAATTTTATACACGGGGATAGCACAGATGAAATTATGTCTGCCGGTTTAGACATAATTATGGAAGACCTAGAAAATTTAACAAATTTGTTAAAATATCTTCTTTTCCTCGAATGAAAAAGTATGGTTAATTAGAAGCGATTAAAACACTTATCACAACCGATAAATAATCAGCCGGATAACATCGAATTTTCTAAGAAACAGCCAAACTGGGAAAAGTATTTCAGTCATTTTTTCTTCTGGTGAGAATTTTATTTATATCCGGGATCTATAAGTTCGATAGTTTTTTTTCTAGATTTAATTTGAATTTTTCGGTAATTTATCAATACGATAAATACAGGTGGTGCAGCTACGAATAGGGTGTTTATATAAATCTGAGCCGATGTAATGGGTAAATCAGTTCATGTACAATTCAAAAAGTTTTGATGGAACCAAAATTTAAAGTAGGGCAGATTGTACGAAAACTAATCAGTAAAGACCAATTAGGCACGGTAGCTGAATCTCCTAAACTAGTTCAAGGGGCTTTCTGGTATAAAATTCGTTTATATAATCTTCAAATTCTTACAGTTTTGGAAGATGCACTCGAAGCTTATGATTCATTACCTCAACCTGAGACGGAATTTGTTAATTTTTCTTTTTCAGATCATAAGTCATTAGCAAGAATTATTACCTTTAATAAGCTGGTAGGGGGTTATCTAAATAATCCTGCGGCTTTTAAAGCATCAAAAACTCTATTTAAACCACATCAATATAAACCACTTTTAAAGTTTTTGTATTCTGATAACCAAAGATTGTTGATTGCTGATGAGGTTGGACTTGGTAAGACTATTGAGGCTGGATATATCCTTTTAGAGCTAGAGGCAAGAGAAAATATAAAAATATCCTTCATTATTTGTCCTAAATCGCTTTGTATTAAGTGGGAAAGGGAAATAAAAGAAAAATTCGGGATGGAATACGAAATAAAAAATAAAAACCAAATACTTCGTTTTCTGGATGATTATGAAAAGAATGTTGTTACTAATCGCTTCCTAGCTATTGTATCTTATCAAACTATGAGGGGAAGGCAAATACGAGATAGAATTTCTGAAGTTAATCCGGAAATTGATCTTTTAATAATGGATGAGATGCATTGGGCAAGGAATGAGACTAGCCAAACGAACAGGTTAGCCAGGCAAATTTCACAGCTATCAAATGCTGCACTTGGTCTTACTGCAACTCCCATAATGTTAGGTAACCAGAATTTGTATAATTTATTAAATATTCTAAATCCATTTGAATTTCAATCCGAATCAGAATTTACATACAGGTTACAAGAAAATGCACATATTACAGCTGCCCTTAAAACACTGGGTAAAGGAGACTATCCGGCAACTCTAGGCCACCTGATAGAATTTTCTAAGGGGGCTTATGGTCATAGCATTGTTCAATCTCCCTTATTTCAGAACATTCTTGATAAATTAGAAAAAAGCAAGTTATCACGAGAGAACACAATTAAACTTCTAAAGGACATTACCGATATCAGTTTATTGGCACACGTCGTAACAAGAACTAAAAGAAAAGAAGTAGAACTAAAGGCAAGGCGTAAGGCACAGACCTACAAACTTGAATTCACTGAATTCGAGAAAAGCTTCTATGATGCAGTGACTAATTATATTCAAGATAAGTACGCTTTATTAGATAAAGACAGAAGAGGAAATAATTTCGCTCTAATGATGCCACAACGACAAATTGCTAGCTGCATTCCTGCTATGATGGATTATTATCTAAATGATCCTGATTTTCAAAAGAAAATCCAGGATGAATCTGAATTATCTGATCTTGAATATCTTGAGGAAACTAATGATTACGGTGACGACAACTATTCTGATGCTATACAGATAAGGACTCTCATCAAGAATCTAATAGGGGAGGATCATAATTTTGTGGATTCCAAGTATGAAGAGTTCATTAAAGTGATTAAACATATAATAAAGGATGAACCAGGAATCAAAATTCTGGTATTCTCATACTTTAAGGCAACCCTAGGTTATCTTAAAAAGCGACTTCTTGCAGATGGATATCAAAATTATTTGATATCAGGGGATGTTTTGGCAGAGGATAGACAAATAATATTAGATGATTTTAGAAATAAAAATGATAAAAGTATCCTGCTTTCTTCGGAGGTTGGAAGTGAGGGATTGGATCTGGAATTTTGTTCAGTAGTGATAAACTACGATCTTCCCTGGAATCCAATGGTGGTTGAACAAAGAATAGGAAGAGCAGATCGATTTGGCCAGAAGTCAGATGTTGTTACGATTGTTAATTTTTCAGTGGAAGATACGATTGAATCAAGGATTCTGAGCAGATTATACGAAAGAATACAAATTTTCGAGGAGTCTATAGGCGATTTAGAAAGTATTCTTGGAGAGGAGGTTCAGAAACTTACAATAGATCTGCTAAGTCAAAAATTAAGCCCGGCGGAACAGGAAGAGAAAATAAGTTCAATTGCAGATATTATAATTAGTAAGAAAATAGAGGCACAAAATCTCGAGGAAGAATCTCGGGGATTACTTACTAATGATGAGTATTTCAGAGAGGAACTTAGTTCTATCATACAAGAAAAAAGATACCTCACGCCGGAAGAATTATACATTTATATAAACGAATTTAATAGAACTAAATATCCTGAAAGTTTACTGAAAACGACTAATGAAATGGACATCTACGAAATCTATATATCGGAAAGTTTTGAATACGACATTAGAAACTGTATAACAAAACTAAATATTTCTTCACCAATCACTTATCAATTTTTCAGAAAACTTTCTTTAAATGACAGGAAGTTGTTAGTTACTTTTGATCAGGAAATAGCGTTTAATGATAAGAATTTAGAATTAGTAAGTGCATTTCATCCAATTGTAGTCTATATAACTGATTACTTTAAAAATAATCAAGCTGAAATATTTCCAACCTCGGCGATCTCTGTTTCAAATCCACCATATCTAAATGAGGGGACGTATTTTTATTCGACTTTTGAGCATTCAATTCGTGGTGGTCGTAATTATAAAACCATTTCCTATATAATCATTGACAGGGATTTATCTCAGGTTGCTACTTCATCAGAAGCCTCTGAGATAATTAATTATATGATTACAAGAGGAAGTAAATTTGATTATGAAGAGATTCATGGGAAATATGATCCGCAAATCATTTTTAATAAAATGGAAGAAATGAATATCAACAATTTTAACGAGGTGATTGCGGAGATAAGTCGACTAAATGAGTCAACAATTCGCAAACAATCTGATATCACAAAAAGAGTTTATGAAGGACGAATCAGAAGAATCAGGGAGACCATTAGTTCTGTTGAAAATGATGCGACTCGCAAAAGAATTGTGCCGGCGCTATTAGGTCAGATTAAAGGAATGGAATCAAGTTTGGATCTCAAATTACAGGAAATTGAAAGTCGTAACGAATTAGAAAAATCAACTAAAATTTTATCTGCGGGAATAATTAAAGTTATATAAGGAAATAAATGCCAACTCCTCATATAAATATTGGTTTCGATTTTGGTACAAGTTCGACAAAGGTTTGTTTCTTAGATATTATTAATGAAATACATCATTTTTACGTGTTTAATAACTTTGCACATGATGTAGATAGATATTGTAAACCCTCGATTATAAGATTTACAGATGACAAAATTTATTTTAATGGATTATCGTTAGGATATAAAATAGAACTATTTAAAGTTGGAATAGAAAAAGAAATATATGGCCCTGTTGGAATAAATCTAACAATTTCATTTAAGGCATATCAACTCGTAGCAATTTATTGTGCTCAGATACTTAAAGAAATTATCGAATCAGTTAATAAGAATTTTAAGAAACCCCAAATAACATATCAATTTGGCATACCAGTCGATCATTTATCAAACACAAATTTCCCAGATTCTGCTAAAGAAAAAGCATTTAAACGGGCTTTTGGGACGGCAATACTACTAATAAGTAAAGAGAGTAATTTTGAAGGAAGATCCTCTTCCTTTATAAAGGAAATGATAACTACTTGTGAAAAAGAATATGACGATACAGAAGATAAAGACCAATTATTTAATATTTATCCGGAAACTATTGCAGGCGTTGGTGCGCTATTATCAAACAATACATTAGAACGACGATTTAGATATTCTATAGTAGATATCGGAGCAGGGACTACAGATATTTCCTTTTTCCAATTTGGAGATGTTGTTAATCCTGAAGGGAAATTCTTCATATATCATTCTAAAACGGTAGAGGTGGGAAGCAGAAATAATTATTCTAAAATAGAAAAATCAAGAAAAATAAATCAGAGATGAATTCAGAGAGGGGTTTGGTAGAAGTTTTTGTTTGTATCCTGAATACTGGAACTCAGATTGCCAATTTATTGTTTTTGGGAGGGGGAAGTAGAGGACCACTCAGAAAGTTTAAGGAAGATTTGGAGCTACTAGTAAAGGGAAATAAGTTTCATAGAGATATAATTCATCCTAATGAAATTGATTTTCCGTTCCCCCTAAATTGTATGAGATAGAAAAGATCATAAGAATGTAGATTGGAAGTCGTGGTTTGATTTTCTGGCAGTTTCTTACGGCCTATCCTACCCAAAACCCATGCTTCCTGAGATATAACTAATCCTCAGAGTTCCCTCAATACAAAAGGATAGCCTTTTTCAGTCACCTGATGAGCCAATAACACCTGATGTGGGATGATGATATATATAGAAATGAACAAATGTAAGTTCGAGCCATAGTTTAAAACAGTAAGAAGTAATAGTTCAGAAATCATTAAACAATAAAAACATCAATTTTCTCCCTATTTATAATTTATTTTTGTGAGGTAAATATGAGTCATAGGGGAAGCAAAACGGGAAACTTTTCTGCCCCAGTCTCTCATACACAATCACCAACTACAATCATTGCACATTTAAAAGCCAAATGGTCATTTCTTGAAGAACTTCTTGATAAAATCAAAAATATTTGGAGAACCTTAGGGATCAAATTGATCGACTTGAGGACGAGTTACAGTTGTTGCCTCTTCACTTCAGCAAAAAAAAGGAAATCAATATCTGGATTGAAGAAAAAGACTATAAAATAGCTTCTGTCTGCTTAGAAAAAAACGAAGGAATAAGAATTGAAATTGAAGCTATAAAAAACAAGATTATTTATTATACGAAAAGATAAAATGGATCAACAAATAAATTGAAAAAGACAGTTTTATGAAATATAACCCCAAATACTCATTACAACACCTTTCTATAAGAGTTCCCTGGCGCTGATTCTAACAGGTGGAACGGCAGTGTTTGTTCCAATCCCAAAGATAATGGAGGGACATGTTTAATTTTAAAAAATTGTTCTTTGCATCGTAATGATACCAAAGAACAACTGGTCGCTGGGAAATTTATTAAGAATCTGGAAGAAGAATTTTTCCCGACTTGTGTAGACGAACGTGGAACTTTTATGGCTGATTTTGCTTTTTCCAAAAATATTAAGCATCCTTATACAGATCTTTCTCAAGAAACTCATCGACATATACTACCAACGTCATTAAGATTTTCCCCTTATAGTGCAGGGGCCATACCTTTTCTTTGGCTGAATAAGGATAGCGCAAAAGAAAAAGCTGAATTCTACGATCTTGACTTTGACCTTGATCTTGAGCCAACGCTAGCATTCAAAACAGGCTGGGTAAATGAATTAAACAATCAGAAAGCTTTATTTGATTGTTTTTTTGAACGCCTGCGGGAGAATACATCTTTGGTATTCTTTTACGCAAAACAAATTCCATTTGTTGACAGTTGGAATAAAGATATTGATAAGAATCCCAGATAGAGTAAAATCGATTGCTGATTCTGTTGAATATAATTATAATAGCAAAGGGGGATTAAGAACGTTAATATGGGAACATATAGTTAAGCATTCGATAAGACCTGAGTTCAGAGATGGATTTATTTTCCCATACCACGATGCCATCGTGTATGCTCAGGAAAACATTGACTTTGATCCCGCAGATATTGCAGTTTTGGTGCCATCAGAATACCAACTTGAGTTCTCTTATGCTTCAGAACATGTATCGCACGATACCGCGATTAAGATGCTATTAGAATCACAAAAATCTCTTGAAAAATGTAAAGCCAAGAATATAGGAACAAACATAGACAATGCTTTAAAGTGGATACATGACAGATTGATTGAATTAGAAAAGTTAAGAGGACCTTATCCAGGTTTGGGTGCTGCTCTTGACAGCATTTGGAGCTTCACAAGGTCATTACGTTGCCTCAGCTCTACTAAATAAGCTAGCGCCAAATACGGACGTTTGGGATATCCTCGGTGATGTATTTAAAGGTCCCGATAAATATAATAAAAACCTTGCCCGGCAAATTAACCCAATGCTAAAAGCAAAACTTTTGAGATTTACTGAAAAAAAATCAAATGATTAATATTACTTCAGCTGTTGAGTAGATTTCAACTCAATCGGCAGCAGGCAGAGATTAATATTTCTTGAAGAGGTTAGAAAGGAAAATGGTATTTCCGCCAACGACGTAGATATATTGGCAAATCCTTATCTGATTTATGAACTAACAAGGAGGAGCGATGCCCCAATAAGCTTGTCGGTTATAGATTATGGTTTGTTTTTGAAGACTAGTGAGCGTGAATTATATCCGAAATCACTGAATTTAAACGATAACATTGATCCAAGAAGAATAAGAGCACTTACAATTCAGCAATTAGAATATGCTGCGAATGAAGGGAATACTTTACTCCCACGTATTGAACTTGTAAATAAGATTAGAGATCTTTCTATTCTCCCCGAGTGTAAAATTGATGGAGATGATTTTGAGACCGCTGAGACGGAATTCGAAGGTATGGAGATTGTCAATGTAAAGATGAAAGATCGAACTCCAGCTTATCAATTAAAAAGACTAAATGATGTAGCAGTTATTATCCGAAATAAAATCGAAAAGAGAATTAAAGCAAAGAAAATCAACTATGCAATTGATTATAGAAAGGTAATTGATAAAGAATTTGGTATAAATTATCTTGATGAATCTGAAGAGAGAGCAAGAATTGAAAAGGCAGCCGCTTTAAAAGAAATGGCTGAATCACGATTTGCTGTTCTGTTAGGCTCTCCGGAGACCGGGAAAACTACGCTTTTATCAATTCTATGTTCTATCCAAGAAATTCGAGAAGGTGGGGTTTTATTTTTAGCCCCCACCGGAAAAGCGAGAGTACGAATGCAGCAATCAGCTAAACATCTCAATATTCCAGCATTTACACTTGCCCAGTATTTGGGAAAGTTTGACAGATATGATGGTAGCAAACAGATTTACAGATTATCTTCACAAGAAGGGGATAAAAGTTATAAAACTGTAATA
The DNA here is from genome assembly GCA_963747755.1 of uncultured Ignavibacteria bacterium. Classification (GTDB taxonomy): domain Bacteria; phylum Bacteroidota; class Ignavibacteria; order Ignavibacteriales; family Ignavibacteriaceae; genus DATFVA01. The sequence continues at coordinate 596,676 of CAVVGK010000014.1, read as the reverse complement.
GTTGATGAAGCATCTATGCTCACTGAAGAAATGCTTGCAGCACTTCTAGACTGTTTACTTGGAGTTGAAAGATTGATACTTGTGGGTGATCATAGACAATTACCGCCAATAGGTGCCGGTAGACCTTTTGTTGATATTGTAAAAAGACTGCAACCAGAAAATATAGAGTCTCTCTTTCCCAAAGTAACCCAAAGTTTTGCAGAATTGACGATTAGAAGAAGACAGGTAGGGACAGAAAGGATGGATCTATTATTAGCAAACTGGTTCAGTGGAAATCCTATTCCACCAGGAGAAGACATAGTTTTCGAAAAGATAGTTGCTCAAAATAATTTAGAGAATATTGATTTAATACAGTGGCAAACTGAGAATGACTTTGAACAAAATTCTATGAAGTATTGAATAAAGAATTGGACATCGATATGAATGATATTAACAAATCTTTTAATACCTGCTTGGGTGCAAATGAAGGATTATATTTTAATAAAGAAAAATAGGTAAAGAAAGTCGAAGCATGGCAAATTTTATCACCCATAAAGAATAAACTATTTGGGACAAAAACGATTAATCGAAATCTCCACAAAACTTATAGACAAGAGCAAATAAATTTTGCAAGAAACAATTACAAAATTCCAAGCCCTATGGGATCTGAGGAAATTGTCTATGGGGATAAGGTTATTAATGTATATAATCATCATCGTAATAAGGTTTATCCCTCAGATGGGTCTTTAAATTATATGCAAATGGCGAAATAGGAATAGTTATCGGACAATTCAAAAGCAAAAAAAGTACGTATAAAGGTCGTCCTAAATATTTGGAGGTTGAATTTTCGTCCCAGGAAAAATTTAGCTATACTTTTAGAGACTGGGATTTAAAGGTGAAGGACTTAATTATCTTGAATTGGCTTATGCTCTCACTGTTCATAAATCGCAGGGCAGCGAATTTAATCTCGTATTTTTAATTATTCCTCATCCTTCGTTAGTGTTATCGCGAGAGTTAATCTATACGGCGTTTACGCGTCAAAGAGATAGAATTGTTATTTTCCTTCAGGGTGATATTTTTTCACTCAAATCCTATTCCTCTGATTTATATTCTGATACATTAAAGAAAGTACCAATCTTTTTGAAGATCCAAATCCAGTTCTTTACAAAGGTAAATATTTGGAAGAAAACCTTATCCATAAGGCTAGTGATGGAGTATTACTAAGGTCGAAATCAGAATTAATGATATATGAGCGATTATTACATTATAAGTTGAATCCAATCTATGAGAAAAAATTAATGATCAAAGATGTAAGGAAAATACCAGATTTTACTATTGATGACAGCGAGATGGGAATTACATATTATCGGGAACATCTTGGTATGTTAAGTGATCCAGAGTACCTTGCCGGATGGAATAAGAAAAAGAATGGTACAAAGCTAATGATATCCTAACTCCAGAAGAAGGTGAAGGTAGAAGAGGGGTATTAATTCTCACTGAAGAGAAACAAAATAGCGGCATATCAGTGCCAGAAATTGATGAGATTATTAAGAAAGTATTATTGAATTAAAGGGATATATTTTTTAATCAGGTCATTAAAATTAGTTATAAAGGTAAAATTACTGTGGATATCCGATATATTTTAAGAATCAAAAATTTTAAGAGTCTTCAAGATATTGAATTAGAACTAAAACCCTTAACATTCTTATTTGGTGCAAATGGTTCGGGTAAAAGCTCTATTCTTAAAGCGATAAGGTTCTTATCAGCTAACCTCAATCCAACTGCATTCAGGCAGACAATCTATCAGATCGACGAACACATTAACCTGGAATCCTTCTCGGAAGTTGTAATAAATAATGATTTAACCAAAAATATTACATTAGAAATTGAGTGTATAGTAGTAAATACGGAAGTAGAAGAGAAAAATGAAGAATACGGAAAAAACGAAGGAAATATGTCAGAGATACAAGCAAAGGATGAACCATACGAAAATTTTGAAAATAATGTTTCTTATTTTGATGATGATGAAGATTTTACAGAAGATAATGTAACTGCTGGTAAAATCATGGCGAAAGAAATCTTAGACAATGAAAATGATTTCTGGGATTTTCTTAACCGCGATAGGGGTGGTGTGGTTAGAAGTCGCGATGGTTTACCCCTTCCAAGATCATTTAAATTTAGAATCGAATTTTCTAATAATAATAAAAAATCTAATATTGAACTTATCAGGATCCAAGATAATGAATTAAACATTTTCTTTGAATTTTATCCGGCTTTGATTGATTGGGCACAACCTTATAATTACGTAAGAGTCATCTCTGTGAGTTCAGATTCCCAGGTTGATAAGATTTTTAACGATTTCTATAAGGAGTTGTCGTCTATTCCTTTTATTAATAGAGATTATGAAGAATATCTGATGGATTTAAAAAATTATTTATTTTATACGGTTCGTAATACTGGATACTGGGAAGGATTAGAAATCGAGGAGAAAAGGGAATTATTCGAAAGGTTCCAAGACTTCTATAGGACTATTTTTGAAGACATTCCGGATTTAATTAGAGATTATTTATCACTTTATCATATCCCAACAGTTAGATTAATCCCACAATGTACTTATGCATTGCATAATCAACGCTTTAATGAGAAAGAGTATTATGGAATACCATTTTATTTGGAAGGAAAAGGAGGCTCTATAGATATAAAATTACTTAATAAATGGTTAACTAAATTTGAGATGGCTAGACAACTGAAAATAAAGAAGGATAAGTACGTGGGGCATATCTTATATAGGCCGCTTCAAAGTAACCACTGGTATAATTTATCTGAAGGAAGTAGTGGATTCTTGCAACTACTACCTATTTTATTCAAAATTCTCGAAAGATATGGAATTCTGATTGAACAACCTGAATTACATTTACATCCTCGCCTTCAAAGTAAACTTGCAGAATTATTTAGCGGTAATTTATCGTATAAATGGAATATTATTGAAACTCATAGTGAGCATATCATCAGGAAAATTCAGATACTAGTATCTAAAGATAGTCGTCGGAAAAAATCATTGAATCTTATTGATAAAGTTAAAGTTTATTTTTTAGAAAAAGATAAGGAAACAGGATATACTAAAATGAGTGAGATGAAACTAGATAATTTAGGTAGGTTTATTAATGATTGGCCAAATGGATTTTTTGATACTGATACCGACCTGGCTCTTGAATTCTTCAGGGAAATCAGCAGGAATTAAAATGCAGCAAGAGATTGTATTTTGTGAATCTATATTTAAGACAATCCAAAATTATTTTGAAAAGGAAGAAATTTGGGATGCATATACTTATAATAAAAATCTAAGCAATGTTAAAATTATCACTTCCAAGAAAAATAAGAAAACATTTGAAGTATGTTTAAATAAGAGAAAAGGATTTTTTTATTTATTTAAAAATCACTTGTACGGTGATAAACTATTTTTTAAAATCTTTCTGAATTAAAATCGTTTAATCCGAACTCCAGAATTAATGTTCTTTTAAATTTAGCATTTATGACCGAGGATAAAATAATTCATACTGAATTAAAGGAGATAAAATCCGAATTAGTTGGTGATGATTCTGTAGAAATATTAAGTATGCGAAACTTTAATAGCCCTCCAGCTACAAGCAAATTTATTTCGAGTTCAAGAAGTATCGTCTCTAAAAAAGGGAAAAAGTTTGATTTCCCCAAAATATTTAGACCATATCTAAGATCAACAAATCAAATCGAAATACATGATAGATATATTAGAAAAAAGGATAGAGGATTTCTTAATCTAATCCGAATCTTAGATTTGTGTGTATCATTAGAAAATTGTAAAATTTATACTCTTACTATCCCAAATGATTCATCAAATAAATTTGATATGACGATTGAAGATTTAGAGACCGAGTTGAAATCAAAATATTCTTTTAATTGCCAAATTTTGCCTGCAATTAAGCACAGAAGAGTAATTGTAACCGATGAGTTTGAAATTAAGATAGATCCTGGTCTTGATTTTGTTAATAAGGAATATATTTGTCAAAAAAATGATGTAGATATACAAATTAATATTAAGAATTAAAGTCTCACAAGTTCTATTATCACCTTTCTTTTACTGAATCAAAGCAAACCCATAAAAATTCAGGTACGATATTCAGAATTATCAATTGGAAATAGTCGATGCAAATACTAGGGCCGGCTGATCGCTGATCAGTCGGAAATCTACATCCTCTTGCCAAAATCGAATGAAATTCAATTAATGTACATTGGAATTTTCCTTTTAGGGAAAAATTAAAACATCCCAGTGTTCTTGAAAGTATTTTTCAAGCTCCTGATTACTCATCTTTGGTTTATTACTGCTTTCAGAATCCTGACCGTCTGCTGTCCTTGTGACTATCATTGCCATAAAATCCAGATTAGCATTGATATTAGTCCCCAATTCTTGAAAGTGGTAGTCCATAATATTCTCCAAATCCTGATCAGGGATCTTCCCGACCATTTCTTTTAACTGTTCTAACCTGCCCAGGATTTTTTGAAGAACCTCTGAAATCATTTTACGATTTTCCATTATATCTCCTTCAGTAATTTATTGTGTATATGTCTTTATTAGACGGTATTTGCTCATTTATCGAATTTTGAAATTGCATTTATTAAAGATTCAACATTAGAGTGACTATAAATCTGAGTCGTAACTATAGAAGAATGCCCCAGCAGGTCTTTTATTGTTACTATAGGGACACCCTTCATAGCCAGGTTCGAAGCAAAGGAATGTCTCAGTGAATGAAAATGTATATCTTCGTTTAATCCGGCTCTCCTGGAAATATCCTTGAATTTCTTTGAGACATATTCTTTCCGGAAAGGGAATCCATTGGATTTTGAGAATACATATGAATCTGGTTTCTTCACCGGATTTTGCTTAATACACTCATAACCTGGCCACAGAGAGGAATTATTCTCTGGCGGGCATTCTTGGTAGTAAATTCACTATCTCCTATGGTTAGTAGCTTTTGCTTAAGGTTTATATTCCTCCATCTCAGATTGACAGCTTCGCTCAAACGGATCCCGGTGTAAAAACAGACTATAAAGAGATTCTTTAGGTCAGGACTCGCTGTCAGGGGTAGTATCTTGTTGAACTCATTCTCGGTTAGGTAGGTGGTTTTGTTATCTGTGTCTTCCGGAATTTTATCTTTGCGAAAGGATTTGTGGGGATCAGTTCCCAATCAACGGCGATATTAAAAGCTGCACGGATTGTGCGTATATAGACCGCATAGCCTTTTGGTGCAGTTTTTATCCTTCGAATTTTGAAGTCTTCAGCATCCTTGACGCTGATTTCAGGTAACTTCTGATCTTTTCCAAATTCATCCATTAAAATCTTAAATGAAAATTTCACTGATCTTAAATAATCCTGGATAAGGTAATTTTTACATAATTGACATATTCATCATAGAATTTCTTAAGGGTAGGGCTGTCATTTAGCTTTTCCTTCTTTTGGTCTTTGATAGACGATAAAAGCTGTTGTAATTTGTCGATATCCTCGAGTGAAAATTCTTTTTCAATATTATGAACTAAATCGGCTAACATTTAATTACCCAACTGGCTCAGTTTTGGGTTTTGTCCATTTTTTTGATTAATCATTTTTTGCAATTCTTCAATGAGTGTTTCATTTCTCAGAATCTGTTTTCCCGAATAATCCAGATTACCCAATACATCGATTAATTTTTCCGGCTCATACTGGGCATAGACAGAGAGCGTTGTACTTACATCCTCGTGACCAAAATTCTGGGAAACCGCTTTCAATTCATCTCCACTTCGGGTAAGTTTAAGTGCATAGAAAATTGCGGAGTGTCTGAAAGTATGGGGCTGGAAATATGGCAAATCTGCTTCTTTAGCAGTCTTTTTAAAGATTTCCCTCATACTACTGGTTGATTCCCAGAAGATGGGCTCTATGTGAGTTGATTCCTCAAACGATAATGAATTTTCACCTTGAGTAGACTTGGATCTCGGAAAAACCGGATCATTTTCTGTAAACCCGATTTCTAATAAATGCTGGTACCAAAAGATAAAATTGTTTAATAGCGTTTCATCGAATTTGAAAATTTTTGAGTATATAGTTTTGGAAAACTTTGTTTTGACTCCATAAACCGGATTTTGAAAAACGATAAGCTTATCTGTATCTATGGATTTTAATGGTAATGATATGACTGCGCTATCCCTCATACCAGTCAGGAAAGTAAATGAAATTAAAGCTTTATTTCTCAGTTCAACGTCGCTTTTGCCCTCAATGGAGTCAGCTAATTTCTTGATATATGCATTATGAGGAAATTTCCTGATTGTTTCCTGCGAAACTATTCTGTTCTCCTTTTTAGTAATTCGCAAATATTCTAATGAATCAGAAGTGATCTTACTTTTATAACCGGGTTGGGTTATCAGCCACTCAAAAAACGCTTTCAGATGTATTAAGTAAGTTCGGTATGAGTTGAAGGCTAAGGATTTCCCCTTTGTTTTCCTGTTCCGGAGCCACTTCTTGAATTCTTTTGCCCTCTCTGAATTAAAACCATTAAAATCTGTAAATGAAGTAAATTCCTCATAAAGATCTACGGCCCGGATCATTTTGTCAGCTGTCGATTCAGCTAATCCTTTTGCCTCTATTAACCAATCATTGTATTTTATCTTAATCCGGATGTTTCTGATATTCATTCTAATATCTCCTTAATGTCAGTGTTAGGGGAGTGATCAACGTTCTCAATTAATATTAAAGGATGCTCTGTTAACATCAGTCCTTCAATCTTCATTTTTGTGATTTTTTCTACTGTTGAAAATCTCCTCAGAGAGGTATTACAGTATTGGCAGATTCCTTTCAGTATAGCCTGGATACCGGTTTTCCCAATCTTTTTGCCAGTGATGCTTACTCTTATATTTTCTGGCAGGCTGGTAACGGCAGCTCTGCATTTAGTGCAATAAAATTCACCCTCTTTGAGTGGAACCCTCGATTTTGCATTTCGGCGAGTCAGATATCGCTGGACTTCACTCCCCATAACTAAGTAAGGTTTACAGGATTCATCAACCACCTGCAGTCCATCTTTCCTCCACTGTTGGATGGTTCTTATGTGTTTATCGTAGATTTCAGCAACCTCGGCAAAGGTATATGCCCGATTTTTCTTGATTAGATAGGGATTCAGTCGTCGTTTATTTTTTAGATTTTTATTCATAATAAAAAAAGCCACAAATGAAGAATTTCTTCATCTGTGGCTGATTTGTTGTCAGTTAATATTTCCAGTGTACTTCTCATTACACTGGAAAAGTAACATTTAAATATTCACGTTTGCGTAAACGTGAAAATTTAATTTTATATTATTTTGTTTTTATGAATCCTCCCTTGCTTCTTTAAACGGCCAATTCGTGCCGAAATATTTTTGATTTCATTTTGGTTAGGATATTTAACTCCAATACCCTTTAAATATATCGCTGTCGCTTTCGTTAAACTTGATTTGTGACCTTTTCCGTGTTGTTGCACCAGTTCCAGATGAATATTAAGAATAGCTTCGTACATCAATTTATTCTCTTCAGTTAATTTCCCACCCTTAAATTTTAGCCCATGAGATGCGTTATCCTCCATAAATGAAATTAATTTATTCTTTTCATCCAACCTCGACTTATAATTTTCTGTTACAATAGAGGTATTAGTACTTGACATAGAGAGGAGGATTTTGGGTAGCAGAAATAATGATTCGATCTCAAATTTGATTCTGCTTCTATCTAAATAAAATACATAAAAACTAATCCCTTTCTGATTTGCAAGCAATTCTAATTTAGACTGTTTCTCTAATTTTTCCTTTTCGGTTTTGAAATGAATTAGAGCAATAGCTTCCTTTTCTTCTCTGGAAAGCATTTCAGTTTCATATCCGTGTTTATAAATACCAAGAGAATAGTAGATGATATTGCAAACGTTCTGCATAAGGTCATATTGAAATAAGTTTTCCTCGATGCCTTCCTTTTTTTTCGGGTCGAAAGTATTGATTAGATCATTATAGAACTCATTAAATAAGATTATAAATTCTTCTTCATATATATCATAAATGTTTTCTAAAATCCTATAATAGAATTCATTTCGATGAGCATATAAAAAGATTTTTTTTAATTTTGGTAGAGTATATTCTTCATCCCGCATATTATTCTCTCATTAGATATAGGGGTTACTAAATGTTTATAATTTACTTCACAAATTATTTTAATTGCGAATTTATAAAGTCTTCTATTTTTTCTCAACCAAATAAATAAATAGCCTGCTTTAAACTCTCAACTGATAAGTGAGAATACACCTGAGTCGTAGAGATATCCGAATGACCCATCAATTCTTTCACCACATACAGTGATGCTCCACGTTGCACCAGGTTACTTGCAAAGCTATGTCTTAGAGTATGAAAATGAATATCCGGATTAAGTTCGGCAGCTATAATACTCTTTTTGAACTTTTTACTTATATAGTCAGCATTATATTTGACTCCCAGGCATTTCTCAAAGATATATCTTCCATCTGGATTTGGAATACTTTTGATTCTATTTTCAAGTATTCCTATTAGCTTGGAACTTATAGGAACAACTCTATCCTTTTTTCCTTTCAGTGTAAATTCTTTCTGATTTCTTACGTAGAGCATCTTTTCCTGAAATTCAACGTGCTCCCACTTCAGGTTCAGGATTTCACTTAGCCTTAAACCGCTGTAGAAAGCTAATGCGAACAGATCCCTCAGATCCGGATGCTCCGTAGACTTAATAATAAGATTAAGTTCCTCTTCATCTATGAATAGGGGAATCTTCTTTATTGTACGAGGCAGCTTAACATATTTGAAGGGATTCTCTTGTAAGTATTCCCACTCGATGGCCCGGTTAAAAGCAGCCTTAAGTGTCCGATAGTATAAGGTAGAAGCACGTTTTGCTCTGGAATGAATGCTGGAGAAAAATATCTGAGCTGTCTGCCTTGTCATCGAAGAGAGATTCGCATCCCCAGTATGCTTTCTCAATTGCCTGAAGGAAAGTTTAATCGATTTGATATAAGCTGAGGAGAAGTTGCATCCGAAATTCTGAAGATATTCCTTTTCAAATTCACTTAGAAGAATCTTCTTCTGGACAGGGGGCTGGAACCTGTTGAGTTCCATTTTACGGAGAAATTCTGCAGCCAGTTTTTTGTTTTTTGTGCCTGTGGAAACCCGGCGGGTTTTGAATTGCGCTTCATCGAAGAATTCGACGAAGTAAATACCGTTGGACCTTTTACCAAGAAACATTCTGACCTCCTTTGATTTTAGTTTTACTGTACATCCAACCTGAAAGTGTTCAGTAAATGTTCAGTGACTTTAGCCTAAAATCAAAGAAAGATCAGTTGTCTTCTTTCGATTTTCGTTCAAAATGTGGAGCTGGCGGACGGATTTGAACCGCCGACCGGCTGATTACAAATCAGCTGCTCTACCAGCTGAGCTACGCCAGCATTCCTCTATTTGAGAGCTTCAAAACTAATATAATTTTGTATTCTATGCAATAGATTTTGGGCGGCAGCAAAGCTCATTTTTTTACTGCACCGATACTGCTTTCCCCCTTGCCTTAACCGTCCCACATACGCTTCACCACCGCTTCACCACCGCTTCACCACCGCTTCATCCCCAACTAAAAAAGCTGTATATTTCGGCTAACAAATAAGGGAATTATTATGGCGTATCGTAAATCCTCTGCCATTGGGGACCTGCACGGAAGGGTGGATAATCTGATCTTCAGAACCCGCAATGGAAAAAACATAGCTTATGCCAGACCATTAAATCAAAGGATCCCTGATTCAAAAAAGGCTGAAGGTACCAGGAAGAATTTCGGCGCAGCTAACAAATTTTCTTCGTCGATTAATGCTGTGCCTGAGCTCAGGGAGATATGGTCGGCGGCTAAGGTGCGGGGTTCTAATTATTTTCAGAAAATGGTTTCGATGAATACCCGTCTGGCCCGGCATGGCCGGCTGACAACGGCGAATGTTATTACTCCTCCGGGACTGCCCCTCAGGCTGGATTCAGCTTCGTTTGAAAATATGGTTCTTCGTCTTTCTTTCGTGCTCGGGGATGACTCTAATTTGTCTTTCCCTGCACTCCTGTTCATTTATCTTTGTTTCCTTAACAGCGGCGAAGAAATTGTTCCGCTGGTAACTGAAATACCGGACCGCGAACCCGGGGGAAGGTATGATCTTGAGGTTGTAACTGATATTGCGGTTAAAAAACTGCTCGCGAAGTATTCTTCACCGGTTGTTTACCTGGCTGCTGTCGGCGGAACGTCTTATAAGAGGAAGGTTTACTGGACGAGTACGGCTTCTATATTGTTGTAGTTTAGAGCCGGAAGAGGAGCGCAGGTTTAAAATATTGCTTCTGTTAATTGATAATCGCTATTTTAGGGCTGGTTCGCACTGGTTTCTTTGTGGGCGGGACTTATGCAGAGATCCGGTTGATTCGGGGAACTATTCAAAGCCTCATCCTATGTTAAAATGAATCGGTGAATTCAAATTTAAAGGAGGGTCCGATGAAACGTTTAGCGTGAATTACATCGGATAAGGAGGCAAGGTATACTTCCGTTTCTCTGTATTATATAAGAGATCCAGAAGTGATTAAAACGGGGGATGACTACAGGAAAGCGCTTGCGCATAAAATATTTTACGGGATTCTGAACGACAGATTTCGTGAACTTACCTTACTTCCCGATCCGCCTTTTGCAAATGCACAGTCGGGCAGTCAGCACTTCGTTAAGGCGGCCGATCTAAGTTACCTTGCAGCTATGGTGAACGAGGGCGGCATCGGCAGGGGACTGGAAGCTATTCTTCGTGAAGCGGAAAGAATAAAACAGTTCGGTGTTACTTCAACCGAGCTGGAGAGACAAAAAACGGCTGCATTAAGAAATTCTGAAAAAATGCTGGCCGAAAAGGATAAAACTGAATCCCGAAGTATAATCGGGGCGATGGAACAGAATTTCCTCTACAATAATCCCCTGGTTTCAATTGATGACACTTATGACCTTGTGCAGGAACTGGTTCCTTCGATCACTCTGGATGAGGTGAATGAGGTTGCCGCTGAGCTGCTTAATGCTGAGAACAGGGTGGTGATGGTTAACTCGCCTGAAAAGGAGGGACTTATAATACCCGGGGAGCAGGAGCTTGCTTCGGTGATAAGTAAGGTGGATAATGAGGAACTTGCTGCTTACGTGGATAAAGTGTCTTCAAAACCTCTGGTTGAGATTCCTCCTCTGCCCGGACCTGTAGTGTTGTCGGTTAGTGATCCCGCACTCGGGATAACCAGCTGGACGCTGGCTAACGGCGTGAAGGTTATTTTGAAACCTACCGACTTTAAGAATGATGAGGTTTTGTTTGCGGCTTTTAGTCCCGGCGGTTCTTCGCTAGTGCCCGACAGCGAATACGTTTCTGCTGATTTTGCTCCGCGACTGGCAGCGCAATCGGGGCTGGCAGGGTTCAGCAAAACAGAACTTGAAAAATATCTTACGGGAAAGCTGGTGAGTGTACATCCTTATATCGGATTTAATTATGAAGGCTTCAAGGGAGGCGCGAGTCCGAAAGACGTAGAAACTCTTTTCCAGCTTATATATGCATGGTTCACTTCACCAAAGATAGATTCAAGCTGTTATTCATCTATGATGAACACGTTCAGGTCATATCTTCAGAACAGGAGCAATGATCCGGAAGCGGCATTTGACGATACGATGCAGGTGACTTTATCAAACTATCACTTCAGATCGCGCCCGATTTCGCTAGCCATGCTTGATGAGATGAACCCGGAAAGAGCATTAAGTATTTTTAAAGACCGCTTTAAAGATGCGGGCGACTTTACTTTCATTTTTGCAGGGAACATTGATACGGCCGCTCTTAAGCCGATGGTTGAAACTTACCTTGGAGGACTTCCTTCCGGCGGAAGGGTAGAGGGTTCCGTCGATCTTAAATATAAAAATGTAAGAGGAGAGATTACAAAGGAAGTAAGGGCAGGAATTGAGCCGAAGAGTGCTGTAAAGATTACGTATGTGGGGGATATGGATTTCACAAGGAAGAATGAATACATTATGCAATCGTTGGTTGATGTACTGAATATTAAGCTGAGGGAAGCAATAAGAGAGGATAAAAGCGGCACATACGGCGTCGGACTCTATAAGGCGATATACCGGTTCCATGATCCTCATTATGATCTCAACTTTGAGTTCGGCTGCAGTCCTGAGCGGGTGGATGAGCTTACGAAGACATTTTTCAGTGTGCTGGATTCGATAAAAACTCTTGGTCCTGATGAGACGGTAATGACGAAGGTGAAGGAGACGCAGAGAAGGGAACAGGAGGTAAGAGTAAAGCAAAACAGATACTGGCTGGGTACGTTGGAGGATTATCTGCAGTATAATGATAACCCTGATGAGATGCTGGATTACAGCCAGTGGGTGGATGAGATGACATCGGATGATATAATGTCTGCGGCAGCTCAGTACCTTGGAGAGGATGTGGTGAAGGTTGTGCTTTACCCCGGGGAAAAACCCGACATCTGATGGTGCGTGGGTTGTGAGGTTGCTGGCAGTGTAAGGACTTCGTGTTAATGGGGCTAAAGCCGGGATATTACAGGAATATATCAATCCGTCGGTTAAAACACGACGGCAATTGGGGTTGAGATGCGAAAGTAATCCGTCGGTTAAAACACGACGGCAATTGGGGTTGAGATGCGAAAGTAATCCGTCGGTTAAAACACGACGGCAATTGGGGTTGAGATGCGAAAGTAATCCGTCGGTTAAAACACGACGGCAATTGGGGTTGAGATGCGAAAGTAATCCGTCGGTTAAAACACGACGGCAATTGGGGTTGAGATGCGAAAGTAATCCGTCGGTTAAAACACGACGGCAATTGGGGTTGAGATGCGAAAGTAATCCGTCAGTTAAAACACGACGGCAATTGGGGTTGAGATGCGAAAGTAATCCGTCGGTTAAAACACGACGGCAATTGGGGTTGAGATGCGAAAGTAATCCGTCGGTTAAAACAGGACGGCAATTGGGGTTGAGATGCGAAAGTAATCCGTCGGTTAAAACACGACGGCAATTGGGGTTGAGATGCGAAAGTAATCCGTCGGTTAAAACACGACGGCAATTGGGGTTGAGATGCGAAAGTAATCCGTCGGTTAAAACACGACGGCAATTGGGGTTGAGATGCGAAAGTAATCCGTCGGTTAAAACACGACGGCAATTGGGGTTGAGATGCGAAAGTAATCCGTCAGTTAAAACAGGACGGCAATTGGGGTTGAGATGCGAAAGTAATCCGTCGGTTAAAACACGACGGCAATTGGGGTTGAGATGCGAAAGTAATCCGTCGGTTAAAACACGACGGCAATTGGGGTTGAGATGCGAAAGTAATCCGCCGGTTAAAACACGACGGCAATTGGGGTTGAGATGCGAAAGTAATCCGCCGGTTAAAACACGACGGCAATTGGGGTTGAGATGCGAAAGTAATCCGTCGGTTAAAACACGACGGCAATTGGGGTTGAGATGCGAAAGTAATCCGCCGGTTAAAACACGACGGCAATTGGGGTTGAGATGCGTAGGTAGAGGGTACATTGTATTATCTGCTCTTCGGAACATTCGGGGTCTTGGAGCGCACAAATAGTATTCTGTTTTTCGAAGTTCATTCATAAATATTTTATATTTCACACTTCTCTATATAAAAACCGCAGAGGTAGGAAAAATGGAATATACTAACCTGGGTAAAACAGGACTAAAAGTATCAAGGATTTGTCTCGGATGTATGAGCTTCGGAAGTCCTCAGTCGCGCAAATGGATGCTGGACGAGGAGCAGAGCCGCCCTATAATAAAGAAAGCAGTTGAGGAGGGGATTAACTTCTTCGATACTGCGAATATGTATGCTGCGGGTATAAGCGAGGAAATAACCGGCAGGGCGCTGGGCGATTTCGCAAAGCGTGAGGAGGTCGTGCTGGCAACGAAGTTGTTCTTCCCGATGCGGAAGGATGTGAACAGCGCAGGACTTTCGCGTAAACAGGTATTCACCGAGATCGATAACAGTCTCAAACGCCTTAATACCGATTACGTCGACCTTTACCAGATACACCGCTGGGATTATTCCACACCGATCGAGGAAACACTTGAAGCCCTGCACGACGTGGTGAAGTCGGGGAAGGTGAGGTATATAGGTGCGTCATCAATGTTTGCATGGCAGTTTACCAAAGCTCTTTACCTTGCTGATCTGCACGGGTGGACCCGGTTTGTATCGATGCAGAATTATTACAACCTGCTCTACCGGGAGGAGGAACGCGAGATGCTGCCTGTGTGCAGGGAAGAGGGGATTGGTGTTATACCATGGAGTCCTCTTGCACGAGGCCATTTAGCACGACCCTGGCAGAAGCAGGAGGAGACTGAAAGAGCTAAAACAGATGTCTTCGGTAAAACTTTATATGAGAGGACCGAGCAGGACGATAAGAAGGTAGTTGATGTGGTTACAGAAATTGCAAAAGAGAGGGGGATTTCACAGGCGCAGGTTTCACTGGCATGGCTTCTTTCTCAACCGGCGGTTACAGCTCCTATTGTCGGCACTACAAAGATGGAACATCTGGAGGACGCACTGGGTGCAGTTTCGGTTAAGCTGACGGAGGAGGAGGTAAAAAGGCTGGAGGAGAGGTATGTGCCGCACGAGGTGACGGGGATTGAGTACAGAAGTAAGTAAAAAGGAAGTAGGAGAAATTGGGGTTAAGAAATTATTAATGGGGCTAAAGCCGGGAAGCAGTGATGGAAGCTCAAAAACCGTTGCCTAAAGGCTAACGGCAATGTGGGGTGACGGGGATTGAGTACAGAAGTAAGTAAAAAGGAAGTAGGAGAAATTGGGGTTAAGAGATTATTAATGGGGCTAAAGCCGGGAAGCAATGATGGAAGCTCAAAAACCGTTGCCTAAAGGCTAACGGCAATGTGGGGTGACGGGGATTGAGTACAGAAGTAAGTAAAAAGGAAGTAGGAGAAATTGGGGTTAAGAAATTATTAATGGGGCTAAAGCCGGGAAGCAGTGATGGAAGCTCAAAAACCGTTGCCTAAAGGCTAACGGCAATGTGGGGTGACGGGGATTGAGTACAGAAGTAAGTAAAAAGGAAGTAGGAGAAATTGGGGTTAAGAAATTATTAACGGGGCTAAAGCCGGGAAGCAGTGATGGAAGCTCAAAAACCGTTGCCTAAAGGCTAACGGCAATGTGGGGTGACGGGGATTGAGTACAGAAGTAAGTAAAAAGGAAGTAGGAGAAATTGGGGTTAAGAAATTATTAATGGGGCTAAAGCCGGGAAGCAGTGATGGAAGCTCAAAAACCGTTGCCTAAAGGCTAACGGCAATGTGGGGTGACGGGGATTGAGTACAGAAGTAAGTAAAAAGGAAGTAGGAGAAATTGGGGTTAAGAGATTATTAATGGGGCTAAAGCCGGGAAGCAGTGATGGAAGCTCAAAAACCGTTGCCTAAAGGCTAACGGCAATGTGGGGTGACGGGGATTGAGTACAGAAGTAAGTAAAAAGGAAGTAGGAGAAATTGGGGTTAAGAGATCTGGTGAGGTTGACGATCCTCCGCAGAAACCCCATAAGGGTTTAATATCTATAACACGACCATCAGCAGTACAAGCACAACCCCGTAGGGGTTGAACATTCAATAATATAGGTATCCTTCCTTCCAAAAATAGGGAATGTTCCCGATTCCGCTCTGTTTTATAATCCTCATTTTAGCATCAGACAAATTAACCGACATTAAACAAGGAAACAGTGTTATGCCGCGCTATCTGGTGCTGAGATCGTTTGTTAACGGGCTGAATATTCCGGCCGATGAGAGCGGAGCGGAAGAGTGCCTTAAGGTTGTGACCAATAATATACTGGATGAAGTAACCTGGATACGCTCATTTGTTACGGGCGACAGAAAGAAATCATTCTGCCTTTATGACGCACCTTCACCTGAGGCATTGAGGAGGGCTGCTCGCAGAAATAATCTTCCGGTCGATCTGATAATTGAAGTCTCAGTTTTAGAACCATATTTCTTTATATATCATTAACAACTAATCGGAGGATCAAAATGAAAAGTGTCGCCGTGATGATGTTTTCAATAATAATGATGGCATTTGCCGCAGTTCCGGTCAGCGGGCAGGCTAAGCCCGAGGCTCATAAGAAAATCAGCATGCACCGCTACCTGGTTGAGAGAACTTTCTCTAACGGATTGAATATACCGCTCGATCAGGTTGGAAAGGACCTATGTCTTACAGTTGTATCCAACAACGCGGAGGATAACGTTACGTGGGTACATTCTTACGTCACTCTCGATAAGAAAAAATCATTCTGCATTTACGATGCGCCCTCGCCGGAAGCCATTGAAAAATCGGCCAAGGCAAACGGCTTGCCGGTTGATAAGATCATTGAAGTAAGTGTTCTTGATCCCTATTTCTATAAATAACAATAATGGAGGTTCTAATGAAAAAGGCTCTTTTAATTTTCGTTTCTTTCATCGCTGCCGTATTCTTTGCGGCTGGATGCAGTCAGGACAAAATGACTGATAATCCTGTTACCCCTTCCGGCAGCCTGAACAAGGATAATCAGCTGCAGGTTGAACTTGCACGTGTAAGAGCAGCGACGGCCAGGTACCATAATATCAACACGGCAATAGCAGATGGTTATGCGGATATAAACCTGCCCGTACCACATATGGGATGGCATTATCTGAATGGATCACTGGTTAACTCTACGTTTGATATGGAACATCCCGAACTGCTAGTTTACATGGAGAAACCGGACGGCGGCTATCAGCTTGTAGCAGTTGAGTATGCGGTTCCTCTTAGTCTTTCTGCGGACGCTCCTGAAGGATTTACAGGTGACCAGGATGTATGGGATGTAAATACGCAGTTCCAGTTATGGACGCTTCACGCATGGGTATGGTACAATAATCCCGACGGAGTTTTTGCTCCATTCAATCCCCGCGTACCGGAATAATAAAACGCACTGAATTAAACATGCATACCGGCTTCCGGAATATTCCGGCGGCCGGTTGTGCTGCGATAACCCCCCGCCTCCTTGTCTCATATTGATCCTATCGACGTCAAATCTGTCATCTTCATAGGCCTTCGCACAGTGTTACTAATCACTGATAATTGCGGTAGACAATTAATCTTTATAAAATATTTTTCATCAACTCAACATTTCAGGAGAGTTAGAAACAGACAGATTTCTAAAAAGATCATTTCGATAATTTTAATAACAAAGGTGAAAAATGAATAAGGTAAGAAACTATATAGTATCTGCTGCTTTGGCGGCGATCCTCATTTTTTCGGGCTGTCAGCAGAACCAAAACCCAATCGGTCCGGTAAACAACACGGGCGTGAATCAATCACAAAAATTAACAATTCCAATCGGTGCGATTGTAGATTCGGCATTCATTTATGTCCGCGTTGCAGATGCTGAAAATGAAGCGATCACAGTGCACGGCATTACGGTACCCTGGGATGAAAATACTGCTACCTGGAACAACTTCGCGGCCGGCTATAACGTCGGTGCAGAGGATACATTAACTCCGGATGTTCCCGGCTGGTACGCAGTAAATATCACTGACCTTGCAGCGAGCTGGGTAGACAGCACATTTGATCAAAACGGTGTTCTGCTGAAAGAAGAATCTCCTGCCATTATGCAGTCGGTTCTCAGCAGAGAAACCGGTGATGCTCCTTATATGCTGCTGTTACCCGCACGACCCCCTTTCGTGGTGCGGGATTTTTTTTGCCTCACCCAAAAAATGACAATTTTTTGACAACTCTCCTCTAATAATCCCGTATCATTAACCCGCGGTGTGGACTGAATTAACTTATTAGTCCTGCTGCTATAGAAAACTAAAATAGATGAACGAAACCGGGGAGCTAAAATGGCCGGAGAATACAAACCTCTATTCCTGAAAAAGCGGGAGATCCTGTTTTTCTTTCTAAAGACTTTAATTACGGGCTTAAATAATCCCCTGATCAGGGAAGCTTATTCAATTAAAAGTCTTATAGAGTCGCTCAGGTTAAGAAAGCGGCTGCTCCTTACAAAACTCATAAAATTTAACGGACGATGCTATTCAACTCTTTCTTTACCCGGCTTCCCCTCAAAAGCATTCGACAACATGGTAGCCGGCGGCGGTATGAATTTTACAAGGGCCGGTACGCCGTTGAAGCGGCAGATCGATACAGTTTTATTAGCCGTCACCTCCCGGTGTTCTCTTGAGTGCACACATTGCTATGAAAGGCAGAACATAAATAAAAATACTTCTGTCCCTGCTGAACAATGGATCAGAATAGTTGAGGAACTGCAGATAAGTGGAACTAATATAATTATTCTTACAGGCGGGGAGCCTTTGCTTGCGTTTGACAAAGTGATGAAGATACTTGATGCCGGTGATAAGGACTTATCTGATTTTCACATACATACATCAGGAAATTCCGTAACGAAGGATAAGGTTAAGGAGTTAAAAAAGGCGGGACTAACAGCTGCCGGGATAGGGCTTGATGACTACGTGCCGGAGCGCCATGATATGATCAGAGGCCGCGGCTCTTTTGAGCAGGCAGTAAATGCGTTACGGCTTTTTAATGAGGAGGGAATTCTGACTTATGTTAACTTCTGCGTGAATAAAGAAGTTATGAAGGATGATGAACTGTTCAGGTACCTGGACTTCGTAAAATCTCTTAACGTCAGTCTTGTTGAACTGCTTGAACCAAGACCATGCGGGGGGTTCATGAACCTGAAGCCTGAGGATCTCATCAGTGAAACGGAGAAACAGAAGCTGCTGCAATTCACAATCACTGCAAATACATCGCGAAAGCATAAAAATCATCCGCTGATATATTACCTGGCCCATATAGAGGGGAAAGAACAGATGGGCTGTATGATGGGAGGGCTGTCCCACTTTTATATAGATAGTACCGGTAATGTTAATCCCTGCGTTTTTATGCCGGTAACTTTCGGAAATGTTATGCAGGAAGATTTCAGCATAATTTACAGAAGGATGAGATATGCAGTGCCGCTGCCTGTTCACAGGGATTGTCCCTCTATACTGCTTTCGGATGCATTAAAGGAACATGCAGATTCAGGATTACCGGTGCCTTTCCGGGAGATTTCAAATGAATGGTATAATACATTAACATTTTAATGAGGGAAACAAAATGTTTAAGAAATTAATATGCTGTCTGCTTTTATTAAGTTTTCTCAACCTGGCTGCAGGGTGCTATACTGAAGAAGAGATCTCTAAAGAAGAGCTTGGGAAAGAGGAAAAAATAACAGAAGTTGTGCTGCCCTCGGCGGAGATAGTAAAGTTTGACGACGATGGCGGCCGGCTGCTCATTTTGGAAAGCAGAATTAAAGGGAAAGGAGTGGATTCACTCCCATTACAAATAACAGCTAAAAATGTGGATGAATTCAGAACCCGGCTATACCCGGCAGACACTTCACAGCTGGCCGGAAAGAAGATTATATATGTTATCTGGAAGAACCGGAAAGAATATAATTTCGATAATGAGGGCGGGAAGTATGAGAGCAGCCGCGGCATCATTACCGGCAATGTCAGCCACGTGGGAAATGTAGGTTTATTCGTTAAGGATCTAACGGGGATTTATTTATCGAAAGCGGACACCGTTTCACCTGAGAAGTTCAAAAAAGATTCTACTATCAGGGTCAAGCAGGTCGTCTATCTGACCAGGGATGTAAGAACTTTTAATGATGATGGAGGAAGATACGTTCCCGAAGGTTATTATATAGTCGGGATATCACAAGACGGGAAGTCACAGGCAATAAACATAGAGGATATTCTTGACGTCAAGGTGAAGAGATCAGATGCGGGGCTAACAACACTTGCAGTTTTAGGCGGCTGTCTTGGTGTAGCAGCGATAGTGTTTGCAATTGCACTGGCAACGAAAGAATCATGTCCTTTTGTGTACTCATATGATGGGGAGAAGTTCATTTTCGATGCCGAACCGCTCGGCGGGGCAACTAGTATCGGGTTGAAGCGGAGCGAGTATTCGAGGCTGGAATACCTTAAAAATATCAACGGGAAATACCTGCTGAGGATAGTAAATGAGGTGGACGAAACCCAATATATAGATGAGATGGGGTTATATACAGTAGATCACCCCACGGGTACGGAAGCTGTAATGAACAATGACGGGAAGGTTTATCTTACTGAAACGGCAGAGAACCCTATAGCGGCAACGGACGGGGACGGCAACGACATATCAGGATTTCTACTTAAGGAAGACGGTGCTGCATGGCAGACAAAGATGCCTGTCCGTTCCGGTGATAAACCGGATTACACGCAAAGCCATCTTAACTTTTCATTTTTACGACCTGCCGAAGGTGATTCACTTTACCTTGCGATAAATGCGGGGACGAGTCTCTGGGGATCAAATATGATAAAAGAGATGCTGAAGCTGTACGGCAGTGAGGTGGACGAATGGTACAGCAAGGTTGATCAGAAAAATATGGAATACTACCAGATGATGAGCTTCCTGCAGAATGAAGAGCTTTATGAACTTAAAGTGTACGTTGAGGAAGAGTCAGGCTGGACGCAAAAAACAATCATACAGGGAGGAGGACCATTTGTAACGGAACGCCGGATCATTCCCATCGATATCAGTAGTGTTAAGGGAGATACCATCAAACTGCAGGTTAATCCGCCGTGCGGTTTCTGGTCGTTCGATTACCTGGCGTCGGTTAGCGGGAAACTGCACAGGGGGAATGGAACCGATATCGGACTTACTTCCGCGGTTGATTACAAGGGTTCGGATATATCCGGAATTATAAATAAGGATGATGAAAGTTATTATGAGATGCCTGAAACCGGTAATTATTTTGATATGGAATTCGCAGCCTCCGTGCCGGCCCCTGGGATGGTACGGACTGTATTCCTTAAATCTTCCGGCTATTACAAGATACATCTGCCAAAAGACAATCCGGCAGATTATGCAAAACTATACGAAATCGGGATGGTGCCGGGAAGTATAGTGAACTGGTCGTATGATAAATATATTGAGTGGTGGAAAAGGAACATGAACATTGACAATTGAGTAGGCTAAATTGTTAAATTGTTTAATGGCTGAATTGTTTAAGGGGTTGCTTTACTCGAAGGCTGGTTAGATTAATAATGTGGCTAAAGCCGGGGATAATCTTATCATATCTTAACCCGTTGGCTAAAGCCAGACGGCAAGTCAAATCTTCAATTTTCAATCTTAAATATTAAATATCAAACGCTTCCTTCTTTGATTTCTTTAGGGGTGAGTACTGCGGCGGTAATACCTAAAAGAACAATGAGGGCGAGATAGAAATATACATTGTGCACTGCTCCCGCGAGGATGTCTTTCAGTTCCCCGATAAATTCTGAGGAATACTGAGCTCTCAGGGCGGGGTCGACGAGTATCTTTATTATGTCGGTGTTTTTCTGCGAGGGGGCAAGGTTCGCTTTTATGTGGAAGTTCAACAGCCATCCGAACAAGGTTGCCCCGAATGTACCGCCGATCATACGCAGGAATGAATTCGAACTTGTTGCAACACCGCGTCTCGACCAGGGAACAGCATGCTGTACGGCCACTATCGAGGCGGTGGATGTGAATCCCAGTCCCAACCCGATGATGAAAACAAACAATACTATCTCATACAGTGAAGAACTCCGGCTAATGAGCAGCATCAACAGTGAACCGGTGAGCAGGGTGAATATACCAAGGACGGATGTAAACCTGAATCCTTTTTTAATTATGAGTCTGCCCGACTGACTGGAAGCGATCGGCCAGCCGACCGACATAGAACCGAGCAGGAATCCTGCGATTATGGGAGTGGTACCGAATACTCCCTGAGCGAACATCGGGATAATGGAACTTATTCCAATGGTCGCAATGCCTACGATCATCGATATGATGTTCGGGAACAAAATAACCGGCGTCCTTAATAATTTAAAAGGGATGATAGGATTTTCAGCACGGCGCTCTGTTCTCACAAAGAACACAAACACTATCACTGAAAGTATCAGCATTCCCCAAAACCTGTAATCGGTAATCTCCCATGCATATCCCGCTTCCAGCAAGGGGATAAGGAGCAGGGAGGTGGCGGCGATGAGCATTACCGAGCCGGCGTAATCGATCTTTATTTTTTTTGCTTTAGTAATAATTACATCACCCGCAGCGGCAGCGTTGCCAACCCGGAAATCAGCCGATGGCTGAACTACTTTCTCATGGAAATAGATATTTATGAGCAGAATGCAGATTATCCCGATCGGTATGTTTATGAAGAAAATCCACGCCCAGCTTATGTTCTGAACAATTATGCCTCCGATAGCGGGACCGGTGATGGCCGCAATTCCCCACACGCTGCTGAGGTATCCCTGAACCTTTGCGCGTTCTTCAAGATTATAGATATCGCCTATTATAGTTGTACTTATAGGAAGCACTGCCCCGGCGCCGATTCCCTGTACGGCTCTGAAGAGTATCAGTGTGTACATACTAGTCGCGAAGCCGCACAATGCGGAACCGATAAGGAATATGGTTACACCGACAAGAAAAACTTTCTTTCTGCCGTAAAGGTCGGCCAGTTTACCGTAAAGTGGTATGGTTGCTCCCTGAGTAAGCAGAAACGCGGAGAACACCCAGGTGAAAAGCGAAAACCCTCCGAGGCTGCTAACGATTGTAGGAATGGCAGTTGCAACTATGGTAGCTTCAACGGCCGCCATAAAGTTTGCGAGCATAGTTGCGAACAGGATAAGAGGCCGGTTTAGTACTCCTTCCTCCCTATGAAGCATGCTGGTTATAATTTTACCCGGTTTATTAACTAAAATAATTACTGTGCAAAGATAGTGAGTTAACAGAAAAGTGGAAAGAAGCCGACTGATGATGAACCTCAGAGCCGCGATACATTTGGAGTCAGGCTGACCAGTACCCTATTCCGTACCTGATGGTCACAGGTGAAAAATTTTTCTTGCTATATGATTTCAAATCCCGTATTATTAGAAAGGATCGTTCAATCTAAGTCTAAGTAATTTTTAACTTCATTAATTCAGCGAGGTCGTATGAAACATTTCTTCGGTTCGGGGTTAGGAAAGATAAGCTCACTGATTGTTCTTATCGCTGTAATAGCATTTACAATTTCGAGCTGTTCCGATCTTATAAATGAACCAACAGTTCAGGATCAGACTGTTCAGCAGAATCAGGGAGCCTTAACAAAGGACAATCCTGAAATCCGTGCTATTATTCCGGTTCAGGAAAAGTACACAGAGGATCTTATGAAGATTCCTGATGTTGTCGGTACCGCAGTTGGTTTAACCGATGACGGCAAACCATGCATCCTTGTATTAACCAAAACAGATATACAGGAAAACGCACTTGCAAAAGGAACTCCAAATCCTTTACCGGATCAGCTTGAGAGTGTGCCGGTAAGAATAATGGTTACCGGCGAGATCACTGCCTTTAAAGGAAGACCGGGCGGCGGGAGCGGCGTAAGTCATACCGCAAAACAAACTGCTCCGATATCTCTCGGTACATCCGGCGGCTGGCATTATGACCTTGCAAATGGCTACTGCTGCGGCGGTACATTGGGATCGCTGGTTAGCATTGGCGGTTCGCAATATGTTATGAGTAATTATCATGTTTTTGAATCTGATATTGTAAACGGAGGTAATGGCAGAGTCGCTTCTGACGGTGACGGTATACTTCAGCCGGGACTTATCGACATCAACTGTTCCGCTTCTAATGGACAGGATGTTGCTACCCTGACGCTGAAACACAGCCTTCCTAACTCCAACGTCGATGTTGGTGTTGCCAAAGTTATTTCCGGAATGGTAAAAACTGATGGTTCAATCCTTGAAATCGGTACGTTGTCTCACAGCACCGTTGCTGCATCAATTAACCAGGCGGTTAAGAAAAGCGGAAGAACAACAGGACTTACCCGCAGTACGATCTCAGGATTAAATGCTACTGTAAGCGTTGCTTATGATAATGAATGTGCGGGCGGAGCGGCATTTACAAAAACATTCACAGGACAAATTGTTATTGCCAATCGTAGAAGCAAATTTCTTGCTGGGGGCGATTCAGGTTCCCTGATGGTTGAAGATGTTACAACCAATCCGAGAGCTGTAGGTTTGTTATTCGCAGGGAGCAATACTGCGGCAATAGCTAACCCGATAAATCAGGTTCTGAGTTTCCTTGGAGCAACAATGGTTGGCAACTAGTCAATTAAATATTTAATGAGGCTGTCCGAAAGGTTCATCGACGTCAATATCAGAGAGTTACCGACAAGAAATTTTTGACGATCGCTGACGCAGCCTCATTTATTTTTTATATGAAAACGATATTATTATTACTTTTGTCATTAGTATTTTTTCAGTGCAATGCCCAGGTAAAAGACAGTACCAATATGCAGCGGAAGCCGATAGAGGAAGTGTTAAAGTCAAACCAGGAAGAACTGCTGGCGATGCCGGGCGTGCAGGGGTTTTACCAGGGAGAGCTGGATAACGGGGATGAATGCATCGTGATCATGGTTGATTCATTGAATGACACAAACAAAGATGCCTTTCCTGATTCACTTGAAGGCTACCCTGTAAAAGTGGAGGAAACCGGGAAAATCAAACCTCTGGACGGCGATAAGAAATAGCCCCCATACGCCTCACCACCGCTTCATATACGCTCCATTTACGGGGAAGAAATATCCGACCCGAACATTTTGAAAAAGTGCAATCTAAAGCTCACCACAGAAAAGACTTCTCCCCCAGCATCTCATGCAGCTCCTTTCTTGCCTGCAGGTTAATCCTCTCAGCCCATATTCCTACAGGGTTCAGGTCGTCAGTGAGCAAAACAGCATCTTTCATATCAGGCACAAACCTGTTATCCCAGGCATGATTCCTCTCGTATTGATCACTGAACCTGTAGTCAGTTTTCCAGTAATCTCTTTCGAGCGGAGCTGTCAGCTTAAACGGTTTATCTGAGGCGAGCAGTATCACGTTTCCGAGCTGGTTTGGCGGTTCGGCAATGGGGAGTGCAAGCACATTACCAAATACATGGTGCAAAGTTTTTGCGAGTGAGCCGACAATGATATCGTTCCATCCGATTGCTTCAATGTTAACAGCCATTATTCCGTCTTTTTTGAGACGCGATTTAGCCAGGCCGAATGCTTCGACTGTTGTAAGATGGAAGGGAACAGAACTGCTGCCGAATGCATCAAGAACAATAAGGTCAAATGTCCTGTCGGTTGTCCGAAGGAACTCTCTGCCATCATCGTTAATTATATTATCGAATCCCGGAACAGGATTAAAATATTTTTTCTCTATCCTTACTATTTCGGGGTCAACTTCTACGGCTTCAACATCCCAGTCGTCTTCATAAAACGATTTAAGCACCGAACCTCCCCCCAGTCCTATCAGCAGCATATCTCCCTTATACTTTTGCAGATTCTTGGTTATGTCGATAACCCAGGCATAAGGAAGGATATTTTCTCCCGTGATTTTATCAACGGCTGTATGAATTCCGCCGTCAATCAGCAACATACGGGTTCCGTCCACATCCATTACCCGTATTTCTCCATAAACGCTCTGCTTAAATGCAACCACCCCTTTTGAAGGATCGGCCTTTTCGGAAGGAAGGAAATTAAAAGAAACGACTGCAATAATTATTATTAAAAGAGAAGAAACTACCCTTGATACTTTACCCGCATTCGACACAAAGAGAAATACTGACGTCAGAATCAGAATGATGCCTATGCTTATTGTAAGTTTGATGACCCCTATATTCGGGATCAAAACATATCCTGTCAGCAGTGCAGCCAGTACGCTTCCTATCGTTGAGACAGCATACAAATCGCCTGCACGGGTACCTACCACATCCAGACTCTGCGTTCTAAGTTTTACCGCAAAAGGACTAACCATCCCGAGGAAAGTGAGCGGCGGAAAGAAAAGAATGAATGAAGTAATCAGTACTGAAGTTCTGAGTCCCACTGATTCAGTTATTGAGATAACACTGTTTCTGAAAACAGGAATCAGAATTGTAATTACACCCGCAGCTGCTATTATTACCGCAAGAAACGTGGAACTCTTCTTGCGATCGGCGATTCTTCCGCCGATCATATATCCCGCACTAAGTGCGATTAAAGTAACGGAAATTAATGCAGACCAGAGGAAAATGCTTACTCCATAGTAGGGTCCTATTATTCTTGTTCCAAGTATTTCAACTGCAAGTACCGCTCCTCCGCAGATGAAGACGACAGGGTAGAGTACAATTTTGTTCATACCGATACGCTAATCTGATGATTGAATAAAATAATTTAACTAAAAATAAGGATGAATAAAAAAACAAAAACTGCTCAGTCTGACCGGGAAATGTGCTTCACGCACTTAATAACATTTCTTCTTTGAATTAAAAATTCTCTTTTCTATATTGCCATACCTTTGTTAATACACAATTATTTGTATTTAATCATTACAATATTACTGTGCAGAGAGATGCAGGATCATCGCAGAGAGCATTCTCCATATTGTATATTAACCTGCTTTATGCAGCGCCTTTCATCCTGAGTTTTTATTCTTTGTAAATATAATCCCCCGGTTCCTGTAGTTAATAATTCAATAAGGAAATTTCATGAATAAGCCCGTGACAATTGAGGAATTAAAAAATGTAATGGCCCTCCGCGATCTCCCCGATGAACACCTTGAGTGGATACTTAGCAGGTCGGAATATGAAGAATACGAAGACGGCGAGATAATGTTCAAAACAGGCGACCCGGCCGAGTATATGGCATTTATGCTCGAAGGCAAACTGAATTTTTATATGGATATGAACGGGAAGCTTGTCTTTTACATAAGCTTCGAGAATAACGAAACTACAGGAGGGGTAACAGGACTACTGCCTTACTCAAGGATGAAGTCATCCCCGGGAAATTCTTATTCCGAAGGAAAAACAAGACTGATCAAACTGCATAAAAAATACTTTCCGGAGCTGGAAGCATTAAATCCTGATCTGATTCAACGTCTGATAGGCTATATGACAGAAAGGGCAAGGTATTTCGCAACCGTGAGACTGCAGCAGGAGAAAGTAAGTGCGCTTGGTAAACTTGCTGCAGGAATCGCACACGAAATGAATAATCCCGCTGCTGCAATAGACAGGATATCCGATGAGCTTGATAAAAGGCTGAAGCTTAATATTGAACTGACCGAAGTGCTTCTGAATCATGATATTTCACCCGACTTTATTAAGAACATACGTGAAACAGTATCCGACAGAAAGAAAAATAACACCAGGAAAGCGAGTCTTACACCTATTCAGCGGATGCAGAAAGAGGATGAGATGAATGAATGGCTTGAGGATAATGGTCTCACTTCAAATAATGAGATGGCAGAAACTTTTACAGAAACCGGCTTTACACGGGATGACCTGGATAACCTGAAAAACGGAATTGACGACAAATCATTTCAGAGTATTCTCAACTGGATGGAAAACCTGCTCAGCTCAGAACTGCTTATTAAGGATCTGGAGGATGCCTCAGGACGCATAACAGAACTTGTCAGCGCAATTAAATCTCACGTTCATATGGACAGATCGGGTACGCTGCACGTTACGGATATTCATAAGGATATCGACGATACACTCATTCTGCTCGGATATAAGCTCCGCGACAAGAATATAAAAGTTACTAAAAAGTTTTGCAATAATATGCCCGGCGTAGAAGCCTACAGCGGGGAACTGAACCAGGTATGGACCAACCTGATAGACAATGCTATTTATGCTGTTTCAGACAAAGGTGAAATACAAATAGAGACTGTATGTGACTCAAGGACAGTTACAATATGCGTGACAGATAACGGAACCGGGATCCCGAAGGACATTTTGTCGCGTGTATTTGATCCTTTTTTCACAACCAAGAAAGTCGGGGAGGGAACGGGTATCGGTCTCGATCTTGTAAAAAGCGTAATCGACCGCCATAACGGCGATGTTAAAGTTAACTCTGTAAAAGGAAAGACAGAATTCATAGTCAGTTTTCCTGTCGCCCAACATATAGTAAAGGAAGAAGCAAAAGATGAAACTTCCATTCATTATAGTCATTGATGATGATGTCCAGGTACTGAGAGCCATCCAGAGGGATGTCCGGAAAAAATACCGTGATGAGTACAGGGTGCTTGCCGCCGGTTCCGGTAAGGAAGCACTTGATGCAGTCGGTGAACTAAAGCAGAAAAATGAGATCGTGGCTATGTTCCTCTCCGACCAGCGGATGCCGGAGATGGAAGGGACGGAATTTATGGAGAAGGCTAAAGCGATATTCCCCGATGCTAAAAAAGTTCTTCTTACTGCCTACTCCGATATTGAGGCTGCGATAAAAGCTATAAACACATTGAGGCTTGACTACTACCTTCTGAAGCCATGGAACCCGCCGGAGGAGAAACTTTACCCTGTACTGACCGATCTTCTGGAGGAATGGCAGGGAAGTTTTATTCCCGACCTTGCCGGAATAAAAGTTCTCGGCTACCAATGGTCGCCTGTCTCTCACAAAATAAAAGATTTCCTTACAGGAAACCTTATCCCTTATAAATGGATCGATATAGAGTTGAGTTCGGAAGCTGCCGAAGTTTTGGATACATATAAAATAGAAGCCGGTGAACTGCCGGCAGTAGTATTCGAAGACGGAGCTGTACTTAAGTCGCCTTCCGAAACGGATATAGCCGAAAAGATAGGATTAAGATCCACTGCCTCCGAAGAGCTTTATGATGTGGTGATTATCGGTGCCGGTCCCGCAGGCCTTGCAGCGGCAGTATACGGCGGAACCGAGGGTCTCAAAACCCTTATGATTGAACGGAAAGCACCCGGGGGACAGGCGGGCACGAGTTCACGCATAGAAAATTACCTGGGTTTCCCTTCGGGGCTGTCAGGGGCCGATCTGACGCGCAGAGCCATTACACAGGCAACCAGGTTCGGAGTTGAGCTTCTTTCACCCTGTGAGGTTATTGATATAAGCAGGAAGGATGAGTACAAAATTCTTTCGCTGTCCAATGGTACGGAGATTAAGACACATACAATTGTAATTTCTACAGGAGTTGATTACAGGACCCTGGATATTAAAGGAATAGGCAGTCTCACAGGCGCGGGAGTATACTACGGTGCGGCGACTGCAGAGGCTCATTCATGCCGCGGCAAGGATGTGTATGTTGTCGGTGGAGGAAATTCGGCAGGGCAGGCAGCAATGTATCTTTCAGGATTTGCGAAGAATGTTTTTATTGTGATAAGAAGGGATTCCCTTTATACAACAATGTCGCATTACCTGATTGACCAGATCAACAGGACAAAGAACATTTTCCTAGTTACAGATTCCATCGTAAGTGAAACCATCGGGGAGCGAACCCTGGAGTGCCTTACGATCGAAAATATAAAAACTTGTGAAAAAACCACCAGGGAATCAGCTGCACTCTTTATCTTTATAGGTGCAAGGCCTGTAACCGACTGGATAAAACTCAATATTATGAAAGACGCGAAGGGTTTCATTGAAACCGGAAAAGATCTATTCAAATCACCGAACTACAAAAAGGTATGGAAGCTGAAGCGTGATCCCTACCTGCTGGAAACATGCATCCCCGGCATCTTCTCTGCAGGCGATGTGAGAGCAGGTGCAATGAACAGGGTGGCTTCGGCTGTAGGCGAAGGTGCGATGGCTATTAAATTTGTGCATGAATACCTGGCCGGGGTATAGAATTTTAACCAAATAATAAATTAAATACGGAGAAAAAGATGAAACGGTATATCGTAATTTCTTCTCATACTGCGGAGGACTGCAGGATGGCGGTGAAACAGTTCCGGGAGTACAATGCCGGATTCCTTACACGTTTTGAATGGGGCTGCAGGGATAATGATCATACCGCCTATGCATTCATCGAAGCTGATGATCATGCAAATGCGAAGCTGTCGGTTCCCACTCTTTTCAGGGAAAAAACGCGTGTGGTAATGCTTACAACCTTTGACCCTGCAAAGCAGGACGTTCTTCATCAGCAGAAGTAGGAAATTGAATCTGACCTCTGTTCTGGCTATTTTTGCTATAATATTGAAGGTTTATCTTTCATTAAGTATCAGGCCGGAATATGAAAGAATTTTTCAGTGTGGAAGAAGTTGCTAAACTTCTCGACATTTCTCATTCAGGGGTATTGTATCATATCAGGTCCGGAAACCTTAAAGCCCAGCAGGTTGGTAAAATCTATATTATTGCCAAAGAAGATTTCGGAGACTTCCTAAAACAGCAGAAAGAAGGCAGGAAGAAAAGCGGTAAAACCTCCCAGACGAAACTGAATTTCTAACGCGGCCTCTGCAGAGAATACATTTCATTATTTTGCAGAGAAGAAACGAAGGCACATCTTAAATATAGAGATGGATCGCAGACCCATCTCTACCTAAGAATTCATCCTCAACTAGTATTTCGTCGTATCCTCTGTCTCACCCTCAGTATCATCCCGATGGTTCATATTACCCATATGTCCCTCCTGCATATCACCCATCATAGGATTACGGTTTGTATTCCAGATTTCGGCTTTTATTTTCCACTTTCCGTCCTTTTTCTCAAGAAGAGAAAGGAAATTTCCGGAATCTTTAATCTTTTTGCCATCCTTGTTGGTCAGAGAGATATTGTAATTACCTATGGCATTTACCATATCACCCTTTTCACCAAGCACATCCGTAACTTTCATATCCAGTGAAGTAATTTTCATACCGGATTTGTCAAACTCCAGGTTATCCCTGTGGATAGCATCTTTTCCTTTGAGCATTTGTCCATAATTAGGCATTGAGATTGCATCATCTGTGTAGAAATCTTCAACCGTTGCGTAATCATTATTTACGATTGCATTAGCAAGGGAATTCAGCCTTTCCTGTATAGCCTGCTGACTGTCGGCAGATTTACTTTGCTGGGCAAGGCCCGTAGTTAAGGGAATAACTAAGCTGAATAAGAATAATAAAAAGATTGATTTGAACTTTATCATAACACCTCCATATTTTTTTGATTTTCAGTCTGAAAATATGCGAGGATTTTGATCCTTTATGTGAAGCCGGACATGCTGTGACGCGGGACGGCCTCAGACTATTTGTTTGGCTGAAGCCTTCTAAGCTGCTTCATCATTAAATGCATATCAGTAAGGTTTTTGGTGAGGTACCACCATCCGTTCTTGAAAGCAGCGTAATCCGGTCCCGACATTGCCGAGGAATACCTTACCGAGTTGGCATAAAAGAGCCACTGCTGGATCCACAGCTTTTCGATAGCTTCATCGAAAGGATTGGTCTTATCGGCCAGGTTCTCCTTCCAGGCTTCGGCCATCAAATTAGTGGCAGCCGCCGTCATCTGATCAGTTTCTTTCAGGGTATTATCCATTTTTTCAAACCATGAAGTAATCCAGGTATTACCATGGCAGGATGAGCAGATCTTCGTCATATCATCTTTTCTTGCCTGCTGTTCTCCGGGGCTGAGCAGGAAATCACTTGCCGGCACTCCGTCGAATGTAACGGGGAGGGGAAGTCCGTCTCTATTCTTTATCTCAAAAGTTTTTCCGCTAACCGGCTGAGGGTGCGAATAAATGAGACCGAATACCCTGACCCAAAGACGGCTGCCGAAGTCATGTGACCTTTCGGCTATAACGTCTCCCGAAGGACTTATAACAAGAGAATTATGGCAGACAGCACAGGTGGGTGCCGTAAAATCTCTGCCGAGCATCCACGGTACATTCTCAAAATTCCACTTCTGCTCTGACGACTCATAAATATTTCCATGCTTGCTTTCTTTATATATATTAAAAGCGGGTACATCGGGTTCAAGGTGACACTGTCCGCAGGTATGGGGATCTCTCGCGATCTCTATCGAGAAGCTGTGTCTAGGATGGCAGGCTGTGCATTAACCGATACTGCCATCAGGATTTATCCTGCCGACCCCCTGGTTAGGCCAGTCTTTCAATACCGGTACTTCAACATCACCGAGATCCGATGAAATTGTTTTGGTTCCTTCAACTTTTAAATCTGTACCATGACAGGCATAGCAGGTTTCGTTCTGCGTAAAGTGAGAGGCATCCATGGATTTAATTTCGTTATTTCCGAATTCCTTAACCCCGATGGAAGTATTAACAAGCGCCGAGAAAACGGCGTTATCTCTCAGGTTTTCAAGAGCATGTGCTTTCTTGCTGTGCTGGTACTGAGAAACTTCCGTTTTATGGCATACAGCGCAGTCATCCGGTGAAACAACCAAATTAATGTTGTAGCCGAAATGTTCGAAGTTATCTTTATGGTTTTCGGAATGCAAGCCGTGGCATTCGTAGCATCCCACAACAACATCCTTCAGGCCGGAAGGGACGCTCTCAGAAGAAACTCTTCTTTCCAGTTCGGGTTTAGATGAAGCAGCAGAAAAGTTGTTATGGGAATGAAGGCTTGTGCGCCAGTCGGCAACAATTCCCGGAGTAACTGTTTCGTGGCAGCTTATACAGTCCTGTGTCTCAGTACTTATGTCCGGGTTACCGGGCATAGTGAAGGACGTCAAAATGATAAAGGAAACAGATATTAATATTGCGGATAACAAGGTTTTGTAATTCATTGATCGCCCCGTCTCTTTAATGTAACAATAATCAATTGCAACTAACAATTTTTTAGTATACAAATCAAGGGGCGGGGCATTTATGAGGGCCTGGGAAAATACATTTTCAGGGAACCAGTACGAAAGCGCCTTCGATTTTGCCCGCACGGAGTTTATCGAGTGCTTCGTTTGCCTTATTCAGAGGAAGCTTTGTTATCTCAGTCTTCACCGGAACCTCAGGTGCAATCTTCAGGAGCTCTTCACCATCCTTTCTCTCAAGGTTTGCTACAGAGCGTATAATCCTTTCCTCCCAAAGTATATTATATGGGAAAGAGGGAATATCGCTCATATGTATGCCGCCGCTGACTATCGAAGCTCCCTTATCCGAAGCCCTGAGTGCGGCAGGTATCAGCGCACCTACCGGAGCAAATATAAGTGCTGCATCGAGCTCGACCGGGGGCGACTGATTTGAATCTCCCGCCCACACTGCCCCAAGCTTCTTTGCAAATTCCTGCGCCTCTTTATCGCCGGGACGTGTGAAAGCATAAACTTTCTTTCCCTGGTGGACTGCTATCTGTGCGATGATATGAGCCGCCGCTCCAAAACCATATATCCCGAGATTCTCAAATATTTCACCGGCCATACGGTAAGTTCTATAACCGATTAAGCCGGCGCATAAAAGCGGAGCTGCTTCAGCATCGTCATAGCCTTCGGGAATATGGAAGGTGTAATTTTCATATGCTGCAGTATATTCCGCATAACCACCGTCGATAGTGTATCCTGTAAACTCAGCGTTGATGCAGAGGTTCTCCTGTCCTCTTTTACAGTATTTGCAGTGACCGCAGGTAAATCCCAGCCAGGGAACACCGACCCTGTCGCCGATCTTAAACTTCTTCACTTTACTTCCGGTTTTTACTACGCTCCCAACGATCTCATGTCCCGGTATCAAAGGTAATTTGGGATTGGTAAGTTCTTCGTCAACTATATGAAGATCTGTATGGCAGACGCCGCATGCATTTACCTTTATCAAAACCTGGTTATTATTTATTTCCGGAACGGGTACTTCCATTTCCTTCAGCCGCTCTCCCTTTTTTTCGAGCACCATTGCTTTCATCTTATCAGGAATCTTCATTTTGTTTTCCGTTAAGGTTTGTAAGTCCAAGACTAAGATGCCACAGTCGTTGTCGTGCCTGTGCATTATATGCCTGGCTGTCTGCCAGTGTTTCTTTATCAACATTGAAATATTTTCCCGTAACCCTGTCGAGTTCAGGTGAAAGCGCAAGGTAGACCTCGGCATCGGCGCCGGATGCGGGATCGCCCCAGGGATTTATTCCCGCTTCTCTCACCATCTTTGTATTGAGATAAGTTCCCGGATGAAGTGCGTTAACCGTAATATCCTGAGCCTTAAGTTTCGCGGCCAGATCTATAGTAAACATTATCAAGGCAAGCTTGCTTTGGGCATAAGCATAAACCGGGTCGAAGCTGTCTTTCATCATAATATCATCAAAATTTAATTTCCGTTGTCCCGTCGAACTTACATTAACAATACGCGAAGGAGCAGACTTCTTAAGCAGCGGCAGAAGCAGATGGGTCAGCAGAAACGGTGCGAGGTAGTTTACCTCGAACCTGAGTTCATAGCCGTCTTTCCCATACCGGGGAGCCGAGAAGCCCGCACCGGCATTATTGATCAAAACATTCAGTTCTAAATACCTGTCTTTTATATCCTCTGCCATTATCCTCACTTCATCAAGAGACGAAAAATCAGCAATTACCCCTTTTATTTTATTATTACCTGACTTTACCGAAGTTTCTTTTATTGTTTCATCCAGTTTCTCTTTGTCTCTTCCGTGAAGAATTAAATGCGCCCCGCGTTCAGCCAGTTTTAATGCAGTTTGTCTCCCTATACCGTCGGTTGCCCCGGTAAGCAATATTGTTCTCTCGTTAAAGTCTTTAGCCATTAATATTCCAGTTCAATTGTATATCAATTTTACTAATTCCTGAAAGGAATTCAAACGGATGTGACGGCTAATCCATAGAGACTCAAATTATAACTTTACCGTTACTTTAGGTTCATCCAAACGACAGTTGCGTTTCACCTTTATGGCCCGTTTTTTTTGCGATAGGAACCTGAGGCAGGATTCCCGGTTGAATTCATTAAGTAAAGGCTTTTTTTTATATTTGATTTATATTAAATAAGCAGATGTTAGATATGGTTGAAGTTGGCAATATAAAAGCAGGCGGAAATAATCCTTTTGTACTAATAGCGGGACCCTGTGTGGTTGAGAGCGAGAAGCTGGTAAGAGAAACCGCTGCAGAGATCAGATCAATTACCGAATCCCTCGGTATTCCTTTTATTTTCAAGGCAAGTTATAAAAAAGCAAATCGCACAAGCGCTTCTTCATTCATGGGAATAGGAGATTATAACGCACTTGAGATCCTCGGAAAGGTTCGTGAAGAGCTCGGCATACCCGTACTAACCGATATTCATCTGCCTTCGGAAGCCGAAGCTGCGGCAAAATATACAGACGTACTTCAGATACCCGCTTTTTTATGCAGACAGACAGAACTGCTGACCGCCGCAGGTGAAACCGGAAAGGTAGTGAATATTAAAAAAGGACAGTTCCTTGCGCCCGAAGATATGAAGCACGCTGCTGAGAAAGTACTTTCCACCGGCAATAAAAAGATTATGCTTACCGAAAGAGGAACTACTTTCGGATACCACAATCTTGTTGTCGATATGCGTTCTCTTATCATAATGCGGGAGCTTGGTTATCCGGTTGTAATGGACGCAACTCATTCCGTCCAGCTTCCGTCAGAAGGCGACACAAGCGGGGGCCAGCCGCGCTATATAAAATACCTTGCTAAAGCAGCTGCAGCTGTGGGCATTGATGCACTCTTCCTCGAAGTGCATCCCGAACCGGTAAAAGCTTTGAGCGATGCTTCCAGTCAGCTTCCGTTAAGTGAACTTAAATCCCTGCTTGAGGAAATAAAAAAGATTGACTCAATAACCAAGGGAATAGCTTGAATTCAGAAGTAAAACAGTTTCCAAGAGAATTGACGGCGCAGGAAAAATATCTGCTTTTTTCTGTTTTACCCGAAACGAAACCAGGGTATAAGTTTTACCGTGAAAAAATAAATGAGCTTATGATTACCGGCTACGGCAGATTCAAAAACAACAATTATATACTGGGGAAAAAAGGCAGTGTGCCTGATCTTTCGTTTTCCTCTACACCTGTATTTGCAGCAGGTACAATAAAAATTCCCGGCGACGAGATTGACATCCTTATCAATGAAGAAATAGATGACGAGATAGAATTTGATTTAACACTTAAGAACACCAACCAAATCCCCGGAGAAATTGAGGAGCAGGAAAGATGGAGCTATTCCGAATGGAATCCGGGCGATAAAGCGCCGCATGATAATTCGGAGGTGAGGGAAACAGTTATTAGTCCCGGCGAATATCTCCTCGTATTTGCACCCGCACACAAAAAGATATGGCTGCACGAAAGCAGAAGCGGGGTTAATCGCCTTATTCCGCTTACCAATTATTATAATGAGCTGATGCGCTTCAGAAGAACGAAGGATCCTAAGCAGGCCTTAAACCCCGGACTGATGTTTGAGAGGCTGGAAGAATTCACCGACTATGAACTTGTGAATGCCTTTGTTCTCTACAATAAATATATGAGAAGATTTTCCAATGACTTCTCCAAATACCTCAAACCGCAGCAGCAGCAGCAGAAACAAACTAAAAAAAGATTTACAGACCTGTTCAGGAAGGATAAAAATTGAACTCACAGGAAATCATAAATAAAGGGAAAGAGGTTGTCAGGATTGAAGCCAAAGCTGTGGCTGACCTTGAAAAGAGCATTGATGAGGGATTCGTTAATGCTGTAAATACCATATATGACTGCAAAGGGCGGGTGGTGCTTACGGGTATGGGAAAGTCGGGACTCATAGCCCGCAAAATCGTCGCAACTCTTAACTCAACCGGTACCGCCTCAATATACCTTCACCCAACGGATGCTCTTCACGGCGATCTTGGAATGGTCAGACAGGAGGACGTTGTCATCCTGATAAGCAAAAGCGGAAACACTGAAGAGATTTCGAACCTTGTACCGATGCTGAAACGACTTAAAGTTACATTGATTGCAATGTGCGGATCGCGCGATTCGAAACTTGCTGATGAATGCGATATTTTCCTTAACATAGGCGTGAAGGAAGAAGCCTGTCCCCACGACCTTGCTCCGACATCCTCTACCACGGCAACACTGGTAATGGGAGATGCCCTCTCTGTAGCGCTTCTTGAAAAGAGAGACTTTACGGCTGAGGATTTTGCATTTCTGCATCCGGGCGGTAGTCTTGGTAAGCGCCTCTCCCTCCAGATCAAGGAAATAATGATCAAGGGAGAAAAGATACCATCGGTGCCTGAAGAGGCATCGATTAAAGATGTAATACTTGAAATTACTTCGAAAAGACTTGGTACAACGTGTGTGGTTAATAAGGATGGCTTGCTTACAGGAATTATAACTGACGGCGACCTTAGGAGGCTGCTTGAGAGGACGCTTGAGATAAAAAACCTTACAGCCAAAGATATAATGACAAAAAACCCGAAGGTGACAAAAGAATTTTATCTCGCTTCATTTGCGCTTCAGCAGATGGAGAATTTTAAAATCACTACCCTGGTAATAGTGGGCGACAGCACAAAGCCTGTCGGCATTCTGCATCTTCATGATCTTATTAACCTGGGACTACAGCAGCGATGAGGTATTTATTTTTCCTGGCCGCAGCTTTAATGATCCTTTACGCAGGCTGCAGTGAGAAGCAGGTAAAACCGAAAATTGATAGCGCCATGGATGAGGGTGAAATTCCCGCCCAGGAAAGCTGGGATTCCAAGGTTATATTCTCGGATTCAGGTAAAACTACCGCCATACTTTATGCGGGTCACCTGAGGATATTTGAGCAGAGCAGGGAAACAATACTCGACAGCGGCGTGCGGGTTGATTTTTATAATCCCGATGAGGTTAAGACGACAACATTAACATCCAAACGGGGCAAGGTGGATGATGCAACCAGAAATCTTTATGCAATGGACAGCGTGGTTGCTGTGAGCGACAGCGGGGTTACAATTAAAACGGATGAGCTTATGTGGAGGAACAGCGATGCGAAAATTACATCCGATAAATTTGTAACGATATTAACCGAAAAGGAAACCATACAGGGCTACGGTTTTGAATCCAACCAGAGTTTGACGAATTATGTTATCTATAATATTACCTATTCAGCAAGAGCAGATAGTTTAAGATGAAATATTTCAAAATGACAGTGCCGGCGGTTTTAGTTCTGCTGTTCACGGCAAACCTTTTCGGGCAGCAGGGAGAGATGATTACCGTTGTTGGCGACAGTCTTGTTGGCCGTGTTGTAAGCGGAGAAACAACAAGGGAGGTTTACGGTCACGTTGTGCTCACGCAGGGTAATGTTAACATTACCTGCAATAAAGCCATCCAGTATATATCAAGAAATGACGCAGAGCTTATAGGAGATGTGGTTGTTAAACAGGACAGTATGACGATCAAAACCCCGCGTGGTTTTTACTATGGTGATGAACGAAGAGCAGAAAGCAGTTCAGGGGTTCAGCTTGACGATAAAAAGGTTATCCTTACTGCCGATTCAGGAGAATACTTTTTTAATGACGACAAAGCGATATTCAGAAGCAGGGTAACATTGTACGATACAGCCAGCACACTCACATCAGCGGGACTGACATATTTCAAGAACGAAAACAGAGCGATTGCAACCGGTCATGTAAAGATCATTCAGGAGGATAACATAATCGATGCAGATACACTTGAACATTTCCGCGATTCGAGAGTGACCTTTGCCAACAGCGACGTACGGATTGAGAACAGGGCGAATAATGTCCAGATGTTTGGAGAGCACCTTATCGATTACGCCCAGGAATATCATACCATCATAGATAAGAAACCCCTGCTTGTGCAGATTGATACCACACGGTCGCGGCTGCCTGACTCGCTGATCACCGGCGCCGACAGCATCAGGATAACACTTGATACGCTAATCATTAAATCATTATCCATGGAGTCATGGCGAGATACAATAAACCTGTTTAAGGCACAGGATTCGGTGAGGCTCTGGCGCGGAACTTTCGCATCATTAAATGATTACTCGGTTTATAAAAAATCGGATGAGGAAATTATCACATACAGGAGGAAGGAAAGTGATATGAGACCCGTCCTCTGGAACGAGGAGACACAGCTGACCGGGGATTCTATTACTATATTTCTGAAAGAGAACGAGGTACAGGCTCTTGAGGTTGTTAATAATGCCTTTGTGCTTTCTCCCGATGAGATTTATCAAAACAGGTACGACCAGATTTCGGGGGATAAATTAATTATGTATTTTGATGGAGGCGATATCAGCCGGGTTAAGGTTGAAGGAAGTGTATACAACGTGTATTATATGTATACTGAAAAGGAAGAACCAAACGGACTGACTCAGTCATCAGCAGAATCGGCTTCTCTTAATTTTCTAGACAAGAAAATTAATGAAGTAAGGATGTACGGTTCCCCGAAAAGCGAGTACTATCCGGAAAATCTGGTTAGAGGAAAAGAAAATACTTACGCACTGCCGCGATTCAACCTTGTTACGAACCGGCCGCAGAAAGATGATCTGCTTAAACAAATTAAGCCCGGAGACAGATTTTATTCACCAACGGACACACTGCAATAACTATGGACGAGAAAACTTTAAGAAGTGCTGACCTTGTAAAGATTTATAAACACAGAACTGTTGTGAACAAAGCCTCGGTGAAGGTGTCTAAGGGCGAGATCGTGGGACTCCTTGGACCAAACGGGGCCGGTAAAACCACCACCTTTTATATGATTACGGGAATGATTAAACCCGACAGCGGGAAAGTTTTTCTGGACGATACTGAGATAACAAAAGTGCCTATGTATAAACGTGCAAGAATGGGAATAGGCTACCTTCCCCAGGAAGCTTCGATATTCAGAAAACTTTCCGTTGAAGATAATCTTATGGCCGTTCTGCAGATGATAAAGCTGACTCCTAAAGAAAGAAAGGAAAAATGCGAAGCACTGCTGGAAGATCTCGGCATAAACCATATTAGAAAAAGCATTGGATTTCAGTTAAGCGGAGGCGAGAGAAGGCGTACGGAGATAGCAAGAACTCTGGCTACCGACCCTAATTTCATTCTTCTTGATGAGCCTTTCGCCGGAATAGATCCGATAGCGGTAGAGGACATTATGAATATAGTTGCGAACCTCAAGAACCGTGGTATCGGAGTCCTTATTACCGACCATAATGTACATGAAACATTAAGCATAGTTGATAATGCATATATTCTGATAAGCGGAGTAATATTTAAATCGGGAGGCGCAGAAATGCTGGCTGAGGATGAAGAAGTACGCAAACTTTATCTCGGCGAAAAGTTCCGTCTCGATCGTTACCAGTAAATTTTTCTCACCTAAGATTTGTTTAATGGACATAGCAAAAAATTTCTCACTTAAGCCTTATAATACTTTCTCAATCGATGTATCTGCGAGGGCATTTGTAATTGCCACAGACGAAGATGAGATGTTTGAGATCTTATCTGCCGATGAATTAAAACCATATCCGAAGTTCATTCTCGGAGGTGGAAGCAATTTGCTTTTTACAAAAGATTACGAAGGACTTGTAGTTAAAAATTCCGTTCCGGGAATAGAAATTATTCAAGAAGATGAAAGTTCAGCGATAGTAGAAGCAGGCGCAGGAGTTAACTGGAATGAACTGGTGAACTACTGCGTTGATCGGAATCTCGGCGGCATTGAGAACCTTGCCCTGATTCCAGGTACAGTAGGAGCGGCACCCATTCAGAATATAGGTGCATACGGTGAGGAATTGAGCGAGACGTTCCACAGCTTGCGAGGGTTCTATACTGATACTGTAAAGCCTGGCATATTTTATAAAGGCGACTGCAGATTTGGCTACCGCAGCAGCATCTTTAAGAATGAACTGAAAAACAGGTTCGTAGTTACCAAGGTTCAGCTGATGCTGAATAAAAATCCTGAAGTAAGAACGGGTTACGGGAATATCAGGGATGAACTTGAAAAAACAGGGAAAAGCAGCTTTTCAATTAAAGATGTGAGGGATGCTGTTGTTAAGATACGGCAGGAGAAACTGCCTGACCCGGCGGTTATCGGCAATGCAGGAAGCTTCTTTAAGAATCCAGAAATAAGACGCGAACAATACAATCTGCTGAAAGAGAACTTTCCCGATATTAAAGCCTATCCAATGGATAATGGCAATATAAAGCTGCCTGCTGCCTGGTTAATAGACAGGGCGGGGTGGAAGGGATACAGGAAAGGCAATACCGGCACCCACATCAGGCAGGCACTTGTTATAGTGAACTACGGTAATGCTTCCGGCGATGAAATCCTTCATTTTGCCAAAGAGATCAAGCGCTCCGTCTACGAAAAGTTTGAAGTCATCCTCGAAGAAGAAGTAAATATCATATAACTACTGATCAGACTCGCATTTCACAGATCAGGCAGGATTCCTTGCCAGGAATTGAACATCAATATCCAACTTCATTCTTCCTTTACCTTATCTCCGTGTATCCTGGCTGGTTGAAATTCTGTTTCATAATAATTATGTTCCATTCACAAGAAATGTTGCACAAATTTGCGTTTGTTGTCATTTCGATCACGATTGAAACACGGATGAAAGCATGAGCTTTTTTGGATTACCCGAAATGGCAGGTCATAACAGAGGTGGACTTTGATAAAAAATTATCGGGAAAGTAAAATGAACGACAAAAAAGATGAGAAGATATTATCGGCATATGAAAAAGCTGCAGAGGAGGGAGTTGATCCCCGCTGTATTCCGCAAAAACTAACGGGTCCCGTTCCTGTTCACGATGAAATACCTTACCCCGATTACCCTGAAGCCGATCACGAAATCTGGAAATATTTATACGACCGCCAGATGAAGTATCTTCCCGGAAGAGTATGTGATGAATACCTGGAAGGAACCAGGAAGCTGAACTTTACTCCTGATAAAATTCCCGCGCTAAAGAATTTAAGCCAGGTTTTTAATAAAACAACCGGGTGGAAAATTGCAAGAGTTCCGGGACTGATTCACGAACAGAATTTCTTTGAACTTCTGCAGAAGAGGATATTTCCATCGACGGATTATATAAGAGGGAAGGAAGAACTGGATTATACACCTGCCCCCGACTGCTTTCATGATATGTTCGGACATATGCCGCTTTTAACCGATGAAAATTTTGCCTCATTCTACCAGATGTTCGGCGAAGCTGCTTTTCACGCTGAAGGTATACACCGTAAATACCTGGAAACATTTCACTGGTTTACTGTAGAATTCGGTCTCATCAAAAAACCCGAAGGTATGAGAATTTACGGGGCAGGGATTATTTCTTCAAAAGAAGAGGTGACCCATGCGTTATCGAATGAAGTTGAAGTTAGGGATTTCGATCCCGACAAGCTGGTAAGGCAGGATTACGATGTATGGCATCTGCAGCCGATATTATGG
Organism: uncultured Ignavibacteria bacterium; assembly: GCA_963747755.1. GTDB lineage: Bacteria > Bacteroidota > Ignavibacteria > Ignavibacteriales > Ignavibacteriaceae > DATFVA01. Next base: position 554,548 of record CAVVGK010000014.1, on the reverse strand, counting down.
GCTATTGATTCATTCGAACATCTCGAGGACGGGTTTAAGTTCTGGACGAAGAAAGAGGGACTGCTATTATCGTAAGCTTTTATAAACAATATACTTACAACCATCTGACAAAAGGAGGTAGTTATACTTATGCCTGTTGAGGTTGGCAATATCGCACCGGATTTTACATTAAAGAACCAGGATTCTGAAGATACGTCTTTGTCCGATTTCAAAGGACAAAAAGTAGTACTTCTATTTTTCCCGTTTGCTTTCTCTTCGGTTTGTTCTGCTGAAGTTAAGCGGATGCAGGCTGATTTTAACAATAATCTGGATATTGATGCACAGGTTATCGGGATCAGTGTTGATAGTCCTTACGCACTAAAAGCCTGGAAGGAACTTACTCAGATTAACTTTCCGCTTCTCAGTGATTTTAATAAAGAAGTTTCGAAGATGTACGATTCATTATATGAACTTTACAAACCTGAAAAGTTTTCTTACAACGGGGTTGCGAAACGGACGGCATTCATAATAGGGAAAGACGGAAAAATTAAATACAAGGAGATTTGTCCCACTACGGGCGAACAGCCTGATTATGATACGATAAAAAATATATTGGAGAAGGAGTAATATGTTTAAGGATTCAGGAAATTATAACGCACCTTTCAGGAATTTGAGTGCGACGGAAATAAAGGAAATTTTAGATCATAAAAACGGTACTCGAATTATTGATGTAAGAGAGGAATGGGAGCATAAGCTGGCAAAGATAGAAAACTCTGAACTGATGCCTCTCAGCAGTTTTATGAGTCATGTCAGTGAGCTTGACAGAGATGAAGAACTAATATTCTATTGTCATACCGGGGTAAGAAGTGCGAACGTATGCAATTATCTTGCAGCTCAAGGTTTTAAAAACTTAATAAATCTTAATGGCGGAATCGAGGCATGGACGAATGAAGTTGATCCATCGGTTCCACGTTACTGATAAATTACGGAGAATAAAAATGATTGAAGAAGGTAAAAAGGCTCCTGATTTTAAGCTAAAGAATCAGGATGGTGAAACTATATTCCTGAAGGATTTCAAAGGGAAAAAAGTAGTGCTTTATTTCTATCCCAAAGACAATACTTCAGGCTGCACAAAAGAAGCCTGCAATTTCAGGGATGAATTCCCTAAGTTTAATAATGTGGATGCTGTAATTCTGGGCGTTAGTCCCGATTCAGTAACTTCCCACAAAAAGTTCGCTGAAAAGTACGACCTTCCCTTTAACCTCCTGTCCGACGAGGAGAAGAATGTGCTTGAGGAATACGGTGTCTGGCAGGAGAAGAGTATGTACGGCAAAAAGTACATGGGAGTTGTAAGAACGACGGTTATAATCGATGAGAATGGTAAGATCAGAAAAGTATTTCCAAAAGTAAAAGTGGACGGGCATAATAAAGAAGTTCTGGAAGCGCTTAAAGACTAAGAGGTTTAAATGGTTTACGTAAAAAGGAGAGAAACCTTCAGTGCTGCTCACCGCCTGTATAATCCTGCCTACAGCGATGAGAAAAATCTTGAAGTATTCGGAAAGTGCAGCAACCCTAACTGGCATGGGCATAATTACGTGCTTGAGGTTACCGTGGCAGGTGAACCTGATCCGGAAACGGGATTTGTGATCGACCTTAAAGTTCTGAAGAATATTATCAACGAAAACGTATTATCAAAAGTGGATCATAAAAATCTGAATACCGAAACAGAATTTATGACGGACATAATTCCTTCTGCAGAAAATATCGCTAAAGGGATTTTTAATGTGCTGAATGATAAACTGCCATCGGGCAGACTATATTCGGTGAAGCTGTTCGAGACAGAAAAAAATATTGTTGAATATCGAGGAGAATAATTTGGATTATGCAAAAGTTCAGAATCTTATCTCTGAATTGCTGAAAGAAATAGGGGAGGATCCCAAGAGGGAAGGACTGCTTAACACTCCCATGAGGGTCGCAAAAGCGTACGAATTCCTTACCTCCGGCTACAACAAGAAAATAGTAGAGGTAATGAATAACGCAGTTTTTAATGTGAAGTATGATGAGATGGTACTGGTAAAGAACATCGATTTTTACAGTCTCTGCGAGCACCATATGCTGCCGTTTTATGGGAAGGTTCACGTGGCTTACATACCTGATGGTAAGGTTGTAGGACTAAGCAAGATACCCAGAATTGTAGATGTTTTTGCACGCCGTCTGCAGGTGCAGGAAAGGATGACGCAGGAGATTGCAGATACGCTGGATGAATTTCTGAAGCCGCAGGGAGTAGCGGTAGTTTCGGAGGCGTATCATATGTGTATGATGATGCGGGGTGTTGAGAAACAGAACTCGGCGGCTGTTGCAAGTGCTGTACACGGCGTATTTAAGGAGGATGCAAGAACAAGAGCCGAGTTTATGACATTAATAAAGGGGAGAATGAGCGATGGCTAAGGATAAACCGGCTGTATGGATAACCGGGGCAAGCAGCGGTATCGGAAGAGCATCGGCAGTTGAGTTTGCGAAAGTGGGGAGCAAAGTTTTCGTTTCGGCCAGAAGGGTTACTGAACTGGAAAGACTTAACAGGGAACTGAAGAAAGAGGATATGTCGGTTAATATTTTTCCATGCAATGTTGCCTCGTCGGCCAATGTTGATCAGACAGTGAAGAAGATACTGGCCGAGAGTGATGTTGACTGTCTCATCAATAACGCAGGCATAACTTCCTGGAAACTGGCTGAGGAAAACTCTACCAACGAAATTGACGATGTAATAAACACTAATCTTCTAGGTTCGATTTATACTATTAAATATCTTCTCCCTCATTTTATACAGAGAGGGGGAGGCACGATCATAAATATTCTCTCTGTTGTAACGAAAAAAGTTTTTACACACAGCAGTGCATACGCGGCCTCGAAGATGGGACTCCTCGGCTACACAAACGTACTGAGGGAGGAAGTACGTAAGCATAAAATCCGTGTAATAAATGTTATCCCGGGTACAACTGAAACTCCGATGTGGCCGCCTAAGGTGCGTGAAGATAATTCAGAACGGATGCTGAACCCGGAAGAAATTGCCAGGGTGATTGTATCAGCATATCTTGAAAGAAGCAATATGGTAACAGAGGAAATACTTGTAAGACCAATTGAAGGAGATTTGTAATGGCTGAAAGAGATGTATGTATTGTAACAGGAGCAAGCAGGGGCATTGGTAAAGGAATAGCTCTGAAATTTGCGGAAGAAGGAAAGGATGTGATGCTTTTCGGTAGGGATGTGGATGCGCTTAAAGAAACTCAGAAACTTGTTAAAGAGAAGGGTGTTGATGCCGATTACTTTTCCGGTGATGTGGGTGATGCAGAGTTTGTAAATAAGTCGGTTAAAGAAATAGTTGATAAGTACGGCAAGGTAGATATATTAATAAACAATGCGGGGATGGGAATATTCAAGCAGGTGGCGGATGCTTCCCTTGACGATTTTAAGAAGCAGGTGAACGCTAACCTTTACGGCATCTTCAATTTCTCAAAGGCAGTGCTGGATAATATGATTGCAAGAAAGACCGGGGCCATAATAAACATTGCGTCGCTTGCAGGAAAGAATATATTTGCAGGGGGGTCGATGTACTCAGCTACAAAGCATGGCGTAAAAGGATTTACCGGATGTCTCATGCAGGAAGTAAGGCAGCACAATATTAAAGTTGCGGCAGTATTCCCGGGTTCAGTTGAGACAGACTTTCACACAGATGGGAGTCCCGGTTCACCTAATAAGCTAATGCCCGAAGATGTTGCAGAAACGGTATCGCTGATTATTAAACTGCCGGTTAGAGCACTTGCAAGCGAGATTGACATTCGCCCGACTAATCCGAAATGAGTATGTCATTTCTGTCATACTGTAAATAAATTCACCAGTGGAAAATTGCATTTTTTCGCACTTTTGTAGTGTCTCAATATGAGTCCAACTACGGTATAAATACGGAAAAACTAAAAGACTAAAACTAGCCAGGTAGGGAGTCTGCCATTTTGTCAGTGTGTTGAAATTATAAACATTCATTGGATAAGAATAAAAGAGACGGGTAAGCGTCCCGTCTCTACAAAGAAATGCAATAAAATTTCAGAACTCTTACTGCCAGTTGGCTCCGGGGTGTTTTCTCATTTGTCTCTGACCATCATGTGGTCCGCGGCCGTCCATCATACATCTTCCTTTACTTCCGCGGTCTCTCATCATCGGCATCCGGTTAAATATCTCCTTCTGCTGATCTGTAAGAAGTTCGTAAACATCCATTCTGTGGTTTGCCTTTGCAACGGCTATTTTATTGCGGGAGGCATTGAGACCATTTACAAGATCAAGGTAATTACTTCTTGAATAATCGCCCTTCTGCCGAAGCTGTTCTACGGCTAAACGTTTCTTCTGCAGATCAGCGCGCAGATCAATCATCTCCTCCTGGTTCTTCAGCCGCAGCTGATCGATCTTATCTTTCTGATCGTCAGTCAGGTTAAGTTTTTCTGCCATTTTGCCGCGGAATTGTGCATTCCCCGGGGCATCGCTCTGCTGCGGGTAAAAATTAACTGCTGCTGCAATTACCAGCGCTGTAATTATTCCTATGATTAAAAATGACTTCTTCAATTTATTCTCCTATTATTTTAAATAAATATCATCATGTTTTCAGGAATTTGACAAAGGAAGTTTTCCGGAGGTTTAATTATTTACGATATTAAACCTTTAAGAAAGGCGGATTGTCTAAAAAATGAACAAAAAACGGAAAAATGGCTGTTCCGAATCCTGAATTTGAGTTAATCAAAAGGTTTAATGCCGGTGATGAAGCTGCCTTTAATGATATTGTTAAGAAATATCAGAAAAAAATTTACTGGCATGCACGCAGGATGACCGGAAACCATCTCGATGCCGATGAAGTGGTGCAGGAGGTTCTTATTGCTATTTATAACAACCTGAAGAAGTTCAGGTTTCAATCTTCGCTCTATACGTGGATTTACAGGATAACCTCAACGAGAACCCTGAATTTCCTGAACCGCAGCAAGGTTAAGCGTTTTATAGGCATCGAAGATAGTAATGCGAACGAATTGAATTCGCGCGATGATATTATAGGAGATTTTGAACAACGGGAAAAATTTGCACGACTTGAAAAAAAACTTAGCACACTTCCGGCAAAACAGAGAGAAGTTTTTATAATGAGAAATTTTGATGATATGAGCTATAAGGAAATTTCTGAGATAACAGGCAGAAGTGAAGGAGGACTTAAAGCCAATTATTTTCATGCAGTAAATAAATTAACGGAGCTGATGAAAGAAGATGAATAAGCAAGAACAGGTTATCAGGTACCTTGACGGTCAGATGAATGAGGAGGAGAAGCTTCATTTTGAGAAGATGCTGACGGACGATCCGGAACTCCGGACGGAGACTAACAGGGTGAGGAATCTTCTTGCTGATACAAAAGCTGGCGCCTCACCGGAGACCGATGAAACTTATTTTATAAATATGCTTCCGGAATTTCATCTGCGCAGAACAAAAAAACAGAAGTTCCATTTTGCAAAGCTTGCCTATTCACTTTCAACTGCAGCTGCCCTGGTACTTATTGTATTTCTTATTTTCAGACCGGGAAATACTGTTAATTATTCAAATCTTACCGAACCGGGCAGCTTAACCGAGAATGAAATTAACGAAACGTTAAACCAATACGCCGGCGATTATTCTATTAGCGAACTTGCGGGTTCGGCTTCAGCCAAAACAGATTCCATTGTAAGCAATATAGTGGCAAACGAACTTGAACTTACACCCTCAACCGAAAGTGCTGTGGCTGACAGATATTTAAATACAGATGAGCTGCTCAGTTCGATTGATGAATCTGAGGCAAATGAATTATATTCACAATTAATTAATGAAGATATTATTAAGGGAGAGAGACAATGAAAAAGACCTTTTCTCTTTTGTTTATTTTTGTAATGATTCCCGCTTTTATTTTTGCCCAGGGAATGAGAGACCGTAAAGGGCCGAGGGAGAAGATCGAGCAGCTCGAGAAAATTAAGCTGATTGAAGCCCTGGATATGGATGAGCAGACAACTCTGAAGTTTTTTGCAAGAAGAAACGAATCGCGGGGGAGGATTGATAAGCTTAATGATTCCCTTGATACCATCACTGATAACCTTGAATCGAAATTCTCAAAAGGAGACGAATCAAGCTATAAAGGCCTTATAAACAAGTACCTTACGATCCAAAAACAGGTTGCTTCAGAACACACACAGTTTATTACCTCTCTTTACGATATCCTCACAAACGAACAGGTTGCAAAGCTTATCGTGTTTGAAAAGAGATTCCGTGAAGAAATCAGACATCTTCTATTAAGGGGAAGGCAGCCGCCTCCCGATATGAAGTAGGGAACAAATCACAGCCGAAATTGTAAACAAAAAGTAAGTTAATATAAAAATTAACGCCGGTTTGGGTTGATTTTCTGGATTAACGGATATATCTTTTCCACCAAAATTTCGCGGAAGTGGTGAAATTGGTATACACGCTATCTTGAGGGGGTAGTGCCTTAATTGGCGTACGGGTTCAAGTCCCGTCTTCCGCACCAAGAATTTTAGGATAAATTAAATAAAGGAAGTTATTTATGAAGACTCCGATCAAAGTCTTATCAGGATTGTTTTTGGCTTTACTGATTACCGTCTCCGCTCTTGCCCAGGATATGAAGCCCGAAGCAGGTAAGCTTTATAATGAAGGTAATCAGAAATTGAAAGCCGGCGATTACACCGCTGCTGTACAAAGCTATGATCAGGCGCTGGCAATTGAAAAGGATTACAGAACCTATTATCAAAAAGGAATCGCTCTTAAAAAACTGAGCAAGCTTGACGAAGCAAAAGATGCTTTCGAAAACAGCTTGCAGCAAAAAAATGACTTTGAAGCGGCTTACAACGCACTCGGCGGAGTTTATTTCTCCATGGGTAATTATAGTAAAGCCGTTGATAATTTTGAGAAGGTACTTAAATCAGCTACCAATGAGAATGTAAAATCTGCAGTTAAAAAGAATCTTGCAATTGCGTATGCAAAGATGGGAAGCAATGCAGCTACGGAAGGTAATTCGAATAAAGCAATTGATTATCTGCAGAAAGCAGTCGACAACAATAATTATGATGCAGCTTACCTTTCACTGGCAAAACTTTATTCCGAACTGGGTGATTGGGATAAGTCAATCTCAGCAGCTGAAAATGCCCTTAAGTATCGCTCTACTATAAGTAAAGGCGGTCCTTATTACTATATGGGTGTTTCATATAAAGGAAAAGGCGATACAGAGAAGGCGAAGGAGATGTTCAACCAGGCTAAGTCAGATGCTACTTATAAGAAGACTGCCGAATACGAACTTTCTTCATTAAAGTAATTGTTCTTAAAAGGTAATTTTATTAAGGCTGTCTTAAACTATAAGACAGCCTTTTTTTATATCCATTAGTCTCTGAAAAAAAAGGAGCTTAAGCACTTCCGTATGTAAGGGCCCGCGCTCCTTTAAGAAAATTTGTGATAGGTCAGTTAGAAGAATATTGCCGCATTAAGGTTTATAATACCTATCGTGTCCTCACCATCTTCTTTTCCAAACAGGTTCAGCATCTGATATTTAAGGCTGACATCAAAATCTATCGGCAGAAGAGTAAGCATAACACCGGCTCCCACACCAAGTCCCATTCTTGAAACACCTGAAGCTGTTGGAGAACCTGTTGTCTCAAAGTCACCGAAATTATTGAACTCGAGATCAAGTCCTACATAAGGACTCAAAGGTCCGGGCAGCAATCCCAATTCACCGCCAACTCCGATTGACAAAATATTTTGCTTTGTATCCGCACCAGCGGGAGTCTGACCGCGGAAGAAATGATATTCAACAAATCCAATTGGTGTAATAGGGAATATCGGGATGCTAAGCTTTCCCTTTACTCCAAGGTGATATTCGGAAGAAAAACCTGCCGCATCTGTGTAATAAGCAGGCGACTGGACAGAAGATAAACCTCCTCCGACTCCGAATTTTATTCCCTGGGCATTTGTTTCCTCCAGACTGAATAAACAAATAGCCGCAAACAGAAACAGTACAAGTGATTTTTTCATATTAATTCCTTTATTTTTTGTTTGGAATCTTAAAATTATATATAAAAAACTGACCATTTTGAGTTATACTGCTCACATACGGGGTAAATATAGCAGTGCTTCCGATATTTAACAAATATCTTTAAGTGAATTCCTGTATGCTATTTTAAGTATTGACTTTATAAAAGCATAAAAACTATATTGGGCATCAAAACTGAGAATTTATTTTTTCAGGGCGGCAGCATTTGATATTACTAGTTGAACCGGGCAATTCTGTAATTTTTTACCAATTTTTAATGGGATTTCCCCCCGCGCTCCTGATTTCTGTCTTTTCCGTAAAAATTATTTTTTTAACATTGTCATATTACTTCAACCCGGGTATATGAGAACTGAATGAAGAAACTTTCTTTTTTACTGATAATTCTAACGACTGTATGTTCCTGGCCACAGACAACAGCCGATAAATATGACCAGGCAATGACTGCTTATGACAACCATCAGTATTCCACGGCTGTCAGGCTCTTCGATGATTTCTTCACCGAATATAATTTAGCTGACGAACAATTCGCAGCCGCTAAATATTATTATTCAGATGCACTGCTTAACCTGAGTGAAAAGACCGCTGCCGCTGCAGGATTTGAGTTCATCGTTAATAATTTTAAGTGGGCAGCCTTCAGGTATAAATCATTATACAAGCTTGGAATGATCTATTTTGAAGAAGGGAAATATGATGAAAGCAGGAAGAACCTGAAGCAGCTTCTTGATGAATACCCCGAAACCGAGCACACAGGATCCGCCCTGTACTGGATAGGCGAATCATACACTATGCAGAACAGGCTTCAGGATGCAATTGCTTTCCTTGAGGAGGCGGTAAACAAAAAGAGGAATAATAAGTATATCGATTATACTATTTATACACTGGCCAATGCTTATGAAAAAACAGGTGATTATGAAAAAGCTGTTCATTATTATGATCAACTTTTATCATACCATAGCGATAGTCCTCTCGCTCTCTCTGCCCAGATAAGGATAGGCATCTGTTATTTCAAGCTGAAGGATTACCAGTCGTCCATTCTTGAATTAAACAATCCTTCTTTAACAGGACTTCCATCCGATGTTTACGCCCAGAGTCTCTACCTGCTTGCGAATTCATATTACAGGGTACAGCAGTATAATGATGCAGAAAAAGCATATAATGCTGTAATTGAAGGATTCCCGTCATCGGATGTGTTCAGAGATTCGAAATACGGACTAGCGTGGTGCTATTTTCAACAGAAAAAATACAACGAGGCATACTCTGCCTTCAATTCAATTTCAGAAGGCAGTGATACCATCGCTGTGAAGTCATTTTACTGGAAAGCAGAGGCGAGAAGGTACTCAGGAAAAACAGATGAAGCATTCAGGTTATATAATGAATTTCTGAAAAAATACCCCGGCAGCAGTCTGGCAGAAAATGCACGCTACCAGCTTGGCGGATATTATTTTGAGAACAGAGATTACATAAACTCTGAAAGCTACCTGCAGTCAGCCTCAAACTCGGAGATACCGGGAGTAAGGGCGCGCGCACTTACTATGCTGGGAGAAGTAGCGCTGAACAAAAAGGATTACGATGATGCTGTTGATCATTTTAAAGACGCGATTGATGTAATCGATGTTAAGGCAGAAATTACAAACAGAGCAAAGCTGGGACTGGGAACCACTTATTATTACCAGGGCAAATACAGCGATGCCGTCGATTACCTGAAGCATCTCGATGAGCCCGGGAACGGCGTTGAGAATGATAAAATAAATTTTTACCTCGCTGAAAGTTATTATGCTCTGGGAACATACAGCGACGCTCTTAAATCTTACAATAAGATCAGCTCTGAAGATACGCTTCTTGCAGGGCAGGCTTTATACGGCAAGGCTTACTGCTATTTCAATTTAATTAATTTCAGCAGCGCCGCAGAACTGTTCTCCGACTTCATTAAAAAGTATCCGAAGAATAAAAGAGTTGTGGATGCTAAATTAAGACTTGCAGACAGCTATTACGGAATAAAAAATTATGCAGCAGCAAGCAGAATTTATAAAGGCTTATTTGCGGGCGGTACGGCTTCAATCGATAATCCATACGGTTACTACCAGTTTGCACAGGCCCTTTATAAGGCAGGAAACACCGATGAGGCAATAACGGAATTCAATAATCTGCAGCAGAAGTTCCCGCAGTCGGATTATGCACAGGGTTCAATGTATACAATAGGCTGGATCTATTTTCAGAAAGAAAATTTCAGAGAGGCGATAGCTAAGTACCATGAGCTGATGAATGTATATCCTAAATCATCGCTGGTACCGCTGGCCTGGTACTCAATAGGCGATTCATACTTTAACCAGGCAAAATATGATTCGGCAATAGCCAACTACGAAAAAGTGATTACACTTTATCCGTCTGCGAACTATGTATTTGATGCGGTTAACGGTATACAGTACTGCTATGTTGCAAAGAACCAGCCTGAAAAAGCTGTTCAGTTAATAGACAACTTTGTTTCTAAGAATCCCGGTCTCAGTTTCTCCGACCAGCTTTTCTTCAAGAAGGGCGAGATTTACTACAGTATGCGGGAATACGAAAAAGCTGAGCTAAGCTATAAAGAATTTGTATCTGATTATCCTTCAAGCAAACAGGTTCCCGATGCTTATTACTGGATTGGAAAAAGCGCCCAGAACCTGGGACAGAATGAAGAAGCCATCCATAATTACAGGAGGGTTTTCGATTCATATCCTAAAAGCGAAGCGGCCGGAGCTGCGGTGCTTGAGATCGGAACGATATATAATAATATGCAGGATTACGACTCAGCCATTGATATATATGATAAAGCGCTTGATAAAATACCTAACTCGCCCAGGATCGCCGAAATACTTTTTATGAAGGGTATAACTTATGGGAATAAGAAGGATCCTGATAATGCTTATAGTGTTTTCCAGGATGTTGTGCAGTATTACAGTGGAACCATCTTTGCGGACAAGGCAAAGATGGAACTGGGTTTAATTGAACTTTCCGCGGAAAGATACAGCAATGCCGAATTTTATTTTAAGAACCTTGCGGATTCAAGGACCGACGATATTGGTGCAGAGGCCCAGTATTACCTCGGGACGGCGCTGGCAGATGATGGTAATACCGAAGATGCTGTTGATGCACTGGAACGTGTAAGGACAACCTTTTCAGCCTACGAAGAATGGCTGACCAAATCCTATATGAAACTGGGCGATATATACACCGAAAAGGAGGAATTTGATAAAGCTAAAGAATATTACAGGTCCGTTCTTTCGAAGCACAAAGGCGACCAGTTCGGTCAGGAAGCACAGAGTAAGCTGAGGAAACTGAAATGATAAAAAAACTTTTCTTATTATTGATCGTTTTATCTCTGGCTGTAGCAGCGCAGGAAACCACCAAGTCCAGCGGTAATGTTGAGCTGCCCGATTTTATTATTACAGGCAAAGAAGTTGTTTCTGTTGAACAGGCGAAGAAGATCTCACCGGATTTCGTTTCGACTATCTCGGGTGATTTCATTAGGCCTTCCTATTCACCTGAAGAACTTGAACTGAAAGAATTTCCTAATCCGATGAAAAATGACCTTACACTTTTCGACTCGGTAAACTACCATAACGGGTGGCTTGAGGCAGGTCTGGGTTCATATTTCCTTCCCACTGCCAGGCTCGTTTATTCCACTCCATTATCCGGTGGGATGCTTGAGGCAAGAGCCGGACTGCTGAACCAGAGAGCATATGTGAACAAGAGTGAAAAATACTCGCTTAACGGAGGGGCAACATTATATTATTTTATTAACAGCGAGACTCCCGCGTTCGATGGAATGAAACTGAAACTGAACGGCGATCTTGCTGTAGACGGGTATAAAGTCTATGGGAAATTTTACGATCAGGATCCCGCAGAGAAGAGAAATCTGAATACAGGTAACTTTTCATTCCTTCTGAATAACCTTTCACATGAGAACTTCATTTATGAATTACAGTTTTCGGATGAACTGGCAAACCTTGACAATCCCAATTTTTCAGAAAACCTTCTCGGCTTCGACGGTTTCGCCAAAACCACCTTTTCTGCTTTCAACATAAATGTGAACCTGAATTACAAGAGGCAGTATATATTAAATAAGCTGCAGGACAATTCCGAGTTCTACTTCGTGCATGTACGACCTACGGTGGGATTAACGTTGTCGGATATTCTGCGTGTCAACTTCGGAATCAGCTATGCACAGGACGGTGGTCATAGTTTCAGTGCGCCTTATGTTTCAGCTGCCGTTCACCTGGAAAGCAATGTTACACTTTTCGGCGAGTTTGCCCCTTCAGCGGAGTTTCTCACCGAAAATTATTTTATAAGAATGAATCCTTATCTAAATGTGAACAGCTTTTCAAATCTCTTCTTTGAGAAGTCGAATGTTCTTAAAGCCGTGCTGAAGTATGAATACGGAAGATACTTTGAGATTGACGGAGGTGTCAAATTCTATGCTTCGGATGAGATACCTTATTTTAAGAATGATATAATCAATGGAACCTTCGACCTGGCTGCTGCAGGGGGTAACAATATTGCCGGGTTCCTTAACATGCTGTTTCACCCCGGACCTTTCGGAGTGTTTTACGGCACCGTTCAGTATGAAAATGTAAAAAATGACGCAGGTATGTTTATACCTTATTACCCGGAATGGACTGCTTCACTTAATTATAATTATGATTTTCAAATGGGATTAAGTACAGGAGCTTCGTTATATTATACATCAGAAACTTTTGCGAATTTGACTAATACACAGACTCTAAATTCTTATATTGATCTCGGGCTGAATTTTTCTTATAAACTAACACCCGTATTCGCTATTACATTGAAGATGAATAATCTTTTAGATCATGAAAATTATAATTGGTACAGGTACAAGGATCTTCCATTGAATGTAACCGGTGGAGTTAAGTTTACCTGGTAAATTTTAATTAAATAATTACCGGTATAATGAATAAAACAGAGATAATCAGAAAAATTTCAAAAAAAGCCGGCGTGCCCGACACAGAGGCAAAGAAGTTTTTTGAAATATTTCTGAAGAATGCTTCGGAAATACTAAAACCAGGTGAGTCGCTTGAAATAGCCGGTGTAGGAACATTCCAGCTACGTGTAGGTCAGATTGAGAACCATACCTCACAGAACCGGGATGAGGAATTTATCTACTCAGATCTTATCGTATACATTAATAATGACGAGAATTTTTCAGGCGATGAGGAGATCATCTTCAATGTCCCTTCCGGAATAGAGAAGGAATACCAGCCTGTTGATTCTTATTTTAGTTTAAGCATAGGGAAACCTGTTATCCCGTTGAAGGGAGCAAAAGAGACCGAATTTTTTATCCCGCCATCCGGAACAGAATTAAGGAGTCTGCTTGAATCGAAGCTCGCAAGACTCATAAGCGAAGCTGAAAAAACTGAGGGCGGTAAAGAGACAGAAACGATTCTGCTTAATCCAGAAGAAAATTCCGTAGAGCATGGCGATTGGGATAAACCTGCTGATGAAATTAATCAGGCTGAAACTAAAGTTCCTGACCGCAGCGATTTTCTAAAGACCAGGGAATTCGAAAATCTGTCGTGGGATTTCGGCGAAAACCTCTCTGGTGAAATTGAAGAAGATTCCACCCCCAATCTTGAAACTGACAGGGCAGAAAATATCCAGGACGAACCCGTTCAAGAGGAAGATTCAGGCCCAGCCGAACCAGAACGAACAGCGCCCGAAGAAGCCAAACCGTTATTTGATGAGGAAGAAGATGTTGATGATGTAAGTGAAGATATATTTGAAGAGGTTATTGATGAAGATGATTCTGTATACTTTGAAGCTGAGAGCGAAGAGCATAATGATTCTATAAGCGAAAAGGATGAAATCAAAGAGGAACAGGAATCTATTGAAGAAGATGATTTGAGAACTGAAGGATACGATGAACAATCAGAAGCTGAAGAGGAGGGAGATGAAGGGGGAGATGAAGAGAATGTAAAAGATTTAACGGAGCCGGAAGAAGCGGAGGAAAACGAAAGGGAGGCAGATAAACCCGAACCGGAGGAGCCTCTGTTAAAGAACTTTCAAAGGGTTCGGTCGCTTACCAAGGAATTTAGAACCACCGAGTTCGATGATGCTGAAGAGATTGAAGAAGAATCCCCCCGGAGAATTACCGAAGTGCGGGGAGGCTACCAGAAAGTCCGCCGGACCACCGCTGAATTTAATTTTGATTTGTCGGGAATAAAAGGGCTCGATGAGATTGACGAAGAACCCCCTGCAAGAAAGAAAAGAGGAATTCGCGATTACCAGGGCTACCGGAAGCGCAGCGGTGTACCTACTTTAATTATTGCCTTTGCTGTTATTATAGCACTTGCCGGGATAATTTTTCTGTACTTCAAACTTAAAAGTGCCGGCACAGAATTACCGGGACAGACAGCCGCGGATAAAGGACGGACAACCACTATCGAAAGAGATTATGATGTACCCGTAACATATCCTTATAGCAAATCCGGTGAGAACAAAACGCCGGATAATGGAACTGTTAAAGATCAGCCGGGTAAAAACGAAACGGAATTAAAAACTGCGGAGATACCAATGCGGCTAAGCCTGATTTAACAGAGATCAGGGAACCGGTTAATGCCCGGAGGATAGGAAATTATATTTACCAGTATCCCGAAGGAGTGATGGTGCAGGTTTCTTCCTGGAAGAGCAAATCGATTGCTTTAAGCGAAGTTCAGAAGTACAGGGATGCTGGTTATACAGCATTTGCGGAAAAAGCTGAAATATCGGGAATGGGATTATATTACAGGGTTAGAGTCGGCTTCTTCAAATCCCTGGAAGAAGCAGAAAATTTTGTAAACGGAAATCACTAATTATAATGTAAAGGAAAAGGAAGACTATGGAGTTGTTTTCAATATTTCTCAAAGGCGGAATAATCATGTGGTTTATTCTGGCCTGCTCTATAATAGGATTGACAGTGATTATAGACAGATATATTGTGATCCGAAAAGCGAAGATAAACGTCCCTGCTTTTATGGTGAGAATAAGAGGAATGCTCAAGAAGAAAGATATAAGCGGTGCGATCAGCTACTGTATGGAAGAAAAATCGCCCGTAGCAAATATTATACGGAAGGGACTGACAAAATATAAGCTTGGTCACGAAAGAGTGAAGGAAGCAATTGAAAATGCAGGCCGGCAGGAAATCAGCAAGCTGGAAAAAGGCCTTGCTGTTCTCGCATCTATTTCCGGTATCGCTCCCTTGCTTGGTTTTCTCGGAACAGTAACAGGTATGATCACCGCTTTTATGACCATTGAAGACCTTGCAGGTTCAGCTAACCCTTCTGACCTTGCCGGAGGCATCTGGGAAGCACTTCTTACTACGGCATTCGGACTTATGGTCGGAATCCCCGCCCTGGCATTCTATAATTATTTCCTTGGTGCAGTAAAAAAGCTTGTCGGCGATATGGAAACAGTAGCAAATGACGTGGTTGATATAATACAGGACAGCTCTGCTTCACAGTCGGAGTTCGAAGAAGAAATAGAAATTGATATATAGGTAGTAATATGAAATTCAATACATCAAACGAACCGCTGGCGATATTCAGTTATTCATCATTGACTGATATCGTTATGCTGCTGCTTATATTCTTTCTTCTTACATCGCAGTTTGTAATCCAGACAGGAGTTAAAGTTAAGCTTCCCGGTTCTAAAACCAATGAGCAGACAACCCCCTCACAGCTGATAGTGACCCTTACTTCCGGAGGCGGCATCTACGCAGGTAAAGATGAAGTAACGATAGAAGAACTACCGGCAAGGCTGGCTCTGATGAAAGGTGAAGGGAAGGAAGAGAACCTTGTTATCCGGGCAGATAAATCTGTTCCTGTTGAGCTGGTGATAAAGGTTATTGATGCGGCGAAGGCAACGAACATAGATAAATTTACTATACAGACAGAAAAAGAACAACTATAATAAAGCTTCAGAACGATGACATATAATTCAATACGGCATATTTCTTTCTCAATCTCGATGATTGTTCACATCATCATTTTTATACTGCTGCTTTTTATAAAGTTTACGATGGATTATCCTCCGCGGGATTATGTTGAACTTTCTTTCGGCAAATCCAGTCAGCCGGGGTCATCAGGTGCTATCGGAACGCAGATCAACCAGGTTGAGGAGAATGCAAAAGCCGAAACCAACGAGACTGTAGATAAAAGTAAAGAGGTCAAAGAAGTAGAACTTCCAAAAGCGAAGAACACCTCTGAGGAAAATGTTATCAAACCCGCAGATAAGCAGAAGGAAGAAACGAAAACTATAAAGACTGAGACAAAGGAAAATACCGATTCAAAAGTCACTACGGTAGGTCAGGGAAATAAAGCAGAAGGTGAGGGAAGCTTCGGATTTGATATTGACTGGGGCGGTATGGGCACAAGAAAAATCTACAGCTATATTCTGCCAGACTACCCGGAAGGAGTTAACAAGGAGATTGACATCAGGCTGAGATTCTCAATACTTCCCGACGGGACAGTAGGAAATATTCTTCCGCTCACCAAAGCTGATACTCGACTTGAAAACGCCGCTATAAATTCATTGAGACAGTGGAGATTTGAGGCTCTGGCACCGGGTCAGAAGCAGACCGAACAGGCGGCGGTTATTGTGTTCCCATACAGACTGCAGTGATACTATTGCAGATTGCAGACTGAAGACCGAAGATTCCATTATTAATTTCGTATCTCTTCTTCTTTGTAGTAGATCCTGTAAAAGAAAAACTCGCCGATTGTAAGAAGCACAAGCGAAAAAGTATCCCTGTCGAAATCTATTCCAAGTCCCTGAGGTTCCATCACTGCTTTTGCTATAATTCCTGTTATTGACCAGCCTACCGCAAAGAGCACAGCAATTAAACCAATGTTAAGGAAACCGGATTTCAGATTTTCGCTTTGCCATTTCCTGGTGAAGATTACGAGTGCAAAAACAAGATGAAGAAAAAATATAAATGCAGATATCATTTTATCTCTCTTTTCGAATAGACATCAGGCAGGGGTTCTGCGGTTTACAATGATTCTGCCCAGCAGACCTGCGAGAAGTCCGAATATTGAATCGACTATCAGGTTGCTGATTAAGATAAATATGGTATAGAGAAGTGAAAAACCGGTAGAAGTAATCTGTTCAGCCATCCCTTTCATCAGATCAAGAGTTTGTTTTGCAGCTTCGCCGAAATTAAAACTGTCAAGTACTTCCTTTGTCTGAGGCAGCGTCTCGACAAAATCATTAGTATGGGTAAAAAGTGTGACTATTACGTCAAAGAAAGTGGAGAATAATGCTGCAAACAGTCCAGTCAGAAATCCGATTAAAAGTCCCCTGCTCACAGGAATATTAGTATCCTCGTCAAGTGTTTTCTTATACAAAAGCATGGCAGTAATTACCGCGAGAGGAACTATCAGGCAGCAGCCGAATTCTCTTACTCCGGGAACAGTTGTAAGAACTGCAGCGCCGAAGCCTGCAACAAGAGAGGGCAGATAAGCTTTACTGGGCATTGGAACTTAGCTTTAAATCAAAAAAATATTCTTCAATTCCTGTAAAAATATAAAGAATAGAGATCGATCCCAAAATCAGACCGGTACTGAAAGCAATCCATTTTGAATAATTATAAATACCTATAGAATATAAAATCACATCTGCCGCCATAGGGATCATGCTGTAAAGCAGCCATTTTTTGTCGCGGGGTCTTAGTCTGTTGAAAAACAAAGCAGCTATCGAGAAAAGGACTGCTCCCATATAAATCCCTGTACATCTTGCACAGACTTCAAGTTTATGGCCGCCAATGAAGAATGATTTAGCGTTATCCTGGTGACAAACGAGCGAATATATTTTATCAGTAAAGAAAAAGGTTGTCCCAATTTCATTTCGACCGAAGAGAGAGAGCTTTGAGCCAGCCCCGAAACTATGCGTCAAGAGCGGATTAAAAAATATTCCGGCGAACCATATAATCGTTAATAAGGTCAGCAGGATTTTAATATACGATGCCTTTGCATTCAACTTTTCACCAGGCTGTAAATTCTTATCTGGTCAGCCATAAGGATATAAAGTTTACCGTTAAAGAGAAGACTGCTGATAATTGGTGAATTAAGTTCATCATCGGTTTTTATCTCGGAAAACTTAAATTCACCCGATCTAAGGTTGGACATCAGTATAAGTTTATCTGTATTTATAAGCAGGTTATTGAAAGTGATATTTATTGCTTTTAAATCAGCACCGGTTTCCATTTCGTTTATACCATTTCCATACTGATCAAAAAGAATGATGCTGCTGCCATCGATAACAAACAGAACATTGGCAGAAGATACAGCCATCTGTTTAGGTTTCCTTAGTGCATAAGTTCCGCCGTCAAATCCTCCGAAGTTGAGGATGAAATGGCCGAACAGATCAAATTTCAGTATCCTTTTATTTTCCGAATCCAGGATAAACAGGTCGCCCTGATTTGAAGTTACCGCGCTCAGCGGATATCCAAACCTCTCTGCCCGGTCATCGCTCTCCCTCGTGTAAAGCAGGGAGATAAAATTAAGGTCCTTATCAAACCGCTGGATCCTGTGATTATTCTTATCCGAGACATAAACGTTCAGGGGGTTAGCAAAAACATCAACCGGCTGATCAAAATTTCCTTCATCCCAGCCATACCCTCCGACATCTTTGAGATAGTTTCCGAGAGTATCGAGCTTATACACCTCATCCGAGCCGGCATCGGCGACAAAAATTATCCCTGCGGAATTTATATTAAAAGAGGAAGCATTTTTGAATTTTCCGATTGATAGCTGGTAGGTAAAGGTTTGTGAGTATGTCTGCAGGGAAACCAGCAGAAAAATAATTAACCCTGTATAAGTTCTCATTTTTACATAAACCATTATAGTAGATGAATTTAAAATATGCATAGAAGAGTAAAATTAAAAGGCAAAGCGGAGCAATGGAATATTGAAAATTGAATATTGAAAATTGAGGATTAGGAGAAGAAAAAAAAGTCCGGTACTCTATTTCTATTTGGTTATATTGCAGGAAATGTTTTATTTTTGAAGCTCGAAAATAAAATTGCCTCGTGGTGTAACTGGCAACACGTCTGACTCTGGATCAGAAGAGTCCAGGTTCGAGCCCTGGCGAGGCAACTCACTCAGTGCACAATTAAAGATATACATTTAACCTTTAATTTTACATTGTGCATTGTTATTTGTTATACAGGCGCGTTCGTCTAGTGGCTTAGGACGCCGCCCTCTCAAGGCGGAGATCACGGGTTCGAATCCCGTACGCGCTACTGAGTTTTCCAGAGCTTCTACATCCCATTTTATATACCTGCCTTTTAATTGTTAATTCCATTCTTAATTTTTAATTGTTAATTTCTAATTCTTAATTATTCATTTTTATTTGATTTTTATGAAGCGATACGAAAAACATATATTCGTCTGTGAAAATAAAAGACCGCCCGATGATCCGAGAGGCTGCTGTGCTGATAAGGGGAGCGTGGAGATCAGGGCTAAAATGAAGGAGAGGGTAAAGGAGCTGGGATTAAAATCGAAGGTCAGGGTGAATGCCTCGGGCTGTCTGGATGCCTGCGAGTTCGGACCCAACATAGTTGTTTATCCCGAGCAGATCTGGTACTGGCATGTTACTATTGATGATGTAGAAGAAATCATCCAGAGTCACATTATTAATAATAAGCCTGTGGAGAGACTGCTGAACAAACATCCAAAATTTAACCAGGATAAAAATGAAGGTTAAATCAGAAAAGGACCGTGCTGCAGAGATATTTTCCATTCTAAAGAAGGAATATCCTGATGTGAAATCCGCATTAAACTTTTCTTCCCCCTTTCAGCTGCTTATAGCTACAATACTATCAGCCCAATGCACGGATGAAAGGGTTAATATTGTTACTAAAACATTATTTAAGAAATATAAAAAACCTCAGGATTTTATAAACACCAAGAACGAAGAACTTGAAAAGGATATATATTCAACAGGATTCTACAGGCAGAAGGCTAAAAGTATAAAGCAATGCTGCCAGGCTCTCGTTGATGAACATAAGGGCAAAGTGCCGGCAGACTTTGAAGCACTGTACAAGCTTCCCGGGGTGGGAAGGAAAACAGCATCGGTTGTAGCAGGAAATGCATTCGGAATTCCCGCAATTGCTGTTGATACTCACGTTAAGAGACTTTCGAACCTGCTGGGATTTATAGACTCGCCTGATCCTGAAAAAATTGAATTCAGACTCAAAGAACTTCTGCCGGAAAAAGACTGGGTTAAGGCCTCGCATTTACTGGCTTCTCACGGAAGAAATATCTGCATCGCACGAAGACCAAAATGTCTTAAGTGTGCAGTGGGAAATCTGTGCCCGTCTTTTAATCCCGCAAACGAATAAAAGGAGAAAATATGTCAGATGTAATGAGGGACAGGGAATACTGTCACAACCTTCTGAAAGAATACACCCAGAATGATAGTCTTCTTAAGCATGCCTATGCTGTGGAAACATGCCTAAGGGCCTATGCCGAAAAATCCGGTGAAGATGTAGAGTACTGGAGCAACGCTGCGCTTCTTCATGATTTCGATTATGAAAAATTTCCCACTTCAGAGGAGCATCCATACAAAGGTTCTGAGATCCTTAAAGAAAAAGGATTTGACGAAGAATTCAGAAATGCTATACTTTCACACGCTGATTATACAGGCATACCCCGAAGTACAAAGCTGGCAAAAACGCTCTATGCGTGTGATGAGCTGGCCGGGTTTATTACTGCAGTGACTTATGTCAGACCTAACAAGACCATCGATGAAGTTGAAGTAAAATCAGTGAAAAAGAAAATGAAGGATAAGGCGTTTGCAAGGAACGTAAGCAGGGAAGATATTGTTAAAGGAGCAGAAGAACTCGGTGTGCCGCTGGAAGAGCATATCGCATTCTGTATAGATGCAATGAAAAAAAATAAGGAAACTTTAGGCCTGTAAATGCCATTTAAGAAAGCAGAGAACTTCATCCTCAAGGATCAATATGGGGAGGATTTTGAACTATACAAACAGCTTGAGTATTACGTCCTGCTGGTTTTTTATCCGAAAGACAATTCCCGCGTTTGTTCATCCCAGCTGGATAACTACCAGAGCAACATAAAGCAGTTTGAAGCGGCGGGTATCAGGCCTGTCGGGATCAATATAGAATCATCTAGTTCGCACAAATCCTTCTGCGGAAAGCTAAATATCAGGTTCCCGATGCTCGCAGACCCCGGTAAAAAGGTCAGCCGAAGCTTTAATGCCCTTAATTTTCTATCCGTTAACAGGCGGAAGCTTATTCTTATAAACCCTTCCGGGGAAGTAGTTTATGAGAGGAAAATACCTTTTTTCAAGTATGACAGCGCCAGTAAAATACTAGCTGATCTGCGCAGGAAACAAATTATTTAATTGACTTGACAATTTAGCCAAAATAGGCCTAAATTGGGGCAAATTATTAGGAGAATTTATTCGGCGAATTTGCTACTGTACTTGAAAAATGGCTCTCTGGAAAATATTTATCTGAAGTGGGAAGCCTTTAACAAACCGGATTAATCAGATAAAATTAATGATAGGCAAATTCTCCTTAATAATACTATCTCTTTTTACTTCTTCCATTCTCGCCCAGTCGGAAGTAAGAATAATCTCATCGGACAGAAATTCCATTACTGTTGAATATTCCCCTATCTACCAGGACACATCTATCGTCAAGATAAATGAAACAGATTTTCTTAAGATCGAACTTTTGAACGGAACAGTTCCCGGGATTGAAAACCAGGGAATGCCTGCCGTTCCATTGAGTACTGTTAACGTTGGAGTTCCCTCCGAATTTGGTAATACTATCGAAATCCTTGGATCATCATCTATTAAGATGAAAGGACTTATCGTCCCAATACCTAAATTTGTTAAGAAGGGAATATCGCCGTCACCCGAGTACGAAATTGGTCCTGATTATTACAATTACAAAGATGGTTCCGATCTTGTAAGCTTTGGAGATTTCGGACTGGTAAGGAATCTTCCGGTGCAGACGATTCAGATCAACCCGGTAAAGTTTGATCCTACGGGGCAGTCAATCACTCTATACAAAACTATCAGGTTTAAGGTAAACTTCAGCAGCAGGCAGAAACTTGCTTCAAAACCGGCGGATGATTTTACGTCCCGTTCGGTTATAAATTTTGAATCCGCCAAATACTGGGTTCACGAAAGAAAAGTACAGTACCTGAAAAAATCAATAATCAACAGCGTGCTGGCCAACGGACAGTGGGTAAAATTCGAAGCACCCGAAGAGGGCATCTATAAAATAGACTATTCAATGCTTTCTTCATACGGTATCGATCCGGCCACTGTTGATCCGCGCACCATCAAGATATATAATAATGGGGGAAAACCTCTTCCGGAAAATCCAGATGCCGACAGACCTGAGGATCTGGTTGAGAACGCCATAGTAGTTGCGGGTGAGAGCGATGGTAAATTCGATCAGAGTGATTACATTCTTTTCTACGGCAGAGGGAATAATTTCTGGGATTATGACAGTGCCTCGCATAATATATCCAGAGTTTTTAACATCTACACCGATCATAATTATTACTGGATCACTTCCGGCGGAATAAACGGTAAAAGAGCTATAGATAAAACGAGCTTAAACCAAACGGGTGCTTATGAACAAAACTCGACAAAAGCATTTATCAGCAGGGACGATGATAAAATAAATATCCTTAGTTCGGGACGAAAGTTTCTCGGTGATGAATTTAATAATGTTGTCCTCAGCAACACTTACACAAATAAACTTGACGGCAGGATTAACAGTGTTCCTGTAGAATATCATCTGAGCTTTGTGACAGCTTCACAGAACCCCACAGCCATCGACGTTTACGAAAACAGTACCCGCATATGGCACCTTAATATGCCGACTGCTGTAAGCAATTACATTGACGCAAAAGAGTATACTGCAACTGTTTTTTATAACGGCAGTTTGGCGGATAACAGGAGCATTCTCCATTATAATTTTACTCCGAATTCCGCTTCAGCAAAAGGCTACATTGATTATTATGAAATAGTATTCCAGAAAGAATTACAAGCCTTCAACGATTTTCTTCTTTTCTTCTCGAAGGATACCAGTGCAGTGATCAAATATCACGTTACAGGTTTTACAAACAGTAATATCAAAGTTTTCGATGTCTCTGATTATAACGGGATGAAGCAGATAACTAATGCACAAATAAGCGGGGGTGAATGTCTTTTCCAGGCGAATGAACAGCAGGGCGATGTTTCAAAATACATTGCTGTAACCGGCGATCAGTATAAAACTCCGGTCAATCCCCAGGAAAGTGAAAACTCAAACATACATGGAATTGCAGACGGAGCTAAGTTTATAATAATCACGCACAAAAACTTTAAGGAAGCTGCCGACAGGCTGAAGAACTATCGTGAAAACCAGGCTCCTTACAAGCTGTCGACTCTGGTAATAGATATTGATGACATTTTTAATGAATTCGCCGGAGGACTACCGGATATTTCCGGCATCAGAGATTTTATTAAATATGCCTTCGATAACTGGCAAACGCCTCCCGACTATGTGCTATTCTTTGGAGCAGGGAATTTTGATTATAAAGATATGCTGGGATATAATACTAATTTTCTTCCGCCATATGAGACTCCTGAATCATTCAATGAAATTTTCAGCTATTCAACTGATGATTTTTTTATAAATCTTGATGCTGCGAACGAGAAAGTAGATGTTGCCACAGGCAGAATCACCTGCAAAACTTTGGAATCTGCCAATAATGCAGTTGATAAAATTATTCATTATGAAACCAGCAGTGATAAAGGACTATGGAGAAATTTAATAACCCTGGTTGCGGATGATGCCTACCAGGGGGCAAAATACGAGAACTGGGGCTTTACCTCATCTTCAGAAAGTCTTGCGAATCAGGTAATTCCTCAGTCATATAATTTTAATAAACTTTATATGGCGGCCTTTCCAGTAGTGATTACAGGCGCAGGAAAAAGGATGCCCGCAGGTAATAAGGCAATACTTAAAGCAATGAATGAAGGTACGCTTATTGTGAACTTCATCGGGCATGGAGCTCCCTATGTATGGACGGATGAATATATATTCGAACAGGGTGTATCTATTCCACAGCTTCATAATGACAGATATTTTTTGCTGACAGCGGCTACCTGTGATTTCGGTTATTTTGACGATCCGGCTTTTGTTAGCGGAGCAGAGGAACTTGCACTGAAAAGTGACGGAGGTTCGATTGCTTCAATAGCATCCACGAGGCCTGTTTATCAGGATAATAACGTTAGATTAATGAATAAATTTTTTACAGAGCTTATGCAGCGCAGCAATGATAATACCAGGGGCATCGCTATAGGGGAGGCTATGTACCTTACCAAGCAGGATCCATCGCTGACTGATGTAAATGCGAAGAAGTTTTTGATTTTCGGGGATCCGACAGTCCGGCTCCTTAATCCTGCATATGATGCGGAAATAGATTCCATAAACGGACAAGCTGTTACAACGGGTCTTCAGATTAAAGCATTAAGTCATACCAGGATCTCGGGCAGGATTATACATCCTGATTCTACTCTGTGGAATGATTTTAACGGAGAGGGTAATCTCGAGGTGTTTGATTCAAAAAGAACAGAGACCATAGCCAATCTTAATAATGAGCATGTGACACGCCAGGGAGGAATCATTTTCAATGGACGAGTCTCGGTAAACAACGGAAGGTTTGACGCCGATTTTGTTGTACCCAAAGATATTTCATACCAGGATCAAAATGGCAAGATTGTATTTTACTTTAATAATCAGACAGAAGACGGTTTAGGCTATACAAATAAAATTATAGTAGGCGGAACTGACACCAGTACAACAAATGACGGTAAAGGTCCTGAAATAGACATTTTCTTCGACAATGCTTCTGCCCTGAACTCCACGCTTATTACTCCTAACTCCAACCTGGTTATCAAGCTTACAGACGAGACAGGCTTAAACACGACAGGAACAGGTATAGGGCATCAGCTGCAGGGAATCCTCAACGATCAGGAGGATAATCCTATCGATTTTACACGTTATTTTACCGGCGATCTTGATGCCGGTGGAAGATCGGGAGAGGTGAACTACAAGTTCAGTGGTCTTGATCAGGGAAATTATTCCCTTAAGGTTAAGGCCTGGGATGTGTTCAACAATTTCAATACAGAGACAGTATATTTTTCAGTGGTAAGTGGAGACGACCTTGAAATAAGGGATGTATATAATTATCCAAATCCGTTTTCAGGTAATACTACTTTTACATTTCAAAGGAACCAGATCAACGATGCTGAAGTAAGGGTGAAAATTTATACCGTCAGCGGCAGACTTATCCGTGAAATAGAAAACTATCATACTACAGACAAATTCGTAAGAATTCCGTGGGACGGCCGTGATCAGGACGGGAACATAATAGCAAACGGTACGTACCTGTACAAAATCATTGTAAAGAACCTTGACGGAAACTTCACAAAAAGTGTTTTAGGAAAGCTGGCTGTGATACGTTAGGGATTTAATTTTGGACTTATAGCATTTAAATATTTAACTTTATTTTTCCTATTTTTTAGAAATGACAATAAGAATAATAAGATCATTATTTATCGGAGGTAATATAAAATGAAAACCATATTCAGGCTACTGATGGTCAGCGTTATGTTTATGGGAATGCAGCAAGTTACGCATGCACAAGGTGAAGCCGCTGTTCCATTTCTGCTGTTAGCACCTGATTCCAGGGCCGGCGGTCTGGGTGAATCCGGCGCAGGCCTCGCAGATAATTCTGCGGCCATTTTCTGGAATCCTGCAGGACTCGCTTTCCAGACAGGAACCGAGTTAAGTATTACTCACAGTAACTGGCTGCCTCAATTTAACCTTGATCTCTTCTATGATTACCTGACTTACAGGGAATATATGGAAGACCTAAGCGGTACTGTATCCGCGAGCATCACGTATATGAACTTCGGAGAGTTCGTACGTACAGGTGAAACATCACCCGATCCGTTGGGGACCTTCAGATCGTTTGATGCCGCTCTTACTCTCGGGTATGCTACCAAGCTATCACCTGACTGGGGTCTTGGATTCAACTTCAGGATCATTCACAGCCGTCTGGCCGACAAAGGCGCGGGTGATGAGCAGGGTAAAGGTGTGGCTACTTCAGTCAGTTTCGATATAGCAGCAATGTGGAGGCCTGAAAAACTGGTACTTCCTTTTATTGATGAAGATATCGGGAATAGGATAAGCATCGGAGCTAACCTGAGCAACCTTGGTCCCAAGATTTATTATATCGACCAGGCACAGGCAGATCCTATCCCTACGAACTTCCGCCTTGGTTTTGCATACAGGATATTTGAAGACGAGTTTAACTCCCTTACCTATACTCTTGATTTCAGCAAGCTGCTTGTTCAAAGAGACAGCTCAGGTGCTTCCAAGGAATTCTACCAGGCTATTTTTACATCCTGGGGTGATAAATCTTTCAGTGAAGAACTAAGAGATATTGTTACTTCAATGGGATTCGAATACTGGTATGGCGAGCCGGGTGACTTCCTCTTCGCGTTAAGGACGGGTTACTTTTATGAAGATCCTTCTTACGGCAATAGAAAATTCTTAACCTTCGGTGCGGGTATCAGGTATGATATCTATGGATTCGATTTCAGTTACATTACCACCGATGTTTTCAAAGGCGGAGAAAATCATCCTCTGTCGAATACCCTGAGATTCAGTGTATTAATAGGCTGGGGAGGAGTTCCCGAAAGCGGTCATGGATTGCCAAGGGGAATTTAATCTCTTATGCATAAAATATTCCTCTTAACACTTCTCGTTATATTTGGTTTGGGCAGTTTAACTGCCCAAACATTTATTGGAAAGCTCAATCCTTTCCCTCCTTCTAACCCGGCAGAGATCACGGCCGGAGATACATTAAAAATTCTGGCTGTAATGGTTAGTTTCCAGAACGACCGTGATGGAACAACCTTCGGAAACGGAAAATTCGGTTCAATCTATTCTCAGAATTACGGGAACAACATATTAGATCCTTTACCTCATGATAAATCATATTTTGAAGCCCACTTGAAATTTGTTAAGAATTACTTTGAGAAAGTTTCAAACGATCAGTTGGTGGTACAATACACGGTTCTGCCTGATACATTTTCGGTATCACAGACAATGAGGAATTATTCACCTCCGAATAACTCAGATGATTTTTCTTCACTCGCAGATTTTTCGAAGGAAGTCTGGCAGAAAGCTGATGCTTTGAATCCCGGTTTTGATTTTTCAGATTATGATATCTTTACGATTTTTCATGCAGGAGTAGGAAGGGATATTTCACTTCCCGGAAGCATCGGGAATGAAAATGATCTGCCCTCTGTATACCTCAGCTTTGATGCGCTTCAGAATATATTTGGTCCCGATTTCAACGGGTTTCCTGTCTCCGGCAGCAGCTATAATATTAAAAACAGCATGATAATTCCCGAAACAGAAAACCGTGAGATTGAATCGATAGGCGGATCTGTTTTATTTCAGGTTTCTATTAACGGACTGCTGGCTGCTAGCGTGGGGAGTCATCTTGGACTTCCGGATCTATTTGATACCGAAACAGGTCTAAGTGCCATCGGCAGGTTCGGGTTAATGGACGGACAGGCGATATTTGCATACAACGGCACCTATCCGCCGCAGCCTTCCGCCTGGGAGAAGATATTCCTCGGCTGGACACAGCCTGTAGAGGTTAACCCGGGAAATTACTCTGTTAATATTACTACCGACCTGGCAGCGGGATTAAATGATACGACAATATTAAAGGTGCCTATAAATTCTACTGAATATTACCTTGTTGAGAACAGGGAAAGAGATGCCAATAATGATGGTTCAAAAATAACCTTCCAGGTTAACGGAAATACTTTCACAAGAACATTTACGAAGGATACAACAGGATATTACAGCTACGATGTGGATTCAGTGGACGGTGTGGTAACGGACGTGGATGAATTTGACTGGGCAGTACCGGGAAACGGAATCGTCATATGGCATATAGATCAGAATATTATTGATGCAAAAATTGCTGCGAATAAAATAAATACTGATAAGTATAACCGGGGAGTAGATGTTGAAGAAGCCGATGGTATCCAGGATATCGGAGAACAGTTTACGACGGTGTTTGGCGATGTGGTTATTGGTGAAGGAGGTCCTGAAGATTTCTGGTACCGCGATAACCCTTCAGAGTTATATGAAAATAAATTTTCGAAGGATACCAGGCCGCCCGCTGTTACAAACTCCGGTGCGAATAGTCTAATTACAATGTCAGGTTTTTCTGATATCAGTAACACAATGAGTTTCAGGATAGCTTTCGGCGATTCCACCATCGTTCCATTGTTCTCAAGGAATACGGGATACTCAGGCAGTAATTTTCATCTTACTGCTATTCAGAATTATTTTACGTTCGGACTGGAAGCGGATTCAGCGCTTTATTTTCTTAACAGCAGCGGTGCTGAAGCTATGCCTTACATAGAAGGACTTTCCTCCAATAAAATTGCTGCTTTCAACAATCAGAATGTCCAGCACATCGCCGGTACAAAAGGAAGACATCTGGCCGAATATCTTTGGGATGGTACCACACAATTCATTGTTTATTTAACAAGGAACGACGTAATAACTACTCCTCCGGTTATCAGGTATCTTCCTGATACTCATCAGCCGCAGATACTCATCGGCACATCAGCCGGAAAAATTATTATGTACAAGCCGGCAGAACTACCTTCGACTGTGATGGAAGTGCAGGATAGTCTGGATTTCGGATCAGATCTTACCGTACAGCAGATTGCTTCCGATAGCAGTTTTATTGCTGCGGTTTTTTCTTCTGTCAACCGGACAGAACCATATAAAGGCTACCAGGATAACCATGGAAACAATGTGAGTTTTCAGGATGAGACTCCTCTTAAACTCGGCATCACCAAAGACGGCTCCGGTAATTACGTTGCCGTTGTTCTGACAAGTTCAAAAAACTTCTATGTTATTTCAGAAAATAAAATAACTGCACAGTGGAATGTATCGGGTACATCGGAAATAAATTCATTTGCTATTGCCGATCTGAAACAGGATGGAGAGAACTACATCATTTATAATAACGGAGAAGCGATTGAAGCAAGGAATCTGAACGGATCTGTTGCCGATAATTTTCCGTTCAAGGATCCGGATAACCGGGAATTTACCGGAAATATTCTCGCGGCCGATTTCGAAGGCGATGATAACGCAGAAATAATTGCTTCAACTGTTGACGGAAGAATATTCGCAATTGACGGCGGGACGGGGAAGACGGTATACGGATTCCCGATCTCAACAGGGTCCGAACTTTCCGCATACCCGGTATTATATACGGATAACGGAAAGATTTCACTTGCAGCTTATAACAGTAATATGAACCTGTCGGCCTGGAACATTGGATTGACAGAGGGCAATATTTCCTGGGGCGGCGAGTACGCTAACTCTGAAAACAGCTCTTTTGTTAAGGCAGCTTCGGGACAGAACATTGCGGCAGGATTTTTCCCGGCCGATAAAGCCTACAATTATCCCAATCCCGTTTATGACGGACAGACATATATAAGATATTACGTTTCTGAGGATGCAAAGATAAATATTAAGATCTTCGACCTTGCCGGGGATTATGTGGCCGAGCTGAATGATGATGCGCAGGGCGGACTTGATAACGAAACACTGTGGAATGTGGGCGATATACAGAGCGGTGTATACCTTGCCAGGATAGAAGTAACGGGCAGCAGCGGAAAAACTGATTCTAAAATAATAAAAATTGCTGTAGTGAAATAAAGGTAATAGCTTCAACAAACTCATCAACTTTCCGGATATGAAAAATACTGTTTATCAGTTCAGTTAAATCCAATAATGAATTAAACTTTCTATGAAAATATTTCTTTCTTTTGCATTCGTACTATTATTAAGTTGTACTGTTTTCGGCCAGTTTACGGAATTTCATCCTGAGCTAAACTGGTATACCATAAAAGGGAAGCATGTGCAGGTCCATTTCCATGAAGGTGCTGAAAGGACGGCACGTGTAGTCTGCAAAATTGCCGATGAGGTATGGGGTCCCATTACATCTTTATACGACTACGAGCCCGGCACTGTTCATTTTGTTATTAAGGACATTGACGATTACTCGAACGGCGCAACTTACTTCTTTGATAACAAAATCGAGATCTGGACGAGTGCACTTGACTTTGATCTCCGCGGCACGCATAACTGGCTTCGCAATGTTATCTCACACGAATTCACTCATATGGTACAGATTCAATCATCTATGAAAATGAGCCGCAGCATACCGGCTGTTTTCCTGCAGCTGCTGAATTATGAGGACGAGAGGAGACCAGATATCCTTTACGGCTATCCGAATATTATTGTATCCTACCCGCTTTCATCTGTTAATATGCCCGCATGGTTTGCCGAAGGAACCGCACAATATATGCGGAAAGAGTTTAACTATGATCAGTGGGACACCCACAGGGATATGATACTGAGGGAATATGCTCTGAACGGGAATATGCTGACGTGGAATGAGATGGGCGAATTCGGAAAAACGAGTCTTGGCAATGAATCGGTATACAACGCAGGTTTTGCTCTTACCAGGTACATCTCACAGCAGTATGGGGAGGAGAAGCTCAAAGAAATTACCCACGCTCTGGGCAAGCTTACAAACTTTACAATTGATGCGGCATTTAAGGATGTTCTGGGAAAAGACGGAGATGAGATATATAACGAATGGAAAAATTATGTTACAGCCGATTATAAAAAGCGTTCGGCTGAGGTTCTTAATAACCTCGTAACCGGCGACCTTGCGGATGAAGAAGGCTTCGGTAACTTCTACCCGACATGGTCGAAGGACGGCAAAAAATATATCTATATTTCTAATAAGTCATCTGATTATTTTGCCCCGGCAGGAATATATCTGCACGATGCAGAGACAGGTGAAGAACGGGAACTTGTTTCCGGTATAAGATCGACGATGGGCTGGGTGGGGAATGAGAACAAAATTATTTATGCAAAGCTGACAGATGATAATCCCAATTGGTACAACGTACACGATCTCTATGTATATGACATCGATAAGGATGAGGAAACAAGGCTGACTAATGATCTTAGAGCAAATCAGCCCGCGGTATCGCACGACGGTAAAAAAATAGTTTTCCTATTCCAGAAGGATGGTTCAACCAATCTGGGGATAGTCGATATTGACGGTAAGAACTTTAAAAGGCTGACTTTCTTTGAGAACGGGGAACAGGTTTATAATCCTAAGTTTTCCAATGATGATTCTTATGTAGTATTCGATTATTCATATACACACGGAAGAGATATTGCACGGGTGGATACAGACGGAAGCAACTACAAGAATATAATTGCAACTCCGGAAGACGAAAGAAATCCAGACTTTGCTGCCGACGGCAGTCTGATCTATTCATCGGATGAAACAGGTATCTTCAATATTTACAAATACAACCTCTCAACAGGTGAGAAGACGAGACTGACGAACGTTCTTGGCGGGGCGTTTATGCCTTCTGTTTCTGATGACGGCACGATACTTTATTCCGGCTATACTTCGGCAGGTTATAAGATATTTAAGATAACCCCGACAGAACAATCTAAGGTAGAAAAAGATGATGAATATGTATGGACAGATAATCCCCCTTTAGGGAAGGACAAACCCAAGGGCGACCTCGCGAATTTCGATATAGATCATCTAAGAAACTATAACGATTATGAGACTCCCGATTACGAGGAGGAAAAATACAGCGGTGCGTTCTCCAGGTTATCCTTCTTCCCGTTCATCCGCTTTGATAACTATAACACAGGAAACAGTTTTATTGAAAAGCTGAAACCCGGTGTATATGTATCATCCAGCGATATGCTGAACCGCTATTCGTTATTTGCGGGGGGATCAATCAACGCAAGGATGGAGAGAGATCTGTTTCTGATATTTGAATTCCGGAACAAACTGCCGCTGCTCTTCAACCTCGGGTTGAAACCTGAACTATCACTGGAAGTTTATAATATAAGTCGTAAATCTGACGTTGATATTTTCTTTGGTGTTGATACACTGCCTAACGGAGACGTGCATTATGATAATATTGTAAATACAGACATCGCTTATAACCTTTTTGAAGTGGACCTGGCAGCAAAGCACCGGATCTTTTCCAGGAATCAGAATGTAGAGTTTAGATTTTTATGGAGCCGGTATACTGCCACTCTCAACAGCTTTATTTTCCCGAATACGTCGATACTGTATCCTACATCGAATGATGAATATTTTATAGGAAGAGATTTAAGGTTTACCTATAATCTTGATCTTATACTTCCTTCAAGGGATATGGAAATAAATCCCATCGGTGCGCAGGTGCAGTTCCGGTACGATTATGAGTTCAATAAGTTTAATAACGAAGGTGAGTACACAATTGAAGATGGTGTTCTAAAACCTAAATATAATGACTATAACTTCCACCGGGTTGAGCTTAATTCGAAGCTTCATTTCCCGCTTCCGTTCAGATCACATACACTGACAGCACAGCTCAGGGGAGGTACGATCCTTGGTCCCCAGGTTCCCGATTTCTTCGACTTTTACCTGGGCGGACTTGTCGGGCATGAAGGCCTACCCGTTTTATGCTATAAGCGGCAATGAGATTGCCTGGATGAATTTGACCTACCGGTTCCCGCTGTTCAGAGAGATCGATGCAAGGCTGGGGCATATATATCTTGACAAAATATTTTTAGCATTCTACGGCGACCTTGGAAATGCATGGAACGGAAAGATCCCGGCTCTGGATACTTTTAAGAAAGGTGCAGGAGTAGAACTGCGGGTGCAGATGAATTCATATTACCTGTTCCCTACAAATCTATTTGTAAATGCATCATATGGATTTGATAAAGTGACGAGAAAAGTTAATAATGAAGATATAACCTATGGAAAAGAATGGAGATTTTACGGAGGTATATTATTCGGATTCGATCTTTAATGACTCAATAATTTTATGAGGGTATAATGACAAGCAGAAGTATTCTTATTATAGCAATTTTTTGTATGACAGCTGGTATTTCATCCGCACAGAATGTTCCGGAGACGGGTAAGCAGGCTGTTATTATTGATAAGGAGAATTCTTCGGCAGTAATTTTATCCGGCAATCTGCAGCTTGATAATAAGATCTCATTTGATGCCGTTGAAAGAGAGATTAAGATACTTAAATATGAGCCTCAGTTCGAAGATAAAAAATCACCCTGGCTTGGAGCACTTTTCTCATTTATTCTCCCCGGTGCGGGTGAAGTTTATGCCGGAAGCTACCTGAAGGCAGGGATCTTCGCTGCTCTGGAAGCAGCTGTAATTACCACGGCTATTATTTATAATAATAAAGGGAACGATGCTACCGATGCTTTTAAAAAGTTCGCCGATAATGTCACGGGTACTACGGGTTGGAGTGCGGTGAGGTATGCAAAGTGGCTTAATTCTAATTATGAGTCCAACATCCCAATAGATGAAACTACTCCAGGTTTGGAACCGTGGCAAAGAGTTAACTTTAATGATATTCACGCAGTTGAAGCACAGCATTCAGAGCTGTCCCACCAGCTGGCATACTACGGTGAACAGCAGTATTACGAAATGATAGGAAAGTACCATCAGTTCAGGGGGGGATGGGCTGATTATTCGCCTGAGCTTGGATTTAATGTTTCACCTCTATTCCATCAGTACACAGGGATGAGAGCAACCGCGAATGATTATTATAATACTGCATCCAAAGCTGTAATCGGTATTTATATCAACCATTTCCTCAGTGCAATTGACGCTTACTGGAGCACCGCTGTCTATAATAGAGAATTAGTTGCAAGGGTAACAGTCGAGAACAGGCAGTACGCCGATTACATCGAACTCGTACCCACACTAAACCTGAAGTTCAGCTTCTGAGCTATTACTTCCCGGATTGTGAGACCATCATTAGTTGAAAATCTCGTTTTTTTCACTATCTCATGCTAATGCAGCACGGAATTACTAAGGTTTAGACCGTCCCAACAACAACCTTTGAGAATTGCGTGTTCTAATTAATTATTCTGACTTCTGTCCTCAGTCTTATATGCTTCTTCCATAATTCTGCCCATCAAATGAGATACTCCGGTCCTGTTTTAGCCTTCACTTCGTCGTCCGGGATATCTGCTAAACCGTCTCTAATAGGCTCCACATACTATCCACATACGCTCCACCTCCGCTCCACCTCCGCTCCACCTCCGCTTCACATACGCTTCAACAGCGACATTTCCCTATTCAATCTATTTATTCTTTTAAACTAATCCCGGATTATCCCGACCCCAACCAATATCAGGATTGAAATGCTTTAATTTTGTAGTCATTCAATCTTTTAATTTTCTTATCTTTAACCCCTAATTATTAAACTTTTATATATGAAAATACCGATTGTTGTAATTGTTGGAAGACCGAATGTTGGAAAATCGACCCTTTTTAACAGGCTGGTGGGTAAAAGAGACGCCATCGTGGATGATAAAAGCGGTGTTACCCGCGACAGGAACTATGGAGAAGCCGAATGGGCAGGCAAGAAATTTCAGTTAATGGATACAGGCGGCTATGTGCCGCTATCGAGCGACTTATTTGAAACAGCCATCCGTGAACAGGTAGAAATTGCAATTGCCCAGGCCGACTCGATAATATTTCTTGTTGATGGTCGTGCTGGAATTACACCTGTAGATGAGGAAATTGCAATAATTCTCCGGAATTCAGGAAAGAAATATTTTCTTCTTGTCAACAAAGTTGATTCAGAAAAATATGAACCAATGGCGGCTGAGTTTTATAGGTTTGGTGTGCATATTGTTTATGATGTTTCGGCAATAGCCGGCAGAAAGATAGGGGATTTTCTTGATGATCTTACCAATGATTTCCCTGATATGGGAGAGGAATCTGATGATGCACGTTTGAAGATAGCTGTCGTCGGACGTCCTAATGTGGGCAAATCATCTTTAACGAATGCACTGCTGGGGTATGACAGAAGCATAGTAACTGAAATTCCGGGTACAACGCGCGATAGTCTCGATTCCGTACTTAAATATTACGGAGAGGAGCTCATACTGGTTGACACAGCGGGACTCAGAAAGAAGAAGCGTATTGAAGAAAGCATTGAGTTCTTTTCGATGCTGAGAACACTTCGCTCGATCGGCGAGTGTGATGTTGCTGTGATAATGATTGATGCTGAAGTTGGTCTTGATAAACAGGATCAGAAGATCATAGATGAGGCTGTCCGTTGGAGGAAAGGAATCATCATCGCCGTGAATAAATGGGACCTGGTAGAAAAAGACACAAACACATCAAGACAATTTGAGCAGACAATAAAAGACAAACTAGGCAGAACGAGCTATTTCCCGGTGATATTTATTTCTGCATTAACGAAGCAGAGAATTTTTAAGTTAATCGATCTGGCTAAGGAAGTTAGTGCCGAGAGGAAAAAGAAAATTCCGACAAGCGAACTGAACAACAGACTTCTGGAGGAAATTGAGAAGAATCCTCCTCCTTCAACCCATACCGGCAGGGAAGTGAAAATAAAGTATATTACACAGGTGGGAGATAATTACCCCGTGTTCCTATTCTTCTCAAATTATCCCAAAGATATACCGGATCATTATAAACGATTTCTTGAGAACAAGATCCGTGAATTGTTCGGCTTTTACGGTGTACCTTTTACATTGAGTTTTAAGAACAAATAAAATTAAAAGTGCTTAAGTCCCGGAAAATAATTGTAGTAGGAGGAAACGCAGCAGGACCGGCTACAGCGGCGAAAGCCAAGAGGGTTAGTCCCGATGCAGATGTATTGATGTTTGAATCGGGCGATTACATATCAACCGGAACCTGCGAGATTCCTTACGTGCTTTCAGGAGACATTTCGGGATATGAAGAGATCATTACTTTTACTCCGGAAGACTTCAGAAAAGAGAAGGGGGTAAAAGCATTTACAAATTGTGAAGTCCTCAGCATTAATCGCGATAAAAAAGCAATAAGAGTATACAACGGCAAGTTGAGAAGAGAATATGATGAAAGTTACGATTCTCTTATTCTGGCCACAGGTTCAATTCCCAATAAAATTCCTGGTTTCCCTGAGTTTTCTCCTAACGTTTTTACACTGAAAAACGTTGCGGACCTGCAGGATGTAATGGAGTTTATAAAATCGCGGGATATTCCTTCTGTTGTAATCTTTGGTTCAGGGTATATAGGACTTGAAGCCGCAGATGCCTTTCATATGAGAGGCATTGATGTAACTCTGGTTGAGAAAGCAAATCTGCCTCTTCCATATACCGAACCCGAGGTAAGCAGCCTTATACTTGAGCTTCTTAAAAAAAACAAAATAGTATTCCACGGCAGCTATAAAAAAATGACTCCTTATTCTACTGATGGATTTATAAGCTCGATAAATATTGACGGGAGGATACTGGAACCGGGACTAGTTATATCCGCAGTGGGTTTTTCACCAAACAGCAAACTTGCTGAAGAAGCAGGATTGAAGATTTCTGATAAAGGCGGAATAAAAGTCGACCGGGCTCTCAGAACATCCGATCTGAACATCTGGGCATGCGGCGATAATATCGAAATTATCAACGAAGTTACGAAGCAGAACGACTATTTTCCAGTAGCTACTGTTGCCCACGATTTCGCTCACGCTGCCGGAGAAAATGCTGCCGGCGGTTCTGCTTATACGGAGCCTGTTGTTAAAAATATAGCAGTTAAGGTACTGGATAAGTTCCAGGTATCTGTGGGTATTACCGAAGCAGAAGCTAAACAAAATTCAATTCCCTGTAAAAGCGTACAGGCTTCGGCACAAAACATTGTAAAAGTAATGCCGGGGAGTGAGAAGGTATTCGGTAAATTAGTTTATCATGCAGTTAATAAGCAGATCCTCGGTGCGGCATTTTTCGGAGGCAGGGAGATATCAGGCTACGGAGATTTAATAAGTACGCTTATTAAGCTTAAAGCTGCTGCAGATGTTTTGGGGCGGATCGATTATAACTATACTCCGCCGCTTTCACCTTTTATCAATCTATTGTCTATTTTGGGAAGAAAGGTTAAGTAATAATTTTTATGAGCACAATTAATCTTCAACAGGAATATAAAAATCTTACAATTCTTAACTCGCCTATAGTTAAAAGAGAAATAACTCAGCTGAGAGATAAAAACACAAGTCCTGAATTCTTTCGGGCAGCGGTTAAACGGCTATCGATAATTCTTGCAATTGAAGTCAGCCGGAAATTCAAGATGCAGGAAATCGAAATTGAAACACCTCTCGAAAAAACAACAGGCTACCGGTTGTCTCAGGAGATTATACTTGTACCGATTTTAAGAGCCGGACTGGGAATGGTTAATGGTTTCCTTGAAGTTATTCCCGATGCAAAAGTCGGCCATATAGGGATGGAGAGAAATGAAAAGACGCTTGAGCCGAACAGCTATTACTTCAAAATACCATCCACAAAAGAGAATACAAAAATAATTATTCTCGATCCTATGCTGGCAACCGGCGGAAGTGTAACGGCGGCTATCACAAAGATGAAAAATCATGGAATAAGCGATTTTACTTTTGCTTCGTTAGTTTCTGCTCCCGAAGGTATAAAAAGAGTGTTCGAGAAACATCCGGATATAGAACTTTTCACAACGGCGCTTGACAAAGGTCTGAATGATAAAGGGTACATACTTCCGGGGCTTGGCGATGCAGGCGACAGGACATTTGGAACACTTTGAATCGAAAACAACAGCGTCTGCCCGCGAACTTCGGATACAGCGTGATGCAAATGGAAGTTTCGCGCCCGCCGGACAATCCGACCTCGCCATTCATCACACAAGTAGTGCAGCTGCCGGTCAGTATGGTCTTATCAACGGAGGATTAACACAATCTGCTTACACAGAATAGGAAACCGGAGAATGAAGGTGATTCTTTTAACCGCTGTACTTTTAATTCCGGTCATTGCTGCAGCCCAGACATATCCTGATCCCATTATTGATTCTTCCCTTAAGTACGGTATAAGCAGAATAATTCTGCAGGACTACCGTGAAGCTGAAAAGACATTTACGACACTCGACAAAGCTTATCCCTTCATTCCGTTGGGCAAAACCTATTTAGCGGCGGTAAAGATCGCAAGGTCATACGATTACGGAGAAGAATACAACGAAGCGGTTATCGATTCACTGCTTGAACTGGCTGTGGAGCAGTCGCATCTACTTATAGATTCAGAAAAAAAATCCCTGGAACAGATATTTCCTCAGTCTTTCCGAGGGTTACCTTGCTTACTTTAAGGCTCTCAACGGTGAATGGCTGGGTGCACTTACATCCGGAGCCGATGCATTAAATGATTTCAGTGAACTTGCGGCACTCGACTCAAACTTTTATGAAGCTTACATCGCCATAGGCACCTACAAATACTGGAAAAGCAGGAAAACCGGATTCCTTGATTGGATTCCCGGATATGAAGATGAAAGGGAGGAAGGTATCCGGCTGCTTGAGAAATCAATTAAGCATTCGACCTATAATACCTATCTTGCTATCAACTCGCTGATTTGGATTTACATAGATAGGAATGAATATAAAAAGGCTGCGGAACTTGCGGAAGAAGCATTGAAAGAGTACCCCGGAAGCAGTTTCTTCGAGTGGGGATTGGGGAGAGCTTATGAAGAAATTGATCCCAGGAAAGCTATTGCTGTATATGAAAAAATCCTGAAATCATTCCCGGGAAATCTGAATCATTATAACGAGATTATCCTGAAACACCTGATGGCACAGGAGTATGCTGCACTTAATGAGACACCGCAGGCTCTGAGGCTTTGTGATGAAATCCTCTCAACGAGGATTGACAAAACTGTCCGTTCCAAACTGGAAAGCAGGCTGGAGAGGGTAGAGGAACTAAGGCAAGAACTTTCTCACCAATGAAAGTAGCCCTGCTGAGATGTGCAAGGTTGACGAAGACTTACCTCCGGGTGCAGCTTGCCTGAACGTGGGTAGAGAACAGAAAAAACTTCGGAGAAGTTTAACATTTGTAATAAAGCTTACAACCTAACTGACCCTCATCCTCGGAGAGGATGAACCATATAATCCTAATGTAGCCATAACGAGGTGGGTGAAAGCTCCGGAGGCTGGTCAGGCCTTTCGGGCTGGAGAGCCCCATATTCAGGAACTTTTATTGAGGATTAAGGTTCAAATTACATTCTGTTGACTTTCACCATTCTAATAAATATAGTATGTTATTATCGGTTTAATTTTTAACGGTTTTAAGGTTTATGGGCAAACTGGAACCAAAATATGAGAAAATGCTGGATGACCTGCTGGCTGTATGTCATAAGAATCTGCCGGTTGTAGATGAGGCATTAATTAAGAAAAGCTTTGAGTTTTCACTCGAGGCCCATAAGCATGATCTGCGTGCTTCCGGTGAGCCATATTTTTCGCATCCTTACCAGGTTGCAATGATTGTAGCGCAGGAATTACCGCTTGATGATATTACTATAGCAAGCACCCTGCTGCATGATGTGGTGGAAGATACTGAGCTGAACCTGGATCTTCTGTCAAAAGAATTCGGCAAAGAAGTGGCTGAGATTGTTGATGGTGTTACCAAAATAAGCGGAATATTTAAGGGACAGGAGATTACAGTTGCAGAAAATTACAGGAAGCTGCTCCTTTCGATGGTTAAAGATGTGAGGGTGATACTTGTGAAGTTTGCCGACAGGCTTCATAATATGAGAACACTGGAGTTTGTGAATCCCGATAAACAAAGAAGAATTGCACAGGAAACGCTGGAGATATATGCTCCCTTCGCTCACAGGTTTGGACTTGGAAGGGTTAAGTGGGAGCTTGAGGATCTTTCATTTAAATACCTTAACAGGGAGGCATACGAGGAGCTGGTTGATAAGGTAAAAAACAAAAGAAAAGAACGAGAAAGCTATATAAAAAAATTCAGTGAGCCGATACTTGAAAAACTGGATGAATATAAGTTCAGGTATGAGGTTAGCGGAAGGCCGAAGCACCTTTATTCCATCTACCGGAAGATGGTACGCCGGAATAAACCATTTGAAGAGATTTACGACCTTTTCGCCATCAGGATAATACTGGATACAGAAAATGCAAATGAATGCTACACAACGCTGGGCATTGTAAACCAGGTTTACCTGCCTGTACCGGACAGATTTAAGGACTACATTTCCATTCCAAAGACTAACAATTATCAGTCGATCCACACAACCGTAGTTGGTCCTGAAGGCAGGCTGGTAGAAGTGCAGATCAGGACGAACAAAATGCACGAAGTAGCAGAGAAAGGTGTGGCAGCCCACTGGCGCTACAAGGAAAATAAGTCGGCCAGCGATAAAGACCTTGAAACCTGGGTTAACTGGATAAGAGACATTTTTGAGAACGCATCAAGGGATGATGCAAGGAAAGATTTACTTGAAAGTTTTAAGCTAAACCTTTATCAGGACGAAATTTACATCTTTACACCGAAAGGAGATCTTAGGCGTCTACCCATACATTCTACTCCTGTTGATTTTGCCTTTGAAATCCACTCAAAAGTCGGCTTCCACTGTATCGGAGCAAAGGTAAACGGCCGGATCGTGCCGCTGGATACCCTGCTTCACAGCGGAGACCAGGTAGAAATCATTACCTCCAAGAATCAACATCCCAATAAAAACTGGGTAAAGTTTGTAGTTACGCATAAAGCAAAATCGGCTGTAAGGAAGTGGATCAATAAAGAAGAAGAGGATATTGTAAAAGGCGGAAAAGAGATATGGGAAAAGAAAATCAAAAAAATGAAGCTATCTTTTACTCCTGATGATCTTTCGAAGCTGACGTCAGATCTGAAATTTGAGAATACAAGGAATTTCTTCAAATCTATTGCTCAGGGAAAAGTTAATCTTGACGAGGTACTAACTGCCACCAAAACGAAAGATGAGAAAAAAGAGGCTGCTCCCGCTGCTCCGATGGAATTTGAAAATTTTGCCAATGTTGCGAGAGGTGATATCGGAGGAGTAC
Source organism: uncultured Ignavibacteria bacterium (assembly GCA_963747755.1). Taxonomy (GTDB): domain Bacteria; phylum Bacteroidota; class Ignavibacteria; order Ignavibacteriales; family Ignavibacteriaceae; genus DATFVA01. Next base: position 513,405 of record CAVVGK010000014.1, on the reverse strand, counting down.
TGGTTGAAGGCAAGAAAACCAGAATTCTTTATTCATACGCCAAATGCTGCAATCCCATTCCCGGTGATCCGGTGATAGGATATATAACCATTGGCGAGGGGATAAAGATACACAGGAAAACCTGTCCCAACCTGATCCGTATCTCAGAGCATGATCCCAGCAAGCTGATTTCGGTTCAGTGGCCGGAGGGAGAAGGGAATCTTTTCGTGGCAGGGCTAACGGTAATGGGAGAAGATTCGCCGGGACTCCTGAACGAAATCTCACATGCAATAGTGGCATATCAGAATACGAATATAAAATCTATAAACATTAATACAACCGATTCTACCTTTGAAGGAAACGTTACCCTCTACGTTCACAACCTGGATCATCTCTCACGAATAATAGAGAGACTAAAAAAGCTGAAAGGAATTTACTCAGTTGAACGTTTTGAAAGTGCCTGATGCCCGAAAATGAATTTAATGAACCAGCCCGGATATTAGGCATTGACTTCGGACTAAAAAGAACGGGACTTGCCTTAAGTGATCCGCTGAAAATATTTGCCTATGCATACAAAACACTATTCAACGATAAAAATTTCTGGAATGAGCTGAAGAAAGTAATTGAAGAAAAAAATGTTGAGAAGATAATACTGGGCTTTCCAATAAATGAAGATGGAGGCAAATCTCATATTACCGACCAGGTGAAAAAATTCGAAGAGGACCTTAAAAAAAAGTTCATAAAAGAAATTATTTTGTGGGATGAAAGGTACACTTCGGTGATGGCAAGGGAGAAAATACTTGAATCTGTAACTAAAAAATCAAAGCGAAGGGATAAAGGGCTGGTTGATCAGAATTCTGCGGCAATAATTCTGCAGGAATACCTTAATAGTTTAAATTGACATTTATTAGCTGATAAGCTATTTTCGAACATCATAAATTCAATATTGGGAGCACGTTTATGTCACTTGACGCACTCGGAATGATAGAAACCAAGGGGCTGGTCGGCGCCGTTGAAGCCGCCGATGCAATGGTTAAAGCCGCAAAAGTAGAATTACTGGGAAAAGAAACGATCGGAGGCGGTTATGTAACCGTCATGGTCAGGGGAGATGTTGGTGCGGTAAAAGCGGCAACCGATGCCGGCGCTGCTGCTGCGCAGAGAGTTGGTGAACTGATATCAGTTCATGTCATTCCGCGTCCCCATACTGAAGTTGAAGCAATTCTGCCAAAAAGAAAGTAACCTATGCCGAAAGCACTGGGTTTGGTTGAAACCCGTGGTCTCGTTGCTGCAATTGAAGCCGCGGATGCCATGGTTAAGACTTCAAACGTTACCCTGATAGGGAAAGAGGTAACCAATCCTGCACTTATTACAATCAAGATTGTAGGTGATGTTGCTGCGGTAAAAGCATCTGTGGATGCCGGAGCAGCAGCAGCTGCCAGGGTAGGAGAACTTGTTTCTATCCATGTAATTCCCCAGCCTGATTCGCAGATGACTGCACTTTTTCCCGAAATAGCAGATGACGATCCGGGGGAAGGCAGGAAAACCAAGCCTGACAGAAAAAGAAAAACTGAAACTGATGGATCATCCTTTGAGAATAAACCTACCGGAGCCGGAAAAGATTCTGTTGTGGATATATCTGCCAAAAAAGCGGAACAAGAGACAGACAAAACTGTCCCTGAGAAAAAATCAGGTGGAGCAGTTCATACTACAAAACCTTCAGCCGCAGGAAAACCTGAAGCAGCAGAACAGGCAGCTATGAAACCGGTAAGGGAACCAGGCGGAGATATAAGCAGTTCCGAAAAAGAAAAACCAAAAGTTCCGGTTTCAAAACCGGTTAAAGCGCATGCACCCAAACCCCAAAAGGAATCTGAAGGTGCAAATCTTTTTTCAGTAAATACCGATCATCTTGAGAGACTCAGGAGAGAGGCGTTAGGTATTAAAGAGCCCAAGGAAGAACAGCAGAGCATCAAACCCGCAGAAAAACCAACTGCTGAAAAACAGGCCAAAAGGGGCGGCTCACAGGAAATACCTTCAATGGAAGAACTTGAAAAGCTTAACGTTCACAACCTGAGAAAAGCAGCGCGTGCCATGGAAGGATTCCCTATCCAGGGAAGAGATATCTCACGCGCCAACAGGAGAGAGCTGCTGGATTTATTTAAAAAGATAATCTAGAACCTGTGTTCATATTTTTGCTAGAGAACTCCGCTCACCGTGGAGTTTTTTTATTTATATTTAAGAAATGAAAAAAAATCTGCACATAGTAGTCCTTTCAGTTATTTTCTCCATAATACTATGGATATCTATCTCGCTTTCGAACGATTATTATGCAACCGTATATGTACCGGTAAAGCTGGTAAATTTCCCGACGGGTTATTCGACAGCAACCAAGATACCCGACGATATATCCGTGAAGCTGAAGGGACAAGGCTGGAAGCTTCTCGGTGTAAACCTTAGTACGAAATCCGACTACACCATATCCGTGGAGGACAGCGGGAAGATCAACGTTAATCTATATAATTTCCTTGGTGAGAACCAGTGGCTTTCGTCGGATATTGAAGTCATAGATATGACACCGGATACGCTTTCTTTTTATGTAGAAAAAGATTTTATGAAAAAAGTTGCGATTGTAGCGGACTTGGATCTGAATTATAAGCCGGGCTATGGGCTGGCAACTCCTATACAAGTAAGTCCCGACTCCACCACCCTTTATGGTCCAAGGAGCGTAGTCAGGAATCTGACCTTCGTTTACACCAAAAGGAAAACTTTCGAAAAACTTGATGACGGCTTGAGAGGTCAGGTTCAGCTAGAGGATCTGCCGGGAGTTATTTATAAGGATAGGGAAGTTTCGGTATATCTGAACGTTCAGAAAATAGTTGATAAAAATTTTGATGATGTTGATGTTCAGATAATTGATCTTCCGGTTGACAGGGAAGTGGTACTGCTGCCTAACAAGATCTCCGTCGATATAAGAGCGGGAATAGATATGTTGGGAAAAATGGACAAGAGCGAGATAAAAGCTTATGTTAACTACAGGGATATTGTGCTGGACACTCTTGGCAGTGTAGTACCGAAGGTAGATATCCCAAAAAATACCATTCTCGAGCATATCAAGCCGGAAAGATTAAGATACATCATTAAAAAATTTAATTGAACCTGGAGACTCCCCTTTATGTTTATAACCTTTGAAGGAATCGACTTCTGCGGTAAATCCACACAGGTTGAGCTGCTTAAAAAATATTTTATCGAACAAAATAAAAAAGTTGAAATAATCCGCGAACCGGGAGGAACAGAAATATCCGAATTGGTAAGATCGATACTGCTCGACAAGAAACATTATCATATGGTGATGGAAACGGAAATATTTCTGTTCTCTGCAGCACGTGCTCAGCTTGTCAGGGAAAAAATTAGACCTTATCTTAATCAGGGAATCTATGTAATTTCGGATCGATTCCATGATTCCACTACAGCATACCAGGGCTTCGGCCGCGGCATTGATATTGAATCGGTGAATCATATAAACAATCTGGCTATCGGAGAGACCGTACCCGATCTTACTTTCTTCATCGATATCACTGTCGAAGAAGCTGACAGAAGAAAGAAACTGATGAGGAATTTTGATCCCGACAGGATTGAGATATCGGACTCATCGTTCTATGAAAAGGTCAGGGCAGGCTACCTTTATATTGCAGACCAGAACAGCCGGATGAAGGTTATTGACGGAATGAAATCAATTGAAGTGATTCATGACGGTATCCTTGAAGAAATAAACTTTTTAGAGAAGAAGGAGACAAGATAATATGAAATTGAAGCATTGGAAATCATATTTAGGCGGAGTGCTGGTAATCCTTTTGTTTTCAGGCTTCTTCCCGGGCGAGGATGATGTTTATTTCCAAATTTCCAAAAACATTGATTTGTTTGGAAAGGTTTATAAAGAGATTTCTCTTAACTATGTCGACAACATTAACCCCGAACAGTTTATGCGGGCCGGCATTGAAGGTATGCTTAACACGCTTGATCCTTATACAATATTTATTGACGGGGATAAAAAAGAAGAAATTGATCTTATTACAAATGGCAAGTACGGCGGGGTCGGGATATCTATCGGCGTGAGAGGAAGTGCCGTTACAGTGGTTGAGGTGCTTGACGGGTATTCGGCCCAGAGACAGGGAATAAGGATAGGCGATGAAATTATAGCAGCCGACAGTGTGGCTATAACTCCGGAGAATATAGACGAGGTTTCGCAGCTTGTAAAAGGAGAACCCGGAACAGCAGTTGATCTGAAGATAGTAAGAAATGAAGAACAGGATACAATTAACTTCAATCTGATTAGAGAAGAAGTTATGGTAAAGAACCTCACCTACTATGGTTTTATGCCCGAAAACAGCAATAATGCTTACCTTAAGCTATCTAGTTTCAGCAGGTCGGCCGCTTCAGAAGTTTTAGATGCACTGAAGGAACTTAAGGCACAGAAGGAAATTAAGTCGATTGTGCTTGACCTTCGCGGCAATCCGGGAGGACTCCTTGACGTGGCTGCGGATATATGCGATAAGTTCCTGCCGAAAGGAGATCTGATTGTAACTACGAAAGGAAGAGATGATACGAACGTTAATCATTATTATGCAGACCAGGAACCCTTTGCAGGCAATGCAAGACTTGTTGTGCTTATTAACCAGGGTTCGGCCTCGGCTTCGGAGATCGTTGCCGGAGCAATGCAGGATCACGACAGGGGTGTAATAATCGGAACAAAATCATACGGCAAAGGACTGGTGCAGACAATAACTCCCTTAAGCTATAATTCTTCTTTAAAGATTACTACGGCAAAGTATTATACGCCTAGCGGAAGATGTATTCAAAAAATCAACTACGCAGAGAACAATAAAGTTATAACCGACGCTGATTCAATACTAAACAGTAAATATTTGACAGATAACAAACGTTCTGTTTACGGTGCAGGCGGCATAACTCCGGATTCAACTGTAGAATACAAAATTGACGGCGGTATCACACAGGACCTGCTTGCCAAAGGAATGTTCTTTAAGTTCGCTGACCATTATTATTATAACCATCAGAATGAAAAGTTCAGTTCAATAAACGATGAAAAATTATTCTCCCAATTTGAGAAGTTTTTGAAGGACGAGGACTTTGAGTACAGTTCTGACGCGGAGAAAGCTGTGAACAAGCTTATAGGAGATGCCGATAAAAAGAAACTTGATTCTTCAATACTTTCTGAACTTAAGAAACTTAAAGATCAGTTCGGAAAGATAGACGGGAGCGAGTTTAAGATATACAAGACAGAAATTCAAAAAGAATTAAAATCTGAACTGGCATCAAGGTATCTTGGATCACAAGGGAGGGTAAAGGAGGCTCTTGAAAATGATCCGCAGTTCCAGGCAGCACTTTCCGTTCTATCGAGTGACAAAAAATATAACAAACTATTGAATTATCAGTAAAAATAATCATATTTTAATACACATACTTAAGGGGAGCGGGAAAGCTCCCCTGGCAGATACGTCAAGCTATGGAATTATCGATCAGGAAAATGAAATCTTTCACATTTATCCAGAAGAAAAATCCTGTATTTGAGAAATGCCCTTCGTGCTTTGCCACGGGGACAATCTACAGGTCTCATTCAAGAAACTTGAGAGAGAGACTTGTGAAGAGGATATCCTTTCTGAAGCTGTACCGGTGCAAACAATGCGGATGGAGGGGATATCGTTCAACAGCAGCACTGACGGTTAGGTCGATTCAGACTCTTCTCATCTATATCGGCGCTGCAATAATTATTGCGCTGATAGTGAGACTAATTCTGAGCCGGGTAGCATCATGATTTTATCTCCCGACTTCAACATCTGATAATCAGATAATTAATGGATCATTCTGTAAAAGAAAAAATTAAAAGTATAGTCGGTAAAAACAATTTCTCCGATTCCCCCGAAGACAAAATAACCTATTCTTACGATGCCACACCTCTTCTAGTTCAGTCCCCCGAAGCAATCGTTTTCCCTGAAAGCGAACAACAGATAACTGAATTGATGAAGCTGGCAAACAGTGAAAGGTTTGCCATCGTACCGAGAGGATCAGGAACAGGATTGAGCGGGGGATCGATACCTGTTGAGAATTCTTTAGTTGTAGTGATGACGGGGTGGAACAGGATATTAGAGATTGACACTGCCAACCTTACTGCTCTTGTTGAACCCGGGGTTGTAACAGGACTGATTCAGCGTGAGGTTGAGAAATCAGGTCTTTTCTATCCTCCTGATCCCGGAAGCATTAACGTCTGCACTATCGGCGGCAACGTTGCGAATAATGCGGGAGGACTGAGAGGGCTTAAGTACGGGGTGACAAAAAATTATGTACTTGGCGTGGAAATGATACTGCCGAACGGCGACCTGCTGAAAACCGGCGGGAAGAATATGAAGGATGTTGCAGGGTATAACCTGAGAGATTTTATTGTCGGGAGTGAAGGAACACTTGGCATCATAACGAAGATACTGCTGAAGCTGATTCCCAAGCCGACTGAATCAATCACTTTTCTTGCATACTTCGATAAACTGAATGATGCGGCGAAGGCTGTGGCAGGAATTATTTCGGCACATATTACGCCTTCGATGATGGAGTTTCTTGATAAGACGACAATTAATTGTGTGGAGGATTATACTCATATCGGGCTGCCCGTAAACAGTGAAGCTGTTTTGCTGATTGAGGTTGACGGAAGGGGCAGCTCGGTTCAGGAAGATGCCGATTCGATTCATAGAATACTGAAAAAAAACAGCTGTTCTTATTTGAAATCAGCACAGGATAGAGTTGAGGCTGAAGCCTTAAAAACTGCACGACGGACCGCCTTCAGTGCACTTGCAAGAAAGAAACCAACCACAATTCTTGAGGATGCTACTGTACCGAGGAGTGAGCTGCCGGTGATGATTGAAAAAGTGAATGAAGCAGCCAGGAAATTTGATGTAGTATTTGGAAATTTCGGACACGCGGGTGATGGCAATATACATCCTACCTGTCTTACCGATGAGAGGGATAAAAGTGAAATTTTAAAAGCTCACCGTGCGTTTGAGTTCATCTTTAACGAGGCTATAAAACTGGGCGGTACAATAACAGGTGAACATGGTACGGGGCTTGCAAAGAAACAATTCCTTGAAAGCGTGGCAGGGATACCGGGGCTGGAAATGATGAAGAAAATTAAAGCATCCATTGATGAAAACAATATCCTTAATCCCGGAAAAATATTCTCATTAAAGCCGAAGTGTGAAGTGTTGTTTCCGGATGATAAAAAATTTGTACGATAAAAACGACCCGGGTATAATTAATATTAATTCTTTAACTGAAATAAAGGAACTAACGGATGTTTATACGCAGTGTATTCATTGCGGAATGTGCCTTAGTTCCTGTCCTACTTATTTACTTACCGGGAGAGAAACTTCCTCGCCCAGAGGGAGGATAAGACTAATAAAATCTGTTGCCGAAGGTGCTCTTGCAGTTACTGATACCTTCGCTTACGAAATGAATTTCTGTCTCGACTGCCAGGCCTGTGAGACTGCCTGTCCTGCCGGTGTTAAGTATGGCAGAATGGTTGAGGCCGCCCGGGTGGAAGTTGATAAACAGGGATACTCATCGCCCGTTCAACATTTCTTTCTGAAAAAAATAATTCCCTACAGGATCAGACTACGGTTTGCTGCAAAACTACTAAGATTGTATCAGAGGTCGGGCCTTGAAAAAATGCTACGATCGACAATAATCCTTAGCAAGCTTTTCCCCCGAATCGCTGAGATCGAACAGTTCTCACCTGAAATTCCTGCAAAATTCAGCGATTCATACATCAGGGAATATAACCCTCCATTTTCTCCGACCCCTGCAGCATCGGACTCCACTTCCGGCGGGATCTCGTCTACTCCCATTCCCTCAACTGATAGTGGTTCATCTGCCGGTTCATATCCCTCGACTGAAGTGAAATACAGGCTGGCATTCTCCATTGGCTGCCTGATGGATATATTACTTCCGGAGGTAAATAAGGATACAGTAGAACTGCTGAACAAGCTTGGTGCGATGGTTATTTCACCGTCAGAACAGACCTGCTGCGGATCGCTTAATGCGCACAACGGCGATATGAAAACCGCAAGAGAACTTGCAAAGAAAAACATCAAAACTTTCGCAAGACATGAGTATGATTATCTCATCTCTAATTCAGCCGGATGCGGTGCTTTTATGAAGGAGTATGGAGAGTTATTAAAAGATGACCCTGAATTTGCTGAGTCAGCCCGGGAATTCTCTTCAAAAGTTAAAGATGTTGCCGAATTCCTTTGGACGATAGATCTACCTCCTCTGAAAAACATTGAGACCGGGAATGTCACCTATCACGACGCCTGTCACCTTGTTCATACCCAGAAAATTTTCAACGAACCGAGAGACATATTAAAGCAGGTACAGGGAATAACTGTTATCCCGCTTGAAGATTCAACAAAATGCTGCGGAAGTGCAGGGATTTATAATCTGTTGCACACAGACACATCGCTTAAACTGCTTGAAGAGAAGATGAAAAATATCGGTAATACAAAGGCAGAGGTAGTGTTAACCGGTAACCCTGGTTGTATGCTTCAGATAAGGTATGGTGTTAAAAAATTCAACATAAATGTTAGGGCAGAACACCCCGCTACTTACTTAAACAGGCTGATTTAGTCTGCCAGAACCGGCAGATACCTCATCCGGCAAAACAGGAAAAATCACTCCTCCACCAGGTCTATAACAAGCCTACTCCCGGCTTCCCGAACGCCATCATCTAAAAACAAAAAAGTATGACGTTTTTGTCATACTACGGTTTTTACGATGTTCTGTGCGCCGTTTTTTTGAAGCTTAAGTTGTTGAAAACTTCAACAATTATACTTTATAATAAGGAGAGAATATTTATACTGACGAGTCAGATATTAAAGTATTTATTTGAAAGCCATGGTGAACTTTTCATAAAGAGCAAATAATAGTGATTAAAAGTATAATTATACACATAAACTCTTTTGCATTATATACATAATTTTTTAAGTTTGGAGATTAACTAAAATTCACTGTGTTTAGATTTACTATCACTTAGCGCAACTACACGAGCTGTGCTGAGTACTTTTTTTACCTTTAGCTAAAATTATAAGACGAGATTTTTTTAAGGTGCAGATACACTGTATGAGGATTTTTATTGTTCAAAAATCAACCTGCAATCTCAGGAATAACTAATGAAAAAATCTTTACTTGATTATACCCTGCGGATCCGAGTTCCGGTTACCATCTTTGTAATACTTGCCTCTTTTACTATAACCTATTTTGCGGGTAAAGCTGAGCGTGACGGTGTTGGTTATCAGCCAATGCAGCCTATCAACTTTTCACACAATCTTCACGCGGGTCAAATGAAAATAGACTGTCAATACTGCCACACGGGCGTTGAGAAATCGAGGCATGCTATGGTACCTCCGGTCAACACCTGTATGAACTGCCATAAGATAGCCCGTAAAGACAGGCCGGAAATTCAAAAACTTACGGCCTATTATAATGAAGGCAAAGCACTTCCATGGAAGAGGATTCATAAAACACCGGACTTCACCTATTTCAATCACAGCGTTCATGTCAATAAGGGAATCGATTGTGTTAACTGTCATGGTGAAGTAAAGAATATGGATAAGGTCCTCCAGGTAAGTTCATTCACCATGTCCTGCATGTCTTGACTGTCATAGAAATGCCCAAGAACGGCTGCCTGATATTAAAGGCATAACTAAAGGTCCCGATAACTGCTGGGCATGTCATCGTTAACAGGAGATGAAATGGAAACAGTGAAATTAAAACCCAAAATAATAAATCGTAAAAAGTTTTTTTCCTCTCTTGGCACGGGAGTATTCGGCTACTTCGCAGTTAAGTCGATTCCCTTTTCTTTTTTACGGAAGAAGGAGAAAGACAAGGAAGTTATGATAGCAATAAATCCCGATGCTGTAAGGAGAACAAAAATAGGTGAAAAGAATGTCTGAAAATCAGGACAATATTAAAAACAGCAATTCAGAAGATAAACCTGATGTTAATTACTGGCAGAGCCTTGAAGAGCTATACAACGATCCGAAAATTTTGGAAGCAAGCCGCCACGAATTTAAAGACGGTGTCACAGATGATTTCAGTCCTATAAAGCTCCCCGGATTATCCCGTAGAAAATTCCTTGCACTTGTAGGAGCTTCTGCAGCCCTTGCCGGAACGGGTTGTTCCGACTATCGCGACAAAGGGGATATAATTCCGTATATAAAGAAACCTGAAGAAATCACACTGGGCAAAGCAAACTATTATGCTTCAACCTGCACCGCGTGTGCAAATGCCTGCGGGATCTTAATAAAAACCCGCGAAGGCAGACCAATAAAGGCTGACGGAAACCCCGATCATCCGGTAAGCAAAGGTAAGCTTTGTTCAAAAGGACATGCAAATATTCTTAACCTTTATGATCCTGAAAGGCTGCAGGGACCAAGGAAAAGAAACGGCGGAACCATAGATGAAATCTCGTGGCAGAATGCTGATAAGGAAATATCGGCAGCCCTGGCCAAAGCCGGCACCAAAGAAATTGCTGTAATTACTAAAAAAATAAATTCGCCTACGGGAAAGAAAGTTCTGGACGACTTTTAGTCGAAGTACTCCTCCGTAAAAGTTTATTCATACGAATTATTCAACGATGCCATAAAGAACTCTGCATGGCAGAAAAGCTACGGCAGCGGACCATTTCCATTAATCAAATGGAACAAGGCTAAGGTTATAGTAGCGTTGGAATCAGATTTCCTCGGAACCGACGGCAACACCGTTGAGAATGCAAGGCTGTTTGCCGAGGGCAGGGATGTTTCCGATCTTAAAAACTTCAACAGGATGTATGTTGTTGAAGGTAATATGACATTAACAGGAAGCAACGCCGACTACAGAATGCGCCTGAATCCCGATGCCCAGTACGAATTTGTTGAGATGCTCATCAGCGAGCTTGGCGGAGGGGGACAGGGAACTTCAGCCGAAACTTTTGCACAGAAACACAACCTTCCCGTTAAAACTGTTAAGTATATTATTTCTGATCTTAATAAGTACAAGGGCAGTTCAATATTGTACGCGGGTAATAACCTGCCTGAAGAAGTGCACACAGCTGTCAATCATCTAAACAATATGCTCGGTAACGATGCGATGTACCGTAGTGATCAGGTTGAGTATTCAGTACTTCCTTTATCTTCAAAAGAAGAGTGGAATTCTCTGACTGAAAATATGCAGAATGGTAATGTAGCTGCTGTTATTCACTATGACAGCAACCCTGTATATCATCTGCCTGACGATCTAGGTTATAAAGCCGCAATGGAGAAAGTCCCACTGGTTATCAGTCTTACTGAAAGCAGTAATGAATCTTCGGAGTCTGCAGATTATATTCTATCAATAAACCATACATTCGAATCATGGGGAGATGCAAAAACAAGGACAGGCTTTTCTTCACTTCAGCAGCCGGTTATATGGCCAATATTTGATACAAGACAAAAAGAAGCGGTACTGCTTAAGTGGATAAACGGAGAGCCGGATAAATTTGATTTTAAGATTTACCACAAATACCTGATGAAGAACTGGAAGGATAATATCTATTCTTCTGTAGAACCGGCTATGGATTTTGATAAATTCTGGTTCGGTGTTCTTCAGGATGGAGTGGCCTCAACCGATGAAAACACCGGATCAACCGGAAGTTTCAATACATCTGCCTTTCAGTCGGCCGGAAGCAAATCCTCAGGATCGAAGGGCTATACGGTCGTATTAAAAGAAAGCTATTCAACGGGCGACGGTTCATTTGCCAATAACGGCTGGATGCAGGAACTTCCTCACCCGGTCTCAAAGATAACCTGGGATAATTATGCAGCGATTTCCAATGCGACCGCTAAAGAACTTGGAGTTAACTCAGACGATCTGGTTGATGTTGAGATTGACGGCAGGAAGCTTCAGATTCCTGTGTTCGTACAGCCGGGTTCTGCAGATAAAACATTAACTATTGAACTTGGGTATGGTAGATCGAAGGTGGGAATTGTTGGTTCAGGTGTAGGTTTTAATGCGAATGTTCTTCTATCAAAGGACGGAGGATTGTCGCCATGGATATATACAGGTGCATCTGTTAAAAAATCCGGCGGCACATACAAGCTTGTGACAGCACAGGAACATCACGCATTTGATAAAGATCTGACACGAGATGCAGTTGAAAAAAGACATATAGTCCGTGAAGGAACCGTTGAAGAATATAAAAAGAATCCCGGCTTTATCCGCGAGGAGAGTGAGGAGGAGAATAAGTCGCTCTATCCTGGATTTGAATATCCAGGCTTGAAGTGGGGAATGGCAATTGACCTGAATAAATGCCTGGGTTGTGGAGAATGTGTAATTGCCTGCCATTCTGAGAACAACGTTCCGATAGTAGGGAAGGATCAGGTTGAGAAGGGAAGGGAGATGCACTGGCTGAGGATTGACCGGTATTATTCAGGTACTGTCGATGATCCTAAAGTCAGCGCGCAGCCTATGCTCTGCCAGCATTGTGATCATGCACCATGCGAGAATGTTTGTCCCGTTGTGGCAACAACCCATAGTCCGGACGGACTTAACCAGATGGTTTACAACCGCTGTGTGGGTACAAGATATTGTTCAAACAACTGTCCTTACAAAGTAAGAAGATTCAACTTCTTCAACTTCAGGGATCATTTCAGAGATTCATACCAGGAGGATAATTTATTCAACCTGCTTTACAATCCCGAGGTAACTGTCCGTTCACGCGGAGTAATGGAGAAGTGCACATTCTGTATTCAGAGGATAATGGAAGCAAGGTCAGATGCGATTAGAGAGCACAGAGACCTGAAAGGCTCGGATGTTAAGACAGCCTGCCAGGAGGCCTGCAGCACCAGCGCAATTCAGTTTGGTGATATAAATGATAAAGGAGCAGAGTTCCATAAATACAGGAATCATGAATTAGGATACTATGTTCTCGATTTTGTGAATACCCGTCCCAATGTTACATACATTGCCAAATTAAGAAATACTCATTCGGAGGAAGTATAATTGAAAGACCCAGAGATTACAGATTATCCGTTTGTTGACTATTCCAGGGAGATTCCGGTCATAGAAGGCGGTTTATCCCGTTCGGAGATCGAACAGATTATAGCCAAACCGATGGATACCAAACCGACGAAGAAGTACCTGATTGCGCTCACAGTGTCGGTCAGTTTCCTCCTCTTCGGTGCCGTCTGTCTTGCAATCAGCTTTTATTACGGCGTTGGTATGTGGGGAAATGATCAGCCTGTTGCCTGGGGATTTCCTATCATCAACTTCGTATTCTGGGTAGGTATTGGACACGCCGGAACACTGATCTCTGCTATCCTCTTCCTGTTAAGACAAAGGTGGAGAACCGGAATCGCAAGGTTCGCTGAGGCAATGACGATTTTTGCGGTTATGTGTGCAGGACTCTTCCCGCTTATTCACGTCGGCCGTCCCTGGCTTGCCGGCTACCTGATCCCTTATCCGAATCAGCACAGCCTCTGGGTTAACTTTATTTCACCGCTTGTGTGGGACGTTTTCGCAGTGTCGACATACTTTACCGTATCACTGATTTTCTGGTATACAGGACTTATTCCCGACTTTGCAATGCTTCGTGACCGTACAACCCATAAAGTTAAGAAGCTGATTTACAGAGTCTTTAGTCTCGGCTGGAGACATTCCAACCGCCAGTGGCAGCATTATGAAAAAGCATATATGATACTGGCAGGACTCGCAACCCCGCTGGTATTATCGGTTCACACTGTGGTTAGTTTCGACTTTGCCGTGGCCGTACTTCCGGGATGGCACTCGACTATCTTTCCTCCTTACTTCGTGGCCGGAGCTATATTTTCCGGATTCGCAATGGTGGTTACGGTACTGATCTTTGTAAGGAAAGTTTTCGACCTGGAAAATATTATTACGCTCAACCACCTGGACAACATGAATAAGGTTATTCTGCTCACAGGATCGATGGTTGGTTACGCATACGGAACAGAGTTTTTTATGGCCTGGTACAGCGGAAACCCGATTGAACAGTTTGTATTTATCAACCGTGCATTTGGTCCTTTTGCCTGGTCATACTGGATAATGGTAAGCTGCAACGTTCTCTTCCCGCAATTGTTCTGGTTCAGGAAAATAAGAAGGTCCGTTCCTATTATGCTGGTTATAGCCATACTTGTTAACGTTGGTATGTGGTTCGAAAGGTTCGTAATTGTAGTCACCTCACTGCACAGAGATTTTCTTCCGTCAAGCTGGGGAACATTTGTCCCCACCATATTTGATATAGGTATACTTGCCGGAAGTTTCGGTTTATTCTTCACCCTTGTAATTCTTTTTACAAAAACATTACCTGTTGTTTCAATGTCGGAGGTTAAGGCAATGTCTGATGGCGCACAACCCTCTCATCCCCGGGATCATGAACATACGGAGGCCTTGAATAATGGATAGAACAGATAAATTATTCGGTATTACAGCCCTGTTTGATAATCCTGATTCTATCATCAAAGCTGCAAAGAAAGTTGTAAGCGAGGGATTCAAGAAGTTCGATGTGAATACTCCATATCCCCTTCATGGTATGGATCCGGCGATGGGATTAAAAAGATCGAAGCTGGGATTCGTAACATTGTTTTTCGGATTCTCAGGTACTGCATTTATTCTTCTCTTTATGTATTGGACGATGTCAATTGATTACCCGATGGTAATAGGCGGAAAACCATACTTTGCGCTCCCTGCATTCATCCCTATTACCTTTGAGTTCACGGTGCTGCTGGCTGCCTTATCGACCGTATTCGGTATGATTATAGCATTCTTCAACCTGCCGTTTAATAATCATCCGCTGCACGATACAGAATATATGAAACGGGTTTCTATCGACAGATACGGACTTGTAATTCTCGCTGAAGATCCTCTGTTTGATGAAACCAGGGTTGAGGAACTTTACCGAAACCTTGGAGCGACGGAAATTGAGAAAGTTTATTTCCCTGAAATAGTATCCTACCCGGTATTTGATGCAAAGTTTATAACCTTCCTTGTAATCGTTGCCCTGGGAGTATCTGCCTTAACATACTTTACCCTTAACAAGTTTATGTATATGGTGCCTTACAACTGGATGGAAACACAGGACAAAGTTATACCTCAGGAAAGGAGTATTTTCTTCTCAGATGAATTTGGAATGAGAAGGCCCGTGGAGGGTACAGTTGCCCGCGGTTTCGTTCCTTATCCTTATATGGGAATAGCTGAACCAAAGGAGTACCTGGTGAATCCGGTACTTCCGACTAAAATGTCAATTGAACTTGGTAAGAGGAAATTCCTCACATTCTGCTCACCCTGCCACGGTAATTATGCTGATGGTGACAGCAGGCTGAGAGGCCAGTTTCCCAGTCCTCCTTCACTTCATACGGAGAGGGCCATCAATTTTCCGGACGGAAGGATCTATCATATAATGACGAACGGGCAGAATGCAATGCCTTCTTATGCAGCACAGATTTCACGTGAGGAAAGATGGTCTATTGTGAACTATATAAGAGTTCTTCAGCGAGCAAAGAATGCAAGCAACGCTGATATCCAGGAAATTAAAAAGGAGTCTTCCAGCAATGTCCAAAAATGATTCCGGATATATAAAGCGGACTTTACCGCAAAAATTTTTAACCATCGGATTTACCCTGCTCGGTGTAGGCCTGGTTCTGGGAATTCTAGCATATATCATTGATCCGCAGCGGGCATCTTACAGCTACCTTACATCCTTTATGTTTCTGATAAGTATTGGAGTTGGTTCATTATTTCTGGTTTCACTTGAATATCTTGCGGGAGCTGTATGGAGTACTCCGTTCAGAAGGATAAGCGAATTCTTTGCGGGTGTGATACCTTATATTGTTATTATAAGTATTCCTTTGTTCTTCACGCTGCATGATGTATTTCACTGGACACATACAGCTGTGGTAGAAAGTGATGCGGTGTTAAAGTCGAAAGAAGCTTACCTTAACATTCCTTTCTTCCTGGTTCGTAATGTAGTAATATTCCTGATCTGGACATTATTCTATTTCCTGATTACACAGAGATCAAGGAAGCAGGATGAAACAGGTGACCAGGCACTTACGAGAACGAACATCAAACTTTCGACAGGATTCATATTTGTTTTTGCTATCACGATAACGATGACAGGCGTTGACTGGATGATGAGTCTTGAGCCCCACTGGTACTCGACGATCTTCGGAGTCTATTACTTCTCTGGTACTGTATGGTGTGCACTTGCTTTGCTTACTCTTGCTGTAGTGTTATTAAGAGAGAACGGATACCTGGTACCTGGATTAAAGGACGACCACTACTACAGTCTTGGCACAATGATGTTTGCCTTCACTGCTTTCTGGGGATACATAGCCTTCTCACAATATATGCTTATATGGTATGCAGATCTTCCTGAAGAAACAACCTGGTTCTTTCACCGCTGGGAAGGTGGCTGGATTTATGCATCTATAGCTTTGATTATTGTTCATTTTGTAGTCCCATTCTTTGCACTGCTGTCATTCCCTGCAAAGACGAACCCAAAAAGACTGAAGTTCGTGGCAATCTGGATTTTAGCAGCACACTATTTTGATCTTTACTGGGTTATTATGCCAGGCATGGTTCAGGCAGGAAGAGCATATTTCTTCAGCTGGATGGATCTTGTATTTCCCTTAGCAGTTGTCGGATTTGTTATGATAATTTTCAGAATGATGTCGAAAAAATATAATCTTGTACCTGTAAATGACCCCAAACTGCAGAGAGGTCTGGATTACAGTCTCTAATAGATGAAATTTAGGAACATAATAAAATGAGCAACCTGGAAAATTTTATAAAAGAAAAAAGAGAAGAGATCAGAAAAGATCCCGGTAAAATATTCGGACTGGTGTATCCATATCTTCTGTTGATCGGGCTTGGAATCGGATTATATTATGTAAGCCAGATGAATTTTATTGGAAGGCAGGAGGTACCTGTTGCTGTTCCTGATACCTCAAATACTCCTGAAGTATTAACGATCCAGGAATCGCGAATGGTTCCCGCTGCTGATGTAAATAAATTGTCTCAGCCAACAGATTCTCTGGTTGAAACAGGAAAGAAAATTTTCCAGACTACCTGTGTATCCTGCCACGGGGCAGACGGAAAAGGTGATGGTCCTGCTTCAACAGGATTAAATCCTTCCCCAAGAAATTTTACAAGCAAGGAAGGCTGGGTGAACGGTCCTAAGCTTACAAGCATCTACCAGACACTGCAGGAGGGCATAAAGGGAAGTGCAATGGTTGCATACGAACAGTTTACACCAACAGAAAAATTTGCGCTTGCACATTATATAAGGACGACTTTTGTTCCTGATCCTCCGCCACCTACAAAAGATGACCTGACGATGCTGGATCAGCTCTACAATCTTTCTGAAAAGAGATTTATTCCTGCACAAGTCCCTGTTGCGGATGCCGAGAAACTTATAATTGAAGAAAATCAAAAAAAGATTGATAAGATTAAAAATATTACCGACAAGATTGAAAGAGACAATAGTGACGCTTCCAGTCTTTTCAAGCAGATAACCAGTAACAAGGACAGGGCGCTGACGATTCTGTTGAATTCAGGATCATGGAAAAATAATGAACAGGAATTTATCAATATAATTGTGAATAATGTGAACCAGGATGGTTTTACCGGCAGAGTATTTAATCTTTCTGATTCTGAATGGAATCAGTTATTTAATTATTTGAAAGGTGTTATTTCCTGAAGGTAGGCTGTGTGAAAATGAAATCAATTTATATTTATTTATTGTTAATAGTGATGGGGTCGGTGCAGCTGTCAGCTTCACAAAATGATGCTGATATAGAAGAGCACCTGGGCGCTAAACTACCTCTGAATCTCAAGTTTTACGATTCAGATGGAAAAACAGTTATGCTGAAGGACATTATTAATAAACCGACAATTATAGATTTTGTCTACTATGAATGTCCCGGTATATGCAGTCCTTTAATGACTGAGGTCGCTAATGCAGCGAACATCTCTGATCTGAAACCCGGGGTAGATTACCAGATACTTTCGATTAGCATGGATGAGACTGAGACTCCACAGATTGCCCTAAAGAAGAAAAAGACGTTCCTCAGTTTAATCGACAGTAAACCATTTCCGGATACAGCATGGAGATTTCTTACCGGAGACAGCCTGAGCATTGATGAACTTACGAGGGCAGCCGGGTTCACGTTCAAGAGGACAGGAAGGAACTTCATTCATGCAGGAGCATTAATATTTATTTCCCCGGCGGGAGAAGTTTGCAGGTACCTCTATCCCGGATATTCACAAACCAGAGGGTTTGGCATTCTCCCATTCGATTTTAAGATGGCGGTACTTGAAGCTGCCCAGGGTAAGCAGACTCCCGTAATCGGAAGAGTTCTTCAGTACTGTTTCAGCTATGATCCACAGGGGAAGACTTATGTTTTTAATATACTCAGAATTTTTGGTGCAGGGATACTCCTCGGAGTAATTGTATTTGTGGTGATAATAAAAGTAAAACCCAAGAAAGATAAGAGAAATAAGAGGTAGAAATTATGGCGAGTGATGCTGCTGCTATAAATCAGGACGGCCATCCGAGCTACCTGGTGAATACAGGTAAACACCAGGGAATAAAAGCCTGGATACTGTCAACTGACCATAAGAGAATCGGTGTACTCTACCTGATTGCTTTGCTGTCATTCTTTGCAGTCGGGGTAACTTTCGGCTTTTTGATAAGGCTGGAACTACTCACACCCGGACGAACGATAGTAGATGCTCAGACATACAATGAATTTTTTACGCTGCATGGCGTAATAATGATTTTCCTTTTCGTGATTCCCGGTCTTCCTGCGGTATTCGGAAACTTTTTCCTCCCGATCATGATCGGGGCGAAAGATGTGGCCTTTCCCAGGCTTAACCTGCTGTCGTGGTATATGTATATTACCGGTGGATTACTTGTCCTGTTATCAATTCTTCTGCCCGGCGGACCTGCTGATACCGGCTGGACATTCTACATTCCCTACAGTGTAAGAACAGGAACGAATGTTATCTTTACGATGTCTGCTGCGTTCATACTCGGGTTCTCATCAATCCTGACCGGATTAAATTTTGTTACTACGATTCACAGGCTGAGAGCACCCGGAATGGGCTGGTTCAAGATGCCTCTGTTTACCTGGAGTTTGTACGCTACAGCCTGGATACAGATACTTGCAACACCGATCATCGGTATAACTCTGCTTCTTGTTATTGTTGAAAGAGTATTCGGCGTTGGTCTTTTTGATCCCGCGCTTGGCGGTGACCCGATTTTGTTTCAGCATTTATTCTGGATTTATTCCCACCCGGCAGTATATATTATGATTGTTCCTGCTATGGGCGTTATCTCTGAAATTATACCTGTCTTCGCACACCGTACAATTTTCGGCTACAAATTTATAGCGTTCTCGAGCATCGGTATTGCGCTCTTCGGTTCGCTCGTGTGGGCCCATCATATGTTTGCCGTAGGAATGAGTGATACTGGTCAGTTCGTATTCTCATTACTGACTTTCCTTGTAGCCATACCGAGTGCTATAAAAGTATTCAACTGGACTGCTACACTATATAAAGGATCCATTGAACTTGAGCCACCTATGCTTTATGCCCTGGCATTTATATTTCTTTTCTCGATAGGCGGACTCACCGGTGTCATCCAGGGTGCCCTGTCGGTTGATATACAGATCACGGATACATCTTTCATTGTCGGACATTTTCATTATGTAATGTTCGGCGGTACAGGTTTTGGTATTTTTGCCGCGCTTCACTACTGGCTTCCGAAAATGTTCGGCCGGATGTATAATACGAAAACAGCAAAAGCAGCTTTCTGGATAATCTTTGTCGGTTTTAACACACTATACTTTCCGATGTTTATTATGGGTTGGCTCGGAATGCCGAGGAGATATTATGATTACCTTCCACAGTATCAGCCCTATCATGTAATCTCTACTATAGGTTCATGGATATTGATAACCGGACTAATAATTATGTTCACAAATCTTATTAAAAGTCTGAAGAGCGGTCCTGAGGTAACAGCTCAGAATATATGGGGCGGAGAGACTCTTGAATGGAAGGTAGAAACTCCTCCAACGCATGAAAACTTTGAAGAAATTCCGATAATCACTGACGGTCCTTACGAATATAAAGAAAATGATGAACCGGTAGTAGAAGAGGAGGTAAAGTGAGTGAATTAGAACAATCCGCTGTAACTCACGTTCACAGAGATGATATCGGTACCCGGATGGGGATGTGGCTATTCCTGTTCACAGAACTTCTGTTATTCGGAGGCTTGTTCTTCCTGTATTCTGTTTACCGCTTTACTCATCAACAGGATTTCCATATAGCGGCTAAAGAGCTTAATACTTTGATAGGAACTTTTAATACAGCGATCCTATTAACAAGCAGTTTAACAATGGCACTTTCGATTGCAGCAATTCAGAAGAGAAACATAAAACTTTCTATTTTCTTTCAATTGATGACAATTCTTTTTGCTGCCGGGTTTATGATTAACAAATATTTTGAATGGATGCATCACATTAACATAGGCCTTTATCCCGGAGGTGAAGTGCTTTTATCAAAAGGGCAGGGACAGGTATTGTTCTACGGCTTATATTATACAATGACAGGTCTGCACGGGTTACACGTTGTTATCGGCGCGATAGTGATCGGTACAATGACGAGGTTTACAGCGAAGGGTGTAATTACTCCCGACAATTATGTGAAACTGGAGGCTGCCGGCTTATATTGGCACCTTGTAGATATCATCTGGATATTTCTTTTCCCATTATTTTATCTTATTACCTGAGGTTTTAACGGATGGAAAAACATGCAGAACATCAGCATGATAAACATGTAACAAATTATGGTATATATATATTAGTCTGGCTTGCCCTTATGATTCTCACCGGACTAACAGTTACAGTAGCCGGAATAAATTTCGGTCAGCTAACAGTCACTACGGCGCTTGTAATAGCAAGTGTAAAGTCGTACCTGGTTCTGACGATCTTTATGCATCTCAGGGTTGAGCAGAAAGCATTCAGAGTTTTTATAGGCATAGCATTATTTTTTATAATTATTTCATTCGTCCTGTTATTTGCTGATTATTCCTTTTATGTAAGGTGATAAATATATGTTTTCCGGAGCTTCAAATTTTGTAAACTCAACAGATACCACTTTCTTCTTCATCGTAGCGGTATCGGTATTCTTTCTTGTTGTGATTACTGTGAGTATGATTTACTTTGTGATCAGGTACAGCAGGAAAAGGAACCCAAGGGCAAAGAACATACACGGTAATATTCCTCTGGAAGTAACCTGGACGGTGATACCGACTATATTGGTTCTGATAATGTTCTGGATGGGATGGGCCGGATATAAACAAATGGCAGACGCACCGGATGATGCGATGAATGTTGATGTAACAGCACAGATGTGGAAATGGACGTTCAAATATGAAAATGGTGTTTCGGCGGATACTCTGTTTGTCCCTGTTAACAAACCCGTAAAAGTTCTGCTTCATTCAAGGGATGTGAATCATTCTTTCTTTGTTCCTGCTTTCCGGGTTAAAAAAGATGTTATTCCTAATAGGAATAACTCAGCTTGGTTTATAGCCGATAAGGTAGGAACGTACGATCTATTTTGCGCCGAATACTGCGGATTGAACCATTCTCATATGCTCAGTAAGGTGATCGTAATGCCCCAGGATTCATTTAATATGTGGCTCAACAACCAGGCAATGCAGGATTCATTAAAATCAGCACCGGCTGCTTCACCCGGCGGATCCTCTTCCAGCACAGATACGACAAAGGCGATGTGATATACTTGAAAGAAAAACTTAACATATTATCAGAGCTAACCAAAATCAGGATAACGATTTTTGTTACTATTACTATGTTGTTCGGATTTATTTCCGCAGCTGGTGAACTAAATACCGCTGCAATACTGCCTACTCTCGGAATACTTTTTCTCGCCTGCGGATCAGCGGTTATAAATCACTTCCAGGAAAGAAATACGGATGCTCTAATGAGCAGGACAAAAAACAGGCCGATACCTTCAGGAAGGGTCTCACCTGGCAATGCCTTAAAAACAGCTCTGGTGCTTTTAACTGCCGGATCATTTATGCTTTATTATGGTTCCGGTTTCCTGGCTTTGGGTTTAGGACTGTTAAACCTTTTATGGTACAATGGTATTTATACTCCGCTGAAAAAAGTAAACCCATTGGCAATTATTCCCGGATCACTGGTTGGAGCAATACCCCCGGCCGTGGGCTGGGTAGCAGGGGGCGGAAGCATTTCAAACCCGCAAATGTGGATTATTGCATCGTTCTTTTTTATCTGGCAGATACCTCATTTCTGGCTGCTGCTGCTGGTACTTGATAAAGATTACCAGAAAGCAGGATTCCCTACTTTGACCCAGATATTTAATCCTGATCAACTGGCCAGGATAACATTCACATGGATTGCGGCAACTGTAGTTACCTGCCTGATGATACCATTTTTTGGAAAGCTTCAATCGCCGTTCATAGGCTACGGATTATTCCTTGCCGGTGCGTGGCTTGTGTGGAACTCATTCAAGCTTGTAAGATATACGAAAGAGAGAGTCTATTTTACAACTGCTTTCAGAGAAATAAACATTTTTGCAATCCTGGTAGTTGTACTGCTTTCTCTCGATAAACTTGTAATATTTTTTTAACATATAATAATGTGAGAAATATAAATGGATTTTCTTGATAAACTGGTTATACCCCAATCTGCGGAGCATATTCAGTTACTGCATTACCTCCTGATATTGATCCTGTTTCTTTTCATTCCATTTCTGAGTGCGGTATTCGGATCAACAATATTATCACTTTATTATAAAGCAAAGGGATTTAGAGAGTCCAATAACATTTACCTCAAATTTTCAAAGGATGTTATTGAAACACTGACAATTAATAAAAGCATAGGTTTAATCATTGGAATAGTTCCTATTATCACAGCAATGCTGATATATACACAGCTATTGCAGGGTACTAATTCGAATGTCAGTATTTATCTGATCTTTTCAATATTCTTTATGGCTATCGGGCTTATCCTTATATATACTTACCGGTATTCCATGACCTTTATGGAAATCTATGATGCTATTAAAGGATTTAAGCCGGAGGATGAAGGAATTGCCAGGGAAATATCCAAATTCCGTAAAGCAAATATCGGACTCAGCGGCAAAGCAGGACGTTATGGGATCATCTTTATTTTCCTTGCCATATGGCTGTTTATCTCATCTGCTACCGTAGCTGCTTATCCTACGATGTGGGGTAAATACAACATTATTTACCTTATGTTCTCGTGGGAAGTACTGGCACATCTTTTTAGTTTCATTTCGTGGGCTGTTGCATTCACAGGTGCTGCCATATTTTTTGCTTTCTTTTATTGGGAGGGCGGCAAACACTTACAGTCAGGACCCTATTTCAATTTTGTAAGGAGTACAGCTGTAAGATTTACTTTTACAGGTACATTAGTCGTGCCTGTTTTCATTATTACAGATGTATTTGCGTTTCCCTCATCCGCCCTCTCGGGATCAATCTTCTTTTTTGTTACGATAGCGCTGATTCTACTGTTTATTGCTTACCATCTGCTGTATTCAATGATCAAAAATAAAGATTTAAGGCACAGCGGGTCAGTTTTTTATATGATTCTTTTCACGCTGCTTGCGCTAATTATAAAGGATCAGCTGGCGCTTCAAAACTCGACTGAAGTACAGACAGCAGTAATGAATGTTAAATTCGAAAAGATGATGGCTGAATTAACGGGAGAGGGAACTAAGACGGCCGCGATGACCGGAGAACAAATATTTAAGAACATCTGCTCTTCCTGCCATTCATTCGACCATAAAGTTGTTGGCCCTCCTTATGAAGAAACACTTCCCAAGTATGAAGGTCATATTGATCAATTAATCGGTTTTATCCGAAATCCTGTAAAGAAGAACCCAGGCTATCCACCTATGCCCAATCCCGGGCTTACGCCAATAGAGGCGGATTCGATTGCTCATTATATAATGGCTACATATAAAAAGAAATAGGCAGAAGAAATTCTTCGTCCCGACCTTTGTCTTATAAATATTCCGGATTTTACCCTCTGAAATATCTTTTAATTTTAGCAGGATATATGTATTTTAATTTAGGATATTGATTTTTATCTATTGTAATCAATTAAATTTAAAAATATATACGAGGAGTGAAATGTTTAAGAGAATTTTTACAGTACTTCTTCTCTTAACAGGATTTTTTTCCTGCATCTACGGCCAATCATACAGCGGCCCTGATTCCGGGGGAGTAGCATCCGGAGCCATAATCAGCACAGATAATTTTTCGAAAAATATGTCCATAGTGCAGCCTAAGGAACATATCTGGAATGAAGAGACAGAAGAATTTGGGGAAGGTACCGAGTATATTGATTTCGGTTATCCCACACCAAAAGAAGGATCAAATTATTACGAAGATCCAAACACAGATAATCCTAACGGAAGTACCCCGTTCCCATTTTTGCTGAAGGAATTTGATGGAATACCAATGGGAAATAGTATTCCTCCTGATCCATATTTAGCAGTCGGACCGAATAATATTATTGCGGTTGTTAATACTTCTTTCAGGATTTTTGATAAAGAAGGAAATAT
Organism: uncultured Ignavibacteria bacterium; assembly: GCA_963747755.1. GTDB lineage: Bacteria > Bacteroidota > Ignavibacteria > Ignavibacteriales > Ignavibacteriaceae > DATFVA01. Next base: position 488,700 of record CAVVGK010000014.1, on the reverse strand, counting down.
ATTAAAAACAATATCAGCTGACAGCTGGTTTAATAATGTATTTCCAAATCCCGGTGCATTTGATCCTAAGGTACTGTATGATGTTATCGATCAAAGATGGGTTATGGTCTGGCTTCAACAGAATAACGGCACACATACTGCTAACCTTTTGCTCTCAGTTTCAGATGACTCAGATCCTCTGGGCAACTGGTACAACTGGGCTCTGCCTGCCAATCTAAACGGCACCGTTAATTCCAATACCTGGACTGATTACCAGGGTGTTGGGTATGATCAGAATGCAATTTATGTGACCGGAAATCAATGGTCATTTACAAGTGAATTTCAATATGCAAAGATCCGTATCATACCTAAAGCTCAGCTTTACGCCAACACGGCAGGACCATGTTCCTGGAAGGATATATGGAATATCAATAACGGAAATTCTTTTACTATCAGACCCGGTCTTTCATACACTAATGCTTCAAAATATTATCTAGTTGAAGTTCCATACCAGGCTAATTTTTTCAGAGTATATAATATTACCAATCCTCTTGGGACTCCTGTGTTAGGTTTGAATAATATTCCCGTAACTTCTTATTCCCCCCCGTCAAATCCATCCCAGCTGGGAGGCGGAATGGCTATCGAAGGCGGCGGCAGTTATCTGAGAAATGAACCTAAATTCCGGGATGGGTTTTTGTATATGGTGCATGCAGTTCAGAACCCCAGTTTCCCACAGTATTCAGGGCTCCACTACGTGAAAATTAATACTAATACCAATACCACAGCAGAAGATATGGTCTTCGGCGCAAATGGATTCTGGCATTTCTATCCATCTATAGATGTGGATGTAAATGGAAATGTTGCTCTGGCATACAGCAGATCGGGACCGACAGAATATATCGGTGCATTCTTCACCGGAAGATTAGCAAACGATCCTCCCGGATTTATGGGCAGTCAGCCTATAGCAGAAGGTCAGGGTAATTATGTTGTAACTTATGGAGGTACCAGGAACAGATGGGGCGATTATACAGGCATAGTACTTGATCCTGTCGACCAGAACAGATTTTGGGCTCTTTCAGAGTTTGCAGCAGCTACAAATACCTGGGGAACCCGGGTTGGAAAGATTTCTGTTGAACCACTGGCAGGTCCTTATTTATTATCCCTGACAGATTCACTGGATTTTCATAATGTTGAAGCAGGGACAGTCGGAGATACTCTTTCCATAGGGATGTCGAATTATGGAAGCGATGATGTAGTTATAACTGATATTCCGGTTGACCTTGGACCATTCCATTTGTTAAATAATTTATCATTCCCTCTAACTCTTGCCACTTACGATTCTCTCATTTTACAGTATGTGTTTATTCCAACAACCACAGGGCCATTCAATGAAACCCTGACGATCAGCAGTAATTCTCCCGGATTCCAGGATATAATGTTAAAGGGAAGAGGCTATGAAGTTAATGCTGCTGTGAAAGATAAATTTTACGCTGTATCAGGATCTGTAAATGAAGGAAGTTTATACACTATCGATCCCCTTAACGGGGCAGGAAATTTGATCGGTAATGCAGATTATGATGATATTGATGTTTTCAAATCGCTGACTATAGATCCTCATACAGGTGTAATATATGGGCTATCAACGATTTCAGGCAATTCGGTGATCTCAAGAATTAACTCTGCCTTAGGCGATGCATATGAGTTGTTTACATTACCAATATCTGATATGTACTCAATTACCTTTGACAGCTCCGGTACCCTTTACGGAATTCAGAAAACCGGCGAAATTTATACGATCAATGCAGGCACAGGTGCTTATACTTTCCTGGCTACAGCAGATGTTCTTATCAACTCTGCTGCATTTGATCCTATAACAAACACGCTATACGCGACGGCGTTTGTTGCAGTTGGTTCGAATAAAGATAGAATCTATACAATAGATCCTGAAACCGGAACATCAACAATTGTCGGTAATACCGGGTTCAATATTTTAACTAATGACGTTGCTTTTGACCCTCTAGGAAATATGTACGGCGTTACCGGATCAGCGAGCCAGAGCAATAATTTTATAAGTATTGATAAAACAACAGGCACGGGAACAATCATAGGCTCAATTAATTATCCAAATATTACCGGACTTGCTTATTCAAGTGCCGGAATTACGGGAGTAGAGCCTGCTGGTAATTCTCAGCTGCCGAAAGATTATAGCCTGAAACAGAATTACCCGAATCCTTTCAATCCTTCCACAAGGATAGAATATACTCTTCCGATTAATGCTGGAGTTAAGGTTGTTATCTATAATCTGCTGGGTGAGGTTGTAAATGTACTTATTAATTCACAGCAGAATGCAGGTTCTCATTCAGTAGTTTGGAATTCCGAAGATACTCATGGAAGTAAAGTCGGCAGCGGCGTTTATTTCTATGAACTAAGGGCGAACGGTTCCAACGGGTCTGATTTTACACAAATCAGAAAAATGATCCTGCTTAAATAATTTTTTAATCAAATATCCACCTGAGAAAGCCGGATTAAAACACCGGCTTTCTTTTGTTTTAAAGGATATTCCACCGGGAACTTAATTTCAAATACAATTCATATTCTTTATATTTCAAGATTAAATTTCAGATCAGCTATCAGAGAACGGAGAAAGTATGCATAAATTCCTGGGTACTTACAATGTTGTACCATCACTGCCTAAGAACCTTGAAAAACTGAGAGAAGTAGCCTACAACTTACACTGGACGTGGCACTCAGATTCAAGAGAACTTTTCAGAAGACTTGACAGGGAATTATGGGATGAAACCAATCATAATCCTGTTATGATACTAGGCAATGTGAGCCAGGAAAGACTGGAGGAGGTTTCTCACGATGACGGCTTTATTGCTCATCTTCACAGGGTTTATAATAAACTTCATGAATATCTTAACGAGAAAACCTGGTATCAGAAAAATTATAATTTTACTTCTTCATTTAACGTAATATATTTCTCGGCCGAATTCGGATTGACTGAATCCCTGCAGACCTATTCAGGAGGACTGGGTGTTCTTGCCGGGGATCATCTTAAAGCTGCCAGTGACCTTGGTGTGCCTTTAGTCGGGATGGGACTCCTTTATAAAGAAGGCTATTTTCAGCAGTATCTGAATTCTGACGGGTGGCAGCTTGAACGCTACGAAATTAACGACTTTGATAACCTTCCTATGGAACTTGTCAGAAATGATAAGAACGATCCTCTTACTTTATCGGTCTCCTTTGCAGACAGGGAGGTATTCTTCCAGGTATGGAAGATCCGGATCGGAAGGAATCCTCTTTACCTGCTCGATACAAATGTGATGATGAACCCGGAGGAAGACAGAATAATCACCAGAACCCTCTACGGCGGAAATGTTGAAACCAGGATTGAACAGGAGATCATCCTTGGGATCGGCGGCATAAGAACACTTCACGCACTTGGTATCAGACCAATGGTATGTCATATGAATGAAGGGCATTCAGCCTTCCTCTCACTTGAAAGAATAAGGTACCTGATTCAGAATGACGGCTTAAGCTATACTGAAGCTAAAGAAATAGGTTATTCATCGAACATCTTCACTACACATACTCCGGTACCGGCAGGTATTGATGTGTTTGCTAATGAACTGGTTGAAAAATACCTGGGAAATTACTACAGGAATGAATTAAAGATTTCCGATAAGGAGTTTTATTCGCTTGGCACTATCTACAGAGATAAGGAATCAAGTGTATTCAACATGGCTCACCTTGCAATGAATACTGCCGGCTATATCAACGGTGTCAGCAAGCTTCATGGAAAAGTATCCAAGAAGATGTGGGTAAGCGGTTTCAGAGAAGTGCCTTTTAATGAAATACCAATAGGAAGCATAACTAATGGCGTGCACATCCGTTCGCACATCTCCAAGGAAATGGAGGAACTGCTGGTTCAATATATCGGGGAGAAGTGGCTAGAGAATCCCGCTTCTGCCAGCCTGTGGGAGAGAATAGATAAGATACCTGATGAAGAACTATGGAGAACCCATGAAAGAAGACGTGAAAGGCTGGTTGCATTTGCACGAAGAAGACTTATCAAGCAGGTTAAATCAAGGGGCGGCAGTCAGACCGAGGTTACAACAGCTTCAGAAATCCTTGATCCGACCGCACTGACTATCGGCTTTGCGAGGCGCTTTGCTACTTATAAAAGGGCGACGCTGCTGTTCAGAAATCTCGAAAGGCTGAACCAGATACTCAGTAACCGCAACCTCCCGGTTCAGTTCATAATTGCAGGGAAAGCGCACCCTAAGGATGAGGAAGGTAAAAAACTAATACAGGATATATGTGAAATATCTAAAGATGAAGCCTTCAGACGGAAGATAGTCTTTATAGAAAATTATGACATCAATGTAGCGCATTACCTGGTGGAAGGCTGCGATATATGGCTCAATACGCCGCGCCGGCCGCTTGAAGCCAGCGGTACTTCGGGAATGAAGGTGATTGCAAACGGAGGACTAAATTTTAGTGTGCTCGACGGCTGGTGGGATGAAGGTTTTGATCCTGAGGTTGGATGGAAAATTGGTAACGGCGAGGAATATACCGATCCAGATTACCAGGATGAACTTGAATCGCGTCAGCTCTACAATACACTGGAAACACAGATAATCCCATTGTTCTATTCAAGAGGAGAAGACGGACTCCCTCGTGAATGGATCCAGAAGGTAAAAAATTCTATGAAGAAACTGGGCCCTTATTTCAACACACACCGGATGGTTCAGGAATATTTTGAGAACTATTATAAAGCGGCGGTTGAGAAGCGCCGGATATTCTCCGAGAAGAAATGGAATAATGCAAAAGAGCTCGCAGCCTGGAAAGAAAATATGCATAAAAACTGGAGCAGTATCCGGCTGGTCGGCCTGGAGAATCCGGATAACTCTAAATCCATCTTTGTTGGAGAAGATCTTGCAATATCAGCAGAGCTTTCACTGGGCGAACTTACTCCGCAGGATGTTGAAGTACAGGCTTATTACGGTCCGGTTGATCACCAGGATAACCCCGAGTTTAATGAGACGATTGTGCTTAAGTCTGAGTCCCGTAAAACAAAAGACGGGTATTATAAATATACAGGTAGTATAACCACAAGGCGTTCGGGCCAGCAGGGATTTACGATCCGTGTACTTCCTAAACATCCTTTGCTGATAAACCCGTTTGAGATGGGTCTGGTGTACTGGGGAGGCTGATTATGACTAGAAGGAATCTGTGATTCACGATGTTAACGAAGACAGGCGTTTTGTTTTACCCCGTATTAATATAAATGAGATCTGTAAGTTTTTATTCTTGAATTATTTATTTATATCAGCAATTATTTTTTCAAAGAGATCAGGAAGCTGATTAAAATCGCTATTCTCAAGATATTTTTCGATATTAGATTTATAGTCTGTGTTCTTATATGATTTGAAAAACTTCATAATCCCTGCAGCAATCTCTTCTGTACTTTCAGGTTCTACAATAATCCCGGTATACTTATCAATGACAAATTCAGTAAGTCCGCCCACTTTTGCTGCAATCACCGGCTTCCCAAAACTATAGGAAACATTCAGCACAGCGCTCTGGGTAGCACTTCTGTAAGGAAGTACTGTTACATCCGCTGCGGTATAATATTTTCCAACATCCTCATTGGGAACAAATTTGTTAATAAGCACAACCTTATCCTTAAGACCAAGCTTTTCAATGCTGTTGACATATGATGAGATATCATCATAGAATTCTCCGACAACCAGGAGCTTAAGCTCAGGGATTTGTTTAAGTGCTTCAGGCAGGGCCTCTATCAGAATATCCAGACCTTTATATTTTCTTACATATCCAAAGAATAACAGCACCTTATCGGTGCCGGAAAGGTTCAGTTCTTTCCTGATTATGTTCCTGTTAAAATTGTCTCCTGTTACATAACAATCAAAGGGGGGAAGGGTAGAACGGTATATTTTTCTTACGTGCGAAATCGGCTCCAGGTCCTTTGCAACAACATCAGATAGAGCAAGGAAGCTGTCGGCATTACTCAGCCCCAGCTTTGTAAGAAAATTGTCTATAAATCTTGACTCATGCGAGATAAAGTTCTCAGTAATAAATAATATCCTACCCTTATAATGATTTTTCAGCAGACGTGAAATTGAATAGTGGCATGGACCAAAGAAAGGCTGCCACCAGTCGAATACTACAAGATCAGCCTGTTCTTTCCGTATTCGTTTTGCGGTTTTTAGCCAATTGAAAGGGGAGATTGAATTTATCAACCTTTCATTAGGAACTTTTCCCGAAGAAGTTTTGCTCTCATCGTATTGTGTTGTTCCGGGGAATAGGAAGTCAGGATAAAGCAGCGTATAGTTAAATATTTTAACATTAAAATTTTTACTAAGGGTATGGTAAAGATAGGATACATAAGTGGCCGGACCGCCTCTGTAAGGCCAGGCAGGTCCGACAATTACTATTTTCTTCCTGGAAGTTTCTTTCATACTAAATGATTTTATTCATTCAGATGAAGTTACACAAAAATGAAATGACGAAAAAATTAACTAATTAGTGATACTTTAACGGTAAAAGTCAGCATCATCATCCGGCATATCATCTTCATCCTCGGAAGACATAGTAAACATGGAGCTCAGCATATCCTTAAACTGCACACCTTTCTCCATTTTAAATTTGCTCAGCAGGGAGTACTCCGTAAGTCCATGCAACACAAATTCCATGAGAAGCAGATGTTGTTTTTTATCCGCTTTCGGAAAATTTTTCTTCACGATTTCCGAAAGTCCCGGCACATTGTTTAGAGCTGCTTCATACCCCTTTTCATCAAGTTCATTCAGAATATCGACATAGTTACCTTTATTGAACCAGTTTGTGATCTCCTGGTAGATGTTCGTGTTCTGCGCTTTCTTAATTTTATCAGGAGTCGGGAAGTACTCCGCAAAAATATCCCGTATTGCCTTACTTATAAGAATATGGGCAACCTTAGAAGGTCCCTCCTGTTCGCCCTCATATACCAGTTCAATCTTGCCTGTAATTGAAGGAATCACACCGTAAAGGTCAGATATTCTGGCAAAGGTACCGGCTTCCTTGTTGATAATAGCTCTTCGTTCCGCTGTGCTTATCAGGTTCTCGAAAGCTGATATGGTTAATCGTGCTGACACACCGCTTTTAGCGTCAATATACTCGCTCTGGCGAGCCTCAAAGGCTATCTGTTCGACAAGATCCTTCAGAAGATCGTGAATGTAAACATTGTTTTTCTGCTGGTCGGCAGACCGTGCTTCCTGTTCTGTTATAGATCTGGATATTACTATTGACTTCGGGTAGTGGGTTAGAATCTGGCTGTCTATCCTATCCTTAAGCGGGGTTACGATAGAGCCGCGGTTCGTATAATCCTCCGGGTTAGCAGTAAATACAAACTGTATATCAAGCGGCAGGCGGACTTTGAATCCTCTTATCTGGATATCATTCTCCTGCAGGATATTGAAAAGGGCCACCTGTATCCTTGCCTGGAGATCAGGAAGTTCATTGATCACGAATATCCCGCGGTGAGATCTCGGGATCAACCCGAAATGGATAACCCTTTCGTCTGAATATGGAAGCTTAAGTGCAGCAGCTTTAATAGGATCAACATCACCAATAAGATCAGCCACTGAAACATCGGGAGTTGCAAGCTTTTCTGTATATCGTTCAGACCTATGCACCCACGTAATCTTTGCTTTATCACCTTCATTCCTAATCATTTCTCTGGTTACATTCGAAATCGGATTAAACGGATCTTCGTTCAGATCGCTGTCTTTTAAAACAGGTATATACTCATCAAGCAGGTTTATCAACAGGCGTGCGATTTTTGTTTTTGCCTGCCCTCGCAAACCCAGCAGTATTATATTATGCCGTGAAAGAATAGCCGTCTGGATATCTGGTATGACCGTTTCTTCATAACCGATGATACCCTCAAAAGGATTTTCACCTTTCTGTAAGGCGCAGATAAGATTCTCTCTCAGTTCATTCTTAATAGTCCTTGTTTTATAACCGCTTTTTTTAAGTTCTCCAAGCGTAGATATTGAAATTAAATCCATCAAAACTCCTTTTATGTTACAAAATGAAAGCAGAAGATTATTTCATTCTGCGTCGACGGTTTCTGATATAATCTTCAAAAATATATTCTCCGAGTCCGGTAAGACTGCTATAGAACGCGCGGCCCTTATTTGTGGAGGTAAACTCTCTTACAAACTGCTGAAGGTAAGGATCACGGGCAATCATAAAAGTGGTAATCGGGATACCAAGTTTTCTGCTTCTGGCAGCCTGGTCAAGTGTTTTATTTACAATTTTCCTGTCCAGTCCGAAACTATTTTTATAATACCGCGCTCCTTCTTTAAGACAGGTTGGTTTGCCGTCAGTGATCATAAATATTTGCTTATTCGATGTTTTTCTTCTTCTAAGTATATTCAGAGCAAGATCTATCCCCGCGACTGTATTTGTATGATACGGACCTACCTGCAGATATGGGAGATCTTTAATAGCTATAGGCCAGGCGTCGTTTCCGAACACTATAATATCAAGGGTATCTTTGGGGTATTTGGTTGTGATCAACTCAGAAAGAGCCATGGCAACTTTTTTAGCCGGAGTAATTCTATCTTCGCCGTATAAAATCATAGAATGAGAAATATCAATCATCAGAACTGTTGAAGTAAGAGCCTTGAAATCTTTTTCTTCCACTTCAAGATCGTTCTCGGTAAGTTTGAAATCATCGATACCATGATTGATTTGTGAGTTCTTTATAGAATTAGTCATATCGATCTGGTCCATTGTGTCCCCGAAGCTGAATTCACGACGGTCGGAAGTAAGCTCATCTCCGCTGCCTGAGTATGGAGTTCGGTGATTTCCACGTTTAGATTTTTTCAATTTACCGAAGATTTCTTCAAGCGACTGCTTTCGAATCGACTGCTCGCTTTTTGCAGTTATCACAAAAACATTTTTATCTGAATCTTCTTCGATATAGTTCTTATCCTTCAGATCATCAATAAAGTCGCCCATTCCATAGTTATCATCAGTAAGATTATATTTCTTATCAAGCTCATTCATCCAGTCAAGCGCTTCACTTACATCACCGGATGTAATAGTTAATAACTGCAGAAAAATCTTGAGCAGGTCTTCAAAGCGATTCTCACCGCCGGTTCCCGGAATAAATTCCGTAAATCTGTGTCCTATCATTTTATTTTATTTTGTTTGTTAAGCTCTGACTGTAAATTTGTAGACTAAAGTTAAGGAATGCAAGGAAAATATTTCCGGTTTACTTCAAATCACCTAGAACCCGTGATTTTGCGTATCATACTTAACGCATATACATTTGTTCTTTGGGTTTTAAATGCAAGCCTGTAGTGCCGCAGTGCAAGTCCTATATTTCCATCCTTATAATACGCATCGGCAAGAGCCACAAGGGGTTTTGCCTGATCCGGGAATTGTGCAGCCATAAACCTGAAATATCTTATGGCATCAGATGTCCTATTAATACTGAGAAGATCATAGCCGAACAGGCATATCTCATCAAGGGAAGTATCGTAAGTGCCTGAAGAATCTGTAGAAATTTTGATAAACTCATTAAGTACAGAATCAATGCCGATAGTCCGGTAGACAGACATCAATCTATCGGACAGCTGAGCAGCGGGATAAATAACCGTATCGTCGAGGATAATTGAAGAAAGATCGAATGCGGCGGTACCGTTATTTCTATCCCTTATATTCAGAAGGTCAACGGCAATGAGTTTTTCGGCAGGATAGACAAGCAGCAGGGAAGTACCATCATATCCTTCGTGAGCAAAATATTTCCTGCCGGCATTATCCCTGCCAAGTGTGAACCCTAGTCCGTAGTTAATCAAAGTACCACTTTGAAGCCGGGTCGGCACCAGCATTGAGTCTAGAGTCCGGGGTTCAATTAACCTGCCTTCAAGCAGAGAAATAGCAAACCTGAGCAAATCATTGGAAGTTGCGAGCAGACCACCTCCGGGATATTTATTACTCAGATCAGCCAGTGGAGCATTCTCAAGTATTCTATACCTGTTTCGATCATACATACCTGCCCGGTGAGGAATGATTGTTTTCTGGTAATCAAGGATCGTCGCATTCATTTGCGCCGGTTCAAAAATATTTTTCTGAAGATAATCAGCGAACGATTGACCCGATACATTTTCTATAATTGATCCAAGCAGGTTATAACCTAGAGTAGTATAGATATACTTTGTGCCTGGCTTGTAGGCCAATGTATCCTTACTGACAATACCCACAGCATCCTTAATTGCAGCGTAATGTCTTGTGTCATCGAACTCACTTCTGTAATAATTGCGTATACCCGCTGTATGATTCAAGAGCTGGCGTACGGTAAACTTCCATTTCTTTTTAGGGAAGTAAGGAATGTAGCTGCGGGCATCGTTATCGAGCCTGATTTTCCCTTTCTCAACAAGCTGCATAATTGCAACAGCGGTTATTGATTTTGATATGGAGGCGATTCTGAAAAGAGTGCTGTCGGTTACAGGTGAATTATTTTCAACATCGCCAATTCCAGCATTACCAAGCCAGAAAATTTTTCCGTCTAAGGCTACACCGGCTGAGATTCCGGGGATAAGTTTATTTGTTCTGAATTCCTCGAGGTAGCGGTTGAGTTTTGCGGCATCCTTTTTTACCGGGAGTACAGCTTTTATTTTTACTCCCTCATCCGTTTGCTGTGCATAGAGTTCAGCAGTAATGCACACTAAGGCTATCATTATCAGAAAGGCGGCATTCATGCTAACGTTAAGTCTTTTCATTAAATAAGAAGAGAAAATATAGTGGGTAAATATAAGAAGGAAAAGGGATTGAGATAACCCAATCCCTTATTAAATTTATTTTTTATTATCTGTAAGAGGAATTCTTTTATCGATTATATTATCTATAAGTTTATAATCTTTTGCCTCCTGGGCAGAAAGGAAATAATCTCTATCGCAATCCTTGGTAATCTGCTCAACAGATTTACCTGTATGTTCGGCAAGGATCTTATAAAGGGTATCACGTGTTTTCAGCATTTCCTTTGCGTGAATTTCGATATCAGATGTTTGGCCCTGCAGACCGCCAACCCAGGGCTGATGTATCATAATCTTAGAGTTTGGCAGTGAAGTTCTTTTACCTGCTGCACCTCCGGCAAGCAGGATAGCGCCCATACTTGCAGCCATACCTACGCAAATGGTAGACACATCGGGTTTTACATATTTCATGGTATCATAAATTGCCAGTCCCGCAGTAACGCTTCCACCGGGAGAATTAATATAAACGTTAATGTCCTTCTCAGAATCCTCAGCCTCAAGGAAGATAAGCTGAGCAATAATCAAACTTGCAATATGATCATCTATAGGAGTACCTATGAAAATTATTCTTTCCCGAAGCAGACGTGAAAAAATGTCCATCCCGCGTTCACCGCGGCCTGTCTGTTCGATAACGTAGGGTACCAGCTGGTTATAAATTTCAGGATGTTTTGTCATTTAATTTCCTCTGATTTTGTATTTGTTAATTTCGACGGATCCACTCTATTAATCTTGTTATTCTCTTTCAGGAAGTCAAGCAGCTTCTGATCCCTGAGACGTTCAGCAAAATTAGACGATTTATAATAGTTCAGCAATTTATCCTCAGGCAGACCTGTTTTCTCTGCATCTTTCTTTACAAGTTCCTGCAGATCTTCATCAGTTACCTCAATATTTTCCTTCTTCTCAATCTCGTTCTTTATTAGATACCACTTTACCTCATATTCAGCGTAGCTGTGCAGACGTTTAGCAGCCTCCTCGCGGTCATATTTACGGTATCCTTCCTTCTTCACCTCCTGCTCTTCGCGTTCAATAAGGTCACTCAGAAAGTTGTTAACGAGTGAAGTCGGAGGTGTGAAGTCATTTGCTTTCACTATGTCCTGTATCAGTTTGTCGCGGGTAATCTCATCGGTTTTCTGATCGTAGTACCTCTGAATATCCGCACTGATGTTTTCCCTGAAGTCCTTCTCATTATCGATCTTATCCTTGGTAATTTTTTTCAGGAACTCCTCATTAAGCTCCGGAAGCAGATATTTTTTAATATCCTTTATCTCAGCTTTGTAAAGGAATTCCTCTTTCTGCTGTTCCTCTTCGCCTTTATCGTTTTTCACTTTACGTTCGTCTGAGAAAGTAAATTCAAAAGTATCACCGACTTTCTTACCCCTCGATTTTTCAACAATATCTTTCTGTACATTTTCATTTGAAAGATCGACATCAAACGTTTCAGGTTTACTTCCTTCATAAGGTTCGCCTTTATCATTCAGACGCTGAAGGTTCAGCTTGATAACATAATTATTATCGTCACCTACAACCTCTTCCTCAACCTGCGAAGCATTAGCCTTCTGAACATGCATAATCTCGTGTTCAATCTCCTCATCCTTCACTTTAAAATCAGGGATATCCATACTGATATCCTTATATCCCTTCACGTCAAGCTGTGGAATAACTTCATAGTGAACCTTGAAATGGAAATCCTCGCCGGGGTTAAACTTAATATCAGAAAGTACCGGCTGACCAATCGGTTGAAGGTTCTTCTCTTTTACTACCTTCCAGAAGCTGCTGTTGGCAACCTTTTCAGAAGCTTCATATTCCAGGGCATCGCCATACATCTTCTTAATCATTGTGAGCGGAACCTTGCCCTTCCTGAATCCCGGTACCTGGACCTTCCTGGCCTGTTTCTTAATCTCGCTATCGATATCCTGTTTTATTTCGTCATATGACATTGTAACTTCCACTTCATTCTCCGAAGCAGAAATCTCGTTAACTTTTACTTCCAATTTATCCTCTGGTTCTGTTAATAATAAAAATACTAATGCAAATCTGAGCAAAGGGGGGAGCACAATCGTTGTAAACCCGCGGCCCTGCCTGCTTTTTTAATAAATAATAGAACTATAAAGATAATAAAAACTGTAGAAATTATACATTTTCCTGCGCATAAGGAGTTTAGCTATCCAGCTACACTCTATCTTATAAAATTCAGGCTGAAGCCCGACCCTTAAACGGGCTTAGAGCAGAGTCAGGTGGAAGCTGATAGGAGTATAGGGAATAACAGATGGTCAGGTTTATTTATAAATCATCGTAGAGAATTTGTCCGGTATAAAAGGTATCTGAAAACGATCTGAATACGATCTGAAAACGTTCTGAAAACGTTCTGAAAACGTTCTGAATACGATCTGAAAACGTTCTGAATACGATGAAATTATAATTTGCCCTAAAATATCCCTCTCGAGGTCCTGAATATTTTAGATTGTTCATCTAAAGTCCCCTCGGCTCAAGAAAAACTTGTTTAAATTCCGTAATTTATAAGTTGAGGTGATCGTGGAATCTGCTGGCAGCAGACCAGAATACCAAAACATTCATAAGCAGAGCGGGAGATTATTATGAAACCATTAACTTCAATTTTATTATTCCTTATTGTAACGCTCATTTCTTGCAATATCACTGCGCAGGATACATTTTCAATCGTTGCAGTGGATACCGTTACAGGTGAAATCGGCAGTGCAGGTGCTTCATGTGTCGGTGCCATCAATGGAGTAGGAGCTTACATTATAAGCGATGTTATTGAAGGAATAGGTGGTATTCATACCCAGGCGTCATGGCTTGCAGCGAATCAGCAGAATGCTCACGCCAGGATGCTGGAAGGATTAAGTCCTCAGGAAATAATCGATTGGCTTGTCGCCAACGATGTTCAGGGAAATCCCGCTATAAGACAGTACGGAATTGTTGACCTTACAAGAAATGGAGAAAGTGCTGGATACACGGGAAATAATTGTCTAAATTATAAAAATCATGCTACAGGACCAGGCTATTCAATACAGGGAAACATTCTGCTGGGATCGCTTATAATTGATACGATGGAAACTACCTTCCTGAACACACCGGGACCACTGGCCGACAAGCTGATGGCAGCTCTGCAGGCTGCTAAAATACTTGGTGCAGATACAAGGTGTGCTTCAAGAGGAACTTCATCGGAGTCGGGCTTTATAAAAGTTGTACGATTAGGCGATGGCGGTGCACCATACCTTCAGATCATCATACCCGATACACCTGCAGGTACTGATCCCATCGACCTGGTACAGGAGGGATTTAATGATTGGAAAGATTCGCTATATACATTTGTTGATCCTTTCCTTTCTGAAATTGAAGCAATCCCGGATACAATTCCCGCGGACGGTACTTCTGAAGCTGAGATAAATGTTACTCCTAAAAACAACTCCGATACTTTACTTGCAGCAGGATTGCACATTATCTTATCAAACACAGGCAGCGGGGTATTAGAGAATGTTACAGACAATGGTGACGGTACCTATACGGCAGTGATCACTTCACCGACCGAGACAGGAAGCGATACGATATCTGCAATGGTGATCTCTTCAGACGATACTTTATCTCTGCACCAACAGATCATAATCACATACATAACTCCTGTTTCCATCAAACAAACCCGGCTGGCAAAAAAAGGATACCGGCTTTATCAAAATTACCCCCAACCTTTTAATCCGGCAACCACGATACGGTTCCATATATCCGAACCGGGATTTGTTACTTTAAAAGTATTCGATGTGTTAGGCAATGAAATTGCTTCTCTCGTAAACGAGGATAAGGCAGCAGGAACGTATGCGGTGCAGTTTAACGGAGCCGATCTTTCTTCCGGTGTATATACCTATCAGATCTCTGCTGGATCATTCAGAGATACACGCAAAATGATACTAATTAAGTAAACTTCGGAACAATTTCGATTTATTCTCCGGTTTACTGAGACTCAAGAGATAGCAGCAGGTTTCTCATTATAGAAGTTCCGGACTGCCTTCGCTATCTATATGGGACTCCCCGCCAGTCTGAAAAAAGCTACCTTTTTCCAATTTGACTCTCAACTTTCTATTTATTAAGTTCGTGTGTCCCTATATGGAGAATCAACCCCCTATAGGGGATACAACTCATTTGATGGCCAAAATGCAAGATTTAATAGAAAAACTTCAGCTTTTAGATGTTCCGCGAAGGGAGGCAGAGGTATACCTTGCTCTTCTACAGAAGAATGAATTTACTGCCCCTGAAATAGCAGAAATCACATCGGTAAGCCGCACAAAGACTTACGAGATACTGCAGAACCTGGTTAAAAAAGGCCTTGCGGGGCAGAGCTATAAAAACGGAATTAAGGTGTTCAGCAGTATCAGTCCTGATATTGTTATGAAAAATATCAGTACAGAATTTGACCGTAAGAAATTTGTTGCTGATAAGCTGCAGGAAGAACTGATGAAACTAAAAGACGCTCAGGCTGGAACATCGGATTCTCTCGATTACATAGAAATACTTACCGAACGAGAACAGATAAGAGAACGATGGTTGACAATTCAGAACAACACTAAAAAAGAACTGCTCCTTTTTTCAAAAAGTCCTTATTCCTTTTCCCTCGAAGAAAATCTCGATTATGAAAAAGCCTTATTACAAAGAAACGTAGATTTCAAATGCATCTACGAGTATTGCGATATTAAAACTGAAGAAGAAAGAGACCTGTTTATCACAACGCTGGAGAAATATGAAGCAATTGGTGAGGAAATTAAAATTGTAGATAATCTTACGATGAAGTTATGCGTATGCGATAGCACGATAACGATGCTTGCGCTGAATGACCGGGTCTCACTTAAACCCAGTATAACATCAATGTTCGTAAATCACCCTAGCTATGCAGTCTCACTCCGGATGGTCTTTTTTACCTTCTGGTCAAATGGTTTAACCCTCGGAGAGTTTAAAAATAACGTCTCCCGTTATATCCAGATATAATCTTGTTCTTTAACGATTTGAACCTGGTGTTCAATCCATATAATAAACAATCAACTATATTTTCACATTTCACTCTGGAGATATTATGTACAAAATATTCAGATTCTCTATTCTTACAGTCTTATTGGGGTTGATTTTTATTGGCGTTTCAAATGCCCAATGGCAGATAGCAACCGGACCTGACGGCGGGGGAACGACCTGTCTTGCCGAATATGATTCCATGATCTTTGCCGGCACTACATCCGGCGTTTATAAGAGTACCGACAGCGGACTCACCTGGACAAATGCAAGCTCAGGACTGCCTACAACCTATATCTACGATCTCTATTCTACTCCTTTTTCAATATATAGCTGCTCGTTTGAAGGGATATTTAAATCGGATGATGATGGTGAATCCTGGACAGAAACTGATGCAGGGATAGCTACAGATAATGTATATTCTCTAACTTCTATTGATACAGTACTATTTGCCGGTACAATGAACGGAGTATACAGATCCGTAGATGACGCGAACTACTGGACCCGGGTTGATACCGGAATGACAGACCCGTTTATCAACAAATTAACGGCACTCGGGGCATACCTCTTTGCCGGGACCGACGATGGTGTATACAGGTCTGACGATCTTGGAGATACCTGGGTGTTTGCCGGTAACGGAATAACCGGCGGAGCAGTTCATGCTATGGGTATTTTGGGCCGCTCTCAGGTATTTGCAGGGACAATTGATGGAATCTTTGTTTCAACAGACCAGGGTGATAACTGGACTTCGGTGACAAATAACCTTTCGCCAACGGCTGTTTATTCAATGGGTCTATACAGCGATAAAATGTTTGTAGGAGTAGCTAAAAGCGGTGCCTTCGTATCAACGGACCAGGGCGCAACCTGGAGCCCGGTTGATCCGAGCCTTGATAACCCTTACATAGGCGGTTTCCTTAAGTTCTATGACATATTATATGCAGCTAGCGGAGATGGAGTTTACAAATCAACAGACAATGGCGACACCTGGTCTCGTATGGCGGCAGGAATTCATTCAACCAGTGTAAGGACCTTCCTTAATGTAGGTTCAGATATTCTCGCCGGTACGTTTGACAGCGGCGCTTTCATATCACACGATGATGGATTAACCTGGGAACCTTACCCAAATATAGACGCCTATGGTATCCGCACGCTTGCTAAAAGTGATTCTGCATTGTTTGCTGCAACAACGACAGAGGGGCTCCTGAGATCAACTGACGGCGGTACAACCTGGGTAAGGGTTATGTCTGGTGTCAGAGACTTGTATATAAGGACGGTTGGAGCTCACGGCAATACTGTATTGGCTGCCACTTTCTCAGCCGGGGCATACAGGTCGACAGATAATGGAACTACCTGGTCACCTCTTAGTCCCACTTTGAGTGATCCGGATATTGAAAACTTTACATTTATCGGTTCAGATATATATGCGGCCACATTATTTTCCGGTTTCATCTTCCGGTCGACTGATGACGGACAAACCTGGACAGAATCATCGAACGGATTATCAGGCTATTCTTCCACTCATAAAATAATCAATGTAGGCAGCACTCTATTTGCTGCTGCTAATGACGGAATGTATGTGTCCGAAGACGGCGGAAATAACTGGACTCTGAAGAATAATGGGTTAACTTCGGTAATATTACTGACTGCCGAAGCATATGGTTCAACAGTTCTTGCAGGAACCTCAGAAGGCTATGCCTTTAAATCAACCAATAATGGAGATAACTGGATATCGATCAGTGACGGATTACCGCCGTATGGTTATACAAGTGCGGTGGAAGCGTTTCATATTAGTGGACAGAATTTGATATGCGGGACATTTTCCACAGGCGTGTTATGGCGCCCTGCTAACCAGGTCATTACCTCAGTGAAACAGGAGAAAAACTATATGCCCGAAGATTTTTCCTTAAGCCAGAACTATCCCAATCCCTTCAACCCCACAACACAAATAAACTTCAGCATTCCGTCAGACGGAATGGTGCATCTTAATGTGTACAACGCGTTGGGACAAAAAGTAGCCGATCTCGTAAACGGATTCAGGAAAGCCGGGAGCCACGAAATCACATTTAATGCATCCGGGCTTGCAAGCGGAGTTTACTATTACACAATAGTGTCGGGTAGTTTTACTAGTACGAAGAAGATGGTTCTTCTAAGGTAATTGCGCCGTTGGTGAATATAAATGCCCGACCGTGATTAAAGTCGATGAGGGAGAGCAGCTGCTCTCCCTTTTTTTATTTAAACCGCGGTTTCACGCCATATGCATAACGACCATTGAATTTTTTGGGTATAGAGTGCAGCACTTAACTCTGCCTGAGGGTTTCTTTCACCCGATTTGTGTCCGAAAATATGGAACGTTAAACTTTACTTCTGCTGTCACTTTTTGACTGAAATTAAATAAATATATTTAAAGCCATGAGTAAGTTAATGATACGATGGAAAGGTATGGAAACGTATGATGAAGGGAAAATTGAGGAAACTTGTGACTGTTATATTTGCAATGTCAGGAATTTTGCTCGACAAAATAAATCCTCTTAGAATTGTACTTCTGCTGTTTGTAGCTGCAGGATTTGCAGGAAGGTATCTGATTTCAGATAAAATAAATTTTATTGGTGCTCTGATAATTTTCCTGACGATCTTTTGTATAAGGTACATTTTTTTGTTTTTCAGTTTTACCAAAAGGGGAGTAGCTTATCACCTGAAGAAAAATTGTGGCGAATATTTCGGTTATGAAATATATCAATCAGTTACAGCAATTCTTTTCTTTCTGAGTGCTTCAGGTTTTACGCTTCTTGTTAATAAATCCATAGGAATTCTATTTCCCTCTTTTCTTGAAAATCATACTGTCCTTTTATTTGTGGGTATACCTATCATTTTAATTGGCTTAGTAACGAACATATGGTCTGCTCTGATTATAGGGATTGACGTTTATTATTACAAGGATCTGTTCCTTGGCAGAAAGGTAGGCGAATTCAGTAAAGAAGGGCCGTATAATTTTCTATCCAACCCCATGTACTCTATAGGACAGGCCAGCGGGTACGGAACAGCAATTTTAAGTGCCTCCGTTCCAGGAATAGCTTTTATTTTCCTCAACCAGGTTCTGATGTATATTTTTTATTTGACATTTGAAAAACCCCACATCCAAAAAATTCTCTTAACAACTTAGCAGGGATTCCTCTTACTTGATATAAATGCTCGGGTACTTCATTATTTTCTAATCTCTCAGAATCTTTGTTTTGTGAGACAAAACTTTTATTTTTGTTCTCCAATTTCAAAAAATAGTGCATGAATTATCTGCGAGAATGGCGGAATTGGCAGACGCGCTAGACTTAGGATCTAGTACCGAAAGGTGTCGGGGTTCGAGTCCCCGTTCTCGCACTCATAACTTTCCCTCTATTTCTTACGGGCTTCAGATCTTATGACCATTTGGATCTAAGGGTAAATATTTATTACATACCCGTTTTTTTAGCAACCCCATCCGACAAAAAATGGTAATGTTATACAACATTCAGACTTTAAACCTTTTAATAATTAAACAATAAAAATTAAATTATGGCTAAAGCCGGGATGATAATTGGGATTCACAGAATCCGTTGGCTGAAGCCGAACTGCAATATCCTCCGCGAAATGAATCGAAGACAATTGGCAAAAAGCCAACGGTCTGGACAGCACTGCCAGATTTTCATATTAGGCTAACGATTATAGTTGAATGGGTGGGGTAGAATTAGGGGGACGGCCTTCTTCTCTGCACTGAACCTGCCAGATGATCTTTGCAAACATTTTTAATGACTGTGGGACTTCTCCGTTTTCATAAACCTTATAAGCTATTTCCGCACGGGCGATAAACGACCAGAATATGTCAAGTTCATCTACACAAATTTCCATATGCAGTATCGTCTCTTCAAGCTTTTCATAAAGTTTTGACCTTGTCATGTCCGGAAAATTTCGTGCAGCAGTGATCTCTTTCTGTAGACTGGTAAATAAGCTTAGCACCTGTTCGTATTCATTCTGCACAAAAGTGTAGTGATCAGATTCCCCGTAGGACATAAAACTTTCCCTTACAAAATAAATTCCGCCTTATATTTGTCGTAAAATATCTCTTTTTTTTCCTAAAAGAAAGACTTGAAATGAAAATCTTTTATCAATTCTATTAAGATTAAATCTTAACTTTACAAGTTCACCGGTTGAGGTTTTGTGAATCGATTAATAAAATTCATTTTTTTTGATGAAATTTTGATAAATTTATTGTTAGATAAACCGGATGTGTTATATTGATTGGAGGTAAAAACAACTCTCACAATTCCGTTTTTTCTTCAAAATTCTAAAAAAATCATTATTTCTTTATTAACAGAGGTCATTTAATCAGGTATGAAAATTGCTAAGTTTAGCACGAATTATTCTATAAATAATACAATTTGGATAATCTTATTTTCAAATTTCTTATTCCAAACAATCAGTCATCCGGGGATAGAATGAAATATATTCATGTTTCTGTATCGAAGACCGGACTTCGGCGGTACGAAAATGAAGATTCCTTCGGCGTTTTTGAACTTGACGAAGGGTTATTAACTGTTTTATGTGACGGACTCGGTGGAAACCGTGCGGGTGAAGTGGCATCCAGCCTGACTGTAGAATCAATTTATAATGCATTTATTAAATCTGATAATACTGATTATCTGGAAAGAATTAAGGAATCTATTCTGGCAGCCAATAATATGATTATTGCGCAATCAGCTTCAACTCCGGCGTTCAAGGGTATGGCAACAACCGTCGAAGTACTCTTCCTTAATACAAATACCGCCTACTGGGGTCATATTGGCGATTCCCGTATATATAAGTACAGTGATCAGAAAATCAAGCAAATTACAAAAGACCATTCTCTTGTTCAGCGTCTTGTTGATGAAGGGTATCTTACTCTTAAAGAAGCAGAAACCCATCCAAACAGGAATATCATTATGAAGGCTCTTGGTGATACTCCGGAGGTTGAGGCTGATCTCAGCAAGCTTAAACTGAGCTCGAAAGAGGATTTTAAATTTTTTATATGTTCCGACGGAGTTACCTGCGTTGTAAATGATGAAGAGCTCGAGGAAATTATAGGTAATGACGATGTAAATTTTACTGCCGAGAAGCTTTCCAAACTAATAGAAGACAGGGGAGCTCCGGATAATTATTCATTCGTATTGATAAAAAAGGATGAATGATGGTCGGGACTAATATTGAGAATTATAAGATAGTTGAGGTGATCGGCGAAGGTGGAATGGGTGTCGTCTACAAGGCGATCGACCTGAAGCTTGAACGATACGTAGCTATAAAAATTCTCAATACAAGCAAGCCTCCCAATCCACAATTCATCGAACGGTTCAAACGTGAAGCACGCAACCAGGCAAAGCTTAATCATACTAATATAATTCCTGTCTACGGTTTCACCGATGCTGATAATACTCTGGGCATCGTTATGGAATTTATTGAAGGCGAGACTCTGGAGGATATTATACGCAGAGAAGGACGGCTTGATCTTAAGTTTTCCCTCGATGTTATGAGACAGATTTTAAGCGGAGTAGCATTCGCGCATCAGAAAGGTTTCATTCATCGTGACCTTAAGCCTTCAAATATTATAATCAGTGATGAAGGTACTGCCAAAATAATGGATTTCGGTATATCCAAATCGATAAATGAGACTAAGGATATCACAAAGGCGGGAACGAAAATAGGTACGATCTTCTATATGAGTCCTGAACAGATCCGCGGTAAACCACCAACAACCCAGAGCGATCTTTATTCTCTAGGTGTTACATTCTATGAAATGCTCTCCGGTAAGACCCCCTTCGATTATCCGACGGAATTTGAGATAATGGAAGCTCATATTAAAAAAATGCCGGCAAGGCTTGCAACTCATCTTCCCGATATCCCTCCCGAGATCGACAGAATTATATCAAAAGCTCTCGAGAAACCGGTTCAGAAAAGATATTTTTCTGCTGAGGATTTTCTTGAGGATATAGATAGAGTTTTTGAAGACCTAACGACTGTCGAAACGGAAGAACCTGTGGTTTACCAGAACAGGAGAAGGATTCCCCGTCATATCTTTAAGAGGTTTGCTTTCACCAGTCTTATTCTGATCATTGGAGTTGTTCTTTTTTATTATTTCTACAGTAACATCTCTACCTTGTTAAGGGATCAGAATCCGATTGTGAATAACGGCGACGGGGGTGAAGCTGTCATGACATCCAATACTTCGGGTGTTATCAGAATGGGATGGACTCCTGTCACCCTCTCCATCGCGACAACTCTTAACTCGATTGATTTTGTTACTTCTGATATCGGATATGTCTGCGGGTTTAACGGACTAATACTGAAGACGGTAGACGGCGGCAAAACATGGCAGAAGAGTACTTTTGACAGCCGGGTCAATTTCTTCGACGTTCACTTCCTTGATGAAAATAACGGGTTCATTACAGGTGATAACGGAACTATAATCTATACAGATGACGGCGGAAGAAACTGGAAAGTTCTGAAAGCTTACATTAAGGAATCCATTTTTAATATATGTTTTCTTAGCGATAAACGAACGGGCTTTATGGCCGGAAGTCATGGTACTATTCTGAAGTCACTTAATGGCGGTAAAACATGGTATCCGGTTTATACACCTACACGTGAACTTCTTTATAGCATCAGTTTTAAAGACGACAGAAACGGATTTGCTGTCGGCTGGAATGGTACCATACTTAAAACCACAAATTCCGGCAGATCCTGGAAATTAATGGAAAAGATGACGAGCAATTACTTAAGAGATATCATATTCCTCGATGAGAATAATGGTTTTATATCCGGCGGCGGGGGAATTGTATTGAGAACAACCGACGGCGGTGAAAGCTGGAATGAAGTTCCTTCAAATACCATGTCGGGCCTCTACTCGATTCATTTTGTTGATAATAAAGACGGATTGATCCTTGGAAGCAGGGGGGAAATTCTTGTTACAGATGATTCGGGAGCTAACTGGAAAATTACTCAATCGGGCAACTATGCTACACTGACAGATGCAGCTGTAACTTATTCTGATAAAATTTTTGTTATCGGTTTTAACGGGACCATGCTTACAACACAGGCTGTGCAGTAATACTTTCCAGAAGAAACTCATTTTCCCCTCAATCTTTAATTTATTATTCCTTAATTTCTTTTCATAAATTATTTCATTTTGTGAGGTTGAAGTGGACAAGTTTGTAATAAATGGAGGCAGGAAATTAAAAGGAATTGTTGAAGTTAGCGGAGCTAAAAATGCTTCTCTTGCATTAATGCCTGCCTGCCTGTTAACAGGCGGTTTGTCTGTCCTTACCAATACCCCTGAATTGAACGATGTTTATACAATGACGAAGCTGCTTTCGTTTCTTGGTGCTGAAATATCATTTGAAAACCATACACTAAAAATCAATACCGGCAGAATTACTTCTTTCGAGGCTCCGTATGAACACGTTAAAAAAATGCGCGCTTCCGTGTATGTACTTGGACCTTTGCTGGCGCGCTACGGAAATGCAAAAGTATCACTTCCGGGAGGATGCGCATGGGGACCACGGCCTATTAACCTTCATCTTGAAGCCTTTGAAAAAATGGGTGCAGCGATAGAACTTGATTCAGGATATATTCTGGCTGAATCCAAACGTCTGCATGGAGCCAAAATAAATTTTGATATTTCTTCTGTAGGTGCCACAGGTAATACTCTTATGGCTGCATCTCTGGCTAAAGGAACTACAATAATAAATAATGCTGCCTTGGAACCCGAAATAACCAATCTGGCTGAGTTCCTGACTAAGATGGGCGCTAAGATAAACGGAATCGGAACTTCAACGCTGGAGATAGAAGGTGTTGATGAGCTTTCATCGGTCGAAGAGGCAACCATACCCGACAGGATTGAGGCCGGCACTCTTTTGACCGCAGCCGCCATTACCGGCGGTGAAATTACTCTGAAGAATATCAAGCCTAAATACCTGCAGGCGGTCCTCTCAAAACTTGAGGATAGCGGATGCTTAATTGAATCCGATGATAATTCTATCTCTCTAAAAGCGGCTGATGAAAATAAACCAGTAAATGTATCAACTTCTATTTTTCCAGGGTATCCAACTGATATGCAGGCACAGTGGATTGCATATATGACGCTCTCATCAGGGACAGCTACTATCACTGACACAATTTATCTTGACAGGTTTAAACATGTACCTGAACTTGTAAGACTGGGTGCGAATATTTCAGTGAGTGAGAATAGTGCGGTGGTGAAAGGTACAGACTACCTTGAGGGCGCCAAGGTGATGTCGACCGACCTAAGGGCAAGTGCTTCTTTGGTGCTGGCTGGCCTTGCGGCTCGCGGAACAACTGAAGTTCTCCGTGTGTATCATCTCGACAGGGGATATCAGAGGATTGAAGAAAAGTTAAAGGAACTGGGTGCGGATATTGAAAGAGTTCAGGGAGCAGAGTATTAAACCTTTATCACTGAAAAATATTATAACGTGGAGAAATTACCTGCTGCTTCATCTTCTTCTCATCATCCTTTTCAACCTTATTCTCCTTGAATTTCCTTTGATGAATGTGTTCGGTTTTGAATTTTCTGTTCTTAATGCTGTTTTGCTGACTATATTATCCGGGTTATTTACCCTCTCAGTTCAGAAGAACGAAACAGACGCGACTTCATTTCTAAAAAAAAATAGCCTGCCCTTTATTTTTTTTCTTATAATCCCGCTGGCCATTTCGCTGACTCATGACCTTCTTACGATAAACTGTTCTGTGTGGGACGGCCTTCTTTTCTATACTTTCATAACCCTCCCTTCGGTAATGGTGGGAGCGGCATTAGCAGTGCTTTCAGTGATGGTATCACCAAGGTTTAGATACGTAATTTTCATTATAATCTTGCTGGGAGTATTCTCTATAACTTTCTTCGAGCTTTATTATAATCCCCAGATCTACTTTTACAACCCGATTTATGCATATTTCCCGGGCACGATCTACGATGAAGCCGTCAACGTTGACCTGAAACTGATAATATATCGTTCTCTTAATCTGCTCTTTTTTGGATCGATATACCTTATAGGTTCATATACTTTGTACGGAAAGTCTGTAATCCCGAAAAAACTGATTATTTATCTCACGGTGCTGATCACGGCTCTATTTCTTTATCTTTCACCGGATTTCGGATATTCCACAACTCAAAAGAAGCTGAAGAATGTTTTAGTAGACCTGGTGAGCACTGAACATTTCGATATTTATTTCTCGCCCGGTATAAGCAGGGATGAAAGAAAAATAATTACTCTCAGCCATGAGTATTATTATGAGCAGCTGACGCATTTCTACCAGACATATCCGAAAGAAAAATACATATCCTTTATTTTTAAAGATGATTTGCAGAAGAAAAAATACTTTGGCTCAGAGAATGCTGATGTAGCAAAACCCTGGCTCAGGGAAGTCTTCACTATAGCTGATAATTATAACAGCTCATTAAGACATGAGATAGCTCATTGTTTCGCCGGTGAATTCGGATCGAGCATATTCCATGTGGCCGATAACGTTAATCCTGCACTTATTGAAGGCGCTGCTGTAGCCGGTGCTCCCGAATATGATCTGAATAATGTTCATTATATGGCTTCGCTTGCATACCATAACGGATTCAGGATCGGGCTGAAGGATTTGTTTACAGGTCTGAATTTTTTCGGACAGACTTCAGGCCTCTCATATATCTATGCAGGTTCATTCTGCCGCTACCTGATTGATAACTATGGTATTGAGAAGTTTAAGAGACTTTATTCAAATATTGATTTTAAGAAAATTTATAACAGGGATATTGAGGAATTGAGTAATGGATATTATAAATTTATATCAAAAGAATACAAAGCCGAGAATGTTAATGAAGCCGAATATTACTATGGACGAAAACCCATTATATATAAGGTTTGTCCGAGGTACGTAGCCGACAGACTGAGGGATGCCTGGGATTGCTACGCCTGGCAGAACTATAATGACGCTCTGGATATCTTTGCTGAGATTTTAAAGCTTACAAATAATTATTCGGCGCTTACCGGTTATGCAAATTCGCTCTTTAATACCGGAAAAAAGTCTGAGGCTGTAACCTTTCTTAAGGATAAGATAGGGGAGTATAAAAAAACTTCCTACTTTTACAATATAGAGTTCCGGCTTGCAGATTTTTGTGCGCAGAATCAGGACACCCTCAGCGCAGATTCACTATACAACAAAATAATTTCAGAGAAACCTAACCGTACATTATATTACCTGTCAAATCTCCGCCGGAATTTACTGAATTCGGACTCTCTTATCATTCCTTATCTGGAAGGGAGTGATGTAGATAAATATCTGATTGTGACAGAAATGAATAGGGAATCATATGATTATTTCAGCATTCCGGTTATGATAGACCTTGCTGAGTCACTCGGTGAGAGCTATAAGATGTTCCTTGGGCTTTTTAATAAAACCATTAACGTTAACAGCTACCCCGTCAGTTTTGCTGTTTACAGGATCTCTGTTTATCTGCTTTCACATCTGGATTTCACGAGAGCAAGAAAAATGGCTGCTTTGTCAATGAGGTATGATAATGATAAAAATTTTAACTTTATACTTCAGGAAAATTTGAAAAAAGCCGACTGGCTTTATGAGAACGGCAACAGGATTTTATCATCAATAAATTTTAAGTGAGTTTTTTATGGAGCAGGAAAAAAATGTGACGAAACATATGAAAGCCACAGCTTATTTTCTTGGTTTCATCTCATTTGTCCTCTTTGTTTATATACTTATGGCATTAAAGGAGATACTCGTTCCTGTTACGATTGCCATATTCCTCACCTACCTATTGCATCCCCTGATGGATTATCTTAAGAAGCAGGGTGTTCCCAAATGGGCGTCGCTTTTAATAATACTGCTGGTTGTGGCCATCATAGGGTATCTGACAGGACTTCTTGTTATTTCTGCGGTGGGAGATGTTCCGGAAAAACTACAGGCCTATTCTGATAACATTTCCACCTTTATGGCCCAGATACTTAAACCTTTTGATGTAACTCTGAGAGAATTTGCCTCCTGGTTTAAAATAGATATAAGGCGAATTAAAACCTCAACTCTTTTCGAGAAGCTATTTGAAGCCGGGGTAATCCAGAATTTGTTCAATTCACTTTCTTCGATGCTGGGCGACTTTTTTATCTCCCTCATTTTCTGGGTTTTTATGATGCTTGGAAAGAGGAAGTTTGAGGAAAGATTAACCGTAGCTTTTGCAGAAAAAAGTGCGATGGTAAAGCAGAATCTTCTGAATATTAATGTTCAGCTTCAGTCGTACCTGATTATAAAAACAATACTCAGTCTGATAGTGGGAATTATTGTTACGCTGGTTCTTATTATTTATAAGGTTGACTTTGCACTGCTATGGGGATTGCTTACTTTTGTCTTCAATTTTATTCCGAATATAGGTGCGCTTATTGCTACGATCGGCCCAATTATAATTGGGCTGCTGCAGTATGGATTCGGACTTACAGCGATTTCACTTGCTGTTGTGCTGTTTCTCGTGCATAACGTGGTGGGAAATCTTATTGAGCCTCATTACCTGGGCAGGCATATGGACCTTAGTCCTGTTTTTGTCCTGTTCTCCCTGATTTTCTGGGGCTGGATATGGGGAATAGTCGGGATGTTTCTCGCAGTTCCCATTGCTGCAGCGATGAAGATTCTGTTCAGCAATATTGAACCTTTGAAGCCTATCGCTATATTGATGGGGAGTAAGGCCCAAAATGTAAATCCAATAATTATCGAACCCAAGAACATTAATGAAGAGCAATAAAAAATTAATAAGTGATATAACAGACTTTGAATCAGAGCTTAAAAAATTTCCCTTTATCAAAACAGCAATGGAGACGGCAGAGAAACAGGATTATGAAGTATTTATTGTCGGCGGCTTTGTACGCGATTTAATACTCAGAAGGAAAAGGGATGAGATCGATTTTCTCGTTGTAGGAGACGGTGAATCCTATGCAAGAGCATACGCTGAAAAGCTGGGGATAAAAAAGATCGATGTATACAGGAACTTCGGCACAGCTCATTTTAAGTATGGCGATTTTGACCTTGAGTTTGTCGGCGCCAGGAAAGAATCTTACCGCAAAGAAAGCCGGAAACCTGAAGTATCTGCAGGAACCTTTGAAGAGGATATACTTCGTCGTGACTTCACTATTAATACACTTGCCATTTCGGTCACCAAAAAAGATTTCGGATCCCTTATCGATGAATTTAACGGTCTCGAAGACATAAAAAAGAAGATCATCCGAACACCACTAGATCCACTGAAGACCTTTGATGACGATCCTCTGAGAATTATGCGTGCCTTCCGTTTTGCTTCACAGCTGAATTTCAAGGTTGATGAATCAATAATGGAAGCTGCAGGAGAGATGAGAGAAAGGCTCAGGATAGTTTCGCAGGAAAGGATTACTGACGAATTCCTGAAAATACTGGCTTCACCTAAACCATCTATCGGTCTTGGACTTTTATATAATTCCAGGGTATTGGAGGTGGTTTTCCCTGAAGCCGCAAATCTCGGAGGAGTAGAACAAAGGAACGATTATCACCATAAAGATGTTTTTCTGCATACCTGTGAAGTAGTTGATAATATTTCCAGGGCAACAGACAATGTATGGCTCAGGTTTGCTGCCCTGGTACATGATATCGCCAAACCGCCGACTAAAAGGTTTGTGGAAGGAACCGGATGGACGTTTCATGGTCACGAAGAGCTCGGTGCCAGGATGATGAGATCTATCTTTAAGAAACTTAAGCTGCCATTTTCAAAACTTGAATATGTTGAAAAGCTTGTAAGGCTGCATCTAAGACCGATCGCTCTCGCAAAAGATGAGGTTACAGATTCTGCGATAAGAAGACTGATTGTCTCCGCCGGGGAGGACCTTGAAGACCTCATTACACTATGCCGGGCAGACATAACAAGCAAGAACAGAGATAAAGTTGACAGATACCTGGAGAACTATGAAAGGGTTATGAAGAAAGTATGGGAGGTTGAGGAAAAAGACAAATTGAGGGCCTTCCAGTCGCCCGTACGTGGTGACAAGATAATGGAGGTTTGTCAGCTTAAACCGTCAAAGAAAGTAGGGGAAATAAAACAGGCAATAGAAGATGCGATACTTGACGGGGAGATAGGGAATAATTATGAAGAAGCATATGCTTTTCTTCTTAAAATAAAGGACAAGTATATAAAATAATAATAGAATTAGCGTTTATCCCCAAACCGGGTATTGTGATTTACCGCTCCTGTAAATATTCTACCGTTTATAATTAAAATTTTATATGCTGCCTTATATACTCTATTTTTGTAAGGAATTCTTCAGATTTTCAACATAACTGAAGAAAATTACTGTATCTGGAAAGTAACTTTATGTATCCGTTCGATGTCTAAAGAACAATTAAATCTGATCTTTCAAATAATTGCCGGGAGAAAACTAATGCGATTTTTTCTAAGCTTAATATGTCTGCTGACTTTTAGTTATGCATCATTTGCGCAAAAGACATTAAGCCTTGATGAAGCAATAAATACTGCGCTTAATAAAAATACGACTCTGCAGAAGAGTGAGAACACTTTAAAATCTTACCAATCAGGTGTGAAAGCCGCTGTCGGTAATTTCCTTCCAACTTTAGGAGCATACGGTAACTGGAACTGGTCAAAATCAGAAGAGGCCGGCGGAAATTTTATTTTCCAGGGATCTGTAATTCCTATTCCTTCTTCTACCAGTCAGAACAGAAACTATACTGTCGGCGCCAGCAGTGATATTACATTATTTGACGGACTTTCGAACATTGCTACTTTATCTCAGTCCCAGAACGATCTGGACGCCTGGAAACTTACACTTGAGAGGATGAAGCAGGATATAGTTTTTCAGACAATAAGTTTGTTTTACGATGTTATAAATGCCAAACAGCTTTTGAAAGTTAAAGAAGAAGATGTTAAGTGGAATCAGAAAAATCTTGAAACCATTACAGAACGAAACAAACTTGGTGCGGTAACTCTTGCAGATGTTTACAACCAGCAGGTACAGTCAGGAAATGCTGAGCTGGCTTTGATACAGGCAAAAAATGACCTGGAAACTGCAAGAACTAATTTATTGTACTACCTGGGCCTGGATGTGCTTACTGATTATGAGTTCGAAGAACCTGCTGAGACCGAGAACCCAGGGTTGGTTAATGAGCCAGAAAACAAGGATTTGGCGGAACTGGTTACCCGTGCTCTTAGTACAAGGAGTGATTATAAAAGTGCCAAATTAAGTCTGGAAAGTGCTCAGAACGGCATCACAGTCGCCCAATCGGGCTACTTCCCACGTCTGACAGGCAGTATAAGCTATCAGCTGAGAGCAGATGCATTAGAAAACTTAAATGACTCGAAATATCTGAACGTAAGTGCTACATTAAGTATACCCATTTTTTCAGGATTTTCTACGGAGGACCGGGTACAGATTGCAGAGGTAAATGCAGAAAACAAAGATGTTGAGTTAACTGAGCTTGAACGAAATATCAAAAGAAATCTTCAGAAAAATTATCTCGATCTTCAGGCAGCAGAGAAGAGTCTGAGCGTTAATGAAAAGAATGTGAAGGCCGCCGAAGAAAACAGAAGAATCGAACAAGAAAAATATTCTCTTGGTTCTGGTACGCTTCTTAATGTGCTTATTGCAAATTCAAATTATACAACTGCCCGCACAAATTATATAAATGCGAAGTTTGCATATGTTGTGTTGAGCGAACAGCTTAAGTATTACCTCGGCGTACTCAATTACAAGCAGTATGAATAAAAAATATTTGAAAATAAATTTATTAGTAGGAGTAATTTCTAATGGCTAACGGGAAACAAAAAAAATCTAAGAAGAAACTGTACATCTTCGGCGGAATAGGCGTACTAATTGTTGCGCTGATTCTGATAGCTTTGATTGGCGGGAGCAAAGAGGAAATCATATCTGTTCAGACCGAACCGGTGCAGAAGAGAGACATTACACAGACAGTCTCAGCAACTGGAAAAATTAACCCGGAATTCAAAGTAGTTATTACCCCTGAGGTTACCGGTGAGATCGTCTCACTGCCGGTCAAAGAGGGTGATAATGTTAAGAAGGGTGACCTTCTTATTAAAATTAAAGCTGATTCTTATATAGCAGCCAGAGACAGGGCAAATGCTAACCTTCAGGGCGCTAAAGCTACCCTGGCTATGAGAAAAGCCGAACTTGACAAACTGACCTCTGATTATAACAGGGTAAAAGAACTTCAAGCTAAAGGATTGTCGAGTGATTCAGAACTCGAAGCCGCAAAGAGTTCTTATTTATCTTCACAAGCATCATATGAAGCAGCACAGGCAAATGTCTCCCAGATGGCTGCGGCTTTGAAAGAATCGGACGAACAACTTAATAAAACCACTATATTTTCACCGATGACCGGAACAATCACAAAACTGAACGTTGAACTTGGTGAAAGAGTTCTGGGAAGCGGGTTCAGCCAGGGTACTGATATGATGACTGTATCCGATCTTGATAATATAGAAGCAAGTGTAGATGTTGATGAGAATGATGTTGTCCTTGTATCAATCGGTGATACCGCACAGATAAAAGTTGATGCATTTGGAGACAGAGTATTCAAAGGTACCGTAACGGAGATTGGTAATAGCGCTATCTCTGCAGGCCTTGGAACACAGGAACAGGTTGTGAACTTTGATGTGAAGATTAAATTGTTCTCTCCCGACATTCAGCTGAGACCCGGGATGTCATGTAATGCTGATATCCAGACAGAAACACGACACAATGTTGTTGCTGTTCCAATTCAGAGTGTAACTGCAAGGAATCAGTCGGAGCTGCCTAAGGAAGACGAAGGCGATGGAGAGGTTGCAGTAAAGGAAGAAAAGAAGAATGGTTTCGGTCAGAAAAAGCTGCAGGAGATTGTGTTTGTTGTGAAGGATAATAAAGCAAAGGTGATGAATGTGGAGACTGGTATTAGTGATGACAATTTCATCGAAGTAAAGACCGGATTAGACACTGGTCAGGCGGTTGTAAGCGGAAGCTATCGAGCAATCTCCAGGGAACTTGCCGATGGTTCCAATGTAAGAGTTGAAGAAAAAAGTAAATCCTTCGGGTCAGACAACAAAAAAATGGATTAAAGAATGAACATTATTAACATCGAACATATAGCGAAGGTTTACCAGGTTGGAAGTGAAGAGGTGCATGCACTTAGAGATGTTTCATTAAAGATTGATAAGAATGAATACGTCGCAATTATGGGTCCATCAGGTTCAGGTAAGTCGACGCTGATGAATATGCTCGGCTGCCTGGATACACCTACCTCAGGAATTTATGATTTCAAAGGTAACAGCGTTAGTGACATGACTGACAATCAGCTTGCACAGATAAGAAACCGCGAGATAGGGTTTGTCTTTCAGACATTCAACCTGCTCTCAAGATCCGATGCTATCCATAATGTAGAACTGCCTCTGATATATGCAGGACTTGCATATGCTGAGCGGCGCGAGAGGGCACAGGAGGCGCTGATTGATGTCGGATTAAAAGACAGGATGCATCATAAACCAAACGAATTATCGGGAGGGCAGAGACAGAGGGTTGCTATTGCAAGAGCTCTTGTTACAAAGCCATCTATAATTCTAGCCGATGAGCCTACCGGTAATCTTGACTCAAAGACCGGCGAGGAAATAATGATACTTTTTAATGAGATATTTGAAAAGGGCAATACGATAATTCTTGTAACACACGAAGAATATATTGCTGAACATGCCGCCAGGATCATCCGCATTAAAGACGGGTTGATTGAGAATGACCACCTGGTTGCAAACCGTTATATTCCAAAATCGAGAGCTGCAGCCGGTCTTTAACCATAATTAAAAGTAATACGGTAATATTATGAATACATTTTTGTTTGAGCTTAAGGAAAGTATGATGATAGCCCTCAGGGCTATAAGAGCTAACAAGGTTAGGTCGGTGCTTACAATGCTCGGAATTATAATTGGTGTTACTTCAGTAGTGGTGATGACAACCGCAATCAAGGGAATAGATAATTCCTTCCAGAACGGTATAAGTGCGCTCGGATCGGATGTGCTTTATATCGATAAGTGGGCATGGTTCTCGAATGAGGATTGGTGGAAGATGCGCAACAGGAAAAACCTGACGATGGATGAATATGAGGAGTTTAAAGATATGGCGAAGCTTCCTCTTGCAACGGCACCGGTTGCAGGTACGAGGCAGACAGTGAAATATGAGGACCGCAGGACTGACGCTGTAAATGTAAATGGTTCCAGTGCAGATTATGTTAAGACAACTAATTTTTCTTTCTCTGAAGGAAGATTTTACAGCGAAATAGAAGCTAAAAGTTCGAGGCAGGTTGCCGTATTAGGCAGTGAGCTGGCAAAAAATCTTTTTCCTCGCGAGGATCCCCTGGATAAAACTATAAAGATCGGAGGGGTGAATTATAAAGTTGTCGGTGTACTTACAGAACAGGGAAGTTTTATGCTCGGAAGTTTTAATCCCGATAACCAGGTATTCGTTCCCATAGGTACAATTTTCAAAAACTTTACTAGTCAGGTACATGGTTCGGTGACAATTAACGTCCGCGCTGCAAATCCCGCTATGCTGGAGGATACAAAAGCTGAAGCTGAAGGTATAATGAGAAAGATACGAGGACTTACATACGATGAAGAAAATGACTTCTCTATCAACCAGCAGGAAGGTTTAATGGACAACTATAACAGCGTTGTTGGAGTAATCCAGATTGCAGGTTTGTTTATCACAGGTCTTTCCCTTTTTGTGGGCGCTATTGGAATAATGAATATAATGTTTGTTTCAGTGAAAGAGAGAACCAAAGAGATAGGCCTCCGAAAAGCCATAGGTGCAAAAAGAAGAACGATACTTGGTCAGTTTCTGCTTGAGTCGTCTACAATATGCATTATGGGAGGACTTGTGGGGCTCCTTTTAGCTATTCTTATAAGCATGATGGTTAACCAGTTTATCCCGACTTCTGTGCAGTACGATGCGGTTGTGATAGCTATACTTATATCTTTAATCACAGGGATTATAGCAGGCCTTGCACCAGCATATTCCGCTGCCAAGATGGATCCGGTTGAAGCCTTGAGATACGAATAGGTTAATAAACAATTAAAAATGAATAATGTATAATGGAATTGTAAAATGAGATTTTCAGAAGTTATGACGGTTGCATTCAGATCGCTCAGAACCAATAAGCTTCGAACTATGCTGACTGTGCTTGGAGTTGTAGTAGGTATTTTCTCCATTATCGTTATTATGACGATTATTACGATGCTTCAGAAAAGTATAGAAAGCGGCTTCTCACAGCTCAACAAGAATACATTCCAAATCCAAAAATTTCCCAATATGATGGGCGGAGGTCCCGGATGGAGAGAGAAATACAGAAATCGCCCCGATCTTACCCTGGAGGATTTCAACAGACTTGACGGTATGCTTAATCAAGCTCTTTATATTGGTGCCGAACAATGGCAGTTCGGAAGGCAGATTACTTTTGGGAACAAAGAAACAAATCCAAACATCAGCATTGCAGGTGTTACACTTGGTGCGATGAGAACAAATAACTGGAATGTTGAGCACGGCAGGGACTTCAGGCAATCAGATGTAAACTATTCAAATGATGTCTGTATCATCGGTCAGGAGGTAGTCAGCAAACTTTTTATCAATATTGATCCGGTAGGACAGGTTGTCAGGGTTGACGGCAAACCGCTCCAGGTAATAGGCGTACTTGAAAAACAGCCGTCTATGTTTGGTCAATCGCGCGATTCTTATATCGTTATGCCGATTACTACTTTTCAACAGAAGTACGGCAAATACAATAACAGTATTAATATTACAGTTATGGCTCCCAGCAAAGAAGAATATAATAATGTGATAGATGCGGCTACCGGATATATGAGAACTATCAGAAAAGTGCCTCCGGGAGAAGACGATAACTTTTTTATCTTCAGCAATGAATCGATGATAACCCAGGTTAATGATATTACCTCGGGTATAAGGATAGGCGCATTGGTAGTGTCAATTATAGCACTGCTTGCTGCAGGTGTCGGTATTATGAATATTATGCTCGTATCAGTTACCGAGAGGACCAGGGAAATTGGCATCAGAAAAGCTATTGGAGCTCGCAAAAGCAACATTCTTTTTCAATTTCTGCTGGAGGCTGTTACCCTTTGTATTGTTGGAGGTTTTGTAGGCATTGTTCTTGGCGTCGGGATAGGGAACATTGCGGGAAGTTTTCTGAATGCAAAAGCTGCGATACCTTTTGACTGGGTAATGATCGGGTTATCATTATGTCTTTTCGTCGGAATTGTATTTGGAACATATCCTGCATATAAAGCTTCAAACCTTGATCCAATAGAAGCACTTCGCTACGAATAAGATCTCCAGGCGGAATAAGCGTTAGTAGCTGGCACATCTCTATATCAACCCAATCTAGTGGGGATTCAACCTCATAATTACGATGCCATATATGGCACAAATAATCACATCAAATACCTTATCTTATATGATAATTATGAACTGAGTATATGAAGGCAGCAATAATTATTAATGAAGAAGCCGGCCAGGGGAATAGCTTGCAGCAGATATCAGGCAAATTTAACCAGACTGGTTTAGCATACGAAATTTTTAAGATTTCCGGTAAGAACTTGCCTGAGATACTTGAGAAGGTAAGTAAGGACACCTACCAAATTCTCATCGCAGCAGGAGGTGATGGAACCATAAGCTCTGTTGCTGAAAAAGCAGTAAAACTGAACAGAACAATGGGAGTAATTCCTGCAGGCACACTCAATCATTTTGCTAAAGATGCAGGAATTCCGCTGAATACTGATGAAGCAATCGAAAATATATTAAATGGTAATAAAATTTTAATAGACACCGCATACGTAAACGATCATATTTTCTTAAATAATTCTTCAATAGGTCTGTATCCCAGGGTAGTAAAACGAAGGGAGGAACAAATGAAATTTGGAGGTAATAAATGGCCTGCGATGTTTAAAGCAACACTGGCTGTATTAAAATCTATTCCCAAAATTAATGTAACAATTACGTCCGACGGCCGTATCGTAAAATGTAAAACTCCTTTTGTCTTCGTAGGAAACAATGATTATAAGTTCGACCTCTTTAACCTCGGACGCAGAGATGGTTTGCAGGACGGTCGGCTCAGCATCTATTATCCTAAGTATGAGGGAAGAATCTCCTACCTGCGCCTAATTCTAAAGACCCTGCTCGGAAAACTTGATCAGGAGGAAAATTTTCAGATACTTCACAATGAGGAAATTATAATTGATTCAAAGAAAAGTAAGCTAGAGGTCTCAATTGACGGCGAGGTATTTAAAATGAAGACTCCGCTGCATTATAAGATAAAACCCAAATCATTAAGATTAATAATCCCCGGGTTAATTTGAAAAGACTGGTTCACATATCCGATCTTCATTTCGGTACTGTTGAGAAGAAGATTGCAGCTGAAATTATTCAGGAAATCCGCTCTCTAAAACCTGATCTCCTCATCGTTAGCGGCGACCTTACCCAGCGGGCAAGGAAAAGCCAGTTTCGCCAGGCTAAGGATTTTCTTAATAAACTGGACTTCAGAAGAATAATTATTCCTGGAAACCATGATATTCCTCTATTTAATGTGTTCGCAA
Organism: uncultured Ignavibacteria bacterium; assembly: GCA_963747755.1. Lineage (GTDB taxonomy): Bacteria > Bacteroidota > Ignavibacteria > Ignavibacteriales > Ignavibacteriaceae > DATFVA01. The sequence continues at coordinate 452,196 of CAVVGK010000014.1, read as the reverse complement.
GATTTCTGAGGGCTTTAACGAACTATAAGGACATAATATCTGACGACCTATCACCATTCTACAGAGATGAAACGATAGCTGTTCTGGGAATAAACACAGCGAGGTCGTTAACCTGGAAATCAGGAAGGATATCGGAAGAACAAATCGAAATACTGAAAGAAAAACTTTGTTCCATTGATAATAGTGTTTTTAAAATAATAGTTACCCACCATCCATTCATTCCTCCGCCCGGCGACCTTGGAATTAAGCTGGTCGGAAGGTCAGCAAAAGCTCTGCGTTTAATTGATGAATGTTCGATCGATTTACTGCTGGCAGGACACCTTCACCAGGGTTATAATGGCGATGTTAGACCCTTTTATCCTTCACAGAACAGCTCTATTATTTCTGTGCAGGCCGGTACAGCAATATCCAACAGAACCAGGCAGGAACCGAATGCATTCAACCTGATAGAAGCTGACAAAACACAGATAATCATTTCAGTACGGGAATGGACGGGAGATGTTTTCATAACAGCTCAAACAACGGAGTATAAGAAGACCGGAAGAGAATGGATAAAAAAGGAAGGAACAGACGGCAATAGACAGTTAACCGGTTAAGCCGGATCAGGAAACGATGATCAGTAAGAATCCATTACTTAATTATTCATAGCGGAGGGCTTCTATCGGATCGAGATTAGAAGCCTTGTATGCAGGATAGGTTCCGAATACGACGCCTACGAAGACGCAAAGTCCCAGCCCGATTAATACCCAGTCAACAGGGATAGCATTCTCTGCATTCAGGAAACTTCCGGCGAAATTACCCACACCTATCCCGAGCGCAATGCCTATGAATCCTCCAAGCAGGCAGAGTACAACTGCTTCAATAAGAAACTGTGCAAGAATATTTATTCTTCTGGCACCAACTGCTTTTCTGATACCAATTTCCCTTGTCCTTTCTGTTACGGATACGAGCATAATGTTCATAATCCCCACCCCTGCAGCAAGAAGTGCGATAATTGAAACCACTACAGCACCGATTCGTACCCCGCTGGTAATATCGTTTATTTGTCCCACCAGCGATTCATTACTGAATATATCAAAATCATTATCCTCTCCTGCAGGCACTTTTCTTATCGTTCTCATATAACCGGTTGCTGCGTCCATCGCCGAATTGTAGTCTTCCTTACCGTATGACTGCACAGAAACATCTACGCTGCGTGCTCGTCTTCCGTAAAACGACTGAAATGTAGTGATCGGCATAATGATATAATTATCCATCGACTGACCAAAGAACTCAGGCTGTTTTTCCAATATTCCAATTACTTTTAAAGGATATCCGTCAACACGGACTGTAAGTCCAACCGGGTTTATACTCGTAAATAACTTTTGTGTAACATCATCACCCAAAACACAAACATCATTGGAGTGCTGCACATCAGACTCATTTATCTCCCTGCCCTCCATTACTGTCACTGCGTGAGTTCTGAATGCACCCATCGTTACCCCGATGACGGAAATATTGGGATTAGTTTCCCTGCTTCCGAACTTAACTATTTTGCCATGCATTGACTGCTCGCCGCCTACATACTTTGCTTGTTTCATCTTTTGTTCGAAACGGTAGAAATCATCCAGGGTAATATCCTTCCTGTTTCGGTATTTTCGCCAGGAGTCCGGACCGCCGGTGTGGATGACGGGATATTTCTGTATCTGAAAAGTATTTTTATTCAGGAAAGAAACCCCGCTTTCTATTGTATTCTGAAGCATAGTTATAACCGTCATAATAACAATTATAGAAAATATTCCCACAACCACTCCGAGTACAGTTAGTATTGTCCTTAAACGGTTTGACTTAAGTGAATCTAAAGAGAGTGAAAGAATCTGGCTGACCTGCATATATCCCTACATTATTAGGAAGATTTAATAAGTAAAGGCATGAACACCTGTTGTAAAAATAGCTCATTCGACTGAATATTAAAAGCGATGGAATTTATCTTAAGTGCTTCTGATTCCGGGGGAAAGGGAATGTTAGAAGTAATATAGACTTGATAAAGGAAGTATGTAAATTTAGATTATATATTCACAAATCTTATTATCATTTGAGATTTAAGTTTTTATTAATACCGGGATTACTCTTTTTTATAACAATCTCATTAAGGGCGCAGGACCAGTACCTGGTAAAAACCGTTACCGATACCATACCGGTAAACCTGAATAATCAGTACCCGCTTTCCAGGGTTTCTGTTATACCTTTTTCTGAAAAGATAGTTTTGCGCGGCAAAACCCTCGTCCGCAATGATTATTCTATCTCATATAAAACAGCTTCATTCAAACTTTCCGATTCACTTGCTTATTCAATTTTTGATACGCTCTATGTTTCATACCGTTCATATCAACTATCTCTTCAGAAAGAGTATAAAAAACGCAGCCTGGTAATTAAGGTTAAGGAAGGCGGGAAGGATACGATTCAGGTGGCACAGACTGAGGGAGGTGGATTCACGACTGAGGAAATATTCGGAAACAGGATTGAAAAAAGCGGAACCCTTGTGAGAGGGTTTACAGTTGGTACCACCAAGGATTTTACACTCAACAGCGGTCTGCGCCTTCAGCTTTCAGGAAAACTATCAGATGAGATAGAGGTGGTTGCTGCCCTGACTGATGAAAATACACCGATTCAACCCGAGGGGAATACCGAACGCTTAGAGGAGCTTGATAAGGTTTTCATACAGATTAAACATCCCAATGCAGTTGGAACATTCGGAGATTATCAGCTTCTTCGCAACCAGGGAGAATTCGGCGTCATTGATAGAAAACTTCAGGGACTAATGGGAGAATTTCAGTATAAAGGCCAGTCCGGTTATGTTTCCCTGGCCAGCTCCCGAGGTAAGTATAATACAAATAATTTTGGCGGTGTTGATGGGGTGCAGGGACCCTACCGTCTTTCGGGCATCAATAATGAAAAGGATATAGTTATTATTGCAGGGACGGAAAGGGTTTACCTTGATGGTATACTGATGAAAAGAGGCGAGGCCAACGACTATACTATTGAATATGGTAACGCACAAATAACTTTCACTCCTCAGCAGTTAATCACTGCGGCAAGCAGAATTTCAGTTGATTTTGAGTATACTGATAGAAAGTTCACCCGGGACTTTTTTGGAGCCGGGGTGAAATCATCACTTATAAACGATAAACTCGGCATACAGCTTCAGTACCTGCGGGAGGGAGATGATCCCAATGCTCCGATTGATATAACACTTTCAGACTCTGATAAGGCGATTCTTCAGAATGCAGGGGATGACAGAACGAAAGCTACAAAAACAGGCGTTAGTCTGGCGAAACCCGATTCTCTTGGAATAGTAAAAGGAACTTATATTAAAATTGATACGCTAATAAATAATGAACCGTTAAGTTATTTTATCTATAACCCCGGTGATTCCTCTGCTATTTATAATGTTTCGTTTACTTATGTGGGAGAATCTAATGGCGATTATGTAAAGATAAGTCTTGGAAATTACCAGTTTGAGGGGAAAGGTCAGGGAGGTTACCTTCCCATAATATATATACCTGTTCCCGAAAGAAAGCAAGTGGGCAACATTGTAGTAGAAGTTAAGCCACTGCAGGATTTTTATATGAGCCTGGAATATGCCGGGAGTCTGTGGGATCAGAATCTGCTTTCTACTCTCGATGATAAAAATAACTATGGTTATGCAAGAAATATATTCCTGAAAATGGATCCTAAAAAAATAAACCTTGGAAGCATCAGTCTGGGAAAAATCGGCTTTTCAGTAAAGGACAGGTTTATTCAAGATAAGTTTACCTCCGCAGACAGAATTAACGAGGTTGAGTTCGATCGATTCTATAATGTTGCGCAGGATCAGGCACATGTTGATGAAACACTTCGCGAATTCAACCTGAATCTGCTGCCCGTTGATAATATGCTTGCCACTTCATCCATTGGGGTGTTAAAGCGGGGCGATGATTTTAAATCGACTCGTTACAACAATATATTCAGTTTCACAGACAACAAAATCTATAGTCTCCTTTATAATTTTGATTATGTAGAATCACAAAATGGCGATATAAAAACCAACTGGCTGAGACAAAAAGGGAGCGGTTATTATGCGTTCTGGTACCTTAAACCGGGAGTAGATTTTCTTGCAGAAAAAAAGAAAGATGAATATGTAACATTGGATTCTCTCCTGGTGACAAGCCTTAAATATTACGAGGTTGCTCCATTCCTGCAGCTTGTAAATGTTCCAGGTTTTAAGGTGGGAAGTAAATATTCGGTCAGAGATGACTATATGCCGCTCGGCGGAATTATGCTAAAGCAGGCCAGGGCTCTCACTCAATATTATGATATGACATACAACGGAATAAAGGAAGTAAGTACTACGTTTAATTTTACGTTCAGGGATAAAAAGTACACCACACCGTTCAAAAAAAAGGGTTATCTTGATAACCAGACGATACTAATAAGATCACAATCGAAATTTAATTTATGGAGTCCCGTTTTAAATGGAGATCTTTTCTACGAAGTTTCAACAGAAAGGACTGCAAAGCTTGAGAAGGTTTTTATACGAGTTCCACAGGGAACCGGAAGCTACAGGTACCTGGGTGATCTTAATAATAACGGGGTAGCAGATGAAAATGAATTTGAACCGGCAGTATATGATGCAGACTATGTTCAGGTCACTATTCCGACCGATCAGCTTTTCCCCGTGATAAACCTGAAGACAAGTACACGCTGGAAAGTGCAGTACGGAGATATATTTGAACAGGGATCTTTCGCATATAAGCTGCTGAAGCCTTTGTCTACAGAGACTTACTGGAGGATTGAGGAAAACAGCAGGGAGGAGGATTATAAGCGGATATACTTACTTGACTTCTCTGCTTTTCAGAATGAAGAGACGACTGTTAACGGATCAAACTATATTCAACAGGATATTTTTCTCTTTGAAAATGATCCTGACCTGTCTTTCCGGTTCCGTTATGCACAGACAAAAGGATTAAACCAGTTCAGCGGAGGAACTGAAAGGTCATACAACAGGGAAAGGAGCATGAGGATAACATTCAGGATGGTGAAAGAATTAAGCAACCAGACGGATCTTGTGAATACAACCGATGCAGTATTTGCCCCTGTAGAATCCAACAGGAAAAGAAACATCAACGGCAACAGTGCAGCGTCTGAATTTTCCTACAGGCCTCAGAATAATATCGAAGTCGGGTTTAAACTTAAAGTCGGCCGAAACGAGGATACCTTTCCTGCAAGTCCTACTGTTGTTGATCTTAACGCACAGACATTAAGATTTAATTTGTCTTTTGCGGGTACAGGAAGATTACGGATTGAGCTTGAAAGAGATGAACTTACCGGGAATACGTCAGAAAACTTTCTTCCATTTGAATTAACCGAAGGCAACCAGATAGGGAAAAACTATTTTTGGCGGCTTAACTTTGATTACAGGATTAATACATTCCTGCAATCCACCGTAAGTTACGACGGCAGGCTGCAGGGACAGAGCAAGGCTATCCATACCGCACGAGCTGAAGTAAGAGCATATTTTTAATTATTAAGGACTAAGATGAAAATCATTTCTAATATGATTGAGGCGCATATATTCAGGGAGACACAGAACGGACTCGAATTCCTTCTCCTTAAACGTGCCGAAAATGAGATCTATCCAGGTCTCTGGCAGATGGTAAACGGTAAGGTTGAAGGTGATGAAACTGCATACCAGGCTGCTATCAGGGAAATAAAAGAAGAAACCGGACTGCGTCCTGAAAAGCTCTGGGTCGTCCCGAATGTAAATACTTTTTATTCGCATGAACTGAATGTCATATCCCTGCTCCCGGTGTTCGCGGCAAAAGTTAATGGAGGAGAGAAAGTTAAAATATGTGAGGAGCACTGCGATTCCTGCTGGTATAGTCCTGAAGAAGCCAAAAATATGCTGGCCTGGGAAGGGCAGCGTGATTCGGTCGACCTCATAAGCAGGTATTATTCAAAGGACAGGATTTTCTGGGATTATATAGAGATAAATCTTCGCTGATCCGGCCTTTTATTATGGTTTTCAGAACCTAAATGGTTATTTTTATCATTCAAATTAAAAACACAGGAGATAAATTGAGTTTACTTGTTGTCGGATCACTTGCCCTTGATACAGTTGCCACGCCATTTGATAAAATTAATGATGCTCTCGGAGGATCAGCTACCTATATTTCCCTTGCCGCAAGCTATTTCAGCGGACCGATAAACCTTGTCGGGGTAGTGGGAAATGATTTCCCGAAAGACTATATACATCTGCTTGAAGAACACAACATTGATACCGATGGTCTGCAGGTTATGGATGGAAAAACTTTCCGCTGGTCCGGTAAATATCACTATGATCTCAATGTACGCGATACATTATTAACTGAACTTAATGTGTTTGAAAAATTTGATCCTGTTATTCCTGAGAAATTCAGGAATGCAAGGTTCGTTTGTCTCGGCAACATCGATCCTGCTCTGCAGCTGAAGGTACTGAACCAGATGGTGAGTCCCCATTTTGTTGTTTGCGATACAATGAACTACTGGATTGAAGGAAAAAAAGATGAACTCCTGGAAGTATTAAAAAGAGCAAACGTTCTGATAATAAATGATTCCGAAGCCCGTTTACTCGCTCACGAACCTAACCTCATCAAGGCAGCCAGAAAGATCAGGGAGATGGGACCTGAAATGCTGATCATTAAAAAGGGAGAGCATGGTGCTCTGCTTTTCATGGAGGATATAGTTTTCTCTGCTCCCGCATACCCCCTTGAGATGATCTACGATCCAACCGGAGCCGGCGATACTTTTGCCGGAGGATTTATAGGTTACCTCCATAAAACGAACGATCTGGGTGTGGAGAGTGTTAAGTCGGCCGTCGTATTCGGAAGCACTCTTGCTTCATTCTGCGTTGAAAAGTTCAGTGTTGACGGACTGAGGAATCTTAATTACCTTCGTATACATGACCGTTACCGCGAATTCTATAATATGACAAGGTTTGATGAACAGGACTGATTATTTCTCATTGAAGTTTGAAGATGATATGCTGGTCTTCTTGGATCAGACCAAACTTCCTTTTAAAGAGGAATATGTTAAAACCGATGACTATAACCGTATAGCTGAGGCGATCGAGAGACTCGAGGTGAGAGGCGCACCTGCAATAGGTATTACAGCTGCTTATGGGATTGCGCTTGCTATAAAAGGATTGGATTACAACACGGCCGGAGAAGTATTCCGCTCTGCGTATAAGAGACTTGAAAAAACCCGTCCCACTGCAGTTAATCTTTTTATGGCGCTTGGTGTTATGCAGGAGGCTTTCGATGAACTTAAACCCGCCGCCGATCCCTATAAATCATTGATGAACAGAGCCATAGAACTGCATAATGACGATATAGAAAAATGCAGAAAAATTGGTGAGCATGGGCTAAATATTTTCCTGAAAAAGTCATCTGTAATCACTCACTGCAACACCGGGAAGCTGGCAACCGGTGGTGAGGGTACCGCGTTTAATGTAATAAAGACCGGGTTCGAAAAAGGACTCGTAAAGTATGTTTATGCCGATGAAACCCGTCCTCTTCTGCAGGGACTTAGGCTCACAGCCTTTGAGCTTGAGAAAAACGGAATTCCTTTCTCAGTTCTGAACGACTCCGCATCTGCATCACTGTTAAGATCGGGTAAGGTAGATTTTGCGGTTGTAGGAGCTGATCGTATTGCACTTAACGGTGATACGGCCAACAAAATAGGCACTTATAACCTTGCCCTAAATTGTTTCTATCATGAGATCCCTTTTTATGTGGCTGCGCCCACTACTACGATAGATCGTCAAATCGCCAGCGGCGATGAAATAAATATAGAGTTCCGGAATAAAAATGAGATTCTCAGTCCCAATGGAATTCAGCTTTCCCCCGGGGTTGAGGAGGCATACACACCAGCTTTCGATGTCACTCCCGCCCACCTTATCAAAGGCATTATCACCGAAGAAGGTATATTCAGTTTTCCCTATAACTTTATAAAATGAGCGAAATAATAAAGACTGAAGCCATAGTTCTTAACAAGATAAACTATGGTGATACCAGTGTGATTGCTTCTTTCTATACAAGAGATTTTGGCAGGTTGTCGGGCATCCTGAAAGGCGGAAGGAGCTCCAAAAGCGGGATTGGTGCAGTTGTCAATCCCCTTAATCATATAGAGATTGTCCTTTACAAAAAAGATACCCGGGATGTCCAGCTGGTATCAGGTGCTTCAATTATTTCACATTTCCCTGGCATTAAAGATGATTTTGAAAAACTTCAGTATTCGCTGGCAGTACTGGAACTACTGAAAAGGTTAACACCGGAGAATGAGATTAACCCCAGGCTTTTTTCAGGTACAGTCAGAATCCTATCTCTTCTGGAGACATCTAAAGAAGAACCTTTGGTAATGTTCGCCAGATACTTTTTATTTTTTCTAACGGATATGGGATATGAACTGCAGTTCGAAAAATGTATCTCTTGCGGTAAATCAAATTTTGAGAAGGAAAATTTGGCTTACAACTTCGATTTAGGTATTTTTTGCGAACAATGCAGCCGGGATAATTTATATTCTTTTACAATTGAAATGGAACTTTTTGAGTATCTGCGATGTCTAAAATACAATAAACAGGCAGATAACATAAAAAGATCAGTGAAGGAAAAAGCAGTTGTTTTTCTTGAACGTTTCGCAAAACACCATGTACCCGACTTCAAGGGCTTACAGTCAATTCAATTACTCAAATGAGGTACTATAGATAGTTTATACAAATGCAGCAATGCAGTCTAATTCTTAAAAATTTGAATTTTAATTCGGAGGAATAGAACATGAAATCAAAAAGATTATTTGGTGCATTTGCATTAGTGTTTGCCGGAATCCTGTTTGGAGCTCTGCTTGTTTCCGGTTTCGGGTTGGTAAGGCCAGGACTTGCGGATATAAATCTTGGCGCCAGTAATCCTCCCGTTAACCTTGATGCCGATGCTACTTCTTTCAGCAAAGCGTTTATTGAAACCGCCACAAAGGTTACTCCCACCATTGTACAGATAACCGTTGTTTCTGAAGCCGAGAATCCCCACAGCGACTTCTTCTTTTTTCCCTTTAAGGATATGCCCCAGGAACAAAAAGGAACGGGGAGCGGGATAATAATTTCGGATGACGGTTATATACTAACTAATAACCATGTGGTTGAAAATGCTAATAAAGTCACAGTTGGCCTTTCAGATAAGAGATCATTTGATGCAACTGTTGTAGGAACAGATCCCCTGACAGACCTTGCAGTTATAAAAATTGACGCTAAAGATCTTCCTGTTGCATACCTTGGTGATTCAGATAATTTGAAAGTAGGACAGTGGGTGATGGCTATAGGCAACCCGCTCTCGCTGTCATCAACAGTTACAGCAGGAATCGTGAGTGCAATCGGAAGAGGTTCACTAGGTTTAATTAAGAACAGTTATGGAGTGGAAAACTTCATACAAACAGATGCTGCTATTAATCCGGGCAACAGCGGAGGCGCACTTGTTGATCTTTCAGGTTCCGTGATTGGTATCAATTCAGCAATTGCAGCCGGAAGAACAGGCACTTATATCGGCTACGGATTTGCTATCCCTATTAACATGGCCAAATCTGTTGCAAAAGATCTCATTGCACATGGAAAAATAAGTCGTGGATATATTGGTGTAAACATTGGTGAAGTTGATAACGCAATGGCTAAAGCCCTTGGTATGAGTAAACCTGAAGGTGTTATTGTACAGGGACTCGTTGAGGGAGGATCGGCAAGCAAAGCCGATATAAAAGCAGGCGATGTCATACTTAAAGTAGATGGAAAAAATGTGAATGAACCCAATGCACTGCAAAGCTATATAGCTGGAAAAAGTGCAGGATCCAAAGTAACATTAACACTTTTCAGAGACGGCAAGGAGATTACAAGAGATGTTACCCTGAAAGCAAGGGAAAGTGAGCAGAGCAATGAACCCGTTGTGAATAAAGAGAATAATGAAAATGATAATAACGGAAGCAGTTCTACCACTGCTTTCGATAATCTTGGGCTTACTGTAAGAAACCTCAATTCACAAGAGAAAACACAGTTCAGTGTTGATCACGGTGTTATTATTACGGAAGTAAAACCTTATAGCAAAGCCGAAGACCAGAGACTATTCCAGGGTCTGGTAATCCTTGAAGCCAATAAGAAGAAAGTTGACTCTGTAAGTGATTTTAAAAGTATCATTGATGATAATAAAGGCAAATCAGTTATGCTGAGAGTAGCTGATTCCCAGGGTAATAAAAGGTTCATTGCAATGGAAATACCTGAATAAGGTATTAAATCATTTATAAAACGCCCGATATATTCGGGCGTTTTTTTTATATTATCTCCTCAACATTTTACAGGATATAAAATGATACGCTTCTTAACTGCAGGGGAATCTCATGGTAAAGCACTTACTGTGATAGTTGACGGAATTCCTGCAAACCTGACCATTGAAAACAGCTATTTAAATTATCACCTCAAGAGAAGACAGTCCGGTTATGGCAGAGGCCACAGGATGAAAATTGAGTCGGACTCTGCTGAAATTTTAGCTGGCATCAGGTTTCAGAAGACCATCGGTTCTCCGATCTCATTTTTGATCAGGAATAAGGATTGGGAAAACTGGAAGAATCAGATGTCACCTGAATCTGAAAATGGAAAAGTTGAGAAGGTTACTGTACCAAGGCCGGGACATGCTGACCTTGTTGGAATCACCAAATTCAATTATAATGATATCAGAAATTCCATAGAACGGTCCAGTGCAAGGGAAACAGCTGCGAGGGTTGCGGCGGGGTCTGTAGCACGCAGACTGCTTGAGGAATTTGATATTTTTATCGGAAGTTATGTTGAAAGTATCGGCGGAGAATATCCTGATGCGAATATGTTTGAAGAGTTAACCATGAATAAAGTTCCTAAGAGTTTCTCAGGCATGGGATCTGTCGGAAGAAGCGGATAAGAGTGATGTGAGGGTGCTGGACAAGGAGCATGAAATCCGTATAATAAATAAGATTAAAGAGGTTAAGAAGAAAGGGGATACACTTGGCGGTACATTTATAACCATCGCTTCCGGGGTGCCTGCGGGACTTGGAAGCTTTATGCAGTACGATTTGAAACTTGACGCTGATATAGCTGCAGTGATCATGTCTATAAATGCAGTTAAGGCAGTCTCAATAGGAACAGGCTTTGAATCGGCTGAACAGACAGGCTCCGAATCTCACGATGAAATAATTAAATCAGGTGAAAGATTAAAGAGGAAGACTAATCGCGCAGGCGGCATTGAAGGCGGCATTTCAAATGGTATGCCTGTTATAGTCCGTTCAGCAATGAAACCGATTGCTACGCTAATGAGTCCTGTTGAGAGTATAGACCTTAGAACAATGAAGAAAATTGAATCCAGAAGAGAGAGAAGCGATTTTGTTGCTGTACCGGCCTGTGCAGTTATAGCCGAATCAATGCTTGCCTGGGTAATAGCGAAACATTTCCTGCTTAAGTTCGGTGGTGATTCACTGGAAGAAACAAGAGATAACTATAATAACTTCAATAAGAAACTATTTTCAAGAATAAAAAGAAATTTCAGGTAGATGGTAAAAATTAAAAAGTTCGTATTTAATCCTTTTAATGAAAATACTTTTATAGTGTGGGATGATCATTCGAAAGAATGTGCTGTTATTGATCCCGGATGTTCTGATGAAGTTGAGGAAAATGAACTTTCCGAATTCATCCGCAATAATGACCTTGTACCCAAATATTTAATTAATACTCACTGCCATCTTGATCATATATGGGGATGCAGGTTTGTTAAACAGAAATACAATCCCGAATACCTGATCCCGGAAGATGATCTTACACTTCTTAAAAATGCCGGCACCCAGGCAGATATGTATAATGTTCAGTTTAATGAACCACCTTCTCCTGATAATTTTCTTTCTGAAAAGTTGAAGTTAACACTGGGCGATTCTGAAGTAAAACTTTTATACACACCCGGCCATACACCCGGGGAATTCTGTCTCTTCTTCCCGAATGAAAATTTCTGTATTGTAGGTGATGTGCTTTTCAAGGACAGTATCGGAAGAACTGATCTCTGGGGAGGCGACTACAGTACGCTTATCGATTCCATTACGAGCAAGCTTCTTACACTTGAAGACGATGTGGTAATTTATCCCGGTCATGGCGAGGAAAGCACCATAGGCAGGGAAAAGTCTAAGAACCCATTCCTCAACGAATAAAATCTCAGAAGAGAAAGGAGTGAGAATCCCATCAAAAAACTTATAGAACCAAGGGAAATGATGATTTTAATAAAAAAGATTACAATGATTATTCTTGTGTTTTTAATTTACACGGGATATACCAATTGCCAGACGGAGGATTCTACCGCTAAACCTGTTAATGCAGATGAAGTTCCGGAATGGCTGATGGAAAAGATTAAGATTTTGTCGCTTGATGAAAAGCGTTATGGTATGAGCAGTATTTTCAGGTATGATTCAGACAGTACAGTTATTTACTGGATTAACAATCCTCTGAGTTCCTGTATATATTGCGAATTGTACCATGCTGACGGCAGCAGGCTGAATGAAGGCGAAACAAAAGAATTTATAGACCAAAAAGGTGAACCTATACTTATATGGCAGAATCATCCTGCTGTACCTTTCGATTCATTAAAAAAGAACATTGAAAAACCACCTAATAACGAATAGAAAAATATGTTTATTTAATTAGTATCAAAATCAATATCGATATTATGGAAGAGAATTACATTGAAAATAAAACGATAGAGAAGAAAGATTTCCGCAACGAGCGGCTTGAAGGCGTTGAGTATGAGAACTGCAGGTTTGTTCAATGTGAGTTTACAAATTCAGATCTAAGCGGAGTAAAGTTCATCGACTGTACTTTCGAACAATGCAGTTTAAGCACTGCTAACCTCAACGAAACAGTCTTTAATAATATGAATTTCAGCGGCTGCAAGATGAACGGACTTCGTTTCGACACCTGTAATGATTTCGCCCTCTCCTTCAAATTTGAAAACTGCAACCTCAATCATTCAACCTTTTATAAGACAAGGATCAGGAATACAGAATTCATTGACTGTCAGTTATCTGAAACAGATTTCGCTGCCTGTGATCTTACAGAAGCAGTTTTTGATAAATGTGATATGCAGGGAGCTGTATTCGACAGAACGATATTAGTAAAGGCAGATTTTAGAACCTCATTTCATTTTTCAATTGATCCTGAAAATAACAGGATTAAGAAGGCCAGGTTTTCCCGGGAAGGTTTGAGCGGGCTATTAGATAAATATGAGATAGAAATAGGAAACTGATGCGGCGCCTGAATTAGGGAAAGTCTATCAGAAAAAAGTCGTTGGAAAAAAGTTGAATCTGTTATTTACACGGAACCGGACATCTGAGAGGGGAAGAGTTCTATGGCAGCCATTCTCTGATTCTTGGCTTGATAATAGTCCTCATTTTGGTGTCACGGGGGCAAGAAGGCGGGGTGATATTAATACCCCGGGGTTACAATTAATAAAATGATAAAGAATAAAGGAGCTGGACTTGGAAAATCTCAAAAAGTATAAATATAATGGTGCACGGTCACTGGTTATTTTGCACGAACAACATCTAAGATCATGTGTACATTCATGGAATGAAGCTAAACGATTAAACATCGTACTGCCTGAGACAGATGATGAAGATTATAAATCCCTGAATACACTCCTATTTCATATATTCAGAGCTGCGCGAGGATATATGACCTGGATATGTGAGAAACTCGGTCTTCCGGATCCTGAAATCAAAAATCCACCTGAACTTGAATTAATTGAATCTGAGGCAGATGATTACTTATTGCACCTCCTAGATAAGTGGAAAACACCTCTGTCTGAAATAGAAGAAGAGAAATTCCACCACCCGGTCTACACTTCCAGGTGGGGTGTTGATTACTGCATAGATGCGATGCTGGAACATGCTGTTATGCACCCGATAAGACATGAGTTTCAACTAAGAAATATAATTAAAGATCAAACCAGCTAACAGTATAGTAAAGTTCAGAAATTATTTTATTAGCGTTATCAAGGCCTCTTTGCTTAACCTTATATGAAAGCAAATTAAAAATGTGTCCGGAAGTAGATTTTCTTATTTGCATAGATCCCATCCCGGATGAATGGGGGCCCTGTGTGGAAAGAATGGAGCAGTAGTTTCAACCACTGCCTTTAACCGGCAGCTTTCCTTTGAATCAACATTTCTTTATTTTTTTAATTCAGAATAACAAAAGAATTGTCATTTATGGTGAGCAGAACCAGTCTTCTGAAGAAACCTTTCTTTTACATTTTATTTACACTTTTTATTCTCTGGATAATATTATCTGAATTTATTATTCCGGAGAATAATTTTCTTCCCAAACCGGGGATAGTTCTCTTAACAATTCCTGCATTATTTGAAGATTATCATTTGCTGGCTAACTTCTTTACTACAGTATCTGCAATTTATCTTCCGGCTCTGCTGGCTTATTTATTTTTGTTCCTGTTTCGTCAGTGGATTTTTGCTGAGTCAGGACTGATATACGTGAAAACCAAATTTATTTCAAATCTTGCGATTTTTGTACCTGCTTTTCTAGCCGGAATTTTTTTAGTATTCTGGTTTCCTCATTCCTTTTTTGCTGAGTACTTGTTTTCATTCGTAGTTTCTACCAGCTGGTGGCTGATTGAAACCAGAGCACATTTAGAGCATATCAATAAAAATTATAGAATTTCTTTCCGGTCATTCGGGGCAGATGATAGTTTTATAAGTAAAAATATAACATGGTTTGAAACGCTGCCCGCGACGTTCAGCAAACTGCCTGCATTCCATCTGCACCTGTGGGGACTTATTCTAGTATTCGAATTTATTATGAATTATTATGGTTTAGGTGCTGTTCTCAGGCAGACCCTGCTTTTTCACGATCTCTCTGCTCTGTTTCTGCTGACGATCATTATATCTTTGATCTCGGCGGCCGGGTATGCGTTCATCAGGGCGATAGAAAACAGGTTCATTTTCTGGAGTGCAGAATGAGCAAGGATATGAGTATTCTCGAATTGAGATCCGTTACGAAAATTTTTGCCGATGAATATGGTACGAAGAAGAAGGTCCTGGAGAACATATCATTCACTATTTCCGCCGATTCACCAAAAATAACGTCAATTATTGCGTCATTCGGAGGGGGAAAGAGTACGCTTCTCAAATTGATAGCAGGTATTGAGAAACCTGACTCAGGAGAGGTCATTCTTAATGGCGGGAAATATTTACAACCCGAAGGTAAAATCGTTTTAATTCCCGAGAAATCAGCCTCTTTACCCTGGTTGAATGTCATTAAAAATATAGAGTTAGCATGTGGGCTCGAAACTTGTGGAAAGAATAGCAGACGTTATGAAATAAATGATTTGATCAGCCTTGTAGGTCTTTCCGGTTATGAAAATCATTACCCCCATAACGACAGCTTTGGCTTTCGATTCCGAATAAGCCTGGCCAGAGCTCTGATGTTCAATCCTGTTGTTCTTTTACTTGATGATTGTTTCAAAAAGATGGACCAAACTGCCAGGGAGGAGATTTATGCTTTGGTTTATGATATCTCCCGAAAAACCGATACCTATTTTCTGATTGCAACTACAAATGTCTCTGAAGCTGTAAGATTATCAGGGAAAGTTTTTATGATGAGTAAGGATCCGGCAGCGATATATAAAGAAATAAACATTCCCGAAGAATTTATTTCTGATTATAAGAGTGAACAGTTCACGGAATACCGGAGAATGATCGAGGATGCATTTAATAAAGAAAATCAGCCGGGAATCATAAATTTTTCCATTTAATTATTGCTGATGGTTAATTAAACTTATTTTTTTGTATTTAAAAAATTGCGGAGATAAATGCAGGAAAAGATAGACCACCTCCTGAAGAATAAAGAACAGGCTAAACTCGGCGGCGGGCCAGAACGTATTGAAAGCCAGCACAAAAAAGGAAAACTCACTGCTCGTGAAAGGATTGAGCTGCTTGTGGATGAAGGCAGCTTTGAAGAAGTTGATACTTTCGTCAAACACCGCGCTACCGATTTCGGATTGGATAAACAGCATTTTCCCGGTGATGGAGTTGTTACCGGAACGGCAAATATTGATGGAAGGCCTGTGGCTTTATTCAGTCAGGACTTTACTGTCTTCGGCGGTTCCCTATCCGAAGCCCATGCTGAAAAAATAATAAAGATGATGAATCTGGCTATGAAGGCAGGTATTCCGGTTATCGGATTAAATGATTCCGGCGGTGCAAGGATTCAGGAAGGTGTGGTTAGTCTGGGTGGTTATGCCGATATATTTCTGCTTAACACATTAGCTTCTGGAGTGGTTCCCCAGATATCAGTTGTTCTTGGTCCCTGCGCCGGCGGTGCCGTTTACTCACCAGCAATAACTGATTTTGTATTTATGGTTAAAAATACCAGCTATATGTTTGTAACCGGACCCAACGTTGTAAAGACCGTCACTCATGAAGATGTGAGTTTTGAGGATCTTGGCGGTGCAGATACACATGCATCGAAATCGGGAGTGGCACACTTTACGAATGAAAATGAAATTGAGACTCTGCTTAATGTGCGGAAGTTGATGAGTTTTCTACCTCTTAATTACCTGGACAGAACTCCTGAGAAAGAATTCGACCGCTCTCAGCTTCTTCCGATTAAAGAACTTGATAACATTATTCCTGATAACCCGAATAAACCCTATGATATGAAGGAAGTTATTACTCTAATCGTTGATGACGGAGAGTTCTTTGAAGTTCACTCATCATATGCTGAGAATATCATTGTTGGATTTGCAAGACTGGGCGGGATGTCGATAGGAATTGTTGCAAACCAGCCTGCAGTATTGGCAGGAGTACTTGACATCAATTGTTCTGTGAAAGGTGCGCGTTTTGTGCGTTTTTGCGATTCATTTAACATACCTCTTCTTGTTCTGGAAGATGTACCGGGATTTTTGCCCGGCACCGAGCAGGAATGGAATGGTATTATAAGGCATGGGGCAAAGCTTTTGTATGCTTTTTGTGAAGCCACTGTTCCAAAAGTTACAGTTATTACAAGGAAAGCGTATGGAGGAGCATACGACGTTATGAATTCCAAGCACATACGAGGCGATTTTAACTTTGCATGGCCTTCCGCCGAAATTGCGGTTATGGGTCCCAAAGGCGCGGTTGAAATAATCTTCAAAAAAGAGATTGCCTCAGCTGAAGATCCTGAAGCAGAAGCCGAGAAAAAGCTGGCTGAATACATTAATAAATTTGCGAATCCTTACAAAGCAGCTGAACGCGGCTACCTGGATGATATTATTCTTCCCCGGGATACCAAAATCAGACTGGTTAAGGTTTTTGAATTATTGAAAACAAAAGTGGATCAAAACCCGAAAAAGAAACATGGGAATATACCCTTATAAAAAATTAAGGAATTAACTGCTTATTTACATTGAAGTTAAACCGTTTATCTAACTTTTTACTTGATAAAAGATGATTCTAAACTTATATTACTTACCAAATAAATTATGGAGTGGTGCATGAAGCAGACAATTCTACCATTTATTGTTATTTCTTTATTTACTTTGCTGCTGAGTTCCTGCGGAGGAAATAAAGAAATAACAAGAGATGAAAATTCCTCAGAAAAAAACGAAAGCGTTATAAAAGGGGGGATCGTCTCTGAAATGATGGAACAGGCAAGACAATATTATATTTCCGCACTTGCAAAACAGGATATCAACAGTACTTCTGAGACGGTATCCAATTACGAATTGGCTCTAAGGATAATTAACAACCTCAGCTATTATCCGGGAATTGAAGGTAATGAAGCCTACCTTGAACTTGAAAAATCTATTATTGAAGATTATAGAAAATATGTTGACGGACTACCGGAACTTCCTGTGGAGGTTTCTTTCGCCGCTCTTGAGGAGTGGATGGGAAAAAATATGCCGGACGAACAGTTCGCCATTAAGGACAAGGAAAAAGATACAAATTCTGTTGTGATTCCTGCTGATGTTCCCCTGGAAGTTAATTCATATGTCGAGCAATGGGTTGAATATTTCACCGGAAAAGGGCGCAAACATATGCAACTCTGGCTTGAACGTTCCGGCAGATATTTCCCTATGATGACAAGCATTTTTGACCAGGAGGGAATTCCTAAACAGCTGGTTTACCTTAGTATGGTTGAGAGCGGGTTAAATCCTGTTGCACGCTCGTGGGCCAGTGCTGTTGGATTATGGCAGTTTATCAAATCCACCGGAAGAATGTACGGACTGGAATCAGAATTTTATTTTGATGAAAGGCGCGATCCTGAAAAAGCAACCCGTGCCGCGGCAAGACATCTGAAAGATCTTTATACATCATTAGATGACTGGTACCTGGCGCTTGCAGCCTATAATGCAGGCGAAGGAAGAATTACACGGGCTGTAAGAAGAGCGGGTGAAAACAATTTCTGGGCAGCCAGACAATACCTGCCGAGAGAGACAAGAAGTTATGTACCGCAGTATATAGCCGTCTGCCTTATAGCAATGAATCCTGAAAAGTACGGCTTTACAAATATTCAGCTTGATACACCGATAGAGTATGAAACCTGCAAAGTAAATGAAGCAGTCGACCTGAATTATATAGCTAAAAGTGTCGGTACAGATGTTGAAACTCTTCTTGATATGAATCCGGAACTTACCCAGATGAGCACTCCAAGAAGTTATCCTGGCGGTTATGATTTGAAAATTCCCAAAGGCACTTCAACAACGCTCACTGCCAGTCTTCAAAGCATACCTGCATCAGCTAAAAGAAATTATATGGTTCATACGATCAGGAGAGGAGAGACCTTATCAAGGATTGCTGCCAGGTACGGCATCTCATCTCATGACCTTGCAGACGCTAATAACATTTCCGTTAGGTCGCGAATTTACCCCGGTGTGACGCTTAAGATCCCAGTTTCCAATGTTTCTGAAAGGGACTTTGCTTATAATACCAATACAGAGGAGGCAGGCGAATCAGAATCCGCGGGCGATGGTTATATTTCCCCATACGCGGCATTACTGAAAGACACCAATATTGATACTGATACAGCATCCAGTGAGGAAGTTATAGCAGCTCTTGATGAAGACAGCAAAAACGATGTGACCATGGATGACAGCGCAATCACTGATGAAGATGGTTCAACCATTGCAGTTATCCCCGCGGGTAAAGTTATGGTTACCTATACTGTAAAGAAAGGCGAGAGCCTTTTGGGTATTTCCGACTTGTTTAATTCAAGGGTCAGCGATATAAGAAACTGGAATAATATACCGTATACCAGAACAATCAGTGTAGGACAAAAACTCGTTCTGTATGTACCGCAGGAAAAGAAAGATTTCTACGCGAGCCTGGACAATCAAACCCCTGTAGAAAAATCAGTTACCAAATCAAATACTTCAAACTCTGCCTCGTCTTATGTTTATCACCGTATAAGAAGAGGTGAAAACCTTTACTCTATAGCTAAAAAATATAGAGTATATGTAAGTGACCTGCGGGAGTGGAATAATATTTCAGGAAACAGAATTTATGCAGGACAAAAATTAAAGATCTACAGCAGCCATGCGGCAATCGCTGATAACACCTCAACTTCCTCCCGTGCCAGCCTGTACCGCTATAAAGTTCGCAGGGGCGATACAATAAGTGAACTGGCTGAGAGATTTAATGTCTCAACATCGCAGATAAGGAACTGGAACTCACTGAGTTCAAACCGGATAAACTATGGTCAAACTCTTAAAATTTACTCACGAGAGAGCACAGAATCACTAGGTGATAATACAACAAAAAATTCTGCAAATGTTAATTATTATAAGATTAAACCAGGCGACAGTATCGGTCAAATTGCTGAACTCTATAAAGTTTCTTCTTCCAGTGTAAGAAGATGGAACGGATTACGAAGCAATAAGATAATTGCAGGAAAGACTCTGAAGATTTACTCCGATGCAGATGTTAATGATGTGCCTGAAACTCCCCGCAGAAGTGCAAACGGAATTCATACTGTTACACGCGGAGAATCTCTTTATTCCATCGCCAGGATGTATTCAACCTCAGTTGAGAACCTGAAAAGGATAAATAAACTTTCAACCACAAAGATTGTTATAGGTCAGAAGATCAGAGTTGAATAAAGTCTTCACTTTATTTTTATATAAAGTTAAACTAACTTTGTAAATATAGTTGGAGGAAATCCAAAACTTAATTTGAAATTATGAATAAGCCGTTAGGGGTGTTGTCCCGCTTGCCGGGCGACTGAGAGCATACCCTAAAACCTGATCTGGGTAATACCAGCGTAGGGAAACGGGCTAAAAAGCCTGCTTAGGGATAACCAAGTATTTAGCCGTTTCTTGAAACGGCTATTTTTTTGTACGGAGGTACCAAAATGAAATACTTAGTTATTCTTTTTTTCTTTTAAATAGTTCCATTTTTTCACAGAACGCTGTGATTAAAGGGAAGGTGGTTGATGCCGAAACATTACAGCCTCTCCCTTCAGCCAACCTGATAATCGAAAACAAACAGCTGGGAACCGCCACCAAAGAGGACGGCAGTTTTACTCTTTCGGGAAACATAACCAAAAGTGATATTCTTAAGGTCAGTTATGTAGGCTTTACTTCGAAAGAAGTATCGCTGCAGGACAGAAATCTGAATAGCCTGGTGATAAAACTATATCCTGAAATTATCCCCTCGCAAACTGTCCTTGTAGAAGGAAGTATAGGAAAAAAGGGTGTTACTCCCGTTACCTTTGAGAAGATTACAAGAAAAGAGATCGGGGAAAATTATACTGTTCAGGATATCCCTCAATACCTTAGTTCTCTCCCATCTACAACATTTTATTCTGAGAATGGGAACGGTATAGGCTACAACTATCTGAGCATAAGGGGATTTGATCAGCGGAGAATATCTGTCTCCATTAATGGTATTCCTCAGAATGACCCTGAAGATCATAATGTTTACTGGCTCGATTTTCCCGATCTGCTGGCGAGTGCTGATCTCATCCAGGTACAGAGAGGAGCTGGAAGCGGAGCCTCTGGTTACCCGGCGATAGGCGGCAGTATTAACATTATAACCTCGACTTTCACTAATGATCCCCAGACCAATTTCTTTGCCGCAGTCGGCAGCTATAATACAAGGAAGTACAGTGCTTCTTTTTCGAGCGGACTAATAGACAAAAAGTACTCTATCTATGCTAAGCTTTCGCAGATATTAAGCAGCGGCTATCGTCTTGATTCATGGGTTAAGTTTAACTCATATCATCTTTCCGCCGTAAGATATGATGATAAGCTTACTACACAAGTAAACTTTTACGGTGGTCCTATTGCAGACGGACTAGCTTATACCGGTCTTCCGAAGTTTGCGGTTAAGGACAGAGACCTTAGAAAAGCTAATTATTCATATTGGGAGACTGATGCAAGTGGCTATACGTACAAGTTGCAAAGAAGACCGACCGAAATTGAGAATTTCTCTCAGCCTCATTATGAACTGCTGAATGAATACAGGTTTAACGATCGCTTCAGTTTAAACTCAGCTTTATTTCTTGTTACAGGAGACGGGTTTTTCGATTATGACGGTTCCTGGGCTGATACTACTTACCTGAGACTGACTAATGAATTCGGTTTCCATCCTTCTCAGAATCCAGGGAATGTTCTTATCCGCGCACAGGTAAACAATACCCAGTACGGCTGGATTCCAAGGATAAGTTATAAACATCAGGACGGTGAGTTGATAGTTGGAGCAGAGTTCAGAAAACATAAATCTGATCACTGGGGTTCGGTGAACTACGGTGAAAACCTTCCCGAAGGGATAACGAAAGACTTCCGTTATTATTATTATAATGGCGGGAAAGATATAATAAACGGATTTGTACATGAAGAGTATAATGTAAATCCAATTTTGAATCTCCTTGGTGAAATACAGGCGGCCTGGCATAAGTACAAGCTGTATAATGAAAAATTTCTTGGAAATGATTTCTCGGTCAGCAACTTGTTTTTTAATCCCAGACTTGGGGTAAATGCAAAATTCACTCAAAACCTTAATGTATATATCTCTTATGCACGGGTCTCACGAGAACCCAGGCTTACGAATTATTATGATGCGGCCGAATCCAGCGGCGGAGCAGTTCCGCAATTCGGACAAAATCCGGATGGTTCCTACAACTATGATGAACCTCTGGTAAAACCTGAAACAATGAATGATTTTGAATTAGGTTCATCCTTCCGGGCAACGGATGTGGACGTATCGCTTAACCTTTTCTATATGCTATTTGATAACGAAATAGTAAAGAAAGGGCAGGTTGACAGGTTTGGTCAGCCGGTTACGGGAAACGTGAAAAGTTCAGTTCATACCGGTATTGAGTTTTCCGGGATAGTGAACCTGGTTAAGGGTGTGCGGTTGACAGGAAATGCTACGGTGAGTAAAAATACAATTAAAGAAGGTCGTCAGTACCTGGGTACCGACGAATATCTGGATCTCAGCGGAAACAGGATCAGCGGATTTCCTGATTTTCTTGCTAACTTTGGCATTAGCTATAACGACTACGGAGTATTTTTACAGTTCGCCGGGAGGTATGTTGGAGCCTTTTATTCTGACAACTACGATGACAAGATAAAGGATTATCTGGAACAGCATCCAGGTTTTATTTCATACAGCGATAATAAAAACGAAGCATATTTTACGGCAGATTTTACCGGAAGTTACAAGTTTAATATATTCAGTGCATTGAACAGCTCTAAAGTATTTATCCAGGTAAATAATATATTTGACAACCTTTATTCGGCAAATGCTATTGGTCCTGAATTCTTCCCGGCTGCCGAGAGAAATTTCCTCGCCGGCATCCAGGTTGGTTTGTAGAACTTATTATCCTGAACTCGTTGCAGGATTGTTAAAGGACCTTGTAAAAATTATAAAAATACATAACATCGTTGTTATGCTGGCAGCAGGCTTTTCTTCAGTATAAAGGTTATAAATACAGAGCGCAGCCTCGTAGAGGTTAAATCTTTGTAACTGATAAATAGGTATGTAACCCCAACCTCGTAGAGGTTGAACTATGATAGGATATCAATTTGAAGAAATGCATAATACTTGCTAACGGGAAACCTCCTGCAAAGAATACTATTAAATTCTTACAGTCGACAGGGTATAATACGATTATCTGTGCGGACGGGGGCGCCGATACCGCAAGAAGGGTTGGTATCGTTCCGGATTATATTATAGGCGATTTTGATTCAGTAAAAGAAGAAACGCTTCAATTCTTCCGTAATAAATCAGAGATTATCAAGATAAAAAGACAGAATGATACCGATGTTGAAAAGTGCCTGAAGTTTGCCATTAAAAAGAAATGTAAAGAAGCAGTTCTCCTAGGTGCGATAGGGGACCGGCTTGACCACAGCTTCTGCAATATGGGAATCGTCATCAAATTCTTTGATAAAATCAAGGTCAGAATCATCTCAGATAAATCCATCCTTACCCCTTATACAGGCGAAGTTAGTTTGAGTACTGTTCGGGATGAAACAATCTCTCTCTATGGGTTCGATGAAAAAACAAAAATCACCTCTGCAGGATTAAAATATCCTTTAACACAGACACCTCTTCCATTCGGACATAGAGAGAGTACGAGCAATGCGGCTGTTAGGGAGCAAGTTGAACTTAAAATAGCAGGCAGCATTATTTTCGTCATCAGGGATTTCAAAACACTTAAAATGCATGATCTCATTTAATTCCCTCGATATAACAATAATCATTCTCTTCTTCGGGATCGTCCTGCTTATAGGATTCATATCGGGCAGGAGCACTAAAGGAGAAGCCGATGATTATCTGCTGTCGGGACGGAAAGTAGGGCTGTTTCTTTTCATCCTTACCAACGTATCCACCTGGTACGGCGGCATACTTGGAGTAGGGGAGTTCACTTACAGGTACGGCATAGCCAGCTGGTTTACACAAGGATTTCCCTATTATATCTTTGCTTTTTTATTTGCGATCTTCTTCGCAAAAAAGATCAGGTCGGCGTCGCTGTTCACAATTCCCGATAAAATTTCAGAAACCTATGGAAGAACTGCGGGTATGATCTCCGCTGTCCTTGTTTTTGTTCTCGTTTCACCCGCACCATATGTTTTGATGACGGCAAGCCTGATCTCACTTATCTTTCATACGGGACTTATTCTAAGTTTATTTATATCGCTTCTGCTTTCAATGGTGTACCTCCTTCAGGGAGGATTCCGTTCAAACGTATTCACCGACTCGTTCCAGTTTTTTGTAATGTTCGGCGGATTTATCCTTATGCTGATTTTCTGCGGCATCAATTTCGGTGGTTATGATTATCTTTCTTCAACTCTTCCTCAAAGTCACATGGAACTTACCGGCGGGGCATCTCCTTTATTCATCATGGTATGGTTCCTCATCGCTATGTGGACATTCGCCGACCCTGGCTTTCACCAGCGATGCTACGCAGCAAAAGACGGTAATGTTGCCGTGAAGGGTATTATTATATCGATTGGTTTCTGGGCATTATTTGATTTCCTAACTACCTCAACGGGGTTATTCGCAAGAGCAACTCTACCCGGAATAGACCAACCCGTACTTTCATATCCTCTACTTGCTGAGAAAATACTTCCTTCCGGAATAAAGGGAATATTTTATGCGGGACTTTTTGCAACCATAATGTCAACTTCAAACAGCTTCCTTTTTCTCAGCGGAACAACCATCGGCAGGGATTTCATATTCAGGTTGAAAAAAGGAGCAAATGAAAATAGGCTAAAGTCATACACAATATCAGGACTGGTAATAAGCGGTTTTCTTTCAGTTTTACTCGCCTACACAATCCCTTCAGTTATTGAGATATGGTACACGCTGGGTTCTCTTTGCATACCTGCAGTTATCCCGGCGGTAATCAGCTCTTACTATCCAAAGATCAGAATCAGCAATAAAATAATGGTAGTCGAGATGATTGCTGCAGTCTTCTTAAGCTCAGTCTGGTATCTGTTAAGAGAAGGTGGAATTATCACCGGCTCACTCTACGAAATAGAACCAATGATTGTGGGATTATTTTCGGCTGTTATAATACATCTATATGGAATGAAAAATAGTTAACCTTTCGTCACTGTTTTTTTTCGATGAATCAATGAAAGTATGACTGATCCGGCGAGGAGGGCTATTATTACTCCAAGGGAGACCGGCGTGGGGATGTGGTAAAAATCGGAGATCATCATTTTAACGCCGACGTAGAACAGGATGATAGCAACGCCGTATTTGAGGTAAACGAACAGATCGACGATTCCAGCCAGAGAAAAGTATAAAGCTCTTAACCCGAGGATGGCGAAGATATTCGAGGTAATAATAATGAAAGGATCTCTTGTTATTGCTATTATTGCGGGGATGGAATCAACGGCGAAGACAATGTCTGATGATTCTATTAAAAGCAGGGTAAGAAAAACGGGGGTGGCATAGATTGTTCCGTTTCTTTTTGTGAAGAATTTCTTGCCTCTGTAGTCGGGGAGAATATTGAAGAACTTCCTGATAAATTTAATTACAGGATGTTTTTCCCAGTCAATCTCCTTGTCGCCGCCGAATGCCATCTTGTATGCACCATAAAGCAGTAATGCGCCAAAGACATAGATGATAGGCTGGAAAAGGTTTATTAGTCCTACTCCGATAAGTATAAATACTATTCTAAGTACAATAGCACTAAGGATTCCCCATTTAAGTATATGGGGCTGGTTCTCATTGGTGATCCCCATGGTCTTAAAGATCAGCAGGAACACAAAAAGGTTATCAACCGAGAGAGAATATTCAATAAGGTACCCGGTTATAAATTCAAGACTGCGCTGGGGACCCTTCTCGAGGAAGAAATGAATAGCTACAAAAAAAAGAAGAGCGGTGCTGATCCATACACCGCTCCATATCAGACTTCTTTTTAATCCTATTTTACCCTGTCTATGATCAGTTGCATATAAATCAATTATGATAATTATCAGTGCAATTATTATAAATACAATCCAGAAGGTAAATTCGTTAAACAATTTATCTCACTCAGTTATGGTAAAAGAACGCCGATAGCCAGTACTGTTGTCCACAGTCCGTTTTTATCACCTTCGGCAGATTGAGTTATATTAAACGATCTAACAATTTTACCTGACATCTTATATATGTTTTCTCTTTCACTCCAATCCGTATCGGGATTAAATTCTACGCCCAATGTTGTTGCGAGCATTGTTGCAGCAAGATCCTCAGCATATTCACCTGCAACTTTTTCTGTTTCTCCGAACGGATGATGCTCAGAAAGGTAGCCGTACTGGGAAGGATCGGCGGGAAGCGCCGCACCAATCGAAGCTGCTATAAGTCTGTTTGGTTCATTTGTTGAATTTCGGGCCATTACTGCGAAGGTAATCTGGCCGGGAGAGAGTTCCTTTAATCCTTCTTCTTTGCTTATTTTTTTACAGCCTACAGGATAAATGCTGCTGACTGTTACTAAATTGCATATTTCAACCCCGGCGCTTCTAAGTGCCAGTTCGAACGATGTTAAGTATTCTTTATGTCTGCCTACCCCTTTGGTAAAGAAAATTTTAGATGGTACATACAATATATCATCTCCTTTCTAAGCTATGATGTGATTTTAATAAACTTTCGTTTTCCCACTTTAAGAACTTTGGTTTTATCCAGGGTTATTTCTGCATTTATATCACTGACCTTTTCACCATCGATCGTTACACCTCCCTGGGATACGAGCCTTCTTGCCTCACCTTTCGAAGAAGCAAAATTCACTTTTACGATAAGGTCAAGTATTCCGATTCCCGAATTTCCCTCTATTTTTATTTCGGGGATATCATCCGGGATCTCCTTCTGAATAAAGATTTTATCGAATTCTTTTTCAGCTTCCTCTGAAGCTTCCGGATTGTTATACATTCTGATAAGAACCTTTGCAAGATGCCTTTTCAGATCGCGGGGATTAACCTTCTGTTCGTCCAGCTGATTTTTTATCTCCGAAAGTTCTTCGTTTGAAATATCTGTTGCAAGTTCAAAATACGTATATATCAGCTCGTCGGGGATCGAAAGTGTCTTGCCGAACATCTCCCCCGGCGTATCGGAAATACCAATATAATTATTATATGATTTACTCATTTTTTCAACACCGTCAGTACCGACCAGCAGAGGCATTGTAAGTATTACCTGCGGATCAACCCCGAATTCTCTCTGAATATCTCTGCCAACGAGCAGGTTGAACTTCTGGTCAGTTCCGCCAAGTTCAACATCACTTTTTATTGCAACCGAATCCATTGCCTGCGCCAGAGGGTAAAGAAGTTCGTGAAGACTAATTGGTTCACCATTTTTATATCTTTTTGTAAAATCGTCTCTCTCCAGCATTCTGGCTACCGTATATTTTGATGCCAGGCGGATGACATCCTCAAAGCTCATTTTCCCAAGCCACTCAGAGTTATAGACAATTTTCGTCTGCTCTTTATGCAGTATTTTTGAGGCCTGCTCAAAATAAGTCATCCCGTTCTGTCTTGTTTCCTCAAGTGAAAGAGAGGGACGTGTCACGTTTCTGCCGGATGGATCACCTATCATTCCGGTAAAATCACCGATTATGAGGATAGCCTGATGACCCAATTCCTGAAACTGGGCAAGTTTTCTTAAGACTACCGAATGGCCGATATGAAGATCAGGTCTGCTCGGATCACATCCCAGCTTAATATTAAGAGGGATATTCTTATTAAGAGAATTTTCAAGTTTCTTTACAAGTTCATCTTCAGGAATAATTTCAAATGCACCTCGTTTTATCAGGTCCATTTGCTCATTTAAAGCGGGAAAAGACAAATTATTTCTCAGTGTTTAAGTGTGTAATTGATTCTAATATTTGATATTTCTTTCCTGGTCGCGCTGCATATCTCTTTTAGCAATTGACTCGCGTTTATCATAAACCTTCTTACCTTTAGCAAGTGCAAGCTCAACTTTTACTTTTCCATTCCTGAAATATAATCTTAATGGAATTAATGTTAAGCCTTTCTCTTTAACTTTCCCTATTAATTTTTTAATCTCACTCTTATTAAGGAGCAGTTTCCGTGTTCTTGTCGGCTCATGATTATTGATATTACCCTGTTCATAAACGCTGATATGTGCGCCGAACAGCCAGACTTCACCATCCTTAAGGTTGGCATAGCTATCAACAAGGTTTGCTTTTCCCTGTCTCAATGCCTTCACCTCGGTGCCTACCAGAACTATTCCGGCTTCATAGGTCTGGATGATAGCATATTCATGCCTTGCTTTCCGGTTTACGGTAATATTTTTCTCTTCGGTTTCTTTAGCCATAATTCAATAAAAATAAGCATAAAAGTTATTTTTATGCGCGGTTAAATGCAAATAATGAGTCATCAAATGTAATACTATTAACGGAAAAATTATATAATGAGAGTATTTGGCTTGAAAAAATGCTCTCCGGATCTAAACTGACCAAATAATTTAATATAGATCCCGTATATTCAGGCTAATGAAAAAAACTATGAAGAATATAAGTTTTCCCGCCTCGAAAAGTTCAGGCAATGTTAGCGGGATAGTGATTGTCCCTGAAAACGCCGTGATCTTTCTTGTATTGGCACACGGAGCTGGGGCGGATATGAATCATAAGTTTATGGAGACTATAGCAGATTATCTTGCTGACAACGGTATCGCAACATTGAGGTACAATTTTCCTTACACAGAAAATAAGAAAAGGAGACCCGATTTCGCTCATCTGCTAATGGAAACTATCCGGTCGGCAGTAAAAACAGCAAGGGAATATTCAGGCGATTTACCATTATTTGCAGGCGGCAAATCGATGGGCGGAAGAATGACATCAATGGCGGCTTCTAAAGAAGCACTTGATATCAACGGTATAGTTTTTTTTGGATTTCCTCTCCACGCACCCGGCAAACCATCTGTTGAAAGATCGGAACATTTATTTAATGTTAAAGTTCCTATGCTGTTCTTACAGGGTACAAGGGACAAACTTGCAGAACCTGAGCTGCTTAAACCCGTGATAAAAAAACTGGGGCAGAGGGCATCTATTCACATAGTTGAAGGCGGCGATCATTCCTTCCATATGCTTAAGAGTTCAGGGAGAAGCGATGATGAAATACTCAGAGAGCTGGCGGCTGAAGTCCGACAATGGGCATCTGTTCAGGTCTGAGAGCCCCCTGGGGTTTCCACTTTAAACATTCTCCCCCTTTCCCTATTTTAACGCAGCTATTTTCAGGTATTTAATGATCAGACCAAAATATCTAATCTTCCTTTTCATCCTAATTGCTTCTTTTTTCTCCGGCTGCGCTCATAAAGAACCGGAAAACCAGATAGTGATCTGGCATAATATGCGTCCTGAGGAAAAGAATGTAATGCAGAACCAGATCGACGAGTATATGAAGCTGCATCCCGGGATAAAGATAATACAGTTGTATAAAGAAACCGAGGAGATGAGATCAGGGTATATTGTGGCTGCGATAGGTGGTCAGGGTCCCGATCTGGTATATGGACCATCCGACCAGGTTGGTCCCTTTGCAGATATGGAGATCATCAAACCTCTCGAGAACGTTTTTTCAAAGGAATATCTCTCTCATTTTAATGACAAGGCTCTGATTAGTTATAAAGGACACTTATGGCAGCTGGCCGATAAGCTGGGTAATCATCTTACCCTGGTATACAACAAGGACCTTGTTCCGGTGCCGCCTAAAACAGATAAAGAGCTGATTGAAATCGGACAGAAGCTCACAAAAGATCTGAACGGTGACGGCAGGATTGACCAGTATGGCCTGGTCTGGAATTATACCGAGCCTTACTTTTTTATACCCTTCCTAACAGGGTTCGGCGGCTGGGTGCTGGATAGTACTGATACTCCTACGCTTAACACTCCTGCAATGGTTAACGCACTGAATTTTATAGCCGATCTGCGCGACAAATATAAAATCATTCCGGGTGAAGCAGATTATGATATTGCCGATGTCCTCTTTAAGGAGGGAAAAGCGGGGATGATAATTAATGGCGACTGGTCATGGTCGAGTTACGGCAATGCGGGAATAAACTATGGGATATCCATTCTGCCCCTGATCACCGAAACCGGAAAATATGCTACACCAATGGTGGCTCCTAAGGGTTATTCAATAAATAAGAATGTCGGCGATGAAAAACTTGGGGAAATAAAAGACCTGCTGAAGTACTTAATGAGTCCTGAAAAGCAGCTCGAGACAGCTCTTGAGGTAAAAACCTTCCCAAGCAGGAAGGAACTTTATTCCAATCCGAAACTGACCAACGATGAAATCTTTATTAACTCTAAAAACCAGATTGATCATGGAATAGCACTTCCTATTGTAACAGAGATGCGGGCAATATGGGATGCGATGCGTCCTGCCTACCAGGCAGTGCTGGGAGGAGCGATAACTCCTCAAAAGGCTGCAAAACAGATGCAGGAAGATGCTGTTAAGAAGATTAAGGAATTAAGGGAAGATTATGAAGATCCGATTGGCAGGACTATCATATTTGTATTTTTCTCCGTTGCAATAATCGCCCTATTGTTCTTTACCAGAAAAAGTCTTGCCTCATTCTTCAAAAACTTCAGACGGGATAAGTTTGCCTATTACCTGCTGATGCCCGCAATGATCATAATGATCGCCGTTATTATGTATCCGTTCATCTATAATATCATCCTGTCGTTCTCAAATATGAGTCTTGCTCATATAAACGACTGGAGCATAGTAGGGTTTTATCAATATGCTAAAGTTTTTGCAGAACCGCAGTTCTATGAGTTCTTTCTGAAGACTATTATCTGGACAGGAACAAACATTGTATTTCATGTAGTCCTCGGTGTTACGCTGGCTCTGCTGATAAACAGGAGTCTTCCAGGTTCCGGAGTCTTTCGGACTCTTTTGATTCTTCCCTGGGCGATACCTCAGTACATCGTTGCATTAACCTGGCGGGGAATGTTTAACTACGAATACGGTGCAATAAACCTGATTATTGTTAAGTTTCTTTCGATGTCGCCGGTTGAATGGCTGAAGTCGCCTGTGGAAGCTTTTATGGCCGTAATAATAACAAACATCTGGCTTGGTTTTCCTTTTATGATGATTATTGCGCTGGGTGCGTTGCAGAGTATTCCTAAAGAATTATATGAAGCTGCAGATATTGACGGAGCCCGATGGTATCAGAAACTGAAATCCATCACTATTCCGCTGATAAAACCGGTGATGATTCCGGCAATTACACTTGGTGTGATATGGACTTTCAATAATATTAACGTAGTCTGGCTGGTAAGCAATGCCGGAGAACCATCGGATAAAACTCATATCCTGGTGTCGTTTGTATATAAAGCGGCATTTAATCTCTACCGTTATGGGTATGCAGCCGCATTCAGTGTAGTTATATTTTTAATTCTCCTTGCATTCGGATTGACGTTTTTACGGAGAACGAAGGCGACAGAATCTATTTATTAACCGGGTAGTCATAATCCGGAATAAGAAATGAAATTATGAACAGAAAAAAATTACTTGCAGACATATTAACTTATTTGTTTCTGATTATCTTTACAGTAGTGGCCTTATACCCCGTAATAAATGTATTCACAATTTCAATACGGCCAAACGACAGACTTTTATCCACCTCGTTGTCAATCATTCCTGATAACGCCACATTCAAACAGTATGTTGAATTATTTACGAACAGACCCTTTCTGCTTTGGGTATGGAACAGCACGCTTGTTTCGTTTGTTGTTACGGTAACTGGCGTTGCTCTTGCTTCAACTGCGGGATATGCATTATCGAGATTTCAATTTATAGGCAAGCAGTTCAGTATGCTTGGATTGCTTACTACACAAATGTTCCCAGCGACGATGCTTCTTCTTCCGATGTACATAATGCTTATCAAGCTCGGATTGATAAACAGCTACCTGGGGATAATAATTGTTTATTCAGCTACTGCACTTCCTTTTTGTGTATGGCAGATGAAAGGCTATTATGATACGATCCCTCTCAGTCTTGAGGAAAGTGCCAGAATTGATGGATGCAACAGGTGGCAGGCATTTTATAAAATCATTTTCCCGCTTGCAGCTCCCGCACTGGTAATTACAGCTTTGTTCTCTTTTATGACGGCATGGTCTGAGTATATAGTAGCCGCGCAGGTTCTACAGGATACTTCACTTTATACTCTTCCGCTTGGATTGAAATCATTTCAGTCAAACTTGACTACGGAATGGGGTTTGTATGCTGCCGCCGCTTTAATTGTCAGCATTCCGGTAGTAGCGTTATTTATAGTATTGAGCAAGTGGCTTGTCTCAGGCCTTACGCTCGGCAGTGTAAAAGGATGAGGAAGCAATTAAGAATTAAGAAGTAAATTAAGAATTAAAAATGAACAATTGGAGGACTAGTATCGCCCCGTTATTGTTATTGTTTAATTTGATTTGTTTCATCGACGTCCTTAACAAACATCACCATTATCCCTGCAAAGATCATTGAAGCACCTCCAAGAAGCAGGGCGTATATCGCTTCTCCGCCGAAGGGGACTCTTACAAACCAGCCCAGAATAGCTGCTGCTGTAATCTGGGGAATTACAATGAAGAAATTGAATATTCCCATATAAACTCCCATTTTTTCAGGAGGAATAGAACCTGCCAAGATTGCATATGGCATTGCGAGTATTGATGCCCAGGCAAGTCCGATTCCAAGCTCTGAGATCAGTAAAAGATCAGGATTCCGGATAACATAAAAAGATGCAAATGCGATTCCCCCGATAACAAGACTTATCATATGTACGCTTTTTCTGCTGGTTCTTTTAGCGAGCCAGACAAGAACAAAAGCCATTACAGCCGCGAAGCCATTGTAGACTGACATCAACACGCCCACCCAGTCGGCTCCTTTATTAAATAACTCAGAAGTAGGGTCTGTCGCACCGAATATATGATGTGTTACTGCCGGAGTAGTATAGATCCACATAGCAAACAATGCAAACCAGGAGAAGAACTGCACCACCGCAAGCTGCTTCATAGTTACGGGCATTTTGTACAGGTCATTTGTAACAACTACAAATCCATTTTTAATATTTCCCGCTTTCGTCATGGTTCCAGCTATCAGCTGAACGATCCCGAAGGCGACAAGTCCCAGGAAAAGCACATATAGACCGAAGTCATTTTCCTGCAGAACAAAGAAGAGGATAGCCGAGCAAACCAAGCCTGCCAGCAGCCACATGGAGCCATTCCTAAAAAATTTCGCTGCCGATACATCCGCAGGTCTGATTATCCTGTCTTTTTGTAACGCTGCTTCATCCTCGGCAAATCTTCTGAGTTCTTCAGGAGGATATTCTTTTGTCCTCGCTACAGTCCAAAGAACAGCAAGGAAGAATATTGCTCCTCCAATATAGAATGAGAACTTTACCGAGTCGGGAATTTGACCAGCCGGAGCTGTATTAGCTATGCTGAACCAGTTAGTAAGCATATATGGAAGTGCAGATGCCACAACGGCACCTATGCCGATAAAAAAGCTTTGCATTGAATAGCCGATGGTCCGTTGTTCAGATGGGAGGTTATCGGCAACAAAAGCCCGGAAAGGTTCCATTGAGATATTTATTGATGCGTCCATTATCCAGAGCATGCCGGCGGCGACCCAGAGCGAGGGGGAGTTTGGCATAAATATAATAGCAATAGAAGCAAGAATTGCCCCGCCGAAGAAGTAAGGTCGTCTTCTGCCCAGTCTTGTCCATGTTTTATCACTAAAATGTCCTATGATCGGCTGGATTATTAAACCTGTCACAGGCGCAGCGATCCATAAGATGGGAATGGAATCGATATCAGCCCCAAGGGTTTCAAAAATTCTGCTTACATTAGCGTTTTGAAGTGCGAAGCCGAACTGGATGCCGAGAAAACCAAAACTCATGTTCCAGATCTGCCAGAAGCTTAAGCGGGGTTTCTGCATTTGTCTTTTCCTCAAAGAAAACTTAACTTAAACGGGAAAAACATAGTCTTTTTCCTAATCAAAACAAAAAGACATTCCCTTATTTCTGCAATTCTGTTCGGCCTCTCTTCGGCCTGTCCTCGGCCTCTCTTCGGCCTCCAAAAGGCTGATAGGAGACTGACCAAAAGGCTCATAAATCTGATCTTCAGGCAAAAATAACCCCATTATTGTAAATAATCTCCTATCATTAACAGGATATCCTCACTATCAGAGAAAAAGTAAAATTAGACTTGGCCGCCTATGTGGGATGGAGAGATAACATAGGATCATTTACTTAATAAGTAAATGCAGATGCTTTTTGGGTAACTTGAAATAAACAGAACGAACCTTTTTGCACAACGTCATGGTTTACTTTTAAAATGGGTGGAACTGTATTATATTTTCGGATAACTTATTATAAACCCTTTTAAAAATTCAGATAAAAAATCCGGAGGCATATCTATATGTTTAAGAAGTTGACTATCCTGGCATCAATCATCTTTCTATCATCCGTTTTTTCGTATGCTCAGATTCCTGATAAATTTACAAATCTGCAGGTACTGCCCAAGTTAATTTCAAAGGAAAAACTGCTTGAAACAATGAGATCATTCTCTGGTGCCCTCGGCGTAAACTGCGGGTTCTGCCATGCTAACCAGGAAGGGACAGATAAACTTGATTTCCCCTCAGATAAAAAAGATGAAAAGGAAGAGGCTAGAATAATGCTCAAGATGGTTATGGGGATAAATAAGGATTATCTTTCACAGTTGTCTAAGTATACCAGCGATGTAATGAGTGTAAAATGCGTAACCTGCCACCGCGGAAATAAGAAACCCCTTATGCTTGAAGATGTTCTTCTAACCACTATAAAAGAAAAAGGCCTTCCTCAGGCGATAAGTACTTATCATCAGCTTCATGATCAATACTATGGAAGTTTTACTTATGATTTTTCACCGCGCACTCTCGTCGTGCTGGTTGAGACGCTTAATGATGAGAAGCGGAATGACGATGCGCTCGGAATTGCAAAACTTAATCTTGAGGTGTACCCCCAGTCAGGAATGGCATATTACGGACTCGGTGAAGCCTACGAGGGGAAGGGCGATAAAGAGAAAGCATTGGAAAATTACCAGAAGGCGAAAGAAATGATGCCTGAAGATTCACGTTTTATAGACAGAAAAATTCAAGAACTAAAAGAATGAGTACTCGATTCAATGAAAGCTGCACTTATTGATAACAATGATTCATTCACGTATAATATAGTCGAGCTCGTAAGAAAGATACCCGGCGTTAATCTGGATGTCATTCCATATGAGCAGCTGAAAATAGATAAGCTTGAAGGATACGAGAAGCTGATCATCTCCCCGGGTCCGGGACTTCCGGATGAATTTCCTCTACTTCAGAGTATCCTTAAATACTATCATTCGGAAATTCCGATGCTGGGAATTTG
Source organism: uncultured Ignavibacteria bacterium (assembly GCA_963747755.1). Lineage (GTDB taxonomy): Bacteria > Bacteroidota > Ignavibacteria > Ignavibacteriales > Ignavibacteriaceae > DATFVA01. The sequence continues at coordinate 416,769 of CAVVGK010000014.1, read as the reverse complement.
CCTGGGACATGAGGCAATTGCCCGTTACTTTGGAGCAGAACTGACTCATCTTCCTTCAGTTGTACATGGTCAGCCCAAAGAAATAAACTTGACCAAGGAATCCCTGCTTTTTAACAACGTCCCTAAAAAGTTTAAGGCCGGTTTGTATCATTCATGGATAATCGATAAAGATAGTCTCCCGGATGACCTTGAAATTACGGCGCTTTCTGAAGATGATAATATTATGTCGTTCCGTCATAAAAAATATCAGCTTTACGGAGTACAGTTCCACCCTGAATCGATTATAACTGAGTACGGTAAGGATATGATGACAAATTTCCTTTTTCCGGGTGGTGTTTAATGACCCTTTCGGAATTCATAGAAAGAATTAACACATACAGCAGTGAATGCATTCCCTTTTTCTTTAGTGCTGATTTTGAACTGAAGAAGCCATTCATATGCAAGCTTGATGGAACAGCCCAGGAAGGAATTATCTACGATATAAAAGGGAATAAGAATTTTGATGACGGATCAGATAAAAATGCACTTAATTTCTTCAATAAATTCCCTATTAATAAAGAAATATATCTAAAGGCTTTTGAAAGAGTCAGATATCATCTCGAAAGGGGAGATACCTATCTTGTTAATCTGACATTTCCTACATCCATTGAAACGAATCTCTCTCTAAAGGAAATATTTTATACAGCGAGAGCTCCCTATAAGCTTCTTTTTAAGGATGAGTTCCTTGTATTTTCTCCCGAATGCTTCATAAAAATTATTGATGGTGAAATATTCTCATACCCGATGAAAGGAACGATTGATGCTTCCATACCGAATGCTGAGGAAATTCTATTAAATAGTGAGAAGGAAATATTTGAGCATAATACCATAGTTGATCTGATCAGGAATGATATTTCTCTTTCGGCTTTTGATGTTACCGTTACAAAGTTCAGGTATATTGATAAAATTCATACAAACCAGAAGGATCTGCTTCAGGTGAGCTCTGAAATCAGAGGAACGTTGAAGCAGGACTGGAAACAGGGTCTCGGCTCGATACTGGTTAAGATGCTTCCTGCAGGTTCGGTTAGCGGAGCACCCAAACAAAAAACCGCAGAGGTTATCAGGAGCGCAGAGCAGCAGGACAGGGGATGGTTTACAGGAATATTTGGAATATTTGATGGAGAAAACCTTGAGAGTGCTGTTATCATCCGGTATATTGAAAATACAACAAAAGGATTACAGTTCAGGAGCGGAGGTGGAATCACTGCCCTCAGCGATCCGGAAACAGAGTACCAGGAAATGATAAATAAAGTTTATGTACCCGCTGGTTGAAACAATCAGAATTGTGAAAGGTGTGCCGCAAAATCTGAAATGGCACCAGGAAAGGTATGATAGATCCTTCAGAACTCTGTTTGGAAAGAGTCCGGAGATCATCCTTAAAGATAAACTAAATGTCCCGGCTGAACATAAAGAAGGGTTGGTTAAATGCCGGTTTCTTTACAGCGCTGATTCGGTTGCTGCAGAATTCCATAAATATATTCCGCTCCAGGTCCATTCCCTTAAGCTGGTTGAAGATAACTACATTGAATATTCTTACAAATTTACCGACAGGACATCGATCAATAATTTATTGAGGATGAAAGGGGAATGTGACGATATCCTGATCGTTAAGAACGATTTCATCACAGACTCATCAATAGCCAATATAGTTTTCTATGACGGAAAAAGATGGATTACCCCTGCCGATCCTCTTCTAAAAGGCACTGCACGGGAGAGACTACTTAGTGGTGGAAAAATTACTACCGGGAAAATCAGAAGGATGGATTTGAAAGATTTTTCACATTTCAGACTTATAAATGCTATGCTGGAATTTGAGAAACAGGTTATGAATGATATTTCTGCTATCAAATAAAAAACCCTGCCTCCCGGCAGGGTTTAATTGGTGGATTTTATCCTTACTAAGCTCTTGCTGCCTGGTTGATTCCTTTGGTTGCAAGTCTGGTAAGCAATGAATTTGCTTCACCTTCTTCATTTAAAGTCGACTGCAGTTTATCTGCTACGCCGTCAATCTTCAGCTGTTCAGCATAAGCTCTTAAGGAGCCGTATGAAGCTATCTCATAATGCTCTACCTTCTGTGCCGCAGAAATCAATGCAGCGTCGAGGGCAGAGGATTTTGAGAATTGTTTCATTATCTCTTCACCTTCGTGTACTAGTCCTTTCATCGCTGCACAAGTTTTGCTTTCCTTTTTCTCATCTATCTGGCTGAAGATCTCTTCAACTCTCTTAACGTGATTCTTTGTCTGTTCAAGATGATCCTTAAATGCTTTTTTCAGATCATCAGAATGAGCATGCTCAGCCATCTTAGGCAAAGCCTTTACGAGCTGATTTTCAGCATCATAAATATCCTTGAGCTCATCTACGAACAGGTTTCTTAATGTTTTCTCGGCCATACGTGTCTCCTTTCATTATATATTTTATCTTAACTAAACCTGAACAAAAATAATACACCAGAGGTTAAGACATTATGAAAAAATTCACTTATTAAGGCTGTTGTGACATATTTCAGCGGAGAAAATTTTAGAGATTGATATTCTTATTTATGCACCCGCCGGTAGCCCCATAAATTTTAATAACAGGTATTTTTCTCAAAATTTTGATATTTTGCTTCACTTAATAAATAAAGAATAAAATATTTACTGATGAATCATAATCCGGATTCAACCTCCAAAAGGAAAAAGGAACATTTAGAACTGTCGCTGACAGACAAGGTCGCATTTATTAATAAAACGAACGGGTTTGAGAATTACGATTTCCTACACTACGCTATAACAGAAGTTGACCTTCAAAAGATAAATTTTAATACAGTATTTCTTAAAAAGAAAATCGCTTATCCTTTTCTGATTTCATGTATGACCGGTGGAACTTCCGAGGCCGAGAATATTAATGCAAGGCTCTCGGTCGCTGCAAATAACCTGAATATCCCGCTGGGTGTTGGGAGTCAGCGCCAGGCTCTGGAGAACAAGGATTATCATACTACCTATAAAATCATAAGAAAAAATGCTCCTGATATCCCTGTTCTAGGAAACATCGGGGCAGGTCAACTTGTAAAAATGAAAAATTCAGACCCTATAAATTACCTGGTTGATCTTGTTGAAGCAGATGCGATGGTGGTGCATGTTAATCCTTTGCAGGAACTTATCCAGAAGGGAGGAGAACCAGATTTCAAAGGACTGCTTTATAAATTAGAGAAGCTGGTTGAGCAGGTGAAGGTTCCGGTTATTGTTAAGGAAGTAGGTGCAGGAATATCTGACAAAGCTGCAAAGAAACTGCTTGACTGCGGAGTTAAAGGGATAGACTCTGCGGGAGCGGGTGGAACAAGCTGGGCGGGAGTAGAGATCCTAAGAAATAAGGATGGTAAGTTTAAGGAATTCTGGGACTGGGGATTGCCAACCTCGTACTGCATACGAACTATATCAAAACTCAAAAAGAAATACGATTTTACACTTATCGGCTCAGGTGGAATAAATACAGCCGTAGATGCAGCCAAAGCGCTTGCTCTTGGTGCAGACATAATAGCTTCTGCGAGAATAATTCTGCAGACATTAGACAAAGAAGACAGCGAAGGGGTTGAAAACCTGGTGACAAGTTGGTTCGATTACATAAGAAGAATAATGTATCTAACGGGTTCATCATCCCTTAAAGAATTAAGGAAAAGTAAACTTATTGAGAGGGGAAGCCTTCATTGAGTAAAATTCTAAATGAAAGAATTAAGACAATCTTTGAGAGAGAACAAAAGCAGGTTGAAAAGATACTAAGCCGCTCTTTATCCCGCAGAAAACCGGAGAATCTTTACTCACCTGCCTATTACATTGTTGAGAGCGGAGGAAAACGCCTCAGACCCATGCTGGTTTTATTGTCAGCGAAAGCTGCCGGAGGTCAATATTCAGATGCTTATTATACCGGTGCAGCTGTAGAGCTGCTTCACAATTTTACGCTGGTGCATGATGATATAATGGATAATGCAGAGAAAAGAAGGGGCAGACTGACACTGCACGTGAAGTATGATAATCATACCGCGATACTTGCCGGCGACAGTCTTCTTGCAGTTGCTTATGAAAACCTTCTCAGGGATTGTAACGGGAATTCAAAAGAAATATTTGCTGACTTTACCAGAGGTCTTGTGGAAGTTTGCGAGGGGCAGAGTCTTGACAAGGAATACGAAACACGTCAGACCCTTGAGCTTAATGAATACGTAGGAATGATCCGGAAGAAAACCGCGGCAATGCTGGAGATGTGCTGTTCACTGGGGGCCCGGCTGGGAAATGGTTCACCCGAAGTTATCAAAGCTTTATCGCATTTCGGAAGAAATATCGGAATTGCCTTCCAGGTGCAGGATGATCTGCTCGATTTAACCGCTGACGAACTTGAGTTTGGAAAGAAAATAGGCGGTGATCTAATTGAAGGTAAAAAGACTTATCTTTTGGTTAAAGCTCTTGAAAAAGCAAAAGGGAGGGATAAGGAACTGCTGAAAGCTCTCATCAGGTCCAAAGGAGTTAAACCCGGAAAGGTGCCTGGTTATAAAAAGCTTTATGAAAAGCTCGGGGTTATTGAGGATGCAGGGGAGGAAATAAAAAAATACACCGGCAGGGCTTTACGGTCTTTGAAAGTATTGAAAAACAGCGAAGATCGTGAAATATTTAAATGGCTGGCTGAAACTCTCATTAAAAGAATGAAGTGATGATCGAAAAAACAGTAAAAATTATAAATAAGGCAGGAATGCATACCCGGCCTGCAGCTACAATAGTTAAAATGGCTTCGAAATATAAATGTGAATTTTACATTTCAAAAAACGGACTGAACATTAACGGAAAGAGTATTATCGGTGTGATGACTCTTGCTGCGGAAATGGGTTCGGATGTCACACTTTCCTTCGATGGAGAGGATGAGGAACAGGCTGCGAAGGAAATAGTAGATTATTTTAACAGAGGATTTGACGAACTTTGAAATCATTCAGACAAATATTTATTGAAGCGGAAAACAAGATTTCAGGAATAGCCGCCGCTCCGGGAATCGTTATCGGCAAAGCCTTTCTTTTTATGAAAGAGAAGATAGATGTTAACAGAGGGGAGATTACTGATATCGAAGAAGCAAAAAGAAACCTGGAAGAGGCGCTCAGTAAATCAAGAAAAGAGCTGAACAAAATACTCGGTATTGCACGTGAAAAAATGGGTGATGAAAGAGCTGCAATCTTCGAAGCACAGATAATGATTCTGGATGACCCGGTACTTATAGAAAACATTCAGAAAAGAATTGAGGATGAAAGAAGACAGCCTGAATATATAGTTGACGATGAGATATCGAAGTATCAGGATCTTATGATGATCTCCCACGAAACCTATATGAAGGAACGGGCACACGACATTGAGGATATTAAAAACAGGATAGTCAGGAACCTGCAGAAAAAGAGATGGCAGTCGAGGATAAAACATGACGTTGTAGTTGTAAGCGACTCGCTGACCCCGGCAGATACCATTTTATTAAGCAGGAGCAACGTACAGGGATTCATAACCGACCACGGAGGATTGACATCTCATGCGGCCATCGTTTCAAGATCGTTAAATATACCGGCAGTTGTAGGTACTCATAATGCAACTCTCCATATTCGTGATGATGAGGATATAATTGTTGATGGATTTCATGGTTATATAATTATAAACCCCAACGAAGAACAGGTTGAGTTTTTTAATCAGAAACTTGAAAAACTGAAGCAGCTGCAAAAAGAACTTGAGGAGCTTAAAGATAAGCCAGCTGTGACAACTGACGGAAAGAAGATAACCCTCCAGGCAAATGTTGATGTATCGGGTGAGATTGATCTTGTAGTTACAAGCGGAGCTGAAGGAATAGGGCTCTACAGAACTGAACAGATCCTTGAAGAACTTGGCGAATTCCCTTCCGAAGATGAACAGACCAGGATTTATACCAATCTCTCAAGCCGGATATACCCCGAAACTTTTACGATAAGAGTATTTGATATAGGCGGCGACAAATTCAAGCTTCTCGATTACAAAGAACCCAATCCATTCCTGGGATTAAGAGGTATTCGATTACTTCTGGAGAACCAGGGAATCTTCCGAACACAGATAAAAGCTATTCTGAGGGCGAGCGTAAACAAAAATATCCAGGTTATGCTTCCGATGGTTTCGACCATTAAGGAAATCCGAAGGGCGAAAGAACTGATTAATGAATGCAGAGAGGAACTGAAAAAAGATAAAGTTTCATACGATAAAGATATGCAGATAGGTATAATGGTTGAAGTCCCTACTGCTGCACTTATGGCAAAGGAGTTTGCGGCTGAAGTAGATTTTCTGAGCATCGGAACTAATGATCTTATACAGTATCTTATGGCGGTTGACCGGGGGAATGATCTTGTAGCCGACTTGTTCCAGGAATTTAGTCCCGCCGTTGTGAGAACAATTCATCATATCGTACATGAAGCCAAGAAGTCGCATAAGAGAGTGAGTCTCTGCGGCGAGATGGCTGCCGATACCCTTGCCATTCCCTTGCTGGTAGGACTCGGACTGGAATCATTAAGTATGTCGCCTTCAACGATAGCCTATGCGAAGAGGATTATCCGCAGCTGTTCAATGGAGAACCTTGAAAAGCTTGCAGAGGACTGCCTGACATATGTAACCCAGGAAGATGTACTAGCCAGGATAGAGAAATTCTTCAAAGAAAATCAAATCACCCGCACAAGGAATATTATCTAAGGAAATAAATGACGTTAACAGAGTATACAGAAAAATACGATTCTCAGAACCAGTTTAAAGTTCTGGTGGAAACATTTATGCAGGTAGATTCTGCCTGGAATAACGAATTTGATATCGGGACGCTGAAAGATAAAAAGTTCCGGAACATAATAGTATCCGGTCTCGGAGGCTCTGCAATCAGCGGAGATCTTATCGGGAATTTTTTAAAAGACGAATTGAGCCTGCCGTATTTCGTAAACCGAAATTATACTCTACCCCTATTCGCAGATAAAAATACACTTGTTTTGATATCATCATATTCAGGTAATACAGAAGAAACCATTTCTGTGCTGGAGGAAGGTATAAAAAAGAATTGTCAAATGATTTGCATAACTACTGGTGGAAAAGTTGAACAGATTGCAGAAAAGACGAAAATTCCGCTGGTTAAAATGAAACCAGGCTTCCAGCCAAGGTATGCCCTTGGCTCCAGCTTCTTTTCACTGTTGAGGATATTTGTCCGGCTGGGATTAGTTCCTCAGCAGGATGAAGTTGTTGAAAAAATAAGAAATCTCTGGAAGGAGAAGGGGAAAGAGTATTCAGCCGAAAACAATATTGCATGGAATGTTGCGGAGCAGCTGGTTGGCTATATCCCTGTCATTTATTCTGCAGCCGACCTGACATCAGCCGCAGGATACAGGTTTAAATGCCAGTTGAATGAAAATTCGAAGCTGCACGCTTTTCATCATACTATTCCGGAACTTAATCATAATGAAATAATCGGCTGGGAAAGCTTCAATCCAAATCAGTTCAATGCCAAACTCATAAATATCCTTGACGAATCATATCATCCCCAGGTTAAAAAAAGATTCATGATAACCACTGAACTGGCGGTGAAAAAGGGGCTGGAATATATGAATATTGAGAGCGAGGAGGATGATTTCAAGGTACGATTAATGGATTTGATTTATTTATTCGATTGGATAACTTATTACACTGCTGTACTCAGAGGATTCGATCCTTCTGAGATAGATAACATCCATACATTAAAAGAAAGATTATCTTAATAAAATCCTTTCTGAATTTTATTAGTGATGAAGGGATTTCTAAACAAAAATTATAAGCCTGTGAAATTCCTTAAATATCTTTTTTTTATAACTATAGTTGTTTCATGTACTGCCGAAGCACAGCTTTACTATTTCGGCAGAAATAAGGTCCAGTACGAGAGTTTTGAATGGAAAGTGCTGAGAACCGAACACTTCAATATATACTACTACGGTGAGTTTGAAGAAATTGCGGAAATAGGAGCCTCATATGCAGAGGAAGCCTATGATGAACTTAAGGTCAGATTCAATAACCTGATAACCAAACCTATTCCCCTTATCTTTTACAATACATCGCTTCATTTTCAGCAAACGAATACAACGCCCGGACTAATACCCGATGCTGTAGGAGGATTCTTTGAGTTTATCAAAGGCAGGGTGGTGATTCCTTATACCGGTTCAATACACGATTTTAAGCACGTAATCAGGCACGAGCTGGTTCATGTCTTTATGACAACTCAGGTGCTGCATATACTTTCAGATCACAGACTGCCCACAGACGGATTTCCTCCGCTCTGGTTTACTGAGGGACTCGCGGAATATATGTCGACTGATATTGATGCACAGGCCGAGATGGTGATGAGAGATGCAGTGATTAACAATTACTTTGTTAACCTTGAGAATATGTACAGCATATACGGAACGTTCCTTATGTACAAGGAGGGACAGAACTTCCTCCATTTTATAGAGGAAAAATATGGTTATGAAAAAGTATTGCTGTTAATAGATAACATCTGGATGTTCAGCGATTTTACAAAGGTTCTTGAACACACTCTCGGCAAACCGGTTGAGGAAATAGATTCAGAATGGCTCTTCTACCTTAAACGGAAGTATTATCCTTTGCTTTCTGATAAAGCACCCCTGCAGCATTCTGCTCAGCAGCTTACTCATTTCGGATTTAATTTTTCTCCTGTTCCATACAAAATGAACGGGGATACCTGGCTCTATTTTCCTGCTAACCGTGACGGTTATTCCTCTCTTTACCGGATGAAGATCAATGTAAAAAAGAAATCAGATTTAGAACCCGAGTTAGTAGTGAGAGGGGAGAAAACAGCAGAGTTTGAGGCATTTCATCTGTTTCAGTCATCCATTGATATCTCAAAAAACGGGCTCGTTGCATTTGTCACAAAATCAGGAGCGACAGATGCCATCCATTTTTATTCAATTCCCGAAGAAGAGGTGATTAAAAATTACCAGAATGACAACCTAATTAATATCACTTCCCCTAAATTTTCAGAGGACGGAAAAAGTGTTGTATTCCAGGCAATCGACCAGAAGGGTTTCAGCGATCTGTTTATACTTAATATGGAGACCAATCAGCTTACGAGGCTGACAAATGATTACTATGATGAAAGAGATCCTGTATTCGGTATTACCGATTCGCAGGTGATATTCTCATCAGATAGAACTGCAGGTAAATATGAAAGATATTACAACCTTTTTTCCTACGATCTGAGTACTCATCAAATAGATTACATCACAAATATGCCGGCAAATAATTCTTCACCGGTTTTTTCTCCCGATAAGAAAACGCTTCTTTTCACATCCGATATGGACAAGGTCCAGAATATCTGGAGAATGAAACTGATAAATAACAGCTTCTCGGATTCTGTCTGGAAAGTAACACATTTTATCACGAGCGCTTTCCATCCAAGGTATATTGATTCAACAATGATAACCTTCTCAGGATTTGAAAATTTTTCCTTTAACTTATACAAGGATAAGATCGAAAGCATACCTCCCGATTCTTCATTCAGGGCAGTGATGAGATTTGATTCAACCGAAGGTAAATGGGTGGAATCGAAGCTGAAGGTCTATGCAGAAAAAGAGAAATATAATTACGAAAAAGAATACACACTTGATTATGCTCAGAGCGATGTAACAACAGATCCTGTTTACGGAACAAGGGGAGGAGCGATTCTTTCATTAAGCGATCTTTTCGGGGATGACAATTATTTCTTCCTGATATATAATACAGCCAGTGTTCAGAGCGATTTTCTTAAAAGCTTTAATATAATGCTGGAGCGCATTGATCTGAGCAAGAGAACTAATTATGGATTTGGAGTCTTCCATTTCAGCGGAAACAGGTATGACATACGTGAATCGGATGAATATTTTTATGAGAGAAGTTTCGGAGGATTCTTCCTTTAAATTTTCCTCTTTCATCGTTCCAGAGAATAGAAACAGATGTTTCACTTGCCAGCAGTGATAAAGAAGTGATACAAGGCGTTATAGAAAGAAAGGCCCTGCTGTTAAGCAATACTATTTCATATGTCGCTGATAATTCGATATGGGGTCCTACGGGTCCTTTGGACGGAATCCGGGCAAGGGTGCTGCTTGGTTATACGAGCGATATTAAATACAGCAATGTAAATTTCTTTACTGCGATAGCTGATTACAGGCAATACTTCAGGATCGGTTATAGTACAGCCCTGGCCTTTCGTGGAGCTATTTTTTACAATGAAGGAAAAGAGGCCAGGAGATACTTTATGGGAGGAAGCTGGGACCTGAGAGGCTGGCCAAGATGGTCGATACGCGGGGAAAAGCTGTGGATATCCTCACTTGAATTTCGCTTTCCGCTGATTGACCAGATAAACATCCGGTTTCCTTTTGTAAACCTTGGTTTCTGGGGCATCAGAGGTGCAGTATTTTCCGATTTCGGCGGTGCCTGGGATGAGGTATATAATCAGACCCTTGGCAGTGTTGGATTCGGTTTCAGAATGAACCTGTTCGGGGCGATCGTCCTACGCTATGATATCGGCAAAAAGATAGAGGATAATCTTTCCCGTTTTCAGTCAGGATTATTTTACCAGTTTTTCTTCGGATGGGATTTTTGAAATTCGCAGCATACATATTTTATTTTCTACTTCTGCTTTCGGCAGGATGTGCTGCTTCTCTGATAAAGACAGCTGCACACAGGGATGATAATGCGTATACCGGATTCGGGAAGAATCCTGCCCGCGAATTCTACACTGAGAATAGTATATCTGACTCGCTTGCTTTAAAATGGGAAAATAACGCAAACGGAGGTTTCTCAAACTCCTCAGTTACGGTTTATGATTCATTGGTTTTTATCAATGATCTATCGGGAAGGATCTACTGCTACAATTTTGCAACAGGAAAAAAAGTTGGACAGCTTAAAAACGAAGGTGCAGTCTTTTCCTCTCCCTACATATATAAATTCTACCTGATTTATGCTGACGCCGTTGCCGATGAGAATATCACTCATCTGCGGTATTATGATTTTGTAATGGGTGATATGAAATATGATGTTGAAGTCGATGGAAGATGTGAAACCGAAATTATCGGTACTCCTGAAGCAATAATTTTTAACACTGAAGACGGAAATGTTTATAAATACGATATGTTCGGGAAGGAAGTATGGAAAACAGCCACGAATTCTTCGGTACACAGTTCACCTTCAATGAACGACGGCATAATTGTCTTCGGCAATGATGACGGGGAACTTATCGGCATTAGCAGTGACGAAGGTAAGATTTTATACAGGAAGAAAATCGGTGAATCGTTTTTCTGCGGAACGGCAGTTTCGGGAGATGTGATTTATGTTGGTAACGACAACGGAAATCTCTATGCGGTTGAATTAAAAACCGGAAAGGTTATATGGAAGTTTGATTCAGGAGCGAGGATCATGATGACTCCTTCTGTTTTAACTTCGGAAATTTATTTCGGCAACCTGAAGGGAAATCTATATTGCCTGAATAAAAGCACCGGAAAACTCCTATGGAAGACACCTACAGGTGGAGTATTAAAGTCCACGCCGTACGCTGCCAAAAACCTTCTTGTGGTTCCCGATCTTAATAAAAAGTTTTATTTTGTAAACAGGAATAATGGGGAAATTACAAGATATTATTTAGTTGACGGAAGAAATAAATTATCGCCGGTTATATATAGAAACACTCTGTTTATCGGGTTTGACCGGGGAGTGCTGCAGGCCTATGAATTTGAATAAACTTATATTGCTCATATTGATTCTTTTCGCCGCATTGGATGTATATGCACAGGATTGTAAAGCCGGTCTTCATATCGATACGGATATCCCTACAGCTAAAATTTATATAGATACTAATCTGGCCGGAAGCGGAAGTGCGGATATTGAATTAGCGAAAGGCGTCTATCAGGTTGCTGTTACAGAAGAGGCCGACCGGTGGGATTCACAACAATTTATAGATACACTCAGGATTACAGATTGCAATGATACAATCCTCACTTATAATTTTAAATCAGAAGTATATCTGGACACAGAACCCCAGGATGTGTTTGTCTACCAGGACAGTGCGCTAATTGGTCATACCCCCTTATTTCTGCCCGTGAACACCGGCAGCATCCTTCTAAAGAAACCTGGATTTGAGGGAAAAGTTGTGAGTGTTAAGGATTTAAACAGCACTGAAAAGGTGAAACTTAACTTTACAGGTGAAAAAAGGGGGGAGAGTTTCTTTAAGAAAAATATATTTAAGATTCTTGTAGGGGGTATAGTTGCACTCGGAGGAGTTTCAGCATACTTCAAACTGAAAGCAGATGATAATTTCGATCAGTACCAGTTCACAGGCAATCAAAACTATCTGGACAAGACGCATAAATATGATCTGATATCCGGTATTGCTTTCGGGGCGGTTCAGGTAGGTTTTGGTTTTCTTATTTACTATTTCCTCTCCGACTAAAATTTTCTTATTCTCCTCATAAATAATTAAATTTTGAGTATTAATTGAATATTATTACTTGTATATGCTTACCGTACTTGAATCAATAAAACTATCGACAGAATACCTTGAGAAAAAAGGTGTCGATTCACCACGTATAAATGCAGAGTTACTACTCGCTCATATCCTTAAGTGCAAAAGACTTGATCTTTACCTTACGTTTGACCGTCCCCTGGACGATGAAGAGGTTACCTTATACAGAACCTTTCTTAAGAGGAGAGGGGAATTCGAGCCGCTTCAGTATATCGTTGGTTCAGTCGAATTTTATGGTCTCCCTTTCCATGTGAATTCTTCTGTTCTTATTCCAAGGCAGGAAACAGAAATTCTTGTTGAAGAAATAATAGAGCACCATAAAAATAAGCCGGGTATAAAAATTCTTGATATCGGTACCGGCAGCGGAAATATTGCAATCTCCCTCGCCAAGAATCTCCCGGAAGCGCAGGTGATCGGAACCGATATAAGCAGAGACGCGCTTATTATCGCAGAAAAGAATTCAGTTCTTAACTGTACTGTGAGCCAGGCGAAATTTATAGAAAATGATATACTTAATGGATATCCTGAAGAAAAAAACTTTGATGTAATTGTATCCAATCCTCCTTATGTAGCGGTAAACGATTTTGAAAAACTCAGGCCCGAATTAAAAGTATATGAACCGCGCCAGGCACTTACGGACAACGCTGACGGACTGTTTTATTACAAGGAAATATGCAAAAAAGCAAAAGAACTCCTGCTTCCCGGCGGCAGGTTGTATTTTGAAACGGGCGCCGGACAGTCAGGTGCCGTTCAAAAGATACTTGAAGAGAATAATTACGATTCAATCAGGATTAAAAACGATTATCTTGATATAGAAAGAGTAATTTCCGGAGAACTCAATTGAGGGTGGTTGTACAGAGAGCTGCAAAGGGTGGAGTAAGCATCCCTGAAGAAAACTATGTTCAGGATATCAGCAGAGGATTGGTAATATTATTAGGTATAAAAACAGGCGATTCTGAAAAAGATGTAAATTATCTTGCTGACAAATGCAGCAGCCTTAGAATATTTTCCCGTGAGGATTGCGGTGATGATAAGATGAATTTGTCGGTAAAAGATATAGATGGAGAAGTACTGGTTATTTCGCAATTCACCCTATACGGTGATGCATCAAGAGGGAACAGGCCCGGGTTTACGGATGCAGCGAAACCGGAAGAAGCTGTGCCTCTATATGAAAAATTCATTGAAAGGATGAAGTACAACCTTAGAAATGAAAAAGTGAAATCGGGCATTTTCGGAGCAATGATGGAGGTAAGAATTTTTAACGATGGTCCTGTAACAATAATAATAGATTCAAAATAAAGTATATATGTGAATCCTATATTAATGATATTCCTCGACGGCGTCGGGATAGGAAAAAAGGATTATGAATTTAATCCTTTCTTTAAATACGGGTTTAAAACTTTTACCACATTATTCGGCGATATACCTACCCTTGACAACCAGTATCTGGCTAAAGATGGTCTTTACCTAACACCTGTCGATGCTACTCTGGGAGTTGAAGGGCTACCCCAGAGCGGAACGGGCCAGACATCTATCTTCTGCGGTATAAATGCTGCTGAATATGTAGGCAAACATTTTGGTCCTTATCCATATTCTACCCTCGTTCCCGTTATAAAGGGGCATAATATCTTTGCCGATTTCCTATCAAGGGGGTTGAAACCTTTTTTTGCTAATGCATATCCCAAAATATTTTTTGATTATATAAGGTCGGGAAAATCAAGACTCAGTGTTACCTCTTTAAGTGCTAAGCTTAGCGGGCTAAGGCTTAATCGTACAAGCGACGTGAGAAGGGGAAACGCATTGACTGCTGAAATTACAAATGAGAGGTGGAATAAGAAGCTGGGGTACACACTACCTGTGATAAGAGCGGAAACGGCTGCGAGGAGACTCATCAGAACGGCAATGAAAAATGATTTTACCCTGTATGAGTATTTTCTGACTGATCATTTGGGACATGGCCGTTATGATGGAGACGTTGAATCAACTTTACTGACACTGGATAAATTTCTTTTTACTGTTTTAGCTGAAGCAGATCAAACTGAATTCACCATTGTTATATGTTCGGATCATGGCAACTTTGAAGATCTGTCGATTAAAACCCACACATTTAATCCCTCTCTTTTCATTACAGCTGGAAGACAAGCCGAATCGATATCCGCTGAAGTAACAAATCTGACCCAGATTAAACAAGCAATCCTGAGGTTCTGCGGATGAAGGAATTTCCGGTAATCGGGGTTACGGTATCATTTGCCGCCGGAATAATTATACAATCTTTTTTTAGTATACCTATCTTTTATGGTTTCGTATTACTTGCGCTTTTATTATCAGCTGCTTTACTCTTTTTTTTATTGGAGAGGAGAAAGTCTTCCTTTGGATTTACATCTATTCTGATACTTTCGCTGACGGTTATGGCCGGGTACACTTCAGCCCGGCTTCAGCGTAACGATATTAATGTAATTCCTGATTCAATCTATGTGGTTAAGGATTTTAGTGCGTACGGCCGGATAAAAAAAATTGATCTTCCCTCTAAAGACGGATTCTCATTTCTTTTGCAGACTGATTCAATAAAAGCAGTATATAAAGTAAATGCACGTGTAAACCTATTATGCAAAGTTTGGGATGACAGTACTGCGAACTTATTGGCCGGGCTTGCACCGGGAAATCTTATTAAAATTACAGGTATATACAGAAAGGGAAGGGAGTCACGTAATCCCGGAGAATTCGATTATAATAAATATCTGCATTCGAAGAATATCAGTGGTATACTGACTGTTTATGAGAAAAATGATGTTTCAGTAATATCCGGCGAGAGTAATACCTTACATAGCATGATATTTTCTGCAAGGAAACTAATCGATAATCTTATTTCAACAATGCATACCCCCCGGACAGCGGCTCTGTTGAAAGGATTAATCCTGGCGGATAGAAATGACATCAGTTTTGAGACAAGGAATCAGTTTGTTAATTCGGGAGTTGTTCATGTACTTGCAGTGTCCGGACTGCATGCAGGATTTATTGCTTTGATATTCTTCATACTCCTCGGAAGACTGAACTTGTACCTGAGG
Organism: uncultured Ignavibacteria bacterium; assembly: GCA_963747755.1. Taxonomy (GTDB): domain Bacteria; phylum Bacteroidota; class Ignavibacteria; order Ignavibacteriales; family Ignavibacteriaceae; genus DATFVA01. The sequence goes on along the minus strand of CAVVGK010000014.1, from coordinate 401,128 downwards.
TCAATTATAACCATTGCCGGACTGGTTTTGTTTTTGATGCTCACAGGAGTGCCAGCTTCAGTTTTCCGTGCTGTGGTTATGGCTGTTGTACTGATAACTGCCTTCCTGCTCAACAGGACTACTAATATTTACAACTCACTTGCTATCGCTGCCCTGGTACTGCTTGCTATAGATCCCTCTGAGATATTTAATCCGGGTTTTCAGTTGTCTTTTATATCAGTTCTCTCCATCGCCTACTTTTACCCTCGTTTTGAACAACTGATAAAAAGGACCGGGCTAAAAAACACATTTTTGAAATATATTCTGTTATTGGCGGCTGTTTCTCTCAGTGTTCAGATCGGGACGCTTCCCATTACCCTGACATATTTTGGAAAATTCTCAATCATAGCTCTGCTGGTAAATCTTGCAGTTATACCGCTGGTTGGGATCATTATCGGGACCGCTATAACGTCCCTGATGTTTTCTTCAATATCTATCTGGACTGCTTCAGTATACGCTGCAGCAAATAATATGTTTTCAGATTTATTATTGATCCTGGTTAAATATGCAGGATCGTTTAGATATTCCTCGCTGGAAGTTATCGATTATTCGAAAACAGATGTGTTGATTTTTTATTCTTTCATTATTGCGGCGATATTTTTAGTCAGATACCTTAGATCTTCCCGGGCCGTGGTAATATTTGTTATTCTGATCACCGCAAATATCTACATCTATTCCACAACCACGGAGAACGAGATACCAGGTGGAAACAATCTAAGCGTATTTATGCTTGATGTCGGACAGGGAGATGCATTCATCTTAAGGTTTCCTGATGGAAAAAATGCCTTAATAGATGCGGGCAGTGCCTCTCAATACTTTGATAACGGTGAAATGATTATACTTCCCGCGATGAGAAGACTCGGAATTGAGAAATTCGATTACGGATTTGTATCTCATATCGATGTCGATCATTACGGAGGATTTGTTTCACTTATCGAAAAGGGTAAAATTGGAAAGCTATTCAAGCCATTTTTAGATTCAACATTTGATAAGGACTTACGGTTTGAGCGATACCTTAATAGTAAAAACATACCCATTGAATATTATTCAAAGAAAAAAATCCGGATTGGAAATGCTGAAGTATTTATCCTGAATGATGCTGTTAAATACCTTACAGCCGGGAATTCCCTTAACAATACAAGCGGTATAATAAAAGTTGATTATGGTACGACCTCTTTTTTATTTACCGGAGATATTGATAAAAGGGGGGAGGACTATTACAGAATGAGGTATGGAAGTTTTCTTAATGCAGATATAATGAAAGTCAGTCATCACGGCAGCAGGACAGGATCCTCATATGAATTTATAAAATCAGTTTCCCCGGGAATAAGCCTGATCAGCTGCGGGGTAAAAAACAGGTTTGGTCATCCTTCAAAGGAGGTAACATGCCGAATAGAAGAAGCCGGTTCTGAAATTTACAGAACTGACATGGAAGGCTGCATACTTCTTAAATCTGACGGGATGCAGATCAGCAGAATTGATTGGAAAAATTATTATTAAATTAGGAATGTTTAATTCACAGGATATATTACAGGTATATGGAAAAACGAATTCGCATAGGAATACTCGGTGGAGGTCAGCTTGCACGGATGTCGGCATACCAGGCCTATAAGCTTGGATTTGAAATCGCTATTATGGAGAAGAAACCTCAGTCGCCGGCTGGAATGCTTACCAAGTACGACTATGCAGGATGGGTTAATAATAAAAAGCTACTTAGAAAATTTGCTGAAGGCTGTGATATTATAACACTTGAAAATGAATTCATTGACTTTAAAGATCTCGAATTTATAGAAAAGCTCGGAAAGAAAGTTCTTCCTTCTGCAAAGACGATTTCGCTGATACAGGATAAATATATTCAGAAAAAAACGTTCAGGAAAAATGCGATTCCGGTTCCGAAATTCATTGAAGTTAAAGATACCAGCACATATCAATCAATCGCCCGAAGGCTTGGGAAAAGGTTTATACTGAAATCAAGGAAGATGGGCTACGATGGTTATGGTAATGCTTTTGTTGAAGACGAAAAAAGTTTTAGCAAAGGAGTAAAAGAGCTTTCCGGAAGGCATTCCCTATTGATGGCTGAAGAACTGATCGACTTCAGGAAAGAGCTGGCGGTTATGATTGCCAGAACAAAGAAAGAAACAAAAGCTTATCCGGTTGTTGAGACCATTCAGAGGGAGCATATCTGTCATACCGTTATTGCTCCGGCGGAAATAGGACCGGGGCTGCGAAAAACGGCTGAAGAAATTTCCATAAAAGCCGTAGAGGCCGTAAAAGGATACGGAATATTCGGTATCGAGCTATTCATCACTGCTGACAATAAGATACTTGTTAATGAAATGGCTCCGAGACCGCACAATTCAGGGCATTACACAATTGAGGCTTGTGTCACTTCGCAGTTTGAAAATCATATTCGGGCTGTTCTAGATCTGCCTCTCGGGTCGGTTGAAATGGTTAAACCAGCGGCCGTAATGATCAATCTGCTTGGCAAAAAGGAAGGTTTAGGTATAGTTGAAGATTATGGTGAAGCTTTGAACGATGAGAATGTACATCTGCATATTTACGGTAAAGAAATGTCGAGGCATGGAAGGAAGATGGGTCATATAACAATGCTCGGCAGAAATACGAAGACAATTTTGGCAAGACTAAAAAAAATTGAACCAAAAATAATTATTTAGGCGAATCAATGAAAGAAAAGCCAATAGTAGGAATAATAATGGGCAGTGATTCCGATTTACCTGTTATGAGCGAAGCTGCTTCTGTTTTAAAAGAATTCGGAATTCCCTTTGAAATAAAGATAGTTTCGGCCCATCGCACACCGAAATTTATGGCTGAATATGGATCGAAAGCTCATGATAAAGGGATTAAGGTTATAATTGCCGGGGCAGGAGGAGCAGCGCATCTGCCGGGAATGACAGCGGCGCATTCACCGCTGCCGGTTATAGGTGTACCGGTAAAATCGAAATCTTTAGACGGTCTTGACTCCCTTCTTTCTATAGTGCAGATGCCCGGAGGCGTACCGGTTGCTACTGTAGGCATCAATCAGGCAAAGAATGCAGGATTGCTTGCAGCACAGATACTGGGCACTTTTGATGAAAATATTTTAAGAAAGATGGTTGATTACAAAAAAAACCTTGAAAAAACCTCAATGCTTAAGAATGAGAAATTAACTTATTAGTCTGTCATAAGACCGAAGTATTAAGTTATTGATCGAATTATTGCGTCTATTATGAAGATTTCGTACATTTCTTTCTGTATACTAACCACCTTCTCGGAAAATGATTATCAGTAAAATAATTTGTTCTTTAATAAATATGCTAGATTTCATTTCCGGTTCTTTAAATCACTTAATTTTTAGCAAAAAACTAGATTACTTAATCTATGAGGAGGTTTAAATATTCAATTTAAGCAGTTCCAAGTATGTTGTTCTTGCAGCCCCTCAGAGATATTATGGAAATATTAAACAAATATTAATAAAACTTTCACTCACGCTGTGGGATTAGGCGTTTTTTAATAGTAATTATTGCGTTTATTAAGAAGATTTTGTAGTTTAATTCCGGATAAAAATAACCCGATAATTTTCTAATTTGATTTTTGGGGGAGGTTAAGTTTCATATTAATTGTGTCAATGAGTTCTTTTTTCTAATAATAAAGAGTCGTTTTCACCAGGTTTAATTAAACCGGTTTCCTCCATTTCCACTTCCGGCTTAATAAATCGCAATACAGCAGCCTTTTAATAAAAAAACTATTTATAAATATATAAACATAGGAGGTAATCTTTTTCCCAAAATCCTGTTCACTTTCTTAATAGATGTTCTTAATAAAGTTATATTCATTTAACCTTACTTGGAGGAGTTAGTAATGAAAAAAAATTTTCATTTGCTTTTTTGGTGTCTTTCTTTATTCCTCGTCCTTCAATTACCTGTGCTTGCTCAGGATAATTCAAAGGAAATAGCCCCCGATCAAACCCCTGTTAAAACTAATTTGCATCTTCAAACTACTTATAGCGATTTCCTGGATCTACTTTATGACAATGGTCCTATTATAACATTACCGGGTGGTGGCTGCTCGGGTGGTGATGGAAGTATCGTTGAGACAGTTTTAGGTTTAACGTTGTATGGTTGGGGAGCTCAACAAAGCCTTGGTAATTATATGGCTGATGACTTTATCAGTGATGCTGACTGGAACATAGATTCAATGATGTTCTATTCCTACCAAACAGGAGCTACAACATCAACTATAACCGGTGTGTATGTACAGATCTGGGATGCTTCTCCTATGGCTGGCGGTACAGTTATATGGGGAGATTTAACCACTAATTTATTGCAGAGCACCGGACTTTCAAATACTTACAGAGCTTTGGATACAGGTCCAACAGACTGTCAGAGAAGAGTTCAAAATGTTGTTGCCACGATTGGTACAAACTTACCAGCAGGCCAATATTGGGTTCAGTGGGGATTTACCGGCACCGCAAGTTCCGGCCCCTGGAACCCTCCTGTAACAATTGCAGGAGTAACAAACACAGGCGATGCTTTACAGTATACCACTGCTGGTGGCTGGGCTCTTGCATTGAATGGTACCTTTACAAATGGTGCTCCTTTTATGTTATTCGGAACAGCAGGACCTCCTGTAGGTCCAGGACCGGCAACCAATCCGGTGCCAGCTGACGGTGCAACAGATGTCGATGTCAATGCAGACCTTTCCTGGACTAATCCAGCAGGCGCAACATCAATCGAAGTATTCTTTGGACCAACAGGAGGAAGTTTAACTTCAGTTTATTCGGGAGCTCCTGTTAGCTCGTTTGATGTTGGTGAAATGGCTTACGATTCAGATTACTCATGGAAGGTTAATGAAACCGATGGAACAGGCACAACAATTGGATCCACCTGGAGTTTCACAACAATGCAGAATCCGAATTTAGTAACTCTCTTTCTTGATGACTTTGAAGCTGGAACCGGTAATTGGACAATAACAACAGCCAGCGGATGTCCCTGGGATGTTATTCCGATTTCTTCACGCTCATATACACTTCCTCCAACAGCAATGGGTAATGCATTTGCTGCAGATGCTGATCTTTGCGGAAGCTCCGGCGGCGGTTCATCAAGCACCGCAGTTCTTACCGACCCTATTGATGCAACAAGTTATTCCGGCGTTTCGGTTGAATGGGATAACGACTGGCAGGCGATCAATGCAGCTGATTTTGCATATCTGGATGTCAGTGTTGATGGCGGAACTACCTGGATGAATGTGGTTACTTTTGATGAAACAGACGTCAGGAATACCCACGAATATTATGATATCTCATCAATGGTAGGTAATCAGTCATTTATGCTCCGTCTTGTTTCTGTGCAGCCTGCATGGGATTGGTGGTGGGCAATTGATAATCTACAGGTTACAGGATGGGGCGGTGTAAACCCTCCATATGTATTCTCTGATAATTTTGATTCCTATACAGCCGGTCAGCAGTTGGCTTGCCAGAACCCGGATGATTGGACAACCTGGAGCCTTGATCCTTGTAATGCTACAGAAGATGCATATATCTCAAGCAACTTTGCTCACAGTGCTCCAAACTCTTTTGTAGTTGTTCAGAATAATGACGAAGTTCATTATTGGGGTCCTGAAACAGCAGGATTATGGGAAATCGGTTTCTATAATTATATACCTTCAGGAAAGACTGGCTACTTCAATACTCTGAGCCAGTTTATTGGAACCCAGGAATGGGGACTTGAAGTATATCTCAATGCAGGCGGAGCAGGAGCTCTGAATGCAGGCGGAAACAATGCAGCAACATTTACGTGGACACCTGATACCTGGGTACTCAACCAGGTCATTGTTGACCTTGACAATGATGTTGCAGAATACTGGTATAACGGAGTAATGATTTATCAATGGCAATGGACACTAGGTGCAAGCGGAACTCCTATTGCACTATCTCTTGCAGCAAACGATTTCTTTGGCGCTGCTGCTACTGATGAAATGTACGTTGATGATTATTATGTAAACTTTATTGTTCCTGTTGAATTCACAGCCTTCTCCGCTAAAGCAGATAACGGAAGTGTATCCCTTAACTGGGCAACAGCTACAGAAACAAATAATAAAGGATTCGAAGTACAGAGAAGCACAGGTGGAGAATTTGCTACTATCGGATTCGTTAACGGAAATGGAACCTCAACGCAAGCACACGAGTATTCATATGTTGACAACTCAGTATCAAACGGTCAATATTCCTACAGACTGAAACAAGTCGATTTTGATGGAAGCTTTGCTTACTCGCAGGTTGAAGTAGTTAATGTTAATGCGCCAAGCGTATATTCATTAGCTCAGAACTATCCAAATCCGTTCAACCCGAGCACACAGATTAACTTCAATCTTGCTTCGGACTCAAAAGTAACGCTGAAGATATTTGATATTCTCGGCCAGGAAGTTGTAACCTTGTTAAACGGCAGCCTGTTAGCAGGACCGCACTTTGTCAACTTCAATGCTTCAAGTCTGACAAGCGGTGTCTATCTCTACAGATTAGATGCTACAGGAGCAGACGGAAGTAAATTTACAAATGTTAAGAAAATGCTCTTAACAAAGTAATAACTCCATAGTTCTTAAAAGCCCGGTTATACAGCCGGGCTTTTTTTATAGATTTATTTCTTTTTAAAAAAGAAGGAAGCTTAAAAAAAATTGACTTATCCCGTCGCGGCTAACAATTCTTCTCCGTGACTTATTAAAAGGAGGATAAATGAAAGTATTTAACTTACTATTAACAGTTATCATCCTGTTCATCTCCGGATCTGCGTTTTCACAGGATAAACCAGTCATAAGTTTTACCGATCTCACTATTTCTGCTGAAAGTAATTTCCAAAATATAACTAAGGCAAGGGAACTTGCTGCTAAGCAGAATCTGCCATACGCGATATATCTGCCTCAGGGAATTTTTATAGAGGCTAAAGGAGTGGAAAATGATCGTGTGGTATATAGCATAATCAACGACATTAGAAATATCTATAACGAAGGAGAAACTTCCTTCTGGGAAGATATTGTCTCCAAATATGATCTGTCTGATGCAAGAATTCACTGGGCAAACAAAGTAACCCAGAATCCCGGACTCGGCTATAGTATTTCAGAAGGGAATAGAACTCTTGCTGCAAACTTTTTAATGGTTATGGAATCGACCAATGATGCATTGATGACCTTTAATGCTGATGATGGATCTCTTATAAATGCATCCTACTTCCCGGGAGGAGATCCTAACCTTTCCACTCCGATCGAAGCAATACTAACTCCGGGCGCTACAATCATTATTTCAGATCAGATTACGGACCAGATTGTAGAATTCGATACGACAGGGACCTATATCAGAATACTCTTCGGGAATGATGTTAATATCCTTGATAACTGCAGGGGAATAGAACTTCGTCCCGGCAATACGTCGGTAGTTGGTACTATCGGCAGTGGTACGAATCAGGATGCTGTACCTGAATTTGACCTTACAACAGGCAGCTATCTGGGAAATTTTATTGCACCCAACACTGCACAGATGGACGGACCTTTTGATATAATTTTCAGAAATTCCGACTGCCTTGTGGCCGGACAGGCAAGCAACAATATCGTACAATATGATCTCAGCGGAAATTATATCGGAGCTTTTGTTGGTACGATAGCTTTTCCTGAACAGATTTATGAGGCAAACAGCGGGAACGTACTGGCAGCAGGATTTAGCAGTCCTTCCGGATTGTATATATATGATTCAAATGGAAGTCAGGTAAATTATTTTGGCTCTGTTACCGGTTTAAGGGGAGTATACCAGCTTGGCAATGGAAATTACCTGGTTACGAACGGATCAGGAGTATTTGTACTCGACCAGAATACCGGTGCGGTATTATCCCAGCCTGTATCAGGTGTATCGGGTAGATTTATAACTGAATACGACAGAAGCATTATTCCGGTTGAACTAACTTCATTCACAGCAAATATATCTAATGGTAATGTTGTACTGAACTGGGTAACAGCAACCGAAACCAATAACAAGGGATTCGAAGTTCAGAGAAGTAATGGCGGAGAATACCAGACATTAAGTTTTGTAAATGGTAACGGAACATCAACACAGCAGCATTCATATACATATTCAGATAAGAATGTAGCCAACGGAGAATACAGCTACAGGCTTAGACAGGTTGACTTTGACGGATCAAGCGAATATTCACCGGTGGCAGAGATAAGTATCGACAATCCAATTGAATTCGGTCTTGCCCAGAATTATCCTAACCCTTTCAACCCTTCAACAAAAATCAACTACAGTCTTTCAGTAGATTCAAAAGTAACACTAGTGGTATTTAATGTACTCGGACAGGAAGTTGCAACTCTTCTGAATGGGAATATCACATCAGGAAGCCATAATGTAACATTTGATGCCTCGAAGTTGAACAGCGGAGTATATCTATATAAGATAGAAGCTAATGCAGTTGACGGGAGCAGATTTACTTCAGTAAAGAAAATGATCTTAACCAAGTAGTCTACTTATATAGTCCTAAAAAGACCGGCCTGGAAACAGACCGGTTTTTTTTTGCCGATGTAAAAATCAGATTAAATTAATCCGGTCTTATTGCTAATTGAAATGATGTTTTGTACTTTTAAACAGTTTTATAATTATTTAAACAATGGGAATCCTGAACTTTCCAATCGTTAAGAAAAAAAATAAAGGACGGTAATCAATAATACTGCACCACTTCTTATTAGTTCATATTTTCACTTAAATTCAAGGAGGTATCCTATGTCGAAAAAACTGTTACTAAACCTTTCTTTGCTTCTGGTTGTTTTTTTGTTTACAAACCAGACAAATGCACAGTCAGATGCGTTTGAATTAAGTCCCAACACAGCTGTTGCAACATCACCAAACAATGTAAATGCGATGTGGGACCTGGAGTTAACCGTTAATTTAAATACAGTAACTGGTAATGCTGGCAACGCTGGTGCTGAATTTGACGGCACATATTTTTATACAACACGCTGGGGATCAAATCTTATTCATAAATATGATATGTCTGGCAACCTCGTTGAAGAATTTTCAATCCCGGGCGTATCCGGATTAAGAGATCTGGCATTTGACGGTACTTATATGTACGGTGGTGCAGCTGCAAATACAATCTATAAAATGGATTTCGCAACAAAAACACTGGTTGGAACAATTTCAAGTCCTGTTGCTGTAAGATGGATAGCGTACGATGAAGTAGATGATGCTTTTTGGTGCGGTAACTGGGATACAGATCCGACTTTAGTTAGCAGAACCGGTACTACGCTTTCTATTTTTCCTAGCGGCTTGTCTTCACAATATGGCGCTGCTTATGACAATGTTACTCCTGGCGGACCATACTTATGGTTATTCGACCAGGGAGGCGGAGCATGCCCTGGAAGTTTAATGATTATTCAATTTAATATTTCAACAGGAACAGCCACCGGAGTATCCCACGATGCTTGTAATGACCTGACTGATGGTATTGCCGGAGGTTTATTCTCTACTGTTGATTTTGTCTCCGGAAAATTTTCTATTGGCGGTGTAATGCAGAGTAACTCAGGCCTGGATGATACATTCTTTGTATATGAAGTTGGTGATGCAGGCGGTACTACTATCACTCCTATTTCACAGGCAATAGAGGATTTAAATAATGATTTTATTCCTGATCACCTTGGTGATACATTAACGGTACAGGGTGTGGTATTTTCACCTAACTACCAGACTAGTAACAATTCCTTCTATATTTCAGATGGTACTGCGGGAACAGATATTTTTATGTATGGTCCTCCACTATTAACATGGAGTATGGGTGATATGGTTGAAGTTACAGGATTTGTCAATCAGTACAATGGTATGACCGAAATCCAGGTCCTGGACTCGACAAGCTGGTCTCTTATAAGTACTGGTAACCCAACACCCGATCCAATTGTATTAACATTGGGTCAGTATCTTGCTGATCCTGAAATGTATGAAGGATCACTCGTGGGCTTTATGTCATTAGACCTTGCCGGCGGTACATGGCCGGGAGCAGGATCAAGTGCCAACCTCCAGTTAACCGATGGGACAGATACTGTTACTTTCAGAATAGATTCTGATACTGATATTGACGGACAGCCGGAACCAACCTGGCCGGTGGATGTTATTGGTATTGGCAGCCAGTTCGACTCAAGTACACCTCCTGACGGCGGTTACCAGGTATTTCCAAGATATTATGCCACAGATTTTCTGCCTGCAGGATCCCTTCCTGTAGAATTAACCTCATTTACCGCTTCGGCTAATCTGAATTCTGTATCATTGAACTGGAATACTGCATCAGAAACAAATAATCACGGATTTGAAATTCAGAGAAATAACGGAAGCGGCTTTAACACGATCGCATTTGTACAGGGTCAGGGTACATCGACTCAGGCTCATTCATATTCATTTGTTGATCAGAATGTTGCAACGGGTCATTATATCTACAGGCTAAAACAAGTTGATTTCCAGGGAACATTTTCATTTAGTTCCGAAGTATCTGTTGAGATACATCCTGTAACTTATTCCCTGGCACAGAATTACCCTAATCCATTTAATCCAACAACTATGATTAGTTTTAATCTCAGAGTTGACTCGAAGGTATCTATGAAGGTGTTCAACATACTTGGACAGGAAGTCGCTCAGTTGGTTAATGGTTCAATGGTAGCAGGTAATCATCAGTTGAATTTCGATGCTTCTAAACTTAACAGCGGTGTTTACTTATACCGCCTGGAAGCAACCGGAATTGACGGTTCCTCATTCTCTGCTGTAAAGAAGATGATGTTGACCAAATAAGTTCAGTTTAATTCGAAAAAAGCCGGTTTTATGACCGGCTTTTTTTATTTTCAGACTATTAAGCGGCCCCATTACTCCATTGCACCTTCTTATCTATTTTAATAATTTTAACCCGGTTTTTATTAAATATGAGTGAAAAAATGAAATACTTACTTCTGTCTTTTCTCTTCACGAGTCTCTTATTCATAACAGGATGCAGTAGTAAATCTGCTGATGATTATATGAAGGCTGCCCAGGAGAACATAAAACAAAAAAATATATCTGAAGCAATTAATAATTATGAATCAGTTATTCATGATTTTCCTGATAGTCCCCAGGCTCCTGATGCTCTGTTCCAGGTAGCGACACTCTATCAGAATAAAATGGTAAAAAATATTTCTGATACTGAATCATATAAAAAAGCTGAGGAAACTTTCCGTCAGGTTTATAATAAATACCCGGAGGCTAAGAAGGCTCCGATGGCTTTATTCCTATCAGGCTTTATTCTCGCTAATGATCTCAGGAATTTTCAAAGTGCCACCTCCACATATAATTTGTTCCTGAAAAAATATCCTGAACACGAGCTTGCCTCATCTGCTAAGGAAGAACTGAGTAATATGGGCCTGAGTCCCGACCAGATTCTGCAGAAGAAAACACAAAAAAATATATAGATGGCAAAGGCAGCCCAGGATTATAAGAATTTCCTGAACCCCTCGATTGTTTCAAAATTAAATTCCCTTGAATTAAAAGCAAGACTTGTAGTTGAAGGTTTTATGGTGGGACTCCATAAGAGTCCCTATCATGGGTTCAGCGTTGAGTTCACGGAACACCGTCCATATATGCAGGGGGACAGTCTTAAAGACATTGACTGGAAGGTATACGGGAAAACGGAAAAATTCTTTATTAAGCAGTACGAAGAAGAGACCAACCTGAAAAGCTATATTCTTCTTGATTCAAGCAAATCGATGCAGTACAGTTCCGGTAATAATATCCCGAAGCTGGAGTACGGTATTACACTGGTCGCTGCTTTAAGCTATCTTATGATAAAGCAGAAGGACGCTGTCGGTCTTACAATATATTCCGACCAGGTGAAAAGTTATTTCCCTCCAAAGGCTGCAAAAACATATCTCCAGGAAATATTAAAGAGTCTTAATTCCCTTGAAGCCTCCAGCAGGACCAATACAGCTTCGTGTTTAAATTCTATTGCAGAAAAAATTAAGAGAAGGGGACTGGTAATAATAGTCTCGGACCTTTTTGATGATGTCAGTTCGATTTTATCGGCATTAAAGCATTTCAGATACCAGAAAAATGAGGTGATTGTTTTTCAGCTGCTTGATCCTGTGGAGAGGAGTTTTGCATTCGGTGCTGATGCTGTCTTCAAAGACCTTGAAACAGATGAGGAAATGACCACGCGTCCCTACCAGATACAGAAGGCCTATCAGCAGGCTATGCAGGATTTCGTCGACAGGATAAAAAAGGAGTGTCTCAATTCTAATATAGAATATAATCTTATTGACACTTCAATGCCCTTCGACAAAGCACTGTTCAGCTACATTCAGAAAAGAAGCATGCTTTATTGAGCAAGCTCCCGAATCACCTGCAAGTAATTCTCAGCTAAATTTTCAGAAGCTGTCTTATCTTTTGCCTCAGTTATAACCCTTATTATGGGCTCAGTATTTGATTTTCTGAGATGCACCCAGTGATCCTCGAAGTCTATTCTTAAACCGTCATCTGTATTAATTTTACCTTCACGGTATTTTTGAATGAGTGCGGAAAGAACACTATCAGGATTCATTTCTCCCGTATTTATTTTTTTCTTTGTTATAAAATATAAAGGGAGCGAATTCTTAAGTTCTTCCATTGTCCCGCCTGATTCCAGCAAATGCTGCAAAGTGATTACAATTCCTACAAGAGCATCGCGACCATAATGCAGAGCCGGGAAAATTACACCTCCGCTTCCTTCACCGCCTATTACGGCATTCACTTCCTTCATTTTTTTTACCACGTTAGCTTCACCTACAGGTGACCGATAAACCGTACTGCCTGCCTCAGCAGCAACGTCATCAACCCCACGCGTGGTTGAAAGGTTAACTACAACATCACCCTTTTCTTTGGATAGTATGAACTTCACAGCCTGGGTTATGGTATTTTCTTCACCGAAAGGTGTTCCCTTATCGGTTATCAGTACCAGCCTGTCGACATCAGGGTCTACTACCACACCCAGGTCGGCTTTGTGCTTCTTAACTTCATTCATTGTATCAACAAGGTTCCCGGGAATAGGTTCGGGAAGCCTTGGGAAAATACCTGTCTTCTCACAATTATATTCTATCACCTCGCAGCCTAGTTCGCGGAGGAGCTCAGGGATTACATAAACACCGGCTCCGTTTACACAGTCAGCCAGCACCCTGAATCTTCTTTTCCTTATTGCATCTTTATCAATATGCTTTAATGCTAGAGCATCATTCATGTGTTTCCTTATGCCTTCCGAATAAAAAGTAGTTTTACCTATTTTATCCCAGCTCCTGAACTTATTTTGCGAGAGGTTCAGAATTTTAAGGAGTTCTGTGTTTTCATCGGGAGTCATAAACTGTCCTGTAGAGTTGAGCAGCTTTAATGCATTCCATTCATTCGGGTTATGGCTGGCAGAAATTGCGATGCCGCCCTGTGCGTTTAATGTTTTAACCGTATACTGAACCGTCGGGGTAGGGCAGATTCCGATATCAAGAACTTCGATTCCCTTTGCATTGAGAGTGGCTGTGACGATGGAATTGACCATTTCACCGGTTATCCTGGCATCGCGACCCACGACAATTTTTCCCTGGCCGACAAAGTCGGCATAAGCCGAAGTGAAATTAACGATTACATTAGGATCCAGACCATCGCCGATTATACCTCTTATTCCGGATATACTAACCATCAGAGTAGACATTAAACCTCCGCAAATTTCAATTCAAAAAACAAAAATAAGATAATTTCTGCTTTTTGTAAGTTATTGTTAAATTGAGCCAAGTTTATTCCCTTAAAATTACCAAATGAAGAAAGGATCGCCAGAACCTTAAATGCGGCGAAGCGTTTCAAAACGATTTTATTTACTATGTAACAAGGATCTGAAAGCGTTCTGAATACGTTCTGAAAATGTTCTGAATACGTTCTGAAAACGTTGCATAAGGAGAAGTTCCACGATACTAAAATTTATGGAAAATTTATCAGGCAAAATCAAAAAGGTTAACAGGCTTCTTGTAAGCAGGTTTGGAATTCCTGAAAGGAATAATGTTAGACCTGATCCTGTTGATCTATTAATCGCTACAATTCTTTCGCAAAACACGAATGACCGGAACTCCTATAAAGCGTTTCGTAATCTGAAGAATAATTTTAAAAGCTGGGAAGAAGTTGAGAAACTGCCTGCTTCGAGGATAGAAAAATTTATAAGGATTGCAGGATTAGGGAAGCAGAAATCGAATGCGATAAGAGATTTTCTAAGGCAGCTGAAAAAACAAATCGGGAAAATTTCACTCGATTACATGAATGAAAAAGGAAATTATGAAGTTATCGATGAGCTAACTCAGTATAACGGTATAGGCGTTAAAACCGCCAGTTGTGTACTTCTTTTTGCAATGGACCGGAATGTTTGTCCCGTTGATACCCATGTTCACAGGACGACCAACCGTTTAGGCCTGGTTGATACAAAAAGTGCTGATAAGACTTTTCTACTCCTTAACAAAAATTTTCCGGAAGGTATTGCTCACTCATTTCATACAAACCTTATTAAGCTCGGTAGGGAGATATGCCGTCCGGCAAAACCGCGGTGTGCAGATTGTCCGCTTGTTAAAATCTGCCGATATCCGGATAAAAACTATGAATTACCGGTTAAAACTGATGCCCCGGGATTTATGCTGCTTGATAATGTTTCCTAAGCTCTGGTGTGGAACCCTAAGTATTTGTGACACAGATGATTATCAGGATTTATACACTCAACTTTTCTTTTATTTTTGTTCGAATTCAATTAAATTAGTTTACTTTAATAATCCATCAAAAAAATCACAGGAGAAGATTAATGTCAGGACAATTAGGCATTATCGGTTACGACTATTTAGAATTTTACGTAGGATCTGCCAAAATGTGGGCTTACTGGCATGCAAAAGCAATGGGATTTCAGTTAAAAGGTTATATGGGTCCTGAAACAGGTGTTAGAGACCGTGTATCTTATTTCATGGTTAAGAACAAACTTCAGTTTGTGCTGACATCATTTGTTAAACCGACCAATTTTGATGTAGCGAATTTCATACATCAGCATGGAGATGGAGTTAAACGCTGGTCTTTAAAAGTGAAAGACGTTAAAAAAGCCTTTGACACTGCTGTAGAAAACGGCGGTATTCCGGTGAGGTCACCAAAGAAACTTAGCGATGATAACGGATATGTTGAGGAAGCGGCAATAAAACTTTATGATGATGCTGAGATTGTCTTTATAAACAGGGACAACTACAAAGGAATATTTAAACCCGGTTTTGCGGAGCCGAGGTTGAAGATTGAAGTTGAGGCAAAAGAAACAGGACTGCTGGAGGTGGATCATATAGTAGGGAACGTAAGAACGAATGAAATGAACCTCTGGGAAAATTACATGAATAAGACGCTGAACTTTGAAACCTTTATAGAATTCGGTGCCGGTGATATTTCCACACAATATTCTGCGCTTCTCTCAAAGGTAGTAAGATCGAAGGATGGTGCTCCCGTGAAGAATCCTTTGAACGAACCGTATGAAGGATTAAAAAAGTCGCAGATTGAGGAATATATCGATGAGTACGTTGGGTCGGGTATTCAACATATAGCTATATCAACCGATAATATACTCACCACAATAGACAATATGAGGAAGAATGGTGTAGAATTCCTTACCGTGCCGGGAAGCTACTACGATATCCTGAAAGAGAAGAAGTTAAGTTATATCGAAGAAGATATAGAAGACCTTCGAAAGTACGGAATACTATGCGACACTGAAGGCAAGGGATACCTTCTACAGCTGTTTACAAAACCGATAGGCGACCGGCCAACTTTCTTTTATGAAATTATTCAGAGGAAACAGGGAGCAGAAGGTTTCGGACAGGGCAACTTTCAGGCTTTGTTTGAATCTATTGAAAGAGATCAACAGGATAGAGGAAACTTTGACAGAGAATAGTAAACTGTTTTCGAATACAAATATTTTTTTAGTAATTAAAGCGGAGGTCAAAAGTGCCATACTATGTTAAAGTAGGGAAGGTTCCTCCTAAAAGACATATAACGTTTTATAAACCCGACGGTAAATCACTTTACCGTGAGGAACTTTTCAGTACAAAAGGCTTTTCAGGGATATATTCAAATAAGTACCATCTGTATATGCCTCCCCAGGTCGAAACAATCCGGGAGATAGAAAAAGATGTATCAAATGAATGGGATGATGCCCCTCTTCAATATTATCATTTCTTTACGGATTCAAAACAGACACAGGGAAACTTCCTGACCGCAAGGAATGTGTTCCTAAAGAATGAACACTGTACAATTTCAACAGCAAAGGTTTCCGAAGATACAGGCCTCTTTTACAGGAACAGTTATAAGCATGAACTGCTGTTTGTTCATCATGGTGACGGTGAGTTCCTTTCTGAATACGGGAAGATAGCCTTTGAGCAATGGGATTATATAATTGTACCGAAGGGAACAACTTATCAAATGAACTTCAAAAACTTTGATAATGTAAAGTTATTTGTGGTTGAATCTGATACACCGTTTGACATCCCTGCACATTTCAGAAATGAATACGGTCAGCTTAAGGAGGACGCACCTTATTATGAAAGAGATTTCAGAGCCCCCGAATTTATGGAACCAGTGGATAAACAGGGCGAGTTTCCATTGATACTTAAAGTATCTGACAGAACTTTCGAATACCATCTTCCACATCATCCATTTGATGTAGTGGGATGGGACGGTTTCCTATATCCTTATGCATTTAATATTAAGGAGTATGCACCAAAGGTAGGTAAAATACATCTGCCGCCTCCGATACACCTGATGTTTACAACGGAGCATTTCGTTGTCTGCAACTTTGTTCCCCGTCTGTTCGATTTTCACCCGCAGTCAATTCCTGCTCCATATTATCATTCAAATGTTGACAGCGATGAAGTTTTGTATTATGTATACGGCGACTTTATGTCGCGCACAGGCGTTAAAGAAGGATCAATCACTCTTCATCCTATGGGAATACCCCATGGACCGCAGCCTGGAAAAACTGAAGCTTCAATCGGCAAAAAAGATACTGACGAGTACGCCATTATGATAGATACCTTCTCACCACTTAAGGTGACCAGGAATGTGAAGGATACGATGGTAGAGGATTATCATCATTCCTGGCTTGAAAAATAAATTGGAACTTTTGAATTGTTGAGTATAATAGCTGAATAGTTGAATTGTTATATTGTTAAACTGTTATATTTCAACATTGCAGAATTTCATAATATTTTAAAGTAACATGATTAAAATTCCGGAACACATTCAAAAACTACAGCCGTATAAAGCCGGTAAACCAATAGAAGATCTGGCAAGGGAGAAGGGGATTAAAAAAATCGTTAAACTTGCTTCGAACGAAAATCCCCTGGGACCCTCACCCAGAGCTATTGAGGAGATAAAAAAACATTTAAACGAACTTCACAGATATACAAATCCATCTGCCTACAAGCTGGTGAATGCAATAGCTGAGAGGTATAATAAACGCCCTGGTCAGATTGTTACAGGCAGCGGGTCGGATTCTCTGCTGCAGTATCTAATTACTGCCTTCAGTGATGATGAGGATGAATTGTTGACATCAGCAGGCACTTTTATCGGATGGTATGTTAATGCAAATAAGTACGGGAGGAAGTCGAGACTCATCCCTCTTAAAGACTATCATTTGGATCTTGATGGTATAGCCGGTGAAATAAACAGCAGGACGAAAATTATATATCTTGCCAATCCTAATAATCCTACAGGGACGATGTTCACCCGAAGAGAATTTGAAGCCTTCATGAAGAAGGTTCCCGATTCAGTTCTTGTCGTGCTGGATGAAGCCTATACAGTTTATGCTGAATCGAATCCCGAATATCCTAATGGATTATCTTATGAACTTGATAACCTGCTGGTACTCAGAACCTTATCAAAAGCATACGGACTTGCCGGAATCAGGATAGGCTTTGCTTTTGGAAAGGAATATCTGATAAAAGAACTCTACAAGGTAAAACTTCCATTCGAACCCAATGAACTGGCTCAGGATGCAGCAATTGCCGCTATAAAGGATGATACTTTTCTTAAGTCTACTGTTGAATTAAATACAGAATCTCTGCGTATAATGAAGAAGAAATTTGATGAGATCGGAATTGATTACGTACCAACATCCGCCAATTTCTTTCTTATCCTTTTCCCGGATGAAGAATTCACAACTGAACTTAATAATGAATGTCTCAACAGGGGATTGATCCTCAGGCATGTTAATACTTTCGGAATTCGCAACGGAATAAGAATTAATTCAGGAACCATTGAGGAAACAGAGTTTGCTCTTAAAGTTCTGGAAGAGGTATTCAGCCTTATGGAAGTGAAATACGGCAATAGGACAGGGAACAAAGCCTAATAAATCAGTCATATACTAATAAAAGGAGTTAGAAAATTATTCTATGAAATTTGTCAGCTTTCTACAGACTAATAATGAGAGACTAGGGTTATTCATTGACAATAAGATTTACGATCTTAAGAAATCAGCAGCTAAACTGAATATAAATCTGCCCGACAATATGCTGGAATTCCTCTGGGGAGGAGAGAGGAATATGGAACTTGCACGGAGAGTAAGCGAGTCAGTTAACAGCGGGAATATTGAGGAATACCTGAATACAAAAGAGATTAATATAATCGCTCCGGTTCCGCATCCAACTTCCTGCCGTGATGCCTATGCTTTTCGCCAGCACGTAGCAACTGCAAGGCGAAACAGAGGAGTTGAAATGATACCAGAGTTTGATCAGTTCCCTGTATTCTATTTTACCAATCATAATTCGGTCATTGGAGAAGGAACTGTACAGGTAGAAAAAGATCACCTGGAAAAACTGGACTTTGAATTGGAGGCTGCAATCGTTCTCAACAGGCAGGGGATAAATATCGACGTAAAGGATGCCGATTCATATATAGCCGGCTATATGGTGATGAACGATCTCTCAGCCCGAAGGCTTCAGATGGAGGAAATGAAGCTGAATCTTGGTCCTATGAAGGGAAAAGATTTTGCAACGGCAATCGGACCCTGGCTGGTTACTCCTGACGAACTTGAGCCATATAAAAGCGCTACCCCGCAGGGATTAAAATTTGATCTTAAGATGAAAGCATTCCATAACGGAAAGCAGATATCCAATGGATCAATGAAAGATATGAACTGGACCTTCGCCGAGATCATTGAAAGAGCATCGTACGGTGTTACATTATTTCCGGGAGATGTAATAGGATCTGGTACAGTAGGTACAGGATGTTATCTTGAACTGAACGGAACATGGGCACTTGAGGCAAAAGAGAAGGGAGAAGAATTTACCCCGGTCTGGATTAAGGAAGGTGATACGATCACCTGTGAAATCGAGGGGTTAGGAACACTAAAAAATAATATTTCTAAGAAATCAGATTACTCCATTCTGGCAAAAAAGAAAAAAACCTAATGTTTCATATTGAACCTAAAGATGTTACTGTTCCCGAAGTACACAAACTTCTGCTCGGAGGGATCGGACCAAGGCCTATCGCTTTGGTTTCGACCCTCTCAAAAGAAGGAATTCCCAACCTGACTCCGTTTTCATTCTTCAATGTATTTGGGGCAAATCCTCCTATAATCGCATTTTCCCCTTCGCGTAGAGGAAGGAATGCCACGCTTAAGGATACTTATTATAACCTGATGGATAATGGTGAATGCGTTGTTCAATCAGTAACCTATCCCATGGTTGAACAGATCAGTCTTGCTTCCACTGAATACGATTCCGGAATAAACGAATTTGAAAAGAGCGGTCTTACACCGGTCGACTCCGACCTGGTGAAGCCAAAACGGGTTAAAGAATCACCTTTCCAGATGGAATGTAAACTCAGAGAGATGAGGAGCTTCGGCGAGGGGGGCGCCTCAGCAAATATGGCCATATGCGAAGTATTAAAGTTTCATGTTGCAGAGGACATATTCAGGAATGGTGTAATTCATCCCGACCTGATTGATCTCGCTGCCAGAATGTCCGCTAATTTCTACTGCAGGGCCAGCGGGGATGCTGTATTCGGAGTTGAAAAGCCGACCCTCAGATTAGGGATAGGTTATGATCAGCTGCCAGACTTCATAAAGAATTCAGATATATATACAGGCAACAATCTCGGAAAGTTTGGACTAATAGAACAAATTCCTTCTGAAAAAGAAGTTGATGAGTTTATTTTACAGGTTGAACAAAAAGATATTCAGTCATTTGAACCAACTGTTGAAGCATTTTACAGGTATGAAAGACATGATGATATTGAGAAAATGCTTAAAGCTGCAATTGAATTAAAAAAAGAAGGATATAAAAAACACAAAATTCTTTTTGAACTTACAGCGAAGCGTGCGCTTGAATTGAATGATAGTCAGTTCGCCTGGAAAACTGCCCTTTTCGCAGGAAGACAAGCGTAGGAGATTTATGTTGGAAGCACCGCTGTGGATACCATCCGAGGAAAGAGTTTCACAATCAAATTTAACTGCTTTTACACGTTATGCGGAAGAGCTGCTTGATAAAAGGATTTCTTCATACCAGGAACTTTACGACTGGTCCGTTTCCGACCTTGATGAATTCTGGAAGTCTATCTGGATTATATCCGGGATAATTCATTCCAAACCATATAAATCTGTTTTAACAGGCAAAGGTATGTTCGGAGCAAAATGGTTTGAAGGAGCCGAATTGAACTTTGCTGAGAACCTGCTTCGCTATAGGGATGAACATACCGCGATTATAAGTGCCAGAGAAAATTCACCTACTATCAGACTTACGTATGCTGAACTTTATAAAGCAGCTGCATCAATGACTGCTTCTCTCAGGGATCTGGGCGTAAAGAAGGGAGACAGGATAGCCGGATTTGTTAACAATATACCTGAGTCGATAATTGCCATGCTTGCCGCAACAAGCCTGGGAGCCCTGTGGTCATCGTGCTCCCCGGATTTTGGTCATAAAGGTGTCCTGGACAGATTCGGACAGATTCAGCCTAAAATTCTGTTTGCCATCGAGAGTTATTATTATAATAGTAAACTAATTAACTGTAGAGAGAAAATTGAGGCTATCAGACAGAGCATTCCATCTATTGAAGAGGTTATACTCATTAAAAGGTTCAACGATTTAGATGGAAATTTATCTTCAGATAAATTATCCGGAGAAGTTAGCAATTCATTATATTATAATGAATTACTACGAAATACTTCATCCGAAATAGAGTTTGAGAAGATGCCTTTCAATCACCCTGTTTATATTATGTATTCTTCGGGGACCACGGGAATTCCGAAATGCATAGTCCATGGAGGAGGGGGCACCTTGCTCCAGCATTTCAAAGAGCTATCGCTGCATACAAACCTGAAACGTGAGGATATTATTACATACTATACCACCTGCGGCTGGATGATGTGGAACTGGCTTGTGAGTTCTTTAAGTGTGGGAGCAGGGGTGTATTTATATGATGGAAATCCTGCTGCTCCCAATATCAATACATTGTGGAAAAAGATTGAGGAAGACAGGATATCTATTTTTGGTACAAGTCCCAAGTATCTTACTATGATCCAGAAATCAGGATTAAAACCAAAGGATAAATTTGATTTATCATCTCTCAAGACTATTCTGTCGACCGGCTCTCCTTTATCCGTGGAGAACTTTAAGTGGGTATACCAAAGTGTAAAAGCTGATCTCCAATTATCATCCATATCCGGAGGGACAGATATTGTATCCTGTTTTATGCTAGGTAATCCCAATCTTCCTGTTTATCCGGGCGAGATACAATGCAAAGGACTGGGTATGAAGGTTGAAGCATTCAATGAGCACGGAGAATCGGTCATCGGAGAAAAGGGGGAATTAGTTTGCACAAAACCATTCCCTTCAATGCCGGTTTACTTTTGGAATGATCCGGAAGGTGTAAAATACAAAGCAGCCTATTTTGCTCACTATCCGGGGGTGTGGAGACATGGAGATTACATAAAGATAACCGCCAACGGAGGCATTATTGTTTATGGGAGATCAGATGCCACTCTTAATCCTGGTGGAGTAAGGATAGGTACAGCCGAGATCTACAGGGTAGTAGAATCTCTCGATGAAGTAACCGACAGCATTGTAATTGGGCATAACTGGAAGAATGATGTAAGAATAATACTATTCGTGGTCTTAAAAAAAGATACAGTTTTGAATGATAAGCTAATCGAAAAAATTAAGAATGCAATCAGGACAAACGCCACCCCGCGGCATGTACCGGCGAAAGTAATTCAGGTTATGGATGTTCCCAGAACGATCAGCGGGAAGAAGGTTGAATTAGCCGTAACCCGTATCATTCACAAGGAGAATGTTGAAAACCGTGACGCCCTTGCGAATCCCGAATCTCTGGAACAATTTAAAAAGATTGTTACTGCTCTCTCCGAATAGATCAGATATACAGAGCGCTGCCGAAGTCTCTTCTGTGTCTTAACGTTATCTCATTATCTTCACCCAGATACTTAAATATAGCTATACAAGCCTTTCTTGCACCATC
Organism: uncultured Ignavibacteria bacterium; assembly: GCA_963747755.1. Taxonomy (GTDB): domain Bacteria; phylum Bacteroidota; class Ignavibacteria; order Ignavibacteriales; family Ignavibacteriaceae; genus DATFVA01. The sequence continues at coordinate 378,549 of CAVVGK010000014.1, read as the reverse complement.
ATCGTCAAGACTGCGGTCAGTCTTTATCACTTCTATGAACTTCTTCAGAGCAGCATCAAAATTCTTCTTTTTAAGTTCTTCTATTGCCGATATATATTCTGCTGCAGCCTCGCTTCCGTTTATGCCCTTCAAAGCAAACAGATGTGAAATCGTCTTTATTGATTCTACCAGCTCAGAATTCTCCAGATCATTTTCGGATTCCGCTGCCAGTTCTTCCGCCTTATTGTAGTCATTAAATAATATTGACTTCGCAAGCAGCACTTTTACAGAAGTATTACCCGGTTCCTTTCCCGCAAGTTTTTTAAGAAGTACAGCAGCTTTTTCATTATCGCACTTATCCAGTAATTCCTTAGCTTTTTCTAACTCACCTGAATTTTTGCCAGGAATAACCTTTTTAATCCACTGCTCTACTGCAGGTTCGGGCAAGGCCCCGGTAAATTCATCTGCAACTTCTCCATTTATAAATAATTTTACATTCGGTATTCCACGAATCCCATACGTTGATGCGATCTCCTGGTTCTTGTCTGTATTTACCTTAACAAGTTCAAATTTATCTTTGTATTTCACTGCGAGCTTTTCAAGCACCGGACCCAGAATACGGCACGGACCGCACCACTCAGCCCAGAAATCAACAAGGACAGGTATGGTTTTGCTTCGTTCCAGAATATCTTTATTAAAATCGTTCATTTCATAATTCATCGGGTTACTCCGGTAATTTGAATATTATGTAGTATTTAAAAATAAAAATGAGTCTGCTCAAAAGAAATTACAATTATCATCAATCATTTCCTGCAGCAGACTCCGGATACACTTAAATATAATTACGCTGAGATCAGTCCTCAACTACAGCAAGAATATCAGACCTCTGAATCAATTTAAATTCTTTACCGTTCATTTCAACTTCATCACCGCCATATTTTGCGAACAAGACTTTATTACCTTCTTTTATTTTTTCTCTCAAATCTTCATCGGTTCCGACTGCTACGACGATACCCATTCTTGGTTTTTCTTTAGCAGTATCAGGAATAATAATTCCGGAGGCAGTTTTTTCTTCAGCCGCGAGAGGCTCAAGCAGTATACGGTCATCAATAGGTTTAATGGTCATGTTTTTCCTCAGTTTTTTAGGTTTAACATCTGCATAATACGTGGTTTATCAAACCCCACGATTGGTTTATTATTAATTAAAATTACAGGGACGCCCATTTGTCCCGTTCTTCTCTGTATATCCCTGGCTGCATTCTGATCCCTGGAAACATCTACATCCGTGAATCGGATATTCTTCTCCCTGAAATATCTTTTCGCAGTATTGCAGAAACTGCAGGTAGGTGTTGAGAATATAATTACTTTTGGTTGTGGTGTCATATTATAATACTTTCTAGTTTTTACCGGGTATATGATTCACAAGCAGGGAGATGGATTCACATCAGGGAATATTTTGCATAAATCTTTGATGGATGAAGAAAAACTCCCAAGAGAACAAAGTGAACAGACTCATTGAATTTTGCTGATGTTGGATCAGGCAATCCGAAGAGGGAGACAATTCTTCTACACCGAACACCACGCTGTGTAAACCGAGGATAGGAAGGCAGAGGAATAATAAGTGAGGAATAGGGTGATTTGGCGTGGAGTTATAAATAAAAACCCGACAAGATCCGTAATTCCTTCTCCTGCCGGGTTCAAACATTAATTAAAGAATACTCAATCAACAACCGCCAAGTACTCTTTTTGTTTTCTTTACAGGTACAATATTCGTTTTATTTTTTTCGATAAGTACAGGAATAACTTTGCTGGCTTCTTCCCGGAATCGGTTAGTATCTACTTCATGTCTCGTAACTATTTCCGAGGGTTCTTTATAATTAATAATTTCATTTTTGAATTCATTAAGTCCGCCTTTAAGGTAACTTATATTTTGAAATCCCAGCCTGTCTGCTATTATGGCTCCTTTTTTGGAAGAAAACTCATCATCTCCCACGAATAAATATTTAGTACGCTTTACAGTCAACAAGGCTTTGGCATCTTTAAGAAACAGATTTTTAAGGGTCATAGATTGTGAACGCGGAAGACTGAACTTCTTATATTCTTCCAGCGGTCTTACATCAATAATTTTAAGAGAATTATCATTATCCATCAATCTAAAAGCAAGCTCATCGGAAGTCATTTGATTAAGGTTGTACTCATTTACATAACCAGCATTCTCCACATCATTTAGATATGATTCGCGGATATCAGGCATGACAAAAGCAGAAAGCCCTATGATGAAAGCCAATCCTGTAAGTCCGATATACATCCTGGCCGGTTTAAACTCGGGGTTTGGTTTCCCATTAACCTTATTCTCAACAAGGGTTGTAAACCAGAAAGCCCCAACCGCGGTTATGGTGAGGAGAAACGCGAATAAGGCCTGCGACATTCCTATCGTTTCAAATATCCTTACATAACCCCAGGGAGCAGCTTTATAAAGTCCTTCAAAAATAGGATATCCCTCTGCAAAGATGAGCACCCCGATAAAGGAGCCTGCTACGAAAATCATGGCGTCTATTTTACCTATGGCAGCAGCGGTTATACTGGTACCAGGACAAAATCCCCCGATAACGAAGCCGAGGCCCATGATTGCACCCCCGACCAACGCTGACCAGAGAAAGGTAGGATTTATATAGATGAGGCTGAGGTCAAGCAGTCCGAAGTGACCAAGCATGATAACACCTATCATAGCTGTAACCCCGGCGGTGAAGAAAACCCTGAGCACGGTAAAATCATAACCGTAAAAAAGTCCCACCAGTTTTTTCGAGGTTGAAAAGCCTGCCTGTTCGAGTATGAAGCCGAAGGCTATACCGATAAAAATTGCTACAATAAAATTCAATTCATTGCCGATAATATCTGGCACTAATGGTCCCAATTTAATTTCCTTTCAATAATTTTTGTTGAGCCTGGATGAAAGTGATATTATATCCAGAGCTTTCTGAAGAAATAAGCGAACATATATGCTCCACCGAAAATAGCCATCATAGTAAAGAGTCCTCCGGTTGAGAGGACAGCCATTCCGCTTAATGCCGCACCGCTTGTACATCCTCTGCCAAGCTGCGCACCGAAACCGAATAATAATCCTCCGGCCAGGGCTCCGACAACCCTTGTGCCTGATTTTATTTTAGGCGAATGTTCAAGGGTGAATTTCAGCCTGTTGGATATCAGTCCTGATACAAATGCTCCAAGGATTACCCCAAGCACTTCAAACACCAGCCAGTTTTTCAGAGGCATATTGTTATGTTCTGTAAGGTATTCCTGGTAAAACTTTGTACTTTCAGTATGCTGAGGCGTAACGGTCTGTACGGTGGCCACAACAGCACTTTTAACCGATCCGCTGGCTCCAAGTCCCCGTCCGGTTATATATATAGTTGTTAATAAAATCAGACCAAGGAAAAATCCTGCAAGGTACGGGTTCATAAATTTTTTAGGTTCCATAATTTCCTCACTCATTTAAAGTTAATTCTTTTTCCGGCTCATCTGTTTTCATCTCTGACTTTGCATTTGAATCCTCAGTTTCTATTTCCTCATATCCTGTAATCATAGCTTTCAGATTTGAAGTCAATGTTGTGCCGGTTGTAATCAGGTAAATATGAACTATAATAAAGGCGACCAGAAGAAAAGCTCCGGCTGTATGCAGAAGAGCGATTCCCTCAATGGAGCGGATATTCAAAGGCTCTACAGAATTTCCCTGTGGATATCTGTAAAACATGTAAAGGAGTCCCGATATAACCATAACGGGTATAACCAGAACCTTAAGCCCAAGGTAGACAAGACGCTGAAGAGGATTCAACTTGCTCAGCACAGTCTTTCGGGTGGGGTGCGATGCATTTTTGAATATGCCAAAAAGATAGAAACTGAGTTGAGCCTTCAAATTATTAAGTGTAGGGAGGTACTGCCTCCATTCGCCAGTAGTGAAATGCCAGAAAATGGCGAATGCAATTAAAATTATAAAGGCGTATGCCGCTATATTATGATAGGTCACGGCATTCTGATACCCGAAAAAACTGATCGATCCATGAATCTCAAAACCTGTCATCGCAAGAAATAGAATCAGGAAAGCCTGCGTCCAATGCCAGAATCGTTCAAAGGATTTATAAATATAAATTTGCGTCTTCATCATTAACCTCGCATTTTCGATTTTTTAGATGAAACAATTCTGAGCGCTCCGTGCGCAAGGATTCCGATGAGCGTAAGAAAGATTATAAGTGTTCCCCCTGTTTCTATTACCGACGAATAATCCCTTGCTGGCATATAGAAATCCTTCAGTTCTGCGAGCCTGCTGTTTTCCCTGGTATGACAGTCGGTACATTGCACTGCATGGTCCTTATCTGATACCATATGATTTATCGGCCAGTACATTTCAGTATTTATGAAAGCCACCTCACCGCTGAAGGGAACCTTAATTTCCTTCATACCTACCTCTGAAGCACGTCTCCAGTTGAAATCCTGCCAGAAGGCGCCTTCACCTTTTTTATCTGCAAAAAGTTTCGGCTGGATGAGGACTTTCATTATTGGATCGTAGGGCTGCCTTGACCGGTGGATTTTGACAGGAATAATTTTGGAATCCGCATCTTTATATGAACCAAACAGTTTATTTATCTGAAGAGGTTTCGTAGTATCAGCAATCTTGTCACCGATAAGGTAATGATCAGCCGTACCATTGAACCATACATACTCAGGCTTCAGGTTCTTACCCCATGTAAAACTTCCTTTAATAGACAAATAAGTATGGTTGCCGTCTTCATCGTCCACTTCAAAAGGTTTGCCGTCTTTCAGCTTACCCGCAGTCGACCAATCCCAGAATGTTTTTGTTGCATTTGCTTTTGCATAGATCGGGATATGGCAGGTCTGGCAGGCAACCTTGATTGTGTGTTCATTTAATATTTCTGCTGTATGCGGACTAGAGGTATGACATTCTTCGCAGGTTGCGCGGTTGCGATTCATTGAAGACAATGAATACATTTTACCGGCGATGTTATGATCCTTCGTTAAATGGCAATCTACACATTGTAAATTATCACCCTCAATTGCCATATGAATATCTATATCTGCGGATGGCTGGAACATAGCTGATTCGAGATCACCGTGCTTTACATTATTCCCGCCGCCGCCGAAAAAATGGCAGACTCCGCAGTTGGAACGTGTGGGCTTACCTACATGCTGCGCGATGTTATTCAGGTTTAATGTTGGATCCGGGAGACCGGCTTCCTCGTTTGCCTTAGCGTATGATTCTGTCTGATCGTGGCAGACAAGGCAATCAATATTTTTAGGATCAGTAAAGCTGAACATTGCACTCGTCATTCCATAGCCGGCATGACATTTAGCGCAGCTTTGTTCATTTCCCTCAATTCCGATGCAGAAATTATTTATAGCATTCTTTTTCCCTAGATATACAATTCCACGTCCTTCAATATATTCAGCACTTTCCCAGTTCCAGTGATTGGATTTCATAACTTCAGAATCACGTCCGTTATGGCATGAAATACATGCCTCTGTAACTTCCTGTGGTGAATTGAATTTCTTCCTAAGCTCAGCAAACCGAGTATGATCCACAGAAGATGAATCTTTATGTGAGTATTTCTCTTTAAGCACGGCTAAACTGGCAGGTTCCTGGCTTTTATCCTGTAAAATTGATATCGCCGAGATTAATACCAGTCCCGTCATTACAAGAGTCAGAACTATTTTTTTCATATTGATATGCTTGAATTTTACCTTATTAATTTTTTTTAATAGTCAGTTTGACTATGTTGTCTTTAATTGTCTTACAATCCGAAAAATTCTTATAGACGAAACAATCTCTGCATCCCGAGGAGCATGTATTATCCTTGTGGGTGTAAGACCAGCAAGGATTGGTATGGTTTAAAAAAGCCTGGCAGGAGTTTCTTTCCTCTTCACTGCAGTTTTTGATGCTCCAGCAGGGGATAAGCGAATAGATTGTTTTAATTCCCTCGATGCTGATTTTCTTATTATTTATTGACTCCCTTATGCAGCGGATTCTTTCAATATCAGCGTTCGAATAAAGCCTGTGGCCGGTATCTTTCCTGTGAGGGAGAATTAAACCTTCTCTCTCATACAAACGCAATGTGTGAACTGAAATATTAAGCATTCTTGCCGCTGTGCTAATAGAAAAAAGCGGCTCCTCGTTTGTATTTTCTATCCCGATCATTTAATCTTTCGAACAATATGTGAGTATTATAAATAGCAACTTTATTGCCAGTCAAAAATATAGCCTGATTGTAGAATATTTAAGCACTTTCAGGCACATAATTTTCACAGGAAAGAAAAACCACATATTGTTTTTCCTTGGTATGAGAAAAAGATGTTAATGGCAATAGTTAAAGTCATTAATAAAAGGGAAAATTTAGAGGAATGGGTGGTGACTTAATCATATTAAATCTGAATAAGAACTGTGAAATTGAGATTCATTTTACAAAAAACATTTCTATTTTAGATCGGTTTAATTTATTTACTTATTCCTTTTGTGGAGATAATTATGAAAAAACGTTTACTGCTTGTTTTATTTATCTTTTCCTTGCTTACGGGGATCCAGTATGCACAAGGCACCTTTGAAAAAGGTTCTGAATACTGCAGCCAGAAAAAAATAAATTCAACACTTAATTCGAGTCCTGTTCAAATAACTGCAGATATAAAACATTCTTACGATGTTCTAAACTATGAACTCAACCTGAATCTGTTCAGTTGTTTTATCAGTCCGTATCCAAAATCATTTACGGGGTTTGAAATAATGACATTCCAGATTGATTCAACCCTGAATTATATAAAGATGAATGCCATTAATTCCTCACTAACGGTTGATTCCGTAGGAATGGCTGGTGTTTCATATACTCATACCGGAGATATCCTTACTATAAACCTTGACAGAACCTATAATCCCGGTGAAACCGCTGAAGTTAAGATATATTACAGACATAATAACGTCAGCGACGGTGCTCTTTATGTAAGCGGAGGATTTTTATTTACCGACTGCGAGCCCGAGGGAGCCAGGAAATGGTTTCCCAGCTGGGACAAACCGTCAGATAAAGCAACTACTGACCTGACAGTTAAAGTTCCTTCCTCTGTAAAGCTTGGATCAAACGGAGTACTTGCAGACTCAGTGATGAATGGTGATACACTATATTATCACTGGATCAGTTCGAATCCGGTTGCTACCTATCTAACAGTAATGACAGGTAAAGTCAATTACAATCTTGATATAGTTTACTGGCATAAAATATCGAACCCGAACGACAGTATACCAATAAGGTTTTACTGGAACAGCGGCGAAAATCAGAATAATCTCCACCTGATGGAGACGAAAATTATCGATATGACGACAACTTACTCGGAATTATTCGGAGAACATCCTTTTGACAAAAACGGGTTTGCAACTCTCAATAATCAATTTGTATGGGGAGGTATGGAGAACCAGACGCTGACGAGTCTATGTCCCAACTGCTGGTCTGAAAGTCTTATTGCGCATGAATTCGCTCATCAGTGGTTCGGTGATATGATAACCTGCGCAACGTGGGCTGATATCTGGCTGAACGAAGGATTTGCCACATACATTGAAGCCCTGTGGAAAGAACATACATCCGGATATGCTTCATATAAAAGTGAGATCAATTCAGATGCGAGTGTGTACCTTAGCGGCAATCCCGGATGGCCGATCTCAGATCCCGACTGGGCCATTAACACACCGCCTGTGGGTGTTCTGTTTGACTACTCCATCACCTATATGAAAGGTGCCTGTGTCCATCATATGCTAAGATACGTAATGGGTGAAAGTGCATACTTCAGCGGCCTATACAGCTATGCAAATGATCCCCAGCTTAAGTATCACAGTGCTGTAATACCTGACTTTAAGGAGCATATGAGCACAGCATATGGACAGGATCTCTCATGGTTCTTCGATGAATGGATCTATCAGCCCAATCACCCTGCATACGCAAACCAGTACTGGATAGATAACCAGGGATCAGGCCAATGGCAGGTTGGTTTCGTGGCAGATCAGACACAGTCGAATACACCTTTTCACCAGATGCCGATTGAGATTAAAGTACATTTCAATACCGGTTCGGATACCACTATGAGAGTTATGAACGACTCGAATAACCAGATTTTTACTTTTAATTTTAACCGCCAGCCGTTAAATATTTATTTTGATCCTGATAATAACATTGTTCTTAAAACCGCTACCTTAACCCAGATACCTCCTCTTCCGGTTGAACTGACCAACTTCACTGCTTCTGCAAGGGGAAGTTTTGTTACGCTCAGCTGGACAACGGCTACCGAAGAGAATAATAAAGGCTTCGATATTGAGAAGAAAAATATTACTAAAAACGGAAGCTGGGAGAAGATAGGTTTCGTTGAAGGTAACGGAACAGCAACAACACCTAATGACTATTCTTTTACCGACCATATATCGGGGTATGGCGACTTCAGCTACAGGCTGAAACAGATCGACTATGATGGAAGTTATGAATACAGCAATGAAGTTATAGTTAAGGGCGGGATCAAACCTGATGAATATAGCCTTGGACAAAATTATCCGAATCCATTTAACCCGACTACGATAATCAATTTCGAACTTCCCGAGGCTGCAAAAGTAAAACTGGTTGTCTATAATCTTCTCGGCCAGATTGTAAAAACACTGGCAGATGGAAATTATGAAGCCGGTTCATATAAAAAGAATTTCGATGGTACAAGTTTAAGCAGCGGTGTGTATATTTACGAATTAAAGGCTAACGATATTGTACTCAAACACAAGATGATCTTAATGAAATAAAAACAGGGGGGGTAAATGCGCTCACAGGAGTAGGGACAGGGAGAGCAATTTCCCTATCCCTTTCCTGGGTTTTAATATTTATACCTGAGCCATTTAGCAACTTCAGACCATTTTGGTTTCTTCCCGCTCATCAGAATTCCAACTCTATAAATTTTCCCGGCCAATGGAAACAGCAGCAGCATTGTTCCAACATTAACAAGAAAAGAAACAATAAACTGCCATACCGGTATCTCAGAGAGTACCATCCTTGCCGGCATTACTATAATAGAAGCGAATGGCAGCATTGATGAGACCTTAGCAATACTATTTTCGGAATTTTGAAGCATAGCCATCGCAATGAAGAAGGGTATCATAATGAGCATCAGAATAGGCCACATTCCTGATTGTGTATCCTGCTCATTATCGAAGATTGCACCAACTGCAGTGAAGAGACCCATAAAGGTTATCAGGCCTATAAAATAATTAAGGAGGAAGTAACCAATCTGCATCATATTCAGTTTCAGTGTGAAATCTGAAGGAAGTGTGAACAATGCTGTGGTTATAAGAAGAATCACAGGAAGTATCCAGATAACCATCTGAATCAATCCTGTAATACTGGTGCCGAGTATTTTCCCTGCCATTAATTCCCTGCTATTAGCAGACGATAGCAGTATCTCAACAATACGGTTTGATTTCTCAGCGACGACAGAACGCATCATCATCTGGCCGATAAAAATCAGGCTGAAGTAAAGAAGAAAAGTGAAAAGGAAGGCGACAATAATCGTCCCTGCACCTTCTTCTTCAACCGCCTTATCGCTGCTGATTCTGAAATTGCTGAAATCAACATTCTGCCTTGCATAGGAAATATCATTCTCGGAAATATCTTTTCCCTTGAAGTACCGTGTTACGAGAACGTTATTGATAGTCGGTCTAATCTTATCGAACAAAGTCCTATTCGTCGGGTTCTTCGAGAAATATTCTACTTTTTTAGAACTAACTGCCGAATCAGGAATAAATATTAAGCCTGTCAGTTTCTCTGACAGCAGATCAGATTTCCTTGAGTTGAGGTAATTATCCAGTTCACTTTTTCGCATGATTTCGAAACTTACCGAATAGTAACCACTCTCCACAAAAGGAAGAGCCCTGAATTCCTTCTCCATTTCAGCAGAGAGAGAAGGGGATTCAGATACAATAATGAGACTTGTATTACTATCACCCTCATAGGAGTATAGAAAGGTCTGGAATGCAAGAATCCCTATCATGAAAAGCGGAAGCAGAACCGTCATTATAATAAATGTTTTGGAAAATAATTTTTCTCTCAGCTCCCGTTTAATAATTGCCATAGTTCTTTTATTAAACATTTGCAGCCTCCATTCTTAATTTATCAGATGCTGTCCTGCCGGCTGTTTCAACAAATATCTGGTGCAGGGAAATATCTTCCGCATCAAACTTTTTCACAACAACATTTTTTTGAACAAGCAGCTTCAGTATTTCCTGAATTTGTGAAGGCTCTTTTACCCTGATGCTGGAAACACTACCGAAACTTTCAAATTTTTCAATGAAGGGGTAGCTTTTAAGGAAAGTGATATCACCGGAATGAGATATGGTTACGTTCCGCTGGCCGAATGATTTTTTAATCTCTTCTAGATTTCCGTGAAGAATAATTTTACCTTCATCAATCATTGCTATATGATCACACATTCTCTCAGCGAAATCCATTAGGTGAGTTGAGAATATTATTACTTTGCCTCTCCCTTTCAATTCAAGGATGATTTCTTTCAGAAGGTTAGTATTAATAGGATCCAATCCCGAAAAAGGTTCATCAAGGATAATAAATTCGGGGTCGTGTAAAATGGTTGTAATGAACTGTACTTTCTGCTGATTACCTTTCGAGAGATCTTCAAGCTTCGAATTTTTCCGCTCAGTCAGATCGAACCGCTCAAGATATTCCTCAGCTTTTGCCTGTACATCTCTGCCGGTTTTTCCTTTAAGTTCTGCAAAGAAGAGCAGGGTCTCCATAACCTTCATCTTTTTGTAAAGTCCCCGTTCCTCCGGCAGGTAGCCGACCTTATCTTTAAATTCCTGTCCGATTTTAGATCCTCTCAGAATAACTTCTCCTGAATCAGGAAGATAGATACTCATCATCATACGGATGGTTGTGGTTTTACCTGCACCATTTCTTCCTATTAGTCCGAATACTGATCCTTCCGGAACTGAGAAGGAGACATCATCTACGGCTTTTAACGTATCAAATGACTTTGAAAGATGCAGAACTTCTAAAGCATGCATTTTAGTCCTCAGAAAAAATTGTTTAGAAAATTAAAATTAAGGAAACTGACAGCAGAATGAAAACTGACTTACAATATTTGTAGTTATATGTAATAACTCATTAGAAATGCAGGTAATTATATTTATTCAGTAAGAGTAAACGACTTTGTGAGCATAGTAGGATGACTCTGCTAAAATAGTGCCCTAATTTAATTATTTGAGCAGAATGTGCTGATATGTCGCTCTGAAAAGTTGTACATTTACCTGTGCATCGTAGAACGTTTTAGATACAATAGGCTAAAATCAGAATGTGGGTTTTTAATGTAAAATTCAGGAGAAATTAAATGCCGGGGAAAATACTTGTAACCTGTGCGAGCGGAAGAATCGGGACCGATCTGGTAAACAAACTGGCCGGGGCTGGTGAAAAAGTTCGGGCAGCTGTGCGTAATCCTTCAACCGCTGCCTCGAAGTTTAACAGTGCAGTAGAATCAGTACTATTCGATTATGAAAAACCAAAAACATTCGCTGCCGCTGTGAAGGGAATCGATAAAATCTTCCTTATGGTTCGTCCCGGCGACAACCACTCGGACACAGCCGCTGCCCCATTAATTGATGAAGCCCGCGTCAACAATGTTCAGCATATTGTGGATCTCACCGCTATGGGGGTAGAAGACGATGAGGATTTTATGCTGAGGAAACTGGAAAAGTATATTGAAGACTCGGGCATACCCTTTACGCATCTGCGCCCGAACTGGTTTATGCAGAATTTTAATTCAGGTCCTATGTACGCCGATATAAAATCGACAGGCTCACTTCACCTGCCGGCATCGGATGCTAAGTTATCATTTATTGATGTGCGGGACATAGCTGATGCAGGTCTGGAAGTTCTGAAAGATGATAGTCATACCGGCAAATCCTACACGCTCACTGGAGGGGAGGCGCTTGATCATTTCGAGGCAGTCGGGATAATCTCTGAAGCCGCGAAAAAGAAAATATCATATGTCCCTCTCAGTGATCAGACTGCCCGTTCAGCGTTAGCCAAAGCAGGTGTAGCAGATGAGCTAATAGAACGATGGTCGAATTTCTACAAGAGGGTGCGTGAAGGATACTGCGGGCGGATTTCTGAGGATATATTAACCCTGATTAAGAGGACTCCCATTACGTTCAGGCAGTTTGCAGGAGATAATGCATCAGCCTGGAGTTGAAGCTCCTGCTATTTTACCCTGAACAGGAAGATTATGCTGTCCGAAAATTTATTTTAGACAACGGCCGGGCCATGGGATGTAAGAGTTAATTTCTTGCAAGAATCTATTCAATTATCTATATTTACACGCTAAAATTGAATTTTTCTACAGTTCTTAAAAAATATTGGATGACGGTATTAGCCGGGGTGGCGGAATTGGTAGACGCACAGGACTTAAAATCCTGTGGGTGTTTACACCCGTGCCGGTTCGAGTCCGGCCCTCGGTACTAAGATTAATTAGCAATTATAAATGAACAATGTACACTTTAATTGTTAATTGTTAATTGTTCATAACGCAGTCAGGGCTCTTAGCTCAGTTGGTTAGAGCGTCTGCTTGACGTGCAGAAGGTCAGAGGTTCGACTCCTCTAGAGCCCACCAGACAATCAGCATTTAAAATTATACAATTAACAAGCATGAATTGATCATTGTTAATTGTTGTTTGCCTATCAGAGTGGTTCTCCGATTTTTTATTAAAGAAGCAATATGGATAAAATACAAATTACATTTCCCGACGGACGTTCACAGGAATTTGATAAAGATGTTTCAGGTTACCAGGTAGCCGAGTCAATCTCTCCGCGCCTTGCGCAGGATGTGCTTGCTGTAGAAGTGAACGGGATAGTAAAAGATCTCCGGGCTCCCATCAGTTACAATGCCTTGGTAAAATTCCTCACTTTCGATGACGAGAAGGGAAGGGAAGTATACTGGCATTCTACCTCTCATTTAATGGCCCATGCTATTTTATCGTTGTATCCCGAGGCTAAATTCGGTGTTGGGCCTGCTATTGAAAACGGTTTTTATTACGACTTTGATATAAATAAAAAGTTAAGTGAAGACGACCTTCGAGTTATCGAAGAAAGAATGAATAAGATTGCCAAAGAGAATAATTCTTTTGAACGTGCAGAACTCTCAAAAGATAAAGCAATTGAGTTTTTCCAGGATAAAGGTGATCAATACAAGATAGAGATACTAAGCGGGATTGATGAGAATGACGAGACCATAAGTTTATATAATGAAGGCAGCTTCACTGATCTGTGTACCGGACCCCATCTTCCTTCAGCAGGAAAAATAAAATATGTTAAGCTGTTAAGCGTCTCAGGTTCATACTGGCGCGGCGATGAGAATAACAAACAGCTTCAGAGAATATATGGAATCTCATTCCCGAAGAAAAAAATGCTCGACGAGTATCTTGAAAGGCTCGAGGAAGCGAAGAAGAGAGATCACAGGAAACTGGGGAAAGACCTGGAACTTTTCCTGATTACAAATAGTGTAGGAAGCGGACTTCCTATCTGGCTTCCGAGAGGAGCTATTTTAAGAGAAACCCTTGAAAATTATCTCCGCGGCGAGCAGCGTAAACGCGGATATGATCCGGTTATTACTCCGCATATTGGGAACATTAATCTGTATAAAACCAGCGGTCATTACCCCTATTATAAGGATAGCCAGTTCCCTCCAATTCAGCTTGAAGACGGGAAAGAGGAATATCTGCTGAAGCCGATGAATTGTCCTCATCATTTTATGATTTATGCAAGTAAGCCCAGAAGCTACAGAGACCTGCCTATAAGGTATGCTGAATTTGGAACTGTTTACAGATATGAGCAGTCGGGAGAGCTAAACGGACTAACCCGTGTCCGTTCATTTGCTGTAGATGATTCGCATATTTTCGTCCGTGAAGATCAGCTTAAAGATGAAGTCTGCAACGTAATCGAGCTTATCCAGGTTGTATTTGAACAAATGGGATTCAAGGATTTCAGAACCCAATTATCATTCAGGGATGATAATGTAGAGAAATACGGCGGCGATATAAATATGTGGGAAAGAGCCCAGAAGGAAATACAGGAAGCAGCTGATCAGATGGGACTGAAATATAATGTTGAAGAAGGCGAGGCAGCATTCTATGGTCCCAAAATAGACTTTATGGTGAAAGACGCACTTGGAAGGCAGTGGCAGCTGGGTACCGTTCAGATAGATTATATAATGCCCGAAAGATTTAACCTTGAGTACACCGGAAGCGACGGACAGAAGCACAGACCGGTTGTGATTCACCGTGCTCCCTTCGGTTCGCTTGAAAGGTTCATTGGTGTTCTGATTGAGCATTATGCAGGCGAGTTTCCGTTGTGGCTTGCACCGGTTCAGGTGGCAGTTCTACCGGTATCTCAGAACTTCTTTGAGTTCTCAAAAGAAGTTGCGATGAAGCTGAAAGAAGCAGACATACGCGTTGAATTTGATGAGAGGAATGAAAAATTAGGTTACAAGATAAGAGACTGGGAGACCCAGAAGGTTCCTTATATGCTTGTAATAGGCGAAAAAGAGATAGAGTCAGGCAGCGTTTCAGTAAGAAAACACAAAAAAGGTGACATCGGAACTTTTTCTTTGTCAGATTTTATTTATAATATTAAAGACGAAATTTTAAAAAAGAATCAATAACAAAAAGAGAGGTTGATAATCGCTCAAAAAGATAGTGTAAGGGTCAATGAAGAGATCAGAGCCCCCAAAGTAAGGGTAATAGACGTTGATGGTTCCCAGGTAGGTATTTTTACAGTCCGCGATGCAATGAAGATCGCACAGGAAAGAAGTCTGGATCTGGTTGAAATTGCACCCCAGGCAAAACCACCCGTCTGTAAGGTTATTGATTTCGGAAAGTTTAAGTATGAACAGCAGAAACGTGAGAAAATTCAGAGAAAAAATCAGCAGGTTTCTTTACTGAAGGAAATCCGGCTGCACCCCAATACAGACATACACGATTTTGAATTTAAAGTAAAACACGCTATAAACTTCCTCGAAGAAGGAAACAAAGTAAAAGCTGTGGTAATGTTCAAAGGAAGGGAGATGGCATACACCGAACAAGGCGAAGAACTGTTAACACGGTTCATTGAACAAACTGAAGACCTTGCCAAGGTAGAATCTCCCATTAAGATGGAAGGAAGGAACATGAGCGTGATCCTTGTTCCCACAGCTAAACCTAAAACCAAAAAAACCAAATAGGAAAAGCTATGCCAAAAATGAAAAGCAACCGCGGAGCTTCTAAATCGTTTAAGAAGACCGCATCCGGAAGGTACAAAAGGAAAAATGCTTACAAGAGCCATATCCTTACTTCCAAATCCACAAAACGGAAAAGAAATCTGCGCCATTCATCTATGGTTTCGGTTTCAGATGAACACCGTGTTAAAACAATGCTTCAATAGAGAGGAGTGAACAAAAATGCCAAGATCAAAAAACAAAGTCGCTTCTCACCAGAGAAGAAAGAAAGTGCTGAAACAAGCCAAAGGTTACTGGGGCTCAAGAAGCAAAGTTTACACTATTGCAAAGAACCATGTTGAAAAAGGCCTCGTCCATGCATACAGGGATAGAAAACTAAAAAAGAGAACGTTCAGGAGTCTCTGGATTACCAGGATCAATGCTGCAGCCAGGGAGAACGGAACGACATATTCTCGTCTTATCCATGCACTCGATACAAAAGGTGTGGGGATAAACAGGAAAGTTCTTGCGAGTCTTGCTGTTGAAAATCCGGCAGCATTTACGGAACTCGTTAAGTTTTCTGCTAATTAATTTTTACCCTTCCATATCGTTATATTTGTATATGGAAGGGTATTACTTTAAATAACCGGTATGAAATGCTGAAAGATAAAATCAACTCCCTGAGAGAAGAATTCAATACAGAAATTGTACAAACCGACTCACCGGCAAAACTGGAGGATGTCAGGTTAAAGTACTTAAGCCGCAACGGACTCCTCTCAAAACTTTTTGATGAACTTAAAACAGCTTCAAAGGAAGAAAAACCCCTGCTCGGAAAAGAACTGAATCTGCTCCGCAATGAAGTGACGGGAAGGTTCAATTCAATAAAAGACGAAATAGAGTCATCAAAAGAATCTGAAAAAGGAGCAATAGACCTAACGCTTCCAGGAAAGTTAAAACCTTCCGGCGGCAGGCATATCCTCACCCAGACGGTGGATGAAATTAAGAACATCTTTAAAGGACTGGGTTTTGCGGTGGCACTAGGACCCGAGATTGAATCAGACTACTACAACTTTGAAGCCCTTAATTTCCCCCCTGATCATCCTGCAAGGGATATGCAGGATACATATTTTGTGAGCAGCAGCTACGTTCTCCGCACACACACAACTCCTGTCCAGATTAGAATTATGGAAAAGCATGATCCTCCTGTAAGGGCTATTATGCCAGGGCGTGTATACAGGAACGAAGCTGTAAGCGCGCGGAGCTATTGCATGTTTCACCAGGTTGACGGTATATACGTTGATACCGACGTTACTTTTGCCGAACTAAAAGGCACACTTGTTTCCTTTGCTAAACAGTTTTACGGCGAGGATATAAAGTACCGCTTCCGTCCAAGTTTCTTCCCATTCACTGAGCCAAGCGCAGAAATGGACATCACCTGTTTTCTCTGCCACGGGAAGGGCTGCCGTGTATGCAAGTATTCCGGCTGGCTCGAAGTTCTAGGCTGCGGAATGGTTGATCCGAATGTTTTCAAGTCCGTTGGCTACGATCCCGAAAAATATACAGGATATGCTTTCGGAATGGGTATTGAACGAACTGCAATGCTTAAATATGGAATAGATGATATCAGAATCTTCTTTGAGAATGATATAAGATTCCTTAAACAGTTTTGATCCGGAGAAATTAAATTGAAACTCTCTTTAAATTGGTTAAAAGAATTAGTCGATCTACCTGAAATATCCACCTCTGAAATAGTTCATCTGCTTACTATGAGCGGACTGGAAGTTGAAGAGGTTACCGACCAGAATAATATATATAAGCATTTTGTAGTAGGGTACGTTAAAGAAAAGAAAAAACATCCGAATGCCGATAAACTCTCTTTGTGTACGGTAAGTACAGGAGATCAGGATTTCCAGGTTATATGCGGTGCTCCTAATGTTGATGCCGGACAGAAAGTTGTGTTTGCCCGGGTTGGTGCCGTTGTTCCGAAGGGGAATTTTAAGATCGCGAAGGCCAGGATCCGCGGGATTGAATCAAACGGAATGATCTGCTCCGAAGCTGAGCTTCAGATTAGCGATAACCACGATGGAATTCTGGTGCTTGAAAACGAAGTGAAGGAGGGAGCTCCGATCTCTGAGGTTCTTCATCTTAACGATACTATACTTGAAATTGCGATTACTCCCAATAGACCAGATGCACTTTCTCATATAGGTGTTGCGAGAGACCTTGCTGCAATATTTAAGGGGAAGGTTAAAAAACCACCTATAGATTTTGAAGAGAATGAAGATGAGGCTTCAAAGTCAGCTTCCATAGAGATTGTCGACACGAAAAATTGTCCCAGATATTCATCAAGAATTATTAAAGGTACAGCAGTTAAAGAATCGCCTTCGTGGCTGAGAAGAAGACTGAAAAATATAGGATTAAGGCCCATTAATAATATAGTTGACGTTACCAACTATATTATGTTTGAAACAGGCCAGCCGCTTCATGCCTTTGATCTTGAGAACCTGGCTGGACATAAGATCATTGTACAGAGTACCGACAAAGAAACATCATTTACTACATTAGATTCGAAGGAACGAAAGCTTCCTCCGGGAACCTTGATGATCTGTGACGGTGACAAGCCTGTGGCCATAGCTGGGGTAATGGGCGGTGAAAATTCAGAAGTCACATCCGACACACGGAACATACTCATTGAGAGTGCATACTTTAATCCCTCCAGCATCAGAAATACGTCAAAGTCATTAGCTCTCAGCACCGATGCATCCTACAGGTTTGAACGAGGCACAGACCCGAACGGGACAGTCTATGCATCTGAACGAGCAGCTCAGTTGATTGTTCAACTGGCCGGAGGTGAAATCCTGGAAGGAGTACTTGACAGTTACCCTGAACCCATTGAACCGGCGGAAGTAAGGCTGAGATTTGAGAGAGTAGAAAAGATCCTTGGATATAAGATTGAGAAAAAGGATATCTCAAAGATTCTGGAAAAACTTGGTATGAAGATTACATTTGAATCAGCAGACGAACTTCATGTTTCGGTTCCTACTTTTCGTCCTGACATTGAAAGAGAAATAGACCTGATAGAGGAGATTGCAAGAATTTACGGATATGACAATATTCCTACAGTAACGAAAATCTCGATCACCCTGGGAGAAAAGAAAGATGAGTCCGGTTTTGCCGACAGGGTGAAAGATGCTGCCGTGGAACTTGGTTTTCATGAGATGATCAACAACCCTTTGCAAAGTGAAAAAACAGCATCTTTAACTGGGAACCCTGTAAAAATACTCAACCCGCAGAGCACGGATATGGCTTACCTGCGAACCTCGCTGCTTACAGGGTCTCTACAAACTGTTTCTTCGAATATGAATGTAGGTGAAAAGGATCTTCAGTTTTTCGAAGTAGGAAACATTTTTAGTCTGAAAACAGATAAAAAGATAGCTGATTTCGACGATTTTGATGAAAAAGAACATCTCATATTTGTTATTTCCGGCAAAGCCAGAAGAAAAACCTGGTATTCAGATGAAGAAAATTCAGATCTTTTTGACTTAAAGGGATTTATCAAGTCATTTATCTCAAAATTTTCGCTTGACAATGCTTTGCAGTATTCATATAATCACGAAGGGAATCGGTATTATACTGCAAAATTTTCACTTACTGATAACAACGGAGAAATCGGATTCGGCGGAGCAGTTGATAAAAAACTGCTGAAGTACTTTGATATTGATCAGGATGTTTACTGTTTTGAGATCGACCTTAAAAAATTAAGTGAAATACCTGTTTCGGATAGAAAATATTCAGAACTATTACGGTATCCAAAAGTTCTTAGAGATTTTGCTTTTATATTCGATAAATCAGTAACTTACGAGCAGGTTTCTGATTTCATCCTTGAAGAGAGTGCGGGTTTACTTAAATCTGTAAACCTGTTTGATTTATTTCAGAGCGATACTCTGGGCGAAAATAAAAAGAGTATGGCTTTCACATTAGAGTTTTTTGATAAAGAACGGACCCTGACAGATGAAGAAGTAGAAAAAGAATTTCTTCACCTGATATCGGCAGTAGCTGAAAAGTTTAATGCAAAATTGAGAGGAAATTAATTGCCTGACCTCACAAAGCACGAAGTATTGTTAAATGACCTTTCAGAAATTCAGACACTGGTTGCTGAATTAAAAAACAGGAACAAAACTCTGCGGGAGGAATATTCCAAACTGGAAAAATCTTTTTCGGGAGTAAGAGAAGAGAATAAGATGCTTCTTCAGAGAGTTGAAGCACTTGAAAAACAACTTGAAGAAAATGGAGAAAATTCCGTAAATTCATTATTCGGTTCGTTAAATGGTGATGAGAAAGAGGAATTAAAGAATAAAATAGAGAACCTGGTTAACAGGATCGATTTACATTTGAGTTCTTAAGTATATTGATGGTTGGATGGTAAAACCATGACGGATAAAAAGAAGCTTAAAATTAAAATATTTGATAAAGAATATTCTTTATTGGTCGAGAATGAAGAAATAGCCAAAGAACTGGCTGTTTACGTAAATAAGGTAATGGAAGAAACAAAAGACGAACTTCCCGACCAGCCGGCTCAAACAATAGCGATTATAGCATGTTTAAATATTGCTTACGATCTGTTTCTTGAAAAAAATAAAAACAGAGAACTATTGATACAAGCTGCAGATAAAGTTAAAAAATTAAAGCTTCTCCTTAGCGATCCAAGTCTGGCTGAACCATCCTAGAAGAATTTCCGCCCTGTCAGTCCCTTAATAAATGAAAAACTAACTTTCATAACATAGGGAGTTTGACTCAAAGCGCGTATTACAGGCCTCAATTCGTTTCGGCGGATTCCGGTTTAATTACCGGACTGGAGGAAGCAAAAAGCGTTTTGGCAGGTTCCCACATTGTCATATTAAAGTTTTTCTGATTAATGTGCACTGACAGGAGCGGTTTAATTAAATACCGCATTGGAGGAAAAATGGACACATTATTGCTCATTCCTATGGTGATTGTCCTCGTTGTGATATTTTTTTACTTCGGGTGGTGGTTTAATTCCCGTATCGGCAAAAAAAGCCTGGTTTCAGCTGAAGAGAGAGCAAAACAACTTATCTCTGACGCTCAAAAAGAAGCTACCAATCTGAAACGGGAAAAACTGCTTGAAGTAAAAGATGAATGGTACAAAAAGAAAGTTGAATTTGATGGAGAAGTTAATCAAAAACGACAGAAAATTTCACACCTCGAGAAACAGTTAATTACCAGGGAAGAGAACATTGAGAAGAAGTTTGACATTGTAATTAAAAAAGAGAAGGAAAATAAACAATTTGAAAAAGAGCTACTTGATCTAAAAAAGAGTGTTGAGGTACGGCTTACAGAAGTTGCGAGGCTTGAGAAGGAACAGAACCTAAAACTTGAAAAAATATCCGGATTAACTTCCGAAGAAGCAAAGTCGATACTTATCGAGAATATGACCAACCAGGCAAGGGCTGATGCGTCCCACATAACAAGGGAGTTAATCGAAAAAGCAAAATCAGATGCCAAGAAAGAAGCTCAGAAGATAATTGTTCAGTCAATACAAAGGACTGCTGCCGACCATTCCATTGAAACCACCTTATCAGTAGTACAGATTCAGAATGATGATATGAAAGGGCGAATCATCGGTAAGGAAGGACGAAATATCCGCTCCTTCGAAGCTGCTACCGGTGTGGATGTTATTGTTGATGATACTCCCGAAGCAGTTATTCTTTCTTCATTCGATCAGTTCAGAAGGGAAGTTGCAAGAGTATCCCTGGAAAAATTAATAGCCGACGGCAGAATTCACCCCGCAAGAATTGAAGAAGTTGTTGAGAAAGTTAAGCAGGAACTTGAAGAAGAAATGATTAAGGAAGGTGAGAACACCATCCTGCAGCTGGGACTTCATAATATGCATAGCGAGCTTATCAAGCATGTAGGGAAAATGAAATACCGTTCAAGCTATGGCCAGAATCTCCTTCAACACAGCATCGAAGTCGCTTACCTTACCGGTATAATGGCCGCTGAATTGGGATTGGATACTCAACTATCAAAAAGAGCAGGTCTTCTGCATGATGTTGGTAAAACAATCGATAAATCCGTTGAAGGTCCCCACGCTCTGCTTGGATATGATCTTACAAAGAAGTACAAGGAAAATCCTATAGTTGTTAACGCTGTAGGTTCTCACCACGAAGATATAGAGATGGAAAGTCCTATTGCAGCACTTGTGCAGGCTGCGGATGCCATAAGCGGTGCAAGACCGGGTGCGCGCAGAGAGCCGCTTGAAGGTTATGTGAAAAGACTAGAGACACTTGAGGCACTGGCAAAGTCATTTGAAGGCGTAGCCAAGACTTATGCTATTCAGGCCGGCAGGGAAATAAGAGTTGTAGTTGAACAGGATAAAGTTGACGATGTCGTTGCAGATAAACTTGCACACGATATTGCTCAGAAGATAGAGGGAGAGATGGAATACCCGGGGCAGATAAAAGTTACGGTCATTCGCGAGGTAAGAAAAATCGGTTACGCCAGGTAAGAGATTTTCTTTAATTAAAAATATATTATTTTTAGGCAGCTAATAGCTGCCTTTTTTTTTGTCCAGGCGGTATATGTCTACAAAATTGGACTGATATTTCTGTCATACTATAAATTTTTTCAACAGCTGAAAATCGCTGAAATTCGCAGTTATGGCATTGTCTCATTTTGAGCGCAACTACGGCATAACTACGGCAAAACAACCAGAATAAAACTACATAGATATAGAGTCTGTCATTTTGTCATACTGTTAAAATTATCAACAGTTTATATGAAGTAACAGGATTTAAGCATTATGTAAAAAGGGAGGGTTAAGATTTCTCCCGGCGCAGAGGAATCTCAGGCTCAGCCAGGGTTCGTAAGGCACACAAGCCTGGTATCTCGAAATAAAATTCAAAATAAACAGGGAAAATGAGGCATCCAATAAGATCAGATGAGAAAACGGAAGGAAAAAGCAGAAAGGCAAAAGGGAACAGGAAAGAAGTATGAGTAAGACAAAAATTAAAATAGCCATAACAGGCAGTATAGGCTCCGGGAAATCAGCTTTTTCTGAATTTATCAGGGAGAATGGATATTGTGTTTTAAATGCAGATGAAATATCCAAAGAGATTCTTGCAGTCAACCAGGAAGTTAAGGAGAAGGTAATCAGGGAATTTGGTCCTGATTCTTTCAATGGCCGTGAAATTAATAAGAAGTATCTAAGTGAAAAAGTGTTCACAAACCCGGAGAATGTTTTTAAAATGAACTCCATACTTCATCCGCTGGTTATTGAAAGAGTTAACGATCTTATGAGAAGGGAACTTCAGAAGAACGATAAAGTCTTTACAGAAGCTGCATTGATTTACGAAGCCGAGATGGAAGACTTGTTCGATTATGTAGTCCTTATTACAGCCGGGAAAGAAATACGGTACAAAAGGAAGGCTTCTGTAATGCCTTTAGAAGATTTCGAAAAAAGGGATTTCAACCAGATACCCGATGAAGAGAAGAAAAAAAGAGCAGATTTCATATTCGAAAACAACGGTAGTCTTGATGAATTGAAGCAGAAAACCAACCTTTTACTCTCCCTTATTTGACCTTCCCTTAATTGATTTGTCAATTAAAGATACTCATCCCGAAAAGATTATTGCCGTCTGCAAGGTGTATTATAACTATAGTAAAACAGAGAAAAGTTATTTAAGTTTCATACCGCATTATTAAAAATATTGGTAATTCAGGGAGAAAGTAAAATTGTCATTACTAAATAATCTTATTGTAAAAGCTGTACAACTTATGCCAAAACCCGTTGTCGGTTTCTTTTCGAAAAAATACATCGCAGGGGATACTATTGAAAAGGCTGTTCAGTGTGTGAAGGATTTGAATGCTAAAGGAATTTATGCAACTATGGATGTTCTTGGTGAATCTATTTCCCATAAGGCTGAGGCTGTTGAGGCTCAAACCAAGTGCATGGAGGTTCTCGATACGATAGCAGAGCATAACCTTATGGCAAACCTGTCTTTAAAACCTACCCAGATGGGATTAAGTATAGACGAGGATTTTGCTTATCAGCAGATCAGGGAGATTGTTGAGAAAGCAAAAAGTATGAACAACTTCGTGCGGATCGATATGGAGGATTCACCATATACGGATAAAACCATAACTCTCTTCAAGAAACTGAGGAATGATTACGACAACCTGGGGATTGTAGTTCAGGCATATCTTAAGCGTACCACAAGCGATGTGATAACCCTGAATAAGCTCGGAACCAACTACAGGCTCTGCAAGGGAATCTATATTGAACCAGCCACAATCGCATACAAAGTCCGCCAGGAAATCCGCGACAATTATCTTAAATCACTTGAACTAATGCTGAAAAATGGTAATTATGTGGGAATTGCAACGCATGATGAATACCTTATAAATGCAGCTTACAAGATGATTAAAGATATGAATATTCCTAAAGATAAATTTGAGTTCCAGATGCTTCTTGGTGTAAGAGAGGAACTGAGAGACAGAATAAATAATGACGGATATAAAATAAGGATTTACGTACCTTTTGGAAAAGATTGGTATCCTTATTCTATAAGGAGATTGAAGGAAAATCCGCAGGTAGCGGGTCATATATTTAAGAATATTTTTTCGTTTGAGAAATGAATGTATTAGGAATTGAAACATCCTGTGATGAAACATCAGTTGCTATCATTTCAAATGACGAACTGAAAGCAAACCTGATTTCCTCACAGGATTTTCATTCCGAATACGGCGGTGTGGTTCCTGAACTTTCCAGCCGGGCTCACCTTCAGATTATAATCCCCCTATTAAAAGATGCCCTTTATAATGCAGAACTTGAACTGAAAGATATCGATCTGATATGCGCGACCGCAGGTCCCGGCCTTATCGGAGCGCTTCTTGTTGGTTTAACATTTGCAAAAGGACTTGCATATTCTTCTGGGAAAACATTCGTTCCGGTAAACCATATAGAAGGACATATATATTCCGGCTTCCTGATGAAAGATAAGCCTGAGTTCCCATATCTTGCGCTTGTAGTGTCGGGCGGACACACATTGCTGTTGTTGGTTGAAAGCTTTGCAAGCATAAAAAAACTTGGAACAACGGTTGATGATGCTGCCGGAGAGGCATTTGATAAAGTCTCGAAGATGCTGGGTATGGGATATCCCGGCGGTCCTAAAATTCAGAAGGCTGCTCTGGAAGGGGATAAGGAAAAAATAAATTTCCCGGTAGCTGAACTCTCTGACAGGTATAATTTCTCATTCAGCGGAGTAAAAACGGCTGTACTGAGATATATTCAGAAAACCTACGGCGATGGGGCTAAGGTTCCTGTAAAAGATCTGCCTGATATTGCTGCATCTTTTCAGTATGCTGTAATTAAAGCTCTGATGCGTAATACTGATAGAGCATTAAAAGAATTCGAAGTCAATTCTGTTTCTCTTGTTGGAGGTGTTGCTGCAAATTCCGAACTTCGTAAGAGCGTTACCAAGCTTGCCGGT
This sequence comes from uncultured Ignavibacteria bacterium, assembly GCA_963747755.1. Classification (GTDB taxonomy): domain Bacteria; phylum Bacteroidota; class Ignavibacteria; order Ignavibacteriales; family Ignavibacteriaceae; genus DATFVA01. The sequence continues at coordinate 353,788 of CAVVGK010000014.1, read as the reverse complement.
AAATACGGAAAAAAGATAATTATCCCCGATATGCAGTTTTGTGGAGATAATGCCGCAATGATTGCTTACAGGGGACAGAAGATTTTCGAAGCAGGAGAAAAGTTCGATCTTAGCTATAGTCCCTATCCGGGACTCCTTGAAGAACATTTTAATCATATAAATCAGAACAAATATTGACGAATGATTATTTTAATCTAATAAGAAATGAGATGGAAAAACTCAGCCAGGATGACAAAGAAAACATCCTATTGCGTTTGAGGGATGACGTAGACAACCTGGATAAGGAAATTTCAGCATTATTGATCAAAAGGATAAAAATTTCTTTGGAAATCGGAGCGATAAAAAAATCACTTGGATTGGCTGCGTATGATGCTAAGAGAGAAAAAGAGATTGGGGAAAACATTGAAAAGTTTTCCGGAGATGTGGAAATTAAGAATACATTAAAAAGAATTTATGAACGAATTATTGATGAGTCCCGCGCTATTCAGAAGGAGAGGGAAAAATAAACGGAGATAATTCAAACCCGCGAAATACGCGCATCTCATACAAAAGCCTGTTATCTAAAAAAGAATTTTACCTGATACTCTTTTTTTTCATTGCTGTTCTTGCACTGCTCTACTACACATTTTTTACTCCTAATTATTATGAAGGAAAATCACCCAGGAGGTTTGAAATAAAGCAGGGAGAAGCACTTAGCTCAATTTCCGATAGTCTGGAACGCAAAGGCATTGTTCCAAGCTCAACCAACTTCAGCATAGCTGCTTTTTTATACGGGGCAGAAAGAAACATTAAAGCTGGGAGATATTATATTCCTAACGGACTAACCTATCTTGATCTGATTGACCTCTTCCTCTACGGCAAAGCAGATTATTTAAAAACTGTAAAAATACGCGGAGGCTCAACCATAAGGTTCTTAGGAGCAAAGGTAAGGTATGAGTTATTCGTTGATTCTGCATCTTTCGTGCAGAAAGCTTTCAATCAATCTTTTGTTGATTCACTAGGGGTGAAGGCTGCAAGCATGGAAGGCTACCTTTTCCCCGATTCATATTATGTTTATGAAAGAAGTTCTCCTTCAGAAATTATTGGTATATTTTACAACGGATTTAAGAAATTTATGACGGATTCGCTGCAGGCCAGAGCTGACTTGATGCGATTTTCAGTTCATGATATTTTAACACTTGCATCTATTGTTGAAGGAGAGACTAACAAGATTGACGAGATGCCGAAAATAGCATCTGTTTATTTGAACCGACTTGACAGAGGGATGAAACTGGAAGCGGACCCGACAATCCAGTACCTGCAGCCTAATGGCTGGAAAAGATTATTATACAAGGATCTTAAAATTAATTCGCCATATAACACATATCTATACACAGGTTTGCCGCCCGGCCCGATAAATAATCCCGGCAGAGAGGCGATACTTGCAGTTTTGTATCCAGCCAAAACTAATTATTTGTTTTTTGTAGCCACCGGCGAGGGAGGTCATAATTTCTCCAGAACATTTTCAGAACATCTAAGAAATGTAGCGAAATACAGAAGATGGTTAAGACAACAGCAGAAAAAATAAGATATCTTTTTTTGCTACTGCCCGCAATAATTCTTTACGGGTGTGCAAATCAGCTTCCGCCGGGCGGAGGGGAGATAGACAAGATCCCTCCGAAAATAGTGGAAACATATCCTGAAAACGGAACAACCAGCTACGATGAAGAATACATTGAATTCACCTTTTCTGAGTATGTAGATAAACGAACTGTTAAGGATGCTCTCTTTATATCTCCCGCAGTAAACGGTGAACTTGAACTTGACTGGAGCGGAAAATCTGTCAGGGTATATTTTCCCGGACCCTTAAAGGATAGTGTGACGTACGTAGTTACCCTGGGTACCGACGTTGTGGATTATAATAATAAAAACCGGATGGCGGAATCATACACCTTAACCTTCGCAACAGGAGCCGAAATTGACAGAAGAGTAATTTCAGGAAGGATATACGACAAGGATGTCAGCGGGACGATGATTTTTGCCTATAAACTTCAGGCAGACACTGTCAATCCCACAACTACCAAACCTGATTACATCTCACAAGCCGGAGACAACGGATTTTTTACTCTTTCTGGGTTGTCGGCAGGAACTTACAGGGTATTTGCGGTAGCAGATCAGTTCAGAGACTTATTATACCAGGTTGAACAGGATAAAATCGGGGTACCTTTTAAAGATATAATGCTTGCTCCGGAGGACACCCTTTTCAGTGGATTAAATTTTTTCCTTACACAGGAGGATACAACCTCACCCAGGATGATCAAAGCAATAATGACAGACCGGTACCATCTACTCGTCGAGCTGAGTGAGGGAATCGATTCATCCATTATTACCACTAATAACTTTTCTATTATTGATTCAGCTTCAGGTTTTACATACAACCCTTATTATGCATTTAATAAAATTTCAGATCCCAATCATATTGTGCTGGTGATAGATACCACCCTGGATAATTCGCATGATTATTATCTGCAGGCCCGAACGCTGAAGGACAAATATGAGAATGTTTATCATAATGAATTTTCACAGATAACATTAAGTGATAATCCAGATACGACACGTCCAAAGGTTGTACGTACAATTCCACAGGAAGGGGGGAGAACAGACTTTATAAATGACTCATTAATGTTTTACTTTGATGACGCTTTTGATACTGTAAAAGCACGAAATGGAATAATATTTTCTGATACGTCCCTAAATAGAGTGAATTACACCCTTTCTTTTCCTGATAATGCCTCGTTGAAGCTAAAACCTTCAGGGCGATTGAAAAGTGGTGAGATATATCTTGTTAAATTTGACTTATCAAAGTTCGAAGATGCTGCTGGCAATAAGGGTGATAGCATATATACTTACCGGTTTATCACAATAAACCAGATCGATTTTACAGGGGCCAGTGGAACAATCCAGAATGTACAGCTTACAGAGAATCCTTATGTTATCCTTCAAGGTACTGAGAACAACGGGAAGGTTTATACACAATACCTTCAGAAGGGGAGAAAATTTGAATTCAACAGAGTCTTTCCCGGAAAGTATATGTTATGGTGTTATCTTGACAGAGACAGCAGCAGGACATACGGCAAAGGTAATCCATATCCATTTGAACCATCCGAAGATTTTTCCTTTTACCCGGATACATTGAATCTACGAGCAAGGTGGGGCCAGATGGATATACTCTTTAATTTCAAATAAGTTTAGTCTGCCAGCCTAAACAGTCTGCCTGAGAGAAAGAATATTGAACAAATAAATATTTATAAGTTCAGGAACTCTAATTAACAGCCAGTTTTTTTCTAATATTCTGTATGATTTCTCTGCACTGCTGCTTCACTTCTTCCAGAATTATCTCATTCTTTTTTAATATTTCACCTGCTACCGTCTGATTGGAAAGAGAAGAGCAGTTTATCAGCACATTCAGAAAGGCTCCCTCAGCAGCTGTTGATATCAGCGCGGCAGCTACTCCGGCATCCGAAACAGAATTCTGATTGCCTCTTTCTGCCAATCCCTGGAATAATGGAATTATTTTACTGCAGTTTATCAAAACTTCTGCAGGTGCTTCAGCAGCTTCAAGAGTTGCAGTTTCAATGCTCCGGCTTCTTGCCTTCTTTTGTTCGTCAGTATCCTTCGGCATCTTAAATGACTGCATCACCTTGTCAAATGCCTGGTTATCTTTTTCAGCAAGGCTAAGGAATTCTTCTTTTGCAACAGAGAGTTCAAACTTTATATCTTTCATCTCTTCTTCAGCATCAGCATATTTCTTCTTTCCGATGGTAAGATTGCAAACCATAATACCCAGGCTGCTGGCAACAGCACCGCTGAAAGCAGAGACATTTCCGCCTCCGGGTGTAGGTGAACTGGAAGATATTTCATCTAAGTAATTTCTGATTGAATCGTCTATATTCATTATAATCCTTTGAATGAATTTTAGAATTGAAAATTAAACGAAATAAGTGAATTAGGGAAATCCGTAATCAGTAATATTTCTTAATCACTAATCATATAATCAATAATTTTCTGATTTTTTTCAAACGGATTCAAAGAACTTAAACCCAATTTTTCAACAGCAAGGTCCACAAGTTCATTTTCATTCACAGTTTTACCATCAGCGTAAAAACGTCCAGCCATAAGCAATGCTTCAAGAGGTACAAGTCCCACAATTTCACTCCCATCCACTTCAACCCCAAGGCGTTCAGCCTCTTTCTTTACCTCCTCAAAGGCAACATGAATAGGCGTTACTTCATAATTAGTCAGGTTAATAGATACCTGAGTTATATTATATTTTTCAAGCAATACTCCCATTCCTTTAAAATCTTTTAACCTTCCGGGGATTCTGACCGTTTTACCATTTTCTTTAATTATTTTTCCCTGGACATCCCTTTTAGGTCTGCCTGATTCACGAAGAATCTCAGCAATTTCTTTGACGTAGCTTACATCTGTAGACTTAATATTTACGTTATATGCGATAAGGAAAAACCGGGCTCCTGTTACAAGTGCCCCGAGTTTGGGATTGAACTCAGCTTCGCCAAAATCAGGTTTCCATTCAGGATCTTTGATCTTTTCCTCAAGCCCTTCATACTCACCCTTACGTATAGACGAAAGATTTTCCCTGTCAGGTTTCCTTGCAGCTTTCTCATAGAGGTAAACAGGCAGATTCAATTCATTCGAAATCCTTTCACCAAACTTCTCGGCTATTTTTATACAGTCATCCATAGTTGCATTTTTAACAGGGACAAAAGGAACAACATCTATTGCCCCGAGTCTTGGATGCTCTCCTTTATGATTTCTCATATCAATATTTGAAGCCGCGGCCTTGCAGGCATTAACAGCGGCATCAATTATCCCGCTATCATCACCCGCCATTGTAACAACTACCCGGTTATAATCGGCATCAGGTTCCAGGTTAAGGAGTTTCACCCCTTTCACTGAATTTATTCCTTCTGAAATAGCATTAAAAGTTTCCTTGTTCTTTCCTTCACTAAAATTTGGTACACACTCAATTATTTTCAATTTGAACCTCCCTTGGCATCATAAATTATATTTCCGTTTTTAATTGTAATAGAATTAATATTTTTCCCCACCTGGTATACAATATCAGAATACTCATCTGTATCAAATACCGCAAAATCAGCCTTTTTACCAATCTCAATGCTGCCAATCTCATGGTTCCTGCTTAAAGCCTTTGCAGCATTTATTGTCACTGCCGATATGCTCTCCTCAATAGTCATCTTCATTTTTAAGCAGGCAAGACTCATAATAAAATTCAGATTTGAAATATTCGAAGAACCAGGGTTATAATCTGTTGCAAGTGCAACAATGGCTCCTGAATCAATTAATTTCCTTGCAGGAGCATATCCATAATTAAGGAAGAAAGAAACACCCGGAAGAAGTGTTGCCACAGTATCAGATTCTGCCAGTTTACTGATATCGGTATCTGCCAGTGCCTCAAGATGATCAACACTTACTGCGCTTCTTTTAAGGGCAGCATCCAGCCCTCCGATGTTATTAAACTGTTCTGTGTGCAGCTTTAATCTTAGTCCTGATTCCTGCGCTTTATCGAAAATCACGCCGGTTTCCTCGGCATTGAATGCAGTCATTTCACAGAATGCATCACAGAACACTGCCAATTTATTCTTAGAGATATACGGAATCAATTTATCAACCAGCAAATCGATATAACCGGAATGATCATCTTTAAATTCAGGGGGATATGTGTGAGCCCCGAGGAAAGTTGGAATAATATCAATAGCGTAGATCTCGTTCAGGTAATTGATTAAATGAACCAGCTTAATCTCGTTGTCAAAATCCAGACCGTACCCACTTTTAATCTCAAGCGTGGTTATCCCCTGGGAGATAAAATATTGAACCTTTGGTGATACTACACTGACCAGATCCTCAAACGAAGCGGCTCTAACAGCATTTACTGTTGAGAGGATGCCTCCACCCCTTAACGCTATTTCTTCGTAATGAACACCGGCAATCTTCATTCTAAACTCATCAGCACGCGATCCGGTGAATGCCGTGTGAGTATGAGATTCTACCAGTCCCGGAAGAACAGTTCTGCCGGTGACGTCGATAATTTCGACTCCGGTATGATTTTTCAGCGACCCTGAAGGAACAAGATCTTTGACAACGTCATTTTCAATAACTATGGAATGATCAGTGATCACACCAACAGTACCAAGTTCTGAACCCCTCTTATAATTCTTTCCGTTTGTGTCAACCGTTACTATCTGCGAGGGATTTAATAATATTTTCCTCATCATTCAAATGTGTTTACTGTGGAAGCTATTACCCTGGATTCGGTGTACCCCATCTGGTTTAACTTAAAGTTCAGGTCTTTTGCTTCACTCATGCTGATGAAATCGCCGACTTCAACCTTATAGAATGGAGGATCGAAAATTACATAAATATTTTTATTCATTATTTTAAGAGAAAGTTCGGACTTCAGGGAATCAGCGTCTTCAAGTTTATCTGTTGCCAGCACCTGTACCCTGAAACCATTGGTAGTACCAACGATACTCTTTTCATCTGAAGAGCTGGTATCTTTTTGTTCGAAACCGTACCAGGGATTTAGGTCAAGCGTCTCAAGCTCGTTCTTTTCCTTTTCCTTAATATCTATAATTGTACGAAACGGTATAATATTGAAGTCTTCTTTAAATTTCTCTTCTGTCTCCCCATCACGTTTTTTTTCTTTATTCTCCTTTTCACGATCATATCTGACGGTACTTGATGCACTGCATGAAGCTAAGAATGACGAAAGCAGAATAGTACCCATAAGAAGAACAATAACGGCAGCTTTGTTATGTATCATTAAAATCACTGTAAAATTGAAATTATTACTTATAAATTTAACAATCTTTTGATAAAATTTAAGATTCCGACAAATAAAGGGGGTATTAAGTGATTAATCAGTTGAGTCTGCCTAATTCTCTTGAAATCAAAACCTTATGGGAGGGTTATTTGAACAATAATTCAAGAGTATTCGCTAATGTTTTTTTTGAGAAACATATGGAAATTTCGTAAATTACGCTATTCATTTAAAATAAATTTACAAAATGCCCGCAAAAAAACTAAAAATCCTTTTCGTTTCATCGGAAGTGGTTCCGTTTGTTAAAACAGGCGGTTTAGCGGATGTTTCGGCCGCTTTACCTCAAATGTTGTCGGAAATGGGACATGAAGTCCGTATTGTCGTACCAAAATATGGTGCAGTTGACGATAGAAAATTCAAAATTCACGAAGTAGTAAGATTAAAAGATCTCACCGTGAAGATTGGTGATAAAGATGTCGTCTTTTCACTTAAATCATGTTTCCTGCCGGGTCAAAAGGTCCGGGTACAGATATATTTCCTTGATAATCAGGAATATTTCGGCAGCCGGAACAGTTTATATGTTGATCCAATGACCGGGGAAGATTATCCCGACAACGATGAAAGATTCATTCTTCTAAGCAGATCTGTTTTTGAACTTATATGTAAACTTGGATGGATTCCTGATATCATTCATTGTAATGACTGGCAGTGCGGACTTATTCCAGCGTATCTTAAAACTGTATACAAGGATGAAGAGCAGTTCAAGAATTTCAAAACATTATTTACCATACACAACCTTGCATACCAGGGAGTTTTTTCAAAATCGGTTTTCAAGAAAACCGGACTTCCGGATGAACTGAACTCCGAAAAAGGTATAGAGATATACGGCAAGGTGAATTTTATGAAAAGCGGTCTCCTTTTTGCCGATGCCATAAATACAGTAAGCGAGACTTATGCAAATGAGATAAGAACAGATGAAGAACTTGGTGCCGGGCTTAAGAATGTTCTGGCCAAAAGAAAGAATGATCTTTACGGCATTGTAAATGGAATCGATACAAAGGTATGGTCCCCTGAAAAAGATAAACACCTGCCCAAGAAATTTACATCTAAGAACATAGAGGGGAAAATCGTTAACAAAAAAGAACTGGCTTCAAAATTCCGCTTCGAATACAGTGAAGATATTCCGATCATTGGTGTGATAGCACGACTCTTCGATGCCAAAGGAATGGACCTGATAAAAGATGCTTTCCCTGAATTGATGAAGCTGAATATCCAGATGGTGCTTCTAGGAACAGGGGAGAAGAAATATCATAAATTCTTTGAGAGTATGGCTTCAAAATACCAGAACAAGTTTGCGACTTACCTTGGTTTCAATGATGATCTTGCCCATCTTATCGAGGGGGGTGCTGATATCTTCCTTATGCCTTCTCACTACGAACCGTGTGGTTTAAACCAGATGTACAGCCTGATGTATGGTACTGTCCCTGTAGTTCGGGAAACTGGCGGATTGGCAGATACAGTAATAAAATATGATGAAAAATCTGGGGATGGCAATGGTTTCGTATTTAAGCAGTATGATTCAAAAGCCATGGTTAAAGAAATTAAAAGAGCGCTGAAGATCTTCGAAGATAAGAAGGCTTGGCTAAAAATAATGAAAAACGGAATGAAAGCAGACTTCAGCTGGAATTCTTCAGCCAAAAGATATATTGAGTTGTATAAAACGATACTTTCTAACGAGAGCTAATGTCCCAGCTTGCCGTGTTTCTCGATAGAGATGGGACCTTAAATGAGGACCCGGGATACCTGGGTGATCCTTCTAAGGTTCAGTTATTTCCCGGAACCGGTAGAGCTCTATCTTTATTAAAAACCAGGTTAAATTTCAAACTAGTTGTTATATCTAACCAGTCAGGTATAGCCAGAGGTTTAATCTCGGAAAGCGAAGTGAAAGCCATTAATTCCAGGATCAATGAACTCCTGAAAGAGGATAAAGTTGAGATTGATGCTTTCTATTACTGCCCGCATCATCCTGATTTCAGCACCAAAGAAGAGGCAGAGTGCAGGAAACCATCCCCATCTATGGTATTACAAGCTTCTCGCGAATTAAATATTGAGCTGGATGGTTCGTATTTTATCGGAGATACTCCTGCTGATATTTTATGCGGAATTAATGCTGGCCTCAAGACTGTCCTTGTAAAAACAGGATACGGTACGGAGAGCATTTCTATATTGCAAAATCAATATATATTTCCAAGCTTTGTAGCCGAAAATATATCTGGTGCGTGCAAATTTATTTTAGAAGATTTTACAGGTGAAATAATTGACATATAAACAAATTTTCTTGATTCCTGCTTTATTATTTCTGACTTTGATTTATTCGTGTAGTGATTCTCCCACCTCAATTGGAAATAATCTGTTATCCCCTGACTTTTTGACCATAAGCAAGATTGATTCGTATCAGGATTCAATAGGACAAACATCCACATATTATAAAACCAATATCAAGCTAAGTGATTCTCCCAGACTGCTTGTGGGAAAATATCAGAATGTGGAAGCTTCATCCCTGATAAGGTTTGCTATTGTTCTGCCTGATACCATAAAAAATGCTTTTAATACTTCGACATTAAATATACTTAGCGCAAAAGTCTACCTGACGAAAGTGTATAACATCGGGGATGAATCTAACCAGCTGCTTTACTCGGCACATTTCGTAACCAGCGGGTGGACATCATTCGGATTTACTGCTGATAGTGTTACCAGCCTGCAGTATGAGACTAATGATATCAGCTCCGAGAAAACTTATTCTGATACGCTCTATACTTTTAATCTTGATGAACAGACAATCAATTCATGGTTTGCCTCTGCTTCTGCAACACCGATTCGGAATAATAAAGGAATTTATCTCAAGCCGGATCCCGCATCAACCAGGGTAGTAGGATTTGAAGCATTCAATGATGTTGAATTTACTGGTATTCCTCGCCTGAACGTTATAGTTCAAACGGGAAGCCTAGTGGATACTTTAAATTTTTACAGCATCGAAGATGTCAGTGCGTTATCGGGCAACAAACCAGTTGTTCCGTCAGGTGATATAGCTGTACAGGGAGGACTTGCTGTTGATTCCAGGATAAAATTTGATCTTTCATCTATTACAGATGGCGCAGTAATAAATAAAGCTCAGTTTACAATTTATGTGGACACCAGCGCTACCAAAACCGGCGATCACTACAGTAATTCATTAGTAGCCTATTTTGCCCGAGATTCGGTGGAGACATCCTACGACACCACCTCTTCAATCATTCTCAAAAGGTCAGGGAATTATTTTACGGGAGATATAGCCAAATTTATTCAGAGCATAGCCAGCGGATACCATGAGAATAACGGTTTCATACTTACTGCAGGGAGTCAAAATCTCGGAATAGACATATTTGCATTGAAGGGAAGTGATGCTTCCGATGCGTTATTAAGACCACGTTTGGTAATTACTTACACAGGCAAAAAATGAAATTAAGTTATAAAAATATTTTTCTCTCGATTTTCCTGGTATTGCTTCTGATTCCGGAAATATACTCACAATCTTCATCACCGTATTCCCGAATTGGTATTGGAGATATACTTTATGCACAGTCAGCCAGAAAACTAGGAATGGGACAATTAGGCACTGCAGACGCTGAACAGAACTTTATCAGTTTTTATAATCCTGCAACTCTATATAATCTTAAAAGAACTAGAATTGAGTTCAACCTGAATTATCATGGCTCATTTTTATCTGCTGATAATATTTCCGCCTATTACGCTAAAGCGGAATTCGGCGGATTCAGTATTGCCTTTCCTATAAGTGAAAGATATGGTATCGGAGCTGCTGTGGGACTTGCTCCTTATTCCAATGTAAGTTATGATGTTGAGAGTTTTTCCCAATCTTCAATTGGCAATTATGTTACTGCTTACAAAGGACAGGGAGGATTATCAAAGTTATTTGTTGGCTCTTCCTATAAACTACCATTTGATTTAAGCATAGGTGCTACGTTCGATTATTATTTTGGAAATATAGATTATGCGTCCTCGATAACCTTCCCTGATCAGTCAAATGCTGATGCCCGGTATGCAAACGAATATCGTCCTAAAGGTATTGGTTCGACAGTGGGGTTACTATCTCCGGATCTTGCTTCAGCCTTCGGGATGCATGGGATCACAGATTTCAGATTCGGCTTATCATATAATTACATTTCTGATTTAAGGACCGATACCGTCTTAACCTCGAGTTCAACCCTTGGGATAGATACAGTAACAACAGGGATAGTTAATATGAAAATTCCGGGAAGGGCGAGTGCCGGGTTAAGCTTTGTGGTAAATCAGAAATATTTGCTAACTTTAGACTATGCTTTTCAGGCATGGGAAAAGTACACTTTTAATAATAAAACTCAAGTAAACCTGAGAAATTCTTCCAAAATAAGCGCAGGGTTTGAATATACTCCGCAAATATCGTTAGGAACATCCTTCTGGGAACAAATAATTTGGCGTGCAGGTTTAAGTTTAGAACAGACACAGTATTTAGTGAATAACGAAGGAATTAATCAGTATTCAGTATCAGGAGGATTTTCATTACCACTAAGTAAGGCAAATACACTGGATCTGGGTCTCCAATATGCTATTCGAGGCACGAGCGATCCGGGTCTCTATAAAGAAAACATATTAAAAGCATATTTCACAGTCAGCCTCGGCGACATTTGGTTTATTCGAGAGGAAAAATAAAAATGAAAGAGTCCAAACAAAATAATCACGGTAAATTCTCCAAGTTAACTGCAATTACGCTGTTCTTCCTTTTGCTAAGCGCAGTTTCAGCTTTCCCTAAAAGCAACATCATTACGGAGATTCCTGATGACTCCACAAAAATACTTGAACTTTACAGTTTATTCTCAGAATATTATAAAAATAAAGATTACCAGAGCGCAGTGCCTTATGGCTGGCAGGTGCTCGAAATAAATCCATCAAAATTTTCTAAATATATTTACTATAAAATGGAAGATGCTCTCTGGTATCTCCATGATTCATCTGATATAGCTCCCGAACAGAAGACCGCAATAGCTGATACAATTGGTTATTTATATAATCTGGCTGAAAAGTATAATTCTGAGGCAAAAGGATACTTTGAAGTGAGGAAAGCATTCGTTGACGAGGATTGGTTAAAAATATCTGCAGATAGTATTATTGCAGAATACGAGCAGGCATTTAAAGATAATCCTGATCTTGATCCTTATTATTATCATAAGTTAGGTCAGTTATACAAAAGTAACGCTACTGAATCGAATGATTATAAGACGAAGGCTATAGATTTATATACAAAACTGAGTGATAAATATCCCGATGACCCGCAATGGCCGCAGGAACTTGAGGGGCTCGTTGAAAACATTGATGAGCTTGTAGCGCTAACAAAAAAGAATTGGGAGAAAGATAAAGAGAATTCTGAAAAAGCCTGGAAGTATGCTTCGACTGCGATGAAAGCAAATGATTATCAACAGGCAATAATACCTCTGGAATTTCTTGTGCAGCAGTCGTCTGAATCCGTAAACTACTGGACTCAATTAGCACAGGCTTATCAAAAAACAGATCAACCTAATAAAGCCGAGGATGCATATAAGAAACTAATCCAGATAGATCCTCAGAATAAAAACCATTATTTGAACCTGGGACTGGTTTACAAAGATAAAGGTCAGCTTGCTGCAGCAAGAACTCAATTTCAGAAGGCGAATGATGTAGGCAATGGCTGGGCCCAGGCTGTATATTATGAGGGTCTTCTTTACGAACAAGCGGCCAGGAATTGTACATTCGATTTTAATGCAAAGGTTGTATACCAGATAGCGGTTGATACATACAGAAAAGCTTTATCAATAGATCCAAATTTTACAACTGCGCGTGAGAGAATAAATGCACTTTCAGGCTCTATTCCAACACAAGAGGATTATTTCTTCCGTAAATATAAATCTGGCCAAACGGTTACTCCTTCCGGAGACTGCTATTCATGGATCGGAAAGAGCGTAACCGTTCCATAAAACCAATCTGAAATAGAATTTAAAAGAAAAGGTTCCGCGGATTACACCCGGAACCTTTTCTTTTTATTTGTTATATTTTCAACCTGAAAATTATTCAATATTTACATAATCAATGAATTAAAATGAATTATTCGAATATTAAAAAGGACAAGGAAATCTTTGATGTTTTAATCCTTGAAACTCAAAGACAACAGGAAAAACTAGAACTCATTGCTTCTGAAAATTTTGTCAGTCCAGCCGTTCTCGAAGCCGCAGGTTCTATACTTACAAACAAATATGCTGAGGGATATCCCGGGAAAAGATATTATGGAGGGTGTGAATACGTTGATATGGCAGAGGACCTTGCAAGGGAACGATTAAAGAGATTATTTGATGCTGAATATGTTAACGTTCAGCCGCACAGCGGTTCACAGGCGAATATGGCTGTCTATATGGCTCTTCTGAACCCAGGAGATAAAATATTAGGTTTGAGTCTGGCTCATGGAGGCCACCTAACTCATGGTTCACCAGTTAATTTCTCAGGAAAACTTTATCAGGCAATAGGTTATACGCTGAATAAGGAAACCAAAACACTGGATTATGACAATATAGCTGATGCTGCTAAGAAGGAAAAACCAAAGCTCATAGTTGCTGGCGCCAGCGCATATCCAAGAGAATGGGATTATAAAAAATTCAGGGAAATCGCTGATTCTGTCGGGGCATTCCTGATGTGCGATATGGCTCATCCTGCTGGTCTTATAGCAAAGGGTTTCCTTGACAACCCTCTGAAATACTGCGATGTGGTGACCTCAACGACTCATAAAACACTCCGCGGGCCAAGAGGCGGCATACTTCTTATGGGTAAAGATTATGAAAATCCTATGGGAATAAAAACGCCGAAAGGAGACCGTGTTAAAATGATGTCAGAAATACTCGATAGTACGGTGATGCCAGGTATCCAGGGGGGTCCTCTCATGCATATCATAATGGCTAAGGCTGTAGCTTTTGGAGAAGCTCTTGAGGATTCATTTAAGGAATATGCCGGACAGATAATTAAAAATGCTAAAGCTCTTTCGCACGGCCTTTCGAAATATGATTTTAACCTTATTTCAGGCGGAACAGATAATCACTTAATGCTTATCGATCTTACAAATAAAGACATTACCGGTAAACAGGCTGAGAATGCATTTGAGAAAGCAGGCATAACGGTAAATAAGAATATGGTTCCGTTTGATACAAGGAGTCCATTCGTTACAAGCGGTATAAGGGTGGGTACCCCAGCGGTAACTACCAGAGGTATGAAAGAAAATGAGATGTCCTTGATCGCCGGTTATATTGATTCCGCAGTCAGAAACATTGATAATGAAGTAAAACTGGAAGAGATACGCGTTGAGATTAAGAATCTTTGTGCAAAATTTCCCCTATATGCTGGATTAAGCTAAGTAAGTACCGTGGCAACGAAAGAACTTAATAGTCCCGACCTAATAGAAGAAGAAGCAAATGAAGTCGAAATGACCTTCCTTGACCATCTTGAGGAATTAAGGTGGAGACTGATTTATTCCATAATTGGTATTGTAGCCGGGACAATCATCTGCTGGATCTTTGCTGATTTTCTAGTAGTAGATGTAATATTAAAGCCCGCGAGAGATAATGGGCTGTTGCTGCAGAACTTAAAACCATTCGGACAGTTGTTTCTTTATTTTCAGGTGGCTCTGGTAGGAGGCATCATACTCAGCCTTCCTAATATATTTTATCAACTGTGGAAGTTTATTGCACCTGCATTACGGAAAAAAGAGCGAAAGTATATACTGCTCATAGTATTTTACAGTACCATCAGTTTTTTTATAGGAATTGCATTTGCTTATTATGCAATGATTCCTCTTGCATTTAAATTTGTACGTGAATTCGGCACTGAATTCATCAAGAATGAATTTGCTATTGATGAGTATGTATCAATTATTGTAAGTGTAATACTCGCAGCAGGCGTTGTCTTTGAATTACCAATGATTTCTTTTTTCCTAACTAAGCTGGGCATTCTTACTCCCGCCTTCATGAAAAAATACAGAAAGCATGCCATTGTTATAATCATGGTGCTTGCTGCATTTTTAACTCCCGGAACAGATCCGGTCTCTCAGGTAGTATTAGCCGTTCCATTGGTTTTATTGTACGAAATAAGTATTTTCATTTCAAAATTAGCAGCGAAAAAACATTGATCAAAAGAGCTTTAAGTGAAATAAGTCAGCCGATAAAAACTGAACTTGAAGAATTCGACCGACTTTTCAAGCAATCTATGAAAAGCAATGTTGTGCTTGTAGATCTTATCGCTAAATATATTATACGTCAGAAGGGAAAAAAAATCCGACCCCTGCTTGTCCTTCTTTCTGCAAAGCTATCGGGAGGGGTATCAGAACGAAGTTATCGCGGTGCTGTGCTTGTTGAGTTGCTTCATACCGCTACACTTATCCACGATGACGTTGTTGATAATGCTGATAAAAGACGGGGCTTTTGGTCTATTAACGCAATATTCAAGAATAAAGCTGCTGTTCTTATGGGTGATTACCTGCTTTCCCGAGGGTTAATGATTGCGGTAGAAGGAAAGGATTTTGATTTTCTTGGAGTTATCACTAATGCAGTAAAGAGGATGTCGGAGGGTGAACTTCTACAGATTCAGAAAACACGTAAGCTGGATATAGATGAAGAGACCTATTTTCAGGTTATATCTGATAAAACCGCTTCACTTCTTGAAACCTGCTGTATGATAGGTTCGATGAGTACATCAGAAAAAACGGAGTACCATCAGGCCATGAAAAAATTTGGAGAATCAATTGGCATGGCATTCCAGATAAGAGATGACATACTTGACTACGAAGGAAGTTCAAAGATAACAGGCAAACCGGTAGGTGGGGATATAAAAGAAAAAAAGATAACTCTTCCCCTGATCTATTCTCTCAAAAAAGTTCAAAAGAGTGAAGCTGATAGAATCAGGCGTATGATTAAAAATAATGATGGTAAAGGTGATACTCGCCAGGTTATAAAATTCGTGAGAGATAATGGAGGTATCGAATATGCTTTAAAAACTGCTCATGATTATTCAGAAAAAGCCAAAGAATCCTTAAAGCTATTTCCTGATTCTCCGTCTAAAATCGCTCTTGAAGCCCTGGTAGATTTTGTAATCGACAGAAAGAACTGATTAGACTTTCTCGTTTTCCTTCTTCAATTCATCCTTGAATAAAAATCCCTTAATAGGCTCTCTAAGCGTTAGTACAGGACACGGAGCTTTACGGATAACTTTTTCTGCTGTACTTCCGAAAAGGATATGTTCCATCCCGGTATGTCCGTGGGTGGCAATGATAATCAAATCTGCATCCTGCTCGCCGGCGGTTTCTATTATTTCAATGAAAGGTTTTCCGGTTTTTACTACCGATAGAACTTGAATATCGGCCGGAATTTCAAGCTCCGCGAGCTTATTTAATTCATCCAGGGCTCTTCTATCCATATCAAGGTCGACGGAAGGAATAGCAATTTGTCCCATGCTGAAATCAGGAGGATAGATTACGGGCTCAACAACATAAACGAGGATCAGCTTTGCATTGAAGTGTTTAACAAAGCTGACTGCATATTTTAAAGCGCTTTTCGAATAATCAGAAAAATCTATTGGAACAAGCACTTTGGAAATTTCAGGTTCCATAAGGTGTCTCCATTTTAATTTCTAATTTATTTTGCAGGTTAAAGTTATCCTCATTTAATTTTCTTAACCTGGTTGCAATTATTTCTGAAATACCCCTTAGAATCTTAATTCCGCTTTTAGGATAATTTTCAATGAATTCATCCAGGTCAGGCTTAAATATTACAGCAAGTCTTGTGTCGGAACTGCTTACAGCTGACGCTGAACGCTTTTCCCCATCGATAAGAGCGAGTTCTCCGAAAAAATCTCCTTTTGTAAAAGAAGCTAGAGATACGACTTCCTCGTCCTCTTTTTTGCGTTTAATCATAACATTCCCATCCCGGATGATGTATAATCCCAATCCCGGATCACCCTGGTAAAAAATATATTCTCCTGCAACATAAATTCTGTTGTGGATTATATTCATCAGCATAGCGAGTTCTCGGCGTGTCAGTCTGCTGAAAATAGGTATTGAAAGGAGGGATTTTTGTAAATCAACTTTCTCGGTAGGTGATTTGAAGAAATTAGACCAAAAACTACTGTGAATTGCTTTATTTTGATTTTCCATTCTCATTCCTTTAGTTAAATAAGCCAGCTTCTGCTACCCGCCATAATTTCTGACAGGGAAAGCGGTTGTCGTAAAGAGCTCTTCCAACGATTACCGAATCAATTCCTACAGGGATTAAAGCCTGGATATCCATCAATTCATCCTTATTTCGAACTCCACCTGAGACAGTAACTTTCTGATTTGTAACACTTGCTATTCTCTTGGAAAGATCCAGGTTTGGTCCTGACATTGTTCCATTTCTCTCAACGTCAGTTACAATAAACCTTTCTATACCCAAATCGGCAAGTTTTCTGGCATAATCAAGATAGTTAATTCCAGTTTTAATTTTCCTTCCGCGCACTATCATCTCGTCATTAAGGACGTCAAGGGAAATTACTATCCTGGCAGGTCCGTATTTCTCAAAGACTCTTTTGAATTCTTCCGGATTTTCATAAGCCATAGTATTTATAGCCAGGCGGCTAACTCCAAGATCGAACATCCTGTCAGCATCATCCATAGTTCTTATCCCTCCGGTATATTCAACAGGGATTATGACGGAATTACAGATTTCGTGTATTATCTCAACATTTCTTTTTGAGTGCTCGAATGCCCCGTCAAAATCTACTACATGAAGTAGTTTTGCATTTTCGGTTCGCCAGATTCTGGCCATTTCTACAGGATCACTACCATATTCCTTACAATCAAGTTCAGGGATTCCCTGCACAACCCTGACGGTTTTACCGTTTTTAATATCAATTGAGGGAATTACCAGCAGATATCTCAAATCAAACTCCTAAACCTGACATTTACTTCATAGAAAATAAATAAATGATAAACAAAAAGAAATAAGGTTCGTGATGATGGATTTCTAAAATGTTTGATTTATGCCTCATTTTCTTGACTTTTCTAACTTTAATGACCATATTTGATACAATGAGCAAAGATTTTATACTTACCACTGAAAAGCAGGATACTCTTAGGATTACAGCTTACGGGGTAGAAAATCTGCGTTTATCCCCATGCCTTGTATTTGTTCATGGTTTCAAAGGTTTTAAAGATTGGGGTTTTGGTCCGTACATTGGAAATTATTTTTCTTCCAAAGGTTTTATTGTACTTAGTTTTAATTTTTCACACAATGGTGTTGGTGATAGCCTGACAGAATTCGATGAACCTGATCGATTCGCTGAAAATACTTTTTCTCGCGAGATGGATGAACTTAAACAATTGATCGATGCATACTTCGCCGGATTCTTCGGGGGAACTTCCAATGAGAGGCTGGGCTTGCTTGGGCATAGCCGTGGAGGCGGTATCTCGCTGTTGACCGCTGCTCAAAAACCTGAAGTAAAAGCAGTTGCTGTATGGTCATCGGTTTCAACCTTTGACAGGTATTCAGCCAGACAAAAAGAAGCCTGGAGGAAAAAAGGGGTTTTTGAGGTTATGAATACGAGGACGAAGCAGAAAATGAAATTGAATATCTCTCTGCTGGATGACCTGGAGGAGAATAAGAAAGATAAACTTAATATAAAAAAAGCTGTTAGAGAGTTGAGAAGACCATTATTAATTGTTCATGGAGAACAGGATCTGGCTGTTCCTGTTACGGAGGCGGAGGAACTTAATTCTCTTGCTGATCAGGACTTATCAGAATTGTACATCGTCCCGGCTGCAGGACATACATTTGATATTAAACATCCATTCGAAGGAACAAACGAAAAATTTGAATCAATTCTCGAAAAAACATTTCAATTTTTTAATCAAAATCTTAATTGAGGAATTTATGATTTCAAAGCATAGCGCTGCTGCTGGTTCTAAATATTTAGTGAGAGCTGCATCTTACGACTTGTTCTGGATTTTTACGTTTACAATACTGACAGCGGTTGCTGCACAGCTAAGTATTCCTGTTAAACCCGTACCATTTACTCTTCAAACTTTGATGGTAGGACTTGCAGGTGCTTTCCTTGGAGCAAGAAAGGGTGCGTACAGCCAGCTGCTTTATCTTGCCTTGGGAGCTATCGGCTTACCTGTGTTTGCTCCGACACCGGACGGATATTTTGGTGCTGCAGCTTTATTCGGACCAACCGGGGGATATCTAATTGCGTTCCCTTTAGCCGCATTTGCTGCTGGTTACCTTATAGAGAAAAGTAAGAACTATATAGCAATTGTTTCTGCAATGATACTCTCAGAAGTAATAATAATTCTAAGTGGAGTAGTCTTCCTGAACATGTTCTATCTTCACGATTGGTCGATTGCTATAAAAGGCGGCGCAATAATATTTTCATTATGGACGGTAATCAAAGTATTTTCGGGAACAGCGATATTTACCGGTATATACAGCACCCGTAAAAAAATGAAATAAATCTTAATGCTTTAATTTTGTTGTTAATATGGAATTTAAAAATATAATTTTCACCGTTTTTTTGATACTCGCCCTTGGACTCTTTGTTTGGAGCTGCAGAAAGCTTATTGCTTATATGCTTCTTGCTCAGAAGAAAGATGACAGGTTCGACAGGGTAGGAGAAAGGTTAAAGCGCGTCTGGACTGTGGCATTTGCTCAAACTAAGCTGCTGAGAGATCCAAAAGCAGGATTGCTACACCTGACAATTTTCTGGGGATTCGTACTTTTCCTATTCGCGGTTATTGAAGCTTTTATACAAGGTTTCTATTCCCCCTTCAGCTGGCATTTCGCAGGTCCTTTTTATTCAACTATAACAATTATTCAGGATTTTTTCTCAGTACTGGTTATTGTGGCCTGTTTGTATGCACTATATAGAAGGTTCGTAATTCATGTTCCAAGACTCGAAGTCGAAAAATCCGGAAAGCTTGATGCGGCTTTTATTCTCGTTCTTATTATGCTTGTTTGTATATCTATGCTCGGTGAAAATTCGGCTCTCGTGGCTATGCATGATTTCCAGCTTCACACTTACGAAATAAGACCTATCTCAGCTGCACTCAGTCAGTGGTTTTATGACGGGGGCACTCAGAATGCTCATATCTATTTTGAACTTTTCTGGTGGTTGCACATTGTCGTTATATTGGGATTCCTTAATTTTCTACCCTATTCAAAGCACCTACATGTGTTGACTTCTATTCCAAATACCTACTTCGCAAATCTTGATGATATCAGGAATACTATCAAACCACTTAACCTGGAAGATGAGAATACAGAAGTTTTCGGAGCTGCTGATTTTGAACATTTATCCTGGAAGCAGGTATTGGATGGTTATTCATGTACTGAATGCGGTCGATGTACTGCTTCTTGCCCAGCTGCTACTGTCGGCAAATCTCTTTCTCCACGAAAGATCATTGTCGATATTCGGCGAAGAACGAAAGATAAAGCTCCATTAATGGAACAGGGAGTTACTGAAGGAAATGTTTTTGAAAAGACGCTCGTTCACGATTACATATCAGATCTCGAACTTTGGCAATGCACTACCTGTATGGCGTGCGTGCAGGAATGTCCTGTAATGATTGAGCACTTAGATTCAATCGTTGATATGAGGCGAGACCTGGTTTTAACAGAGTCACAGTTCCCTTCTAACCTTAACCCGGTATTTAAGAGTCTTGAGACAAACTTCACTCCGTGGGCTTTCAACCAGGCTGATCGTGGCAACTGGGCTGAAGGATTGGATATAAAAACTATGGCTGACGATTCTGAGTGTGAGGTGCTTTTCTGGGTTGGCTGTGCCGGATCTTTTGATGACAGGTATAAGAAAGTGTCACGCGCATTTGCACAAATTATGCAGAAGGCTGGTGTTAATTTCAGAATACTGGGAACAGAGGAAAAGTGTAATGGCGACACTGCCAGACGGTTAGGAAACGAATATCTGGCTCAGATGCTGATGATGGAGAATATCGAAACACTTAATAACTACAACGTTAAAAAGATCGTAACCGCCTGTCCACATTGCTTCCAGTCACTTGGAAGAGAGTATAAGCAGTTCGGAGGAGACTATGAGGTAATGCATCATTCTCAATTTATCGAACAACTTATCTCTGATGGTAAGATAGAATTAAACGACAATCAGAAAAAAACTAAGGTAACTTATCATGATTCCTGTTATCTTGGGAGGTACAATAATGTTTACGAACCCCCAAGGAACACTTTAAAGAGCATCAATGGACTTGATTTCGTCGAAATGGAACGAATTAAGTCGCGTGGTTTCTGTTGCGGAGCTGGAGGCGGAAGGATGTTTCTTGAAGATGAGGAAGGAGGACGGATAAACGTTGAGAGGACATCCGAGGCTTTAAAAACTAATTCAGAAACGATTGCTTCAGCCTGTCCGTTCTGTATGACAATGCTGACGGACGGAGTTAAACATTTCGAAAAAACAGAAGAAGTAGCAGTTAAAGATATTGCTGAGATAGTACTAGAACATTCTAAATAACTTATTTCAAATTATTTCTTAGGAGGTTTCAATGAATAAATACGAAGAACTTATGCAGGCAGTACAAAATCTTCATACTGATTTTGAGAAGTTCTATGAAAAAGGCCAGGCTGCGGCTGGCACCCGTCTTCGTAAAGGATTAAGCGAGCTCAGAAAAATGGCACAGGATGTTCGTAAGGATGTCCAGGATGTAAAATCTCAGAGAAAAGCTGAGAAACAAGGATAATAAAGTTTAGTACAAATTATAGAGGCTGGCTGTTGCAAAATGGTCCAGCCTTTTATTTTATAATATGCGATATATTTTAATATCGGTAATCATATCATTTATTTTTTTCTCCGCTGAAAGAAGATCCTCCCGGCAATCTTTTGTAACGCAGAATCAGGATGACTCTGTAAGTACTGTTTCCATAAGCGTCGTAGGAGATATTATGTGCCATTCGGTGCAGTTCAATTACTCCCGTGTTAGTGCTGATAGTTTCGATTTTGATCCTGCATTCTCAAGAATAAAAGAATACTTAGCTGAGTCTGATTTCCTCTTCGGCAATCTGGAAACCGTTACTGCTGGAAAGAAAGTAAAGTATTCAGGTTACCCTTTTTTTAATACTCCCGATGATTTCATCACCGCACTAAAGCATACAGGATTTGATTTGTTGACAACAGCCAATAATCATGCTCTGGACAGGGGAGAGGCAGGCGTTAGAAGAACTATCGACCAATTGAATTTGAATCACATTTCCTACAACGGGACATTTATTTCCGAGAAAGATAGAGATTCAATAAGAATCTTTAATATTAAAGGGATTAGAATAGCATTCCTTGGATATACCTACGGAACAAATGGCAACTTTGTACCCAAAGGAAAGGACTTTCTGGTTAATCTAATTGATACCACCTTGATTCGAGAGGATATCAAAAAGGCCCGGAGAGACGGTGCTGAAATTGTCCTGGTTCATTTCCATTTCGGAGATGAATATCAAAGATTACCCAACGGTTATCAAAAAGATGTAGTTAATAAAACCATTCACTACGGTGCCGACATTATTATTGGAGGGCATCCACATGTTCTTCAGCCTGTAAGTTTCTTTAAAACAAACCTGGCAGGGATAGATACAGGATTTGTAATTTATTCTATGGGCAATTTTATTTCAAACCAGAGGTGGCGTTACTCTGACGGGGGTTCGATACTAACTTTTACGCTTATCAAAAACTTCTTTAGGGATTCAATTTATCTGAAGGAGGTTGAATATCTACCGATATGGGTATTTAAGGGAGAGACTCGTAATGGCAGGGAATATATAATAATTCCTTCAGAAAGTGCATTCTCCGACAGCCTCTATCCATTTCTCTCACAGGAAGACAGGGAACTTGCAGCCTTGTCATTTCACGATACACAGGACATAATCTTACACTACTCCAATAAACCCTATCTGAGGAGTCTAATCCAGGAATATCTCTTCCAGGTGCCTCTTATAAGATATTAAATCTGGGGTTGATCTCCTTCCCGGATAATCGATGACGGGGTAAGTGCAGACAGAAAGACACCAATCATTATAATATTTATTTATATATTTATTTTTCAAATTCAATTTTACTTTATAAAAACCGGATCATAGGATTTGGCACATCAGATTACATTAATACCAGGGGATGGAATTGGACCTGAAATTACCAAGGCAACCACCAAAATTCTGGAAAGTGCCGGGGTTAAGATAGACTGGGAAGTTGTTGAAGCAGGGATGACAGCTCTTGAAAAGTATAGGGATCCATTACCTCAGGAAGTATTAAACTCAATTGACAAAAATTGCATCGTATTGAAAGGACCTTTGACTACTCCGGTTGGTAAAGGATTCAGAAGTATAAATGTTGCGTTAAGAAAAGAGTTCGAACTCTATGTAAACCAGCGCCCGGCTAAGACATTTAAAGGTATCAGGACATTATATTTTGATCATATTGATTTACTGATCTTCAGGGAGAATCTTGAAGAATTTTATTCGGGTATTGAACATTATATTGACAGCAGTAAATCTGCTGCGGAAACTATAGGAATAATCACACGCAAAGGTTCCGAGAGAATTATAAGATATGCATTTGAATATGCTAAGAAACATGGACGGAAGAAATTAACTGTCGTGCATAAGGCAAATATCCTTAAGTTCACAGGAGGATTATTTCTTGATATCGCAGAAGAAATAGCCCCGGAATATCCTGAAATTAAATTTGATGATAAGATTGTTGATAATATGGCAATGCAGATGGTTATGAATCCCTACCAGTTCGACTGCATTGTTACAACTAATTTGTTTGGTGATATACTGTCGGATCTTGCGTCGGGATTAGTCGGAGGCCTTGGAATGGCTCCAGGAGCTAACATTGGCGATGATGTGGCAATATTTGAAGCTGTTCATGGTTCCGCACCTGATATCGCCGGACAAAACATTGCTAATCCGTCTGCATTAACTCTGGCGTCGGTGATGATGCTTGAATATCTCGATGAACAGGAAGCGGCAAATAAAATAGAAAATGCCTTAGCCAGAGTAATTGAAAAAGGGGATAAAATTACAAAAGATATAAATCCGAATAAATATGTGGGTACTGCAGAATTTGCTGATGCCGTAATTGAAGAATTGTCGTGAAGAACAGATCCGCTCTTACTCTAATTTTCATTACTGTTTTCATTGATCTCCTCGGGTTCGGGATACTCATACCTATTTTACCTACCTTTGCCACAAAAGAACTCCATGTTGATGAGACAGCTGTTGGTGTTGCCATTGCCGTATACTCTTTTATCCAGTTTTTTTTCAATTCCCTTTTCGGTGAATTGTCGGATAAACATGGACGGAAGCCGATAATAGTCATTTGTTTGCTGCTTAATGCTTTTGGCTATGTTATTTTTGCGTTTACACATACTTATTTTGTGCTGATTTTATCCAGAATAGTAGGTGGAATAGGTGGTAGCAGCATAGGTGTTGCTCAAGCTTACATTGCAGACGTTACAACTAAAGAAGATCGTTCCAAGGGAATGGGAATGATCGGTGCTGCCTTCGGACTGGGATTTGTTTTTGGCCCTTTAATTGGCGGACTGCTCTCGAAATTCGGTTATGAGGTTACTGGCTTTGCAAGTGCAGGTTTTTCTTTCCTTGCTTTCCTCGTTACTATCGTAATGCTCCCCGAATCTAACCTTAATCGTGAGGCAGTAGAAGTACGGAAAAGAAAGTTGTTCGATGTTTCGGCAGTAAAAAAAGTATTCAGAAAAAAAGACCTGGGTTTGCTGATAACTCTGTTTTTCATTCTTACTTTTTCAGTGGCAAACATCTATGGAACCTTTGCACTCCTTGGGTATGAAGCCTATCATTTCACGGATTTACAGAACGGATATATGTATGGAATTGTAGGCATATCAGCTGCAGTTGTGCAGGGAGGATTGATCCGTATAGTCGCAAAGCATCTTAAGGAAACAAGAATTGTAGCAATCGGATCTTTCCTCATGATGGCTGGTCTGGCACTCCTGCCGTACGGAGGGAACTTCCTTGGCCTGGCTATAATAGTTATTGTTATGTCGGTGGGAACAGGATTTCTGCAGCCTACATTATTAAGTCTTATTTCTGAAGTAACCTCAGATAAAGAGCAAGGTACAGTGCTGGGAATTAATCAGTCATTCTCAGCTTTCGCACGCGTACTCGGTCCTTTATGGGGTGGCTTCGCTTTTGAATTTCTTGGTTATCCTTTCCCATTTCTCACAGGAGCCTTTTTTACGTTATTTATAGTGCTTCTTGCACTCTTCTACCTTCCAAAGGCAATAAAAGCAGACACAGGTGAAGTGTTCTAAGTGGAGCAATTCATTTTCTGATTATTTTTTATATCTTTATCTTTATATGGGCAAATAATCTGAATTATATGTTTAAAGTCGACAAAATAAATATTAGCAAAGCGATTCTTCTAGCCCCGATGGAGGATGTAACCGATGTATCCTTCAGACTTATCTGCAGGGAACTGGGCGCAGATGTGGTATACACAGAATTTGTAAATTCTGAGGGACTTGTACGATTAAATGAAAAAACCCATAAGAAACTCGAAATAGTTGAAGAAGAAAGACCTGTTGGTATCCAAATATACGGTGCGGGAATAGAATCGATGGTTGAAGCAGCAAAATTCGCCGAAAAAGAGAATCCTGATCTCATCGATATAAACGCCGGATGCTGGGTAAAAAATGTAGTTGGACATGGAGCAGGCTCAGCCTTGTTGAAAGATCCTCCTTATATGCAGAAAATGGTTAAGGAAATTGTAGACAGTGTATCCCTGCCTGTCACGGTTAAAACTCGACTTGGCTGGGATCATAACAGTATACAAATCCTCGATGTTGCTAAAAGAGTTGAGGATGCTGGTGCTCAGGCATTAACTGTTCACTGCAGAACAAGAGCGATGGGCCATAAGGGTGAAGCAGAATGGGACTGGATCCCAAGAATAAAACAGGCTGTAAGCATCCCTGTCGTATTAAATGGAAATGTATTGAGTCCAGCGGATGTTAAACGAGCGTTCGATGAAACCGGTGCTGACGGGGTAATGATAGCTAGAGGTGCAATAGGTAATCCCTGGATATTTACCGAAGCCAGGGAATTATTAGACTCAGGGTTTATAACTACTAAAATCGATGCGGAGAAAAGAGTCAGTATCTGTCTAAGGCATCTTCAGCTGGCAATTGAAGTTAAAGGAGAACGTCGTGCAGTGATTGAACACAGGAAGTTCTACAGCGGTTATCTGAAAGGTTTGTATAATGCTTCCCAGGCTAGGCAGGCATTAATGGGTGTAACTGATTATTCATCAGTTCAGGATATAATATTCAAATTCCTTGAGCAGATAAAAGACTATGAAATAGCCGTATAAATTTGAGTCGCAGCATCTCCATAAAAACAGCAAGAATTATATCCACCTTTTTTGTCCCTCCTTCCTTTACAATCATCATATTTACAATATTTGCGTTCCAGCTTGAGGATACTGCATATCATAGAGGCATTCTCGTATTAACTGCGCTGGTTTTCGGATTCATTTTGCCGGTTATTATGTTTGCAGTCTTTCGAAAAAGAGGATTGATAGCTGATATTGATGCCAAAATTAAGGAGGAGAGAACCTTTCCCTTTCTGCTATCTGTTTTGTTCTATGCTACAGGACTAACAATTTTAATATATTACGGTATAGATATTGTTTCTATCGCCTTCTGGTTTTGTTATATTTCGAATACTCTCTTGTTAGTTCTAATTAATAAATACTGGAAGATAAGTGCTCATATGATGGGAGCTTCAGGACCTTTTGCTGCTTTAGTATATGTATTCGGGTTAGCCGCTGTTCCCTTTATTATACTACTTTATTTTATTGGACAGGCACGCATTAAACTGGAATGTCATACTTTTAACCAGGTTCTGACTGGTGCTATTGTCGCTTTCACTTCCACTTATATACAAATATATTTAATCACGAAATATTTCGGGTATGCCTGATAAGAAAGGTACAATCGTTTTACTTGAAAGCATTGCAGATATAATGGATTTCAAGGGCGAGAACAAATTTAAGGTAGGTGCTTACAGAAACGGTGCAATCTCGATAAGGAGGTTCGAAGGTGATTTTACAAAAGCAGTGGAGCAGAAAGAGCTTGATAAGATAAAAGGGATAGGCAAGGGACTTCAGGCTGTAATTTATGAATACTTTGATAAAGGTGAATCCCTGCTTTATAAGCAGTTGAGGGAGGAGGTGCCTGATGGAATTGAACAACTATTGGGTATTAAAGGACTCAGCGCAAAGAAAATCAATCTGCTATATAATGAGCTCGGGATATCGAGTATCGGCGAACTGGAATATGCCTGCAGGGAAAACAGACTGGCATTACTAAAAGGCTTCGGGGATGTAACGCAAAATAAAATCCTTAATTCAATCGAAAAACTTAAATACCACAGCAAGTTCGTCCTTCTTAATACAGCTGAAGGGTTTGCGGGTGAGATTATAACAAAACTTGAGAAAGTCCCGGAAATCCTAAAAATCGCAATCTCAGGCGAGTTAAGAAGAGGTCTGGAAATTATATCGGCTATCAACCTGGTATTATTAATTAGTGATAGAAAAAAATTCCTTCAGAAATTAATTACAAAATTTGAAATTGAGATCTCAGGTGATGCTGCCGCTATTAAAGAGTATTTTTCTGTTCCCCTAAATCTTCACCTTACAAACTCAGAAGATGAATTTAACAGAACCCTATTTATTACAACGGGATCGGATGCATTCATCGGGAAACTGTCTGCTGATCCCCTTAAGCTAAAGGGAGACACAGAAGAGGAAATATTCAAATTAGTAAAATTTCCTTATGTGATACCTGAAATGCGTGAGGAAGAATATTTTAATGTAAAGAAAAAATCGTTGATTACTTTGCCTGATCTTGATGAAAATAAATTCAAAGGATTGCTTCATTTTCACACTGTATATTCTGATGGAAGGAATACGCTTGATGAGATGATAAATGCTGCTGCTGCGAAAGGATTTGAGTATGCTGCGGTATGTGATCATAGCAAAGCTGCATTCTATGCCAATGGTTTATCCGAAGATAGAATATTGCAGCAGAAGGAAGAAGCTGAAAGGATATCGAAGAAAAAAGATTTATATATATTCCAGGGAATTGAATCTGATATACTTGCCGATGGAAATCTAGATTATTCAGATGATTTCTTAAATAATTTTCATTTCGTGGTGGCCTCTATACATTCAAGGTTCAGTATGGATGAAGCACAAATGACGGCAAGGATACTTAAAGCTGTTGAGAATCCTCATACAGATTTGCTTGCTCATCCATCAGGTAGGCTCTTATTGTCACGCGAACCATACAAATTTGATGTAAAAAAGATTATTGATGCTTGTGCGGCGAATAGTGTTGCTGTCGAAATTAACTCAAATCCCAGGAGGCTAGATCTTGACTGGCGATGGATTTATTATGCCAGGGAGAAGGGCTGCCTTTTTTCGATAAATCCTGACGCACATTCGATCAATGAAATTGATCTCATAAAGTACGGGGTTATCATGGGAAGAAAGGGGGGGCTAATGAATTCGGAAGTTATTAACTGTCTTGACATGCCTAAATTCAAAAAGTTTCTTAACAGGAAAGTTAAACGTAAATTTTTCGGTGATTAAAAATGATCAATTATACCGTCAGTAACAAAATTGCATTAATTAAATTAAACAGGCCGGAAAAACGGAATGCTCTTCATCCCGACCTGGTACAAGAATTCAAGGAAAGGCTCAGGGAAGCTGGAGATGATAGTGATGTCCGTATATTAATCATAACAGGAGAAGGAAAAAGTTTTTGCGCAGGCGCTGACCTTTCATACCTGCAAAACCTTGCAAATTATTCTTCCCTGGAAAATGAAGAAGACTCAAAGTCACTTGCTGAATTATTCCTTGCAGTTTATAATTTTCCCAAACCAACAATAGCAGCAGTTAACGGGGCTGCAATAGCAGGAGGATGCGGTCTTGCCAGTGTCTGCGATATAATTACGGCTGATCAGCAGCATGCCAAATTCGGATATTCAGAAGTTCAGATCGGGTTTATCCCGGCAGTCGTTTCTGTATTCATTGTTCGGAAAATAGGTGAAGGGAGAGCAAGGCAGCTTCTGCTGACGGGAGAAATTCTAGATGCTGAAAGAGCATTTCAGTTTGGTCTTGTAAACTACCTAACCGAAAATGTACATGCATTTTCATTTGAACTTGCAGACCAGATGCTGAAAAATTCAGATTTCAGTATGCAGTTCACGAAAAAAATGCTCAACGATGTATCACTACTGCCTGTAGAGAAGGCGGTAGAATATTGTATAGGGTTAAATGCAATAAGCAGAACCTCAGAAGATTTTCAAAAAGGTCTTGCATCATTCTTAAATAAAAAATAGTTATTATGGATACAGACATAAAAAAATATATCAGGTCGGTTAAAGATTTTCCTAAACCAGGAATAATGTTCCGCGATATCACCACACTGCTAAAAGATCCGGAAGGCTTAAAATCTTCGTTTAATGCGTTGGTTAATTTTACAGAAGGGTTGAAAATTGATAAGGTGGTGGGTATAGAATCCCGGGGCTTTATGCTGGGTGCAATGGTCGCGGAGAGACTTAATGCCGGATTTGTTCCTATCAGAAAACCTGGCAAACTTCCAGCAGATACAGAGAAGGAAGAGTATTCCCTTGAGTACGGAACAGATGCAATTGAAATACATAAAGATGCAATAACCCAGGGAGAATCAGTACTGCTCCATGATGATCTCCTTGCAACCGGAGGTACTGCCTGCGCAGCGGTCCACCTTATTGAGAAACTTGGCGGTAAGATCGTGCAGGTTTCATTTATCATTGAGCTCAGTTTTCTGCATGGCAGGGAAAAACTAACCGGATATGATGTGAGGTCATTGGTTACTTATGATGGAGAAAATTAACCTTTCTCTTGTTTGAACTTTAGCCTGCTGATTTAACTAGTTTATTAGTCATCCGGTTAGGGAGGTAAAGAATCAGAATCCTGTTTCCAATCTGCGGGAGCTATTACAATTGCAAATTCCCCCTTGGTAATTTTTGAATCCAGGATCCCGAGAATTTCTTTAGGATATCCTCTCCAGGTTTCCTCAAATTTCTTTGTCATTTCACGGCATACGGCTAACCATCTTCCGGGCATATATTCATTGAGCTCATTGATGAGTTTTTCTATTCTGTATGTAGATTCATAAAGAACGATTGTTCTTTTCTCTTCCGTCAGTTCCTTTAATTTTTTTTGTCTCCCTTTTTTCTGAGGGATGAAACCTTCAAAGACAAATGAATTTGTAGGCAGTCCGGCCAGAGTAAGTGCAGCTGTTACAGCTGACGGTCCGGGTATAGTAATCAAATTTATCCCCTTTTTAACTGCTGCAGAAATAAGCCGTATCCCGGGATCGGAGATTGCAGGAGTGCCGGCATCCGAAACAAGAGCGCAACTTTCTCCGTTAAATATTCTTCCTATAACATAATCGCTTTTCTTTATCTCGCTGGCAGCATTCAAAGAAATCAATTCCTTTTTGATTTCGTAATGATTTAAGAGAATTGCAGTCACCCGTGTATCCTCACATGCAATAAAATCCACCCCTTTTAGAATTTCAAGTGCGCGGAGGGTGATATCCTTTAGGTTTCCGATCGGGGTGCTTACAATATAAAGTGACATCTCCAATGTTTTCCATCCTCTTTAAGAATGACCGAAATATAGGTAATTATTCTGATAATAGAGGAAGATATGGAAAGAGGTTTGTGAAAGCCGGGATATAACGAGGAAGCCTGGTTCTGCCACAACGCGACTTATAATAGACCTGCAGAAGGCCGGGGGACTTGTAGTTACGATGATACACAAAAAAACAGAAATCAGAGAAGCCAGGGTTTAAAATGATAATCCCGCCACAAGAGGCGGGACATCATGCAAGTAGTTAAATTATTTTAGTTGTTTGACGTAAGTAAAAATAGAACTTTTTTAATAATTTTCAAGCCCTCATCCAGGTTCTCTTTTTTTACATTTAACGGAGGTCTGAACCTGATAGCCTTTTCTCCACAGCCAAGTATCAGTAGTTTGTGTTTGTAGCACTCTTCACGGAATTTATTTCTTATCTCTGCGTTTGGCATGTCGAAGGAACACATTAAGCCAAGACCACGTGGATTGAGGATAAGCGAAGGATATTCTTTGGCAATTCCCTGAAGACTCTCCAGAAGGTATTTCCCAACTGTCGCAGCGTTATCAACCAGATTCTCTTCGTTAATTATTTTCATTATATGTTTGGAGCGTACCATGTCTGTGAGATTTGCTCCCCAGGTGGAATTTATCCTGCTTGACTTATGGAAGCAGTTTTCCTTGACTTCATCCACCCTGTCGGAAACCATTATTCCACAAACCTGCGCTTTCTTTCCGAAGGAGATTATATCGGGTTTAACATAATAATCAGATGCCCAGAACTTACCTGTAAGTCCGAAACCTGTCTGAACTTCATCAAAAATAAGCAGGATATCATTCTCATCAGCAATATCCCTTAGCCTTTCAAAAAACTCTTTTCTGAAGAAATTATCTCCGCCTTCACCTTGGATTGGCTCGAGAATGATTGCAGCGATATCATCGGGATTATTTTTTATTGCAGTATAAATCTCATCCACCGCCTGTGTTTCAACCTGTATAATTTCCTTCAGATGATCTTCAATCGGGAATTTTATCTTAGGATTAATTATTCTCGGCCAGTTAAATTTCGGGAAATAATTTATTTTATTGGGCTCAGTGTTTGTAAGGGAGAGAGTGTAGCCGCTTCTGCCGTGAAATGCCTGTCGGAAGTGAATTACCTGTTGGCCTTTTTCATCTTTATAGCCTTTCATAAAATTTTTCTGAACCTTCCAGTCGAATGCAACCTTCAATCCGTTTTCAACAGCAAGTGCACCGCCGGCAATAAAGAAAAGATATTTCATATAATCAGGTTTGGCAATCTTCGCAAAAGTATCTACGAATTCGGCCATCAGAACCGTGTAAATGTCAGAATTAGAAGGCTTATTAACTGAGGCAAAGGCCAATTCCTCCAAAACTTCCTTTGAATGAAGCTTCGGATGATTTAATCCCAACGGGGAAGAAGCAAAAAAGGTAAACAAATCAAGATAGGTATCGCCGGTTGTCTCATCCACAAGGTTCATTCCCTTACTTTTTTTTAGGTCAAGCACAAGTCCGAATCCATCGGCAAGCATATTTTTTGCGATTGTTTCGTGTACTTTATCCGGGCTTATTTTATTAAAATCTTCCAATATCATACCTTCAGCTTTATTATCTGAATTTTTCATAAATCCTCCTGTAAAAAGAGTAATAAGTAATTAGGATTATTTAAAGGATAGAGAAAAGAGGATATTAGAATACGTTTTCGAAGCGTGAGATAAAGTAGCTTCTCAGGTTGTTAAACCCTGTTATTTCTAGGTATGTAAAATAAGTGAGCATAATAAATTACACTAGTTACGTAATCAAAATTATGGAAAATGATCCCTATAAGCAATAATCTCTGTTACAAAGTGCATAAAAAAATCCCGGCATTTCCTAAGAAAAACCGGGATTTTGAGGGATCCATAGGACAAAATTACTTAACCAGCATCATCTTTTTAACAGATGAATAATCTTTCTTACCATCAACAGACTTTGCCTGGATCGTATAGATATACATTCCAGATGACATACTTAAACCGTTCCACGGTATATCGTGGTATCCAGTGGATCTGACTTCATCTAGAATAACATCAACCAGTTCACCAAGAATATTATAGATTGAAATCTTCACACGGCTGTCGAACGGTAAAGCAAATTTGATTTTTGTTGAAGGATTAAAAGGATTTGGATAATTCTGATAAAGGGAATATTCTTTAGGAGTAAAGTCAACGGACACATTCAACAGAGTTGAATATGAGAATAGGCCGCTAAAATCAACCTGTTTCAGCCTGTATACAATAACTCCAGAAACAGATTGGTATTTGAAATCGTCCGTATAAGAATATTCAGATTTCTCAGTAGTTGTTCCCTTTCCTTTAATAAATGTTACTTTCTCCCATTTGTCTGCATCCTTTCTTTGAACCTCGAATCCATTATTGTTCGTTTCAGTAGCGGTAGACCAGCTTAGAATTACTGAACTATTACCGATTCTTGCAGTGAAAGAGGTCAGTTCCACTGGTATAGGTGTTGTAGCCTGTGCGATATTACTGTAAGGTGAGGCTCCATTCGTATTGAATGCAGAAAGTCTGTAGGTATACGTGGTGTTAGGTTCAACATTATAATCCATATAATCCTGAGCATTAGCAGCAATCGTATCTATTGTTTCAAACGGATTAACGCTGGTGGTATCTCCGAGTCTTCTCTCAATTATAAAGCCGAGCTCGTTATTAGAATTGTCAATCCATTGGAGATAAACCTCATTTGTATCACCCACTGCAGTCAGATTAGAAGGAGCAGCAGGAAGTGAAGCGACTCCGTTCTCATAGGCTCCGATTGTAGGAGGTGTATTTCTGAGATCACCAAGAATATCGTTAGTAATCCCTGCTATTGTCAAGCCAGCTCCAATAAGCGGGGAGGTGGAAGCTGGTCTGTAATCTAGATTTGAAATAAACTGCGGATCATTGTTTATCGAATTTGCATCCTGTGATGTTGCTGTCTGCCAATCGCTCAGAGTGGTATAATCCGTCGTTCCAAACCTGCCTAAAATACCGCCTGTACCGTCTGTAAAGTAGTCATTATTATTCAGTTCAAACGTTGTAGCTGTTGCATTTGAAAGATATATTCCATAATGACTGCCTGTGCCTGTCCCATTGGACCTTGTATTGTAGATGGCATTATCATAGGCTTTATATACATTCGCAACATCACGTTTTGTTATACCGGCGGTTGTTCCACCTGTTACATCCATACCTCCGATGTAGACAGTATTAAAATACATCTCTACGGAGTTTGCTGAATATCCATAATAATCCAGACCACGTAATGTACCTGCTGCCTGTTCATTTGAAGGTGATAAGGCGACAACGTTATTCTGAATATAAACATCTACAGGATTACTGCTGGATCCGATAATATAAACACCTGCTATTGTGGGACTGGCGGCAGTAGATGAAAGATTCGAGATATAATTTCCAGTGATATTTAGTACATACTGCCTGGCTACATAAATACCATAAATTGTTGTTTTTGTTGAAGGAATTATATGGTAAATATTGTTGCCAATTATGCTATTATTAGTTGAAGGCGAGCCTTGAAGGGTCATCCCTCTGTCGGTAAAGTTGTAATCTTCGCAATTCAGTATTGTATTTCCAGCACTTACATTCGAAGAGAAGAAGTAAATACCAACTGCAGGTTTAACAGTTGAGGTGTCATTATCCTTTATTGTACAATTTTCAACAAGATTGTTGTCTCCTGAGGCAATTGCTCCAAACAGGAATGTTCCTGATGCAGTGCTGGTATTCAAACTTGTGAAAACACTGTTTTTAATTATATTATTGTCTGATGCTCCATAAAAATGAAATGCGGGAGAACTATTTAAGGCATTGATGGTAAGATCTTTGGTAGTTCCTCCCTCAGTGTTTGACCCATCGACAATTACATAATCTGCACCAGCCAGTTGGAAGGTTGAAGTAGACTGGTCTAACGCACCTGGAATCTGAGTAACAATACCGGTTCCAGGTTTAAACGTTATTGTATTAGTCGAATTGGATCCGGTAACTTCTCCAATAGCAATAGGATAGGTCTCATTAGGATAATCCGAATCTACAAGGAGGAAGGTTACTGGTCCGTCGATCCCTCTTAGATTGAGATCATTTACGGCTTCAGTTATTGTTGGATAAATTCCTCTCGATTCAGCTGATTTATAGAAGTCGCTATTGAAGGGTTTACCGTTTTCCATGAGTACTTTAGAAGTTTTATTAACCTCAACGAACTGCTTGCTCCCATTAGACTTGATAATTTTTTCATTTTTATCTGGAGTAGGATTAAGATCGATCCAGGAATCTTGCTTAGAAAGGTTCATCCTAACCTTTGTTTTCCTGGTTTCAAAGTAAACATTTTTTCCTGTAGCCTGGTTGAATGCACTTAACCCAATAGTATATACTCCCGATAAAGGTACATAGACTGCTTCTTCATACGCTCCTATGGTAGGCGTGGATGCATCTCTGATGGCTCCCAATATGTCAGTGGTGATACCGGCAATTGGTAAGCCAGCATTAATAAGTGGCGAGGTACTTAAGGGACGCAGATCGGTTGTTGAAACCAGCTGAGGATCTGTATTTAATGAATTACCATCCTGTCCGGTTGCAGTCTGCCAGTCTGCCAGAGTTGTATATTCGTTTCCACCATAGTAACCCAGCACTCCTCCGGTTCCTCCGGTAAAGTAATCATTATTATTAAGTTCGAAAGTAGTTGCAGTTGTTGTTGAAATATAGACGCCATAGTGAGTTCCGGTGCCTGTTCCATTGGTTCTCATATTATAAATAACATTGTCATAAATTTTATAAGTATCATTTCCGGCTCGCTTTGTTAATCCGTAGGATGATCCTCCGGTTACATCTGATCCTCCTATGTACGCTGTATTAAAATAAATCTCCACAGAATTAGGAGTATAACCATAATAATCCAGAGCTCTCATTGTTCCGGCTGTTGTCTGGTCACCAAGCGAAACTATGTTATTTTGAATTATAACATTCATTGAAATACTAGATCCATAGTAATATATACCATAGATTGATGGAGAGGACGCCGTGCTATTCAGGTTAATAAAGTAGTTAGCATCAATGATTGTTCCGGCTGCACCATCAAGGCGCAAACCCGCAAGGGTACTAGCATCTGAAGGCGAAATAGGATCTACAATATTACCCCTTACAACATGGTTATTCGAAGGAGCTCCGCGAAGATAGATTCCATAACTTGCAAATCCTGTAACATTGCAGTTCAGTATTTGATTTCCCGTACTATTATTTGATGAAAACATATAGATTCCAACAGCAGGCCTTGATGAAGAAGTATCACTTGCCTGAATATTGCAGTTCTCAATAGTATTATAATCACCAGAATTAGTAGCCCCGAATAAAAAGGTCCCTGACCCGGTGCTGGTATTCACGCTGCTGAAATTAGTGTTTATTACCGTATTATTATCAGCACCACCGTAAAAGTGGAAAGCAGGCGCACTGTTCAGTGCATCGATTGTAAGGTCTTTGGTAGTTCCTCCGGGGGTATTGGATCCGTCAATAATTACATAATCAGCACCGCCTAACTGAAATGTAGAAGTAGGCTGATCAACTTTTCCAGGTATTCTTGTAACAATACCAGGACCAGGTTTAAATGTAACTGTATTCGTTGAATTTGAACCTGCTATTTCTCCTACCAGTATAGGATAAGTTTCATTGGGGAAGTCTGTATCCACAAGCAGGAATGTAACTGGTCCATCTACCCCGCGAAGATTCAGGTCATTAACCGCATCCGTAATCGTAGGGTAAATGCCTCTGCCGTCATCAGTCTGATAAAAAGATCCGACAGGCTTTCCGTTTGCCATTAAGACTGTGTACGATTCCTGTAAAGTGACAGACGTTAAAGCGATAGTATTAGGTGCTTTGTTCATGTTTCTATCCGGCTGTTCCAGTCCTTTTATATCAATATAAGTATCCGAACCATTCCTCATGTCCTTCATTACTTTTTTATACCGTATTTCTTTATACACATTTTTACCAATTGCCTTGCTGAATGCTGCTAGACCGACTGTGTAGGTTCCATTCAGCGGAGGAGCTACAACTACATAGTAATTATCAGGATCAGGGGGTACAGATCCCGGAGGATTGCTGCCTGAACCTCCGACAGGATTCGTTCCCGCATTACCGTAAATATCCTGTGCTGCTACGTAGTAATGAATAGTATCACCTACAACAACTCCGCCCAGGTTAGCATAATCTATTGTAAACGTATAATTATCTACCGCAATAACGGGGATATCATCAAAATTGTAAGAGACATCAGTAGATTTCTTGTAATAGAGGCGAGGCCCGTTTGTACCTGTCTGAACTCCGCTTACATCTGTTATAACTGCATCAAGCGTGATAATCGTGGTAGATGAACTATTTCCCAGCGGTACGTAACTTATATCCGGGGGTGTGAGATCAAGACTTATGAAACTGCCTTCATCAGCTCCTATGTCAGGAGTTGCTGCATTTCTGACTTCATCATCGATATCAACGATGATTCCAGCGATTGGCGTGCCGGCTGATTCCAGCTGTGTCGGAACAGCTGTTTGGAGGTGCAGATCATCTGTGCTGACAAAAGGGGCATCTTCAACAACACTGTTAGCATCTGTACCCATAGCGAGCTGCCAGTCGATGAGAGCATCGTAATAAGTTGTGCCGACGCGGCCTGTGTGATGCTGTCCATCGGGAGGGCCGACATAAAGGTTATTATTATTTGAAACTATATTTACGGAAGCAGTGGTTACTCCGATTGCAACTGCATTTCCTGTTGTTCCGTCGAGACGTGTGTTCTGAAAGATATTATTATAAACAACTGTCGGTCCCGTTGCAGAAGATTTGTAATATGCTGTAGAAAGCCTATCCCCATCGGAAGTACCTGTCAGGTTTATCGTATTGTACGCAATAGTATCAGGCTCTGTTGTGTTTGCTGTACTATGATAAATTCCATAAACAGCTCCGGTTCCTGTTGGAGTAACCATTACATTATATACAAAGTTATTATAGATTATATTCTTCCCTGCAGTACTTGAGGAACTGCAGTATATCGCATACGTTGCACTGGTTGTTGTAGAAAGCTGATTGATATCATGCACTTTATTTTGAAATACCTTGGTATTGGAGGTGTATGAGCCTAGGTATAATCCATAAATCGTTGCTGATGATCCACGCAGTACATTAATGTCGTTCCCGTAGATCAGCGTATTATCCTGGTAAAAAGAATAAATCCCCGAATTAGCAACAGAGTCAATAACATTATTACGGATAATGGCAAATTGTACTACATCTCCTCCCGCATTACCCTCAACCCTGACGCCCGTGTATGCATATTTTAAATAATTGTTCTCAATAAGAACATGTTCAGGATTAGCCAATGCTCCGGAATATCTTAAGTCGATGCAAATATGAGAAGCGGTTGGAACAGCAATATCCATAGCGGCATTAACATTACAATTTTTAATGGATGTAAAGAAAGATACACCGCTGATCCAGATTCCTTTTTCACCGTATGCCCCAAGGGAGTTTATAGTTAGATCCCTGGTTGTAGTACCGTTATTGCTTCCATCGATCGTGACAGACTGAGTTTCAATTATTGCAATACCGAAATCATAAGTGGAATTTGGGGGAGTAACATTAATAACAACCGATGCGCCGGCATCCGGCTTAAAAATAATCGGAGCTGAAGAATTACTTGTAGCTGTTGAGATACTGAGGGAATCTTCAGTGTAAATTCCATCCCTTATCAGAAAAGTAACACCAGGAGCGGTGACTCCCTGTATGTTTAAATCCTGAATTGCATCCTTAACGGTTGCATAATCCGGAGTTGTTCCTCCGATATATTTTGTCCCCGAAAGCTGAGCAAATGCTGTAGCCCCTAAAAATAAAAAGAGGGTAGGGATCAGTACTGCATACTTAAGACGGACAACACTGGTGAGTATACGTTCCTTCATAGGTCAATCCTATAAATTTTTGGTAGAATAAGTGAATTAGGTTTCTGTTACAATCGATAATAGTTGATAATGTTACTACCTATCTGACTTTTATGTAACCACCTGATCGGAATGTAATTAGAAATTTCCCCAGAATTTAATAGTTATGTTACCCGCCATAATTATAATCTCAAAAGTCTCAATCAATTTATCCAGATGCAGTATGGAAGTCAAGAAAAATCGAAGGAAGCTCTATTGATTTTGGATCGTTTATTTGTTACACTTACCGTAACAAATAAACGAGATTATGTCAGCATCTACTAAACTTTCGGCAGCAGTTAAAGCACTTACCTTATTAGCCAAGGATTATCCTTCCGCTAAAAACAGCATTGAGATCTCAAAAAATACAGGACTTAATGCCTCAAAGCTTCGAAAAATACTTTCAATGCTGGTTAAAAACGGAATTGTTGAGAGTGCTTATGGTACGGCTGGAGGTTTCAAATTGAAAAAGAAGCCGTCAGAAATAGACCTTCAGGAAATTTATTGTGCAATAGAGGACAGGAAGGCATTCCACCTTGATGTGTCTAAAACAAATGGCAGATCTTCTTCCGATGTTTCAAAGTTAAATGTTTATTTTCTTGATCTGTTCAGTACTATCCAGGTGGATATAGAGGACAGGATGAGAGACATCTCATTGCAGTCAGTAATCGATCATATTAAATCAAAACCACAATAGGAGTGTTTATGGATTTTCTTAAAGAATTAGGAATAAAAGAAAAGAATTATGCAGCATCAACCGGTACGGAATGGAATAGCACCACCGATCAGGGAGAGCTGAAGATATATTCTCCAACGAACGGAGAGTTTATAGCCTCGGTTTACCAGGCTTCTGAACAGGATTATGAAAATATAATAAAAAAAGCTTCTGAAGCTTTTATAACCTGGAGAAAAACACCGGCTCCCGGGAGGGGTGAAATAGTAAGACAAATCGGTTTGAAACTTCGTGAGTTCAAGCAGCCTCTCGGAACTCTTGTTTCCTATGAGATGGGCAAATCATTGCAGGAGGGTCTAGGTGAGGTTCAGGAAATGATAGATATATGCGATTTTGCTGTAGGTCAGTCGCGCCAGCTTTACGGATTTACAATGCAGTCGGAACGTCCCGATCACAGGATGTACGACCAGTATCATCCGCTTGGTATCGTAGCAACTATTTCCGCTTTCAATTTCCCGGTTGCTGTTTATTCCTGGAATGCAATGCTTGCCGCAGCCTGCGGTGATGTAAATCTATGGAAACCATCCTCAAAAGTTCCAATTTCTGCAATCGCTGTACAGAACATTATTGCAAAGGTTATTAAAGAGAATAATCTTCCGGAAGGAATCTTCTCCCTGATAATCGGAAAAGGGTCTACGATAGGAGAGAGGTTATTAAATGACAAGAGAATTCCCTTAATCTCGGTTACAGGTTCAACAAGGGTTGGAAAACACGCCGGTGAGGTTATTCAGAAGAGGTTCGGAAGGTCTATACTTGAACTTGGAGGCAATAACGGTATAATTATTACTCCCGAAGCAGATCTTAAGATTGCGATTCCAGCAGTTGTGTTTGGAGCTGTCGGTACTTGCGGCCAGCGCTGCACTTCTACACGAAGATTGATAATTCATGAATCAATTTATAATAAAGTTAAAGAATCCCTGCTTAAAGCATATAAATCGTTGAAAATTGGTGATCCCCTAGATCAGACTAACCACGTCGGTCCTCTGATCGATAAAGATGCTGTTAAAATGTTCACCGATGCGCTGGGAGAGGTCAAAAAAGAAGGCGGAAAAATAATTTATGGTGGGGAAGTTCTTTCTGGCAAAGGCTATGATGCCGGAACGTATGTTACCCCGGCTCTCGTTGAAGCTGAGAATAATTTCAGGATTGTGCAGGAAGAAACATTCGCCCCCATCCTTTACCTTATTAAATATTCGGGGGATGTAAAAAATGCAATAGAGCTGCATAACGGTGTAGTGCAGGGATTATCATCTGCCATTTTCACGAACAGCCTGAAAGAAGCAGAAGCATTCCTTTCAGTAGCGGGATCCGACTGCGGAATTGCCAACGTCAACATCGGTACTTCCGGTGCGGAAATCGGCGGAGCATTCGGCGGTGAGAAGGAAACAGGGGGAGGACGTGAATCAGGTTCGGATGCCTGGAAGGCTTATATGAGACGACAGACTAACACAATTAACTATGGGTCGGCTCTTCCGCTGGCTCAGGGAATTAAGTTCGATATTTGACCGAATATGGAGTTAAATCTTC
This sequence comes from uncultured Ignavibacteria bacterium, assembly GCA_963747755.1. Lineage (GTDB taxonomy): Bacteria > Bacteroidota > Ignavibacteria > Ignavibacteriales > Ignavibacteriaceae > DATFVA01. Next base: position 312,853 of record CAVVGK010000014.1, on the reverse strand, counting down.
TTAAATGCTCTGTCTAATTATTCAACAGTATGACAAAATTGTCATACTTGTAGAATCGCGTCATGTATTAGTGGTTTTGCCGTAGTCATGCCGTAGTTGGACGCAAAAAAAAACAGCGAAAAATCGCAATTTTCCACTGTTGAAAAAATAAACGTATGACAAAAGTGGTAGTCTCTTTCACCGGTAGAAATCTTGAGGCCTTGAGATGAGATCTCCGTATTTTAGTTAGGAATCAGAGACAGGTCAGCTACGACCTGTCTCTATTTTTTATCCAATCGATAGAAGGATGTAATCTGCAAGAATATGTCCTGTTTCATCTAATAAAGCATCATAATTTTTCGTTTTAACAGTCGGAGTTTCCCCTTTTTGAATCAGCTTAAGTCCTTGTTCCTTCCGGATCCTGTTCTCTTCTTCAAACTTCCTGTCTTCTTCTGCTTCCTTTTCCTTTTCCCTCTGATCATAGTTCAGTGACACATATTTTTTATCATGAGATTTCTCAGCGTCGTTTACTGAAGCAATATAATTCTGAAATTCAGGATCGTTTTTAATTCTTTCTTTATGCATGCTTATCAACTGAGGGATATATTTAGAAAAATCACCAAACTTTTCATAATCTGTTGGTGCAATCTGATCCCACGGCAAAGCGCTCGGTTCTGAGCTTTCGCCGTATTCCTTTGAATCTCCGAAGGGAGTAGGATACTTTACATCGGGTACTACACCTTTATGTTGGGTGCTTCCTCCGTCAATCCGGTAATATTTGGCAATAGTAAGCTTTACTTGTCCGAATTTGTTATCAGAACCGGGCATAAGTCTGTTAAGATCAATAAGGTTCTGAACAGTGCCTTTACCATAAGTCTGTTCGCCGATTATCAATCCTCTGCCGTAATCCTGAATAGCAGCAGAGAAAATTTCTGAAGCCGAAGCGCTGAACCGGTTAACAAGAACTGCAAGGGGACCATCATATTCTATAGAAGGATCCGGGTCCTTGTCAACATCAATTGATCCATCAGCATCACGCACCTGTACAACGGGACCCTTTTTAATGAACAGTCCGGTCATCTGTACAGCCTCCTGGAGCGAACCGCCGCCGTTATTTCTGAGATCAATGATCACCCCGTCAACTTTCTCTTTTTTCAACTGTTCAAGAAGTCTTCTGACGTCTTTTGTCGTGCTCTTATAATCCTTTTCGCCTCTCTGCTGTGCTTCATAATCGCTGTAGAAGGCCGGCACATTTATAATCCCTATCTTGAATTCTTTTTTCTGCTCATCAAGGTTTAACACGGAATCTTTGGCTGCCTGTTCCTCAAGCTTTACTTTATCTCTCGTAAGTGTTATTTCGTGGGGAGTAGCATTAGGACCCCCATCAGCCGGTATTATTGAAAGCCTCACCACCGTACCTTTTTTTCCGCGTATCAGCTGTACAACATCGGTAATTCTCCAGCCTATCACATCTTCCATTTCCCCTGTATCACCCTGTGCAACACCAACAATTTTATCTTCGGGGTTCAGAAGTCCGCTCTTATAAGCCGGACCTCCGGGAATTATCTCAACTACCTTTGTATAATCATCCTCGGTTCTCAGCTGAGCACCAATTCCTTCAAGAGAAAGACTCATATTAATCTTGAAATTATCGGATGTAATAGGTGAAAAATAATTGGTATGAGGATCTACTGATTCAGTATAAGCATTCATAAATTGTTGAAAAACATCCTCGCTGTTGTACTGATCTACTGCTTTCCGGTAATTATCATACCGTTTTTTAAGTGTCTCAGCAATCGAATCCCATTCCTTCCCGGTAAGCTTAAGGTTTAAAGCATCGCTTTTAACCCTTCTATACCAGATATCTTCTGCTTGCTTTTCGGTCTCAGGGAAAGGTTCATCCTCCCGGTTAATCTCCACACTGTCATGCTTGGTATACTCGAATTCCTTATCCAGCAGTTTTACAGCATAATCGAGACGCTCGTGCACCCTGTCCTTAAAAGTATTGAATATTTCGAAAGCCGGACCTATATCGCCGTCTTTTATCATATCGTCAAGCTCTGTTTTGAAGCCATTGAACTTAGCTATATCGGAAGCAAGAAAATAGCTGTGGCTGAAATCAAGCGTATTGATATATTTATCGAAAATAGCAGCCGATAAGGAATCATTCAAATCGACTTTTTTATAATGATACCTTGAGATAATAGCATTCACCAGTTTATCAACCTGCGGCTGGTAGGAGGCAGGTTCTACGGTTCCGGTGCTGTCCTTATCCTGGGTATTGGAGTATTCATTACTCCCTGAGTAAGCGAAATAAATATTGGCGGCTGCCAGTACAATAATTACGGCTAGTATTCTTTTCATCTTCTTTGATAGGTTTATTGACATGATAATTCTTTGTTAACATCATAATTTAAGAATAGTTCCAACCGGAACAAATCATAAAAAAGGTAGATACTTATCAATAATATATAATTATTAAGTTAATTAAATCGTTTAGAGATCATACCATTCACCCATCCATCATTTTTTGCTGTGTTGCGAGTCATTTAAACACTCGCACTAAACCATTATTATAAAAATGAGATAATAATGCAGCCCAATAAAAAGAAAATACTAATTGTTGAAGATCAGAAGATAATAGCTATTGATCTGAAAAAATCACTCGGTAAAAGCGGCTACATGGTGGTCGGGATTTGTGATAATGCCGGAGATGCAGTAAACATATCCAGAGAATGTAAACCCGATCTTGTATTAATGGATATAATTCTTATTGGTGAAAAAAATGGTATTGAGACCGCGGAAATAATTAAAAAAGAGCGGGACGTTCCTATAATTTACCTGACAGCGCTTACAGATGTTGACACTTACCTGAAAGCCGTAAAGACCGAACCCTATAAATACCTGATGAAGCCTGTTGAAATAGAATCGCTCGAGAGGGCTATTGAAGAAGTTTTTGAAACCTCCGGCAACGGCAGGACTTAGTTCATAAATTCAAATCTTTTCAGTATATATATTACCAGGTTTTTCATTTTGTGAACAGAAAATAGTATACCGGAGAAAATGGTATGAAAAAAAGCGACGAGATCCTGAAAAAAAAGGCTGAGGAAAGTGAACCTTTAAGTAATATGATTGAGGAAGATTATGTGCCTGGGGGTGAAATCATCCAACAGACTATTATTGATGAGGAAGGGAAGAAAATAAAAGTATTTGAAGACCCGCTCTACTCGCGCGAGAAGAGAAGCACGGTAAACTATTCTGTTTTCCGGGGTAAATGGGAGTTCGAGAATATAGATGAGATAGACGGGGTTGAAGATCACTGCGCCGTCAAATTTTATCCGGTAAAAGATGAATCAAGTTTTGTAATCGCATTTAAATCTGTCAAAGACAGGGTGGAGTTCTTTGATTCAATTTACAGCGATAAAGAGATGAAACAGCGCGGCGGGGGAATGGACCTTGAGAAGCTTGCTAATTCAAGGGTGATGCAGGCTACCGGAAGTATTATTAGTATTTCGGTGCTGGGTTACGGACTCTATAAAATGTTTAAAAAGAAATAAGTATTCTGTTTCAGGTATCCGGGAGTAACATAAAGTTCATTTCTATAATTAATTAAATTCTAATCCTTCTCTACACTGCGTGAGAATATATAGTCTACATTCTTAAGCATTTTTCCTGAATTAAAAATATTTTCTATTTCTTCTTCAGATAAATATTTCTTTATCTCTTCCGCTTTTTTCAGTTCATCTTTAAGGTTTTTGGATTCATTGGCCCAAACATCCATTGCGGGGGTCTGAACAAGTTTATACGCATCCTCACGGGAAAGACCTTTGGTAACCAGCTTTAGCATGACAGTCTGCGAAAATATAAGTCCTCTTGTTATTTGCAGGTTTTTCAGCATATGATCCGGATATACCAGCAGGTTTGTGATCAGCCTGGTCATCAGGTCCAGCATATAATCGAGAGCTATGCAACTGTCGGGTACAATAATTCTTTCAACCGAGGAATGAGAAATGTCCCTTTCGTGCCACAGCGCTACATCTTCGATGGCAGCCATAGCATTTCCCCTGAGAACCCTTGCCAGTCCGGTTACTCTTTCACTGACAATGGGGTTCCGTTTATGAGGCATTGCCGATGAACCTTTCTGACCTTTTGAGAAATATTCCTCAGCTTCCAGCACCTCCGTGCGCTGTAGATGGCGTATCTCTATAGCAATTTTTTCAAGCGTCGCACCGATGACTGCCAGGGTTGTAAGGAATTGAGCGTGTCTGTCGCGCTGAATCACCTGAGTGGAAACAGGTGCAGGTTTTAATCCCATCTTCTCACAAACATATTCCTCTACCTTCGGAGAAAGATGCTCGAATGTACCTACCGCTCCTGATATCTGTCCCACACTAATTTCCTCAACTGCATTCTCCAATCTCTTTATATTTCTTTTTATCTCCTCATACCATAATGCAAACTTAAGACCCATAGTAGTGGGCTCTGCGTGAATACCGTGCGACCGGCCGACGCATACGGTATTTTTATGTTCCAGCGCCCGGGTCTTCAAAGCCGCCTTAAGCTCATTTAATCTCTTAAGAAGTATCTCACCCGCAGTTTTCATCTGATAGGAAAGGGTTGTATCGAGGATATCTGAGGAGGTCATTCCGTAATGGATGTGGCGGGATTCAGGCCCCACATACTCGGCCACATTTGTGAGAAACGCTATTACATCATGCTTTGTTGTCTCTTCGATCTCAAGCACCCGTTTAACATCGAAATCCGCTTTTGCTTTTATTGCATCTACATCTTTTTCAGGGATCTCACCCATTTTACTTCTTGCTTCACAGGCAAGAATTTCAATTTTCAGCCAGGTGTCTAATTTAAATTTATCCTGCCAGATCCGGCCCATTTCAGGTAGAGTATAGCGCTCAATCATTTTTTATTCTCCAGTTTCATTTGAACTGTCATTGGTTTATTATCTCTTATTATGTGAAGAGTGATGGTCTGGCCTTTTCTGAATTCCTGGAAGACACCAATTATGGTCTGATCATCATTTATCCGGTAGCTTTCAACCTGGGTGATGATATCTCCAACTTCAATCCCAGCTTTTTTTGCAGGTGAACCGGGTAGTACCTGGGTAACAATTACACCGCGTGTATCAACCAGGTTATAATAATCGGCAATCTGCTGATCAATCGTCTGTATCCTCATCCCTGGCTCAAAATTGCGGTCAATTTTTCCGTTCTGCTTCAGTTCGGAGATAATTCTTTTAACCTTATCAATTGGAATTGCAAAGCCAAGTCCTATACTTCCCTGGGAACCATTTCCGCCGGTAAAAATGAGAGTATTCATTCCTATTACCTCGCCTTCACTGTTAACAAGTGGACCACCGCTATTGCCCCCATTAATCGCAGCATCTGTCTGAAGCATATTTATATAGTACCTGTTATTTATCGGTTCCAGGTTCATTCCTGTTGAACTTATTACACCGACTGTAACAGTGGGTTTATCATTTATTTCAAAAAGACCAAAGGGGTTGCCGAGTGCAATTACCCATTCACCGATCAAAATATCATCCGATTTGCCCAGAACCTCAAACGGCAGATCTGATGCATCGACTTTAAGCAGGCAGATATCTGTAACCGGGTCGCTGCCTACAACATCTGCTTTATAGTGTTTCCCGTTTGTCATTGTAACCGTTATTTCCGTGGCGTTGCCCGCAACATGATCGTTGGTTACAATATAGCCGTCAGGAGAAATTATAAACCCCGAGCCGAGCCCCTTTACTTTTCGACTATATGATCTGTTGTTAAAAAACTGTTTGAAAAAAGGATCATCGAAAAAGGAGCCAAAGGGATCGCGGTACTGCCGAATCTCAGTTACATTTATGCCTACAACAGCGGGACTAACTTTTTTTACTGTTTGTGTTATGATATTATTTCTTGAGCTAGTTATGTCGACATTATGCTGATCCTTCTGCTGATATTGAGTAAGGGAATAGTTGCCTTCGGATGAAACAAATAAAGGTGCTGGTTTATCCGGCCGTATGATAAAAAAAGCTGCGGCCACAATAATTAATACAGAACCAAACGTTATTAATCTTCTCTGAAAAGATGTCATCGTTTACCCTTCCTGATAAAATTTTTGGTTTTAATAATTTCTTTAAATGGTTCAATATGTCTTATAAATATAATTATGAGCAGAGCCATGCTGAATAGTATTAGCTCACTTCTGGTGCCGGCGTGCGGGAATGAATACTTCACAGCAATTTCTGAAGATGTCAGTACTATAATAATCAGGGCAATCGTAGCCCAGATATTCGCGAGGAGTATGTCTTTACGGAAAAGATAAATTGCCAGCCATAGAATGCCCCAGACGATTAATGCAAACGGAAATAGTAGTGAGGCACCACCGGCCGCGGTTGCCAGTCCTCTTCCGCCTTTTAGACCCAGCCATGGATTGTAGCAATGAGCAAAAACGGCAAAAAACAATGATAATGCCGGATAAATAAAATTGACAGGGAAGAGAAGTAGAATTAAATAAACGCTGAGGAGGCCTTTTAACGCATCAACAACCAGCACTGCAAGTCCGATTATTTTTGAATTCGTAATCTCGAAGGAGTTCATTGCCCCGACATTTCCCGACCCCGTCTCGGTTATATCAATGCCTCTGCTTTTTTTTAAAAGAATATATGCCGCGGGTATTGAGCCGAGCAGGTATCCTATTAAAGAACTTAGCAGATATTCCATTTCGTTGAAAATTTAAGAGATAATTATCAAATTTAATAAAATATGAAATATGAAATCGGGTTAAATGGGTCAAAAAAATAACTTCCAGGCTAAAAATTATTGCAAGATACAGGTAATCCTTTTATATTTGTCACGCTAAAAAATTAGCTTAATACCAAACGAAACAAGCTCTTTACGAATACAGCCCTGTTTAAAAAGGGTATAAATCTGGTAAAGGGAAATTTTGTAAAACATTTTGCGGGAATAGCTCAGTTGGTAGAGCGCAACCTTGCCAAGGTTGATGTCGCGGGTTCGAGTCCCGTTTCCCGCTCAAAAGAATCCACTTCAGGTGGATTTCTTTTTGTGGCCGGACTTTATTTATATTTGTTATTGAAAAACGGCGCTGTAGCCAAGTGGTCTAAGGCGAAGGTCTGCAAAACCTTTATTCGTCGGTTCGAATCCGACCGGCGCCTCATCAAGCCTGAAAATTAAATATTTTCAGGCTTTTTTATTTCCACTTTTATAATCTCATTCACATTTAACTCAATGCTTCTCAAAACCAATTATAATTGGAAAATTGTTCTAGTTTGAAACACTTTATAACCATTGAAAATTAGAAATTTGGCTATAATTCTACTGGCACCTGAATTGAATAAGTAAAACCAAGAGTGAAGAGGGCGGCATATAAAACACAAAAGTTCAGGTAATAATAAAAAGCGAGGGACCAATGTTAGACTTCGAAAAAGAATATAGTGGTGATATAGTAGTTATTACTGTAAATATATCACGCGCTACTGTAAAAGAGGCTCATGAGTTCAGAAAATTTATCGATGACGAAATCAAAAAGAAAAAACTTAAGATCATCATTGATCTGAGTCCCTGCGATTTCATCGATTCCACATTTATTGGGGTTCTCGTTGTTACCCTGAAAAGACTTGCTGATATAGGTGGTGAATTAAGGATCATCGAGCCGCCGTCAATAGCTCATACAATTCTTACAGTTACAGGAACATTAAATATTTTCAATACTCATAAGACTAAATCTGAAGCTATAATAAGTCTGATGGATCCTAATCAGATCTACGATTCAATGGCTTCGTGACAGAAAAACTGTTTTCTATTTTCATCCTTCAACTTAGGGTTTTCCCTTTAACAAACGTCATTGTGATGGGCTCACAAAAATTGCTGCTGATTGCTCCTGGAGTAATCAGCTTATTTTCTGGACCCGTGGCGGTAACCCCTGTAAGGCAAAGAATGATTTACTGTGATAAATGATTTCGGATCTACGGATTCGATGAGGTTTACAATTTTCTTCTGAAATTTCCTGGGAGCAATAAGCACAATTATCGAAACTCCTCCCGCACCCCCTTCCCCCGGCACTATGGTAACACCAAATCGTGATTTCCTTAATTCATTTGCAATTTGATCAGTAAAATGGCGTGAGATAACATTCAGCTGAATGTATCCCAATCCTATTTTCTGTTCGATCGATATCCCTATGATATTCCCAAGGGCAAATCCTGCTGCGTAACCAAACAGATTGGGAATATGATCAAGATGCTGCATTATGAACCTCATAGCGAAGATCCAGATAAGAACCTCAAAGAAGCCTGCGATGCCGGCAAAATATTTTTTACCCTGCACAACGAATATTGTTCTCATTGTACCGATGCTTACATCGCATATACGCATAAAAGCTATCAGCAATGCTCCTCCGGCGGAGTTGAGTATTAAATCTATATCGAACATTTTAAAATCTTTAATAAATCAAAGTTCAAAATTAAAGAATTAAAAATAATTAATATATCTTTGTGTGATTTAACTTTCCGGGTAATATGTACGAATCAGAGAGAAACGATCTTGTAGAAAAAATAAAAAAGCGGGGCATAACGGATGAAAGGGTCCTTCGTTCGGTTTCAGCGGTCGAAAGAGATAAATTCGTCCCGGATGCATTGAAAATGCATGCATACAAAGATATCGCCCTGCCTATAGGTTACGGGCAGACTATCTCGCAGCCTTACACCGTTGCCTATATGACCCAGGCTCTGAGTTTGAAAGAAGGAGATAAGGTGCTTGAGATAGGAACTGGCTCCGGATACCAGGCGGCTCTTCTAGAGAATATGGGAATGAAGGTTCACAGCATTGAAAGGCAGTTTGATATATATAATAAAACTCAAAAGCTTTTCGATAACCTCGGTATAAGGGTGCATACCAAATACGGTGACGGTACTATCGGATGGGAAGAATATGCACCTTTTAACGGTATAATAGTGACTGCCGGGTCACCGTCAGTTCCCGCCTCTTTAAAGAAACAATTGGCGATAGGAGGCCGACTTGTAATTCCGGTGGGCGATAAGAAATCGCAAATACTCAAGATCATCCAAAAGGTTGGTGAAGATGATTTTGATGTTAGGGATATTCCCGAATTTGCATTCGTTCCGCTTATTGGAAGAGAAGGTTGGAACAGGTAACTCTTTCAGACACAGATAAATAATTTCCTGCTTTCTGATTTACACTTAGATTAAAAGTTGATATATTGTTTTTGAAATAAATTAGGGATAGGGGAGGATTTATTTTTAGCGGGAAAAATTATCAGCGCTTGTTTTACATTTCCCTTTAATAATAATCCTGACTGAATTTGATAGATACAGGTTATATATAATTAACTAATTAATCATCAAATATGCAGGGAGAGTAATATGATTGGAATCGTCGGGTTTGGTTCTTATCTCCCACGATACAGGGTTAAAGTAGAGAACATTTCGAAAGAGTGGGGAGCCGATCCAGAAGCAATTAAGCGAGGTTTGTTATTGTACGAGAAGACCGTTCCCGGTCTTGATGAGGATACTATAACAATCTCTGTTCAGGCAGCAAAGTATGCATTGCAGCGATGCGGTATAAATCCTGCCGATATAGGTGCGGTTTATATCGGGTCTGAGTCGCATCCTTATGCTGTTAAACCAAGCGGCACAATTTTAATAGACGCCCTTGGTATTGGTCCTGATGTTCACGTTGCAAGTTATGAATTTGCGTGCAAGGCCGGTACGGAAGCAATGTTTGTTGCGTACGGACTTGTTAAAGCGGGTGAAGTTAAATACGCATTGGCGATTGGTGCTGATACCTCCCAGGGAGCTCCGGGTGATGCACTTGAATACTCGGCATCCGCAGGAGGATCTGCGTTTATAATTGGAGCGGAAAACGTTGTCGCCGAATTCTTATTCACTAATTCCTATACTTCCGATACTCCTGATTTCTGGAGAAGGGAAGGTGAGTTTTATCCCCGGCATGCAGGACGTTTTACAGGCGAACCTGCTTACTTCAGACATGTAGTAAATGCAGGAAAGGGTCTTCTTGAAAAATCGGGTATGAAACCTGCCGACTTTAAGTATGCTGTTTTTCATATGCCTAACGGAAAGTTCCCTCAGATGGCAGGCAAACAGCTGGGTTTCACTAAAGAACAGCTTGAAACCGGGTGGATTGTTCCCTGGATGGGGAATACTTACTCCGGATCATCACCAACGGGTTTATCGGCTGTACTCGATGTTGCCAGTCCCGGAGATAAGATCTTTATGGTCTCTTTCGGTTCAGGAGCCGGAAGCGACGGTTTTATTTTTCAGGTTACGGATAAAATAAAAGATGTTCAGAATAAAGCGCCGAAGGTTAGAGATATGCTTGACAACGATAAGATCTATCTCGACTATGGTGAGTATGCAAAATTCCGTCGTAAAATAATCTTGAATGAATAGAGGGAGGAGATAAAAATGAAAGAAGTTGCTGTAATTGGTGCAGGAATGACAAAGTTCGGTGAGCTTTGGGGAAAATCTATAAAGGATATTTTCGTTGAAGCAGCTGTTAAGGCCATCGAGGATGCAGGAGTTGATCATATTGATTCGATGTATGTAGGAAGTATGTCAAGCGGTTTGTTTGTCGGCCAGGAACATATCGGGGCCGTTATGGCGGATTACCTGGGAGTTACTCCGGTTCCCTCAACCCGCGTGGAGTCGGCCTGCGCATCAGGAGGCGCTGCTTTCAGGCAGGCGTATCTTGAAGTTGCCTCAGGACAAAGTGAAATAGTTCTTGCCGGCGGCGTTGAAAAGATGACCGATGGAGCTGATGTTACCGACACGCTTGCTACTGCTGCAGATCAGGAGTATGAAGTGTATCAGGGTATTACATTCCCTGGTCTTTATGCTATGATTGCTAATGCTCATATGCACCAGTATAAAACAAAAAGAGAACAGCTTGCGGCAGTTGCCGTAAAGAATCACCGGAATGGATCGAAGAATCCTAATGCTCAGTTCCGTTCTGAAATAACAATTGACCAGGTGCTTAAATCAACACTCGTTGCTGATCCTCTGCGTCTGCTCGACTGTTCACCTGTAAGCGATGGGGGAGCAGCCGTAATTCTCTGTTCGATGGATATAGCTAAGAAATTCACCGACTCACCGGTTAGGGTTAAGGCGTCTGCCCAGGCTTCAGATACAATTGCGCTTCATAATCGACGCAGCCTCACTGCCCTTGATGCCGTTTCAAGAGCCGCTGAGAAAGTGTATAAACTGGCAAACCTTAAACCTGAGAATATTGATTTCGCAGAGGTACATGATTGCTTCAGCATTGCCGAGATCGTTGTATCTGAAGATCTTGGTTTCTTCGAGAAAGGATGCGGAGGGCCTTCGGTTGAAGAGGGTCTCACCTCTCTTGAATCGGGTAAGATTCCGATAAATACAAGCGGCGGGTTAAAGTCGAAAGGGCACCCGGTGGGAGCTACCGGTATCGCTCAAATTATTGAACTTTATGAACAGCTTCAGGGCAAAGCCGGCCCCCGGCAGGTTAAGAATGCTCATATCGGGATGGCTCAGAATATGGGCGGGTCGGGTGCAAGCTGTGTAATTCATATACTGGAGGCAATATGATTAGTCCAAGATATTTCCGCGAAATTCCGCAGCGCTACAGGCTGGAGGCAGCACGATGCAAAAAGTGTGGCAAGGTTTATTTCCCTCCGCGGGCATATTGCGGTGAGTGTAAATCAAAAGAATTTGAGACGATAAAACTTTCGGACACTGGAAAAATATTGACGTTCACCGTTATAAGAGTGGGACCTTCAAACTTTTCACAGCAAACCCCGTATGCAGTCGCTATAGTTGAAGTGAACGACGGCGTTAGGCTAACTATGCAGGTCGCTGATATCGATGTTAATACGGTGGAAATAGGCCAGAAAGTGAAGATTGTCTTCCGCCGGATACAGGATGAAGGTAAGTCGGGACTTCATTGCTATGGTTATAAGGCGGTTGTAATTTAATTCTGTGTGATCTATATTTCTGAATCATATGATGGTTTTTTATCATTTGATTTAGAATTTTGAAGAGGCAAAATTTTAAGTCGTATTTCTACTCAAAATTTTGTCTCTTTTTATTTTAAAGATCTATCCTTCCTGGTTGCCCCTTTATTGGTCGATCATAAAGGAATTCAAAAAATAACGTTATATTATGTAATAATAATTATCGGAGTGATATTAATTGAAAGATAAAATCAGAATAGCCTCAGGGCAGGGTTTCTGGGGGGACCTAATTGATGCTCCCTACAACCAGGTCACTAAGGGTGAAGTAGATTACCTGGTAATGGATTATCTGGCAGAGGTAACCATGTCCATTCTTCAGAAACAGAAAATGAGAAATCCTAACCTCGGGTATGCAAGAGACCTCCCTGATCTTATGAAAAGAATTCTGCCTGTTTGTGTGGAAAAAGGAATTAGGGTTATAACAAACGGTGGAGGGGTTAACCCCATTGCCTGCGCAGATTCAATACTTGAAATTGCTATGGGTCTCAATATTAAAAAGCTTGATATTGCCGTGGTATTAGGAGATGACATCCGTGACAATATTGATGACATCATTTCATCAGGATGTGAACTGAAGAATATGGAAACAGGTGAGTCTATTCTACCTTATAAGGATAAGCTTGTCAGCGCCAATGTTTACTTCGGTGCTATGCCTATTGTTGAAGCTCTCAAACGCGGAGCCGATATCGTTATAACCGGAAGAACTACTGATACAGGTTTAACCCTTGCTCCGATGATCTATGAATTCGGGTGGGACAGTGAGAATTATGATCTGATGTCAGCGGGAACAGTCGCAGGACATATTCTGGAATGCGGTGCTCAGTCCTCCGGCGGAAATTTCCTGGGTGACTGGAAATCGATAAATAATATGGCTGAAATTGGTTTCCCGATAGCTGAAGCTTATCCTAACGGCGATGTTATTATCACCAAGCATTCCGGAACAGGCGGGAGGGTATCGTTTGAGACTGTAGCAGAGCAGCTTGTGTATGAGATTGGTGACCCGACCTCTTACATTACACCTGATTGTGTAGCTGATTTTACTTCGATAAAGCTTGAGGATCTCGGGAATGACAGGGTTCGCGTGTTTGACGTGAAAGGGAAGGAAGCTACGGATTCATATAAAGTCTCCTGCTCTTATGCCGATGGATTCGCTGCTGCTGCTTCACTAACTTACTCATGGCCGGAAGCACTGACAAAAGCTAAAGCAGCTGATAAGATACTCAGGCAGCGGCTTGAGAACCTGGGACTAAAATTCGATGAGATCAGGACTGAATATGTGGGCTACAACTCAACTCATGGTCCGTTGGTTCCTGATATCGATGAAGACAAAATTAATGAAGTAATGCTGCGGGTAGCAGTACGTTCAAAAGATTATGAATCATTAAAAAGGTTCGGGATGGAAATCGCTCCGCTTATTCTTACGGGTCCACCAAGTGTTACCGGTTTTGCAGGCGGCCGTCCCAGGCCAAGCGAAGTAATAGCATACTGGCCGGCTTTGATACCTAAAAAACTAGTTGAACCTAATGTTAAAATACTGGAGTTGAAATGACAAAAATAAGATTATTAGATATCGCCCATGGCAGAAGCGGGGACAAAGGCGATGCCGCTAATGTAGGAATTATTGCTTATGATGATAAGGGATATGAAATTATAAAAAAACATTTAACTCAAAAAAGGGTAAAGGAGCATTTCAAAGGAATTTGCTTCGGCGAAGTTGAACGGTATGAACTTCCTAATATTAGAGCACTTAATTTTATATTAAATAAGACCTTAGGCGGCGGCGGCACAGTCTCCTTGAAGCACGATGCCCAGGGTAAAACCCTTGCTGCAGCACTTCTGCGGATGGAACTTGAGATCAAAGAATGATGGAACATGTTTGAGAAATCTTAACTCATAAATACTAAAGTATCAGGAGATTAAATGTACGAAGATGAATTAAAGCAGCTGGAAGAATACAAGGATAGGATCGAGACATTAAGAGGTTATCTTTGACGTCGATACAAAAGACTCAAAAATAAAAGAACTGCAGAACCAGACCAGTCAGCCTGATTTCTGGAATGATCAGATGGGGGCACAAAAGATCCTTCAGGAAATTAAATCCCTTGAGAATTGGGTCAACCTTTGGAAGGAGCTTGATAAAAAGGCATCTGCTTTGAAAGAGTTTATCCAGCTTGCCGAAATGGAGGATGATGAATCTTTCAGGAATGATATTGAAGGTGAACTGGAATCCGTCAAAAAGTCTGTAGAAGAGGCTGAATTTAAGAATATGCTCAGCGGTCAGGATGATAATAAGAACTGTATCCTGTCAATTCATTCAGGCGCAGGCGGTACAGAGGCGCAGGACTGGGCGGAAATGCTCATGCGTATGTACCTTCGCTGGGGTGAACAAAACGATTTCAAAATGACGATTCTGGATCTGCTTGAAGGAGACGGAGCCGGTATTAAAAGTGTTTCAATCGAGGTGCAGGGCGAATTTGCATACGGTTACCTGAAAGCAGAAAACGGCGTTCACCGTCTTGTTAGAATTTCTCCCTTTGATTCTAACAAGAGGAGACATACTTCGTTTGCCTCAGTATTCGTTATTCCTGAAATAGATGATACAATTGAGATAGAAATAAATCCTGCTGATCTCAGGGTTGATACTTACAGGTCGGGCGGCAAGGGAGGTCAGAACGTTAATAAGGTTGAAACGGCTGTCCGTATAACTCATATTCCTACCAACACTGTTGCGGCATGCCAGAGCGAGAGATCTCAGCTTCAAAATAGAACAAATGCAATGAAGCTGTTGAAATCGAAACTCTACCAGATCGAAAAGGAGAAACAGGAAGCCGAGCTGGATGAAGTTGAAAAGAGTAAAATGAAGATAGAATGGGGAAGCCAGATTCGTTCCTATGTTTTTCACCCTTATAATATGGTTAAAGACCATCGTACTGATGAGGAAACTTCGGACGTACAGTCGGTGATGGACGGAGACATCAACAGGTTTATCAAAGCTTTTTTAATGAAGTTCAGCCAGAATTAAATTTTGAGCGAGAGCAGTAATACCTTGATATAAAAATATTTATTGCCCAAATTCGCATATCAGATATAGAAAAATTCTACCAGTAATTCAGAGGAAGTGGTGTCCAGGCTAGCTGTCAGATCCATATTGGTAATTCTGATATTTAATTGCGGCTCTTCCTTCGCTCAAAGATCATTGGAGCTTAATAGCAATTCCTTAAATTTATTTTCCCATTTGGATCCGGAAGTCAGGAGCTTTTATCCGCTGGAGAGTACTGTAAATCCTCATGTTCCTCTAGATTCAATTAAGGCATTTGATAATACGTTTGTTCCTGAAGATAATATCAGTTATGTTCGTCTGGGTATTGTTTCGGGGACTTCACTAGCAATTTTGGGAGGCATATACTACCGATGGGAAACAGCCTGGTGGAATCAGGGTAATACTCATTTTCACATTGATTATAACTATACCTATACAGAAAACGTGGATAAAATAGGACATCTGTACGGCGGAATTTTATTCACAGAATGCTTTAGTGAAGGTTTGCGATGGGCAGGACTGGATGAAGAATCCTCGCTGCTTTACGGAGGATTGTTCAGTACACTGGTCTATACTGGAGTGGAGATTAAAGATGGTTTTGCTCCTACCTGGGGATTTGATCCGGTTGACCTTGCGGGCAGTGCGGTCGGTGCTTTTTATCCATATGCTCAGAAAAAAATTCCCTTTCTTCAGAACTTTAATTTTAAGTACAGCTATTTTCCGTCAAACAGCGCATACTATAATAAGATGAACCAGGGTAGCAAAAATAACCAGTTCTTTAACGATGACTACGAAGGAGAAACATTCTGGTTAGCAGCCGATTTAAAAAATCTGCTCCCCTCAGAGATGAACTCGTTCATGCCTGATTTTCTCAACCTTGCACTCGGAGTCTCAATTACTAACCTCGATAATCCTGAAGCCATTCATAAAGTCTTTATAATTTCCCCGGATATTGATCTTGTAAAATTATTTAAGCCCGAAGATGGATTCCTTAAAGAAGCTTTGAGATTGCTAAACTACATTCATCTCCCTCTGCCGGCAATAAAAATTTATCCCGATCTCAAAGCCTACCCGCTTTATTTAAAGCCATAAACCTGATTGGAGACTGCCTGGTTTATCCATCTCTTACCTTGCTTAACAAGAATATCTATGAAGTTTGGGTCAGTAGTTCCATTGGTTTGTTATGAAGTTCGGGACTCTAAAATAAAAAACCCGCCGAAGGGGGATCCTCAGCGGGTCAGATTCATTTACCATCAAGAGGCAGGGGTAACCTCTTGAAAGAACCTGCCCAAATTTGGAAATAAACTTATCAATTGTCAACCAGAAAAGTAAACATGAAAAAATAATTCTATACTTTACTCAGAACCTTTCTTCTTTCTTACTTTCTGAATAAGTGTAGTTAATAAAATTCCTACTGTTGCAAAAGTTGAAGTATATCCTGCAATCTTTTTTATTTTTGATAGTTTCTTTTTCGTCTTCTTTGCGCGCATAATATCCTTTCCATTTTTTTACAAGATACATATACGCTCTTTATTGTGCTGTTATTAGTGTTCCGGTAGCCTTGACTAATGATAATTGGCACAAAAACCTGATCTTTAACGTGATTATTGTTATATTTGTATATCAAATTTCATTAAAAAAAACTTTTGTTGTGCCCGTTTCCGGTCTGTTTGAAGCAGATATCAGAATTTACCCGCAGAGATTACCTGATCTTACTCCCCGTAGGAATACGCGATCTTCAGGAGAAATTAACCTTACCCCGTTGAAGTATTCCTTTTTAAAATTATTTAATTCATTCAGACATAACTAGTACCTTGTAAATAAGACTATCTGTTCCGGGTTATGGAACGGGTGGGGACTATTATTTTTAAAAATTCAGGAGAAAAATAATGTTGAGATTTAAACAAATAAAACAAGAAAACGAATTCGATAAAGAACTTACCAGGGAAAAGTTTATTGATTTCCTTTATCAACATCTGGATAAGTTTGGCGATTCTAAAGACGCTATCGGAAAATCAATTGATTACGCTTTCTCTAATGAAAAAGGCTGCGGTGGTTTCCTGCTTGCTGCATTTCATGAAGATGAGCTGATCGGCGCATTGGTGATGAACAATACAGGGATGTCCGGTTATATTCCCGAAAATGTACTTGTGTATGTTGCAGTCGATTCCGGATTCAGGGGAAAAGGTTACGGCAGGGAAATAGTAAATAAAGCAATATCTATTGCCGACGGTGATGTTAAACTGCACGTTGAATATGATAACCCTGCCAAACGTCTTTATGAACGTATCGGCTTTACTACGAAGTATGCTGAAATGAGATTCAAAAAAGAGAAATAAAATGGCAACTTTAAATGTAAATACAAACCGTATCTGTGAGAATATAATTAAGCTGAGTTCATTTCTCGCGGAAAAAAATATCGATTGGTCATTAGTGGTGAAGATCCTCGGAGGCAACAGGCCGGTGCTTGAAAAGATAATCTGTGATGAGTCTATAAAAAGAGTCCATTCGGTAGGTGATTCAAGGATTTCCAATCTGAAAACGATTAAGGAAATTAAACCCGATATTGTCACAATGTATATCAAGCCCCCCGCTCCTGTTCTTGCTAAAAAAATTGTTCAGTATGCGGATATATCACTTAACAGCTCATATACTACTATTGAAGCGCTGAATAGAGAGGCTGAAAAACTGGGCAAAACGCACCGTGTTATCATAATGATCGAACTTGGTGAGCTTCGGGAGGGAATACTGCGCGATAACGTTCTTTCTTTTTATGAAAAATTATTTGGACTGAAAAATATAAAGATAGAGGGACTCGGTACAAATCTCGGTTGTATGTACGGTGTAGAGCCGACTTATGATAAAATGGTTCAGCTTAGTCTGTATAAAATGCTTGTTGAGGAAAAGTTTGATAAAAAACTCAATCTTGTCTCTGCCGGAAGTTCTATAACACTTCCCCTCGTTATGCGGAACAGACTGCCCGATGGTATAAATCATTTCAGGATAGGTGAAACGGCATTCCTCGGAGTTTCCATAATCGACAATAAGAGGTTTAAGAACCTTTCTACAAATGCATTCGACTTCTCCGCGGAGATTCTTGAACTTGAAGAGAAGGAAATGGTGCCCGACGGCAACCTCACTGATGCCGGTATTGGAATTACAGCACATGATTTCCAGAGAGATGTGGATATCGACATTGACAAGAAGTCGTACAGGGCTATAGTCGACTTCGGTGAGATTGATGTGGATCCTTCCCATATTACGCCTAAGGATGATAATATTAAGTTCATCGGAACTACTTCTGATATGACTGTTTATGATACGGGAGATAAAAAAGGGAAGTTCTCTGTCGGGAAACAGCTTCATTTTAAACCTAACTATATGGCTGTTGCACGGCTAATGAATACAAAATATGTAACAAAGGAGATTGTTTAAATATGCACTGGATAGACATCAGTATTTTCTCTGTCTATATGATTACAATGCTGGGGATAGGATTTTTCTTCCTGCGTAAGAATAAGGATGCAGACGATTATTACGTTGCCGGAAGAAGTATGGGAAGTGTTCACGTGGGACTTTCGGTTGTGGCTACCGATGTGGGTGGCGGTTTCTCAATTGGACTTGGAGGTCTCGGATTTGTCATGGGTATCTCAGGTTCCTGGATGCTCTTTACAGGTCTGATCGGAGCATGGCTCAGCGCCGTTCTGCTGATTCCCAAAGTTAATAAGATGAAAAACTTTAAAGAACTCTACACTTTTCCGCAGATCTTTGAAACTTTTTATAACAGGAAGGTTGCTATTATAGCAGGTTTCATTTCTGCAATAGGGTATATAGGTTTTACGAGTTCACAGATACTTGCCGGCGCTAAACTTGCAGCCGCCTCATTTATTTCACTCGATATTGAAACTGCGCTTTTGATAATGGGAGCAATCGTAGTTATTTATACTTTCCTTGGAGGAATGAAGGCAGTTATTTATACTGATACTGTTCAATGGATAATATTGATGGTGGGATTAATATTTATAGGAATTCCAATCGCTTACTTTGCGGTCGGAGGTTATTCAGAGATTGCTAAAGCTGTGCCGCCTGAGTTTTTTTCACTGAGCAACCTTAGCTGGCAGACGATGGTTAACTGGTTTGTTACCATTGTGCCGATCTGGTTTGTGGGGATGACTCTTTACCAGAGAATTTATGCATGTAAAAGCGAGAAGGAGGCTAAGAAGGCATGGTTTATTGCGGGACTGTTTGAGTGGCCTGCTATGGCTTTTATGGGTGTGCTGCTTGGACTCTTTGCCAGAGTGGCTGCAAATGATGGAATGTTCGAATACCTTGGTTATGCAACTATCGGCAGTATGGATTCTGAGATGGGACTTCCAATGCTCCTTCGTTCGATACTTCCTATAGGTTTAATGGGACTGATGATGTCAGCCTATTTCTCTGCTATAATGTCAACTGCCGACAGCTGCCTCATGGCTGCTTCAGGCAATGTTATGACTGACATACTCGACCGGTTCTTTAATATTAGTTCAGATCAGAAAAAGTTTCTTCGCTATTCCCAACTAATTACTCTTTTTATTGGGGCGCTTGCATTGTTCCTCGCATCCTATATGCAGAACGTGCTTCAGCTGATGTTGTATTCATATGCATTTATGGTATCTGGATTGTTCATCCCCGTGATAGGGGCTTTCTTCTGGAAGCGGAGTAACTCAACTGCCGCTTTGTGGTCGATGGTCCTTGGAGGAGGCACAACAATTGCACTCATTGCATTAGGGATTAGCCTGCCGCTGGGACTCGATGCCAATATTTATGGAATTTCCCTATCAGCGATTACTTTTGTGACGATAAGTTTCTTAACTTCTCCACAGGAAATCAGAGAAATCGAATTGAGCGAGGAGCCCGATTGAGACAGACATTAATCCGGTCATGCCTAAATGATTTTATCAGCAGGGAAGTTTGTTTTTGTATTTCCATATATGATTGTCATGTTGAACTTGTTTCAGCATCCGGGTGGAAGATTCCTAAAAAAGTCTGGAATCACATTATTAATAGGAACCGATTTGAAAAAAGATAGTAATGAAGAACTGCTCAACCTCCGCCGGAACATCCACTCCGAACCAGAACTGGCCGGAGAAGAAAACGGTACTGCCTCTAAGATAGAAAAATTCATTTATAAATATTCTCCGGATGAAACCATAAAGAATATAGGCGGGAATGGAATAGCCTTTGTCTTTAAAGGAGAGGCTGAAGGTCCTGCGGTTCTGTTCAGAGCCGAGCTGGATGCTCTGCCGATAGATGAAATAAATGGTTTTGATTATAAGTCGAAGTATAAAGATAAGGGTCATAAATGCGGACATGACGGCCATATGACTATACTTGCCGGATTAGGACAGCGAATCTCCACTACCCGAAAATTTAACGGTAAGGTTATCCTTTTGTTCCAGCCGGCCGAGGAAACAGGTGAGGGTGCGGAACGAATATTGAATGATATCCAATTTGCAAAGATAACTCCGGATTATGTATTTGCTTTTCATAACCTTCCCGGGTATGAGTCAGGTTCCATAATCATCAGAGACGGCAGCTTTGCGTCAGCTTCAAGAGGAATGATCATCAAACTCACGGGGAAGACTTCCCACGCTGCAGAACCCGAGAATGGAATAAATCCATCAATGGCTGTTGCTGATATCATCAGAAAAATTTCAGCTTTACCGGGTGAGCTTAAAGCAGTAAAAGAATTTGTTTTAACCACAATCATCCATGTACGAATTGGGGAGAGGGCTTTCGGAACTTCTCCGGGTTACGGAGAATTGATGGCAACCCTGAGAGCGTACAGGAATGAGGATATGGATTTGCTGATTACTGAGGCTGAAAAGATAGCACGAAGGGTTGCTTCAGATCAACGACTTAAAATAGAAATAAATTATACTGAAGAATTCCCGGCAACTGTAAATGATGAGAGATGCAGCGGCATAATCAGGAAGGCCGCGGAAAAAAATTATTACCCGGTGAATAAAGTAAGTAAACCATTCCGCTGGTCAGAGGATTTCGGTCATTTCACAGGGAAGTTCCGTGGAGCAATGTTCGGAATAGGCTCGGGAAAGAATCATCCTCAGCTTCATAATCCTGATTATGATTTCCCGGACGAAATAATTCCCGTCGGGATAAATATGTTTTATACTATTTGGCAGGAAATACTGAAGAGGAAATAATATGTTTCACACTTCTGTTCTGGAACTCAGTCAGTCTTCTCTTGATACCAACATTTCTTTCCTCAGGAAATTATTCGGAAAGAAGGTAAGGATATCTTCGGTAGTTAAGGGAAATGCATACGGACATGGCATCGAGGTATTCGTCCCTATGGCGGAGAATGCAGGTATAGATCATTTTTCGGTTTTCAGCACAGAAGAGGCCTATCGTGTAAGTTCTACATTAACAAAAGATTCCGAAATTATGATAATGGGAATGATTGATGATTCGGACATTGAATGGGCGATCAGAGAAGAGATACAGTTCTGGGTTTTTGATCTTGCCAGATTGGAATTTGCTCTTAAAACTGCCAAACGAATTGATATTCCTGCGAGGATACATATTGAGCTTGAAACTGGATTCAACCGTACAGGATTCCAGGAAAGAGATTTCGGTCGTTTAACTGATGTCTTGAAAAAATACAAGGGTAATTATGTTGTCGAGGGTATGTGCACGCATTATGCGGGAGCAGAAAGTATAGCTAACTATTACCGGATACATCAGCAGATTAAAAAATTTAATAATTTTTACAAATGGTTTGAAGCAAAAGGTATTCATCCGATTACAAGGCACACTGCCTGCAGCGCCTCTGCAGTATCCTACCCGCAGACAAGGATGGAGCTGGTAAGAATTGGAATTCTTCAATATGGATTCTGGCCGAGCAGGGAAACGCTTATTTCTTATCTCAGTAAACAGGAAAAAAAGATTGACCCGCTCAGGAGGATTATATCCTGGAAAAGCAAAATAATGAGCGTCAAGCAGGTATCTACCGGGGAATTTGTCGGATACGGAACATCCTACCTTGCGCAGCGCGATATGAAAATCGGCATAGTCCCTGTGGGTTATTCACAGGGTTTCAGCCGGTCTATGAGTAATCATGGCCGTGCTTTGGTCAACGGCTACAGGGTAGCCGTGATAGGTATTGTTAATATGAATCACCTGATCATCGATGTAACAGATGTGCCGGGTATAGAAAGGAATGATGAAGTAGTACTGATAGGCTGTCAGGGCGATCTCTCCATTTCTGTCTCCTCATTCAGTGAATTAAGCGATCAGCTGAATTATGAATCACTCAGCCGCCTCCCCCGCAACATCCCCAGGTACGTAATTTCCTGATTTCCGCAAGAATAAGATTCTGAAATCCCGAAGGGATTTAGCCGCTGTTACAAGACAAACCTCTCTTGGATTCCCTCCGGGAATCTTTACTTTGAGGGGCATGGGTGTTATAAATATTTATTCCCTACGGAAATTAAAATGATTCCCGGATCACCATTAAACAAAGCAAAATTTCTTAGATTTCCATTACCAGGAACTAAAAATTATATAGGAGAAACCGGATGATCAAAAGATACTATCTGCTTTTATTTTCTTTTTTATTCAGTTTTTCTATTGCTAACTCCCAGCCAGGCTGGTTTTCGCTGAATTCAGGCACAACAAACAGTCTGAACGGAATAGGTTTTTTTACCACCGATTATGTTATAGCTGTCGGAGATGCGGGAACTATCCTCAAGACGACTGACGGGGGTGTCAGCTGGGAGAACATCACTTCGGGTACTTCAGAGAGATTAAACAGCATAAGTGTTATAAATAACAGCATTGCGGTAATTGCAGGCGATGCCGGCATCTTACTCCGTACAACTGATGCCGGTTCGTCCTGGCAAAATATTACTTCCAATGTAAGCGACAACCTGCTGTCAGTTTCTTTTAACGGTACCAGCGGTGTGGCAGGGGGATCATCACAGACGATTTTATATTCCACCGATGCCGGAGCAAGCTGGACAACCTCTCAGACAGGTTTCTTCGGCGGCGGATTCTGGGGTGTGCAGATGCTTGATGACGATAACGCGTACGTTGCCGGTGAGAATTCAATATTTCAGCCTTTATTTGGATGGTCGACTGACGGTGGTCAGAGCTGGGACTATACAGCATTTTACCTGAACAGTAACGAAGGCCGATTATATGGCGTTCATTTCTTTGATATGAATAGCGGTTTTGCTGTAGCTTCTGTTTGGACGGGAGAGGGCGCAATTGCTGTTACAACAGATGGCGGTGCAAACTGGAATACTCTGCCTTTCGTTAATAATGCTCTATACAGTCTTAACTTTCCTGCCGGGCAATCAAATGTAGGTTATGCAGCGGGTGCGGCCGGAATTATTGTTAAAACAACTGACGCCGGCGGCAGCTGGACAGAGCAATCAAGCGGAACATCTGCAACTCTTTTCGGAATTACATTTGCTGATGAGCTTACAGGATATGCTGTCGGTGAGAATGGAACTGTTCTTAAAACAGTCTCTGGCGGAATAATTCCTGTTGAGCTTACTTCTTTCAGAGCACAGCTTCAGGAAAGGGAAATCAGACTTACCTGGCGGACTGCCTCTGAAAC
Organism: uncultured Ignavibacteria bacterium; assembly: GCA_963747755.1. Classification (GTDB taxonomy): domain Bacteria; phylum Bacteroidota; class Ignavibacteria; order Ignavibacteriales; family Ignavibacteriaceae; genus DATFVA01. The sequence continues at coordinate 289,160 of CAVVGK010000014.1, read as the reverse complement.
TAATAACAGCGGATTCTTTGTTCAGCGGAGAATAGGTAATACATGGGAGAACCTCGATTTTATTCAGGGATACGGAACAACAACTGAAGCCCATAGCTACGATTACTTAGATAATCTTTCTGATCTTAATTACCAGGGACAGGTTCACTATCGGCTGAAACAGGTGGATTACGATGGTGCAACAGACTACTCAGGAACCGTCGAAGTAACCTTTGAACCTAAACCTAATGACTATATCCTCGATCAGAATTATCCGAATCCGTTTAATCCTGTAACTTCAATTAAATACTCTATCCCTGAGGGATCGCATGTAAGGTTAACTGTTTATGATCTCCTCGGAAACCAGGTGCAAACGCTTGTAGATGAATTCAAACCAGCAGGAACTTATTCGGTTAAATTCAACGGTGCTGAGCTGACCAGCGGAATTTACATATACAGACTTCAGGCTGGAGAATTTGTGTCAACTAAACGAATGGCCCTGATCAAGTAGTTTTTTAGCTTAACCGATCTGCTTTATAGCTTACCCCGGAGAAAAATAAGGCTCCGGGGTTTTTTTATGTCCGTTCTTTTAGGGTCAATTCAACGTTTTCAGAACGTATTAAGGTGCCTAGTACGACTTATTTACCCTCTGTTATTTCAATTACGCTTTAAGATCCCGAAGAAAAGTGAATAATGACTCAGTGTCCGCAAAGAAAACAAAAAAATTAAGGCAGGAAATCCTTTGACCAGTTAGAAAACTTGCAAAATCCCCTAATTATATTATATATAATGAATTACATCACCCTAATAAACCATAATATTTGCAAAATTAGATTTATTTATAACGGATTATCTATATATGGCGATTATTAAAAATACATGATGACCCGCTGTGGTATAAAGACGGAATAATGTACCAGGTTCATATCAAATCATTCAAAGACAGTAATAATGACGGGATAGGAGATATAAAGGGATTAACTGAAAAACTTGATTATATCCACTCGTTGGGAGTAAATATACTATGGGTGCTTCCATTCTACCCTTCACCGATGAAAGATGACGGCTATGATATTTCGGATTACTTTAATATAAATCCCGATTACGGAACTCTCGAAGATTTTAAAGAATTTCTTGAAGAAGCTCATAAAAGAAAAATCAGGGTAATTACAGAACTGGTTATGAACCATACATCCGATCAGCACGAGTGGTTCAAGCGTGCAAGAAAAAGTCCTCCCGGAAGTGCCGAAAGAAATTTTTATGTCTGGAGCGATGCCGGTGAGGAATACGAGGATGCGAGAATAATTTTCAGTGATTTTGAAACTTCAAACTGGACGTGGGATTCTGCGGCCAACGCTTATTACTGGCATCGCTTCTACTCACATCAGCCCGACCTTAATTTCGATAATCCCGAGGTGCATACGGCTATCTTCAGGGCAGTCGACTTCTGGTTTGAGATGGGGGTTGACGGAATGCGGCTTGATGCCGTTCCTTACTTATATGAACGAGAGGGGACTAGCTGCGAAAATCTTCCCGAAACTCACGAATTCCTTAAGAAACTGAACACCCATCTTAAAGGGAAATTTAAGAATAAGATGTTCCTTGCCGAAGCAAACCAGTGGCCAGAAGATGCAGTGGCCTATTTCGGAACCGGTGATGAATGCCAGATGGCTTTTCATTTCCCGCTTATGCCCAGGATGTATATGGCAGTGCAGATGGAAACAAGATATCCTATAATCGATATACTTGAACAGACTCCTGAAATCCCGCCTAACTGTCAGTGGGCAATGTTCCTCCGCAATCACGATGAGCTGACGCTTGAGATGGTAACCGACGAGGAACGCGACTATATGTACCGGTATTATGCAAAGGATAAACATGCCCGGCTTAACATGGGAATAAGACGCCGACTGGCGCCGCTTGTAGAAAACAACAGACGTAAAATTAAGCTGCTTAACATCCTCCTCTTCTCGTTTCCCGGAACTCCGATTATCTATTATGGAGATGAGATTGGCATGGGGGATAACTATTATCTCGGCGACCGTAATGGTGTCCGTACACCTATGCAGTGGAGTCCTGACCGTAACGCCGGTTTCTCCCGCGTAAATCCGCAGCAGCTTCTGCTTCCGGTCATAATCGATCCCGAGTACCATTTTGAAAGTGTGAATGTTGAAGTTCAGGAAACAACCCCGTCATCGCTGCTTACCTGGATGAAGCGCGCAATTGCAGTAAGAAAGAAATACCGGGCATTCGGGAGAGGCGAGATAGAGTTTCTTTCGCCGTCAAATTCAAAAGTCCTGGCTTTCCTTCGTAAATTTGAAGATGAGACAATCCTGGTTGTAGCCAACCTTTCCAGATTCAGTCAGGTAGTTGAGCTTAATCTTTCCGGCTATACCGGAAGTACACCGGTTGAACTTTTTAGTAGAAATAAATTCCCACCCATTAAGGACGCCTATTATATGCTCACAATGAATGCATATGATTATTACTGGTTCCAGCTAGTGCCGGTCGAGGAATCACAGCTTAGCGTCGACCTCTATGAGCCTCCGGAGCTTGAACCATTGTCGGGTGAGTTTTCTTTCTTCGGATTTGAGGATGAAAGCATCCTCAATACGGTTGCAATTCCCGATTTTATCAAACGCAACCGATGGATTGATATCCGTGAAAAAGAGATCGATGGCATAAACGTTTATGATGAAATCCCCCTTTCCCCCGGAAAAGAATATCAGTCGCTTGTATTGTTTGAGGTAAGCTATGTTGATGAAACTTCACAGGGACTCATAATCCCTTGCTCAATGGTTTTTTACAACAGGGAGCAGCAGAAAGACCCCGAAAGTCTTAGCTCCGTAATAGCCTACCTTGATAAGAAAGACCGGGTGGTTTGTGAAAGCACAAATGAAATTTCCTTCAGGGATTCGCTGATCTCCGCTGTTCTTGGCACAAAAAGAATAAATGGAAAACGGGGCGACCTGGTTATAGAAAAGGAAAAAGGATTTGCTGAATTGATGGAGGAAGATCTTGATTCCAAAATTTCTGATACCGATGATTCCAACCAGAAATTTATTGACTTGATTTACGGGGGCGGGATAAAGATTAGACTCTACAGGAAATTGGAAGAAGCCGGTCACCCCGGTATAGAAATGTTCCGCGCACTCTCGCTGCAGTCCTCTTTTTCAAATATCCCTGAATATCTCGGTACAATAAAATATAAGACTTCCGAGGGGAACCAGTATGTATTTGGTTTCATAGAAAAGGAAGTCCCAAACGAGGGAAACTTCTGGAAGTATATGACCGATGCCTCAATTAACCATTACGAAAAAAGAATCCATATTGAAAAGACGAGCATTACCGATTTCAGCCTCGAGAGCAGCAGTCTCCTTACCGAAAATCTGAAAGATTATGATTTCACCAGCAGCTGCGATGAGCTTGACTCTATGAATCTCGACCTGATGGGACTACTCGGGAAAAGAACCGGCGAACTTCACTCGGCACTTTCTACACTTCCGGAAGAGGGTTTCGAACCTGAGAATTTTAATTCCTTCTACCAAAGATCAGTTTACCAGTCGAACCGTTCCCTTGCCAGGAACACCTTCCGCCTTATGAAAAGTTATTCCGGTGTGGAGAAAAAGAGTATGGAGGAAATTATCGACAGGGAGGAGATGATAATCAGTTACCTCAAGCCTCTGCTCGAAGAAAGGTTTAATGCAAAGAAAATACGCATACACGGCGATCTCAATTTAAAGAGGATACTGCTAACCGGAATGGATTTTCTGTTTATAAATTTTGAAGGCCAGCCTGCAATTGCCTCAAGCGCAAAAAGATTAAAGCGCTCTCCATTCAGAGATATAGCAGGCATAATCGGCTCTGTTTATTTTGCCGCTCATACTTCGCTGCAGAAATTCGGTCATCTCCTGTCGGAAGATATTGCGGCTTACAATGCTTTTGCAAACCGCTGGTGGTTCTGTATGAGCAATAAATTTCTGCGCGGTTATCTGGATGCGGCAGGCGAAAAAGATTTCTTTCCTTCCGACGAGAAGCAGGTAAATTTTCTTGTAAATGTTTATATGATTGAAAAAATGCTGTCGGAAATAGATAAGGGTATAACCCGCAATTCAAACTGGTTGAAAATTCCTGTTGAAGGTTTGCGGATAGTTACCAACCTTCTTAAAAAATAGCCGGTTCTGTGTCATTGATTACAGTAGTTTTATGAATACTAATAAAACTTATGAATGTGACTGATAGTATAAACCAGCTAGCATTATACCCCTATAATTGCAAGATAAGATAAAATAATGTTAAGGATAAATGAAAAAAATAGGTGCGGTTTATACAGCAGATGAATGTGAATTTATTGTCTGGTCTCCTTTTTCTAAGGTAATCAATTTGTATTTAAGTGATGAGGATAAAAAGATACGTATGAAGAAAGATGGAGATGATTACTGGAAGGTTTCGGTAAAAGACATCAAGCTGGGAAGAGATTATTTTTATCTTCTTAACGGCAGCAGACGGGGCGATCCGGCTTCAAATTTTCAGCCTGAAGGAATAAACGGTCCCTCCCGGATCGTAGATCATTCATCTTTTGAATGGCAGGATGCGGATTTTAATCCTGTACATTTGAAAGACTATATAATGTACGAATTTCATACCGGGACTTTTACACCTGAGGGTACTTTTGAAGCAGCTGCAGGGAAACTTGATTATCTGCAGGAACTTGGAATTTCTGCAATTGAAATTATGCCGGTTGCGCAGTTTCCCGGACAGCGGAACTGGGGATACGACGGGGTATATCCTTTTGCTCCCCAGAATAGTTACGGTGGTCCCGATGGGCTAAAGACACTCGTTAATGAAGCTCATAAACGACAAATGTCGGTGATCCTGGATGTAGTATACAATCATCTTGGTCCCGAAGGAAATTATCTCCACGAATTCGGGCCGTATTTTACAGATAAATATAAATCACTCTGGGGTAATTCGGTTAACTTCGACCAGGCATATTCCGATCATATCAGAAATTATTTTATCTATAATGCTGTCTACTGGCTTTCAAACTATCATATTGATGCGCTGCGTCTCGATGCCGTGCATGCAATAAATGATTTAAGTGCTTACCCTTTTCTGGCAGAACTTGCTGCTGAAGTTGAAAAGTATTCTGAAACCAGCGGAAAGAAGCATTACCTGATCGCTGAAAGCGACCTGAATGATGTTAAGGTAATCAGATCGCGTGATGACCACTGCTTCGGCTGCGATGCCCAGTGGAGCGATGATTTTCACCACTCAATCCACACCCTTTTGACTCAGGAATCAGACGGGTATTACAGCGACTTCGGGAAGCCGGAGAACCTTGCCCGGGCAATAAAAAATAATTTTGTTTATGACGGAAGATTTTCACCTTTCAGGAAGCGTAAGCATGGCAATTCTCCGGCTGAGCTCCCCTTCGATAAGTTTGTACACTTTATTCAGAATCACGATCAGGTTGGCAATCGTGCATTCGGAGAAAGGCTTTCAGAATTAATCCCCTTCGAAGGACTTAAACTCGCCGCCGCCGCCTTAATTCTTACCCCTTCACTGCCTATGCTTTTTATGGGAGAAGAATTCGGTGAGAATAATCACTTCCTCTATTTTGTCAGCTTTCTTGATGAAGACTTGAACCTGGCAGTTAAAAAAGGAAGGAGTGAAGAATTTTCTTCGTTCAACTGGGAGGGCGAAATCCCTGATCCGCATGCAGAAAATACTTTCGCCAATTCAAAGATCGACTGGGAGAAGATTAAAACAAACAGCCACAAAACTCTTCTTAATTTCTATAAAGATATCATAAGAAAAAGGAAAACTATTCCTGCCCTCGCCAATTACGATAGACGGGATACGCATACGGAATCATATCCCGATTTAAAAATAGTTACAATGGAACGGCAGAAAAACAACAGCAGCCTCTTTGCTTTAATGAGTTTTAATGAAAAGAAGATAGAAACAGAGTTTCGTTTTCCTTCGGGCGTCTGGAAAAAGATACTTGACTCATCCGATAAAAGGTGGAATGGTCCCGGAAGTTCCATGCCTGATATGGCCGACGATACCATACACGAAATAACAATTCCGGAATATAATTTTTCTCTATATGAATCGGAGCTGGGCTGATGAACAGGTATATATGCATACACGGACATTTCTACCAGCCTCCCCGTGAAAATCCCTGGCTGGAAGAAATAGAGGTTCAGGATTCAGCATATCCATACAGGGACTGGAATGAGCGGATAAATGCCGAATGTTATAATCCTAACACCGCTTCCAGGATACTCGGCGGTAATAAAAACATTATCGATATTATAAATAATTATTCAAAAATAAGCTTTAATTTCGGTCCAACTCTGCTATCCTGGATAGAGGAACATGCTCCTGATGTTTACGATAAAATTCTTGAAGCCGATCTTATAAGCAAGAATCAATTCTCCGGTCATGGTTCGGCTATTGCCCAGGTTTATAACCATATTATTATGCCTCTTGCAAACGAAAGTGACAGGAGAACCCAGGTAATCTGGGGTATCGAAGATTTTAAATCAAGGTTCGGCCGGGATCCCGAGGGTATGTGGCTGGCGGAAACGGCTGTCGATACGCTTTCACTTGAGATTCTCGCTGAATACGGAATAAAATTTACTATACTGGCCCCGCGCCAGGCTAAAATGATAAAACCCCTGAATGAAGATGAATGGACAAACGTTTCGGAGGGAACAATAGATCCCAAGAGAGCCTATCTTTGCCGGCTCCCCTCAGGAAATTCTATTAACCTTTTCTTCTACGATGGTCCTATTTCACAGGAGATTGCATTCGGTGATTTGCTTGACAACGGTTCAAACCTGCTCGCACGGATGGAAGGAACATTCCGGGATGACGATGAAGCGCAGCTTGCACATATAGCCACAGACGGTGAAACTTACGGTCATCACCAGAAGCATGGTGAGATGGCTCTCGCATATTTTCTGCATCTGGTTGAAGAAAGGGATAACCTCGGACTAACCATCTACGGCGAATTCCTTGAGAAAAATCCTCCCGATTGGGAAGTGCAGATTATTGATGATACTTCATGGAGCTGCGTGCATGGTGTTGAAAGATGGAAATCCGATTGCGGGTGTAGTACAGGTATGCATCCCGGCTGGAATCAGAAATGGCGTAAGCCTTTAAGAGAGACTCTCGACTGGCTAAGGGATATGATGATAGGTATTTATGAAAAGGAAGCAGGCAGGTATACAAAAGATGTATGGAAACTCAGGGATTTATATATCAAAATTATTCTGCAAAGAAATCCTGAAAACATTCGGGAGGTTTTTGCTGAAAATGGAATAAAAGACCTGGATAAGAAGGATACTACCAGGCTGCTGAAGCTTCTTGAGATGCAGCGCCACGCTCTTCTGATGTACACAAGCTGTGGGTGGTTCTTTGATGAGATATCGGGGATCGAAACCGTCCAGGTGATTCAGTATGCAGCAAGAGCGATGCAGATCGTTCATGAACTGACAGGCGATAATCCGGAAGAAGAATTTATTAATCAGACTTAAGAATGCCACCAGCAATATCGACGGAATAGAGTATGGAGGTGAAGTTTACCATCGGCACGTCAAGCCTGCAGTAATTGACCTGCTGAGAGTAACTGCTCACTATGCAATTTCTTCATTGTTTGAAGACTATAATGAAAAATCGGAGATCTTCTGTTATGAAGTGCTGAAAAATGATTATGAAATGATAACCGCCGGCAGAAATAAGCTTGCACTGGGACACCCGACGATGCGTTCAAGGATAACACTTGAAGAGCAGCAGATTAGTTTTGCTGTACTCTACCTCGGAGATCACCATTTTTACGGCGGAGTACGGGAATGGCAAAGCGGCGAAGATTATAATACTATGTGCTATGAAATTAAAAGCGCATTCGACCGACTCGATATTGCAGAGATGATTCTTTTGATGGATAAGCATTTCGGCACCCACAGTTATAATTTATGGTTCCTGTTTAAAGATAAAAGCAGGGAGGTCTTTGATAAAATTATGCACGAGACACTCGACTCCATAGAAATATCTTTCAGGAATGTGTACAAAAATCATTATGCAACTATGCAGGCTATGAAGAGAACTGGCACTCCGCTGCCTAACGCGCTGTCAACTGCCGTTGAATACGTAATTAATGCCGATCTCAGACAGGTATTGGAGGCTCCCGGTACTATCGACCAGGATAAACTTCAGAACCTGCTTCACGAAGTACAATACTGGTCCGTCGAACTCGATAAGTCAACTTTAGGATTTGTAGGGAGTAAGCGTCTTAATTCTCTTATGGAAAAATTATGTGAAAACCCCGCGGATCTTGAAACGATCATTGAACTCATCGATTCTCTCAGGTTTCTGCGGGAACTGAATATTGAGCTTAATCTCTGGAAAGCACAAAATACTCTTTTCTCAGTGATAAAGGATAACTATGAGAAATTCAGTAATGAAGCCCGGGATGGTAAAAAAGAGAAATTGAAATGGATTAAAAGTATCAATGAATTACAAAATAATCTGGAGGTGAACATTCGCATTGATAAATTTACCGGCAGCGACTTACAGGCTGCAGTTTAATAAGGATTTCAACTTTGAATCCGCCCGGAAGATATTGCCATACCTGCAGGAGCTTGGAATTACTCATATTTATGCATCGCCCATATTCAAGGCATCAAAAGGCAGTATGCATGGCTATGATGTAGTTGATCCCACACAGCTTAATCCCGAACTCGGAACAAATGATGATTTCGAATCGCTAATTCTTGAGGCTCATGAAAAAGGTATATACTGGCTGCAGGATATTGTACCAAACCATATGGCATTTGACTTTGAGAACAGAATGCTGGTTGATCTTCTTGAAAATGGTCCTGACTCCCGGTTCTTTAACTTTTTTGACGTTGAATGGAGCTATGTCCATTTCGGAGACAAACCCAGAATGCTTGCTCCCTTTCTTGGTAAATACTACCAGGAAACTCTTGAAGGGAAAGAAATATCGCTGCAATATGATCCTGACGGTTTCAGTATCAATTATTATGATAATAAGTTTCCTATCAGGCTCAGCTCATATTCAGATATACTCTCCAGGAGGTTTGAGAAACTTCAGAACAAGGTTGGAAGAAATTATCCTGCGGTGATCCGTCTACTGGGACTTTTTCACATTATAAAATTTCTTCCTACAATTGAAAATGTAGATGAACGGTACAACCAGGTCAAGTTTATAAAGGACCTGTTATGGGAGCTCTATTCTGAAGACGACCAGGTTAAGATGTATGTTAACGAAACCCTGAAGATCTATAACGGCCAAAAGGAAAATCCTGAAAGTTTTGATTTGCTGGATAAGCTTCTTTCTGAACAATACTTTCGCCTGGCTTTCTGGAAGGTTGCAAATGAGGAAATAAACTACAGAAGGTTTTTCAATATCAGCGGGTTAATTTCGCTCAAAATCGAGAACGAGGAGGTATTTAATCGTACTCACTCACTAATATTCAAACTGGTTAAGGAAAATAAAATCAGCGGGCTGCGTGTTGATCATATAGACGGACTTTACGATCCTGAAGAATACCTTCAAAGAGTAAGGGACAGGATCGACGGAAAATATCTTGTTGTTGAAAAAATCCTTGAACATGATGAGCAGCTGCCCGAAAACTGGCCTGTAGAAGGAACAACAGGATATGATTTTTTAAATTTTGTTAATGGGATATTCTGCAATGAGAAGAATGAAAATAAAATGAGCAGGATATACACACAGTTCATACGTAAAGCTTCCTCCTTTGATGATATGGTGGTTGATAAAAAAAGACTGATAATAAATACCAGGATGGCGGGTGAACTCGAGAGATTGAGTCTTCTTGTTGAGGAAATTGCGAAACGCGACAGGTATGGAGCAGATATAACCCTGAACGGGGTAAAAACAGCCCTTGAGGAGATTCTGGTTCACTTTCCGATCTACCGGACATATGTGAACGGTAATAAAATATCAAATACAGAGAGGGAATATGTTAATCAGATCGTTGGTGAACTTAAATACAATAACCCGAGATTAGAGTATGAAATCAGTTATATCGGGAAGCTGCTTACTATGCAGCACAAAAGTCTGTCAAAAGAACTTTATGAGAAATCATTAAACTTCATAATGAAATTCCAGCAGCTTACAGGTCCTTTGATGGCGAAAGGCTATGAGGATACCGCTCTTTATGTGTACAACAGATTCATTTCCCTGAATGAAGTAGGTGGTGATCCTTCTGAATTTGGTCTGCCTTTATATGAATTCCATAAGAGAATAAGGAAAAGAGGGATAAAATGGAGATACAGCTTGAATGCAACCGCCACACATGATACCAAGCGCGGCGAGGATGTCAGGGCCAGGATCAATGTTTTATCTGAAATTCCCGACGAATGGAATCAGCGGGTTAAGAAATGGTATAATATGAATCTTAAATACAAAAGGGACAATAACGGAAGGTTCTTTCCTGATAAAAATGACGAATATTTTCTTTACCAGACTCTTATCGGTACTTTACCTTTCGAGGGTAAACCGGATGAAGTTTATAAAAAAAGGATTAAAGACTATGCTATTAAAGTTGTAAGGGAGGCAAAAGTTTATACTGCCTGGGTAAAACCCGATGAAGTTTACGAAAATTCGTTCCTCAACTTTATCGATAATATATTAACAGAATCTGATTCAAATCTTTTCCTAAATGATATTCTTGAATTACACAGATATACCTCGTTTTTCGGGATGTTTAATTCATTGTCGCAGACCATTATCAAAATGACGGCTCCCGGCGTCCCGGATTTCTACCAGGGTTCTGAACTTTGGGATTTTAGTCTTGTCGACCCTGACAACCGCAGACCGGTTGATTATTCACACCGTATACAACTCTTAATGAAAATAAAAGAAAACGAATCAGAAGGTATAGATAACCTGTTCGGATACCTCTATGCAAATATGTATTCAGGGGCTATTAAGCTGTTCGTGATTAATAAAATACTAAAAGCAGGAAGGGAAAAACGTGAACTTTTCGAGGCCGGCAGATACTCGAAGCTTAAAACCTCGGGGATACACAAAAACAATTTGATTTCATTTGCACGTCGTTTCGGGGATGAAGCTCTGATAATAATAGTGCCTCGTTTTTTAACCGGAATTACCGAACCCGGGAAACTCCCACTTGGAAAGGCTATATGGAAAGATACAGGCATAAAATTTCCCTTTTTTCCGAATAACGTAAGGAACCTTATTTCACACGAAATAATTCACCCTGCGAACGAAATTGAAGCAGGCCGGGTAATGGATAAATTTCCTGCCGCAGTTCTCATCTGCGAAGTAAAAGGGTAAAAATTTCGGGTAAATCTGTTTAACAGTAACTTAATCGATATTTAACAATTACTTAACACTGCACAACTATTCATATTGTAACTTTAGACACATCAAAATATCATTTTTATACATATTATATCATCGAGTAAAATTAAACGAGTGGATGGCAATATGAAAAGGGAAGAAAAGAATTCTAAAGAAAAAGAACAGAAGACTGGATTCAGCGAAAAAGAATTTATTGAATATCTCGAGGAAAGATTCAGGAAATTGAAACTTGACGAACAAAAATTCAGGGAAGAAGTTCTGGCAGAGAGCGCATTTCTAAACAGCAGCAGAAGGAGCTATACAAAAGTCAACGGATAGTCAGTAAGTGACTGGTGCGCTGTTTAATGCTATTATTGTTTTGTCTTCAGGGAAATATCCTCTCCCGATAAGATCATATATCCCGAAGAGCATTTTCCCGAAATATATCCTGTCTGGTAAAAATTCTGTCTTTTTTTCAATTTCTGTTATGAATGCAAGCAGTTTGTAGCTTGTTTTAGCATAACCTCCAAAGTGATAATCAAAAAATATTTCGTAATTATCCGGATTCCGGTTTGTGGAGCTTCGCAGCAGTTTAAGCATGTCTTCTTCCAGAAAACATGCTCCTTTTAGTACCGGAAAACCCAAAACCTTTACCCCTGAAGGGGAACCGGCTATCAATCCTGCAGCTGTACCGCCCGTACCCATTGCTGCTGCTATATAATCATATTTTATATCTATAGACGCGGGGATCTCAGAACATCCTTTAACAGCAAACTTGTTCGAACCGCCTTCCGGCAGCATATAGAAACTGCCGTAAACCCGGTGGAGTTTTTGGATAAAGTTATTTTCGGTTTTTCGTCTGTAATCCGGGCGTGATATATAATTTATCATCATTCCGTTTTGCCTGGCAAAACTTAGAACGGGATTAAGAGGAAGATGTTCCTCACCGCGGATTATCCCGATTGTTTTGAATCCGAAAAGTCTGCCTGCAGCGGCTGCAGCATAAATATGGTTTGAATAAGCACCGCCGAAAGTAAGAATTGTTTTTTGACTCTGTTTCTCAGCTTCAACAAGGTTATACTTAAGCTTATACCATTTATTCCCGAATATATAAGGATGGATGAGATCCTCTCTTTTTATGAAGAGAGTAATTTTTCTTTCTTCAAGGAAGGGGTCGTCTATTTTAATTAAAGGCGCTTGTTTTAATGGGAAGGAATGAACTCTTTCTGCGACGATCATGATTAAACAGGATTTCTTTCAATTATTTCCGTGTCATCCTTTATCCCCACAATAACTTCATCCACGATATTTATAAAAAGACCGGTTTCCACAACCCCGGTAAGCAGTTTAATTTCCCTGTTTAATTCTTCAGCTTCATTTATTTCCCCCAGGTGTAGATCAATAATGTAATTTCCCGCATCAGTAACATAAGGCTTACCGGCGGCGTTTATTCTGAGGACAGGCTGATATTTTCTATCTCTGAAAATTTTCAGAAGATGACTCGCTCCATATCTGACGACCTCAATAGGAAGGGGGAATCTGCCCAGTTTGTCAACCTGTTTTCCTGAATCCACAACCCATATTACCCTGTCTGAAGCTTCCGCAACCAGTTTTTCGTAAAGAAGAGCGCCTCCGCCCCCTTTAATTCCGTTCAGCGAAGGATCAAATTCATCTGCTCCGTCGATTGTGAGATCAGCTCTTTCGATTTCCTCAAATGGAAGGATTTCTATTCCTAAAGATGCCGCAAGTTGAGATGTAGCTGAGGAAGTTGACACTGCTTTTAACTTCATCCCTTCTTTTACGAGTTCGCCGATTTTTTTGATAGTGTAAAAGACGGTGGATCCCGTTCCTAGTCCAAGCAGCATACCATCCTTAATAAAATCAACCGCCTTTTCCCCTGCATTCAGCTTTTCTACATTATGATCGGGCATAAAAAACTTCTAAAATGATTGTCTGGATCAAAATTACAAAAAAATTAAAATAAATGATTTCCTGGATTAATTACCCGTCACATAAGGATAGTCGTGGATTTTATCTACCGTAAATGCTTTATCGCTGATTGAAGGTTCACCGGCGAGGATATCATAAAACATATTATTTGCACCGAAAAGAATTGATTTGGCATCATAGCCCAGTACACGCAGATAAGCGGTCGCAAATGCACTCAGCTGGCCGTCAGCGGAATAAAATGTTATCGGCCTGTTTGAGGGCAGAGTCTGAAGATAGCTTGTACTGCTCAAATCAGAAGCGGGGGGAGGCGTGTACAGAACTGCTGTAGCGGGATGTACAATATGAATGTTATTCTGCTTGTAAAGCAGATCGGTATCGTAACAGCCTATAAAATACTGATTGATATGCGCAACCAGGTAAAGAAAATCAATGGTTGCGTCACCTTTCGTTCCAGTAAAGTTATCCGCAAAATTTGTATTGATTATACTTTTTATCCTGTTTTTTACCTTTTCCGACAATGATTCACCTGAAAGATCAACCTGTGGAAGAGAGGTGAATGCAGGTCTGAAGGCAGCCAAATATGTAAAAGCTTCTATAATACCATCATCCTGCTGAAGTGCAGCTAACCATTGTGAGGAAAAATGATTATTCCAGGCGGCCATACCGTAATTCATTGAAAATACATTATCAAATCCATATAGGCGCAGAAGACAGGTATAAAAGGAAGCTGACTGACCGTTTTCACTTATGATGATAATTTTTGGAAAATGGCTCGAGTCTGTGCTGTCGAGAAAAGAAATTAATTCCTGATGTTGTTTGTTAATTGAATTTTCTATATGACCATCCAGGTATTCTTCATGGGGCCTGATATCGATCAGCAGGTAAGATTGCATGTTTTCATGTACCTCATCAACATTTGCAAGGGAGGGCATCTCAGAAGAATTAATATAATCACCGGTTTCTTCAAGATAGAATAATAATTTGCTGCTTTCATCAAGAGAAAATTCAGGTGAAGTTGAAACATTGTCCTTCAGGCAGCCTGAAATCAATATGGAACCACCCAAAAGGGTCAGGTATAATATTTTAGCCGGATTTATCATTGATGCACCGCCTGTCCTGCTGTCATTCCGATAAATAATCCGATTACATGGTCACCGGCTACATTCCATGCTACAGCCCCTCCGCCTGCAGTGAATGTATTATTTACCTGGCCGCTCTTGATCCTGGTTTTAAAGTAATCTTTATATGCTCTATCAAAAGCAAATACCTTAATGTAAACCTCATTGCTATATGCCGGACTATTGTAGGGATACGGAATATCCATACATCTCACATTAACTGTCGAAGAATTTTCACCAGGTGTCACAACCTCGAAGAAATTTGGGGCTGTCAGCAGTTCTCCGGCGGATGAAACCAGCCAGGCCGCCCCGTATGCTTCGCCCGGAATTGCGTTCACTTCAGCTGACAGGTATTGATATCCGATATTCGTGAGGTTTAAAACTTCAGGGGCAGCAGGAACAATTGTTTTACTGTAAATCGTTTTTGAACCGATTGATACAAAAAGTTCATACTGACTATGGACTTGAATAATTACTTCTCCCAGGGGTTTATAAACTCCGTTTGAAGTATAATGAAGCGGGATGATCCGGATACCGTTTTCCACCATATACATCACAGCATCTTTTATTTCTGCTTTATTGATATCATACGGTTCATCGAGAGGAAGTGTATTTGTTAGCGCTACTCCCTGGAATACCTTGTAACCTGTAAGTTGTGCGTTAACAACTGTGTATTCAGTGTAGGAAAGATCGATAGCTACATCGGTGCTGTTCTCACAGGAGGATAGCAGGAGCGTTAAAGAAACAAGCAGAATAACCTTTTTTATCATATTAAAATTCCAGTTTAATCCCGGCCATCGGGATGACAGGAAAAAGACTAACCTGTTTTAATTTCGGCACATCATTTCCGGCCGCATTTTTTTCATATGTTACATAACGTGCAAAGGCGTTATTCCTGTTGTATACATTATAAACATTCAGGAATGTCTCCCATTTGAGTCCTGCCCAGATGAACTTATATGAAGTGCTGAGATCAAGTTTATGATAAGCCGGAAGCTTGTACCCGTTTCTGTTAGTGTAGTTATAGTTTATTCCCGACGACTCATCCAGTCCTGCGCCGCGAAAGAAATATTGACCAATAGGCAGAGTGAATCCTTGTCCCGAAGCATATACCCAGGTAGCCCCTAATGTCCAGTCATCATCCGGTTCAAACGTTAATACAACCGATACATCATGTCTTCGGTCATACCTTGGATAAAATATTTTTCCTGCATTGAGTTCATCAAATTTTTCTCTTGTCCAGGACAGCGTGTATCCTATCCATCCGGCAAGGTCGCCCAGTGTCCTGTTTATAAAAAACTCAATTCCGTATGCCTCACCCTCACCGCGCACAAACTGATCATCAATATTATTATTGCGGGGGTTGAGGGTTGGATCGTTTCTGAATTCATACAGGTTTTTCAGACTTTTATAATAACCTTCAATTGAGAAATAATAATCAGGCAGTGTATAATCAAATCCTCCAACATACTGAATGGATTTTCCGGGGGAGATATTCCGAGTTGAGGGATACCACAAATCTGTAGGGAGGGATATATCATTTCTAACTATCAGGTGAAGAAACTGATGGGCTATTGCAAATGCACCCTTTATCCTGAATTTTGAGAAGGGAGAATAATCCGCAGAAACCCTGGGTTCAAAACTCAGGTATTTCTGTTTATCAAAATAATAAACTCTTCCCCCGATGTTCGTAAAAAGATCTTTGGTTATATGAGACTCGTTCTGAAGGTACAAGGAACCTTCGAGTGAACTAAGATCAAATCCTGCGAAAGGATCTGCCTCAATTATGGGATCATACACATCACTGTAAAGCAGATGATAATTATGAAAAGCAAGATCAAATCCCAGTTTGGCAGTATTATCTTCGTTCCAATGAATCTCACCATTCTGCCTTACGTCAAAATCTTTCAGATCGGAAGCGGAAAAATAATTCGAGAGTGTACCGGGAGTAAGACTATCTGTTATAACAGATTTAAAATTGTAATCAACATAACTGACAAGACTGTTTGTAAAGATTGAATTCGAGCTAATCTGGATCCAGTTCAGACCTGCAGCGAAATTATTCCATGAAATGTCATAGCTGTTGTTGCCGGCGGCGGGACTATAAACATTGTCCTGGCTGTACATACCGCTTATAAAAAGTATACTTTGCTCACTTAAATTCCTTGTCAATTTCCCGCTGAGATCGTAAAAATTATACCTGGGAACAGTAGAGTTCTTGTTGAAATTTTTCTGTAATAAATCATAATACATTTTCCTTCCGGAAATCATATATGTTGCATTATCACCAAGAGGTCCCTCAAAAGTCGCGTGGGAGTTTACCGCACCAAGACTTATAATTCCCTTGTTTGATTCTTTTGTGCCCGAACGTAATTTTACATCAAGAACACTCGAAAGCCTTCCGCCGTACTCTGCCGGGAAGGCACCTTTGATCAGCTTTACATTCTTAATTGCATCCGAATTAAAGGTACTTGCAAAATTTCCAAGGTGTGAAGGGTTGTAAACAATAATTCCGTCTACCAGCGTGAGCGTTTGATCTGGTGACCCCCCGCGTACGTAAAGTCCGTTTGAAATTTCCGAAACTGTTGCTACGCCCGGCAGCATCTGCAAAGCTCTGAAAAGATCCACTTCACCGCTGAGTGAGGGAAGCTTCCTGAGCAGATCAGGTGAGATGTCAACTGTGCTGATATCCGGGATCTTCTTTTTTTCGCCCTTAACAATTACTTCACCAAGCTTAATGTTTTCCGGTTCCAGTTCAATGTTAAAACTGAAAGTTGGCTTTGAGCCTTTGACCTTTAGCTCGCGAACAACGGTTTTATAACCTATATATCGCGCAATAAGGAAGTAATTACCTGGCTCAATATCGGGGATAACATAAAATCCGAACTGGTTGGTTACAGCACCGCGGAGGGGAGGACTATCAAGGGATAGAGTGTCTTTGTAAAGAAGGATGTTGGTTCTTATGAGGACTTCACCTGTGGAGGCATCCGTAATCAATCCTGAAATTTTAACTTCCTTATTCTGACAAAATCCCGCTGAAACCACCAGGATAAGTAAAAAAACAATTAAAGGAGCGAAAGTTTTCAAATAGAACTTCCAATCATTATCTATAAAATATAAAAGAATTTTGCTTTACTCAATCTAAATATGGTATTAACCCTAAAAGTTGAGACATTTCTTTCTTTTTAAGCAGATAAATTTTTATTTTTAATGGTGAAAATATTCAGGGAGTGAAACGAAAGGGATCCGTCAATTGAATGTATGCCATACAGCAGATCGTAATTCCGGTAAAATTCATTCAGTAAAATAAATGCAAATTAAATCTTTCAGCTAAACTGATTGATCATTTAATAATCATCAAAAACAGAGGAGAAATGATGATAGCGGTAATCAGTAGGATCAGTGTGCTATTCTTATTAGCAGTCTTTGTTATTTCAGGTTGTCGTGATAAGAACACTGAATATATCGTACCCCCCGCTGACGGGCGGGTAATAGGTAATGTACACGGAGTAGTGATTGATAATTATACCAGGGAAAGAATTGCCGGAAAAGGTTATATATCTGGTTTACGGCGAAATGAAAACTGTTATTACAGACAGTCTAGGATATTATTATATCCAGTGACTTGGAACCGGTGAATACGAGCTTACTGTTTCGGCAGATGGAAATTATGCTATAGGTAAAGTTCTGGCTGACGTTCCTTCGATTGAGGAAGTTGCTGGACAGAATCCTTCATCCAAAGATTACAATGTTAGTCTTGTAAGGGATTTAACCTTGTACAGACTGAATGCAGGTGTACGCGGTAAGGTTTATGGCAAAGACGGTAATGGAAATATGAAACCCGCTCCCGGAGTAACAATAGTTATGCGTTTTTCTGAAAGCACTATAGAGCCTTCAATTTATACAACCCAGACTGATAATGAAGGAAACTATCTATTTGATCGTAATCTGCCTGCATATAACAGCTATTATACAATACTTTATTCTTTACCCTTCACCCTTGATGGTGTTGAGTATGAAACTGCTTCGGCTCCGTCCGTTTCTTTAATTCCTGATGTAACCGTGAATGCGGAAAATCTATCGGCCCTCGTAGCGGGATCAGAAGTAGTTCTGCTAACAAGTCCCTATGGTCAGACCGATTATGATCCTTCTGCAAACCTTGAAATCATGTTTTCCCGTTCAGTTGATGTTTCTTCGGTTGACATTCAACTGAGGAGAAATGATTACTACGGAACATCCGTGTATTTTGAATCAACATGGGGAACGAATAATACCGCACTTATTATGAACCCGTATTCAACTCTGCGGGAAAACACCAGGTATTACATACTGATTCAGGGAAAAACTATTGACAACACACCATTCGATTTTTCAGGATCTTTTGTGACATCCGGCTCAGACCAGATACATATGATTCACACGAACCTGGAAATTGTTGAAGGCACATATACAAACAATTTTCCGGTTGCTGAAAACATCGAATTTATATTTAATACAACAGTAGATACATCTGGTTCTTATATTATTCTTCAGGAAAATGGTTATCCATACAATTCAGTTCCCTGTACCATTACATTATCACAGGATGGGGGAACTCTGATATTAAATCCCGATGAAGACCTCATGTATGATTTTAATTATTATCTGTACTACACGGTATATTCTGTATCAGGCAATTATACTTATGATCAGATTTACTTCAAAACCGCTGCTCAGTAGAAATACGGGTTAGCCAGTCTTTTAACCGGTCCGGAGTACTCTCAATACAAGTTTACGGGGCCGGTTGATATTTCATTTTTACTCCTCTGGGCACGCCTTTCTTTCAAATCTCCAATGCATATAATCCGGCTGGTGAAATTTAGCCAAAGCTGGTGAATCTCCGCCAGCTAGGATCTGTCGTGCCTTTTATTATTTGATATTTAGCAAGTAATCTGCATGGCATATTCTTTGGGATCATGAAACGTTGCGATTTACCACTTCAGATATATTTGTATAAAGGCTAAGATATTTACCGGAAATTCAGAGGGAGAATTTTGAACTTCGGCAATTCATATAAGATTTATTTCAGAAACCTGGAAAATCAGATTTTACAGAGAGTCAACTGTGGAATCTCTATTAATAAACTAAATCAAATAAGGAGGTCTTATGTCAGAGACTACTCACGTTGCTGAAACTGCTTCAAAATCTACCTCACTGGATTTGTTGACTTCGGCTACAACGAAAATTACCGATACAACTGCAAACCCGGCTCCCCTCGGGCTGCTTGGATTCGGTATGACAACCGTATTGTTAAACCTTCATAATGCCGGAATCTTCGGTCTGAGCAGTATGATCCTTGCAATGGGAATTTTCTACGGCGGCATGGCTCAGATATTCGCCGGCTGGATGGAATGGAAGAAAGGAAATACCTTCGGAACGGTGGCATTCACATCTTACGGATTGTTCTGGCTTACTCTTGTCGCACTAATTTTAATGCCTAACTTCAATGCAGGCGCTGCTGCTGACAGCGGCAGTATGGTTGCTTACCTGTTCATGTGGGGCTTATTTACTTTCGTTATGTGGATAGCCACATTAAAACATAACAAAGCTTTACAGGTTGTATTTTTTACCCTGTTTGTATTATTTTGGCTCCTGGCACTTGGTGATGCCACAGGAAGTTCAGCTATAAAGACATTCACGGGCTATGAAGGTATATTCTGCGGTCTTTCAGCAGTTTACCTCGCCTTTGCACAAATTCTGAACGAAACCTACGGAAAAACAGTACTACCGATAGGCTAAGAGTTCATTAAAAAATAAATTACAGGAGTAAACTGATGTCAACAAACATTAATGATGAAGTATCCGAATCTCAGATTGCGGTGCATTGGAAAGAAGAGGACTATTTTCCGCCTGCGGAGGGATTTAATCGGCAGGCGAATATAAAAGATGAAAAGGTTCTTGACAGATTCTCGATGGATAAGTTTCCCGACTGCTTCAAAGAATATGCGGATATGCTCGACTGGTACAAGCCTTACGATCAGGTACTTGATTCCAGCAATCCACCTTTCTTTAAATGGTTTACAGGAGGAAAGATAAACGCTTCATACAACTGTATAGACAGACATCTTGATAAATATAAAAATAAGACTGCTATACATTTTGTACCTGAACCGGAAGATGAAGCAATACAGCATATAACTTACCAGGAACTCTATGTGAAGGTTAATGAATTTGCTGCACTGCTGAAAGATTTCTGTGGTGTAAAGCCAGGTGATACAGTAACCCTTCATATGCCCATGATTCCTGAAATTGCTGTTGCCATGCTGGCCTGCGCCCGCATCGGGGCTATTCATTCACAGGTATTCTCCGGGTTTTCGGGGAAAGCCTGCGGTGAAAGAATAGCTGATGCAAAAAGCAAGGTTCTTATTACAGCAGATTCATATTATAGAGCCGGAACACTTATTGATCATAAAGAGAAAGCTGATATAGCCTGCGATGAGGCTCAAAAAGAGGGTCAGAAAGTAGATAAAGTTCTCATATTCGAACGTTACCCGGGAAAATATTCGGTTAAAACTCCGCTTGTAGACGGCCGCGACTTCCTGGTTAACGATGTGATTAAAAATTATTATCATCAAAAAGTTGAGCCTGAACAGCTTTTATCTGAAGATACACTTTTCATTATGTACACTTCCGGTTCGACCGGTAAACCGAAAGGCGCCCAGCACTCAATTGGCGGGTATATGTCGTATGTTACAGGAACATCAAAATACATTCAGGATATTCACCCGGAAGATGTTTACTGGTGTATGGCTGATATCGGCTGGATAACAGGACACTCTTATATCATATACGGTCCTCTCGCCCTGGCTGCATCTTCTGTTATTTTCGAAGGCGTACCGACGCATCCTGATGCAGGAAGACCATGGCGCGTTGCTGAGGAACTGGATGTAAATATATTTCATACATCACCTACTGCTATACGTGCTCTTCGCCGTGTGGGTCCTGATGAACCTTCAAAGTATAACTACCACTTTAAACATATGACCACGGTAGGAGAACCTATCGAACCTGAAGTATGGAGATGGTATTACAATACGGTAGGTAAAAAAGAGGCTGCTATTGTAGATACCTGGTGGCAGACTGAAACCGGAGGATTTCTTTGCTCAACTATCCCTGGAGTTCATAAAATGAAACCCGGAAGCGCTGGTCCTGGTGTACCAGGAATTTACCCGATCATCTTTGATGATGAAGGTAAACCTCTCCCGGCGGGAAGCGGAAAGGCAGGAAATATCTGTATTCAGAATCCATGGCCCGGCAGAATGCTTACAATCTGGGGCGATGATGACAGGTTCGTAAGACAATATTACGAACGCTATAATAAGCATCCTGAAAGTAAAAAGTGGCAGGACTGGCCCTACTTCGCCGGTGACGGCGCGGTTGAAGCTCCTGACGGCTACTTCAGAATACTTGGACGAATTGATGACGTAATAAACGTTGCGGGTCATCGTCTTGGTACAAAAGAACTCGAATCTGCAGCACTTATGTGCCAGGAAGTCGGTGAAGCTGCTGTTGTGCCTGTTGCCGATCCGATAAAAGGAAAGATACCTCATATCTTCGTTTCCTTAAAACCTGGAATCCTGGCGAGTCCTGAAATAGAAAAGAAAGTATCTGCAACCCTTGCCAGTGAAATAGGACCTATAGCAAAACCCGGCAAGGTTTGGATTGTTTCTGATATGCCAAAGACAAGATCCGGCAAGATTATGCGCCGTATCCTTTCTGCTATCGCAAACAAACAGGACACAGGTGATATCACAACTCTGGCTAATCCCCAGGTCGTTGAAGAAATAAAGAATATGGCCTGATTGAATTATATGGAGGTTCTGAAACTTGGAACCTCCATTTTTTTTATATATTATTCCCGTGGTTAATAATGGGAAATAATAACCAATGTTCAGAATAATACCAGAAGGTCTCACCTACAAAGAACACGTCTTGCTTAAAAACGGCCAGGGATTGATTTTCAGACCCGCTTCTCTCGATGATATTCCCAAAGTCGAATCTTTTATGTTCCGCGTTTCCCGCGAAAGCCTGAGAATGAGATTTATGGCATCAATATCACAGGTATCGGCTGATGTCATTAAACAACTCTGCAGCGGAGATCTGAAATCTGACGGTTGTGTAATTGCGCTTACCGGAGAGGACAGAGATTCTAAGGTAGTGGGCCTCGGCAACTATATTGCCAGCGGAAATGGTCATACTGCGGAGGTTGCATTTCTTATTGAGGATGATTACCAGGGGAAGGGTATCGGAACTTTGCTGCTGGAGAGGCTGGCCGGACTGGCTGCTGCCAACGGTTTTATCGAGTTTGAGGCTGAGGTTCTTCCAGATAATCAGCCGATGATAAATGTTTTTAAGAGTTCCGGTTTTGAGAGACACCAGGTCTGGAATTCGGATACAGTGCATATTGAACTTCCTGTGGGCAGTGCTGCGGCATTGTGGGAGATTACAGGGCTCCGTGAAAGAATTGCTGTGGCAAATTCTCTTATCCCTCTCCTTCGCCCGGAAGTTGTTGCTGTTATAGGAGCCTCAAGGGATCCTTCTTCCATTGGTAATATTATTTTCAAAAATATTCTCTCTGCTCAATTTGCAGGCACTATCTATCCCGTTAATCCCCATACGAATTCTGTAAATGGTATTAAAGCCTATCCTTCCATAAATGAAATTCCTGAAAAAGCCGACCTTGCTGTAATCGCAGTTAATGCTGAAAAGGTTTATGATATAGCACTCAGGGCTATAAAGGCTGGAACAAAAGGACTTGTGGTAGTTTCGGCAGGGTTTGCAGATGCGGGTGCCGAAGGACTTGAACGTCAGAAGAAGCTTGCAGAATTGGTGAGGGCACATGGCGTTCGCCTTCTTGGTCCCAGCTGCCTGGGCGTTATGAATACAGATCCGAAAGTAAGACTTAATGCAAGTATGGCCCCTCATATTATGCCGCCGGGACATACAGGCTTCTTTTCTCATTCAGCTGCATTGGGTCTCGTAATCCTGGATTACGCTCTTGAGAAGGGCGTGAGCTTCACTACTTTCGTATCTGCAGGCAACCGTGCAGATGTTTCAGGCAATGACCTTCTTCAGTACTGGGAAGAGGATCCAAATACAAAGATGGCAATCCTTTATCTTGAGACATTCGGAAACCCGCGCAAGTTTGTGAGAATTGCAAGGAGAATGACTAATAAAAAGCCGATTCTGTGTATAAAAAGCGGTAAGAGTATTGCCGGCAGGAAAACTACAGAATTAAAAAGCGGTGCAATCAGGGCGGGGGAAAGGGAAGTAGAAGCGTTATTTCAGCAGACGGGTATTGTACTGGCTCCCACTCTCGAAGATTTATTCGACGTTGCTGTGGTGCTTGTTCATCAGCCGCTGCCGAAGGGGAACCGGGTGAGTATAATAGCTAACTCATCTGGAGTTGCAACTTTATTTGCTGATGCCTGTGAGATCAACTATCTGAGCGTAAGCGGTCCCGGTGTTATTGACCTGGGTGCTTTCACATCACCTGATAAATATGAAGAGGCTGTTAAACAAGCCTTAGCGAGCGATGATGTTGATGCTCTTCTTGTCGGTTTTGCCTGTGTAGGTAAATGCTCAACAAAACCAATAGAGGCAGCAATCAGAAGAGGTGTAAAGTATGCAGAAGAAAAAACGGGAATTCAGAAAACCGTCCTGCTCTGCATAATGGGAGCCGAAGGTACTATATCTATTGAAGATGAATCCGGTAACGGTAATAGACCTATTCAATTTCCTGCATTCCGTTTTCCTGAATCTGCAGTAAGTGCGCTCGGCCGTATTGTGAAGTATGTTGAATACCGTAAGAAGCCGGCCGGAAAGCTTGTCTGGTTTAAGGATGTAAATGCCGGTGAAGCCCGATCTGCTGTTCAAAAGGAATTGGAAAAGATATCCGAAAAAGAGACGGTTATGATAGTTTCAAAAGAGACAATAGCTGCCTTATTAAAAAACTTCGGTATTGAATCGGCTTCTACACAGCCCTGGGGAACACCTGTTTTAAGGGTAAAGGTAAAGCCTGATCCATTATTCGGTCCCCTTATCGAGGTAGATATCTCCGAAATTAAATCAGTGCTCCGTATTACTCCGCTTACTGATATTGACCTTGAAGAAACACTATCGGAAATGAATCTGCCGGAGAAAAAAGGTATCGGCGAGCTGATTGGAAGACTTTCGCAGATGATAGAGGAAATTCCCTGGCTGTGGGAATTCGAAGCTAAAGCTGCCTGTGTCAGCAGTCCTTTGCTGATTGGTGAAGTTCTGATGAAAATTAAAGCCGGCGGTGCTGAAAGACCGTCATATTAAATTTTATATTTAGGAAATCAAATGTTAATCCGTGAAGTAATGCATCCCGATCCTGTTATTGTTTCAGCAGGAACAAAACTGAATGAAGCATACAGAATAATGGTCGACCAAAATATCCGTCATCTTCCGGTAATGGATGATGATATTATTGTGGGAATCATAACCGATAGGGATCTGAGGCTGGCAACGAGCAGGCTGACCGAAAATCCATTCGATGTTGAGACCCTGATTGAAAAAGTTATGAGTCGCCCCGTACAAACCACCCATCCATCCGATCCTATCGAAATAGCAACCCGAACAATGCGTGAACTTAAGATCGGTTGTCTTCCTGTTGTGGAGGATAATAAACTTGTAGGCATTGTAACCGGTATGGATCTGCTTGATGCGCTTCTGAGACTGACAGGAATTCATCAGCCTTCCGGCCGTCTGGATGTAAGGCTCCTTGACAGATCAGGTGAACTCGCAAGACTTACAGCTCTTATCGCGGAAAGAAAAGTAAATATTCATTCGATCCTTACGTATCCTGATAAGGATCATAAAATCAGACTCGTACTCCGTGTCGGTACTATTGAAATGAAGTTGCTGGCAGAAGCACTTTGCAATGCCGGATTTGAAGTCATTTGGCCTGTTCATATAGCATGTGTGAAATAATATATCATCCTGCCTACAGTAAATACAACCTCGGTGAAGGGCATCCCTTCGATCCTCTCAGGATACAGTTGGCTCTCGACCTCCTCAGTGAACTGAACCTGTTAAAGGAGTCGATAAGACCCGAAGCGGTTTCCGCTGAAAGATTTTATGAAATACACAGCAGGAATTATGTGGATGATGTTGAAAGGCTCAGTGCAGGTGATAATTCCGTTGATGCTGAAGTCTACGGACTCGGTACTCTCGATAACCCGATAGTTCCAGGAATGGCCGAGGCTGCCCGCCTGCAGGCCGGAGGGACGCTGCTTGGCGCTAAACTTCTGCTGCAGGGAGAATCAGATAAAGTACTTCAGATGGGTGGGGGATTCCATCACGCACATACTTCACTTGCTTCAGGCTTCTGCATATATAACGATATCGCTCTGGCTGTAAAGGAAATGACAAAGAAAGGCTGGCATGTTGCATATCTCGACCTTGATGTACACCATGGGGATGGCGTTCAGGAAATATTTTATGCTGATGAAAATGTAATGACGATATCCTTCCATGAATCAGGAGAATACCTGTTTCCCGGAACCGGGTGGCTCTATGAGCTGGGACAGGGGATGGGACGCTCTCTCAAGCTGAATATACCCCTTGAACCCTTCACAGAAGGCGAGTCCTATATGGAAGTAATTAATAGGGTGCTTGAACCTGCACTTGGCTGGTTTAAGCCTGATGCACTCATTGTTCAGGCAGGTGCTGATGCACATTATACCGATCCGCTTGCCGATCTGCTTTTGACAACTCACGATTATCGTAAGATTTATAAAAGAGTAATAGAATTGGCTGATGAAAAATGCAAAGGAAAGGTGTTATTTACTCTCGGAGGAGGTTATTCGATAACTGCTGCGTTCAGGATATGGACGATCCTCTACCTTACCTTGTTTAACAAGGAATTTTCCGGAAAGCTTCCTGACGCGTGGAGAAGGAAATGGAGTGAAAGAATTAGTAAAGAAATTCCTGAAACCCTTGATGATCTCCTTCCCGCATTCGAACCGATCCCAAGAAAAACCGAAATAGAAAAACACAACAAAGAAACCGCCAGACGGCTGCTTGATGCTGTGGCCCCCGACTGGCTTTAATCCCATCTGACCATTTAGCAATTCAATCATTTAACAGTTAACTATTCAACCCGGGTATGTATTCTGAGTTTATTACTGCGATATAGGATATTGACCCATCGGTCACATTTCATCTGAGAATGAGCTAAAATTACCTTATGAAGTTTTTATTTATGTGGAGGCTTCTTTATATTTGGAAATCCACTAAACAAATGTAAGGCAGCCGGATTATGGCTAAAAACTATGAAATTGCAGTTCTTGGAGGGGGTCCTGGCGGTTATGTGGCGGCTATACGTGCTGGTCAGCTCGGATTTAAAACGGTAGTAATCGATCCCCAGAATCTCGGCGGGATCTGTCTTAATTGGGGCTGTATTCCTACCAAATCTCTTCTCAAGAACGCTGAAATGTACGATCAGATTAAGAACCATAACGAAGATTTTGGAATAAAATATAAGGAACTCTCCTTTGATTTTACCAGGATAATTCAAAGAAGCAGGGAAATATCTGACCGGATAACAAAAAATGTTGAGATACTTATAAAGAAAAATAAAGTTGATAGAATACGCGGGTATGGAAAGTTTGCAAATGAGAGACAGATAGATATTTTCGATGCTGATGATAAGCAGATGGATTCGATAACTGCGGACCGGATCATTATTTCTACCGGAGCGAGGCCGCGTACGGTTCCTGCCATACCGGTCGACCGCAAAATGATTATTACCAGCACCGAAGCTATGCTTCTTGAAAAACTTCCCGAAGAATTTGTTGTTATCGGTGCAGGCGCAATCGGTATCGAATTCGCATATTTTTATAATGCTCTTGGTTCCAAGGTTACGGTTATCGAGATGCTTGATAATATTCTTCCTGTTGAGGATAAAGAGGTTTCCCAGACACTACAGAGAAGTCTTCAGAAAAAAGGAATGGATATCTTTACCAAAGCAACTGTTGAAAAGGCTGAGGTTAAAGGAAAGAAGGTTGAAGTAAGCTTCACTGTTAAGGGTGAGAAGAAAACTATAAAGGCTGATAAAGTTTTAAATGCTATCGGTGTTACCGGGAATGTTGAAGGGTTTGGACTTGAAGAACTCGGGGTTGAATTATTTAAGAACCATATAAAAGTCGACAAATCAAATTACAGCACAAACATCCGGGGCATTTATGCTATCGGCGATGTTATCGGTCCTCCCTGGCTTGCGCACGTAGCTTCCGCAGAGGGAATTCACTGCATTGAGACTATAAAAGGGTTGAATCCCCCAGAGATAAACTACCTGAATATTCCCGGCTGTACCTACTGTCAGCCTCAGGTAGCCAGCGTTGGGCTTACTGAAGACAAAGCAAAGGAAGCAGGATATGAGATTAAGATCGGAAAGTTCCCGTTTATGGCAAGCGGAAAGGCTTTTGCAATAGGTGAACGTGAAGGATTTGTAAAGTTTATTTTTGATGCAAAATATGGCGAGATACTGGGCGTCCATATTATTGGTTCTGAAGCTACTGAGATGATAGCCGAAGTTACTCTTGCAAAATCTCTGGAAGCAACCGGGGAATCGATAATAAAGACTATACATGCTCACCCGACTTTGAGCGAATCAGTAATGGAAGCGGCGGCCCAGGCCTATGGAGAGGCGATACATATATGATAATTATATTGATAATTGAAAATTGATAAGCAGTGAATGATAGGTGAGAAAAGAAATTTGTATTACTGCGATCTGGGATTTATTGACTATAAAGAGGCATGGGATCTGCAGAAAGAAACTTTTGAGCTTCGAGTAAAGAATAAGATACCCGATGTAATTTATCTTCTCGAGCATCCGAATACTTATACACTCGGCAAGACAGCCGATCATAAAAACCTGGTCGGTTCACAGGGATATCTTACTTCAAATAAGATATCTGTTTATGATATCGATAGAGGAGGGGATATAACTTATCATGGCCCGGGCCAGATAGTCGGTTACCCGATTATAAATTTAACCGATTGGAAACAGGATACTCATAAGTATCTCCGCGCACTGGAAGAGACGATTATCCGGACATGTGCCGAATACGGTATAAGCGGTGGAAGGGAACCAAAGTATACCGGCGTATGGGTTGAAGACCGAAAGATAGCGGCAATAGGTATTAAGGTAAGCCGCTGGATCACGATGCATGGTTTTGCCTTTAATATAAATACCGATCTCTCATTCTTCTCGGGAATTATCCCCTGCGGGATCTCTGATAAGGATGTTACTTCTATAAAGAGAGAGATAAAAAGCGATATTCGTATCGATGAAGTAAAAGAAAAAATCATAAAGAATTTCGCCGGAATTTTCGGCTATACGAGTATCTCCCGGGTAACAAAAGAAGAAATATTTTCTGTTAATTTATCTACAGTTAAGTGAAAGGTTTGTAATGGCTAAGAGAACCTCAAATAAGAATGACTCTGCAACCAAAAAAAGGACGAAAAAGAGCAATAATGATAAGGAAAACCGTTCGAACGGTAAGGACGGTAATGGTGTAGATACAAACTCCGCTAAAACAGCGCAAATATCTAAAGAAGAAGCACTTAAGGCTCTCAGGTTAATGCTGCTTGGACGTACGATTGACAATAAGGCTATGAACCTTCTAAGGCAGGGTAAGACGTTCTTCCATATAGCAGGATCGGGACATGAGGCAATACAGGTTGCTGCAGGACTTGCGCTTAACCCCAAAAAAGACTGGTTTTTTCCGTATTACCGCGATCTTGCCCTAAGCTTGTCGCTCGGTGTTACGCCTTATGATTTTTTCCTTCAGAGCTTTGCTAAGAATGATGATCCGTCAAGCGGAGGGAGACAGCTCCCATGCCACTGGGGACATCCGGATATAAATCTTCCGGGACAATCGAGTCCTACCGGCACCCAGTTCCTCCAGGCAGTAGGCGCAGCTTTAGCCGGGGTAAGAAAAGGTGAAAGAAACATTGCTTATGTAAGCAGCGGCGAGGGAACCTCCAGTCAGGGTGAATTTCATGAGGCCGTTAACTGGGCAAGCAGGGAAAAACTTCCTGTACTTTTTGTAATAGAAAATAATAAATACGCTATATCAGTCCCCGTGTATCTTCAGAGCGGAGGCAGAGGGGCTTCTGTTTCTGAAATGATGGCGGGTTTTGCGAACCTGCACAGGGTGAAGCTTGACGGCACCGATTATTTTGAATGTGTCGATAAAGTTGCGGAGGCAATTGAATATATTAAAAGCGGTAAAGGTCCTGCGCTGATAGAAGCGGAAGTTGTAAGACTTCTTTCTCATTCATCTTCTGATGATCAGAAGAAATACAGAACTGCCGAAGAGCTTGAGAAAGATCTCCGGAAGGATCCGATCCAGGTGTTCGTTAAAAAACTGACTTCCATGAAACTTATCACTGATGAGGAATTCCAGAAGCTGAAAAAGGAGGTTGAGAAAGAGGTTAATGATTCAGCAGATAAAGCAATGAAAGCGGCTGATCCAAAACCTGAAACGGCTGTCAGTTATATTTTTGATGAGAGCAGCCTTAAAGACGATCTTGAATATGAAAAAAGTACTCCTTCCGGGAATAAGGTGGTAATGGTAGATTCTCTAAACCATGCACTTATGGAAGAAATGGAAAGAGATGATAAAATATATATGTTCGGTGAGGATATCGCGGATAATAAGGGGGGAGTGTTTACTGTTACCAAGGGATTATCGAATAAGTTTGGATTCGATAGGGTATTTAATTCACCCCTTGCTGAAGCAAGCATTATGGGTGTGGCGGTCGGAATGGCCGTAACAGGATTAAAACCTGTGGTGGAGATTCAATTCGGCGATTATATATGGCCCGCCTTTATGCAGATGAAAAATGAACTTGCAACAATGAGGTACCGTACTCATAATACCTGGTCGGCTCCTGTAGTAATACGTGTTGCTGTTGGAGGATATATTCATGGAGGATTGTACCATAGCCAGAATATCGAATCGATCTTTGCACACATACCGGGTATCTATATTGCCTTTCCATCAAATGCGGCTGATGCTAAAGGATTAATGAAGACTGCAATCAGGCTTAATGATCCGGTACTTTTTTGCGAGCATAAAGGATTGTACCGGCAAAGCTCTGCTATGTCGCCTGAGCCTGACGCTGATTATCTTGTACCTTTCGGTAAAGCTAAAGTGGTGAGGGAAGGAACGGATGCTACGGTAATATCATACGGGGTTTCTTTGTGGGATTCGGTACTTGCAGCAAAGAAGCTTGAGGATGAAGGTTATTCGGTTGAAGTAATTGACCTGCGTACGATCATACCTCTTGATGAAGAAACTATCTATACTTCCGTAAAGAAGACAAATAAAGCTATCGTAATCCACGAGGATACGTTAACCGGTGGATTCGGAGGAGAAATAGCCTCCCGGATCGCAGACAACTGTTTCCAGTACCTAGATGGACCGGTTAGACGAGTTGCAGCTATGGATTCACATATCCCTTATTCCCCGATACTTGAAAATGAGATACTGCCTAATCGTAACCGGGTGTACAGCGGTATTAAAGAATTATTAGAATTTTAAAAGAAAACCAGGAGTTTTAAGATGGAAGTCGTAATGCCTAAAATGGGTGAGAGCGTAAGCGAAGGAACCATAATAAAATGGCATAAGAAGGAAGGCGATAAAGTTGAGAGAGATGAGATAATATTTGAAATAAGCACCGACAAAGTCGATACAGAAATACCATCTCCCGCTGACGGAGTTCTTCAGCAGATTAATGTCCCCGAAGGTGATACGGTTGAAGTCGGCACCGTCGTTGCAATCATAAGTGAAAACGGTGAATCGGCCGGTACAGCGGCTCCAGCGAAAGAGGAAGCACCCAGAGAGGTTGAGGTGACTCAGGATAAAACTGAAACGAAAGAGGAGGAAGAAGAAGAGATCCGTGAGGAAACTGAAAAGAAGGAACCTGAAGTTCAGGAATCCTCTGAGGCTTCTTCTGAGGGTTCCGGCGAAATAATTGAGATTGCGATGCCGAAAATGGGTGAGTCGGTTATGGAGGGTACGATATTAAAATGGCATAAGAAGGTTGGTGAAAAGGTAGAAAAAGATGAAACGATTTTTGAAATAAGCACTGATAAAGTTGACACAGAGGTTCCATCACCAGCCGACGGAACGATAGCTGAGATCCTGGTCGCCGAACAGGAGACTGTTGAGGTAGGAACGATAGTTGCAAAACTTTCAACAGGTGAAGGTGCACCTGCGGCTCAGCAGAAGAAAGAAGAAAAACCCCTGGTTACAAAGGCAGAAAAACCTGCGACTGAACAGCCGGCAAAGACCCGGCAGAAACAGGAAGCACCTCAGCAGATGCACGAGACTTTTTCTGCAGGCACCACACAAAGGACCGAATCTGCTGAAGGTGAAAATAACGGATTTTATTCTCCCCTTGTACTTAATATTGCCAGAAAAGAAAAAGTCAGCTTCGATGAACTTTCGCGGATTAAAGGTTCAGGATTGGAAGGGCGCCTTACCAAAAAGGATATCCTTTCCTATATAGAGTCAAGAGGCGAAGCAAAGGAATCTCCTGCACAAAAAGCTCAACCTGCTGAGAAAGAGAAAGCCAAACCTGCAGCCCAGGCTCAGCCTTCTTCTTTTACAGGACAGGTATCAGGTAACATCGAACGTATACCGATGGATAATATCCGTCAGAAAATTATGCAGCATATGGTGAATAGCCGGGATACATCGGTTCATGTTACCACTATGCTTGAAGTTGATATGACAAGGATTTATAACTTTATTCAAAAGAATAAAGAGGAATACCTCCGTAAGGAAGGCGTTAAGTTAACTTATATGGCATTCATCGCGAATGCTTCGGTAAAAGCATTAAAAGAATTCCCGCTTGTAAATTCAGCTATTGATGGCACAAATATACTTCAGAAGAGATTTATTAACCTCGGAATCGCGGTTGCTGTAGAGCCTACAGGACTAATCGTACCGAATATTAAATCTGCAGATGAAAGAAATATTACCGGCCTTGCAAAAGCAATAAATGATGTTGCTGCGAGGGCTAGGAACAAAAAACTTACTCCCGATGATATAACAGGTGGAACATTTACGATTACTAATTATGGTGTATTCGGTGCTATATTTGGGACGCCGATTATTAATCAGCCGGAAGTTGCAATTCTCGGCGTGGGTACGGTTGCAAAGAAACCTGTAGTAATAAGCGTAGATGGTGCTGATACAATCGCTATTAAACCAATAATGGCATTAACACTTTCGCATGATCACAGGCTAATTGACGGAATGCTCGGCGGAAAATTCCTGAAGTATGTTAAAGATACCCTGGAAAGTTTTGATCCGTCATCAATGTAAAACAAAATAAGAAATATGAGAACAATAAACGCATATCAGAGAGCAGCAAAAGAAAAACTTGAACAGGAAAAGCAGTCGCCCGGGAAGCGTCCCGAGTGGCTGAAGGTTAAGCTGCCAACAGGAGAAAATTACAGTAATCTAAGAACTCTGATGAGGAAGCAGCACCTTCATACAGTATGTGAGGAGGCACGCTGTCCCAATATGGCCGAATGCTGGAATAATAAAAGTGCAACTTTTATGATCCTTGGGGATACCTGTACGCGAAGTTGCGGATTCTGCAATATTAAGGTAGGTATGCCCAACGAACTTGATCTGAATGAACCTAAAAGGGTCGTCGACTCAGTTAAAGAGCTTGGCTTGAGGCATGTTGTTATTACCTCTGTTAACAGAGATGAACTTAAAGATGGCGGAGCCGAAATATTCAAAGAATGCGTAAGATTAATAAATGAAGAAATGTACGACACCACAGTTGAGATACTTATCCCCGATTTCCGCGGAGTAGTTGATGCATTCGAAATTATAATGCAGAACCCGCCGGATATATTAAACCATAATCTGGAAACAGTTCCACGTTTATATCCTGTTGTAAGACCCCAGGCAAAATATGAAAGAAGTCTTAATCTTATAAAATGGTTTAAAGCAAAAGGGCTTAAAACGAAGAGCGGAATTATGGTTGGGATAGGGGAGAAGCCTGAAGAGGTTCTGGAACTTATGAAAGACCTTGTTGCACACGGCTGCGATATCCTCACGATAGGACAGTACCTGCAGCCTACAAAAAACCATTTACCGGTAGACAGATTTGTTACTCCCGAAGAATTTCTGATGTATAAAGAAGAGGGACTTAAAATGGGCTTCAAGATTGTAGAATCTTCTCCCCTCGTAAGAAGTTCATACCACGCCGATAAACACGCCCGCGCGCTTTTTTAAGATTCGTTACAAACGTTTATTCCCTGCCGGGAATAGTTGAGCTGGGAAGATATGAGTCACACCAGGTATTTTGACTCTATGCAGATGTTCGATGCTAGGGGATAGAACTTGTAAATTTACTCATCACTAATAATCCCAGAGGGATTGAACCTCTGTAAATCTAATAGCGCCAATCATTACCCCAACCCCGTTTCAGGCGTTGAACCCTATGAGACCCTCCATTTAGGGATAATGCTAAAAAGAGACAGGTCAATTATTTTTAACTTATCGTTAGTAATGTCCATTTAACAATAAATTAATCTAAGAACCCAATTTTGTATTTGTTCCTAAGCTGAAACTGCTTATTTTTGGCACGTAATTTTGACATAGATAGATCCGCAAGATTCTTCTTGTTTTATTTCCTTAAATAAATTTTGTAGATGAAATATAAATTACTGCTTGTTTCCGCAATCCTGCTTTTCTGTGCCTTCTCAAACAATGGGGGAGACGATAAGAAGGTTAAAAAAACTCTAAACGACGACGACACGCACTACACAAATGTAGGGAATATCGGGTTGACCGTTACAAACTATGGAACGTATGGAAATGGTTTCATATACTGGCCGGATCAGCCATCGTGCGAATATCCGCTCGGCAGCGGTATAGAACATATATTTGACGGAGGCCTCTGGGTCGGTGGTTTTATTGCCAATGATTCTCTGGGAAACGGAAGGACAGGACCTTATGTAACTACCGGGGCAGTTGATGCAGCTTCTGTCTCTGCCAAAGGTGGCGGATTTGAATATACTAACTCTCCGGGAAGCCAGGTTGTTGAAAGATCCTCATTAATTGAATCCCGTTTTTACTCACCCAATGCTGTTTCACATCAGGATTTCGTAATGGACTATGTAGATACGAATGTGGTTTATTCTAATGGTGAGCCTATAGAAAACCATGATCCGATGGGACTAAGTATCCATGAAGAAACATATGCCTGGAATTTTCCATTTGCCAATTTTTTTGTAATCCTGAATTTTACTGTTAAGAATGTCAGTAACAAGTATATCGATAGTGTATACGTAGGGCTATGGACCGATGCAGTTGTAAGGAACACAAAAATCACCGGCCGCCATTTTGATGGAGCATTCTTTAATAAAAGCGGGGACGGGTATAATGATTCCCTCAAAATAGCATATGAATTTGATGCCACAGGAGATATCGGTTATACCGATAGTTATGTCGGGATTCAACAGCTGGGATCAACACCGGCTCTTCCTCAGAAAATATTGGTGAATAACGATTCTTTGTCAACTGTTAATTTTGTAAGCTGGCAGTTCAGGAATGCAGTAGATCCGAATTTTTTCTCGCCAGCGGATGATATCCAGCGATACAGAAAGATGCAGGGGTATTTCGGCGGAAATAACAGATATGGAAGCGGCGTTAATCCTGCGGATTTGAAAACTCCTTCCAATAGATCAGAGTTAATCACCAAAGGTCCATTTCATACTATCGCTCCCGGCGATTCTCTTAATGTAGTCTTTGCTATAGTCTGTGCTAAAAAGTACGGTAATGATCCTGCAGCTTATGATACAGAGGAACAGAAAGCTAACCTGTATTCTAACGCTGACTGGGCGCTTCGCGCTTATTTCGGTGAGGACCGGAATCGTAACGGAGTTCTGGATTCAGGCGAAGATCTGAACGGAGACGGAAAGATCACCCGGTATGTACTTCCCTCACCGCCGGTTTTACCGCATGTAAAAGTGGTTCCTGGAAATCAAAAGGCTACAATTTATTGGGATAAAAGATCTGAAAGTTCTGTAGATCCGATCTCGGCCTTAAAAGATTTTGAAGGATACCGAATTTACAGGACAGAATCGGGATTTGATCTTTCACAGAAACAGGATATCCTTTCTTCTCTTGTACTGCTTGCAGAATTTGACAGCACTAAAAACGATTACAGTTATAATACCGGTTTTTCTGCAGTAGAACTGGATCAGCCGGTAACTTTTCCAAATGATCCCACACAGTATTATTATAAATATGAATTGGATAACCTATTAAATGGCTGGCAGTATTTATTTGCTGTTACAGCGTTTGATAAAGGCGACCCTTCAAACAATCTAGAAAGCCTGGAATCAAGTTCGCTTTCTACATTGAACAGGATAATACCAGGTACCCCGCCTTCAGAAGAACCCTCGGTTGAAGTAGGTGTTTATCCTAATCCATACTATTCAAATGCTGTCTGGGATGGAAGTTCGGAACGGCTCAGAAAGATATATTTTTATAACCTTCCTGCCGAATGTGAGATAACAATCTATACGCTGTCGGGTGACGTTGTAAAACGAATAACTCATAATGAACAGAGCAACGGTTCTGATTTACGATGGTTTGAAAATTATTCCAGCGGTGGAAATCAAAAAATGTCAGGAGGAGAACATGCCTGGGATCTGATTACGAATAACGATCAGGCGATCGCCACAGGTATGTATTTATTTACGGTAAAGAATGATCGGGACGGTGATATTAAAACCGGCAAGTTTTTAATTGTAAAATAATTAATCAAAGGAGAGCGTATAATGACAAAAAGTTTACTGTTAGCATTGTTTTTACTCTGCAGCGGTCTGATCTTCGCGCAGCAGTATCCCCTGGTAACGATCCAGGATATTCAGTTCGTAGCAGATACAACCACTGATCCTCCTTCACCGCTTTTTGGTGATACAGTAAGAGTTCAGGGAACCGTAATGGTTTCGCCGTTGGTTGATCCCAGTACAGACAGACGCCCTATTATCGCAGCTGGTGCACGTTGGGTAACATATATTGAAGATAAAAACGGTAATGTATGGGGCGGTCTTAATTTACTTCAGCAGGATACAAGTGAAACTGGTCAGCAGACATTTTTCGATATTATCGATACTGCCCAGGTTGTCACCTTCACAGGTGTTGTCGACGAATATAACACAACCACAGAAATGTTTCAGCTTGTAACTCCCACAACTCCCATCAGTATCGATAGTACGATGGCGAAGAGACCGGATCCTATTGAACTTCAGGTTTCAGATTTTGATAATGGCGGAACGTATAATTTTGGCTCAGAAAAATATGAAGGTATGTATGTTATTATACATAATGTCATTACAAGTGATAGAAATGCCTCTTCAGGAGTTTTTAACTTCCGTGATGCTGACGGGAATACTATGCACATGTATGATCAGTCTGGTTATTTTACCCTGAGAGCTCATAGGCTAACTGGTCTGACTGATTATCAACCTCCACAAGATGGGTCGATATTGAGTTATATAAGGGGCATTATTACCACAAGGGTGGATGGTTATTATTTAGTTCCTGTCTATCCTGGAGATATAGGCCCTGTTCAGCAGTCGCCTCCATCAATTACTACAATCCGCAGAAACTTAGATGAAATCGCTACTAACCAGGATGTAGAAATTTCAGCAAAGATTAAGGATCTGGATGGTACTGTCCAGGAAAGCAGGCTGTATTACCGTATTGACGGCGGCCAGCGCATGATGCTGCCGATGTCCTTCAATTCATCAGACACGACTTATAAAGCAACAATTCCCGGTGTTAACAGTGATTCTTCGGTTGTTGATTTCTTTCTATGGTCACAGGATAATGACGGTCTGGTAAGTATAAATCCTGTTGATACTACGCATGACGATTACTTTTACCTCGTTCTGAACCGACCGGTAGGTATAAGAGATGTGCAATACAGTCCTTTCGGCGGTGGTTACAGCGGCTACACAAATTATGATGTAACCCTTCAGGGAGTCGTTACTTCAGATACATCTGATATTAAAGGATATGGAACTACGTCATTTTTAAGAAGCTATATCCAGGATGGATCGGGACCCTGGAGCGGGATTGAATTCAGCTTCGGCGGATCGCTGGGAACAGAACTTCTTAACCTGAAACGCGGAGATCTGGTTTCACTTACAGGAACTATTCAGGAATCATACGGAGTAACTGTAATAAATAATATTACAGCCTATGATGTAGTAACATCTGGGAATTCACTACCTGAGCCCCAGGTTATTACAACCGGGGAAATGGGACTTCTCGGTGATGGAGAAGTTGAAAAAGAAAAATGGGAAAGTGTACTTGTTGAATATGACGATGTTAATATTACAAGCACAAATGCCGATGGCGGAAGTAACTTCGGTGAAATACTTGTGAACGACGCAACCGGTGATACCCGTGTGGAACTGGAAGACGGAAGTAATTCCTATCATAATGGCTCCGGTGAACCTGGCACTATTGAAATTGAACAGGGGGCCTATTTCCAGAAGCTTAAAGGAATAATGTATTATTCCTACAGTAATTACAAACTTGTTCCAAGAAAAGATGATGACTTCGTTGGCTATTTAACTGCTGTAAAAGAGGAGAATGCATCACCGAAAACATTCAGTCTTGAACAGAATTATCCTAATCCGTTCAATCCTTCAACTAAAATTGTTTATTCGATACCGCGCGCAAGCAATGTTACATTAAAGGTATTTAATGTGCTTGGACAGCAGGTTAAGACGCTGGTGAATCAAACCCAGAGTCAGGGTACATATACTTTAACATTCAATGCCTCTTCTTTACCTTCAGGTATATATTTCTACAGCATTGAGGCTGGTGATTATACTCAGGTTAAAAAAATGATTCTTTTGAAGTAAAGAAAATTTCCGGGACTGATTCACATCAAAGTGAATCAGTCTTTTAATTATAAAGGAACTGATTTTAATATTTGTTACTGACGTTAATGAAAAAACTTACTGTATTTATACTGGTCTTATTTACTATTTCAGGTCTGATTTCCTGTTACGATAATCCCACAAATAATCCGGTCGCTAATAAACCGCCTGAAACAGGGTTATCATTAATTCCGGACTCAACAATAACTCCACAGCCCACAAAGCTGAAAGTTTCATGGTGGGGTGATGATTCCGATGGCAATATTGTCGGCTTCTATTTCAGCTGGGATGAAACCAGCTGGTCATTCACGGCCTCAAATGATAGTGTGTTTGCTCTTCAGATAGGGGCTGCGGATACAACTTATCTTTTCCAGGTGTCGGCTGTCGATAACGGCGGAAACGGAACCTACGATAACGATATTAAACAGAACGGCATCGACTACGGCCCGGAACCATATATAGATGCAAATAATAACGGAGCGTATGATCCCGGGGAAAAATTTTATGATGTAGGTCTGATAGATCCAACGCCTGCAAAATTGAATTTCCCCTTAAGAAATACTTCACCGACAATCAGCTGGAATGCTCTCAGTACTCTTCCTGATACCTCTTTCCCTGTAATGTCTTTTGGATGGAATGCGGGAGATCTTGATGGTGATAATACGATTGAGAAAATAAATATTGTGTTGAATGATCCTGCTGATTCAGCCAATACCGTCTCTTTGTATGGTAATATCAGGAACATTACGTTAAGAACGACTGATTTTCAATCTAGTAATCCTGGAATGGATATTCTTATAGAAGGGCAGGAAAATAATATTTTTCCACAAAAACTCTTCGGCTTAAAATTTAATGATGTAAATAAAATATATGTTGAGGCAGTAGACATTTCGGGAGCCACTTCGGGATTTATTGCTCTTCCTGATTCAGGCAGAACATGGTATGTTAAAAAACCGAAGGGTAAGATGCTGATTGTTGATGATTATGCACTTCCCGATAACGCTCCGCAGTTTTATGCATTGATGATGGATAGCCTTGGTTTGAGCGGTAAATATGATGTTCTCGATCTTATCCAAAACCCGCTTCCTTACAGAAACGTAACATTCCTCCAGACAATGAGACTATTTAAGTATGCATACTGGTATTCTAACAATAACCCCTCCCTCGACCTGATGGCTGCAACCACACAGAATTTTTTAGATGCAGGGGGTAAGATTGCTTTCAGCATGCAGTTCCTTCAGAATATCGATCTTGCTGTAGTCAGTAGTTTTTTACCAATAAACACAGATACACTTTATACAGACGATTCAATTTTGGAAGGGACTCAGCTTTCCGCGGATTCAACTAACCCGGCATATCCCGGTCTTACAACAACTACACCGCTCTACCGTATTAAATCATTTTCATTAAGTTCTTTCGGATCGGTGCCTTTATATTATTTTCCCAATAATGAACTGCCTGGATACATCGGATTTTTTAATAATCCCAAAAGCCTGTTCTTCATAGGTCTTCCGCTTCATAAATGTAATGGCGGGTCGGGGAATGTGAAAGATTTGCTGCAGAAAGTTTTGGTTGAAGATTTCGGAGTTACACCATGAGCAAATTTATAGCTGTTATATTATTCAGTCTCGCTCTAACAGCAGCTGCAGCCGCTCAATCGGGTACCCTCATAGGGAATGTGCACGATGCAGGAACAGGTGAAGCACTGCCGGGAGTGAACGTAATATTGAAGGGTACATACTACGGAGCAGCAACAGATTTAAATGGGAAATTCAAAATTAGCGGAATTTCACCAGGGAACTATAATGTAGATATATCATTGATAGGTTATAAAACGGTTCAGTTTACCGGAATCGAGATTGCTGCCGGTAAGACTAAAGAACTAGATGTAAAACTTGAAGAAACCGTGCTTACCCTTGATCAGGATGTGGTTGTAGTAGGTGAGAAACCTTTGATGGATGTTGAAGAAACCCAAAGCAAAAAAGATATTTCGAAAGAAGATATTGAGAATTCAATAGTTGAGAACATTACCGATGTTGTAACCCAGCAGGCCGGTATTGTTAAAACAGATAACACGATCCATATACGCGGAGGAAGGTCGTATGAGAATGCGTTCCTGCTTGACGGTGTAAATGTACAGGATCCGTTGTCAGGTACAGGATTCGGATTGCAGTTAAGCGCGAATGCTATTGAAGAGGTTGAGGTAATTACCGGTGGTTTTAATGCGGAGTATGGTCAGGCGACCTCAGGAGTAGTAAACGTTAAAACGCGTGAAGGAGGCGAAAAATACAGCGGCTATGTTTCATATAAACGTGATAACCTTGGAAACATTTCCTCGCCGCATGTTTTTAATATTAATATTATGGAAGCCAATCTAAGTGGACCCGAACCATTCACTTCGAAACTGCTTCCTGCGATTGGTATCCAGATACCCGGTGAACTATCCTTTTTTGGAAGCTTTCATGCGGGATTCAGTGATGGAATCACACAGGGCTATTATAAGTCAACTGCTGATCAGCTTTATTCATCCACATTCGGCGGAACGAGGTTTGCACCTGAGTCTGAGAACAGCTGGTTCTGGCTTGGAAAGCTGTCATATAAATATTCACCTACTTTAAAATTTGTTTATTCATATAATCAGTCAGTAGATATTAACCAGAATTCGCAGTCGCTCCAGACCAATCTTGAATACGTTGAACCCAGTCCCGGATATCAATATGTATTTCAGAATATCCTGGATCAGGCAAACACTTTTACACATAATAATGAATATCATTCTTTTTCGGTAACTCATACATTAAATGCTAATACATATTACGAACTTAAATTCAGTCATTTTTATACAAATCTAAGGGCGGATGCCAATGGTAAAAACTGGTATGATTATACAGAACCAAAAGATATTGTCAATTTCCCGATAGAGTACTACAACACAAATCATGATACTATTGGCATTATCCCGGGCGATGGTTTCTGGGACGTAGGCAACCCAAGTACATGGCGCGATCACTTCTTTAGCGAGTCGGCTATAAGAGGAGATATCACAAGCTTCTTTGATGAAAAAAACAAATTCAAAGCAGGATTCAATCTCCAGTTCCAGGAAATGCAGGTGGTTGAAATAGTTAAACCCTGGGTAGGTTCTTTAGGACTGAATAACGATATTTATCATGTCTTTCCCGCACAGGGAGCTTTTTATGCACAGGATAATATAAACTTCAGTGGTATGATTCTTAACTTCGGTATGCGTATGGATTACTGGTTCCCCGGTAAGTATGTTGACGATGCCATCAAAAATCCTGATGTTATTACCATTCCTGATGTCATAAGAGAACGCTACAACGAGGATACTTTCGGTTGGTTCGGCAAAAGAAGATTTAAAGCCAGGCTTAGTCCAAGATTAGGTATCTCTCATCCGGTTTCGGACAATCAGACCTTATTCTTTTCGTATGGTCACTTCAGCAAATGGCCTAATCCTCAGTTCGTTTATGCGAAACTTAGTCCCCTGAATGCACAGTCATCGTTTCAGAAGTTTGGAAATCCTGACCTGAATCCTGAAACAACTGTTGCCTACGAGCTGGGATTAAAAACTCAGTTCTCTAATGATGACGTTCTGAAGGTTACAGCTTACTATAAAGACATTTTTGATTATGTGACAACGCGTTCTGCTAAGATAACTTCTGCAAGGTTTGCGACACAAAGTTTTATCACCTACGTTAACTCGGATTATGCGAGATCCAGGGGTCTTGAACTGGAGTATAAGAAAAGAATAGATAAATGGTTTACCGGTGATGCATCAGTATCCTATGCTATTATTACTACTAAAAGTTCTACTCCCGATGAAGGTGTTTTGGTTGCAAGGGGCGACCTTAACGAGACCATAACCGAAGATTATGCAAATTGGGACAGGCCGCTTACAATAAACCTGACAACCAATTTTTATATTGAAAAGGATAACGCCCTGTTCGGATTCGGGAACGGCATTCTGGATAATTACAATCTATATCTCAGGTTCTTCTTTGAATCGGGCAAGAGATATACCCCGGCAGTGTTTACCGGAAGTTATACAGCTGACGGACGGGCTGAATATAATACGATCCCTAATGAACGTAATACTAAACTGGGTGACAACTGGTTCTGGGTTGATCTGAACTTTGAACGGTATTTTGATATCAACAGCCTGAAGTTTTCAGTATTTGTTGAAGTTAATAACCTTTTTGATACGCAGAACTCTGCTATCATAAATCCCGTTACAGGGAAGGCATACGAATACGGTGACAATATTCCGGTTACCTGGAATGATCCGAGGTATCCTGATCTTCAGGCTCCAATATCTCCCTATCCGTTAAATCCGGCCCGATATCTTACAAGACGTAATGTGAAACTGGGAGT
This sequence comes from uncultured Ignavibacteria bacterium, assembly GCA_963747755.1. Classification (GTDB taxonomy): domain Bacteria; phylum Bacteroidota; class Ignavibacteria; order Ignavibacteriales; family Ignavibacteriaceae; genus DATFVA01. The sequence goes on along the minus strand of CAVVGK010000014.1, from coordinate 246,349 downwards.
TAGTTTAAGGTTTTAATGATGAAAAAAGTTATACTCATAATATTCTTACTTACAGGTATTTTTGAAACAAGGGCTCAGCTTTTCCCCGTTCTTGGAGGACAAAGAGCCGGAATATCTACTGCACAATTTCTTAAAATAGGAGTTGGTGGAAGAGCCAGTGCTCTGGGTGATGCCTTTGTAGCAATTGCTAATGATGCTTCTGCATTATATTGGAACCCCGCAGGTCTTTCACAGTTTTCCGGGAACGAGATTTTCTTTTCTCATAATAAATGGGTTGTAGACATCAACCATGATTTCCTTGGAGCTGTCTACCACATGGATGAAAACAACTCATTTGGTGTGGCTTTAACGTCACTATCCATGGCTGATATGCCTGTAACAACTGAATATGCTCCTTTCGGAACAGGGGAGTATTTCGGGTTCGGAGATCTTGCTGTGGCAGTTACCTATTCAAGAAGGATGACAGATCAGTTCAGCTTCGGCGGTACCGTACGATATATTGAAGAAACTCTTGATAAACTTAAAATGCGGGGGATAATGATTGATCTGGGCACCCTCTACTGGACGGGTCTGGGTTCGACGAGGTTTGCTGTAACCGTCTCAAATTTCGGGAATCAGCTTGCTCCTGACGGCGATGTCGTTCTTGTTGGTAAGCGGGAAGTTTCCGAATGGCAGTCATTTTCTCCCCCTACGATATTCCGTATTGGTTTCGCTTTTGAACCATACGAGGATGATATGAATAAAATTACCACAGCTATTCAGCTCAACCATCCCAATGATAATAGTGAGAATGTTTCAACCGGATTGGAGTATTCGTGGAAACAAATGTTTTTCATAAGAGGCGGATATAAATTCAATGTGGAAGAACAGAACTATACCTTCGGCGCCGGATTAAAAGTTCCGATATCTATAGCAGAATTTACTTTCGATTATGGTTATTCAAATTTTTCCAGACTCGGTTCCGCTCACAGGTTTTCAATTATACTCGGCTTATGACAATGAAAAGAATTTTACTGCTTTTAACATCGATATTTATAATCCTTCAGGGATGCGACCGAAAGTTCAGTACGGAGAATCTTATAGCTCCTAATTCAGGCTCGGCAAATATCAGCGGAGACACTGTTTATGTTCAACTCAATCCCGTGTGGGGAGGATTTAATAATCCGCAGGATATATATATAGGTCACGATCAGTTTTTATATGTGGCTGATACAGATAATGACCGCGTGGTTATGATGAACGTTGCGGGACAGGTACTTGGTTCTTTGGCAATTCAGAAACCCATTGCCATTGCTCAGGATTTCAGACTCAATCTTTTTGTATGTGCCGAATTTGATACTCTTGGGAAGACTTTCAGTGCTGTTTACAGAATAGACCTGTTTGCGGTAGGGAACCAGATATCTGAAGCGGTTCCTATTCGTTTGCTGCCGCGGGCTTCTGATTTAAACAAACCCAATAGGAAATATACCGCGGTAACTACCTTTTATAATAACATGCTATACGTCGCAAGGACGGGTCCCGACAACGGCAGTTTCTTTGATCCTGATAATTCCATTCTTATGTTTGTTCCCAAATCTAACTTTGGTAGAGGGGATGGCGATACCCTGATTGGAAGGGTTCCGAATATTGATGCTGTAAGTTCAGGATTTGTTACTGCTAATGGTATAAGTTCACTTACCTCATTCGATAAACGAAATATAGACGTTGTCGTGACATTGACCGGGACTACGAATTTTAAAGCCCAGCAATGGAATTATGTTGTCAGCAACCTGGATGAAAAATATGTAACTAAATTTGCTCCCAAGGACAGCGTTGCTTTTGCAAAACCAAACAGGTTTGAACAACCGGAGGGTTGTACCATCGATGCTTCGGGAAATATATTTGTCGTTGATGCGGCTAAGGATAGTGTTTATAAATTTAACGCATTCGGAAATGAACTCCAGTCATTCGGTGGTTCGGATATTTTTAATCAGCCTCATGGGGTTGCTTTCTTTGACAGGACCTTATACATCGCAGATTCAGGGAATAACAGAATATTAAGATTCATATTATCAACGGATATACAATGATTAAAAGTTCGATTACAATTTTCTTACTTATTTTTTCCACTCTTGCTTACTCTCAGGTGCCCATTTCAGATATCAGGATTAACGATTCCAACGGCTCACCTCAGTTGCTGGGACAGACGGTTACTGTCTCGGGTATAGTGACATCATCAAATCAGTTTGGTTCTGCCGGACCCGCATCTATACAGGATAATACCGCCGGTATATGTGTGTATGGATCAGGTTTTCCGGCTGCTGTAAACATTGGCGATTCAGTAATCGTAACAGCTGCAATTACTCAATTTAGCGGCCTTGCCGAATTAGATTATGATACTCTCGGAGGGGCATCATTTGAATTAATTTCCTCAGGTCACCTGGTTGAACCGGAAGTTGTAACCATAAATGATATACTTACCCAGGAATGGAATGGGTTTGAAGAATATGAAGGCAAACTTATAAGGCTGAATAATGTCATGATTTCAGGATCCGGAAACTTTGCCGGAGGATCGAACTATACAATAACTGATGCAAGCGGAACATCAGAGATACGAATAGATAATGATGTTAATTCGATAATAGGAACACCTATCCCTTCCGGTGAAATTGATATTATAGGAGTACTTCAGCAGTATGATAATTCTCCTCCCTATAGCAGTGGTTATCAGCTGCTTCCCCGATCCATAACTGATCTGGTTTATGATGGCACACCATTAATTCTTAATCCGGTTTTTGCATCTAATATTGATACGTCCTCTTTCACAGTATATTTCAGTACTGCAAGGAATGGCAACAGCCAGGTTAAATATGGATTGACCCCAGCTCTTGAGATGGATTCCGTGGTTATTAATAATGACACAACTTCCCATGTTGTTCCCATAACAGGATTGCAGCCTTTCACACAATACTATTTTAAGGCAGTTTCGGATAATGCAGTTGGCAGAAGTGAAAGTTCTCTGCAGAATGTAACCACCGCTTCAAATGATACAAGTATCGGCAGTATGCACGTATATTTTAATTTCCCGGTTGATACTACAGTAGCTGTACCCGGAAATTCTGCTCACGGAAACAGTGATTTTAAGGCTCTTCTGATACACAGAATAAATGAGGCCAACTATTCGATAGACCTTGCATTATATAGTTTCTTCGGTATGCAGGATGTTGCTGATGCGGTCATCCTTGCCAAAAGCCGCGGGGTGAAAGTCAGGGTAGTATATGATAACAGGACCATTCAGAATAGTATGCAGGCTCTTCTTGATGCAGGTATTTTAATGAGTCAGCGGCCTTCAAATCTTAGCGGCATAATGCACAATAAGTTTTTTATATTTGATGCCCGTGATACGATTGCAGCGAATAACTGGCTTTGGACAGGTTCCTGGAACGTTACCTCAACTGAGCTTACCTGGAAGAACAACGTTGTTGAAATAAATGATCCTTCTATTACTGCTGCGTACCAGACGGAGTTTGAGGAGATGTGGGGAAGTGATAATGATATCCCAAATCCTTCTAATGCAAAATTCGGAAGTCAGAAGACAGATAATACCCCTCACAACTTTAATATAGGCGGAAGAGATGTACAGCTTTATTTCAGTCCTTCTGATGGAACTACCGGTAAAATCATAAATACAGTTAATACGGCTGATCAGAGTATCTACATGTCATTGTATGTATTTACCAGGGATGATATTCAGCAAAATATTCATTCACGATATCTTAGCGGGGTTACGGATATTAAGGGAGTTATTGATCAAATCAATGCCTCCGGGTCGGAATTCACCAACCTTTCTGCTTATGCAGATATGTGGCATAATCCTTCTCCCACCCTACATCATAAATATGGTATTGTGGATGCTTCGGCCCCTGAAAGTTCACCGTATGTTATTACCGGTTCGCACAACTGGTCTTCCGCAGCAGAAAATGATAATGATGAGAATACGTTGATAATACAGGACTTTAATGTTGCTAACCAGTATATGCAGGAGTTCAAGAAGAGATATAATGATGCCGGCGGCACAGGAGAGTTTATTGTTCCGGTTTCTGTTGAAGATAACCTGGTTAAGAACTTCAATTATACGCTTTACCAGAATTATCCTAACCCCTTTAATCCTGTTACAACCATAAGGTTCCAGGTGCCGGTTACAGAGAGGGTCGAACTCAAGGTATATGATATGCTTGGCAGGGAAGTGATGACTCTCTTTAACAAAGTAGCACCTGCCGGTATTGTAGACGTAGATTTTAATGCAGGGAACCTTGCCAGCGGTATTTATGTCTACCGTATAAAGGCCGGCAATTTTATTTCGGCTAAAAAACTGATGCTCCTTAAGTAAACAAGCTTTTCCGGTCAAAAAGAGGTTATCTCAAATATCAGCGAATGTCCTTTTGCGGGAAATTTGACCGGGAAAACCATTTGAATGCTAAGAATTCTACCTCCGTTCAAATGATAATAAGGCTTTTGAAACAGCCCCTTTTTTCCGGATAACCTGATTTCTGTATACAGTTTTTATTTGTAAAATCTTGGTCAAATCCTTAAATTTGTAGACTTAATTCTAAGAATAAGGAAAAATAATGAGTGAAGCTAAAGGCCAAATCATACAGGTAATCGGTCCTGTAATTGATATTGAATTTGAAAACGGTCAACTCCCCAGTATATACAACTCAATCAGAGTTCCACGAACAACAACCGAAGGTGAAGAAAATAATCTTATTGCTGAGGTCCAGCAGCACCTTGGCGAGGATAGGGTTCGTGCGGTCGCGATGGATTCCACTGACGGTCTGGTCAGAGGGATGGATGCATTCGATACAGGTGAACCTATTTCTGTTCCGGTAGGACCTGCGACACTGGGCAGACTTATAAATGTTGTCGGAAAAGCTATCGATGCTGAGGGTGAGATTAAGGCCGAAAAAAGATATCCAATTCACCGTCCTGCACCTGCCTTTAAAAACCTCACTACACAACAGGAAATTTTTGAAACAGGAATCAAGGTAATTGATCTTATCGAACCTTATTCAAAGGGCGGTAAAACCGGTTTATTCGGCGGAGCAGGAGTAGGCAAAACAGTAATTATCCAGGAACTTATTCATAATATTGCACACGAACATGGCGGGTATTCCGTGTTTGCAGGCGTTGGAGAACGTACACGTGAAGGTAATGACCTCTGGCGTGAAATGAAGGAATCAGGTGTACTGGAGAAAACTTCGCTGGTTTTCGGGCAGATGAACGAGCCGCCGGGAGCAAGACTCAGAGTAGCACTCACAGCTTTGACTGTTTCTGAATACTTCAGAGACGAAGAGGGTAGAGACGTTCTTCTGTTTATCGATAATATATTCCGTTTTACCCAGGCCGGTTCTGAAGTATCTGCACTTCTTGGACGTATGCCTTCTGCTGTAGGCTATCAGCCTAACCTTGCTACTGAGATGGGAGCTCTGCAGGAAAGAATTACATCAACTAATAAAGGATCTATTACTTCTATCCAGGCTATTTACGTCCCTGCGGATGACTTAACTGATCCGGCACCAGCGGCTGCCTTTGCTCACCTTGATGCTACAACTACTTTGAGCCGCCAGATTTCTGAACTTGGTATTTATCCTGCTGTTGATCCGCTTGATTCTACCTCGAGAATCATGGAACCGGGTATCCTTGGTCAGGAACATTATGATGTTGCACGTTTATGTAAAGAGATCCTTCAGCAGTATAAAGATCTTCAGGACATTATAAATATTCTCGGTATGGATGAGCTTTCCGATGAGGATAAAATTACTGTTAGAAGAGCAAGAAGGATCCAGAGATTCTTCAGTCAGCCTTTCCACGTAGCTGAACAGTTCACAGGCTTTAAAGGAAAGTATGTTAAGCTTGAGGATACGATCAGAAGCTTTAGAGAAATAATTGATGGAAAGCATGATGATCTTCCGGAATCTGCTTTTATGTATGTAGGAACTATCGAAGAAGCCGTAGAAAAAGCTAAGAAAATGAGTTAATCATGGCAGCTTTAACTCTTGAAATAATATCGCCTAACAGAATTCAGTTTAACGGCGAGGTTCAGTCAGTTACCATACCTGGAACTGAAGGAAGCTTCCAGGTTTTGAAGAACCATGCTCCGCTGATGAGTACTTTTGAGATCGGTGAGGTTAAACTTGTTCTCCCGGACGGTAAGGAAACAACTTACGCGACCGGAGGGGGGACCGTTGAGGTGCTTGATAATCATGTATTGGTGCTTGCAGACTCACTTGAAGATATTAGCAGCATTGATGTGGAGAGAGCACGCAATGCAAAGGAGAGAGCTGAAGACAGACTTGCTCATAAGACTGATACTACCGATGTGGAGAGAGCTCAAAATGCATTACAACGCGCTATCAACAGGCTGAGACTGGTTGAAAAATATATCAGGCAGGAAGCCTGATCAAATTTATTCCGCAGCCGATAATCGTTAATTGTTAATTGTTGATGTATCCATCACTCATTATGATGCTGCGGATAGTTGAGGATTCTGAGATCTGCTTTTCGAGATTTTCATAGTGTTCGATAAGATAACTAACCCGCTCATCTTCATCTCTTAAAGTTAATAGGGATTGCTGCTGCTGAAGTGATAATCCTGATTTTTCGGCAAGCTTAAACGATTTTAATCCTGTCTCCTCGTAATTTTTCCAGAAAGCTTCTTCAAGCTGGAAGTTTGTCTTTTCGATAATCCTTTCGAAGGATTCCTGCAGTTGTTCCAGCAGGGTAGGACTGACCTCCGAAGTAAAATCCTCATACTCTGAAACTTCAGCTACAAGATATTTATCTGCGTGAGAATAAACATTATCGATAAAGAAACGTCCTTTACCTACTACCGATATATCCATTTCTCCATTATCAAATTTCTGGAGTATATCCTCTATCTCTACATAACTTCCGATCTTTGCAAGTTCATCATCTATTTTTGTTACGATTCCTAAACCTTTTTTCTCTGCCAGGCAGCGGTTAATCATTTTTTTATATCTCTCTTCAAATATGTGAAGAGGGTATTTCGATGATGGAAATACAACTATATTTAACGGGAATAAAGGAATTCTTTTAATCATATTCATTTATAAAAAAAGAGGCGGAATTCCTTCCGCCTCAGGTTATCTATTTATTTTGCTTCTTTAAATCTTCGTGTAACCTCATCCCAGTTGATAACATTCCACCAGCTATCAATATATTCAGGACGACGGTTCTGATATTTTAAATAATAAGCATGTTCCCACACATCGAGTCCTAGTATAGGTGTACCTTTAGCTTCAGCAACATCCATAATAGGGTTATCCTGGTTAGCTGTTGTTGTCACCGCAAGCTTTCCATCCTGTACTATAAGCCAGGCCCAGCCTGAACCGAATCTTGTAGAAGCAGCATTGCTGAACTTGTTCTTGAATTCCTCGAATGATCCGAACGATGAATTGATTGCATTCTCCAGGTCGCCTTTCGGAAAACCTCCGCCGTCATTCTTCATAATTGTCCAGAATAAGGAATGATTGTAGTGTCCGCCGCCGTTATTTCTTACCCCGACCGGCTGCTTGGACACGTTCTTAAGGATATCCTCAAGAGACTTATTCTCAAGATCAGTACCTGCAATAGCATCATTTAATTTGGTTACATAACCGTTATGGTGCTTTGTATAGTGGATCTCCATTGTTGTTTTGTCAATATAGGGTTCAAGTGCATCATATCCATAAGGCAGCTTAGGCAATTCAAATTTTCCCATGTATTTAACCTCCTCCGGTTTATTTAACGAATATATAATTAATAATCTTTTCTAAACCCCGAATGATTCCCCGCATCCGCAAGTCTTCTTTGCATTCGGGTTATTGAAAATAAATCCTTTACCATTCAAACCAGCTGTGAAATCGAGTTCTGTTCCCATAAGGTAGAACAAACTCTTACCATCAACAAACAGCTTTATTCCCTTATCCTCAATAACAGTATCTCCTTCTTTCGCATCAGCATCAAATCCGAGGGTATAAGTTAATCCTGAGCATCCGCCGCCTTTAACACCTACCCTTAAACCATAAGTCTCGGGGATGTTATTTTCTTTTCTTATCTGCACAACTTCGCTCGCTGCTTTGTCTGTTATGTTTATATCATTCTCAACTTTGATATCTGCCATTTTCTTTTCCCATAGAATTAATTTAAGATGAATTTATAACCAATCATTTAAACTTATAATACTTATAAAGGATCGCCTGGGACAGTCGTCACAAACTCAGGGTAATTTATAGTCCATCCCTGGTTGTCAACTGGGATAAATATATTTTTCTGCTCGAGATGAGCGGCTAACTCCTTAGCAAGATCATCCGATTCGCCGTAGGAAATTTCAATTCCTTTTAGCTCAAGATATTTTCTGATTCCGTACTGAAAGTCCCTGTAGAAAAAGTTTGAATTATGAAACAGGGGATACCTGGCTTTCAAAAATTTTAGAACCAGTGTGTCTTCAGTTTTAAGCATATTAAAGTATTCGTTCAATTTTCCCCGGAGCATTTTTAATCCTTTATTTAGTGAATAATATTTTCCTGTATAGTATAGGGTGAATTTTTTCTCAGTTTAATCACCGTTGTAATTACTTCTTTAATAACATAATCAATTTCTTCGTTAGTGGTAAACCTTCCAGGACCGAACCTGACAGCAGATTTAGTAAGTTCATCACTCAGTCCCATCGCCTTGAGAACATGACTGGGCTTCAGCGAAGCGGAGGTACAAGCAGAACCTGTTGATACAGCTATGTTTCTCAGGTTCATAATGAACTTATCTGAACGTAAACCATCAAAACATATATTTAAATTATTTGGCAGATGATTATCCGGGTCACCATTCACGCGGATATTTCCGATCTCTTCTGTAAACTTATTAAGCATCCTGTCTCTATAGGATGCTATTCTATCGGATTCCGATTCAAGTTTATCTACTGCTGTCTCAATAGCTTTACCAAATCCAACTATTCCAGGCACATTTAAAGTTCCCGAACGTAACCCATTCTCATGACCTCCGCCCCAGATCAAGGGCTTTAATCTAATTCCCGGAACTTTCTTTTTTATATACAGGGCACCAGTGCCTTTAGGACCGTATATCTTATGAGCAGAAAAGGAAACCAGATCAGCGGCTCCCGCAGTAAAGTGGATCTTGCCTATTGCCTGTGAAGCATCTGTATGAAATAAAACTTTCCGATCCCTGCAAATCCTTCCGATAGTCTTAATATCATATACGTTTCCTATCTCGTTGTTGGCTGTCATTATAGAAACCAGGATAGTATCATTCCTGATGGACTTTTCCAGCTCTGTTATATTGATTCTGCCTCTGTCATCAACAGGGAGGACAGTAACTTCAAATCCCCTTGCTTCAAGAGCTTTAAGTGAATCTAGTACGGCGTTATGGTCCACTGCAGAGGTTATAATATGTCTGCCTGATGAAGCATAGCTCTCAGCTACGCCAAAATGAGCCAGGTTAATAGATTCGGTTGCTCCGCTTGTAAATACGATTTCACCGGGTTCTGCTCCGATTCCCTCTGCGATCTTTCTGCGGGAGAGTTTTACAGCGCTCTCCGCTTCCCAGCCATATGAATGCTCCCTGCTTGCTGCATTCCCGAATTTATCGGTAAAATAAGGAAGCATTGCTTCCAGCACATCGGGATCAATCGGGGTAGTGGCCTGATTGTCGAGATAAATAGGGAATTTCATACTATATAATACCTTATAAAATCTGGTTAACTTTCATATTTTGAAATACTTTATCTATTTCCCGTTGAACCTTTATCAACGGATCTCTGATCATGCAGCATTCAAAATGGCTGCAGTCTTTCTGAGAACTTTTTTCATTCATACAATTCGTAATCTGGTAATTATCCTCAATTGCACTAATTATTTCCATCAGCGATATCTGATCCGGGGTTTTTACGAGTAAATAACCGCCTCTTACACCCTGATAAGATGTAATAATATTTTTTTTAACCAGCTGCTGGAGTACTTTGGCCACTAATTCATATGGGATTTCATAATGCATGGAAATATCTCGTGCAGTTGAATAATTTCCATTAGAATTTATGGCTAAATACCTTACAGCCATCAAAGCATATTCGCTTTTCTTGGATAATTTGAGCATTCTTAAATAAGACTATAATGGTCGGATATAAAACTAAGGAAATTGGCAGGAAAAATCAAATAATGATCTTAGAATCCTACCAGGGAAATCGAATATTTAGCAAGGTTTACTAAAGGCGTAAAATAAATACCTAGAATAAGTATTGGTGCAAGCAGAATCAGCAGCATAACAATATTGGCAAACGATACGTTCAATGCCGGTTTTTCGACCTCAATTTTTACGAGGTACATATTCTTTAAGACTTTGATATAGTAGTAAAGTGAAACTACTGAATTAAGAAGGGCTATAACGGCTACGACTATCATCTTAGCATCCACAAGAGCGATGAAAATGTAAAGCTTGCCTATAAATCCTGCTGTAGGAGGGAGTCCGGTTAAAGAGACAAGGAAAATGGCAATTGAAATTCCCAGCCAGGGAGAAGCATAGCCAAGTCCTTTATAATCTTCAATTTCTTCAGTTCCAAGTTTATTGGCAATAAGCATTACCACAAAGAAAGCTCCGAGTGTCATAAATATATAGATACCGAAGTAAATCAGAATGGCCGTTAATCCCTGGTCAGATAGGACAGCGAGACCAAGAAGGAGGTAACCTGCATGAGCTATACTGGAATAAGCGAGCAGTCTTTTCATATTGCTCTGCCATAGGGCGGCAAAGTTTCCAAGGGTCATTGTAAGAATTGAAACAGCTATAATGATTGATTTCCAGTCGATTAAGTTGATCAGATGCCAATAGCCGTTCTGATCTACGCCTACTACAAAGGTTATCCTTATAAACCTTATCAACAGAGCAAAGCCGGCTGCTTTACTTGCTATAGAAAGATAAGCGGTTATGGCTACAGGTGCGCCCTCGTAAACATCGGGAGTCCAGAAGTGGAATGGTGCCGCAGAGATCTTATATCCGATACCGGTAAATATCAATAACCCGGATATGAGCATAGTAAAAGTATTGTAGCTTCCGTTCTGGAGAATCAGGTTTATCTCATACATATTGGTAGACCCGGTAATACCATAAAGTAGTGAGATCCCGAATAACATTATACCGCTGGCTACACTTCCGTAGATGATGTATTTAAGTGAAGCCTCACTGTTTCTAAGGGATGTCTTTGTAAATCCTGCCAGAACATAGGATGATAGTGAGACCAGTTCAAGCGACAAATAAACAAGTATCAGATCAGCAGCTGTCACCATAAAAAACATGCCAAGGATCATTCCAAATATAAGTGTGTAATACTCGCCATGCCTGTCCATACTCTGTATTACTTCATCTGAATTTACTGAGAAGTAAACAATAAATAGGGAGGATAGGATTACAATGAGTTTGAAAAATGCGCCGAAAGAATCTACAGCAATCAGTCCTGATCCCCCCTCAGGCTTACTTGCGAATGTACTTAAACCAAATTGACCGATCACAAAGTAACCGGCAGTAAGCAATCCAGCCAGGGCAATGTAAGGGAGTAGTTTCTTGTTCTTATCCATTATCAGATCGACTATCACAAGGATAACGATTAAGGCCGAGATGACAAGTTCAGGCTTAATCAGGTAAAGACTTTTAGTTATATAGCTGAGATCCATCATTTTTCAATTTCCGTTATATATATCTTAGAATGATGCAAACTGACTATAGATAGTCTGTGCATGTGCCATAAATTTAACCATAGCATTTACAGATGCATTCATCAGGTTCAACATAGCTGCCGGGTAAATACCAAGGAATATTACGATAATGCTTAATGGTACGAGCATTGCATATTCCCTGAAAGTGAGGTCTTTAAGTGATGACCACTTTTCTTTAAGGTTACCAAGGTAAACACGCTGGAATGCCCAGAGCATATAGCCTGCACCGAGTAAAATTCCAAGTGTAGAGATAATTGTAATTACACGTATGCTTTCCGTTCCGAATGCACCGAGGAAGACAAAAGCCTCTGACACGAAACCGCTCAACCCGGGCAATCCTATTGCCGCAAAGAAAGCTAATGTTGTAAAGCCTGAATATATAGGCATCTGGTTTGCCAGTCCGCCGAAACCATCAAGGTCCCTGGTATGAGCACGGTCGTATACAACACCAACAATAAGGAAGAGCATGGCTGTGATAGTACCATGGTTGAACATCTGAAGAATCGCACCGGAAATACCGAGAGTGTTAAGTGATGCCATGCCCAGCATTACGAAGCCCATATGCGATACCGAAGAATACGCTATCATCTTCTTGAAATCTTTCTGGGCCATCGCACAGAGCGCACCATATAGAATATTAATCATTCCAAACAGTGCAATATACCACACAACCTGATGTGTGATTTCCGGAAACATTGGGTAGCAAATCCTCAATATTCCGTATGTTCCCATTTTAAGAAGAACACCTGCAAGTATCACACTAATAGCTGTCGGAGCTTCAACGTGGGCATCTGGCAGCCAGGTATGAAACGGAAACATTGGGATCTTAATAGCAAAGCCGACGAACAGGGCAATATAGGCTATAAACCTTAGGTTAGAGGGATTCAACGGTGAAAGTATACCACCGGCTGTGTAATTACCCGGATCCATCATCGAAAGCATATTGAAGGTAAACACCCTCGTTCCGTCAGCCATCGTTTCCATTGTACTGAAGTATAAACCAATCATTACCAATAAGATGAATACACTTCCAAGTAAAGTATAAAGGAAAAACTTAATCGCAGCGTATTCTCTTCTCGGACCTCCCCAGATACCGATCAGGAAGTACATCGGGAGAAGCATTAGTTCCCAGAAAATGTAGAAAAGGAAGAAATCCAGTGCTACGAAAACTCCCATCATACCTGTGTCGAGTAAAAGGAACAAAGCGAAGTAGCCTTTTACCGATTTATTTATATTCCAGGACGATAGTGTGGCTACAAAAGTTATTATCGCCGTCAGCAATACCATCGGGACGCTCAGACCATCAATTCCCATGAAGTAGTCTATTTTGATTTTACCTATCCAGGAAAATCCGCTTATGTCAATCCATCTGAATCTCTCCAGGAACTGGAATGACGAAGCATCGTTAATTCCTCCGGCGGCGTAGTTATAATTAGCCAGGATAAAAACTGCAAGAACTAACTGTATACCGGTGATTAAAAGCGTAAGGCTCTTTATCACCTGCGATTGTGTCTTGGGGAGGAACATAATTATAATCATGCCCAAAACAGGGAGGAAGGTTATTAGCGAAAGAATAGGGAAGTTTTCCATCATGTTACCTAGTAAATTTCTACCTTAAAATGACTTAAATAAAAACAATAAAATAACTAACGAGAATATCACCAATACGATATAGGTTTGTACCTTACCTGTCTGGAAGCGTCTGAAAATTAATCCTACGAATCCTGAGAGGTAGGCCATAAAGTTTACAAGTCCGTCAACAACAAGGTTATCGAATTTTCCACTGAACCTTGATAGACCTTTTGTGACGGAAGCAGAACCATTCACAATTCCGTCGATAAAGAACAAATCAAACCATGCGAGGAACTTGCTTAAACCAATCGTTCCCGCGATAAAAGTAGCGTCGTATAGCTCATCGAAATACCATTTGTTAAAGGAGAGCAGGTACAGAGGTCTGAGCTTCTCTGCAATCTTATCAGCACTGATCTTTTTCCATTGATACATCATAAACGCCACCAGTATTCCGAATCCTGCAAGGAATAATGAAAGGAACATCGCAGGATAGTGAACATGATGCATAGCTTCAGTGTACGCTGAAGAGAATATGACTTCGGGCTCTTTAACTTCAACTTCCTGGCCGACATCTGCCTTTACATCCGTTTTCATAAAATTATAACGGGCGTTGTCAGGAACGGAAAGCTCAGGAACCTTAACCCATTTAGATAAAAATGCACCGGCTTCAGGGTTAAAAGGATTCGGTGTATACCAAATAAAGATCGAGAGCATTGAAAGAACAACCAGCGGCATAGCCATTGCAAATTTCGATTCGTGTGCATGGTCGTATTTTTCCTGGTTGCGTGGTTTGCCATGGAATGTCAGGATTAACAGCCTGAACATATAAAATGCCGTCAAGGCTGCAACAAAGAAACCCACCACAGGGAAAAACCAGTTGCCCGTTAAAGAAGCAAATGCATAAGTGCCGGCAAGTATCCCGTCCTTGCTAAGGAAACCGGATGTTAAAGGAATTCCGGAAATAGCCAGAGACGCAATAAGAAATGAAGCATAGGTAATAGGCATCTTTTTCCTTAATCCTCCCATCTGGCTTACATCCTGTTCGTGATGCATAGCGTGAATGACAGAACCGGAATCGAGGAAGAGACATGCTTTGAAAAATGCGTGTGTGATCAGGTGGAAGAATGCAAACTGGTAAGCTCCGACTCCCAAAGCCATTATCATATATCCGAGCTGGCTTACTGTAGAATAGGCAAGAACCTTTTTGATATCTGTCTGTGTCAGGGCAATTGTTGCAGGTATAAGGGCGCTCAGAGCCCCTATGATTGCAATAAAAAGAAGTGCATCGCCTGTCAACATTGTAAAAACACGAGTTACAAAGAAAACGCCTGCCGCAACCATAGTTGCTGCATGGATAAGGGCACTAACCGGGGTGGGACCTTCCATAGCATCGGGCAGCCAGACGTGAAGAGGGAACTGAGCCGACTTACCGATAGCGCCGCAGAAGATCAGAATTCCTGTTACAGTCAGCCAGAATTCGCTGTTGAACGGAAGCTGTCCGTTTGATATTGCCAGGAAAATCTTATCAAAAGTAAAAGTATGGTAGGTGGAATAAATAATTAAGATTCCTGCAAGCATACCTATGTCGCCTATCCTGTTCACGATAAAGGCTTTCTTGGCGGCGTCAGAAGCAGTTTTCTTTTCATACCAGAATCCGATAAGAAGGTAAGAAGAAATACCTACTAGCTCCCAGAAGATGTACATCATAAAGAAGTTGTGGGTAAGTACTATCCCGCTCATTGAGAAAGTGAATAATCCAAGATAAGCATAGTATCGGCTGTACCTTTTATCTCCTTCCATATATATGAGGGAGAAACTGTGTACCAGGATGCTGATCAGGAAAACTACCGAGATCATTATCACTGAAATATTATCGAGCAGTAATCCGAGATCTATCCTCAGTTCACCGAGAAGAGGAAGATTCCCGAGGTTCACCCAGGTGAACTCTGCGGTTACAGGACCTCCGGAGGATGATAACTTTGCTGCTGCAATAATAATTGTAAACACAAAACCCAGCAATACAGTGAATATCTCAAACCAGTAAGCTGCCTTGAATTTCTTCCCGAAGAAGAGGGCCACAGTAAATCCCAGCAAGGGAAGAAATAGAACTGCAGTTGCAAGCTGTATTAAAGTTGATTCCGCCATACCATTCAATCTTTCAGTCTGTCTATTTCATCAACATTTACAGTTGAGAAGGTTTTATAAATATTTAATACTATTGCGAGGGCGATTGCGGCTTCGGCTGCTGCCAGCACTATAATGAACAGGGCCATTACCTGGCCGTTATAACCGAAATTCCCGAATTTGGAAAAAGCAATAAAGTTTATATTGGCTGCGTTCAGTATTAATTCTACACCCATTAACACCATGACAGCATTTCTCCTTGTGATTATACCGAAGATGCCCATCGAGAAGAGAAAAACACTGATTATTAAAAAATGGTTAAGACCTATGTTTTCCATAATTTACCTGCGAGCTATTGAAGCTGCTCCTAATAATGCTATTAAAAGAATAATTCCCAAAAGTTCAAACACAATAACATACTGCTGCAGAAGCAAAGTACCTATGGTTCCTGCGTTAGGAAGAGGCACACTGGCAGGAAGTATTTTCCAATTAGTGTTTACAACTGATGATAAGAGGAATCCGGCCAGTACTCCCACTCCTATAGCGGCGGGAAGCATCTGCATGGTTCCTGTTTTAATCTGTACGTTAGTGATTTTGTTCGTAAGCATCACACCGAAGATTAGGAGTATAAGTATGCCGCCTACATAAACAATCAACTGTACTATTGCTACAAAATCTGCCCCCAGCAGAACGTAGATTCCCGCGATACCGAAGAATGTGAACAACAAAAAGAAAGCAGAATGAACAATATTCCTTGTTGTCACAACGAAGAATGCAGAAATCAGTGTTACTGCTGCGAACAGATAAAAGATTATGTCGTAAATATTCATCTTAAAATATCTTTATTTAATTAGCACTTCCGGAATTTTCCGGTGGTTTGGTTTCCGTTTTATTATCAGCTTTAGGCTCAGGTTTAGTTTCAGCTTTTTGTGCGGCAGCTTTCTCTGCTGCAGCCTTAGCTGCTGCTGCTTTTTCCGCCGCCGCCGCCGCTTTCTGAGCAGCTTTCTCAGCTTCCATCTTTGCGAAGTTGTCCTTTTTCTCCTCAATTTCTCCGGAAGTAAGTGTTACAAAATTGTATAAGAGTTTATTCCTGTCGTATTCGGAGAATTCATATACATCCGTCATATAAATACATTCAGTAGGACAGGGGAACACGCACAGCTGACAGTAGCAGCATTTTGCTATGTCAATATCGAATTTAGTTACCCAGAGAGCTTTTTTCTTTCCGTTTGACGTCTTTCCGAGATCTTCAGTTGGAAGACTTTTAACGGTTTCGATTTGGATACAGTCAACAGGACAGGCTCTTGCACACTGATCGCATCCTATGCAATCATCCATATTTACATAAAGGCGGTTTCGTTCTCTTTCGGGAAGCTCGGGTCTTACATCAGGATACTGAATGGTTACTGCAGGAACAAAGAGGTGTTTGAAAGTTACTTTCATTCCAATTAGAACTGTAACTACACCCGACCAGACATTTTCGAAATATTGTTTCATAATTTTTAGAGTACGGTTATTAGGCCAACGATTAAAAGGTCTACAAAAGCTATAGGAATTAAATATTTCCAGCATAGCGCCATGAGCTGATCCACGCGCAGTCTGGGGAGTGTCCATCTCAGCCACATTTGCACAAATACAAAGAATATACCTTTAGCTGTAAACCAGAAAAATTGTTCAAAGGGAACGAGCCAATGAATACCCAGGGTATTTCCAAGGTAGCCGAAAGGTGACTGGAACCCACCGAAGAATATCGCAGATACTATAGCAGATACGGCAAACATATTTGCATATTCAGCAAGAAAGAACATTGCGAACTTCATACCTGAATATTCTGTATGGTAGCCCGCAACAAGCTCCGATTCAGCTTCAGGTATATCAAAAGGTGTTCTATTGACTTCCGCCAGGGTAGATAAGTAGATTATTACGAAAGCCACAATCATCAGAGGAATAAAAATAAATTTACTGATACCGAAATCCGGTCCGCCGAATATTATCCAGTTCCAGAAGTAGCCCGTCTGCATTTCACTTAATGTATAAAGGTTTAGCGTTCCTGTTATCATTACTATTGTAAGCACGACCAACATCGTCGGTATTTCATAGCTGATTATCTGGGCTGCCGACCTCATTGCACCAAGCAGTGAATATTTATTGTTCGATGCCCATCCTGCCATTAGTATTCCTGCAACGACCAGTCCTGATACAGCTACTATATAGAATAGTCCCAGATCAATATTGGCTCCGATAAAAGCGCCTGAGAAAGGAATCGCTGCAAATACAGCATAGCTTCCCGCAAAAACAAGGGCGGGTGCCAGGTTGAATAATGGTTTGTCTGTTCCTTCGGGTACTATATCCTCTTTCTGTACCAGCTTTAATATATCTGCTACAGTCTGAAGGATACCATGATAACCAACTCTCATCGGTCCAAGTCTGTCCTGCATATGCGCAGAAACTTTTCTTTCGAGCAGTACTGCAAACAGGGCGAATGGGAGAATAAACACAAACAGGGGCAGGAGGCTCATTACAAACGCTGATAGAGGTGCGCTGCCTGTCCAGTTATAGAGGTAATCGTAAATCATCTGTCGACCTCTCCTAATACAATATCGATACTTCCTAGAATTGCAATTACGTCAGCAATCATATGTCCTTTGCAAAGCTCATTCATTATCCCAAGGTGCACAAATGAAGGGCCCTTTACTTTTACTCTGAAAGGATTTACAGTTCCATTGCTGATTATAAAATAACCAAGTTCACCGCGGGGGTTTTCAACGCGGGCGTAAACCTGTCCTACCGGAGGCTTTATTCTCTTCGGGATTGCTGACGCAATATCGCCTTCCGGAATCTTATCAAGCGCCTGCTCGAGTATTCTCAGACTTTGTTCCATCTCAAGAACTCTCATATAATACCTGTCCCAGCAGTCGCCAGTAGTTCCCATCTCACCTCTGCCTACCGGTATATCAAAATCAAACCTGTCGTAAATAGAATAGGGGTCGTCTCTCCTGAGATCCCATTTCATTCCGCTGGCTCTAAGGTTAGGACCTGAAATACCAAAGTTAATAGCTGTCTCAAGGGGAAGAACTCCTACATTGGCTGTTCTTTCAATAAAAATTCTGTTTCCTGTAAGAAGGTCATTGAGCTCTTTAATCTTTGGTCTGAAATAGGGGATGAATTCCTTCGCGAGTCTTACAAAATCCGGATGAAGATCATGAAGATAATCCGCCCGGCCATATATAATTGTATAGAAGCCTTGCTCCCGATACAAGTTCAAAAAGACTGAGGATCTTCTCACGATCCCTGAAACAGAAGAGAAACGGGGTCATTGCGCCGATATCTGCACCGTATGTTCCAAGTGCTACAAGATGGGAAGCTATTCTCTGAAATTCACCCATAATCACCCGGATATAGTCAACTCTCTCAGGTACCTCTATTCCCAGCAGCTTTTCTACAGCAACGGCATAGCCGAATTCATTATACATCGAAGCAAGATAGTCCATTCTGTCGGTATAAGGAACAACCTGCGGGTAGGTCATTGCTTCCGCATGTTTTTCAAAACAGCGGTGTAAGTATCCGATATGGGGACGGACTTCTTTTATAATTTCACCTTCAAGAGTAAGCTCCAGTCTCAGCACACCATGAGTTGAAGGGTGCTGGGGACCCATGTTCAGGACCATCTCTTCAGATCTTATTCCGTTCGGGTTTATTTCTTTTTGTGCTTCAACAATCATTATTCAGGTTCCAAAAAACAATTATTTCGTTAGTTACAATTTCTTAGTAGGGTACTTTCATTCCCTGGTAGAACTCGGGATTCTTATAATCTTTTCTTAAAGGATGACCGGCTTCCCAGTCATACGGCATCAGAATCCTTCTCAGGTCAGGATGGTTTAAAAAGTTAAATCCAACAAGGTCATATGCTTCTCTTTCATGCCAGTCAGCGCATCTCCATACTTCGGCGACGGACTCAAGGTCCGGATTTTCCCTTGGTACGGAAACTTTAAGCACAACCTTATGCTTCAGGGAAGTTGATTCAAGATGGTAGAATACGCTTAAAGTTCCGCCGGTAGTAGTAAAACTGCCGTCTTCGGCGGTTTTCTTTTCGCCATTATCATCATCAACACCTGAAAGGTTCATTATATTATCAAAGAGCAGCTCCTCTGTATCTCTCAGGTAGTAGCAGACATTATTTATTTCCCCGGGCGCTACTGAAAAATAAGATTCAACCGGCTGGCCAGTGACCAGGTCACTTACAGCATCGCCGAATCTGACCTTCAGAATTTCGAAAATTTCTTCTGTAGATTTCATGCCGATTTCTTTACTATAGATTCATTACGGATTTTTTCCTGAAGCTTTAACAATCCCTCTAATAAAGCTTCGGGACGCGGAGGACAACCCGGAACGTAAACGTCAACGGGTATAACTCTATCGACTCCTTTAAAACATGATAGCCATGCTCCCAGTAAGGACCGCCGCAGTTAGAGCAGCTTCCCATTGAGATGACATATTTGGGATCGGGCATCTGCTCGTACAATCTCTTTACACGCAGAGCCATTTTAAGTGTTACTGTTCCTGAAATTATAATAACATCCGATTGACGGGGTGAGGGACGGGGTATAACACCGAACCTGTCGAAATCATAATGCGAAGCTGAAGTAGCCATCATCTCTATGGCGCAGCAGGCCAGCCCAAATCCGACCTGCCAGACAGATGAAAGCCTGGCCCAGTTCAGAAGATCTTCAACTTTAGTTATAACTATATTACCGTCGTTTAATTGTTTGTCTAGTAGTCCCATTTTCGTTTTCTATTTAATAGTGTTAAACAACTTCTTCCGTTAACATTTCCTGCTTCACTTCGGCTCTCTTTTTAATAACCGGGGGGACAGGTTTAGGACGAGCCCATTCAAGGTCACCCTTTCGCCATTCATACGCCATACCCAATCCAAGGAGGATCAGGAAAATTGCTCCAACCAGGTATCCACCCATACCGAAGTTTTTGTATACAAGAGCCCAGGGTACAAGCAGAACAACTTCCACGTCGAAGATGAGGAAAATCAAGGCAACAACATAAAACCGTATATTAAATTTAACCCAGGGGGAACCCTCAATGTTCTCACCGCATTCATACGTTAAAAGCTTTTCTTTGG
The DNA here is from genome assembly GCA_963747755.1 of uncultured Ignavibacteria bacterium. GTDB lineage: Bacteria > Bacteroidota > Ignavibacteria > Ignavibacteriales > Ignavibacteriaceae > DATFVA01. The sequence continues at coordinate 225,760 of CAVVGK010000014.1, read as the reverse complement.
TAGGACGTGAAGGACGGATTAGCTTTGCCGCAAAAACGGCGACGATAACGAAAAGAATGGCTGTGAGTATAAAAACGAATATCTTACCGAATTCTGTTATCATATATTTTAATTTTTGGTCAAAATTAACACTACGGGCAAGTAATGTCAATAAATTCAACAGTTACATTTTACTGTCTGTAGGCAGCAAATAATTTCAATGCCGCAGCATTTTCAATATATATGCCATTTAAAATGCAGGTAGAAAGTACATAAATACCCTCAGGATCGCGGAATTTTATCAATATTAAGATGATTGGAATTTTTTCTTTTCTCAATCGGGAGAAAAGCGTTCATAGTAAAAGTAGAATCATGAACTTTTTATGGCCTTTTCTTTTGCCCTGGCGAGCGAATGGCTCCGTTTAATATTAGATTGTTTTTTAGCTTGTGCCGCAAGGAATGAATAATATTTATGGATAACATCAAGTTGTTCTTCAGTAAGGCTTTCTATATCGATAAGACTTTTACTGGCACCTTTAGATGAGGCTAATAATTCATTCAATTTAATTTGAATTGAAATAGAATCCTTGTTCTGAGACCTCTGAATCAGGAATACCATCATAAACGTTATAATGGTCGTGCCGGTGTTAATTACCAGCTGCCATGTGTCCGAAAACCCAAACACAGGTCCGGAAATCACCCAGATCATAATGATTAAAAAAGCGGTTCCGAATGCAATGCTGCTGCCGGCAAAATGTGCAACGTTTTGAGCAAACCTATCAAATATTTTATTAATCATATAAGTAACCATAAAGTTTATTTAAATATCGTAACAAAAAGAATGGATAAGTGTGACCGGATTACGAACTTTAAACCTTCGTCTGAATGCAGGGGTACTATTAATTGATTATAAATCGAATTACCGGTATATTTTCAATCTAAAAAATTATAATCATTGCTCATCCGGTCTTCTTTTTAAGCTTTTCTTTCCCTGACCGGGAATAACTAAGGAAAAGTGAATTGATTTATTCCGGAAATAAAGGGTTTGATGGATTTAATTAAACAATATATAATACAGTCTGTAGCCTATGCAGCCAACAGTCTCAGGCTAAGTACTCAGAAGATAGAGGTGGTAGGACTTCTGAAAGAACTGATCTCCAAATCAGAGGACCTTGAGGCTGATATTAAAAAAATGAAAAAGATCACCCAGTTCTCAACCCTTGCTATCAGGCTTAATGAAATATATAATTTTTTGACCCAGGCACAGGTTGATATGAATAAACTCTCGGAAAAATTCAGAGAGCACAGCCAGTACCTGGTTAAAGACCTTAATAATATGCTCGAGAACGTTGGGCCCGTGAATTTCAAGGAGGCAGTCGAAGTTCTTCATGAAAAGAATGAACCGGCTGTCGAAGAGGAAATAAACATCGACCTATCAAAACGTACTGCGGCGGATATTTCTTTTGAGCAGAATGACAGGGAAACTATAAAGGAAAAGATTATAATGGATGAGGAAAAAGAGGATGATGTCTTTTTCCAGAATTATGAATCCACAGTCCTTAAACCTATTAAACCCCTCGATACGATGCTTAAAAACCTGGCCGACGGAGAAGCCGACCAGGCTGATATCATCAGCTTTGCAGATACCCTGTCTCATAATGCCGAAGTTTCCTCACGTGCGGGTTTTGAGATTATTGCCAACATGCATAAAATTACTGCAAAAGCATTAAGATTAATTAATAATAAGATCCTTACCCCTGATAAAGAAACTGTCGAATCAATGCGTGCCTGTCTTATAGTTATAGTTGCAGTTGTGAGAGGGAAGGAAGTAGATATAACTAACTACCTCAACCGTGCAGAGGAGTTCGGTGAGAGGGTTGAATCAATAACTACAAAGGAAAACACCCAGAAATGAATTTGTATGCTGTAATAATGGCCGGGGGAGTCGGCTCAAGATTCTGGCCAAGAAGCAAGAAGAAAACACCCAAACAATTACTGAATATTTTTGGAACCAATACGATGATCCAGGAGACCGTGGAACGACTTCACGGTATAGTTCCTGAAGAAAATATTTTCGTGATAACCAATAAGGTTCAGAGAGATGAGATTGTCAGACAGCTGCCTGATATCCCTGAGGAAAATGTGGTTGAGGAACCGTTCGGACGGAATACTGCAGCCTGCATAGGGCTGGCATCCATGATAGTAAAGTCAAAATGCGCAGATGCGGTTACTCTTATTCTTCCCGCCGATCACATAATAAAAGATATAGAGGATTATCACAGTACCCTCAAAGAAGCAGCTGAATTTGCTGAAAACTCGAAGGGGCTGGTAACTATCGGCATTAAGCCTACCCGGCCTGAAACCGGCTACGGATATATCCAGATGGAAGAGAAAGAAATTACCGACCATATACATAAAGTATATACTTTTGCTGAGAAGCCGAATTATGCTACAGCGGTCAGATTTCTTGAGAGCGGCGATTTTTACTGGAACAGCGGTATGTTTATATGGCATGTTGATGCTATCTTGAACGAAATCGAGAAGTATATGCCCGATCTTCATGAGGGGCTAGGTGAACTTGTTCCCTCGCTTAACACACCCGGATACAGCGATACACTTGCAAACGTTTACGGTAAGCTTAGAAATATTTCGATCGATTACGGCATTATGGAAAAATCACAGAATGTCTACCTGATTAAAGGTGAATTTAGCTGGAGCGATGTAGGAAGCTGGGAGGAAGTATATCAGCTTACAAGTAAAGACGAAAACGGGAATGCTGTTGTAGGCAATATTTTTACCGAAATGACAGTTGACTCCTATATTTACTCACCTGATAAGTTTACTTCGGTTATTGGAGTTGATAACCTTATAATTATAAATACTGATGACGCTTTGCTTGTATGCAGAAGAGATAAGAGTCAGGATGTCAAAAAGATAGTTGACCATCTGAAAATTAACAAGCTAACGGAATATTTATAATAGCTAACAATCCTATTCCTCTGAAATTTGTTGTATGAAGAAACTCTTAACAGAGAAAGACATATATGATGCCGCAAAGGAAAGTGTTATTATCCTTGTCGGAAAGGATGATATTCTTACTCCTTCTGCAAAGGATAAGATTAAAGAACTTGGACTGAAGATCGTCGATAGGGAAGAGGCGGAAAAACTTGGGGATGAATCTCATAAGCTTTCTAAAACTACCAGACTCAACAAAATAGTGATCGGTAGCGATCATACCGGTTTCAGAATAAAGAATATGCTCACAAAAGTGCTTACGGAGAAAGGCTTCAAACTTATTGATGTAGGGACTTATGATGAAAAATCCTGTGATTATCCTGATTTTGCTTTTGCTGCCGCAAAAAAGGTTCAGGAGGGTGAAGCAGATTTCGGTATTGTAATCGATGCCACCGGTATCCCTTCTGCTATTACGGCCAATAAACTTAACGGGATTAGAGCGGCTACCTGCTATAATGAGTTTTCTGCAAGAAGCGCCAGAGAACATAACGATGCAAACGTACTTGTCGTAGGTGCAAGAACTCTCGGGGAGGAAACAATTAAATCAATACTTGATGTCTGGCTGGTTACAAAGTTCGGTGGAGGAAGACACCAGAAACGCCTTGATAAGATTACAGCGATTGAGAAAAAGTACAGGTAAACACCCGGGTGATACTTCCCCTCGATTATTTATTTATATTTCTTTAATTTTCATAAGTAATTAATTTTTTTATTTGATTACGGCTAACATCGGCCTCCCATATTTACCATCGTTAAACCAGTACTCTTTTATGATGGAAAATCTTAAGGATTAAATGTGCTTGTAACTAACGCTCCCGTTACTGAAACCCTGGAACTTGAAAACCAGATCTTCCTTTTAAAAATATACTCTCCTGAAATTGCATCTGTAATTAAACCGGGACAATTCCTGAATATTCGAGTCTCAACATCCTATTACCCGCTTCTTCGCCGTCCTTTCAGCGTATGCGATGTCGAGGGCGATCATTTCTATATTATGTTTAATATATACGGAGAAGGGACTAAACTGCTTGCAAGGAAAAACCCCGGAGAGATGATGGATATACTGGGACCCTTAGGCAACGGATTCAATCTTAAGGATGATTATGATACTGCGGTTATTGCAGCAGGAGGTCTTGGTGCAGCACCATTCCCATATCTTACCAGAATGCTTCCAAAAGATAAAAATATCATCACCTTTGTCGGAGGCCGGTCTCACTCTGACCTTATCAAATATGGTTTGAAAAATATCAGCCTCTCAACTGACGATGGCTCGGAGGGATTTAAGGGTACAGTTGTAGAACTGATTTCATCGAGACTGCCGAAGCTTGGAGGGCAAAGAATAAAAATATTCGGATGCGGACCTAATGCAATGCTCAGATCATTGAAGGAAATAGCTATCGCAAATGATATCAACTGCGAAGTTTCTACTGAGTGTGCTATGGCCTGCGGATTCGGTATCTGCCAGGGCTGTCCCATTGAAGCTGCGGATCAAATGGATAAATATCTCCTCGTCTGCAAAGATGGTCCGGTCTTTAACGTGAAGGATGTGGTGATATGAACAAGCCCGACCTTAGTGTAAAAGTAGGATCAATGACTTTCAGGAACCCCATACTTCTGGCATCGGGAACCGTGGGATACGGAAATGAAATATCGGAATTTATTGACCTGAATAAAATTGGCGGGATTGTTACAAAATCACTAAGTTTAAAACCAAGAAAAGGAAATCCTCCGCAGCGTATTGTTGAAACTCCTTCCGGAATGTTGAATGCAATCGGTCTCGCTAATGTTGGTGTTGAAGAATATATTAAAACAAAGATTCCGTTTATTGAAAAATACGATGTCCCGCTTATCTGTAATATCGCTGCAAGTTCCATTGAAGAATATGTTGAATGCACCAGGATACTGACTGAACAGGAAGCAGTGGATGCTTTCGAGATAAATGTTTCCTGTCCGAATGTTAAAGAGGGAGGGCTCCAGTTCGGGAATAATGTAAGTGCCGTCGCGAAGATCACTGACCGGGTAAAGGCAGTTACTAATAAACCGGTAATAATTAAGTTATCTCCCAATGTTTCATATATATCTGAATTTGCTAAAGCCGTTAAAGATTCGGGAGGAGACGCGGTGTCAGCGATAAATACGCTTGTAGGTACGGCATTCAACATTTTTACAAAAAAACCGAAGATAAAGAATGTGAACGGAGGCCTTTCAGGTCCCGCCATTAAACCGGTTGCACTTGCAAAAGTCCTCGAAATAAAACAAAAGGTTGATATCCCCATCATCGGTATAGGCGGAATAATGAACTGGAAGGATGTAGTAGAGTTTATGATAGCAGGTTCATCAGCGATCCAGATAGGAACATTGAATTTTATAGATCCCACTGCCCCGATGGAGATTCTGAAGGAACTGGAAGAATACTGTATGGATTCAGGCACAACAAAATTATCTGAACTTACCGGGTCATATATCATTTAAAAATGGAAATCAATTCAGCTTTAGAAAAGTTATACAAACTTCACCAGTTTAATATTAAACTCGGGCTTGAAAATATTACTTCCTTCCTTAAACTTATAGGTAATCCCCAGGTAAAGCTGAAGACTTTTCATATTGCCGGATCAAACGGAAAGGGAAGCACGGCTGCCTTTACTGCAAGCATGCTTCATGAGATCGGCTATAAAGTTGGACTATATACCTCCCCTCATTTTGTCAGGTTTAACGAACGCGTAAAGATTGACGGGAAGGAAATCCCTGATGTATTTATTGCAGGGTTTATTTCCTCATATGAGAAGGAAATTGATGAGATGGGACTAACCTTTTTTGAAGTCACTACTGCTCTTGCCTTCCAGTATTTCGCAGAGAATAAAATCGATTATGCAGTTATTGAAACAGGACTCGGCGGAAGACTTGACGCAACTAATGTTCTTAATCCACTGGCTGTAATCATTACGTCAATTAGCCTTGAGCATACACAAATCCTCGGCGATACAATAGAAAAGATTGCCTATGAGAAGGCCGGTATAATAAAGAGAAATTCCAAAGTTTTTACGGGAAAACTTGAAACTCCGGCAATGAATGTTATACAGGAAAAATGCGAGGAGAAGGGGACTGAACTATTTGCAATAAGTGATTATATCCTCGAAAAAGGGAATATGCTTGAACTTTACACAGAGGAAATTGAACTGGATGACTGGAGGATGCCCCTTAAGGGATACTACCAAAAATATAATGCCGCCCTCGCTGCACTGGCGGTAATAAAGACGCTTGACGTGACTAATTTTCATCCGATCGACCATGGAATAAAACATGTAATTTCTAACACAGGAATTCAGGGTCGTTATGAGTATTATAGAACCGAACCGGATATCATTTTCGATTCGGCACACAACCCCGAAAGTTTCAATAATTTTATCTCAGAATTCAGTAAAGAAAAGAAAAGGTACAGTAAAAAAGTATTATTATTCGGCGTAATGAAAGATAAATCAGCAGATGATATGCTAGAGCTTGCCCGCGATATTTTCGATGAAGTTCATCTCTGCCGGGCAAGATATGAAAGGGCGCTGCCTGCAGAAGAATTAGCCTTGATAGCGGAAAAACATCATATTAAAGGAATAATTGAAAGTAATCCTTCAGAATTTGTGAAGGAATTTGAACGAAGGGAACGAACTGAGTGTCTCGTAGTAACAGGCAGCATGTATCTCATTGGGGATATAAAATCTGACCTTATTTTATCCGGTACTGCTTGACATTATTTTTAATTAGCGCTAATTTTCATATAAACCTCTTGTTCCTTTCAAAAGACAATTAAAAAGAGTAAAAAATATAACCCCTAAACTTTTCCGATAATTGTATTTAATCACGCAAATAATAACTAAGATATTTATTTAACTAATCTTTTAAGGTCGTATTATGCCAATGGATATTTCCGAACTGAAATCCAAAAAAATCGTTGAACTCAACCAGATAGCAAAAGATCTGAATATTTCAGGCTATTCTGATTTGAGAAAACAGGAACTTATTTTCAAAATTCTTGAAGGACAGACAGCCAAGGACGGGCTCACGTTTTCAAGGGGTGTTCTTGAGGTTCTTCCTGATGGATATGGATTTCTTCGTTCGGCTGATTATAATTATTTACCATCACCCGACGATATTTATGTTTCGCCCTCACAGATCAAGAAATTCTCTCTGAGAACAGGAGATTTTGTAAGCGGGCAGGTAAGACCGCCTAAAGAAGGTGAAAGATTTTTTGCCCTGCTGAGGGTTGAAGCCGTTAACGGTCAGGACCCCGAAGCTATCAGGGAACGTACCCTCTTTGACAACCTAACCCCTGTTTATCCTACAAAAAGAATTGCACTGGAGTCTGCTCCGGGTGAGTACTCTATGAGAATAATGGATCTCCTTTCTCCAATTGGAAAGGGTCAAAGAGGTCTGATTGTATCTCCTCCTAAGAGCGGTAAAACAATCCTTCTACAGAAAATTGCAAACTCTATTACAAGAAATCACCCTGAAATAAAACTCCTCATCCTCCTAATTGATGAACGTCCCGAGGAAGTAACCGATATGGAACGTTCGGTTAAAGGTGAAGTTATTTCATCCACCTTTGATGAACCTGCTGAAAGACACGTGCAGGTTGCCGATATGGTGATTGAAAAAGCAAAAAGACTTGTTGAGGCAAAGGAAGATGTTGTCATTCTGCTCGACAGTATCACCCGCCTTGCTCGTGCGCATAATATTGTTGTACCCCACTCAGGAAGGATCCTTTCGGGTGGTGTTGACTCAAACGCTCTCCATAAACCTAAAAGGTTTTTCGGTGCAGCCAGAAATACTGAGGACGGCGGCAGTCTTACTATCCTTGCAACCGCTCTGATCGATACCGGCAGCAGGATGGATGATGTTATCTTTGAGGAATTCAAAGGCACAGGTAATATGGAAATTGTTCTTAACCGAGATTTAAGTGATAGAAGAATTTTCCCGGCAATTGATGTGAACCGTTCCGGAACCAGAAGAGAAGACCTGCTTATGAAAGAGGATGAACTGGCCAAGATCTGGATACTCAGGAAACTTCTCAGTGATTTTAGTCCTATCGAAGCAATGGAATTTCTGCTCGATAAGATGAGAGGTACCAAGAATAATAAAGAATTCCTCCATAATATGAACAGCTGATGAAACCGGCTCGCTCTTTACCTGAAGATTGCCTCTTTACTAATGATGCAAAATTATAGTATTGAAAAGGTTGACGCGGGGTATTAGGTTTCAGAAAAAAAAGAGATTCTGTGTCTAAACTTTCCTTTTTTCTGTCGATATTTATCGTGGCCGGACTGATTTATCCTCAGTCCGGTACCGGAAAACCTCATATTCTTTACTCAGATTTCGTTCAACTTCCCTCCGGCGATTCCACTGATGTTTATTACTGCTACAAGATTCCTCTTAACAGACTTGTCTTCGAGAAAGGATCAGACCTGTTTCTTGCCCAGTACAGGGTATCAGTCGAAGTCTTTGATTCAAGCGGAGTGAAATTCGTAACCCGTGCTTTAAAAGAAAAAAGCATACAGGTGCCTGATTATGAGCAGACCCGATCTCCTCTTATCTACTCGGAGGGTCTTCTCAAACTTGATCTTTCTCCCGGTACTTATTCTATTTTGGAGATGCTGTATGATTATAAGTCAGGCAGGGAGTTAAGACTGCCGTCTTATATCCTGAAACTGGAACCTGTTAAAAATATTCTCTCACCTCTGGTTGTCTCCGAGAGTATGGCAGAATGTAACAACCTTACGGTGCTTGCAAACTACGGAGGCAGACTGCCTTTCGATGAGAACAAATACTCCTTCATCATACCTGTTAAAGACGCAAAGTCTGATTCGCTGTCTGTTGTTGTCATTCAGAATAAGGATACTATTTTTAAAAAAGTATTAACCGAACCTCTTAAAGAGAAAATCAAATTAGGTGAGTGCGGCGGTAAAATTGTAATAGATGAGTCCGCTGAAGGCAATATGTATTCCCTTTACAGCATTAACGGTATAAGCAATTCTATCAAAGAAGGAGGATTTCGGATAAACGTCTATGAAACAGATGAACCCGCGAAACAGGAAAAATTCCAGGTCGGCTGCAGATGGATCGATAAACCATTATCCCTGAAAAATCCTGAGATGGCTATTAATGCACTGAAATTTATCGAGAAAGATTCTGTTATAAGTGAACTACTCAGCGGAGATGATGAGGACTATGCTGATAACCTGACAGAATTCTGGAAAAAAACGGACCCCACCCACGGTACTGAATTCAATCCTCTTATGCAGGAATTTTATACCAGGGTCGATTATGCTATCAAGAATTTTGCGACAATATCCGGTACTAATGGTGCAAAGACCGACCGTGGCAAAGTATACATAAGGTTCGGTAAGCCGGGAGATGTCAACAGAACTTCTGATAACCATGGAAATATAGTTGAAACATGGACTTATAATAATCCGCAGCGTAAGTTTGTATTCGTAGATAAAAAAGGAACCGGAGATTTTTCATTAATAAGCGGATGAACAAAACTTTCATATTTACCTGCGGGGATATCAATGGCATAGGGCCTGAAATTGTAATAAAATCACTTAACCGGATTGCGGGTAAAAAAGGGAAACGGTTTATATTTATCTGTCCCGGGAATGTTTTTAGGGAGATTTCCTCTGTCATTAAACCCGCTTTCAGCTTCACAACAGTTAAGCGTATTGACGCAGCTGCTGCAAGCAGTAAAGTAATATTATTTGATACCGGAACCTCCAAAATAAATACAGGAAAACCTACTATAGCCTCCGGAAAAGCAGCCTACCTGGCGCTTGAAACAGCAGCCGAATTATTAAAGAGAGAACTGGCAGACGCACTTATTACAGCTCCTATATCGAAAGAAGCACTGAACGGAGCAGGTTATAATTACCCGGGACATACTGAGATGCTTGCAGAATGGTTCAGTACACGCGAGTTTGTAATGATGTTTCTTTCTAAAAAAATAAAAGCGGCGCTGGCAACAATTCATAAACCCATTTCTAAAGTCCCGTCACTATTAACCGGTGAACTTCTTAGAATGATCACCGATGTAGTTATCCATAGTCTGAAGCATGATTTTAGTATTGCTTTGCCATCGATCGGCGTGCTGGGTCTTAATCCCCATGCAGGGGAATCAGGATTGATTGGAAGCGAGGAAAAGAATGTTATCAGTCCTTTTATGAAAAAGTACAAGGGACGGAAATACTTATCAGGACCATTTTCACCCGACGCTTATTGGGGAAACAGGGTTTATGAAAAGTTCGATCTTACCCTGGGTATGTACCACGACCAGGTGTTAATTCCTTTTAAATTACTTAACTTTTCAACGGGGGTTAATTTTACGGCCGGTCTGCCGGTTGTGAGAACATCGCCTGATCATGGCACAGGTTTCGATATTGCCGGAAAAAACAGAGCTAATGAGAACAGCATATTGGAAGCATTTAATTTCGCTGATGTCATTTTAAAGAATCGAAACAATGGAAAATAATTCAAATAAAATTTATGATAAGGTGGCTGATATATATCCCTACCTTATGCGTACTATCCGCTATGACAGGTGGGCGAAGTATTTATATGAGATTGTTAAGAATTCAGTGAACAAAAATGATGTTATACTCGAACTGGGAGCAGGCAACGGCAGGCTTGCTGAACATTTGAGTCATTATTTCCCGCGTATAATCATTACTGATTTATCGTTTAATATGCTAAGACAGGACGGTAAATACCATATTCAGAAGGTTTGCTGCGATATGACAAGGATTCCTTTTAACGCAAGGTTCAATCTTGTTTATTCCGCATTTGATAGTGTAAATTACCTAACAACCAAAAAAAAGCTTTTAAGTTTTTTTAATGAAGTTAAGCGGATACTTGCTGAAGGAGGTATTTTTACTTTTGACGTGAGTCTTGAAAGGAACAGTCTTAAACATATTAAAGAGCCTTTCAGGAAAGGAAAATATAAAGGAATATCATTTATCCAGAAAAGCTGGTATTGTCCCAAAAGCCGCATCCATAAAAACACATTTAGCCTTGAGCTTGAAAACAAAAGTTATCTTGAGCAGCATAAACAGAAAATCTATCCGTTCGAGGAATATTTTATGCTGATTGAGAAAGCTGGGTTATACGTTTCGGAATGTTTCGAGGCATTCACTTTTAATAATGGTAATGCTGAGTGTGAAAGAATTCAATTTGTAGTGAGGAATTAATGCTGTCCTTTACTAACGTAGTCTACCACTATCCTTCGCAGCCCGTATTTGAGGACCTGAATCTTGAGCTCGGGAGCGGGGAATTTATTTTCCTGATAGGGAGAAGCGGCTCGGGGAAAAGTACTCTTCTTCAGATGATATATATGAATATACTTCCCCAGGCGGGAATTGTACAGGTAGCTGAATACGACAGCAAAACGATAAAACCGAAAATGCTGCCTTATCTGAGAAGAAAAATGGGTATTGTTTTCCAGGACTTTAAACTTTTAAAAGACAGAAACATTTATGAGAACTTATCATTTGTATTGGCCGTGACCGGTACGAACGGCAGAGAAATAAAAAGAAAGGTGAATAATGCTTTATCCGATGTAGGACTTCTGCACAGGCGCTATAGTATGCCGGATAAACTTTCCGGGGGAGAGAAACAGAGAGTTGCAATAGCCAGGGCAATCCTGAACGAACCGCTTCTTATCCTGGCAGATGAACCCACAGGCAATCTCGATCCTGAAACCTCCTCAGAGATACTTGATATTTTTGAGAAGATCAATGCGAGGGGAACAGCAATAATCTTCGCAACACACAATTACGAAATTGTGAAAAGATTTAATCACCGTATAATTAAACTTGAAAACGGAAAAGCCTTCAAGGCTGTTATAAAGCAGAAAGTATAATTTTTTTGCCTGCCTTCTCTTCAAGTCCTTTAAATATTTCCACTGTAACGTCTTCAACCCTTCCAATACCATCAGCACTGATAACAGAACCCTTGCTTTCATAAAAATCCAGAACAGGCTTCGTATTTTCTTCATATACACTCAGCCTCTTCCTTATAACTTCCTCTTTATCATCGTCTCTCTGGTAGAAACTGTTTTCAGATCCGCACTTTGGACAGACCGCAGCATTTTTCACCTCAGAGTAAGTGAAAATATTATTGCACGATTTGCATGCCCTGCGGTTTGTAAGCCTGCTTACAATTTCTTCATTATTTGCAAAAATGTTAATCAGGAAAATATTTGAAATGTTAAGTTCTCCAAGCAGTACATCAAACGCCTTTGCCTGGGCCAGAGTTCTCGGGAAACCGTCAAGTATGAATCCCTGTTTGCATCTCTGCTGTTCAAGAGTATTTCTTATAATACCGAACATGATATCATCAGAGACGAGTTCTCCTGCATTCATAATTTCCTGCGCCTTTATCCCAAGCGGAGTTTTATCATGAACGGCCTGCCTCAGAATATCACCTGTTGATATATGAGGTATGTTTAATTTATCTGAAAGGATTTTTGCCTGTGTCCCTTTACCAACCCCGGGAGCACCAAATAATATTAGACGCATTGTTCTTCCCTAATTTTTTGTATTATAATTTAGATTTATTAAACATTTTAAGCAAGCCTGCCCTCATTATTCTTCAACCTTAACTTATTGAAAAACTGTGTCATAAGTCCCTGGCTCTCCTCTGAATATACACCTGAGATAACTTCAATCCTGTGATTATATAGTCCTTCCTCAGCAAGATTATAAAGCGATCCGCACGCACCGAACTTGGGATCAAAGGACGAGAAATATAACCGGTTAATCCTGCAAGCGAGCATTGCTCCTGTGCACATAATGCAAGGTTCGAGCGTAACATATATCTCGCATTCATTTAACCTCCAGTTATCCAGGTGGGATGAGGCGGCAGTCAGAGCTATCATCTCGGCATGAGCTGTGCCATCCTTCAGTTTTTCAACCTGGTTGTAACCCCTGCCGATTATCCTGTTGTCTTTTACAACGACTGCTCCTACAGGGACTTCATTCTCTTCAAGAGCCCTTTCTGCCTCCTGCAGAGCAGCGAACATAAATTTGTAAACAACTTCTGAAAACATATAAGCCAAAAATAATAATAATTCCCGGAGTTTAACTAACTACGGTGTGACCGCAGCCGCCTATTTCTTTGTGGTGTCCGGTTTTATCGTCACCTGGGTGGTATCAGGAAGTTGATTGCCTACTTTAGTCGAATCCTGTAATTTTTCGCCTGTTTGTTCCGGTGCAGTATTAGTGAGAACTAGAAAAAAGATAATTAAGGGGATAATTATTATAAGGACTATAACTAATATCGGGTTTGTTCGCTTCCCCGGTCTCCTGGTTTGCATAAAAACTCCGTCTTATTCTGAATTATATCCGAAAATAATTATTAGATACCACTTATGAGGTTATATACTGCACAAAATTAAATCGGGTTAGGTATTCATTTATCCGGTAAGCGCTCGGGAATACAACCAGGACTGCCCCAAAAGTGGTTTGTAATTTCGGATGAATAGGAAAATCCTGGATCGGAGAGCATAAAGATGCTGATGTTTGATCGGGCACAATACAAAGACGGTGAGAATCTAATCACCTTCCCGCCGGAGTATCGCGGGCAAAGATTTTAGTTATTGAAATTCTTTGGAAACGTCCTAACATTCATACCAAAATTTAATTGTTCCTCCATCCTGCAAGACCAGACCAGCTCACCATTCCAAACAGTAATATCGGGACAACCATCGCACATATTCTGTCTCCCGTCTTTTAGAAAATCCACCGGCTGAATAATCATTATGGACTGGTAGTGCAGTTTTCTGAAAAAATTAAGGGGGTTTCTCAAATATTTTGAAGCAGTCTTCCTGAGCCCTTTATCAAACAGACCAAGCAGAAGCATTGATCTTCCTTTGGCCGTATCCTTAGGAGAAGCATAAGCAAGATATCGGTTATAAAGCATATGGTTGAAGGTCTGAATGATCTCAATTCCCTTGCTCCCCATATAACCATAAATCTTATTCCTTCTTCCCAGGCGTCCTGTTAATAGCCATTTAAAGGAATCGGGTTTTTCAGAGCCATTCAGGTATCCGCAGGGATCAAAATCAGGATATTCAGTCCGGATCAGTTCAACTACCTCCGGAGCATTAATATCGGTCCGTTCAATAGTCTCTTCATTATAAACCAGCTGGTTCATATCTATTTTTTTTGAACCAAGATAAAAATCAACCTTATCATTATTCACTGCACGGTAAAGTATAAATACCATTACCTGAACAATATCGATATGTCTCTCCCCCCATTTAACCATTTCCGGGATATACTGCATGGTGTCTTCATACACGGTCGAATTAAAAGAACAGGAAATGTTTCCGGCTTTCGCAAGCATCTTTGCATAATGAAGTCTTAATTCATTAAGTTCAAGTTCATTTTTGTTTTTCCAACCGGGACGGCCCTGTTTGCTGTCAATGTGGAATGTAAATCCGAATACACCTGCATCTTTAAGTTTGAGCAGAAGTTCCTCGGTAAGTGCAAGTCCGTTTGTGTTTAATATTGGTTTTAGATTCCTTTTCTTCACTTCCCTTACTATCTGAACAATCTCAGGGTGGGTAAGGGGATCACCCCCTGCAATTGAGATTCCGTCGCTCTTTCTTAAAGAAGTAAAAACATCGAGATCATTTTTTATCTGTTCCAGCGATTTATGGCTGTTTTCATTCTTCCTGTAGCATCCATCGCAAGACAGATTGCATTTTGCAGTAGGTTCGAGCCATGAAATAGAATTATCAGTAAGCGTCCAGGGCAGGCGATAATAGTTAAGATGATTCAATTTGAGCATGCGCTCCCCTCCAATATTGATTAAAAACGTGATTTAATTTAATCCAACATCTCAAATAATCCAATATCTGCTTAATCAGATTGTTCAGATTTAATAAATGAAATTTTAATGCTGCTCATTTTCTCATCAGACCAGGGAGAAATTTTAATAGCTGCCTTAAGATGTTTTCCCGGGAAATCATAATAAAACCATTCAGCATCCCAGTCATCCGGTTTATATAAATCAGGGTCGCCATAGTCCACTGTCAATTTATGGACAGTCTCCGAAAAAATAGCACCCAGAGGTCTGTCGCTGTTTTTTATTACAAGATCGGTTTCTTCAAGACCCTTCTCGTTAAAGAAGTACACCCATAAATACATATCCTGTCCAAAATAACTCCCTCCCTGGTAACCTATCGCATCCATCTTTTCATAACCGGGAGTCATATCAAAACTACTTTTCATATAATTTTTTACTTCTTCCCGGGTACTTCCCCAGTCGAGATCTCCGAAACCGAAGAGCTGTTTTTCCTGTGCGCTAGTCACACATACGGATGCAGCAAAAAGGAACCAGATCACTATAAAAGATGTTCTCATAAAAGTGTAGTTAATTTGGCTAAATATATAGAGATTGTCATGAATATCATACATACAACCACATACATAGCCTATTGATTTTATGAGATAACTCACAGCATTAAAACTATTATATCCATTAGTTTACAAAGTTTTAAGATTAAACTATTATGATGAAAATATTATTAGTCGAGGACGAAGGTCTGGTAGCACTTTATCTTAAGAAAGTTCTTATCGAACATGGCTTCAAAGAGATACAGGTTGCAAGGAATGGAGAGGAAGCTGTCCACAAAGTTGAAGAATCAGAACCCGATCTTATGCTTATGGATATCAGGCTTGGAAAAGGAATTAATGGAATAGAGGCTGTTAAACTTATAAATTCAGAAAGGAAGATCCCTGTTATTTATATTACAGCATCAACAGATGAACACACCCACCGGGAGGCGCTTGATACAGATCCCCTTGCAATCCTATCAAAACCTATCGAGCCCGAAGAACTTAAGGAAATGATTGATAATTATTTCGACGGTTCTATGAACTAAGATCCTCATTCTCCTAAAAAAGCAATAAACGGAAAAACAATCCGGCTAAATAAGAGATCTGGAATTTCAATAAAGAAGATTTTAACTTAAGGGCGCGATAAATTTATTCCTAATTTTCTGATCACTGGAAGGAGGCTTGCTAAAAAAAAATCATTTCGCTATCCCACACTAAAAAACAATTCTACAATTTGCGGAGGTAATTATGAGATATCGGTTACACCCTGGATTCTTTTTTTTACTGGCAACACTTGTTTTATTCCTGAATGCCGAAACATTCAGCCAGCAGAAAAGTACAGCTGGCACCAAAATACTCAAAGAGGGGAACAAAACCGCGGTTCAGACTATCCCTGAGATAAACACCTCAGAAAATAATTACACACCGCATCAGCAGCTGAAAAGTTCTGATGCCGATGGAGACAAGTATGTGCTTGGAGGAAGTGAGATATGGTCAGTCGTTGACGCTGTTGCCATTGCTAACTTCACCGAGTTGAATTCTGATGGAACCGTTCCGGTGGTTGGATGGGGATTAAATAATATGAGGGTATCGCGTTATACCGAGGTTAACAATATTCCTCAATGGGAATATTCCACTGCACCAAATGATCCATCAGTGGATGTAGCGGACAATCTAACAGCTGTTACAAGAGGGATCGAATTTGATATACTTGACAACGCTACCGGTAATATCTTATACCAGAATGTTATGCCTGATACGTTGTACGCCTCTTATGCTTGTATATCCCGTGACGGAAATCAGGCTGTTTTTCTTGCGCAGGCTACCGGCAGCGGAAATACTTCTGTTGTCTATTCGGTTGATCTTTCCGGAACTCCGGTGGTAAACTGGACCATGGAGATTCCCGCTGCTGATATCGGCAACTGGGCAGGAGCAAACATCTCTAAAGATGGTTCTACCGTGGTGGTAGACGGACGTTACCATCTTTATGTGCTCAACAGCTCCGACGGTTCTCTTATATGGGATCATTTTGTGAGCAATACCGAATCACCTGCTGCGATAAGCGGAGACGGATCTGTAGTTGCAACAGCTGATAACAGCGGTTTTGTTCAGACCTGGGTATATGATTCCGGTAATAGTGAATATAACCTGCTCTGGCAGTACAGGGTACCTGCCGGGATTTATACCAATTGGGCATCATCCGTAGCAGTTTCAGCGGATGGAAGCACAATTGCTGCTGGTACATTGATGTTTCTTAGTTCATCAACTTATGACGGAACTGTTATTGCATTTGATACATATGGTAACGGCACCCCGAAATGGGTATACAGCGGACTTGGTGATATGGTTGATGATGTATCTCTTTCCGACGATGGGAAAGTTGCTGCGGCAGCAAGCTGGGGTGATTATTATAACTCAAACAGGACAAGCCTGGTTGTATTCGATGTCGCGACAGGCGATCCTACTTTCAGCGTTATTACTCCCGGGTCATTCTTCTCAGTTGATCTTTCACCCGACGGCAGAAGGGTGATGGCCGGTGGTAAAGCGGTGCATGCAAGAGAATTCGGAAGCGGCGGCCGTGTAACCTATTCTGAGATAAACCTTGGAGGAGGTTCTATAAGCGGAACTGTCGACCTGACAGATACAAATGATGACAGCGGTGTTTCAGTAACGGCCCTTGGTTCGGTACGAAGCGCTGTTACAGATGCTTCCGGAAATTATACTATTGAGAATGTTCCGGCCGGTACTTATACAGTAAAAGCCGAAAAACCCGGTTATAATTTCGGTGAGACAAGCGGTGTAACAGTTACAGAAGGGAATACAACCTCAGGAATTAACTTCTCGCTTAATCCTTCCGGAATAACTGCACCTGTTCTAAGTGCAACGACAGGTGAAATTGGTATGATTAACCTTACCTGGTCATTGTCCGCCTTATATCCCGCGTATCTAAAGGAGCTTGAAAAAGCGAAAGCTGTAGGCGATGAATACAATGCTGTAAATGAATCTGAGAATTTCTCTGCAGCAGGCAGCAAAAATAATGGCCGGTATAACCCTGAAGGGATGAAAGTACTCCTTGTTGACAGCGTCTACATATACAGGAGTCCAGTCGCAGGAGGCCCGTATACAAAGATAGCAAGCGTGGATGCGGCGCAGGCAGGTTATACTGATACTGATGTTTACCCACTAAAGGACTATTATTATGTTGCCAGTGTGGTTACTGCGTCAGGGCAGAGCAATTATTCTAACGAGGTATTAGGACAGGTAAACGATTCATTATTTACGTTTAGTTTTGCAGCTCCGCATGGAAGCGATCCTGTTATCGATGGTGTACTATCGGCGGGTGAATGGGATGATGCTTTCAAAGTGGATGTATCTGATGTCCTTGGCTACTCAGGAAGTCCTGCAATCCCACAGGGTTCGGTGTTCATGTACTTCAAATTTGATGATCAGAATGATATGCTATACGTAGCAGGGGAGGATTTCCTGAATACCACTCTTGACGATAATGAGGGATTTGGACTTTATTTTGATGACAACCATAATAAAACCTTTGAACCTAACAATGCTCTTCCAATTTACCAGGAGGGAAATTTCTGGGCTTACTGGCATCCTTCCGGAGCAGACCTCAGGTTCCGTGAAATATTTACCAACGGCGGTGTAGGAGATGTTATTACACTTACCGATGGGCAGGTAGCTTTCAGCGATGGCGCCGGTCATCTGCAGGGTGAGGTTGCCATTCCGATGGGATTTATGGAAGGCTATCAGCTGCAGGTTTACGGACCCGATAAGGTTGTTGGTCTTGGAGGCTTTCTTCTTGAGAGGAATGCCGGAGCGGCAGTATTCCATGGCTGGTGGCCGCAGACGATGAACTCAGTATTCGAACCTCATTATTTCGGCGATGTCAATATCGATGTCTCACTTAATGCTCCGCCCCAGATCCCCGGCAATATAGCAGTTACAAGGCAGGGTCAGAATTTAGTACTGACCTGGGATGATCCTCAGCTTGGATTGAACAATGATCCTCTGCCTGTTCCTCCACAAATAAGAGTAATGAAGAACGGAGCGTTCTTCGCGAATATAGGCCCCGGTGTCGAAAGCATAGTAGATACGAACGTTGGCTGCATGCAGTGGTACGAATATACATTGCAGGCCTCAATCGTGATAAATAGTGATACCCTTACAGGTCCCGTTAGTCAGCCTGCCGGTGCTTTCGCCTGCCAGGATCCGGCTCTTACAGAGCTGAAGTATGATGATGGTTCCTGGGAGGCTTTTTATGTGGTCGACTTTACATATGATAATAATAAATTTGCCGTAAGGTTTACTCCTAATGACTATCCTGTGCGCGTAATGAGAATGAAAACCATCGGCAACAGCGCTGATGCATTCGACTTTACAATAAACGAAGACAGCTCAGGATTCCCGGGTAGAAAACTTGCGGGACCATATCGTATTGGCGGTACCGGCACAGGTAATATCAAGACATTTACTACAACGGTTCCAGGCAGCCAGCCTCCTGAAATTGAATCCGGAGACTTCTGGGTACTAATAAACTATCTGCCTGATACTCCTGGTGCCCCGGGTATAGGCACCGATTTCAATCCTCCAAATGCCGGAAGAGGTAAATACTATCTGGGCAGTACAGGGTGGCAGGATTTCAGCGGCGGCAACCTGATGGTTTCTGCATTCATTGCAGATACCGTTACTGTTGTTCCGGTAGAACTAACTGCTTTCAACGCTGAGGTAGAAGGCAACAAGGTTAAGCTTAACTGGACAGCTGCTACACAGGTGAATAACCAGGGATTCGAGATTCAGAGAAAAGCCGAAGGGCTGGAATTCCGGACAGTTGGATTCGTAAAAGGCGATGGAACAACATCTGAGCAGAAATCCTACTCATTTATTGACAAAGACCTCGAAGACGGCAATTATACCTTCCGGCTGAAGCAGGTAGACTTTAACGGTGCTTATGCTTACTCGTCCTCTGTAAATGTTTCGATACTTATGCCAAGGGTTTACAGCCTGTCGCAGAATTATCCGAATCCATTCAACCCCACTACGATGATAACATACTCGCTTCCCGAGGCTCAGCATGTTAAGCTTGAGATCTACAATTCTCTGGGTGAGAAGGTACGAACTCTTATTAACACAGCCCAGGATGCAGGAAATCATAATGTTCAATGGGACGGATTGAATAATTCAGGCCGATCAGCGGCAAGCGGTATGTACCTATACAGGATAAGTGCAGGTAAGTTTATTTCTGTAAAGAAGATGCTTCTGCTAAGATAGTCAGCGGCATCATATACATCAGGAAAAAACGGTGCATAAACGCGCACCGTTTTTTTTTGTAAAATATCACACATCTCGCAGGTTTTACAGATTGTCTTTTAAAGCACACTACTTTAAAAATAGAAATTTAAATTGCCGATTATAAAATAATAATAAATATAAACCTTTTTTTTTGATGACCGAATCCAAAATCATTCTCAAATATGTTCCTATCTTCTCTGAACTGGATAACAATATCCTGGGGAGGATCGAAGAACTTGGAGTAACCCGCAGTTATAAAAAAGATATGATTATAATGGATGAAAATAATGATAATTCTTCAGGTTTATTCATTATTACGAAGGGTTCTGTCAAAGTAACCAGGAATGATACCGAAGGAAGAGAAATCATTTTATCCATTCTAGGCGAATATGAATACTTTGGAGAAATGTCGCTTCTCGATGGTGAAAACCCTTCCGCAAATGTTGCGGCAATGGAAGACACGGAATTATTTTACCTTGGCAGAGAACAGTTTATGCAATTGATTGAATATAATCCAAAAATAACTTATGCACTCCTCGAAGGTCTTATTAGAAGGCTGAGAGCGGCTGACGATAAAATAAAGTCTCTCTCTCTCCTAAAGGCAGAGGGAAAAATAGTAACAGCCATCATTGAACTTGCTGAGTTATCAGGGATAATGAAACAGGGCATGGTTGAAGTGGATCTTCCGTTTCAACATGATATTGCAAATATTGCCGGTACATCAAGGGAAACCGTCTCCAGGGTATTACATTCATTGGAAAAAAAAGGATTGATCCAGCTTGATGGTTCGAAGATAAGAATACCCGACTATAATGCTTTCAAAAAATCATTCAGCTGATCCAATCATTTTTATTCAGAAAAATTAATAACTATTATAAAATCTGGAATATCTGGCCGTTTTGCAGTCAGGACCTTGAAAACCGGTTAGAAAATGTCAGGATATCGTTTTCCATAAATAGTGAAAGATCAATTTGAATGAGAAACATTTTTTCAGGAATATTAGCCGGAATTTTAATCTTAATTTCCATTATCCTTCTTGCAGCCACTATCTATTCCCTCTACATTATTTTCAGGGAGCCGCTCCCTGTTTTTGAAATGAATTATGCCGGATTGTCTGAGTGGCTTAAGTTTTTCCAATTCCCACTGCTTTCATCCGCAGCTTTTCTTTACGTGATTACTTTGTTATTCACTGCACTGAGGATCCAGCAGGTTAATGATACTTTCATGATCATGAAAAATGAAATATTAGAAGCGGGTAAACCAAGGTTATTCCTTAAGCCTTTGAATGTTATCTACACAACTGATGCAGGGTTGGGTAAACTTAATTTCCATTTCAACGGAAGAACCCAACCTTTAATACAAATTATAAATGCCGGCAAAGAACCTGCACTTGAAGTCAGGAGCAAATTCTCCTTTGATTTGAAAAGTGCGATTAAACTGATAAAAAGTAATGATTTGTTCCATCTGTTCGTGATTGAGGGAGATGATAAAATAGTAATCATCAAATCTGAAAAACTGGGTTATTCTTCTTCAAGAGAGGCCACGCTTTTCAACAGCTGGCAGAATACTGATTTTATACTTCCATCCGATCTGAACTCTCTGGCTTCAGATATTATGGTACCCGGAATCTATCCTGAATTGTTCTTCTGGTATAATGAAATGACCAACGGCGATAAGGTTGATGAATTTCCGGAGCTGAAATGTCATTTTGAATATAAAAAGATGAACAATGCGGTGATTAAACAAACTTTCAGTATTAAACTAGCGGAAGTAGATTATTCACCCGGACTAAGAGGGGACAAACTTTATGATTCTTCTTCATCATTTATTACCGAATTGAAACTAGCTCAGGAAAGCTGAGGTTCTTATATCCCGCACTTTGCTTATTTTGATTACCTTACGGACTTTAGCCAGAACATCATTCAGGTTTACCGGCTTCAAAAAAACAGCAGCGGGTTTTAGTCTCGTTACAGCCTCCTGGTGCTTTGGGTTGGAGAGGGCTGATATAAATATAAATGGAACTGACAACCTGCTTAATTCTTCTGCAATATCAATCCCTGATATCTCACCATGCAGTATTACATCGAGGATAACAAGCTCAGGTTTTTCTAGTTTAATAGCTTCCAGGGCGTCTTCTCCATTCAAATAATAGCGTGTGTTTTTAAAGCCATTATTTATGAGAAATCTCGTAATATCAAGCGCTATTATCGCTTTATCTTCAACCACTAAAATACCAGGGTTATTCATTTCCACTTTTCCTTATTATTGCTTAAGATCAAATAAAATCAGAATAAAATCTGTGCTGCCGTTCAATCATGTATTCTAAGGTACAACTGCCAGAGGAATAATCATTAAGGAACCCATACACCCCATACTGCACAATAAATAGAGAACCAGGAAAATGAAAAAGGTCCTTCCGCGGGGCTTTTTTTGTAAGGAGCCTAATGATGAGGACTGCGTGGATCAACCTTGAAAGGGAATTTGAAGCTGCGAATCTGGAAGATTGTTTGGATTGGTTTCTGGCACTTACCTTGTACGCCCGGAAGGATTCGAACCCTCAACCTTTTGATCCGTAGTCAAACGCTCTATCCAGTTGAGCTACGGGCGCATCAAATTTCAGGCAGCAAATATAATTATTACCGTTTTTATATACAATCCATCCGCTTTTCTGTTCCTTTATCACATCATATTAAAACATATAAGCAGGACCGGCCAGGAAATGATTATTGACACAGCATGAAAGGTAATTTCGCATTATTTAGATGGTGTATTTGAGTGGGCCAGTGAATTAATATTATTGAGGAGCTGTTATTATGGAAGAGATTTATTTAATCGCAGGCGTCATTTTGCTCTATCTGATTTATAACCTGTTCGTTCCCCCCCAGTACAAAAAATCGCATTTACTGGATAAAAAAGACCTTAGTTCTTTATTCAGAAGTTAAAAAAATTTCCCAATAATGAAATTACAGAGCATTTAATTCCCAAATTTTCAAAATTGCCTCATTTATTGTGATAAAAAAGGGGAGATTACAGCAAAAATTATCTCTGGTATACACTTTGCCTGTCATAAACATGATAATTTTATTTCATTATCAGCAGGGAGGTTGAGATGAGCTGGCTGAAGCTGAAAACTTGGTTTATTGAATATAATACTCTTCTATTTATTTTGTTCATTGCGCTGGGATGGCTGATTTCATGGGTGGGTGTTATCATATTTATGGCTATCTTTCTGAAGTAAACTCCGGGCTGAAAGAATTCCACAAGGGGCCCTGGAAATTCTTCTTCTTTCTTTCATATTACCACCTTTACGGTTATTTTTATGCAATTATTTTTCCAAGTTTTATAATGCAAAGGAATAACGGATGTTTAAAGGAACCGGAACTGCTCTAATTACACCTTTCAATGAAGACCTGAGCGTTGATTATGATTCACTCCAGAAGATAGCCGAACAGCAAGTTAACGGAGGGGTTGATGCACTAATAGTGCTGGGAACTACCGGTGAGTCCCCGGTTATCAATGATGATGAAAGAATAAAAATTATTGCTGCTGTACAGGAATCAGTGAGCGGAAAAGCCCCGATTATAGTGGGTACCGGAACCAACAATACCGAACACGTTGTAGAGCTTAACAGGATGGCTGAGGACCTGGCTGTTGACGGACTTTTGATCGTCAATCCTTATTATAATAAAGGGACTCAATCAAGTCTGATTGAACATTACAGATACATTTCAGAAAGAACAACTCTTCCCATAATTTTATATAATGTCCCATCGCGCACTGGCATGAACATCCTTCCTGAAACCTCGGTAAGAATCTTCGAGGCGTGTAAAAATGTTGTGGGTATAAAGGAAGCCAGCGGTAATATCAGCCAGATTGCTGAACTAATAGCATCAAAGCCCGCTGGTATGCTCGTGTATTCGGGTAACGATGACCAGACCCTGCCGATTATTGCACTCGGGGGGGCGGGCGTGGTATCTGTATTTTCTAATCCTTATCCACGCCTGATGAAAAAACTGACTGATGCTCTTCTGAATAATGAAATGGATAAGGCCCGCCTTATGAATAACAAGTATAACGATATGATGAATAAGTTGTTCATTGAAGCCAGTCCCGCTCCCGTAAAATATGTTATGAGCAGGCTTGGTTACTGTAGGAATGTGCTTCGTCTGCCGTTAAGCAGACTGACCGAAAAAAATAGTCCCGTCCTGGACGAAGCAATGAATGTGCTGGGAGGGTAGAAATGAAGAGAAATCTTGATTACGGACTGATAGGATACAGGGGAAGGCTGGGCAGTGAAGTTAAGAATTTGTTTGCTGAGAAAGGGTATAGCCTGGTTTATACGTCAGACATTGACGGGGAGAACCTGACATCGAAACCGCAGGTAATCATCGACTGTTCATTACCTGATGCTCTGCAAAAGAATATCATTACAGCCAAAAAATTTAATTCACCATTTATTATAGCGGTAACGGGACTTTCAGATTCACAGATGGATTTATTAAAAGATCTGTCTGAAAAAGTACCGGTTATCCAGAGTCATAACTTTTCGATTGGTATTCAGGTTTTACTCAAACTTACAGAAACAGCATCGTCGCTGCTTAATGACTGGGATGTTGAGATAAGCGAGACTCACCACAGGAATAAAAAAGATAAACCCTCTGGTACTGCAAATATGATTAAAAATGTCTTTGCAGACAGGAATATAAATATTTCTTCTTTAAGACTTGGGGGCATTCCGGGTGATCATTCTGTTGAATTCGGGGGGATAGGAGAGACTCTTAAGATTTCTCATCATGCAATTTCAAGGAGGACCTTCGCAGAGGGTATCCTAAGGTCAGCAGAATTTATAATAAATAAAAAAAGCGGATTTTATTCTTTCACTGACGTAGTATTCAGTGAAGAAGATTAAATTTAACAAAAAGGCTGAAAATTGGATTCATATGAAGTTATAAACTATATATCAAATGCTGAGAAAAAGACACCGGCAAAAGTCTATCTGCAGGGTAATCTGGGCGCAATTGATTTCGGCACACTCAATTTCTACGGTTCTGATAAATCCGGCATTCTCTTCTGTGAATACAAGGAGTTCACCGGGTTCCTCGAAAAAAACAAACAGCATATAGCCAAACACAGGATAGAAATTGACAGAAGGAATTCAGCAATTCCTCTGGCTGACTTATCAAAATATAACTGCCGGATAGAACCGGGAGCAATTATCAGGGACCTTGTGGAGATTGGCGATAATTGTGTTATTATGATGGGAGCAGTCCTTAACATCGGTGCCGTAATCGGTAAAAAAACGATGATAGATATGAACGTTGTAGTGGGGGGAAGAGCTGTGGTAGGCGATAACTGTCATATTGGTGCGGGGACGGTGCTTGCCGGTGTAATTGAACCTCCCAGCGCTGATCCGGTTGTTATTGAGGATGATGTTTTAATCGGAGCAAATGTCGTAGTTCTTGAAGGTGTAAAGGTAGGGAAGGGCGCAGTTGTCGCTGCAGGATCAATAGTTGTCAGGGATGTTGAACCATTAACTGTAGTTGCCGGTGTTCCAGCTAAACTTATCAAGAAAGTTGATGAGAAGACCAAAGGAAAGACTCAACTGATGGAAACTTTGAGGAACCTCTAATGCCTGTTATTGTACAAAAATACGGCGGAAGCAGCGTTGCCGATGCAGATAAAATAAAAAAAATAGCTGCTTTAATCGCTGCAGTCAGAAGAGACGGGAACGATGTGGTTGCTGTTGTCTCTGCAATGGGCAAGACAACAAACCAGTTAATAGAAATGGCTCAATCGCTATCATCCGATCCTGAAAAAAGAGAGCTTGATATGCTTCTCAGTACAGGTGAGCGTATCACGATGGCTTTGCTCTGTATAGCATTGAACGATCTGGGAATAAAAGCTATTTCATTAACAGGTTCTCAGTCCGGAATAATAACGAATGACCGTTATAATAATGCGCGGGTGATTGAAGTAAGACCCTTCCGTGTTCAGGACGAACTTGCAAAAGGACAAGTTGTAGTAATAGGAGGATTCCAGGGAGTCAGCTATAAAAGAGATATCACTACATTGGGAAGGGGAGGCTCCGATACTTCTGCGGTCGCTCTGGCAGCTGCGTTGAGTGCTGAAAGGTGTGAGATTTATTCCGATGTGGATGGAGTATACACCGCAGATCCCAATCTTATTAAAGAGGCAAAGCACCTTCCGGAAATGTCTTTTCAACAGCTTCAGGAAATGTCGGAAGCCGGTGCAAAAGTTCTGAACGCTCAGGCGGTTCAGTTCGCTAAAGAAGCAAAAATCGCAATCTATTCGAGAAGCACTTTCAATCCCGGTCGTGAAACGGTAATAAGGGAAGCCCAGCCTCCGGACAGAACGGCTGTAATTGCTGTGGTGCATGAAACTGATATTATAAGGGTTATTCTTGAAGGAAGGGAAACAACAGAAATTCTCACTTTACTGGAAACAAGGGGTGTTTCTGTAAAGGAATTAAATTATGTGCATATCGATGATATAAACAGTTTCAGAACTTCTTTTGTTATCTCTAAAAAAAATAGCCATTCTTGGGAAAAAACCGCCAAAGAACTGAAAGATATGTACCGTGAGAAAATACTGATTGATGACAGTCTGGGGGCTGTCTCAATAATCGGGGAAGGTTTCAGCCGGGACAATAAAATAATTACAGGAACGCTCGCCGTATTAACGGATAACAAGATCCAGCTTTACGGAGCGGCAACCACTTCATTCAGGCTCTCGGTTCTGATCAAGAAAGAACTGGTAGAGAAGGCTGCGAGTCTCCTCCACGGGTTCTGGGTAGAATCAGAAAACTGATTCCACAGTGACTCATATATTTGGCCTTTTTTATCTAAATTTACTTCCTTAAAATTTATATAAATAATTCAGAATCGTTAATCCTTATTTATCGCTTAATAAATGAATACAAAAGTCGCACTTATACTGTTTGTTTTAATTCTGATTCCTATATATATGAACGCTCAGCAGCGGCAAGGTTACGGTGGGAAAATGGAAAGCGGTGTAGTTAGTGGAACTGTAATCGATTCTATTTCACAAACTCCTATTGAATATGCGAATATAGTTGTACTGTCAATTAAAGATTCGAGTGTAATAACCGGAACGGTTACTGATACCAAAGGCAAATTTACTATTCAAAAAATTCCTTTTGGCAGACATTTCCTGGACGTCAGGTTCATTGGTTTTCAAAGCCAGAGATTCACGATTGAACTCTCTACTCAAAAGAAAAACATGGACCTTGGAACCATTAAACTCAGATCAAGCGCTGTTAACCTCGATAATGTAGTGGTTGAAGGAACAAGGAACCCGGTGACCTACCAGATCGATAAAAAAGTTATCGATGTTGACCAGCTTGGAACAACTATCTCCGGTAATGCTGCTGAAGTACTTGAAAATGTTCCATCGGTCAGTGTTGACATTGAAGGAAATGTTAGTCTTCGCGGAAGCACGAATTTTACGGTACTCATCGACGGAAGGCCATCCGTTATGGATGCCCAGGATATTCTACAGCAGATCCCTGCAACCTCTATTCAGTCAATCGAAATCATTACCAATCCATCGGCTAAATATGATCCTGAAGGAACAGCCGGTATTATAAACATCATATTAAAGAAAAGACAGAACCTGGGGTTAAGCGGTGTGGTGAACGCTAATGCAGGAATTAATGATAAATACGGTGGAGATTTTCTCTTTGAATATAAAACTAATTCTGTTAATTATAATTTCGGATTGGATTATAACCGGCGGATCTTTCCGGGAACAAGAAGGCAGGAAAACATATACAGGCTCCCCTCAAATACAAATTACCTGAATTATGACGGTACAATGGAGTGGGGAAGAACCTCCTACGGGATAAGAGGGGGACTTGATTTTAATCTCAGCGATAATGATCTGCTCAGTTTCGGAGGACGTTACAGAAAAGGTGAGCACCAAAGGAATTCCAGTCTTAGCTATACACAGTGGTCCGCCGATTCTCCGAATAAAAGCTTCTACCGGAGCCTGATAGACAGTAAAAGAAACGGTCAATTCATTGCTCTGAACTCAAATTATCAGCATAAATTTGAAAAGGAGGGACACCAGGTCTCGGCAGAATTCTTTTACGGCCGACATGATCCAGATGAGAGCTCACTCACACGCAGGCTGGATTCAGGCATTATCACAGACGGAACCAGAACGACTGAATCCGGTCCTGAAAATGAATATCGCGGCAAGCTCGATTACGTTCTTCCTTTTGGTGAAAAAAATAAATTAGAAGCCGGGTACCAGGGAGAAGCAGAACTTGCGACAGAGATAAACGGACTTTATACATTCGATTCCACCTTGGAAAATTTTATCCTTCAACAGCAGTTCAGTAATACAAATAAGTACAATAGAACTGAACAGGCAATCTACTCCATATATTCCGATGAATGGGGGAATTTTGGTTTACAGGGAGGTCTGCGCGGAGAGTACACCTACCAGACCACAAACATTCAGGAAAAAAATGAATATTTCAAAATAGACCGATGGGATTTATTCCCTTCCCTGCATAGCTCGTTAAAATTTGGAGGCGGGTCTCAATTGATGGCAAGCTATACCCGGAGGATAGACAGGCCGCGCGGATGGTTTCTTGAACCGTTTATCACCTGGGTGGATGCTAATAACGTGAGGAAGGGTAATCCAGGACTAGAGCCAGAGTTTATAGATTCATACGATGCAGGGATTCAGACATTTTTCGGCAAAGTAAATTTCTCAACTGACCTCTACTACAGGATTACACAGAACAAAATTGAACATGTCCGCTCCCTTTATCCTGAAACCGAGAATGTTACACTCACTACTTTTGAAAATATCGGAAAAGATTATTCGCTTGGAACCGAATTCATGCTTATCTATGATCCATTGGAATTCTGGGATATGAACCTGATGGGCAACTTATACGATTATCGTGTAAGAGGTAGACTATACGGGGAATCTTTCGACCGTAATAGTTTTAACTGGAACCTGAGGATGAATAATGTTTTTAAGGTAACTAAAACAACATCGTTCCAGGTCAACGGGAGGTATAACAGTCCTACAGTTTTTTCCCAGGGAAGATCCGAGGGATTTTTCTCAGCTGATCTGGCTTTGAAGCAGGAATTTATGGACAGGCAGCTTTCACTAACTCTGCAAGTCAGGGATGTACTGGGTACTGCAAAGCACGAGTTTACCTCAACCAGTCCTGATCTGTATTCATACCAGTACTTCAACAGGGAATCGCCTATAGTAATGCTAAATATCAAATTTAATTTTAACAACTACAAACAAAAGAACCAGGGAGAGCAGCCCGATAATGGTCTGGACCAAGGACCCGAAGAGTTCTAGCCCGGCGGATCTTATAAAAAAATAATAAAGGATCATCATAAGGAATGAACACACTTTCACCTGTTGAGTTAAGGCATAAACTTCATATGAATCCCGAAATTGCATACAGGGAGTTCAGAACCACAGAAACCATCATTGATTCAGTAAAGGCTCTTGACCGATCCGGAGTGCTGAAGATTCATACTCCTTTCGAAACCGGTGTGCTGTTTGAATACAAAGTTAATGATGATCCATGGCTTCTATTCAGAGCTGATATCGATGCTCTCCCGATAAAGGAAGCAAACGATATTGAATTCAAATCAACCAACAACTATATGCATGCCTGCGGGCACGACATTCATACCTCTATCTTGTATGCTTTAATAGGTGATATATTAAAAGAGAAACCTGAACAGAATATTCTCTTCCTCTTTCAGCCGGCAGAAGAAAGCGGCGGAGGAGCGATGAAGTTCTACGATACCGGGATTTTTAAGGGCTATAATATAAGGAATGCCTTTGCTCTGCATGTAACAGATGAATATCCGCTTGGTACTATCGCCTCAACACCGGGGGTTCTTTTTGCTTCAGCACTCGAAATCGATATTGAGTTTATCGGCGAAAGTTCTCACGTAGCTTTTCCATATGAAGGCAGGAACGCATTTAACGCTCTCAGAACATTTCTTGATTCTATTGATAAGATGCCCCGGAACGTTACCGAGCCTTTCGTTTTCGGCGTTGGTAAAATTGAATCGGGCTTTGTAAGAAATATCGCTCCGGGCAGGGCAAGGGTGGAAGGATCGATAAGGGGATTGAAAAAAGGAATGGTGCTGGATTATGCCGATTCACTCCGCAAGATACTGGAAGGGATTAAAACAGTAACAGGCGTTAATTATATTATCACCTACGGAGCTCATTACCCTGAAGTAACGGTTAACAAACAACTGTATTCACTTGTAGAATCAGTGCTGGAAAAGAAATTCAACATCATTGACTGCGGATATAAAATGACGGGCGAGGACTTCGGTTTCTTTTCAGGCAAGTATCCCTCGTTTATGTTTTGGCTGGGCACATCCGAAGGAGAGCGCTACGGACTCCATAACCCGAGGTTCCTTCCTCCCGATAAAACTATAGATTACGGCAGATCGGTTTTCAAAGAAATTCTTAATAATGTAATACTTTCAGGGAAAAAGTAACTTAAATTGTTTAATTGATAAAGGGTTTGAAGCTGCAGCCGAAGTTTTTCAGGCGTGTGACTTTTCTTTGGAGGGGATTTTAGGTTTTGGAGTTTTCTGCATTGTTATCCTGAACTCGGTATGACCATTGGTTTTTATTTCAAGACTTCCCTTGTGTTGTTCTACAAGAGAATCGACGAGCTCGAGTCCAAGGGAATTTGTGCTCTTTATATCAAAATTGGCCGGAAGTCCCTTCCCGTTGTCAGAAATTATCAGTTGGACCTGCTCGCCCACTTCTTTCAAAGAAACATCTAACTTTCCCGCTTTATTATTCGGGAATGCATGTTTTAAAGCATTCGTTATTAATTCATTAAGAATCAGGCCGAGGCTTAAAGAGAGATTTATATCGAGTTTTATATCACTAAGATCAAGGTTAAGGCGCAGACTACCGATTTTACTCCTGTAGGTATTGAAGAGGTATGTTGTAAACTCCCTGGTATATTCTGCAAAATTAATATTTGAAAGTTCTTTTGTCTTATAGAGTTTCTCATGAATCATAGCCATCGAACGGATTCTTGATTGACTTGATTTCAGCATCTCAATAATTTCTTCGTTCTCAAGATAGTTAAGCTGAAGGTTCAGAAGACTTGAAATAATCTGGAGGTTATTCTTTATACGATGATGAATTTCCTTAAGAAGGATCTCTTTTTCTCTAAGGGAGCCTTCCAGTTCTTTTTTTACTTTTAATCTTTCCGTAATATCCACCTCGGTACAGGTAAAGCCTATCATTTTACCGCCTGGAAGTTTCCTCGGTGCGGCAGAGATCATAACATACCTATCCCCATTTTCTTTACAATTTACCCTTATTTCCGTAGAAAGGCTGCCTCCGGTATCATAAGCTCTCGCCAGAATACCAAGAAACCGATGCCTGTCATCAGGGTGTATAGTATCGATCCATTTTTGCTCCTTAACCTCATCAAAGGGTCTTCTTAGGAAATCAAGCTTGGTCTTATTCGCATAGATAACATTATAATCCATATCACTAATCCATATCATTACAGGAGAGTATTCAGCCATTGTCCTGAAACGCTCTTCACTTTCCTTCAGCTTATTTTCAATCTTCCTTCTATCGGAAATATCTGTTATAGAAACCCTAAAACTAATTTCCCTGTTCTTGTAATCTCTAAGCGGAGTCAAAACAAAGTGAACATATATTGTTTCAGTTCCTTTGTTATTGATTCTGAATTCCTCTGTTATCGCGAAATTCTGCCGCTTTGCTACCCTCATAGTATTCAAAAATTTCTGAAAGTCATCCTTTACAAGGAAATTAATGAAGGGTAAATCAACAATATTCCTTTTATCTACACCGAGCATTCTGGCGCCGGTAACATTAATCTCTTTGATTAATCCCTGTGTATCCAGGGTAAGATAGCCATTCGGAGCAAAATCATAGAGGTCGGCATACCTGTCGCGTGATTCTTCTAATTCAGATTGTTTTTCAAATAGTTCTGTCCTCTGCAGTTCAATCTGAATTTCCTTTTCCCTGAGTTCTTCGGATAAAAACTGAACCTCATCTGTTTTTTCTTTTCCGTTATTTTTCATATAGGTATCCGTTATTAATTTTCTTTATTCATTTTTCTCTTTCAGCATCATCAATATATAACCGTTCTCATTTCCGGGGACATTAAATATACGAGTGCTTATGAGCATTGGTATCGGGGAACCATCCTTTTTCCTTAAAGTAAATTCAAAGTCATCCAGTTCTTTTTTCCGGGGAATAATTCCGCCTAATAATTTTTCAAGATCAATTTTATCCCATTCACCCTCCAGTGAATCAAATATCTTTTTACCGGTACTTTGTACCGGATCAATTCCGAACAGCTCGTAAAAATTCCTGGTCGCATCAATCAGATAAAGATCCCCGTCGAGTATAACAATAGGATCTTCAATGTTGCTGAAGACCTCTTTTGCAAAATTTCTGCCTTCAACAGCATTCTCATAACCTTTTTTAAGGAGATCAACATCATAAAGTGAGATTACAACACCATCTATCTTATCATCTTCAGTGCGGTAAGGTCTTATCTTCACCGAATACCAGTTTTGCTCACGATCCTTAATCTGGAACTCTTTAGATTCAAGGCTGTCCAGTACCTCAACTATATGTTTTTTCAGTTCGGGAACTTCTATATTAGGGTTGATATTACCTATTGGTCTCCCCACATCACCAGCAATTAAGTTCCAGATTTTTTCTGCTTTTGGCGTATAGCGGCGTATCTTGAGATCCTTATCGAGCATGATTACAGGGATATGAAGACTAGAAATGAGATTCTGCAGGTCATTGTTTATCGAATTTAACTGTTCGTTCCGGTTTCCAAGCTCATCATTGACAGTTTCAAGTTCCTCATTAGTCGACTGAAGCTCCTCGCGAGCCGTTTCCATCTCCTCATTTGTGCTCTGAAGTTCCTCATTGCTCGATTGGAGTTCCTCAAGTGCGGAACGAAGCTCTTCATTTGTTGCATCCCGTTCCTCAATTATCGACTGGAGATGTTCTCTTGTAACAATCAGTTCCTTTCTGAGACGGTCCGATTCCATCTCAGGATCAGATGATACAGAATTTCCACGATTATTTTTTTTCGGGTTATCCTTACTAATTCGCATTGCCTTCGGAGCTTCGTTTTCCTTAAAAAGAATCAGATATGAGTGTGCATCACTGTACTCATTTCCCCTTATAGGAATAACTTCAAGGTTAATGATTCTGGATGATCCATTTGATTCAAAGAGGATATCATCAATTGTCACTGGAAGATTCTCCTGCCTGGCTTTTCTGATAGCAGTTCTAAGGTCCAGATTGAGTATCTCCTGAAGCATTTTGAATACATTCAGACTTGCCTCTCCTATAGTTGGGTCAAGGTAGCGGCCAATTTTTCCTCTAAACTGAATAATATCCATTGAAGAATTCACGAGAATCCCCGGGGGAGAAAATCTGTTGAGCAGAACACGGTCTGCTTCTTTCTGAATTTCAAATTTGTCAGATATAAAATCAGGATACTCGACCTTTCCGGACTTCTCAGAGTAGGGATATGAAAAATTCAAACCCGGGGGTTTGCCTGTGTCCTTTTTGTTATAGAGCTTGAATTTTCTGTCGGTCAGGTAAAAAAGGTCTCCGAAACTTCCTATTGACTCTGACGTTCCCAGGAGTAAAAAACCATTCGGCTTCAAGGCATAATGAAAAACCGGAATAATCTTTTTTTGAAGATCCTGTGAAAAATAAATAAGCAGGTTTCTACAGCTAATAAAATCAAGCTTAGAAAAAGGCGGGTCTTTTGAGATATCCTGTCTAGCAAATATGCATACGTCTCTTATAGATTTATTTATCTGCCATCCATTATTAAATTTTGTAAAATATTTTTTGTTAATATCCTTAGGGATGTCTTTAAGCTCAGACTCAGAATAAAATCCTGCTCTTGCTTTATCTATTGCAGTATCGCTTATGTCTGTAGCAAAAACCTGGATTGCGGCGGTATCGATCTTGTTTTGCTCAAGATACTCAAATAGTGTAATAGCTATCGAGTAAACTTCTTCACCAGTTGAACACCCGGGAACCCAGATTCGCATCGTTTTTTCGAATGAAGCATTGCGGGTGATTTCGGGAAATACCTTTTTCCTCAGCATTTCAAATACTTCGGGATCTCTGAAAAAATTGGTCACATTTATCAACAGATCCTTATACAGCTCATACACCTCAGTTTTGGACTCTTTAATTATCTTAGAATAATCTGCGAGGTTGTTCGTTCTGTGCAGAACCATCCTCCTGGTAATACGTCTTTTTATGGTATTAAGTTTATAATTTGAAAAATCGACTCCCGTCGCAGCCCGGAGTTTCCGGAAAATTGCAGAATAACCATCTTCATTTTCAGATTTCTCTTCACTTTTTTCCTGCCGATGAGGGAAAGCGATATATGGATGAGATGCAATCCGGACAAGCTCAGTGGCTATTTGTTCAGGCGGCAGAATGATATCTACATTTCCTGAATCAATAGCACTTTGCGGCATTCCCGAGTACTTTGCTGATTTAGTATCCTGGGCAAAAGTTAGACCTCCTTCAGCTTTTATAGCCCTCAAACCTTCAGTCCCATCAGACGCTGTGCCTGACAAGACTATTCCAATCGCCTTATTTTTTTCATGCTTTGCGAGGGATTTAAAGAAATAATCAACCGGCAGATAAACGCCTTCAGATTTTTTTCTTTCTGACAAATGCAGTTCACCGTTTTCTATAGAGATGTACTTATCAGGAGGAATTGCATATATATTATTCCTTTTAACTTTTGTTTTTTCCTTTACCTGCTGAACGTGCATTTTCGTATATGTAGCAAATATTTCGGATAACTTACTCTCATGCCGCGGTTCAAGATGAAGTATAAAAACAAAAGCCATCCCGGTATCATCGGGTAAAAATTTAATGAATTCGGTGAATGCTTCGAGTCCTCCGGCCGAACCGCCTATACCCGCCACAGCTACCGGCTCACCGCTATTCTTTTTCCTTAAAACTGTTTTTGCACCCTCTGATTTTTTTGCGGACATCCGACCCTCACCGTAAAATTGTTACTGTATGGCTCTCCGAATAAGAAAGATTTTAATATAATTTCATTCTGAGACAAAGTAAACAAAATTCTTCACTAATCCGCTAAAGAAGTAAATAATGTGAGGGAAAGACAAATAACTGTGATATTATTCAATTAAATATCCCTGCATTCGGTGAACATTGTGAATTTGGTTCAAAACCATTACTTTGAAGCATAAACAACTAAAAAAAGTAAAATTGTTGAGATGAAAATAATTGTCATCGGGACCTCTGCCGGAGGGATTGAAGCTTTGAAATCTTTGTGTGAAGAACTTCCGAAAGATTTACCGGCTGCTGTTTTTATAGTCTGGCATTTATCTCCTTTAAGCAGGAATCATTTTCCGGAGATGCTGGCAAAAAAATCCAATATGCCGGTACAAAGCGCAGTCAACGGTCAGTCCATTTCTGAGGGCCATATCTACACCGCACCTCCCGATCATCATCTCATACTGGAGGACAAGAAGATAAGAGTCGTTTACGGACCGAAAGAAAACCGGTTCAGACCGGCCATCGATCCATTATTCAGGTCAGCTGCATATTCGTTTGGAAAAGATACAATCGGTATTCTACTTTCGGGTATGTTAAGTGATGGTACAGCCGGACTTTGGTCAATTATGGACAGGGGCGGAATTACAATTGTTCAGGACCCGGAGGAAGCACAATTTCCCGATATGCCTTTAAACGCCCTTCACAATATTGATGTAGACTATAAGATTACCTTAAAGGAAATGGCTCCGCTTTTGAAAAAACTTACTTCTACTCAGAATAAAAAAAATTCACCCGATCATAAACCGGAAAGTATGGGCATCGAGGTTAGTATGGCAGCAGATAATTATATAGAGGATACTGACATAAAAAAAATCGGTGAGTTATCAGAGTTTACCTGTCCGGAATGTCATGGATCTTTATGGAGGATCAATGAGGGAAACATCATACGTTTCAGATGCAGGACAGGGCATGCTTTTTCCGTGCCGGCATTACTGGAAGAACTTTCAGTTATGATAGAAGACCTTATCTGGGCGGCTGTGAGAGGACTTGAAGAAAATAGTTCTTTAATTAACTATCTCACCGAACATTTGCACAGTGCAGAAGATAAAGAACAAATGAAAATTTACCATTCGAGTGCTGACCAGGCATTAAAATATGCAAATATTCTTCGAAATCTTCTTCTAGAAAATATTAAAGGTACAGTAGAGCCAGCATGATCAGATTTAACTTTTGAGGTATTTTTTTATAACCTCCAGGAGTTCCATCTCATCGAAGGGTTTGGGAAGGTATGTACAATGAGAAAGATTTCCGCTAAGTTGTTCAAGACGCGATCGGGTGGATCCGGAAACGATAATAATCGGGGTG
Source organism: uncultured Ignavibacteria bacterium (assembly GCA_963747755.1). Taxonomy (GTDB): domain Bacteria; phylum Bacteroidota; class Ignavibacteria; order Ignavibacteriales; family Ignavibacteriaceae; genus DATFVA01. The sequence goes on along the minus strand of CAVVGK010000014.1, from coordinate 189,083 downwards.
CTGTCGATATTATTTATTTCTCTGAGAGCGTCTTCAGTCGATTCTTTTCCAAGGTTTAAGTCTGCAATGATCAAATCCGGTTTAGCTCTTCGGTATCTAATCAGCAGATCTTTGGCAGATCGTACGATTACCGGCTTATAGTTATTACTTTCAAGCAACGTTTTAATATCGAGAGATATTATTCCGTTATTCTCGGCAATCAGAACGGTTCTTTTTTGCATACCACCACTCCATCGGAAATATAAAAGACCGAACTCATTTGTTTAGCGTAAGTTACGTTCAGGCAGTAAAATTGTCAATAGTTTTACCAATTTCCTAAAAATAATTATCGTAAGGAGGTGTCATAACTTATAATGACTCAGACTCCTGCAGATACCAGAACCGGAATTCCTATTGATGAATGTACAACCAGTGTTTCATTGTGATAAATATACTTGTTTATATAAAACTAATGGGTTACGTTTTCCTTAAAAAAACAGGCCGGGTATGTTAGGAATACTTATAGCAGAGGATGAGGGAATAGTAGCTTTTGATCTGAAACGAACCTTACGGAGTTTCGGGTTCGAAAAAATACTGATTGCACGCAATGGAAGAGAAGCTGTTGAGAAGAATAAATCGGAAAACCCTGACCTGATTATTATGGATATAATGATGGAGCACGGTCTTGATGGAATTGAAGCAGCCAGAGCAATAAATGGGGTCAAAAACAGACAAAAACCAATAATATTCGTAACTGCTTCAACAGATGACAAAACATTCACCGAGGCAAAAAGAGTTAACCCTATAGAAATTATCAGGAAACCTTTCTCCGAATTTCAGTTAAAAGAGGCCATATTAAAAGCTGTAGCAAAATTTTATAGAGGATGATACTGCAGAAAAAACTTTCCTTTTTAAATTCATAATTGTCATTAAACCAAAAAGTGATCATACTTCCCAAAGAGAAAACAACCGAACTTCAAAAATCAGATTAAGGAGAACATAAGCTTAAAGTTGCTGACAGTTATTAGTTTGTAATTTAAATCTAAGTAGGATGATTTATGTAATAATTGACACAGGGATTAATTTCTTAATTTGTTAATTTGCACAATATATTCACGTGAGGACTAAAATGATCGATTCAAATATCACTATCAAATATGTTCCTATTTTCTCAGAGCTGAACGAAGAGTTCCTTACAAAAATAGAACAGATGGGAGTCATGCGAGATTACAAAAAGGATATGACGATACTCAGCAAATCGTATGCAGGAACAGGCCTTTATGTAATCACAAAAGGGAAAGTTAAAGTTATAGAGAATGAGACTGACGGGAGGGAGATTATTCTTGAACTCCTTGGTGAGCATGATTATTTCGGGGAAATGTCATTGATTGACAACAAAAATCCCTCTGCTGACGTAATTGCAATGGAGGATACCGAATTATTCTTTCTTTCGCGTGAAGAATTTCTCAACCTGCTGAAGGAAAATCCTAATATCGGGATTGCACTTCTCGAGGAGATGACGAGGAGGCTGCGAATGACCGACACAAAAATAAAATCGCTATCTATTTCAAATGCTGAGGGCAGGATTGCTTCAGCCATTCTGCAAATTGCGGAAAGTACAGGGATAATACACCAGGGTTCTGTGCAGGTGATTCTTCCTTATCAACATGACATTGCAAACCTTGCAGGAACCTCCAGAGAAACAGTTTCAAGGGTGTTACATGCACTTGAGAAAAAAGGTTTGATTGAATTTGATGGATCAAAGATCAGAATTCCCGACTACAGCAGCTTCAGGAAAAGCTACAGCTAAAAAATTAAGCCCGGGCTTTCGACCCGGGCTTTAGTAACTTTACCAGCTATACAGCTCGCCTTCCGGAGAATAGATTAATCAATAGAATAATAACAGCCGCAACCAGTAAAATGTGGATAAAACCGCCTAAGGTATAAGAGGTAACTAAACCCACTAACCATAAAACCAGTAATATTACAAAGATAGTCCACAACATATAGTATCTCCTTATCTAATTATATAAAATAAATGTCGTCTTGTGGAAGATATCCTGAACGTGTTTTATTACAAATAATTACAGTCACAGCTATGGTGTTAGCCACACAAAAAGCACAACTGATCTAATAGAGAACACATAGAATGGTAAAACGGCTGATGTTATAAAGGGTTATATAATTGTTGTTTGATATCATAGGAATAAAAATTAAGTATGGTAGGTTGGTGATGGTTGAGTAGTTCAATAGCTATATGGTTTAGGAAGGAAATGAATTATTATGAAAAACGTTAAGAATATACTTGTTGTGGAAGATCAGCTGCTGGTTGCTCTGGATATAGAAAATCAGTTGAAGTCTTTCTGTTATGCTTCTATATATAATGTATCGGATTTTCCTCAGGCGGTCAGAAAAATAAATGAGACAAATCCCGATCTCATTCTGCTGGATATCATCCTTAAAGACGGACCTACAGGTTTTAAGGTTGCTCAAATTGCCAATGAAAGAAACATACCTATTATTTTTGTAACAGCCTCAACCCAGGAGGATTATTTCAAGAGAGCAAAAGAGTATCATCCTGAAGCGATCCTTCACAAACCTCTCGATGAAAAAAAACTTAAAGAAACATTACAGAGTATCATACATTAACCTTCTGTGACTATCCGACTGAACAGATGCATTACTACCTTTCTCCGTCATAAATATTTTCATTCCCTATGCTGTATATAACCCAGCGACAATTGGGTACCTGTGACAATTAATTGACAGGGATAGTAATAATAATTGATATCACCAAATCTGTCGCGGAATTTTATTTATTTACGATTGTAAAAAAAATGGTAACAGACCTATCCACAGCGGTCACCAATGTTATCCGATAAGAGAGGGTTTCGAGCAATTTTATTAAAGAAAGTTTAATCAGTGTCATTAAGAAAGTCTATTATAACAGTATCAATTTTTTCTCTTCTGGTCTTCCTGCCGGGATTAAGCTGGTACATGGTTCTGGCCAACCTTATATTTATATGTGTTTTTATGGGTTTGCAGCTGCTGATTACACTTCTTCCGATAAATAATCCTGCCCGAATGAAGGAATTATCCAACGCTGAATTTGTTTCAATTCACGTTGCGATACACAATGAACCTCCGGAGCTTGTGATCAAGACTTTGAAAGCATTATCCCTCATAAATTATCCTCATTATGAAGTGCTTGTGCTTGATAATAATACTAAAAATAAAAACGTCTGGCTTCCCGTTAAAAGGTTTTGCAATTCTATGGGAGACAGGTTTAGATTCTGGCACGAGGATAACGTAAAGGGTTACAAGGCAGGAGCATTAAACCTGTTGATGGACAGAACTTCATCAGAGGCTGTCTATATAGCGGTGGTTGACTCTGATTATATAGTTGAACACGATTTTATTTCCTGCGCTGTTCAGCATTTTGATAATGATACCATAGGCCTTGTGCAATTTCCCCAGGCATATTATAATGTGTCTGATAAGAATAGGGGGATGGACCTGGAGTATAACTATTATTTTTCGCTTTTTATGAACAGCGGCAGCAGGTTCAACTCTGTTACTTCCACCGGCACTATGAGTATTTACAGGAAACAGGCGATATTAGATGCAGGCCGATGGAACGGTGACTGTATTACCGAGGATAGCGAACTCGGTGTACGAATAATACTATCGGGCTATAAAACCAAGTATGTGGATAAAGTTATGGGAAGAGGACTTCTGCCTCTTGATTTCAGATCATATATCAGACAGCGCGAACGCTGGATTATAGGGAATACCTTTATCCTTAAAAAATATTTCAGAAAGATCCTGTCGGCTCCGTTAAGTTTTATCAGAAAAGTAAATATTTTTCTGCAGGTAAGTGCATGGCACAACTTCATTCTCTTCCCGTTTTTAGTTTTTGCCGCTTACCCCTTTACTGTCCTTTCCGGAAATCCCATAACAGAAGCTCTTGAGCTTTCATCCTTTACCATTTTCGTTTTTTTTATTATGAAAGTCCTGATTTTTTTCAGCGGCTTTCTGCGTAAAAGAGAGAAAAATAATCTAATTATCAAGGCACTATTTACGCATTTCGGCTTTCTGTGGGAGAGTGCGGCAGGCTGGCTTTTCTCGTTACCTGAATGTAAAATTCCCTTTAGCAGGACAAACAAGAGTATTATTACTGAGGTTAATATCCCCGCAATCTGGGTACCGGCTGCTGCAGCATTGTTATTATTTGTCTTTCTTCTTGCAATGTATGAGCTTATACCTGCGATAATCTTCATCTTCTTTTCATCTATTATTATTTATTCAAGAAACTACAATATGAGGCAGGTAGGCTTTACAGCGCGTCTATCCGGTTCATATTTATCAGATGTATAAATCCAATGAAAATCTCCATAGTTATACCGACATTTAACAGGGCAAATAATATCAGGAGAATTATAGACAATTCGCTTTCTCAATATTCCGGCGATGTAAATATTTGTGTGATTGATGATGGGTCAACTGATGATACCTTAAGCAGGGTGAAATCTTATTTTGATGAACCTGAATTCAACTATATAAAGCTGGCGGAAAATTCCGGAACAGCAAATGCTAAGAACCTCGGAATTCTTCTGGCGGATTATGATGCCATAACCTTTCACGATTCGGATGATCTTTATGATCCGAATAAAATTGAATTACAGAAAAGAGCATTAGCGGGTGACACAGGAATAAGGGATCCGGATTCTATCTGGGAAGGGAAGCGTGATGTTCAGAATGATGTTGTATATGTGCAGCATAAATTTATAAGACTTGACGGAAAGATATTTAATGTAGGCTGGCCTGTCAGCCTTGTTGATGATTTCTTCCCTAATATCCAGAATACAACATTCAGCGGCGGAAAATTCCTGCTTCCAAATCCCGGTTTATTCAGAAAGAAAGTATTTGAAGAAACGGGAGGATTTTTGGATGTAATTGAAGAGGACAGGGAATTAAGAGACAGGCTTATAGCATCGGGTTACAAGCACAGCTTCATTAATGAGCCGCTAATAACTAAGTATGAAGAGACGGATTCGCTAACAATGAATTCGCTTTCCGGATTCAGATCAGAGATGAGAATATCGAACAGGAACGAAATAAAGCTGAGAGCAAAGGAGATGATGAGATATGATACCGAAGACGTTAAAAGATTGTTCAGAGTTCCTGTAAAACTTGAGAATGCAAAGATTGAGTTTATAAGCAATCCCCAAACTATCAGCCTTAATAAAACGATACCCATGACAGAGAAAACGATGAAACGATTAGAACAGCAACTAATACGAGTGAATGTATGAATATACTGATGGTGAGCCCCACCAACATTCCAATACCCCCGTACTCCGGTTACGGCGGAGTTGAGCGTGTTGTGTTCGACCTTGCTATAGGCCTGGCAGGTAAGGGACATACAATTGATCTTATTGCCAACGGAAATTCGAGGATAAAGCATCCCGGGATAACTTTAAAGGCAAAGGAAGAGGAAATAAAAAGCGATCTCACTGATTGTATACTTTGCAGCATTAAAGAAAAGGATTATGATATAATCAATATCCACCTGGTAGATTTCAATTTATTTAAAGAGCTGATAAAGAGAGGTCTCAACAAAAAATGTATTGTGAACCTGCACTATACACCCAATATTGAGGAACAGAAATTTATACTTGCAAATTTTACATCACTCGCACAGTCAATGTCGCACAGGGATCAATTTATAGAGAGCGAAAACCTGCATTACATTCTGCAGGGAATCAGGATTGACCACATACCCTTTTACAAGAACTCTCTAAGCAGGAATGACATAAAAATAAATATTGATTTATTAAAATCATTAAGACAGGAATGCAGGGATTACCTTGTAATGCTTTCGCGTATTGATAAACGGAAAGGACAGCTAACGGCCATAAAAATTGCAAAGAAAGCCGGTATGCCGATTATTTTAGCCGGCGAACCGTACGTTGACCATTCAAATGCAGAATCAAGTTCACTGAAATATTTTTATGAGGAGATTAAGCCTCTGATTGATAACAAAACTGTTTTTTATTTCGGCAACGCCGACGAGACAATAAAATACAAGCTGCTCGGAAATGCTGCGGCATCGGTATTTCCTTCAGGATTTGAAGACGAGAATTGGGCCGAGCCTTTTGGAAGGGTTATAGCTGAGAGTCTGGCTGCAGGAACACCTGTTATCGGGTTTGGACGGGGAGCTGTAACCGAGCAGATAGTGCATGGTAAAAACGGATTTATCTTCAGATCTGTCGACGAAGCTGCCGGTTACGTGAAGAAGCTAGGATCTATTTTCCGGGAGTTCTGTTCTAAGGATGCGAGGGAGAGGCTGAATTCAGAAAGATTTATAAATGATATAGAGAAATTCTTTATCACCTTTAAAGACAGAGCTGTGTTTAGTGAAACAAACGGAAAGTTTAATGCATGATAAAAATGAGCTGAATGATAACGAAACAACGTTTTTCAATAATGAGGCAGACGAAAGTACATTTGTATTAAATGATTCAAATACTTTCGGCATCTTTAACAGGTGGGGAAATATAATAAGCAAACCAGGGAGCAAGAACGGTATCTATCATAATGATACCAGGTTTGTTTCGCGGTATGAAATAAAAATAAACGGGAAAAAGCCGCTGCTGCTCGGGGCCTCCATGAATGAAAATATGGAAATCCTCAGCATAGATATGACTAATCCCGATCTTCCTTCGGGTGATGAAATTATAAAAGAGGGGTCCGTCTACCTTTATAGTAAAAGATTTATATACGAGGATACATTTTTCGAGAACCTGACGCTGCACAGCTACAGCAGCAGGAAACATAAATTTGAAATTGAATTCCTTTTCGATTCTGATTTTATGGATATTTTTGAAGTTAAGAAATTTATCAGACTCAACGGCAAAAGGGAGATAGCTGTCAAAAAGATAAAAGGGGGGATGAGATACAATTACAAAGGCATCGACGACAGGGAACGCAGGGCTGAATATCTGTTTTCAAAAACTCCCGATAATATCAGCAGGAACAACTCGGGATATATAATGGACCTTGAACCTGATGAAGAAGTGAACCTGGCTTTGAGTATTGTGATGCACACGGGTATTAAAGAAGATACCAGGATTAACAGTAGTGCGGCGCTTAAAAAACTGGACAAAGAAAGAAACAAAAGAGAAAAATACAGTGCTCTAATAAAAACTTCCAGCAATCAGTTCAACCATTGGGTAAACAGATCGACCACAGATCTGATCTCTTTAATAGCCGATACCGAGCACGGCATGTATCCATATGCAGGGATACCGTGGTTTACCGCACCGTTTGGCAGGGATGGTATTATTACGGCGATGGAAACACTCTGGGCTTTTCCGAAATTGTCTAAGGATGTCCTTCTCTATCTTGCAGCAAACCAGGCTAAGGAGGTAAACAATTTCAATGAAGCAGAGCCGGGAAAGATCTTTCATGAAAAAAGGCACGGTGAGATGGTCACCGCCGGCGAACTTCCCTTCGGAAAGTACTTCGGTTCGATTGATGTAACTCCTTTGTTCATTATTCTGGCATATAAATATTATATAAGAACGGCAGACATTGAGACAATTACAGGCATATGGGAGAACCTGAAGCTCGCGTTGAAATGGATTGATGAATATGGCGATGTTGATGGTGATGGATTCGTTGAATATATATACAAGAATGAGAAAGGATTATACAACCAGGGCTGGAAGGATTCTCCCGATGCCGTTTTTCACAGCAATGGACAGATTGCAAAATCTCCGATAGCGTTATGTGAGGTTCAATCATATGCGTACCAGGCAAAAACATCAGGCGCCTTCCTGGCGGGAGTGTTTGGTGAAAAGGAACTATCACATGGTCTGCTTAAAAGTGCAGAAGGATTAAAGGAAAAGTTTAATAAGGAGTTCTGGGACAGCCGGCTGAATAATTTTGTTATTGCACTTGATGCCGATAAAAAACCATGCAGGGTAAATTCATCCAATGGGGGACACTGTTTGCTTTCAGGCATTAGCGATGATAATCATATAGAAGCGCTTGTTGAGAATCTTACTTCAGACAAATTTTTTTCGGGGTGGGGGATAAGGACAATCGCAAATGATTCAGTTTGCTATAACCCTCTCTCATATCATAATGGTTCAATCTGGCCTCACGACACTACGCTGATTACATATGGAATCTCGAGGTACGGGTACAAACAGAAGGTATCTGATTTATTTTCAGGAATGTATGAGGCAGCGAGGCATTCGGATTTCTACAGGCTTCCGGAATTATTCTGCGGTTTTAAGAGACGCGAAGATGAAGGTCCTGTTACCTATCCGGTGGCCTGTTCACCGCAGGCATGGGCAACCGGGGCGGTATATATGCTGCTGCAATCGGCTTTAGGATTAGAGATCAACGCAGTAAAAAAAAGGATTATTTTCAACAATCCTGTTCTTCCGCGCTGGATAGGGGAGGCTGTAATTTCAAACCTCGATCTTGGTGACGACACCGCGGAAATACGCTTCGAAACCTTCCAGAATCATGTCGGAATAAACGTACTAAGCCGTAAGAAGGGGTGGGAAGTAATCAGCGTTAAGTAAAGTATGTGCAGTCTAGCATTTTGCCATCGCTTAACACTGCGTTTGGCTTGCCAACGAAAAGCAGTATAACCCTCTATTGCCATTGGGCTTCAGCCAACCGAAAAGCAGTATAACCCTCTATTGCCATTGGGCTTCAGCCAACCGAAAGGCAGTATAACCCTCTATTGCCGTTGAGCTTTAGCAAACGGGCTGCATGTATTCCCTCTCCACATCCCGGCTTTAGCCACATTTAAAAAATTATTATTTTAAACTTTCTGATTATAAAAATAAGGGTATTACAAATGAGCTGGGTCAGAATGTGGGTGCATCTTGTTTTTACAACAAAAAATAGAGAAAAAATTATCCATAAAGATTTCCGGAATAGGATTTATGATCATATCAGGCAGAATGCTGAAGATAAAAAAATATGGCTGGATACTATAAATGGACATATGGAACACATTCATTGCCTGATTTCTCTTGATAGGGAATATTCTATAAGTAAAGTAAGTCAATTGCTAAAAGGTGAATCTTCATTTTGGATAAATAAAAATAAAATATTGAGGAATAAATTTTCCTGGCAGGATGATTATTGGGCCGTTAGCGTAAGTGAAAGTCATCTTAGTGCAGTACGAGATTATATTCTTCATCAAGAAGAACATCATAGGCATAAATCTTTTGCAGAAGAAATAGATGAGTTTATGAAAAAGTATGGATGGGAATATATTAATAATTGAATTCAGCTTAAATCTTCAAATGTGGCTAAAGCCGGGAGCGTTATGTTGGTGATCTAACCGTCGGTTAAAACCGACGGTAATGTTAGTTATGCGAATATAAAGTCGGTTAAAACCGACGGTAATGTTAGTTATGCGAATATAAAGTCGGTTAAAACCGAGGGTAATTTTAGTTATGAAGCCAAACGGTAATATTAAAGACAATCATTGATTGAGGTAACAATTAAAATCTTCAAATGTGGCTAAAGCCGGGAGCGTTATGTTGGTGATCTAACCGTCGGTTAAAACCGACGGTAATGTTAGTTATGCGAATATAAAGTCGGTGAAAACCGAGGGTAATTTTAGTTATGAAGCCAAACGGTAATATTAAAGACAATCATTGATTGAGGTAACAATTAAAATCTTCAAATGTGGCTAAAGCCGGGAGCTATATCTTGGTGATCTAACCGTCGGTTAAAACCGACGGCAATGTTAGTTATGTGAATATAAAGTCGGTTAAAACCGACGGTAATGTTAGTTATGCGAATATAAAGTCGGTGAAAACCGAGGGTAATTTTAGTTATGAAGCCAAACGGTAATATTAAAGACAATCATTGATTGAGGTAACAATCAAAATCTTCAAATGTGGCTAAAGCCGGGGCGATATCTTGGTGATCTAACTGTCGGTTAAAAGCGACGGCAATGTTAGTTATGTGAATATAAAGCAGTTCGTTGGCTGAAGCAAAACAGCAATGTCAATAATCTCTATTTTAAGAGGAAGGTTTTTGAGAGGGGGCCGATGGTGACATGGAATTCTCCGGGTTCTGTTATTCTGTCCATATCGCGGCCGATGAAAGAAAGATCATCAGATGTTATTTTAAATGAAACTTCTTTGGCCTGACCCGGTTCAAGCTCAACTTTATCAAATCCTTTCAGCTGGAGAACGGGCCGTGAGACAGACCCGTAAAGATCGGTTATATATAACAGCACGCTCTCTTTACCTTTAATTTTGCCAATGTTAGTAACGGAGGCAGAAACTTCAAGAGTATCATCAGGGTTCATTATTTGTGATGAGAGCTTAAGATTGCTGTATTCGAATTTAGTATAACTTAGTCCATGTCCGAACTCCCACTGAGGATTTACATAATTCAAATCATAAACTTCCATTGGTTTATGATCATAGTGAGATACCTCGCCGGGATTTCGAGGGTAAGTAAAAGGCAGCTTTCCGGAAGGCACAGCATCCCCGAAAATCAGGTCTGCGATTGCACGGCCTCCTTCCATACCCGGGAGCATGGCGACCAATACAGCATCAACCTTATTTACAATCCTGCTTACAGTTCGCGGTCTTCCCTGGAGTAGAACAAGAATTATCGGCTTCCGGGTCTTATACAATTCCTCAACCAGGGTCAGCTGCATATCAAATAGGATAAGGTCGCTGGTATTGCCCGCTGTTTCACAGTAAGCCGGTTCACCGAGACAGGCCAGGATTACGTCTGCATTTTCAGCAGCCTCAACTGTTTTGCTTATATCGTAATCCCTGTTGAAGTTAGTTCCTTTAAAAAACAGGACCTGATCCTCGCCGATCTTTTCCTTAACTGCTTCGAGCACTGTCATCTTATCTTCCGGGTAGAGCGATTCCTCATTTCCCTGCCAGGTAATAGTCCATCCTCCATTAAGAGAAGAGAGAAGGTCGGCAGTTGGACCCGTAACCAGTATTTTTTTATCTCCGCGGAGCGGGAGGATATTGTTCCGGTTCTCTGCAAGTACTATAGATTCCACAGCGGCTTCGTAATTAATACCTTCTTTTTCTGAATTAGTAGTGTTATGGACATCAATGTTTTTCATAAAAGGGTTATCAAACAGACCCAGTTCAAATTTCAGAGTTAAAATTCTGCCTACAGCCTCATCTATTCTGCTTAAAGGCACTTCCTCTTCCTGAACAAGTTCGAGCAGCAGATCTGAAAAACTATAATTCCATGGTACCATACTCATATCAATACCGGCCATCACGGCCATTTTGACGGCTTCTTTTGGAGTAGAGGCTACCCTGTCGCGTAGGTGAAGTCGAATGATATCTTCCCAGTCGGATACAGCAACACCCGTAAATCCCATCTCATCGCGCAGAATATCCGTAAGGAGATGTTTATCAGAGTGAGTAGGAATGCCGTCGATCTCTCCGGAGCTTATCATTACTGTTTTAACGCCTGCATTAACAGCCTCCTGGAAACCAGGCAGAAAATATTCGCGGAGAGTTCTCTCGCCGATCCAGGCAGGAGTTCGGTCCCTTCCATTAAGAGGGTAGCTGTAGCCGGCGAAATGCTTCATGCAGAGGGCAGGAGTCTGTCCCGTCTTGACAGCTTCATTCTGACCGCCCTCAATGTACTCACGTCCCATTTCCTTCAGCAGGTAAACATCCTCACCGAACGTCTCCCAGAAGCGGGGCCAGAGAGGCTGGCGGCCTATATCAAGAACAGGGTTAAAGTTCCAGGGGATATGTGCATTGATGATTTCCTCTGAAGTAATGCGGGCGGCGCTTCTTACAAGCCGGCGGTTAAATGAAGCGGCCATATTTAGACTTTGCGGGAAAAGGGCAGCCCCAAGAACATAGCTTGCACCATGGATAGCATCGATGCCGAAGATGACAGGGATTCTATTCGGTGTAGTAAGGGCAAGATCCTGTATCTGCTTTATGATATAATGCCAGTAATCGATGCTATGTGCGACTTCGAAGATATTCAGAATGGAACCGACGTGATGATTTGTTATAGCGTCTTTCAGCTTCAGCAGGTCGATTTCGTGGTCGACATCCTTCGTGCTTTTAGTTAACGAAACAGCTTCAAGAGTAATCTGCGTCATCTGACCGATTTTTTCTTCAAGCGTCATTTTTGAAAGAAGTTTATTTACTTTATGTGAAGTCAGATCTTCTTTATACATTATGCCGAAGAATTATTGAAGAATATTTCGTCTACGCAGCTTTCAATAGAAGAATACTTTTTAAGGTACGCATGATTTTTTGTTCACTCAGAGGTTTGAATAAAATAAAATCGGCCCCGAATTTTTTGTAAACATCGGTACTGAAGAAAGGGGAATCATCTGTTATCAGAATTATGGGAAGTCTTGAAAACCTATGATCATCCTTCAGATCGCGAAGCAGCTGGATTCCATTATCTTTGGTATGGAGCATCGAATCGATCATCACAGCGCTGAAAGATTCATCAAGTTTTTCTTTGAAATCGGTCGCATCAGAACAGAAAATAAAATTATTCATCCTGTTATTTCCTGAAATTATGCCGCAGCATCTCTCATCATTTTCCAGCACAAGTATCTTGAAATTATCCATATGTTTTCCAGTCCTGTTCATAATATCCTCTCATAAAATTTCATTGGAAATATCCGCAAAAATCTTCATTTCTGTTGTGACCATGGCAGGGAAAACCGGTTACCTTCGTGTCGTCGGTTAGAGCGGGAGGGCAAACTCTAAAAGGAATGTGGCTAAAGCCGGTATATTGTATTTATCCCTTGAATCCGTCAGTTAAAACTGGCGGCAATCCCTTATCCCTATTATGCTTCATCGGTTGAAACCAGACAGCAGTTCTCTCTAAAAGAAATGTGGCTAAAGCCGGTATATTGTATTTATCCCTTGAATCCGTCAGTTAAAACTGACGGCAATCCCTTATCCCTATTATGCTTCATCGGTTGAAACCAGACAGCAGTTCTCTCTAAAAGAAATGTGGCTAAAGCCGGTATATTGTATTTATCCCTTGAATCCGTCAGTTAAAACTGACGGCAATCCCTTATCCCTATTATGCTTCATCGGTTGAAACCAGACAGCAGTTCTCTCTAAAAGGAATGTGGCTAAAGCCGGTATATTGTATTTATCCCTTGAATCCGTCAGTTAAAACTGACGGCAATCCCTTATCCCTATTATGCTTCATCGGTTGAAACCAGACAGCAGTTCTCTCTAAAAGGAATGTGGCTAAAGCCGGTATATTGTATTTATCCCTTGAATCCGTCAGTTAAAACTGACGGCAATCCCTTATCCCTTGAATCCGTCAGTTAAAACTGACGGCAATCCCTTATCCCTATTATGCTTCATCGGTTGAAACCAGACAGCAGTTCTCTCTAAAAGGAATGTGGCTAAAGCCGGTATGCTATACTCATCTTAAATAACGTCGGTTAAGACCGGACGGCAAGCCCTTATCGTTATTAACTGTCAGTTGAAATCGGACGGGAAACGCATAAAACCAGACCAAAGATTTATACGGGGTAAAAGGCATCTGAAAACGTTCTGAATACGATCTGAAAACGTTCTGAATACGATCTGAATACGTTCTGAATACGTTTGGATATATCCCGAAAAATTGGTATTTTTAATCGTTCAAATTATGGAGGAAATATGGCTTTATTAAATAATATGGTACTAGGAGAGCTTTCTGGAAAACTTGGGAATAAGGTTTTCAGAGTAATGAACGGGAAAAATTTCGTTTCTGACCGCCCTTTAAACTATAAACCTGCTAAAACCCCTGCCGCAAAGAAAGTAAGAAGCAGCTTCGGGACGGCAGTCGAACTATCAAAAAAACTTATAACGGATCCTATGCTGAAAGAGGTATGGGCATCTGCAAAGATTGCAGGATTTAAACCTTATAACAAAATCATAAAACATAATATTAAGCTTATCAATTCAGGAACATTGACCGAGCGGAATAAGATTACTCCTGATGGTCTGTTTCTCAATCTTGATTCGGCTTCATTTCAGAACGAAACGCTTCATTTATCTCTGCTTTGCCCAGCAGATAGTAATCTTAGCTTTCCAGCGAAGCTATCGATACTATATTATTTCAGGAAGGCAAATCAATCTCTTGTATTAACTCAAACCACCATTCCCGAAGGCGCTGCAGGAGGGATTTATGAACTGGATGTTAAACCTGCTAAAGTGATTACGAGGTTAATCAACGAAAACCCGGATGCTTTATTATATGTCTCCCTTGTAAGTGAGACAATAAAGAAAAAGAAACCTTATTGGACAAGCTCAGCAGCTGCCGGTCTCTCTTAGTTTATGGTTCTTATTATGTGACGGTTCTTTATTACCCGGAGCTATTTCTATCAACGAGTTTAAAGAATCGGCTTTCTTCTCCGCTCTTAACATTATCCTGATAGAGGAAAGCCAGTTTTTCCTTATCAAATTTCTCAAAAAATTCTTCCCAGGAAATATGTTCAAGAGAATCTTCTCCAGTATAACCAGGGAAATCTATACGCAGTATACCAGTTTCATTCTCATTCTTAGTTGCCTTGACCGTTGCAGGTTTTCCATTCCTTTCTTCAGTCCACTTTTTTATAGTATTATGATCTGTTGTCTTTTTTGATTCGCCGCTCATATTTATCATCCTTTATAAATTAGTTTTACTTTTAATAAAGTTAATTACATAAAAAATGTCAGTGACAAATTTCATTTAAATAACACCCTCTTTAAAAGGGTAACAATACTCATGAAATGCTAAGTTAGAACTAATAAACACAAATAATAACGACGACGAAGTTTATCTTGGTACCTGATTTTATAATTTAAAAAGAGGAAAATTATGCCGGGTACTAAGACACGACAGAAGGAATTTCCCCAGCAGCAGCAGAAGCAGCCGGGTAGGGAGTATAAAATGGATCCGCAGCCGGAGGTAATAAGAAGCAGCTATAAAGGAAGCGAGAAGCTGAAGGATAAAGCCGCAATAATCACGGGAGGGGATTCAGGTATAGGAAGAGCAGTTGCAGTTCACTTTGCAAGGGAGGGCGCAAATGTTGCTATTGTGTATCTTGAGGAAGAAAAGGATGCACAGCAAACAAAGGCAATGATTGAGAAGGAAGGGAGAGAATGCCTCCTGATAAAAGGTGATGTAGGTGATAAAGACTTCTGCATTGAAGCCGTTGAAAAGGCATATAATAAATTTAAAAAAATAAATATACTTGTTAATAATGCCGGAGAACAGCATCCGCATAAGGGTCTGGAAGAGATAGATCTAAGACTTCATGGAACGAACCTTCAGAACCAATATCTTTGCGATGTTCTATATAACGAAGGCAGCATTAGAGTATATGAATAACGGAGACTCGATTATCAATTCTACAAGCGTAACCAGTTACAGGGGAAGCGATCACCTGATAGATTATTCTTCCACCAAGGGCGCCATAACTTCGTTTACAAGATCTCTGGGTAAAAGTCTTTCTTCTAAGAATATCAGAGTTAATGCAGTAGCGCCGGGACCTATATGGACACCGCTTATACCGGCGACTTTCGATGACGTCACTGAATTCGGTTCTGATACTCCGCTCGGAAGAGCAGGTCAGCCCAGTGAGGTTGCACCAGCTTATGTATTTCTTGCTTCGGAGGATGCATCTTATATAACAAGCCAGATAATACATATAAACGGCGGCGACTTTACAAGTTCCTGATGAGGTGTTACTTTCGCGAGTAATGTTTTAATATTTTGAGTACTGCTTTTTCTGATTGATCCAAACCTATTTTAGAGCTGTGAGATTTGGTGTTCATTACCTTGGCAAGATACCCGTCTTCCCAGGCTCTGATTATATCAGGATGAATATAATATTCACGACAGACGGCGGGAGTGTTGTTCAATTCTTCCGCTGTCTTCTTTACAATGCCTGAGATTATCTTTTTATTCTTTTTATCGTTATCCTCAGGGGGGACCTTACTAAAATTCTCTGCAGCGAGTACAGTAGCACCCCATGTTCTGAAAACTTTGGCAGTGAAGTTCTTATCTGCAATACTGTTTAAATATTCGTTCACATCAGAAGAATAAGCCGGCTGCCTTTTACCTTCTTCATCCAGGTATTGGAAAAGATGCTGACCGGGGAGATCGTGGCATTCTGAAACAACTTGTGCAAGTGTTTTGTCTTTTATATCAAGTTCGAAAGGTTTACCGCTTTTACCGTTAAAATGAAAATAAATATTGATACCCTTTATCTCAACGTGTTTATCTTTCAGGGTGGTGAGTCCGTATGAATTATTCTCTTCTGCATAGACCTCATTGCCGACACGAATGAGGGTTTCTTCAAGCAGCCTTACAATGACGGCGAGAACCCGTTGGCGTATCAGGCTTCGTTTCCGTAAATCTTTTTTCACTTGTTTTCTTATTTCAGGAAGCGACTTGCCAAATTCTATTAAACTATCAAACTTTTTGTTATTTCTGAAATTATCCCAATTATCGTGATAGATATACTGCTTTCTGCCTTTGCTGTCTCTGCCCACCGCCTGGATATGCCCCTTTTGATTACTGCAGATTAAAACATCCTGCCATGCAGGAGGGATGACGAGCGATTTAATTCTTTCAATAACTTTAGCGTCGTGAATAGTTTTACCCTGATCATCAAGGTACTGAAATCCTTTACCCCGCCTTCTCCTTTTTATACAGAGGTCTTCTTCTTCCGTATAACGCAGGTTGTATTCTTTTAATATGTTCTTGTTATCAGCTGTCAATGTTCAATTTTGAATATTTACGAAAAATTTAAGGAAGGGAATTTCATTGGCAGGTATTCGACTACCATACCTTCTTTTCATATATATTTTCCGCTTCAGTTTTTCTGCCGTACCTGTCGGCTATCTCTTTGAGGCGGTGAGGGAAATCAGATTGAATACCATCAACCCCGAGTTTAACAAGGCATTCAAGTTCCTCATATTTATTTACTGTTGCGGCTATCAGTCTCTCTACTTTCTTTTCAGGATGGCGCTTGTTAAATACAGATCTAAGACGTGCATCATATTTCATTATTCTTCTGTAGGTTGTCCAGTTTGCGATGGTAATCTTTCTCGGACGGAGGCCGATAGCCACTTTATTCTTGTATTTTATCGCCTTCTTTACGCTGCTGTATTGATGCGGAATAAGAATTAGTCCGGGCGCGGGTTCGATATCGAGGCTAAAGGACAGATCAGGATATTTAGTCCTTAGCATTTTGAAGACTTTCTTCTGGTTGGTTTCAATTACTATTTTGAAAGAAGGATCGAACTTATTCATCAATCTTCTTATTTCTTCCACAATTGGAATTGCAGAATCTTTTTCTTCATCGGGAGTTTTAACATCGAGGAAGATATAGGTGATTTTGGAATGTTCTATACACCATTCAAAAAACTCGCTCAGTTTTGGCTTTAAGGGATATACAACATGTGCACCGTCATGCCTTTCTTTATAGGTAAAGTGCTCACGGAATTCGGCCAGTGTGAGGTCACTTATCTTTTTCCGGTATTTACTTCCCAGTGATGGGGGGTGAGGTTTGTATTTTACGAAAGGTTCGAATCCGCCTTCACGCAGCAGAGCTTTTGTAGAATCGGGATCCCAGTCGTGCCAGAGTACGACTTCCATATCTTTAGTGAGACAAATATCAACCTCGAGTGAATTCGCTCCATCATTTACGGCTCTTTCAAAGGAAGAAAATGTATTTTCCGGTTCAAAAACAGGTGACCCGCGGTGTCCTGCTATCAGGAATAATTCATCATTGTTTTCGTAAGTTCTTTTCAGATTACATTTACTGAAATACTCTGTAATCCAGCGCTTTATCAAATTAACGGATTCGGGCAAGTTATCTCCTCAACTTTATTGAGAATTTAGTTAATTTTATATTTGAAGGACGTGAGTTGGAAACATATTATTATGAAAAAACAGAAGACCGTGAGACGCAAATCAAACGAAGACTTTTTCGACAGGGTGTATGCCATTGTAGGGAAAATTCCATATGGGAAGGTTACAACTTACGGACACATCGCAGAAGCCTGCGGAATAAAATCGGCTGCAAGGACTGTAGGCTGGGCTCTTAACGGAGCAAAAGAAACCGGACTGCCATGCCACAGGGTTGTGAACAGGTTCGGCGCTCTTACAGGGAAAATGCACTTTGGTGATCATGATATTATGGAAGATCTGCTTCGATCAGAAGGGGTGGAGTTTGATGATGAAGGATGCGTTAAGCTGGAGAAATATTTATGGATCCCTCCAAAAATTAGGAAGAGGTGAGAAGGAGACCTGAATTATTCGACTTTGAAATGTACAAACCCTGAACGGGGTTGGACTATATAGTGGAGTATCATTATTACAGATGTTTAATCCCTCCGGGATTCATAGCCAAAGAGAGAATAAAAATTAAAGTACTAGCAATTATCTCTTCACAGAATTAATATCACCAGTCGCTATCGTAACGGTTTACTTCAAGTGATGATACACCGGAATCGATTCTTATATAGATTTTGCTGGCCGATGAATCAAAATTGCTGGTACGGTAGAGATCGGAATTTATTTTGGTAAACCCTCTGAACTTCTCCGAGTTTAATGCTCCATCAGTTCTAATTTCGCAGCCTGAGTTCTCCGGAACATCGATATCTACATCCGAGGCACCGGTTTCTATATCAACATCTGTACGCTCTGTGTTGCTTCCGAGCTTCACTTTAAAAGCAGCGGCACCCATGCTTACTTTGAGATTACCGACTTTGACAGGGGAGAGGTCAAGGTTAAGAGAAGAAGCGCCCACATCAAAGTTCATATTCCAAACAGGCTGAGGATTAAAGTACATTTCTACACGATTTCTTAACGAATTATGTCCCACTCTGAACTTTGTTTTTCTCATTGTCATTTCCAGAGAAGCCTTATCACCGGTAACAAGGTTGTTCAACTCATAGTTATTCTTTACTCCTTCAGTATGCGCATAAAAAAGATTTGTAGCACTATCTGAAATGGAAGTAAAAGATCCCGCGCCTGCCTTGAAATGAAACTCTGCAGTTTTGATAGAATCTGTATATGGTTCAGTATAATCAGTAAAGTCATATTTATAATTTGAATCAGACCCATCGAAGACGATATCAAAGTCGCCTGTGGTGAGATAAACAACTGTTTTGAATGAAGCATACAGGCTTACGGCAAGAACTATTCCTGCAAGGCCTGCAATCAGGACTTTTGCAGCATTATTTTTTAACATAATCCCGACGCCCCAGAGTATAAATACAAGCGGCCAAAGCTTCCACAATCCTTCCCAATCCCAGGTGAGAGTTGAAAAATTATTAACAAGTATTAAACCGCCTAGAGTTATAAATAAAAGTCCCCAGAACCAATGTTTTGCTTTCATCTGAATTTCCTTTTGATTATTTCCTGGCATTAAGAAGCAGACCTACGCCTACCGCTACAAGAAGCAGCGGCCAGAAATCACCGAAATGTATTCTTGGAATAAAATTGTCTAACAGAAAGAGGAGTCCTACCGCGACTAAAATGACTCCGAATACTGATGATCTTTTATGCTTCTGTTCTGCCATCGCCCGGTAGTACTGCTGATAGTCGGGCTGCGCTTTATCTTCCTCCGCCGAACCTGATCCTGTTCCTGTGGTATCTCCGGTTCCCGGAGTACTCTCTGTTTGCTGAGTGTTTCCTGTACCCGCATTAGAGGCAGCGAAAGCAAATGGTTCCTCAGGAACAACTATCCATAGAATAATATAAGCCAGTATGCCAGCTCCTCCGGCAAACAAGCTGACCACAAATATGATACGGACAAGTGTGGGATCGATTGAGAAGTATTCTGCCAGGCCCCCTGCAACTCCACCCAGCATTTTATCTTTATTAGAGCGAAATAATTTCTTGTTCATTTGAGCCTCCCGGAATATCTATATTATTTACCACACATATAATATAAAAATCAGAGGCCATATGTTGAAGTATATTATCAACGGTTCTTTTTAATTAGAGCCGGTTTACAGGTTATATGGTATGAAGGAAAAAGAGGCCAAGCAGCTAATTCTCTTTGTGATGGGGTTCCCGGGGGAGGTCTGCGAAACTGATAATGGATGATAAAAGATTCGGGAGAAAGATTCGATTGGTGAGAATGACACCCCGGGAGGGGTCGGCGCCAGCAGGATAGGATGGTGGGCCCCGACTGATTAACATTGTTTAATGACGTATGCTTTTTTATTTTTGTTTTTATTCTGTTTTGAATTATGAAAATAGCAGTCTGCCAGTCTAATAATATCATAGGTGATATCCAGGGAAACAAAGCCAGGATCCTTGCCGGTTACGGGAGAGGAGTGGATGACGGTGCAGACCTTGTTATCTTTCCTGAATTAACCCTTACGGGATATCCGCCTCTTGATCTTGTTGAGAAGAAAGAATTCAGGCTGGCTGTAATCAGGGCCGCCCATGAAATAGCTGAACAGACCGGAAAGACAGGGCTCCTTTTCGGCTCAATTACTGAGGATGATGATAAGATTGGTACGGATATACATAATTCGGCCGTGCTTTGCCATGACGGGAAGATTCAATTCATCCAGCATAAGTCGCTCATACCCAATTACGATGTATTCGATGAAATGAGATATTTCGATGCTGCAAGGGAGAATCATATTTATGAGTTTAGAGGAGAGAGACTCGGGATATCTATATGTGAAGATATCTGGAACGATGCCGACTACTGGCACATCAGAAGGTACAACACCGACCCTGTTGAAAACCTCATAAAAGAAGGAGCAACCATACTTCTAAACATTTCTGCGAGTCCTTACTCTTACGGGAAGAGGGAGGACAGAAGAAAGATGCTGTCGTTACTGACCAGGCAGAACAAAATCCCGCTGGTTTATACTTGCTTTGTTGGCGCACAGACAGAACTTATTTTCGACGGGGCGAGTATGTGTATGGACAGTGAAGGAAACCTCGTGCTAATGGGCGAACCATTCAGTGAAGATTATTTTATTTACGAAACAAAAGAACCGCTCGCACCGTTACATGATGCTGAACGAAGCTTTGAGGAAGAAATACATGATGCACTGATATTCGGATTGAGAGAGTACTGCACAAAGCTTGGATTTAAGAAAGCTGTATTGGGGCTCAGTGGCGGGATCGATTCTGCACTGGTAGCATATATTGCAGTAAAAGCGCTGGGTCGGGATAACGTGCATGTACTTTTAATGCCTTCCAAATATTCATCCTCAGGCAGTATAACTGATGCAAGGAAATTTGCTGAAAACCTTGGCATCTCATCTACTAAGATCACAATTCATTCGGTTATCAGCAGGATGGAAGAGAAACTGACGCACGCTTTTCAGCAGGATATTACAGGAATAACCGAAGAAAACCTGCAGGCGAGGATCCGCGGAATGTACCTGATGGCATATTCAAACAAATTTGGTAATTTACTATTGACAACAGGCAACAAATCAGAGATTGCTGTTGGGTACTCAACTCTATATGGAGATATGGCAGGAGGACTGGCTGTAATTGGCGACCTTTATAAAACAGAAGTATACAAACTGGCTGCATTTATAAACAGAAAAGAAGAAATAATACCGAAAGAGATAGTTGAGAAAGCACCCTCTGCAGAATTAAAGGAGGGTCAGAAAGATCAGGATACTCTTCCTGAATATGAACTCCTTGATGAGATATTAAGAATGTACCTTGAAGAAAACAAAGAATACCACGAAATTAGCAGTATAGCAGGCGAAAAAGAGATTGTTTTGAAAGTATTAAGGATGGTCGACCATAATGAATTTAAGCGAAAGCAGTCGGCCCCTGTGTTAAGAGTTTCCAAAAAAGCATTCGGTTATGGAAGAAGATATCCGATTGTGCAGGGGTGGAGAAAATAAACAATTGTTTAACCAGTTGGGAAGTTATCAATGAAAAGAAGCAGCATTATTCTGGCAGTATTATTCCTTACCTTTATTACGAACTTTTCATTCGCGCAGTTAGGAGGGAGTGTAAAACCGGTTCATCTCCTGACGTATCAGTCATTTGATAAAGTTTACCCCGGATCTGAATTTAAGGTTGCCGTTAAAGTTATGGTAGACAGTGGGTGGCATATAAATTCAGACAAGCCTCATGAAGATTTTTTAATTCCCTCACAGTTCTCAGTGGATACCACTGTGTTTAAGCAGGTAAAGGTAGCCTATCCGCAGGCTCAGGATCTGAAGCTTGAAATATCTGAAACTCCTCTCTCAGTCTGGGAAAGTGAAGTTTATGTAGCTGCGCTCGTGAAGGCACCCGAAGATCTGACGCCGGGAAAGTATACTCTGCCCGTATACCTCGATTACCAGGCTTGCAACAATATGACCTGCATGCCTCCCAACACAGTTACGGATTCTATAGTAGTTGAAATAGCTGATAAAAAAGCAGTAGTTAACCAGATAAATACAGATGTTTTTGATAAAGTTGATCTTCAGACAGCCGCTGTATCGGCCGCACCGGAAAAATCTGATGATACTATCTCATCAATTTTTGAAGGCAACGGACTGTTTATCGGGTTATTTTTTGTCTTTCTGGGGGGTCTTGCTTTAAACCTTACACCGTGCGTCTATCCTTTGATCCCAATAACCATTGGATTTTTCGGTGGACAGAGCGAAGGGAAGACAAGCAGGCTTGTCGGGATGGGACTTCTTTTCGTCGTAGGTATGGCAGTTACATATTCGGTTATCGGTGTGATAACCTCTTTAACCGGATCTGTATTCGGAGCGCTTCTGCAGAACCCGTTAGTGATAATTCTGATCGCGCTGATCTTTGTAGTTCTTTCACTTAGTATGTTCGGTGTTTATGAGTTTAAGCTGCCTGATTCCTGGGTGGCGAAAGCAGGCGGAGCAAAAGGCGGTATGTACGGAGCCTTCTTTATGGGATTGACCATGGGTATTGTTGCTGCGCCCTGTATTGGTCCCTTTGTATTAGGACTTGTTACATACACAGCTGCCAAAGCAGATCCCTTCTTCGGATTCCTTTTATTTTTTGTATTGGCTGTAGGATTAGGAACGCCTTATCTCTTCCTGGCAATTTTCTCTGGTAAAATCAAGCAGCTTCCGAGAGCGGGCGAGTGGATGGATGCTGTTAAGCATATCTTTGGATTAATACTTATAGGTATGGCAATATATTTCCTTCTGCCTTTACTACCAAAGACCATCACACCTTACCTTCTTCCTGCCTTTATGGTGATCGCTGCTGTATATCTTCTTTTCTTTGATAAGAATGCAAATAAAGTTAGGGGTTTCAGGATATTTAAGATTGTCTTTTCGATTATTCTTATTATTACTTCGATCTACTGGGTGATACCCAACGAGAAACAATCGATAGAGTGGCAGCCTTACACTTCTAATGTAAGTGCAGCATCGAATAAAGCCAGGATAATTGATTTTTATGCCGATTGGTGTATACCATGTAAAGAGCTGGATGCAATGACTTTCTCAGATCCTAAAGTAATTAATGAGGCAAAAAGATTTGAGGCTTACAAGGCTGATATGACAAAGTCACTTTCAGATGAAGTTTCAACATTAAGGGATAAATATAAAATTATTGGTGTTCCAACGGTGCTGATCCTTAATTCTCAGGGTGAGGAAGTTCAGAGGATTACAGGATTCGTAAACTCGAATGAATTTCTTAAGATAATCAGGAATGTGGACTAGATCGATTTCATATTTTAAGATTCCGAGGGTGATGGCTTCCTGACCGAAGGAAGAGATCTTTGTTGATAGTGGCTAAAGCCTGAAAATGTTATTAGTAATACTGCTGCCCGTCAGTTAAAACTGACGGCAATGCAGTTAACACCCAACAGCAATACATTCAAAACCCAACAGCAGTGCAGTTAAAACTGATGATTGCCGTTTGGCTTCAGCCAACGAATAGACTAAACCCCATAACATCGGGCTTTAGCCACATCTCCATTAAAGGCTGCATTAAAACCTGACGGCAATTCACTCAAAAAGCTTCAAATTCATTCTTATAACTAAAAAATTATTTCCATAATTGAGAATTATAAATATAGTTTATATGAGTCCGTATAAGGGTTTCTTATCTATATAAAGTCTATTTATTCAAAAATAAAGATTTCCAGGTTAGCTGCCTGACCACCCCGATGGCACGGATTATGGATAAGCAGATACATTCAAAATAATTCCATATCATCAAAAAATTTAAGATGAAAAGATGTTAAAAGAAAAAGAAGTCCAGAGTCTTACTGAGGTGACTGTAAGGTTTGCAGGCGATTCCGGAGACGGAATGCAGCTGACCGGCAGTCAGTTCAGTGATACTACAGCTATTGTAGGGAACGATTTAAGTACCCTGCCTGATTATCCTGCAGAAATTCGTGCACCGCAGGGCACAGTATACGGAGTAAGCGGTTTTCAGCTTCATTTTGGAAGCACCGACATTTATACACCCGGCGACAGACCGGATATACTGGTTGCGATGAACCCGGCAGCCATCAAAAAGAATTTAGAGGAATTAAAGCCGGGCGGAATAATCATAGCAAATACTGATTCGTTCGACAAAAAGAATCTTCAGCTTGCTAAATATGAAGTAAACCCACTGGAAGACAGCAGCCTGAAAGGGTACCAGGTTTTCCCTGTACCTATTGCCACTTTAACTACAAAAGCTCTCGAGGGCACTTCACTTACACAGAAGGAAATTTCACGTTGTAAGAACTTTTTCGCACTGGGATTAATGTACTGGTTATACAGCAGGCCGATTGATCCCACTGTTGACTGGATCAAAGGCAAATTTAAGAAGGCTCCGCAGTTTATCGAAGCGAATGAAAAGGCATTAAAGGCCGGCTACAATTTCGGTGAAATGACCGAAATCTTCACAACAAGGTACAACGTTGAACCGGCTAAACTTCCTAAAGGAACATACAGAAGCATATCAGGCAACGAGGCAACTGCTCTCGGATTTCTTGCTTCATCGGTTAAGTCTAAACTACCGTTGTTCCTCGGCTCATATCCTATTACACCTGCTTCAGAAATACTTCAGTATTTAAGTACTTATAAAAATTTCGGAGTAAAGACGTTCCAGGCAGAGGATGAAATTGCAGGAATTACTTCTGCAATAGGCGCCTCATTTGCAGGATACCTTGCCCTTACAACTACAAGTGGTCCCGGTCTCGCATTAAAAACAGAAGCAATCGGTCTTGCTATAATGACCGAACTTCCGCTGGTAATCGTGGACGTTCAGCGCGGCGGACCAAGTACGGGTCTTCCTACAAAGACTGAACAGGCTGATCTCTTACAGGCAGTATATGGAAGAAACGGCGAAGCTCCTGTAGCTGTTATTGCCGCACAGAGTCCCAGCGACTGCTTCTACATGGCTCTTGAAGCTTCAAGGCTCGCAGTAAAATTTATGACCCCGGTAATACTTCTTACCGATGGTTATATTGCTAACGGAACCGAACCCTGGCGTGTACCTAAGTCAAGTGAACTTCCTTCATTCGAGGTTAAGTTCAGGACAGAAAAAGAAGGCTTTGCTCCTTACCTTAGAGATTCAAATCTCTCACGGCCATGGGTTAAACCGGGAACTGCCGGACTCGAACACAGAATCGGCGGACTGGAAAAAGCAAATATATCAGGCAATGTTAGTTATGATCCTGACAACCACGACCGTATGGTTAAACTGCGCGAACAGAAAATCAAAAATATAGCAAATGATATTCCCGATCTGGTTGTTGACGGCGATGAAAGCGGTGAACTGCTTGTACTTGGCTGGGGCGGAACGTATGGAGCTATTACGGAAGCTGTAATTAAAGCAAGACGGGAAGGCTACAAAGTTTCACAGGCTCATTTGAAATATATTTACCCATTCCCTAAAAACACAGGCCAGGTTCTGAATAATTTCAAGAACGTTTTAATACCTGAGATTAACCTGGGACAACTGGCGAAGGTAGTAAGAAGTGAATTCCTTCTCCCGGTTATTCAGTTTAATGTAGTAAGAGGATTACCTTTCAGAACTTCCGATATTCAGGACAAAATAATTGAGATACTTGGAGGAAAAGAATAATGGCTGAAAACATTGAAACCAAAGAAATAAAATTAACTGCTAAGGATTTTTCCAGCGGACAGGATGTAAGATGGTGCCCAGGCTGCGGTGATTACTCGATCCTTGCGCAGGTTCAGAGAACTTTTCCGGAAATAGTTGGAGATAAGAAAGAAAATATTGTCTGGATTTCAGGAATCGGATGTTCATCACGCTTTCCATATTATATGGAAACCTACGGTATGCACAGCATTCACGGAAGAGCTCCTGCGATTGCATCGGGTGTTAAAATAGCCAGACCTGATCTAAATGTGTGGGTTGCCACAGGCGACGGTGATCTTCTCAGTATCGGAGGTAATCACTTCATTCATGCCTGCAGAAAGAATATCGATCTGAAGGTACTTTTATTCAACAATAGAATTTATGGATTAACTAAAGGGCAGTATTCTCCCACTTCAGAAAAAGGAAAAGTAACCAAAACAACTCCTTTCGGAAGTGTTGATTATCCTTTTAACCCTATTTCGCTTGCAATTGGTTCTGATGCTACCTTCGTAGCCCGCGCAATGGACAGAGACGCCAAACATATGCAGGAAATGATAAGACGTGCTGCCGACCATAAAGGATTAGCATTTATCGAAATTTTCCAGAACTGTGTTATATATAATGATGGCGCCTTCGACCGCCTTACCAAAAAAGATACTAAGGATGATAATATAGTGGTTCTTGAGCATGGCAAGCCGATGATATTCGGTAAAAACAAGGACAAAGGAATTAAGATGGACGGTTACAAACCTGCCATTGTGGATCTTAATGAAAACGGAAACAGTATAAATGATGTATTAGTGCATGATGAGTTCGATGAGAGCCCTTTAAGGGCGATCTTTCTTGCTCATCTGACAGACTACGATGGATTCCCGACGCCGGTGGGTGTTTTCCGGCAGATCAAAAAAGAAACGTATGATTCCGGTATAGAAGAGCAGATATCAGGTGTGATAAAGATGAAAGGTGAAGGCGATCTTGATAAGATCCTCTTCAACGGAAATACCTGGGAAGTTAATTGATTTAGAACCTCCTTTAGCTTTCGTTATTTAAATAGCTCTTACTTACCTCGCCGCGGACTCATCATTGATGAGTCCGTTTTTTTTACCCTAATGTTATTCTATTCCAAATATTTGACAATCAACAACAGCTTTTTTATGTTTAGTTAGGATTTTAGAATTATAAACATCTTTCTATTGAAACCAGAAAAAAAGGCCGGTCCATTTCAGAATATTCATCCCGGAACCGCCCCCTTATTAAGCTCTCTTATCAAAGGAAACAATTTCTCAGTAAATTCAGCCGGAAACAAAATGTGTGATTCCGGAGTTAAGTATATGATGGAAATACTGATAGATTTTGGTGATTTGATTTATTGAATATTTAGTTATTTTTTTACCAGATACTAATCGAGTTTAAATATTTATTATTCACAAACCTTGGTGCAAGATGCAAAAAGGCGTATTAGATCTCTCTGACGTTACTGTCAGATTCGCAGGAGATTCAGGGGACGGAATGCAGTTAACAGGCAGTCAGTTCACAAATACTACTGCGCTGGTTGGCAACGATCTCAGCACATTACCGGATTATCCGGCCGAAATACGGGCACCCGCAGGAACAACATACGGTGTAAGCGGATTTCAGCTTCATTTCAGCAGCGATGACATTCATACTCCCGGGGATGCCCCGGATGTTCTAGTAGCAATGAATCCCGCGGCTTTAAAAACAAATATAAAAGATTTAAAACAGGGCGGGACTATTATAGTCAATATAAATTCTTTCGACCAGAGGAACTTTAAGCTTGCAGGCTACGAAACCAATCCGCTTGAAGACGGAACAGTTGACGGTTATAATGTTGTACAGGTACCCTTAAGTCAGCTTACAAAAACGGCGCTCGAGGACAGCGGTCTTTCTGCCAAAGAGATTGAAAGGTGCAAGAATTTTTTCGCCCTCGGAATGATGTACTGGCTCTACAGCAGACCAATTGAGCCGACAACCGAATGGATTCATTCAAAGTTTAAATCAAGAGAAGACCTGGCAGCTGCGAATGAGAAGGCCTTGATGTCGGGTTATTATTTCGGTGAGAATACTGAACTTTTCACGACACGATATAGTGTGCAGCCGGCCAAACTGATTAAGGGAAGGTACAGGAATATTTCCGGCAATGAAGCTTTGGCCATAGGGTTTGTTACTGCATCCGTTAAAGCCGGACTTCCACTATTCCTTGGTTCTTATCCCATAACCCCGGCTTCAGATATTCTTCACGAATTAAGTAAACATAAGAATTTCGGAGTAAGAACTTTTCAGGCTGAAGATGAGATAGCTGCAATAAGCGCGGCAATCGGGGCTTCATTCTCGGGGGCACTGGGAATCACAACTACCAGCGGTCCCGGCGTTGCTCTTAAAACAGAAGCAATAGGACTTGCGGTAATGACTGAACTTCCTCTCGTGATAATTGATATACAGAGAGGCGGTCCGAGTACCGGTCTGCCAACCAAGACTGAACAGGCTGATCTTCTGCAGGCTATGTACGGCAGAAATAGTGAAGCGCCGGTGGTGGTTATTGCCCCCTCTACACCAGCCGACTGCTTTAGTATGGCGCTGGAGGCTGTAAGGATAGCAACCAGGTATATGGTACCTGTTATGTATTTATCAGACGGCTACCTTGCAAACGGGTCTGAACCGTGGAAAATTCCCGATCCCGATAAGATCCCGGAAATAGAAGTTAAGTTCAGAACAGATCCCGCTAACTTTCAGCCTTATAAACGGGATGAAAACCTGGCGAGACCGTGGGCAATACCGGGGACGCCCGGACTTGAACACAGGATAGGAGGACTTGAAAAAGCCAACGTTACAGGTGATGTAAGTTATGATCCTGAAAATCATGAATTTATGGTAAGGCTGCGTGCACAGAAGGTTAAGAACATTGAGAATGATATACCTGACCTTGAAGTTGAAGGTGATGAAGATGCCGAACTGCTAATTGCGGGTTGGGGCAGTACTTATGGATCTATAAGGGAGGCCGTGAACCGAGCCAGGGGCAGAGGAATGAAGGCGGCGCATGTTCATTTCCGGTATCTTAATCCTTTCCCTAAAAATACCGAAGAAGTGCTGAGGAAATATAAATATGTTGTCTGTCCCGAGATAAATATGGGGCAGCTTGCTAAATTATTAAGACAGGAATTTCTGATAGATGTAGAACCTTTTAACAAGATACAGGGATTACCGTTTAAATCATCCGAAATAGAATCGAAGATTGAATCCATTTTAGGAGGAAAAGAAAATGGAAAATAAAGATATGTCACAGGCAACAAAATACACAGCGAAGGATTTTTCCAGCGGGCAGGATGTGAGATGGTGTCCCGGCTGCGGCGACTACTCTATACTTGCACAGATGCAGAGGATTTCTCCCGATCTTAATATCAAAAAAGAAAAATTTGTATGGGTATCGGGTATAGGATGCGCTGCACGTTTCCCTTACTATATGGACACATACGGTATACATGGGATCCATGGAAGAGCCTCGGCAATTGCCTCCGGTATAAAGATTAACCGGCCTGACCTGTCGGTTTGGGTTGCCTCGGGGGACGGTGATCTATTAAGCATCGGCGGCAATCACTTTATTCATGCCTGCAGAAGAAACATTGATATAAAAATCCTGCTTTTTAATAACAGGATATACGGACTGACAAAAGGTCAGTATTCACCTACATCTGAAAAGGGTAAGAAGACAAAGAGCTCCCCGTTTGGCAGTATAGATTTCCCGTTTAATCCTTTAAGCCTTGCCGTGGGTTCGGGTGCGACATTCATAGCAAGAAGTCTCGACCGGGATCCAAAGCATCTAAAGGAAATGCTGACAAGGGCAGGGAAGCATAAAGGTACAGCTTTCATCGAGGTATACCAGAACTGCAACATCTTCAATGACGGAGCGTATGCTCTGTACACCGATAAGGAGACCAAACCGGATAACGTTTTATTCCTTGAGCAGGGCAAACCAATGATTTATGGAAAAGATAATGATAAAGGTATAAAACTTAATGGACTCACACCTGAGATCATTAATATAAATGAAGGATCAAATTCTGTTAATGATGTATGGGTTCACGATGAATTTGATAAAGGAACAGCCCGGGCGCATATCCTTTCACAGCTTTCGGAGACTGAAGGAATGCCGCTTCCGGTGGGAGTGATAAGACAGGAAGAAAAAGATACCTATGAAGAATCACTGCACAATCAGCTTGAGGCGCTAACCGTGGCAAAAGGGAAGGGTGATCTGAAGAAGCTGCTGTTCAGCGGTAACATATGGGATGTTAATTAAGATTTATTGAATTAACATATATTTTTTCTATTTTTACTAATTAGATCTTTGCGGGCTTGAGCAATCGAGCCCTTTTATATTTAATGGCAGGTATATGATAGATTTTAATCAGTTAAAAAATATTCTTTTAGAAAATAATTCATTTCTTATTACCACTCATGTTAATCCTGATGCTGATGCTATTGGATCGGAAATAGCATTATATAATATCCTTAAAGAAATAGGCAAGAAGACAAGAATAGTGAATCACAGCATAACGCCGTACAATCTTCTGTTCCTTGATAAGGAGAATATTATTGAACATTATTCATCCGAAAAACATCAGGGTATATTTGAAGAAGCCGACGTACTTGTGGCAGTTGATTTTAACCGATCGGACAGGATCGTACGAATGGAAGCAGGCCTCTTGAAATCGCAGAAGCTGAAGATCTGCATAGACCACCACCAGGATCATGAAAATATTTTTAATTACATTTTCATAGATACAGATTACAGCGCGACCGGACAGATACTTTATGATTTTATAAAGGAGACAGGGGTGGTGGCATTAAGCTATGAAACCGCTGAACCGATATATGCCGCTATAATGACTGATACCGGGTCATTCAGGTTTGAAAGAACAACACCTGAGATTCATAAAATCTCAGCCGAATTGCTGGAAACTGGTGTTAACCCGGGCGACGTTTATGATAAAATATATGACCAGAGCAAGTACAGCAAGATTAAACTGCTGGGCAAGGCAGTCAACTCAATGAAGTTATATGGAGAAAAGCAGGAAGTCAGCTATATGTACCTGTCAACGAGAGATTTTGAAGAAACAGAAGCCCTGGAGTCTGATACTGACGGGTTTGTAAATATATCTCTCTCAATAGAAAATGTAAGGCTCGGGCTTCTATTCCTGGAACTAAAGGAAGGATTCAAAGTCAGCTTTCGTTCCAAAGGTTTGATACCGGTGAACAGGCTGGCAGCAGAATTCGGGGGCGGGGGTCAT
The DNA here is from genome assembly GCA_963747755.1 of uncultured Ignavibacteria bacterium. Taxonomy (GTDB): domain Bacteria; phylum Bacteroidota; class Ignavibacteria; order Ignavibacteriales; family Ignavibacteriaceae; genus DATFVA01. The sequence continues at coordinate 157,719 of CAVVGK010000014.1, read as the reverse complement.
GTAAATGCAGCAGGACTTCGAATACGGGATGGAAAAATTGAAGAATATATCCCGAAAATATTAAATCGGGCATTAGAATACATCAAACAATTCGGGTGATATATGTTTAATCTGAATATTAAGTCAGGCGGGAAGAAAATAGCTTACAGTCCGCTTGCAATCAGCCTTAAGTATATGGTTGATGAGAAGAAGCTTGAAACCAGTTTTCTAAACCTTGAAACAATTTTCAACATACGGTTCTCACCTTTGCAGAGAAAAAATTTCCTTGCTGAAGGAGGCGGTCAGGTCAGAGTATCCAAGAAAGACGGCAAACCTGATTCGGTGATTATTACAAAAGTTAAAGCAGATGATAAATTCTCTGCCGACTATTTCAGAAATCACATGGCAGGATTCCTTCCATCACTTGCAGCAGAACAGGTTAAGAGTCTGCACATTTTTATCCCCAAATATGAAATCTTTAAAAAGTATTTTGATGATGAGATATATTATTATCAGACTTTTGTGGAAGGAGTAATGCTGGGGAATTACTCGTTCAATAAATATAAAGCTGATAAAAAGAAGCCGGTTAACCTTTCGGTATTTTTCTATGCAGACAATCAGAAGAATCTGAACCAGGCTATCGCTGCAGCCACCACGTTGATGGAGGGTGTAAACTTTACAAAAGAACTCCAGAATGAACCCGGCTCTGTACTCGTTCCTGAAGAATTAGCAAAAAGAATAAAGAATACTTTACAGGATACCGGGGTTAAGGTTACAGTATTTAATGAAAAAGAGATAAAGAAAAGAAAGATGGGCGGCCTCCTGGCAGTTGGAATGGGAAGCGTTAATCTTCCCAGGTTTATTGTTATGGAATATAAGACTGCCAGTAAAAATAAAAAAACAAGAACCGTTGCCCTTGTGGGTAAAGGTGTCACTTTCGATTCAGGCGGGATTTCTATAAAACCAGCAAGTAATATGGGAGAAATGAAAGCCGATATGTCAGGTGCTGCAGTAGTTGCAGGTACGGTACTGGCTGCAGCCAAAGCAAAGCTGCCTGTGAACATTATTGGGATAATTCCATCAGCGGAAAATATGCCTTCAGGTTCCTCTATGCGTCCCGGCGATATAGTAGTCACTTCATCAGGCAAAAGCATAGAAGTTGATAACACTGATGCAGAAGGCAGGATGATCCTTTCAGACGCATTAAATTATGCTTCAAAGCTTAAACCTGATGTAATTATTGATCTTGCCACTTTAACAGGCGCCTGCGTAGTAGCCCTTGGTGAATTTGTGGCGGGATTATTTACGAAGGATGATAAACTTGCAGAAGAGTTATACCAGAAAGGACTGAAGACATACGACAGGCTCTGGAGAATGCCGATGTGGGATGATTATAATGAACTGATTGTAAGTGATGTAGCGGATGTAAAGAACGTAGGCGGAAGATGGGGCGGAGCGATTACTGCAGCAAAATTCCTTGAGAAATTTGTTGATCCTAAGATATCATGGGCTCATCTGGATATCGCAGGACCCGCAATGGCAAACAGCTTTAATAACTATACCAGGAAATATATGACAGGTTTTGGTGTAAGGCTTCTTTTCGATTACCTTGCAAACCCAACTATGAAGAAGGGTTAGCATAAGTAAGAACACATAATCAGGCTGAACCGACTAATTTTTGGAAATAATTCTGCCGTCTTTCATTTCGTAGACTTTGTCAGCCAGGTTTACTAATCCTGTATTATGAGTAACAATAACAAAAGTCTTACCCATCCTATCCCTTAAGTCAATTAATATCTGGTGCACGGCCTCACTGTTTTCCGAATCAAGGTTCCCGGTAGGTTCATCAGCCAGAATAATATCGGGATCATTTGCCAATGCTCTTGCCACGGCAACCCGCTGCTGTTCACCTCCCGAAAGTTCAGCAGGTTTATGATTCATGCGATCCTTCATACCAACAGCTTCGAGAAGTTCAGCTGCTTTTATTGATGCTTCAGCAAGGGAATTTCCGGTGATCATTCGGGGTATTGAAACATTTTCGATAGCAGTAAATTCCGGCAGCAGATGATGAAACTGGAATACAAAGCCAATATTTTTATTCCGGAAACGGGCCAGCTTATCATCTGATAAATCAAAAAGATTCTGATCATTGAAGAAAACTTCTCCCGAATCAGGCCTGTCGAGTCCTCCCATAATATGGAGCAGGGTGCTTTTCCCGGCCCCTGATGCTCCCACAATTACTGATATCTTATTACTATCGATCTCGATATCAACGGACCTTAATACTTCAAGTCGTACCTTTTTAGTATTCTGGTAGCTCTTAATAATATTTCTGGTGTGTAGAATTATTTTATCCATATAAAATAGTTTTTATAAACTTCATAAATTATGTTAACCTAATTAGTTAGTTTATTCGGTTAATCTATATTATTCCCATTTTATTGCTTCGATAGTATTTATTTTTGCTGCTCGTTTTGCCGGGAACAGGGAGGCAAGAAAAGTCAGCAGCAGGGAAGCACCAGTAACAAAGAAAAAGTCGCTTATTCTAAGCTGCAGGGGCAGAGAATCGATTTTATACTGAGTCGGGTCAAGAGGATAAATATTGAATTTGAGCTGGAGGAAGCAGATAAAATAACCCAGGAACAGGCCGGCAGCTGTGCCAATAATACCAATAAGAATTCCTTCATACATAAATATTTTCAGAATCGACCGTGGCTGTGCTCCCATTGAATTCATTACACCAATATCGCGTCTTTTTTCTATAACAGACATTGACAAAGAACCAAGGATATTAAAAGATGCAACGGCTATTATGAGGCAAAGTATGATGTAGGCAGTCCATCGTTCAATCTGCATTACGGAGTAAAGGTCCCGGTGGAAATCATACCAGGTTTCAATGCGGTAATCTTTTGATGATAATTTCTGTTGAAGCTGAGCCTTAACATCAAAAGAATCGTCAATATCATTAAGTCTTATATCGTAACCCTGGATGTGGTTTTGGTATCCCAGTAGGTTCTGTGCAGATTTGAGAGAAGTGAATATATACGAATCGTCGTATATATTATTAGTTGTACTATAAATACCGGAAAGAACAAACCGTTCAGTCTCAGGAGAGGAAAACCGTGTAACAGCCTTCTGGATCCCGGCAGGAGAGAGCAGAGTAAGAGTGTCGCCTATAAGCGTCTGAAGCTTATCCGCAAGGTGAAGACCGAGGACCATCTGAGGATAATTCCCTTCCTTCCCGAGATAGTAATTGCCGTAAAGAATACTTTTTTCGATATCATATATACTTTCACCGGAATTAACATCTATCCCTTTCAGGTTGACAACCTGGAACAATCCTGCCCTGTAAACAAGCACCTTTCCGCTTACATAAGCAGAATATTTCACAACCTCAGGATTTTTGTTCAACACCGAATCGAGTTTTGCAGCAGCCCCGGAGTTATCCGGATCCAGAATCTCAACTCGTACATGAGGATCGAAATTTATAAGAAATGAAGTGACAAGACTTCCGAATCCATTAAACACCGAAAGGACAACAATAAGAGCGGCAACGCCGATAGTTATACCTCCGATGGAAAGGACTGAGATTATAGTTATAAAGTTGACCTTATGCTTGGAGACGAGGTAACGCCGGGCTATAAAATTTTCAAACTTCATTATCCGAACCTCAGGCTGTTAACCGGCTGTATACGGGAGGCGACGAAACCAGGAATTAATGATGCGCTGATACACAGTAAAAATGTGAGTGCAGATACTCCGGCAAACGTATACCATTTCAGCAATATCGGAACCGTAGAAACAAAATAAACCGAGGAAGGGAGGGATATAATATTAAACTCCAGCTGTAATCCCAATAATAAAAGGGCGAGCAGGTTACCCAGTATGATGCCGATAATAGCAAGAAATATTCCCTGATAAATGAAGACAGATGTAATCTGTCTGCTTGTTGCCCCGAGAGATTTCAGCATCCCTACATCGCGGGTTTTTTCAAGCACAATCATCAGCAAAGTACCTATAATATTAAAAACAGCAACGATAATTATTAATCCGAGCACAATCGGAATTGGTTTTTTCTGAAGGTCTATCCAGGTAAAAATATTCCTGTGAGTCTGATAGATGGATGCAACCTTATGAGGGTAGTGTAATTGTTCTGACAGGAATTTAGTTAGACTGTCGATCCTGGAAATGTTATTAAGCTTTATATCATAACCGTTAACATTATCCCCCAGTGAAAAGAGATCCTGTGCCGCCCTCAGGTTTACATATGCAAAAAGGTCATCATATTCAGCCATTCCGCTCTCGAAAATACCGGTTATTCTGAATTGCTCAATATTAGGAAGAGTACCGGGTTCAGGGACCCTGTCATTTTTGAGAGCAAAAACCGTCACCTTATCACCAAGACCAACCATCAGCTTATCGGCCAGTTTTCTGCCTATTACCATCGAGGAAGTATCGGCAAGATCAAAATCTCCTGATACAATATTGTTTCTAACCCTGAGGGCTTTGTTTCCGGGAGTAATACCTTTAATATTAACGCCGTCTTTCACTTTTCTACTGCTTATAATGGCCAGTTTTGAAATAAAGGGATTTACCTCCTGACCATAAGGGGCGATCATATCTTTTATTCGGGGAAGCATTTCTTTATAATCAGGAACGATTGACCTGTAGGAAGAGATGGTAATATGGGAATCAAAATCTATTATTTTATTAGTCAGGGTACTGGCAAAACCCGTGAGAATGCTAAGTGCAATAATAAGAGTAGCCACCCCGAGAGATATCCCGATAATTGAGATCGAGGAGATAAACGTAATAAACTTCGAACCCTTTTTAGAAAGGATAAATTTTTTCGATACAAAAAAGGGGAAAGACATCAAACAAAATTCCGATATTACTTTTACAATTTAATCAAGATTGAGAAGACTTGAAAATAGCACAGATTAAGTGGATCGAGAAATACTTTATAAAATTTATCAGGCAAATACATTGTTTTTTTAGAAGATATGGAATATATTTGATACTCTTTTTTAAAGAGATATTTCAATTTAGTTCTTTGACATCCCGATATTCATCGGGATTAAATTTGAGAAGCAATTCGGGGCGTAGCGTAGCCCGGTTCATCGCGCCTGCTTTGGGAGCAGGAGGTCGCAGGTTCGAATCCTGCCGCCCCGACAATTGCAATTAACAATGAATAAATTCAATATAGATTTGTAATTGTTAATTTTTGGTTTCAGCTGCGCCCGTAGCTCAATGGATAGAGCATCAGCCTTCTAAGCTGAGGGTTAGTGGTTCGAATCCACTCGGGCGTACCAAATGGTGAGCGTAGCTCAGTTGGTTAGAGCACCAGGTTGTGGCCCTGGGGGTCGTGGGTTCAATTCCCATCGCTCACCCGAACAGTTCTTAATATAATGTGATTTTCCAGGCCCCATCGTCTAGTGGTTAGGACATCGCCCTTTCACGGCGGTAACAGGGGTTCAAATCCCCTTGGGGTCACTAAAGCTCCGGCAAAACACCGGAGCTTTTTCTTTTTAAAATTGCAGTAATATTTTAGTTTTTTATACCTACCATCAGTTCCGATCCGAAAGAAGTATTTTTCCTCTCAACATTTTTTATCCCTGCTGCTTCAAACCACTCCTTCATTTCATCTTCTGTATATGTATCACCTCGCTCTGTTTCAACAAGCATATTAAGAGCGAATACTGCACCATGAGCCGGTTTTACTCTTTCACTGCTCATTATAAAATCGTTAATTATGATTCTCCCATTGTGGTTTAGAGCTTCTGCACACTTTTTAATAAGTGTTTTGTTCTCATCATAGCTGTTTATATGGACTATTGCTGATAACAGAATTAGATCATACCCTTTTCCAAACTCTCCGGAAAGGTAATTTCCCTCAATAAATGTAAATTTTTCAGTCAGTCCTTCTTGATGCACATACGTTTTAGTCAGGGGAATTACATGGGGTAAATCAAAAACCACTGCATCTAAACCCGGGTTCTTTTTAACTAATTCCATTGAAAATGCAGCTGATCCACCGCCAACATCCAGCATCTTTTTTGCGCCGGACAAATCAATCATCATCGCCAGGATTTGTCCCTGTTTTACCCCACGGTGATGCATTGCAGCAATGAATGCATTGACCCAATCGCTTTTTTCACTCCTGTTTTGGTCGCCTTTGTGGGAAGTTCCTTTTATAACTGATTCGGTAAGGAAGCTCCATGCACCCCAGAGGTTATTTGTATGATAGAGATTCCCCATAAAATCAGGCTTACCCTCTACGAGATATTTTGAAGCTGTATCGCTGTTATAAAACTTACCCTTAACCTTTTTCAGCAGTCCCATACCGCAAAGAGCATTCATAAGCCTTTCCAGCGCGCGGGTGTCAGCATTGATCTTCTCAGCGGCATCTTCAGAAGTCATCATATGACGGTCAAGTGCAGTAAATACACCGAGTTCAAACGCTGTTAATAATATGCGGCTTGCCTGGAAGGCGACGGCAATATTTCTGATACCATCAGAAGAAGTAATTTCATCCATCCTTTACCTTTCCTTAAAATTAATTTTTCCGCTTAAACTGCGTGAAAAACCGTTTTAACTACTATCCAACAAGAACCTGAAAACGTTCTGAATACGATCTGAAAACGTTCTGAATACGATCTGAAATCGTTGATATACTTTATAAATAACTTATTCTAAAATCAAGAAAGTGAAGAAAAAAGGCTTATGATTATTGCTGTTGTTGTAGTCTGTTTCATATTTTTCAGCCGCAGTACTGCCTGTGCACAGAAATTCAGATTCAAAACGAATGTCAGAAGGAGATCTCCGTACCATGATTATCAGCACATGAGAACGTCAGGCGGTTGATGTGGGTACCAGGGTTTCGGGCAGGAAAGATGGCAGTTATAACTTCTTTGATAGTACCAGCTGTAAGCTTTTCGGCAGTAATTGGAGTCTTTTTAGGGTTTTACGCTGCGAGATAAGCAGCAAGCCTTAATCCGACAGATGCATTTTATTAATAATAAAAATAGAATCCCTTGATCTTCTGAAGGTATACAATAATTATCTCAAGGCCGGGTGAAAAAAATAAACAACGAGTAAATGTACAGAATCGCTCAATACTCATTACTTAATGTGGTGGGAATTTATTTAAAGTCAGCCGGATAGAGAAATCCGTCAGCCAGAAATAATTAACCCCTGCATCACCGACAAATACAGGGGTTGATAAGCGCCCTCAACCTAAACTTAAATCTCCAGAAAGAATATAAACGAATTTTGCGCCTTCCGCATCCGTACAATTACTGAATTTTATGGACGGTACAAATAAAATTATGCTTTTGCAATCAGATGTAGAATTATTGAACACTTTTAACTTCGCTCATAACTCATAAAAATTAAACGAGAACGTCTCATTGTAATGGGATTTAAGAGAGAGGGCAAATTTGACTGACAATCTATGAACGACTTGAACCAAATCTGTCAGCAATGACGATTTGACTTGGAAAAACAGCCATAATTCCACTTTTTGCGTGAGATATTATGGTACGTGTTTTGTCTTGCAAAATATCATTTATCAAAGGAATTAAAATGCTCCCGAAAAAAGTAAAATCTGCTGCAACTTATTTTTTAATTACTATGATTCTATTCACCTATCTCAACTGCGGAGATAAAGGGGTAGAAACACCTCCGCCGACCGGTGTTAGAGTACTGGTCATATCCGTAATTGATTCTTCACTTGTAAGCGGCGCAAACGTTGTGCTTTATAATGCAAACAGTGGTGAAGCAGTAATGCGTGCAGAATCAGGAATAGACGGTATGGCAGAGTTTAGTAACCTTTATGCAGGCAGTTTTTATGTAAGAATAGCCGCAATGGGATTCAAGGAATTGCCAATTGGAAATGTGAGTCCGGTTCCATTTTCTATTTCAAAATATGATATGTCCCAGCAAACGTTTTTCCTGGATACCTTGCGGGGCACATTCGGCTCAATAGACGGGTTTATCAACCCAGGGCAGGGAGGATTTCTGGTTGTTGCATCATCATCTACAAATAGCGAATTACATTCTTATTCCGGTCCTGACGGCTACTTTGCGCTTTTTAACGTTCCTTTCAACACCTATCAGGTTTATGCTGTTAAATCCGGATTTAATGCTGCAGACACCGTTATTGTGACACTGACATCTGTCTTACCGGGTGCAAATATTCAGCTTGGAATGAATCAGGCGGCAGGCTCTACTCTCTCAGGGATGGTCACCTTTCTTGCAGTAGAAAACGGTACAGTTGACGTTTCTCTTCTTGATAAGAATGCACTTTCTGTTATTACAGGATTAACCACGATGATCGATGCCGGAAGAAATTATACATTAACTAATATCCCCAACGGTGAGTATACTGCCTGGGCATCATACAAAAATGACGGGTACGTAATGGATCCTGATTGGATATTTAAAAACCCCGGAGCTCTTGAGATAGCATTCAATTCGCAAGGTACATCGGTACTAGATATCAGTGTAACCGATGCAATAAATATAACCTCACCGACGAACCCGGATAATGAAATTATCCCTGTGATTGCTGATTCATCTCAACCATTATTTATGTGGAGCCCTTATCCTCAGGCAAAAGAGTATATAATTGAAGTCAGGGATATAAACGGAAATCTCATCTGGGGCGGATTCGATGAGAATGGTATAATCCGTCATACGCAAATCCCGCGGACATTTACGAGTATAAGATTTAATTTTGACAGCACTGCCGTCGCAGAACTACAATCCGGACAAACATATCAGTGGAAAATTTACGCTGATAATGATATTCTTCCCGGCGTGCAAACACTTCTTTCAAGCAGTGAAGATTTAAAAGGACTGTTTATAGCACCCTAGTTATCGATAGTTGATTTTATAACTTTTAACAAAAGAATTTCAGAGATTGTCTTATATCTAACAGAACCGGTAGTTCACAAACTGCCGGTTTTTATATTTTATGCCTTCTATCCGTTTCGATATAGATGATGAAAGCAAGCTTCCCGTTAATACTTCGAGAAAAGCAATGTAATGCCGCCGTCCATAAACAGTCCGGGTTAAATTATCACCTCCGTAGTAACGATTTTCAAAAACAGTTGCTATTTGTAAAGTGAATTTTTATTATGGTTTATCTTATAGATAAATTCACAAATTCCCTTTTTTATTATCCGGTATTCTCGTTTTCAGCTCGTAAAATTATTTAAAGGAGTTAAAGATGCCGATATTTATGGATAGACATGATGTGAAAGGGGCAACACCAGAAAAAGTTGCTGAGGTGCATCAAAAAGATCTTCAAGTTCAGGCAAAATATGGATGCAAAGGTATTACATACTGGTTTGATGAAAAAAGCGGTCTTGCTTTTTGCCTGATTGAAGCTCCACAAAAGAAGGCAGTAATTGATATGCATAATGAAGCACATGGTCTGGTTCCTAATAAAATAATCCAGGTTGAAGAAGATGCTGTTTTTTCTTTCCTCGGTAGAATATCTGATCCATTTAAGGATAATAAAAAAGCAATTGCCGGGGTAATTAATGAAACCGGCTACCGGACAATTCTACACATGGAAGCAAAATATCCTTACGGATATTTCGGAACCCTGAAGCGGGGTTATGAATATTCAAAAACAAAGCTCCTCGACTATCTTTCGGCAAAAATGATTAAAGATACGGGAGGCAATTCGGTAGATGGAGATTCTTCAGGATTAATGGCTTCATTTTTTGATCAGAATGATGCGCTAAAATGTGCAGCGAAAATTCAATCATTTATGAAAAAAAAGAAATCGTCTGTAAAAATTTCCATCGGAATCTCAGCAGGACTGCCTGTATCAGGCAGCCGGCAGGTCTTTGGGGATACAGTTAGAACAGCAAAGAACCTAAGTTATTCAGCTCTGCCGGGAAATACCTTCGTCTCTTCTTCTCTGAAGCTTTTCCGTGGAAATTTGGCCAGGCAAGAAACTACAACTGGCACAATAAAATCACTCAATCCTGACGAAGAAAATTTCCTGAATAATTTAATTAATTATGCTGAAATCAACCTGGATAGCTTAGAGTCAGGTGTTGAACATTGCTGTGCGTTTCTTGGTATGAGCAAATCTAATCTTTATAGAAAAATAATCTCACTAACCAGTTATTCTCCAAACGGATTCTTTAAGGAATTCCGCTTAAAGATGGCACTGAAAAAGATCATAGAACGTGAAGGAAACATTGCTGAAATAGCTTTTGCCTCTGGTTTTAATACGCATTCTTACTTCACGCAGTGTTTTAAAGAAAGATTTGGAATATTGCCTTCCGATTATTTGACAAGAATCTCATAGAATTCATTGAATAGATTTTGATAGTAATTGAATCAAAAGTGATAGATACCTTCTGAATAATTGCCTACTTTCAAAACAGGATCGCAGATTAAATAATTACTTAATTAAAAACCGGAGGTGTATAATGGCACTTTTCATGGATATCCACAAAGGTGTGGATGGTTTAACGGCTGAAGCGGTAGCTGAAGCTCATAAGAAAGATCTTGAGAAGCAGGGAGAGTACGGCGTAAAGTATCTTAAGTACTGGTATAACGAGAAGGATGGAACTGTATTTTGTCTGTCTGAAGCTCCCGATAAGGAATCAGCATACAAAGTTCATAAAGAAGCTCATGGACTGGTTCCCGATGAAATTATTGAAGTAAAAGAGGGCAAATAATTTCCCTGTAATCCTGAAACCTGTTCGATAGATCCTCAGGTGGATCTATCCGGGATTATGGGATTAGCAATAGAATAGCTTCAGTCTGGTGCAAAAGCTTCAGCGTAAATATTCCTGATTTGAAGGAAAATTTGTAAATGATTTTTCAATTGCTTCAATTATTTCTTCAGTTGTAAAGGGGATAGGCTGGAACAAGCACCGGTTCTGGAGCCTGCTATTTTGATAGGATTCCCGCGGGGCGGTTGTGAAGAAAATGATAGGTATTCTGAAATCGTCACAAATTCGCTCCGCCTCATCAATGATATTTTGTTTCTTATCGAGTTTTATGTCCATCAATACAAGATCCGGATTTAATTCGCTTATTTTAGCAAGCGTTTCATTATTATACGCTGCAGAGTAACATCTATGCCCAAGCTCTTTGCAAATCATTTTCAGATCAAGTGCAATTAAACTATTATTTTCAACCACAAGTATAAGTTTTTGATTCATAGTACAGAATGATATAAATATTAAAAATATAAATTTAGATAATTAATAAAGACTACCGGATCCTTTTTCAGGAAGTAAACAAGCCCACCATCCGATAACCTGCCTCTATTCTTGGCTTTATGGACAGAATTTCAGTAAAACGTCTCTTCATCCAGTTCGAAATTGCGGCAATACATTCAGCTTTCTTCGTTTCGGGGATAATATGCATTAAACTGCAGATCCCGCAATATTCCGAATGCTACCTGTAAACAGCAACTAATAAGATTATCGTTTATCAAGTTCATTATGCCCAATATAGGTATATTTTTTGTAAAGATTGCATAATAAATCCTTCTCTTAATCCCAGTGAAATTAATCCAATAGAAGGGACATTAAATCTCAAAACTGCCCTCACCACTCTTGTTTGATTAACCAATAGCAAACGTTATATGAGATTAGTGAATTGTATAAAATGATGCCAAGCACAAACTTATAACCTCTTTGCTGTTAGTATTGTAAGAAAAGGGAATAAAATCAGAAACACTATAACATTTATATGTGATAGACGATTCATTTAAAAATAAAAGGAGAATTAGATATGTCGGAATTTCACGAACCGCCTGAAGATTTAAGTCCCCAGACAAGGGATTTCAGAAGGGCATTAAATTCCTTAAAAGAGGAGATAGAAGCTATCGACTGGTATCAGCAGAGGATCGACTCAACACAGGATGAACAGCTTAAAAGAATTATTGAGCATAATAAACTGGAGGAGATGGAACATGCGATGATGGCGCTCGAGTGGCTGCGCCGGAATATGGCAGGATGGGATGAAAAAATGAAGCAGTATTTATTTAAGGAAAAAGATATTGTGGAACTTGAAGATGAAGAAGTCCCGGGTGGACAGGAAGACCTGGGTATTGGAAAAACAAAATAGAGGAGAAATAATGGATATACTCAGAAAATCACTAGCTCCCATTACAGCCGAAGCATGGGAGGAAATAAATAAGCAGGCAAAAAAAGTTTTTAACTCAGTACTTTCAGCACGAAAGTTTGCTGATATAGATGGTCCTAAAGGGTGGGATTTTGAAGCCGTATCCCTGGGAAGACTGGATGTTGCGCCTGAAAAAAAAGGAACTGTGAGGTATGGGATCAATAAAGTTCTCCCCCTTATCGAAACCCGTGCGTCTTTCGAACTGGATATTTGGGAGCTGGATAATGCAGCCAGGGGAGCAGAAGATCTGGATCTGGACCCAATGGAGAAAGCTGCCCGGCAGATAGCAGAATTCGAAGAAAATGTTGTTTATAATGGATTTAATAAATCCGGTGTAAAGGGACTAAAAGAGTCAAGTGGTCATAAACCATACATGTACCCAGAGAAAGTTGAAGACCTGCCGAAAGTAATAACTGAAATCATAAGCGAGTTTGTCAAATCTTCTGTCGAAGGTCCCTATTCTCTTATTCTTAGTACCGAAAAATGGGAAACTCTTTCAAGTTATATTAGCGGCTACCCCTTGAAGAAAGTTATAAAAAGTCTGTTGGAAGGCAATATAATTCTAAATCCATCATCGGATGATTCTTTCCTGGTATCTGAAAGAGGAGGGGATTTCAGATTGACCCTGGGACAGGATTTATCAATAGGTTATCAGTCGCATGATACAAAAAATGTACAGCTTTATTTTACCGAATCGTTTACTTTCCAGGTAATTGACCCGGCAGCAGTTATGATTTTTAGTTAAGGACCAAACTATAGATTTTTGAATCACTGCATGCAAATGTAAGCTTCACAAAGCAAACAACGACTTCAAAAGGGATAAAAGTTGCGGTAATTCTAATCTGCTATTTGATATTCGCCATAAAATGACTTACTTTCTTTTGAGATGACATGGGCTGGATGTTAAGCAGGTTTTGATATTCCGTTAGTAATTCCTGAACCTGTACTTACCATATTTTAAAAATAAAGGAGTCAAAAATGAAGAGGTTATTTATCTCCCTTTCTATTCTTTTTACTATGCTATCATTGATTCCAGGCTGCAGTAAAGTAGCTGATATGGAGGTAGTTGATGTAACAGCTAAGGATTATTCTTTTCATTCCAGGGATACCATTTCTTCTGGATGGAAAACTTTCCGCTTTAATAATGAGGGACATGCACACCATTTCTTTTTTCTTACACTTCTTCCGGAAAACGTAAACTTTCAGGATTATATTAATGATGTATCTTCTGCATTCGGTGTAACATGGGATTCTCTGAAAAGCGGAATGAACCAGGCACAAGCGGGAGCTTTACTTGGCAGTTCACTTCCGGGATGGTATGCTAAAGCTAAAACTATGGGCGGAGTCGGAATAATTGCTCCAGGTAAGAGTGAAGAGACTACCATTAAACTTGTGCCGGGGAATTACGTTATGGAATGTTACATAAAAACAGAGGATGGCAGGTTTCACGGTGAATTAGGAATGATAAAACCGATTTATGTAACTGAAGAAATTTCAGATGCAGAAGAGCCCTCAAATGCTAACTATGATATTACTGTGTCAAATAATAATATGGAGACAAGTGGGAATATTTTGCAGGGTCTAAATACAGTTGCCGTTCACTTTAAGGAACATCCTCAATATGGGCTTGGAAACGATGTTCACGTCGTCAGATTATTAAATGATACCAATCTTGACTCTGTTATAAACTGGATGAACTGGATGAATATTGATGGATTGCGTACACCATCTCCGGCTGTTTTCTATGGAGGTACACAGGAAATGCCTGTAGGATACACTTCATATTTTACTGTTGATCTTGATCCCGGAACATATGCGTTTATTTCGGAAACTGCTCGGGATCAGAATATGGTCAAGGAATTTTCTGTTCAATAATTCTAGCTTATTCTTAAACCATACTATATCAAACCAGCAATCTTTGCAGTCCTGTGCCCGACAGCAGTTTACTTTAAGTTGATATTTCCCGGACAACTCCTGAAAACTTACTGCCGGGACTGCAAGGATTTGCTTTAAGCCGAAGGCGGCTGATCTGCATTTATTACCTGGAATCTCCGGATAAAATGAAAATTCTTACCGCTGAATAAGCAGTACCGTTAAAAGGATGCCCCTATCTTAAGTAAATCCATTTTTCCAGGTGGTATTTGTTTTGATGTGCAGGACCAGGTACTTTAAACAAATATCAGCGGCCGAATGAAAAAAAAGAAAAGTGTAGAATTCCGGTATATGTATAATTTGAGAAGACCTGTGACTACATCAAACAACTGGTTCTTATTCAAGTATTTAATAGTTGCAGCTTAAATAAATTATCAGGCGGAATCCTATCCTCAATGTGGTGTTAACGAATCTTTCCAGTTGCTCCGGAGCCCTTCAAGCGGATACTATCGCATCTTTCTACCTCCTTCCCGGGGTTTAGAAGAAAATATAATCCAAACGTATCACCCAATATGGGAGATTATTTATCCTGACAAATATTTGAACCCAACTGACTATTATTTCATCAGAACCATTTTTTTCGACTCAACAAAATTTCCGGATTTTAATACATACAAGTAAACACCACTTGACAATTCGGAGGCATTAAACTGAACTTCATGATTCCCCCCAGGTACGACCTGATTAAGCAAAGTTCCGACCTCTTCTCCAAGAGAATTAAATATCTTCAGTGAGGTAAACGAATTATCTTCCGGTACGGAAAAATTAATTGTTGTAGCCGGATTGAATGGATTAGGAAAATTCTGCTCAAGTCTGAACTCTGTTATACCAGTCAAAGCGTCTGAAGAAACTTTGGGATGAATACCTGGTATAACTTCGAACGGGCGCATCATTTCGTGGTCCTCATGTGAAAGGATGTGGCAGTGCCATACATACCTGCCCACACGGTTGAAGTGTGCGATAACCCTTGTTACTTCACCGGGAAGCATTACGGCAGTATCTTTCCAGCCTTTTTCATTTTCGGCAGGTTCTCTTGCATCACCGCCAAGGCTGTTAACCGTTAATAACCCTCCGGTTATTTCTTCTCCATTATGCCCATATTGAGTTTTATCCGCAACGGTTCCGTTAAAAGATTCACGATTGATAATCTGAAATGCGACAAGATGCAGGTGGATGGGATGAGCGTCACCAGTGGCGTTATATACCTCCCATACTTCTGTATCGTTCATCATTGGATTCTCCGTTATTGCATCACTCCACGTTAACGACCCTTCGTCCAGAGTTCCTAACATAGGCATTAATCTGCCATACTCATCGTTGCCCTCAAAAAGTACCAGGTTTCTTGTTGCACCTTCCTGAGCGAGAGGCATTATATTCTGACGCAATCTGCTCATTTCTTTAACCCTGGCATTAGAAATATTCTCATTGAAGGGTGCAGTAACGTCAAATCTCATAATCTGACCTGTTGAAGCTTCATCAGCTGCTTCAAACCCCTGATCAGGTTCACCGCCTCCGTAAGGATCGTCAGGGCCAAAATTTCTTAGATATATATTTTGGCCCTCAAAGTTTGTGAAATCAACAACAAGATCCATCCTTTCCCCCGGAGCGATCAGAAGTTGATTCAGGGCCACGGGACGGGCAAGTAATCCATCATCCGTTCCAATTTGCAGAAAACTGTGTCCAGTTCCATCATCATATTCCTCATCATCCGAATCCCTGAATTCAAGAACATAAAATCGCGAGTCAGATCCATTAAGAAGGCGGAATCTGTATTTTCGGGGCTCAACTTCCAATTTCGGCCATACCTTCCCATTTACCACGATAACATTTCCAAAAAATTCAGCAAGTGCAGTAGGTCCTCCTCCATCGGGTGCAGGATAAGGAAAATCTTCAACTGGTAATACAGCACCCTCTCCCGTAATAAAATCATCATATGCCGGATCTCCCGGATAAGCAGGCCAGAACAATTGTCCATTCTCGTCAAACATCCTATCCTGGATTACTATTTCAATTTCATATTCACCCCCGGGAAGAACATTCTGACTGATAAGTTTTTCCTCATTGTCGTCTCTCAAAAGGTAGAAACCTGCGAGTCCTGCATACACGTTAAGTCTTGTTATGCCGAGTGCGTGATCATGATACCACAAGGTTGCTGACTCCTGGTCATTGTCGTAGAGATATCTTTGTTTAACGAAATATTGGCCTGTCTCCCCGAAGTTCTGAGTAAACCATGCTTCGGGTAATCCGTCGCTTGCTGATTCAGTACGGCCTCCGTGCAAGTGAGTTACTGCCGGAACGTTTCCAGCTTCATACCAGTCTCTCACATCAGAAACGGTGGTAAGGTTATCCGGATGAGCCATATGCAAGCTGGCATCTACGGGCAGGAAATGTCCGGGAAGGTTGTTCTGCCATTCGACCTGGATTGGTTTATTTTTTTTTGCTACTATTGTCGCCCCAGGATAAGTCGCCGGAAGATCGGGAAATTTATAAGCCCAAACAGTACTGCTTGTGTATCCTGGTATCCCTAGTCCGAGATCCTGGGTAGTTTGAACCATTTCAACGTTGATATTGGCGCTGCCGCTTGTCAGATCAACCCTTAACCCAAGATTCTGGATTACCGGAAGATCATTGTTATATTTAGTTATTGTTGAAGGATCAAGTACCTGCGGATAAATATTTATGGTACTAAAAATCAGAAATAATAAAACTGCAAACATATTTATGGTTTTAAATTTGCACATGTTCCCTCCATAAAATAAAATTTTGACCTGGTTTTTAAATTGCAGATGATCAATTAATGTCATGGAGGGATATCGTCGAAAACGATAAGGGGAGTAGAAGAGTGGCCCGAATTAAATCCTTCGGATGAATTATCAGCTGTGTATTCATCCTCAAGAGCATAATATTTCATATCAAAAAAGCAGATAACTATTCCCTCGTTTCTGTTTTTTATTGATGAATTATGTCCGAAACGTCCTCAATAATGGATAAAGTAAATGAGGTTCTCCGCTTGATCTAAAAATAAGGTAAAAAAATGTTTGGGGAACAGCAAGTAAATATTTGCCTATTATATAATAATTATAAAAAATATTATGCTTGTGAAAGAGAAGTGTGACGGAAGATTGAAAATATCGATAATTGTTTTAATCTAAAAGATTAGATAAGCCAAGGACAATAAGAACACAAGCCTGACAGCTAAACAATAAAAATATGATTTGGTTAATTGATATTTACTCTAAATGATTTAATTTTAATAGCGATATTATTTGAAATTTATCAGTTGCAATGCGAAACAATAAAAACCACTCTCCGGAAGTAAACCTTAATTTAAATGTCCGCGGTATTCCCCAATCAGCCACTCTCGCAATAAATGAAGAGAGTAATAACCTTAAAACAAATGGAAGAAGAATTTATAAACTCGGGCTGGGACAATCGCCATTTCCTGTTCCACAATCCGTAGTTGACGCTCTTAAGGCAAACGCTTTCCAGAAAGATTACCTTGCTGTAAAAGGGTTATACCAATTAAGGGAAGCCGTGGCACAGTATTACTGCAGAAAACAAAACATCTGTCATAGCGCTGAGGATGTCCTTATTGGTCCCGGTTCTAAAGAACTTATGTTCCTGCTGCAGTTCGTGTATTATGGTGACCTGGTAATTCCTACTCCAAGCTGGGTTTCTTATGCCCCCCAGGCACAAATTATAGGCCGGCATGTAAGGTGGATCCCTACCTCCCGTGAGAACGGCTGGAAATTAATGCCCGAAGAACTTCAGGTTCATTGTAAGGATGATCCATTAAGACCCAGAATCGTAATTTTAAATTACCCGGCAAACCCAAGCGGTGTATCTTATACGAAAGACGAATTGAGTGGAATTGCTAAAGTGGCAGAGAAACATAAAATCATACTTCTCTCCGATGAAATTTACGGGGAACTTCATTTTAAAGGTAAGCACACATCCATTGCAAAATACTATCCCGAGGGTACAATTATAAGCGGCGGATTAAGCAAATGGTGCGGTGCCGGCGGCTGGAGACTTGGGACATTCACTTTTCCTCCTTCTCTCAGATGGCTACTTGATGCGATGGCTGCTGTAGCAAGTGAGACATTTACAGCTACCAGCGCCCCGATACAATACGCCGCTGTAAGAGCATTTCAAGGCGGATTAAAAATAGAAAGATATCTCTGGAACAGCAGGTGGATACTTGAAAAACTTTGCAGCAGGATTATTTCAAAACTCCGGGGGGCAGGACTCATCATCGCACAACCAGATGGAGCGTTCTATCTATTCCCTGACTTTTCTTCCTATAAAGAAAAACTGGAATCGGAAGGTATTAAAACAAGCGGAGCGCTTTGTGAAAAGATTCTGAAAGACACCGGGGTAGCAATGCTTCCGGGATCAGCTTTCGGGAGGCCTCCTGAAGAGCTTACCACACGAATAGCTTATGTGGATTTTGACGGTACCAGCGCAATAGCTGCAATCGAACAATTGAAATCAGGGAAGGATATTAATGGCGAATTCCTTGAATCATACTGCGGCAGCACATTAGAAGCAATAGATCTTTTGTGTGACTGGCTGGGGACCAAAAAATAATGAACTACCTCATAGTTTCTCTCGGAGCAGCACTTGGCGGTGGTCTGCGTTACTGGGTGAGTAACATTACTTATAAATTTTTACCGGCTACATTTCCCTACGGAACTCTCGCAGTAAATATTATCGGTAGCTTTATCCTGGGAATTATAATCTTTATGTTCGATGATAAGGAACTTATTACTCCGGGTGTAAGATTATTCCTTGCCGTTGGATTCTGCGGCGGTTTTACTACATTCTCTACCTTTTCGCTTGAGACAATTAACCTCCTCAAAGATTCTCAGCTTATTCCCGGTCTCTTAAATATTCTGTTGAATCTATTCCTTTGCCTTGCAGGTGTGACGCTGGCTTACTTTATTTCAAAAATCTGGAGTTAAAAATGCGCATAAATGGTGATGCTAAACTACTCAGAATTTTTGTAGGTGAAAGCGATAAATCGGGAAGTATACCCGTTTACGAAAAGATAGTATTGGAGGCGAGGAAATCCGGAATGGCCGGAGCTACGGTCTTTAAAGGTATAATGGGGTTCGGAGGAAGCAGCAGAATCCATACTGCAAAAATACTCCGCCTATCGGAGGATATGCCGCTGGTTATTGAGATTGTGGATGAAGTAACAAAAATAGAGCAATTCCTGCCTGTGTTAGATAATATATTTGAAGACGCGGGAAGCGGTGGATTGATTACTATTGAAAAAGCTGAGATCATAAAATATACAGCTAATAAAAAATAACGAAGTTTAACATTCGCATTCAAAGCAGGTATTATCTCAGCCGGAAAGGTCAGGATCTAATGAAAAATGAATGGAAGCAGGAATAATATATAATCTATAATTCCTACATCCTCGAAGGAAGCGATAAAGGAATTTGATAGAAGGCTCAATCGTTTGAGATGTATTCACAATTTGAGGGGATCTCAGGTTTTACAAGAAGCACTTCTTCCTTGAGCAGAGCAACCTTTCCGGGTTCCATACCTTTTCTTTTACTCACATATTTTTTCAATGTATATGATACTGGTGCAAGTCCACTTGTTTTTGCTTTACTGTGATATGCAGCTAAAGATGCTGTGTTTTTGAGAATGTTCTTGGGAACGGGTTCTTTTGTATTTACGACCCTGAGGACAACGTGAGAGCCGGGAACGCTCCTTGCATGAAACCAGTAGTCATTTTGCTTTGCAAATTTCATCGTCAGCAAGTCATTATTTGCGCTGTCTTTTCCAACAAAGACATCATACTTATTATCGATGATATAGTGCTTAAATTTTGATCTTATATCATCCGGGGAATCTTTTTTTTCGTCTGATTTAATCTTGAGTTCTTTCATAATGTTATTTATCTCATCCAAAGATTCTGTACTCTGAAACCTTTCCTTAATACGGAGCAGGTTATTGTAGTTTTTTGAAACGTCTGAGAAAAGCTCCTTAGATTTCTTGTATGCTTTTTTTTCATTTCCCGCCTTGTTAAAATAAAAATCTGCATTTTTCTGCGGCGTTAATTTCGGATCAAGCTTCACCTGAACGGGCTTATTATTATCATAAATATCTTCAATATCAACCGAATTACTTTTTTGAGGAATCTTATTGAGGTTAATAAGGAGCAGGTTGCCGATCCTGTTGTATTCCTCTTCACGGCTTCCGTGGTCAATCCTTCCTTTAAGATCGTTCATTTTTGAAGATAATTTTGAAAGCTCTCTTTCAATATGTTTTTCAATTAACTTTCTTTTGGATGCAAAGGCTTCAAGATAAAATTTCTTACCGATAAAATAATTTACAGCATCGAAAACATTATCAAAAGTTTTTATTTCTTCACTTGGGAAAATATGGAAAGTATCAACCGCCATGAATAATGTGCCTGTTTTGGATGACAAAAATACTGCCGGTTTAGTATCTGACAATTCTCTTATAATTTCTGTGAGATAGCTTGTTTTTGGATTAAGAGAACCCTCAGAAAAACGGTATTTTGCTTCGGCAATAATCTCTTTGCCAAGGTAGGGATATTCTTTTCTATAATCTTCAAATTCAGAATAGCTGCTTTCAAAATCAATCTGCTTCTTTGCAGAAATAAAAGTATGTGTTTTTATCTCTCTGCCGAATTCATCCAGGTAAATATCATCCTCACTTTTAAATGCCATTATCCCGCCGGTGGTATCCTTAGAAAAGATATTAGTATATTTTCCCCTTACGGCGTAATAAAAATCCGCCGAATCACCGGATATTTTTACCAGCCTGTCATGATCAGATATCCCGAAACTCATAATTTTAACTGGCAGAAAATCTGAGAAGAAATCTATGCTGTTTTTTCTGGCACGGTGAAATTCATTTCTTAGGGTGATGTAGGGATCGCCGGGATTCACTGAAATTTCGATAAAATTCCCTTCATCTTTTTCACATTTTAAAACAAGTTTATCCTTTTCCTGTGAGAATATTTCAGTAATTAGAGAATCCTTCAAAAGGGAGTTCAGTTCAAGAACAATGCGGTTAAGAATGAAATAATTTTTATACATAATGTTCAAAAATAATCCCCCGGATCCATAATAGAAAACGGGGGATTATTAAAAGGCCGGCAAAGTGTGTCAGGTTACGCCATGCATCATCTTAAGAAGCAGCTTATAAAGCAGAAATAGTATAAGTGAGGCAGCGGCCGCCATTATAACAAATATGAGAAAGAAATCAGCAAGGTTGTGAATTGCAAATCCGAACAGATAAGTTGTCTGACCTGCTTCAGGATAAAGAGTACTCAATTTGCCTGCGAGCAAATTGGCTGCAGCATTAGCCAGGAACCATACACCCATAAGCAGTGAGGAAAATTTAATAGGCGATAGTTTCGTTACCATCGATAATCCGATAGGGGAGAGGCTGAGTTCACCGAATGTATGAAGTGTATATGCGCCAACCAGCCAGAGCGGACTAACCTTCACGCCGGTATCTGCTATTCTGGCACCGATTACCAGCAGTACAAATCCGAGAGCAAGAAGCATTAATCCTATCGCCATCTTCAATGGAGATGAAGGTTCTTTTCCTCTATCTCCCAGTTTCGTCCATATCCCGGCAAAAATAGGTGCAAAAATAATTATTGCGAGAGGGTTAACCGACTGGAAGAAACTTGCCGGTATAACAAAATCATTCAGCCAGGTAATCACCCTGTTCGTCTGTTCCTCGGCAAAGAATGTTAAAGACACACCTGCCTGTTCAAACGCCGACCAGAAAAATATTACGAAGAAAGAGAGAATATAAATAACTGCTATTCTCTGCTTTTCAATTTTAGTTAAAGATTTATCTATAATTATAAGGGTCGGTACAGATATCATCGAAGAGAATATAAATGAACTGATTACATCGGCATTAAATCCGAATAGAATTATAAAGAAAAGCGCAAGGAACAATCCAACAGCAAAGAAAATCTGTCCCGTTGTAAAATCCGGAGCTTCTGCTTTTTTCTCTTCCCGTGTTTTCTTTGCCGGGGGTAGTCCTATCTGTTCACCTTCAGGTGTTACCAGGAATTTGTTTTTCCCCCAATAGAAGGTTACTAATCCTATTAACATTCCAACACCGGCGGACATAAATCCCCACTTAAAATCGGCAGGGTTACCAGTATCGCCGAGACCTCCAGCAACCAGAGGGGAAAATAAAGCTCCCAGGTTTATACCCATATAAAAAATTGTAAATGCAGAATCTCTTAACCTTACTGAACTGGCAGGGTAAAGCTGACCAACCATCGTAGAGATATTAGGCTTGAAGAAACCGTTTCCAATTATCAACAAAGTCAAACCAACAACAAATACTATTTGCTGCAGGTTAAGAGTGAGAGCCGAATAAGTAATATTGGGATCTACAGGCGGCTGATATAAAAAACCGCTGAAAGAAAGCGCAAATTGACCCAGAGCCATTACAACTCCACCCCAGATGATGGATCTTCTGTTTCCCCAGTATTTATCGGCAACATATCCTCCCAGAAGAGGGGTCAGATAAACGAGACCTGTATAATACCCATAAATAGAAGAAGTAAAGGCTTTGTCGTACATCAGAGCGTTTATCATATAGAGAGAAAGTATTGCCCGCATACCATAGTAACTGAACCTTTCCCACATCTCGGTAAAGAAAAGTACGTACAAACCTTTGGGGTGCTGTTTAAACATTAGTACCTCATGAGAAATTTTAATAAATAAAACAGAATACTTTTAATGGTAAGGATTTACCACAAATAACAGAGTTTTACTGCTGATTCTTAATAATGGTCAAATATATAGTAATTTTATTTTTATTCATAGTTAAAAACCCGGTTAATCCCCGTAAATTCCATCTATCTTTATAGTTTGTTTAAAATCGGCTCATTTAATATATTTCGAACGATGAAAAAAATTCTCCAAAAACCCGTCGTCAGAAAAATCCTATGGATTCTTTTTGCTCTATTAGCTGTTGTTCTGCTGATGGATAATGTGATCCTTCCATGGTATGTAAGTTCTCCCATTGAAAAAGTACCCGATGTTGTGGGTAAAACCGAGGTTGATGCGGTCAAGCTGCTCGAATCACAGGATCTTGACCCGATAATCGGAGATACTACTTTTGATGAGAAATTTCCCGAGGGTTCTATAATTTTTCAGAGACCCCGGGCAGGTGAAACAGTTAAGGAGGGAAGAAGAGTCTATCTTTTTGTGAGCGGCGGCGAGCCTGTTGTCCAGGTCCCTCAGTTGACCGGAAAATCAGTAAGAGACGCTAAATTTTCATTAGAGAGACTGGGATTGAAGCTAGGTGATGTAGACCAGGAACCTTCTGGTTATCCGAAGGATATGATATATGATCAGCAATTTGCCGAGGGTACCCCTGTCAAAAAAGGTGAAAGCGTAAACGTAACCGTGAGTCTGGGAAAGGCTCAGTCAGGAAGCATTGAGATCCCTGACCTTATAGGTAAATCTCTTACAGAAGCCGAAAAAATTCTTGCCGATAGTTCTTTAAAAGTGGGGAAGATAAATTACCAGCCGTCGTTTTCTTTGCTTCCCAACACTATCCTTGATCAGTATCCCAGCAAGGGGAATAAGGTTAACGCTGGAGATAAGGTTGACCTGTTTGTAACTAAGACCGCGAATGAAAATGAGATTAAGGAGGAATAAATGGCGCTGATTGCTCCTTCGATATTATCAGCAGACCTGGCTAATCTCGAACAGCAGATAAGGCTCGTAGAAATGGGCGGAGCTGACTGGATCCACTGCGATATAATGGATGGACAATTTGTACCTAATATAACCTTCGGTCCCGTCCTGGTAAAAGCAGTAAGAAAGTCAACAAAACTCCCTATTGATGTTCACCTGATGATTAAGAATCCTGATAAATATCTGGAAGATTTCAAAAATGCCGGTGCCGATCACTTGCTTGTTCACCAGGAAGAGGTGGTTCACTTAAACAGAACGATAAATAGAATTAAAGAATTAGGTATGAAAGCCGGAGTGGTAATTAACCCTGCAACTCCCGTCCATACTCTAAGAGACATTGCTGAATATATGGACATACTACTTATTATGTCGGTTAACCCGGGTTTCGGCGGCCAATCATTTATTCCTAATTCAATCCGAAGAATCAAACAGGCCGTTGAATTAAGGAAAGAGTTTAATGCAGATTTTAAGATTGAAATAGATGGAGGCATCGACAGAGAAACAATAATACCAGCTTTTAAAGCCGGAGTAGATGTTTTTGTATCGGGTTCTTCTATCTTCAAAGCAGATAATCCAACAGCGGCTTGTACCGAACTGAAAAACCTTGTGCAGAACTAATGAAATGAATAAGAAGAAATCGCGGGTGGCTTCAAAGTCACCTTTTTTATTTTAAATCATTATCAGGTTTTTTGCAAAGACTTAAAAGAGAGTTTATATTTAGCAAGACCATCAAACAGATTCCTTATGCGCTCTGAAAACCAGTATAGTATGAACAAACAAAAAGAGAATTCAGCCGGGAACAGATCATATGAACTTGCCGGGAGGAACTTTTCATTCGACCAGGTTTATGTTATGGGAATCCTTAACGTTACCCCTGATTCCTTCTCTGACGGAGGTCAATACTTCGACCGCATAGATGCTATAAGCCATGGAATAGGTATGCTGGAAGCCGGGGCTGATATTATTGATATAGGTGGTGAATCAACGAGGCCGGGCTCTGAAGGTATTTCGGCGTATGAAGAAATGAACAGAGTAATACCTGTGCTTGAGGGTATTCTTGAGAAAAAAACTGATGCTGTAGTCTCTGTTGATACAACCAAAAGTAAAGTAGCTGCAGAAGTCTTAAAAAGAGGTGCCGCAATTATAAATGATATAAGCGGCGGTACTTATGATCCCGAATTAATTAATGTTGTTAAGGAGCACGAGGCGGCATTAATTATTATGCACATAAAAGGGACTCCGAAGGACATGCAGTTAAACACCAACTACGAAAACCTGATTGAAGATATATTTGCCTTTCTCATGAAACAGGCAGAGAAGGCGAAGAAAGCCGGAATTAATAAAATTATAATTGATCCGGGTATAGGATTTGGAAAGACTTTTGATCATAATTTGATTATCATAAAGGAACTAAACAGGTTTAAAGCTTCGGGGTACCCTGTACTGATCGGAGTTTCAAGAAAGGGATTTATAAAAAGTATCATCGGTGATCTCACAGAAGATAGAGATGTTGCAACTGCAGTCCTTAACGCCATGGCAGTAAAAAACGGAGCAACTTTTATACGTACTCATAATGTACTTTACGGTCTGCAGGTGAGCAGACTATTAAATAAACTTTAACAGCTAATGTTTGAACTCTTTAAAATCGGCTTCCTGACGGTTTCTTTCGCAGATCTGATAGACATTGCCATTGTTTCTTTTATCATATACAGGCTTTATACACTTCTGAAAGGAACAATAGCGGCCCAAATCTTTATGGGACTGATGATTGTTCTCTTGCTTTCATTCGCATCCCAGGCAGCTAATTTCAGAGCTCTCAGCTGGCTGTTAAAACTTATTACAGATATCTGGGTGATCGCATTCCTTATTTTGTTCCAGCCTGAAATCAGAAGGCTGCTGGTTATTGTTGCAAGGAACCCGTTCTTCAGGATGTTTGTTAAAGAAGAATCACCTGAAGCAGCAACAATTATAGCCGATGCCGCCTTTGAATTGTCTCAGCATCAGCATGGTGCACTGATAGTTATTATAAAATCAACAGGTATAAGAGGCTATTCTGAAACCGGAGAATTGCTTAATGCCAGGCTGAGCAGTTCATTACTACGCTCAATCTTTTTCCCCAGATCACCACTTCACGACGGTGCTGTTATTGTTAATAATAATGCAATAGAAGCTGCCAGATGTACGCTGCCTCTCTCAACCACAACTCAGGTGAATGGAGAATCACTTGGTATGAGACATCGGGCCGGACTAGGTATCACAGAGCAGGCTGACGTTCTGAGTGTAATTGTCTCGGAAGAAACCGGCGGTATTTCACTGGCTGAAGACGGACAGCTCACCAGGGGATTATCAAAAGAGGCTTTAAGGAAACGCCTCGTAAAAGCATTTAAATCTCCAGCCACAAAAGGGTGGAGAGGAATTTTTGAACATTATGTCCAGAAAACCTAGGATAGCTGCAGTAATTCCATTCTTTAACGAACAAAATACTCTTCAGGAGATAATAAGCAGAACACTTTTATTTTGCGACACCGTCATTGCCGTAAACGACGGATCTACAGATGATTTCCTTAAGAATATAAAGATAAATGAGAGAATTGTTCTTCTTTCCAATAGAAAAAATCAGGGTAAAGGATTTGCAACAACACGGGGAATGAAAAAAAGCATCGAATTGAATTCAGATGTAACTGTTATTATCGATGCTGACCTTCAGCACCCCCCTGAATATATTCCTTTCTTAACAGAAGTACTAAACAGCTATGATATAGCCATAGGCAACAGGCTGGGTAGTATGGAAAAGATGCCTTTTTTAAGAATACTCAGCAACAAATTAACCTCTCTGCTCTTAAGTATTAAATTAAAACAGGTTATCGCCGACAGTCAATGCGGATTCAGGGCATATAAGACACCGATACTTCATGATATTCTTCCCGCTTCATATGGGTACGAAGCCGAGACAGAGATCCTTATAAAAGCAGCCAGAAAGAAATATAAAATTGGCTTTGTACAGATACCGACGATATACGGAAGCGAAAAAAGTAAGATGAGATCTTTTCAGACTATTCGTGGTTTTTTAAGAGTTTATTTTGAACATGGCTGAGCATGAATAAAAGGAAAAGGCAGATGGAAAGCCAGATGAGGGACTTCGCTGAGTTAGGATATCATTAAAAATAATTACTATTCTATCAGGTAATTCAGATCATGTTTTGATAGCAAAAATTTTATAATATTTATAATAATACGGGAACTGAAAAATAGGAGATTTTAATGATTGCTCAAACCACGGTTAACAAATTTGAGCAACCTCTGCATATATATTCGAACAATAAAGGAGGAAAAAAATGAAATTAAGATATTTTTCTCATTCTGCCTGTCAGATAACCACAGATTCGGGGAAAAGAATACTTATTGATCCCTTTCTTGATGACAACCCGACATCACCCGTTAAATCAGATGATGTTGAGACAGATTATATCATTCTCTCCCACGCACATAATGACCATCTTGGCGACGCGATGAAGATTGCCAAAAGAGGGAAGGTAATGTTTATTTGTGTGAATGAACTCGGTATTTATCTCAGTTCAAAAGGATTCGAGACTCACAATATGCACATTGGCGGCGGTTACGATTTTGATTTCGGCAGGGTAAAATTTACAATTGCCCACCATGGTTCGCAGACTCCCGATGGTAATTATGCCGGCGAACCTGCAGGAGTAATTATTCATGCTGACGGTAAGACTATATATCATACAGGTGATACTGGGCTCTTCCTCGATATGAAATTAATAGGAGAAATGAACGGTCCCATTGATTATATGCTGCTTCCCATCGGAGATAACTTTACAATGAATATTACCGATGCTATCAGGGCCGCCGAACTGGTGAGACCTAAAATGGCTATTCCTATACATTATAATACATTTCCGACGATTGAAGCAGATCCGCAGGAATTCAAACAGAAAGTTGAAGCCGTTGGTATAAATGCGAGAGTACTGGATTACGGAGAAGAAATTAAGCTTTAGGTTCATTTGGAAAAAATACGATGTAAAGCTATTTTAGACAAAACTATTAATTAAATTACGCTTTATCGTATTGCAATTATTGAATGACTAAAGTAATAGCTATAGCTAACCAGAAGGGTGGTGTCGGAAAGACCACAACAGCAATAAATCTATCCTCCCTCCTGGCGGCCGCGGAAAAACGTACGCTTCTTATTGATATCGATCCCCAGGCTAATTCCTCTTCAGGATTGAGTATAAACGATCATACGCCCTCGATTTATGAAGTTCTGATAGGCACCCGTACTGTTGAAGAAGTTATAATAAATACCTATATGCCGTTTCTCGACCTGCTGCCTTCAAACATTAATCTTGTCGGAGCTGAGATAGAAATGGTTGATATGGATGACCGTGAAAAGCTGCTGAGAGCCGCATTACAGAAAATTGAAAATAGCTATGATTTTGTTCTTATTGATTGTCCTCCTTCATTAGGTCTGTTAACCCTGAATGCACTTACTTCTGCAAATTCTGTTTTAATTCCCGTACAATGTGAGTATTTTGCACTTGAAGGACTCGGGCAGCTGCTTAATACAATAAATATTGTCAAAAAGCATTTTAATAAGGACTTGACTATTGAGGGAGTGTTACTTACTATGTTTGATACCCGGCTCAGATTGTCACACCAGGTTGCCGAGGAAGTAAGAAAGTATTTCGGAGATAAGGTTTTTGATACAATTATTCACAGGAATGTGAGAATATCCGAAGCTCCCAGTTACGGCAAACCGGTGATACTATACGATGCTATTTCGTCAGGAGCGAAAAATTATATGGCCCTGGCAGCAGAGGTAATAAAGAGAAATACAGACGGAAATATTTCATTATAAATTATGACTAAATTAAAACCAGGATTAGGCAGAGGCCTTGACGCTTTGATAAGACCTCAAAATCTTCCCTCAGAGAATGAGGAAGCACCAGACTATACCAATGTTAAAAAAGATGACGGAAAGGAAAATGACATCCTGGCAAAAATACCTGTGGGTGTTATCAGCTCCAATCCTTACCAGCCCCGAAAGAATTTTGACCCTGAAGCACTTGAAGAACTGAAAAAATCTATCCTGTCAAATGGTCTTATCCAACCTATTACCGTAAGAAGGATGACAGGCGGCACTTACCAGCTGATTTCAGGAGAAAGAAGACTTAAAGCATGTATTGATATCGGCTACAGGGAAATCCCTGCCTATATAATCCAGGTTGATAATGAAGAAACAATGCTGGCATTGGCATTGATCGAGAACATCCAGAGAGAGAAGCTGAATCCTATTGAAGTAGGATTAGCCTACAGGCGGCTGATGGAAGAATGCGACCTTACCCAGGAGGAAATAGCCGACAGGGTAGGAAAAGACCGGACAACCATTGCGAATACTATACGTCTGTTGAAACTTCCGGGAGAAATTCAGGATGCTTTAGTTAAAGAAGATATTACTTCCGGACATGCACGCGCACTGATAAATCTTCCTACAGAATCTCTTCAGCTGGAAATGCTTGGAAAAATAAAGGACGGAAGTTTATCTGTAAGAAAAGTTGAACAGCTGGTTAAAAAATATCTAACAGGTGTAGGTGGAACAGGAAAATCAAAACATGTTACCCACCCTGTACCCCGTTCTGCTAATTTAAATGACGTTGAAGACAGATTAAGGAAAGTATTTGCTACCAAGGTTATCTGCCGTCAAAAACAGGATGGTTCAGGTGAAATTACAATTGAATTTTATTCCAACGATGAACTTGAAAGATTGTTTGAACTGTTTGACGCCATCGATAAGTCATATAGTTAAGATTTTTGCTTTCCTTGCTATAATCTCTTTCAGCAGCTTTCCACAGCAGATTTCTTCCGACTCAACCTCACAGGAAGATTCTGTGTATGTTATGACAAAATCTCCCTGGGGAGCAGTTCTCAGGAGTGCGATAATACCGGGCTGGGGCCAGTTTTATAATGAGTCATACCTTAAGATTCCCGTAATATGGGGTCTGGGTATCTGGTTTGGATATGAGTGGCAGCAGAATAATGATCTTTACGTTTACTACCGAAACAAATATATACGTACCGGAGAAACTTTAGATAGAAGTAACCGGACTTTTTACCGCGATCAGAGAGACTTGTTCACAATATATATGGTGATTGTCTATATAGCCAACCTGATTGATGCATACGTTGATGCAAATCTTTTTGATTTCGATGTCTCAGAAAATCCTTATACTAAAACTCCCATGTTGAACATGAGGGTTAACTTTTAACATGAAAAACGTTGTCGTCTGTCCAAACTGCGGAACTGAAAATCCTTTCTACAAACATACTTGCAGCAGCTGCAAGGGATACCTGAGAGAAAGAATCTTCAACCTGGACCTATGGCAATTGATAGGGATGCTGATCGAGAATCCCGTTAAAGCCTTTAACAGGATAATTCAGTCAGAGCACAAAAATTTCATATTGCTTATCGCCCTTCTTTTTGCGATCAGGGCATTTATTAATGCCCGGTTCTTATCGGTTCTTTTTTCAGGTGAAAGCACTATGCGGATTGGTTTATTACCAGCGCTCCTTATATCAGCTGCATCCGGGTACCTGGTGATCTGGGCATATACACTTATCTCATTTCTGGTTAATAAATTATCAGGGTTAAAATCACGACTGAGAGATAATAATGCTGTTCTGATATATTCCCTTATTCCCTACGTTTTTGCTCTCATAATTTTATTCCCGATCGAACTTATTACTTTCGGACAATACCTGTTTACTGATAATCCCTCACCATTTCTCCTTAAACCCACTATAGCATACACTCTTCTGGCTTTTGAGGGTTTACTTTTATTATGGGCTGTTTTTTTAGCTGTATCCGGCATTTACTCCTTATCCCGAAGTTTACCGTATGCGCTTATATCAGGAATCATCTTTAATATTTTCCTGTTTGGTTTTATGGTCATACTATCAATCATTTTATTTATCTGAAATTTATGGAAAAAACCTTTACTCAAATGGAAAAAGAACTTTTCCTGCACACTTATAACAGGCTTCCAATCAATATTGATCATGGAAGCGGGGTTCATCTCTTTGATACAGAGGGGAACAGATACCTCGATTTCTTTTCGGGACTCGCCGTAAACGCACTCGGGTATGCTCACCCTGCTATTGTTAGTGCAGTAACTTACCAGATACAGAAGTTTGCACATCTTTCAAACAATTATATAACCCCCGTTCAAATGGAATTCACAGAGCTTCTACTGAAATATTCCGGTATGTCGAAAGCATTTTTAACCAACAGCGGGACCGAATCCGTAGAAGGAGCAATCAAACTTCTGAGGAAATATTATGGTTCTGACAAAAAAATATTTTCTCTCACCGGATCATTTCACGGAAGAACCTACGGGGCAGTTACTCTTACAGGTAAGGAAAAGTATACAAAGGGATTCGAACCTCTTTTACCCGGGATTGATCATATAAGGTTTAATGATGTAAATGATCTGAAAAAGAAGGCAGGGAGGAATACTGCAGCAGTTTTTATCGAGTTTATACAGGGTGAAGGGGGGATCAACGTTGTCTCTGAAGAATTTTCTGAAGAACTTCAGAAGCTTCGCGAACAATACGGATTTGCTATAGCAGCAGATGAGATCCAGACAGGAATAGGCAGGACGGGAAAACCATTTGCCTGTCATCATTATAATGTAGAGCCGGATATCATTCTAACTGCAAAAGCGATAGGCGGCGGACTGCCTCTCGGGGCTTTCCTGGTATCAAAAAAGTTTGATGATGTATTCACTCCGGGTATTCATGGCACCACATTCGGCGGTAACCCCGTATGCTGTGCAGCTGGGAAGGTTGTACTTGAAGAAGTCTTTGAAAAAGGGCTAATGGCAGAGGCGGAAAAACTCGGAATTTATATGACTGAACAACTTGAAGAACTTAAACAGATGTTTCCGGAGGATATAAAACAGATCAGGGGAAAAGGATTTATGCAGGGAATTGAAATGAATTATCCCGGCAATGGTATTGTAGGTAAAATGAGAGAAAGAAAAGTACTTACCAACTGCACTAATGTTAATGTACTACGTCTTTTGCCGCCGCTAATTGTCACTAAAAGTGATATAGATTTTTTCCTTTATAATTTTCATGAGGTACTTAAAAATAAATAATGCATACTGATGTACTTATAATCGGCAGCGGCATTGCGGGCCTATTTGCTGCCCTGAAGATATCCGAGTCTGCAGATGTTATAATCGCAACGAAGAAGAACAAATCAGAGTCGAACACTAATTATGCGCAGGGCGGGATTGCCAGTGTAATGGATGTACACGATAGTTTTGAGAAACACATCGAAGATACTTTGATTGCCGGGGCAGGGCTCTGCGACAAAGAGGCAGTTGAGATAACCGTTACCGAAGGTCCCGACCGGATAAATGACCTGGTTGAAATTGGAACACGTTTTACGAAGAAGCATGGCAGTTATGATCTTGCTAAAGAAGGAGGGCATTCGATGGCAAGAATTCTCCACGCTAAAGATCTAACCGGTGCAGAAATTGAACGAGCCCTGATAGACGCAGTTAATGAAAAGCCAAATATCAGGATAATGGAGAATGCTGTTGCGATTGATCTCATTACTGAACATAACGTTCATCAACTTAAAAATAAAACTCTGGCTAACCGGAACTGCTGGGGAGCCTATATACTGGATTGTGAAACAAATGCAGTTTTCCGTGTTACATCGAAGGCCACAGTAATTGCAACGGGGGGATTGGGACAAGTATATCTGCATACGACTAATCCGGTCATAGCTACTGGTGACGGTTTTGCCATGGCCTACAGGGCCGGAGCGAAAATGGCCAATATGGAATTTATTCAATTTCATCCAACATCGTTATACCGTCAGGGTCCCGGAACTGAACCGGGTAAGCCGTCATTTCTGATTTCAGAGGCTGTACGGGGCTTCGGTGCGAAACTTAGGCTGAAATCGGGTGAGACATTTATGGAAAACTACGATTCCAGGAAAGAACTGGCTCCAAGGGATATAGTAGCAAGAGCGATAGATAATGAACTGAAAAAAAGCGGTGCTGAATATGTATACCTGGATATAACGCCCAAGAATAGTGGTGAAGTGATTGATCATTTTCCCCATATATATAAGACCTGTCTTGATTACGGAATAGATATAACAAAAGATTATATACCGGTGGTTCCTGCAGCACATTATGCCTGCGGTGGGATTGCGGTAGATGAATATGCAAGGACTTCATTAAACGGACTTTATGCCTGCGGTGAGGTATCAATGACCGGCCTTCACGGTGCAAACCGGCTTGCAAGCAATTCGCTCCTCGAAGCGGTTGTATTTGCATACCGGGCAGCCGATAATCTGAAAGAATTCATCAACGCATATGACAAGACAATGCCGGAAGTACCTGAATGGGATGATTCAGGGACCCTGACTGCTGATGAGAGGATACTTATTACACATTCTCTTAGAGAAGTTAAAGAAATAATGTGGAACTATGTTGGCATTGTTCGTTCTGATTTAAGACTTGAAATGGCTAAGAAAAGAATTCATACCCTTTACGAAGAAACAGAAAATTTTTACAAAAAGACAAAAGTCTTTGAAGAAATTCTCGAACTCCGAAACGTAGAAACGTGCTCCCATATTATAATAAAATCTGCAGGGATGAGGAAAGAGAGCAGGGGATTGCATTATACTCTCAACTATCCTGAACCCGATAACTCAAAAAAGCCTGTTAATACATATATACAGAATAAGCATCTTTAGACTGATGCAAGTTCCGAATCTATTTATTGTTGATCTATAATCTTATCTATTTTGAAGAAAAGCCTTAAAAACCAATGGATAGGAGTTTTACTTAATATTAAATCCAGCTATTCTTAAAATTATCAGATATAACACAAAGAACCTGATGACAGTATGGATTAAAATTTATTTTATTAACATAACCTTCAATACTTTTCAATCTGCTGCCTTCGTTAATTCAGAATGGTGTTAAAAGTATATCCACCAGTGGTGACCAATCCTACGGGAAATAGCAGAACGGGAGCACGACAATGATTGGCAATTTCAAGTAACCTTTAAACAATCCAGCACCCTGCGTTTTTTAGATTTTTGAACTTATGTCATTTGAGGCACTAAAATCAAAATTCAATTAATTTTATTATTTTAATTGTCTACAATTTCAAATATTGATGAAAAAAATAAGTAAAATTTCTTCTTCTTTTCTTACTGTTGCTTCACTTGCTTGCATTTTTTGGATGGGAAGTTCTTTTATCAGGTTGATGCTATCTTACCAGATGTTTGATCAGACTATAACATCGAAAAAAGACTATCTGAATGAACAAAATTTGAAAGCAGTTTTAACAACAATCAATCCTGCGGTAATGACGACTTTCGTACTTTTTATAGTATTTCTTATCTTTTATTTTCTTTTTCTGGTTACTTCGAAATTAAATTTACGAAGAAACGGATGGCTCTTTATTATAACCGTTCTCATTCTTGTTACTGCTCCTTTTGAAATTTACCTGATGACCATTGATTATAGTATCTTTACGAAGGTTAATTCCGGGTTATTCAACAACAGCGATGTTTTAAATTTAATAATGAAAAGACTGACGGTCATTAGTAGTTTTTCTCTTATCGAACTATTGTGCTATTGTTCAATTATATTTCTGGCAATCTTCAAACCAATGACCCGGGAAGAATCATAATGAAACTTAAAGAAAAGGAATTTGAAGAAATAATTCAGGATCTTAAAGCACTTGCACAGCAGCTGGGCGCCGAAGTCAGGTTTGAGAAAGGCGACTTTAAAGGAGGATACTGCCTGCTGAAGGAAAGCAAGGTTATAGTTATTAATAAGATGATGAATCTTCAGAGAAAGGTAATGATTCTTTCAGCTGCGCTTAAAGAACTGGGTATCGATCAGATTTACCTTAATCCCAGGATGAGGGAAATAATAGATGAAATGGCTGAGATGAAATGAAGATAGCAGTAATAAACGGACCGAATCTGAATCTCCTCGGGAAGAGGGATAAAAATCACTATGGCGGACTAACGCTTGAAGAAATTAAGGGAATGTTGTGTTCTGAGTTCAAAGACGTTGACTTTGATTTTTTCCAGAGCAATACTGAAGGAAGTATTATCAATAAACTGCAGGCACTTTCTGGTTTCGACGGACTGATCATTAATCCCGGAGGATACGCACATACTTCTGTTTCCATCAGAGATGCACTTCAAGAACTCGATATACCTAAAATCGAGGTTCATTTATCAAACCTTGCATCCAGGGAAGAATTCAGGCAGATTCTGTTAACTGCTTCTTCATGCGATGGTTATATAAGCGGTTTTAAAGAAAAAAGTTACTATGCAGCCGTATACTTGCTAAAAAATAAAATTGAAAATGAAGGAGGACAATTTTGATACGTGCGGTAATATTCGATCTCGATAATACACTGGTAGATTTTATGAAGATGAAAAGGAGAGCAATAGAAGAAGCCATCCCTGCAATGATAGATGCGGGACTCGAATTATCGGTTGAAGAATCAAATAAAGTTATTGATGAAATTTATAAAGAGCAGGGAATTGAATACCAGCAGGTTTTTGATGCATTTCTCCAAAGAGTCCTCAAAAAAGTAGATTATAAGATTCTTTCTGCAGGAATAGTGGCTTACAGGAGGGCGCGGGAAGCCGCTTTGATTCCTTATCCCCATGTATATTCCACACTGAATAAACTTTTAAAACTGGGTATTAAGATGGGAATAGTATCGGATGCTCCCGTCAAAGAAGCCTGGCTTCGGCTGGCATACCTTAATTTTCACCATATTATAGATGCTGTGGTCACTTTTGAAGATACAGGGCAGAGGAAACCCCATTCTGCGCCGTTTTTAACGATTCTGGAGAAACTCGATGTAAAACCGGGCGAAGCGATTATGGTTGGGGACTGGGCTGAGAGAGACATCATTGGAGCAGCTAATGTAGGCATGAAGACAGCATTTGCAAGGTATGGCGATACTTTCGATACCAAGTCGCATGACGCAGATTATGAGTTGAATGACGTTAATGAACTTATCGATATCGTTATAAATGAGAACAAATTATAGGCTTTGCCTAAAGTTAAAAATTATTTAATTGCTCTGATCTTGCGATTATCAATCCGATTATTTATTTTTCTTTAAACTGAGGAAGTAAATAGTATGAAAAACCTTGCTATTAAAAAGTTATATTACTCAATCAGCGAAGTGAGCAAAATAACTGAAATAGAGCAATATGTCCTGCGTTACTGGGAAACCGAATTTGACCAGTTAAAACCCCAAAAAAACAGAGCGGGAAACAGGATCTATACGAATAAAGATATACAACTGATTCTTCATATTAAAACACTACTCAGAGAAAAAAAATATACGATAGAAGGAGCGAAGAAAATACTCGAAGATTATTCACCTGACCAGGGAGCTGTTATTTCCGAACCTGAAACAGAAACGAAATCGGAGACATCAGCCGAGCAGAAGAAAGAAAAGCCGTCATTAAAAAAAGACCTTGAAGAAATCAAAAGTATTTTAGAATTTGTACTTGAGAAATTATAAAAAATCGGAACGTGGCGCAGCCCGGTAGCGTACCTGAATGGGGTTCAGGTGGTCGCGGGTTCAAATCCCGCCGTTCCGACAAAAAGAATAAAAAACTCTAAGGATCTCATAAATGTCATGCCGATCTGAATTCGGAATCTAATTATTCAAATATTATTCTGAGATCCAGAGTTCTTTTTATTTTTTCTCCCAAATAAAATCCTTTAATATCCAACTATCTGTCGGCCTTCTTCCGGCCATTTACCGGTCTTCAACCACGGAATAACCAAGAGCATTAAACTACATTTATTCTACAAATGGATGGTATACTACATTTTCTGA
Source organism: uncultured Ignavibacteria bacterium (assembly GCA_963747755.1). Taxonomy (GTDB): domain Bacteria; phylum Bacteroidota; class Ignavibacteria; order Ignavibacteriales; family Ignavibacteriaceae; genus DATFVA01. The sequence goes on along the minus strand of CAVVGK010000014.1, from coordinate 120,982 downwards.
GGTTCATTATATTTGTATAATTAAACTCTTTATATCCGATTGTTCTGCCGGTTAAAACGGAACTTATAATTGTTGACCTGGTATAATTTTCGGGGTACTTCAAATAGTACCTTTTTTATTTTTCAATATCCCTCTATTTTTCTTATACAAAGATTGAATAATTGCTTAAATTTGCACTTCCTTTCAAATAAACAGGTTAAGTAACTGATGAAGATACAATCGGAAAAACCAAAATGTTTTTGCGGAGTTGTCGGCATTTATGGTACGGAGAAAGCCTCTTTAAACACTTATTACGGACTTCATGCACTGCAGCATCGGGGACAAGAGGCCTGTGGAATAGTAACCCAGTCATTAAATGAAAAAGGACATTCTGTTTTTAACATTCATAAGGGGGAAGGTCTTGTTTCAGAAGTATTCGCAGATCCAAAAATATTTAATAGTTTGCCAGGCAATAAAGCAATAGGACATAACCGTTATTCTACCACCGGATCCTCAAAGTCGATTAAAAATATTCAGCCTTTTGTTGTAAACTACAGACTCGGCAACCTCGCGGTTGCCCATAACGGCAATCTTACAAATGCAAAAATATTGCGGGAAGAACTGGTTAACGAAGGTGCGATCTTTCAGACAACAAGCGACACCGAGGTAATACTTCACTTGATTGCCAGGAGTAAGCTTAATGACCAGGTAGAGCAGATCAGGGAGGCATTACAGAGGCTTGAAGGCGCGTATTGCCTGACGATTCTGACTGATGACAAAGTAATTGCTGCCAGGGATCCCTATGGTTTCAGACCGCTCTCAATAGCCAAGCTGAATAATGCATTCGTGGTTGCATCAGAAACCTGTGCTTTTGATCTTTTAACTGCAGAGTTCAGGCGTGAAGTTGAACCGGGGGAACTCATTGTAATTGATGAGGAAGTATACGAAAGCAATAAAATAAAATCATACCGGATTAAACCAGAGTACTATCCGAAAAAACACTGCATCTTTGAATATATTTATTTCTCAAGGCCAGACAGCTTCATCTTCGGACACAACGTGGACAAGATGAGAAGACGCCTCGGGAAAATTCTTGCAAAGAAATACCCTGTGACAGATAAGGATGGAGAAAAAGTAATTGTAATTAGTGTGCCTGACAGCTCAAACACGACAGCACTAGGATACCAGAGTCAACTTGAAAAACAGGGAGTAAATTCAAAACTGGAAATAGGATTAATAAGAAGCCATTATATCGGAAGGACATTTATTCAGCCGGGACAGGAGCGGCGTGAACTAGGTGTAAGATTTAAATTTAATACGGTTAAGGGTGTGCTTGAAGGACGGACCGTTGTAATGGTTGATGATTCAATTGTCAGAGGCACAACTTCCAAACAGCTAGTAAACCTGATAAGAGAAGCTAATCCTAAAGAGATACATATCAGAATATCTTCCTCACCGATAAAGTATCCATGTTTTTATGGGATGGATTTCCCCAGTAAGGAAGAGCTTGTTGCAAACCAGATGCACGGAGATATAGAAGAAATCCGCAAATACCTTGGCGTTGACAGTCTTGAGTACATGACAATTGATGAAATGCTCGAAGCGGTATCCGAAGCAGATTCTGAAAATTTCTGTACTGCCTGCTTCTCGGGCGAATATCCCACTCTAGGTAGATAAAAACTTTAAGAAGGAGATATATGAATTATAAAACGGGGCTAACAATAATCCTGTCTTTCTTAGTTAGTTCACTTCTATTTCCACAATCAACCTATTTTATAAAATATAAAGACTACGTTTCCAAGCAGGAAATAGAAAGTAAAATCCAAACCCAACAATACATTCCTTCTGGTAAATCATTCAACTTCTCAATTCTTTCACCCAAAGTAAATTATCTTGCTAAAGGAATTGCAAAACAGAATGAAATTCTTGGCAGAATAATAAAAGTTACCTTCGATAAAACGGTTGATGAATCTTCATTCCTGGCACTTCAGAATGAAGATCCCTCAATTGAATACATTCAACCATCAAATATCTATCAGATGGAAGTGATCCCCAATGACAGCCTCATTCAAAATCAATGGGGACTTGCAAAGATAAAAGCTTATGATGCCTGGGATATTACACAGGGATCCGACTCTGTATTGCTTGCTATTATAGATACAGGAATAGATTATCTTCACCCTGATCTTCACAATAAAATTAAGCTTAATTCAGGTGAGATGGGAACGGATGCAAGCGGACACGATAAGAGATCAAACGGGATAGATGATGATGATAATGGTTTTATTGATGATTACCGGGGCTGGGATTTTACAGACAGGGTTGGGTTTCCTTTTGATTCTTCAGGTGGTGATTATCTTACATGGGATAACGATCCGATGGATGAGTATGGACACGGAACTTTCATAGCCGGCATTGCCGCAGCCGAAGCTAACAACTTAACCGGAATTGCCGGAACCGCTCCCAATATAAAGGTATTAAACCTGAGAGCATTCGACCCGGGAGGATACGGGGAAGAAGATGATGTGGCAGCAGCGATTCTGTATGCCGTTCAAATGGGTGCTATAGTTATTAATATGAGCTTCGGAGACAATTCATTTTCTTTTGTTCTCAGAGACGTAATAAGGTACGCGTATTCCCGGGACATAGTACTGGTTGGTTCGGCCGGAAATTCAGGTTCTGACGAGCCTCATTATCCTTCTGGTTACTCTGAGGTTATCTGTGTGGGAAATTCAACTCAGGAAGATTACCGCTCTTCCAATTCAAATTATGGGTCCACGCTCGACCTAATGGCTCCCGGAACACAGATTTTTACGACAGCGATGGATAATGGTTATGCATACGTTTCAGGAACGTCGGCATCCTCTCCTTTTGTATCCGGAGCAGCCGCTTTAATCCTTTCAAAGAATTCATTTAGCAATGAGGAAGTAAAACAAATATTAAAAAGCACTTCGGATGATATCGGAAGTCCCGGTTGGGATATTTACACCGGCGCAGGCAGGCTGAATCTTTATAATGCACTTAATGTAGGTGCACCCTCAATAATCAAATTCGAAAATCCCACCCAGGATTTTTCAACTTTCCAGGATTCAATACAGATTACTGCAACAGTTCTATCTCCTTATTTCGTAAACTATCAGCTCGATTATGGTTACGGATTGAATCCTGAGAACTGGATTTCGCTTATCCCTGATGGAAGGAACCAGTTTGCAAATAAACATATATATACCCTTGACATATCGCAGCTTCCCGACTCCGTCTATGGCTTACGGATACTGGTTAACCTTACAAATGGAAGAACCCTTGAGGAGAGAGTCAACTTTTATATAATCAGAACCGCGCCCGAAGCCGTTTTGGTAACCCTTGGGCCTGCTTTATACGGTGAAAAAGCTACGGTACTGGCATCTGTATACACTAATCAGCCCTGTGTCACCAAGATGTTCTACAGGAAGCTCGGTTCAGGTGGAAGCTTTGATTTTGTAACGCTCGATGGTTTCAACACCAATAACCAGTTTGTGAAGAATGTTCATTACGGGTTTATTCCAAAGCAGCTGGTTGAGCAGAATTCTCTATACCAGGTATACATGCAGGCAGAGAATCTCGTAGGCAAAAAGACGACTATACTGAACCCTTCGGGACAGGATTCTATTTTTAACATACCCGTAGAATATAACGCAGAAATGGCGGCAGAATATGTCCAGCCTTTCAGTCTGCCTAAGGGAAGCATTTACGAAGACCCGGTTAGTTTCATCACTAATGATTATAATGAAGTTTTAGCGCGCCAGTTTTATACCTCGGAAGATGTTTATTATACTCTTTATAAGCTGAATAATGATTCATTTTCTCCCATTGATTCAATAAAGAATAAACTTCCGCGTGACGTCGGGGATTTTAATAATAACGGGAAAACTGATATTCTGAGCTCGAATATCGGAACTGGTTATATAGATGAACAAGCCTCAGTCGGTGAATTTACAATTCTGAACAAATTTACTGATTCATCTGCTACTTTCTGGCCGGCTCTTTCAGATGATCTCGACGGAGATGGGAAACCTGAAGTCATTGCTTTTGACCAGAGTACAGACACATTATTATCTGTATGGAACTTTGATAATAACCTGGCACATACCGGAACAAAATCGCTCAGCAATTATACTCCGGAAAAGTATTACGGAAATTTGTTAGGACTCCCTCACTCTGTCATTACTGATCTTGATAATGATGGACTTAAAGAATTCTGGATGATTGATCAGGATGGAGACATCTTCAGTTATGAATCAGATGGGAACGGGGGATATAACCCCTTCCTTCAGGATTCAACTTTCTTTATGTCCTCAGCAGAATACCTTACAGCCGGAGATTTTGATGGTGATGGGCAGGAGGAAATTGCTGTACTTCTTCATTCCCTTATTGCTTATGATATCGCGCCATTCTACATACTGAATGTTTATAAATATTCAGGTGGAGCGCTACAGAACATTTACCAGGAAGGCTTCATTGACGCTTCCACTGAATTCAGCGGGGGCGGCACTTTCCGTACTATTGATAATAGTATCCGTTTTGCCGACATTGACAACGACGGAATTGATGAGCTGATCTTGTTTGTGTTTCCGTATTCCTATATTTTTAAGAATGACTTCGGTAATGTCAAGATAATCTCCTATAAAGAAAACATTAATTCTAATTCTATTTTTATAGGCGACCTTAATAAAAATAATGTCCCTGAGGTAGCATTTCCCACCGGAACAGGAATTAAATTCAGCGAATTTGCGGTTTCAAACAAAGCAGGCACACCTTATAACGTTTCGGGGTATAGTATCGATTCAACCAGTGTTCAACTCTCGTGGAGCGGCTCGGGCCAGTTTTACTATATATATAAGGGCTTATCCGCTGATTCTCTAGCTTTAATTGATTCCTCCGCAACCACTGACTTCACTGATTTCCAGGTACTGCCGCGCAAAGAATATTATTATGCTATTCAGGGATATGATGTGACAAAACCTGATCCAGTATCCAATTTGAGTCCTGTCTTAACAGTATATTCTCATATACCCGGCAAGGTAATTTCGGTTGTGAGCAAAACCCGGAGAAACATTCAGGTTACATTTTCTGAGCGAGTCAACAATACGATTGAGAACCTGGAGTCATTCAATGTTGCAGGTGCAGGATACCCGAATTCAGTTTCACCTGCCAACCAGTATTCTTATGTGCTCTCCTATAACCAGAATCTGCCTATTGGTACAAACACATTAATTACGAGCCGATTGAAGGATTACTTCGGTTCTCCGATTTCTCCGGATACAACCGTGTTTAATGTGGATTCAGTAAACACGCCGGATGAATTTTTCGTAAGCTCATTTGAGATAGTTGATCCATACAGGATCAGAATTACTTTTAATAAGGAAGTTAATGCCACAGTGGCTAAAAATCCTGATAATTACAGCTTTGATCCCGCAAATAAAGTCACCAGCGTTGATGCTGATGCTTCAGATCCCAAGGTAATCTACCTGAACCTTAAGGGGAATAATCCTGTAGGTTCGATAGGGAGGGAGTACAGGCTGAGGATTCTGAATCTAACCTCCTCTGATGGAGTAACGATTAATTCAGGTGCGGGCAGTTACCTTGTATTAACGGGATATGCAAAAGATCTTTCCGACGTTTACATATATCCTAACCCGGCGAAGGTTGCCTCTGGAAAGATGACTTTTGCCAATCTTCCTAAAAGGGCGAAGATTATCATCTGGAACCTTAACGGAATTCGGATAAACGAACTGGATGAAACTGACGGAAACGGTGGAGTGGACTTCAATATGAAAGATGAGTTTGGTAAAGAACTTGGAAGCGGGATTTATATCTACAGAATTGTCCGTCTGGATGATGCGAACAATGAAGTTGAAGAAAAGATTGGTAAATTTGCCGTCATAAAATGAGATATACTATAGAAGAAATATCAACTCCCTCAAATTTACTGTCATTATTCAGATTAATAATGGCTGTGCCTCTCTGGTATTTGTTTGATTACCTGGGTCAACCGGGTATGAGGATAATTATCTTCAGTGTAGTGGTCATTGCGGCACTTACAGATATACTGGACGGATATCTTGCGAGGAAATATGATCAGGTTACTGAATTCGGTAAAATAATCGATCCATTGGCAGATAAGGTGGCCATAGCGGCTATCATAATAAAGTTATTTATCATAGGCGAGATTCCTACTTACTATTTTATCATGATTATTGCCCGCGATGTACTGATATTCCTGGGAGGGGTGTTTGTTGCCCGAAAAATTGGAAGGGTCCTGCCTTCCAACGTACTCGGTAAGATTACAGTAATTGTAATCGGTATCTTGATACTGCTGATTGTGCTTGGAATTCCAAAGGATTCATTTATATATTTATCTCTGTATGGTCTGAGTATAATTTTAATCTTTGTATCATTCATTGGGTATGTTATACGCGCAATGGAGTTTCTAAAACGAAAGAAATATGAATCTGTTTGAAAACATAAACTTTTCAAAATTGAAGGACGGGCTGTCCAAAACCCGGACCAGGATCGTTAATACAATCAACGAGACGATTACCGGAAAAGCCGTTCTTGACGATAAAACCCTTGATGAGATTGAAGAAATTCTGATAACTTCGGATATAGGGTTTGATACTTCGGAAAAGATCATCGAGAGTGCCCGGGAGCGACTTCACAGGGAGAAGGATCGAAGCAAAATAAATATTCTTGAATCGGTTCAAAGAGAGTTGATTGAAGTTCTGAGAACTGAAAACAAATCCAACGGAAATGAGATTGAAAAATATAAACCATATGTTATTCTCATTGTCGGTGTCAACGGAGCAGGGAAGACGACTACCATCGGAAAACTTGCTCATAATTTCAAGAAGTCAGGATTGCGTGTTATTGTGGGAGCAGCTGATACATTCAGAGCTGCGGCAAACGAACAACTGGATATTTGGGCTGAAAGAGCCGGCGTAGAGATCGTTCAGAAAGGCAAAGGTGCCGATCCGTCATCGGTGGCATTCGATACCATTCAGAGAGCTGTAAAAGAGAAATATGACATAGTTTTGATTGATACTGCCGGCAGGCTTCATAATAAGGCCCACCTGATGGAAGAATTGAACAAAATTAAGCGCGTCTCTGGCAAAGTTATTGAGCATGCTCCCATGAAACTCTTCTTGTTCTGGATGGTACAACAGGACAAAATGCACTCATACAGGCGGAAGAATTTTCTAAAGTCACCCATATAACGGGACTTGTAATTACAAAACTCGATGGAACCGCAAAAGGCGGCGTTGTTTTTCAAATTTGCGCAAAACAAAAAATTCCGGTAAAATATGTAGGCATCGGTGAAGCAATTGATGATCTTCAAAATTTTGATCCCGGCCTGTTTGTATCGGCAATATTTGAGAATTAAATACCAGGTTAAGTACTATGTTCATGAAAAAGCCAAATCACCGGATTTTTGATTATACGCCCCGATTTTATGACCCTGAAACAGATCCTGTCGAAAGAAAAAAGCGCCAGCTAGGATTCAGGTCTCAAAGGAAGCACATATCTCGCAGGAAGAGTCCCATGCTGTGGATTATTCTTATAATGGTTATTGTTTTTATCCTCATTAAGCTTGCTAATTTATTTTAATACTACAATTAATGGCTGAAGCCGTGAATATTAAGTTGTTATTTATACCCGTCGATTAAAATCGACGGTAATCTTTGGTAGGAAATGGATTTACATTCTGTATTGCTGCAATTAGTGGCTGAAGCCGTGAATATTAAGTTGTTATTTATACCCGTCGATTAAAATCGACGGTAATCTTTGGTAGTGGATTTACATTCTGTATTGCTGCAATTAGTGGCTGAAGCCGTGAATATTAAATAGTTATCTTTACCGGTCGATTAAAATCGATGGTAAACCTTGGTTGGAACTGTATTATGCTAGTTTACATAATATATATTATCGGACAAAAGATTATCGATGGTTAAAAAACTGTTTTAGCGTTTCATCCTTGCCGAATACAATCAGACGATCAGAATTTTTTAATTTATAATTCGGATCAGGCGTGGTAATTTCAGACTGGCTGTGAACATCAAAAACATCCTTCAAATGTTTTATCATAAGAACTTCTATTCCATGAGAGTTCCTTAATTTCAGTTCGATTAAACTCTTTCCTAAAAAAGCATCAGGTAAATTAACTTCCATTATAGAATAATCAGCTGCAACTTTAATTGGTTTTATCCTGTTCATCGTCTTTAATTCTTTAGCTAATCCGGAAGCCAGATCCTCTCTTAATGATTCACGATTATATACTGAGATCACTTTTTGCCGTGTAATTGCTCCAAGTACCTTGGAAGGATTATCCGAATCTACTACCGGCAACTGATCTACATTTAACTTTCCAAATAAATTTAATATATAATCCAGATCATCACTTGTATGAACAACAGTAATTTCGGGATTAGCCACATCTCTTGCCACAAGCACATTTTTAACAATTTCGTATTCAGTGATAATCGGCCTCATCTCATTTTCTGTAATGATCCCACAAAGCTCACCCCTGGAATCAACTGTATAAAATGAACTGTTTGGACTTTCCACCAACTGAACTATTAATTCAGGTAAAGGGGTGTTTTCATTCACCAGGTCAATCCTTTGCAACTCAACATCACTCACATTAATTGACCTTAATAAGTTCGCCAGCCGTCCTTCAGATATCCTGAATCCTTCAGCTTCCAGATGCTGTGCCTGAACCGAACCTTTTAATGCAATTTGAACAAACATTGAGCTAATAATCACAGCAAGCATAAGCGGAAGTATGAAGGTATAATCCTGTGTCATTTCAAATATGATCAGAATTGCAGAAATAGGAATTGTATTAGCACCTCCAAGTACTGCTCCCATTCCAACCAAGACGAATTTACTGGTGTCTAAATTTAGTCCCCATACTGAATTAAACAAAAAAGCAAAAAGATATCCAAAGCATGCTCCCATAAATAATGAAGGTGCAAATAATCCTCCAAATCCGCCAGAATGCAGGATTAGTGGAACAAGTAGAAATTTCAATAAAAATATTACAAGCACTATCTGCCACGCTAAAGAACTTTTTAATATCTCATTTATTGCCTCGTAACCAATCCCGAATATTTCCTTAAAGAAATATCCGCTTATACCAACAAGCAAGCCTACCGTTACCATTCCTAACCATTGCGGAATTCTTTTCTTATAAATCCTGTTCCTGAACAATAGATACAGCCAGTTTGAATACCGGATGAACAGGAAGGAAATAATTCCTGCGAAAAGTCCAAGAACAGCATATAAATAGAGATAGGAATAATTCACTGTCTGGATTTGAAAATGAAAAACAGAAACATTTCCAAGAAAAATTCTTGACACAGCACTGGCAGAAACAGTAGCCAGAATAAGTGAGGCAAATGTAGGAGCGTGGAAATCATTAAGTAGGATGAGTTCAAATGCAAAGAAGATTCCTCCCAAGGGTGCATTAAATATTGCTGCTATTGCCGCACCCGAGCCGGCTGCCGTAAATATTCTTATACGTTCTTCTGAGATTCGTAACAGACTGCTAAGCTTACTTGCAATTCCTCCGCCTAGCTGTGCGGCAGGACCTTCAGGTCCGACTGTCCCCCCTGTTCCCATACAGATTATTGGAGCAATAAAATGGAATAAAGTTGTACGGAAAGAGATGAACCCTCCTCTTAGCGCAACTGCTTTTATTACATCGGGAATGCCTTTATGTTTTGCGATATCCGGTGCTGCCAGAATCATAACTGCCTGGATAAGCATTCCGGCAGCAGGAATTAAAATTATGACAGCTGTTCCTAAAATAAACGGATCAGAACCAGGGCGATCGAAGAAAAGTCTGTTCAGCCAATCGATTGAATTGTGAAAAAGTATTGCTGCTAAACCAACCACAATCCCGATTATAATCGAAATAAAACTGAATGTGGTATATTCCCCCCCAATGATTCTAGAAAATTTTTTCTGGAACTTTTTCTTTAATCTTTGAGACTTTATAACTAATCTTAAAAAAAATGTTTTGTTTTTTTTTATCATTAATAAGAACAGAACAGATTATTTATAAGTAAAAAAACCTTCTCCCGATTTTCTTCCTAATTTTCTGGCTGCAACCATTTTTTTAAGCAGCGGACATGGTCTGTATTTGGGATCATTAAATCCGTCGTACAGCACTTGCATAATCGCAAGGCAGACGTCAAGCCCGATAAAATCAGCCAGTGTCAATGGTCCCATCGGATGGTTCATTCCGAGTTTCATAACTGTATCGATATCTTCCGCAGATGCCACACCTTCCATCAGAGCGAACACAGCTTCATTTATCATAGGCATAAGAATGCGGTTTGAGATAAAACCGGGGTAATCGAAGACTTCAACCGGAGTTTTGCCGAGTTTTTCCGACAAAGATTTAATTGTTTGAAATGTTTCATCACTGGTAGAATAACCTCTGATAATCTCGACAAGCTTCATCATAGGAACAGGATTCATAAAATGCATTCCTATGAATTTATCAGCCCTTGTTGCAGCGGACAGCTCAGTTATCGAAATCGAGGAAGTGTTTGAAGCAAATATAGAATCTTTTTTAACTGTCGACTCTAAGCTATTGAAAATATAAAGCTTGGCTTCTTTATTTTCATAAATAGCTTCAATAACTAAATCTGAATCCTCAGGGGTATTTTCTACTCCTATTACTCTATTGATATTGGCCAGAGCTGAAATTTTATCCTGATCGGAAATGATCTCCTTTTTAACCTGCCTATCCAGGTTCTTTGTTATAGTTGTGATGGCTTTGTCAACAAGCTCCTGGCTCATTTCAACCAGATTTACTTTAAATCCGGTAAGAGCAAAAACATGGGTGATTCCATTCCCCATAGTTCCGCCCCCGATTACAGACACATTTTTAATCTCCATTTTATCCTTCCGTTTCTTAGATATTTTTAACTATTAAAGCGGAAGCCTCTCCCCCACCAATACAAAGAGAAGCTAATCCATATTTAGAATTGCGTTTTTTCATTTCGTGAATAAGTGTAACAAGAATTCTGGCGCCGCTGGCTCCTATCGGATGCCCTATAGCAATGGCACCACCGTTAACGTTTATCTTGGAGTTATCGAGACCCAGAATTTTATTTACCGCAAGTGAAACAACTGCAAAAGCTTCATTTATCTCATACAGGTCAATATCATCTTTTGTAAGGTTTGCTTTTTTAAGAACTTTGGCAATCGCATCTGCAGGAGCAGTTGTGAACTCAATCGGAGCTTTAGCTGCTGAACTTTGGGCTACAATTTCTACAAGTGGTACTAATCCAAGCTCTTTGGCTTTTTCTTCACTCATAACAAGCAATGCGGCGGCACCATCATTTATACTTGACGCATTAGCAGCTGTTACAACGCCCTCTTTATCGAATACAGGCTTAAGAGTTGCTATTTTCTCGAAGATAACCCGTCCCGGTTCCTCATCTTCCTCAACGAAGGACTCACCTTTTTTAGTTTTAATTCCAACTTTAATTATTTCCTCTTTAAATTTGCCGGATTTTTGTGCATCCAATGCTTTTTTATAAGAGTTTGTAGCAAATTCATCTAATTCTTCTCGCTTAAAAGAAAAATCTCTCGCGCAGGATTCAGCACAGCTTCCCATGTGGATATCATTATAGGCATCCCATAGTCCGTCTTTTATCATTGAATCAACAATTTCACCATTACCAAGCCTGTACCCAGACCGTGCTTTAGGAAGAATATAAGGCGCATTGGTCATACTTTCCTGGCCGCCTGCAATAATTATATCTGCATCACCCAGTGCAATGGCCTGCTGAGCAAGCATAACAGATTTTAACCCGCTGCCGCACATTTTATTTATTGTCAAACATTCTGTTTTATCCGGCAAGCCTGCAAAAATTGCAGCCTGACGTCCCGGAGCCTGTCCCTGACCGCTCGTTAAAACATTTCCCATAATAACTTCATCTATCAAACTACCATCGATTTTTGCATCTTCAAGAATCCCCTTAATAGCGATACTTCCCAGCTGTGCAGCACTAAAAGATGACAGGCTGCCATTAAAAGAGCCAACCGGAGTTCTTTTTGCTGCTGTTATAACTACTTTCCGCATACTCTCCTCTTAGGATTTTGTTCAAAATGAATATTAAAAATAATCAAAATTAGCTAAACAATCAGGACAATACCTGATATGGAGAACCAGGAGGAGGTTTGATTGAAGCCTCGTAAATACTGCAGCGCAAGGGATTAACATTAAACTCCCCTATCCAAAATAGGACCCGATGAGAGCATTATATCCTGGTTAGCTGCGAAAGTTCAGTTATTATATTTAATGTGAGTGTGTTAAGATTGACATTATTCTTCAGGAGGGAAACAGATTTATCAAGTTTAAATACGATTTCATTAAGTTCCACATCTGAAAACTTCAAATTGAATTTCTGTAAGGTCTCTACATAATCATCAAAAAAATAATTTGTTAAACCTGCCCTGAATTTCTGCAGATCATTAAGCCAGGAAATTATCATAAGTACAAGAATCTTAAACGACTCACTACCCTGCTCGCTTATAACCGAATTAAACTCCTCAAAAGCAGAATGGAATCTTCTACCGAATGAATATCGAAGGATAAGGATGGTTTTTTCCTTGAGCAATGTTAGATCATGCTGAAGAAGGTTAACGGCTTCTGATATCGACCCGTTTGAAAAAAGTGCAGCAGAACGGGCCGACTGCCCGTCGATTTTAAAATCAGACACGAGGATATTCTCAACATCATCTGCAGAAAGCGGCTGAAAATTAATTATCCAGCACCTGGATCGTATAGTTTCCCTAAGCCGTTCGGAGAAAGGTGTGGTTAGAATAAAAATGATCCCTTCAGGGGGTTCCTCAAGGTTTTTAAGCAATGCATTTTGAGCTTCCTCATTCATCATATGAGCAGAGGATATAAGCACGAAACGGAACTTTATATCACTATAATCCATCGAAAGAAACTTACGGATATCCCTGATACTGCTTATTTTAATCTGGTTTGCTTTGGGGATTCTAATTCGATGATAAGGATTGTCAATTTTTTTTTCCAGTTCCTCCTTAATCAGATCACTATCTTCCTGACTCAATTTTTCCATGGGGCCGCTGGTTTCTGTCTCATTACGTCCCCTCGGAAGCGGGAAAATATATTTTATATAAGGTTCATTCAGATTCCTGATAAGCTGATTGATATGGTCTTCCTTTCCGGACGGAATGTAACGGAGATTTAATGCCTGTGCAAACCTTAGAGCGGTAAATTCTTTACCAACTCCATCGTTTCCTTTAAATAGGAAAGCATGCGGGATTTTTTCGGAGGAGATTAACGAATTTAATAAAGATTTAACTGAATCCTGTCCAAAAATACCGTTCCAGTTATCATGATTCATGCGCATAATAAAAAAAGCGCGGTGACGCGCTTAGTAATCATCTTCATTATAAAAGAAATCCTCATCGGAAGGATAGTCAGGCCATATATCTTCGATAGATTCATAAGGTTCATCTGAATCCTCAAGTTCATGAAGGTTCTCGATTACCTCATATGGAGCCCCGATTCGTTCAGCATATTCGATTAACTCATCTTTTGTAGCAGGCCAGGGTGCATCATCCAGATATGCTGCCAGCTCTACTGTCCATATCATATATTAAATCTCCGCTAAATTAGTCTTTGCTTGCAATGGCAAAGAAATTTATATCATCAAAGAAAAAATCTTCAGGATTAAGTTTAACCCCATTATGCTCAACCTCATAATGGAGATGCGGACCGGTAGAGAGTCCGGAGGTACCCGATTTTGCTATTTCAAATCCTCTATTAACTTTTTGTCCTTCTTTAACTTCAGTCTTAGACAAATGGCCATAGATGGTCTTATATCCGAAACCGTGATTTATCTCAACACAAAGTCCATAACCTCCCTTTCTTCCTACAAAGTCGACTTTCCCATCCCCCGAGGCGTGAACAGGTGTTCCTAAATTCGTCACTATATCAACACCCTCATGCATCCTCCTTATATTCAAAATAGGATGCATTCTCATACCAAATTCATTACCTATCGCTCCATTACATGGCTTTATCGCAGGCAAACACTCGAATAATTTCTCATTCTGCTTTATTTTAGTTGAAATTTCATTGAACTGGGCCTTTTCGAATGCAACTTTCCGGCTTACCTCATCTACATAAGTAAGCGCTGCTTTAAGCTCTTCAGCCATATTTCCCTGCAAAAAATCCACATCATTATCAAAATAACCCCCACCGACTCCAACCTGTTTTTCCTCATCGGATACAGGGGATAGATTTGCGGCAATTCTCAGGGTATTATTCTCATTTACAAGGCTATCAAGCTCAGAATCAAGCTTTTTATAAAGACCGGAAGTTTCAAGCAATTTATTCTGAAGGAGTTTATTTTCCTCTTTCAAAGTCGATATACTTTTGCCGGATCCTGTGATTTTAGTAATAAAGCTCAAAGAACCATAAACTGTGGTAGTCAGGATTAAAATCGCAGCAGAAAAGTAAAAAATTAACTTTTTCTTAAAATTTTTAACTTCAACAAACTGAAGTTTTGAACTTGAGAAGTAATATAGTTTCTTCATAATAGGTTGCGGAATCTATAAAAATAAGGCCTCTTTGTCAAGGGTTCAGTACATGTTAATTATTCGAAATCGTGCTCAAAATAATCTATTCCACGATGATCCTCGTCAATTTCGCCATTTAGTATTTTATTGAGCCTTTTCTGAAAAACTTTAGCTGCATCGTGGCCATAATGCTTCAAAAGATAGTGTAATGCAATTACTTCAGAAATCACCGTAATGTTTTTTCCTGGAATTATGGGCAATTTGACGTACGGAATGTCGCTGTCCAATATCTTAACGAAGCTCTCATCGAGTCCTGTCCTTGTGTATTCCGCCTTTTCATCCCATATTTCAAGTTCCACTATTACTTCAAGCCTTTTTTGATATCGAATTGCACGAATTCCGAACATTCTCTCAATATCGAGTATACCCAAACCCCGGATTTCCATAAAATGCTTAGAAACATTCGTGCCGGCGCCCATTAGGATTCCCTCACCCTTTTTGGTAAGGATAATTACATCATCCCCTACAAGTCGGTGGCCTCTTTCAATAAGATCAAGGGCGACCTCGCTCTTTCCTATCCCTGATTTTCCAACAAACAATATGCCGACACCATAAACATCTACAAAAGAACCATGCATAGAAACACGGTGGCTGAACTGGTCGTCAAGAAAATCACCAATCAGGTATATCAATTTTGTTGTAGGTTGTATAGATACAAACACCGGTATGTGATGCTTATTAGCCAACTCAAGCAACAATTGTGACGGATGGTTGTTATCAGTCAGTATGATGCAGGGAATATCAAAGGTAAAGATTCTCTCCAATGCTTCCGTTTTCTTTTTATCTGTCAATTGAGCAAGGTACTGAATCTCAGTGTTACCGAAAACCTGTACGCGGGTATAAGAAAAGAGATCCACAAAACCCGCTAATGCAAGTCCGGGCCTGTGCAGGTTCTGATCATAGATCTTTCTGCTGAACCCGGACTTATCCGAAAACAACTTTAATTTAAAGAGTTCTTTACAGTTTTTGTAAAGAAATTCCACGGTAATGAATTCTTTCCGTGAAATTGATTTCTGATCAATCCTTATCATTTGACTCTTGCAATTTTCCTGGTTTTAATTTTCTTAAGCTGGCGTGTAACCTTCTCAGATGCTGCGATAACTGACTTCTTAAAGTCATCGCTGTCTTCCCTTGCAGTGATAATATGACCCGGAATGGATAAATTTATTTCGGCTGTTTTTATACTTTCTTTGCTGTTTATATAGCTGAGAATAACTTCTGCGTTAAGTATATCTTCACTGTATTTATTTAAAGAGGAAAGTTCGTCCTTAATGAAATCTTTCAACGTTTCATGAGCTTTTAAATCTGCGTGCTGTTATTGAGATATTCATTTCTTCCTCCAAATTTGTTTAAGATTTAGGGTGTGATTTTTTGTATGTACTTTTCAACCGTTCAATACTGATGTGTGTATAAATCTGAGTTGTAGAAAGATTCTCATGTCCGAGGATATCTTTAACTGCATTCAGATCAGCTCCATTATCAAGCATATGCGTAGCAGCGCTATGCCTAAGGATATGGGGACTTTTCTTTTTAATGTCAGAAACAATTGAAAGATACCTATTGATTATACCGTAAACTAAACGAGGATACATCCTGATCCCAGTTTTAGTGATAAATAATGGCTCCTTTCCTTTTAGGTTTCCTCTTAAAGTGAGGTAGTCTTCAATGATTGGTATTGATTTACTGCCGATAGGGACAATCCTGTTCTTGTTCCCTTTTCCAAAAACCTTTAATGTCTGCTTACTGAGGTCAATATTCTCCCTATCTAACCCGCAAAGTTCCGAGACCCTTATTGCACATCCGTAAAGCAATTCGAAAATAACTTTCACAAGCTCAGGGTGTTCGGCATAATTATCAGCTTCCGTATATGCGGCAAGTATAACCTCAGGCGATACTATTTCCGGAAGTTCTCTCTTCGATTTTGGATTACGTATAACAGCTGCAGGATTATTCCTGATGTAGTCATGCTGAAATGCGTATTTAAATAGTGATCTTATGGCTGCCAGTTTTCTCGAAATTGACTTTTTATTAAGCTCCCTACTGCTTAAAACAGCAAGGTATGATTTAATGAACCTGGTACTTACAGAATCTATTTCCGAATGGTTATGTTCGAGGCAGTACGATGAAAAATCCTTCAGATCAATACCATAGGATTTAACCGTGTGGTCAGAATAGCGTTTAAGATTTTGAAGATCGCTTAGAAATTTTTTGGAAACCTCACGAATTTCCATTTAATCCTTTTCTATCTCTTCCAGTACTACCTCTTCCCCGCATTGAGGACATTTGAGGTAATTTCCTTTTTTAACCGAATATCTTTTTTCCATGTAAGCTGAGTCTTTGTTTGGGCATTCTCCCGGAACAGGTCTGTACCAGCTGATAAAATCACAATCAGGGTATCTTGAGCAGCCGTAGAACAATCTGCCTTTTCTCGATTTTCTTTCTACTATTTCTCCCTCCTTACATTTAGGGCAGCTTACACCAAGGGTAATATTTTTTACAAAATCACAGTCGGGGTATCTTTCGCAACCTATAAAGCGGCCGAATTTACCTTCTCTATAAACTGTTCTGGAACCGCATTTCTCACAAGTATCGCCAGTATATTCCGGTTCCTGGTTCTGTGCAGCTATTTCTTTAAGGGATTTTATATTCTTGCAATCAGGGTAATTGCTGCACGCCAGAAATTTACCAAATCTTCCAACCTTAATCACCATTTCATGGCCGCATTCGTCACAAATAATTTTTTCGACTTTATCTTCTACCGATTTAAGCGCTTTTGAAAACGGCATATAAAAATCATTTAAGACGTTCTCATACTGGTTATCGCCCTGTGCTATCTGGTCCAGTTCGCCTTCCATTGCAGCAGTAAAATCCTCATTTATAATATTCGGAAAGTTCGTAACAAGGATATTATTAACAGTTTTACCGAGAGAGGTCGGCATCAGTTTTCTTTCTTCCTGGTTTACATACTTCCTGTCCTGGATTGTGCTTACAATCAGGGAATAAGTACTCGGACGTCCGATACCCTTACTCTCAAGCTCTTTTATCAGAGAGCTCTCAGAAAAGCGTGCAGGCGGTCTGGTAAAGTGCTGTGTTTTATAAAGTTCCTCGAGTCCCAGGTTATCATTCTCCTCCAGACCAAGAGGAATTTTTTCATTTCGATATTCTTCTTTCTCCTCGGCTCCGTCCTTCTTCTCAATAACCTCTTCATAAACTTTTTGATACCCGCTGAACTTCACAGCATTTCCGAATGCCTTGAATAAAAACTCATCTGCAGTAATTTCGATTACAGTTGTCTCAAATATTGCGGGTTTCATCTGTGATGCAACAAAACGGTTCCATATCAGCTCATATACCTGCAAAGATTTCTTATCAAGACTTCCTTTAACCTTTTCCGGCGGGAATTCAAGAGACGTTGGTCGTATAGCTTCGTGTGCATCCTGAACATTATCTTTTTTATTCCCGAAAACATTAGGAGAATCCGGGACATATTCATTTCCATAATTATCTTTTATATATTCCCGAACCGAAGGCAGAACTTCCTCACTTATCCTAGTTGAATCTGTACGCATATAAGTTATTAAACCCTGCGTTCCTGCTTTGCCCAGGTCAACCCCCTCGTAAAGTTTTTGTGCTATCATCATTGTCTGCTTTGGCCGCATTCTTAATCTGCGTGATGCTTCCTGCTGCAAAGTGCTTGTAATGAAAGGCGCAGGGGCGTTACGTTTTGTATTCCTCTTAGTAATCCCGGTTATCTTAAATTCTTTTTTACTGCTTATACTATCGAAATAGTTCCTGGCAGTTTCTTCATTACCCAGCGCTATATATTCATTTAAAAATTCATCCCATCCTTCCTGATTCATTACAGGTTTGGGAGGAACTTTGATGTCCTTACCTTCTATACTGAACAATTTCGCCTTGAAAGTCTCTTCATCATCTGTCTTAAAAATGGCCCAGATTGACCAGTATTCTGTTGTTATGAATTTATCAATTTCAGCTTCCCTGTCGCAGATCAGCTTTAGCGCGACAGACTGCACCCTTCCGGCGGAGAGTGAACTGCTGCCGGAAAGTTCTATAATTGCTTTCCAGAGAAAGGGGCTGATCTGATATCCGATTATACGGTCCATTACCCGTCGTGCTCTTTGTGAACTCACAAGATTCTCATCTATTGCACGGGGAGCCTTCATGGCTTTCTGAACTCCCGTTTTCGTAATCTCATTAAAAAGAACCCGAAAAATTTTTGAATCCCCGCTTCCATTAAGAATATCGGCAATATCCTGAGCGATTGCCTCACCCTCACGGTCAGGGTCAGTCGCTATATAAATATTACTGCTTTTGGAAGCAAGCGATTTTATTTTTTTAACCGTATCACCCTTACCTCTGATTGTAACAAACTGTGGTTTATAACCATTTTCCAGTTCTACACCGAGCCTGGTTTTGGGAAGATTGCGAATGTGTCCTACCGTAGCCTCTACGTGAAAATCTTTACCTAAATATTTATTAATAGTTTTTGCCTTGGCGGGTGACTCGACCAGCACTAAATTCTTACTCATAACTTACCAGTTTTTCCTCAATTAATTGTATCGGATGAATATAACAATAATCTGCTTCCCGGAAGTGTAAGAGTATTTACTTCAAGAAACAAAGATATAATAATTACATTTATCGATTCAGTATTTATTAATTCACGAGGGAATAACTTAAGTTCTTCAATAATGATTTCCAAATCAAGGTTTGTTAATAACCCGATATTATTCAAGTGCAGAAGATAATTGAAATTATGTACTTCGATGAGCGATTGCTCTTCTTCAGAAAAAATCCTCTTTCCTTTGGTAATTAATTCCTCATGTTCTGCTTCCTCGCCCATATCTCTTATTTTCTTCTCATATATCCAGCTGAAAGCAGTAGCAAGAATATTCTTATTATACCTTTGATTTATTTTCACTTCATCCATTGCCTTGTCTAACGAACTGGCTTTATCCATATTTTCAAATATGTCTGCTAATAAATTTACTATTTCAGTTACCATTTTCTGCCTGCTTAATTCTTGATAAGGACATATACTTATTTACAAGTCTATTTTCCATTCTTTTCATCACAACCCGTTTTTCGTTACTTTTATCGTCATATTCGAGGAGATGAAGAACACCATGTATTACTAATCTCAGCAATTCTTGTTCCAAAGAAACGCCGTATTTTTTTGCATTTCCGGCCGCATCCTCCCACGATATGTACAGTTCTGAATCCAGCAGATGCTTATTTTTACTGTAATCGAAGGTAATAATATCCGTGCGGTAGTTGTGACGAAGAAATTTTTTGTTGATATTGAGAAGATCTTCAGATGAAACAAAATTTATCAGAAAAGATCCTATATCAAAGCCGAATTCTTTTTTTAGCCCGGAAATAAGACTGTGAAAAAGAATTTTATCAATGTCTTTCTTTACAGAATTTACAGTGAGGTTTTTTACCAAGTTCAGCTTTCAAACTAAAGAGTAATAGTTAAACCTTCTTCTGCAGCGATGCAATTCACTGATGATCCGAACTGTTTCAGACAAGTCCTTGTTTCCTCAAGGATCTCATCTATCTTTATGTCAGTAAAATCCGGATTGTAATGAAAAAAAATAAAATTCTTAACTTCAGCTATCATTGCAAAACGAGCAAGCGCCTGGCTGCTTGAATGTCCCCAGCCCGGCCTGACTTTTCCAAGTTCATCGAACATCATATCATGTATAAGATAATCACAGCCGGAACAAAATTCTATTAATTCTTTATTTTTTTCTTTTATTTTTTCCTCAAGGTTAGATTTATTTTCACCTTCCACATCGAGCTCATTATCTGTCATATAAACTATGCTTCTGCCGTTCTCTTTAAATTTGAATGTCAGTGTTGGTGAAGGATGATAAACATTTAATGTTTCAATTGAAGTTCCATCGAGCTTAAAAGATTCGTTTGGCGTGATGTGTCTGAATTTAATATCAGCGGCTACTTCATCAATTTTTATGGGGAAGTAATCTCTTTCCATCTGGCTGCTTAAAAGATTCTGAATACTACTCCTGCTTCCCGATATTCCGTAAAAGGTGACTTCCCTTCCCTTCTGGTACATAGGAGTGAAAAAAGGAATTCCCTGGATATGATCCCAGTGATAATGACTTAGGAGGATGTTGAATGGCTGTTCAATATTGTTTTTAATTATATAAAGTCCAAGTTCCCTGATACCTGTACCTCCATCAAGTATTATAATTTTACCGCTGGATGTACGTATCTCAACGCAGGGCGTATTACCCCCGTATTTAAGTGTACTATTCCCCGGTACCGGGATACTTCCTCGGGTGCCCCAGAATTTAATATACATAAAAATTATTCAGCCTTTTTTAATGATTCAATAGTTATTTCTGTATACTTACGATATCTTTCCGCTGAATCAGCGATGTCCTTTATCTCAATTTCTGTCAGATTCCTGATTATTTTGGCCGGAACTCCAGCAGCTAATTTTCCTGAAGGAACCGTGAAACCAGGAGTAACTACTGCTCCTGCGGCTACCATCGCATTTTCCTCAACCTCCGCTCCATCAAGTATAACTGCACCCATACCGATCAAAGACAGATCTTTCAATGTACAGCCATGCAAGGTTACTGAATGTCCTATCGTTACCTTATCGCCGATATTAAGTGGAAAACAGCCGTTTGTAACATGCAGCATCGAACAATCCTGTATATTGCTCATTTTTCCAATAGAAATATAGTGAACGTCTCCGCGTATTACTGTGTTATACCAAACACTCGAATATTCTGCGATTTCTACATTTCCAATTACTTTCACACCGGAGGCTAAAAATACACTCCCGTGAAGTTTTGGATAATAGTTAAGGTAAGGAAAAAGTTTGTTTTCAGGCATTATTCTTTGAATTTGGGGGGATTCCATCCTTCTCTCTTCCATGATTTGAGCTCAAGTGTGATATTTCCAATTATTACCTTCATCTTTGCGATCACTGGTACAGCTGCTTCATCAGCCGTAAACCAGCCTTCAAAATAGCCTGTCAGGCCAAATACACTTATAAAGTCAGTCTCTCCATCCAATCTAACACAAGCAATATCATAATCAACCTCATCAATCGATATTCCCTCGGTTTTAGTATAAAAGTTTAGTTTTGTATAGACTGTATCTTCAGTAACGAAGCATGGGATCTTTACGCTTTTTTGATGGCCGGTATTCATCCTGGCATAAAAAAAGATGGAGAGCCCATCCTGATAATTCTTATCTACAGAGGCGGTTGAATCAGTCCATACCTGTGGAGGGTTGACTTTCCCCTTCTCTACATGTATAAGATCTTTATCATGATCAAAATTATATTCTGTATATGAAGTATATTCATCGCCGATAATCAGAGCTTTGAAATAATCTGAATATAAATTCTGATCGACATAACTTTCATATATCTGATGCAGGTCTACAAAAGGTATACCCGAATACGAATCGATATAAGCATAAGTTACATAGAAGGTTCTTCCATTTATAGTTTTTTTATCTTTAACCCTGATCCGGACTTCACCCAGGTTCATCACCGAATATTTAACAACATAAGTAAGCTCCTCACCTACCTGGAATTTTTTCTCAGAAAAAAACCCGGATTTTATAAGCTGACTCTCAGGCCTTTGCGCCAATAATACGGCAGGCAGAAGAAGAAAAAGTAAAATCCTTAATTTCATTTTAACTTAGCCAGATCCTTTGCCTCGTCAAATAAAGTAACAGCTTTTTGCACCTGGTTATCAGACTGCAGCAGAACCGAGTACCACCCCTTATTTTTCCAGAAATTTCGCGCAATCTGTGCCTTAAGCCTAACAAGAATATAGTCCCGATCCTTAAGAAACTCATCAGGTTTAAAGGTTACATCTTTGGACACTGCAAAGCGTTTGAAGTTATTTATATCCTGTTCAGAAAAATTAAAATTGTTTATAAAATCCGTCAGGTCGTCTTTATAATCATTCTGAATTTTATTCCCATTACCATCTAGATAGTTCAATGTAAACTGATAGAAAACATTATTCTTCAGTAGTTCAGTTGTATATTCTGTAAAGTCTTCCTGCTTTACTATATAATCGGGAGTGATACCCCCGCCTCCATACACCAATCTTCCGGCATTTGTTTTATAAACCAGCCGGGTTGAATCTGTTTTTTCTGCCGAATGATAAAGATTGTCCCCTTCCTTTTCCTTACCATTTCCGGCTTCAGAATAGTATTCCTCTTTATCTTTGACGTCCTTATAATCCCTCTGGATTAGTCTTCCGGAAGGAGTATAATACCGGGAGATCGTAAGTCTCAGTGCTGAATTATCAGGGAGTTCAAATTGCCTTTGAACAAGTCCTTTTCCAAAAGTTGTTTCACCAACAATTAGCCCCCTGTCCCAATCCTGTACGGCACCGGAAACAATTTCACTTGCAGAGGCGCTTCCGCTACTCACGAGAACTATCAAAGGAAGTTTTTCAAAATCGGATGACTCAGATGCGTAATAATCTTCATCGAAATCACTTCTTCTGCCTTTTGTATAAACAATTTTTTTCTTCCCGGAAATAAATAGGTCAGCTACTTTTACAGCCTGGCTCAGATAACCTCCGGGATTACCTCTCAGGTCAAGAACCAACTGCTGCATACCTTTTTTCTTCAGATCATTCAAAGCTTCTTTTAATTCATCATACGTTGTTTCCGAAAATCGTGATACGCTCATGTAGCCTGTTATATTATTAAACATCAGATGTGTATCGACCGAATACAAAGGAATTTTATCTCTTGTGATTTTATATTCAATTGATTTATCAGATTCCGGACGATAAATTGTAATCCCAACTGTAGTTCCCGCATCCCCCCTTAATTTACTCATTACCTGTTCATTAGATAACCCTATGGCATCGTCCCCGCTGATTTCAATGATACGGTCGCCTGGCAAAATTCCCAGTGCTTCGCTCGGACCACCTGTAATTGGTGACACGACTGTAATCGTATCGTTAACAATCTGGAACTCGATTCCGATACCATCAAAATCACCACGAAACGACTCTTCAATTCCTTCCACCTGATCCGCCGGTATATAAACAGAATGAGGATCCAGTTTATCGAGCATTCCATTAATCGCGGCTTCAACGAGCTTAGGGGTGTCTACCTGTTCCACATAATATTTTTCGGTATATGTTAGGACATCATTGAATTTAATAATGCTGTCTCTCAGATTATCGTTCGAGAATATCTTTTCTATTTGTGTCCCGAGTACGATTCCCAATGTCAGGATAATAATCAGCGAAGGAATCCTGAATTTGTCAGGCTTCATCTGTTCTCCATTAAATATTTATATTTACTTCAAGCAGTACATTCAGCAGCTCGTTGTTAATAGTCTGCAGCGTCTCATTAATATAATTTATGTCCATCGTGATAAAATACTGATTCACGGGTTCATAGATCATTCTAAGAGAATATAGTCTGGAATACTCCTTATAACCATCAAGAAAATGAACCTGTTCAGAATCAAATATTCTGTGTCCCAGGTTAATATCCCCGCCTACATTCTGCCGGACTGTGCCGTCTGTATTAAGTGGGTTTGCACCGTGTATTTTATAATTATAAAGGAGCGAAAGTGTGAATCTGTTATTAAACCTATAATTTATTTCCGTTAAAAACAATTCACTGTTAGGCTCGCTGAACGAGCTGAGGTTGTACCCATAACTTGTATAATTGTTTCTGATAAGGCGATGAGTATAAACATATGGCTCAATTTTGGTATATTGAAATTTAAAACCGAGGGGGAGAAGTTTATAAAAGAGTTCTGAGTTTACACCTGCATCAAGGATAGTCTGATTCCCCCACCATCCGCTCCCCAGCTTTTCGAATGTAATATCATCTATGAGAAGAGATGCATAGACTTTTAAGCCTTCGATACTTTTATTATTAACATCAAAAAACAGCATTGCGTTATCGCGGTCGCGATTTGAATGTTCAACGGATTTGTAAAAAGTGAAAGGATTCAGATAGCTAAGGTCCACCGGTCTTTCGCCGTAGATTACAACTTCACCCGCTCCAACGTTCAAGTGTTTTGATACATCAAAAGCGATTCTATGAAAGGCCATATATTTACTATCAACCACATGCACTCCACCCGTAATACTATCGGATGCATAATATTCTTTACCAAGCAGTTGTCCATGAAAAAAAGAGTAGCTGAAGAATTTATATTTTATATTCATGCCAAGGTAATCAAACAGGGGAGCCCCATCTCCCAGGATCAACTTTTCGGGTCCGTACCCAACATTCATCCTGTCCCTGCCGTATTTTAACCGTATTAAATTAAAATCAGCGGATATATAACCTTGTGTCTCATCAAAAAACGTTTCCCTGGAATTTTCATTCAATTTGTAATTATATTTCAAACCTGATTTAAGGTAGGCCGCTTCCCTCTTACCAAAAACATTCCCGTCAGTTCCTTTTAAGAACAAACCGAATTTATCCAGAATAGTTCCTCTGATTTCCCCACCGAATATCCCAAGGAAAGCCGAAGGCCGAACCTTGTTCCTGATATCATTTTTTAAGAGCAGGCTGCCTTCGCCGGTAAGGTTAACAAATAAACTTATTTTTTTCGGGTCATAATAAAAGTATAAGTATTTCTGTTTTTGTGAGAGAAAATCATACCCATCACCAGCTATGAACCTCTCAGATTCATTAAGAGTTCCTGATAGCTCGAATTCAAATTCAACTTTCAGATCATCCAGAAACTGCCTGTCTGCTTCATCAAGAAGCGGTTCAGAAAGTATTACCCTTTTTATATATTCAGATATTTCACCCCTTGTCTTGGGGGTCTCAAATGAATTATAATCCGGGATTATCTGAAGAGTTTCCATCCGTTCAAGGAAATCATATACCCTGTTATTCGAAGGTACATATTCTGTCTGCGAAAATGCGCCGGCAGAAATAAAGATAAGGGAAACTAAAATTAAACTCAGGCGCATTATCTTACCTGCTCCCAGATTTTAGAAATTGATTTATTTTTAAACCAGACAGATATTCCGTTTTTTATCCACATCCAGGTAACCGAGAAATATCCTCTTTTCCGGAATCTCCTGGGTGATTCATATACACGGATACTTTTTGTAAACAAAATTTCGCCTTCATTCCTTATTCTCCTGTACAGATCAAAATCCTCTCCGGCAGCAAAAATTTCATTATATCCCCCGAGTTTTCCGAAAATTTCCTTCCTTATAATATGGCATTCGCCTCTTCCCATCCCTACGCCTGAGTTATTCAGGAACTGGAAATAGTGGTTATAACAATAATGGAATATTTTATCAAGGAGACCTGCCAGTTCGGGATAAATAGAAACATAACCAGTTATTGCAAGATAATTATGTTTCTGAAAATTTTCATCAATGTATCTGAAGAAATTCAAGGGGTCCTTTATACGAACATCACCGTTAAAGAAAACCAGAACATCGCCGGCAGCCAGTGCTGCTCCCTTATTCCTTCCTTCGGCAATTGTCTGAAGTTTATTGCTGGTATGGACTGTTATTATGTCTGCATAATCAAGCGCAATTTTAACGGTGTCGTCTTTGCTTCCGCCGTCAGATACAATTATTTCAGGTTTGTATATTTCATTCAGCCGGGCATCAGTCAACTGATTTAAGAGATCGGGAAGGAGTTTTGCTTCATTTAAAGTTGGAATTATAATACTGTATTTCAACCGATTTTCCTGATGTTTACGATAAACGGAAATTAGCCTTTAACTTCCGGTCTCATCTGAGGAAAGAATATTACATCTCTGATGGAAGATTGGTCTGTTAAAAGCATCACCAGTCTGTCAACTCCCACTCCAAGGCCTGCTGTCGGAGGCATTCCATATTCCAACGCACGAATAAAGTCTTCATCGATCATGTGTGCTTCTTCGTCACCCTCCTCCATCATTTTCTTCTGACCTTCAAAACGATTCCTCTGATCTACAGGGTCGTTCAACTCCGAGAAAGCATTTGATATTTCCCTTCCGGCAACATAGCCTTCAAACCTTTCAACAAGTCCGGGCCTGGTTCTGTGGACTTTAGCAAGTGGTGAAAGTTCAACCGGATAATCCATCACGAACGTCGGTTGAATTAACCCGGGCTGAACAGCTGAACTAAATATTTCGTCGATAAGGTTTGCCTTTCCTTCGACGGCTTTCATATCAATGCCCAGTTTTTTCGCAGTTTCCTTCAACTCTTCAACAGATGCAGAAAGTATATCCAAACCTGTTTTTTCCATTATTGAATCAACCATAGAAACACGTTTCCATCTGCCTGAAAAATCAATTTTATTACCCTCATAGGTAAAGTCATATCTACCGAAGACTTCGTTACAAATGAATTGTATCATTTTTTCAACAAAATCCATCATCCAGTTGTAATCCTTGTAAGGCACATACAGTTCCATCATAGTAAATTCCGGATTATGAGTTCTGTCCATGCCCTCATTCCTGAAATCTTTTGATATCTCATAAACCCCATTAAATCCACCGACTATCAGCCTCTTCAGGTAGAGTTCATCTGCTATACGTAAATAAAACGGGACATCCAGGGTATTATGGTGAGTGGTAAACGGTCTTGCTGCGGCTCCCCCATACAAAGGCTGAAGAACGGGAGTTTCAACTTCCAGAAATCCATTAGAATCCAGGAATTTCCTCAATGAACTAATTAAGCGGCTGCGTTTAATAAAAACATCTTTTATATGGGAATTCACCACCAGATCAACATAACGCTGCCGATATCTTAATTCCTTATCGGCGAACTGATCATGCATAACTTTATTGCCCTGTTCATCAGTTGTTTCCTTGGCGATAGGCAGGGGTCTTAACGTTTTTGAAAGTACCTTAAGGGTCCGGGTATGTATTGATATCTCTCCGGTTTTAGTTTTAAAAACATAACCTTGAACGCCGACAATATCCCCGATATCAAGGAGCTTAAAAATATCATAGTCGTCCCCGATATCATCTTTCTTAAGATATATCTGAATTCTACCTGTATGGTCCTGGATATGAGCGAAAGAAGCTTTACCCATTCTACGGATAGCCATAATTCTTCCAGCAATACTTACGTCTTTCTGCTGATCCTCCTTATAATTTTCTTTTATAGCTTGTGAGTCGGAGTCAACATCAAAAGAATATGCAAAGGGTTCTATCCCTTTTGCTTTAATCTGTTCAAGCTCCTCATATCGTCTCTGGATTAATACATTCAAATCCTGCTGGTTGTTTTCCACTATTCCTCCTGAACCAATAATTATTTAATAAAATTTTTATTTCCTCTTGAAGTTTGCAAGCCTGATACAGACCAGGTCCTGCAAATTGTCGACCAGTTTATAAGGCACAAGGAAATTATTTGCGATTATAGAAAATGCCACGGGCTCATTATCGCCGGTAAAGGCATAACCGGAAAGGCTTCTCACACCATCCAGGTAGCCGGTTTTTGCCCGAACCTTATTTGCTGCTTTTGTATTTTTCATCCTTTTACCAAGGGTACCATCGATTCCGGCAATAGGCAATGAATTAAAAAAAGGTATAAAATACCGGCTCTTATACATGTAATTCAGCAGAGTAACAAATTGTCTTGGCGTAACCAGGTTAAGTCTGGAAAGTCCACTTCCATCGGCAAGAACCATATTATCAGGATTTATGCCCATCTCCTGAATCACATCATGCATTGCTTCCACGCCTGTTTCAATACTGCCGAAATCTTTTTCTTCAAAACCAATAGTTTTTATCAGCTGTTCTGCAAAAAAGTTTTCACTATTTTTATTTATAACCTTGATAATTTCTTTAAAAGGAGGAGAATACCAGGTAAACAATTTTTTAATCAGGTTCAGAGAAACCGGTTCTGAAGCAGCATCGATGTCTATCGGATATCCCTTTACTTCAATTCCTCTTTCACCCAGTACTTTTTTAAGAACAACCATTGCATACTGTGTAGGATTATTTACGGTTACGAACGTCTGCACCGAATCTCCCTGGTGGATTACACCAAATACATTAACCAGGTTCGTTCCTCGCTCCCGGTATATATCTATGCTGCTTGCAGAATCACCATCAACAACCTGTATATTGTTATTGATCACCATGTAATTGACATCGGGCAATATGGAAATTACTGCTTTATTAGAATCAGTTGTAATATTTATATTGACGACGTTATCATTGAAAGATACCGCAGAGGAAGGAGCTTCAAACCAATCACTCTCATGATCCCATGGCCAGCCTTTTCCCAACGGTTTATCATCGAAATCATCGTCATAGCCGATTATGTTACCTGTAATTTCATCTATCCCCATAGCAGCAAGCGAATCAGCCCAGTCCTCATAGACCTTAAACATATTATCGTTATAAAATCTGCCTGAGATTGCAGGATCACCCTGGCCTTCGATTATAAGGTTCCCGTCCAGCACAGAACCGTCAACATTTCCGTTCATATAAATATTTGTGGAGAATCTGTACTCCGGTCCAAGCAGAAATAACCCTGCTGCTGAAGTAAACAGCTTAAGATCAGAAGCAGGAATGAAGAGTTTATTTTCATTTCTCTTATAGAAGAATTCACCGGTTTCAAGCGATTGAATAACAACACCCCATTGAGCATTGCTGAAATTAGGATCATTAAATAAATCATCCATATCTCGCCAGAATTCCGGAATAGTTGAATAAGAGTACTTCGGGATAGTATCCCGTCGTATCTCCTGGGCATTATTAAGGGATCCGAACGTAAATAATAAAACCGCGAATATTGTAAATCTACCTGCCATATTTATCTGTAATTAATCTGATTTCCGATTCTGTTAATTGCCGGTATTTACCGAGGCTGATGTCAGCTCTTATCCCAGCATAGCTGATCCTGTCAAGCGCTAAAACCCTATAACCTAAAGCTCCAAACATATTTTTCACAAAATGATTTCTTCCCTCCACGGCTGTAACTTTTATCTGAGAAAAGCTGTTTCTGGAAACGGTACCTATTTTTACAAATTTTCCCTTAGTGCCCTTGATAAATAATCCTTTCAGAAGTTTTTCACGATCTTCAGCCAGAAGGGGTTTATCAAGTTTAACCTCATATTCACGCGGTACTTTATTTCCCGGATGTGTTAGGAGCTGCGAAAAATCACCGTCATTTGTAAGAATCAGTACACCCGTTGTATCGTAATCCAGTCTGCCCACCGGGTATATTCTCTCATTTGTTTTAATAAGATCCACAACTGTCTTCCTGTTTTTTTCATCGCTGGTTGTGGTTACAATACCCGAAGGTTTATTCAGAAGATAGTATAAATGTTTCCTCACCGCAATTTTTTCACCATCAAGGGAAATTTCATCAACTCCCGGCTCAACCTTATAGGCAAGATCGGTAATCGTTTTCGAATTAACAGTCACCCTGCCCTGTAAGATCAACTCTTCAGCCTTACGTCTTGAAGTAATACCCGTCCCGGCAATAAATTTATTCAGTCTCATCATTTTCCGGCTCATCTTTCTGCATTTCATTCTCAGCTGATTCTTCGAGCATATTCATCATAATTTTTCTTTTTTGTTCAATGAAATCCTCATCCTGCATAATTTCGTCGATCTCTCTCGGTTTCGGGAGATCGCTGATCCTGTTCAAGGCAAAATACTTCAGAAATTCCTCAGTTGTTCCGTAAAGAAGTGGTCGGCCAATACTCTCCGCCCGTCCGGTTATAGTAATTAATTTTTTTTCAAGCAGAGTATTAAGTATATAATCTGAATTTACACCCCTGATAACTTCCAGTTCCGGTTTAGTAATCGGCTGTTTATATGCAATTATTGCCAGGGTTTCCAGTGCCGCCTGGCTGAGACGGCGTTTACTTTTTTCAGATGACATAAACCCTATATATTTCGCATATTCCTTCGAGCTCGCAAAAAGGTAGCCGCTGGCAATTGCCATGATCCTGAAAGATAAATTCGCCTCTTCATAAGTTTTGTTTAAACCAATGATGCAGGAGTCAATATCATTCTGCGAAATCTGTATCTCATCGCCGTCAATACCTTTGATTGCGCGTATAATTTCTCCGGCGTTCAATGGTTCATCGGATGAAAATATAAGGGCTTCAATTACGGAGTTATATATTTGTTCCATATTAGATCTTAAGAATTACAAAATCGTTGAATTCAGACGATTCTTTTATTCCGATAGTACCTGATTTAGTCATTTCTAAAAGTGCAATAAATGTTACCACTATTCTTATTTTATCTTTTATACCTTCAACCAGCGAAAGAAAATGAAGTTCGCCGGCTTCTGCAAGCTTACCGAGTATAAACTGTATCTGCTGATCAATTGTAACATTAACCCTTGCTACATTATGAACCGGTACTTCTTTGATCCCCTCTATAACCTTCTTAAACGCTCTAGTAAGATCATATATTGTAACATTTCTAAGGAGGATATCATATTCAGGAGGTGCTTCTTTTTCGTCGGCCGAAAAATTTCCGCGGAAATTAAGTTTCCGCTGTTCTGACTCAAGAAGTGAAAGCTCTTCGGCCATTTCTTTATAACGCTTATATTCAAGAAGCGCCTGAACAAGTTCATCCCTCGGATCAATCTCCTCGCCCTTTTCATCAATCTCACGGGGGAGGAGCATCCTTACTTTAATATGCATTAAAGTTGATGCCATCAGAATAAAGTCACCGGCAACTTCAAGATCGAGACTCTTAATCAGATTCACATATTCAAGGAACTCTTTAGTGATGCTGGAAATGGGAATATCGTAGATATTCAATTCATCTCTTTTTATAAAGAAGAGAAGCAG
This sequence comes from uncultured Ignavibacteria bacterium, assembly GCA_963747755.1. Classification (GTDB taxonomy): domain Bacteria; phylum Bacteroidota; class Ignavibacteria; order Ignavibacteriales; family Ignavibacteriaceae; genus DATFVA01. Next base: position 89,542 of record CAVVGK010000014.1, on the reverse strand, counting down.
GTCAAGCGGTCCTTCAAAGTGATCCAGTTTTATCTTATACAAGTATTAACCCAGTTTCATTTTTTCGTGTACTTCTTCCATAGTCTGACGGGCAATCTCTCTTCCGCGTGTCTCTCCATCATTTAAAATATCTGTCACTTCACCAGGATGATCCTCGTAATACTTCCTTTTCTCCCTGAAAGGTTCAAAAAACTCTGATATTTTAGATGCACAGTTCATCTTACAATCAAAACAGCCCAGGGCCCCTGAGCGGCACCCGGCTTCAATTTCCGGAACTTCATCAGGATTGAATTTTTTATGATAAGCAAAAACAAGACAAATTTCAGGATTTCCCGGATCACCTTTCCTGATCTTCTGCGGATCAGTCACTGCCTTTTTCATTTTTGCTCTTATTATTTCCGGATCATCTGAGAGTAAAATAGTATTTCCAAGAGATTTACTCATCTTAGCATTACCATCAATTCCCGGAAGCCTGGCAAATTTTGTCAATAATGGTTCAGGTTCGGGAAAAACTCTTCCATATTGATTGTTGAATTTCCTTGCAATCTCCCTGGATATCTCAACATGGGGTACCTGATCCTCTCCCACGGGTACGAAGTTTCCCTTATAAAGAAGAATATCAGCTGACTGCAGCACCGGGTAACCCAGATGGCCGAATATTACAGTATCGATTTTTAAATCACGGGCCTGTTCTTTTACCGTCGGATTTCTTTCGAGACGGTTCACCGTAATAAGCATACTGAAAATAAGGTTCAGTTCAGTGTGTTCTTTGATCTGAGACTGTCTGAACATAGGACTTTGAACCGGGTCGAGGCCCGACGCAAGCCAATCTATCAGCATTTCGGTTGAATTTTGGTAAATGCCGGTAGTATCAAGGTTTGTAGTTAACACATGATAATCAGCTATTAGATGATAATTCTGGTATTCATCCTGAAGTTTCACCCAGTTTTCCAGTGCTCCTACATAGTGTCCTATATGAAGTCTTCCGGTCGGGCGCATCCCGCTAAGTATTCGTTTTTTCTGCATTATATAAGGATATTATTTGGATTTATGCCGCTAAAAATAACAATATTGAAGGAAATAAACCTATTATTTATCGGGAGTCAGGAGAGATACAGATAAGGTTTCCAGTTCTCATCTAGTTTCCCCACGACATGCTTAATGAACATAATATGGCTTGGTTTGAAAGGTCTGCCGGCCAGGGTCATATTCGCTTCTTCCGGTGTTCTATCCCCTTTTCTGTTATTGCATAGCGTACAAGCACAGACAAGGTTTTCCCATGAATCAGTTCCGCCTCTTGCTCTGGGGATAACATGATCGATTGTAAGAGGCAGATCCCCCCTTCCGCAGTACGAACATTTATAGGAATCCCTTCTCAGAATGTTTTTTCTTGTGAGAACAACCTTTTTATAAGGCAAGTTTATGTAACGGCTAAGTCTGATGACGCTCGGCCAGGGGAAGATTTGTGTTACAGAGTGCAGGGATTTGCGTTTGTCGTTAAGAACCATTTCGGCTTTTCCCATGTAAATGAGAATGACTGCTTTTTTAATATTACAAATGGTGACTGGTTCATAGCTTTGATTTAAAATAAGAACCTTAGCATTGAGTTTTCCGTTTGTATGTTTACCAGATTCGAAGACATCCTCCTACTTATTTTTCCGATCCTGTACAGCATAGTATATCCGGAATATCAGTCTTAACACCAGAAGAAGAATACTGAAACCAAGGACGTAATAATACCATTCAACAGGAATTGTTTTTGTGAGCATCAGAATAAGTAAAATGAATACTAATCCGATAGCTGCATAACTAAATATTTCAAATTTTTTTCTTCTCAAAATGACCTGGTTTAAATGAAACGCAATATTTATCGTGTAAAATTATATCTACCCGACTATTAATTCAATTCAGAAACGAGATATTTTTTCGAGCGGAAGTAAAATAATTACAGGTTTTTATAGATAATTGCGACGCAGGCTACATAATCACGGGAATGACTCATCGATATTTTCAGGCTTTCCTTCTCTTTAAGGAATTGGTTTAACTCTCCATGCAGAGTAACGACAGGAAGACCATTAGGCTCATTTGAAATCTCGATGCTCTGCCAGGTAAGGTTCTCATGCCAGCCCGAGGCAAGGGCTTTATATACGGCTTCCTTCGCGGCAAAGCGTGCAGCGAGATGCTGGTACTTATTGCTTTTACTTAGACAATATTCCAATTCTTTATGAGTGAAAACTTTCTTCAAAAAATGATCGCCGTAGTCGTCTACACTTTTTTTAATTCTGTCTATTTCTATTATATCTATCCCAACACCTAATATCATATTGTATCCATCAAGTTATCAGAAGAGGTCAATATTGGCATCGACATTCAGTCCGTCTCCTTTTAATTGTTCAGTCAGAATCTTCGTTAGTTCCTTAACATCTTTTAAGGTTCCTGCAAGATCATTATATAAATTTTCGTCGTACAGCAGCTTGCCCAGATTATTTTTACGTGCAGTTGTTTCATCCGCAAGATAATTAAGCTTTGCCAGCAGGGAATCCGATCTTTGAACAACAGTGTTCAACCCATTTATAGAACCACGGATCGACTCCTTATTATTGTGAATAAGCTCTTTTGCATCATTAGTCAGCTCAACAGTATTTGAGGTGATTTTTCTGAGATCCTCCTGGTTACTGTCCATAATAATGTTAAGCTTATGCGTCAAATCTTTAAGATTTGCGAGTGATAACTTAATATTTTCATTGAGCTGCTGATCAGTCAGGTAGTCATTCAATGAAGTGAGAGTGACCTTAACATCTTTTATAGTCCCGTTCAGATCTTCCTGCATCCTCCCAAGCATTGACATGACACCCGGAATATCAGCATTAAATTGTCCCTGCTGAATCCTGCTATAATCTATCTTTTCAGCAGCATCGCCCGGAGATATATTTATTTTTTTTCCACCCATCAAATCGAGCATGGAAACAGCGAATTCCGCATTCTTCCTGAGATCAACATCCGAATCCAGTTTAACTTTTACAATTACATCTTCAGATTCAATTTTAAAATCCTCAACACTTCCCTTCCGTACCCCGTTAACCGTCACAGGATCTCCCAATTCAAGTCCTGCCACGGTAGGGAATTTGATATCAATGTATTTATCATTAGCAGTGAAAGAAAAGTTCTTTGCCCATCCCAGCACCCAAAGAAACAAGAGCGTGCCGGCAATTACCATAATTCCAACTTTTAGTTCTGTTTTACTCTGGTCTTTCATTTTTTTATCAATTTCAGATTATTGGAAATAACTTTAAGCTCGCTATCAGATATTATACTATCGGCAGACGCAGACCTTACCATTTGCGCGATCCTGTCGATATTTTTTTCATCAGGGATATCCTGCAGTTTTAAGCTGTCGAGAAAAGCCTTCAAAGAATCTTTGAGTTTATTTTTTTCGGGACTATTCCGGACATAATCCAATTCATCGTCCCAATTATTCACGAATGCTTCAGTGAAGATTTTTTTACCACTGTTAAAAAATAATCCCGATTTATGCTGAATAATATACGCAATTGCAGCAACTATAATAGTAAGGGCTATGATCGATTTAAGAAAACATCCGGGTTTCATTACAGCTATTCAGAAGGTTCTTTTTCTATCAGGACCTTCATAATTCTTTTTTTAAGTACTTCTTTAACTGTAAATTTATGATTTTCCAGCTCAAATGAATAGCCTTCTTTGGGAATATGACCTGCATAGTTCAGCACCAGTCCGGCAACGGTTTCATAATCCTCATTTTCTGGTTTAATACCAGTGTTTAACAGTTCATTGAGATCGTCAACTGAAAGTTTACCCATCACCACAAAACTTCGTGAGTCTACTTTATTGACCGGGTTTTCTTCCTTGTCGTATTCATCTCTTATCTCTCCAATAATCTCTTCGATAATATCCTCAAGGGTTATCAATCCTGCAGTGCCTCCATATTCGTCCACCACGATTGAAATATGCATCTTTTTCTCCTGGAGTTCCTGCATCAGCGTGCTAATGAGTTTTGTCCTGGGAATGAACAATGCTTTCCTTGCAATCTTCTCGAGCGAGAACTGCTGACGCAATTCTTCATTTTGAATATATGGCAAGAGATCCTTTGCATACACAATGCCTATGATATCATCGAGCCCGTTTCTATAGAGAGGCAGCCTGCTGTGTCCTGAACTTGATATAATCTGAAGAAGTTCATTAAAATCTGTATCAGATGAGATAGCTATCATATCAACACGGGGAGTCATAACTTCATGTACAGCAACAGTCCGGAAGCTGACGATACTGCTTATTAATCCATGTTCTTCTTCTATAATTGTTCCCCGTTCATGACTTAAATTTGCCAATTCGGCAAGTTCTTCGGGAAGAATCGCAGACTTCGATTTATCAAAATGCATTCGTGCAACGGCTGATTTTATTATCTCGGTAAGTGTTTCGGCAACAGGATAGAAAAGCACATTTATCCAGTAAAGAGGAATGCACACAATACGTGAAAAAGTAAGAGGATTTTTATTTGCCCAAACTTTAGGGGTCAATTCGCCGAACAGTACTATCAGAATAGTCAACAAAACGATTTGGACTGTAAGTGCAAGGTCTCTGGGGTAGTTGAAATGAACGGCAACTTCCAAAGTCAGCATTACTGCTAAAATAGAAGCCGCAACATTCACAATTGTATTACCGATAAGAATTGTTACAAGGAGTCTTCTCGGATGTTCCAGCAAAAGCAGTAAATACCTTCCGGTGACAGGTCTTCCGGCCAGATTATTCTTTAACTTCCGTTTATCCAATGAAAAAAGCGCGACTTCAGAACCCGAAAAAAAAGCCGAAAGTATAAAAAGTAAAAAGAGTAAAATGATCTTAGTTTGCCAGCCAACGTCCAAAAATTAATTCATCCCTGCAATGTTATACAATCTTATTAAAACGGCAGATCAGTATTATCGTCTGTCTCAACCGACGGTTCCGAAACAGAAGATTCACTGCTTCCGCTGTATGTAGACTCTCCGGTACTATCCAGCGGAATCAATTTCTCAGAAATAATATCAGTAAAATATCTCTTTATTCCTTCTTTATCAGTATAATCCCTTTTGGAAATCCTTCCTTCGACGTAAAATTTCTTACCTTTTTTCAGATTCTCTTTGAAATAATCCGACAGGTTAAAGCAGGTTACATTATGCCAGGTGGTTTCATCCACCCAATTGCCGTCTTTACCTTTATACCTGTAATTTGTAGCAAGCGTAAAACTTGTTACAGATACGTTATTCGTAGTGAACCTGGTCTCACAATCTTTTCCCAGGTGACCAATAAGCATTACTTTATTTAATGAAAACGCCATTTATACCAACTCCCGTTTTTTTTGATTACAAATACGAATTTAATAATTGTTTTTAATTAATACTATTTTATGATAATTTCAACCCTTTTGCAGTACATAAGAGGCTGTCCAAAAAGTTAGAAAACGTCATTTCGACCGAAGAGTGTCCGTAAATAATAAAAACTTTTTGGACAGGCCAACAGAATCACTTATATATGGTTAAAATCCATGCATCCCTGAATTTTTCTTTCTTCCAGAGGTCATTCCGAGCAGCCTCAGCCTCGGGTCTGGATGTATAGTAATGTGAAAGCTGAACAACGTACAAGTTATTCTGCCTGCTGAAAGAGGTCTTAACGTCGAATGGAAGAAGTTGTTTACTTTCTTCGGCAAAACGTTGAGCTCTGTCTTTCGTAGTAAAAGCTCCTATCTGAACGACGTAATATGTCATTCCCATGTCAGGATACTCAAGCGCGGGAATTTCTTCCGCTTCAGTATCCGGTACGGAATCGAAAACATACACGCTGTCTTTACCTGTTTCATTATCCTGTACCTGCTGCGAACTTGAGCATCCGCATAGATAAACTACAGGAAAAATGATCATCAATAATTTAATTGCTTTCATAGTATTCTCGCATATTCTGTCATAAGGTTAACTCAATTTAAAACATAACACTTTGGGGGTAATTAACAATTTTACCCAGGCTTCCGTGTATGACCAGGCTTCCAGGAATATTGGCTAAATTTACCAGAGGTACATTTGCATTAAAATTACTATTGATAGATTTTATAAATTCATTTGCAATCAATGCCTGGCCACGGGAGGTTGGGTGAAGACCGTCAAGGGATATAAGATTTCCGGTAACATAAGTGGTAGTAAACCGAATACCATCAATCACTGTTCCACCTGTTGCTTCAGACTCTTTTATTTTCTTAAAGAAATTATAAAAGTCAACCAGAGCAAAACCATTTGCACGGGCTGCATTACTTATAGCGTTATTGTATCCTGCAACTGCAGCGTTTAGATTCGCAAATTCAATCTGGTCAAGGATGTATTGACTCGGTAACGGAGATTGAGGTGAAAAACCTATACCAGTTGGATTTCCGCCTGCATCATAGAGTACTGATAAAGCTGTCAACAGAACGAAATTTTTAGTCAAATCCATTGCTATAGTATCACCTGTAGAGGATACACCATAAATCGCTGTAACTCCTTTCATCAATAATTGGCCGCCTACGGTTTCTATGAAGGCTCTGCTCATATCTTCCGGAATAGTACCAATTGCAACTTTACAACCAAGACTTGCAATACTGTCTGCAATTTGATCAAGCATAACTGTAAAGTTTTGCACCGGTGTAAATGGTATTAAACCCCCGCTCGAGGCATATATCAGGGCATCATTGCTGCCGATCCACAAGGTAAGAAACGTCGGATGCATTGCTTTGGCCTGCTGGAACTGAGTACCCTGACCCCTTAACACAAGGTCGAAAAACGGGATTGGCTGTCCAATAATTGGAAGCAGTGAATAATAACAAGTTGTGGCATTCGTTGCATGCAGGACATCATATACGTAAGCTGACGGAATTCCAAGGTTATTATAAAGTCCGTTATAATTAGAATTTATAGGACTGCCTGAGGATGTATTTACCGTTGTAGCAAAAGGACTTACAGATGCAACTTCCAGTCTTCCACCTGTAAGACTTAAGCCAGGATCAGAAACCAGTGGTTGAACGAATTGAGTTCCGACTTGTTTTGCAATAAGATTACCGTAGGAATATTCCTGAGCACTCTCATATAATGCACTAGATTGATATCCTGCTGTAATACTGTTTCCGATCGTAACAAAACGTGAAAAGTCTGCCTGACCGCTTTCTGTCTGCGGACCTGTTAAGTCAGTTCTTTCTTTACAGCCGAAGAACATCAACAAGGGTATGAGAATGAGAAGCAGTATTTTATAATAATTTTTCATTTTATATCCTTCTCTTTTTAAAATCCATATGATAAACTAATGGCACCGATATTAGCGCTGGAATTATATGTCCCGTTGAAGTATTCGGTAGAATTATCAACGGAGAGCTGACTGGCAAATATATGAAGATAAGAAGCGCTAATGCCGAAGCTATCCACTACTTTCACATTAAAGCCAACACTTAAACCGAACCTGTTAGCATCCGGCAGCGACGGATTCAGATATTCCGGTTTAACAGGATTTTTGTCGAAGTAAATACCTGCCAGAACATCAAACTGCTTGCTCAGTGCTATCTCGCTGCCCAGTCTTACTATGTAAGAATCGTCATACAGCCTGGGACTTGCAAGATCGGGGTAATTCGGATTCGCAAAATCTACTGCAAGAGTATCATAACTTGACCAGCCTATGTACTGGAAGTCGGCACTGAATTTCAAACCCGGAAACATGTCATAAGCAGCACCGATTGCTAGATTGAAGGGGCTGGTTAACTCAGCCGTTATATCACCGTTAGGCAGCCGGCTTTCGAGCTCAGACTGACTGGTTGTTGAAGATGCAGTTCCTTTAAAGTCATATTTTATCTGACTATGGAAGGAAATACCAAAGGAAAGTGTTTCAATTGGTTTATACATTAAACCTAAATTATAACCAAATGCTGAATTATCATCACCCTTTAATTGAACGAAAGCATCTCCTTCGAAAGGAGCCTGTGAACTTTTTCTTGTTATCTCAACGTTTGCAAAGCTATAAACAAATGCAGCACTGATAGACAAGCCTTCAGTCAGCTGGTAGGCAAGAACCGGAGATACTGTAAATACCATAAGATCAGTTTTAAGAGCAAGATATTTCCCGACCCAGTCATCGGCCCATTTGGTACCGAGTCCGAATGGTACTGTGAACCCTAATCCTACCGCAAAATCCTTGCTGATTCTGTAAGAACCGAAAAAGTGAGGAGGGTAGAAAACCTGGTCATCCGTTTTATATTCTGTTGTCTGAGGTTTTAGTCCGCGGAATGATGATGCGGGTGAGATCAAAGTCCCTCCCAAAACAAAATTAAACCCGGATAACTGAGTAAGACCGGCACCATTCCAGTAAACTGCCGTAGGATCATCAGCAACGGCTGTAAATGCACCGCCCATACCCATTGCTCTTGCTCCATGCTCGTTTAACTGGAACCCTCCTGCGAAAGCCTGGCTATAACACAGGAAGATAATGAATAGAAAGCTGCTTATTGTTTTCAAGGTTCCACCTATTATTAGTTAGAGTTTTTTGGTAAGCCTATATTTTATTCAATTGTAAAAAGAATTGTTCCCTTTTCCACCGGTGTGTTCTCCGTGACTTTAATTTCTTTCATAGAGCCGGAATAAGGCGATTTGATATCATTTTCCATTTTCATTGCTTCTAAAATAATTATAGATTCTCCCTTTTGCACACTTTCCCCAACAATTTTTTTAACTTTTAGTATCATTCCGGGCATTGGAGCTTTGACTTCCATCTTCTGTTTAAAGTCAGCTGACTGTTCAATCAGGCTGGAGGCACGTTCCTGCAAGCCTGTCCTTACCACTACATCTATTACTTTTCCGTTAATAAACACGGAATACCGGTCAGCATCTTTTCTTTTTGCAGATATTTCATATACGTGATTATCGATTCGCAATACAAAATCGTCTTTGCACAGTTCCACCACTTCATAATGATATTTATTTTCACCGATTGTAACTTCGGAATTTTCACTTAACACTACGCTGCGTTTTTTATCTCCGAAAGTAACTACAAATTCAATCATTAGTCTGTTTTATCCAGTTATTACCATTTAATGTTTTTGTCCCTCTGCCGTTATTGGAAGCGCTGTTCCTGTTCTTAAGCCAGGCAGTAAATACAGATATCGCCTCGGCAAGTTCTTCATTTTGTTCTGCAGAAAAACCGAATTCTTTCTCAAGAAAATTTATATCAAAATCGCCACTGATAAATTTCGGATGACTATATATCTCTTTAAGGAAAGAAATGTTAGATATAACACCGAAAATTTTGTATTCACTTAAAGCTCTTTTCATCCTCTTAATTGCACTGTTTCTGTCCTTATCCCAGCAGACCAGTTTTGCGACGAGGGGGTCATAGTAAATAGAAATATCAGAACCTCTACCAAATCCTTCATCCACCCGCACTCCTGGTCCTGACGGTGAAAGGTATTCATCCAGTTTTCCTGTAGATGGAAGGAAATTATTATCGGGATCTTCCGCGTAAATTCTGCTCTCCATGGCATGTCCGTTTATTTTCAGATCCCCTTGTTTAAAGGACAGAAGATTTCCTTCGGCTATGGAGATCTGCTCTTTAACCAGGTCTATTCCACTTATAAGTTCAGTCACCGGATGTTCCACCTGAAGTCTTGTATTCATTTCAAGGAAGTAAAATGACTTATTGCGATCCATAAGAAATTCTACGGTTCCTGCGTTATAATAATTGCATGCTTTGGCCGCATTTACTGCAGCAGAGGTTATTTTTTCCCGTGTTTCAGGATCAACAAAGGACGACGGTGCTTCCTCAATTATTTTTTGATGTCTTCTCTGGATTGAACATTCTCTCTCAAAAAGGTGGGCATAATTCCCATGTTTATCTGCTATTACCTGGACTTCAATATGTTTGGGATTCTCAATAAACTTTTCAATGTATATTGAATCATCACCGAATGCCTTTAAGGCTTCACGCTTAGTAGATTCAAAAGCAGATTGAAATTCTTCCGGCGAGTTAATTCTTCTCATACCTTTTCCGCCGCCGCCTGCAGAAGCCTTAAGAAGAACAGGGAAAGTAATTTCTTCAGCGATTTTTATTCCCTCTTCCGTCGTCGCGATTGCTTCAGTTGTACCGGGAACTATAGGAACATTATTCTTCTGCATCCGCTGTCTTGCCGCAGTTTTGCTGCCCATTAAGCCTACGGAAGCCGACGATGGACCGATAAAAATCAATCCCGCATCTTCCACCATCTTAATAAAATCAGCATTCTCAGAAAAAAATCCATAGCCTGGATGGATAGCATCTGCACCTGCCTTTTCAGCTATATCTATTATCTTTTGTTTATTAAGGTATGATTCTGAAGAGGGTGACGGCCCAATATAATATGACTCATCGGCCAGCCGTGTGTGAAGTGAAGTTTTATCAGCATCGGAATAAACAGCAGCGGATAATATACCCGATTCCTTACAGGCTCTTATAATCCGTACTGCAATCTCTCCCCTATTGGCAATAAGTATTTTCTTAATCAACATAGTACCTATTTAAATTCTGCAATTGTAATACCATCACCACCGCTTTCAATGGGAGCGAATTGGAACGAACTTATTTTATCGTAATTTTTTAATAGACGCTGAACCATTTCTTTGAGAGCTCCGGTTCCCTTTCCATGCAGTATTTCTACCCGGTTCAGACCGGATGAATAAGCGCCGTCAAGAAATTTAATCACTTCGAACTCAGCCTGGTCAGCTCTTTCACCACGGATATCAATTCTTACCTGCTGTTCGGAAGTATCAAACGAAAAAGAACTGTAATTTCTTTCTTCTTTTTTTTCCTTTTTTGCGGGAAGAAGTTCGTCAGTATTTAATTTCATTTTCAGGTTACCACTGAGAATAGTAGCTTTCTTTTTGTCATGTGATAACTCCAGAATCTTCCCGGTAGTGTTCGTATTACGAACTGCAACAAAATCTCCGGGTATAAAATCAAATATTTCTTCTTTTATATCAACAGTTTCAGCAAATAATTCTTTATTTCTTTCTTTTACCTCTTTAACAATCTGCTGCGAGGATTTAATAATATCCTTCCGAGCATTCGATTCTTTAAGTGATTTAATAACCTCTTCTATCTTTTTATTTACACCTTTCAGGTAGCTTTCAGCCTCTGCTTTGGCCTGTTTCAATATTTCCTTTTTCTCACTATTCAGCTGATCGATATTCTGTTTATAAAGCTTTGAGAGGCCTGTAAGCCTGGTATTCTCAATTTCCGAAAATTTTAATTTTTCCTCGAGTTCACGTGATTTTGTCTCAATATCAACGAGAAACTTTTCTATATTATGTTTACCTGAGTCGAGGTTTTCCTTAGCTATATTTAGAAAATTTTCATCAAAGCCAATTCTCTTCGCTATTTCGAAAGCATAGCTTGACCCGGGAATTCCCTGCCTGAAAGTGTACGTTGGTCTCAGGTTTCTTGTATCAAATTCCATCGCCGCATTCTGAAACCCCGGTATATCATTAGCGAAGAGTTTAAGGCTCCCATGATGAGTTGATGCAAGGACCACCGAACCCTTTTCCTTAAGGAGCAGCAATACCGCCGAAGCCAGGGCCGAACCTTCGGCAGGATCAGTACCAGTGCCTATTTCATCAAGAAGAACCAGAGATTTAGCTGAGGCTTTGTTCAGTATATCTTTAATATTTGAAAGGTGCGAACTGAAGGTAGATAAGTCATCTTCAATGGATTGTTCATCACCGATATCCACAAGGATATTATCGAAGAAGTGAAAATTTGAATCAGGATCAGCTGGGATATGAATTCCCGACATTACCATCAGGGCAAGAATACCTATCGTTTTAAGTACAACAGTTTTACCGCCGGCATTTGGTCCTGTTATGATAATGACTTTCTGATCGTCCACCGAAATATCAAGAGGAACAGATTCCTCCCTTCCGAGTTTTTTCAGCAGGATAGGATGTCTGCCTCGTGAAATGACGAAGGTTTTATCATCATCTATTTCAGGAAAAGACCCGATGACCTCCATTGAATACTTTGCTCTCGAAAAGACGGAGTCAAGTTCAGCAATGGTTTCAAGAGCCTCTTTTAAGATTCGGCTCTCTTTTCCTATCAGCCTGGTAAGTTCTTTAAGCAGGCGTTCTATTTCTCTTTTCTCAGCGAAAGACAGGGAAATAATATCATTATTAAGTTCAAGCGTTTCTTCAGGCTCGATATAAACTGTTTGTCCTGTTGAAGATTCAGAATGTATAAATCCTTTAATATGACGTTTATGTTCAGCTTTAACCGGAATAACAATCCGGCCGTCCCTGAGAGTAAGATAATCTTCGCGTACTATATCGTTTTCGGCAAGTGATTTAACCAGACGGTTAACCGATCTTACGAGTTCATCACGCTTGCCGTTTATCTCCTTCTTTATTCCAGCAAGTTTTGGACTGGCATTATCCTTAACGTCGCCATTTTCATTTATAATTTTAGAAATATGATGTTCGAAGAGCTTATCGACGAATAGTGTTTCGGACACTTTATACAGACCGGGAGCAGTATCAGAATGATTCTTAAGGAACTGGAAAAGGTTTCTTGAAATGACAGCCAGCCTGAGTATTTCGAGTATCTTTTTGCTGTCAAGCACTGCGCCTTCGATCCGGCTCTGTGAGAGTGCCGTATCAAGGTCGGGTAAATACTCGAATGGGGGTGAATCCTGCGATATCAGAATCTCTTTTGCTTCATTCACATAGCTGCCTTCTATTCTTACAAGATTTATATTGGCAAGAGGTCTAAGTTCGTATACCCTTGTCTTCCCTTTTTCAGTGGCCGAATATCTGGCAATAAACTGGAGTGTTTTTTGAAATTCTAATTTATCGGGAGCCTGATGATCAATCATTTAAAGTATCTTTGTCATTTATATATTCCTTAATCCTTTTCCTTGCATCGGGCGTATAGTCGCTTATCAGGTTTATCGTGCCTGGAATAATTCCATATACCGGAGCATACACCAATGAATCCTTTTTCGCACTTTCCGAGGGAACGTTGAACACATTTAATATATAAAGTACAGCACTTAAAAAAAACAATATTTGTATCATTCCGATCACGCCCCCGATTACCTGGTTAACGAGGTTATTAACCTTATCAAAAGGGTGTATTACACGTTTGAGAACAGCAAAAAGAACCAGGATTCCTATAAATATAACTGCTCCGGCAATCAGTTCAGAAAGATAATACTCAATCCCCAACGCCGTTTCCATATATACCCCGAGTCCCGATGCAAAATTAATTGCCAGGATAACAGCCAGCACGAACCCGGTAAAGCCAATAAGTTTCCTCACAAATCCATCTTTGAATCCAAGGATGAACCCGATAAGTGTAATGATAATAATTACCGCATCAACAAGGTTCAATTACTTACCCAGGTAATCTTCAACAACTGAACGTACTTCCTTTCCATCAGCTTTGCCCTTAAGTTCCTTCATAGCTGCGGGCATCAGTCGCGGAAAATCCTCCTTTGAAACGGCATTTATTTCCTTAGCAATCCTTTCAACCTCATACTTTATTTCCTCTCCGGAAAGCTGCGCAGGAAGATATTCGTTGAGTATCTCCAGCTCTTTTTCCTCTTTCACAGCGAGATCCTCCCTTCCTGCATTCCGAAACTGTTCGATTGAATCCTTCCGTTTTTTAGCTGCTCCGGTAAGTAGTTTTAGCTCTTCCTCAGAATTCAGCTCTTTCCCGCTGCCGCTCTTTTCAAATTCAAGAATTAGCGCTCTTATAGATCGTATCGTCTCAGTTCTTAATTTATCGCCAGATTTCATAGCGGTTTTAAGATCCTGGTTAATTTTTTCAGTTAAATTCATAGATACCTCTTAAATTAAAAAAAGGCAGGTAGTTATAGTAAACCAGCCTGCCTCAAACCTAATCATTAAGATAGGGAAATTCAGATCTTGATATTTGCCGAATAGTTAATTCTTAGGCAGTACGCCTTTCGGAGTTCCTGCTGGATATCGGTAACCAGACCCATATCCGTTCCCTTATCAATTCTCAGCGAAACAATAACATTTGGAAGTTCCTGTCGCTTTGCATACATAATAGGCTCAACTTCATTCAACTTCACGATACTATCATTTATCTGAATCCTTCCACTTTTTCCAACCCAGATATATGAGATGAGACGTTTATTCTCAATTTTTTCGATCGCTTTTGCTTCAGGTAATTTGAAATCCACAAGTACATCCACTTCTCTAAGGGTTGTTGTAACCATGAAGAAAAGCAGGAGCATGAATACAATATCCGGCATTGAAGCAGTAGGGATTTCCTGTTTTGTACTAGCTCTTCTTTTTTCAAATTTCATTATTCAAACCTTAACTTTTATTTTTTTACTGATTCAGGTTCTGCAAGAGAAATAATAATAGGTATCTTGTCTTTCACGATATCCTGGTCTTCCGGCACAAGGTCACCGAACTTTTTTCCATATTGCTGGTTAGAATACTCATCTCTAACCTCAAAATAAGCCTGCTTCACCTGATCCAAAGCCTGAATGTAAGTATTATAGTTAGTCTTTCTGTCTGTCTTTACAGAAACAATGAGCTTTTTATTTGAAGGAAGTTCAATCTTAGAGATTATCCTCGGCTTTAAGTTATTTTTAATCTGAAAAACCGGTACCGGAGTTCCATCTACCAGTACATCACCATTTTCATTAATTAATATTGCAGCCATCCTGTCCTTATCAACTTTAACGTTCTGTACATCCTCAACGTATTCAGGTAAGGTTAGTCCGATACCTGTATCCACATCTATAACTGTTGCAACCAGGAAGAAAAGCAGCAGCAGGAATGCGATGTCAGCCATCGAACTCGTCGGTATTGTGGCTTCCGCCATTTTTCGTTTTTTTAACATTGCTGATTACTTTTTATAATTAATTATTACAATACTTCAAAGGATAACAGAGTGTCCTTTAAACTTTTCCTTTTGCTTTAAGTTCATACAAAGCATCGATAAGTTCGACAGAACTTTCTTCCATATCTCCAACAAGCCTGTCAATTCTTGAAATGAAGTAATTATAAAAAACCTGAAGTATCATAGCAACCACGAGACCAAACAGTGTTGTTAAAAGAGCGACTGAAATACCTTCAGCAACAATTGCCGGAGATATCTGTGCAGCTTCTTTAATAGCATCAAATGCCTGAATCATACCCTGTACAGTTCCGGTAAAGCCAAGCATAGGAGCAATTGTAATGAATGTAGAGATCCAGATCATTCCTCTTTCAAGGAAGCTCATTTCGATTCCGCCGTAAGCAATAATAGCTTTTTCAGCAGCTTCCAGACCTTCATCTGCTCTGAGTAGTCCTGCATGAAAAACAGAAGCGACAGGACCTCTCGTATTTCCACAGACTTCTTTAGCTCTTTCAACACCACCCTCATCGAGGGCTCTTCTAACTTTAACGATGAAATCTTTTGTGTTTACTTTGGCTCTTGAGAGGGTCCAAAATCTTTCAAATGAAAATGCGAGTCCAAGTATAAGACATACAAGGATCGGCCACATAAAGCCGCCGCCGGCTACGAATTTTTCACTTAACCAGTTCAAAGCACCCTGATCTTGATTAGCCTGCGCAATCACATTAATCATTGCCGAGATAATCCCAATAAAGTCCATATAAAGTAACCTCCTATAAATTAAAAAATGATCTTTTGAGGAGAGATAGGCTCCAATAAATTTCTAAAAAGACCTCGTTACAATAACTATTTCGAAAAACAAAGTCAATAAATAACTAGGAGGTAAATTTAACTAAAATTCCTCTTTAAAGCCTAGAATTGAACATTAAATCTTGACGTCAGCCGCAAAATATTTCCGGACACAAAGTTGAAATTACCGAAAAGGCTGTGTGCCAATCTGCCGATTTCCTCCGGTTTTATCCAACCGCTGTAATCTCCGCTCTTCATCCATTCCCTGTTTGCCGGGGTATCTATTATATAAGGGGCAATGGCATTAGCACTTAGATTTATAGATTTTCCTTCAAGCGACAGTGTTTTAACAAGGTGGATCAATGCGCTTTTGGATATTCCATAGGCACCTTTTCCGGCCTCAGCATTGATCCCTGTCTCTGCCGCAGTGAAACAAACAGAGCCGCCTGCTGATTTTTCGACGAGTTTCGAGAAATATTTCGCTATAAAAAAGTTCGATTTAAGATTCATACCCATCATTCTATTCCACTCATCTTCTTCTGTCTGCATAACGTTCTTCCCCCCGGCATACCCCCCAACAGTACTGTATAGGAAAAACAATTTCTCAGTTGATGGTGCTATCTTTCCAAATGCCTCCGCAACGTTTTGCTCCAAAGACAGATCCTGGATATTTATTTTCACGGCCGATCCGCCGGAATCTTTTTCTTCAATATTGAAATCAAAAAGATAGACTTTATCATAATTCTCTTTCTGAATCGAAGATGTTACACCCTTTCCGAGGGCCCCATTCGCGCCAAAGATGAGTACTTCTTTTTTCATTTTAATCCTCCTGACCGTTCATAAAAAACCTTGCAGTTACCGGAAAATGATCGCTATAGCCGCCAAGGTACCTGTTGCCGCCATATGTAGGGAAAGGTGAGCCAGCATAGTTTCCTGTTTGTTCAACGATAAAACCGGGTTTATAAATTTTAAATGACCCGCATATATAATGAATACTTTTTCCTGTTATCATTTCATGAGAGACAATTATCTGATCGAGCATGTTCCAGTCGTTCCTGTATTTGTACGTTCCCAATCCTTCATTGTATGGTTCATAAGCCAGGTTATATAAATCATCGGGACTGCTTTCTTTGAAATTATCAGGCAAGGTGTCGCATAGTATCGGCTGTGCACCCAAAGTATTCAGAATAGAATTATTCACCGGTTCATCATTAAAATCACCCATTATGATTATGAATGATGCCGGATTAGATGTTAAAATCCGATCAACATTTTCCTTTAGAACACCTGCAGCAGTAATCCTGTTAATGGCAGATTCACTCTCCCCTCCTCTTCTGCTCGGCCAGTGGTTTACAAAAATATGCAGAGTATCGTTTTTAACAGAAACCAAAGTGACACCGAGTACAAGTCTTGTAGGATATCCATCAGGAAGATGAATGGTGTCACCCATCACAGAAAGCACCTTAAAAAGATCCTTTCGATAAATAAGACCGTTATCAATACCACGGTTATCGGGCGACTCAAGATAAGCTGTTGAGTAATCCATATCCGGAAGAAATTTACTAATCATACTATCGAGCAAAGCCTGGTGTTCCACTTCCACAACACCCATAATATCCGGTCCCCTATTTTCATTCATTGACTTTATAACTCGTGAAAGATTATACAGTTTTTTTTCAAGTTTGTTATTATCCCAGTGTTTTATGCTGTCGGGAAGAAATTCCTCATCATTTTTAAGTGTATCATCTACAGTATCAAACAAATTCTCCAGGTTCCATGAAGCTACGAAAAGAGTATCCGTCCCTCTTTCCTGTGCATACGAGTTTACGGAAATAAATAAAATGGCAAGAAGGATCGAAAATGTTCTCATAGTTTTTATGAAGATAAGGAAGTTTATAATTCGAGTCGGGTTGTCACGCCATGCAGCTTATTATACTGCAGCTTGTAAAATGCAACAAAATTCGGAGCAAGTTTTTTTAATGTGGCAAAAATCTTAAGCCAGATCTTGTTTGTAACGATATCCTCAGCTCCATAGAAGATTACCTTTTCAGTAACGCCGTTTGCCTTCAACAGGTGAGGAATATCCACAAATTCCATGTATCCGGTGTGAATTATTATTCCTGACAAGCCGTGGGCAAGGTTATCTACTTTCTTGAAGGATGTACCGTAGGGAGAATCAGTTGTTTGAATAGAAACGAGTACGTTCTTTTCATAGATAATATTCCCCCTGATGATACAATGGACTATATATGGCGGAACGTTATCGAGATCTTTTGTAAAGAAGAGAGCCGTTCCATTTATATTATTGCCAAGCCGGTAAATTTGTTCATAGCTTTCTTTAAAAACATCGAAAGGCAGCGGTTTGAACGAGCGGTACATTGCTTTGTGTCCTGACGACCACAACTGAATTACGAAAAACGGGACAAGTGCAACAACGATTGACCAGTATCCTCCATGAGGCAGTTTGTTCATTACTGCAACCAGGTAGAGAAGATCAACAACAAAAACCAGGGTGGCAATACCCATCTTAGCTTTTTTGCTCTCAATTTTAAATATCCAGATCATGAACATTGCACTAATGGTCATTGTAGCGGTAACTGCCAGACCGTATGCTGCAGCCAGGTTGTCAGATTTCCGGAAAAAGAATATCATAAACAGAACAGCTATCAGCAGCACCCAGTTAACTACGCCGATATAAATCTGCGACTTAAGGTGGGTTGAGGTATACTTCACCTTCATCAGGGGGAAAATCCTAGTTGTTATTCCCTGGTAAACAAGACTCATAACAGCACTTATCATAGCCTGTGAAGCAATAATTGTAGCCAGCAGAGTGAGGATAAGGAACGGAACATAAAAAACATCTGAGATAGATCTGATCATTCCGAAAAGAACAAAATCAGTATTCTGTGAAGATAGTAGATACGCTCCCTGACCAAAGTAGTTAATAACAAGGGCAAAGAATACGAAATACCATGCGTGCCTGATCGGCTGACTGCCAAGATGACCCATGTCGGCATACAATGCTTCACCTCCTGTTGCGCACAATATGACTTCACTCAGGACAAAGAAACCGGTCCATCCGTTATGAAGCATAAACTCAACAGCATAATGAGGACTAACTGCGGCAAGCACTCCAGGCATCTGAACCAAAGAATAAATTCCTGATATCAATAAAGCCGAAAACCAGACGATCATTATAGGTCCGAAAGAAGCAGAAACTTTGTCAGTCCCCCGGGACTGAAAAGCAAAAAGCAGAATGGTTATTAAACACGTGATAATAATAATTGTAGAAACGCTGATATGACCGATTGAGGGAATAAGCTGCAATCCTTCCACAGCTGACAGAATACTAATTGCAGGCGTAATAGCGCCATCACCCATTAGGAGAGATACTCCTATAAATCCCAGAAAAGAAGCAAACGCTGCCCTCCTTCCGGTTTTTACATTTTTAGCCAGGATTTCCTTTAACACGATTATCCCGCCTTCACCTTTTATACTGAGACTCATAGCCAGCCAGGCATATTCAACGGAGACGAGGATTATGAGCGACCAGAAAATCAGCGAAAGTGCTCCCATCAGGTTGGGATAAGTAGGCGGAGTAAGTGTAAAGATGACGGTTAATGTGTAAATAGGGCTGGTTCCGATATCTCCGAAAACCAATCCCATTGCTTTAACAATGTCTTTGAAAGAAGAGAATTTAAAATTGCTTTTAGCCATCAATAACGCAGGTATTTCGAAAATCAGAATATAACAATAAATTAACTTCCATAAGGTTGATCAGGTTTCTTAAAAATTGCACAAATAATCGAACGAAAGATAATATTTGATCTGACAAATTAAAATTTTGCAATCTGAGCTTCGGGTACCACTTTTACGCCCTTGATCAACAACCAGAGGGTCAGGGCAAGCTCACCGACAATTCCGGGTATTGCGACAATCATCATAAAGATCGTTTTATAATTCTCGTAATCCTGTAAAACAAAATTTGCGAAGCTATCCACAATATACCCGAAGGCAGAAAGCATCAGCAGGATACCGAGGGTTTTAGGAGCGAATCCAGACCTATAAATCATATAGCTTAACATCATGAGATGAATTCCAAAAAACACTAATGCGATAAGAAAACCGTAATAATGACCGTTAAGGAACAATAACACCAATGCATTTATCTGTGATGTATTAAAAACGCTCAGGAAATCCGCACCGCTTAAAAGTATAATGACAAATAATAAATTCAGCTGGGTGATGCCGAAGATTGTTACATAGACAAGTCTAAACCAGGCTGTAAGCAGAGAAAGACCTCTATTGACTGGTTTAAGAAATTCATACAAAGCCCAGGCTATAACGACATCGATTATCAATACGACGAGCCAGCTCACCAGTCCTCCCCTGAACAGCAGCTGATTGGATACTATGCTGGCTGCGGTTGCCTCAGCATCTCCGGGAGCTATCAGGTTTCCGAAAACAAAAAAATTTGTAATCAAACCCATGACAAAAATTATCAGGTATCCGGTACCTGCTATTCCGGCAGCACGGCCTTGCGTTATTTCTGAAATTGTTTTATGCATTATTTTCTCCTGAATTTATTATTGATTAACCGGTATTTACTGGAGATATGGGGTAACAAATTCTATGAAAACCAACCGGTAAAAGCGCCTGAATTATTTGCCTGGTACCCTTTTCAGGGTAATTGCCGCTTTTTTAGGATTTGAAATCCCGGTGGTAGTTCATGATCAGATTTATGCTTTACAGATGATATACAGCTAACATAAACCAAATCATTAAAACAGGCAAGATTGATACAGTGGAAGCTGCTGAATTATTCCGATTCATCTACTATCTCACCGGTATCTGAAAACGTTCTGAATACGTTCTGAATGCGATCTGAAAACGTTCTGAATACGTTGAGGACCTGAATACACCGGAAGTCCGATTAATGTGTAATAGTTTGCTTCATTTTTGCCGGGACGGATCAGCAAAGCAACCCAGAGAATGGAAATGTTCAGCGGATATATTAAAGTTAAAGGGTAGTGTAATAATTTCTGGGAGCGGGTCATTTTTTAAGAATTTGAAGTAAGGGCACTTATTTTTATTTTTGTTTATTAACAGAGAAATTCTCCCTTAGCGGCACCTCAGAATTTAACCGATGAGAAAATATGAGTAAAAAGTTTGTAATAATTGATGCTATGGCCTTAGCCTATAAAGCGTATTTTGTCTTCATAAACCGTCCCCTGGTTTCAACGAAGGGTGAACCCACTTCAGCGATATTCGGCTTCCTGAACCAGCTTCTGAAGATACTTGAAGATACAAAACCAGATTACCTCTCAGTAGCATTCGATTCAAAGGAAAAAACATTCCGTCATGAAAGGTATGAAGGGTACAAAGCATCAAGGGCAGAAATGCCTGAAGATATGATTCCGCAGTTAGCCAGAATTAAGGAGATCATCAATGCGATGAATATTCCTCTTTATATAATGCCGGGTTTTGAGGCTGATGATATAATCGGCACGGCAGTCTGTGCAGCTGAAGAAAAAGGATTAGAATCATTCGTTATCACTCCCGATAAAGATTTCAATCAGCTGGTAACTGAAAAGGTAAAGATCGTGAGACCGGGTAAGTCAACAGATGAAATTGTCTTTTATGATGTTAAGAAAGTTAAGGATGAATTCGGGTTTGAGCCCAGGCAGATGATTGACTACCTGGCTCTTATAGGGGATAAATCTGATGATATACCGGGAATAGCAGGAATTGGTCCTAAAACAGCCATCCCCCTAATCCAGCAATTCGGTTCGGTAGAAGGCATATATGAGCATATAAATGAAATTGAAAAACCTGCCTTAAAGAAAAAACTGGTTGAGGGTGAAGCCAATGCTTTTCTATCAAAAGAGCTGGCTACTATTCATTGTGAAGTTCCTCTGGATATTGATTTTGAAAAAGCAAAATTAACTGAGCCGGATTTTGATGCACTCAGGGAGATATTTCTTCAGGTTGAATTTAAAAATATTTACAGTCGTCTTCTGAATTTTTATGAAAGAAACGGCGGCGCCAAAGGTGAAGAGATAGAGACAATTGCTCCCGAGGCAGAAACCTTCGAAGCAAAGAAAGTAAGCTACTCACTGATTACCAATGTGGATGATGCCAGGAAACTTGCCGCAAAACTGAATAAAACAGATATGTTTGTATTTGATACAGAAACTGACAGTCTCGACCATTTTATGCTGAAACTTGCGGGTGTATCGTTTGCTACGGAAGAAAATGAAGGTTACTATGTTGCCATAAATGCCTTTGAAAATGAACGTGAGATCCCCGAAGCAGTAATCGACAGGCTGCCGTTAAGCGAGTTCATAAAAATCTTCAAACCTGTTTTTGAAAATAAAATGATTAAAAAGGTCTGCCAGAACGGGAAGTTCGATATCTCTGTTCTCCGCAGCCGTGGCATTGAAATAGAGAACTTTTATTTCGACACGATGCTTGCAAGCTATGTTATCGATCCCGATCAAAAACATGGTATGGATGAACTATCGGTTAAATATCTGAATTATAAACCTATTCCCCTCACTGAATTGATTGGCGCAAAAAAGGATCCTTCAAAGATATTTGAGGCTGATCTGAACGCTGTTTCCAATTATTCCTGTGAAGATTCGGATATTACCTTCCGGCTCTATAAAAAGCTTGAAGGAGAATTAAAGAAGGAAAAACTTGAACGGATTGCATATGAGATCGAGTTCCCTCTTATACCTGTTCTTGAAGATATGGAAAGAGAGGGCATCAGGATCGATACAGGTGCACTTATCTCATTCAGTAAAAGCCTGCAGGGGCTAATGGAAGAGTATACAAAAAAAATATATGACTGCTGCGGGGAGAGCTTTAATATCAATTCACCACAGCAGCTGCAGGTAATACTGTTTGATAAACTTAAGCTGAGAACAGGCAAGAAGACTAAAACGGGTTTTTCAACTGATGCAAGATCGCTGGAAAACCTCCGCGGCGAGCATGAAATAGTTGAACTTATCCTGGACTTCAGACAGGCGGCTAAACTGAAATCAACTTATGCCGACTCCCTTCCGGCGCTGATTCACCCTAAAACGGGAAGGATACATACCTGCTTTAACCAGACAGTAGCCTCAACCGGAAGGCTGTCGAGCAACGATCCTAATCTTCAGAATATTCCAATCAGGACAGAAATGGGCAGGGAAATAAGGAAAGCCTTTGTTCCAAGAGATAAAGACCACCTTATTCTGAGCGCTGACTACAGCCAGATTGAACTCCGGATTCTTGCCAGCATTACCGGTGATGAAGGACTTACAGCAGCATTTAACAGCGGGGAAGATATTCACAGAAGTACCGCAGCTCTTGTATTTATGGTGGATCCCGAAGATGTTACTCCTGAAATGAGAAGAAGAGCCAAAGAAGTGAATTTCGGAGTACTATATGGTATTGGTCCCTTCGGATTGAAAACACGGCTCGGCATCACACAATCACATGCAAAAGAGATTATCGAAACCTATTTTAATACCTTTAAACGCGTTAAACATTTTATGGATGAATCAGTGCTGAAAGCCCGTGAGAAAGGTTACTCGGAAACTCTTTACGGCAGAAGAAGATTCCTAAGGAATATCAGCAGCAGCAATCGTGTAGTTCGCCAATTTGAGGAACGCGTCGCCATAAATATGCCTATCCAGGGTACGGCAGCTGACATGATTAAACTGGCAATGATTAACATATATAATGAACTTAATAAAATGAAAGCCCGTTCAAAGATGGTGCTGCAGGTGCACGATGAACTTCTCTTTGATGTTTATAAGGATGAGGTTGATGAGATAAAAGAAATGGTGAAGGAGAAAATGGAGAATGCAATTCCTATGAATGTTCCGATTATAGTTGAAACAGGTACCGGCGATAACTGGCTTGACGCTCACTAAATTGTTTTCTGTTAATGCAGTTCGATAAAAATAATATAAAGAAAATTCTGTGTATAAAACCACGCGGCATCGGTGATATTATACTATCAACGATCATCCTTGAAAACCTTGCTGCTCATTTCCCATATGCTGAAATAGACTACCTGACCGAAAGATTTGCGAAAGCATCAGTTGAGAATAATCCTTTCGTTAGAAAAGTACTTACAATGAACCAGACGGAGTTTCCACTTCTCGTCGCATTGCGTATTAAGAAAGAAAAGTATGATATGATCCTTGATCTCTGGTCGAATCCGAGGTCAGCACAGATTACTTTTTTATCGGGTGTGAAACACCGTGTCGGTTTTGCATACCGGGGGAGAAAATATGCTTACAACATTCTCGCGACAGGCGAAAGAGGCGATCATCATTCAGCCGAACATAACCTCGAACTGCTTAAGCCGTTGAAAATTGACGTAAATAGCCGCAATGTACACTTCTACGTCTCTGAAGAGGATGATGAATTCGGCAGGAGATTTACAGAAAAATATTGCCGGAAAGATTCCCTTATTGTTGGTATTATTCCCGCCGGAGGCTGGCTTTCAAAGAGATGCGATGCATCAAAATGGATAGAAATATGTTCTGTTATCAACAAAAAGTATAAGGTGAATTTTCTGATACTGTGGGGACCCGGGGATGAATACGATGCCGATTATATAAAAAATCACTTTCCCGACAGGACAGTACTTGCGCCAAGAACATCGCTCAAGCAGATGTCGGGACTAATTAAAAACTGCGGATTCATACTTGCCAATGATTCAGGTCCTATGCATATGGCTGCCGCGCTGGGAATCCCTACGCTTGGAATATTTGGTCCCACGGATCCGGCTAAACATGGTCCCTATTCTACTAATTCGGGATATGTATTAAAAGATGATTTATTCTGTATTATCTGCAATTTTCTTGAATGCCCGTATAATCACGAATGTATGCTGCATTTATCAAATCAGAAGGTTCTCGAAGCATTTGAAAGGCTGGCGGGAAACCTTTTAAAGCCCAGGATCAGCTGATTAACTTCAAAAATTCATCCATTTTTCCTGCGAGAACTTCAATAGTATTATTCTTTTTAACGTCTTCATAAGCATTTCTGCCGAGATCCTTCCTTAATTCAGGATCACTTCCAAGGTGGTTAATAATCCTTACCAGTTCATCAGTATCATTAATATTAAAAAGAAAACCGTTCTCACCATTTCTTATGAACTCATCATTTCCGGGAATATCCGAAGCTACAAGAGGAACAGAAGCAATCCCGGCCTCAAGCAGAGCAAGGGAAAAACCCTCGGACCGGGAGGTAAGCAGAAAAATATCCATAGCTTTATAATACTTCCAGATATCATCTACATAACCGGGCATAATTATTTTCTCACTGCTTATACCGAAGGATGATGCATACTCCCTTACCTCGTTCTGCTGATCTTCAGGTATGCCGATTATGAGGAGGATAAAATTGTCATCCAGCTTTGAGAAAGCCTTGAAAAGAATATCGAACCCCTTCCGCTCTTTGTGAAACCAGGTAGATAAACCAAGTACAATCTTATCATTGAGCGCATATTTATTTTTAACTTCCCTGCCCTGAATTTCGTTTATGTTTTCAGGGAACTCGATGCCGTTGTGGATTACTTTAACCTTTTTCTTTTTGATACCTGATTTAATAAGGCTCTCGGCAACCCCTTCGCTGCAACCAACCTGGTAATCGAAATACCGGTTATAAATAATGGGTCCTATTATTGGAGCACTTTTGGTAATATTCTGACGATAGGCAATATTCTGAAACTTATCCTTATATTCCTTTTTCAGGTTTAGTCCCAGCTTTCTATCGAGCGAATGATATGATATCACCGCAAAAGGATTTAACTCATTAAAATAATTCTTAAACTCTTTATAAATCTCCTTAAAATCCCGGGCAGTATTCAAGGAAACCACCTTGATTCCCCTTTCTTTTGCTCTTCTCTCAGTAAGAGACCCGACGGAAGCGAAGAGTCTCAATTCGTATCCCTTTTTCAAAAGTTGCTCTGAGCTCAGTATAGCAATTTTCGCGCTTCCTGCGTAACCATCCCCGAAGCTCACCTGGAATAACATATCTTAAAATTCTCCTTCAAATGCAGTGAATGTTTTTTTATATTTGACCGACAAATTTAACTTATAAATATAATTATTATTTACAATTAGTCAGGTTTTTCTTGGCCTTAAATGAAGTTCCTTCCTGCAAGAGGTTTACCGGTTACAAACCCTGCTATCCCGATCACAATTGCTGGGTTGATGGGTGTAAGGACAATCTTCAGATTGGAAAGAAAATATTAATCATTAATCTGGATGCAATGGGCGATATTTTAATGACAACTGCCCAGCTGCCGGCAATAAAAAGAAAATTCCCGGATTCGACGATTTCCTGGGTCACCCTTAAAATAGCTGCTCCCCTTCTTCTTAATAATCCGTATCTGGATAATGTTTTCGTTTATGATGCTGAAACGATATCGATACTGAATGAAATGGAGTTCAATTATGTGATGAACGTTGATAAATCACAACGTTCATGCGCGCTTCTGAACTCAGTTAAGTCAGAGCAGAAACTCGGGTTCGGGCTTAACAGCGACGGTAAAATAATTCCTGTAAATGAAGGTGCTTACTATAATTACAACCTTGGAATGGATGATCACCTTAAATTTAAGGTAAATAAACGCACCGGCCAGGATTACCTTGCCGAAACCTTTGAGGTTGGTTATAAAAGAGATGATTACATCTTCAGTTTCAGCGATGACGAAAGAGTATTTATTGCTGATTATAAAAAAAGTGTTGGTATACACGATAACGATTTTGTTATTGGACTTAACACCGGTTGTTCGGAATTGTATCCGAATAAAAAAATGACGATTGAACAGCACGTGTATCTTATAGAGAAACTGTTAGAGAAAAACACAGGAAAAATTGTGCTGCTGGGAGGTCCCGAGGATACCGGGAGAAACAATATAATCTATTCGCATTTTGAGGGAAAAATTATAAATACCCCTACCACGCTGGGGGTTAGGAGAGGTGCATGCTTTGAAGAACTCGCAGATGTCATAATCACCGGCGATTCTTTTGGAATGCACCTGGGGATAGCACTGAAGAAATATATTATTGTCTGGTTCGGAGTAAGCTGCTGGACTGAAATTGATCTATATGACAGAGGTATCAAACTATACCAGGAAGATCTTTTCTGCTCTCCCTGCTGGAAGAAGGTTTGCCCCTACCACCTTGAATGTATTCAGATGATAGATCTCGAAAGAATTATCAAAGAAACGGAAGACTACTACAATACTGTTTATACAAAAAAAATAACTACCGACAGAAATGGATAAATCAAATCCTTTTTCTGCTGCAGCCGAAAATAAAAGACCTCTTATACTGGATGGAGCAATGGGTAGTCAGCTTCAGCAGGCCGATGTACCATCTCACAAAAAAGCATGGATGACCCTAGCTAATACTGATTATCCCGAGAAAGTGCTGAAGATACACCAGGATTATATAGAAGCCGGCGCGGACATTATTACAACAAATACCTTCCGTACTAATCCATCCGCCCTCTCAGAGTTCAGCGAGAACAAACAAATAGAGCTTCTTAAAGCGGCTATGGAACTTGCACAAGAAGCGAAAGATGGTCATTCAGTTTACATAGCTGGTTCAAACGCTCCTGCCGAGGATTGTTACCAAAAAGATCGCCGAATTAGACTGAAAGAACTTAAATATAACCATCATAAACATATTAGCTTACTTATAGATAACCGTCCTGATTTTATCCTGAATGAAACACAAAGTCATTTCGATGAAATAAAAATTATATGTGAATATTGCTCTAAGAACAGTATACCTTATGTTTTAAGCATCTACCTGGACGATGATCTTAGGCTCCTTTCAGGTGAACCCACGACTGAGGTCATTCAGTTTATCCTGGATCATGGACCTTTGGCAATCGGTCTCAATTGTATTTCACCGGCAAAGTTTAAAGCATCTGACAAGAATTTCAACTATAACTGGGGATATTACCTTAATTGTGGTTCTGGAAATCCAGAAGACAATAGCATAACATGCGCCTTTTCTCCGAAGGACTATCTTTCTGTGGTGGAAGAAACTATGGAGTATTCACCTACTTTCATCGGTGCCTGCTGCGGATCGGGACCCGAACACATAATTAAAATAAAAGAATACCTGGATGGCAAGAACTGAAATCCTGACCCCGGCAAAAGTCAATATCGGGTTATTTGTTACCGAAAAACGGCAGGATGGATATCATAATATTGAAACCATTTTTTACCCCGTCAATATTTTTGACAGGATTAGTATAGAAGATTCGTACAAATTCAGTTTTACTTCTAATGATAGTTCCCTCCCTGCTGATTCAACAAACCTGGCAGTATCAGCAAAAAATCTTCTCGAAGAATATTCAGGTGAACGGCTGAATGTGAAATTGCATCTTGATAAGAATATTCCCATCGGAGCAGGTTTAGGCGGCGGGAGTTCAGACGCAGCTGCGACATTAACCACTCTTAACGAGTTTGCAGGACTTAATTTATCAGGAAATGAAATATTCGACCTTGCTCTAAGATTAGGGAGCGACGTACCTTTCTTTCTCAATCCCCGCCCCTCGTTTGCCTGCGGCCGTGGTGAAGTGCTCCAGCCACTTCTACTTCATTCTGATTTACCGATGGTGATAGTTAATCCGGGAATAAATGTGTCTACAAAATGGGCTTATAGTAAAATAATCCCGGCAGAAGCTGATTTTGATCTGAGAAAATTAGAATCTCTCGATTTATATCAGTTAAAACTTTTTAGTGAACAGATAAGAAATGTCTTTGAAACCCCGGTATTTGAAGTCCATCCTATAATAAAAGAAATCAGGTATCTCCATTATAAACTAGGGGCTGTATTTGCCATTATGAGCGGAAGCGGATCGACGGTATTCGGGATTTATCCTGATAGAGAAACTGCATTATCGGCAGGAAGGATAATGGAAGAACAAGGTTACAGATCATTTATACATGATGAAGAAAATTCCAATTAAGAACCTTAACAAGATTCTTAAGATACAGCAGCTTCAGTAATTTCCACAATCTTTCTTGAAGCGTTAATCCTGATATTTAACCCGATAGGCACAGTAATATTATCCTTGAGATGTCCATGCCTGAAGTTATATACAACCGGCTTCTTTAGCGGCGAAAGATAATCCGTAATAACTTCACCGAGAGTTAATGTCTTTTTGTTCGGATCAGGTTCATTGCAATCGCGAAACGAACCGATAATTACTCCTTTAATTCCCTTGAACAAACCTGCCAATCGCATCTGGTTGAACATTCGGTCTATCTTGTAAGGCATCTCCCCCATTTCTTCAATCAACAGAATTTTATCTTTGAGATCCGGAAAATATTCTGTTCCTATGAGTCCAGAAATAACAGAGAGGTTGCCTCCAACAATCCTTCCATTTGCAGTTCCGGTATTCAGACTAAGTATATGCTCATCATCAGGATTTCCAATCCTTCCATATTTCCTGGTTGATGTAACCAGCGACCAGAACATTTCCTCGGTAAAGGAACTCACAGCGTCATAAAAATCTACTCCCACCATTGGTCCGGCGAATGTTACCAGTCCCGTTTTGAAAAACATAGCCAGCTGCAGAGCCGAAATATCGCTATAGCCGGCAAAGATCTTGGGATTATTTCGTATGATTTTATAATCAATTTTATCCACAAGTCTGGCCGCTCCATATCCACCTCTCAGGCAGAATACAGCTTTAACCTTTTTATTTGAAAACATCGAATGGAGATCATCGAGCCTTTCCTGATCGGTGCCTGCCAGGTAGCCATTAAATTTACCAACGTTTTTTCCCACGAGAACATTATACCCCATCTTTTCAATATATTGAATACCGCTCTCAAGGCGGGATGGATCATCAACAGACGATGCAGGTGAAATTATTGCGATTAAATCCCCTTTTTGTAGTTTTTTGGGTTTTATGGCTTTCATCTTAAAGTTTAAATGTTATGGGAGTATTGAGGGCTGAATTTAAGAATAGAAATGTTTCTAATCAAATATTTAAACGATTTAAGTGGTTATATTTTAAACTCTTATAGAAAACAGAGGATCAGATTCAATAATTATGCGGTCAGGCACCCCGGTTTGAGTTTAAATAGATTATAAAATATATTATGAGTTAATTCATTTAATAAATATAACTTAGAGGTATTTTTAACACTAATTTAACATCCGGGAAACGATTATTTAATAGTTTTAATATTTAATCGAAAGAGATTTTATGAACAATAGAAAAATCCTATTCATCTGCGGTTCACTTAATCAGACAACTATGATGCATAAAATTTCATCCCATTTCCCTTCCGAAGATTGCTACTTTACTCCTTTTTATTCTCTTGGCTTCCTCAAACAGGCAGGCAAAACAGGTGTACTTGATTTTTGTATACTCGGCGGTCAGTTTAAACAAAGAACCTTTGATTACCTGAAAAAACATAATCTGAAAGTTGATTTTGAAGGTTCTGCAAATAATTATGACCTGATTTATACTTGCTCTGATCTTATTGTTCCCAAAAACATAAGGAATAAGAAGCTGATACTTGTTCAGGAGGGTATGACTGATCCCGAAAACCTGATATTTTTTATGGTTAAATACCTTAAGCTTCCCCGGTGGATAGCCAGCACCTCTGTTACCGGACTTTCGAACGCCTATGACAAATTCTGCGTGGCCTCAGAAGGTTACAGGGAATTATTCATAAAGAAAGGAGTGGACCCTGAAAAAATTGAGGTTACCGGCATACCCAATTTTGACAACAGCAGAGAATTCCTTGATAATGACTTTCCTCATAAAGGATATGTACTCGTTGCAACATCTGATACAAGGGAAACCTACAAGTACGAAAACAGGAAAAAGTTTATTGAAAAAGCTAAAAAAATAGCTGACGGTAAACAGATGATATTTAAGCTTCACCCGAATGAAAACGTAGAACGTGCCTCTGCTGAAATAAATAAATATGCTCCTGGTTCTCTGATCTACTCATCGGGAAATACATCCCATATGATAGCCAATTGTGATACACTTGTAACGCGGTATTCAAGTGTAGTTTATGTAGGCCTAGCCCTGGGGAAGCAAGTCTTTTCGGAATTCAACCTTGAAGAATTGAAAAAGCTCGCCCCTATTCAAAACAATGGAAAATCTTCCAGGGCAATAGCAGAAACAGGAATAAACCTGATAAATGCTAACCGGTCAGTTGAGATCACCTCGAGGATGATAAGAACGAGACTAAAAAGCAAGCTGCTATTAAGATTCCGTTCAAAATTACTAAATGCCGAGAAGTGATATATAAATAATTGCTCATTTTAATCTAATTAAATAATATCACGTTATGAAAATCATTACAGTAATTCAGGCAAGGATGGGATCAACCAGACTGCCTAAAAAAGTTATGATGCCTCTTGCAGGGAGGCCTCTTATAATCAGAATGCTTGAACGTGTCAGCCTTTCAGAGGCCGCTGGAACGATTGTCGCCGCCCTGACAGAGGAAATTTACGATGATGAGCTTGCTGCCAGACTTAAACACAAGGGATACAATGTATACCGCGGGAGTACTGATGATCTGCTTGAGAGGCATATTAATGCTGCGCGGGAATATGGAGGAGATACAGTTGTAAAAATCCCATCTGACTGTCCCCTTATTGATCCTTCTGTAATCAATAAGGTAATCGGTTATTATATTTCGAACCCTGACAAATTTGATTATGTAAGCAACCTTCACCCTGCAACATATCCCGATGGAAATGATGTTGAAATAATGAGCCTGGAGGCGTTGGAAAAATGCAGGAGAGAAGCATTAAAAGATTTCGAAAGAGAACATACTACGCCTTATATATGGGAAAATCCCGATAAATTCAGGATTGGAAACGTTGAATGGGAAACAGGACTTGATTATTCAATGAGTCACCGTTGGACAATTGACTACATAGAGGATTATCTGTTTATAAAAGAAATTTACGAAGCTCTATGTGAAAAAAATCCGGAGTTCGGGATGAACGACATACTTGAGTACGAAACGCAGCATCCGGAAACAAAGGCAATAAATGCAAAATATAATGGGGTGAACTGGTATCGCAACTATCTCGGAGATCTTAAAACAATAAAATCTGAGCAAACGAAAGTTATTTGAAAATGGATAAAAAGAATAAGAAAGAGCTTGAAGAAACCGCATTCAGAGTGCGTGAACATATAATAAGAATGGCCACAGACGGCGGATGCTTTATCGGAGCATCCCTTTCCTGCACGGACCTGCTTGTATACCTTTATTACCGCTACCTGAATATCAATAAGGATAATCTTGCTGATCCTGACCGTGATTATCTTTTCCTGTCTAAGGGTCATGATGTCCCTGCACTTTACGGGATTTTTGCCGAGCTTGGATTCATTGAAAAGGACAGATTAAAGAATCATCTTAAAACTAATGATTTTTTATACTGGCATCCGAATACAAAGATACCCGGAATAGAATATCATTCGGGATCTTTGGGTCATCTTCTGTCAGTTTCTATGGGTGTAGCGAAGGACTTGAAAATTAAGGGGAAGAAGAACAGGGTTGTTGTAATTCTCGGGGATGGAGAGTTGAATGAGGGTTCGGTTTGGGAAGGGCTCCTTGTTGCTTCGGCACATAAACTGAATAATCTTATTGCAGTGGTTGACAGGAATCAGTTCCAGGCCAACGTCAGAACTGAAGAGCTTATTCCGATTGAACCTCTTGAGAAGAAATTCGAAGCATTCGGATGGACACCCCGGAGGTGCAGCGGTCATGATTTCAATGACCTTGAAAAAACATTCACCAGCATACCCTTTAATGAGCATTCACCCTCGGTAATAATAGCAGAAACAGTGAGGGGAAAAGGACTTCCCAGCATTGAAGCAAGGGCTGACAGATGGTTCTGCAATTTTAGTCACGATGAGGTTGATCAGCTTCTTAAAGAGCTTTATACAAAGGAAAAAACAGAATTAACATCAGAAACATTAATCGTCAGATAAAATATGAATTACGAAGAACTCCTTCTGCAGCTTGTGGAAGATAATGAGCGGATAATAGTAATGACGGCTGAGAACCGGGCAGCCATCAGAAATTTGCCAAATATTGTGAAGGACAGATTTATTGACGTTGGGATAGCAGAACAGACCATGATAGGTATGGCTGCAGGACTCGCAATACGAGGAAATATTCCAATCGTACATGCCCTGGCAACCTTTCTTACCATGAGGGCATTTGAATTTATAAGGACAGATATTGGGATCGGTAATCTTCCAGTTAAGCTCGTTGGTGCAGTTGCCGGTTTTTTGAGTGACGGAAACGGACCCACCCACCAGGCAATCGAGGACATTTCATTGATGCGAGTTATTCCGCCAATAAATATTTTCTGTCCTTCCGATGAAGAGGATATGCTCATAGGGTTAAAAGATATACTCCTCCACCCTTCCCCGTTTTATATAAGGTATAATAACCTGAAGCCCGCAGTGAAGCATGATACGGACTTCCAGATAGGAAAAGCGGAAGTAATTAATGAAGGAAGAGATATTGTTATTCTTACATACGGAACCCTTCTTAAACAGGCAGTTGAAGCTGCAGATATCCTCCGATCAGAAGGCAGATCAGTCGGGGTTGTAAATATGAGAACTCTGAAACCAATAGATGAGACACTATTAAAGAACACCTGTGCCGCTGATGTTCTTATAGTAACATTGGAAGATCATTTTCTTACAGGAGGACTGTATTCAATTTTATCAGAATTCCTTGTAAAGGAAAAAATACGATGCAATGTACTGCCTATAGCACTTGAAAATAAATGGTTCAAACCTGCGCTTCTTCAAGACGTTCTTGAGTATGAAGGATTTACTCCTGAAAAAATTGCAGGTAGAATAAACAGAGAGCTAATAAGCCTCTCGAGGAGAGCAGAATACACAATTTAATATATGAGGGAATTTATAATGCCAAACAAAGTAGAATTTAATAAAGATTACCCTGATATCACCAAGTCTGATGAATATTACAGAAAGGCGCTTGGACTCATTCCGTCAGTAACCCAGACACTGGCAAAAGGCCCCTCCCAAAACATTAAAGGAGTTGCCCCCAAGTACCTTGAAAAAGGCAAAGGATCACATGTATGGGATGTTGACGGTAATGAATACATTGATTTTCTGATGGGAATTGGTCCACTTTCACTAGGTTACGCATATGATAAAGTGGATAACGCGATTAGGGCTCAGCTTGAGAAAGGAATAACGTTTTCACTGATGCATCCCCTTGAAGTTGAAGTTGCTGAACTGATAAACAGTATAGTTCCCAATGCAGAATCCATACGCTACAGTAAAACAGGTGCTGATGTTACATCAGCGGCGATCAGGGTTTCAAGAGCATATACAGGCAGGGATAAAGTGCTTTGCTGCGGCTATCATGGCTGGCATGACTGGTATATCTCCGTGACCGACAGGAATAAAGGGATACCCGGGATTATCCAGGATATGACATTTACATTCAACTACAACGATATCGCCTCAGTAATCGATTCAATAGATAATGAAACAGCGTGTGTAATACTTGAACCTTTCGTTTTCCAGGCTCCAGAAAATAATTTTCTACATGAATTAAGGCGGGTATGTACAGAAAACGGAACTATTTTAATTTTCGATGAAATGTGGACTGGTTTCAGAGTAGCTCTTGGAGGAGCGCAGGAGTATTTTGGTGTTGACGCCGATCTTGCGTGTTTCAGCAAGGCTGTAGCTAACGGCATGCCTATCTCCATTTTAACAGGAAAAAAAGAAATAATGAAAGAACTTGATAAACAGGTTTTCTTTTATACAACATTCGGAGGAGAAGCACTTTCACTTGCCGCTGCAAAAGCTACCATTGAGGAATTAAGAGATCAGAATGTTCCTGAATATCTTGTAAAACAGGGAAGAAAACTGCGGGAAGGTTACAATAATATTGCTTCGGAACTTGATATGAACTATACGAAATGTACCGGCTTTGAATGCCGGACTATAATTACCTTTGATGCTTCTGCTGGAAACCCGCTGGAGATGAAGTCCCTTGTCCAGCAGGAAATGATTAAAAGAGGCATACTCTGGGGAGGATTCCACAATATGAGTTTTTCACACAGCGACAAAGACGTGGAATACACCCTGCAGGTTTATACGGAAGTTCTCCCTATTCTAAAAAAAGCTGTAGACGAGAAAAATGTAACCGGGTACCTAAGAGGTGAACCTGTTGAACCCGTCTTCAGAAAAACGAGTAATTTTAACACCAAACCAAAGAAGAAAGAAGCAAAGGTTTAATGGAATCACCTTCACTTTTTTCCCTCAACCATAAAGTGGCGGTTGTAACAGGTGCACTTGGGCTTCTTGGAAAACAGCACTGCCTGGCTTTATCTGAGGCTGGTGCATCCGTTATTGTATGCGACCTTAATGAAGATGCCTGTGATGACTTCGCGTTCAGCCTTGAGGGAGATAGTATGGGAGTAGGGACTGATATAACTTCACCCGCTTCCCTGAGTAAATTAAAGGACAGGATACTGGAAAAGTACAAAAAAATAGATATCCTTATCAATAACGCAGCTATAAATGATATGTTTGAAAATCCCTCTGCCGCTGTTGAACTTTCAAAATTTGAGAATTACCCTCTTGATCTCTGGGAGAAATCTTTAAAAGTCAATATCACCGGAACATTCCTTTGTTCTCAGGTAATAGGATCACAGATGGCAGAACAGGGATATGGGAGCATTATAAATATTGCATCAACATACGGAATAACAGCTCCTGACCAATCGCTTTATAAAAAGAACAATGGATCTCAGGAGTTTTATAAATCACCTGCCTACCCTGCTACAAAAGGCGCGGTTATCTCTTTTACAAGGTTCCTCGCAGCTTACTGGGGCGAAAAGGGAGTACGCGTTAACTGTCTCTCTCCCGGCGGGGTTGAGAACAACCAGGAAGATTATTTCATAAAGAATTATTCTAAAAGAACTCCCCTTGGAAGGATGGCTGCTCCATCTGATTATAAGGGTGCAATCGTTTTCCTGGCGAGCGAAGCATCTTCATATATGACCGGAGCTAATTTAATAATTGACGGAGGCTGGACAGCTTGGTAACAGACAAAAAACTCAGAGATAACAACGCACAACTTGCAGAAAAAGCAAAGAAAATTAGGCTGGTACTGACCGACAGCGATGGTGTACTAACAGATACCGGGGTCTATTATTCAGACGAGGGCGAGGTCATGAAACGATTCTCAATTAGAGATGGGATGGGAGTAGAAAGGCTTAGAAATATTTTAGATATTGAAACAGGCATTATCACGGGCGAACTTTCCGGTTCCGTAGTCAAACGGGCCGAAAAGCTGAATATAATTTATTTATACCGTGGCGTTAAAGACAAAAAATCTCTTCTTTCGGAAATATTGTCGGGGTTAAAGCTCAGTAAGGAAAACATTGCTTTTATTGGTGATGACGTTAACGATATAGAATTAATAAATGAAGTAGGTTTATCAGCAACTCCATCAGACGGAACCATTTTCGTCAAAGATATTGTTCATTATGTATGTGAGAATAAAGGAGGCAATGGTGCATTCAGAGAGTTTGCAGAATTGATTATCTCGCTGAATACTAAAGAATAATTTATACTACAAGATGAGGGCACAATATGAATTCATTTATTTTCAAAAAAGTTGGGAACCAGATAATCGGAGACGGAGCTCCGGTATTTGTAATAGCGGAAATAGGAATAAATCATAATGGATCTGTAGACATAGCAAAAAAGATGATTGATGGTGCGGTTAAAGCTGGCTGCAATGCGGTGAAATTTCAAAAACGTACTCCTAAAATCTGTGTCCCAAAGGATCAATGGAACATAGAAAGGGATACTCCATGGGGAAGAATGTCATATATTGAGTACAGGCACAAAATCGAGTTCAATAAGGATCAGTTTGAAGAGATCGATAACTACTGCAGAACGAAAGACATAATCTGGTTCGCTTCATGCTGGGATGAAGAAGCAGTGGAGTTTATCGAACAGTTTGACCCTCCCCTGTATAAGTTTGCTTCTGCTTCACTCACAGACGATGAGTTACTGCTCAGGCATAAAGACTTGAATAAACCTCTGATGATGTCCACTGGAATGTCTACTATCGGGGAAATCAGAAATGCAGTAGAAATATTCGGAAAGGAAAACCTTCTCATTGCTCATTCTACATCAGCTTATCCCTGCAGGAATGAAGAACTGAACCTTAATATGATATCCACTTTGAAAAAGTTGTACCCGGGGGTTCCTATTGGTTATTCGGGTCACGAAGTTGGTCTCGCTCCAACCTGGGCTGCTGTTGCTTTAGGAGCTTGCTTCGTTGAACGCCATATAACCCTTGATCGTGCAATGTGGGGAACAGACCAGGCTGCATCGGTGGAGATAGTAGGACTCGAAAGGCTGATCTCTAACATACGTGACATTGAACTTGCACTTGGCGACGGAGTGAAGAAAGTTTATGAGTGTGAACTGAAGAATCTTAAAAAGTTACGGAGAGCAAAATCAAGTCTGCAGAGTTGATATTTATTGATAAGATTCTAATAATAATAAGATATGCAGGTGTTTAAGTTTATATACAATTCAATCATTAACTATTTTAGTGAACTGTCTTCTGCTGAGGCAGCTTCAATGATAGTAATTGCCGTCTCGGCATTTCTGTTTATCATACTGGAAAGAATTTTTCCTTATAATAAAGGACAGAGGATTCTGCGGAAGGGATTCTTTGATGACCTGGCTTTATATACGATTGCACAGAGTTATATCCTTGGTATCCTGATTTTCAATTTTGTAATTTATTACATTGATAACACTACGGGAATCTCCCGATTTCAGATATTTGCTGAAACTCCTATCTGGATTCAAATCATCTTCTTCACCGTAACTCACGACCTGTATATTTACTGGATGCATCGGTGGCAGCATAAGAATAAATGGCTCTGGCGTATTCACGAAGCGCATCATTCTCCTGAAAAGGTTGACTGGCTGTCGGGCTCACGTTCACATGCACTTGAAATACTAATTAATCAGACAGTCGAATTCCTGCCTATTGTATTATTGGG
This sequence comes from uncultured Ignavibacteria bacterium, assembly GCA_963747755.1. Lineage (GTDB taxonomy): Bacteria > Bacteroidota > Ignavibacteria > Ignavibacteriales > Ignavibacteriaceae > DATFVA01. The sequence continues at coordinate 51,740 of CAVVGK010000014.1, read as the reverse complement.
CTCACCGCCGGAGGTTATCGCTTATAAAGGAGTTATTAGCGCACTTTGGGGAATGTATATTCACTCCAACCTGAATATGCATACAGGCAATCTGCAGAAGTTTATCAATGGCCCGGAGATGCACCGCTGGCATCATACATTCGGCAAAGGCAGAAATAGAAATTTTTCAACAAAACTTGCGGTGTGGGACTGGATTTTCAATACAGCGTACTTTCCTGAAAATGAAAAAGCTGAAAAGTATGGTTTAATGTCCAGGTATCCTGAACATTATATTAGTCAGTTCTTTTATGCATTCCGTCCCTTCAGGAAAAGAAATCGTAACTCACCACAACGAAGCAGTAGTAAAAAGACCACTCGGGCTTCAGGCCAGACCGTTAACTAAGTTTTGTCCCTAGACTTTCAGGGCTGCCATAAAATCTACTTTATCATAGTCAACAGCATTTTCGTTTTCTGTTTTGCAACAAGGCCATGAGGTACATTAGGAGGGAGTATTATGATCTCACCTTCTTTTACTATATGCGGCACTCCCCCGATCTTAATTTCCATTTCACCCTCAACAAGATTAACAACTGCTTCAAAAGGAGAGGTATGTTCTGTTAGTGATTGTTCCTTATCGAAGGCGAAAAGAGTTATATTTCCACCAGGTTTCTTTAATATCTGTCTGCTGACTATAGAGCCTTCCTGGTAATTGACCGCATCCTTAAGCAGAATTTTATTTGTCTGATCTGACATCATCTCACCATTTATTTTTGTAAAATCAAAACTTAAGGACGAGAGTTAAGAGGTACCATGATATAAGTCAATTTTTTCATCTATTTTATAGAAACTAACCAACTATTTTGCTGAGGTATTTTTCACCCTTGAAACCATCCATCCTGTCGCGATAATATCCATACGGGTTTGTTTCCACAAGCATATTAAAGAAAACCTGTTCCCGATTGTCAATCTAATTTAGTTTGTTCAATTATCTTGGCTCACGAGACTAAAGGCGGGAGAAATAAGGAGAGGTTTAATAAAAAATATTTGCTTATTTTCTGTCATCGAGAAAAGTAAATATCCCTTATAAAAAGTTGTTTAATCCGGTAATTCTGATGTAAGAAATGAAAGGAGATTATTATGTCTATTCGTCCTGTTAGGAAAATATTAAAGGCTCAGCCGACTATCGAAGGTGCCGGGGTGAACCTGAGAAGAGCTATAGGTTTTGGCGATCCGGAAGAAGCCGATCCTTTTCTGCTGCTGGATGATTTCAGAAACGAACGGCCTGAAGATTACCTTGCCGGATTTCCCTGGCATCCACACAGGGGGATTGAAACAATCACTTACGTGCTTGCCGGGAGTGTTGAGCATGGCGACAGCATGGGAAATAATGGAGTGATTTCCTCTGGTGATATCCAATGGATGACAGCCGGAAGCGGCATCATTCATCAGGAAATGCCAAAAGGAGACACGGACGGAAGGATGCATGGGTTTCAGCTGTGGGCAAACCTGCCTAAGTCACTAAAAATGACCACACCGCGCTACCAGGAAATTAAATCTCACGACATTCCCGTAATTACTGATGACGATGGAACCAAAGTTCGGTTGGTTTGCGGCAGCTTTTGGGGTAAAAGAGGTCCTGTTGACGGCATTGCTGCTGATCCTGTTTATATCGATGTCTCGGTACCGGCAGGTAAAAGAAAAACTCTCCCAATCGATACCAGGAACAATGCCTTTGCTTATATTTTTGATGGATCAGGTAAATTCTGTAATGCTTCTGAACCGCTGGACGTACCTACCGAAAGTGTCGGATGGCTTGATACCCACCCCCCTGTCGAAGCTGATAACCGTTCTTTAATACTTTTTGACAGCGGTGATGAAGTTACCGTACAGGCAGGAGAAGAAGGAATTCGTTTTCTACTTATCTCGGGAAGACCGCTGAAAGAACCAGTCGCCTGGTACGGACCGATCGTAATGAACACCCAGGGTGAACTAAAAAGAGCATTTGAGGAATTACAGGACGGCACATTCCTTAAAAAACACTGAGCTTATAAGCGATACGTTCTATAATGAGGGGTCACTATTTACGTATAACTAGTACTATTTCTTTATACGCCTAATGAAATATTTTAAACAAAAGGATCGGATATGAAGAAGTTAACCTACTTTATCATTCTTCTTTGTTTATTATTTACATCCGAATCGACGCCGCAGTGGATGCAGCAAACGATGCCTATTGCCCCTGGAGATATGCATCTGATGGTGGGAATTGATTTTATTAATAAAAATCATGGTATTACAGGTGGATTTTCTGGATTTGTTGCCACGCAGAATTTTTATGGATGCATTTACTACACTACCGACGGAGGTACAACATGGTTAGAATCTTCAATTCCGGATTCTATGCGGATAGCGTCAAAAGTTCAGATGTTTAATGATACCTTAGCTTATGATGTGGGCTCGTACAATCTTCCTGCTCCTAATATTAAAAGATCATCTCCTCCCTTATCTCTCCCGATTCCAATTAATAATAATATCACCGCGGAAGCGGTCGAGAGCCTAAAAAGGCAGCAGAATTTCCGGGGTTATTTTGTGGAAACCACGGACGGAGGAATTAACTGGCATCCCAAAGGCTCATTTGAAGATTCGGTTATAGGTCTATCCGATCTTTCTTTCATTGATCCAATGCAAGGAATAGTTACAGCAGTTGCACAAGGTTCGGCAGCCACATCCCTATTAAAAACCACTGACGGCGGAAACAGCTGGTATAGTGTTTATCCATTTACACTCAATCTAAGTATTCGCGAAGTATCCTTTATTGATGAACAGATTGGTTTTGCCGTTGGTATAGAATCCGGAAACGGCATAATTCTAAAAACCACGGATGCCGGTGAAAGTTGGACTAAAACTTTTATCACAGGCTCTACAGGATTACTTCAACTTGCTTTTATTGATGCAGATAATTTGCTGGCTGCCGGATATGCCGCACTGGATATAGCCGCTATTTACAGATCAACGGACGGAGGCAGCAGCTGGAATATTTTTCATACATATAGTCGACATTTAATCCAATTATTAGATGCTGTTACCAATTCAGGTATAATACTTGTTTATGGTAATCACCTCCCACCTGAGGCAGATAATATATTTTATACTGACATTTCTTTAGATGGAGGTACCACCTGGACATACAACGAATACCCGCAATATCAGAATTATATTTGTTATGACTCCAAAATGCTGGATGGATCGAGCTGGTATATGGCCGGGACGGATAATATTGAGACGGGGGTAATCCTATATACGTTGAATTCGGGGGGTGTGCCTGTAGAGCTGACCTCATTTGCAGGAACATTCCTTAATGGAAAGGTTATTCTTAAATGGAAAACCGCCAGTGAACTGAATAACCTGGGATTTGGAATCGAACGAAAATTTAACGAATCAGGATGGGATAATATCGGCTTTGTCAAGGGGAAAGGAACAACAACTGAGAGAAATATTTATGAATTCACTGATTTTATATCATCAGTTCCCGCATCAGGGATCTATTACCGGTTAAAACAAACAGACCTTGACGGCACTTATAAGTATTCAGAAGAACTAAAGATATCAGTCGAACAAGTGAGATTCGGATTATCCCAAAACTACCCTAACCCGTTCAACCCCACAACAACCATTAGCTTTCAACTTCCCTCACCCATCTTTGTGTCATTGAAAGTTTATGATGTACTTGGAAATGAAATTACCACGCTAGTTAATGAAGTTAAATCTGCCGGGATTCATAATATTAATTTTAATGCAAAAGATTTGAGCAGTGGAATTTACTTTTGTAAAATTAAGTCCGGGAACAATATCTCTGTCAAAAAAATGGTGTTAGTCAGGTAATCAGGTTCTACCTGGTAGTACAAAATAAAAAGCCTCAAAACACTTTGTTTTAAGGCTTTCTTTGTGGGCCCGGATGGGCTTGAACCACCGACCCTCTGATTATGAGTCAGATGCTCTAACCAACTGAGCTACGGGCCCGAAATTTTAGATGGTAAAAATAATACTAATCGCATCTTTTTGCAATGCTTTTGGGGGAAGAATTTAACCTTTGCCATAATATTTATATACATACTGGATTAAGCCGACAGGGTCATCATCTTCATTAAATTTTTCTTCTTCCAGCACATTCCCTTTCTGGTCGAATTTATACTCATACTTATAGAGCATTTTCCCATTTTCATTGTATGTCGTAGCTGATTTTTTCTGCCCGGAGTCATTGTATTCGTATTCCACTTTATATTCCAGTTTACTGCTTTTATCATACCAATCTTCTTCTACCAGGTTCTGATTTTCATCGTATATATAAATGTAATACTTTTCAATCCTGCCGTTTAGATCATATCTTACGGATTTCAACTTGTTTCCGTAATCATTGTATTCGTAAGTATATTTTTTGTCAGCTTTATTATCGGGTGTATACCTTATAGTCTGAATCCGGTAATTTTTTTTGCCATAATCATATTTATAAATGTTGTCAACTTTACTGTTTTTGCCATAAATAATTGTTTCAGTCATCAGACCGTCAGGTCCATAGTTAATTGTTGATTGTTTCTCGCCGTTAACCAGTTTTCCGTCCTGATCATAATCAAAACTTATCTTATCAACGCTTTTTATTTTCTGTTTGTCAATAAGTTTTCTCTCTGCTTCTTCGTTGGGTATAATGACAGGTCTCTTTTCCTCTGTTACCGTTTCTTCTTTTTTCCGGGTTGTTTTTTCTGAGGAGGAACATCCATACCAATGAACAATACTGAGTAATAAAACACCTATCATAATAAGCTTATTATAGTTCATAGTTATTCCATTCATCTTTTACAGTTTTTTTAATGAAAGTTAAAGTAAAGAAAATGAAATTAATATGGTGTTACGAAGCCGCTGTCAGACTTAACTATTGTTGAATCAATGAGGGTACCGGTTGTATCGTAGGTTTTCCACAGACTATCACGCTGACCCGCATCAAAATATCCTGTCTGTTTAAGCATTCCGTCGGGATAGTACCAGGTCCATTTACCGTCTGCCCTGTCGTTCCTGAATAGACCGAACGATTCCACCTGTCCATTATCGTAGTAATACGTCCATTTCCCTTCATTCCGGTTATTTTTCATTTCTCCTGACATCAGCAGCTGTCCGCCTGGATAATAAGAACTGAAGTTCCCCTCTTTTTTCCCATTTACAACACCAAATTCAATCTTCATACTGTCCATTTCACCTTTCCAGGTGCCATTAAAGGGTTCTTTTGTACCCGGCTTATATATAATCGAATCAATCTTAATATTCACCTTATTCTTCTCCGGAGATTCACCGCACGAAGAAAATACTAGTAAGAGGCTGATTACTGCCGCAAACAGGATAGTTTTATTTGCCACACCGGTTCCGATCTTTTACTGATTCTTTAATGTTTTATATGCTGCAAGCAGTTTCGTTTTCGTCTCTGCAAGATCCTGTGAAATTACTTTTACCTTCCCAAGCACGGGCATAAAATTAGTATCGCCGTTCCAGCGTGGTACGATGTGAAAATGGATATGCTCATGAATCCCTGCCCCGGAAACTTTACCGAGATTTAGTCCCATATTGAAACCATCAGGATGAAGAATTTCCCTCAGAGCCTGGTATGCAATTCGCATTTTATGCATTATTTCGAGGTTCTCTTCATCTGTAAGGGAAATGAATTCTGATGTATGACGGTAAGGTACAATCATAAGGTGACCATTATTATAAGGATAAAGATTCAGAACTGTGAATGTGAGCAGTCCCCTATCTACTACCAGATTTGAAAGGTCTTCAGGATTCTCATTAATCATTTCACAAAATACACATTCCTCTTTATCCGTTTCCTTCTTATTCTTGAAGGAGTCTATATATTGTGAACGCCAGGGTGACCAGAGTTTATCCATTTCTCCTTAGTATTATAAAAGCATTTATGATTTCTCCCTGCGGTCGAAATGACATGAGGGATGAGTTCAAGATTCGTTCCCAGCTTATGAATTCAATCTGTCATTGGAATAAGCCGAGAACGAAATGACAAAATAAGTCTAATTGCCTTCTTCTCTTGATTTATTATATTCCTCGACGATCTTCTGTTCAACTTCCTTCGGCATCTCTTCATAGTATGCAAATTTCCGTGTATGTACTCCTCTTCCGGAAGTTAAGCTTCGTAGCTGAGAACTATATTTGTAAAGTTCGGCAAGAGGGATGTTCGCTTTGATTATCTGGAAGTGTCCGTCTGAACTCATTCCAAGTATCTTTCCTCTGCGGCTCGAAATATCGCCCATTACATCACCCATAAATTCTTCGGGAACAGTGACTTCTATTTCATATATCGGTTCAAGCAGAACAGGCTTTGCTTCGTGGAAACCCTTTCTGAAGCATTGTGAAGCTGCAAGTTTGAATGACATTTCATCTGAATCGACGTTATGAAATGTACCATCAAATAAAGTAACCTTTACATCCACTACCTGATTGCCGGATATAACTCCTTTGACCATTGTATCCTGAATACCTTTTTCTACTGCTGGAATGAACCTGCCCGGAACTACTCCGCCGACAATAGCATTGACGAATTCGAAATCTTTTCCTCTGGGTAAAGGCTCCATTTTGAAATGAACGTGTCCGTACTGACCTCTTCCGCCTGATTGCTTTTTATGTTTGTATTCAACGTCGTTAACTGTGCCTTTAATTGTTTCCCTGTAAGGAACTTTCGGTTCGACAAGATCAACCTCAACACCATAACGTTCTTTAAGTCTTTTTACCGCAAGTGATAATTGAAGTTCACCCTGTCCAGAGATGATCGTCTGTGAAATCTCGGGATCAAACCTTACACTAAATGATGGATCCTCCTCATGGAGTGTATGAAGTCCGGATGCTATTTTATCTTCATCTCCCTTGGCTTTAGGCACTATAGCGCCTCTTATAACTGCTGCTGGAAATTCTATCTGTTTCATTACTACAGGGAATGATTTTGAACTTAAGGTGTTATTCGTATGGGTGTCTTTCAGTTTTACTACCGCGCCAAGATCTCCTGCTCTCAACTCAGACACATCTTTGCGGTTATGACCGTTCAGGATTGACAGCTGACTTAGTCTTTCTGATTTTCCATTTGTCTCGTTCAGCATATCCAGACCTGCATTTACAGTACCTGAGTATACTTTAAATAATGACAGCTCACCTACGTGCTGTTCAGAAATAGTTTTAAAGACAAACATTACCGGTTCGCCGGAGGGATTAGGAAGAACTTTTTCAGTCTTTTCTGTACCTCTTATAGACGCCTCTTCCCCGCCACGGTCTGCAGGTGAAGGAGAATAAACAGCAACAAAATCCAAAAAATTATTTATCCCTACACATTTCGAAGAAGAAATTGCGAAAACAGGAGTAAGGCTTCTTTTCAGAAGGGCTTGTTTAATGCCTGTCTGAAGATCATTTTCCTGCAGTGTTCCCTCCTCAAAATACTTATTCATAAGCTCTTCTGTTGTTTCGGCTACCTTCTCAATAAACTCTGTTCTGTAGGATTCAGCCTCCTCTTTCAAATCATCGGGGATATCTTCTTCAGTAATTTGCCTACTGCCCGGTTCACCATAACGACAAACTTTCATTTTCAGAATATCAAGTACACCATCGAAGTTTATTCCCTCATTAACTGGTATACTAACAGCAATCGCTCCGTTTGTTAGTCTGTCTTTTGCCTGCTGCAGTGTTTCCTTGAAAGTGCTGTGCTCATTATCTACCTTATTTATTATTATTGCCGAAGGGAGGTTAAATTCATCGACGAACTTACCTGTTGATTCGGAGCCAACCTCAACTCCTTCAGCTGATTTCAATACCATCACAGCCATATCGGAAACCCTCATGGCACTTTTAACATCCCCAATAAAATCAGAGTATCCTGGTGTATCCAGAATGTTAATCTTTGTACCATTCCATTCGCAGTGCATAAGACTTGTAGATATCGATATCTGCTTTTCGATTTCATTGGGGGTATAGTCGGATATAGTATTTCCTTCGGATATACTTCCAATCCTGTTTATTTCATTAGATGTAAATAGTGCAATTTCAGATAGGCTTGTTTTACCGCTGCCCTGGTGGCCGATAAACGTAATATTCCGGATTGATTCAGTTCCATACTCTTTCAAGGGATTTCCTCCTAAGATTCAAGGTGAGAAGGTTTATGTTATTATTATCATTTTGTGAAGGTTTTCCAAAAGGTAGAGACTCCGTTAGAAACTGCTGAGAGGTTTTTAAGGAGTCCGTTTAACGGCTTTTCCAAACCCTCCCGGAATTGCTCTTCTAATGCAAGAATCTTTTCAACCCTGTCGACAACCTTTCCTATAGTTTCTTTTACAGTACCTACCTGGTCTTTTGCTTCGGAAGCCAGGTAGTTAACTCTTTCACTTAGTTGTGTTGCAGTATTTATTAATGGTTTTACCTGTTCGGACAAATCCTTAATCTCAGATTCGATATCTTTGATAGAATTTGTGATCTTGTTTATGTAGAAGATTAATGCCAGGCATAGTATAGAAGCCGAACATAAAAGCACTATATAAAAGATGCTGACGGTGTCCATAAGGCCTATCTAACTATTTTTTGTTTCTTTATATGCATCAACTCCAGCTTTGATCGCAGTTTTCACTTTCGTAGTTTCCTGGTCAACGGTTTCCTTGCCTTTTGAGACATATCCTTCCGCTTTGGAACGTGCATCGTTAAAAATCTTTTCTGCATCTTTCAACAATTCTTCAGATTTTACTTTTGCATCGCTGATAAGTTTTTCCGATTTTTTCTTCCCGTCGTTAATGAGATCTTTTGCTTTATCTCTTGCATCAGAGAAATATTTCTCAACATCGTCATAATATTCATCTGATTTACTGCGGATGTCATTTCTGAGTTCTCGTCCTGATTTGGGAGCATATAGTAGGGCTGCAATAGCACCAATAACACCACCTGCTAAAAAGCCAAACAATAAACCTTTGCTTGAATTATCCTGGGACATATATAACTCCTTTTTTTATATATATTTGAGTCACCAAAAATATAACATGCACCTGTTTGAAAATCAAGAAAATCGGATTGATCTGAAACATAAACAATATGAAAGAACAATTAAAACACACCGGAAAAACATCTAATTTGTCCGGTTTGAGATAGATTCAAGAGTTATTTTTCCGAATCTTCTCTGATAAAGGGTTACGCTTATTACTCCGACAAGCACTGCAAACCAGAGTGTTACAACCCTTATAATAAAAGTGGATGCTACGGCGATCTCTTTGGGGGAACCTTTTTCAACAAGAAGAAAAGTCAGAGACCCTTCGGTCACTCCCAATCCGCCGGGCAGCATAGTTACTGCACCCACAATCGTTGCGAAACCGTAACTGAATGTTGCCCACAAAAGACTAACATCCAATCCAAAATTAATCAGAATTATATAATATCCCAAACATTCAAAAAACCAGGAGCCTAGACTGAGTGCACTCATTTTAACCAGCGGAACGGGTCTGAGAAGCTGGTAAGAACTCTCATAAGCACTATGAATGCTTTCGAGGTGTTTTTTGAGAAAAACACTTTTCTCAAAAAGCTTTAATAAAGGAAGAGCAATTCCCTTATTACTGATAATTATTACGAGCATTAGAAAAAAGACGGAAACCCCTATCACTATTTCCCTACCATAATTGTAAACATACGCTCCAATTAATGCAAGGAACAGAAGTGAGATAAAATCTGTTATTCTTTCAGCGAAAATAATCGGGAATGTCCTGCTCACTGGGGTCTGGTTTAATTCCTTTACAAGGTATGATTTCAGCAGCTCACCCATTTTGCCCGGAGTAACGCTCATAACGAGTCCCGACATAAAAATAGACAGCGAATCCATCCTGGCAACTTTCACCTTAATAACCGAAAGGTAATAATCCCATTTAAAAAACCTGAAAAAATAGTTAAGCAGTGAAAGGAGAAGAAGGAGCGGGAAAAGCATCCAGTTGAATTCTTCAAAGGCTTTCATCACCTGGTCGAAATCGGCATAGATAGTAAATGCGAGGTAGAGCAATCCTGCCGCGGCCAGGGATAGTAGTATTTTTTTTCTGAGTTTCTTCAGCAATCAGATCACTTTCAGAATGTTCGTATAAAGCTTTGATACAGGCAGTCCAACCACATTATAATAATCGCCGTTAATTTTTTTTACGAATACAGCTCCGAAATCATCCTGGATACCATATGAACCGGCTTTATCCATTGGACTTCCGGTTTTAATATAATCATCGATCTCATCCATTCTAAGTTCTCTAAAGGTAACTGCAGTTTTTTCATAATCTACAATAGTTCTACCGGTAACAGAATTATGCACAACAAAACCTGTAAAAACGATATGAGTTTTGCCGCTTAGTTTCCGCAGCATATTTTTTGCATCCGCTTCATCTTCGGGCTTTGCCAGCATCTCTTTGTCGAGAACCACGGTTGTATCCGCAGTTATTATTATTCCGTTGTTGACTTTCTTTTTTGCCTGTTCAAGTTTTTCAACTGCTAATCTTTTTACCATTTGCAAAGGTGACTCATTATCTTTGATACTTTCGTCAATTTCAACAGAGACGACCTTAAAATTAAGATTCATCTGCTTCAGAAGTTTTTTCCTTCTTGGAGATTTTGATGCGAGGTAAATAAAAGGATGGTTATTGATCATCGCAGCTTTCTATTTTAGTTCCCGGGTAATAAAGTGAAAGAATATCTTCAAAGTTTTTTCCTTCTTTTGATTGTTCCAGTGCTCCCCACTGACACAGCCCTACGCCATGTCCATACCCTTTTCCCTTTAGAATAATATTTTCTCCCTTCCTGTCGATTGTAAAATTATTACTTTCAAGTATAGCCTTATTATCAGCTCTTCTTATTACATAACGGATATTGTTTCCGAAGAGCTTTACAGCTTTTATCTTTTTACCTTTTCCGGAAAAATCGATTTCTAATTCGTTAATTCTACCTGATTTGAATGTGCTATTAATATTTATATCATTTACTGAATAATCGGCATTTTCGAGATAACCTGCTGATATAAACCGCTGCACAAAAGTATTCTCAGCAAAGGTTTCGGTCCAAGTATATTTCGGAGAAATGGAACAGTAGGGTTTATCTCCATCCATGACGGAAACAAGGTAAGGTAGCTTCATATTAGGAAAAACATTTTTTGCATCTTCTGTAGTCCCACCACAGGTTGAATGATAGAAGGTTACCGCAGGTTTATCATTGTATGTAAGAATAAATCCCCTGGTTTCCTCAACCACTCTATTAACTATTTCCTTTTCGATTCCGCTGCCGCCGTATACCTGATCGCGTGTATCTGCAAAAACATCAAAACTTTTTTTATTTTCATTAAGCTTTGAAAAAGAATATGTTCTTGCACATATGGTGAAAGCCTTAAGTGCCTCATAATATTCATTCCCTTTGCCAGTGGGCATCTCTTTGGGTATAACTCCTTTAAGGTATTCTTCAACGGATAGTTGATTTACAATGTTTAACCCTGTTCCTCCAGCAACAAGATTTATCGAACCACGGTAGCGGCTGCCTTTGTATGCAATAGACTGCTCAGACGATCCCGGAACGAGCCGTATATTTTTACCATTAAACCGTTTACCTTCAATTTCAACCTCAACTGCATCACCTAAACTTACTACTGATAGCCGGTTTCCGGGATTTACCAATGCTAGATAGGAATCTCCGTTCTTCAGATAGACAGGTGAATCATTTATAAATTCATAGCTCCCAGGCTCCTCATCGAGAAGCACACGGATCATATCTCTCACTTCATAGCCTGTAGTATCCATTCGGTCGTAAGTTTTTTTCGATCCGGAACATCCAGAAAAGATAATTATAAGGAAGCTGACAAATTCAGCTAAGATAACTTTTTTCATGAAGGTATTTTATTGATCAGATTCCGTTTTAAGGGATTATTAAAAATCTGTTTTAATGAAGGACAAAGATAAAGGAAAGAGGGTTAAAAATTAAATGAAAAACGAAGGGATTTGATTTTAACGAAACATAGCTTTAATGCTGCCCCAAGTTCTCTTAACACCGGAAATATTCGGTGATACAGAGACCGACGAAGAATAGGTATAGGAACCATCGCGGTCAACTATTTTTAGTCTGTAGACAAAAATAGGGTTAGTCATTTTATATGCAGCCTGATCAACATATGTGTATACCGAATTATTCCCTGTTGGATCTATGGATGCGAGATCAATATATTGAGTATCCGGGGTTTTCCTTTGAACAACAAAGTTTGTCAGATTAGTTTCTGTGGTAGTTTTCCACTCTATTTTTACATTATCACCTTCAGCCTGTGCATGAAAATAATCAAGCAAAGCACCGGCCAGAGCTGTGGAAACAATTATAAAAAGTGTAAAAATCAGAGTAAGTCTATTTTTCATAATCAAAATATATTTTATGCCTTCGAGAAAGTCAACACTTATGCCGTAAAAAGATTGTCAAAAATCGATGTTTTGGCACAAATTCGATATGAAAATCAAAAATTTTCTCATTATTAGCAAGGTAAATCCATCACATTTCCCAAGACTGTGACAAATGACTTTTTCTGTCTCCCATCATTATCAAATACTTTTCTTCTGCCAATCTCCCTTTTTATACTTCCCGTATATTACTGAAGTATAAATAAGTATGTAAACAGGAAGTGCTGTCCATGCCCAAACCAATCCCCCCCCAAATATAACTCCCATCAGGTAAGCCAGCGGAACGAAAATGAAAAGATTCGTAACCACTTCCGCTTTCATAACAAAAAAAGTTTTACCTGCGGCCTGGAGGCCGTTTGCCAATACAACCCCTACAGCATAGAAAATCTGTGCAAATCCTGCTATCCTTAGGGCAGGTTCTGCGACTTCAATAATCGACTGATTATTTGTAATAATTAATAATACATACTGCGGTAATACGATGAAGATAAAGCCAAGAAACAAGGTATAATATGTTGCTATCTTTGCCGTTTCAAAACCATAGATCTTTGCCAGTTGAAATTTTCCAGAACCGAGATTGTTGCCAACGAGCGTCTGGACAGCGATACCGAAGCCGAAACACGGCAGAAACGATATAAACATCGTACTGATAATTGCCTGCGAAGCTGCCTGCTCCTGTGTACCTATCAATCCTGTAATAACAACGAAAAGGAGGAACCCAATAAGAATAAATATATTCTGGAATGAAACAGGAAGGGAGATCTTATATATCTTCCTTATCAGATCGAAGTTTAAGCGGAAATTTCTAAAAGGATGAAATTTATGCCGATAAGCAGGTGTCATTAAAATTGTAGTATAAAATACAAAGTCGAACGTTGTAGCAAGGGTTGAAGCAAAACCAGCACCTGCAAGGCCCATTCTCGGCATACCGAGATTGCCGTATATGAAAACATAATTGAAGAAAATATTAAGGAGATTAGTTATGGCACCTGAGAACATGAATATTTTTGTCTTACTGATCCCGAAGTAAAATCCTCTGTAGGAAACACTTATCAGGAAAAAAGGAATACCGAGAAACCGGTAAAAAATGTACTCGCCTGCATAATGCCCAACGACTTTATCAGCAGCAAAAAAATCAGCTATCCGGTAAGCTGCAAGGACGCCTACTGCAGCAACGATAATACCTATAATGAATCCTATAATTAGTGAGTTTGTAAGAGCAAGACTGCATCCGTCGAAATCGTTCTCGCCGTACTTCCGGGCTACAATAACATGAGTACCGGTAGCAAGACTGGAAAAGAAGCTTATTAAAGCCCAGGTTGCAAGCACGCCGATTCCCATAGCTGCAAGAGCATATGTGGCTTCGTCAAGACGACCAACCATGGCAGAGTCAGTTAGTGAAACAACCATTTGGGTTGATAGTCCCGCAATTGCAGGAAGAGCAAGTTTCAGGACAGCTTTATAATAGCTGTTCACAGGCAGAATTTTCATTGCAAGCAAAGATAGGAAAATTGGGTGAATTGAGAAATTGGATGTAGTTAGTTATTTATTCTCGTTGGCAGTCTGGTTGTCCGATCAGGTCTGTTCATGAGGTGTATTTTTATTCATTATTCGAGTGGAGCTAACCGGGATCGAACCGGCGACCTTCTCGTTGCGAACGAGACGCTCTCCCAGCTGAGCTATAGCCCCAATAAAAATCATAACAGCATCTAAATTTAGTTCAAATTTATGTTTAAGTCCAAGCTGATGAAAGTTCTGCAAGAACAACCCAATAACTAAAACCGGAACCTGCCGGTGAGTCTGGCAATTCCTCTGAGGAATTTATGCCCAAAATCTACATGCCCGCAGAACATCATGGGGCAACCACCTGGAATCAGGCTGATATTATTATCCCTGCATACACGGATCGCATTACTGGATATGCTTGAACCTGGTTTATCCTCTCCTTTATGTCCCATCATATTATGCATCCACACGTACTTTATTCCTGCTTCGACACAATCATTCACAACGTTTTCGCAAACTGAGGGATTTGTAACAATAACAACTCCATCCGGTTTCGGCAAAATAGAGTTAACATCCGGATAGCATTTTACACCCTCGAAAACTTTTGTATTTGGATTTACAGGATAAACATTATGTCCGGTTTCTTTTAGTCTCCTGTAAATAATGTTTGCTGTTCCGTTGCTCTCCCTGGTAACGCCAGCGACTGCTATATTTTTTAGAGAAAGAAATTCTTGTGCGAGTTGATCAATCTTACTCATTTATATCCCCAAATAATTATTTGATAATCAAATATCCTGATAAAATAAATCTTCTTCAACTTTGAATTGAATGGAGTTTTCAGATGTAGAGGAAGGACTGGCGACGTGAAGAGAATCATTTGATTAATAATTGTCTGTTACTAGATTATTTTCAGACAAAAACCTGTATCACAGTGAGATGCTGTCTTATTCTTTTAAGTCATTTCAACGGAAAGACTTACGATTTTTGATCAAAAACGACTGGTACATTCATTGTTGTAGAAAACACGAGGGTTAGTAAAAATTTAATGTCATTTATGGAACAATTCAAACGAGAATTTAAGGCTGACGTATTAATTATACACGTTATCCTTGAGAAAACCACACTGCAGGATGCATTGGAATTTCAGGATTACCTGGAGTCGGACATTATCCTTGGTTACGAAAAAATCGTAATCGACCTTGCTGGATGCGAGGTGGTTGACGCTACATTTCTTGGAGTACTTGTAATCGCATCAAAAAAGATTTCCGAATATGGAGGAAAGATGAAACTGGTTCTCCCCCCGCAGGTATTTATCTATAGCGGGGTGAAAAGGATCTTTCATACTTATCTCTCAAGTAGTGATGCAGTAACAAGTTTCAATTTCGGCCGGAATTTGCCGGGCTCAAGCAGGGCATATTAAAATATTTGGACAGCATAAACTTGCAGTTTTTTAAAACTTGCCTGTCTGCAGCCTGAAAAGATTATTCCGATTGAAAGTCCAACCCCGCTGGATTCAGCGATATCGTTTCATGCGATCTTTTGGTCATTAACCAGAATCCTATGAAACATATCTGTTTCCATTTGTCAATCCTTTGGGGAGAATAAAGCTGCCACAGCCCCAGCTGGATCCTGGATGACACAGTACCGTCCGTATCGTCCCATATCCCTGGGACCTGCAATTATTTTTCCGCCTTTCTTCAGGCAAAGGCCTGCTGATTCATCAACATCTTTCACAGCAAAATAAATTAACCACTGGGGCGGAAGATCAGCATTAACGCCTTTGGAATGACAGATACCTGCTATGGTGCGACCGGTATCAGGACTGTTCATGCTGAAATCATTATACTCCCCCATCGACACCGGTTCAGATTTCCAGCCAATTACACTGCCATAAAAGTTTTTCACTTCTTCAGCGTTTGGAACGGTTAGATCTGTCCATATAATTGAGCCTATCTCCAGCTTATCTTCTTCTTTCATAATACCTGTTTTTAATTAATAGTGAAATTTGCGTATGAAATATAACTTTAACTTTATACTTTTTCCCGTCGTCTCTGGATGGTCTCAGGGTGATGTGTTCTAATCTTTTTAATTTTTCTTTTTATATTTATATTTGTCATTACTATTCGGGGCTATAGCTCAGATGGGAGAGCGCTTGAATGGCATTCAAGAGGTCAGGAGTTCGATCCTCCTTAGCTCCACAATCAGCCTTTGCAATAACTGCAGAGGCTTTTTTTTTGCGACAAAAGAAAATTTTCTTCATTATCTATTTTTTTTATCACAAATACTCTTAATAACTTTTGTTAATCTATAGAAAAAAAAAGAATATGGAAAAAAGACCACGCGTACTAGTAGCAGAAGATGAGAGTATAATTGCACTTGATTTGAAACATTCGCTGGAGGAATGGGGATTTAATGTAGAAGCGACTTTCCGAACAGGTGAGGAATTGCTTGAATTTGCCCAGGCTGATGATCCTGAAATTTTGATTATGGATATCTTCCTCCAGGGTGAAATGGATGGGTTTGAAGCTGCTCAGCAGGTATTAAAATTTAATCAAATCCCTGTCATTTTTATGACTGGCCAATCAAAGCTGGAGCAAGCAGCCAACCTCCAAATCGGGGGAAATTATGAATTCCTAAAAAAGCCTTTCTCTAAAGAAGAATTAAAAGAGGCTTTGAAGAAGGTGTATCCGGATGGTCCGATTTGAAGTAATTATTTAAATAAATACTCCCATCTTGATTTTGATTTATGAGTACTTTAACTTATTACAAACATGTTCATAAAGGTTTACCTCTGCCTTATGATGATAAAGAGTTTACCCTCCTGCAATCCCCTGTAGGAGGGTTTTTTATTTTAAATTGTTTCGTGTTGGTTTTTAATTTAGTTTAAAATACAATTCCTGCGAGGATTTGGGTTGAGTCCCCTGAAGGAGCTAGTAATTACTTTTGACAGGTGGATTAAAAATGTTCGATTCCTGGGGGATCAAGTGACTGGTGTGAAAGTTATTAGAGAGGTTTGTTCTCTGAAATTGGAAAGGTGTTGAAGAAAAACGGCTTACAAAGATTTCTTCCCTTTGCGAATCTTAAATTAAACATTTAGGTATTATTAGAGTTATATTGATAATGAAACAATCAATTTCACTTCTTCTTATAGTCGTATTTTTTATTATGATGTCCTATACGGGGTGCAAGGATCAGATTACCGGTAGTGATCTTGACAAGAAAGTTATACCGGATTCGAACGTCAGTTATTCGGAATACATCCAGCCTGTTTTTAACCTTAAATGTGCAAATGCGGGATGTCATAATGATTCAGAACTTGCAGGTGGAATAAGCCTTACCTCCTGCGCCAATACTACAGCCGACCCGTCGATTGTATTTCCGGGAGAACCTGATAACAGCAGACTGATATGGTCAATTGAAGGTATCGGTAATTATCCTATGCCTCCTGCCGGTTATCCGCCATTGACAACAAACCAGATAAAAGGTGTGAGGACATGGATAAAAGAAGGGGCTCAGTGCAATTAGTTTAGATTATTAAATCCAGCCCTGTTGTTTGTACCATTCAACAGTTTTCTTAATCCCCTGCTCAGCTGAAATTTCCTGCCGGTAACCTATCTGGTTTACCGCTTTCTGAGTGGAACAGATCCACGCATGACGTGTTATATCTTTTGCCTTCTCAATATTTAGAGTTGCCGGTTTACTACTGAACATCGCCAGGAACTGTGCCATCGAAGCTATGGTGTAAACCATAAAATGAGGAACCTTTATATGGAGGGGTTTCTTATCCATAATCTTTTTAGTTATATCCCCGATTTCCTCCCAAGTGTAATACTTTTCTGAGCTTATGAAATATGTTTGTCCAGCCGCTGCATCACTCTCTGCAGCCTGTATAAACCCCTTTACAAGGTCATCTGCGTGAATAAGACTGAGAAGTTTACGGTCAAAACCGATAGTCGTAAAGAGCCCTTTGGCAAAAGTCTGAAAGAAAATAAATATCTCTGTATCACGTTCACCGTAGACCGCAGGGGCACGGCAGATAGTCACCGGGATCTGGTTCATGTATTCTTTCACCAGATTCTCCTGGGCAAGTTTGCTCCTGGCATATGTTGTTATAGGGTGAGGATCATCGGATTCAACAACAGGTGTTTCATTATATGATGGTCCCGCTGCAGTTTGACTACTGACAACGAGAACTCTTTTTAGTGTATCCCTGAACTCCAGGGCAGTTTCAAGAACAGACCGGGTTGTATCAACATTTCCTTTAAAATAACCTTCAGGTTTTTTTGATTTAACCACGCCCGCAACATGGTAAATATATTCAGCGCCATTAAATGCCTTGCGGAGACCTTCTTTATCAAACAAACCGCAATCAAATATTTCAAGATCTTTTCCCAGGAGCCATTTTATGTCGCTTGTTTTCCTTGTTATGCATCTAACCCGGTATCCTTTGTTTATTAAATGATCTACAAGGTGGCTTCCAACGAAACCGTTTGCGCCGGTAACAACAGCTATGGGAGGATTTTTCATATTAAGGTATATTTGTTTTTATTTCTATTAAATTTTACATTGAACCGCCAAAATTTAAGAAATTATTGTTTGATTCTTAAATTCATTCAAGTATCAGGTATTTCCAGGAGGTTTTTTGGATCTATTTAAAAAGTGTTATGAATTCACCCGGGCTGATGAAGTCAAAGCATCCGGTTTATATCCATATTTCAGACCAATAGAAGAAAATGAAGGTCCGGTTGTTCAGATCGAAGGACGCAAAGTAATTATGGCAGGTTCGAACAATTATCTCGGACTAACTGCCCACCCCAAAGTAAAAGAAGCAGCTATCAAAGCCGTAGAAAAATATGGCACAGGATGTTCAGGATCAAGATATCTTACAGGAACCCTCGATCTGCACATTGAACTGGAGGAACGCCTGGCAAAATTTTTTGGCAAAGAAGCCGTACTTCTTTTCAGCACAGGCTATCAGACCGGACAGGGAATAATCCCTACTCTTGTTCAACGCGGTGAATATGTTGTAACTGATAAAGATAACCACGCATGTCTTGTTGCAGGAACATTAATGGCAAAGGGTGCAACAGCAGACTTTGTAAGATATAAGCATAATGATATGGATGACCTTGAAAGGGTCGTGAAAAAACTTCCTCCTGAAGCAGGCAAACTTATTGTAAGTGACGGAGTTTTTTCAACCGGAGGAGAAATTGTAGATCTCCCGAGATTGAATAAAATTGCCAAGGAGAACAGCTGCAGAATACTTATTGATGATGCTCATTCTGTGGGGGTTATCGGAAAGAACGGTAAAGGCACAGCAAGCGAGTTCGGACTTGAGAATGAGATTGATATGACCATGGGAACATTCAGTAAAACATTTGCTTCTCTTGGTGGATTTGTTACCGGCGAAGCAAAGGTAATCAATTATATTAAACATCATTCCCCTGCCCTGATATTCAGTGCATCTCCTACTCCAGCTGCTGTAGCAGCGGCCCTTGCAGCACTTGAAATCCTTGAAGATGAACCCGAAAGAGTTGTCAGATTGATAAGGAATGCCGCTAAAATGAGAGACGGTTTAAAAGGTATGGGATTTAATGTACTTGACGGCAGAACTGCGATTGTTCCTGTCATTGTCGGCGATGACCAGCTCGCTTTCCAGATGTGGAAAATGCTGTATGATGACGGTGTATTCGTCAACGTATTTATTTCGCCCGGTGTTCCTCCCGGAAGGCAAATGATGAGAACCAGTTATATGGCTACTCATGAGGACGAACACCTTGATAAAATACTTGAAATTTTCAAAGATACTGGGAAAAAACTCGGTTTAATTAGTTGATCCCGATTTGTCCATCTTTACTAATTCAGAATATTCATAAGCATACCCAGGAAAGGTATGCTTTTATTTTTTAAACAATATTGTGATCATTATGAGTGAAATAAAAATCATCAAGGTTGATAGTCAGGCAGATTTAATGAGATTCATTAAGTTCCCCTGGAAAATATACAAAGGTTACAGCAGTTGGGTTCCTCCCCTGATAATGGACAGGAAGAAACTACTTGATAAAGAGAAGAATCCTTTCTATCAGCATGCTGAAGCCGATTTCTTCCTTGCTGAAAAAGATGGAAAGCTGGCAGGCAGGATCGGAGCAATTAAAAATGATCTCCATAACAAATATCATAATGACAAGGTTGGTTTCTTTGGATTCTTCGAGTGCATAAATGACCAGGAAGTAGCTGACAAACTCTTTAACACCGCCCGTACGTGGCTCAGGGAACATGGATTAAACGAGATGCGCGGGCCCGCAAATCCTTCCAGTAATGATGAATACGGAATGCTGATTGAAGGTTTTGATGATGAGCCCCGGCTGCTAATGACGTATAATCCTAAATACTATCTGGAGCTTTGTGAAAATTACGGATTAAGAAAAGCAAAGGATCTCTATGCTTATAAACTTGAGACAGAAAAGGTATTAAGTTCAGAAAAATTGAAAAGGATTGCTGAACTGGCTCGTAAACGTTCCGGTATGGAAATTAAACAGTTAAATATGAAAGAGTTTAATAAAGAACTGGATAAGGTTAAAGAAGTTTATAATAAGGCCTGGGCTCCTAACTGGGGTTTTATCCCAATGACAAACGAGGAGATAGATGCAATGGCAAAGGATCTGAAACCTCTGGTTGAACCATCGCTTGTTTTATTTGGTGAAATTAATGGCAAAACGATGGCCTTTGCACTTGTGATGCTCGATTACAACCAGGTATTTAAATCTATGAATGGAAGGCTGTTCCCTTTCGGATTCCTAAAACTGTTCACACAAAAGAAAAAGATAACCTGGAGCAGAATTATTACGCTAGGCATTGTTCCCGAATATCAAAAGCGCGGACTTGATGCGTCTTTTTATTACGAGATAGTAACACGGGCTGATAAAATAGGTATTAACCTTGGCGAAGCCAGCTGGGTACTAGAGG
Source organism: uncultured Ignavibacteria bacterium (assembly GCA_963747755.1). Taxonomy (GTDB): domain Bacteria; phylum Bacteroidota; class Ignavibacteria; order Ignavibacteriales; family Ignavibacteriaceae; genus DATFVA01. The sequence goes on along the minus strand of CAVVGK010000014.1, from coordinate 30,813 downwards.
ATAATGATATGATGAATCGCGGCGCACAGGTAATGAATGGGGAGCTGTATAAAAAATATAGAATATATTCAATGCCGGTATAACTAATTTCAAAGCTAACAGGGACAGTAATGTATGATAAGATCTGAATTAGCAAAAAGATCTGGGATTGCCGGACTACTAATACTATTTGCAATACTAATACTTTCATCACTTTCCTTCGCTCAATATACTTCTGATGACAGAGCACTAGTCACTACAACATTCACACGCAATTTTGATAAGGTCACTCTTAACAGCTTTCTTACATCTGATGAGTATACGAAAGTAATCGCAGGTTTGCTCAGCATAAGCCTTTCTGAGGATACCAATTTTGTAACTGCTGTCACCAAACTTCCTGTTGATAAGTACGCACGGGAAATTTGTTTTACTCTCGGGCAATTAGGTCCCTGCATATCATCCGCCGAATTTCTTAAGCGTCTCTTTTACAGCGGCGATATTGATCCTATAACAAGGTATTACTCCCTCATAGCGTTAGGTAAAACGGCTGACTCATCTTTCGCTAATCGTCTTGTTGGGGATTATAATTCAGCTGATACCAAAACCCGATTCAATGGTATTTCGATGGCTCTTTATTACCTGGCTTCTGATGCGAAAATCGCCGCGGAATCAGTACGACCTGTGGTTGAGAATGAATTGTATTTCTCATCGTCCCGTCAATTTGAGGCAGCATTTTGTCTATACAGGATAGGGCCGACGGAAAGCGAAAAGGAGCTTTTGGTCAGAACCCTCGAAAATATAATAAACGGAAAAGAAATCAATACAGTAACCGTCAAACCGGTTCCTTACTTGCTGGGCTGTCTGCGTAAGCTTCAATACTTTCCGGATGATTTTCATTTATTAAAAAGCTTGAAATCTGCAAGCGACTTCCAAACGGAAGTTGAAGCAGTAAAGGCGTCCGTATATTATAATTTCAGAACCAGGGAGGAACTGGACCTTTTCCTGGCTTATCTCTCGGATGATAATAAGAATATTTCACGTGAAGCGGGCACAGCCCTGAAAAAAATTAATCTGCCGCGTGAACTGAAGGAATATCTCTACCTTAAGATGAGTGAAATACTGCACAAGGATACCGCTTTTGAGAAATATACCCAGGGAGAATTATTTATCAGTTACCTGAGTCTTTTCCCGAAGGATTTTAATGATGTATTTGTGAAGTTTTTTAATGATAACATTTCTTCAGAATATCGTTTTAAAGTATGCGGACTTTATACTTCATCGCCGCAGGCTTTGAGTATATTAAATGAAAATTACAACTCAGCATCACTTGAAGATAAACTGACTATACTTGAATCGTCGCTGAATTTTGATCAAACCAATCCTGATGCTGCATCAGTTATTCTTGCCGCCTTCAATTCTGATGATCCTCCTCTTATCTCAGTCGCTGCAGATGGTATTGATTCCTCGTTTATCAAATTGTATAAAGATAAATTTACCGTTATGATAAGCAATCTGATCGAAATTCATCTCAATGATCCTGATTATATTGAAGCCCTGATGTCGCTCGAGAACCTTGGGAGCAGAATCTCAGCAAAGTTGAAAAACAAAACAATTGACTTACTTTCAGGCTCATCACTTTATTCAGTTAAAAAATTTGTTTCCGGATTAAAAGGTGAATCCATTCTTTCATATTCCAAGGATATCGATGACTTTGATAAATACTGGCAGGAAGCTTTTAAATACAGGCAGGCAGAGATAGTTTCAGATAAGGGATCATTTACAATATCATTTCTGCCGGGATATGCCCCGGTTACAACCGGAAGTTTCTGTTACCTTGCAAAAAAGAATTTTTTTAATGGAATTCCCTTCCACCGTGTCGTACCGGGATTTGTAATACAAGGCGGAGACCCCACAGGTACTGGCTGGGGCGGTTCTGGTTATGAAATTGTATCTGAATATTCTCCATTTGAATACAACAAAGGCATGGTCGGAATGGCAAGCGCAGGAAAAGATACTGAGGGATCACAATGGTTTGTAACCACCGGAAGTTACCCTCACCTGAATGGCAGATATACAATTTTTGGAGAAGTGTTAAGCGGACTTGATACCGTCGAGAAAATCACTGAAGATACAAAAATTGAACAGGTAGATCTTATAAGGTGATCCTATCCTTAAAATGTTTTAAGATTCCCTTTCGGTCGATATGACTATTTCACAAAAGTCTAACCATTTGAGAGTGCCTCATCGTACTTAGCAAGGTGAGCGGGATCTATCTTTTTCAATTTCTCAAAGATTGATTTATCAGGATAAGTCTTTAATCTGTTTATTATCTCACCGCTTTTTGCATCAAAAAAAACTTTCAGAAATACTCCCGTCAGGTCTGATTTTTTTTTCAGATTCCAGAGAGCATCAACCAATTTTACCATATATTTCTGACCCAATGCTTTATCTTTCTCATAGTAATCCAATCCATAATAGTACTCATAAATAGCTTCCCTGAACGGACGGTACTTTTCATTTAGCAGGTCTTCAACCAAGCCTCTGCGGCTGTATGAGCTGCTGTTCCTATCCCATCCTGTTTTGAAGTTGCTGTTAGCCCCAAGGTTCACAATATCATATGCCCTAGTAAAGTAAGTAGTTCCTCCAAGTTCATCCCAGCTGTCGGCATCAAATCCAAGTATGATGTAGGCATAATAATTAAGCAGACTTGTGACGGGTTCAAATACTGATTGACGGCTGTACAGAGGCTGACCTTTCACATATTCAAAGCTCCATGCATTATCATTTATGCTCAGCATTAAAGAATGTTTATCAGACTTTAGAATTTCCCTCTGGCTAGTAACAACTATCTGAGCCTGGTAATGAGTTTCATCAGAAGCCGAAGTAATAAAAATACTCAGGGCACAGTTAATCTTCGGGTATTCCCAGTTCTGATCGGTGAACCTTGTCTGGTTCATGTAAGTTTCTATCGAGGAAGCAAAGTCATCCAGAAGATCTCTGCTCTCCTGCGGAATACTTTCGGTATTCACGGTAACGTCGCAGTTCAATTCCTGTGAAAAAATCAGGGATGTGAATCCAAGCAGCAGAACCAGTATTTTTTTCATTGGAACCTGTTTTTTTCTTAAATAACATTGATTTAATATATAAAATTCGATATTATCATACAATAAAAGTTCTATTTTCAGGGACGCTCAAGGGAGATGTCGAAACTTTTACTGATTATTATTCTTATAGTTCCATTCAGCCTGAATATTCACCCCCAGTACAATCCCGGGGCTAAACAGGTTGCGCTGGCAAATTCCGATGCAGGTCAGGCAAATGATGTTTTTTCACTATTCAATAACCCTGCAGGATTATCTCAGCTAAACTGGAGAGAAATAGGAGTGTATTATTCCCCTGCTCCCTTTGGTTTCTCTGAACTTGCTAACGGATTCATCGCATACAATGAGCCACTTCCTTTCGGCTCTGCCGCTGCCGGAGCTATGACTTATGGATTTGAACTTTACAGGGAAACCAGGGTTACCGCGGCGTTGTCCTACAATTATCTCAACCGATTTTTTGCCGGATTGTCACTGAATTATCATTCTGTTTCAATAGAAAACTATGGGGGCGCAGACTGCTTTTACATTGATGCTGGCGGGCTTCTTTACATTACAAATTATCTTAGATGGGGCTTTAGTGTTCATAACATTAATCATACATCATACAGAAATTATGAAGATCAGATACCGGTTATTCTCAATTCAGGCGCCAGCTATGATATAACAAATAAATTTACTATTAACGCAGCAATTGAAAAAGATATCCGCTATAATGCCAGTGTAATGGTTGGCGTCGATTATGATCTTATAAAATATTTTTCTATAAGAACCGGATTCTCGAATGAACCGTCCAGATTCACAGCCGGAATAGGTATCCACTACCGATTTCTAAACCTTGACTATGCAGTATTCATGCACAATGACCTTGGATTAACACACCAGGCAGGATTAATATTCTGCTTCAGTTCAAATGGTACCCGCAAAAAAATGATTAGGGAATATCTCGGAATAAAGTAGCAGAGATGATAATAAAGCTTATTCTTTTACTTGCGCTTCTTTATTTAAACTCTAACGCTCAGAGCGATTCAGTACTTATAAATATTGACCAGACAATTGAAGATCTTATTGAAGAACATGAAGAAGAGACGGATAACTCTGACCTTTATGAGATAATAGAGTATTATCTTGAGAACCCAGTGGACATTAATACTGCTGCAGAAAAAGAACTAATTAAACTACCTTATCTTAACCAGGCTGCTGCACAATTGATTGTTGCACACAGGTCAAAATATGGCAACTACTTCTCTACTAATGAACTGTATTCTGTTAAAGACCTGCCTGAAGAAATGGCAAGAAAAATAATTCCATTCCTGTCAGCTGATAAACCAAAACAAGCGGAAAAACAGCCGATAGAAAAAGCGCGGCCTATTTCGGTCAAAATTAGAAACAGAATAATTAGAGATGTCCAGGAAAAGAAAGGCTTCACAGATCATATTTTTATAGGGACACCGGAAAAAATATATAACAGGGTTGATATTGAGTATAACAGATATCTTAAAGCAGGATTTTCGACAGAAAAAGATGCAGGTGAGAAATCATTATATGATTATTTATCAGGGTATATGAGTTTAACCGAATCGTTCGGCTTAAAAAAAATATTAATCGGCGATTACCATGTACACTTCGGTCAGGGTCTTGCATTATGGAACTCGTATGGATTTTCAAAAAGTTCAGATGCTGTTTTTTCAACTAAGAAATCGGCAGGTACGATAAAGGCCTCTTCCGGATCAGATGAAATTAATTATTTTCGGGGAGCCGCAATTAATTTTGCTCGGGAGCACGCAGAAATAACAGGATTCTATTCAAGAAAAAGTCTCGACGCCGCAGTTGATTCTGTACACCAAATTACTTCTCTGGCTGCAGATGGGTTTCATAGAACTCAAAACGAACGTATAAAACAGAATTCGGTTGAAGAAACCTCAGTTGGGATGATTATGACGTATGCATTTACTTCTCGACTTTCAGGGGGCTTACTTTATTATAAATCCAGGTTCAATCATCCTTATATAGCGTCGAAAGTATATGATATGATAATAGATAACTTTAATTATTATTCAGGTTATATAGATATACTTCTTAATAATATTAATATATACGGAGAAATTTCATATTTTAATAAATCAGAGGCAGCATATATAACCGGATTACAATTCAATCCTTCAACTGAATTTTGTTATTCTATGCTTATTCATAATTATCCCCTAACCTATCTTTTGCTGCATGGCGGCGGTTTTGCTTCAGGCTCGGGAGCACGGAATAATGAGTCCGGCATCTATAATGGTATCCGGTGGCGAACTTCTATCGGAACACTAAACTTTTATTATGATCAATTTAAATATCCCAATGCTACCTTCACTAACCCGCTCCCTTCCGAGGGGAATGAATTTATGATACGGTTATCTACCAGACTGATTTCCAAATGTGAGGCTGGGATAAAAATCAGGATTAGCAATAAGGAGACTGCCTCTCAGATAACTGGCGAGGAAAAAATGGTTAAAAGACTGAAGCAATCTGTTCGCCTGGAATATTCATATAACTTTACTAACAAATTAAGACTAAAGACAAGACTCGAATATATTTCAGTTTTACTCAAAGACCCGCACTCCAGGGAGGAAGGTTATCTCTGCTTCGAAGATATCAGATATGTTCCCGCAGATGGACTTTTACTTTATGGCAGAATAATATTCTTCAGAACGAATTCATTCAATTCAGCTATATATGAATATGAAAATGATCTGACCGGCATTATCAGCAGCAGGGGGCTCTATGGGGAGGGTTTCAGGTTTTATGCAGCTGCAAGGTACCAACTTTCTGGAAAAGTGTCTCTATCATTGAAGTATTCAGAAACCTTTAAACCAAAGGAAAAATCTTCAGGATCAGGGTATCAGCAGATAGAGGGAAATATGGATAACAGGATCGGATTACAGGCAGATTTTACTTTTTAATTTCACCTACCCCGTTAACAAAAAACATGTCAATCTCGCCCTTCCCTTTTGCATTAAGCTTGCCCCTGTAGACGCACTCAAATTTATCCTTGATCAGCTTATACGTTTCACCGGAAATATTTATTTTATGAGGTTCACAACCACTGGTCATCCTGCTTGCAATATTAACAGTATCTCCCCAGACATCAAAGGTAAACTTCCTCATTCCTACTATTCCTGCTACTACAGGACCTGTATGAATCCCTGTTTTCATTTCGAGTTTAATTTCTTTGTATTTATTACGCGTAAGAATATAATCTCTCATTTCAATAGCTGCCCGAAGAATGCTTTCTGCCTGATTTTCCATTTTTTGCGGAACTCCTGCTGCAATCATATAAGAATCACCGATAGTCTTCATTTTTTCAAGTTTATGTTTTTGCACAATTCCATCAAAGTTGTCAAAAACCTCATTAAGTTCTCTTAGAAGGAGGTTGGGTTCTACCCTTGAGGTAATCAAATCAAAACCAGAAAACTCTGTGAAAAGGATAGAAACTTCGTGATAAAATCTAGGATTTACGGTCCCTTTAGTTTTAATTTCATAAACAATTTCTTCCGGGAGGATATTCTTAAGTAAACTATCGGTTCTCTTCTTCTCCTCTTCAAGCTGTTTTGTTTTGACCTGCAGTTCTTTTTCCACTTTGTATTTATACAACGCCATTTCAATTGCTGAATGTAGAGATTTATCATCGTAAGGCTTAAGTATGTATCCGTAGGAGTTAGCTGTTTTTGCTTTCTCCAGTGTAGCCTCATCAGTAAGGGCAGTAAGAAAGACCACAGGGACATAGTACTTTTCAGAGATGATCGAAGCCACTTCTATTCCTGTCATATCCCCGTCGAGCATGATATCCATCATGACCAAATCGGGTACAGACTCCTCGAGAATACTAAAGATCTCTTTACCCGAAGACGCTAAACCGCTTATTCCATACCCTAGTCTGCGCAGAGTATTTGAAATATCGAGTGCAATGATTTTCTCGTCCTCCGCGATGAGGATTTTTGTTGTTTCCGACATAATTCAGGAATATACCTTAGTCTTACTGACAAAGCAAGAAGTTATATTATTAACACCTGCATTGATGTTCCCATTATCTTTAAAAGTATAACCATTTGTCAGGATCTCTTTTACCGGTAAAGAGATATTGATTTCACCGGGTTTACCGTATCTTTCCAGGTATCTTGCTATCGTTACGCTTTCTCCCCACACATCGTATGTATATTTAAGCTTTCCAACAATCCCTGCGATAACCTCCCCGGAATGTATCCCCACGCGCATGTTCCATTTATTTTCAGAATATTTATTCCTGTTGGCAAGATAATCGAGCATATCAAATGCGCAGCTTACGGCTCTTTGTGCATGATCATCCCTCTCTGCAGGTAGACCGCTTGCAATCATATAAGAATCACCGATTGTCTTAATTTTTTCAAGCTGATATTTTTCAATGATAATGTCAAAATTCATGAATATCTCATTTAATTCAGTAACAAGTTCGCCAGGACTCATTTCACCTGCGATTGATGTAAAGTTCTCAAAATCAGTAAAAATAATTGTTACTTCTTTATAAAGCTGCGGATTTACGCTTCCATTTCTTTTAAATTCATCAACTACCTCAGACGGCAGAATATCCCTCAGAAGCTTATCAGACTTAATTCTTTCAGCTTCCAGTTCCCTTGTCCTGTCCCTAAGTCTCCGGCCTATTTCAAACTTATACAGACCCATCTCTATGGATGTTCTCAGCATATCCTCATCAAAGGGTTTAACCAGATAACCTGAAGGTTCGGTATATTTTGCTTCCTGTAGCGTATTATTATCCGCAAGTGCAGTAAGATATATTACTGGGACTTCTCCACTTTTATTAATCTCTTTTGAAACGTCAATACCTGATAACTCTCCTTCAAGGTTAATATCCATAAGGATAAGATCCGGTTTAAGAAGCGGATATTGTTCAAGGAGTTTTTCACCGGATCTGACAGATCCGACCACTTCGTAACCAAGCTTTACCAGTGTTTTCTCAATATCCTTGGCAATAATATTTTCATCTTCTGCTATTAGAATTTTCGGTATACGGCTCATTTACTTTTGATAAGGAATGAATATTAATGTCTGATTAATGTAATTAAAATTCGCAAAATTGACAATATACTATGATTTCTAAATTCAGTATTAAACATTAACCTAATTTTTATTGAAAAGCTTGTATTAATGTAGTTAATTCTTAACTTTCAAATAATAATGTTCTTTTTTATCTTTACAGGTTAGAAAATAAGACCAGGGAACATAAACAAACACGCTTACATTAATGCAAAATTTGATTACTAGTGATTTACTTTCTCATTACACCGAACTTGTAAATACTGCCCTTTCAAATCCACAGGAATTACCTGCAAAAATCTGCGAATATTTAGTTACGCAGATGGAATACCAGGCAGCGGTTTTCTTCAGTCTTGACGAACAAGCTAACTTTGTTGTTCGGGCAAAAGCTGGAACAGCAAAAGATAATTTCACTCAAAATGCTGCTTTCCAGTGTAATGCCTGCCGTTCAGTACATAACAATGACCTGCCTGTGATTTTCAGCAACGTGGCTGAATGTGAAATTCAAGCATCCGAAAATGTGGTATACGAAGGCTGCCTTTTTCTGAATATGAAAGAAAAAGGAAATGTGCTGATAAAAACTGCGAAGCAGACACCTTTTTCCAGGACGGATAAAGAAACAATAGAAAGTCTTGGCAGAGCCTTCAGAGAACTTATTATATTATGGAAGGATCGTTCAGCCAGCAGCGCACAGAGTCTAAGCCAGATAGTTACCGATATTGCTCACGAACTCAGAACTCCGACAAACAGCATTCTCGGGTTCGCATCACTTTTGAATGAAGATAACCTTTCTGCTTCACAGGCTGAGTATGTTTCCACGCTGAAAGAAAATGCATTTAATCTTCTGACCCTAATAAATGATTTGATTGACCTGGCCAGAGTAGAACAGAAACTTGTAAAGAAAAACCTTAGCAGCGTTTCCATTTCAGATTTCCTTGATGAAATTATTAAGCTATTCTCGCAAAAGATTGACAGCGGGAAAATCGAATTTATGGTTAAGGTCGACAACAATGTTCCCGCTAAAGTTAAGATTGATACCCAGAAGATCCGGTATATCCTGGTAAATATTATCACACAATCACTCAGAATGACCGAGAATGGTAAGATTACCGTTTCGGCTGCTAAAACAGATAACAAACTGAGCATCAGGGTTTCTGATACCAGTCCTGGTATACCCTCAGACAAACTTAAAAATTTATTCAAACCCTTCACCGCGGAATCACTTGAAAGCTCAAGGTTTGGAAATGTGTCCGGACTTGGTTTATCAATTACAAAAAAATATGCGGAGATTCTCGGAGGACAAATAAGTGCTGCAAGCAGTGTAGGCAAAGGAACGAATTACAACCTTGAGATACCGATAGATATGGAGCATTCTGTACAGTCACCATCTATCGAGCAGAAGCTTAGTTCATTACCAAAACCGGGTAAGAACAACCGGGTATTGGTGGTTGAGGACGATTATGCAACCTCAAAATTGTTAAGCAATTACCTGGCTAAATGGGGTTATAAACCTGTAATAGTAAATTCTTCAGAACAGACCCTGAAAATAGTAGAGAAGGAAAATTTCCTGGCTATCCTGATGGATATCGAGCTTCCGGATTCCAACGGCTTCGAATTATTAAAGACTCTCAGGGAGCATAAAGCGACAAAGAATACCCCTGTTATAGTCTGCTCTGTTGAACCCGAACAGCAGAAAGCCTTCCTTATGGGAGCGGTCGAATATTTTGTTAAGCCGATAAACTATAAATTTCTGGTTGAAGTCCTTCAAAGTTATAAATTAAAAAGAGATTCCAACATATTGATCGTTGATGATGATGTACCCACACTGAATCTTCTCAAAGAAGCGGTTGAACAATTAGGATTCAATGCTATTGCAGAAGCGCATTCCTCCCGGGTTCCTGAAATGATTAATAATCTTGATCTGGACCTTGCGATAATCGACCTGGAAATGCCGGAAGTTAACGGATACGAACTTATAAAACTTATTAAATCAAGACCTAAGTTCAACCGACTCCCTATTCTCATTTACACAGGCAAAGAAAACTACCAGGATGAGCTAAAAAAGATTGATGGTATGTTCGAGGAACTGCTTCATAAAAGCAGTGTGAATATTGAGGAGCTTTCCGGGACTATTTCTTCAATGATCGACAGGTATGAAGAGCCAGCTAAACCTGAAGAAATAATGGACGAGAAGGATACGGTAAAAATATTGCTGGTTGAAGACTATAAACACTCGCAGATAATCGTTACCAGGCTTTTGAAGAAAAATAGTTTTGAATCTATTGTGGTAGTCGAAAACGGTGCTGAAGCTTTGGAACAGGTAAAAAAACAAAAGTTCCATCTTATACTAATGGATATGCAGATGCCGGTTATGAATGGATTCGAGGCTACAGAAAAAATAAGACAGCTTCCTGAATATAAAGATACTCCTATTATTGCTTTGACCGCATTTGCGATGAAAGGTGACAGGGAAAAATGCCTCGAAGCCGGGGCTACAGATTATATCCCTAAACCGATTGACAGCCAGGAATTTATCGAGAAAGTAAAGCATTACACGGAAGCAAAGGTTCAGGTACAATAAACTTTGTTACTTTGTATTTCTCACACCATCAGACTTCCTTTTGTATTTAATTATCTATTTAAACTGAATAATAAATTTTATGATTAATGAAAATATGAGAGTAAGATTTGCACCAAGTCCTACCGGCTATTTACATATCGGAGGCTTACGTACAGCTTTATATAATTACCTGTTGGCCAGGCACAATAATGGTACTTTTATTCTACGTATTGAAGATACCGACAGAAACCGGCACGTAGAAGGTGCGGTTGAAAATCTTATAGATACATTAAAATGGGCGGGACTGGATTATGATGAAGGTCCTGATAAAGGCGGCGACCATGGTCCTTATATGCAATCACAGCGTCTTCCTATTTATGAGGAATACACAAATCGATTAATTTCCGCGAAGAAGGCTTATTACTGTTTCTGCACACCGGAACGACTTAAAGAGGTACGTGAGCAGTTTCAGAAGGAGGGACTTCAGCCGATGTATGACAAACATTGCCTACACCTATCTGAAGATGAAGTTCTGCAAAAGCTGACCGAAGGCATCCTTCATGTTGTAAGACTGAACGTGGAGCATGACAAACAGATTTTTCTGAAGGATGCTATTCGCGGAGATGTGACTTTTAACAGCAGCATAGTGGATGACCAGGTTCTGATGAAGAGTGATGGTTACCCGACTTATCACCTTGCAAATGTTGTAGATGATCACCTGATGAAAATTACTCATGTTATCCGGGGTGAAGAATGGCTGCCTTCAGCTCCAAAGCATATTCTTCTTTATGATTATTTCGGCTGGGAGAAACCAGTCTTTGCCCACCTTCCTCTCCTGCTCAACCCTGATAAGTCAAAATTGAGCAAACGGCAGGGCGATGTAGCTGTTGAAGATTACAGAAGTAAAGGATACCTGAAAGAAGCACTGATAAACTTTGTGGCATTACTTGGCTGGAACTTTGCAGATGACAGAGAATTTTATCTTATGGATGAGCTGATAGAGAAATTTGCTCTTGAAGGTGTGAATAAAGCTGGCGCTGTGTTCAACCTTGAAAAACTTAACTGGCTGAACGCCGAACACCTCAGAAGTAAGTCCCTTCCCGAACTTATTTCTCTCCTTAGAGAAGAACTTAAGCAGACAAAATACAACCCGGAAGAATATTCCGATGAGATTCTTGGTCTGGTTATAGAAGCCATGAAAGAAAGAGTAGCCTTTATCAAGGAAATACCTGAAAAGGGTTTTTACCTGTTTGAAGATCCCGTTGAATATGATGAGGCAACTGTAAAAAAAAGATGGAAGGCTGACTCCGCAGAACATCTGAAGTTATTGGCTGAAGAATTTTCGTCACTTACAAATCCCGGTAAAGAAGATTATGAGAATACTTTGAGGCAAACCGCTGAAAAACTTGGAACAGGTACAGGTAAGTTAATTCATCCGGTCCGTTTAGCAGTATCGGGCGTAGGCGGAGGTCCCGGCCTGTTTGACATTTTATATATTATCGGTAAGGATAAAACGATCAGCCGGATTAATAAAGCAATCGAGAAGCTGGGTTAAATCACTAAATTTAAAAGAGTTTATATGACTGAAGATAATAGCAAGACAAACGCGATCAAAGAAAACGGTCTCCCTGTACCCTCAAATTTTATTAAAGAAATCATAAATCAACACCTTGAAAAGGGACGATATGACACTGTACATACGAGGTTCCCCCCGGAACCAAACGGTTATCTGCATATTGGCCACGCTAAATCCATTTGTCTTAACTTCGGCCTTGCAAAAGAATACGATGGTTTATGCAATTTAAGGTTTGATGATACAAATCCAACCAAAGAAGATGTAGAATACGTTGATTCAATTAAAGAAGATATTAAATGGCTGGGTTTCGACTGGCAGGACAGACTTTACTTCGCCAGCGATTATTTCGACACACTCTATGAGTATGCTGTTAAGCTTATTAAAAAGGGAAAGGCTTATGTTGATAGCTCATCAGTGGATGAGATAAAAGATTCACGGGGAACTCCTACCCAGGCCGGGACAGAGAGTCCATACCGCAATCGTTCGGCAGACGAGAATCTCGAACTTTTTGAAAAAATGAAGAATGGTGATTTTGATGAGGGGAAACAAGTACTAAGAGCTAAAATCGATATGTCATCTCCCAATATGCTGCTTCGGGATCCGATTATGTACAGGATAAGGAAAGTATCTCATCATCGTACAGGTAACAAGTGGTGCATTTATCCTATGTACGACTGGGCACATGGGCAATCTGATTCAATAGAGAAAATCACCCATTCAATATGCACATTGGAATTTGAAGTTCATCGTCCTTTATACGACTGGTTTGTGAAGGAGCTGGGAATCTTCGCTCCTCAGCAGATTGAATTTGCAAGATTGAACCTGAGCTACACAATAATGAGTAAACGAAAGCTGCTAATGTTAGTAACCGAGAAATATGTAAGCGGCTGGGACGACCCAAGGATGCCAACAATATCAGCCTTCAGAAGGCGAGGATATACACCTGAATCTGTAAGGTATTTCTCTGAAAGAGTAGGTGTAGCCAAGAGAGACAATACAATTGATGTTGCGTTACTGGAACATAGTCTGCGTGAAGATCTGAACAAAAGAGCAAAGCGTGTGATGGCTGTTCTTAAGCCATTAAAGGTTACCCTGGTTAATTACCCTGAAGGAAAGACTGAAGAACTGGATGCGGTTAATAATCCCGAAGATGAAACAATGGGGACCAGAAGAATTCCTTTTTCAAGGGAAATGTATATCGAACAGGATGATTTCATGGAAAGCCCGCCGAGAAAATTCTTTAGGTTATCCCCCGGTAACGAAGTGCGTCTCCGTTATGCCTATATAATAAAATGTGAAGAAGTAGTTAAGGATAAAAACGATAATATTATTGAATTGAAATGCAGCTACGACCCTGAAACAAAAAGTGGTTCCTCGAGCCAAAGAAAAGTAAAGGGAACGATCCACTGGGTATCGGCGGAAACATCCGTAGGTGCTGAAGTAAGATTATATGACAGACTTTTTTCTGTCGAAGATCCCGAAGCCGACCCGGAAAAGGATTTCAAAGAATTTATAAATCCCGATTCGCTTCAGGTGATCAAAAACGCGAAACTTGAACCGGGGCTTAAAGACTCCAATCCCGGTGACAAGTTCCAGTTTGAACGACTGGGATACTTTTGTGTCGATTCAAAAGATTCAAAACCTGGTAATCTTGTTTTTAACAGGACAGTGACTCTGCGGGACACCTGGGCTAAGATTGAAAAAAGGAACCAGAAATAATTATCCCGGATTTGCAGCAGATTAAGATTACTTGAAACTAAGTGTAAATACCCTGATATTTGAATCTCTTTTTTGACTGAATTCTATGCCGAAGTGGCGGAATTGGTAGACGCGCTGGACTCAAAATCCAGTGAGGCTCACACCTCGTGCCGGTTCGAGTCCGGCCTTCGGTACTCAATTCTCGTAAAGCCTTATAATACAAGGCTTTTCTATTTTTATACTTTCCTCGCGTGTCAAATACGTGTCAATTTTTTATTTTGATGATGGGAATATTTAGGAATAATTATGAGAATACCTGTAGTAAAACTAAATCCTATTAAACGTAAGAATAGAACTTCTTATCAAATTGATTATATGCTAAATGGTAAACGAGTTCGTTATATAGTTGCGCATAATAAGAGAGACGCTGAGCTGATAAAAGCTAAAGTGCAGCACGAATTGACGTTAGGAATACATGGCATTCAACCTTCGCAATCCGGATTCATTTCATTAAAAGAACTAATAATTCAGTATTTAAGTTCCAAATCAGGAATTGTGAGGGAAACAACCTATGGGAGATATAAAAACTATTTTGATGGTTTTGAGAAATTTATGTACAAATATTTTGCACCTGCTTGCGATAATATCAGATTTATAAGTCACAAATACTTACAAGAATGTTTTGAGCGATTGAAGAAGGAACCTGTAAATACTAAAAAACCCTGGCATCCAAATACCATTAATATCCTCAGAGATTTACTCATTGAAATGTTTAACTCTGCAATAAAGGATATGAATTTAGAAACCAATCCAGCTTTAGAGACCATCCCGTTTAGAACGGTTAAGTCAAATACCATTAAGTATTATACCGATGAACAATTAAAGATAATTTGGGAGAAGCTGGATCCACATTGGGTCCCGGTAATGAAATTTTTAGTATTTACCGGGCTTCGAAAGAATGAAATGATTAATCTGCTCTGGGAAAATGTTTCGATGGATGAGGACAATCCGACGATAACAGTTACTTCAACTGATGAATATCAAACTAAATCTGGAAGAAGCCAAACCATAAGAATTACTAACACTGCTTTGGAAATTCTTAAAAATCAGAAGGGAAAACACCCAAAATACGTTTTCGTCAATACGAAAGGGAAAAAGATTCGTCGAGCAACACCAAACGAAAAATTAAATGAAGCCTTGGAGGACACCGGTATAGTTGGGACAATACATATGTTCAGACACACATTCGGAGCTAGATTTATGAAGGAGATCGGAAGAACAGATGAATTGTCAAAATACCTTTCTCATGCAGATATTGAAACAACGAAAATCTATGCTCATTTTGCTTCTGACTATATGAAAGAAACGACCGAAAAACTAGATAAAGCACAAAGAGAGGACAATAATATCAAAGTATCCCCTACTCCCCAAAAGACACAATCATAATTTTATACTTAATTCTTTTTTATTCCTCATCCGGATCCCATCCCCATCTGGTTACTTTTTCTTAAATAATTCAAAATTCCTCGGCAACCGGGAATGCAGCTATTAACTTTTCCCACTCTTCATTTTCAATATTATTCTTAACCCGAAGGGTGAGCATCTTCCTCTTTTCTGTCAGATGTGGGTCATTCATAAAGATAGCAGGTAAATTTTAATTCAAATATAATAAAAAGAAATAGTGAGATCTCAGTATGACTGATTGTTAAAGAACCTGGTAGTGTAAAAATATAGCTCATTTTTCTTCACCTTTGAAGTGATTTTTTTCAATCCTAAAAATCAGAAATCCGTGCATAGTATCTGAACCGACAGCTGTTTGGCGCTGATGAGTAAATATTAACATGTATCTGTTTGGGTAATAATGCACCTCCGATATATCATAATTAATATATAAACCAGACTTATAACTGAAGACAAATTTTGCGTTTATTCCTTCTATCGTTGGTAATTTAATCCCTGCACTTCCTTTTAACTTAAGCCAGGTTACAGCGTTACTTCCTCCGTTAACGATATGCTCATTGAATTCTTCCGCTAATAGTGAATCATAAGTAGGCGGCTGAATTTTAATTTCTTTATTCTGCCATATTTCATCCTTCAACTCCAGAGACTTTTCTTCATAAGCTGCAAACAAATACTTAATCTCAGGGATATTTCCCCAATCCTGGAAGCTCTTTAATCTGGATTTTGCTTCATTAGCAGCGGAATCGCTCACACTGATTTGAATTAACCTGGAAAAATGGCATTCACCGCTAAGGTCTTCACCAATCCAAAAAGTTGGACTGCCCTGACTCAGGAAGAAAAAGTGGAAAGTCTGATGACAATTAGTTGTAAATACTCTCGAAGCTGGCGAAAAGCTGATAAAGCTAAGTGAAAAAATGGACAGAAGATGTAACAAGTGTTTCATTATCTCCCCAAAGAATTTGTGATTAAGTTCTCTTTATATCATATCTAATTATTTGATACAATATTAACTATTTGTTAATAAAGCTGATGGTGTTGTCTGAAATATATGTTCCTCTCAGTCCTGTTATAAGTGCATCTATTGCCGAATCGTCCCAGCAAAATAGTGTATTGATCTCTTCCGGTTTTTTGAACTCGTATTTCATCCTGATTGAATATCTGCCCTTGGGTAACCGCTCGAAGTTATAAAAAAATAATTCAGCCGGATAAGTGACTGTTCCACCAGGTGAAATTAAGATCAGGTCATTTTCATCAGGACAGGTTTTCTCACCCACGCAATCGATCATAATAAGGTTTGCCTTCACTTTATCCCCGGCACTGTCACTTACTTCGGGTATCATCTTATTAAAGCAGGGATAACTTTTGAATATATAAAATGAATCATTAATGGTATTTGTAATAGACAGGAAGGCGGTGAGACGATGGGCATACTCTCTCAAACTATCTATATGGATCCGCATAACCGGCATCTTTTCATTAATTTGCTGCAGCCTGGTATGATATGCTTCCAGCTGAGGATTAGTAATGTCCTCCAGATCCACCATATACGATTGAAGGACAATATTATGCCCAATGATCTGGTTGGGTTCATTGATTACAACCGTATCTATATACTGCTTAAGGCTGATATAGTGTGCCTCCATAACATAAGTACCGGGTGAAAGACCTGCAAAAATATAATCACCGTTTGCGTCAGAAGAAGTAGTCCTATGGCTGTCAAGGAGGCGAACAGAAGCTTCTATAACAGGATCACCGGAATGCGAGTTGGTTACATTTCCTTTGATCACAGCTCCTTCATACTGGCCGAAAGCAGTATGGGAGAAGAGAATCAAAGAATAAAATAAAAACACTCTAATATATTTCATCTCATTCTCATTGATAAAAATGTTTCTGAAATACGATTTCCTACTTCAGCAGCAGCATCTTCTTTGAGCTTACATAATTGTTAACGCTGAGCCGGTATATGTAGATTCCGCTTGCCAGCCTGGATGCATCGAAATTAACGGAATGATATCCAGCTTTCTGAGCCTGATTTATAAGATCTGCCATTTCTCTTCCAAGTATGTCGTATACTTTCAACGATACAATCCCGTCATTTTTTAACGAATATTTAATGCTTGTAGTTGGGTTGAAGGGATTGGGGTAATTCTGCTCTAGCATATAAGCAAATTGATTCAGATCATTAACGGGTTTCACTTTTTGTCTTGATTTACCAACAGTTGCATCAACAGTATTTGATGGGTCTGAGGAAGATTGGCTGTTATATGATTTTACATAATAATAAACGTGGGCAGAAAGCTGACCTTCCGGTGGTTCAAAATTCAGGGAGCTATCTGTCCAGACATTCTCTGTTGTTGAATCTGCTTGTATCCAGGCCCCAGTATCAATTTTTCGGAATACCTTATAATAATTTATCGGTGACATACTGGGATTTACAGTCCATATCAATTGAGGATGATCGTGGTTATTTGCCAGCAGGAGTCCTCTGCCCCAACTGTCGGAATTTAAGGTGACATTATTACCCAGGGTTAATACTGAGGATTCATTGCTTTTTATAAATCCGTGGCGTTTTAGGTTAATAGTCGAATAGCTGTCAAATGTCACGGTATCTCCCAGGCTTATATGTACTGTATCAGTTACAAGGTTAGTACTTGTCATTACAATGTTCTCTGTTGTGGTCTGTTTCCCCCAGGCTATGGTTGTCAGTGGATCACCAACTACGACATTCTGCCAGGCCAGGTAAGGCATTCCCAGATATGCTGCATCAATAAAGGAATAACCTAATTGATAAGCGGGAAACATTCTTCCATCTTCGACAATTGCACTAGCAAAAGGTTCATAACAGTGGCCTAAAGCAAGAGTTCCCCCTTCCAGAAAAAATTCAACAACCTGGCCCATCTCAGCTCCCGGATGCCTGGTGATTGAACTCAATCGCTCAGCATTATAACTCTCTGCGGTATTAAAAATTGCGCCAGGAGCATAGCTAAAATTAAGCTGCGATTGAATATAATCTGGGTGTAGTGTTTGGCCTTCACCAGTGTTAGGTGGTTTCGTCGTATGTACACCATTTGAACTATAAGAGATAACAGGCTTGTTGTGATAAGTAACCGTATCCTCTGTTGTATCAAAAGAATAATTCAAAAATCCTATTGAATTAAGAGCCGATGCTGCTGTATCAGCGAAACTTACCATAATACTTCCGCCATGACAAGGAGTTGGATCGGCATCAATAAACCAATCATAATTATCTGAATGAATTGCATCAGTTGAAAGATCTATTATATCCGTAACCATACTATAGTTTGTTCCATCCAGGTGTGTAACCAAGTAATCTAATTTTACGGTAAACACATCCCAGGATCTTGTATAAATCCCGGATTTAAATCTGCAATTCATATTTAAATATTGAGATACATCCTGATATGGATTATCAATTACCATTTGCTGCATATAATCCCAATAAGTATAATCAGGATGAGCATATCTTCTCCACTTGGTATACATAGAATCAAGAAGTATTTCGTAATTATTTGTATTTAACAGACATAGCAATCCATCAACGCCAATATTGCCAATCGCAGAACCATGATCTCCACAAGCCTGAATTTTATATGGAACCCCTTTGCATAAAACTATGTATCTTATTGTTGATGTTAGATTATTATTGGCAATATAATCATTTATAGGAGTGGCTACGTACTGGTAAAAATATTCCCAGGCGTGTTGTGTCGCAAACCAAGTATCCCACTCGTGGTTTAGAGAATCACGAATAATATTTCCGCCATCGGCAATAATAACCGGATGGGTGACATTATCAACAATTATATTTTTGCTGACGAGACTATCCAAACGAACCACATTCGAACCCGGGATATTGCGTTGCTCCACATAATACTGCTGTACCGAGTCTGATACTTCAGAATTGCCATTCCATACTACCAATACATTCTCAGGCCCTGCTATATTAGCATATGTTTGCGCTTGTACTAGTTTACCGATAAAAAATATTACTATAATAATTGTTAGTAGTTGTTTCATATTAAATTCTCCTATATGTATTGTCCTCGAGACAATTAGTTCTGTTTCATTTTTAATTTGCAAATGTTACATTTGCGTGAATTGAATATAAAAAGCCCCATTGAGTTTAAAACTCTTTAATTCTATTGGCGTAGGTTTTAGGGTCTCAGTGTGGGCTTTTAATTTCTTTAGGCGGGGCTCTTCCTTTTCCTGATAGAATTAACAAGTTATCCTCCATTAATTAATTATGATTGACTGCTCCCAGTTTCGCTAGATTTGGGAGATTCTCGTCTATTTCATCAGGATCATTTTTTTTACAGAATTAAATGTTTCCCCATCGATGCCTTTGGCTGTGAGTCTGTAGAGATATATACCACTTGTCAACATTGACGCGTTAAAATCTATATTGTAATAACCGGCTTTCATTTCTTTGTTAGTTAGCGTCTGGATTTCCCTTCCCAGCACATCATATACCTTAAGATTCACTTTCGAATCTGCAGCTAGGTTAAAACTTATATTTGTTACTGGATTAAATGGATTCGGATAATTCTGTTCTAAAGAGAATCTATTTGGTGAGGCTATATTTACTTCAATCTCTTTGCTGTATTCATAGCTGCCATCAAAATCTATCTGTTTTAACCTGTAACAGTAGTTGCCTGGATTATCAATCTCGTCAGTATATGAATATGAATGAGGTATAGTAGTTGTTCCAATTCCATTGACATAGCCAATTGGATTCCACTTATTCCCGAAACTCTTCTTCTGAACTTCAAAACCTTTGTTGTTTGTTTCGGTAGCCGTTGTCCAGGTTAATTGAACTTTTTGACCTTCTGATTTCGCCAGAAATGATGAGAGTTCAACTGGCGTATAAAGTGTATCATAATATCTAAGTATTAATCCGGTCTCTCCTGCAGAATAACCGGACCCCGGGTTTAAAAGATGCAGCCCATTGATTCTTATAAGGTCAAGTTCGGGGAACATATACCAGTTTTTACCCCCATCGAGTGAACGAAATGTTTCATAACCTGTAATAAAAAAGGTGCTGTCTATATAATTACTGAACTTCCCGGCAACACTATATCCGGTTACTCCCGTGACTAAATTAAATGTGCTTCCCCCATTTGTTGTCCTATATAATTTATTGCTTTCAAGTAAATATCCTGTCATTGAGCTACTAAATAAAACATCTTGGCTTTGCCAAATATCCAAATTGGTTTGTTGAATCCAATTATGTCCGCCATCAGTTGTTTTATATGGCCTACTACTATTAGCTGTCCAGCCATACAGGGAATCCACAAAATAAATACTTCGAAAACTAGTACTTGATGGTGCATTAAATTGCACTAACCAATTCTCACCTTTATCTGTAGTTTTGTAAATTACATTACTGTGTATAGCCCAGCCAGTAGTATGATCTATAAAAAATATCTTGCCTGCCCCATTTGTCCCTTGTGTTGGATACCAATTGTCTCCTCCATCTGTTGTCTTATAAATGGAATTGCTAGCGCCTAAAAAGCCGGTCAAACTATCGATGAAAAGTAAGTCTACTCCATCCGGTGCTTCGGGCACAGATTCCCAGTTATCTCCTCTATTTGTCGTTTTATATAATCCCCTGTAATTAGAATTGCTTGCGCTACTTATTACAAAACCTTTCTGCTCATTTACAAAGAACACATCTGAGAAATTGTCATTTATAAATAACCGGTGCCATTCATCCAGATCCCCCTCTGCTTTGCAGATTTTTATCTCAGTGCCTGCACTATACCCAATATTATTGTAGAGGATTTGTATTTCATAATTGTCACTTATTCCCTGCAGGGTTGTCCATTCCTGTCCCCTATTTGTCGTTTTCCTGGCAGATACGCCGGACATTACGAGATAACCCGTGTCAGGATTTACATATTGGATGCAATTAACTTCTTCCGTGGTTAAATTGCCTCCCGGAATCCAGGTATACCCTCCATTGCTGCTGTAAAGGTTCTTGGCACTGTAGCTTGGCCCGCCATAGCCAGCAGCTGCTATATGAAGACTATCAATTATGTCTACACAATACAATGGCCTGTAATCACCTGCAGGTATTATCTCCCAGTTCTCTCCCCCATCTATTGTTCTCAGTACATTTCCGTCTGCTGCTATGAATCCGTAATCTTTATTCATAAAGTCAATCCACCACAGATTACCCGTAAAACCCGGGGTGTTTACTATCTGCCAGCTCTCTCCTGCATCAGTGGTTTTAATAAGTCCTGTTGCCCCGCAGGCCCAACCCAAAGTATCATTTACAAGCTCCAATCCCCAGAGATCATATCCGGCCCCCAGTCCGCTTGCCATTTCACTGAATGACTCACCGCCATCTGTTGATCTGAGTATCAAACCATCGTAACCGCTGGTTATTACAACTTGTCCGTTATAACTTCTTACTTTCAGTAATGGTGTCGTTGTATTTGTTTCAGATATGGTCCAGCTTTCTCCGCCATCAGTTGTTTTAATCAATGCACCCAGATCTCCAACGACCCAGCCAGTGTCCTTATTAACGAAATAAACACCCACATAGGTTACCCTCGGTACCTTAGGGTTCAGCTCTGTCCATACTCCTGTGCTCTCCAATGGAAAAAGTCTTCTTTGTTCTTCCCCGAGGTTTTTACCCTGATATTTTTCTTCATAAGTCTGATAGCCTTCCCGTAATTCTATACCACGGCGGTATTGCACGGGTTTATTATCAGTTGAATCCGGCTTGTTTATTGTTTGAGAATATGAAACGATATTGAAGAGTGTAAATATTGAAAAAGCAAGATAAAAATGTACTGATTTCATCGACAACCCTTTCCGATTGAATCAGTTAAAAAGTTTTTAGAATAACTGCAGGCAGATGGAATAGATTTGCTAAAATTCCTGGAAATCATCGAGATGAAATTGTTTGAAGAAGTCCACCTATTGTATATCCCGCATTTATTTTTAATAATGTAGTAAACATTAGCAACTAATGCAAGAAGAATTCTAATTATATACCGTATAATATTACGTTCACTACAAATTCCACAGATTGAAATTATTGCAGGTATGTCACCCCTAACTGAAATGGTCAGATGCGGCGTATCCCATCACCATCCAGTAACCAGCCTGCCGGTATCTTCGATACATCCCGCCTGATGTAAAACAAAAGCGGGACACTCAGCCACCGCCGGGTGTTCAAACGTTAAATGGTTTCTTGAAAAAAATATCAAGGGAGCTTCTGCTCCCTTAAAATCACTTCAGAAGCAGCATCTTCTTCGAGCTCACGTAATCATTAACCCGAAGCTGGTATAAGTATATTCCACTGGCCAGGTCGGGTGCTACAAAGTTGACGGTGTATCTGCCGGCAGATTTTTCTTCAGTTACCAGGACAGCTACTTCCCTTCCCAGGACATCATAAACCTTAAGAGAAACAAATCCTTGTTGAGGGATCTGATAATCTATCGTCGTTGCCGGGTTGAAGGGATTGGGGTAGTTTTGGGATAATTCCATAGTAACAGGCAATGGACTCCCTTCTGGTTCATCCACAGCCAGAGGATCATCGAGAGCAAGTCCGTAAATATATCCCAACGTAGCATTGAAATAAACTATTGTATCGTTATTTAACCACTTCATAAAATATTCATATCCTTCACCACCACATACTGTGTATTTATAAGCCCGTTTTTCTGTAGGCACATAGGTATAAATTGTGCCGCCTGCTTCAAGTATGTAACTGAAGAAAGCCATTCTGCTTGAATCCGGCGACCATTCCATTTCCTGCATATTGTTCAGATCCATCCAACATGTATCATTCGTATCAGCTTCAGAATCAAACACAACTGAATCAAGGTGAGTTGTAAGATCATATGAGTGGATTTTAGGATAGTTGATTTGATATGGACTATAATATAGCAGGTTTTGCTTTTTATTATAAGCAAAAGCCTCATAAGTAATATTTGAATTAAAATATAAAATGGTGTCCACAGAATTGCTTAAAATGTCAAATAGAACTATATCTTCGTCACCAAGTGTACGATAAAGAATTTCAGTTTCATTCACCCATTCCATCTGCAAGTAAGGATCTGGAGTAAAATCTATGAGGTGAAGAGAGCTATCAGCAAATGAGTAATAATGTTCCCTGAACAAAACGTATTCATCATTAGGTGAAAATTCATAATCTAATTCCCCGTAAGGACCACCGACAGATTCACATATTTTTATGGTCGTATGTGTTTGAAAATCATATACAAATATTGAATCTTCATCGCCGTATACGCACTTATGTGATTTGTTTGCGAATATCGGAAGAGAAGGAAATGGGCAAAGTTTTACAGAAGAATCTTCTAAACTCTTCACAAATAAATTCGTAAAACTTGCATAATAAATACTATTTGTAAATTTATCCAACGAGAAAGATGCGGCAGGCACGTGTGAGATCTGAAAGCTCTGGCCAAACCCGGAATTTGATAAAACTAATAATGCTAATATGAACAGAAAAAAGAAAGATGATTTCATATTTTCCCCGGTCAATATTATTTGAGTGCTATTTCCCTGAGTAACTGTGTCCCGAATTACACATATAACTTACCTAAAAATCTATTTGAACTCAATAATTAAGGAACTGCATTAGGACATGTGATTTCTAAGGCCATATTGCTCCTATCGCCAAATTCCCGTAATTTCAGATGGGTGAGCATAAGCTCTTAAGAAAAAGGTTGGTAATGAAATCTGCACTCATTCTATCCACGTTAATTTTAACCATTTTAGCAGCCGGCTGCAGTAATGAAGTAACTTCACTGGATAATTACGAAAAAGCCATCCTGAATAATACATTTATGCGCTCCATTCCGCAGCTGCAATCCCCGGATGGTTGCAGCCTATTTAAGGAAAATAAAATCAAAACAATATCTTATGTTGTTCTGAAGAATGACGGCTCCGAAGTGGACAGTATGACGTATGTCGAGTTGGATAAAGACGGTAAAATGATCTATAGAACTACGAAGGATAATGTCGGATTAGGTTGTCTGCCTTATATGCACAGGCAGAAATTCTTTTATGATAATGATAAAATTAAAAAAGTACTTGATTTTACATTCAAGTATAAATCAAACTCTGTAATTGATAAGTGGATGTTAAAGGACACTTCGCAATTGAATTTATTTGACTGGCAGGATTATTCATACATTGGTGATACAACAACAGTTAAAACCGGGTTTGGGATCTATAAATTTGTTAAAGCATCCGATGGGAATTTTATCAAACAAACAGTTCTTGCAAAAACGAATAATCAATTAAACGTTTTCGATTATGAATATTACGGCTCAACCATATTAGCTCATTTGAACGCACCAACTTATGATTCGCCCATAGACAGCAAATACGTTGTTGATGAAAATCGGGTTACTGTGAGCTTCAGGCGTGACAATGATAAATTTCTAAAAGAATATGAATATGATTCGGATGGATTGATCAGGTCTGAAAAGCTTTATATAAATGGGAAAATTGAATCCATAACCTGGGTTACCTATACCTATTATTGATTTACTAAGTGGCTTTTTTAGATATTCAACATATAAACACAAATTAGAGCAATTAACAAAACCGTATCTGTTAAAAGATGTCTTAAACCAAGCATCTAAATATGATCGGGTCAGTAGGCTAGAAAAATGAATTCAACTAATTCACTCATTTTCCGTAAAGGGTAGTTGAAATATAATTCCTAAGTTGTTCATCAAAAATCATTTATATCAGACTATTATTCATTCCATAAACCTACACTTTAATGGAATGGTTCTTTTCCTTCTCCTGATCCATCGCCATCTGCTGAATTTTCTTCATTTCCAGAATAGATTTCGGTGATTCAACCAGAGGATCATAACAGTCAGCTCCCCTTAGGTTTTTGCCTCATCTTTTCTTGAGTTAATCCTCTTCCCTTCTTATGTTTACAAAAACGAATCACATAATAAGGTAATTCTATGGCGGGGGTACCCGATAAGGTTAAACAGCTTGTAGAAACTTTCACACGCAACGTAGATTTTTATAAAGCCGGCACGTACAATGAGACTCAGCTTCGGAGAGAATATCTCGATCCCTTCTTTACTGCACTCGGCTGGGATGTTGAGAATAAAAGAGGCTACGCAGAAGCTTATAAAGATGTTATCCACGAGTATTCATTAAAAACGAAAGATATACGTGAAGCCCCCGATTATTGTTTCCGTATCGGTGGCACACGCAAATTTTTTGTTGAAGCAAAGAAGCCCGGGGTTAATGTAAAAGATGATCTTCATCCCGCCTTTCAGGTTCGCAGTTATGCCTGGTCTGCAAAACTGCCTTTAAGCATTCTTACTGACTTTGAGGAATTTGCGGTTTACGATACCCGCATCCCCCCTGACAAAAAGGATAAAGCTTCAACTGCAAGAATAATGTACTATAATTTTGAAGAGTACCTGCAGAAGTGGGGTGAAATTGAGGAAATATTTTCCCGCGAAGCAATTCTCAAAGGCTCGTTTGATAAGTATGTAGAGAGTAACAAAAAGAAACGCGGTACTGCAGAAGTTGATTCTGTTTTTCTTGTACAGATGGAAGAATGGCGAAAAATGCTCGCAAGAAATATTGCTCTGCGTAATCCTACCCTAAGTATACGAGAAATTAATTACGCGGTACAGAAGACAATTGACAGGGTAATCTTCTTAAGAATATGTGAAGACAGGGGCATTGAAGATTACGGACAGTTAATGAACCTGCAGAACGGTGTAAATGTTTATGAAAGACTTAAACAGATTTACCACCGTGCAGATGAAAAATATAACTCGGGGTTATTTCATTTTGAATCTGAAAAAGAAAGAAGCGAAGAACCTGATAATCTCACTCTCGATATTTCTATTGATGATAAAGTAATTAAAGATATTGTAAAGCATCTTTACTACCCCGATAGTCCTTATGAATTTTCTGTTTTACCGGCAGATATACTTGGCCAGGTATATGAGCAGTTCCTCGGGAAGGTAATAAGACTTACCCCTTCGCACCAGGCGGTAATAGAAGATAAACCCGAGGTGAAAAAAGCAGGTGGAGTCTATTACACTCCGACCTACATTGTTAATTACATAGTTGATAATACGCTCGGAAGAATGCTTACCGATAAGACTTCGTTAAAAGAAGCAGCAAAATTAAAAATACTCGATCCAGCCTGTGGATCCGGAGGTTTTCTTATCGGAGCATTTCAGTATTTAATTGACTGGCACCTGAAATACTACACAGCAGATAAAGAAACAACAAGAAAATATCTTACTGTTAAGAATCCTCCCATTCACCAGACCGCAAATGGAAGTTACCTGCTTACAACATCCGAAAAGAAGAGGATATTGCTTAACAACATTTACGGGGTCGATATTGACTCACAGGCAGTTGAAGTTACAAAACTCTCTCTGCTGCTTAAAGTGCTCGAAGGTGAAAGTGAAGAAACCATAAGTAACCAGATGAAGTTTTTCCGTGAAAGAGCACTCCCCGATCTTTCTGAAAATATAAAATGCGGCAACTCTTTAATTGGGCCTGATTTTTATGACCAAATGGAGATGAGCTTTCTTGATGATGAAGAAAAGTTGAGGATTAATGTATTCGACTGGGAAACAGAATTTAAAGCAATAATGGACGCCGGCGGATTTGACGTTGTGATTGGTAATCCGCCTTATTTAAGGATACAAGGATTACAGGAATTTTATGAAAATCAAATAAAATATTTTCAAGCACACTATAAGTCTGCGGTTAAAAGATTTGATTTGTATTTACTATTCATTGAAAAAGGTCTTCTCTTGTTAAACATTAGTGGAAAGCTTGGTTTTATTTGCCCTCATAAGTTTTTGAACAGCGACTTTGGATCAGGTATTAGAGAAAAATTGATTGCAGATAATTCAATAGATTCAATTATAAGTTTTGGGAACAATTTAATTTTCTCTCAGGCTACTACCTATACTTGTCTATTATTTTTATCAAATAACAATCAATCTGACTTTAGATATTATGAATTTGGTAATAAGGATAAGATACAGTTACAAAATAAATTATTTGAATTAGAAGAAGAGAATTTTGCCCTTTATAACCAAAATAGAATGACTTCAGAGCCCTGGATATTGAATAATGATTCCATATCTAAGGTAATGGCCAAAATTCAAATGCAGCCTAAAACATTAGGTGATATATTTGAAAAAGTATTTCAGGGAATAGTTACAGGAGCAGATGATATTTATTTTCTTAAAAGAATATCGGATATTACAAATGATGATTTGATTGAAGTATATTCCGAAAAGGAGCAGCAGAATATATTATTAGAAAAAGCTGTGCTTAAACCAATTTTAAAAGGAGAAGATGTAAAAAGATACGCCAAATCGGAATTTCAATTCTATTGTGTTTATCCATACAAATTAGTTGACGGTAAAACTGTAATACTTCAGGAAAAAGAATTTGAAAATTTATTTCCTAATTGTTTTAGTTATTTAAAGAAGTATAAAATTGAATTAAGAAATTTAAGGGTAAAATATAAAACCAATCCTCGATATTGGTATTCTTGTCATCGAGGGCGTGTGATAAATGATTTTGAAACAGATAAAATTATTTCACAAGAAATAAGTGATTACCCAAGTATGACGATTGAATTGAACAAACTCTACCATAACACAACAGTTTATAGTTTGATACCAAACCAGAATATTACTGAAAGCATATATTATTGGCTGGGAATATTGAATTCGAATTTATTTTGGTATTACTTAAAAAATACAGGGAACGTTTTAAGGGGTGGTTACTTTAGATTTAAAACAAATTATTTTAAAGCCTTTTCCACTAAAAGCAATAAAGTTTGAAAGCATTGAAAAAGAAACACACGATCAAATAACTGAAAAAGTGAAAAATATAATTAGTAACAAAGAAAATCTCTCCAATGCAAAAACCCCACAAGAAAAAACCGCACTCCAGCGGCAGATAGACGTAACAGACAAGCAGATAGATCAGCTTGTTTACCAGCTTTACGGCTTAACAGAGGAAGAAATAAAGCTTGTAGAGGAAGAATAGTTCGTCCACCTTTGAAGAAATTATAAACAAAATATTAAGTACCGAAATGCGGTATAAGAAAGATATACTAACAACTAATCAGGAGTTACTATGTCTTTCACCATCGGCTGCGACCCAGAACTAATACTTAGGAAGCAGGGTCAATTCACACCGGCTCATAATCATTTCAAGAGCTCAAGTTCATTCGGGTTAGATGGCTGTGAGAGTACAGCAGAAATTAGGCCCGGCTATTCCGAAAGTCCTGTCGATCTTACCAGCAAGATTTATCAGATCCTTGAATACGGACACGAAAAGGTACCTGACCTGGAATTTTACTCAGGTGCATATGTTGATGATTACGCTATTGGTGGGCATACTCATTTTTCACTGGATCCAGAGCCAAAAATAATTGATGCCCTCGATATAGTTCTCGGCAGCCTGTCTAACTGCATCGATGATAAGCAGCAGAAATTAAAACGGGAAAGAACGGGTTATGGAAAGAAAAGTGCTTACCGGAGAAAAAGCTGGGGGTTTGAATATCGCACACCAGGCAGCTTTCTTTTATCTCCTTCAGTAACCTTGGTTCATCTGACTCTCGCTAAACTTGCAGTTATTGGAGTTCTGGAGGATAACCTGAACTTCAATGAACTTAAAAATCGGCAGCATAGCTGCACATTCTTAAAGAACCTGAAGCATTACCTGCATACGATCCCAGATGATACAAAAGAAGGCCTGAAAGAACTCGATATCCTGCTTGGCAAAAAACTAAACTGGAATCAGGATATCCTGCCAAACTGGGGCCTGAGGAGGGCTGCGTAATGTATCAATGTACCAGCTGCGAGGCAGAAATTGCGGATTCTGATGTCCGGTGGGCATTTGATGAACCTTATTGCGATGAATGCTTTTCGGAATCCTATAACTACTGTTCGAGATGTGATTCAGTTATCTACAGAAGCGAGACTCATTATAACTCTGACAGAGATCCCTACTGCAGTGACTGTTATGATGATGACTACGACGATGACGCTCCAAATAATCCAGATGTATATGATTCTGACAGGGAACTGATAATCAGTCTTTCAAGAAGCTGGCTTCAGGGTAAGACAGAGACAAAAAGACCTATCTACATCAATTCGAAAGATATCCTTCTTAAGACCATCAAGGATAGGGTCGGTTTGGTTGATAATCCAATATATCTCTTCGGTCTGATCGACAGAGATGAATACAGATCTCAGCAACGGAGGATATATACCCCCTGGCCCAGGATTACCTGCTCAAAAAGCAAAGTACTGCCAAAGTCATTTCTACACCTGGATGCAATCGCCTCGGGGTAAGCCTTTCACTCAGAAAGAATAACCAAAAAGAGGTAATCGAGCTTATCAAACTGGTTACGACTGTCAAAGAAACAGTTCCTGCCTGAAAACTTAAAAAAATGGAGAAAACTAATGTGTGGAATAATGGGATACTATTCCTTCGGGAGTAGACTGCCCGATAAGAATAAATTAACAGATATGTTCAGTCTTTTAGAATCCCGCGGCAGAGATGCTTCGGGATATGCTTTTATAAGAGATAATAATCTTGTAGTTCATAAAGCTGCAGTGAAGTCATCTGATCTGATCAAAACAGATGAATGGAAGAGTCTTACGCTCCCTCCTATTATGATATTACATACCCGAATGAAAACCCAGGGATCGGAGAAGAATAACAATAATAACCATCCTCTGTTCTCTAAATCAGGTACTGCCATCGTTCATAATGGCATTATCTACAATGATAAGGAGATATTCGGAAAGAAGCAGCGTGACGGGGAGGTAGATAGTGAATGTATCCTCCATATACTGTCTATGAAATCCAAAGGTGATAAAATAAAGCGGCTATTCGATAGAATAGAAGGCTCTTTTGCTGTAGCTGCAATCGATAAATCCCAGCCTGAGAAACTATTCCTAATTAAAAGAGATAACCCGATTGATCTCTATTATAACGCGGATGAAGACATCCTCTACTTCTGCTCAGAAAGGGCAATAATGCAGGAGGCACTGAATATATCTCAGGTAAATAAAAGAGGGTTCAATCTCGGGGAGAATTCATTTCATTTCTATGAGATGGAAAACAACCACGCTCTGATTCTAAATAAAAACGGAGTCGAATCATATCAGAAATATTCTCCAAGATATAGTGACTGGTGGGATAGAAGATTCTAATCAATAGAGATGAAATACTTATCGAATGTCCCTGGTGCTTCTGTCAGACCAGGTATTATGATGGCAAACTGAATAATCGATGTACAGAGTGCGGAATGGAGATAGCCGAGGAAG